>NZ_JAPZQX010000010.1 GCF_027531025.1 Novosphingobium sp.
GATCGCCGTCCTTGCTCAGCCGCTCCAGGTGCTCCGCCAGCGAAAACAGGCTGCGTGGGTGCATCGAAACTCTCCGTCCAATGCACCGAGTGAATCACAGGAAAGGCCTCAAAGCGAGGGGTTTTTGCGGGTGTCCAGCTCCCTTCGGGGGGCTTTTCGCGTTTGTGGCCCACTGTAAGCACTGTGGAAGCAAGGCGGCTCAAAGTTCTGCGTGATTGGGCGTGGTTCGAGGCCCGCAGGACTTCGCAATGCTACCGACCTTCTGGGTGTTTGCCGGCAAAAGAATTTGTGGCGGGGTATTCTCGGTCATGGTAGGTTACATGTAACCAGATAGAGGAGGCGACCATGGTCGCAGCAGCAACAACACCTCCACGTTCATCAAAGTCCAAGGTTCAGGCTTATCGTGCGCGTTTGCGCAGTATGGGGCTTCGTCCAATCCAGATCTGGGTTCCCGATGTGCGGGCTGCCAGCTTCAAGAACGAGGCGCACCGGCAAGCTCTGGCTGTTGCAAAGAGCGCGCATGCTGCGGAGGACCAAGCTTTTGTCGACGCCATCTCCGACTGGGATGACGCATGAAACGGGGTGAGATTTGGACAGCATCAGGCGGCGCAGATTATGCGAGTAAACCCAGGCCAGTTGTCATCATCCAAGACGACGTGTTCGATGGCACCGGTTCTGTAACGATCTGTCCGCTGACGACTGATCCAACTGATGCACCTCTGTTCCGCCTCGCCATCGAGCCAAAAGACCGCAACGGACTAAAGTCAGCAAGCCGTATCATGGTCGACAAGGTGACCACCGTTCCCAAATCCAAATTAGGCGAACGCGTGGGCCGCATTGAAGATGAGGACATTGTCCGCCTCAATCAGGCATTGATGGTGTTCCTGGGTCTGGCTGTAACTCCCAAGTCCGGCTCGCGTAGCTGATCACAATCCCGTGGATGGTTGTGATTGCGCAATCTTGCGTAAACCGCAACGCGCGAACATAGTGGCAACATTCTCGAATCGCGGATGGACCAATGCGCTTGCTGACCAAGGAGTTTTATACCCTCGCTGAGCTGCAGGCCGCATGGGATATGCCTGATCAGGATATGCATTACCTGATAGCCACAAGTAGGCTGAAGTTGTCGATCGTGGTTTATTCGCAGACTTTGGTGACATTGCCGTCAGGTCCGCACCTTCCGACCGATGCAAAGCGGCAAGTCTACAGTGGCATGCTTGATCTAAACCCATCCGATGCCGTTACGATACTGCGTCAAGGTGAGGCGACGATTGCATGCTTTAGCTTGCCGGACGGGCAGGCAGGGCATTTCCCCTATTTCTTCCGCGAACAGACTGTCACCAGGGTGGAGGAGCTGATGGTCCGCCATACTGAGCGGGAGCGGGTTGAGCGGCAATGGCTTGCATCCCGCGCTTCGGATGGTCCGGGCATCTTTGGGCATTCGGCCGACTACCGCTCGGTGCACATGCGTGATGCCAAGTTTACGCTGGGTCCAAAACAGGCCGGCGTCATAGAACAACTTCACCGTGCCCATATGCTGGGACAGCCATGGTGCTCCGGCCGCGACTTGCTTGATCATGTGGGGTCTGAAGGCGACAGGCTTCGCGATTTGTTCAAATCAAAATCGACCTGGTCTTCGCTTATTTTGTCAGATGGCCGCGGACTTTATCGCCTCGCGATCCCCACCCAGCAGTAACTCACCCGATCCCACGGATTTGCGCGCTGTGAATCGGTAAAATCGCGCGTGGTGTTGAGTGGCCGCATCCCACTCTATCCCACCTCGATCCCCTGCTATCCCCCACCCATCCCCCAGTGATCCCCCAGCACAATCTGCATTTGATCCCCATCCCAGGGCCACGACATCCCCCAGTCTGAACCGGCACCTCCCGAGCGGGCCCACCTTACGGCCCGCAAGGAGACTATGCATGACGACCAGACATCTTAGCCAAAGTGATCTTTCTGATCGCTGGACCATCAGCCCGCGGACCCTCGAGCGTTGGCGCTGGGCCGGCTGTGGCCCACGCTACCTCAAGATAGGCGGCCGGGTCGTTTATCGCCTCGAGGACATCGAGGCCTACGAGAACACCCAGGCATTCAACAATACGGCCGAGTTTGCCGCAGCGCGGGGAGGCGTCCATGGCCGTTGAAGTCCCGCTTCTGACTGTGCCTGACACGGTGCTAACAGAGGTTGAAGAACATGGGCGGCATCTGGCGCCGATTATGCAGGCTGTGCGTGACTTTGGCGTCAGCATGATCTTCGTGCCCCAAGGCATCAAGGACCACCACGAGGCCCTGCCTGCAGTTCTCGCCGAACCATTCATCGCGCTCATCGGCGATGACATGTACCAGGCGCTGGGGCCGAAGGCGTTCGGCAAGAAGATGCTGACCCGGTTGATCCGCAAGGCTGACGTTGCCGCCATTGTTGCCAGCGAGGCCGTCTACGAGGTCTATGACCAGATGAGCCAGCAGGCCGCACTGGCCCGGCGCAATGTGTTGATCATCGAGACGCTCCCGAACTGCGAACTCGAATGGGTGGCGGCCTTGCGTAAAGTCCACCCCAAACTTCCGACCACCCTGTGCACCGTCAAGCCGGAGGTCCAATGCTGAAGGAGGCATCCAACAACAGAACCCACCGTCCGGTCATTCATGGCGGCATCGCCACCACCGCTCGCCTGCTGGGCGAGCGGATGGAGGATTTGGCATTGCACCTGCTTGGTGCGCCCAACAAGAAGCTCTCGACCCGTGATGAACTGCGCTTTGGCAACAATGGCAGCACCAGCGTCAATATCGGCGGGGCTGAGCCCGGTGTCTGGTACGATCACGAGGCGGCCACGGGCGGCGGGGCACTCGAGCTCATCCAGCATGTGCACCACTGCGATCTCAAGGTGGCCTGTGCATGGGCAGATGACTGGCTGGGGCTGGTGCCCCTGCCAGCGCCTTCCGCGCCGGTGAAGCCCAAAACCAGAATGCCCAAGGCAGAGCCAGTGCCCGCAGTGGATGTCGATCTTCCTGCGCCTCCGCCGGCCGAGCCGCCATCAGAGCCGACACAGTTTGCAGCCAAGGTCGCCAACATCATCGTGCAGTCAGGCCCAGCGCAGGGAACGCCTGCAGAGGTCTATCTGCGCAGCCGCGGGATCACGATGCCGCTGCCACAGTCGATCTGCTACCGTGAGGGAGCGATGCGCCAGTATGGTGCGCTGGTTGGCCTTGCGACTGACGATGCCGGCGAGGTCCTCGCCGTCCAGCAGGTCTATCTCACGGCCACTGGCGAGAAGGCGCCGGTGAATCCTGCCAAACGGACAAACAAGGCCGTGGATGGCTGGGCTGAGCGATCAGCGGTCAGGGTGCCGGGCAGGGCGCCGATCATTCTGTGCGAAGGCATCGAGACCGCCCTATCTATCGCGCAGGCGACAGGGCAGGAAACCTGGGCCTGTCTCGGCATTGGCAATATGGCAAAGGCGCCACTGCCGGATGGCGCGGAAGTGATCATTGCGCGCGACGGGGATATCCCCGGCAGCCCGGCCGATGGGCAGGTCGAACGCGCCCTTGCGACCCTCAAGGATCGCGGGTTCATCGCCTTGCTGGCCACCCCGCCGCAGGATCAGGACTTCAACGATGTGCTGCAGGGTGAAGGCGAAGAAGCCGTGCGCATGGCGATTGTTGAGGCGGTGCCCCCTGATGCCTTTGGCAAGACCGGCACGAAAGAGGTCTATATCGGATCGGACGTCGAACTCGCCCAGCGGGTGAGGGAAGATCTGACCGAACGGCTTGGACGCATCGTCCATGCCGAAGGGGCCTTCTGGCATTACGAGCGCACCCACTGGAAACCGGTCCCCGATCGGCTGCAGCGCGTTACGGTCCATCGTTATGACGGGGCAGAATACAAGACCCCAAGCGGGGAGCCGTCAAGGGTAAAGCTCGGCAAGGGCCGGATCGATTCCATCCTCAATGAATGCGCCACGCTGTGTTCCGAGCCCGACTTCTTCAGCAGCCGACCCATCGGGATCAACTGTGCATCAGGGTTCATCCAATTCGATGGCAAGGGCGCGCCGACACTGGTGCCGCATAGCCAGTTCATGCGCTGCCGGCACACCCTGCCGGGCCAATGGCAGCTCGGAAATTGTGCGGAGCCTCCAGAGGGCAGTCTGCTCGCCAAGCTGCTGGGCGGGGCATTTCTGGGTGATCCGGAGGCGGACGCGAAGGTCACATTGCTGGCCGAGGTCTGCGGGGCTGCGGCTCTGGGCTATGCAACCCATCTCATCCAGCCCAAGGCGGTGATCCTCTATGGCCAGACGGCGGAGAACGGCAAAAGCCAGATCCTCGATCTCGCCCGCGGGCTGCTGCCAGCCAACGCCATCTGCTCGGTCCCAGCTGCGCGCATGGGCGATGAGCGTCATGTCATCGGGCTGGTTGGGAAGCTTCTCAACGCCACCGACGAGCTCTCCTCGGCGGCCGTCGCTTCCGACACGTTCAAGTCGATCGTGACCGGCGAGCCCATTGAAGGGCGTGACGTCTACAAGAGCCGGATCGAGTTCCGCTCGATTGCGCAAAACCTGTTCGCGACGAACAACCTGCCGGCCTTCCAGGGCGGGATTGATCGCGGCGTGCAGCGGCGTTTGCTGGTGATCCCGTTCAACCGCACGATCCCCAAGGAGGAGCGGATCGAGAACATTGGCCAACGCGTTGCCCGGGAGGAGGCCGATCTGCTGCTCGCCTGGGTGGTGGCTGGTGCATCGCGGCTCGTGGCGCACCGGAACTTCTCAATTCCCCAATCCTGTTCTCAGGCTCTGACCGAATGGATCTTCGGCGCGGATCCCGTGCTCGCCTGGCTCGATGAATGCACCGAGGTGTTCCCGTTCGGCCCCGGCAGCCCCTATCTTACCACGAGGTCTGCTTACTCCTCGTTCCAGAACTGGGCGGTCACGGAAGGGTTCAAGGGGGACAAGCTACCAGCGATCAACGGATTCGTGCAGCGTATTCAGGCCAATGTGTCGGGGATCGGCTACAAGCGGACCAGCGTCGGCCGGGTGTTCATGGGGCTCAGGATCAAGACTACGCATGGGGCGTAATCCATGACGCACCTGTGTCGCGAAAATGACGGGTTATGACCCCTAAGTGCATGATAATGAACAGATGACGCACCGACCCCCTAACCTTTTTATATACAGGGGAAATAAACATCATTTTTATCCATCCCTCGCCCGCACATGTAATGGTTAGGGGGTGGGTGCGTCATCTGTTCATTTACAACAATTTGCACCCCAAAACCCGTCATTCTAGCGACACAAGTGCGTCATGAAGTCCTGCGTCCGCCCGCGCAGCCCCACGCGAGATGGAGGGGGGAGGGTAAAAGCGTACGGGTTCGAGATGGGAAACCGCGTTCGATCCAAAGTTCACGCACCCGCGAATTAGCGACCGGGGGTCAAAAATACGAAATGGCGTAAATACAGATGCTTGATTCAAGTGGCGCGTCTGATTTTGTGCACAAATTGCAATGCGTGTGTTGACGGTAAGTGATCCCGTTACGACCCGGCTCGCCGCGCGACGGCTGCATAACCTCCAGTGGGTCGATCACTGGATCATCGGGTTCTTGCACCGGCAATGCTGCGACGGCGACCAGATGGGCAACTGGGCGCACCATTGCGCTGACAGGAGATGTAAGCGGCACCAGTGCGGCATTCGACGGATCTGCTGCCTTGTCGTTCGCGGCAACTCTCGCCAACAGCGGCGTGACAGCCGGCACTTACACCAAGGTAACGGTAGATGCGAAAGGTCGGGTGACAACGGGCGCGTCGCTTGCTTCGGCAGATGTAACCGGAGCCCTGGGCTATACCCCTGCCAACAAGGCTGGAGAGAGCTTTGCCGGTTCGATCTCGGTGACGGGCACGATCACCGCTACCGGCGACATCACGGCCTATTCTGATGCCCGACTCAAGACGAACGTTGAGACGATCTCTGACGCTCTGGCACTGGTCCGCAAGCTTCGCGGGGTAACCTTCACTCGCCTCGATACGGGTAGCCGCGGGATCGGCGTCGTTGCCCAGGAATTGGCAGCGGTTGTGCCCGAGGTGGTTATGACCCACGAAGATGGGCTGCTGTCTGTCGCCTATGGCAATCTTGTTGGCGTGCTGATCGAAGCTGTGAAGGAGCTCTCTGGCAAGGTTGAGCGGCTTGAGGGCCGCGCATGACGCTGAAGAGTTCACGGCCGATTTCGCTTGGTAACGGCGTGGTTGAACTGGGCCGCACATCGACCACCTGCAAGTGGCTGACCTGAGCCCGGCAAACTGGTCCGTTTTAAGTGAGAAATTCCCGGTTAGGTTTGGCAGTTGCCGAACGAGGGAGTTTCGGGATGAAGAAGTCGCGTTTTAGTGAGCAGCAGATCGCCTTCATATTGAAGCAGGCGGAGGATGGAACAACGGTCGAGGAGGTCTGCCGCAAGGCAGGGATCTCGATCCAGACGTACTACCGATGGCGAAGCAAGTATGGCGGACTGATGCCGTCGGAGATGAAGCGCTTGAAGCAGCTTGAAGAGGAAAACATCCGGCTCAAACGCCTGGTGGCGAACCTCAGCCTCGACAAGGAGATGCTGCAGGATGTCATCAAGCGAAAGCTGTAAGGCCTGATCGGGCCCGTGAACTGGTAGGCTACATGCAGGCCAGTTACGGTGTCTCCGAGCGGCGGGCATGTGACGTGTTCCCGACCAATAGGGCAACTGTCCGATACAAATCCCGCCGCCCCGATCAGGCCAGTCTCGAAATGCGGATCAAGGACCTTGCCGCGACAAGGGTGCGCTATGGCTATCGGCGCATTCATGTCCTGCTGCGGAGAGAAGGGTGGCAGATCAACCACAAAAAGACCCGACGGATCTATCGGGAACTGGGCCTGCAACTGCGCAACAAGACGCCCAAGCGCAAGGTCAAGGCAAAGCTGCGGGAAGACCGAGTTCCGGCAACGGCGGCCAACGATTGCTGGTCGATGGACTTCCTCTCCGACCAGTTGTTCGATGGCCGGAAGATCCGGGTTCTGTCGATAATCGACAACTACACCCGCCTGTCTCCGGCGCTCGACGTTCGCCTGAGCTACCGCGGCAGCGACGTAGTCGATACGCTGGAGCGCATCGCTGTCCAGTATGGGCGGCCAAAGCGCATCAGGGTCGATCAAGGTCCCGAGTTCATCTCGAAGGATCTCGACCTATGGGCCTACCAGCATGATGTTGTGCTGGACTTCAGTCGACCGGGTAAACCAACCGACAATGCCTTTGCGGAGTCGTTCAACGGCCGGGTCAGGGCCGAGTGCCTCAACGCAAACTGGTTCTTGAGCCTGGCCGATGCTCGGCATAAATGTGAGGCGTGGCGGCAGGATTACAACCATGTCCGCCCGCACAGTTCCCTCGGCAACCAAACCCCGGCGGAGCGCGCTTTTGCATCAGGGCAGGCTAGCCTGCCCTGATGCAAAAAGAGCCGGTCTTTCTCGCAATGACCGGACCAGAGATGGGGCCATGCTCAGAATGTCTAGGACCTACTGTTCGAGCGTGGGTCGCCGTGGCAGGCCAATCGTACCTGCTCCGTCCAATTTATGTCCGCTAATATAGCAAGTTACCTTGCACGCAGACCCCCATGATGGGAAGGTGACCTGCTATAAGGTGGTAAGCTCCAACCTTACGTGACCGCGCAATCGCTCTTACGGCGCTCTTGACCGGAACGGCGCTGCCCGCTTCGCCGCTCTGGGCCAGAGTAGGACTCGTCCGCGGCGATCCGTCTGTCACCTGATCGACGATCCGAACTTCTTTTGCTCTGCAATCTAGACTGCGACATGTTTTTCCTTCCAGCATGCGGCTTCTCTCCGTTGGAGGGACTAGCCAGTAGGCGGGCGCTCGTCATGATAATTGGGAGAAACGATAAAAATGATAATTAAGACTGGCGTCTCGCCATTGGAAACACTCAGCCAACTATGAACCAGTTGTTCAATAAACGGTCCTGAGAAGTTGCCCGAATGTGCTCTAGCTTCCTATGCGGGTAATGCATTTAGCCGCGAGATCGATTAGGGATATCAGGGTGTCATTTCACCCGCGAACGATTTCTAGAATTTTTTCGCTCATTTACACCCTGAGGCGCAGAAGCGGCGAAGGCCCGCGCGATTCCGATGTTTCCCTTACGCGTCTTTCTTCAGGTTCAGTTTCCCATTGCGGCCGGTTAGGTCACGTACATCGGCAAGCCCTCATAATCTGAATTCGCTGCTTCTCTGCCATCACGCCACCTGAACGGGTTTGATCGGCTTTCGCGACCGGCCCGTCTCAAACCGGGACGTACCAATTTTGGGGCTTGGCAGGCGCTGGGCCAGTCATAACGTTTTTAGGGTCCAATCAGGGCAAATAAACGTGGAGAGACTCATGCGTAAACTCACAGACGCCGAACTCGAGGCTGTCAGCGGCGCTGGCACGAGCTGGGGCAATCCTGGCACGCGCAATTCCGCAAGCAAGGGCAATCCCTCATCGAGCGGCAACCCCGGCACGAGCAACTCGGCTTCAAATGGCAATCCGGGCAACAGCAATCCGAGCCACAATCAAAACAATCATCACTGATCACCATCAAGGGAGATAAACCATGCGTGAACTTACGAAGCATGAGCTGAGCCAGGTTGCTGGTGCCGGCAATGGCAACAAGAACTACGGCGGTGGCCCGGGCAATAGCGGCCCTGGTGATAAGAATAGCCAGAACGAGCAGGGCCACGGTGGCCAGCCGACCAACCGTTGAGGTATTGCGGTGGCCGGGATGAGGGTGCTTAGATGCGTACTGCCCTCATCTCGGCTTACTGCCACAGGCTGAAGGCCAAAATAAATATCATAATTCACAATAAATTGT
Organism: Novosphingobium sp.; assembly: GCF_027531025.1. Taxonomy (GTDB): domain Bacteria; phylum Pseudomonadota; class Alphaproteobacteria; order Sphingomonadales; family Sphingomonadaceae; genus Novosphingobium. The sequence goes on from NZ_JAPZQX010000010.1 coordinate 8,862, forward strand.
GCATTTTTAATCAAAATTATGAAAATCAAAATTCATAAGATTTGAGATGAATGCCAATAATTGGTTTATTTTATAATTTTGATTTAATATGTTTGCGCTCTAATCAATTCAGTTTCTAAGCGCTCGATCTAGCGTTTCTGTAATACTTTCTGCCGCAATCATGGCTGGCTGGGCTGCGAGGTGGGCATACCGCGCAGTGGTCTGGACCTGGGTGTGGCCCAGAAGCTTTCCGATGATTGGGAGTGAATGGCCAGCCGCAATCGCTGTTGAGGCGAACGTATGCCGCAGGTCATGGATTCGAACATCATGCAGCCCAGCCCGTGCACGCGCTCGCTGCCAGAAGGGCTGAAGGTCGCTCAGGCGCTGTCCTTCCAGCTTGCCGGTAATCACCCACGGATTTCCCGGAATGGCGGTAGCCTGTTCCAACAATGCAACTGCTGCCTCGCCAAGGTGGACTACTCGCGCTCCCGTTTTGGTATCTGGTAGATGTAGGGCGCGACCCTCAAGATCGACGTACTCCCACTTTAGCTTCATGATCTCGTTCAATCGGCACCCGGTGTAGATTAGGAGCCGCGCGGCCAAAATGGCGGACTTGCTTTCTAGCCCCTCATCATCAAGTTCGCGCAGCACTTCTCCTAAGCGCTTTAGCTCGGCCGTGCTCAGGAAGCGCTCACGCTTCTGTTCGGGGTATTTGGGGATGTGTCGACGGGGATTGCTGCCGTCGGGCCGCAGTCCCCACATCTCGGCCAGATTGAACATCTTCGAGATGATCTCGAGGCAGCGGTTGGCTTGGTAGGGGATGCGCCGCAGATCGTGATGAAACTTCGCGATGTCTGCTCGGGTCACATCGACGACCCGCAAACGTCCGAGTGCAGGGAGGATGAACCGCTCTAGGTTACGGCGGTATTCACGGGCTGTGCTGGCCTTGAGGCGAAGGGCAATGTGCTCTTCGTCGAAGCGTTCTGCCAGTTCGCTGACCATCAGGGCTTTGCGGTAGGCCTCCTTGTCGGCGGCTGGATCCTGCCCATTGCGCGCTTCTGACAGTATGGCCATGGCCCGGGCGCGAGCTTGTTCCGGGGTAATGATGGTGGTCGGCCCAAGGGTAATTCGCCGCGACCGACGGCCAGCGCGGTATTGTACGATGAACTGCTTGCGCCCGGATGGCAGGACGCGAAGCCCCAGGCCGGGCATGTCATCGTCCCAGACACAAAAGTCTCGGTCGGTCGGCTGGATGGTCTCAATGTTGCGCTTGGTCAGTTTGGTCATGTGCGAAAAACTCCCGTCTGGCGAAACGAGCCCCCGGGTCGATGCAGGGCGATAAGGTGGGCTGTGCCTGAGAGGTGTGGGTGCTCATCAGCTTTGGCGAAGTCAACCAACACATTGACTTATAGTATTTAAAGGAAGGGGTGCGTGCTTTGGCGTATGCGCTGCAATGGCTGCAAGCGAGGTAATTGGGTCAGTCAGGCCAGAGTGATTCGGTAAACGGCCCCACGAGCAGCGTCCCGCAATGTCTCGATCGGAACGCCCTGTTTTTTGCGAAGCACGCCCGAGATCAGCCCACGGATGGAGTGGGCCTGCCATCCGGTTTCGGTGGCCATCTCTTTCATGCTTACACCATCGGTGCGCTGCATCATGGCCTTGATGGTTTCTGCGGGGCTCTGCTTGGGAGCGCCGAATTTAATATAGCGGTCATGGGTTCTGTATGGTGGTTTTGCGTCACCCTCTATCAGTCCCAATGCGGCGTGAGCTAAAATGGTGACCCTTAAGGTCACAGGGCCGAGTGCAGCATCATAACGCCAGACCAGATTGCTGCTGGAAGCCGGGGTTTCTTCAATCAGGTGGCGGCTCAGGAGCGACTTGCAGATGTTGCCAACCGCGCCGCCTTTGAGGTCCTGCATGATTGGGAACAGCTCGCCATCGGGACGGGCGCATGCTGTCTCCAGAATGCAGCGTTGGTGATGTGACAGGTCAACCTGGGGCATCGTCGCCACCTCTCTTTCTGACTTGTCGTACCGCTCTGAAGCGAGCCAAAGTCAAATCACCGATGCGATTTACCCAAGCGATTGTCGTGCTTTCGGACAATCAATCGGCCTGCTTTCGTAAGCTCTGCGTAAGCAAGAGGGAGAAAATGGGGGCGCAATCGAGCGCAAGTCAGCCGGGGTTCCATCGGGTATTGACGTCCGGATTGGCGCAGGATAGCGTGATTTTGCGAATCAGGAAGTATCTGATAGAAATCAGAAAAACACGGCTCATAACCTGAAGGTCGCAGGTTCAAATCCTGCCCCCGCAACCACACAAAACCCCGCTTCGGCGGGGTTTTGTGTTGCCCGCCGTTCACCGAGCGATAGGAAGCTAGCCATGCCGCGCCTGCGCAGATCCTCATTGGCTGCTGTCCTGCCGATTGGCACCGCAACCCTGATCGCGCTTGGTGTGGTGCTTGCCCTGGTGGCAGGTGACATGACCCGAGACCGTCCGTCAGAGCTGGCCTCGCTGCCCGGGCTCCCTGGTGATGCGCCGTTGCTTGGAGGGCAGCCGAATCTGTCCGAAATGGACGCCGCCCGCGCCAGGAATGCCGCGGTGCCCTTCGTGAAAGGACCGATTACACCCGCGCCGCGCTTTGTTTTTGCGGGTAGCGCGAATGATCGTCAGCGGGCGACCGAATGCCTGGCATTGGCGGCGCTGGCCGAAGCTGGTCCCAGCGACATCGGGCAGCGCGCGGTGATCCAGGTCGTCTTGAACCGGGTACGCCACCCGGCCTTTGCCAAGACGGTGTGCGGCGTGGTGTTCGAAGGGGCCGAGCGGCAGACCGGCTGCCAGTTCACCTTCACCTGCGATGGCTCGTTGGCCCGGCGCTACACCGAAAGCGCCTGGGAGCAGGCCCGGTTGCGGGCGGCCGAAGGTTTGGGGGGCTATGTGTTCAGGCCGGTTGGTCTGGCCACCCATTATCACACCGACTGGGTCTATCCCTATTGGAGCCCTGAGCTCGACAAGCTGGCCCAGGTTGAAACCCACCTGTTCTTCCGCTGGCCCGGTTTCTGGGGCACGAAGCGGGCCTTCTCGGCCAGTTACCGGGGCAACGAACCCGATCCAGCGACGCTGAGCGGCGGTGCCGAGGCTGCCCTCGCGCCGGCCGTGGCGCTGCCGACCCCGGTTGCCGGCGCCCCGCAGATAGACAGCGGCACGTTGGTAATGCGCGCGACCGGCGGCAAGGCCAACTTCATCCTGCTATCCGGCACGGCCACGAGCGATGCGCTGGCCGCAGCGCGGGCAGTCTGCAACCAGCCGGGGACCTGCCGCGTCCTCGGGTGGAGCGATCCCGCCGCCATCCCGCAAGCCTTCCCGATTCCGCCCGCAGCCCGCGCCGCATTGCAGTTCAGCTATAGCCGCGATCCCGGTGGGGCCGAGATCGTGCTCTATGGCTGCGGCCATTTTGCAGGCGTCCCGCGGGAGCAGTGCATTCCGCGGGCGCGCTAGGCGTCAGTCGCTGAACTGGCCTCCGCTCGCCGCGAGTTTTTCCAGCAGCGGCGCGACCGGCAGCTTGTGCCGCTTCAGGCCGTCCACAATCTTGCCCAGGCCTTCATGGTCGGCCCAGTGCATGATCCCGCCGGTCCAGGCCGGCCAGCCATAGCCGTTGAGCCAGACCAGATCGATGTCGCCGGCGCGCTGGGCGATGCCTTCCTCGAGGATCAGCGCGCCTTCCGAAACCATCGGGTACAGCAGGCGCTCGAAGATCTCCTGCTTGCTGACCGCGCGTTGGCTCACGCCTGACTTGGCGGCAAAATCGGCGATGATTGCCTTCACCTCATCGGATGGGTTGCGCTGGCGATTTTCGTCGTAATCGTAGAAGCCCTTGCCGGTCTTCTGGCCCCAGCGGCCGACGGCGCAGAGCGCCTCGCGGATCGTGGTGACCTTGCTGGGATCGCGGTGCCAGCCAATGTCGAGCCCGGCGAGGTCGCCCATCTGGAACGGCCCCATCGGGAAGCCGAAATCGAGCAGCACCTGGTCGATATCGTAATAGGCCGCGCCTTCCATCAGCAGGGCATTGGCCTGTTCCTGGCGCTTGGACAGCATGCGGTTGCCGATAAAGCCGTGGCACACGCCCGAGACGACGGGCACCTTGCCGATCTTGCCGGCGAGCTGCATCACGGTAGCCAGTTCGCTTGCCCCGGTCTTCGCGCCGCGGACCACCTCAAGCAATTTCATGATGTTGGCGGGCGAGAAGAAGTGCATGCCCAGCACCGCTTCGGGCCGCTTCGTTGCGGTCGCAATCTCGTCCACGTCGAGGTAGCTGGTATTGCTGGCCAGGATCGCGCCGGGTTTCACGATGGCGTCCAGCCGCCCGAAGACGTCCTTCTTCACTTCCATCGATTCATAGACCGCCTCGATCACCAGGTCGCAATCGGCCAGGCTCTCGAATTCGAGGCTGGGGGTCAGGCGCGCCATGGCCGCCTCCGCTACCGCGGCTTCGATCCGCCCGCGCTTGACGCTGGCTTCGTAGTTCTTGCCCATCACCGCGACGCCGCGATCCAGCGCGGCCTGCTCGCGCTCGACGATGGTCACGGGGATCCCGGCCGAGAGGAAGTTCATGGCGATGCCGCCGCCCATGGTCCCGGCACCGATCACGCCAACCTTGTTGATGGCAATCAACGGCGTGTCGGCCGGCAGGTCGTCAATCCTGGCACAGAGCGCGAGGGCGGCGGCAATATGGTCCTTGGCGCCAGGCAAAGCATCAGTCATCGTCTAGTTCCTCTCAATTCACTTGGCGCTCATAGCCTTCCCAATAGGGTGCGCGCAGTTCGCGGCGCAGGATCTTGCCGCTGGGATTGCGGGGCAGGGCTGCGATCACGTCGACGCTCTTGGGCACCTTGAACCCGGCGAGCCGCTCTCGAGCCCAGCCGATCACGCTGTCGGCATCGATGGTGTGGCCGGGCTTGGGCACGCAGACTGCTTTCACTGCTTCGCCCCACTTCTCGTCCGGAACGCCGATTACGGCCACTTCCAGCACGTCCGGGTGTCCATAAATGCCGCTTTCAACCTCGGCGGGGTAGACGTTCTCCCCGCCCGAGATGATCATGTCCTTCGCCCGATCATAGATATAGACGTAACCGTCTTGATCGAGATAGCCGACGTCGCCCGTGGCGATCCAGCCATCCGCGTCCATCGTGCTGGCCGTGGCTTCGGGCAGCTTCCAGTAACCCAGCATGTTGTTGGACGACCGGGTGACGATTTCCCCGATCTCGCCGGTCCGCACGGCCTTGCCGTCGCTGCCCCGGATCATGATCTCGACCCCGGGCAGCGGCTTGCCGGCTGAGCGCATCCGCTGATTGCCTTCGACCGAATGGTCTTCCGGCGGAAGGGTGCAGATCGTGCCGGTGGTCTCGGTCATCCCGTAAGCCTGGATGAACTCGGCGCCGAACATCGCGATGCACTGGCGCAGAAGTTCCAGCGGGATCGGCGATGCACCATAGAGGATGTAGCGCAGGCGGCTGAAATCGGTCTTCGCGCAATCCGGGTGATTGAGCAGCATCTGCAGCGCGGCCGGGACAATGAAGAACCGCGTGACCCCGCGGTTGACCACGGCATCGAACACACGGGTCGGCTCGAATTCGCTCAGCACGATCCCAGGCAGGCCCGCCGCCAGCGACATGACGCCGAGGCCTGTGCCCCCGATATGGGCGCAGGGCATGGCGACGAGGATCGCCTCGTCATCGTCGAGCAGGCTGTAGGGATGGGGATTGTCGATCCCGGCCTTGCGCAACACAAACAGGTTGGCGTTCGAAAGCACCGCACCCTTGGGATTGCCGGTGGTGCCGCTGGTATACAGCTGGAGCACCGCATCGTTGGCACCGGATGGTTCGAATTCGATGCGCGGCGAGTCCTTCATCAGCTTCCGCGCCTCATCGGCCGTGAAGCAGCGGATCAGGCCCGGGCGCTTGCCCAGCGTATCGGCGCAGGCTTCGAACCCGTCGCCGAGGAACAGTACCTTCGCTTCGGCATTGTCGATGATGAAGGCCGCTTCGGGCTCGGCCAGGCGCCAGCCCACGGGGGTCATCACGATCCCGGCGCGGGCCGCGCCGAAGAACAGCGTGAAATAGGCCGTGGCATTCTTGCCGAACCAGGCGATGCGATCGCCCTTCTTGACGCCCATTCCAAGCAGCGCGCTAGCAACGCGCGCCGTGGCGTCTTCCAGTTCGCCATAGGTCAGGGTCAGGTCATCGTCATCCAGCGCAATCCCGGCCGGCTTGTCCTTCGCCCAGAACCGGATGAATTCGTCGAAGGTGAAAAGATCCGCCGTGCGCTGCGCGCGCGCGAGCAGCCGCTGGTAAGTTGCCTCGTCCATCAAGCTCTCCCTGTCCCTTCCCTTGCTGACATTCTTGCAAGTGGAACGGCCGGGAGCAAGCGCAAAGGCGCTAGGTTGGGCTACCTGCCATCAGGCTGGCATTGCCGCCAGCCGCGGTCGTGTCGATGCAGGTTACCCGCTCGGTTGCGAAGCGCGGCAGATAATGCGGGCCGCCGGCCTTGGGCCCGGTGCCGGAGAGCCCTTCGCCGCCAAACGGCTGGCTTTCCACCACCGCGCCGATCTGGTTGCGGTTGACATAGAAGTTGCCGACCCGGGCACGGGCCTGGACCAGCCGCCGGGTGGCATCGATCCGGCTGTGGAGGCCCAGGGTCAGGCCATAGCCGGTAGCGTTGATCGCATCGACCACGGCCCCGAGGTCCTCGGCCCGGAATCGCGCGACATGCAGCATGGGGCCGAAGTGTTCGCGCGACAGATCGGCAATCGAATCGATTTCGATGATCGTGGGCGCAACGAAGGTTCCGTTCGCGCAGGCCTCGGGCAGGTCACGCTGCCACACGCGACTCCCGGCAGCCTTCATTGCGGCAATATGCTGGTCGAGCGCGGCCTTGGCCTCGGCATCGATCACCGGGCCGACATCGGTGACGGGGTCTTCCGGATTGCCGATCTCCAGCGCTTCGAAGGCTCCGCGGATCATCTCTAGCATCCCGTCATGGACCTCGTCCTGCAGGTACAGCACGCGCAGCGCCGAGCAGCGCTGGCCCGCGCTCTGGAACGCACTGGCCACGACATCGCGGGTGACCTGTTCGGGCAGGGCCGAACTGTCGACGATCATCGCGTTCTGTCCTCCGGTTTCGGCGATCAGCGTAGCAAGCGGCCCATCGCGCTGCGCGAGGGCCCGGTTGATCGCGCGCGCCGTTTCGGTCGAACCGGTAAAGGCCACCCCGGCCACCTCGGGCCGTGCCGTCAGCAGCGCGCCAACGCTGCCATCGCCCGGCACCAGTTGCAGCACGTCGTCGGGAATGCCGGCCTCGTGGCACAACCGCACGGCGAGGGCGGCGATCAGCGGCGTCTGCTCGGCAGGTTTGGCCAGCACGCTATTGCCTGCGGCAAGCCCGGCCGCCGCCATGCCAATGAAGATCGCCAGCGGGAAGTTCCACGGGCTGATCGTGACGAAGACCCCGCGCCCGTGCAGCGTCAGCCGGTTGCTCTCGCCTGTCGGCCCGGGGAGCGCCACACTGTCGCCAAAGTGCGCGCGGGCCTGGGTCGCGTAATAGCGCAGGAAATCGACCGCCTCGCGCAGTTCCAGCACGGCATCGACCAGCGTCTTGCCGGCCTCGCGCTGGCAGAGCGAGAGGAATTCCGGGGTGTGCGCCTCGAAGGCATCGGCGGCCCGCTCCAGCAGTTCAGCGCGCGCCGCGCCGCCCAGCGCATCCCAGCCGGGTTGCGCTGCCGCCGCGCGCTCGGCGGCAAAGGCGATATCGGCGGCGGTTGCCACCCGGATCGTCCCGACCAGCTGGTCTTGATCATGCGGCGCGTGCACTTCGCAAGTCGGGCCGGGTTCGCCCGCAGTCGCAGTCGGCTCCGCCTCCCAGCGCAGCGCGCGCAGCTCATCGAGGTGCGCCAGCAGCGGCGCGCGCAGCAGCGGATCGGCCAGGTCCACCCCGGCGCTATTGCGCCGCGCTGGAAAGATCTGGTGCGGCAGCGGGATCGCGGGATTGCGCCGGGTGGTCAGCGCGGCCAGTTCCTCGACCGGATCGCCGACCAGCTCATCCACCGGCACTTCGGCATCGGCCATGCGGTTGACGAACGAGCTGTTCGCGCCGTTTTCCAGCAGGCGGCGGACGAGGTAGGCCAGCAGTTCCTTGTGCCCGCCGACCGGGGCATAGATTCGCACCGGGGTGCGCGGCTCACCCGCTTCGGCCTCGTGCTTGGCCAGCTCGGCATAGACATCCTCGCCCATGCCGTGGAGCCGCTGGAACTCGAACTCCGTGCGTGCCGCCAGCGCCTTGATCGCCCCGATCGTATAGGCGTTGTGGGTGGCAAAGGCCGGATAGATCGCATCAGGCGCGGCCAGCAGTTTTGCCGCGCAGGCCAGGTAGGAGACGTCGGTCGCAACCTTGCGGGTGAAGACCGGATAATCGCCATGCCCGCCAACCTGGCTCAGCTTGACCTCGCTATCCCAATAGGCACCCTTGACCAGCCGGACCATGATCCGGCGGCCATGGCGGCGGGCCAGCTGGATCGTCCAGTCGACCAGTGGCACCGCCCGCTTCGAATAGGCCTGAAGCGCCAGACCAAAGCCTTGCCAACCGCCCGCGAACAGGTCGTCATCGCTGACCAGCGCCTCGATTATATCGAGCGACAGCTCCAGCCGCTCGGCCTCTTCGGCATCGATGGTGAAGTGGATGTCCGCATCGCGCGCCTTGAGCGCCAGCGCCTTCAGCATCGGCACCAGCGCCGCCTTGGCGGCATCGGCGTGGAGGAAATCGTAGCGCGGGTGGAGCGCGGAGAGCTTGACCGAGATGCCCGGTGAGCGGACCACGCCGTCGCCCGCTTCCGTCGCGATCCGCTCCAGCGCCATTTCGTAGCTTTGGCGATAACGCTCGGCATCGGCGAAGGTCATGGCCGCTTCGCCCAGCATGTCGAAGCTGTGCGTCAGGCCCTGTTTGCGTTCCGGTGCGGCGCGTTCCAGCGCCTCGTCGATGGTGCGACCGAACACGAACTGGCCGCCGAGGATCTTCATCGCCTGCAAGGTCGCCTGGCGGATCACCGGTTCGCCCAACCGGCCGACCGCACGCTTCAGCGCGGCGCCAAAGCCATCCGACTTGGCGCGCCGCTGATCGAGCACCTGGCCGGTCAGCATCAGCGAAAAGGTGGCGGCATTGACGAAGGTCGAGCCGCTTTCACCCAGGTGCTCCGACCAGTCGATCCCGCCCAGCTTGTCATGGATCAGCGCGTCCGCCGTCGCCGCATCGGGCACCCGCAGCAGCGCCTCGGCCAGGCACATCAGGGCGATGCCTTCATCCGTGCCAAGGCCATAGGTTTGCAGAAAGGCATCGAGCCCGCTGGCCTTGTGCGCCCTCGCGCCTTCGACCAGCCGGGCCGCGATCCGGCGGGCTGCGGGATGGACCGCGCTGGCCGGAGCGGCCTGGCGCAGGCGCTCGGCAATGCAGGCTTCCTCATCCTGGCGATAGGCGGCGCAAAGGGCGGAGCGATCGATCGGGGCAGGCATGGGCGCCTCCTAGCACTGGTTACGATGGAAACCAATTGAGCATTCTTGCACTGGCCGCGCGGCGGCCTATGACAGCGCGATGCAAGATGGGGCGGATAGCTGGCAGGTCTGGATCGACCGGGGCGGAACCTTCACCGACGTGGTGGCGCGCCGCCCCGATGGGCATGTGGTTACCGCCAAGCTGCTGTCCGAGGATCCGGCCCGGACCGAGGACGCGGCCATCGCCGCCATCCGCCAGCTGACGGGTGCCAAGGACGGGCCGCTGCCGCCGGTTGACGTGCGGATGGGCACAACGGTTGCCACCAATGCCTTGCTGGAGCGCAAGGGCGAGCCGACCGTGCTGGCGATCACCCGCGGCTTTGGCGATGCGCTGCGGATCGGAACGCAGGAACGGCCCGAACTGTTCGTGCGCCGGATCGACCTGCCCCAGCCGCCGCATGCCCGGGTGATCGAAATTGCCGAACGGGTCATGGCCGATGGAACGGTGCTGACCCCGCTGGACGAGGCGACGGCCCGTACCGCCTTTGCCGAGGCGGTCGCGGCAGGCTTCCGCTCGATCGCGATCGTGCTGATGCATGGCTATCGCTATCCGGCGCATGAGGCGCGGCTGGCCGAACTGGCCCGCGCCGCCGGGTTCACCCAGGTTTCGGTGAGCCACGAGGTTGCCCCGCTGATCAAGCTCATCGGACGCGGCGATACCACGCTGGTCGATGCTTATCTTTCGCCGGTGCTGCGCCGCTATGTTGACCAGTTCACCGCCGCGCTGGGCGGGGCGGGGCGGGCGCTGTTCATGCAATCGAGCGGCGGGCTGGCGGGCGGCGCGCGATTCCGCGGCAAGGACGCGATCCTGTCCGGCCCGGCCGGCGGGATCATCGGCATGGCGCGGACGGCCGAGGCGAGCGGTGCGCCGCGCGTGATCGGTTTCGACATGGGCGGCACCTCGACCGACGTCAGCCACTATGCCGGGCAGTTCGAGCGTGACAGCGAGGTGCGCGTCGCCAATGTCCGCATCCGTACGCCGATGCTGCGGATCCATACCGTGGCGGCGGGTGGCGGTTCGATCTGCCGCTTCGATGCCGGGCGGCTGGTAGTCGGTCCGGAAAGCGCCGGGGCCGTGCCGGGGCCGGCCTGTTACCGCAATGGCGGGCCGCTGACCGTGACTGACTGCAACGTGATCCTGGGCAAGCTGCGCCCCGATCATTTCCCGCACCTGTTTGGGCCCAATGGCGACCAGCCGATCGATACCGCAGTGGTGGCGCGCAAGCTTGCCGAAATGGCTGCGGCAATCCGGGCCGAAACCGGGCAGATCTTCACGCCCGAGGCGCTGGCCGAAGGCTTCATCGCCATTGCCGTCGCCAACATGGCCCATGCGATCAAGCAGATCTCGGTCGCGCGCGGGCATGACGTGACGGGCTATGCCCTGTCCTGCTTCGGCGGGGCGGGCGGGCAGCATGCCTGCCTGGTGGCGGACGAGCTTGCGATCGATACCGTGCTGGTCCACCCGCTTGCCGGCGTGCTTTCGGCCTATGGCATGGGCCTTGCCAGCGAGGCGGCGGTGCGTGAGCGGACGCTGGCGGTGCCGCTGGTGGACGGCACCGGTGCGGCCCACGCACTGGCTGACGAACTGGGCGAGCTGGTGCACGCTGAACTGGGCAGCGCCGCTGCTGAGGTCCACACCAGCCTGTTCTTGCGCCGCGAAGGCTCTGAAAACACCATCGAACTGCCGCTCGGCGCGCCGGACCAGCTCGCCAGCGCCTTTGCCGCCGCGCACCGGGCGCAGTTCGGCTATGACGGCGATGGCGCGCTGGTGATCGACCGGGTGCGGGTGGAGGCCATTGCCTCGGGCGAAGCCTCGGGTGCCCTGGCCTGGCCGCTGCCCGAAGCGGCTGGACCGCCACTTGAGACGGTCGAATGCCATCTCGCGGGGGCGGCGCATCGGGTGCCGGTGTATGACCGCGCCGCGCTTCCTGTCGGTTTTGCCGCACAGGGGCCGCTGATCGTGATCGATCCGCTGGCCACGACGGTGGTCGAACCCGGCTGGGCGCTGGCGGTCGACCCGGATGGCACCTTGCGGCTGACCCGCAGCGCGCCGCGCGCCGCGACGGTTGCCAGCGGGACCGAGGCCGACCCCGTCCGGCTCGAAATCTTCAACGGCCTGTTCATGGCGATTGCCGAGGAGATGGGCTCGGCGCTCGCGCGTACGGCCATGTCGGTCAACATCCGCGAGCGGCTCGATTTCTCCTGCGCGATCTTTGATGCGACTGGTCGGCTGGTCGCCAATGCGCCGCACATGCCGGTTCACCTCGGCTCGATGGGCGAGAGCGTCCAGGCGATCCTGCGCGAGCGCGCCTGTGGCAAGGACGGGCGAGGTATCAGGCGCGGCGATGCCTATGTCCTGAATGCGCCCTATGCCGGGGGTACGCACCTGCCCGATATCACGGTGGTCATGCCGGTCTTCGTACGCGCGGGAGCGGAACCCGATTTCTATGTCGCGGCGCGTGGGCATCATGCCGACGTCGGCGGGATTGCACCGGGTTCGATGCCGCCGACCAGCCGCTCGATCGACGAGGAGGGCGTGCTGCTGGAGAATGTCCTGCTGGTCGATGAAGGCCGCTTCCTTGAGGCGGAGATCGCGGCGATCCTCTCCTCCGGACCATACCCGGCGCGCAACATCGCGGCCAATGTGGCTGACCTGAAGGCCCAGGTCGCCGCATGCGCGCGCGGGGCGGCGGGGCTGGAACGAGCCTGCGCCGAGCACGGCAGCGATGTGGTCCGCGCCTATATGGGCCATGTCCACGCCAATGCCGAGGAAGCCGTGCGCCGCCTGATCGGGCGGCTGGAGGATGGCGCGTTCCGGTATGAACTGGATAACGGCGCGGTGGTTGGCGTGGCCGTGCGCGTAGACCGCGTGGGCCGCCAGGTAACGATCGACTTTGCCGGAACCAGCGACCAGCTGCCCGGCAATTTCAACGCGCCCTTCAGCGTGGTCCGCGCGGCGGTGATGTATGTCCTGCGCACGATGATCGACGATCCGATCCCGATGAACGAGGGCTGCCTGGTCCCGGTGACGATCCTCGTACCCGAAGGCTGCATGCTGCGCCCGCGCTATCCGGCGGCGGTGGTGGCGGGGAATGTCGAGACCAGTCAGGTGGTCACCGATGCGCTGTTCGGAGCCTTCGGCGCCATGGCCGCCGCACAGGGAACGATGAACAACCTGACCTTCGGCAACGAGCGCTATCAGTATTACGAAACCATCGCCGGCGGCTCTGGCGCTGGGCCGGATTTCGACGGGACCAGCGTGGTCCAGACCCACATGACCAACAGCCGCCTGACCGATCCCGAAGTGCTCGAAACACGCTTTCCGGTGCTGCTGGAAGAGTTCTCGATCCGGCGCGGCTCGGGCGGGGCGGGGCGGCATCGCGGCGGCGACGGGGCGCTGCGGCGGCTGCGGTTCCTTGAGGCAATGGAAGCGGGAATGCTGGCCAATCGCCGCAGAATTCCGCCATTTGGCCTCGCTGGCGGAGCGCCGGGCGAGGTCGGTGCAACACGGGTCGAACGAACCTCAGGTGAAGTTGAGGTTCTCGAATCTACTGCCGGAACAGTCATGCAGCCGGGCGATGTGATGGTGGTTGAAACGCCGGGTGGGGGAGGTTTCGGACAATGAGTGAACTATGGGTGCTAAGTGGCATTGCTGTCATGGTTCTGGGCTTCGTGCTGCGCTTCAATCCGCTGCTGGTGGTGGTCGCCGCAGCCGGGGTAACCGGGCTGGCGGCGGGGCTCGATCTCCACGCCATCGTCTCGGCCTTCGGCAAGGCCTTCAACGATACCCGCTATGTCAGCGTGGTCTGGATCGTGCTGCCGGTGATCGGCCTGCTTGAGGCGCATGGGTTGCAGGAGCGCGCCCGCGGCGTGATCGCCAGCCTGAAGGGCGCGACCACCGGCCGCTTGCTGACCGGCTATCTGCTGATCCGCCAGATCTCCGCTGCGCTGGGGCTGACTTCGGTCGCTGGTCATGCCCAGACCGTTCGCCCGCTGGTCGCCCCCATGGCTGAGGCGGCGGCCGAAGGGCAGGCCGAACTGACCGAGGACCAGCGCGAGGAGGTCAAGGCCATGTCGGCGGCGACCGACAATGTCGGGCTGTTCTTTGGCGAGGACATCTTCATCGCGATCGGTTCGATCCTGTTGATGGTCGGCTTCCTCGAACAGCAGGGAATTACGCTCTCGCCGTTCGAACTTTCGGTCTGGGCGATCCCGACTGCCTTTGCGGCCTTCTTCATCCATGGCTTCCGGTTGTGGCGATTGGACCGACGGCTTGATCGCAAAGGAGCCGGGCAATGATCGGGCTGCCTTTCGTTTATGGCTTCGCGGGTCTGACCTTCCTGGCCTTCGCGGTTCTTTCGCTGCGCGATGCGACCAATCCGAAGCGCTGGGGCAACGGGGCTTTCTGGGGCCTGCTGGCGCTGTCGATGCTGGCGGGCGACCGGCTGGGCGATTTCGGCAATGGTCTGCTCGTCCTTGCCCTCGTTGCTATTGCCGGGACCGGGCAACTTGGCCGGGGCAGCGGCGGCACTGCGCCCGAGGTGCGGGCCGAGCGGGCGACGCGGCATGGCAACCGGCTGTTCCTGCTCGCGCTGGTGATCCCGGCAACCGCGCTGATCGGCACTTTCGGGTTCGAACATGTCCCGGGGCTGGTCAATCCCAAGCAGGTGACGCTGGTCAGCCTGGCGCTGGGCGCGCTGCTGGCGCTGGTCATCGGCATGGCCTGGCTGCGGCCGCATCCCGCAGCACCGGTGCAGGAAGGGCGGCGGCTGATGGATTCGGTCGGCTGGGCGGCGATCCTGCCGCAGATGCTGGCCAGCCTTGGCGCGGTCTTTGCCCTCGCCGGGGTGGGGGACGTGGTTGGGCAACTGATGGCAGGGGTGATTCCCGAAGGCAGCCTGGTTGGCGCGGTCATCGCCTTTGCGCTGGGCATGGCGCTGTTCACGATGATCATGGGCAATGCCTTTGCCGCCTTCCCGGTGATGGCGGCGGCGATCGCCGTGCCCTTGCTGATCCGGCAATATGGCGGCGATCCGGCGGTGATCTGCGCGATCGGGATGCTGGCGGGTTTCTGCGGCACGCTGATGACGCCGATGGCGGCCAACTTCAACATCGTGCCGGCTGCGCTGCTCGAGCTCAAGGACCGTAACGCCGTGGTCAAGGCCCAGGTCGGCACGGCGCTGCCGCTGCTGGTGGTCAACACGCTGTTTATCTGGTGGTTTGCCTTCTGATGACACACCTTGATGCCACCCACGCCGCGCGCTTCATGGCGCTGACCACCGGGCACCTGACCCGCGAGTACCCGCACAAGCTGGACCACGTGCTCGATGGGCCGGAGGACGCCCGCACACCGCGCGAACTGCACCCGATCTTCTTCGGCAGCTTCGATTGGCATTCCTGCGTCCACGGCTGGTGGCAGGTGCTGCGGCTCGCCCGGTTTTATCCCGATCTGCCTGAGGCCGAGCGGGTCCGCGCGCTGGCGGCCGAGATGCTGACGGCGGACAACTTCGCGGTCGAAACCGCCTATCTTGCCCGGCCATCGGCGCGCGGTTTCGAGCGGCCCTATGGCTGGGCCTGGGCGCTGGCGCTGCATGGGGAAATGGTCCTCCACAGCGCGCCGTGGGCCCGCCATGCCGATGCCTTTGCCGCCGCCTTTGCCCGCCGGTTTCATGATTTCCTGCCGATCCAGACCTATCCGATCCGCGTCGGCACGCATTATTCCTCGGCCTTCGCGCTGACCCTGGCGCGCGACTGGGCGTTGACCCATGATCCGGCGCTCGTCACCCTGATCGATACCAGGGCGCGCGACTGGTTCGCGAACGATGCCGATTGCCAGGCCTGGGAGCCAGGCGGGGACGAGTTCCTGTCCTCGGCCCTGACCGAGGCGCTGCTGATGAGTCGGGTGCTGGGTCAAGACTTCGGAAGCTGGTTCGACCGCTTCCTGCCGCGCGCTGCGCAAGGGTTGCCTGCGACCCTGTTTACCCCTGCCACGGTCTCCGATCGCAGCGATGGCAAGATCGCCCATCTCGACGGGCTGAACCTCAGTCGCGCCTGGTGCTGGCGAGGGATCGCGGCGGCCTTGCCCGCAGCCCATCCAGTGGTCGAACGGGCCCGGCAGACCGCCGAATTGCAGCTTGCCGCAGCCCTGCCACACTTGGGCGACGATTACATGGGTGAGCACTGGCTAGCCAGTTTTGCCCTGCTTGCGCTTGAGTAAAAGCACCGGTAAACAATGCCATAGTGGCATTTTGCAGCTTCCCCCTTGCGTCAGTGCGGGGGCTGCCGCGCGCCGGACGGCTGCAACGGCTCGGCCGGTGCAAGCGGGACGGGCGCGGTCGGGATCTGGACTGCGGGCGTCATCCGGTTCGGTGACCAAAACGCCGGCCTGAACAACCAGTCCTACGAGTTCGAATCCGAAGGGATCACGATCGGTGCCGACTATCGCTTCAGCCCCAACTTCGCGGCGGGCCTGGGCATCGGGTTCGGGCGTGATACGGTCGACATCGGCAAGAACGGCTCGCGCAGCCGGGGCGAGGCCAAGACGGTCGCGCTCTATGCCAGCTACCCGCCGGGCAGCGGGATCCTCATCGACGGCCTGGTCGGCTAACAGTGGCTCGACTTCGACCTGCGGCGCTATGTCACCTCGACCGCACGCCTGGTCGACCCGCAGCGCAGTGGCCATCAGTGGTTGGGTTCGGTCAGCCTTGGTGCGGATCTGATGCGGGGCAAGTGGCAGTTCACGCCCTATGCCCGGCTCGACTTCTCGCGGGCGCGGCTTGAGGGCTATACCGAAAGCTCGGGATCGGTCTTCGACCTGACCTTCCTCGACCAGTCGGTGGACTCGACCTCGCTCGGCCTCGGCACCCGGCTGCGCTACAGCGCTGACCTGGGTGGCGGGACCCGGCTCTACCCCGAGCTCAAGGCTGAGTACCTGTGGCAACTCGATCGCAACGGCGATGAGCTGGTGACCTATGCTGACCTGCTGGCCGGACCATACTCGGCCCTGCGGCTCAACACGCTGGACCGCGACGAACTGGTGCTGGGCGGCAACCTCGACCTCGAATTGCGCAGCAACTGGCTGTTCGGCGTCGAATACCTTAGCCGGTTTGCTTCCGGCGTCGGGTCTGACAGCACGGTCAAGGTGGTCATCAGCCACGAATTCTAAGTTACCCGCAAGGGTCGCGCGGGAACGCCGGGGGGTGCCATGCATCCCCCGGCGAACCTGTCTTCGCAACTGCTTTGGGCCTCGCTCAAAGGGCTGCCGGAAAGGCACAGGATACCGGTAGACCCTGTTGCGTCGCAGCGGATTGCGGCCAAGCGCAATTGGCCGATCAACAGGGCTGCTCAAGTGCTGCGTATTTTGTGAAGCAGGCAGCGCGGCGGGTGCTGGCGCGCAGCCGCCAATCGGCCTAGTATTGCTGCAAGAACAAGCAGGTGGGGGAAGCGCGATGGGGCAGTTCTGGGCAAGCTTTGCCGGACAGGTGACGATGGCTGTGGCGCTGCTGGCGCTGATCGGCTTTCTGACCTGGCGGACGACGACCAAAGCCGCCCACCCGGCGCACGATGGCTCGGCCAAGGACGTTTATCTCGCCAGTGGGGGCCTGAAATGGCTCTATGTCGCGGGGGCAATCACGCTGACCAACCTCTCCACCGAACAGCTGGTGGGGATGAACGGCAATCAGATGCTTCTGCTGGCCTGGTGGGAACTTGCCGGGTTTGTCGGCCTGCTGATCCTGGCCTTCGTCTTCGTGCCGGTCTATTACCGGACCGGCTGCACCACGGTGACCGAACTGCTGGAACAGCGCTATGACGGCGGCTCGATCCGCACGCTGATTTCGGCGCTGTTCCTGATTGGCAATATCCTGATCTACCTGCCAGCCGCGCTCTATTCGGGCAGCCTGTTCCTCAAGTCGATGTTCGCGGTGGACTGGCCGCTCTGGTACTTTGCCGCGCCGATGGCGATCGTGGCCGCGATTTACACGATGATGGGCGGCCTGCGCGCCGTGGCGGTGATGGACACCTATTCCGGGATCGGCGTGCTGGCGATTGCCATGCTGGTGGTGATCCTGGCGCTCAATGCCATCAACTGGGATTTTTCGGGCATCCCGCACGAACGGCTGACCATGGTGGGTGATGCGGATTCACCGATTCCGTTCCACACCCTGTTCACCGGGATGCTGTTCATCCAGATCTTCTACTGGTCGACCAACCAGAACATCACGCAAAAAGCCATGACCGCCCCCACCGTGCGCGAGGCGCAGAAGGGCGTGCTGGCCGCAGCGGCGGTGCGGATCCTGATCATCCCGGCGATCGTCGTGATCCCCGGCGTGGTCGGATACAAGCTGTTCGGCGATGTCGACGATGCGGCCTATGGCCAGGTGGTGGCCGCCGTCTTGCCGCAGTGGTTGTCGGGCGCCTTTGCCGCGATGATGGCAGCGGCGGTGATCGCGCATACGGCCGCCATCCTCAACAGCTCGGTCGCGCTCTATGCGGTGGACTTCCACACCAAGTTCATCCGCCCGGTGCAGGATCACCGGCGGTTGGCGGCGGTTGTTTCGGCCGTGCTGACGGTCACCACGATCCTGATGGTGCCCGTGTTCCAGAACGCCAAGTCGATCATCAACCTGTTGCAGCAGCTGAACGGCCTGTCTTCGATGCCGATCCTTTCGGCCTTCATCGTCGCCCTGCTGTTCCGCGGCGTCGCGGCGCGGGCGGCGATTGCCGGGGTGGTCTGGGGTGTGGCGCTCTATGGCCTCTACACTTTCGCCTGGCAGCCAGCCGGCCTGATCGGCTTGCACTACATCGATTTCATGGTGGTGACCCTGGTCACTTCGGTGCTCTTCGCGCTGGGCTTCAACCGCCTGGTATTGGGGCGGAAGGCCCGCTTTACCGGTTGGCGGGGAATTGCCGAGGCCAAGGCCTGACTGCCTTGTAAGGTCGCGGTCACATCATGGTCTGACCAGCATCAGACGAATCGCATCAGCGCGTAACATGCGCCGCCTACCCGCTCCCCGAACCTAACCAACGGGGAAACCATGCGTAAACTGATTGCTGCTCTGCTCGCTTCTTCTGCCCTGCTGCCGCAGGCTGCCCTGGCCACCGCGGCCGAGACTTCCGAGGCCACCACCGAAGCCGCTGCCGAAGAGGCCGAGATCATCGTGCTGGGCCGGGGCGAAACCCGCCAGGTCCAGGAAGTGAGCCAGCGCGACATCGCCGTTCTGCTGCCCGGCACCAGCGCGATCCGGGCAATCGAGAAGCTGCCCAGCGTCAATGTCCAGTCGGCTGACGCTTTTGGGAATTACGAATGGTCGACCCGCGTCACCATCCGCAGCTTCAACCAGAACCAGCTGGGCTTCAATTTCGACGGCATCCCGCTGGGCGACATGAGCTATGGCAATCACAATGGCCTTCATATCAGCCGCGTGGTCAGCCCGGAAAACATCGGCTTGGTCCGCGTGACGCAAGGCTCCGGCGCGCTGGGTACCCAGTCGACCAACAACCTGGGCGGCACGGTTGAAACATTCTCGCTCGACCCGCTCGATCGTTTCGGCGGCCGGGCCAATGCCACCTATGGCAGCGCCGAGACGATGCGCGGCTTCGTGCGGTTGAACCTGGGCAGCAGCGATGGGGTGCGCGGTTTCGTGTCCTATGGCTATGGCTCGACCGACAAGTACAAGGGCAGGGGCCAGCAGGATCAGCACATGGTCAATGCCAAGGTGGTCGTGCCGCTGGGCGAGGCGCAGCTCGATGGCTGGTTCAGCTATTCGGACCGGCGCGAGCAGGATTACCAGGACATGTCGCTGAGCATGCTGGCGCGGCTTGGCTATGACTGGGACAACACCTTCCGCGACTATAACCTCGCGATCCAGCTGGCCGATATCGCCAACAACCGGGGCGAAACCGGTGCGCCGATCTCCAACGCAGCGGCCGGCACGGTCTATCCGGGCAGGATCACCTCGGCTGACGATGCCTATTACGACGCTTCGGGCCTGCGCAAGGACACGGTTGCCGCGATCGGTTTCAAGAGCCCGCTGGGCGAAGGTATCAAGCTGGCGCTGCGCGGCTATTACCACCACAATCGCGGTATGGGCCTCTGGGCCACACCCTATGTGCCCAGCCCCAATGGCGTGCCGATCTCGATCCGCACGACCGAATACAAGATCGACCGGGGCGGGGTCTTCGGCCGGATCGACTGGGAAAGCGGGATCAACACGCTGTTGGTCGGCGGCTGGTATGAAGCCAACACGTTCAACCAGGCCCGCCGCTTCTATGGGTTGGAAAGCCGCGCCAATCCAGGGCGTTCGTTCCGCGACTACCCAACCAACCCGTTCTTCACCCAGTGGGAATTCGATTTCGACACCGAGACGCTGCAGTACTTCGTGGAAGACCGGATCGACCTGGGCCAGGTGAAGATCAACCTGGGCTGGAAGGGCTTCAAAGTCACCAACGAAGCCAAGGCCGTGGTTGCCGCCAGCTTCCCGCAGGGCAAGATTGACGCGACCGACTGGTTCCAGCCGCACGTTGGCGTCAACCTGTCGCTGGGGGACAATGCTGAAGTCTTCGCCGGCTTCACCCAGGCGACTCGCGCCTTTGCCTCGGCCACCACGACCGGGCCGTTCTCGACCAACCAGGCCGGGTTCAACTCGATCGTCAATACGTTGAAGCCGGAAACCTCGGACACCTATGAACTGGGCGCGCGCTTCAACAGCTCCAACTTCAACGGCGTGGTCGGGGTTTACCTGGTCAACTTCAAGAACCGCCTGCTCTCGGCGGCCAGCGGCCCCAGCATCGTCGGTAGCCCCTCGGTGTTGCAGAACGTCGGTTCGGTCCGGGCGGTCGGGTTCGAGGCGCTGGGCGATCTGAAGCTGGGCGGCGGGTTCGGCCTGTTCGCGTCCTACAGCTATACCGATGCGACCTATCGCGATGACGTGCGCAACCTGTCGGGCACGCTGCTGGCGGCGATCAAGGGCAAGACCGTGGTCGACAGCCCCAAGCACATGCTGCGCGGCGAACTGACTTATGACCAGGGTCCGATCTTTGGCCGGATCGGGGCGAACTACATGTCGAAGCGGTTCTTCACCTATACCAACGACCAGTCGGTTCCGGGCCGCACGGTGGTGGATGCTTCGATCGGTTATCGCCTGACCGACCGGATCGAGGTGCAGCTCAATGCCACCAACCTGTTCGACGAGCAGTACCTCGGCACGATCAATTCGGGCGGCACCGGCAACAGCGGGGATCGCCAGACCCTGCTGGTGGCGGCTCCGCAGCAGTTCTTCGCCACGCTTAAGGTCGGGTTCTGATCCGACCCACGAAGTCCCTCCCGGGGTGCGGATGCCTGACGGTATCCGCACCCCTTCCTCATGGACCAGGGAGGGATACAACCGGCACACCGCAGGCACCAACCCGGCACTACAGGATCACACCATGACCACCAGGCATCCGATCACGCGCCGCTCAGCCATTGCCGGCCTTTCTGCCACTGCCGCGCTGGCGACCCTGCCGGTCAGCGCGCGGGCCATGGAGCGGACCAACCGGGTTTTCCGCCACGGCGTGGCCAGCGGTGATCCCGATGCGACCAGTGTGGTCCTGTGGACCCGGATCACGACCAGCGCGCCGCAGGAGGTGACCTGGGAGCTCGCCGACAATCCCGGCTTTGCCCCGATCCTGCGCCAGGGCCGGTTCGCCACCGGGCCGGAGCGGGATTATACCGTCAAGGTGGTAGCCGATGGGCTGGAGCCGGGCCGGGCCTATTTCTATCGCTTCCGTGCCGGTGGGGCAGTCTCACCGGTCGGCCAGACCCGCACCCTGCCGGTCGGCCGGGTCGAGCGGCTGGGCATCGCGCTGGCTTCGTGTTCCAACTATGTCTTTGGCTTCTTCAACGCCTATGACGCGATTGCCCGCGATGCGGCGGTCGATTTCGTCCTCCACACCGGGGATTACATCTACGAATATGGCGCGGACGGCTGGGGCGTGGAGATCGCCCGCCAGCTGGGCCGGGTGCATCAGCCGGCCGGGGAGATCGTCTCGCTCGCCGATTACCGGATCCGTCACGCCCAATACAAGACCGATGCCGGGGCCCAGGCCATGCATGCTGCGAAGCCCCTGCTGGCTTGCTGGGACGATCACGAGAGCACCAACAACCCCTGGGTGGGCGGGGCGCAGAACCACCAGCCCAAAACCGAGGGTGAGTGGACCACCCGCCGCGCCGCCTCGATCCAGGCCTATTTCGAATGGATGCCGGTGCGCGAGCCGGGGCCGGGCCGCACCCGGATGCAGTTCTGGCGCACCTATGTGTTCGGCGATCTGGCCACGCTTTCGACCCTTGAAACCCGCCACACCGCGCGGGCCGAGCAGATCGATTACGCGCCATACCGCAAGACCATCGCCAGCCATGCCGACGTGGCAGCGCTGGAACGCGATGTCATCGGCGCGCCGGGCCGGCCGATGCTCGCCCCCGAACTCGAAGCCGATCTGGCCGCCGCCTGGTCCCGCTCGAAGGAACTTGGCCAGCCCTGGCGGCTGATCGGCAATCCCATGCCTATCGCCCGCACCCGCGTGCCCGATGTGGTGCGGCTGGACCTGATCCCTGATCCGGCCAGCCAGGCGAAGCCGCTGCCTGCAGCGGTTGACCTCGCCTGGAAGGGCAAGTGGAACCTGCCGTTCTATCCCGATACCTGGGATGGCTATGAATGGGCGCGCGAGCGGCTGTACAGCCAGGCCCGCGCCGCCGGGGTCGATGACCTGGTGTTCCTGACCGGTGACAGCCACAGCTTCTGGGCCAACCGCCTGGCCGATGCTTCGGGCCGGCCGATCGGGCTGGAACTGGGTACGGCCGGGATCACCTCACCGGGGGATTTCATCGAAAGCGGGTTCGATCGGTTGACCGCGGCACGGCTCGACGCCGCCTTTGCCGAACACAACCCCGAGGTGATCTGGACCGACAACCTGCACCAGGGCTATGTCCGCCTGGAGCTGGGTCGCGCGACCGGCCGGGCCACTTTCGTTGCGATGAGCAACATCCGCAGCCAGCGCTACGCCACCCGCGCGATCAGTCAGTGGCGGCTGCTGCGCGAGGGTGGCGGGCTGGAACTCGTCCGACTTTGATTGCGGCCGAGGCCCCGGGGGCTTTGAGCGACTGGGCGCCTATCGCTCGGCGCCGGTTACGCACGCGGGCACTTGGGCCCGCATTGGCAAGATCAGAAGCTCCAGTTTACCGCGGCGACAACAGTCGCCTTGCCGAGCGGTGTGAAGGCCCGGGCGGTGTCCATGTAGCTTACCGAGGCCTCGAAGCCCGAGCCGAGATCGTAGGTGAGGCCCAGTTGCCAATCGCGCTTGGCATCACCGAAGGCACCGTCCTCGATGCCGATCGAGCCATTGATCGCGATCGGTGTGTCGCCGATTGGCGCCTTGCCGCTGATGTAGACATAGGTGTTGTCGAGGCCGCCAAGATTATCCTGTTTGGGGGCGTAAGCGACGCCCACCTTCAGATCCGTCTTACCGATGCTGGTGCCGATCGCCGAATTGAGCTCGTAAAAGTTGAACGCACTGTTTCCGGGGTAGACGAAATAGGTTCCGCCCACCTCGATATTCGCCTTGCCGACCGAACCGCTCCAGCCGACGGTCCAATCGGTCTCGAGTTCGTCAGCAGAGCCATCCAGCGCGACATTCGATGCCCAGACGCTCGCGTAGAAGCCCGACTTGTGGTTGAGGCTGAGTTCACCGGACAGGGCCGGCTCATCATCCGAAAGCGAGATGCCGCGATAGCGATAGTCGGAGGAAGCCGACAGGCCGCCTTCCAGCGTCCAGTCCCTGACAGTCTCGGCCATGGCCGTGGTAGGAGCCGCGGCAGCCAGGATTGCTGCGCCGGTAAGTAGACGAAAACTCAAGGTAACCTCCTGTTAAATTTGTAAGAAATTGGTGCCGGGCCTTACTCCGCCGGCAATGTCTGAAGAGTGACGGTCGCCGTGGCGCCGCGGCCGCGGCCGTCGCTGCACAGCGTGATCGAACCACCCATGGCGTTGATGGTGTTGGCGCACCAATGCAGACCAAGACCTCCAACCTTGTCCGAGCGGGTCGAAAAGCCGCTTTCAAACAACTGGTCGGCGATCTCGGCCGGGAAGCCTTCGCCATCATCGCGGATGGTGATGATGCAATGCTGCTTGTCATCCGAAAGCCGCGCCCGGATCGATACGCTGCCACCTTCCCGTCCGCTCGCGACGATGGCTTCGGTCGAATTTGTGATCAGGTTTTCCAGCACTTGGCGAAGGAGCAGGCGGTTCCCGCAGGCGGGAAGCTCTTCGGGGCAGTCGAGAACCACGCCAATCCGTTGATCACCCTTGAACTTTGCGATGTTGGTTGCGTCGCGCAGCAGGGCGCGCACATCCAGCAACTCGTCCATGCGCGTTGGACGCTGATGCTGTTGGTTGCCGGTGATGACAGCCAGGGTCTCGGCCAGGTTATGGTTGGCCTGGTGCGCGTAACCCCCGATCTCGTCGAGCGCATGGACGATATCCTCGCGGGTCGCGGCAATGTAGGTAATCAGCCGTTCCCGGCGATCTGCGGGCGTTCCTTCATCACCCAGTTCGACGAGCGCCCGCTCGAAATTCGGGGGCATGACCTTGCCGACCTGGTCGCTGAGCAGGCCGAGGATAACCTTGATCGGGCTGAGGCTGTTGCGCACGTTATGCATGACGCCCACCGCGGCCTGCGAGCGCCCAAGTTCGAAGGATTGGTCCTCGTTCTCGGCACGCAGGCTCTCGAGTTCGTCGAACAAGGCGTTGAACTCGTCCTGCAGCTTCACGATCTCCTTGGCTCCACCAACGGATGTCACTGTTGTCAGGTGTCCGGTTTCGCGGATGCGGTTGACGTCGCGGCTCAGCGCACTGACCGGCCGGACAATCAGGTCGGAGATGCGCCAGCGCAGGGTCACGAGCATGGCTGCGCCGACCAGCAGCAAGGCGATGATGAGTGCGATCTGCAGCTTGTCCCCCACCGCCATGAGATCGCGGCGAATATCGAAGGAAACGCTGCCGACAATGGCCTTGTCATGGGCCTCGATTGGCAAGGTGATCCGCAGGTTCGATCCGTCGCGCACGACCACCTTTTCGCTATTTGCGCCACCAAGCGACAGTTTGCCTTTGACCTGGAGCGCCTTGTTGAAATCAGCGATCGCGACGGGCTGGAAGAAGACCACGTAGCCGCGCGAGGGGCCAGCTAACGAACTCGGGAGGATTGAGGTGCCGCCAAGAACGAACAGCCGCCGGTCGAAAATGATGAAAGAATGAAAGTCCTTGCCCGGGATGGCGAGCTTGCGAAACGCCGGCGCCGTCACGATCCGCTGGAACGCCGCGGCAAGATCGGGGCGGGGCTCTCCATCCCTGTCAAAGTAGGCTGTTGAAGCGCCGCTGCCATCAAATCGAACGAAAGCCAGGCCCTCGATGCCCGCGTTGCGGAACGATTCAGGGTTGATGTTACTTTCAGCGAATTCGCGATTGAAATTGTTGATGTAGCTGTGGGAATCGTCCCAGATTCCCCAATCGCGGGCCCGCAGGACAATGTTGTCCTGCACATCCTCGAAATAGGCATTGGCGCGGGCCTCTTGCCGCTGGGCGTCCGCCTCTTCGAGCTGCGTGAAACTCAAGTGGATGATCAGCGAAATTGCGAGCAAGACGAGCAGAGCGGCTGTGCCGCCGATCAGGCACAGGTTCAGCAGCAGCCGCCCATTGAGATTGAGCTGCCGATCAAATCGCGCAAAGCTGTCCAGGGCCGCTTGGGCCCGCATTGCGAGTAAAGTCATTGTCGGGAATGGCCTTGATCTAGCGCGCGTTGGCGGTGATGCATTCGGGCGCTGTCTTGGGGGTGCCGAACAGGTACCCCTGCATGAAGCCGCAATTTGCCTGCTGAACGAGGCGGAATTGCTCCTCGTTCTCGATCCCTTCGGCCACTGTGATCAGCCCGAGGCTTTCGGCGAGTTGGCCAATTGCGCCGACGATCTTGGCCGATTGCTTGTCGCTGTTGATGCCCACGACAAAGCTGCGGTCGATCTTCACGCAGTCCACCTCGAAATCCTTGAGGTTGCACATGCTCGAAAATCCCGTGCCGAAATCGTCAAGGGCGACGCGGAAGCCCATGGCCCGCAGTTCCGAGAGTTTCTTCGACATCTCGGCAAGATTCCTGGTCAGCGCGGTCTCGGTAATCTCGAGCTGAACCTTTTGCGGCGCTATGCCGAATTCGCGAACCTGGTTGACCAAGGTCTCGATCCAGTCTGGCTGGTCGAACTGACGCGGCGAGATATTGATCGAAGTCAGCATGTCGGGCCACGAACGTGCGTCCGAAAGCGCGCGGGTTATCACCCAGTGGCCGATCCGGTCGATAATCCCGCATTCCTCGGCAATGGGAATGAAGACCGCGGGTGAAACCGAACCGAACTCGGTGCTGGACCAGCGCAACAGGGCCTCGTAGCCAACCCGTTCGCGAGTGTCGGACAAGATGATGGGCTGGTAATGCAGTTCGAACTCGTCGTTCTCGAAAGCGCGCAGCAACCCTTCTTCGAGGCGCTGCCGGAACCGCTTGCTGTTATCGAGATCCGCATTGAAGATTGCGATCCGGCCACCCCCGGCCGCATCTGCCTCGACCAGTGCGAGTTCCGCGTATCGAAGCAGGTCCTGGGCCTCCGTCTCCGCGAAAGCGCGGCATTCGACCATCCCGCAACTGGCGCCGAGCTGGACGCCCTGTTCAAAGATCGTGCGGCTGGCGGTGCAAATGCGCAGCAGATGACCCAGCGATGCTTCGGCAGCCGCCATGTCCTCGCCGCGAAACAGGACTGCCAGCTGGTCACTCGAAATCCGGGCAAGCATTGCCTCGGCCGGCACATTGTTCTGCAGATCGGCAACCACGGCGTTGAGCAGGGCATCGCCGGCATCGTGGCCAAACATCTCGTTGATCGAGTTGAGCCGACGGATCCCGATGAAGGCGAGGTAGAGAGTGTCCGCTCCAAGCGCCTTTTGGCGAACCAGTTCAGCCTGGAAGGCGAGACGGTTGGGAACTCCGGTCAGGTGGTCGTGATTGGCCATGTGCTGGGCGCGAGCCTCGCTGGCGGCCAGTTCGACAACCTTTTCGCGCAACAGCGCGAGTTGGTTGGTATCGTGATCCCAGCGATCGACAAGCGCCTGGGCCATTTGCCGGACTTCGGCCACTGCGAAGGGCTTCTGAATGTAGAAGATCTTGTGTGGCGGCCCGGCCACCGCGGTGATTTCCGTAACCGAGTGATCCGAGTAGGCCGTGACGATGACAATGTTGATGTCCGGATCGATCGCCCTGATCCGGCGCGCAGTCTCCTTGCCGTCGATTCCGGGCGGCATGCGCACGTCAATGAACGCGACCTTGTAGGGTCGGCCGGCGGCCAGCGCCGCTTCGACAAGGGCGACACCCTCCACGCCCTGGCTGGCATAGGTCACCGCAAAGCCCGGTTCCGCATTCTGGCTTGCCGCGACGACTGGCGCCGCAACGGGATGACCAAACAATTCCGTGTCGAGTTGCCGCGCCAGCGACGGCGCGCGTTCGTTGGTCGAACCTTCCAGAATATGACCGTAGGCCTCGCGGACGGACTCTTCGTCATCAACCACTAGAATGCGCATGGGACTTCCTTATCTTGCCCATGCCCCATATTCCGCGTTCGCTTATTTTACGCGGAACGCTGCCATACGCGAATTCTGTTAGGGATGACTTGTCGCACCCAGTGTTTGATTAATTTGCTCCCCGGGGATTTGACCGCTTTCCTTGCGGAATGTCGCGGTTGCGCTTCACGCTGGCAGGGCCGCCCGGGGCCCTGCCAGCCTGAGCTTGCGCATGGCTGCCCTGCCGCCCGCTGCAGCTCCGCAGTAACCTAGTCGGCCCAGTGCAGGGCTTCCGGACATTCGCCTCGGCAGCGAGCCGGAGTGGCTGCGCTCGATATGGTTCAACGCGATCATCAGGATGCCGGTTACCTAAAGCCCTGGGTGAGCGGACCATCTGCACGCAAACTGTGGCAAGTGGCACAGCTCAGGCAGCGGCGCTCGTCGACAGTTGCCTGATCTGCGGACAGTGCAGCAGCAGCGTTTCGTCAAGCGCCACCGGTAACGAGGCCGAACAGGGCTAATGCAAGTGTAGTCAGTATCTGCCCTTGGCCTTCCCGCCTGCGACCGGAGGAGACCCGACCAACTTGACGACCATGTTGGGTAGTTGGGAATCGTCCCAATCGGATCTTGGCTGCCCGATGCGGACGATCACCAGTTCTTCGCTGGGGATGACATAGACCCGCTGCCCACCGGAACCGTCGAGGTAATAGGTGTCGTCACGGGCAAAAGGCGCGCGAGATTCGATTACAGCGGGGATGCCGGGGCCATAGGTGCGTTTCGGATTGTAGGGGGCGCCTCGCCAGACGTTCCAGCCAAAATTGGCATCGCCGGGTTGACCGATTGGCAGGTTTTTCGCGTTGTAATCTGACCGTCACCAAACTTTCGCGGTCGTGTCACCTGGTGCGCGTAGCGGCGATCCCGAAGCAACAGTTTCGGGGAAACCATCATGAGTTCGCTGCGCCAGTTCCGTACCATCCTGCTCTGTTCGATCGGCGCCATTGTGCCGCTCGGGGCGGCCCAGGCCGAAGAAGCCGCCGAGGCGGCCGAAGCCGATGCCATCGTCGTCACCGGGGCCCGGCCGATTGCCGAGTCCGAAGCTGCCGCGCTGAAGGTCCAGCGCGAGGCGGATTCGCTCGTCACCGTGGCGGCGTCCGATTCGGTCGGCCGCCTGCCCGACCAGAACATTGCCCAGGCCGCGAGCCGCCTGCCCGGCATCGCGATCGAGCGGGACCAGGGGCAGGCGCGCTACATCTCGCTGCGCGGCGCGCCCAATTACTGGACCACGCTGAGCTTTGACGGGATCAACGTGGTCAGCCCCGAAGGCCGCGATGCGCGGTTCGATTCGGTCCCTTCGGCGATTGCCGCGCAGATCGTGGTGTCCAAGGCGGTAACCCCGGACATGCCGGGCGAAACGGTGTCGGGCAACGTCAATGTCATCACCCGTTCCGCCTTCGACTATTCCGGCCTCCACGCAGCAGGCAAGGCCGGGATCGGCTTTGCCGAACTGGGCGACAAGCGTGAATACGAAGCCTCGCTGGTGCTGTCCGACCGCTTCCAGGCGGGCGATGGCGAGATCGGGGTGCTGCTGTCGGGCAGCTTCTACGAGCGCAACATGATCACCGACAATTTCGAGAATGACTGGGAACGCGTCTCGCAGGACCAGCGGCCAGGTGCCGCGACCCGCTTCTGGGTGCACGAGACCGAGAACAAGCTCTATCGCCTGACTCGCAAGAACTGGTCGGTCTCTGGCCGCCTCGACTGGAAGCCGGACAGCGCCAACACCATCTCGCTGCGCTCGATCTACACGATCTTCACCGACGACGAAGCGCGCGACAACTATCGCTTCGATCTGGATGACCGGCAGGGTGACCTAGTGGCCAATGCCGCAGCCTGCACCATCACGCCCTCCACTACGCCGACCACTTCGGGCTATGCCGACGTCTGCATCGGTAACACGCCGCTAAAGGGCACGATCTATGGCATCGACATCCGCCAGCGCTCCACGCTGCGCGCCTTCCGCCAGTCGATTTTCACCAACACGCTGGAAGGCAAGCACGACTTCGCCGATGGCTGGAACCTGACCTGGCTAGGCAACTATACCCAGTCGAAGGATGATCGCTCGGTCATCGGCGAGATCGCGTGGGACAGCCCCTCGACCCGCACGCTGCGCCCGACTGTGGGTTATGACTTCAGCGATCCGGGTTTCGCGCGGCTGACGCTGTTCAACACGCTGCAGCTATCCAGCCCGACCCGGTTCCAGGCTGGCGCCCCGGTCACCGCAATCGACAGCTTTGCCAAGGCGCCCAGCAGCCTTACCGTGCTCGATGCGGTCGACACGACCGATGCCTATACCGGCAAGCTGGTGCTCAGCCGCGAAACCGGGTTCTTCGGGGGCGATGCCGTGATCAAGGCGGGTTTCCAGTTCGACCAGCGCACCAAGGTGGTGGACGAAAACCGGATCCAGATGACTAGCGCGGCGCAGCTGGCCCAGGTGGGCATCCCGACCGATTACAACGCCTTCTCGCTGGATCAGCCGTTCCTCGGGGCAATCCCGCTGGGCTATACCTTCCGCTATTTCGATCCGGCCAAGATGAAGGCCGTGGCCGCGAATGCGCGCCAGGCCTTCACCTTCGCCCCGGTCACCGGCAACATCTTTGACGTGCGCGAGCAGGTCTTTGCCGGGTTCGTGATGGGCACCGTCAAATATGACTGGGGCAGCATCCTGGCCGGTGTTCGCGTCGAACACCTCAGGAATCGCGGGATTGCCACTGGCACGGTCGCTGGTGTGACCGGCCCGGTCATTGCGGAATCGAGCCGGACCATGGCGTTCCCCAGCATGCACCTGAACTTCGATGTCGATGATACCAAGAAACTGCGTCTGTCGTTCAACAGCGGCGCGGCCCGGGCCGATTATGACCAGCTGCGGCCCAATGTGACCGTCAACGATCTGGCCCGGACGATCTCGGGCGGGAACCCGGGCGTTAAGCCCGAGCGGGCCTATGGCGTCGACGCCTACTTCGAATGGTATCTGCGTCCGCAGGGGTACCTGATGGCCGGCGTGTTCTACAAGAAGGTCAAGGACGTGCTTTACACCCAGACCCGCAAGTTCGGCTCTGATGCGCTGAACAGCGGGGGTATCGACCGTTCCGACTATGATTTCAGCGGGATCACCAATGGCGGCGATGGCCGGGTCTATGGTTTCGAGGCAGCCGCCCAGCTGCAGCTGGAACCCTGGACCGAAAGCCTTGGCCTGCCTGAATGGATGGGTGGCTTCGGGATCAGCGCCAACCTGACGTTCAACAACAGCGAAGTGACCAAGCCCGCGATCGGGGCCGTCCCAGCCCGCAAGGTCCGCCTGCCCGGCACCTCGGACGTGGTCTACAACGTGGGCGCCTATTACGAGAAGTATGGCCTGTCGCTGCGCCTGCAATACCAGCGCCGCAGCACATGGCTGGATGGCATTGCCGACGATCTGACCGACGGCGGCGATACCTATTGGGCCGCCGATGACGAGCTCGATTTCTCGGCCCGCTATGCGATCACACCCAATGTCGAGATCTATTTTGATGCCTCGAACCTGCTCAACAAGCCGGGTCGGCGCTATTCGGAGCCGGGCAACCTGCTGACCGCCACCGGTACGCCGACACCCGCGATCACCAGCCAGAC
Source organism: Novosphingobium sp. (assembly GCF_027531025.1). Lineage (GTDB taxonomy): Bacteria > Pseudomonadota > Alphaproteobacteria > Sphingomonadales > Sphingomonadaceae > Novosphingobium. The sequence goes on from NZ_JAPZQX010000010.1 coordinate 39,718, forward strand.
GATCGAGTGGGAACGCTTCGGCCGCCGCTATAGCGGCGGCGTGCGGGTCAACTTCTGATGCGTCGCCTTGCTACATTGGCAATGGCTCTGGTCTGGGTTGCCCCGGTGACAGCCCAGACAGCGCCGGTAACTGCGCCCGTCACTGCCCAAGTGGCCGCGCGGGCCGAGACCGTGCCTGTCGGCACCGCCAATGACGATGCGGCCGACGATCCGGCGATCTGGCGCAATGCCGCACGGCCTGCCGCCAGCCTGATCGTCGCGACCGACAAGAAGGCTGGCCTTTACGTGTACGGCCTGGATGGCAAGGTGAAGAGCTTTACGCCGGCTGGTCGGGTCAACAATGTCGCGCTGGTCGACATGGGGGCCGACATGGGCCGGGCTGGGGTGATCGTGGCGGCGAGTGACCGCAACGACGAGGCCAACGCGAAAATCCAGCTTTACCGGCTCGACCCCCGCAGCGGCGCATTGACCGGGCTGGGTGCGGTGGCGGGCGGTGCGGGTGAGGGTTATGGTCTGTGCCTGTGGCGCGAGGGGCGGGCGCTGAATGCCTATTCGGTGCTGAAGCACGGCGCGGTCCACCATGTGTGGATCACGCTGGATGGCACGCCCACCGGCACCGAGGTTCGCAAGCTGCAGCTGGCTACCCAGACCGAGGGCTGCGTGGTCGATCCGCGCAGCAAGACGCTTTACGTTGGCGAAGAAGGCCGCGGCGTCTGGGCCTTCGATGCTCGCGCTAATGGCCCGATCGATGGCAGGCTGGTGGTCGAAGTCGACAATCGGCAGCTGGTGGCGGATGTGGAAGGCCTCGGAATCGTGACGCTTGGTCGCCGCGCCGGATGGCTGATCGTTTCCAGCCAGGGCGATAATGCCTTCGCGCTGTACAGCCTTCCCGACTACCGCGCATTGGGACGGTTCAGGATCGGTGCCGGTGCATTCGGCAGCGTCGAGGAAACTGACGGAATCGAAGTGCATAAGGGATCATTCGGACGGGACTATCCGGGTGGGCTGTTCGTGGCCCAGGACGGGCACAATGAACCTGCCGCGCAGAACTTCAAACTTGTGTCCTGGCGCGATATTCTGCGCGCCGTAACACCTGAGAACGAGGACCAGCAGCAATGACCATCACCCGCCGCGGCTTTACCGCCACCAGCATTGCCGCGCTCGCCCTGGGTGGCTGGGCCCGGCTCGGCTCGGCCCAGGCGGGGGACAGCTATCGCAACGAAGTGCCCGGCTATGGTCCGTTGAAGGCCGACCCGGCGGGCTATTTCGACCTGCCCGAGGGCTTTTCCTATCGGGTGCTGGCGAAGGCGGGCGAGGTGATGGACGATGGCTTCATCGCACCCGACAATTTCGATGGCATGGGCTGTTTCGCCTTGCCGGACGGCAAGCTGGCGCTGGTCCGCAATCACGAGCTGAGCCTGGGCAGCGAGGCCAAGGGGCCGGCGGGCAAGGATGCGGCGCTGGAAGCGCGGCTGGCTGCGGCTACGCCGTTCGATCGCGGGCAGGGCGGGCGGGTGCTGCCCGGCGGCACGACCACGCTGGTGCTCGATGCCAGGGGTGAAAAGGTGCTGCGCCAGCACCTGTCGCTGGCCGGTACCTCCACCAATTGCGCCGGCGGGGTGACGCCCTGGGGCTCGTGGCTGACCTGCGAGGAAACGGTCGTGGCCGCGCCGCGCACCGGGACCAGCCACGGCTGGGTCTTCGAAGTGCCCGCCGCAGCCACGGGGCTGGTCGCACCGGTGCCGCTGAAGGCAATGGGCCGCTTCCGCCACGAGGCTGCAGCGGTCGATCCGCGCACCGGGATCATCTACCAGACCGAAGACCAGGACGATGGCCTGTTCTATCGCTTCATCCCCAAGGTGCCGGGCAAGCTGGCCGAGGGCGGAAAGCTGCAGGCGCTGGCCCTGGTCGATGGCCACCGCGACAGCCGCAACTGGAACGGCGCCGATTTCGCGCCGCGCAGCACCCGCGCCGTGCGCTGGATCGACCTGGCCGATGTCGAAAATCCCAAGGATGATCTGCGCCAGCGCGGCCATGCCGCCGGGGGCGTGCGCTTTGCCCGGGGCGAGGGGATCCACCTCGGTCGGCGTCCGCGCGGCGGGGTGGAGTTCTTCTTCACCTGCACTTCGGGCGGACTGGGCCGCTATGGCCAGATCATGCGCTATGTCCCCTCGCCGGTTGAGGGCAAGCCGGGCGAGGCGAAGCGGCCGGGACGGCTGGAGCTGTTCCACGAATCGACCGATCCGCAGCTGATGGACTATGCCGACAACCTGACCGTCGCACCCTGGGGCCACCTGATCGTCTGCGAGGATCGCACCGGCAGCAAGATCAACCACCTGCGCGGCGTGACGCCGGACGGGCGGACCTATACCCTGGCGCGGCTCAATGCCGATACCGAACTGGCCGGGGCCTGCTTCTCGCCCGATGGCAAGACCCTGTTCGTCAATGCCTATGCCCCGGGGCGGACCCTGGCGATTACCGGGCCGTGGGACGCCCTCCGCGCGTCATAGTCACCAAGCTGTAACATGGCGCCCCCATCTGCCATCCAAGGGCAGTAACGGAATCGGGCGCGAGGATGGCGAGGGCAAGAGGCAGGCGGGCAAACTGGGCGCCTGTCCTTGGACCGGAACGGTTCTTCAACCGCGAGCTCAGCTGGCTGTCGTTCAACCAGCGCGTCCTGGCCGAGGCTTGCAACCCCGACTATCCGCTGCTGGAGCGGCTGCGGTTCCTGTCGATTTCGGGCAACAACCTCGATGAATTCATGATGGTTCGCGTGGCGGGCCTGGCCGGGCAGTTGCGCCGCCAGATCGAGGAAGTCTCGATCGACGGACTGACCGCTGCCCAGCAGCTGAGCGCCGTGCGCGATGCGGTGCGCGAACTGGAAGCAGCCCAGCAGGAAGTCTGGCACGAACTACGCGATCTGCTGGCGGCACAAGGGATCCGGCTGGCCGATGGGCAGAAGCTGGCAGGCCCGCAGGCACGCTGGCTGCGCGATTACTTCGTCGAACACATTCTGCCCGTGATCACGCCCCAGGCGATCGATCCGGCGCACCCGTTTCCGTTCGTGGCCAACCAGGGCATGGGTATCCTGTTCCCGCTGGTCCGCGTCAGCGATGGCGCGGCGGTGATGGAAATGGTGTTGATCCCCCAGGCCCTGCCGCGCTTCATCCGCCTGCCGGGCCCGGACGCGGTCTATATCGGCATCGAGGACCTGCTGTGCCGCAACGCCGCGCTGCTGTTTCCCGGCTTTCGGGTGCAGGGCCACGGCGTGTTCCGCGTGCTGCGCGACAGTGACCTGGAAATCGAGGAGGATGCCGAAGACCTGGTCCGTTATTTCCGCACCGCGATCCAGCGGCGGCGGCGCGGCTCGGTGATCCTGCTCCACTTGCAAGGCGATATCGATCCGGCCGCCGAACAGCTGCTGCGCGAACAGTTGCGGCTCAACAAGGCGATGGTGCTGAAAACCGATGGGCTGATCGGGATCGGTGGCCTCGCCGCCCTGATCGACGAGGATCGGCCTGACCTGAAGTTCGAACCCTATAGCCCGCGCTATCCCGAACGGATCCGCGAGCACGACGGTGATTGCTTCGCCGCGATCCGCGAGAAGGACATCATCATCCACCACCCTTACGAGACCTTTGAGGTGGTGGTCGATTTCCTGCGCCAGGCGGCTGCCGATCCCGATGTCATCGCGATCAAGCAGACGCTGTACCGGGCGGGCAAGCAATCGGCGGTGATCGCCGCGCTGATCGCCGCAGCCGAGGCGGGCAAGTCGGTTACTGCCGTGGTCGAACTGAAAGCCCGTTTCGACGAGGAGCAGAACCTGCACTGGGCATCCCAGCTGGAACGGGCCGGGGTCCAGGTGATCTATGGTTTCGTCGAGTGGAAGACTCACGCCAAGGTATCGATGGTCGTGCGGCGCGAGGGCGGGGGGCATCGCACCTACTGCCATTTCGGCACCGGCAATTATCACCCGGTCACGGCGCGGACTTATACCGATCTCAGCTTCTTCACCGCCGATCCGCGCGCGGGGCGCGATGCCGGGCGGCTGTTCAACTTCGTCAGCGGCTATGTCGAGCCGCGCCGGATGGAGCTGGTCGCCATGGCCCCGCTCAACATGCGCGAGACGTTGTATGACCGGATCGATGCCGAGGCCGAGAATGCCCGGGCCGGCAAGCCTGCGGCGATCTGGGCCAAGCTCAATTCGCTGACGGACTCGCGGCTGATCGACCGGCTCTATGCCGCCAGCGCCGCCGGGGTCCAGATCAGCCTGGTGGTGCGCGGGATCTGCTGTCTGCGCCCCGGCGTGCCCGGCCTGTCGGACAATATCATGGTCAAGTCGGTGATCGGCCGGTTTCTGGAGCACAGCCGGATCTGGGCCTTTGCCTGTGGGTCGAACCTGCCGAGCGCAAGGGCCAAGGTCTATATCTCCTCGGCCGACGGGATGACCCGCAACCTCGATCGCCGGGTCGAATTGCTGGTGCCGATCCGCAACCGCACGATCCATGACCAGGTGCTGGGCCAGGTCATGCTGGCCAACCTGCTCGATACACAGCAGAGCTGGCTGCTCGGCCCGGACGGCAGCTATCGCCGGGTGAGCCGGGGCGCGGAGCCGGGCGAGGCCCCGTTCAACCTTCATCGCTATTTCATGACCAATCCTTCGCTGTCCGGGCGGGGAACGGCGCTTGCCAAGGGGCGCAAAGTGCCCAAACTGGCGCTGCGGCGCGGCGCTGCCTGACAGGAACACGGATGGGACTGCGCGACACGATTCTGGGCCATAGCGGCAGCGACCGACAGGCGGTGATCGACATCGGTTCGAACACCGTGCGGCTTGTGATCTATGGCGGGCCGCTGCGCGCGCCGGTGGTGCTGCTCAACGAAAAGGTTTCGGCCAGGCTCGGCAAGGGCGTGGCCGAGAATGGCCAACTGTCGCCCAAGGCCGCCGCCGCTGCGCTGGCCGCGCTGCGGCGCTATGCGGCGTTGACCCGGGTGATGGGCATCACCACTGTCCAGACCGTTGCCACCGCCGCGGTGCGCGATGCGAGCAACGGCGCCGATTTCCTCGCGGAAGTGGCTCAGCTTGGGCTCAAGCCGCGACTGCTGACTGGTGAGGAAGAGGCCCTGACCAGCGCGCTGGGCGTGACCGGCGCTTTCCCGCAGGGGCGCGGCGTGGTGGCCGACCTGGGCGGAGGCAGCCTGGAACTGGTCCACATCGCCGCCGGGGTGAGCGAGCATGGCAGCAGCCTGCCACTGGGGAGCCTGCGCCTGCCGGTCATGCGCGCCGCCGGGGCAACAAAGTTTCGTCGCCGGACCGAACGGATGTTCGCCGCCACCGGGGTTGCCTGCCAGCCGGGTGAGGCACTCTACCTGGTCGGCGGCTCGTTCCGGGCCCTGGCGCGCTATCATCTGCAGACCAGCGGTGTCCCGCTGGACGATCCGCATGGCCTCGAGATTTCGGCGGTAGACCTGCTCGCGGAATGCCGCCGACTGCAACGGGCCAAGGTGCTGGCCGAGGTTCCCGGTCTCTCGCCTTCGCGGCTCGCCAGCCTGCCGGACAGCGCAGCGCTGCTCGCTGCGCTGACTCAGGCGCTAGGTCCGGAACGGGTGGTCTTTTCCGGCTGGGGGCTGCGCGAAGGGTTGGTCTTCGCGCGGTTGACCCAGGCGCAGCGCCAGGTCGATCCGCTCGCGGCCGGCGTGCGCGCCTTTGCCGAGCCGCTGGGTGCATCGCCCGCGATTGCAGCGATGGTGGCCGGCTGGACGGCGGACGTGGCCGGTTCGGCTGACAAGGAAGGCGAGGACCTGCGCCTTGCGGCAATCATGCTGGCCCTGGCCCTGCAGCAGGTCGAACCCAACCTGCGTGGGGTCACCGCGCTGGACTGGGCGCTGCACAAGCGCTGGATCGGCGCGGGCGGAGCCTGCCGGGCGATGATCGCAACCTGCCTGCTGGCCAATGCCAATCGCACCTTGCCGCCCGAGGTGATCGGCCTGGCGCCCCCCGAGCGGCTGGCCGAGGCGATCACCTGGGGCCTTGCGATCCGTCTCTGCCGCCGCCTGACCGGGCTGGCGCCGCAGATGTTCTCGGCATCCGCACTGCGCCGGGACGACAGCGAACTGCAGCTGATCCTTGATCCCCGCGCCCGCGACCTGGCGAGCGAGGCGGTGGAAAAGGATTTCCGGCTATTGGCTCAGCATCTTGGCCTCACGGCGGTGATCCGCGCAGTCTAGTCGATCAGTGTCCGTCGATCAGAGCGCGTCGATCAGCGTGCGGGTTGGCGCGATTGTGGCAATCCCGCGCTGGCCGTCGATTCGGTCCAGCTGCACGACGATATCGATCACCGAAGCGGTGTATTCCATCGTTTCGCGCCGGGTCAGCCCGATCCCGGCCTGCATTGCCATCAGCGCGATCTGTTCCAGCGCGCCGCGCGGATGATTGGCGTGGACGGTCGAGAACGAGCCGGGGTGGCCGGTATTGATCGCGCGCAGGAAGCTGATCGTTTCGGTCCCGCGCAGTTCGCCCAGCACGATCCGGTCGGGCCGCAGCCGCAGCGCTGATTGCAGCAGCTCGTTGGCGGTAACCTTGGCTTCGCCCAGTTCGCCTTTCACCGCGATCAGGCCCAGCCCATTGGCACCGGGCAGGCGCAATTCGGCCGTATCCTCGACCAGGATGACGCGTTCATGCGCCGGGATTTCGCGCAGCAGGGCGTTGAGGAAGGTGGTTTTCCCGGTCGAGGTACCACCTGCCACCAGGATCGTCTGGCGGCTGCGCACCGCGTGGCGCAGAAAGGCGATCGGCTGCGTTACCGGATCGGGTGGTACGGCCACCGGCGGGGCCACGATCGGCCCGCGATCATAGGCATCGAGCGGCAGGTCGAGCAGCCGGTGCCGCCGGATCGCCAGCGCCCAGTGCCGCCGCGTGGCGGGTGGGCCAACCAGCTGGATGCGCGCGCCATCAGGCAGGGTGGCGGCCAGCAGCGGGTGTTCGCGGTTGATCCCCTGGTGGCTGATCCGCGCCACCTGTTCGGCCAGCCGCTGCAGCAGTTGGTCATCGAGCGCGGGCAGGGCAATGCGTTGCATGCCCGGTTGCTGGGCATCCTCGATCCACAGCTCACCCGGGCGGTTGACGATGATTTCGGTGACCGTCTCGCGCTCCAGCCAGGGTTGCAGCGGCGCCAGATAGGCATCGAGATAGACACTGCGCGGAGCGGTCGGCAGGGGATCGGCATCGTCGATCGGCAGACGGCTCACAGCGGCGCTCATTGCGTGTTGACCCGCGAGAAATCGAGGTCGCGGGCGGTGAATACGCGGATCGGCTCGCCCTGGCGGACGCGCACGGTCGGGCCGATGTTGGCGCTTTGGCCAACGGCCGCCGCCGCCGCCGATTGGCCGCTGCCGGCGATGATGATCCCGGCCGTGCCCCCGCTGACCGCCGAAAGCCCCCCGATCACGGACAGCAGCATGGCCGAGCCGAACCGTTCGAAGAAGTGGGTGTTGACCTTGCCGCCGAGCCCGGTTTCGCCCGAAAAAGCGATCGCGGGCGAAGCGATGTTGACCGAGACTCCGTCCGGCCGGATCAGCCGGGTCCAGATCACATAGGCGCGCTTTTGCCCGGCCTGCAGCCCGCTCTTGTACTGGCCGATCAGGCGCGAGGAGCGCGGCACCAGCACCCGGCTGCCATCGAAGGAGCGGACATCGGCCGAAACCACGGCGCGGACATAGCCCGGCACGTCGGTATCGATCGCGGTTTCCAGCACGGCCGGGATCAGGGTGCCCTGGGTCACGGTGGTCTTGGGATCGATTCCGGCCGTCGCCCGGGCGGTCGTGCCGCCGACGCCGCCGATGCGGGTGGCGAAATCGTCGTTGCTGTTGCCGGTGGGGGCAGCCGCTGGTGCGGCGTCTCCCAGCGGACCGGCTGGTGCCGTGAGGGTGGAGGGCGGCAAGGAGCTGGCATCGAACACCACCGTGGGCGAGGCGGCCGGGTTGGAAACCGGCCCGGTTGCCACCGCGTCCTGCGGCGGAGCGGCAAGGACCGGCTGCTGCGGCGGAGCGGGCAGTTGCTGTGCGCTAATATCGGTGATCGCCTGCGGTGGCACGGCCGGGACCGCTTCAACCGGTACGGGCGGAGCGGGCGCAGGCGCGGGTTGCGGCGCGTTCGAGCCGGTGCGGGCCGCGTCCATCGACCACAGGGTGATGCCGCCCAGCAGGGCGACGGCAATGACTCCGGCGGCCAGGCCCAGCCCTTCGGACTTCGGGCGGCGCTGGGTTACGGCGGGCAGAACGCTGCGGGTGGCAAGGTCAATGACCTCGGCCCCCGGGTTGTCGCGCGGATCGGTGTCCTGGTCCAGCCCGACCCGTTCGGGCAAGCGTTGATTGAGGCGCATGGTCACTGATCCTTGGTTGCGGCGGCAGCCAGTGCGGGAGCCGAAGGAGCGGGTGCTGTGCGCGCCGGTCCGCGATAGTCGAGTTGGGCGGCGTTGCGCCCGGCCCGCAGGAAGATTGGCGATGGGACGCCCTCGATCACGATTGTTTCGCCGCGCACGGCATAGTTGACCGGGCCTTCCGTGCCCTTTTCATCGCGGATCAGGATCGCGGGCAGGGGCACGTCACGCGCCCAGGTGAGGTAGGTGGACTGGCCATCGTCATAGAGCTGGACCGGCTGGATCCGGGCATCGCCGCGCCGGGCCCACTGGAAGTTGAGCATGGCCGGATCGACCGGCTTTTCCCCCTCGGCCAGTCGGGCCTCGGCCTCGTTCAGGGCCGGGGTGGCGGCCTGTTGCGGTTCCGGCTTGGGCTCGTCCGGATAGGAAAAGCGCAGCACGTAGAGCGGCTTGGCGGCCGTTCCCGAGACCAGGTCGAAGAAATAGGTCCGACGATCGGTGATCACCGTCATATTGGTCCGTGCCTTGCCGGCCAACGGCTTCACGAACAGAAGGTTGGCGCGCTTGTTGGGCGTGATCTGCCAGCTGGCCGAATCGCCCACGGCCACGTTCTCGATCCGCTCGTCCTCGGCAAAGGCGATCGAGGCCTGGACGCCAAGCTGGCCATCGATCCGCACGACCTCATCAGGGTTATAGGGCCGCGCGGCGAGGCGCGGGTCCTTGGCAAGGGCCGGACTGCCAAGGCACAGCAGGCCAAGGGCCAGAAACAGGTGGGGCTTCATCGGATCATCCCTTGGGCTTGGGGGCGGCGCGCCTGGAACCGGCTGCCGATGCCGCGCGCCCGTGCAGCGCCACGCAGGGCGGGCAGCGGGCCGGGGTCGGCCGCAGTGGTCACGACAGTGCGACTGGTGATGCTGGTGCGGTTGTCGCCAGCGGTTGGAGCGGCCGGGCTTTCGGCGGTCATGGCAGCGGCGGCTATGCCTGAACTGCGGCGCAGGTCGGTCGCGGCGACGGGATAGGCCATGCCACCGCCAACCTGTCCCGCCAGGGGAGCGGGGGCCACTTCCGGCATGGTCCGGGCTCCGGTCCGGTTTTCCGGCGCGGCGAGGCCGAACACTTGCCAGCCGGCCACCATCGAGCTGACGACGCGCAGTACCATGGTCATCAGCGCGATGTGGATTGCGGCGATCATGAACAGCGCCATGGCGGCGCGGCCATCGATGCCTTCGCCTTCGCGCAGGGCATTGACCACCGGCACCAGCAGTTCGAGCATCAGGCCGCCGCCCAGCACGACGAACAGCGGCGTGATCGCGGTCATCACCACGCCGCGCAGCCATCCGGCGGTGAGGCCGCGCGTGCCGGAAAACAGCCCGAGGACGACAAAGACCGGGCCAATCGCGAGCAACACGGCGAGCGCAATGCGGGCGGTAACCAGCACCCCGACGGTACCCAGCATCAACAGCAGGGCACCCAGCCACATCAGGTTACCGGGGGTAAAGCTGCCCGAGGCGGTATTCTGCAGCGCGCCGCCCTGGCCGCCGCCCGAGACCGAGGCAACCTCGGCGATGGCGGCGAAGATCATGTCGATCCGGTCGGCAAACAATTGTGTGGCTGAGCCCTTGGCCCCCAGCAGTATCCCGGCGATCTGATCGGGCGCGCCCACAGCGAGGTTCCAGACCACGCCCTGATAGGCCAGCCAGCTGGTCACGAAGGTCAGCACCAGGCCCAGGGTCATCATCCGCGGGGTCAGGGCCGAAACCGAAACGCGGCTGCGCCCGGTCAGCAGCGAAATGGCGAAGAAGGCGATGTAGAGCGTCAGCAGGATCGTCAGTGCGGGGGTAAGCGACCCGGCGCTGCCGAACAGGCGGGAAAAGGCTGTGGCCGCCGCCTCGTTGGCGAGGCAATCGACCGCGCGCAGGGCCGGGGCGACCCCGCTCGGCGCATTGGCGGCAAGGGCTTCGCAGGCGCTCATTCGGCGGCCTCGATCCAGGCCCCGGCGTCGCTGGTGGGCCAGGGCGCGCCGGTCAGTGCCGGGTACCAGACGGCAGGCTCATCACCCAGTTCGGCGCGCAGCGCGTCAAGCCGCCGCACGGTGCTTTCGCGGCCCGAGAGCACGGCCAGCACTTCGGGCAGGCCGGACAGGTCGAGCCGCACCACCACCGAGGCATCGCTCTGCCGCACCAGGAAGCAGCGGCTATGCCCCGGCAGGCTGCGGATCAGGTCCAGTTCGTGCGCGGTCAGGCCGAAACCGTCGCAATAGTCCTCGGCCCGGGCGCGGGCATTAGGCATGAACACCATGGTGGCGGTCTGTTCGACCAGGGCTGTCGCGATCCGGCTGTCGAGCGCATCGCGCGCGCTCTGCGTGGCAAAGCCCACCAGCGCATTGCGCTTGCGCAGGGTCTTGAGCCAGTCACGGATGCGGGCGGCAAAGACTTCGTCGTCCAGCGCCTTCCAGCCCTCGTCGATCAGGATCATGGTCGGCTGGCCATCCAGCCGCTCCTCGATCCGGTGGAACAGGTACATCATCACTGGGGTGCGCAGGCGCGGGGTTTCGAGCAGCGCGGTCATGTCGAAGCCCAGGGTGCGGGCCGACAGGTCCAGTCGGTCCTCGGCATTGTCGAATAGCCAGCCATGCTCGCCATCGCCGATCCAGGCGTCCAGCCGGCTGGCCAGGTCCCCCGGCTGCGGGCGGCGTGATCCGGCCAGCAGTTCGCGGAAATGGGCGAGGCGGCGCAGCGCCGGATCGTTGGCATAGGCGGCATCGACCGCCGCAGCGATGATCGCCAGCTCCTCCGGCCCGGTCGCGGCCAGCAGCACCCCCAGCCAGTCGCGCAGGAAGGCGCGGTTGGCGGGGCTGTCAGGCAGGGCCAGCGGGTTGAACCCAGTGGGATGCCCGGCGGCGATCCGGCTGTAAGCGCCGCCGATCCCGCGCACGAAGACTTCGGCGCCGCGATCCTTGTCGAACAGGATCGTGCGGGGCGAAAACTTCTGCGCCTGGGCGGCCAGGAAGTTCATCACCACGGTCTTGCCCGAGCCCGAGGGGCCAATCACCGTGAAGTTGCCCAGATCACCCTGGTGGAAGTTGAAGAAGAACGGCGTGGCGCTGGTGGTCTGCAGCAAGGTTACCGCGTCACCCCAGTGGTTGCCGCTGGCTTGGCCCATGGCAAAGCCGTGAAGCGCGCCGAAACAGGCCATGTTGGCGGTGGAAATCATCGCCCGGCGGACGAGGAAGCTTTCGTTACCGGGGAACATGCCCCAGAAGCCCGGCTCCAGGTTCACATCCTCGCGCACCGCAACGGCCCCGGCATCGGCGAGGGCGGCGGCGCAGATCGCGCTGGCTTCGTCCAGCGCTTCCAGCCCGTCGCTGCGGACCAGGACCGAGAGGTGGTGATCGCCAAAACCGACCGCACCCACGCCCAGGGCATCGCGCGCGGCCTGCATCTCGCGCCGTTCGGCCACGGCTTCCTCATCGGCCGAGCGCAGGCGGCGGATCGCGAGGTCGATCCGCTCACGCGCGATCTGGCGGTCAGCAGGCGCGTAGCTTTCGGTCAGCACCAGTTCGCAGGGCAACCGCAGCAGGTTGTCGGTCAGGCCCGGCCCGGTGCTGTCGGGATAGTCCTTCAGGCTCAGCAGCGCGCCAAAGCCGGAGCTGCCCGCCCCGCGCAGTTCCAGCGCATCGAGCCCGAAGTTCAGCCGCTTGTAGGGCAGCATGGCGCCGATATCGGCATCGTCGGCGGGGCGGCGCACCGGCCGCATCTCGCCATTGTAGAGCGCGGACAGCAGCTCCAGCACTTCCGAACAGGTGCCCGCGCCGCCTGCGTAATCGCCCAGCAGCCGCGCGCCGTAAGGGGCGAGGGCGGCCAGCATGGCGCTGGCGGCGGCACGCAGGGCGCGCAGCTCGGCGGGATCGGCCTCCAGCTCGTCGGCCTTGGCGCGTTTCAGGCTGCGGCTCAGGCGGTCGGCCCAACCGGCCTTGCCGCGGGCCGGACGGCGCACCAGGCTGACGAACTGGTCGTTGACGAACAGCGCGCCCCGGCTGAGCCGGTCACGCCACAAGGCGTCGATATGGGCGGCGAGGGGATCGTCGAACTGTGCTTCCAGCGACAGGTCGACCCGCCGCCGGATCACGTGGTGATAGAGCACGAACCGCGCATCGAGCGTGCTGCGGAGCAGGACTTCGCGGGTGGCGGTGTGGGCGTTGAGTTCGTCCGCGTCAGCCGTTTCGAAGCTGAGGCCAGGGACCAGTAGCGAGATCATCAGCGAGCCATCGCGCAGCTGGACAACGTTTTCGTCGACCAGCCGCCGATAGGGGAGCCGCTCCCCCGCCGTGGCTTCCTTTTTTGCCCAGAGTGCAGCCCCGGTCCACTTGCCCATCACGCTGTTCCCTTCAGGCCGAATAGCTGTTGCAGCCCCAGCGCTGCCAGTTGCGCACCCTGGGGCAGCGCGAAACCTTGGTGATCCACAGATCGAACACGCGCGGTTCGCGCAGGCAGGCCAGATAGCCCACCGCGTGGATGATCAGCGCTGCCGGCAGGGCCAGGAAGCTCTTAGTGATCAGGAAGATCTCGGTCGTGATCGCGGCGTTGATGATGAAGAAGCTGTAGGTCACGCCGGCGAACATCTGCGGCCGGGTGAGCGCGCGGTGGACCGGAAAGCGCGATAGCTGCATCGCCCTTCAGCCAGCCGCCACGGCGGACTGGATCCCGGAAACGATCGCGCCGGCGCCAAACAGGATGAACACGCCGATGATCACCGTTGCGCCAAAGCGCCAGTTCATCCGGCCGGTCAGCATCATGAAGCCGACGGCAGCGACGGCCATGACCGCGACGGCCGTGGCGACATTGCCCAGCAAGGTGCCCTGGAGCCAGGTCAGCGCGGCCACGATGGGGCCCGAACCCTGGGGATTGGCAGCCTGGGCCAGCGCCGGCTGGGTGGTGGCCACCAGCACGGCGACAGCGGTAGCAAGGCGGAACGAGAGCATCTGGGTCATCTCCGGACAGGTTGGGCCAGGCGCGCCATGATTGCGGCAACATAGCCCCGGGTTTCACGAATGTTGGGAATGCCCCCGGCCCGGATCACCCGGTTCGGTCCGGCGTTGTAGGCGGCCAGGGCCTTTTCCAGGTCACCGCCAAAGGTATCGAGCTGCTGGCGCAGATAGCGCGCGCCGCCTTCCAGGTTGGCGAGGGGATCGTCGGGATTGACGCCCAGCTCGCGCGCCGTGCCGGGCATCAGCTGGGCCAGGCCGCGCGCTCCGGCCGGCGAGACGGCATTGGTCCGCCAGCGGCTTTCCTGCCAGACCAGCGCTTCGAGCAACTGCGGGCTGAGATCGTACTTGGCGGCGATGCGGGCAAGGTGCGGGCGCCATTGGTCCGGACCGGCGGTATCGGCCACTTGCGAGAGCGGAGCAGTGGTGCCTGCCGCCGTAGTCACAGACTGGGCGGCGGCCAGCGGACCACCCGCGATCCAGGTTGCTCCGGAAGCGCCGATTTCCAGCACATCGGCACGCGCCGTCCCGCTGGCAAAGGCCAGACCAAGCAGGGACAGAGCAAAGCGAGACGCGCGAATCATTACGACCTCCGGATGGGGTCGCGATGCGCGTTTTACATGACAGCTCTGTGACGGTTGCTGGACAAACCGCCAGGTTTACTTTGTTCGGATCGCGCCGCTACTGGCGCTGATTTCAGCTTTCGCACGCGCGCGCGAGGCGCGCGCTGGTCGCTGCTATCGCAGTGCGAGCGTGGTGCCCTTCGCTTGCAGCTCGATCGCGAGGCGAGCGGCGCGGCGCGAATCCATCCACCGACCATCGGCCAGTTCCACGTCATAACGCTGGCGGCTGGCCACGGCGGCGAGGTAATAGCCGCGTGCCTGTTCGGCCTGGCCGATCCGGGCATGGGCCGCACCGAGGTTGATCAGGGCCGAAGGATCGTCAGCATCAACCGCCCGATTCGCGCGAATCCGCTGGATTGCGGCTTGTGCCTGGCCGGTGCGCAGCTCGTCAAAGGCGACATCGGCCGCTTCGGCGCGCGGGGCGGAAACCTCTACCGGAACAGTTGCGCCAGCCAAGGCGGCGCTTGCCAGGATCATGCTGCCAATCATCGCTCAACTCCCTTTTCTGCCCTTTGTTGGAGGGGAGGCTATGGAGCAGTCCGAGCGAATGCAACAAAACTGTAACATTGTCATAAAAGCGCAACATAGGCTTCGCGCCGCCTGCAAAAGGCTGCTTCCGGCGATTCGAATGTCACAACAGTCATAATACAGTCGCAATAAGGACTGAGTATTCGTCACGTTGGCGAAAACAAGCTGTCACTTTGCTTCCCTATCTCGCGAGTCGCACCGTCCAATCCGGACCGGGTCATCCGAGCTTTAGGGGAATTGAACGTGAAGAAGATCCATGGCTTGCTTCTTGCCAGCTGCAGCGCCGCCGTTCTTGCCGGCTGCGGGCCGAGCGACATCGCCTCGCCGGGTACCGGCGGCAATGTGATCATCAACCCCGCTCCGACGCCGACGCCGACTCCGACTCCGACTGGCCCCGCCACCGTTACCCCGGCTGCGGGCTGCCCCACCATCGCCGATCCGCAGGGCCTGACCGATGCCGGCACCATCTCCGGTCCGACCGGCACCTGGCGCGTCTGCAGCCTGCCCAACCGCATCAACCGCACGATCACCCTGACCAAGGTGCCGGGCCTGCTTTATCAGCTGCCGGGCCGCGTCGATGTCGGCACCGATGGCGGGGCCACTGCCACCGCGGCCGATACCAATGTCGTCCTGAACATCGAACCGGGCGTGATCGTGTTTGGCGGGACCGGGGTGTCCTGGCTCCACGTCAACCGCGGCAACCGCATCAACGCGGCAGGGACCGCGACCAACCCGATCGTGTTCACCAGCCGTGACAACGTGCTCGGCCTCAACACCGAAACCTCGTCCGGCCAGTGGGGTGGGATCGTGCTGTCGGGCCGCGCGCCCACCACTGACTGCACCATTGCCCCCGCCGCGACCCCCGGTTCGGCCCAGTGCGAGCGCCAGACCGAAGGCGCGGTTGATCCGGCGATCTACGGCGGTGCCAACCCGGCCGACAACAGCGGCACCATGCGCTATGTCCAGATCCGCTATTCGGGCTATGTCCTCTCGGGCAATTCCGAACTGCAATCGCTGACCCTGCAGGGCGTCGGTACCGGCACCCAGCTGTCGCACATCCAGAGCGTCAACAGCTCGGATGACGGGATCGAGATCTTCGGTGGCCGGGTCAACATGAAGTACCTGATCGTCGGCGGCGCCGAGGATGACAGCGTCGATACCGACACCGGCACCAAGACCAACATCCAGTACCTGATCGCCTTCCAGCGTCCCGGCGTTGGCAACGGCATCATCGAGGCCGACTCGGACAACTCGGCCGATGGCAACACCCCGCGTCAGAACACGCGCCTCGCCAACGTCACTTTCCTGCACACCGGCACGGCTGGCGATACCCAGGCCTCGATCCTGCTGCGGGGCGGCACCGACTATTCGATCGCCAATGGCGTGATGGTCTCGCCCAACTATGCCTGTCTGCGGATCAGCCGCACCCAGACCGCTTCGGCGACTGTGGATGCCGGGATCGACGAAGCCGGTGCCCCGCTGTTCCGCTCGTTCGTCATGCAGTGCGGTACGCCCAAGTACATCGGTTCGAACGGCGTGACCGCCACCGATGCGCAGAACATCTTCGGTTCGGGCAGCAACAACAACAACGATGCCTTCACCCCGACGCTGGCCAGCCAGTTCATCAACGGCACCAATGAGGGCGGCGTACCGGGCTTCGATGCCAAGACCTGGGTCAGCTTCTTTGACACCACGACCTGGATCGGCGCCGTCCGCAACACGGCCGACAACTGGTACGCCGGGTGGACCTGCAACATGTCCTACCTGACCTTCGGCACGGGCAAC
The DNA here is from genome assembly GCF_027531025.1 of Novosphingobium sp. GTDB lineage: Bacteria > Pseudomonadota > Alphaproteobacteria > Sphingomonadales > Sphingomonadaceae > Novosphingobium. The sequence goes on from NZ_JAPZQX010000010.1 coordinate 56,013, forward strand.
TCGGGCGCGTGCACCTCGCTGCCTGTCACCTGACGGCCGCCCGATCGCTTAATCAGGGGGCGGCCGACATCGGCTGCCCCCGTCGCTTTATCCAGCTTTCCCTGGGGGACTTGAAATGACCACCTCGCGGCTCGCAACATTGCTGCTGCTCTCCACCGCCCTGGCCCTGCCGACGCAGGCCCTGGCGCAACAGGCCCCGGCCGATCCGCCACCAGCGGAACCGGCGGTGGAAACTCCGGCCGAGCCCGAGGCTCCGGTCGAAGAGCAGGTCGATGTGTCGCTGCCAGGCGAAATTGTCGTCACCGGGCGGCAGGATCGCAACGTGGCCAAGTCCTCGGACCAGGTGGTGTCGGTCCTGTCCAGCGCCGAAATCGCCCGGACCGGCGAAGGCAACATCGCCGGGGCCCTGGGCCGCGTCACCGGCCTGTCGATCGTCGGCAGCGGCTTCGTCTATGTCCGCGGCCTGGGTGATCGCTACTCGCTCGCCCTGCTCAACGGCTCGCCCCTGCCAAGCCCCGAGCCGCTGCGCCGCGTGGTGCCGCTCGATATCTTTCCGACCAATGTCGTGGCCTCGTCGCTGGTCCAGAAGAGCTATTCGGTGAACTTCCCCGGCGAGTTCGGGGGCGGGGTGGTCAACCTGACCACCACGGCCGTGCCCAAGGAGGGCTTCCTGACGATCAGCGCCGGGATGAGCGGCGATACCGAGACCACGGGCCAGTTCGGTTACAGCTATTTCGGCTCGCGGACCGACTGGACCGGGTTTGACAACGGCAGCCGCGATGTTCCGCCGGCGCTGGCCGCCTTCTTCGCCAGCGGCAACAAGATCAGCGATCTGGCCGTGGACGATCAGGCTGTCGCCGGTGAACTCGTCCGCTTCAGCCGCGCGACGCTGCAGCGGATTCCCAACCTGCCGGTCAACTTTTCGGGCTCCATTTCTGGCGGTACGGCCTGGGACGTGGGCGATGATGCCCGGCTCGGCCTGATCGCCACCGTGGGCTTCAGCAACCGCTGGACCAACCGCGATGCCCGCCAGCAGACCCCCGCCGCGGCCGACCTGTCGGAGCTGTTTTCCGATACCCAGCGGGTGACGACCGATAACCGGATCATCGCCAATGGCCTGCTGGGCCTTGGCCTCGAACTCGGTCGGCACAAGTTCCGGTTCACCAACCTGTTCATCCGCGACACGATCAAGCAAGGGCGCCTGGCCCAGACCGACGACTTCAACAGCGGTTTCACCCGGCAGAACCAGGATACCGCCTGGTTCGAACGGCAGCTGTTCGAAACGCAGCTGGTGACGGAACTCAAGTTCGGCGATGTCAGCCTGGACCTGCGCGGCACCTATGCCAACTCGCAGCGCGAGGCGCCTTATGAGCTGTCGTTCGGCTATGCCCGCACCAACCGCGCCACCGATCCGACCGGGCAGTACTTCGTCAACCGGCTCAACAACGGCCAGGTCGGCTCGGCCTCGGTCGCCTTCTCGGACCTCAACGAAGACCTGTGGGCGGCGAGCGCTGACCTGTCCTGGCTGGTCACCCCGAGGCTGACGGTCAGCACCGGCTATGCCTTCAGCGACACCAAGCGGCAGTCCTCGCGCCGGGAGTTCCAGTTCATCGCGCCGTCGGACTTCCCGGTCGGTGTGGCCATGCTGCGGCCCGATCTGCTGCTCTCGCCCGGCATCATCGACTATTTCAACATCGGCCTGGTGGAAACGACCGAGAGCGATCCGGCCTTTGCCGCGGCGCTGCGGGTGCATGGCGGTTATGGCAAGGTCAACTGGGAGCCGATCGACGGCCTCAGCCTTGACCTGGGCGTGCGTTATGAAACGGCGTTGCAGACCGTGAACCCGATCGAGGTGTTCAAGGTACCCAGCAACTCGCTGGCCGGAACCCGGCTCGACAAGGGCTACTGGCTGCCGGCGGGCACGATCACTTGGGAAATCGCCCCGCAGATGCAGCTGCGCGCCAATGCCTCGCAGACCATCGCCCGGCCGCAATTCCGCGAGCTGATCTTCCAGCTCTACTACGATCCCGAATCCGACCGGCTGTTCCGCGGCAACCCGCTGCTGACCGACAGCAAGCTGTTCAATGCCGAAGCCCGCTGGGAATGGTATTTCGCGCGCGAACAGCGCCTCTCGCTGGCCGGGTTCTTCAAGAAGATCGACCGTCCGATCGAAGCCTTCACGGGCTTTTCCGATAACCAGCCGCAGACCAGCTTTGCCAATGCGCCGCGCGCGCGGCTCTATGGCGCGGAACTGGAAGTGCAGAAGTACTTCGATCTGGAATCGCTGGGCGGCTTCTTCGCCCTGCGCCGCCTGGTGACGATCGCGAACTACACCTACACCAAGTCGGAGATCCAGGTGCGCCCCGGCGATACCGTGGCGATTTTCGGCACCAGCGTTCAGCCGGCCAGCAACGTCTTCGTCGACGGCGTGCCGCTGACCGGACAGTCGAACCATCTGGCCAACCTGCAGCTCGGCTTCGAGCATCCAGATCGCCTGTCACAGCAGACGCTGATGCTGACCTATGCCAGCAAGCGCGTGACCAGCCGCGGCCCGGTGGGCCAGCCTGACATCGTCGAGAATCCCGGCCTGCGGCTGGATCTCGTGCTGCGCGAAGGGGTGAAGCTGCTTGGCCGTGAAGTCGATCTGAAGTTCGAAGCGCGCAACCTGACCGGGCGCAAGCGCGAGGAATTCCAGTCAAACGGCACCAACCGCGTCGAAATCAACACCTACGATGTCGGCCGCTCGTTCTCGATCTCGGCTTCGGTGAAGTTCTAGCCAGAGCTGGCCAGAGGGTGGGGCGGCCTCGGTTCGCTGCCCCGCCGTCTGGTCCTCGCGAAAAATGACCCGGCCGGGCCCTGATGGCCTGGCCGGGTCAAGTTCCTTCAGGGAGGACGGGTTCGTAAGGTCGCGGCGCGTTCAGGGCCGGTCGAAGACATAGCCCAGCGAACGCACCGTCCGCAGCAGGTCGCCTGCCCCGGCCGCGCGCAAGGCCCGGCGCAGGCGACCGATCCAGACATCGACCGTGCGTTCATCGACCGGCGGTTCCTGCTTGCCCAGCGCCGCGATCAGCTGGGCGCGGGTAAAGACCCGGCCGGGGTGCTCGGCAAAGAAGCGCAGCAGGCGAAACTCGTTGGGCATCATCGGGATCGGTTTGCCGCGCCAGCTGGCCCGGAACGCCGCCAGATCGACCGCCAGTTCGCCCAGGCTGACCGCGCGGATCGCCCCGGCATCGTAGAGGTTGCCGGCCACTGACATCACCCGGTCAAGCAGCATCGATCGGGTGATCGGCGCGATCATGTAATCATCAGCCCCGGCGCGCAGGGCGCGGCGCTTGGCCTCGGCATCGTCTTCGTCGAGCACGATCGTGATATGAGCGGGAGCCGTCTGCGGCGCGCAGCGGATCTGGCGGCAGATTTCAAGCCCGGATGTGTCGGGCAGCATCCAGTCGACAAAGGCCCAGGTCGATCCCTCCAGCAGCGGTAACTCGCTCAGCCGGTTCAGCTTGTGAAAGACCAGCTGCAATTCACCATGCTCGAAGGGTGCGAGGCCGCCCTCGATCTCACTCGTAACCAGAATATCGATTTTCCGCATGACCATGCCCCGTATTCATGGCCAACGGCTAACCGCCCCATGTGACGCATGCGTGACGATTCGGCGACAAACTCAAAAAAGGTGCGATTCAGGCCACGCTTGTTGGTGCGGCGCCTTGACTGCGAAGCCGCATGCCAGGCCGGCCGCTGCAACCAGCCTGGCGCCGGCTGACCACCTTTACGACGGATCCTGCGGGGTGCGATGCTGGCAGATCGGGCCAGAGCATCCGGTTTGAAGGTCATGGCCCGAATGAAATGCGGGATGACGCAGTCGGTCAGCGATTGCCTTGCGCGCGACGGAGCTAAAGGCCCGCAGGCGAAAATCTATTACCTCGAAAGACTGATTGGTGCGCGACGCAGTGCGAAGGGAGCCACGCTCAAGGGCCGGAATTCCCTGTTAGCAGGGAATTAACAGGGAAATTATCAATTTTTCGAAGCGCCCGAGCCGTCCATTCGGCGCGTTTCGCGCGGATTTCCGCCACTCCGCGTACGAATTCCCTAAGCGCAGAACAGGGAATTCGGCGGCGGCGAACAGGGAATTCTCCTGGCCCGAGCAGCGAATTCAGCGGCGCCGAGCAGTGAAGTCGCATGGGCGGGTGTAACACGCCGCCAGCCTGCTTCGCCGAGCGCTGCGGCCGAAAATACATCCAGCCCGGCACAGTCTGGGGACAGTTTGTTCCCGGTTTGATCTAGACAAATCAGAAGCTTTTTGCTAAGCGAGAGTTCCCCATCGCTGTGACAGCTGACGGAAGGAACACGAAGATGAGCACCACCTACCAGGTGGTCGAACGCGACATCTCTGCGCTTCGGCCATACGCGCGTAACGCGCGCACCCACTCCAAGAAACAGATCAAGCAGATCGCCCGGTCGATCGAGCGGTTCGGGTTCACCAACCCGGTCCTCGTCTCGGACGAGGGCGAGATCATTGCCGGCCATGGCCGGGTCGAGGCAGCCAAGCTGATCGGCTGGAACCAGGTCCCAACGATTGCGCTCTCGCACCTGAGCCCAGTCGAACGCCGGGCCTACGTGCTGGCGGACAACAAGCTCGCGCTGAACGCCGGGTGGGACAAGGAGATCCTTGCGATCGAGCTGCAGGCCCTGGTTGACCTGGAGTTCGATGTCGAACTCACCGGGTTCAGCCTGGCGGAGATCGACCTGGTGCTCGACGAGGCAAGCGAGGCCGATCCGGACAAGATCGAGGCGCCGGAGGATGAAGTGGAGCTGGCGACCGGGACTCCAGTCTCACGGCAGGGCGATCTCTGGCTGCTGGGCCGGCACAAGCTGCTGTGCGGCGATTCGCGCAGCGCGATCGACTTCGAAGCCTTGATGGCGGGCGAGAAGGCCGATCTCGTCTTCAGCGATCCGCCCTATAACGTGAAGATCGACGGTAACGTCTGCGGGCTGGGCTCGGTCAAGCACCGCGAGTTTGCTTTCGCTTCGGGCGAGATGAGCGAGAGCCAGTTTACCCAGTTCCTGCGCGATACGCTCGGCAATGCCGCCTCGGTGATGCGCGACGGTGCCATTGCCTTCGTCTGCATGGACTGGCGCCACATGGGTGAGCTGCTCTGTGCCGGCAGCGCAGTCTTCACCGAGCTCAAGAACCTGGTCGTCTGGAACAAGACCAATGGCGGGATGGGCGCTTTTTATCGCTCCAAGCACGAGCTGATCTTCGTCTTCAAGCAAGGCACAGCCGAGCATACCAACAGCTTCGGTCTTGGTCAGACCGGCCGCTACCGGACCAATGTCTGGGACTATGCCGGGATCAGCAGCATCAGCGGTTCGCGCAGCGAAGAGCTGGCGATGCATCCCACGGTCAAGCCGGTCTCGCTGATTGCGGATGCCATCCGCGACTGCTCGCGCCGCGGCGAGGTGGTGCTGGACTGCTTCGGCGGCTCGGGGTCGACCCTGATCGCGGCCGAGAAGACCGGGCGCTCGGCGCGGCTCATCGAGTACGATCCGCTCTACTGCGACACTATCATCCGCCGCTGGGAAAAGCTGACCGGCAAGCGTGCGACGCTTGCTGTCACCAAAGACTGCTTCGAGGATGTCGCTGAGCAGCGTCTTGGTCTCACCATCGCGGGGGAGGCGGCCTGATGAGCGACGAGCAGCTCCCGGTTCCTTACCAGGTCGGCTACGGTAAGCCGCCAGCCGAACACAAGTTCCAGAAGGGCAGGTCGGGCAACCCCAATGGCCGTCCAAAGCGCAAGAAGCCAAAGCCCGCCGAGGTCGACACCGGCTTTGGGCGCAAGGCGGCTGAGGAATTTCTGCGCAGGGAGGCCTACCGTACCGTCACCATTCGTGAGGGCGACCAGGTCATGGAGCTACCCGCGATCCAGGCCGTCTTCCGGGCGATGGGAGTTGCCGCCATGAAGGGTAATCGATTCGTCCAGAAGACCTTGGCTGAGATGGTCACAAAGATGGAAGCCGATCATCATGCGACCAAGTTCGAGCTCTTCAGCACGATGTTCGACTACAAGCACAAGTGGGACGAGGAGATTGAGCGCTGTCGTCGGTTGGGGCTGCCTGAACCCCAACCAGTGCCGCATCCCGACGATGTAATCCTCGATCCGAATACGGGCGATGTTAAGATTCTTGGACCCAGCACCAAGGAGCAAAAGCAGCGCCTCGATCATGCCCTTGCTCGTCGCTCAGAAGCGCAGGAGCTCGTCAGCGACTATGCTTCAAGATATCGCAGAACACGCGATGCATCCCGTAAAGCTCGCTGGTTAGAGGAATGGCATTACGAGCAGCGGATGTTCGACATCATTAATGACATCGTCGGGCCGCGATACAAGGCGAAGTTGCAGGACCGCTCATATGCGCGAGGCGCATCGCGCGAAGGAAAAGCGCTGGATGAAATCAGGCGCAACAAGGTCATGAGATCCGACTATGTTGAATAGGAAGTTTAGGCTCCTCCCGCCTTGATGAAGAAGGCGCTGAAGCGACTCGGGCGCGTCGAAGCCATCGCTTCTGATGGCCTACGCTCTCATCGCGCTGAGATGGGCGAGCTCGGTAACCGCGCCAAGCAGAAGATTGGTCGCTGGGCTAAGTACGGCGTTGAGAAAAGTCGCCTCCCCTTCCGGCGACGCGAGCGGGCAATGCTGAGGTTCCGGCAGATGAAATCCCTGCAGAAGTTCGCCTCAGTCCACGCCTCGCTCCACAACCACTTTGCTTCCGACCGTCACCTCATTGACCGGCGGACCTTCAAACTGCATCGCTCCGCTGCCCTGGCTGAGTGGCAGTCTCTCGTTGCTTGAGGCACAGCAGCGCAGCGGGACCCGCTTGCTCTGTCGAGACCGGGTCGCATTAAACTGACTGCACCGGAGGGTGCCTATCCTTTGCCTGCATCCATAACACGGAACCCAATGTGATCAGTCCCGAGGCCACGCTCCTGAAACTGGCGGGCAGCGGGGCGATACCGGGCGCAATAGTTGGCGGCGCAGAGGAACGAGCCGCCCTTAATGACCCCCACAGGTTCGCTGGCATCGGGACGGCTTCCGGCGGTTGTCGTCCACTCCCAGACATTGCCGATCATGTCGTAAAGGCCGAAGGCATTGGGCGCGAAGCAGCCGACTGGCGCGCGAGACATGTATCCGTCTGCGCCAGTGTTCTTGATAGGGAATACGCCCTGATAATAATTAGCTTGCGGCTTTCCGGCCTGGTCAATGGGCTCTGGCAGATTGGCACTGCCGGCACGGGCCGCATACTCCCACTGTTCCTCGGTCGGCAAGCTTAGACCTGCCCACCTGGCATAGGCTTGTGCATCGTCGTACGCGACCTGAACCACCGGATCATTGTCGCGGCCCTCGATCGTGCTGCCCGGACCCGTCGGATGCCGCCATTGCGCGCCGGGCACCCAGGCCCACCAGCTGGGATTGTCCGGGGTCGGCACCCTAAAAACTGCTGAACCCGGCTTGAGCATCTCCGGCGGAGCTCCAGGCAGCACCGGCGGCTTGCGTTCGGCCATGGTGACGTAGCCGGTGGCCGCAACAAATCGCGCAAACTGGGCGTTTGTAACTTCGGTGGTTCCAATTCGGAAATCGTCAACGGAAACGCGCTGCGGCGGGCCTTCCTCGGGATAGTGCGGGTCCTCACCCATGACAAAGGTGCCGCCCTGGATCTGCTGCAAGTTTGGCGGAGCGGGTGGCAGGCAAACGGGCGATTGCTGCTGCGGCGGTTTGCCTTCGTCCGTGACCGAACATCCCGCCAGAACTGGAAGCACAACAAGGACCGCGGCGAACAATGATGATCTTGAGCGATCGTATCGGCTGCAAGGCGGAATTTGCATCAAAGTCACCTCTGGGGAGGCTCCACAAAGATGGCTTCCAAGCCGGTCCCTGCAAGCGCGGCGTCAACAAGCTTCCTGTCGGCGCCGCTCAGCGCAGCATATTCGCTTCGCAGCCACCCAAGGCATTTGGCTTGGTAAGGAAAAGTTCTCTGAACCCAAATTTGGTCGTCGATTTGGGCCCTTACCTCTTCCTGCCCAGCTTTCACTGCTGCCTCATTCGCGATTAACAGCGGTGCGTAAACGCGTGCAACCTCGGTTAGCAGAGCCTTGATCGTCAATGGCACGTGCGCGGGATCAAGCCAGTCGGAGTCGATCGGTTCGAGGCCGCTTCGATCTTCCATCGCCCAAGTCCAAGCATAGACCCGCGGAGCACGTCCGTTCACGATCGCCATTGACGTGGGATCAACCGTTGCGAGCTGGGTAAGTTGACCGAAAATTCCAAAGTCGCTTGCTCCTGGCCTTGCACCCATCAGAAATTGATGGGTGCGCAGATGGTTTTCCATAGCGTCCAGAAAGCGCACGTAGCTCGCTTCGATGACGGCCCAGGTTTTCTCGTTTGAACCAACATATTGCAGCCGTGGAATCTGGCGGGCCGATGCCATCTCCGCTGCTCGGAGAAATTCGCCGTCATCGGGCCAGTTTTGCTGCAAGGCAGCCAGAAACTTCGCAGCATGGCGGCTATCCGCCTCAAAATGCCAGCGATAATGGAACATCGCCTTGGTCAGCCATTCGTCACCAAAATCCTCGAGAATTGAGTCGATCAGGGCAAGGGCCGGACTGGCGGGACGGACCGATCGACCAGGCACCATGGTTTCAAGTTGCCGGATGATTGGTGTAGAGTCGGTAACCGCCACGAGTTCGCCCGCTTGGTCGGGGAAATAGAAAGTAGGCAGCAAGCTGACCTTGGGCTGAGGCAAACCCGACACATTGCGTGACGACTGGATGAAGCGGTAGGGAATTCTGCGGTACCGCAGAACACTAAGCATCTTGCGTGTGTAAGGCGAGGCAACACTGCCGCTCAGGGCAACAGGATTGGTTAGGCTCGGTTCCATGTCTTGCATCCTTTTTTGCCGATAGCCATCAGATCGCCGCAAGTGTCCGCTCGATCAGCCAGTAAGACGATAATGTGCCGATAAAATAGGCGGGCGCGAGTGCTGCCCAGCGAGACTTGTAAACTGTGCCTTCGGTAAGGTGACTTGTCACCGATACGACTGCCAGGAGGGCACCGATAAACAGCAACTGGCCGATCTCAACCCCTGCATTGAACATCAGCAATGCTGGCAACTCTGCTTCGGGAGGCAGGCCAATCTCGGCAAGGGCGCCCGCGAAGGCCAAGCCGTGCAGCAAGCCGAAGACAAGCGCGACGAGCCAAGGTCGACGCTGCGTCACTCCGTTCGCCCTGCGGCGTGCTGGCAGCAGCTCGACAGCGACAAACAGGATACTGAGCGCGACCAGAGCTTCGATCGCGTCTGACGGAAAGTGAACGTAGCCCAGTGCGGCTAGGGCCAATGTAATGCTGTGGGCTGCGGTGAAGCCGGTGATCGCCTTGACCAGCTTCCAATTGAAGCCAATCAGAAGCGTAAGACCAAGAACGAACAGCAGGTGATCAAAGCCGATCAGGATGTGTTCAATGCCAAGCAATAGGTATGCCGGCACGGCCATCCCGGCAGACCGCGCTCTGGAAATGGTCATCTGCTGTTTAGTTGGCTTGAGAACCTGGTCGAAGGTTCGCCCATCCCTGAAGGACACCCTGACAACCACGTCGGTTACGGTATCCGATAGGCCTTCTACCTCGAGCGTCTGACCTTCCAGCGCCGCTGAGCCGCGCACTTGCCAGATGCGCGTCACGTAGCCTGGCGCGACCTGCTCAAAGGTGGGAGGTTTATCCAGCGCGCCTCCAGAGAGGTGCGGTTTCAGGCGGAGCGCCATATCGCCAACGACAGGACGCTTCCAAACAACGTCATAGTCGCGAGCGCCAACCTCTCTAATCTGAACCAGGGCAGGTCGAACTTCGTGGGCTGCGGCCCCATGCGCAAATGCGCCAATGGCAAGAAACAGGGCAAGCCATCGCAAGGCAAAGCGCATCATTGCGGCAGGCCCGCTATCTCTACCTTGTACCGCTTGCGCAGGGCCAAGCGAAACTTGCGGTTTTCGTCCTCTCTGCGTTCGGCAAGCCAGGCGGCTTTGACCTGCGATCTCACATCAGCGAACGGCCGGATCTCCGAAGGCATGCGACGCTCCACTCGGATCAAGTGAACGCCAAAAGCCGAGATGACCGGGCCAACCCATTGCCCCAACGGTGCCTTGTCGACAGCTTCGGCGAATTCCTCGCCATAGTCCCTAGCCAGATCTGCAGTTGTGATATCGGCGTATGCGAGCGGCAAGAGCGAGGGGTCGCCTAGTACGGTCTGACCCGCCTTGAGCCTGCGCAAGGCCAAAGTCGATGCCGCCTGGGGGGGCTCACCCAGGCGATCGCGGCTAAAGAAGACATGCTGCACTGCCACCCGGCTGGCGATGGCATAGCCCTCACGATGCTGTTCGAAGTAAGCCTGCAAGGTCCTCTCGTCCGGCTCGGGGATCGCGGCAACATCTTCGCTAGTGAAGGCCATCTTTTGCGCCAACCGTCGGCGTACAATCATGTCCTCCTTGTCCAGGCCTAGGCGAATTGCTTCGCGCGCCAGCAATTCCTCATCGACCCGCTCGTTGATAAGTGCTGCGAGTTCTACGCGGGTCGGAGCGCGTTGGTTCTGGAGCTCCCAATACTTTGCGAGTTGTTCGATGTCCTGGGCGTCGATCGTGACCACAGGCTGGCGAGCCTGACTGGCAAGCGTTATCGCCCCAAACAGCAAGGCTCCAAACAGCAAGAAATGAACCAACGGCTCACGCAGGAAGGGCGAGCGGCGCAGATTGGAAAACCTGATCACCTGCTTGGTTCATACCAGATGGGGGAAGACCAGGCGCGTTCCATGACGGTGGGCAGGAGCTTGGGATTTGGCGGTGTGCCATTGCGAATGGCATCCCAAGTCGACCAGCGGCAGGACGGGTTTTCGAGGATACGGACATAATAGAAGGCGCGCTGGCGAGGGTTGAACTCGGGATCGCGCCATAGGGTCCGAAGCTCGACATCCCCCTTCGTCCGGTCGGGCTCGCAGGTCTTGAGGTTTACTGTGGCGCCATTATCCGGGCAGCGTCCGTTCGCGCCAACCTTGAGGCCGTCCGAACAGGACACATCAAACACCTTTTCCTTCGCCTGGCCGTCTTCGATCCAGCCTTTCACGATCTGGGCCCGTTGAAGATATCCGGCCCGCGGATCGCGTTGGGCCCATACCAGAAACTGAGGTGCTCGGCCCTTTGAAGCCAACAAGTCGCCCCCCATGGGGATACCGTGGGCATAGGCTTGTCGCACCGTGTCGGGGCGGTTCAGCAAGTCCTGCGAAAAAGTGTATCCAGCAAAGAAGCGAACCTTGATGCGCGGACCCGAGGTTGCAAAGGTCTCTTTCCGGCGCAGCGCGGCGAAAATTGCGTCGCGGGAATTTTCTTCGGCCCACACCCCGGCGAGGCCCGACGCCCCCCAAGCCTGATAGGGTCTCTCGGCATTTCTATTATCCGGCGTATCGGCAGGCCAGATCTTGGCACCACCGGGAGGAACCGAGCCGCGCCTGATCGGTTCGCCGTCCGGAAGCCCGGTCTTGGAGAAGTAATTCGGCTCCTCGACGCTCCCCGGGGCACCGTTATGCGTGTCGGACGAGCCGATGAAACCCAGTTTGAACGGGTTCACGCCCAGCTTCTCACGATAGATGATTCCATCGCGCAGGGCCTGACGCACATAGCCGCCGGCAAATCTGGTGATCGGCACACTGGTGCCGATGTATCGTTCCATGATTTCGAAGTTGGCCCATTCATCGTTGGGAGAGAGTGATGGATGGGTCTCGGAGGTTCCCTTTATCTGGGTGATCTCGACAAGCGGCTCGTTCCGTGCACGCAGTTCGGCATAGGCGCGATCGACCGGCGCACCGTTTCTCCTGACCGAGTCGAACATGAGGCCATCCGAGCCATTCGAATTGTGCGGGATCGCCAGCGCATCCATCCCCTTGGCGCGCCACTCATCCATGGCATGCCAAAGACTTTCTGGGTCACCCGATTGAAGGGTGCTGAACGGCAGCGCCGGAACCCTCGCGCCACCGAAGATCACATTGCGATGGAGGTTCTGCCCGGCCGGGCCCGACCCGGTATATTCATAGCCGAGCAGGGTCGTGAAACGGCCAGGACTGTTGTGCAGCGCTGCCGCATCCTGAACTTCGCGCCATGCCCGTGAAGTAATGGCCGGGTCGGCCAATTCTGGGGGGATCGTGTTCGAACGACGAGCTGCAATGAAACGGTTGTAGGCTCTGAGGATCTCCCCGAAGTCGCGCGAGTACATCCCCTGCATCATCGGGAGTTTTGACAAGGGGCTGTTTGGGTCGTTGCCTTCCTTCCATGCACCCAGATATTCGGCGTGGTCGGTCACCGCGGTGAAATCGAGCGGACCTCCCTGAAGCCTGACATCGAACCCGCTGGCATGGCCGATGCTCTCGCCCTTGGCGAAGCGGTAAGCGTCGTTAGGTGTCGCGCGGACATTGAATATGTACGCGTCGAACGACAGGTAAGTATGAACGTGAAGATCACCGAAATAGGCGTTCCGGTCCACATTATGACCTGGCAGACGCGTGCCGCTGCCAGCGCCGCCTGTGGCGCTGCTCGAGGGCGCTGCACGCGCGGCAGCGATCAGTCCACCAGATTGCTGGCCATTGGATGCATTGATCAGGAAAGCGGCAGTCAAGGTGGCCGCGCCCCCCAAGCAAGCAATCGTGCTTGTGCGCCTAACTTTCATCGCTGGCATGGCTGTTTCTCCGCGAGCCCTTGGTCTTGAGATTCGCCAGCACTGTGTTCGTGTCGATCGTCATGACGGCGAATACCAGATGGGCGAGGTGTAGGCCCGCTCCTGCCCCTTGAGGCGCACCGATGGCGGAAGGGTCAGCCGATACTTCACGGCGTCGTAAGCCACCCAGGTTGGCGTCGGGATTTCCAGGACCCGCACGTAATAGAAAGCGCGCAAGGATCGATCGAAGTCTGGATCGGTCCAGACGGTGGTCAGCGTCGGGGCGCCGATCGTGTTGCGGTAACTCGCCCGAGCAAGATCGACTGTATCACCCACTGCCGGCACCTTGCCACTCACCGGCTGGCGCTTTGCCATGTCCGACCAGACGACATCGAAGACCTTTTCCTGAGTCCGTCCGGCCTTGTCGACCCAACCCTTTACCACCTGCACCCGGTCAAGGTTTGCTCCCCTTGAATCCTTTAGAGCGGAGATGATGAAGCGCGGGCGGGCATTGGGCATTGCGTCTAAAAGAGTACCGCCCATCGGTACGCCGCGCTTGTAGCCAGCATGGACCCAGTCACCTTTGAGGTCGCTTTCAGTGAAATCCCAACCGCCAAAGACCCTTACGGTCATGCGCGGCCCTGTGGTTGCGTAGACTTCCTTCTTCATGATGGCATCGAAGATGGCGGCGCGAGTGTTGCCGCGAGCCCAGACCGCCGCATAGCCCGAAGCAAGCGACTGCCAGTTCATCCTGACCTTGTCCAAGCCTGGCACGAACGCATCCGTAGCCCGATGGGCGCTTGGTTCCACCACTGGGCTCTTGCCGAAAAAGTTGTTTTCGTCGGCGGTTGCGAGCGAAGTGTGTGAATCTGTCGAACCAATCACGCCGAACTTGTAGGGATTAGCCCCGACACGCTGCTCGATCGCTAGACCGCGTTTAAGCGCTTCGCGCACATAGCTGCCGGCATAGTCGCCCGGCTTGGTCGGCTGCGAATTGAGCACATTGTTCAAGTCCCAGCCTTCCGTGCCATAACCGGCGAATTCATCGTTCGGTGACAGGAACGGGTGAGCTTCGCTATCGCCCTTGATCTGCGTAATCTCGACGACTGGCTCGCGCGTTGCCCGGCGACGCGCATAGGCCGCGCTCATCGGCCCGCCGCCGGGTGCAATCATTTCCCACATCAACCCGTTGGATAGATTGCCGTTGTGCGGGATGGCCAGTACGCGACCGCCCGTCGCCTTCTCGTAAGCATCCATGTAATCCCACAGTGCTTCCGGCGAGGTGTAATTCGCCTCTTCCAGGGGCACCACAGTCTTCACCCGGTCGGAACCATCGCGGAAGATCACGTTGCGGTGCAGATTGTTCCCACCGTTCATAAGCGTATATTCAAAGCCCAGAAACGCGGTGAACTTGCCCGGTTCATTGTACCGCTCGACCGTGGAAATGTGGTCATCCCAGACCGAACGCAGCCGTTCTGCCGACTTCTCCGGGTCCGGATCACTCATCTGCGCGGGTAATTTGTTGGCCAGCCTAGCCCGGATCAGCTCGCCCATTGCCTTGAGCGAACCTTGCGGACCCTCATGCATCAGATCGTGCCAGCGCCGCATGGTCGGATCGCGGATCAAAAAGCGCGGCGCATCGTAAAGCTCATTGAGCCCGCCCAGACCAGCCGAATGGTCGCTGATCACCAGGAAATCGAGAGGGCGGGCAAGCTGTGCCTCGATACCCGTGGTCGACTTGACCTTTTCCCCCCGTGCGAAACGAAGTGCATCCTCGGGCATGAGGCGATTGCCGTAACCGAAGGCGTCAGCCGAGTTGGCCGTGTGGAGATGAGTGTCGCCCCAGAAGACGCGCTCGGGCACATCGGTGAGCTGAACGTCCTGTTCGTTGGGCTTTGGCTTCATCCAGTTCCGAGCTTGATCGCAACCACCAAGCACCGATGCCATGATGCCCGCAGCCAGCAAACCAGCGCGCAGCGAGGATACTCGTGATCGAGACATTTTCATGAAGCCCGCCGATCACCATTCACCCGAATTGCCAGGCGCTTCTGGACACAAAGTGTCGTTTGAAAAGTCTGCCGGTGGCTTGAATGGCAAAGTGAGCCACCGGCAGCAGGAGTGAGCTCAGATCACATCACCAACGGAATTTGAGTTCGATCCCGTAAGTCCTCGGCAAGCTCAGCCTTTGTTGGGACAACACCGCGACTTGCTGGCCAGTCACAGTATTGGTCCCGTTGGCCGAGAACTGCGCCAGTCGGTGGGTTTCGTTGGTCAGATTACGACCGACGAACGCGATCTCCAGGCCCTCAAACTGAATGCCGGCCCGTAGATCGAGAGTTTCGAAATTGTCCATCGGAAATGCTGGTACCACCGAGACAGTTACATCCTGTCGGCCGCCCCATTGCCCATGGTAATGGAGGTTGATGAAGCCATCGAGCCCCTGGACGATCTCGCGCTTGTAATTGGCGGTTGCGTCAACCAGCCAGCTGGGATTTTGAGCGATCTCGGTATCGACGATCGGCAAGCCGTTCAGTCTCTCCCCATTTGGACCGGTCGTCGGCACGAAACTGAAGCGGGCGCGTTGGTGGGAAACCGACGTGTTGAAGCTGAACTTGCCACCTGCCAGGTTGTAGACGCCCGACACTTGGCCTTCGAGGCCCCAGCCTTTCACCGTGCCGGCGTTGACGACATAGTTCACAACAGTGTTGAGGCAGGCATTGGTCAACGCGCATCCGTCATTGACGCTCGTCAGCGCATCGGTTGTCCTGTTCCAGTAGGCAGCGACGGAGAAGAAGGTCCGTCTTCCCAGTCCGCCCTTGAAGCCCAACTCGTAGCCCATGTTATGCTCTGATCCATAAGACGGAGTTGCAGGGGCATAGGTCAAGGCGGCAACGACCCCAGGCGGATAGGGCGGCAAGATAAGCGGCGGCGAATTTGCCCCCGTGTTAAATCCACCGACGCGATAACCACGCCCTAGCTTCGCGTAGAAGAGGCTTTCGGATCCCGGGATCTTGTAGCTGGCCGTTGCCGAGTAGCTCCACTCACCGGCATCGTAATCGTAGGAGTTGTCCGGAATCGTGCCGCCGCTGAGGAACGGATAGAGCGCGCCGGTGTACAGCTGCCGGGTCTGGCTGGTTGCAGACTTTGTGTCCTTCGAATAGCGCAGCTCGCCGCCAAGATTGAGTCCTTCAACCAGCTCGTATTTGAGCGAGGCATAGGCCGCCCACGACTTGTAGCGATTGCGGTTGTCGTTGATCCGACCATAGGGACTGGCGACTGGGAAGCAGGTCGCCCCGAGCAGCGGAGTGCAAGTGGGGGCGACCGGCGTTCCGCCGCATACTCCACGTCCGATTACCAGAGCAGGCACCGTCCGACTGGCACAAGGATCCTGCGTCGCAGTCGAGTTCGCTTCCTGCGGCTGGCTGAGGTATTCGAAGCCGGCAAGCCAAGTCAGTTTGCCGTTCATCGCAGGCGCGCCAGCCAGGTGCATATCAATATAATAGCTCTTGGTTTCCAGGCGCGATGTGGTTTGCTGGAAAGGCCACAAACCGCGGTTCCCAAGCCGTTGCTGCGCGATCAAGGTTTCGACATCAAGACGATCGACATCCACATTCTGGGTAACGATTGTTTGGCGGTAACTTGCAGTGCCAACCAGATTGGCCCAGCCGAGGTCATAATCTGCCGACAGGTGCAGGTTATTCACGATCTGGCCGGCACTGTCATCGCCATTGGCCGGAATGCGGCGTGGATCCTGGAAGAACCCATTCGGGAAAGCCGGGTTTCCCGGGTAGCCAGTTGTCGTGTTGCGTGGTTCGAAGGTGTAGGATGACCATTGCGCAGGAAGATCCATGTCCTGCCGCTGGGCCAGAAGGTTGACATCGAGATCCCCCGAACGGAAGCGGATTTGCCCCCGCACGATGTATCCTTGGGTCACGTCGTAATAGGTGTCACGGGTGGGATTGTAAGCGAACCCGCCGTTCTGATCGATACCCTGGGCGCTCACCCGAACCGCCAGGCTATCGCTGACCTTGAAATTCGCGATCAAGCTGCCGATCGTTTGGCTCGTTTCAATGGTGTGCGTGCTCGCGACCTCGCCGCTGGTTTCAAATTTCGGTTTGGCCGAGATCAGGTTGATGACGCCGAATTCGGCATTTCGCCCGTAAAGCGCGCTCTGCGGGCCAGTCAGGACCTCGACGCGCTCTACGTCGAATGAGTCAATCGGGGCAAAGTTGCGCCCGCCAGAGCCACTGTAGCCGATATAGACTCCGTTGGCGTAGAGACCCACCGAAGAATCGGCACCAGTCGCGCGCTGGGTGCCCGAACCGCGGATCGAAACTTCGCTCAGTACCTGGTTGGCAAGGTTGTTAAAGCGAACGCCCGGGGTCGAGCTTACAAGATCGGCGGTGTTGGTCACCGGGCCCACAGCGGCGAGTTGCTCGGCAGTGACGACAGTCACCGAGGCGGGCACATCGCGAAGCTTTTCTTCGCGTTTGGTGGCCGTGACGACGATCTCGCCAGCTGCCGCTTGCTGGTCTTCCTCGGCTGCCAGAGCCGGCACGCTGGAAAGCCCGGCGATCATGATCGCCATTCCGGCACAGACCTTGGCAATGCCCCAAGGGGTAGGCGAAGAAAGCGCTGAAGTTGAAAGCGCTGCGATAGTGATGCCCCGGTTCATTTTTTCCTCCCAAATTTTGGGGCCAATCTATGGTTGCGGGCGGGCAAAGTATATTCTAGCTCAGGAATGATATCATGCCCTTTGAGAATGAATATGGGCCAATCCCGAGGTTGAAAAGTGATGCCAGAGCGCCGCAAATCGATAGACGGCTATGCTTTGTTACCGACCTGGAGCGATGACCTGATCGATCTGAGGCAGATCAATCAGGTCATCCAGATATGCGAAACGGGAAGCATTACCGACGCGGCCTCGCTTCTCGGAATGACCCAGCCGGCGCTGAGCAAGAGCATTGCCAAGCTAGAGGCTCAGCTGGGGGTGAAGCTGTTCAAACGCGCGGGTGTCGGCATTCAACCAACCGAGCTGGCCCGCCTGATTGTGGTCAGGGGCAAGGCTCTGCTTAACTCTGCATCGCTGCTTGATGCTGAAATCAAATCTCAAGCCGCTGGTGAAAGCGGCGTTTTGAGGATCGGTTTCACCCCTGCATCACGCATATATCCCTTACGAGCCATACCGGCCGAGATAAGCGCGAAATTTCCAAACCTGCGCCTCAATATCCAGATGCAGAGCGGAAGACGGCTTCTTGACGGCCTGATGGAGAACAGTCTCGATCTCGCCATTGTCTATCACCTCAGTGCATTGCCGTATGAAGACCTTATGAAGGTGAAGCTGATCGAATCCAGGGTGATCTGCGTGGTTCGACCGGGTCATCCGATTCTCGGACTGGAGCGGGGTCAGATGAGCAAGCGGTTGCTTGATTTCCGCATGGCATCGACTGGCCTCAACCCCAAATGGCTCAATCGCCTGTCGCAGCAGCATCGGGCAAATGCCACGGCAATCCATTGCGAAGACTTCATCACGGTCATCGACTGCGCCACGGCCAGCGACGTCATCGGGCTTGGCCCGGCTTTTGCCTTCAAGTCACAGTTGGCCGACAATACGCTGATCGAAGTACCGAATGACTTCACCGAGAAGTTTGCAGCCTGGTTGGTGGGGCGTCCGGAAGTTTGGCAAGCACCCGTGACCCGCGAAATCATCAATATCGCCAAGGCTGCGGCAGCGACTTTGGATTAGCTAGTATGCGCCAGGTTCCAGGGCAGTTCTCGGCTGTCTACCGGCGTTCCAGACCCTTGGCTTCCATCCGCCACTTCATCTGATCAAATCGGTCCTGGCCGAAAAAGGGTTCGCCATCGAACACCATCAGCGGGACGCCCCAGTGACCAGCCTCGCGCTGCGCCAGCTGGCTTTCTTCCACGATCGCCGCATAGTGCGCCGTGTTACCGGCGATAGCAGCGTCGAGTTCGGCCAGGTCCAGGCCTGCCCGTGCGGCAGCTTCAGCCAGATGATCCCCTTCATTCCAACCGTCCACTTCACCGCTCCAGATCAGGTGGCCGACTTCATTGAGGAACGGCAGGCCACGCCCGCGCTCTGCCGCTGCTACGCCGAGATAGGTCAGGCGATGAATGTAGGGCTGCGGTACGCGATAGTTGCCATTTTCCCGGTAAACCGGATCAGGCTGGGGCCAGCGGAACGGCAGGCCGAGATAACCGGCTTCCCGATGCACATCCATCATGAAGTATTGGAACCACTGCGGATCGCGGCCATCGAAGAATTCAGGCGTCCGTATGGCCAGCGGGAAAACCGGCCGAACATGGCAATCCACAGCGTACTGTTCGGTCAAGGCGAACAGCCGCGGCGTGACAAGATACGAATAGGGCGAACGAAATGACCAGTAGAGTTCGAAGCTGAGCGTCATGAACGATTACCTTTCCTGAATCCTGATCTCAGTTGTTCCGACCGGAAGGTCTATCGTCATGCCATCCTGCGCCAGCCGCCAGTCCAGCTTCTCGCCCTGGTCGATGCCGGCGATGAATGTATCGGGAAACCCCGGCATACCCGCCTGTGTCAGATGGGTCAGAACCAGCATCCGCACGTTGGCCTGGCGCGCAAGCTTGACGGCGTCTGCAGGTTCGGTGTGATAGGTTACAGTATCGGCAAGCAGCGCAGACGCTCTGGAAGTGGGGGCCGCCCGCGAGGCCGCCAGCATCATCGGATTGCTTTGCGCTTCGTGAATGAGCAGGTCGGCATCCTTGGCGGCAACCGCTAGCGGCGGCCAGGCCTTGGTATCGCCGCTGATGACAATCGAACGCCCCTTGTAGTCGAAGCGATAGCCAAATGCGGGATCGACCGGCTCATGATTGACACGGATTGCCGTGACCGTCAGATCGCCATCCTTCCAGGCGATCGTGGTTCCATCGGGCTTTGGAATGGTGACCGTTTGTGAACCGAGTCGAGCGGCTTCAAGGGGAAATCTGATCTCTCCATGTTCATGATGCGCTTTGCGGAATACCTGATCGCGCTCGTAAACTAGGTTAAATCCTTGGGCGAGACCGTCGACACCTTCGGGGCCGACAATGATCAAGGGGCTGGCCCGGCCGTTAATCCAACTTTGCTCGGACGCTTCACCCACACCAGCGATGTGATCGCTGTGAAGATGGGTGATGAAAATTGCTTTCATGTTTGCGGTCGGTGCCCCCATACGGCGCAGGTTGTCCCAACCTCCGACCCCAATATCGATCAGGTAGAGCTTGCCTCCCGCAAGGATCGCAGTGCACGATTGGGCCCGACCCGAATTGGGTAGAGGACCGCCGGTGCCGCAGAAAAGCACCTTCATGCCATCAGAGCTTGCTGCTACGGAAGCAGGAGGGGGTGCAACCGGGGCAGCAGGCGAAGGTGCCGGACTTTTAGCGCCGGCCTGACCCATACGAGCCCTCAGGGTATCGATTTCGACCGGCGTGATCTTTCCGTTCCCGTCGACGTCAACCATCCCAAAGCGGTCGGCCGGGCGACCCGCAGCAACCCACTCATCCTTGCTGACCACGCCATCGCCATTAGTGTCAGCCTGCTGCATGATTTGCGAGGTTGGCGGCATCTGTGCTGTTGCGGTCTGCGCCCAGAAACAGGCAAAGAGAGTCGAAGCGAGCAACTTGAGCTTGTTCATTTCTGGCCCTTATCGGTGGCAGGAAAAAATTTCGGAGTGTTGCGACTACGGTGTGGATCAGGGTGGTCGTCGTCTGGCGCAGATTGAATGGCTGAGGGCTGCCTATTCGGGGCCGCCGCCGTAGAGCAGGGGTCTGGGGTTCACAGCAGCGCCGTCAACGTAACCGCGTACCAGCTGCGCATACTTGCCCTTGCTCTCGGGACGCGGGGTCATCATCCAGTTTCCTGGCGGTGCCATCGTCGCCGCCCAGACCGCGAGCGCGGTCTTCATGCGCGCGACCCTTCGGGGGTGAACAGCGGCAAGATCGCGCCGTTCACCAAGATCGGAATGGAGGTCGAACAGGAAGTAGTCACCTTCCGCGCGCACGAGTTTCCATCGTCCTTCGCGCACCGCGCCAAACATCGTCGATTCCCAAAACAATTGGCGATGCGCATCGCCCGATTTTTTGCCGCGCAAATAGGGAAGCAAGTTGACACCATCTAGGCCATCAGTTGGCGCATTGGCCGCTCGCAACGCCGTTGCAGTGATGTCCATGCCGATACCAACGGTTGCCGAGGTTCGACCTTGCGGCACGACACCGGGCCAGGAAAAGATTGTCGGCACCCTGATGCCGCCTTCCAGAGTGGTTACCTTGACGCCATTCAGAGGACCGTTTGTCGAGGTCGTCTGCCAGGTCGGACCGCCGTTGTCGCTGGTGAACACGATCAGCGTATTTTGCCTCAAGCCGTTGCGCTCAAGCGCCTTGACGATCTCGCCTACGCCATCGTCAAGTGCGAGAAGCATGGCCAGATAGGTGCGCCGATCGGGATCCTTGATGCCTTTCACCCTGTCCAGATAAGCTTGGGTCGTCTGTAGCGGCGCGTGAACCGCGTTGTACGACGCATAGATGAAGAACGGCGAGCTCTTGTGCTGGTCGATGAAGTCGACCGCCTCCTTGGTAAAGGCTTCAGTGGTGTGGGCCGGCATGGTTGCGGGTTTACCGTCTCGCAACGCCGCCTTGCTGCCCGAACTCGCGTGTGCCGTATAGGCGAACGCACCCTCGAGAAAACCGAAGAAACTGTCGAAGCCGCGCGCATTGGGCGA
The DNA here is from genome assembly GCF_027531025.1 of Novosphingobium sp. Taxonomy (GTDB): domain Bacteria; phylum Pseudomonadota; class Alphaproteobacteria; order Sphingomonadales; family Sphingomonadaceae; genus Novosphingobium. The sequence continues at coordinate 77,506 of NZ_JAPZQX010000010.1, forward strand.
AGATGGCGGAGTGTAACCAAGGTGCCACTTGCCCACCATGGCGGTTGCATAGCCCCGTGCCTTAAGCCGTTCCGGCAAGGTCCGCTCTGAACCCGGCAAGCCATAGCTCTCCAGGTTACGGGCGCCGGGGTTTCCGAAGAAGCCAAAGCGCTGCTGATACTTGCCCAGCATCAGCGCGGCGCGGCTGGGCGCGCAGGTAGCTTGGTTGGCGTAAAAATCGGTCATCCTCACGCCGCTTGCTGCCAGGCGGTCAATATTGGGCGTCTGGACATCACGCCCGCCATATGCGCCGACATCCCCATAACCCAGGTCGTCGGCGAGGATGACGATGATGTTCGGGCGAACGGGCGGGCGCGAAGGCGCGGCCGTCACAGGCACTGGTGCAACGATCGCGAGGCACAGCAGAGACCTGCATAGCGCCGCCCAAGCTTGTCGCATCACGCATTCCTCCATAGCTTACGACCCGCGGAGGGCCCGTCGACCCTGGACGCGGACAGAGCCCGATATCGCAGACATAAGTGGCGATTGGGCAAAGCAGCAAATTCTCCGTGGGCATGTATTCAGTCTATGATGGAATGGCTGTCGCTATTGATGACAAGCCGGTCGAGGGCCTATTGCCGAGACGCAAACGCCCAAATTGAGTCCGCACGCTGACTTGAGAATCTGAGAGTCTTGCCGAACGACTGGGCATTGGATCCAAGTTCGTCACGCCGTTCGAGAAGTTTATCGCTTTATAACAATGCATTGAACCAGAGAGATTGCTGAGCCGCAGGTCCATTGGAATGCGAATTTCAAAACCTGAGCATTTCTCACATGTTGATGCAACGAGCCGAGCGCCGTCAATCGAGGATGATGAAGATGCATGATCTGGTAATCAGGGGCGGTACAGTAGTCGATGGCAGCGGCCAGGCGCCGTACCGCGCCGATGTTGCGATTGACGCTGGACTGATCAGTGCTGTTGGCAACGAGGTTGGCAAGGGGCGCGAGGAAATCGACGCAACTGGCAAGTTCGTCACTCCGGGTTTTGTCGATGTCCATACGCACTACGACGGTCAGGCGACGTGGGACAGCGAGATGGCCCCATCGAGCTGGCACGGGGTCACCACGGTTGTCATGGGCAATTGCGGCGTCGGGTTTGCCCCTGCCGCTCCAGACAAGCATGATTGGCTGATCGGCCTGATGGAGGGCGTCGAGGATATTCCGGGAACCGCATTGACCGAGGGCCTGACCTGGGACTGGGAAACTTTCCCGGAATACATGGATGCGCTGGCGCGCAGGCCCCGCACGATCGACATTGCGACGCATGTACCGCACGCTGCGGTTCGCGCCTATGTAATGGGCGAGCGCCAGGCCCGGAACGAAGACCCGACTGAGGCGGACATCGTCCGCATGGCTGAGATTGTCGAAGAAGGCCTGCGGGCTGGCGCGCTCGGGTTTTCCACCTCGCGGACCGCAGTCCACAAGTCGATCAAGGGTGAGCCTGTGCCGGGCACCAGTGCGACCAAGGAAGAACTGATCGCAATCGGGCGGGCGATGGGCCGGGCCGGCCACGGAGTGTTCGAACTTGCATCCGATATGCGACGCGATTGGGACGAGCTTGGCTGGATGGGCGAAGTCAGCCGCGAATTCGGACTGCCCGTAACCTTTAGCGCCGTGAAGACTCCAGGGCAGGAGGTCGATCTCGAAGAGCAATTGGAGGAAATGGCAAAGCAGAACGCCATGGGTGCCAGGATCTTTGCCCAGATCGCCTTGCGCGGTATCGGGGTGATCATGGCCTGGCAGGGCACTGTCCACCCCTTCCGCTTCCGCCCGGCCTGGAAGGAAATTGAAGGCCTGCCGTGGGATCAGCAGCTAGCCCGCCTCAAGGACCCGGCCTTCAGAGCGCGCATGATCAGCGAACCGAACGTCTTCCCCGAGAGCGATGTCGTGATGCTTCTGCACATGATCGCGGGCGGTTGGTTCATGCACTACGAGATGGATCCGGACTTCAACTATGAGCCCGGTGAGGCCGATTCGATAATGGCCCGTGCCGCTGCAGCCGGGGTCACCCCTGAATCGCTGGCTTATGATCTGCTGATGCAGGATGAAGGCACCGGTTTCATCTATTTCCCGATCATCAATTACCAGGACGGCAACCTGGATTTCCTCAAGGAGCTGCAGCTGCGCGACGATACCGTCACCGGTCTTTCCGATGGCGGGGCGCATTGCGGCACGATCTGTGATGCCGCTGCAGGTACCTTCGCGCTCCAGCACTGGGTGCGCGATCGTGCGGCTGGGCGGATCCCGCTCGAGCTTGCGATCAAGCGCCAGTGCCGTGACACGGCGTTGCTTTATGGGATGGAAGATCGCGGCCTTCTCGCGTCGGGCTATCTCGCCGATATCAACGTCATCGATCTGGATGCCCTCAAGCTGGGCAAGCCATGGATGGCCTTCGATCTGCCAGCAGGCGGCAAGCGCCTGCTGCAAAAGGCCGATGGCTATTGCTATACGATCAAGGCTGGCCAAGTGACCTTCAAGGATGGCGCGATGCAAGGCCCGTTGCCGGGCGTGGTCATTCGCGGGCCGCAGGTTGCGTCGACCGCATTGGCCGCTGAATGATGGGCCGATGACACGCAAGGGAAAATGGTTGCTGGCGTTGGCCCTGCTCGGCGGAGCAGGCTATCTGGGCTACAGACACGTCTTTGATATCGCAGCCGCGATTGACCGATGGCGCAATCCGATTGCAGAAAACCGCGAAATAGTCTGGTCGAAGGGGCCGGCGGTCGCGCCTGCGGGCGAGCGGCCGCCGAACGTCATCCTTATTGTCGCCGACGATCTGGGGATGAACGACATTTCGCTTTATGGCGGCGGTGTGGCGGGGGGGGCGGTGCCAACCCCCAACATCAATTCAATTGCCGAACAGGGCGTCAGCTTCGCCAACGGTTATGCCGCCAATGCCACCTGCTCGCCCTCGCGCGCGGCGTTGATGACCGGGCGCTATCCAACCCGCTTCGGGTTCGAGTTCACCGCTGTTCCTGGCGGGACCTGGGCTGTCAAGCTGGCGGCGGGCGGTGACCCATCGCCCTACCCGGTGATCATTCACAAGACGCCTCCAGGCACGCTGGCCTATAAAGATCAGGGCGTTCCCAATTCTGAAATCATGTTGCCCGAGGTGCTCAGGGCCAGGGGCTATCACACCGTGCATATCGGCAAGTGGCATCTGGGAGAGTCCAGCCTACTGCGCCCGACCTCGCAAGGCTTTGACGAAAGCCTTGGCATCCTTGGCGGCGGCGGGCTCTACCTCCCGGAAGACGACCCTCAATCGGTCAATGCCAAGCTGGACTTCCGTCCGCGTGACGCGGTTACTTGGACGATGCTGCCCTATGCCGTGCAGTGGGACGACGATCAGCGCTTCACGCCAAAGGGTCACCTGACCGACTATTTTACCGACAATGCGCTGGCCGCCATAGAAGCCAATCGCAACCGGCCATTCTTCTTGTATCTGGCTTACAATGCCCCGCACACACCATTGCAAGCCACCAAGGCCGACTATGATGCGCTTCCGCAGATCAAGGATCATACCGAACGCGTCTATGGGGCAATGATCCGCCAGCTCGATCGCCGGATCGGGGATATCCTGAAAAAGCTGAAAGATACCGGGCTCGACCAGAACACACTGGTGATTTTCACCAGCGATAACGGTGCGGCCTGGTACACAGGCATCGCCAATTCAAACAAGCCCTATCGCGGATTCAAGGCGACGTTCTTCGAAGGCGGGATCCACGTTCCGCTGCTGATGCGCTGGCCGGGCCAAATCACGCCGGGAACGGTACGCAATGACTTGGCGCAGGGGCTCGATATGTTCGCCACCATCGCCGCGGCAACGGGGGCGCAGATGCCAGGCGACCGCGAAATGGACAGCGTCAACCTGCTTGGCCCCGGACCGCGCCGCGAAGTCACTTTCTGGCGCTCGGGCGATTACCGCGTGGTTCGCGCGGGCGACTGGAAGCTGCAAGTCTCGAAGCGGCCCGACAAGGTCTGGCTGTTCAACCTCTCCACGGATCCCACCGAGCAGGTGAATCTTGCAAGCCGCGAGCCCCAGCGGGTGGCCGCCTTGCGCAAGATGATCGAGGACCAGAACGCGAAGATGCCCCCACCGCTCTGGCCCGGGCTGATCGAGGCGCCGGTTCGCATCGACGTGCCGCTCAACGCACCTTGGAGCAAGGGTCAAGAATACATCTACTGGAGCAACTGACGGCTTCATCCGCAGCCAGGGCTACTCGGCAGCCAACATCCATTTGCCTCGAACAGGAGTGCGACAGTTATGCTGGAAGAAATCACAACGGGCCTGAACGAGCGGGTCGCGAAGGCAGACTTTCCCTATAAGGTGAAGTTCGATTTTCGCGATGATGGCAAGGTCTTCATCAACGGTCCGGCCAAAACCGTGACCAACGACGATGCTGAAGCCGATACGACGATCATCGTGAAGATCGATGATTTCGTGAAAATGGCCCAAGGCCAAATGAACCCAATGATGGCGTTCATGACCGGCAAGCTCAAGGTCTCGGGCGATATGGGAATTGCCGCAAAGATCGGCCCGCTGCTGGGCGACGGCTGATCTAGAAGACTCGGCGTGGATCAGCTTGCCCTGGAGTATAATCGATGAGCGTGTCTCGTACCCCTGAAAACCTTGCCGTTGTTGCCCGGAACATCCGCTTTGATGTTACCGCTGCGAGGGATGGTCACTGGCTTGGTGGAGATCCGGTTGGCACTGCTGTGTTTAACGCAATGTCGCTGACTTTTCCGCTTGGAGAGCGCCTGTTCATGGATGCCGTGCGCGCCTACCGACACAAGCTCTCCGGTCGTCTGGCCCAGCAGGCGAAGGACTTCATCGCCCAGGAATCCATTCACTCGCGCGAGCACCATAATCTCAATGGCACGATCGATCGGTCGCGCTATCCGGTCGAGCGGATCGAGGCGGAAATTGCGGAGCAGATCGGCCTTGCACGGTCGGCCGGACCAATGCGGATGCTGGTTGTCACGATCTGCCTCGAACACTTCACTGCGATGCTGGCAGACATCTTTGCGGCGCACGAAGATCTGTTCACCAAGACCGAAAAGCCGATCAGGGACCTGTGGCGCTGGCACGCCATGGAAGAGAGCGAGCACAAGGCTGTCGCCTATGACGTATTCCTTGTTGCGACAAAGGAGTGGTCGGGCTTGCGCCGCTGGTTCCGCCGGTCGCTCGCACTGTTGCTGATCACCTTCTTCTTCAGCCGCAACATCAGTCGGTGGGCGTCGTGGCTGCTTGAGGCCGATGGATATTCCCCCAATGGGGCGAAGAAGGCGGTGCGCGAATTCCTCTGGCGGAAGCCGGCCCTCTTCGGGTCTGGCCGAAAAATCTGGCTGAGCTGGTTCAAGCCGGGATTTCATCCCTGGGATCACGAAAACCACGAACTGATGACGAAGTGGCAGGCTGAGTTTGATCTGGCTGCGACAAACTAGACTGGGCAGACTGGGAAAGGACTTACAGCCATGATCCGAAAGATCCTGAAATTTTCGACGATCGGTCTCGTCCTTGTCGCGGCCATCGTCGGCCTTGGTCTGCCCCATATTCTCAGATCGCTGGGCTTGCACCCGCACTATGATGTTCCGGCCATCAATCTCGCCGGAATGCGAGCGCTCATCATCACAACCAGCCAAGCGACACTTGGTGAGAACGGCAAACCCACCGGCGTGTTCGCCTCGGAGATGACCGCTCCCTACTATGCGTTCCTCGACTCCGGAATGGAAGTCGACATGGCGAGCATCAAGGGCGGCCAAATTCCGATCGAACCCGCATCGCTGAACTGGCCGGTGGCTTCCGCGCCAGACAAGCGTTACCTCGACGATGCGGCGTTCCAGGCTAAGGTCTCCCATTCATACAAGATCGATCAGATCGACATAAGCAAGTACGATATCGTCTTCCTTGCTGGTGGCTGGGGAGCAGCTTACGACTTTGGGCAGTCTTCGATTTTGGGTAGCAAGATGGCAGCCTTCTATACGAATGGGGCAGTCATCGGTGGCGTTTGCCATGGGCCCTTGGGCTTGCTGCAGGCAAAGGGCGCTGATGGGCAATTGATCATCAAAGGGCGGCGAATTGCTGCCGTAACCGACAAGCAGATCAAGGAACTGGGCATCACTTTCACGCCCATGCACCCTGAGCGTGATCTTCGAGCTGCAGGCGTTGTGTTTGAGGCCAACACGGCGTTCCGAGATCTCTTTGCGAACAAAGTTGTGGTCGATGGCCGGATTGTCACCGGACAGAATCAGAACGGCGGCACGGAGACGGCCGTGAAAATGATGCAGGTCCTTCTGGCCACGCCTCGGCCTGCAGGGCAGGAAAGTAGCCAGCCAGGATAACAATGCAGCAGCCTGCGCAAATGCGAAAGAAGCCCCGGCAGGCGCGTTCTGACGCGACTGTCGAGGCGATCGTCGAGGCGGCAGCGCTGATCCTTGAGAATGATGGGGAGGCCGGGCTTACCACCGCCAGGATCGCTGAACGGGCAGGCGTTTCGATCGGCTCGGTCTATCAGTATTTCCCGAACAAGGACGCGATCGTCCTGACCCTGTTTCGGCAGGAACGCGAAGCGGTTGCTGCAACCATCACACAAACCCTCGCCGACTTTGAGGCGTTGCCCAGCGATGCCGTTATCGAAGCGACGATCGCGGCTTTCGTGGCTTACGCACGCGCAAATCGCAAACGCCGCCGCCTGATCGCATTGGCCCTGGCGCTGTCGATTGGCCTCGATGACCGGGGCTTCGAGCTCCATGATCAAATCAGCGCTCTCGTAGCCAAGTTCTCGCAGCACGACCCCAGTGTTCGACCGCTTTCACCAGCCGCCGCCTTCGTGATCACGCGCGCCATCATCGGCACAATCCGGCTTGCCATCGTCGAGAACGCGGATGTGCTCGACGATCCGGAATTCGAGGCTGAGCTCTGCCGGTTGGTGAATGGATATATCCGCGCTTGAACCGCCGCAGGCGAACCGGGCCAAGAAGCGTTGTTCCCAACACTCTCGGCCCCGATCCGCGAGCCTGCCTGGCAACCGGCAACTACCTGGACGCGGCTGCGATCGCAGCCTTGATCTGCTGCATTGTCAGGTAGCCCCGTTTGGCAGTATCGAGCCGATCGAAATTGGCGTAAACCCGGGGCATTCCTGCTTGCGCCTCAACCTTGGTCAACCTGCCGTCATGGTTGGCGTCAGCGGCTTTGAAGCGGGCCTCGACCTGCTTTTCCTGTTCGGTTGAAGCCATAGCCGCGAACGGAATAGTTGCCAGTGCTGCGGCAATAGCGATATTCAACTTCATTGGATCATCCTTTAAATGTGTTATTAATTCAGAAACTTGGATACCGTTTGTCACCTGACAATAACATGAATGATCATCCGATTGTTGGCGCATTGAAACCGTTGATGCGGTCACTTTGAATTGATACGGCGTCTCTGTCTGCGCCACCAAATAAGCCCAGCAATTACCGCAAAGAGCCCGGCTGCGACTGGCCACAGCCCCAGCAGCCGTGGGATCAGAACTGTACGCCGAACATTGGCCGCAATCTGAGCTGGTGCCGAGTACCCTACAGGCATCGGAAGGACACCATCGGCTCTGGCATATGCCGTGTAGTCCGCCTGCATGGCGGCAACACGATCGGGCTCCATCGCCGCCAGATCGCGCGTTTCACCTGGATCGCGAACGATATTGTAAAGATGCCATGCACCGTCGCCATAGGGCGGCAAGTTCTTGACCAGCTTGTATTCGCCCTTGAACAGGGCAGAATTTCCCGCAAGCTCGTATCCCAGCGGCTGGTCCTGATCATGCACCGTCGGCGCCTCTCCGGTCAGCACCGGAAACAGACTCTCACCTCGCATCGGCTCTACCGTGCGTCCTTCGAAATGGCCGGTGGGCACCTGAGTCCCTGCCATCGCCAGCAAGGTCGGTGCAATGTCGGTGACGTGGGCGAATCCCGGCGCCACGGCTCCACGCTGGAACGCTGGATTTCCCGGCCAGGCGACGATCAACGGAACGCGCAGGCCGCCTTCGCTCGCGGTGAATTTGTATCCCCGAAGCGGCGCGGCGGCCGCGCTGGCAAAACCGGCACCGATGACTGTCAGCGAACCGGGTCTACCCTGTTGCCCGAGGCTTTGATCATAACGCATCTTGACGTTGAACCGGGAAAGGGCCCCCATCGCCATCGGATCGGACGGTTCAGGGCCGTTGTCTGACAGGAACACGAAGACGGTATTGTCATACTCACCCGTCGCCTTGAGATGCGCGATCAGCCGTCCGATTTCGCGGTCCATGGCGGTCGCCATTGCGCCATAGACTGCCATCGCCCCTGCTCGCTGGTTGCGCTCAGCGGGCGAAAGCGATGACCAGTTGGTAGTCGTCGACATCTCTACCATCTGCACATCCCCCGGCATGATGCCGCGGGCGATAGCTCCTTGCCGACGCTGTTCGCGTAGTGCCGTCCACCCCGCTTCATAGCGACCACGATAGGCCGCTATATCAGCGTCCTCCGCCTGAACTGGAATGTGATTGGCGAGGAAGTTGATGGAGGCGAAGAATGGCTTTCCGCTGGAACGACCACTGTCGATATAGGCCACCGCTTTGTCGACAATCAGCGTAGAGGAATAAAACCGCTTTGGCAGCTGTGCCGGTTTGCCATCTTCGGTCCAATCCGCGCGGTCGTAGAGCAACAGGTTGGGCTTGTTTTCAAAGTTGTCGGCACCCGTCTGCGACAGCGCCAGGGACCGATCATAACCGCGTGCGCCAGGCAGGCTGGTCCTTGTGTGCCCCAAATGCCATTTGCCTGTGAAATAGGTCCGGTAGCCGGCACCGCGCAGCAGCTCGGCAATCGTCGCAACGCGATTGTTCAATTCGCCCCCGTAGCCCGGCCTTCCGAGATGCTCTGGGGGAGTGGTTTCCAGCAGGTTGCCAATCCCAGCACGATGGCTGCTCACCCCTGTTTGCAGCATTGCGCGAGTAGGAGAGCAACTGCCGGCCGCGTGGAAATTGGAGAAGCGTACTCCTAAGGCTGCGAGAGCATCCAGATTCGGCGTCGCCATCTCGCCACCGAAGGCCCCCACATCGGTAAAGCCCCAGTCATCGGCCATCAGGACGATTATGTTCGGCTGCTTCCTGGTTTGCGCCAATGCGCCGGGGATGCTGAGGGACAGTGATGACAACGAAACCAGTGCGGTGGTGATAGCCGCCTTCCACAAGGGCCTCGAATTGCGGCTCTGCATCATCATCACATTGCGTCCGGAGCAAATTCACACGATTGGCGAAAAAATATATGAGCATCCCTCAGCTTTGAAAAATCGCATTCTGATGGGTCTGGGATTCACAGATTTCGCCTCTTCAACTCTTTGTCATAACGAAACAAAATACTCGAAAGGCGCGACGAGTATGCGTCCGAAGGCCCAAGCTTCACGCACGACTCTCAGTTAATCAAACTGCCTGCGCGCTCAGACAATCGTTTTCACGAGGCAACAATAGGCCGTCATTCGGCACAACGGCAATAACGACCCTCATTCCCCTGCAGAATGAGTCTATGTCTAAGCAGAATTTGCTGCATCGCCGGGGTGCTCCATAGTGTCTGTGATATCGTTCTTGACGGCATTGACGGCGGCTGGCTCCCTGCATGCCACGAAGTATGGAGGAATGAGTGCCACCAAGACTTTGGGCAGTGCAATTCACACGGTGCTTCAATCATGAAGAAGTGTTGCGATGTCCAAAGCGACCGGCAGCCGGCATCACTCTGGCCGCAGCCTCATGGAGAAGTTGATGGCCGAAACGAGCGCGCCTGAACTGACGAACGCTGTTCGTGGATCTGAAGGATACGGGTCGCCAGGCTATCGAGCCTATGTCCTCGGTACGCTTCTCGTCGTCTATATCTTTAATTTCGTTGACCGAACGATCATCAATATCCTGACGGAGCCAATCAAGCTTAGTTTTGGCCTTGAAGACTGGCAAATGGGGTTGCTCGGCGGACCTGCCTTCGCCGCGCTTTATACCTTCATTGGTATTCCCGTGGCGAGGAGTGCAGAGCGGCATAATCGCGTGCTTATCATAGCGTCGGCCATCGCGATCTGGAGCCTGTTCACGGCGCTTTGCGGGTTTGCGATGTCATTCCTTATGCTTTTTCTCTTCCGGATCGGTGTGAGCATTGGTGAGGCCGGGTGCACTCCTCCGGCTCAGTCGCTTATCGCGGATTACTTCAGGCCATCACGGCGCGCCACGGCAATGTCGATCTACGCACTGGGCGTTCCGCTCGGCAGCATGTTGGCGTCAGTTTTTGGCGGACAGATTGCTGGTCTGGACGGTGCAGCGTTCGGTGCTTGGGTCAATTCGATGAACATGGGGATCCTGTTCGGTAATCTGGATTGGTCGCATGTCGAAGGTTGGCGCGTTGCTTTTGTCGTTGTTGGTCTCCCTGGCTTGCTGCTGTCACTGATTGTATGGCGAAGCGTCAAAGAGCCGCCGCGCGGTTATACCGATCCAGCCGCGCTCCAAGGGTTGGAGAGTGCAAGTTTTCAAGAGGCCCTCCGGGTGCTGAGCAAAAAGCCGGCCTACGTACACGTCATGATCGGCGCGATGCTTGCTTCTTTCGTTGGCTACGGGGTTGCGCAGTTCACCCCATCATTCTTTATCCGGACACACGGCCTTTCGATCCAGGATGCTTCCATGCTCTACGGGATTGTCCTGGGTGTAATGGCTGCGATTGGAGTGTTCACCTCCGGCTGGCTGGCCGACAGGATATCGAAGCGGCACCCTAATGCACTTTCATGGTTGCCCGCATTGGGAATGGCCGCATCCGTCCCGCTTTACGCGTTTGGCTTCCTGGTCGACAATCTATGGCTGGCGATGCCTGCTCTGATGATCGCCGCGATGATCCACTATTTTTATTTGGGGCCAATGTATGCGGTGTCGGGAGGGGTAGTCGACAGCAGGATGCGGGCAACATCGGTCGCGGTCACACTGTTTGTGGTAAATTTGCTAGGGTATGGCCTTGGCCCCCCGCTGATCGGGATCCTCTCAACTTCCTTGAAGACCGCGTTTCTGAACGGGCAAGGACTCGGGCTGACGCTGGATGCGTGCAAGCCACTGCTTTCGCTTGCCCCCGAAGCAAAGTTGCTTCTCGGTGGTCCGGAACTAAAAGCCCATCTCGCCTGTTCCAGCGCAGAAGCGCGCGGTTTGCAGTGGTCCATAGTCATCTTCATTTGCGGCTATGGTTGGGCTGCACTGCATTACCTTCTTGCGGGTCGTACACTCCAACGCGACATGGTCGCCAGCCCTGCGCCCTAAAAGAACGGAAGCGTTTGTAATGTTGCCTGGTTCAGTCAGTCCGCTTCGGGATTGAGAATTCAACGAAGCCAATATTGATGTCGTTGCGAAACCAACATCTGCTTTCGCGAACATAGCCGACGTTCATGTCGCTTCAGTCCGAGCTCGAAACCGGACATCATTCCGAGCGGCACGATTTGACGGCTCCTGGGCCGGAAACCGACTGGCAGCTTTCAGTGCGAGAAAATGGGAAAGCAGCCTCTCAAGTGGGCGAAGGTTTCTAGAATTTACTAGTCAGCAGTTCGTTTCCATTAGCATGAATACGGGCCTGCAAGCTCAATCACCCGGCTCTGCTACTCCCACGAGATCACGCCGTCCGCCGAACGCCAGCTCGCTGGCCGGATCATTTTCTCATGGGCGATTCGGACTGACCTTATCTCCGCCTCGATCTCGCGCCGCCAATGCGCGAGGAAATCGAACAGCACCGGAAAATCCGGTGCTGCATCGTATTCCTGCCAGGCATAAATCTGCAGGAGCGAGGGGTAATCCGGCATGAAATAGCAGATTTCTGCCGTGGTCAGCCCGTATCCTTCCAGCTGAACCAGGAAAGCGCGGTCGGTCATTGCAGTGTGGGCTGGCTGTCTGGGCCGTCGAGCGAGCGCAGTGCCGCGAATACATCGTCAACGGAAACCGGAGCTTTGAGTTCGGGAGGCTGGCGCATTGCAGGATGATTTTCGACGGCATGCCGATCGGACGCCCAGGAAGCCAGGATGGCTCGCTTCACTTCGGGCTCAAGCGAGGGATGATGCGCTACATCGAACGGATGCAGGTAGCGCGCGAATGGTTGCGACATAGGAACATCCTCCTTTCTGCCTTGCCGCTGATCACTCACTGCGGATTGCTCCGCTCACCATATTTTGTGAGTCCATTTCAGACCGTCAAGACCCTGATAAGGCGTACGGAAAGTGCCCATTGGCAGTCGCAATCGGGGAGTGCCAAAAAATTTGGTTTGGACCTCTTGAAGCCGTTTTCAGCAAAACTAGATCGCGCACTGCCTCCTGCCGATCATCCGGGGGAGGCGCTGTAAGTCATTTCGCTTTGTAATGGAGGTTATGCATGCATTTCCGACCTTTGCACGATCGCGTGCTGGTTCGCCGCATCGAGGCCGAAGAAAAGACGGCCGGCGGCATTATCATCCCCGACACCGCCAAGGAAAAGCCGATGGAAGGCGAAGTCGTCGCCGTGGGCCCTGGTGCGCGTGACGATTCCGGGAAGCTGGTGGAACCCGCCGTCAAGGCAGGCGACCGCGTCCTGTTCGGCAAGTGGTCCGGCACCGAAGTGCGGATTGATGGCGAGGACCTGCTCATCATGAAGGAGAGCGACATTCTCGGCATCATCGAAACCACCGCCGAACTCAAGAAGGCGGCGTAAGCAATCAACCCAATCTTCAGTTCAATCGAAAGAAGAGAAAGGAGCAGGCCAAAATGGCTGCGAAGGAAGTAAAGTTTGCGTCTGACGCGCGTGATCGCATGCTGCGCGGCGTGGATACGCTTGCAAATGCGGTCAAGGTAACTCTCGGCCCCAAGGGGCGCAACGTGGTGATCGAGAAGAGCTTCGGCGCTCCCCGCATCACCAAGGATGGCGTCACCGTTGCCAAGGAAATCGAACTCAAGGACAAGTTCGAAAACATGGGCGCGCAGATGCTGCGCGAAGTCGCCAGCAAGCAGAACGACAAGGCGGGTGACGGCACGACCACCGCCACCGTTCTGGCCCAAGCCATCGTGCGCGAAGGTGCCAAGGCGGTTGCTGCCGGCATGAACCCGATGGACCTGAAGCGCGGTATCGACCTCGCCGTCGGCACCGTGGTCAAGGACCTCGAAAGCCATGCTAAGAAGGTGTCGGCCAACAGCGAGATCGCGCAGGTCGCAACCATTTCCGCCAATGGCGACGAAACCGTCGGCCGCATCCTTGCCGAAGCGATGGAGAAGGTCGGCAATGAAGGCGTGATCACGGTCGAGGAAGCCAAGAGCCTCGAGACAGAGCTCGAAACGGTCGAGGGCATGCAGTTCGACCGCGGCTACCTCTCGCCCTATTTCGTGACCAATGCCGAAAAGCTGAAGGTGGAACTCGAGGATCCGTACATCCTCATTCACGAGAAGAAGCTGTCGAACCTGCAGGCGCTGATCCCGCTGCTCGAACAGGTCGTGCAGTCGGGCAAGCCGTTGCTGATCATCGCGGAGGACGTCGAAGGCGAAGCCCTTGCTACCCTTGTGGTCAACAAGTTGCGCGGTGGCCTGAAGGTCGCGGCCGTCAAGGCACCCGGCTTCGGCGATCGCCGCAAAGCCATGCTGGAGGATATTGCCATCCTTACCGCCGGTAATGTGGTCAGCGAGGAACTTGGTACGAAGCTCGAGAACGTCACGATCGGCATGCTCGGCCGGGCCAAGAAGGTCATCATCGACAAGGACAACACTACCATCGTCGATGGTGCCGGCAACAAGGCCGACATCGACGCCCGGGTCAGCCAGATCCGTGCCCAGATCGAGACCACGACCAGCGACTACGACCGCGAAAAGCTGCAGGAACGCGTGGCGAAGCTGGCTGGCGGCGTCGCCGTCATCCGTGTCGGTGGTGCCACCGAGGTCGAGGTCAAGGAGCGCAAGGACCGCGTCGACGATGCGCTGCACGCGACCCGTGCCGCTGTCGAGGAAGGCATCCTGCCGGGTGGCGGTATCGCCCTGCTGCGTGCGCTCAAGTCGCTCGAAGGGCTCAAGGCCGCCAATGACGACCAGCAGTCGGGTATCGACATCGTGCGCCGCGCGCTGCGCGCACCGGCTCGCCAGATCGCCGAAAATGCGGGCGAGGACGGTGCCTATATCGTTGGCAAGCTGCTCGAAGGTGACGATTACAACCACGGCTTCAACGCCGCGACCGGCGAATACGAAGACCTGGTGAAGTCGGGCGTAATCGATCCGGCGAAGGTCGTTCGCACGGCGCTGCAGGATGCAGCTTCAGTCGCCTCGCTGCTGATCACCACCGAGGCATTGGTGGCGGAACTGCCTAAGGACAACGCGCCTGCCCCGATGCCGGCGATGGACTTCTAATCGCGAGAGGAGAGCGCTGTATCGTACCGCGCTCTCCAATCCGCGAACACCAGGCAGTTAGCAATGCCAGTTCGGCACCTGCTCACGCGGCCTGACACCGGGCAGGTTCTGAACGGGGCTTAACGGATCAATCGGTCGAATGAGAGAGGAGGAGTCTATGGCCGACAGGTATCTGGAGTATCTTTCACGCGAACATGCACGGCTGGAGGATAAAATCCGGCAGGAAAGCAAACGACCCCGGCCTGACGAAGTTTTGATTGCCCGCCTTAAGAAGTTGAAACTGGCGCTCAAGGACCAGATGCAATCCTGGGCTGGCACTCGCCCGAGTCCCGATCGGCTGACCGCGTAAAAAGGGGCTGGGCTTACTCATTTTTTCTCCTGGAAGAGGACCAGGCGTGCCTGTGTCGGTGCGCCTGGTCCTTGTTTGCAAGATACTGAAAGAACGATTGAAAAAACTTTTTCGGGAAATCTTGAAACCGATTGAGCGGCTTCTAATTCTATCAGTGCCGGATGCCATAATGGGTCCGGCTGGACAGAGGGCGTCGGCTCTTGGTTCCCGGCGTCTCTCATGCCCAGATTGCTCAACAAGGAGGATTTGGAAATGAGAACTGCATTTGATTTGACCCCCTATCGCCGCTCGACCGTCGGCTTTGATCGCCTGTTCGATGCGCTCGAAAACAGCTTCCGCGCCGAGTCGCAGGACAGCTATCCGCCGTTCGACATCGTTCGCACCGGCGAAGACAGCTACCGGATCACCCTTGCGGTGGCCGGATTCCGTCCGGACGAGATCGACATCACCGCACAGCAAAACCAGCTCGTTATCACTGGTCAGAAGACCGAAAAGGACGAGGAAGGTGTCGAGTTCGTGCATCGCGGTATCGCGGCCCGCGCGTTCGAGCGCCGGTTCCAGCTAGCCGATTATGTCGAGGTGCGCGAGGCCAGCTATGAACACGGCATGTTGACGATCTCGCTCCAGCGGATCGTCCCGGAATCGCTCAAGCCGCGCAAGATCTCCATCGGAAGCCGCGAGCATGTCAACGACGACACGCCGCAGCTGACCGAAGACAAGGCGGCCTAAGCCGCAATAATCGGGCAAATGCTCGGCGGGGTGGGTGTGCGCACCTGCCTCGCTTGATGGGCTGTGCCCCAACCAGTCGGATGAAAGGAGGAATGTCGAGATGGCTATTCGCGATCTCATTCCCTGGAAGATCCAGGGCCAGGACATCGTTCCCCGGCAGGAGGAGCGGGTCGATCATCCGGTGATGTCGCTTCACCGGGATATCAATCGCTTGTTCGACGATATGTTTCGCGGGTTTTCCATGCCCTCGCTGCCGTCCATCGGACGCAGCATTGGCTGGCCGCGTGTGGAGTTGTCGGAGAACGACAAGGAAATCCGTGTCATGGCCGAACTGCCGGGCATGGAGGAAAAAGACATCGAAATCAGCCTAGACGATCATCAACTGGTGATCCGGGGTGAGAAGAAGTCCGAGACCAGCGACGAGGAACGCGGCTATTCCGAACGCAGCTACGGCCGCTTCGAGCGCCGCATCGGTCTTCCCTCGCAGATTGACGAAGGCAAGGTCGAGGCCGCTTTCCGCAACGGTGTTCTGACCGTTAGAATTCCGCGTACCTCAGAAGCGGCAAAAGGCCGCAAGACGATCCCGATCAACGCCAGTTAATGGCAGCCAAGAGGGCCGGTCCTGCCCATGGGACCGGCCCTTCTTTGTGCATCAACTTCCCGGTTCGAGTTCGAGCCTGACCGTTCGCACCTCGCCGCCGCGCATCAACGTCAGTTCAACGCTTTGCCCGACCCGAAAGTCGTCAAGGCGGGCGAGCAGGTCGCCGACCCGCGAAACAGGTTTGCCGTTCATAGCGGTAACGATGTCCCCGGGAGCCACGCCGCGCCTTGTGCGCTGCGCTGCGACCAGACCGGCGCGCTCGGCTACCGACCCGGGATCGACCCGCAGGACAAAAACACCCTCGATCCCTGAAGCGCGCTTGAGCCGGTCGTTGATATCGTCGTCGCTTTCGAGGCCAAGGCTGGGCCGCGTATAGCGCCCCTCGGAAATGAGCTGCGGCACAACGCGCATCACCGTGTCGACCGGCACAGCAAAGCCGATTCCTGCCGATGCCCCGGAGGGACTGTATATCGCGGTATTGATCCCGATTAGTCGGCCAGCGGAGTCGAGTAGCGGGCCACCCGAATTTCCCGGATTGATTGCGGCATCGGTCTGGATCAGGTGCCGAATGTCGGGGCCGTTTTCGTTCGGCAGCGAACGATCCAGTGCCGAGACAATGCCCTTGGTCAAGGTCCAGTCCAGGCCGAACGGATTTCCGATCGCGAAGACATTCTGTCCGACCTGCAGGTCGCTGCTCGTGCCTATGGGCACCCGGGCAGGCGCAGTGAAGCCTGCACCGCCAATTTTTAGGACAGCAAGATCGTGTTGTGGGCTCACACCGACCAGAGTGGCGGAAAACTGGCGACCGTCGGCAAGCTGTATTTGTGCTTCGGATGCACCCTCGATGACATGGAAATTGGTCACAATATGGCCGGCTCCATCCCATACGAGACCGGAGCCAGATCCGCGCGGCACGCTGTAGACATTACGTGTCCAGAAATCGGCAACTCGCTGCCGTGTCGATATGAAGACAACGGACTCTCGGGCATTGCGGAACAGGTCGATAGTGGCGCGTTCATCTGCGCCAAGGTCTCCGCGCGGAGTGACCATGCGTGGCTCGGCCACCGGACCCAATTGGCTGAAGAGTAACGATGCTGTTGCAGCTAGAAGCAGGGCGTTCATTATGATCAAAACCACTATCCACGGACGCGAATTTGACATTGGCTTCGTCAACGTTTGTCTCATCACGGATAAATAGCGCCGGTTGTGCCAGGATCAACGCAATGCCTCGTCATTATTCGATCGACAAGAATGTCGGCAAACCAACCATAATCGGACATTGGCGGTGCGCATAACCAGGGCAAAGCTGCCTGTCCGCTTTCAGGCATCGTTTGGGAGAGCCTGAACGTCCGACATGGGGCGCGTGGCTGCCATCGGACATGGCCGCGACGAAGGGCAGCTATACGCAAACTGCGCCCTAAGACCTGCCGTTCCGGAGTGTCCAACAAAGCGGACATTCCATTGGACTTCGTTCGCCTTCCAAGCATTGGTGCTGTCAGTGAATCGCGGCTGAGTTGATCGGCCGCTGCCCTGACCAGCGCGACTGGCAGGGCCTTGGGTGGTGGGAGCGGCGAAGAGCGCTGCTCCGCCAAGGAGAACCGCCCATGATTGAAGCCAATGAGCAAAAGCCTGCTGCCAAGCGCCCGCGCAAGATGGCCCGAGAGCCCCAGCCTGCCAAAGCTGCTGAAGATTACCTCCTGATCGAGGCGCCCAAACCCAAGACCAAGGCTGCCAAGGTCGAGCTCATGCTCCAGCGCGGAGATGGCGCAACACTCGATGAGCTCTGCGCAGCAACCGGCTGGCAGGCGCATACTTGCCGTGCCTTCCTCACCGGCCAGCGCAAGAAGGGCCGGACGCTGGAGCGTTCAAAGCGCGAGGACGACAAGACCAGCTACCGACTGGCAGCCCCGCTGGCCTGCGACTGATGGGCCGCAAGCCTTACCTCACCCTCGGGCGGCTGGCGGAACTGCCGCCTGAGGAGCTCAAGCATGAGTGGGCGCGCCGCTTTGGTGCGCCGGCGCCCAACCTATCGGCCGAACTGCTGCGGCTTGGAGTTGGCTACAAGCTGCAGGAACAGAAATCGGGCGGCATCAGCCGCTCGACTCGATCGCTGCTGCGACAGGTCGCAGTGCGGGCGGGGGAGGGCGCCGAGAAGAAGCCCATGCCTCGCAAGCTGACCCCAGGCACCAGGCTCGTGCGGGACTGGCGCGGGGAAGGCCACACAGTGACGGTGCTTGATGATGGCTTCGAGTACGATGGCAAGCACTGGAAGTCGCTCACGGCGATTGCCAAGGCCATCACTGGCAACCAGTGGAACGGCCCGCTGTTCTTCGGCCTGGCCGAGCGGAAGAAGAAACCGTGAAGCCGCTGCGCTGCGCGGTCTATACCCGCAAGTCGACCGAGGACGGACTGGAGCAGGAGTTCAACAGCCTCGATGCTCAGCGCGAGGCCTGCGAGGCATACATCCTCAGCCAGCGGCACGAGGGCTGGAGCCTGGTCCCGGGGCGCTACGACGATGGCGGCTACTCAGGTGGCAACATGGAGCGGCCTGGCCTCAAGGCCCTGATGGCAGAGATCGATGCCGGCCAGATCGATGTGATCGTCGTCTACAAGGTCGACCGACTGACCCGCAGTCTCGCGGACTTCGCCAAGATCGTCGAACGGCTCGATGCGAGGCAAGCGAGTTTCGTCTCCGTCACCCAGGCGTTCAACACCACCACGAGCATGGGCCGGCTGACGCTAAACGTCCTCCTGTCCTTCGCCCAGTTCGAGCGTGAGGTCACTGGTGAGCGGATCCGTGACAAGATTGCAGCCTCCAAGAAGAAGGGCATCTGGATGGGTGGGCCGGTGCCGCTCGGCTACCAGGTTATCGACCGGAAGCTGATCCCGGTCCCCGAAGAAGCCGAGCGGGTGCGCATCATCATGCGCCGCTACCTGGAGGTCCGAAACGTCCCCCGACTGATCGAGATCCTGCGCGCCGAGGGTGTAGTCACCAAGGTCCAGCAGCGGGTCAGCGGTCCGCATCGCGGCGGTATTCCGTTTGCGCGCGGCAGCTTGTTCCATCTTCTTAAGAACCCAGTTTACCGCGGCAAGATCGTCCACAAGGGCAAGGTCTACGATGGCGAGCACGAGGCCATCGTCGACGAGGTCTTATGGAACCAAGTGCAATCGCACCTCGCAGCGAAGGCGCCGCCGAGGAAGCGATCAACCAATGAGCCGCAGCAAGCCATGCTGCGCGGTCTCATCACTGACCCGCACGGCCGTCCGATGGTGCCAACCTACGGCTCGAGCAAGGTCAAGCGGTACGCCTACTACGAGACCCGCAAGGACCTGGCCCGGCCAGGTGATCCGCCCGGTATCCGGTTCCAGCGCGGCCAGCTCGAGCAGCATCTCATAGGTCATCTTGAAGAGCTGCTCGGGGATGAGCATGCCCTGCGGCGCTTGTCTGGCATCGAGGAAGCCGGAACGCTGCGGACGATGTTTGCTACCGCCCACCTTCTCGCGGTCGACCTGCGTGAGATTGGCAAGGTCGAGACGGCGCTGCGCTCGCTCGTTGCTGCCATTAGTATTCAAGCGGACTGCATGGAGATCACCCTGAAGCCAGGCGCACTTAGCGTCGAGGCAGACGCCAAATGGACCTGGACCCTGCCTCTCCCGACGCGGCGACCATTCCGCGAAGCCAGGCTGCGGATCGATGCCAGTGGCAATACCACCAGCACCTCAAGCGACCTGCTGGCCCTGATGGCTGATGCCATGGCTGCTCAGCGTCTGGTGCTTGCATCGCCGGAACTCAGTCCTGCCCAATTGGCAAAGCGGGAAGGGCGGTGCCGAACGCAGTTGACCCGGCTGCTGCGGCTCTCGTGGATGAGCCCGAGAATCGTCGATGCCATCGCTGATGGAACTCAGCCCAAGGGGCTGACGCGCCGCGCCCTGCTGATCTGCGACATGCCGATCGACTGGGCCGAGCAGGAACGGCAGTTCGGGTTCGCGGCCTGAGCGCAAATCAATCCAGCAAATCGAGGTGAAGCCGGGTTCTTCGGGGCAGAGAATCCGGCATATTTTTAGCCTCGGCGGCTGGCCAGCCCAGAGTCTCTGGCTTCACTCTGATTTTGATGAGCCGCCAAACCCCGCGGAACTGCGCCACTCAGCAGGCGCAGGGTGCCCGCAGGCGAAAATCCGTTACCTCGAAAGACTGATTGGTGCGGTCGAGAAGACTCGAACTTCCACGGGCTTTCGCCCACAACGACCTCAACGTTGCGCGTCTACCAATTCCGCCACGACCGCTAAATCAACGGGCGGCCGGATCGTTGGGATCGGAGGCTGCCCGGGGGGGGTAGGAGCGCGCCATTAGCAAAGGGGATGGGGGGGTGCAAGCGCGGAAACCGTTAGGGCCGGCGCGGCAGGTTGTACCGGTGCGGGACGGCCGCGAAAGCGCGGTTGCGGGCTTGGTAAACGCGGCGTTTACCTTGGCCGATGTTCGCCGCTGCCGCCCTTCTGCTTGCTGCTGCCACCGTCCAGTCCGGGGCGGCGCTGCCGGTGCAGGATGCGCCGGCCCGGGGGGAACCGCGCGGCGGGGTTCAGGTGGTGGCGCGGGCCGTGGTCGAGATTCTGCCCGCCGCACGGGCGACAGCCGATTTCCGCGCGGACGAGCCCCGGCGGCAGGTGCGACGCAACCCGGCCGGGCAGACCTTGGTTGAATTCGAATAAGCGAGCGGCCTAGTTCGGTTTCCAGCCGAATTCGGCCCGAACACCTGATTTGGGAACGGGAACCAGCGCCTCGCGAATTTCGACTGTTTCACCAGGCGCGAGGACGCGCTTGGGGGGGCGGGCTTCGGCGCTGTGAACGATCCGGCCGCGCGAATCGCGCAGCACGATCAGCACCGACGGCACAGAGCGGGGCTCTGGCGAGACATTGGTGATCGAGCCATTGGCGCCAAAGAACCAGGTGCCGTTGGGCAGCTGGTGCCGATCCTGCTGCCGGACCGGGAAATCAAGCTTCAGGCCGGGCTGGTCCTCGGCAAAGGTCGGCTTGGCGAAGGGCATCCAGTTCGGCAGGCCATACCAGGCCGTCGCCCCGATCGCGGCGACCGAGATCACTGCAAACAGCGCAGCGGCCAGGGTCCACATCCGCGCGGGATTGCGGCGCGGGGCGAGCAGCGGTTCGTGCGCGAACCGCGAATGCTCGCCATCGTCGTAATCGCCATAGGCCGGATCGGCATAGACGGGGGGAACCGGTACCGGTGGTTCGGGTTCGCTCTCGCGCAGCGGCGGCGGGGGCGGCAGACCGGCATCGGCCGCGCGATCAGCCTCGTCGTCCTCAGCCAGCGTTGGCGGCGCACGACCGATCGCTTCGTGAGCGAGGGCTTCCGCAGCGGGGGGCGGGGGAGGCGGAGCGGGCGGAGGTGCGGGTTCCGGCGCAGGGGTCGGTTCGGCCGGTGCGGGGGCAGGACGGAGGGCAAGTTCCGGGCCTTCCTGGAACCAGCTGTGCTTGCACTTGGCGCAGCGTACGGTGCGGCCATCGGTGCCGATGGCATTGTCCGGCACGACATAGCGCGTGGCGCAGGCGGGGCAGGCGATGATCATCGTTCCCCCGTAATGCATGGCGCGCCGCCCCCCGGCAAGCAGCCCCCGGGGAAAGCCGCGCCGCATTGCCCTTTTTTCCACATGGATTGGTCGCTATAGCCGCCCGGTTCGCTCCACTCTTGCCGGATTGACCGCCCTTCGATGACCTTGGGATACCAGCCATGACGGGCGAACATGCCGGGGAAATCGTGCAGTTCGATAATGTCGGCCTGCGTTACGGCACCGATCGCGAGGTGCTGAGCGACGTTTCCTTCACGCTCTATCCCGGCAGTTTCTACTTCCTCACTGGGGCGAGCGGGGCGGGCAAGACCTCGCTGCTCAAGCTGCTGTACCTGGCACAGCGGCCCTCGCGCGGGATGATCCGCATGTTCGGGGCCGATGCGATCACCCTGCCGCGCGAGCGCCTGCCCGCGTTGCGGCGGCGGCTAGGGGTGGTGTTCCAGGACTTCCGCCTGGTCCAGCATCTCTCGGCCTTCGACAATGTCGCCCTGCCGCTGCGGGTGGCCGGGGTGGCCGAGCGCGAGCTGCAGAAGCCGGTCACCGACATGCTGGAATGGGTTGGCCTGGCTGACCGGATGCATGCCCGCCCAGCCACGCTTTCGGGCGGGGAACAGCAGCGCGTCGCCATTGCTCGCGCGGTGATCGGGCGGCCCGACATGCTGGTTGCCGACGAGCCGACCGGCAACGTCGACCCGGAAATGGCGATCAAGCTCTTGCGCCTGTTCGAGGCGCTGAACCGGCTCGGCACGACCGTGGTGGTTGCCACGCACGATATCCACTTGCTGAAGAAAGTGCCGGATTCGCTGATCATGCGGCTTGAAAAGGGCCGCCTGTCCGACCCGACCGGCGCGCTGCGCTATCCGCCGCGCCCCAGCACCGCAGGGCGGGGCTGATGGCGCTGCGGCTGCCTCCGGTATTCGGCGGCTCGCTGGCGCGCGGGCTGCGCACGCTGTCGGGCATGAGCGAGGCCGAACTGGTGCCGAAGGCGCGGCTGGCCGGGCCGATGCCCTGGGTGATCGCGATCATGGTGGCGCTGACGGTGGTGGCCACTGCCGCTGGGCTCGCCCTCAGCAATATTGCCGGTAACGCCGCCGATGAGCTGAGCGGCGGGGTGACGATCCAGATCGTCGAAGCCAATCCCACCACCCGCCTGCAACAGGCCGAGGCGGCGGTGGCCCGGCTGAATCGCACGCCCCGGGTCGAGGCAGCGACGATCGTGTCCGAGGACGAGGTCGAGCGGCTGATCGAACCCTGGCTGAGCGGGCTGTCGGGCGTCCAGCAGGACATTCCCGTGCCCGCCCTGATCGACGTACGGATGCGCGATCCGGTGACCGGTGAAACGCTCGGCGCGCTGCGTCGGCTGGTGCGCGAGGTGGCTCCCGCAGCGCGGGTCGATGCGCAATCGACCTGGTTGGGGCCGGTTTTTGCGACGATCGATTCGTTGCGGCTGCTCAGCTTCGCGCTGGTCGGGATGCTGGCGGCGGCGCTGGCGGCCTCGGTCCTGCTGGCGGTGCGCAATGCGCTCGGGGCCAATCGCGATACGATCGAGATCGTCCACCTGCTGGGCGGGACCGACCACCAGATTGCGCGGGTGTTCCAGCGTTCGGTCGGCTTTGATGCCGCAGGCGGCGGCACGATCGGGCTGGGGCTGGGGTTGATCGCGGTGCTGCTGCTGGGGCGGCAATTTGCCGGGCTTGGCGCGGGGCTGGTCAGCGGCGGAGCCCTTGGCTGGATCGACTGGGTCCTGCTGGCGCTGGTGCCGCTGGCGGGGGTTGCCCTCGCCATGATCACGGCCCGGCTCACCGTGCTGCGCGCGCTGCGCGAAATGCTGTAGGGCAGGGCAGATGTTCCGTCGGCTGATCGCGTTCGTGGTATTGGGCTGGGTGCTGGGCTTTGCCTGGTTTGCCATGACCTTGCCGCAGCCGGCCGCTGACGAGCCGAGTGACGCCGTGGTCGTGCTGACCGGCGGCACCGGGCGGATCGAGCGCGGGCTGGAAGTCTTGTCGCGCGGCTGGTCGCGTCGGCTGCTGGTCTCGGGCGTCGATCGCGACGTAAAGCCGCACGAGTTCGCGCGCGGCTACCGGGTGCGGGCATCCCGGATGGCCTGCTGCATCACCCTGGGCTACCAGGCGGTCGACACACGGTCCAATGCGGTGGAAACGGCGCAATGGCTGGCGCGCGAGAAGGTCAAGGTGGTGCGACTGGTGACGAATGACTGGCATATGCGCCGTGCACGGATGGAACTGAGCCGGACCGCGCCGGCTGGCGTGACGATCATTGCCGATGCTGTCCCCAGCCAGCCGAGCCTTGGCACCCTGCTGCGTGAATACAACAAGTTGCTGGCGCGGGCCGTGCTGGGCGCGGTGAGCGGGAACTGATCATGGCCATTCTGCGCAGCCTGTTGTTCTATCCGGCGTTTTACGTGGGCAGCGTAGGCTATATCCTGCTGGGCGCGCTGCTGCTGGCGCTGCGCCAGTACGCCGCCTTCGAGCGGGTGGTTCGGGGCTGGGCCCGCTACCACCGGGCCTGCGCCCATTACCTGCTGGGGATCCGGCTGATCGTGGAGGGTGAAATGCCCACCGGCCCGGTGCTGATCGCGATGAAGCATGAATCCTTCTACGAAGCGATCGACATGCCCGGCTTTTTCGATCGCCCGGCGGTTTTCGCCAAGGCCGAACTGATGCGGATCCCGGTCTGGGGCCGGATCGGGCAGCGTTATGGCCTGATTGCGGTGCGGCGTGACCAGGGGGCGGCGGCGTTGCGCGCCATGCTGGCCGCGGCGCGCGATTACAGCGCAGCCGGGCGCCCGCTGGTGATCTTTCCCGAAGGAACGCGGATTCGCCACGGCCAGCGCGGCGAACTGCAGGCCGGTTTTGCCGGGCTCTACAAGCTGCTGGGCCTGCCAGTCGTGCCCGTCGCGGCCAACAGCGGCCTGCTCTATCACCGCTGGTGGAAGCGTTCGGGTACGGTCACCTTCAGGATCGGCGAGACGATCCCGCCCGGTCTGCCGCGCGAGGAAATCGAGGCCCGGGTCCAGGATGCGATCAACGCCCTGAACGAGCCTGCCGCGTGACCGCCCCCGAACCGCGCTCGCCGCTCGAGGTGCTGGGACCGGGGCTGGTAACGGGGGCGGCGGACGACGATCCCTCGGGCGTAGGCACCTATAGCCAGGTCGGCGCGCAGTTCGGCTATGGCATGGGCTGGACGCTGATTTTCGGCTTCCCCCTGCTCGCGGCGATCCAGGCGATCTGCGCGCGGATCGGGGCCACGACCGGGCGTGGCATCGCCCAGAACCTGCGCCGCCACTATCCGCCCGCATTGCTACGGCTGGTGGTGATCCTGCTGCTGGTGGCCAACGTGATCAACCTGGGGGCTGACCTGGGAGCGATGGGGGCCGTTCTGGCGCTGATCGTGCCTGGGCCAGTGCTGGCCTATACCGTAGCCTTCGGTATCATCAGCGTGCTGCTGGAAGTGTTCCTGAGCTACAACAGCTATGCCCGGATCCTGAAGTGGGCGACCTTGTCGCTGTTCGCCTATGTCGGCGTGGTGCTGGTGGCCGATGTGCCGGTCGGCGAAATGCTGCACGGCCTGCTGGTTCCGCAATTCACCTTTGACCGTGATCACGCCATGGCGCTGGTGGCGATCTTCGGCACCACGATCAGCCCTTACCTGTTTTTCTGGCAGGCCGGGCAAGAGGTGGAGGAGCAGCACCGCCGCCATATCAAGCCGCTCCACATCAGCCCGCGCACCGCCGGGCCGGAACTGCGCCGGATCCGGCTGGACACGCTGGTTGGCATGGGTTTTTCCCACGTCGTGGCCTTGTGCATCGTGATTGCGACGGCCGCCACGCTGCACGCCAACGGTATCAGGGAAATCGGCAGCGCGGCCCAGGCGGCCGAAGCACTGCGGCCGATCGCCGGTGACCTGGCTTTTGTCCTGTTCGCGGTGGGGATCATCGGCACCGGGCTGCTGGCCGTGCCGGTGCTGGCCGGCAGCGCCGCCTATGCGGTGAGCGAGGCCTTTGGCTGGACCGAGGGCCTGGATCGCAAGCCGCGCGAAGCCAAGGCCTTTTACAGCGTAATCGTGCTGGCCACGGCGGGCGGTATCGCGCTCAACTTCATCGGTATCGATCCGATGAAGGCGCTGTACTGGGCGGCCGTGGTCAACGGCCTGCTGGCGCCGCCGCTGATGGTGGTGACGATGCTGATCGCCACCAATCCGAAGGTGATGGGCAAGCTGGTGCTGGCCCCGCGCCTGCGGGCATTCGGTTGGCTCGCAACGGCGGTGATGTGGGTGATCGCCGGGGTGTTCCTGCTGGCCTAGCCCCAGAAATCAACCAGCGTGATCGCTGCGGCCAAAGTCGGGCCGGGCATCGTCCTGCCCTTGTTCGATGATTGAACGGCGGATGTCGCGGGTGCGGGTGAACAGCTCGAACAGGGTATCGCCATCACCCCAGCGGATTGCACGCTGTAGCGCGGTCAGGTCCTCGCTGAAGCGCTGGAGCATTTCCAGCACCGCGTCCTTGTTGGTCAGGAACACGTCGCGCCACATGGTCGGATCGGAGGCGGCGATGCGGGTGAAGTCGCGGAAACCGCCGGCCGAATACTTGATCACCTCGCTCTGGGTCACGCCTTCAAGGTCGGAGGCCGTACCGACGATGGTATAGGCGATCAGGTGCGGCAGGTGGCTGGTCACGGCGAGCACCAGGTCGTGATGCTGCGGGTCCATCAGTTCGACCTTGGCGCCAAGGCCTTCCCAGAAGGTAGACAGGGCGGCCAGCTTGTCGGCATCCACGCCTTCGGGCGGAGTGATGATGCACCAGCGGTTGTGGAACAGGCTGGCAAAGCCCGCGTCCGGCCCGGACCGCTCGGTCCCGGCAACGGGGTGGGCCGGGATCACGCAATGGCCCGGCAGGGCTTCAGCCAGCGCCTTGGCAACGCTCAGCTTGGATGAACCGACATCGCTGATCACGGCATCGGCCGGGATGGCCGCGGCCAGGTCCGCCGCAACCGCGCCGATTGCGCCAACCGGTACGCAGAAGACCACCAGGTCGGCCCCGGCGACCGCCTCGGCCCCGGTTTCGCAGACCGTGCCAACCAGGCCGCGCTCGGCAGCCCGGGCGCGGGTGGCGGGATCGCGGTCCCAGCCGGTAGTCTCCACCTGCGGCAGATGTTCCTTGACCGCGAGGCCGATCGAACCGCCCAGCAGACCAAGGCCAATGATGGCGACGCGTTCGAACTTCATCGCGCCGCCTCGGCCATTTCGCGCAGGGCGGTGGCGATAGCATCCATCTGATCGGCAGAGCCGATGGTGATGCGCAGCGCATGACCGAGCCCCTGGTTGGGCAGCCAGCGGACGATATAGCCGCGCTCTGCGAGGCCCTGATAAGCCGCCTCGGCACTCAGAGCCCCTTCGAACAGCACCAGCACGAAGTTGGCCTCGCTCGGCACGGGGCGCAGGCCGTGGTTGCCCAGCGCCTCGATCGCGCTCACGAAGCGGGCGCGCTCGGCCCGGTTGTGCTCGCGCGAGGCGATCACGAAGGCCTGGTCGGCCACGGCGGCCAGCGCCATGGCCTGGCCGCTGTTGGTCACATTGAAGGGGCCGCGAATGCGGTTCAGCGTATCGATCAGCCCCGGTGCGCCGGTGGCCCAGCCGATCCGCTCGCCCGCCAGGCCATAGATCTTGGAAAAGGTCCGGGTGACCAGCACGTTCGGATGCGCGGCGGCCAGCGCGAGGCCGTGATCGTCGTCCTCCGGCGTCAGGTATTCGGCATAGGCCTGGTCCAGCACCAGCAGCACGTCACCTGGCAGGCCGGCGTGGAGCCGCGCCACTTCGGAGGCGGGCAGGTAAGTGCCGGTGGGGTTGTTGGGATTGGCCAGGAACACCACCCGCGTCCGTTCGGTCAGCGCGGCCAGCAAGGCATCGACATCGCTGCCATAGTCCTTGTCCGGTGCCTCGACCGGCACCGCGCCGCAGCGCCGCGCGGCAATGTCATAGACCGCGAAACTGAAGCGCGAGAACAGCACCTCGTCACCCTGTCCGGCATAGCCCTGCGCGGCGAGGTTGAGCAATTCGTCCGATCCTGTGCCCAGCACGATCCGGGCCGGATCGATCCCGTGCAAGGTGCCGAGCGCCTCGCGCAGATCGGTGCTGCCCGGATCGGGATAGAGGCTGGGCTGCTGCGCATGGGCCCGCGCCGCCAGCGCCGCCGCGCTGGTGCCCAGCGGGTTCTCGTTGGCGGACAGCTTGACCAGCGGGCGGCCGTCGGCACCGGTGGCCTTGCCGGGGACATAGGCGTGGATCGCTTCGATCCACGGCTTGGGTGCGGGGGCAGGGGCGTTGGTCATGATGGCGAGGCCCTTAGCAGGCTTGCGGGCAATTGACAGCCCGCGCGCGCTGGACCAAGCCCGCCGCGATGGTTGAACCCGCGCTTCATGCCCAAAGCCATGTCCTCGAACTGGCCCAGCCGCTGGCCCTTGATGGCGGGCAGCAGCTTGGCGGCGTGCGGGTGGCTTACGAGACCTATGGTCAGCTGGATGCCGTCCGCTCCAACGCGGTGATGATCTTCCATGCGCTGACCGGCGATCAGTGCGTCGCCAGCCCGCATCCGATCACCGGCAAGCCGGGCTGGTGGGTAAGGATGGTGGGGCCGGGCAAGCCGATCGATACCGACCGGTTCTTCGTGATCTGCGCCAATGTGCTGGGCGGTTGCTATGGCTCGACCGGACCGGCCAGCGCGGGCCCCGATGGCGAGCCCTATGCCATGCGCTTTCCGGTGATCACGATCCGCGACATGGTCCGCGCTCAGGTCGGCGTGCTCGATGCGCTGGGGATCGAGCAGCTTCATGCCGTGGTTGGCGGATCGATGGGGGGCATGCAGGCGCTGTCGTTTGCCGCCAACTGGCCGGAGCGGACCCGCGCCGCGCTGGTCATCGCCTCGACCGCGCGCCATTCGGCCCAGAACATCGCCTTTCACGAAGTGGGCCGCCAGGCCATCATGGCCGATCCCAAATGGAAGGGCGGTGACTATTACGGCAGCGGCAAAGGCCCGGAAAAGGGCCTTTCAGTCGCCCGCATGGCCGCGCACATCACCTACCTCTCGGAAGAGGGGATGCACGAAAAGTTCGGCCGCAAGCTGCAGGACCGCACGGAAAAGACCTTCGGCTTCGATGCCGATTTCCAGGTCGAAAGCTACCTGCGCCACCAGGGGCTGAGCTTCACCGATCGGTTCGATGCGAACTCCTATCTCTATATCACCCGGGCGATGGACTATTTTGACCTGGCCGAAGAGCACGGCGGGCGCCTCGCCGATGCCTTCCGCGCCAGCAAGGCCCGGTTCTGCCTGGTCAGCTTCGATACCGACTGGCTCTATCCAACGGCGGAAAGCCGCACGATCGCCCACGCCCTCAACGCCGCCGGTGCGCCGGTCAGCTTTGTCGAGCTGTCGGCGCCGTTCGGGCATGACAGCTTCCTGCTCGATGTCCCCGCGCTCGACCGGGTCATCGAAGGATTCCTGAAGCAATGAGCGCCTTGCGTCCCGACCTTGCGGTGATTGCCGCCAATGTCGCGCCCGGATCGCGGGTGCTCGATATCGGCTGCGGCGATGGCGCGCTGCTGGCGGCGCTGCGCGATGGCAAGCAGGTCGATGCACGCGGCATGGAGCTCGATCCGCACGACGTGGCCGAATGCGTCGCCAAGGGTCTCTCGGTGATGCAGGGCGATGCCGACACCGACCTGGTCGACTATCCCGACGCCGCCTTCGATTACGCGATCCTCAGCCAGACGCTGCAGACCACCAAGCGCCCGGACAAGGTGCTGGACGAACTGCTGCGCGTGGGCCGCAAGGCCTTTGTCAGCTTTCCCAACTTCGGCCACTGGCGGGTGCGGGCCAGCTTGTTGTGGCACGGACGGATGCCGGTGACGCGGCTGCTGCCGGTCGCCTGGTACGAGACCCCCAATATCCACCACGTGACAGTCAGCGATTTCCGCGACCTGGTGGCGGCCAAGCACCTGACCGTGGAGGGCGCCTGGTTCCTGTCGGGTGACAAGCGGATCAGCGATGCGGCGGCCAGCTGGCGGGCCGAGCACGCGGTATTCCTGCTCTCGCGCTAGGCGACCTTTAGTACCGAGTCATCGCGGGCCAGCGCCCACAGGCTGAGGCCGGCAGTGCTGGCGCGTTCGACCGCGAGTGATGTGGGCAGGGAGATGCAGACCAGGCTGGTTGCCCCGCCGCGCACAGCTTTCTCGACGATTTCGTAGCTGCACCGCGCGGTCGACAGGACGAAGCCTGGCGCCAGAGGCTCGCCCGCGCGGGCCTTGGCACCGATCAGCTTGTCGAGCGCGTTGTGGCGGCCCACGTCCTCGCGCACGGTGGTGATGGTGCCATCGGCGCGGCAATGGGCGGCGGCATGGGCTGCGCCGGTTTCCCGGCCCAGCGGCTGGTGATCGCGCAAGGCAGCCAGCGCCGCGAAGATTGCGACAGGTTCGATCGGTTCATGCCCGGCGACCGGGGGCAGGGGACGGGCGACTTCGGCCAGGTTCTCGATCCCGCACAGGCCGCAGCTCGATTCCGCGACGCGGCGGCGCACCCGGTCTTCCAGCTTGTCGATGCCCAGCCCCGCCAGCCGGGCGCGGACGATCCAGCCCTGCGGCACTTCGGCAATGGCGATGTCGGCAATGTCGGCGGCGCTGCTGGCCAGCCCTTCGCTCAGTGCGAAACCGGTGGCGAAATCTTCGAGGTCCTGCGGGCTCGCCATCATCACCGCATAGGACAGGCCATTGAATTCCAGCGCCACCGGGGCTTCCGGCACCCAGCGCCGCGTGATCGCGCGCCGGGTGCCGTCAGGCCTGACCTCGGTGGTCGAAGTCGTGGCTACATGCGGTGCAGCGCGCACAGCTTGTTGCCATCGGGATCGCGCAGGTAAGCCAGGTACAGCTTCATGCCCGCGCCTTCGCGCACGCCCGGCGGGTCTTCGATCGCCTTGCCGCCAGCGGCCACGCCAGCCGCGTGCCAGGCATCGGCCTGGGCCGGGCTTTCCATCGCAAAGCCGATGGTCATGCCGTTGCCGGGAGTCGCCGCTTCGCCATCGATTGGCTTGGTGACGAGGAACATCGAACCGTTGTGCATGTAGATCAGGCGACCCTTGGGGTCGACGATCCCGGGCTTGCCGCCCACCGCGCCAAACAGCGCGTCATAGAATGCCTTCGAACGATCGATGTCGTTGCTGCCCACCATCATGTGGCTGTACATCGCCCTGGTTCCTCTCTCTTGGGTTGCGGGAAGCGACCTGTTTAAGCGCACGCTTAAGAAGGTCAATCGTTTCGCAAGCCCTATCGCGCAAGGGCAGCAAAGCGGGCGGCAGTGGCAAAGGCGGCGGCGCGGCGGGTGCGGCGGTCCTCGGCCTCGGCATCGCGGCCCCACAGCTCGGCCTGCCATTCCTCCTCAAGCTCGGCGGCGATCCACAGCGCCCCGGCATCGGCATCGGGTTCGAGCGCGGCAAGACCGATCACCAGCGAGGCGGCAAGCGAGGTCAGCGTGTTGAGCGCGGCCAGGGCAAAGGGATCCAGCCCGTTCAGCAAATCCCGCAGGTGGGCCAGGGTCTCGCCTGGCTGGGGGCGGTGGATGATCCCGCTGACCCGCTCGAACCGCACCCCGTACCGTGCTTCGGCCGCCTGCAGCAGCGGCTCCCAGCGCTCCAGCTGCCGGGCGTGCAACGCTTCGCCGGGATCGGCGCGGTAGCACAGCGTATCGGTCTCGGCATAGCGGATCAGGCCCGCAACGGTGGCAACGGGATCCGGGGCCACGACATCCAGTGCATAGTCAGCCATGTCGCGCAGCACGAAGCTGGCGGGAACAATGGTCTCTTCCTGCGCCGCCCATTCGGCGGCCAGCGCCTCGGCCAGGGCGCGGCTGGGCAGCACTTGCGGCCGTCCGCCGACCGTCTTCACCCCGCGGCCATCCAGCTTGACCTGCCAGCCGCTGCCTTCGGCAAGGGCCAGCGCCTCCTTGTAGAACCGCTTCATGGCTTCGGACTTTTCCACTTCCGCGACAGGATCAGCGGCACGACCAGCATTTCGGCCATGCCGACCACGGCCAGCAAATAGCCCGCGGCGACCGGCAGTTCGACCCGTCCGGCAATCGCCAGCAGGCCGAACAGGAACAGACCGAGGCCAGTCAGGCGCACGATCTGGATCACCATGAAGCGGCTGCGGGCGCGGGCTTCATCTTCGGTCATTGCAGCAACTCCAGCAGGTGGGCGGGATCGCGGGCGACGGCGGCAGCGCCGGCGTCGGCCAGTTCGGCCGGGGTGTGATAGCCCCAGTCCACCCCCAGGCCGCGCACCCCGGCATTGACCGCCATGGTCATGTCATAGGCCGTATCGCCGATCATCACCGCCTGATCGGGCATTACGCCGGCTTCGAACAGGGCGGCTTCCAGCATGGCTGGATGCGGCTTTGACGGATGCCGGTCGGCCGTTTGCAGCGAGATGAAGTGGCCGCTGAGACCATGCGTGGCCAGGCAATGCTCCAGCCCGCGATCCGATTTGCCGGTGGCCACCGCCAGCGCCCAGCCGGCGCCGCGCAAGGCGTCCAGCGTTTCACGGATCCCGGCATAGAGCGGCTCGACCAGGTGCCCGGCTTCCCGCGCGGCGCGAAAGGCGCGGCGGTATTCGGCGTCGATCCCCTGGCGAACGACCTCGTCGCCCTCAGGCAGCAACAGCCGGATGGCTTGCGGCAGGCTGAGGCCAACCACGCGGCGGACGATGTGATGATCGGGCGCGGCCAGGCCGTGGGCGGCAAAGGCCGCGTCCATTGCTGCACAGACCCCGGCCTGGCCATCGACCAGCGTGCCATCGCAATCGAAAACGGCGAGCCGCTGGTTCACTTGGCCAGGGTCCGCATCAGCGCCGCTATCGCGCTGGCACCCTGGCTTTCCAGCCCGGCGGCAACCCGCTCGCGTTCGTCGGCCGGCTTGTTCTGGCTGAGCTTCAGCGTCTCGCGCCAGGCCAGCACTTCGAGTTCGAAACCCACGATCCCGGCCATCAGTTTGCGGAGATAGTCCTCCGGGGCCTTGTCCATGGTCCAGGGCGGGCCGTCCAGCCGGGCCTCCTCGCGCGCCGACAGGGCTTCAAGGTGGCCCAACAGGCCATCGCCATCCATCCGCCGCACCCGGCCTTCCAGTTCCAGCGCGACATAGTTCCAGGTCGGGACCTGAACCGGATCGGCATACCAGCGCGGGCTGACATAGCCATCCGGCCCGTTGATTACCGCCAGCACGGTCATGCCGTCGATGTGCCTGGTCAGGGCATTGCCACGCGCCAGGTGGAACTGCAGCGCGCCATCGCCGGTCGACACCAGCGGCACGTGGGCCACGCGCGGGCCATCGGGGGTGGTGGCAAAGACCATACCGAACCCGATCTCGTCGATCAGGGTTTCCAGCAAGGCGCGATCATCGCGGCGGAACGCGGAATTGGGGTGCATCAGCGCTTACCTGTCGGCTTCGGTCCTGTTTTGGGCGCCGGACCTGGCCCTGGCTTCTTCGCGGCCGGTTTGGGACTGCCCTTGCCCTTGGTCGGGCCGCGTTTGGTGGGCGGTTTGCGGGTGGCGACCCGGCCCTCGGCGCGGCCGCGCCGTTCGCCGCGGCGTTCCTTGCGGACCTGTTTGGCATGGGCCTTTGCGGCCTGTTTCTCGTCGGCTTTTCCGGGCTTGTACGGCTCGGGCAGAGCGTCGCCGTCCTCCTCGTCAAAGCCGAGGTTGGCCATGGTATTGGCAAAGTGCTCGGGCAATTCCGCCCGCACATCGATCACGTCGCCATCGGGGTGGTCGATGATCAGGCGGCGCGCGTGAAGGTGCATCTTGCGGCTGATCGAGCCGGACAGGAAGGCTTCCGGCCCGCCATACTTGCCATCGCCGACGATCGGGTGGCCAATCGCGGCCATGTGGACGCGCAGCTGATGGGTGCGCCCGGTCAGCGGTTGCAGCTCGACCCAGCAGGCGCGATTTCCGGCGCGGTCGAGCACGCGGTAGCGGGTCCGGGCCGGCTGGCCTTCGCCAGACTTGTCGACCATCATCTTTTCGCCGCCGGTGCCGGGCTGCTTGGCCAGCGGCAGGTCGATCAGGCCATCCTCGACCGAGGGGACGCCGGCGATGATCGCCCAATAGATCTTGCGCGCGGTGCGCCCCGAAAAGCGCTTGGAAAAGAACGCCGCGCTGCCCGGGGTGCGGGCGATGAGCAGGACGCCAGACGTATCCTTGTCGAGCCGGTGAACCAGCCGCGGGCGCGGCCCGTCATGGGCAAAGGCATCGAGTAGCCCGTCGACATGCTCCTTCATGCCGCTGCCGCCTTGCGTCGCAAGGCCCGGCGGCTTGTTCAGCACGATGGCGGCGCGGTCCTGGGTGATGACCATGGCCTCGGCCCGGGCGATTTCCTCGTCAGAGAGCTCGCGGCGCGGCTTGGCGCCGCCCTTGGCCGGAGTATCGCCGCCGGGGGGGACGCGCACCACTTGCCCGGCCGCAAGGCGGTCGGCCGGATCGGCGCGCTTGCCATCCACCCGGATCTGGCCGGTGCGGGCCCAGCGGCTGACCGTGGCAAACCCGACCTGCGGCAGGTGACGCTTGAACCAGCGGTCAAGCCGCACGCCGTCGTCATCATGCTGGACGGTAAACTGGCGAACTTCCGTGCTCATGCAATTCCTCGCGCCAGGGCCAGCCCGGCAAACAGTCCACCCACGCCGCC
Source organism: Novosphingobium sp. (assembly GCF_027531025.1). Lineage (GTDB taxonomy): Bacteria > Pseudomonadota > Alphaproteobacteria > Sphingomonadales > Sphingomonadaceae > Novosphingobium. The sequence continues at coordinate 111,912 of NZ_JAPZQX010000010.1, forward strand.
AGCCAGCGACAGGGCAATATAGAGCGCGGCCTGCGCCATGGCCCCACGCTGGATCATCAAGGCGATCTCAAGGCTGAAGGCCGAAAAGGTGGTGAACCCGCCCAGCACCCCGACGCCCAGCAGCAGCCGCCAGGTTTCGCCACCCTGACCGTGACGCGCCAGCCAACCGGCCAGCAGCCCCATCGCCAGGCTTCCCAGCACGTTGACGGTCAGCGTGGCATAGGGAAACGGCCCCGCGCCAATCAGCCTGCCCGCCGCAAAGCGCAGCCATGCGCCAAACGCGCCGCCAGCGGCGACGGTCAGCGATGCGGCCACGAATGAGGGCGGGGCGGTCATGCCCGGTGCCTTAGCCGGGGTTTGGCCAATCCGCCACCCTTGCGCATTAGAGGGCGATTCAACCTGCCTTGTCACCCCGGACTTGTTCCGGGGCAGTGCTTTTCTTCTGCGACGCTAGCCCAGAGCCGGACCGCCGCAGGAAGGCAGCACCGCCCCGGAACAAGTCCGGGGTGACTCTTAGCGAGAGGGGCGCGCCTTCCCCGGCGCCAACAAACAGACCAACGCCGCCACCACGGTGCCAAGGCACAGGTGCCAGGGGAAGGCCACGCCCTTGAGCGCGGCGGGCAGCCCCAGCGCGTCGATCACATAGGGCTGGAAAGCCAGCACGGTCAGGAACCCGGCGGCAAAGGCGGCAAGGACGCTGGCGGAAGAGCCCCGCTTTGAAAACAGCGCAACGCCATAGACCCCCAGCAGCCCGGAATAGGCAAAGGCCATTACCCCCAGCACGAAGTCGAGCAGGGCGGTATCGGCATACCGCTGCCAGTAATAGGACAGCACCGCCATGGCGAACAGCGCAAAGCCCAGCATAACCGTGGCAATCCGCCCCATTCGGACATAGTGCGCCTCGCTCCGCTGGCCCGCAAAAGGCCGGTAGAGGTCGTTGACCAGCACGGCCGACATCGAGATCAGCCCCGAATTGATCGCCGCCGCCGCTATTACCCCCACCGTCACCAGCCCGCGCAGGCCCGGCGGCAGCTGGGTGAGAATATAGTGCATGAAAACAGTGACTTTCTCGCCATTGTAGCTGCTAGCAGCGTTCCCCTGGTAATACAGCCACAGCAGCGCGCCGATGGTCAGGAACAGCAGGATTACGGGGAGCGAGGCCCAGGCTGAAACGACCAGCGCCCGCGTCCCCTGCCGGGCATTGCGGCAGGCGAGGACGCGCTGGGTGGTGTCCTGATCCAGCCCGGCATTGGCGAAGTTGAGGAGGACCACCCCGGTCAGCACAGCCCACAGACCGAAGGGGGCCGAGAGGCTGAACGAGGGGTCGACCAATTGCAGCTTGTCTTGCCCGCCGGGCGCGGATTGCAGGGTGTTCAAGGCCTGCTCAAGCGTCATTGGCAGGCCACTCCACAGGTACCAAGCGACCACCAAAGCGGCACCAACATAGAGGACCACCTGCACCAGGTCGCTCCAGATCACCGAATTGAGCCCGCCCATGAAGGTAAAGGCCAATCCGAACACCAACAGGATCAGCATGGCGACCAGCATGTGCCCCGGCGCTACATCCAGGAACAGGATCATCGAGACGGCAATGGCAGCAAGATAGAGTCGCGCCCCGCTCGCCAGGATCCGCCCGACCAGGTACATCGCCGCTGCCGCCCGCCGCGCCGTCGCATCGAAGCGCGCCTCCAGCAGTTCGTAAACCGTGGTCACCCCGGCGGCATAGAAACGCGGCATCAGCCAGTGGCCCACCAGCCAGGCCGCGACCAGCGAGGCGAAGACCCCGCCAATATAAGTGAAGTTGCCGCGATAGGCGAAGTCCGGCACGCCCAGGAACGTTGCGGCTGATTGCACGGTTGAGAGCACCGAGATCGCCACCAGCCAGGTCGGCGCGTGATGTCCGGCGAGGAAGTAGTCCTCGGATCGCATCCCCCGCCGCGTGGTCAGCCACCCGGCCAGCGCCAGCAGCATCACATAAAGTCCCAGCACGGCCCAGTCGGCAGTCGTGAATGTGGTGCGCATTGGTCCCCCTGATTGCGGCGTCTAGCGCGAAAGCGACGCCTGGGACACTGCTTCCTGTTGCCCGACCGGCCTTGTTGTCCCGGTATCCCGCCAGCGCTTGCGACGCTCTGGTGGTTGCCCAAAAAGTCTGGCGCGGGCGCTCGATGGCCAGCTGAGCCACCAGCACCACGCAAGCGGAGCCAAGCGATGATCAGGCATGCCCTTGCTGCCCTTATCTCAGCCTTGCTGCTGAGCGGCTGCGGGCGGGGGGCGATCGAGCCGCAGATCGAACGCAATCCGGCTGCGGCCGATGCCCAGCGGCTCGATTTCCGGTTCGAGGATGCGCCCGGCCCGTTCAGCAAGGTGCGCGCCGAAGCCGTTTACCGGGTGGAGAACGAGACATGCGTCAAGGCCCGGCCGTTCAGCGGGGCCGTTCTGCCGCCCGAATACAAGCTGGACCTGTCGCTAAAGCCGCTCGGCGAGAACCGCTATGAAGCGCTGTTTCACCGCGATGCCTTGCGCGATGCGGACTATTTCGGCCAGGGCCTGTGCCGGTGGCAGTTGCAGCACGTTGCAATCTTCTTTTCGTCCCCGACGACCGATTTCACGGCTGCGCTGTTTTACCCGCAGGACCCGGCGGACAGGATCGAGCCGGTCCAGAGCTTTTTCCTGCACCGTGACTACTTCAGCAAGCCGGAGCCGATGACCCTGGTGTTCGGCGAAAGAGCTGGGTTCTATCCGCCTGGCCAGGGCGCGCAGTTCCGGATCGCGATTTCGGCCGAACCGCTTTAGCGCGGCGCTCAGGCTTCGTCCCGCTCCGCCCAGGCGATCAGGAAGCCGGGCAGGACCAGCGCGGTGGTGAACATCAGCAGGATGAAGTTCTTCAGCACCCCGACCGACAGTTCGAAATTGAACAGCTTGGCGAGGAATTCGGGCACCATGCCACCCAAGACGGTCATCAAGACCAGATACTTGAACGCGCCGAAATAGGCCCGGTTGCGCTCGGCCAGTTCACGTTCGTCCAGCGCGGCATCAGGCGCATTGGCGATCACGCCGTAAGTGCTGATGAAAAACACGATGCTGGCCAGCATGCCGGTGATGGCAGCCACCCCCACGGCGACCTCGGCCGCGCCGCTTTGCGATGGCAGGCCTAGCTTGATCAGGAACCAGCCATGCATGGCAACCAGCGCATAGCTGCCAAGCAGTTTGCTGGTGCGCGGGCTCAGGTTGATCCGGACAAAGCGGGCGGTCTGGGTGTCAGTCATGGTCGGTCTCCTTGGCAGCCCGACGGTCAAGCTGCTCGGCAAGGGAAGGAAAGGGTTCAAGCGCGAACAGCGTTTCGACGCTGACGCCAAAGGCCTGGGCCAGCTTGAGCGCCAGTTCTACGGTGGGCCGGTAATCGCCACGTTCGAGATAGCCGATGGTCTGCGGGTTGACCCCGACCAGTTCGGCCAGCTCCTTGCGCGACAGGCCCCGTTCCTGGCGAAAAAGGTTGATGCGGTTGAACAATATGTTAGGTTCAATATCTGATTCGTTGTACATACACAACAAAAAGTGAAATCACGTGCAATTCGGCGCAGAATGGCTCAGATGGGTGATCTCTGGGCGGTTTGTGGGGCGCCATGCGCGGCAATTGCCCGCAAAAGCTTGCCTTTGGTCCGACTCCTTGCTAACGGCGCGCCACTTCGAGCTGGTCCTGTTCGGATTTGGCCCGGTTTTTCGTTGCTTTTCGTTAGGGTGCATCCCCGCACCAGATTCGCGCGGGGCTCTCATCCTTCGTTTGAGAGGTGTGTCGGTTTATGCAAATTCTCGTCCGCGACAACAATGTCGAACAGGCTCTGCGCGCGCTTAAGAAGAAGCTGCAGCGTGAGGGCGTGTACCGCGAGATGAAGCTGCGCCGCCACTTTGAAAAGCCGTCCGAAAAGCGCGCCCGTGAAAAGGCTGCCGCTGTCCGCCGCGCCCGCAAGATGGAGCGCAAGCGGATGGAGCGTGACGGCGTCAAGTAAGCTTGAACCGACAAGCGCGATAAGCCATGAGGGCGCGGAGCAATCCGCGCCCTTTGCTTTGGCGCCCAACAGGAAGACGTTTCGCATGACCGAGATCACCCGCGTTCCGCTGCAACCGATCGCCAAGGGCGCGCTGGCCAAGCTGTGGCTGGGCGTGGCCGCTGCCGCACTGGCCGCTGGTGGGCTGGCCTGGGCCACGCTGCCCGGTTCGGTCGATATCGAAACGATCAAGGCTGGCACCGGCCCTTCGCCGACGATCGCGGACGTGGTCCAGATCAACTACAAGGGCAGCCTCGAAAACGGCAAGGTGTTCGACCAGGGCGAACGCGCGGTGTTCCCGGTCGAAGGGGTGATCCCTGGCTTCACCCAGGCGCTGGAAAAGATGCAGCGTGGCGGCAAGTACAAGGTCGAGATTCCGGCTGCCCTGGCCTATGGCGCGCAGGAACAGCGCAACCCGCAGACCGGCGCGGTAGAAATCCCCGCCAATTCCGACCTGGTGTTCGAAATCGAACTGATCGATTTCAAGAGCCGGGCCGAGATCGAGGCGCAGATGCGGATGATGCAGCAATTGCAGCAGATGCAGGGCGGGGCCGGTGGCCCGGCTGGCGCCGGAGCTGGGGCCGGCGCGCCGCCCCCGCCGCAGGCGCAATAAGCCGCCTGATCCGCAGGCAAATCGTTGCAGGGCGCGCTGGCCGATGCTAGCGCGCGGGTAATCATTGTAACCAAAGGAATGCCATGTCGGTCGATACCGCCACCGTGGCCAAGATCGCCGCGCTGGCCCGGATCAAGCTGTCCGAGGCCGAGCTTGCGGCGATGGTGCCGGAACTCAACGGGATTCTCGCCTGGGTCGAGCAGCTGGGTGAAGTCGATGTCACCGGGGTCGAACCGATGACCGCGGTGATCGAAAACCACCTGCGCCTGCGCGATGACGTGATCAACGCCGATCCGCTGACCGGCGGCGACAACCGCGACGGCGTGCTGGCCAATGCCCCGGCGGCCGAACACGGCTTCTTCGGCGTGCCCAAGGTGATCGAATAATGAGCAGCGACCTGACCGAACTGGGCGTCGCGGCGATCCGCGATGGCGTGGCCAAGGGCGAGTTTACCGCCGTCGAAGTGGCCGAGGCGTTCAACGCCAATGTCGCCGCTGCGGCGGCGCTCAACGCCTTCATCGTCACTACGCCCGAACAGGCGCTAGAAGCAGCAAAGGCCAACGATGCGAAGCGCGCCGCCGGCCAGCCGCTGGGCAAGATGGGCGGCGTGCCGATCGGCATGAAGGACCTGTTCGCCACCAAGGGCGTGCAGACCACCGCGGCCAGCCACATCCTTGAAGGGTTCACCCCGCAGTACGAAAGCACCGTCAGCCAGAAGCTGTGGGATGCCGGGGCGGGGATGCTGGGCAAGCTCAACCTTGACCAGTTCGCCATGGGTTCGTCGAACGAGACGAGCTATTTCGGCAATGTCATCTCGCCCTGGCGGCGCAATGATGGCGGCAATGCCGCGCTCGCGCCGGGTGGCAGCTCGGGCGGCAGCTCGGCTGCAGTCGCCGCACGGCTTGCTCCGGCGGCGACCGGTACCGATACCGGCGGTTCGATCCGCCAGCCCGCAGCTTTTGTGGGCATTTCAGGCATCAAGCCGACCTATGGCCGCTGCTCGCGCTGGGGCATCGTGGCCTTCGCCAGCTCGCTCGACCAGGCCGGGCCGATGGCCCGCGACGTGCGCGACTGCGCGATCATGCTGGAAGCCATGGCTGGGTTCGATCCCAAGGACGCGACCAGCCTCAACCTGCCGGTGCCCGAATGGGAAGCCGGTCTCAACGGTGACCTTCGCGGCAAGAAGGTGGGCATCCCGCGCGAATACCGCATGGACGGGATGGACGCCGATGTCGCCGCCAGCTGGGATCGCGGGATCGAATGGCTGAAGGATGCCGGCGCGGAAATCGTCGACGTCTCGCTGCCGCATACCAAGTACGCCCTGCCGGCCTATTACATCATCGCCCCGGCCGAAGCCTCGTCGAACCTCGCCCGTTATGATGGCGTGCGCTATGGCCTGCGCGATCTGCCCGATGGGGCGGGCCTGCAGGACATGTACGCCGCCACCCGCGCCGCCGGGTTCGGGGCCGAGGTCAAGCGCCGCATCCTGATCGGCACCTATGTGCTGAGCGCGGGTTTCTATGACGCCTATTACACCCAGGCCCAGAAGGTCCGCACCCTGATCGCACAGGACTTCAAGAACGCGTTCACGCAATGCGACGTGATCCTCGCGCCCACGGCGCCGACCGCCGCCTTTGGCCTCGGCGAAAAGAGCGACGATCCGTTGTCCATGTACCTCAACGACGTCTTCGCCGTCCCGGCCAGCCTCGCTGGCCTGCCGGCCATGTCGGTCCCCGCCGGGCTGAACCGCGAAGGGCTGCCGCTGGGTCTGCAGATCGTCGGCAAGGCCTTTGACGAACAGGGCGTGCTCAACGCTGGCCTCGCGATCGAGGCGCGCGCGCAGTTCTCGGCCAAGCCGGAAAAGTGGTGGTAAGATGAGCAGTTATCGCATTCAGGGCGCAACGGGTGAGTGGGAGGTCGTGATCGGCCTTGAAGTCCATGCCCAGGTCACTTCGCAGTCCAAGCTGTTTTCTGGCGCGGCCACCGCGTTCGGGGCGGAACCGAACACCCAGGTCAGCCTGGTCGACGCGGCCATGCCGGGGATGCTGCCGGTGCCCAACCGCGAATGCATCCGTCAGGCGGTGCGCACCGGCATGGCGATCAATGCCCAGATCAACAAGTGGTCGCGGTTCGATCGCAAGAACTACTTCTATGCCGATCTGCCGCAGGGCTACCAGATCAGCCAGCTTTACCACCCCTTGGTGGGCGAGGGGACGATCGAGGTGATCCTCGACGAGAAGGACCCCGAAGGCAGCACCAAGACCATCGGGATCGAGCGCATCCACGTCGAGCAGGACGCGGGCAAGCTGATGCACGATCAGCACCCGACTATGTCCTATGTCGACCTCAACCGCTCGGGCGTGGCGCTGATGGAAATCGTCAGCCGCCCGGACATGCGCAGCCCGGCCGAGGCCGGAGCCTACCTCGCCAAGCTGCGCCAGATCCTGCGCTATGTCGGCTCGTGCGATGGCAACATGGACCAGGGCTCGATGCGCGCGGACGTCAACGTTTCGGTCCGCCGTCCGGGCGAGCCGTTCGGCACCCGCACCGAAACCAAGAACGTCAACTCGGTCCGCTTCGTCATGGCCGTGGTTGAAAGCGAAGCGCGCCGCCAGGTGGGCGTGATCGAGGATGGCGGCCAGGTCGTTCAGGAAACCCGGCTCTACGATCCGGACAAGAACGAAACCCGCTCGATGCGCAGCAAGGAAGATGCGCACGACTATCGCTATTTCCCCGATCCGGACCTGCTGCCGCTGGAACTGGACGATGCCTTCCTTGAAGAGTGTAAGGCTAGCCTGCCCGAGCTGCCCGATGCCAAGCGGCACCGCTATAAAACGGCGCTTGGGCTTTCGCCCTATGACGCCGCGCAGCTGACGCTGGAGGTCGAAACCTTCCAGCAGTTCGAGGAAATGCTGGACGCCGTGGTCAAGGCCAGTGGCAAGGCCGAGCGGGACCTGGCCAAGCGCGTGGCCAACTGGCTGCTGTCGGAGCGCGCCGGCGTGCTCAAGGGCATCGACCTGGGCGCGGCCCATCCGAAGAACACCGTCGCGGCCAACGTGGCGCTGATCGTCGCGGCCAATGACGGGGTGATCTCCGGCAGCAAGGCCAAGGAGATCTTCGCCGCCTATCTGACCAGCGACATCGACCTTGCGGCCGAGATCGAGGCCAACAAGCAGACCAGCGACACCGGCGCGATCGAAGCTGCGATTGCCCGGATCCTGGCCGACAATGCCGACAAGGTGGCCGAATTCAAGGCCGGCAAGGAGGCGCTGTTCGGGTTCTTCGTGGGCCAGACGATGAAGGCCATGCAGGGCAAGGCCAACCCGCAGGTTGTCAACGAATTGTTGCGCAAGGCGCTCGCCTAAGTACTTGCCTTGGGCGCAGGAATCTGGTCTCCCTCGCGCAGATACCGGGGGAGGCTAATTCCGTGTTTTCCAGACTTGCTTGCGGGTTGCTGGCTGCAGCCCTTGTCCAGACTGTGCCCGCCGCGGCGCAGGATGCCGCTGCGCCGCCGGCCAGCGATGCGGCTGCAGCGCCTGAGCCGGCCGCAGAGGCGGCCACGGTACTGGTCGATTACGAGTTGCCCGATCCGGCCACGCTGACCATGCCGAAGCTGGCCTTCACGCCCACCCCGGCTGACGAGGCCGATTTCGACAAGTACTTCTATTTCCACCGCGCCGACGTGACCTTTGCCGAGGCCTATGCCGACATCCGCGAGTGCGATGCGCTGGCCAGCGGATCGAGCATCTACCTGGGCGGCAACAGCGCCGCACTGGCCGGGGCCACGGCGCAATATGGCGTGCTGGCAGCCGGGATCGGTTCGGCCGTGGGCAGCCTGCTGGCCGATGCGATCTTCGGTTCCGCCGCCCGCCGCCAGCAGCGCCGGGTGAACCTGCGCAACTGCATGGGCTTCAAGGGCTATCAGCGCTACGGCCTGACCGGCGACCTGTGGAAGGACTTCAATTTCGAGGAAGGCCACGGCCGCAAGAAGGAAGGGGAGCGCGACAACGCGCTTGAGCTGCAGGCGCTGGTCGCCTCTGGTCCCAAACCCGTCACGAAGGAGCTGGGGCTGTGAAGATCGCGCTTCGGATCGTTGCGGCCGCCTGCGCCGCGCTCGCCATGCCCTCGCTCGCCTCGGCCGAGGCGGTGGAGGAAAAGAACCTGGCCACGGGCAAGCAGAAGCTTGACCCGGCCTCGGGCTATATCTTCATCCAGTCGCCGGTTCGCACGTTCGGCGCTTTCCTGCGCGTGCCCGACGAAGGGACCCGTGCCGAGCACAAGAAGGACTGGGACGAAGCCTTCGAGAAGGCGAAGAAGAAGTATCCCGAACAGCTGCGCAGCTGGCAGAGCCGCGCCAACATCGCAGTGCAGACCAAGAAGAAGGTCCCCGACAAGCCGGTCGAGCCGAGCGCGGAGAACTTCTCGATCGATCCGATCGAGCTGCGCGACATGGTCAACTTCGGCCCGATGTACATCTTCAGCAAGGACGATGCTGTCGGCCGGTTCAATTACCTCAACCAGGTGAAGCCGGGCACTTACATCTTCTATGGCCCGCTGCTGATGCAGCCCGGCATGGTGTCGGGCGGGCTGTGCTTCTGCATGGGCACGGTAAGGTTCGAGGTGAAGGCGGGGGTCATCACCGATCTTGGCAACTACCTGTTCGCCGCCCCGACCCAGACCAAGAACTGGGATGTCGCCTCGGTCGAGGCCTGGCGCCGGGCCGAGGAAAAGGCCGCGCGCAAGGGTGAGCCGGTCGAGGCGCCGGGCATGGCCCCGCCGGCCCTGGCCTTTGGTGTGCCGAACAGCCTGAAGGGGCTGCCGGTGGTCCAGGCCGAGTTCCACGCTCACGGCAAGCTCAACAACTACTATGCCCTGCCGATTACCCGGATGCAGCCGGTGCCGGGCGTGCTGGGCTATCGCCGCGATACGGTGATCGACCTGCGGACTGGGCAGGACGTGCCGAGCCCGGTGATCAAGGCCCAGGTCAAGATCAAGAAGTAGCCTGCGCGCCGACCGGGCGGGCATAGAAAAGGGCGCCGGAGGAAACCCCTCCGGCGCCCTCTTGCTTGTGCGCTGGCGCGGCCGGTCAGGCCTTGCGCGTGCCGCTCATCGCGAAGGTGCCGAACGCGCCGGCCTTCACGCCGCCGGTGATGGTGTCACCATCGACGGTGGCTTCGCCTTCCAGCGTCATCGGCATCGGCACGGTCATCTTCATCGACCAGGTCAGCTTGTTGCCGTCGATCTTGCCGTTCTCGAGGTCCATCGAGCCCATCGCGCCCTGGTTCTTGCCGGTGAAGGTGTCACCATCGACAACGATCGTGAACTCGCTCTTCTGGTCGCCCATCGGGGTCTTGGTCACGCATTCGTAAGTGCCTGCAATCGACATCGGTTCTCTCCTCTAACTAACCCGGCCACTAACACATTCCGGCCGCTAACTTACAGGGGGGTAAGTAACCTGTTCATTCGCCTTGCGCGGGCCTGCTGTCAACTGCCACCGCTCAGGGTGCGGCGGCAATTTCAACCGGCAGGCCAATGCCCTTGAGCTGCGGTTCGACCTGCTTGCGATCGCCCACCACCACGAAGACCAGGCCATCGGGATGGAGCCACTGCTTGGCCGCGCCGTCAATGGCCTTGGCATCGATCGCACGATAACGGCTGGGCAGGGTGACGATGTAATTGTCCGGTCGGCCCAGCCGCTCGTTGTTGACGATCGCGCCCAGCACCTGGCCGTTGGTTTCGAAGCGGTTGGGCAGGCCGCGCACATTGCCATCGGTCACGCGGTTGAGTTCGGTCGGGTTGACCGGCTTCTTGCCCGGAAAATCGCGCATCTCTTCCAGCAGCAGCCGGATCGAATCCCCGGTGCGGTCGGACTGGACCGGGGCAGCCAGGCTCAGCGTGCGGCGGCCCAACGGGGCGGACACGATGCTGCGCACGCCATAGGACCAGCCCTTGTCCTCACGCAGGTTGAGGTTGAGTCGCGAGAGGAAGCCATTGCCCAGCACTTCGTTGGCCAGGTCCAGCGCTTCCTTGTCCTGGTCGCGCCCGGTCAGGTCGAGCACGCGGCCAGCGACGATCACCGACTGCGGCGAACCCGGCCGGTCGATCAGCACGATCCGCGGCTGGACCGAGGGCACCGGGGCATCGAGCGCCTTGGCCGGGCGCGGCAGGGCCGGGGCGCGCCAGGCGCCGAAGCTCCTTTCGAGCATCGGCTTCAATTCGGCCATGGTCACATCGCCGACCACGGTGATCCGGGCATTGTCGGGCCGGATCCACTGGGCGTGAGCGGTGCGCAGCGCCTCGGGCGTCAGGCTCTTGACCGAAGCCTCGTCGCCCAGCCCGTCGCCGGGCAGGCCATAGGGGTGAGCCTTGCCGAACAGCAGTGTCGGCAGGGTCCGGCTGGCCAGGCCGCGCGGATTGGCTATCGACTGCGCGAGGTTGGCCAGCTGCTGCCCGCGCACCCGCTCCACCTCCGCCGGGGCGAAGGCCGGGTTGATCGCCACATCGGCCATCAGGTCCAGCGAGGGGGCCAGGTTGGCGCTGAGCGCCGCCAGCGTGACCGAGCTGGCATCCAGCCCGGCACCGGTCGACAACCGCGCGCCCAGCCGTTCCTGCTCTTCAGCAATCGCGGTGGCATCGCGGGTGGTCGTGCCTTCATCCAGCAGCGACAGCATCAGCGACTGGGTGCCGGGCTTGTCGGCCAGGTCGGCCGCGAAGCCGGCATCGAAGTTCATCGACACCAGCACGGTCGGCACATTGCCGCGCCGGGCAAGGGTAACGGGTATGCCGTTGGCCAGCGTCGTGCGCTCGATCGCCGGGAAGGTCAGGTCGCCGACCGGGGCGACGGGCGGAAACTCCCGCTTGGGGCCGGTCTTGAGCGGCGGGGCGGGCTTCTTCGCATCGGGCTTGGGCGGGGGCGAGGTGGCTTCATCGCCATAGCCGCCCATCTTCGCGCCGTCCTCGGTCCGCTTGCCCGGCGTCACCCCCAGGGCAAAGACCGGGCGCGACAGCCAGCGCTTGAGCGCGGCCTGGACTTCCGCCGGGGTGAGCGCCGCGATCCGCTCCAGGTCCTGCTTGAACTGCACCGGATTGCCCGAATAGAGCAGCCCTTCGGCCAGCTGCGCGCCCTTGCCGGAAAAGCCGCCGACCTGTTCCAGCGCGAAGAGCTGGCCCGAAACCGCGCTGGTGGCGGCGCGGCGCAGTTCGTCCTCGGTCGGACCCTTTTCGATCAGTTCGGCGATCAGCGCATCGAGCCGGGCTTCGGCCTGGGCGCGATCGACCCCCGGCTTCACGTCCATCGTCGCTTGCAGGAAGCTGGTCTGTTCGAACTGCTGCGCGCTGGCAGTGACCGAGACGGCCAGCTGCTCACCGCGCACCAGGGCATTGTCCAGCCGCGAGCTGGAGAGGCCGCCCAGCACACGCAGGCCGACATCGAGCGCCACGGCATCGGCATCGTTGAGGCCCGGCCCGCTCCACACGCGGTAGATGCGGGTAACCGGCACCTGATCGACCATTTCGCGCTTTACCGGGGCGGGCAGGGTCACCGGCCCGGCTTCGACCTTGCGCACGGCGGGGCCGCGTGGGATGTGGCCGTACCACTTCTGCACCGCGGCGCGGGCCGTGGCGACATCGATATCGCCAGCCAGCGCGATGACCACATTGTTCGGCCCGTAATTGTCGATGAACCACTTGCGCACATCGGGGATGCTGGCGGCATCGAGATCGGCCATCGAACCGATGGTGGAATGGCGATAGGGATGGCCGACCGGGAACAGCCCTTCGCCGATCACATAGTCGGTCAGGCCATAGGGTTCGTTATCGCCCTGGCGCTTCTCGTTCTGGACAACGCCCCGCTGCTTGTCGAGCTTGTCCTGGGTGACCGCGCCGAGGAGGTGGCCCATCCGGTCGCTTTCCATGAACAGCGCCAGGTCCAGCGCGCCCTTGGGCACGGTCTGGACATAATTGGTGCGATCGTACCAGGTGGACCCGTTGGTGCTGGTCGAACCCGCGGCTTCGAGCGGAATGTCGAAGTTCTCGACGTTTTCGGAGCCGCCGAACATCAGGTGTTCGAACAGGTGGGCAAAGCCGGTGCGGCCGCGCGGCTCGTGCTTCGAGCCGACGCGGTAGTAGGTGGTGACGCCGATCAGCGGGGCCTTGCGATCGGTGTGGACCAGCACGGTCAGGCCATTGTCGAGCGTGAAGCTTTCATAGGGAATGTCAACCTTGCTGACGAGCTTGGCCAGCGGGGCCGGTTCGGCCTTGGCGGGGGCCGGGGCTGCAACCGGTGCGGGCGGCGGCGGCGCGGCGGCGGTGCGCGGCGCGGGATTGCCGGCGCAGGCGGCCAGGGCGATGGACAGCAGGGAAACAGGCAGGATGCGACGCATGAATGGACCCCGAAAAATGAGCAGCGCGAAACCTAGCGTGCGCGGGCGGAAAGGCCAGTGGGCAGGGCGCGAAAATCGACCAAGCGCAGATTGTTCCGGTCAATCGTCGGCCCGGGCGATTTCGGCCGTGCGATAGCGCAGCTTCTGCTCGCCATTGGCGGGCACGATCACCACCATCACCTGTTTGCCGGGCTTGCGTTCGGTTGGTGCTGACAGCCTGGAAAAGCGCAGGCCGCGCCCGGTCGGGAACTCCAGTTCGAAGCGGATCGCAAAGGGGTTGGCGTTCTTGACCGTCACCTCGTGATCGGCCCACTTGCCCTTCGGATCGCTGTCCAGTTCCTCGTGCTCCAGCGTCACTTCCTCGCTTGCGCCGATCTCCAGTTCGATCTCTTCGTCCACCGCCTTGTCGGGCAGGGTGCCTTCGCCCATCACCATCGTGCCGAGGTTGCCGTGCTGGTAATAGACCAGCCGTCCGGCGGGCAGCGGCTTGCCCAGGCCATCGCGCTGGTTGTTGGTGAAGCGGAAGAGGATGCGCGGATCTTCCGGCTCGTCCCAGTCCGTCCGTGCGTTGTAAGCCAGCACGCCCTTGATCCGGTCCTTGGCGAGGAATGCGACCTGCTTCTGCGATCGGGCGGCGACCGTGATGGGGATGGGGACGCGATAGAGCTTGAGATCACCCAGACCCTCCATCACCGCAGTGACTGCCACCGGCGCCGCCATCATAGGCACGCGGCGGCGCTGGCCGGTGACGACGATATTGTCCATCTCCATCGACATCATCACCGGGGCGGGGAGCGGGATCAGGTCTGGCACACGCGGAGGCTGTATGCCGCCCACGAAACTGGTCCGCCCTTGCGGCCAGCAGTTCCAGCTCATCCCGTCGTCAAACCGGTCATCATCGTCGCGGGCGAACTCCTCTTCGGCGTTCTCCGATCGCTGGATCTTGCCGGCCACGGCCGCCAGCGTGGCATCGGGAAAGCTGGTTTCATCGGCGCTGGCCATGGTCAGCCAGCCGAGCAGGTCGATCGATTGCCCATCGGGCGCGATGGTCACCACGTAGCTTGCGTCCCAGTCAAACCCGGCGGCGAGGTAAGCGAGGGTGATCGTCACCTGCCCGCCCGGCTGGTCGCGCGTGGTCATGGAGAGAACGGGCTTGGCCGAAAGCGTTGCCGGAACGCCGGGGAACAGCAGCGTCTGGCTGAGGCCGGAGCAGTACATTGCCTCGATCCCGCGCGGGGTCTGCACGACCACCCCATTGGCGGTGGAGCGGATTGACGCGCTTTCCTCCACCGTCTTGCCGGTGGCCGGATCGGTCCGGCGCAGGGTCACGCGCTGGCCTGTAAACGCATCGACCAGCCCGCCCTGTGAGAGCAGCGCGGCATCGCGGTTGCGCTCACGCGGGGCGGCGTTGAACAGGATCGCGGTCTGCGGGACGATTCCGCCCGCCACGCCCTCGAAGCGCACCGTTGCGACGCCTGCTGGCAGGGTGACCGTGCGGGTTTCGACGATCAGCGCCAGCGATGAGGGATCGTCCTTGTCGATCGGATCTTCGCCCCGGTCAGGATCGCGATAGAGCGTCACGGCCACCTTGTCCGGCGCGGCGGAGACCACGATCGGCGCGGGTTCCTGCCCGGCCAGCGGCGCGGCGCAGAGCAGCAGAATCAGGGCGGCCAGCCGGTGCACGGCTTACCAGGGGGTCAGGAAGGTAACGGTCAGTTCGACCTTGCCATTGGCCGGCACGGGCACTTCCCAGCGCCGCTCGTCGACGCTGTCCTGAACGCCCTTGATGCTTTCGGCGGGCACGCGGACATCGCGCCACCACCACCATTGGCCGAGCCCGCCCTGGACCACGTCAACCGTAACCGGCTCAGGCTTGGCATTGGTGACCACGTATTTCATCTGGGTGCGCCAGAACTGCTTGGGCCGCTCGGCATAGCCTTCGCGCACGGCGCCATCGGGCATGGTCACTTTCCAGCGGGCGAACTTTTCCCACTCGTCGGTGGTGATGGCCTCGCGCTTTTCGACCACCGGCTGGACCTTCACGTCAAAGGCATCGCCGGTGCGCAGCGCCAGCGATGATCCGGCCGGGGTGTGGGGAATGTCGCTTTCGCCGATGAACTGGGCCTGGCCGCGGCTGTCGCGCATGTAGACGCGCACCACGCCGGCGGGCAGCGCCTCGCCGATGCCGCCCTGGCGGGCCGAGGAGAACTTGAGGATCGAGGCCGCGCTTTCCGCCTCGTCGGCGCTGGCCTGCCAGCCGTTGCGGAATTCATAGCCGCGCCGCGCTGGTACGCCCACCGCATCAAGAAAGCTGACCTGCTTGGTCTGGGCATTGGCGATCGTGGTCCGCCCGCTGATCGGATAGACGTGGAAATCGCCGAGCCGCTGGCTGCTGCCGCTTTCGGTGCCGGCCACATTCCCGCGCGGGCGGGTGCCGCGGCCGCGATAGACCGCCGGGGCCTGGCTGATCTGCCCGACGCTGCCCGCCACCAGCAGGGCGCGGGCATTGGCAAAGGTCGTCCCGGTCGAATTCGTGAGGGTGATCCAGCCCTGGACATCGATCTTGCCGGCCTTGTCATCGAACAGCGCGACATAGTCCGCCTTCCAGCCAAGGCCGGGGGTCAGGTAGCTGAGCGACAGCGGGCGAGGACCAGCCTTGGCGGCATCGACGGTGACGCTAAGGGTCGGGCGGGCGCGCAGGCCGGGGGGGATCGCATCGAAGATCACCCGCACCGGCAGGCCATCGTCGCGCAGCACCTCGATCCGCTCCCCGATCTTCAGCACCACGCCGCCATTGACCGCCAGCACCGTGGCGCGTTCGCGGGCTTCGGCGCCGGTGGCGGGATTGGTGCGCAGCAGGGTGACCGACTGGCCCACCGCCTTCTGCATCAGCGATTCGGGCGAAAGCAGGTCATAGTCGAAGTTCTGTTCGACAATGCCAAACCCTTCGCCGCCGAGCGTTACTGTTTCCGACCGGATCTGGGCCGAAACGTCGGGGAACTCCTGCCGCGACTTGCCGGCGGGCAGGTTCACCTGCCGCACGTCCTGCACAAGCGCCTGGTCGTTGTTGTAGATGGTGACCGACAGGTCGCCCTGCGCGGTGCGATCTTGCGCTATCGCCCCGGCCGCAATGGCCACCAGCCCGGCCCCCGCCAAAATCCGCCGCATGCCATCCTCCCTCGCCTCGTCCAACGGGGAGCGTGACGCAGTTTCAGCGGCTTGTCACCACCTTGCGGCTGCGGGCGTTGAGTCAACCTGGATGCCCCACTTGCGAATCCCGTAGGGTGGATTACGATTTCTCTCGTGCCTGCTTGTCTGCGGGCCTGGAGGGCGGGGTTTGTTCAAGCTTCCGACGCGGCTGGTTGTCGCAGCCATTGCTGCGGCGGGGGTGGTGCTTATGTTTGCGCCATCGCTGCCCCTGTGGGCGCAGGGCGCGCCCATCCCCGCAGTGTTGGAAGACTTCAAGCCGATCACCGCCGATGACGGCCAGGCTGGCTTCCTGGCGCGCTTCTCGCCCGAATTGCCGAGGCTTGATCCGCAGAATTCCAACCCGACCCGCCCGACCGTGATCGTGCGCGGCACGTTGCGCGCTCCGCGCATTGCACAACGCCAATCAGCCCAGGGACTGGTTCGCTCGATCCAGTTCGAAGTGTCCGGGCGCGATCTGGCGATCCGGTTCGATACCAATGCCCCAGCCCAGGTCAGTGTCGAACCTGCTGGTCCCGGTGTGGTTCAGATCAAGATCCGCAAGGTCAGCGAGGAAGAGGCCGTGGGCAGTCGGCCGGTCGGGTCGGAAGGGGCTGCAGTGGTCCCGGCCAGTGAGCTGCCCACGCTTGCTACCCTGCGTCCGGGGGAGGCGTTCGAGCTTATCCCGCTCAAATACGCTGACGTCAGCGAAGTGGTCGGCTTGCTGGTCGAGGGCGTAACCATAGAGCCGAACAACGTCTTCATCCGCCGCGAACCGGGCTTTGGCTCGCTGGGTTCGGGTAATCAGAACCAGTTCATGCAGCCAAGCCAGCCGCAGCAGCAGGCCGCGCGCCAACTGGGGCAATCGTTCGGCAATGGCCTGGGGATCGACCGGCGGCTCAATGCGGTATGGGTTACCGGAACGCCAGAGCGGATTGCCCAAGTCAAGGCCATGATTGCGCTGATCGACATCCCGGTGGACAGCGTGATCCTGGAAACCCAATTCGTCGAATTGACCGAAAGCGGGGCAAAGAACCTTGGAATCGATCTGAACAATTCGAACGGCCAAATTGCGGTCGGCCGGATCGAGACGGGCACGTACCTGCCGTTCAGCGTCGATCCCAATGATGTGCTGCCATCTGGCGTGATGCAGGCAGCAATCTATGCCCAGGTCGAAAGGGGTGAAGGACGGATCCTTTCTCGCCCGCGAATTTCCGCGCAAAGCGGATCGACCGCCAAGATCATCACCGGCGATGCGTTGCCGATCCTGACCTCGATTACCCTGTCCGGGGTCAACGGTGTATCGCAACAGGTACAATACGTTAATGTCGGCGTCACGCTGCAGATCGCACCGCGCGTTTCGCCCGATGGCTTTGTCACCGCGCAGATCTATGGCGTGGTCTCCTCGGTCACGGGTTATAGTCAGGGCTATCCGACGATCAGCCAGCGCGAAGCCGAGACATCGGTGACCGTGCGCGATAGCGAGACTTTCGTGATCGGCGGGCTAACCCAGGAGAATGTGCTGAAGCGCAAGGGCAAGGTGCCGCTGCTGGGCGATATCCCGCTCGCCGGAGCCCTGTTCAGGACGGAGCGGTCAACCAGCTCGAAGACCGAACTCTATATCGTGATCACGCCACGCATCGTCCGGCATCGCAGGTTCGAACAGCCCCAGGGGGATAAAGCCAGCGATATCGCCGCAGCGTCGCCCGAGCCCTGACCGTTACCTGAGCGCATCCGGTGGCTATTCCTCGGCCGACCGGGATTCGGTCCACCAGATCGGCATCTTTCGTGCTCGACAGTGATCCAATATCCGTTAGTCTCGAGCGCAGTGGCGGGGTGGCAACTGACGGACAGTGCGTTGCCGTTTGGGTCCGTTACCGGTTTGGTTGGAGGGAACATGATCGCGAAGACAATGCTTGGTGCGATGCTCGCCGCGCTTCCGCTGGTGGCTCTGTCAGCCCAGGCCCAGGCCCAGGTGGCGGGCGAGAAAATCGTCAATTCCCATATTTGCGTGTTCAACAAGGGCGTCTCGCGCGGCCAGGTGGAGGCGGAAGCCAACCGTTCGGTCAAGGCCCTGGGCGGGCAGGTGTCGCACGTCTATCGCGTGGCATTGCAAGGCTTTGCGGCCAATTTGCCAGCCCAGGCCGTGCAACAGATGCAGGCTGCCAACCCGAATATCGCCTATTGCGAGCAGGACCAGGTGATGTCTGCTCCGCCGATCCGGATTGAAGCCAAGCCTGGCGGCGGCGGGGGCACCCCACCATCCCAGCAGACGCCGTGGGGTATTGCCCGGGTCAACGGCGCTGCGGCGGCCAATTATGCCACTGCCTGGGTAATCGATAGCGGGATCGACCTGACCCATCCCGATCTCAATGTCGATACTGCCCGCAGCCGCAGCTTCCTCGGTGGCACCACCACACCACAAGACCAGAACGGCCACGGCACCCATGTGGCCGGTACGATTGCCGCCCATGATAACGCGATCGGGGTGGTCGGCGTGGCACCGGGAGCCCCGGTGGTTTCGGTTCGGGTGCTGGATCGTCGCGGTTCGGGCAGCAATTCAGGCGTGATCGCCGGGGTGGAATATGTCGCGGCCAACGGCCTTTCTGGCGATGTCGCGAACATGAGCCTGGGTGGCGGGATCAGCACCGCGCTGGATAGCGCCGTGCTCGCTGCGTCGAACAAGGGAATCCGCTTTGTGCTGGCAGCTGGCAACAGCAGTGCCGATGCCAATACCTCGTCGCCCGCGCGAACCAACGGCCCCAACGTGTTCACCGTTTCGGCCTTTGCACAGGGCGATGGGTTCGCCAGCTTCTCCAACTATGGCAATCCGCCGGTCGACTGGGCTGAACCAGGCGTGTCTATCCGTTCGACCTGGCTCGCCGGCGGTTACAACATCATCTCCGGTACCTCGATGGCGGCGCCGCATCTGGCCGGCATCCTGCTGACCGGGCCGGTTCGTCAGAACGGCGCAGTCTCGGGTGACCGTGACAGCAACCCTGACCCGATCGGTGTGCGGTAAGTCTCGCTGATTTGACCTTTTTTGACAAGTGATCGGGGCGGTCCGTACAGGCGGGCCGCCCCTTTCGGTTCGGGCTGTCTGCAATCGTTGTTCGAATTGTGAGCCCTTCATCCCGCCAGCATGGCCCCTTGTCGAAAATCAGCCCCAATGCCGATCACGCAGCTTGCATTTGGGGCCGCAATTGCGCCATGCCCCACCCATCGGGTGGGGGCCTGTTTCTTGGAGTTCATTCTATGCGCCTGCTCTTGGCCACCACCTGCCTTGCTTCGCTTGCCCTCACCTCCGCTCCGGCGCTGGCGCAGACCCAGGCTGTTCCCGTGATGGGATCGGGCGTTCCCGCCACGACCGCGAAGAACAGCGCCGAACGGCCGATCGGCTTTGCCACCGCCGTGCCGGCCGATGCCGCGCTGGTCCTGCTGATGGCCGACAAGGCCGTTCCCGCCGATGCGCCGCTTTCGGCTGAAGAGCGCAAGGGGCTGGAAGCCGCGCTGAGCGCCGCCGGCTTTGCCGCCAAGGCCAATGAAACGGTCTCGCTGCGCGGGATCGGTGCGCGCCCGCGGATCATGGCGGTTGGCCTGGGCAAGGATGCGGGCAGCAAGGCGGTGATGGAAGCCGCCGGCAAGGCCGCGCAGGACCTGCGCGGGGAAAAGGCCCCGATCGCTATCGTCGGCGCGGGTAATGGCGCGCTGATGGCCGATGCCGCACTGGGCTATGCCCTGGGCCAGTACCGTTTCGATCGCTACAAGGTCACCACCGGCAGCGCGCCTTCGACCGCCCCGGTGACCATCGTCGGCGCTGAAGCGACCGCTGCCCAGGCCGCCTGGATCGGCCGCCATGCTGCCACCGCCGAAGCCGTGCGGTTCAGCCGCGACCTGTCGAACGAGCCGGCCAGCACGATCTATCCTGACAGCTTCATCGCCCGCACCCGCGAAGCCTTTGCCGGGGTGCCCGGTGTCTCGATCGAGGTGCTCGACGAAGCGGCGATGCGCAAGCTCAACATGGGTTCGATCCTGGGCGTCGGCCAGGGCAGCCCGCGCGGCTCGCGCCTGCTGCTGGTGACCTACAAGGGCAGCGAAGCCGCCCCGCTGGCCATGGTCGGCAAGGGCATCACCTTTGACAGCGGCGGGATCTCGATCAAGCCGGGCAATGGCATGTGGCGGATGAAGGGCGATATGTCGGGCGCGGCGGCCGTGGTCGGCGCGGCGCTGAGCCTGGCCAAGAGCAAGGCCCCGGTTCACGTGGTCGCCGTGGCCGCACTGGCCGAGAACATGCCCGATGGCAATGCCCAGCGCCCCGGCGACGTGGTCCGCACGATGAGCGGCAAGACCGCCGAGATCTTCAGCACCGACGCCGAAGGCCGGATGGTGCTGGTTGATGGCATCGAATATGTTGCCTCCACCCGCAAGCCGGCCGCGATCGTCGATGTCGCCACGCTGACCGGCGCCAAGGTGACCGCGCTGGGCGATGAATATGCCGGGCTGTTCGGCCGCCACGAAGGGCTGGTATCGGCTGTCCAGGCCGCTGGCGAGGCGACCGGCGAGGCCGTGTGGCGCCTGCCGCTGCACCCGAACTACGCCGATGACCTGAAGTCCGACGTGGCCGATATCAAGCACGGCACCGAAGGCGTGCCGCCGGGTGCGGGCCACGGCGCGCACTTCATCGGCTTCTTCATCGATCCGGCCACGCCTTGGGCGCACCTCGACATTGCCGGCAACGAAATGAGCGATGCGGCCAAGCCGCTGACCCCCAAGGGGGCGACCGGCTATGGCGTGCGTCTGCTGGACCAGTTGGCCCGCACCTGGAAGCCGTAAGCGACGCCATTGGGGCGGCCAGAAAGCGCCGCCCCGATCTTTTCTGGTCTCACCCTCTTGTGTTGCCGATAAGCAACACTACTTTCGGTGTCACAGGAGGGTGACACACCGATGAACCTCGAGAAATTTACCGACCGCGCCAAGGGTTTCCTGCAGAGCGCGCAGACCGTTGCGATCCGCCTCAACCACCAGCGGATCACCCCCGAACATATCCTGAAGGCCCTGCTGGAAGACAGCGAGGGCATGGCCACCGGGCTGATCCAGCGCGCTGGGGGCAATCCCGCGCTCGCCGTGGCCAAGGTGGACGAGGCGCTGGCCAAAATCCCTGCGGTTTCGGGCAGCGGCGCGCAATCGCCGCCGGGACTGGAAAACGATGCCGTCCGCCTGCTCGACCAGGCCGAACAGCTCGCCGCCAAAGCCGGGGACAGCTTCGTTTCGGTCCAGCGGATGCTCCAGGCGCTGGCGCTGGGCGCCACCAATCCGGCTGGCCAGGCGCTGAAGGCGGCGGGCGTCGATGCCGGCAAGCTCGAAGCCGCGATTCGGGAACTGACCGGCGGGCGCACGGCGGACAATGCCAGCGCCGAAAACGCCTATGAAGCGATGAAGAAATATGCCCGCGACCTCACGGAAGCGGCGCGCGACGGCAAGCTCGATCCGGTGATCGGCCGTGACGAGGAAATCCGCCGCACGGTGCAGATCCTCGCCCGCCGGACCAAGAACAACCCGGCGCTGATCGGTGAACCGGGTGTGGGCAAGACCGCGATTGCCGAGGGCCTCGCGCTGCGTATCGCCAATGGCGATGTGCCCGACAGCCTGAAGGACCGCCGGCTGATGGCGCTCGACATGGGCAGCCTGATTGCGGGCGCGAAGTATCGCGGCGAGTTCGAGGAGCGGCTCAAGGCCGTGCTTGACGAGGTGCGGGGCGCCGAGGGCGAGATC
The DNA here is from genome assembly GCF_027531025.1 of Novosphingobium sp. Lineage (GTDB taxonomy): Bacteria > Pseudomonadota > Alphaproteobacteria > Sphingomonadales > Sphingomonadaceae > Novosphingobium. Next base: position 133,910 of record NZ_JAPZQX010000010.1, read on the forward strand.
ATCCTGTTCATCGACGAGATGCACACCCTGATCGGGGCGGGCAAGGGCGAGGGAGCGATGGACGCCTCCAACCTGCTGAAGCCGGCGCTGGCCCGCGGTGAGCTGCACTGCATCGGCGCGACCACGCTGGATGAATACCAGAAGTACGTCGAAAAGGACCCGGCGCTGCAGCGGCGGTTCCAGCCGGTCTTCGTGGGCGAGCCGACCGTGGAGGACACGATCTCGATCCTGCGCGGGATCAAGGACAAGTACGAATTGCACCACGGCGTGCGGATCGCCGATAACGCCATCGTTGCGGCGGCCACGTTGTCCAATCGCTACATTGCCGACCGCTTCCTGCCCGACAAGGCGATCGACCTGATGGACGAGGCTGCCAGCCGCATCCGCATGGAAGTGGAGAGCAAGCCCGAGGAAATCGAGGTGCTCGACCGGCGGATCATCCAGCTGAAGATCGAGGAGATGGCGCTCGCCAAGGAAACCGACCAGGCCAGCAAGGATCGCCTTGCCGCGCTGAAGGAGGAACTGGCCAACCTTGAGCAGCAATCGGCCGAACTGACCACCCGCTGGCAGAACGAGCGCGACAAGATCGCCGCCGAGGGCAAGATCAAGGAGCAGCTCGACGCTGCCCGGATCGAGCTGGACCAGGCCCAGCGCCAGGGTGACCTGGCCAAGGCGGGCGAGCTGTCATACGGTCGCATCCCCGAACTGGAAAAGCAGCTGGCCGAGGCCCAGGGCGTCTCCGAAAACGCCCTGCTGCGCGAGGAAGTGACCGCCGACGATATTGCCGCCGTGGTCAGCCGCTGGACCGGGGTGCCGGTCGACCGGATGATGGAAGGCGAGCGCGAGAAGCTGCTCAAGATGGAGCAGGTGATCGGCCAGCGCGTGATCGGCCAGCAGGATGCGGTAGTTGCTGTTTCCAAGGCCGTGCGCCGGGCGCGCGCTGGCTTGCAGGACCCGAACCGGCCGCTGGGCAGCTTCCTGTTCCTTGGCCCGACGGGCGTCGGCAAGACCGAGCTAACCAAGGCGCTGGCCGGGTTCCTGTTCGATGATGACACCGCGATGGTCCGCATCGACATGTCGGAGTTCATGGAAAAGCACTCCGTCGCCCGCCTGATCGGCGCGCCTCCGGGCTATGTCGGTTACGAGGAAGGCGGCGTGCTGACCGAGGCAGTGCGGCGGCGGCCCTATCAGGTCGTGCTGTTCGACGAGGTCGAGAAGGCCCACTCGGACGTGTTCAACGTGCTGCTGCAGGTGCTCGACGATGGCCGCCTGACCGATGGCCAGGGCCGCGTGGTGGACTTCACCAACACGCTGATCATCCTGACCAGCAACCTTGGCAGTCAGTACCTTGCCAACCTGGAGGACGGGCAGGATGTCGAGAGCGTTGAACCGCAGGTGATGGAAGTGGTGCGCGGGCATTTCCGCCCCGAATTCCTCAACCGGCTGGACGAGATCATTTTGTTCCACCGCCTCGGCGTGGAGCACATGGCGCCGATCGTGGAGATCCAGGTCGGCCGCGTGGCCAAGCTGCTCAAGGATCGCAAGATCGTGCTCGACCTGACCGACGCGGCCAAGCGCTGGCTGGGCCGGGTCGGCTACGATCCGGTCTATGGCGCGCGGCCACTGAAGCGGGCGGTGCAGCGCTACCTGCAGGATCCGCTGGCTGAAAAGCTGCTGGGCGGGGAAATCCCCGATGGCAGCACGGTGAAGATCGATGAAGGTGACGGCGCGTTGAGCATAGCCGTGGCATAGCGCCCGGCGCTGACCGGACGCTCATCGGGTAAAGGAAAAGGGCGGCGAGACCGAAGTCTCGCCGCCCTCTCTTTTGGTGCCTGTCGGGCCGAGCCTTAGAAGTTGGCGCGGAAACCGGCGTAGAACATCCGGCCGAAGGTGTCGTACGGATCGCCACCGGCGGTGCCAAGCAGGCCGAGCGGCGGCTTGACGTCGGTGAAGTTGTCGACACCGGCATAGAAGCTGAACTTCTTGTCGGCCAGTTGCACGTTCACGCGGAAGTTGTGGTACAGCACGCCCGGATAGAAGACCTGCGGGAACGCATCGAGGTTCTGCGGATCAAGCGTGGCGAGCGTGTTCGGGGTGCAGGTACGGCCGGTGTAACCGGTCGAGCCCGAGGTCGGGCAGAGCCCGATGTAGGGGTTCTGCGTTTCCCATGCACCGATGGTCTGCTTGCCGATGTAGCGCAGGCCATAGGTCACGTCGACCGGGCCGAAGTCATAGTTCAGGCTGAAGTTGGCGGCCCAGCTCGGGTCACCCAGTTCGTCCTTCACACGATCCGGCACTTCCGGGAAGAGCGGGTTGGTGAAGTTTTCACGCTTCAGCACGCGGGTGGCGATACCACGGAACGAGACCCGGTGACCGTTGTCGAAGGTCTTGCGATACGACAGGTCGATATCGATACCGTCAGCCTTCAGCGCGGCGAAGTTGATCCCGCCAGCGATGACCGACGGATCGCGGAAGAAGCCGGTGGCCGGATCGCGATTGACGGTGCCGCAGTACGGATTGGAAATCCCGCCCGCCGTGTCGTAGCACAGGTTGATGATCTGCTGGGCACCCAGCGACGCGATCACGCTTTCAACCTTGATCTTGTACCAGTCGATCGTGAGGTTGAGGCCCGGGATGAACCGCGGCTCGATCACCACGCCGAGCGTGAGGCTCTTGCCCTTTTCCGAGTTCAGCGTCGGGTTGCCGCCCTGGAGGAATGGCTGGCTGACCGACAACGCGGTGCAGTTACGCCACGGGGCGCCGACCGGAGCAGCAAACGCGGTTGCTGCGCAAGCCGCCGACGACGCAGCGTTGTGCGTGGTCGGCACACCGAAGGCGGCGCAGTTCGCGGCGCGGTTCGGGTTGGCGGTGAGGTTGTTGCTGTCGCAGGGGTCGGCGATGAAGGCGAAGCTCTGCGAACCGGCCGCGAACAGGTCGCCTGAGGTCGGCGCGCGGACCGACACGGCGTAAGCCGCACGGAAGCGGATGTCCTCGATCGGAGCCCAGATGCCGTCCACGTTCCAGGCCCAAACGGTGCCGGCGCGGGTGTTGTAGTCCGACACGCGGGCTGCGCCGCGAACCGACAGTTCCTTGGCGAACGGCAGGTCCTTCAGCAGCGGCAGGTCGAGTTCGCCGAAGGCTTCCTTCACGGTCACCTTGGGCGGGAGGAACGGAGCCAGCTTGTTGAGGAAGGTGGCGCCGCTGGCAACCAGCGGATCCCAGATGCTCGAAGCCGTGTCTTCGCGATATTCACCGCCGAGCACGAAGCCGATCGGACCACCCGGCAGCTCGAACAGCTGCGAGCTGTCACCCGAGACGCTGGCGAGGAAGTTCAGCGATTCGGCGCGTTCCTGGCGGATACCCGGCGAGTGGATGAAGTTCAGCGCCTGCGCGGAGTTCTTGCCAAAGCCGAACACGTTGAGCGGGATACAGTCGGGGCGCACGTTGGTGGTGGCGTTGACCGCGCAGATCACGCGCTGGCCTGCGCCGTTGGTGACGAAGTTCGTACCGCTGAAGCCGGCCGGGGCCAGGACCGCATTGGTAGCCAGCAGGAAGCCGTCGAGGTTGCCGTTGATATCGTACAGCCGCAGGTTGTTGGGGCTAAACACATCGGCTTCGAAGCGGCCATAGTTGACCGAAACTTCGTAGTTCCAGTCATCGTTGAAGGTGCCTTCGACCCCGCCGACGACCCGGAAGGTCTTGCGGTTGTGGTCTTCGTTACGGCCACCGAAGTCGACGTTGAAGCGCGACATGGTGAAGGTGGCGGCCGGCGTGGCGCAGCGGCCGTTGGCCTGCAGCACGGTGATGTTCTGCGCGGTCAGGAACGGGTTGCTGCAGCTCAGTTCGCTGATTGCGGCGAACTGGGCATTGGTCGTGGCGAAGAAGCCCTTTAGGCCGCCCTGCCAGAAGCTGGGCTGACCTTCGCCGAAGGCATCGACGTGGACATACTTGGCTTCGACGTAGGGACGGAAGGCGTCGCTCACATCGAAGTGCGCCAGGAAGTTGAATGCGAAGCGCTGCACTCTCGCGGCCATCACACCCGTGTTACGCAGGGTGGAACCATTCCCGCCAACCACGTTGCCGGTGAAGGTGCCCAGGAACTGGGTCGGATTGTCAACGAACAGGTTGCCGGCGTTGTCGAAACGCAGCGCTGCGCCGTTCGGCAGGGTGGTGATCGTGCCGGCATCGCTGATCGACTGGTTGCGGATGCCGCAGAGGAAGGCGTTGTCGGTGATCCCGTCGGTGCCGCCGGGTTCACCTGCGGTCGGCTCGACCGCGTTGAACTGGCAGCGTCCGGTGAGCGCGCCGGTCAGGTAGTCGCGGTCCGAGAAGTAGACCGCTTCGCTCTTGGCATATTCGGCCGAGATGGCGACGTTGCCGCGACCATCGGCGAAATTCTTGCCCCAGGTGCCGGACACGAAATAGTTGCCACGATCCGCGCGCGAGGTGATCGCGCCCTGGCCGCGCAGGGCGAGCCCTTCGAAGTTACGCTTGAGCACGAAGTTCACGACGCCGGCGACGGCATCCGAACCGTAAACGGCCGAGTTACCGCCGGTCACCACGTCGACGCGCTCGAGCAGGTCGACCGGGATGGTGTTGACGTCGACGGTGTAGCTACCCGGCTGCGAGGTGATGTGGCGCTTGCCGTTGACCAGCACCAGGGTACGCGGGGTACCGAGGCCACGCAGGTCGAGGATGTTGAGGCCGGCGGTGCCGATGAAGCGCGACGAGTTGCCGGCGCTGAAGGTCGAGCGGAGCGAAGGCAGGTCGTTCAGGGCATCACCCAGCGAGACGTTGCCCTGGTCGGTCAGTTCGGCGGCGGAAACCGAAGTCAGCGGAACGGGCGAGCTCAGCGTCGGGCGCGCGATGCGCGACCCCGTAACGATGATCTGGCTACCTTCGTCCGAATCGCACACGCCGTTGGCGTTTTCATCGGCGCATTCGGCAGCCTGCGGCGCTGCATCCTGCGCATAGGCCGGAGTGGCGACACCGACCACGCCCAGCATAGCAACCGCGATGGCGGCGCTTTCAAGGCTGGTCGCGCGATAGAGCGCGGACTTGCTCAAAAACTTCATGTGTTAGCCCCTTAATCCTCGCCCCGCTTGATGGCGGGGAAGTGCGACATTGGCGTTCTCCGCAAGAAGAATCACCATCCAGGCCCACGGGGAGCCAGACGAGCAGTACTAAGAAGAACTCGTACATCGTTGCAATTGCAAATCGGAAAAGACGACATTTCCGGGCTTCTTGTTGTCTTTTTACAACACGACCTTTAGGCGTGGTCGGGCCGCTGCCGCCCCGCCGAAGGCTGCGCTTGACGCTGCACGGACTGCGCCTTAATCGATCGGTTAAACGGCTTCCGGAATGAAAAGGAATCGAAATCATGGCGACAGCCTATATCGTTGATGCAGTGCGCACGGCCGGTGGCCGCCGCGGGGGCAAGCTGGCCGGAGTCCATCCGGTCGATCTCGCCGCCGCCTCGCTCGATCACCTGGTCGGCAAGACCGGGATCGATCCCAACGCCGTGGACGATGTGGTGATGGGCTGCGTCAGCCAGGCCGGGCAGCAGGCGATGCAGGTCGGCCGTAATGCCGTGCTGGCCTCCAAGCTGCTGCCGCAATCGACCCCCGCGGTTACGATCGACCGCCAGTGCGGTTCCTCGCAGCAGGCGATCCAGTTTGCCGCCCAGGCGGTGATGAGCGGCATCCAGGACGTGGTGATCGCAGCCGGGATCGAAAGCATGACCCGCGTGCCGATGGGTTCCAACGCCAGCTTCCACATGAAGGAAGGTCTGGGCCACTACAAGTCGCCCGGGCTCGAGGCGAAGTATCCCGGCGTCATGTTCAGCCAGTTCATTGGCGCGGAAATGATCGTCAAGAAGCATGGCTTCTCGAAGGATGACCTCGACCGGTTCGGCCTCTCCAGCCACCAGAAGGCGATTGCCGCGACCAATGCCGGGGCCTTCAAGGACGAGATTGTGCCGATCGAGATAGAAACGGCGGACGGCATGGCCTGGCACACGGTCGATGAAGGCATCCGCTTCGATGCCACGCTGGAAGGCATCGCCGGGGTCAAGTTGATCAGCGAAGGCGGTTCGCTGACCGCCGCGACCTCGAGCCAGATCTGCGATGGTTCGTCGGCGGCGCTGGTCGTTTCTGAAGCGGCGCTCAAGCGCTACAACCTGACCCCGCTGGCCCGGATCCACACCCTGACCGTGACCGCCGGCGATCCGGTGATCATGCTGGAAGAACCGCTGTTCGCCACCGACAAGGCGCTGGCCAAGGCCGGCCTGTCGATCAACGACATCGACCTTTACGAAGTGAACGAGGCCTTTGCCTCGGTGCCGATGGCCTGGCTGAAGCATACCGGCGCCGATCCGGACAAGCTCAACGTCAATGGCGGGGCGATCGCGCTGGGCCACCCGCTGGGCGCCTCGGGCACCAAGCTGATGGCCACGCTGCTCCATGCGCTCAAGGCGCGCGGCAAGAAGTATGGTCTGCAGACGATGTGCGAAGGCGGCGGCGTCGCCAATGTCACCATCGTTGAAATGTGCTGATTTTTGAACGGAGTATCCTGAAATGAAACTCGACAACACTGTTGCCGCCGTGGTTACCGGCGGCGCTTCGGGCCTCGGTGCCGCCACGGCCCGCGCGCTCGCCGCCAAGGGCGTGAAGGTCGCCATCTTCGACCTTCAGGCCGAAAAGGGCGAGACCATGGCAGCCGAGATCGGCGGCGTGTTCTGCGAAGTCAACGTCATGGACGATGCCAGCGTCGATGCCGGTTTCGCCAAGGCCCGCGCCGCCCACGGGCAGGAGCGGATCCTGGTCAACTGCGCCGGTACCGGCAACGCGATCAAGACAGCCAGCCGCAGCAAGGAAGATGGCTCGGTCAAGCACTTCCCGCTCGATGCCTTCAACTGGATCATCCAGATCAACCTGGTCGGCACCTTCCGCTGCATCGCCAAGTCGGCGGCGGGCATGATGACCCTCGATCCGCAGGAAGACGGCGATCGCGGCGCGATCGTGAACACCGCTTCGGTTGCGGCTGAAGACGGCCAGATCGGCCAGGCGGCCTATTCGGCGTCGAAGGCGGGCGTCGTCGGCATGACCCTGCCGATCGCGCGCGACCTGTCGAGCGAAGGCATCCGCGTCAACACCATCCTGCCGGGCATCTTCAACACCCCGCTGCTGGCCGCCGCGCCGCAGCCGGTGAAGGACGCGCTGGGTGCCTCGGTGCCCTATCCCAAGCGCCTGGGCGATCCGGTGGAATATGCCAACCTTGCCATGTGCATGATCGAGAACGGCTATTTCAACGGCGAGGACGTGCGCCTCGACGGTGCCATCCGCATGGCGCCGCGCTGAGTAAAGCAAGACATGTGCAGGGAGCGCCCGTCGCGGCGCTCCCGCATTAACCGGGAGACTTGGGCATGGGTTATTCGCAGATCGATCTTCACATTGGCGAAGGGATCGCCACGCTCACGCTCAACCGCCCGGAAAAGATGAATGCCTTTACCGGCACGATGATGAACGAGATCATCGATGCCATGGACCGTACCGACGCCGACGACAGCGTGCGGGCGGTGATTTTCACCGGGGCCGGCGATCGGGCATTCTGCGCCGGGGCTGACCTGACCCCGGAAGATGGCCGCGCGGTCTTTGCCGATTCCGCACCGGTTGAAAGCCTGTCCGATCCGCGCGTGCGCGACGGCGGCGGCTTGCTGACCCTGCGCCTCTACCAGTCGAAAAAGCCGCTGATCTCCGCCTGCAACGGCGCGGCGGTGGGCGTGGGCGTGACCATGCAGCTGCCGATGGATATCCGCCTGGCGAGCGAGAACGCCCGCTATGGCTTCGTCTTCGCCCGCCGCGGGATCGTGCCCGAAGCCTGCTCCAGCTGGTTCCTGCCCAAGATCGTGGGGATCAACCAGGCGCTGGAATGGTGCATGACGGGCCGCATCTTCGGGGCCGAGGAAGCGCTGAAGGGCGGGCTGATCCGCTCGATCCACGCGCCGGGCGAGCTTGTTGATGCCGCGCGCGGCCTGGCCCGCGAGATCGCCGACAACACCTCGGCCGTGTCGGTCGCCATGACCCGCGCGATGCTCTGGCGGATCCCCTCGGGCGATCACCCGATGGAAGCCCACAAGGTCGACAGCCGCGCGATCTATCGCCTGTCCAAGGGGCTGGACGCGAAGGAAGGTGTGCAAAGCTTCCTCGAGAAGCGGCCCCCGGCCTTCCCCGCGAAGGTTTCGAGCGATATGCCTGACTTTTATCCGTGGTGGGGAGAGGAGCCGCCCTTCGCATGAGTTCGAAGCCGCTTGCCGCCGAAGCCGATGCGCCCCCCGGTGCGCGCGAACTGCTGCTGCAAACCGCGTCGGACATCATGCGCGAAGGGGATATCGTCGATATCTCGCTCTCCGAACTGTCGCTGCGTTCGGGGCTGAACTCGGCCCTGGTGAAGTACTACTTCGGCAACAAGGCCGGGCTGATGAAGGCCCTGCTTGACCGCGACATGGAAGACATCGTCCATGCGGTCGACGCGCTGATGGCCAAGGACATGAGCCCCGAGGCGCGGCTGCGTCGCCACATCGGGGCCATGGTCGATACCTATTTCAAGACCCCCTATCTCAACCGGCTGCTGATGCGGCTGGTGCGCGAAAGCGATGCCGAGGAAGCCCAGCGGATCGCCGATTCCCACCTGCTGCCGCTCCACCGCGCCTATGACCGGCTGATCCGCGAAGGGGTGAAGGCGGGCGTGTTCCGCGATGTCGACCCGCAGCTGTTCTATTTCACTGCGACCGGCGCGGCCGATCGGTTCTTTTCCGCGCGGCTGGTGCTGAAGCACTGCTTCGACCGCGACACCCTGACCGAGGAACTGCGCGATCGCTATCGCGATCACTGCATCGACTTCATCATGGCCGGCATCCTCGCGCACAACTGACGGGAAGGCCCCCATGGACGGGCAGTGGCATATCGGGGTGATCGGTGGCTCGGGCCTGGCGGCGGGCGTGGGGATTGAACAGGCCCAGGAAATCCCGGTCGAAAGCCCGTTCGGCGATGCTTCCGCCCCGGTCACCACCGGCACGATCGGCGGGGTGCGCGTCACTTTCCTGCCGCGCCATGGGATCGGCCACGCGATCCCGCCGAACATGGTCAATTACCGCGCCAATATCGACGTGCTGAAGCGCTGCGGCGTGACCGATGTGATTGCGCTTTCGGCGATCGGTTCGCTCAATCAGGCAATGGCTCCCGGCCACCTGGTGGCGGTCGACCAGTTGATCGACCGCACGGTCAGCCGCCCGGCCAGTTTCTTCGGCCCCGGTCTCGTCGCCCATGTCAGCCTGGCCGATCCGGTCTGCCCGCGCCTAGCCGCCGGACTGGCCGATGCGGCCGAGGCGGAGGAGGCCAGGGTCCATCGCGGTGGCTGCTACCTCGCCATGGAAGGCCCGCAGTTTTCGACCCGCGCGGAAAGCCGCCTCTATCGCCAGTGGGGCGGGGACGTGATCGGGATGACCGCGATACCCGAAGCCCGCCTCGCGCGGGAGGCCGAGCTGCCCTATGCCCTGCTTGGCATGGTCACCGATTACGACAGCTGGCGCGAAACCGAGGCGGGGGTCGAGGCCAGCGAAGTGCTCGAGGTGATGCGCGCCAATGTCGCGCTGGCCCAGCGGGTGCTGCGCCGGTTCCTGGCCAGCCTGCCCCGGCGGCGCAGTTCCAGCCCGATCGACACCGCGCTCGAACACGCGATCATGACCGCCCCGGCCCAGCGCGATCCGGTGCTGGTGGCGAAGCTGGGCGCCGTGGCGGGAAGGGTACTGCAATGAGCGAGCTGGTGCTGCACGATTACTGGCGCTCGTCGGCATCCTATCGGGTGCGGATCGCGCTCAGCCTCAAAGGCCTGTCATGGACCTCGCACCAGGTCGACCTCGTGACCGGTGAGCAGTCCGGGGAAGACCACCGGGCCCGCAACCCGCTGGGCCTGGTGCCGGTGCTGGAAGTCGATGGCGAGGCCATCGCCCAGTCGCTGGCGATCATTGACTATCTCGACGCGCGCTGGCCCGAACCGCGTTTGCTGCCGGCCGATCCGCTGGCGCGGGCGCTGGTACTGGGCCGGGCCATGACGATCATTTCCGAAATCCACCCGCTGCAGAACCTGCGCGTGCTAAATTACCTGCGCGGGCCGCTGGGCCAGGACGAGGCCGGGGTGACGGCCTGGCTGCACCGCTGGCTGGGGCAGGGGCTGGCCGCGCTTGAGGCTGTCGCTCCAGAACACGGCCTGTTTGGCGGGGCGGAGCCGAACCTGATCGATGTCTGCCTGGTCCCGCAGATGTACAGCGCCCGCCGCTTCGCCCTGCCGCTCGAGCCGCTGCCCCGGCTGGTGCGGATCGACGAGGCGCTGCGCGCCCGGCCCGATTTCGCCGCCGCCGCGCCGGAAGCGGTCAAACCGGCGTAACTGTGCTTGGCCTGACAAACCGGTTGCACTAGAAACCGATTCGATGGCCCAGAACCTTTCCCGGCTGGCAGATTTCCTGCCCTACCTGATGTCGGTCACGACCAATGCGGTCAGCGACATGATCGCCGGGGAATATCGCGCGCGCTTTGGCCTGAAGATCCCCGAATGGCGGGTCATGGCGGTACTGGGCGATGCCGGGGCGCAGACCCAGCGAATGCTGGTGGGCGCAACCCGGATGGACAAGGTGGCGGTCAACCGGGCCTGCAAGGTGCTGGAAGAGCGCGGGCTGGTGGGGCGCAGCCCCAATTCGGCCGATGGCCGATCGCATCACATCGAACTGACCACGGCGGGCCACGCCGTTCATGCCGAGATCATGCCGCTGGCGCTCGACATGGAAAAGCGCATCTTCGCCTCGCTGTCCGCCGCCGAAGTGGCGCAACTGAAAGACCTGCTGGCGCGGATCAATGCGCGGGTAAACGAACTCGAACAGGCGTGATCAGCGCCGGAATGGAGCATTCACGATGAAGCTAGCCAGCCTTCCCGGAGGGCGCGACGGTCGCCTGGTGGTGGTGAGCCGGGACCTCGCCTGGTATGCCGAGGCCGGCCATGTCTGCCCGACGCTGCAGGCCGCGCTGGATGACTGGGATCGGCACGAGCCAGTGCTGCGCGCGCTGGCGCAGGAACTGGAATATGGCGCGATCCCGCGCGAACGGTTCCATGAACGCGAAGCCCTGGCGCCGCTGCCGCGCGCTTACCAGTGGGCCGATGGTTCGGCCTACGTCAATCACGTCGAACTGGTGCGCAAGGCGCGCGGGGCGGTGCTGCCTGACAGCTTCTGGCACGATCCGCTGATGTACCAGGGCGGCAGCGACGATCTGCGTGGACCCCGCGCACCGATCACCCTAGCCGACGAGGCCTGGGGCTGCGACATGGAGGCCGAGATCTGCGTGGTGACCGGCGACGTGCCGCAGGGCGTGACCCCGGCGGCTGCGCTCGATCACATTCGTCTGGTCGGGCTGGTCAACGACGTATCGCTGCGCAACCTGATCCCGGACGAGCTTGCCAAGGGCTTTGGCTTTGTCCAGTCGAAGCCGGCCAGCCATTTCTCGCCGGTCTTGGTCACCCCTGACGAACTGGGCGAGGCCTGGGCGGGTGGCCGCCTCAACCTGGTGCTCAGTGTCGATCTCAACGGTGAGCCGTTCGGCCGGGCCGAGGCGGGCGAGGAATGCACCTTCGATTTCGGCACGCTGATCGCGCACCTGGCCAAGACCCGCCGGGTGATGGCCGGTTCGATCATCGGTTCGGGTACCGTTTCCAACCGTGATCCCGATGGTTCGCCGGGCCGCCCCTGCAAGAATGGCGGGCGCGGCTATTCGTGCATTGCCGAACAGCGGATGATCGAAACGATTGCCACCGGCGCGCCGGTCACCCCGTTCCTGCACCACGGCGATACCGTGCGGATCGAGATGCGCGACCGGGCCGGGCATTCGGTGTTCGGCGCGATCGAGCACAGCGTGGTGCCAGCCTGAACGCGAAGCGGGGCGGCTTCCATTCGGAAACCGCCCCGCCCCGGGTACCCCATCCCGACTGAGACTTACCCGCCGCCCTTGGCGGGGCCATCGCTGCTGAAGGCATCGGCGATCGAGCAGGCCGCCGGGCCAAGGATCACCACGAACAGCACCGGCAGGATGAACAGGATCAGCGGCACGGTCATGATCGCGGGCAGGCGTGCGGCCTTTTCCTCAGCGCGCATCATGCGCTCGTTGCGGAATTCGGCGGACAGCACGCGCAGGGCCGAGGCCAGCGGCGTACCGTAGCGTTCGGTCTGGACCATGGTGGTGGTCACGCCCTTGACCGCTTCGAGATCGACGCGCCAGGCGAGGTTTTCGAAGGCCTGGCGGCGTTCGCTGAGGAACGACAGCTCGATCGCGGTCAGGGCAAATTCGTCGCCCAGTTCCGGATAGGCCCGGCCCAGTTCGCGGGCCACGCGGTTGAAGGCGGCGTCCACGGTCAGGCCCGCTTCGGCGCAGATCACCAGCAGGTCGAGCGCGTCGGGCAGACCCTTGCGGATCGCGTCGGTGCGCTTCGAGATCATGTTCTGGATGTAGATTTCCGGGCCCTTGTAGCCGATGCCGACGGCAGCGGCGAAAGCCATGAGCTTCTTTACCCCGCCCCAATCCGGGAAGTAGTTGACGCCATAGATCATGAAGCCGGCAAAGCCGCCCAGCACGATTGGCAGCACGGCCCGGGCGAAGATCACCACGATGCCGAGTTCCTTCTTGCGCACCCCCGCCTGAGCAAGCTTATGCTGAACTGTTTCTAGTTGGCTTTGCTGCAGGACTTTTAGAGTTGAGAGTGCTTCCTGCAGTTTGTCTGTCGTCTCGCTTTTGCGAACGATTTTTGCTCGCTTTTGGGCTGTCTGAGTAATCATACCCGTTTTAAGCTGATCGCGCCGCTCGTTGAGCGCCTTGACCCGCTTGGTCATGGGATCGCGGATAGTGACCGCGGTATAGATCGCGAACATCACCGCAATGGCGGCAAGACCCGCAAGGATCGAGCCGACCCAGACGACATCGACGCCGAGGAGCGTGGGACCGGGAGGGGTGTTCATCATTGTCCGTGCCTGTCCCTGCTCAGATTTCGAAACTGACCATCTTGGCCATGATGAAGGCGCCGATGCCCATCCACACCAGCCCGCCAAGGCCGGTCACGATCAGGCGATCGTCGGTGAAGAAGCCGCCCAGGTAATTCGGATTGATCCAGTAGATCATCGCGAAGACGATGAAGGGCAGGGCGCCGACGATATAGGCCGAAGCCTTGGATTCCGAGCTCATCGCGCGGATCTTGAGCTTCATCTGGGCGCGCTTGCGCAGCACGTCGGCCAGGTTCGACAGCGTTTCCGCCAGGTTGCCCCCGGTTTCGCGCTGGATCGCCAGCGTAATGCAAAAGAAGCTGAACTCGGGCGTGTTTAGCCGGTCGGCAGTGTCCTGAAGGGCATCCTCCATGGTCTTGCCGATCTTGATCCGTTCGGTAATCAGCTTGAATTCCTCGCCCACCGGGCCGGGAACTTCGCTGGCCACCACGCCCAGGGTCTCGGTCACTGGCAAGCCGGAGCGCAGGCCGCGGACCAGCAGTTCGATCGCATCGGGGAACTTGGTGGTGAAAGCGTTGGAACGCTTGCCGATGAAATAGCCGACGACCATGTGCGGCAGGCCGGCGCCGACCAGCAGGCCCACGCCCAGGGCCAGCGCGGGCGCCCCGCTGCGCAGGAAGACGAGCACCGCGATGCCCAGGGCAAGGCCGCCCGAGGCATAGAGATACTGGCTTAGCGTCCAGTCCTTGCCGGTGCGGTGCAACCGCATTTCCAGCGCGGCAATCCGGCTTTCGGACCCCGCGATCTGGTGCATCTTGGGCTTGCGTGCCGCAACGGCCTTCTTGAGCTGGGCCTCGACCTTGTCGGTCGTGCTTTCAGAGTGGCGATAGCGCACCCCTTCGAGCCGCCGTGCCGCTTCCTTGGCCGGTGAAGGGCCGCTGAAGGCCATGTAGCCCAGCACCATGAACGCCATCAGGCCCACGGCGATCAGAAGCAGTTGGGTCGGGTCCATGGTGCGCTAGAGCCTTGTTGCAGTTGGGTGGCGGACGGCTTCAGGCCTGAACCTTGGCCGGGGCGGCAGCTTCCTTGCCCTTCTTGGGCAGCAGCGACTTGAGGTCGAACTTGCCGAGCAGCGAGGACTTGGCCTTGACCGCTTCCTCGGCCGGTTCGCCTTCGCCGACCCCCTGCACCGCCTTGGCGATGTCGCGGATCACCACGCCGGCCTTGGCCGAACGGTTGGCATCGGCAAAGGTCTGGCCAAGCTTGGCGGCATTGGCCGCGGCCTTGGCATCGAACGGGATGGTGAAACCGATCTTGCGCTCGATCGAGGCTTCGAAATCGGCCTTGCTGATCTCGCCGGAGCCGGGCTGGACCTTGTTGGCGACAACGATCGTCTGCAGATGCCCGGCGTTACCCTTCAACCACGACAGGATCCGGATCGCATCGCGCGCGCCGGCCAGGGTCATTTCCGTGACCAGCAGCACGACATTCACATCGTTCAGCAGGTGCGGGAAATTGATCAGCATGTTGCGTGGCAGGTCGATCACCGTCATCTCGAAGGCCTGGCGGAACTCTTCCTGCAACTGCACGAAGGCCGCGCCGTCGGTCATCAGCGGCGAATTGATCGGTGCTTCGGCGGAGAGAATCGCGAGGTGATCGTTGGCCCGGATCATGGCGCGTTCGATGAACAGCCCGTCGATCCGGCCCGGGTTCTCGATCGCATCGGTCAGGCCGCGGCCCGGCTCGAGGTCGAGCGCCAGCGCGCCGGTGCCGAAATGGATGTCGAGATCGAGCAGCGCGGTCGGCTGCTTTTCATCGCCGCTGTAAAGCCAGGCCAGCGAGGTCGCGATGGTCGATGCGCCGACCCCGCCGCGGGTGCCGATCACGGCAACCGAGACATGCTTCTTGGCGGTGGACGGATCGTGGTTCTTCGGCGCAGCGAACACTGCCTGGGCGGCAACCAGGGCATCGCGCACCTGGACCGGCGACAGCGGCTTCAGCAGGTAATCGTGAATGCCGCTGGCCAGCAGGTCGCGGTAGAGGCGTACGTCGTTGACCTGGCCGACCGCGATCACCACCGTGCCGGGTTCGCAAACCTCGGCCAGGGCGTTGATGTCGCTCAGCGGATCGCCGCTTTCCGACAGGTCGACCAGCAGGATGTTGGGGCTGGCCGAGATTGACAGCGATTGCACCGCGTTGCGCAGGCCGCCCTTGTTGCACTTCTCGGGCGCCCAGCCCATTTCGATCACGACGGGGCGCAGCACATCGAGCGCGGCATCGTCGCAGATGAAGGCGCTGAAGGTGTCGCGGCTGCCGGCTGGGCCGGGTTTCCAGGGAGCATTCATGGCTTACTTCCCGCTCTGCGTGTTGTTCTGCTTCAGCCCGCCTTCACCGGTCGGCTTGGCTTCGCGATAGGAGTCGATTGCTTTGGTCGAGCTCATCGTCACGGTCGCACCCTTGCCGGTGGCACCCTTGAGCAGGTGCTCCGGATCGGCGACCATCGCCGCCAGGTTCGAATTCGAGGCGCAACCGTAATTGCTGCTCGTGGCGTTATAGACATTCGCGTCGGACTTGGCCGACCAGTCGGGGCAGCCAGGCACCGCGGCCGAAGAGCGCGTTACCACGATCCGGGCCGTGCCGGCGTTGACCGCGCCCGGCGTAACCGGGGCATCGGCGCTGACCAGCATGCCAAAGCGACCGGCGACGGCTTCGACCGCCGCCAGGGTTGCCCCGTTGGACAGGGGATCGTCGATCGAGATGCGATCGCCGTAGCGCAGGTCCATCGCCTCGAACCAGCCGGACAGGCGCCGGGCTTCGGGCAGCGACAGCCCGCCCGGACCGGTCGTCACGTCAAGCGTGTAGTTGGTGCGGGTCACCACCGGTTGGTGGACGCTTTCCAGGCTGGGGTTGGTCGGCATGCTGCCGCAACCGGCCAGGGCGAGCCACAGCGTGACCGAGAGTGCGGCGCCAAACGCCTTGCGGGAGTTCACCTTGTGCATCGTCGTTCCCCTCTCAGTTCAGGCTGAAGCCGGGTGCTGCGTCCTTGGTGGTCGCGGCGGTCCGGGTCTTCTTCGGGCTGCGCTTGTCGGCAGGCTGCGGAGCGGCCGGGGGCAGGTCGAGATCGCCCACCTTCGGAGCCGGCGCGCCATTGGGGGCAGCGCTCGGCTTGGGCCGGTCACCGCCGGTCTTGCCGTTGTTTTCCATGTTGCCGAAGTAACGCTGGATATCGTCAGGGTTCTGGAACCCGTCAGTCGGCAGCTTGATGTCGTTTGCATCGACCGGATTGACGAGGTAAGGCGTCACCACGATCACCAACTCGGTCTCGCCGCGCTGGAAATTGGTCGAGCGGAACAGCGAGCCGAGGATCGGCAGATCGCCGGCGCCGGGCATCTTCTTCACCGTGTTCTGGGCGCTGTTGCCCATCAGTCCGGCGATCATGAAGCTTTGCCCCGAACCCAGTTCGATCGTGGTTTCGGCGCGGCGCACGGTCAGCGCGGGCACCTGGAAGCCATTGAGCGTGATCGAACCCTGGCTCGACAGTTCCGACACTTCCGGGCGAACCCGCAGCGAAATCCGGCCATTGGCCAGCACGGTCGGCGTATAGGCCAGGCTGACCCCGAACTTCTTGTATTCGACCGAGGTGGTGCCCAGGCCCTGGCTGACCGGAATGGGATATTCACCGCCCGCGAGGAAATCGGCCGTTTCGCCCGACAGGGCGGTCAGGTTCGGTTCCGACAGGCTGGTCACCAGGCCCAGCTGTTCGCCGATGTCGAGCGCACCCAGCAGGTTCATCCCGAACAGCTTGGTCTGGGCGGCCAGCGTGGTGCCGATGGTGGCGGGGTTGATGGCCGAACCGTCAACCGTGATCAGCTTGGTCGGGTCGGTCGGATCGGGCAGCTGGATCTTGACCTTGCTACCCACGCCCAGCGCCTGGCCGGGGCCGGCGTACATGCTCGGCGCAAAGCCGGTGCGGCCCTGGCCTATGCCGAACTGGAAGCCGCCGGAACTATCGATCGTGGTCAGGTTGACGCCCAGCGTCTTGACCAGCGAACGGCTGACCTCGGCGAACTTGACGCGCAGGTTGACCTGCAGCGGCGTGGCCATCCGCAGCCGGGAAATGACATTGGTTTCCTTGCCCATGAAGGCCTCGACCAGGCGGGTCGCTTCGGCACCGTCTTCGGGCGAGGCGATCGTGCCGGTTAGCAGCACGGTATTGGTGCCCATGGTCGAAACCGCGATCTTCGCATCGGGCATGGCAACGCGCAGCATCTGGTCGACGCTGTCGATGTTCGAGCCGACGCGGATATTGGCCGACCAGATCACTTCGCCCGCCGCGTTGCTGGCATAGACGGTGGTCGTGCCACCGGCCTTGCCGAAGACATAGAGCTGGCGCTGCGACTTGACCTGGACATCGGCAATCGAATCGTTGGCGACAAAAACGTCGGCCATCGTCCCGTTGACGGTGATCAGCTGCCCGCGCCCGATCGACAGGGCGATGTCATTGGCCGGCCGGCTGACCGACTGGGCCTGGGCCGGGGCGGCAGTGACGATGGCCAGGGAGGCCACCGCGCAGGTCGCGCCGAGCAGGGTGGAGAGCAGGCGTTTCATCGGCTTGCCTTTCATCGCATCGCGATTGGCGGGGATGGGGTTGATGGTCATTTCAGCGGGCTCCGACCTGTTCGGCGACGGTTTCCTTGCCGCGCGTCACGCGGACCACCGGACCGACGCGGACCACGGCGTCACGGCCGGCGGGGCCAGCGGCGGGAGCCGGAGCACGGCTCGCCAGCTGGCGGGCGATCTGTTCGGGGCTGGGCGGCAGGTTGCGGGTCTGGAAGCGCGACACGTCGCCGCCGGTCACGAAAGTGGTGCCGCCATCGAGCGGGCGGTTCATCGCCTGGCCGAGCAGCTTTTCTTCCTGCTCGCGGCTGGCGCCGGCCGGAACCTTGACCGTGCCGCTGGCAATCGCCTGGTCAAGCTCGGCCTGGTTGTCGGCCAGGCTGCGCAGCGAGAGGCTGATCGTGCCGATGGTCTGGGCCACGGCCACCTTCTCGGCGATCTTCGGCGTCACTTCGACCGTGACGGTGCGGAAGGCGCGGACCACGGTCTTGCCTTCGACGGTCTCGCTTTCGGTCGACTGGTCAGTGGCGAGCACGCGGACATTGCGCAGGATCGTCTCGGCGGTCTTCAGCGATTCGGAGGAACCCTGCGAACGCACCGTCTGGGTCAGGACGAGGTCGACCCGGTCACCCGGGAAGACGAAGCCGCCAACACCCGTCTTCTGCGAAACGGGGATGGTGACGGCGCGCATGCCCGGGCCAAGCGCGGCGGCAAGGAAGCCGCGGTCACCAGGCGAGACGAGCGCGCCCTGGGTAACCGGCTGGCCGGCGGTAACCGGATAGCGCACCACCGTGCCGAGCAGCTTGTTCATGTCGGCTTCGCCGTCGATGAAATAGGCGTCCTGCACCATTTCCTTCGGCCATTGCTGGAACGAAACCGAGTCGGCCGTGATGATCGTGCCGACCGGCAAGGCGCGTTGCGCCACCAGAACCTTGGGGCCCCGCGGGACCTGCTGGGCCGCTTCGGCCTTGGGAGCGGAACCCCCGGTCAGCAGGCTCCTTGCGGCCATGGCCGTGCCGATCGCAATAACCAGCGCGCCAAGCAGCAGCATCAGCTTCTTCTTATCCATGGCTTTGCGAGCCCCCTAGAAAGATCCTGTCAATTGGATCGCTTGATCGCCCAAAGTGGTTAAAATCCGGTTCACCCCAGCCCGCCTGTCAGGACGGAAGCCTGGGCGGCGGGAAGAAAGTGGCTGGCCAGCACCCACAGCCCGGCTGCGGAGATTGCGACGCCGTAGGGCACCGCCAGTCGCTCGGGCCGCCGCCGGGCCTTGTGCCAGACGGCCAAGACCAGGGTCAGCACCCCGCCCAGCAGCGCCATGATCACCACCAGCTTGAGGAAGACCGCCGGGCTGAGCCACAGCGCCAGCGCCGTCAGCAGCTTGACATCGCCGCCACCCATCGCGCGGATCGCGAACAGGCCGGCACAGATTGCGAAGGTCAGCACTGCAACGCCCAGCTGCCAGGCCACGTCCGGCCACAGCGCCAGGCCACTGGCCCACCAGAAAAGCGGGGCGGTGGCGGCAATGGCGAGATTGAGCCAGTTGTCGATCTGGCGGCGGCGGATGTCGGTAAAGGCGGCAACCAGCAGCGCGATTGCCAAGGCCCCCAGCAGTACGTATTGAAAATCGACGTTCGGCATTGCCCGCCCCCTGCTATCAGGGGCTTGGATACAGGGCAGGGCTTACCAAAAAGTAACCAACGCCAAGAGGCTGGAATTAGCCAAATGCCCGCTCCGTTCGATCGCCGGTCCATTCCCGAGGGCGCCGTGGAGGGATTGTGGAAGGCCGCCGATGGCCAGGCCATCCGCCGGATCGACTGGGCCGGTTCCGCCCCGCGCGGCAGCGTGCTGTTCCTCGGCGGGCGGGCGGACTTCTATGAAAAGTACCTCGAAGCCCTGGCCCACTGGCAGGGCCGGGGCTGGAACGTGACCAGCTTCGATTGGCGCGGGCAGGGCGGATCGGGCCGGCTGGGGTTTGATCCCTATACCGGCCATATAGACGATTACGCCACCTGGGTGGCCGATCTCGGGGCCTTCTGGCGTGAGTGGTGCGCGGGCGCGCCGAGGCCGCGGATCGTGATCGGCCATTCGATGGGCGGGCATCTCGCCTTGCGGGCCGCCGCCGAGGGCGTGATCGATCCGGCACGGCTGGTGCTGTGCGCGCCGATGCTGGGGCTGCGCGATGGCAACATGCCCGACGGGCTGCTGCACTGGGTGGCGAAGGCCATGTGCCGGATCGGCGATCCGCGGCGTCCGGCCTGGAAATGGAGCGAAAAGCCCGGTCAGCCGCCAGAAAGCCGCGGCGATCTGCTGACCCACGATCCGGAGCGATATGCCGATGAACTGTGGTGGCGCGCTGCCCGGCCTGAGCTGGTCATGGGGCCGGGCAGCTGGGGCTGGGTTGAGCGGGCCTATGCCTCGATGCGCTGGCTGGCGCACGCCGGCGTGCTGGCCCGGGTGCGCCAGCCGGTGCTGATCCTGGCAACCGAGCGCGACCAGCTGGTCAGCTTCAAGGCGATCGTCCGCGCCGCCCAGCGCTTGCCAGCCTGCGAGCTGGTGCGCCATGGCGAAGAAGCGCGGCATGAGATCCTGCGCGAGGCCGATCCGGTGCGCCTCGCCGCCCTCGCGCGGATCGATGCCTTCATCGATGGAGCCGGGGTTTGAACGAAGGGTTCGATTTCGCGATTGTTGGTGCCGGGATCGCGGGGGCCTCGCTGGCGGCCGGGCTCGCGCCGCATGGCCGCGTCCTGCTGCTCGAGGCGGAGGACCAGCCCGGGTACCACTCGACCGGGCGCTCGGCCGCGTTCTGGACCGAGAGCTATGGCGGGCCGATGGTCCAGCCGCTTACGACCGCCTCCGGCCCGTTCCTGCACCGGCATGGCTTCCTCCAACCGCGCGGCGCGCTGACCCTGGCGCGGCGGACCGAGCTGGCCGCGCTTGAGGCCTTCGCCAGCGAATTCCGCGCCTTGGGCGTGCAGGTGGACGACCTGGACCGGGCGGCGCTGGAACAGCGCTTGCCAGGGCTGAAGGACGAATGGGTGCGCGGCGCCTTCGAACCTGAATGCTGCGATATCGACGTCGCCGGGCTGCACCAGCACTGGCTCGCCGCCGCGCGCCAGGGCGGGGCCGAACTGTGGACCCGCGCACGGCTGGAACGCGCCGGGCAGGCTGCGGGCGGCTGGACGCTGACCCTGGCCGATGGACGGACGGCCCAGGCCGCGATCCTGGTCAATGCCGCCGGGGCCTGGGCCGATCCGGTGGCCGAATGCGCTGGGGTGCGGCCGCTCGGCGTGCAGCCCTATCGCCGCACCGTCGCGCAATTGCGGCTGGCCGATGGCCCGCCCGCAGACCTGCCGCTGGTGCTGGGGATCGACGGTTCGTTCTATTTCAAGCCCGAGGCCGGCCGGCTGTGGCTCAGCCCGCACGACGAAACCCCGTCGCCCCCCTGCGATGCTGCGCCCGAGGAGCTGGACGTGGCGATCGCGATTGACCGGTTCGAAGCGGTGGTGGACTGGCCGATCACCCGGATCGAGCACCGCTGGGCGGGCCTGCGCTCGTTCGCCCCGGATCGCCTGCCGGTCTATGGCTTTGACCCCGACCGGGCCGGGTTCTTCTGGTTTGCCGGGCAGGGCGGCTTCGGCATTCAGACCGCCCCGGCGGCGGCGGACCTGGCCGTGGGCCTGCTGCTCGGCCAGCCCCATGGCGCGGTTGACCCGGCGCCCTATGCACCGGGCAGGTTTTGCTAGCGAATCGTTTTGTTTAACGTAGTCTCAGGTGTTTATCGCGACCACCAAGGAGTCCGTGCGATGGCCCACAAGTTCGAGATCTACAAGGACAAGGCGGGCGAATTCCGCGTCCGCTTCAAGTACAATTCGGAAGTGATGTTCTCGACCGAAGGCTATGCCAGCAAGGCAAGCGCCGAGAATGCCATTGCCTCGATCAAGAAGAACGGGCCCGACGCGCCGATCGAAGACAACAGCTAGGCTTTCAGGCCCCGCCCAGCCGCAGCGCGGCATCGCTGGCGAGGCGATCGGCCCGCTCGTTCTCGGGATGGCCGTCATGGCCCTTGACCCAGATCCAGTCGATCCGGTGCCGGGCCTTGGCCGACCATAGCTCCTGCCAGAGGTCGGCATTGAGCACCGGCTTCTTGGCGGCGTTCTTCCAGCCGTTCTTCTGCCAGCCGAAGATCCACTTGGTGATCCCGTCGATCACATAGCGGCTGTCGGTGTGGAGGGCGACGTGGCAGGGTTCCTTCAGCGCGGTCAGCGCGCGGATCACCGCGGTCAGTTCCATCCGGTTATTGGTGGTCTGTGGCTCGTGCCCGGACAGTTCCTTCTCGTGCTGGCCCATGCGCAGCACCGCGCCCCAGCCGCCGGGGCCGGGATTGCCTTTGCAGGCTCCGTCAGTGAAAATCTCCACCCGCTTCATGGTGCGGCGAAGAGCCCGGCATTGGCGGGATCGCCGTAGAAGGCCAGTCGCCGGGCATAGGCCAGCGGATCCTTGCGGGTCACCAGCGCATCGGCCGGGGTATTCACCCAGTCCCAGGCGCGGGTCATGGCAAAGCGCAGCGAGGCCCCTTGGGCGAGCAGCGGCAAGGCCGCCCGCTCGGCCGGTTCGAGCGGACGCACCGCCTCGTATCCGGCCAGCAGCGCCGCCGACAGCGCGGGATCGAACTGTTTGCCATCGTTCGAGAAACACCAGGCCGCGTGGGTCACGGCGAGGTCATAGGCGAGCAGATCGGTGCAGGCGAAGTAGAAGTCGATCAGCCCCGCAACGCGGTTGCCCAGCATCAGGACGTTGTCGGGAAACAGGTCAGCGTGGATCGTGCCGCTTGGCAGGTCGGCCGGCCAGGCCGCGACCACGGCCGGCAGCTCGCGCGCTACCTGTGCGGCAAAGCCCTGGTCGATCGCGGCGAGGCCGCTTGGCCCCAGGGCATCGGCCAGCCGCTGCCATTCTGCCGGACCCATGCCATTGGCGCGGGTCGCCGGGAAATCGGCGGCGGCGAGGTGCAGCTGGGCCAATGCCCGGCCCACCGCCTCGGCCTGGCCCGGCGTTGGCGCGCTCACCGAAACGCCCGGCAGGAACTCGATCAGGGCAATCGCCTTGCCATCGAGCAGGCGAAAGCGCTGGCCTGCGCGGTCATGGATCGTGCGCGGCACCGGGCAGCCCTTGTCGGCCAGGTGATCGAGCAGGGCCAGGAAGAACGGCAGGTCTTCCAGCTCGATCCGGTATTCGTACATCGTCAGGATGAAGCGCGCGCCGGATCCATCGGCCCCGGTGGTCTCGACCAGCCAGTTGCTGTTCGAAATCCCCTCGGCGATCCCCTTGACCGAGGTCAGCTCGCCCACGTCGTATTCGGCCACCAGCGCGGCCAGAACCTCGGCGCCAAGGTGGGTATAGACCGCCACTCCCGCGCGCCTATTCGGCCAGCTGGCGCGGCAGCTTGAAGGTGATCTTTTCCTCGGCGGTGACGACCTGTTCCATCGCGACATTGCGGAAGCTGGCGATCCGGTCGATCACTTCCTGGACCAGTGTTTCCGGGGCGGAGGCGCCGGCGGTCAGCCCCATGGTGGTCACGCCATCCAGCCAGGCCTCGTCGATTTCCGCGCCGCGCTGGATCAGTCGAGCGGCCGCGCCGCAGCGCTCCGCCACTTCGACCAGCCGCAGCGAGTTCGAGCTGTTGGGCGCGCCGATCACCAGCACCAGCTGGCATTCCCCGGCAATCGCCTTGACCGCCGATTGGCGGTTCGAGGTGGCATAGCAGATGTCCTCGGCCTTGGGGGCGACGACCTGCGGGAAACGGGCCTTGATCGCCTTGACGATCTCGGCTGTGTCGTCGACCGACAGGGTCGTCTGGGTCAGGAAGGACAGCGGGGCATCGGCGGGGAAATCCAGCCCGGCCACATCTTCCAACGTTTCCACCAGGGTCATGTTGCCATCGGGCACCTGGCCGAAAGTGCCGATCACTTCCGGATGGCCCTTGTGGCCGATGAACAGGATGTGCCGCCCGGCCTCGATCTGCCGTTCGGCCTGGCGATGGACCTTGCTGACCAGCGGACAGGTGGCATCGAGCCAGTCCAGCCCGCGCAAGGTGGCTTCGGCCGGGACGCTCTTGGGCACGCCGTGGGCGCTGAACACCACCGGTGCGCCATCGGGCACCTCGTCCAGTTCCTCGACGAAGATCGCGCCTTTGGCCCGCAGGCCATCGACCACGTAGCGGTTATGCACGATCTCGTGCCGGACATAGACCGGCGCGCCATAGCGGGCCAGCGCCCGTTCGACGATCTCGATGGCACGGTCGACCCCGGCACAGAAGCCGCGCGGGGCGGCCAGCAGCAGGCGAAGGTCGGGCTTGTCGGGCTTTGAAAAGGGCGCGTTCATGTTCGCCCCCCTAGCGCTTTGGCTTTCACGCCGCTAGGGCAAGTTCAGCTCTTGCCGAGGGACCAGCCAGAATGATGCTTCGTAACCGCCTGATCACCACCGTAGCCCTTGCCGCCGCGTTGGCCGGGTGCCGAGGCACCGGGGACCTGGTGGTGGATGAAGGCGTGGGGATCACCGCCGTGCGCAGCGCCTGCCCGGCCGTGGGCGTGCCCGACTATACGGGCGATATCACCCTGTTCCGCACTCCCGGCGTAACCACGGCGGACAATATCGACTTGGTGGCCGCGCTCACCAATGTCCGCCCGGCCTGTAACGATACCGGTGAAAAGGTCTTCACCTCGGCCACGTTCGATGTCCTGGCCCGGCGCACCGACACGCGCAGCGCGCGCCAGGTGACCCTGCCCTATTTCGTCACCGTCCTGCGTGGCGGCAGCGCGGTGGTGACCAAGCGGGTCGGCTCGGTCACGCTCAACTTCGCCGACGGACAGGAACGCGCCCAGGCGAGCGGCCAAGCCAGTTCCTATGTCGACAAGGCCGAAGCCAGCCTGCCGCCAGAGATTCGCGAGCTGATCACCCGCAAGCGCAAGGCTGGCGATGCCGATGCGGCGGTCGATCCGCTCTCGCGCCCCGAAGTGAAGGCCGCGGTGAATCGCGCCACCTTCGAAATGCTGGTCGGCTTCCAGCTGACGCAGGACCAGCTGACCTACAACGCCACCCGCTGATCGTCGGCCTTCCGCTGGAAGGTTCCATTTCCGGCACAAACCGTCTAACCGGCGCGCCATGACTGCCGCCCAGACCCTGCACGCCGCCTTTGTTGGCCACGTTTCCGCCGCGCTCGATGCGCTTGAGGCCGCCGGTACCCTGCCGGGCGGGCTGAGCCGCGCCGCCGTTACGGTCGAGCCGCCGCGCGATACCGCCCACGGCGATCTTGCGACGAATGCGGCGATGGTGCTGGCCAAGCCTGCCGGCATGAACCCGCGCGCCCTAGCCGAGGCGCTGGTGGCCGAACTGGCCAAGGCGCCAGGCGTTTCTGCGGCCGAGATCGCCGGGCCGGGCTTCATCAACCTGAAGGTCGATGCCGCCGCCTGGCTCGCCGAACTGCGCGCGATCGCCGCGTTGGGGACGGATTATGGCCGCTCGGCGCTGGGGCAGGGCAGCACGGTCAATGTCGAATATGTCTCGGCCAACCCGACCGGGCCGATGCATATGGGCCATTGCCGCGGCGCGGTGGTGGGCGATGCACTGGCGGCCTTGCTGGAATTCGCCGGGCACAAGGTGATCCGGGAATACTACGTCAACGATGCCGGCGGCCAGGTCGATGTCCTCGCCCGCTCGGTTCACCTGCGTTACCGCGAAGCGCTGGGCGAGGACGTGGGCGAGATTCCCGAAGGCCTCTATCCGGGCGATTACCTGGTCCCGACCGGGCACCGCCTTGCCACCCATTACGGCAGCAAGTTCGTCGGCGCCCCGGAAAGCGAATGGCTGGCCCTGTTCCGCAAGGAAGCCGTGGCCGACATGCTGGCAATGATCAAGGACGACCTTGGTCTGCTGGGCATTCACCATGACCTGTTCAGTTCCGAGGCCGAACTGCAGGCCGCGGGCAAGCCCGAAGAGGCGGAAAAGTGGCTCCGCGCGCACGACCTGGTCTATGACGGCCATCTTGAGGCCCCCAAGGGCAAGACGCCCGAGGACTGGGAGCCGGTCGAACTGCCGCTGTTCCGTTCGACCAAGTTCGGCGACGATCAGGACCGTCCGATCAAGAAGAGCGATGGCAGCTGGACCTATTTCGGGGCCGACCTCGCCTATCACTTCCAGAAAGCGCAGAGCGCCGATGCCCTGGTCGATATCTGGGGCGCGGACCATGCCGGCACGGTCAAGCGGATCAAGGCTGCCGTTGCGGCGATGACCGGGGCCGAGGGCAAGGCCACCCCGTTCGAGGTCAAGCTGGTGCAGATGGTTCAGCTGCTGCGCGATGGCGAACCGGTCAAGATGTCGAAGCGCAGCGGCAATTTCATCACGCTGGCGGATGTTGTGCGCGAAGTGGGCAAGGACGTCGTCCGCTTCACCATGCTGACCCGCAAGCCCGAAGCCCAGATGGACTTCGACTTTGCCAAGGTGGTCGAAGCCTCGAAGGACAACCCGGTCTTCTACGTGCAGTATGCCCATGCCCGGATCTGCTCGACCCTGCGCAAGGCCGCGGCCGAAGGCTTTGGTCCCGGCGATGCGGCACTGGACCGGCTGGGCGAAGAGGAGTTGGCGCTGGTCAAGCTGGCCGCGCAGTTCCCGCGCCTGGTCGAGGCCGCCGCCGCCGCGCGCGAGCCGCACCGGATCGCCTTCTTCCTCCATGATCTGGCCGCCGCGTTCCATGGCTACTGGAACCTGGGCAACGACCGCCCCGAAAAGCGCTTCATCGTGGCACGGGATGGGGAACTGACTGCGGCAAGGCTTTATCTCGCTACGCAAATCGGGCAACTTGTCCGTAATGGCCTGGGCCTGCTTGGCGTGGAGGCAGTGGAGGAAATGTGATCATGGTGGGGGCAAGCGACGATCGCAGGTTCGATAACGATGGCGACGCCTGGGATGATGGCGACGACCGGCTGGAAACGGCCCAGCTTGAACTGACCGGCGATGAAGAGCGCCTGCCCTGGCTGGAATCGGCCGAGGATGACGAGCCTTCGACCTATGAAGGCTATGACACCGGGCGGATGCTGCTGCTGTTCGTGCTGGGCATCGTCGCGCTTGGCGCGGTGGTCGGCGGGATCTGGTGGGCCAGCAATCGCGGGGCCGATCCGGAACTGGTGGCCGATGGCAGCGTGATCCCGGCCCCGGCCGAACCTTACAAGACCCCGCCCGAAAACCCCGGTGGCAAGACCTTCGACGGCACCGGCGATTCGAGCTTTGCCGTCTCCGAAGGGCAGAACCGGCCAGCCCAGCTTGCCAGTGCCGCGCCCAGTGCGGCGCCTGCCGCTGCCCCGGCTCCGGCGGCCACCGCTGCCCCGGCTGGCCCTGCTGCGCCCAAGGCGGCGGCAACGGGCGGCGTCGGTGTCCAGGTGGGGGCCTTCTCGTCGCAGGCTTCGGCCGAGGCAGGCTGGCAGAAGCTGGTGGCCCAGGCCAACGGCGTGTTGACCGGCGTGCCCCACCGGGTGATCGCGGGCAGCGCCGATATCGGCACGGTCTACCGGCTCCAGGCGGTTGCACCAGATGCCGGTGCGGCCAGTGCGCTGTGCGGCAAGCTCAAGGCGGCGGGCATTTCCTGCACGGTCAAGTAAGCCGGTAATCCACACCATCTGCCCGCCGGGCGCTTGCGCCGGGGCAGGCTTGCTGCAACGCTTCATGCCATGACTCCCGCCATTTTCGGCCTTTCCGGATTGACGTTGACCGCCGATGAGCGGGCCTTCTTCCGCGAGGCCGATCCGGCGGGCTACATCCTGTTCGGCCGCAATATCGAAAGCCGCGAACAGGTCCGCGCGCTGACCGATGACCTGCGTTCGATCCACGGGCGCGAGAAGCTGCTGATCTCGATCGACCAGGAAGGCGGCCGGGTCGCGCGGATGAAGCCGCCGGTCTGGCCGGCCTATCCGGCAGGCGCCATGTTCGACCGGCTGTTCGATCTGGCCCCGGCCTCGGCGATCGAGGCTGCTCGTGCCAATGCCGAGGCACTGGGGCATGACCTGTTCGAGGTCGGGATTACCTGCACCCACGCCCCCGTGCTCGACGTGCGCCAGCACGGCGCACATGACGTGATCGGGGACCGTGCCTATGGGTTCGAGCCACTGCGGGTGGCCGCGATCGGCCGGGCCGTGCTCGATGGCCTGGCCCGCGCCGGGGTGGCGGGTACGATCAAGCATATGCCGGGGCACGGCCGATCGCAGGTCGATACCCACAAGGAACTGCCGACGGTCACCGCCACGGCCGAGGAACTGGGAGCGGACATTGCCCCGTTCCGTGCGCTCCGCGATGCGCCGATGGGGATGACCGGGCACCTCGTCTTCACCGCCTGGGATGCCAGCCGTCCCGCCACCCAGTCCCCCATCGTGATCGAACAGGTGATCCGCGGCGCCATCGGCTTCGACGGGCTGCTGATGACCGACGATCTCGACATGGAAGCGCTGTCCGGCACGGTGCCGGAACGCGCCGAAGCGGCGATCCGGGCCGGGTGCGATATCGCGCTCAATTGCTGGGCAAAGCTGGACGACATGGCCGGGATCTGCGCGCGCCTGGGCGCGATGAGCGCGGCCACCACCGCTCGCCACGCCCGCGCCCTGGCCTCGTTCGGCAAGCCGCAGCGCAGCGCCGACCAGGCCGAACTGGTGGCCAGGCGCGATGCGCTGTTCGCCCTGCTCGACGGGGCGGAGGTGCGGGCATGACCCGGCGACAGGCTCAGGGCAATAGGCATGGATGAGCTGACCGACAGCCCGGCAATCAGCCTGCCTGGCGACGAGTGGGACGGTCCGGCCGTCGCCGCGACCGAGGACGTTGCGCTCTACCTCGAGCTCGATGGCTGGGAAGGTCCGCTCGACCTCCTGCTCGACCTTGCTCGGCGGCAGAAGGTGGACCTGCGCACGATCTCGATCCTGGCGCTGGTCGACCAGTACCTGAATTACATCGAGCGGGCCGAGGCGCTGCGGCTGGAACTGGCGGCGGATTACCTCGTGATGGCGGCCTGGCTGGCCTACCTCAAGTCAGCGCTGCTGCTCCCGCGCGAGGAACAGCCGGATCCCAGCCCTGAGGAACTGGCGCTTCGCCTGCAATTGCGGCTCCAGCGGCTGGCGGCGATGCGCGATGCCGCGGCGCGGCTGATGGGGCGCGACCGGCTGGGCCGCGATGTCTTCCTGCGCGGCGCGCCCGAAGGCCTGCGGGTCGATCGCAAGGCGAAATGGCAGTGTGACTGGTTCGCGTTGGTCCAGGCCTATGGCCAGGTGAAGGCCCGCACCCAACCGGTGGTGCACATGGTGCGCGACCGGATGGTGATGACGCTGGACAGCGCCCTGTCGCGGGTTTCGGCCATGCTGGGGGTCAACCTCGACTGGATGGAATTGCGGGATTTCCTGCCCCCCCATGCTGATCCGAAACTGCGTCGTTCGGCCATGGCCTCCAGCTTCGTCGCGGCGCTGGAGCTGGCACGGCTGGGCAAGGCCGAATTGCAGCAGGACCAGGTCTTTGGCCCGCTGATGCTGCGGGGGATCAAGGCGTGAATCGCCCTGACGACCTGGCCCGCGCGGTTGAGGCGACATTGTTCGCGGCAGAAGAGCCGATGAGCGTCGAGGCGATTTCGGCGCACCTGGGAGGAGCTGATGTCAGGGCGGCACTGGCCGAACTGGCGGAGACCTATGCCCAGCGCGGCATCCATCTGGTCGAGCGGGGCAAGCGCTGGCATTTCCAGACCGCGCCGGATCTCGCGCACCTGCTGCGGCGCGAGCGTGAGGAGGTGCGGCGGCTCTCGCGCGCAGCGACCGAGGTGCTGGCGATTGTGGCTTATCACGAGCCCGTCAGCCGCGCGGAAATCGAGGCAATCCGCGGGGTCCAGACTGCCAAGGGTACGCTCGACGTGCTGATGGAGGCGGGCTGGGTGCGGATCGTCGGGCGGCGCGAGGTACCAGGGCGACCGGTGATCTATGCCACCACGCCCGAATTCCTGACCCATTTCGGCCTCGAAAGCCGCCGTGATCTGCCGGGGCTGGACGAGCTCAAGGCCGCCGGCCTGCTCGATCCGGTCGAGGATGCCCTGGCCGAAGCGATGGAAACTGCCGGTGAAGCGAACGAAAGCGGTGAGGGCGGGCTGGCAAGCGAGGATGAAAGCGCCTAGATAGGCGCCAGCGGGGCAAGGGTCCTCGAAACGGAGTCGGTTACATGGGCGGTTTTTCTATCTGGCACTGGCTGATCGTGCTGCTGGTCGTGCTGATCCTGTTCGGGCGCGGCCGGGTCTCGGAAATCATGGGTGATTTCGGCAAGGGCATCAAAAGCTTCAAGCAGGGCATGACCGACGAAGAAACCAAGCCGGCGGCCCCTCCGGCGCAGATTCCCGCGCCTCCGGCCGAGGCTGCGCCGACCACCGAGGCGAGCAAGACCGAGCAGAAATAAGCCGGCAGGACCAGTCGTTTGTTCGATATCGGCGCCTCCGAGCTGCTGCTGATCGTGATCGTGGCGGTGGTGGTGATCGGTCCCAAGGACCTGCCACTGGCGCTGCGCACCGCGGGGCGCTGGATCGGCAAGGTCCGGCGGGTGTCCGGCCATTTCCGCGCGGGCGTGGAAACCATGATCCGCGAGGCCGAGCTGGCCGAGATGGAAAAGAAGTGGCGCGAGCAGAACGAGGCGATCATGCGCGAGTTTCCGGCCGAATCCGCCACGGCGGAAGCCGGGCTGGTCGGGCAGGATCCCGGCACAGTAAAATCGGCGGAAATCAGCGCATCAGCGGCCCCCACGGCGGCGCCACCAGCGGCACCGGCGGGCACTGAACCGGCACCAAAGCGGCGCACCAGGGCCACTAAGAAGGCACCAAAGCGCACCACCACGCAAAGCGGGGCGGATTGACGCCATGGTGCTGAAGATCAAGGACATCGACGAGACCCAGGCCCCGCTGCTCGACCACCTGGTCGAACTGCGCACCCGGCTGATGCGCTGCATCCTGGCGCTGGTCCTGGCCTTCTTCGTCTGCTTCTATTTCGCGAACGACATTTTCGGTTTTCTGGTCCGTCCGCTGACCCAGGCCTTTCCGCCGGGGCAGGGCAAGCTGATCTACACCCAGCTTTACGGAGCCTTCTTCGTCGAGATCAAGGTGGCGCTGTTCGCTGCCTTCATGGTCTGCTTCCCGATCATCGCCAACCAGCTGTGGGCCTTCGTTGCGCCGGGGCTCTATGCCAAAGAGAAGAAGGCCTTCCTGCCCTTCCTGCTGGCAACGCCGGTGCTGTTCACGCTGGGCGCGGCCATGGCCTATTACCTGGTCATGCCCACGGCGTTCCACTTCTTCCTGGGGTTCGAGGGTGAGCGCGGCGGGCTGTCGCTGGAAGCCTTGCCGGAGACCGGCGCCTATCTGACGCTGGTGATGCAGTTCATCATGGCCTTCGGGATCAGCTTCCTGCTGCCGGTCCTGCTGCTGCTGCTCAACACCGCCGGGATCGTCAGCCGCCAGCAGCTGATTACCGCGCGGCGCTATGTGATCGTGGCGATCACCGTGGTGGCCGCGATCGTCACGCCGCCGGACGTGATCTCGCAGCTGATGCTCGCGATCCCGCTGTGGCTGCTCTACGAAAGCGCCCTGCTGGTGATGCGCTTTACCGAGGCGAAGGAAACCGGGACCGAGATTGCCCCGGTTCCGCCCGAAACCCTGGGTTAGCGGCCGC
This sequence comes from Novosphingobium sp., assembly GCF_027531025.1. GTDB lineage: Bacteria > Pseudomonadota > Alphaproteobacteria > Sphingomonadales > Sphingomonadaceae > Novosphingobium. The sequence continues at coordinate 165,284 of NZ_JAPZQX010000010.1, forward strand.
CGCCCTGCTGATGCACCAGCTTGCCGCCGACCCACACCTGCAAGACCTGGGTGGCGCGCAGCTGTGACGGGCTGGCGAGCAGCGGATCGCGGTCAACCAGCAGGAAGTCCGCCCGTTCGCCCTTGACCAGCCGGCCAAAGCGACCCTCGGCAAAGCCGGCATAGGCCCCGCCGGCGGTATAGGCGGTGAGGGCCAGTTCGCGGCTGACCCGTTCCTGCGGCTGCCAGCCGCCAACCGGCTCGCCATCGGGGCCAGTGCGGCTGATCGCCGCGGCAAGGCCCGTCCAGGGATCGGCCAGCTCCACCGGCACGTCGGACCCGAAGGCCAGCTTCGCGCCACTCTCGGCCAGGCTGTGCCAGGCATATGCTCCGCTCAGCCGGTTCGGGCCCAGCCGCGCTTCGGCCATCAGCCGGTCGGAGGTCTGGTGGACCGGCTGCATCGAGGCGATCACCCCGGCCTTGGCAAAGCGAGGGATATCCGCCGGATCGACCACCTGGGCGTGTTCGATCCGCCAGCGCCGGTCGCCGGTATAGGTGGCGGTCATGTCCTCGATCGCGGTCAGCGCCGAGGCATTGGCTTCGTCCCCGATGGCGTGGACGGCCACCTGGAACTTGTCCAGTGCGGCCCGGCTGATCATGTTCTTGAGCTGGGTGTCGTTCGTTACCCGCAGGCCCTTGGTGGCGGCATCGGCATAGGGCGCCTTCAGGCTGGCTCCGCGCGAACCCAGCGCACCATCGGAATAGAGCTTCACCCCGTTCAAGCGCAGCTTGTCGTCATAAAGCCAGGGTGAGGGGCCGGGGCCGCCGATCAGCACCATGTTGTCGGTGCCCATGGCATAGGCCATGATCCGCACGTTGAGCGTACCGTTGTCGCCCGCGCGGCGGAACGCCTGCCAGTCCTCGATCGTGGTGCCCATGTCGGCAATCGCGGTCACGCCGCGGGCCAGCAGGATCTGCTGCGCCTTGGCCAGCGCCAGGTCGCGGTCTTCCGGGCGCGGGGCGGGCACGACCTTGCTGACCAGTTCCATCGCGTTATCGACCAGCACCCCGGCGGGCTTGCCCCCGGCCAGGCGCTCGATCGAACCCCCGGCGGGCGCCTTGGTCAGCGCGGTGATCCCGGCGGCTTCAAGCGCCCGGCCATTGGCCCAGCCGGCATGGCCATCGACCCGTTCGAGCCAGACCGGCCGGTCGCCGACCACGGCATCGAGCTCGGCGGCGGTGGGAAAGCGCTTTTCCGGCCACAGTTCCTGGTTCCAGCCGCGCCCCAGGATCCACGGGCGATCGGGGTTGGCGCGGGCATAGTCACCGATCTTCGCCAGCGCTTCGGTCAGCGATTTCGTTTCCGACAGGTCCAGCGTCAGCGCCGAGAAGCCCAGGCTCATCACGTGGCCGTGGCTGTCGATCATGCCGGGCACCATGACCTGGCCTTGCCCGTCGAGCTTGTAATCGATCCGGGCCGGGCGGGCATCGCCACGCTTCAGCACCTGCGCCACGCGGCCATCGGTGCCGATCACCAGCCCGGTAAAGCGGGAGACGCCACCGGTATCGTCGATGGTCACGCCATCGACATTGTCGATCAGCGTATCGGCCAGTGCCGGGGCGGAGAGGGCCAGCGCCGCTGTGGCGGCCAGCAGCGCGCGGATCATGCTCCACCCCGCTTGGGCAGGCGCCGCACCAGCGCCGAGGTATCCTGCCGGCCACCGCCGAGCGCCTGCACTTCGGCATAGAACTGGTCGATCAGCGCGGTCACGCCCAGCGATACGCCCAGCGAGCGCCCTTCATCCAGCGTCAGGCCCAGGTCCTTGCGCATCCAGTCCACCGCGAAGCCAAAATCGAATTCGTCTTTCGCCATGGTGTGCCAGCGGTTGTCCATCTGCCAGCTCTGCGATGCCCCGCCGGAGATGGCTTCGTAGACCTTGTCGAGATCGAGGTGCGCGGCCTGGGCAAAGCGCATGGCTTCGGACAGGCTGGCCAATACTCCGGCGAAGGCGATCTGGTTGACCATCTTGGTGGTCTGCCCCGCGCCGGCCTTGCCGACATGGACGATCCGCTTGGTATAGGCTTCCATGATCGGGCGGGCCGCCTCGATCGCCTCGGCGCGGCCACCGCACATCACGGTCAGCGTGCCGTTTTCCGCGCCGGCCTGCCCGCCGGTAACGGGAGCATCGACGCAGTGGACCTGCAGGTCGCGCGCTTCGACCGCGATCTGGCGGGCGATCTTGGCCGAAACCGTGGTGTGATCGATGAACACCGCGCCCTTGCGCAGTGCGGCGAAGATCCCGGTGGGGCCAAGGACCACATCGGCCAGGTCATCGTCGTTGCCAACACAGGTCAGCACCACCTGCGCGCCTTCGGCCGCCTCGGCCGGGGTCTGCGCCACCCGCACGGCCAGCCCCGGATTGGCGGCCTGCCATTTTTCGAGCCGCTGCGGGCTGCGGTTGTAGATGGTCAGCTTGTGCCCGGCCTGGCCGATGTGGCGCGCGATCGCGCCGCCCATCACGCCCAGGCCCAGGAACGATACGTGTTTCGGTTCGCTCATGCCCCGGTCATAGCGGGCTTTGCGCGCTTTGCCAGCAGCCAGCGCTACGGGCTTTAGTGGTATTCGAGGTAGACCGTGAAATCGCCGGCATAGACGCCGGGGGCCTGCCCGGCATTGATGAACAGCCGCGCCCCGAAATTGACCACGGTTTCGCCGCCCGAAATCGTGACGACCGCGCCCGGGCCGCCCGGAAACAGCGGCTCGGCCATGATCGGATCGCCCGGGCCGGTCAGCTGGAACGTTGGATCGAAGTTGACCTGCACATTGGCGTCCGAGCCGGTCAGGCGCAGTTCCGACATGGCAAAGCCGCTGACGCAGACCAGCGTGGGATCGCAGCTGCGGGTGCCGCTGCCGGGGTTGAGTTCGATCACCCCGGCCGTGCCGGTGGTGGCCACGCGGCCGAAATCCATGTCGAGCAGGACGGCATACTGGATGTTTTCCAGCACCTGGGCCTGGGCCGTGGCGGTCTGGGCCGTGGCGGCCAGGGCCGGGGCGGGCAGGGCCAGCAGGGCGGCGGCCACACTGGCCAGTCCGGCTGCGGTCATCCTTGCGCGCATCGTCATCCCTCCCGGTGGCCGCACTGCGAGCCGGAGACGAGGTTACCGCGCCGCTGGTCGCCAAAGCCACAACCGGGATGGTTAACCCGGCAACAATTCGTGCTTGACCAACCGGCAGCATTTCTTGGGGCGCGGGCCGTTTGCATGGCGCGGCCCTTTCCGTTACGGCCCGTGGGGTCATGACTACCCAGACCCTGACCGCTGCGGATCCCGCCCTGTTGACCCTTGAAGACGTGCGCGCCGCCGCCGCCCGGATTGCCGGGTCGGTGGTGCGGACCGACATCGATCATTCCAAGACGCTGAGCGAGATTACTGGCGCCGAAGTCTGGCTGAAGTTCGAAAACCTCCAGTTCACCGCCGCTTACAAGGAGCGCGGCGCATTGAACGCCATGCTGCAGATGGCGCCGGAACGGCTGGCGCGTGGGGTGATCGCCGCCTCGGCCGGCAACCATGCCCAGGGCCTGTCCTATCACGGCACGCGCCTTGGCGTGCCGGTCACCATCGTCATGCCGCGCACCACGCCGTCGGTGAAGGTGATGCAGACCGAGGCAGTGGGCGGCAAGGTGGTGCTGCACGGCGAGACCTTTGACGATGCCTATGCCCATGCCCGCGAGCTGGAAGAAAGCCTGGGGCTGACCTTCGTTCACCCCTTCGACGATCCGCATGTCGCCGCCGGACAGGGCACGGTGGCGCTCGAAATGCTGGAAGACGTGCCCGACCTCGACATGCTGGTGATCCCGGTTGGCGGGGGTGGCCTCGCCTCGGGCATGGGCACGGCGGCGCGCGCGCTGAAGCCGGGCATTGGCCTGATCGGGGTAGAAGCCGAACTGTTCCCCTCGATGTACAACCGGCTCAAGGGCACCGATCTGCCCTCGGGCGGCGATACCCTGGCCGAAGGGATCGCGGTCAAGGAGCCGGGAACCTTTACCAGCAAGGTGCTGGCCGGCCTGCTCGACGATCTGGTGCTGGTCAGCGAACCGCAGATGGAAAGCGCGCTGGCGCTGCTGGTGCAGATCGAAAAGACCGTGGTCGAAGGGGCCGGCGCGGCGGGCCTGGCCGCGGTGATGGCCTATCCGGAACTGTTCAAGGGCCGCAAGGTAGGCATCGTGCTGACCGGCGGGAACATCGACACGCGCCTGCTGGCCAACGTGCTGCTGCGCGATCTCGCCCGTTCGGGCCGCCTCGCGCGGTTGCGGCTGACGCTGCAGGACCGGCCCGGCGCGCTGTTCAAGGTGATGCGCGAGTTCGACAAGCACTCGGTCAACATCATCGAGATCTATCACCAGCGGATCTTTACCACGCTGCCGGCCAAGGGCCTGATCACCGACATCGAGTGCGAGGCGCGCGATGCCGACCAGCTGGATGCGCTGATCGTCAGCCTGCGCGAGGCGGGCTATTCGGTCACCCAGGTCGAACTGAACTGACCCGAGCGGCTCGCGCCGGCGGACGGCCTGGCCACCCGCAACCGGGCTGCTTTCCACCGGCCTGTGCATAATATTGAATCGTTAACTGCGATTTGTGGTTAAAACTCTTTCAACGCGCGGGGCGCGCGGGCATAGAGTGTTGCACTTACCACCCGGCAAAGGATTCCTGCGGACCGTGACCGCTCCCGTGCGCTTTCCCCGGTTCTTTGTGACCAGCCCGGCGCCGTGCCCCTATCTGCCGGGGCGCAGCGAGCGCAAGGTGTTCACCGAGCTGAAGGGTCCGCACTCCGATGCGCTGAACGATGCGCTGGGCCGGATCGGCTTCCGCCGCAGCCAGACGGTGGCCTATCGCCCCTCCTGCGTTGATTGCGCGGCCTGCATCTCGGTGCGGGTAGTGGCAAAGGAATTCCGCGGTTCGGCCACCCAGCGCCGCAACCTCAAGCGCAATTCGGACCTGGTCACCACCTTCTGCCGCCCCTGGTCGACCGCCGAGCAGTTCGAGCTGCTCCAGCGTTACCTTGGTCACCGGCACCCGGGTGGCGGCATGGCCAGCATGGACGAGGTCGATTTCGCCGACATGGTGGAGCACACCCCGGTCGAGACCTGGATGGTCGAATACCGCGAACCGACCTTCGATGGCCGTCCGGGGCGCCTGGTCGGCGTCTGCCTGACCGACCGGCAGGGCGATGGTCTGTCGATGATCTACAGCTTCTATGAGCCCGATCACACGCAGCGTTCGGGGCTGGGCAATTACATCATCCTCGATCACATCCGCCGCGTGGCCGAGGAAGGGCTGCCCTATGTCTACCTGGGCTACTGGGTCGAGGGCGCGGCGCGGATGCAGTACAAGGTGCGCTATCGCCCGCTCGAACGGTTGACCCGCGCCGGCTGGACCCGCTTCAGCGATGCCGAGCAGGACGCGCTGATCGCCGCCGCCGCCGCCACGCGCCGGGTCGATGCCCTGCCGCTCGATGGCAGCGGCAAGGATGGCGTCCCCGGCGGCCAGGGCCAGTACCGCCTGCCGGACTGACGGTTTCCGCGATGACAATTGCCATCCGCCCCGCCGTCGCGGCTGACCTGCCGCTGATCGCCGATCTGATCCGCGCCCTCGCCGACTACGAAAAGCTGCTGCACGAGGTCCGCTTCGACGAGGCCGTGCTGGGCGAAAAGCTGTTCGGCCACAACGGTGGCCACGGCCCCTATGCCGAGGTGGTGATCGGCGAAGTGGACGGCGTGGCCCAGGGTTTCGCGCTGTTCTTCCATAACTTTTCGACCTTCGAAGGTCGGCCGGGGATCTACCTTGAAGACCTGTTCGTGCAGCCCGCGGCGCGCGGCGCCGGGCTGGGCAAGGCGCTGCTGGCGCACCTCGCTGCGCTGGCGGTGGAGCGGGGCTGCGCGCGGCTTGAATGGTCGGTGTTGGACTGGAACGAACCGACGATCGGCTTCTACAAGGCGCTGGGCGCGCGGCTGATGGATGAGTGGACGGTGATGCGGGTCGATGGCCCGGCGTTGCAACGGCTCGGCGCAGAGGCGCGCTTTTCCGCCGAATAGGGCTTGGCGATTCGTCAATCGCGCGATTAAGCTGGCGGCGATGTCAGGGTTCATCAATCGACGCGATCTGCTGAAGGGCGGTGTGGTTGCCGGTGCGCTGCTAGCGCTGCCCGGCCGCGCCATGGCGCAGAACGCGATGCGCGCTTTCGAAGAATCGTTCGGCCTGCCGCCGCAGGCCATGGTTCCGCCCGCTCCGCCACAGCTGCCGACTGCGGTTGAACCCAACCCGGCCTATGACGCGCGGCTGCTGGAAATCGCCAAGCGGGAACTGCAGCGGGCCGGGTCAACCGTCTGGCGCCACGATATCGTCGGCATCGCCGATTTCGCGCGGCCCAGCACCCTGCCGCGCTTCCACTTCGTCTATCTGGAGCGGGGCGAGATTCGCTCGTTCCACGTCAGCCACGGGCGCGGCTCCGATCCGGCGCACAGCGGGTTCCTCCAGGCCTTCTCGAACGAGCCGGGCTCGCTGGCGACGTCGCGCGGGGCCTACCTGACCTGCGAATGGTACAAGGGCCGCTATGGCACCTCGATCCGGCTCGAAGGGCTGGATCCGGACAATTCGAACGCCTTGTCGCGCGCGATCGTGATGCACCCGGCCGAATATGCCCGGCCCGAACGGATCGCCCAGTGGGGCCGCCTGGGCCGCAGCGAAGGCTGCTTTGCCATGTCGCCCGATCAGTTCAACGAAGCCTTGTGGAACCTTTCGGGCGGGCGCCTGCTTTACGCCGACCGGATCGACGTGGCCTGATCTGCCGCCGGTTGCCCGCCCCGGCCGGGGCGAAGAACAGCAGCCAGCGGTCCCGGATCAGGTCCGGGACGACGCCATTCTATAGCGGATTATCCAGCTTGATGATCTTTTCGGTGCTCTTGCGCTGGCCGTCCCAGGCCTGGCGCGGGGCGGCGAGGCTGGCCAGCACCGGGGCATCGCGACCATAGAGGTCGTTGAACCGGCCCAGCTTGCCGGTGATGTCCGATGCCATGGTGAAATAGGTCAGGTAGACCGGGAAGGTCCGGTTCATGCCGACCCGGGTGTACTTGCCCGAATTGACGATCGCCACGGCATCTTCAGGCTTCATCCCGGCACCGAGAATTGCCATCGTGATCGCCAGTTCCATCGCCCGTTCGGTGCGGATGCAGCCATGGCTCAGCGCGCGCTTTTCCAGGTTGAACAGGTGGCGGCCCGGCGTGTCGTGCAGGAAGATCGCATGTTCGTTGGGCATGTCGAGCTTCATCAGCCCCAGGGCATTGTTGGGGCCGGGCTGCTGGACGACATAGACCATGCCGTCCTTGGCCTTGGTCACCTTGTAATTCTCGCGCTTGGCGCGGGCTGGGTTGGCCAGCAGCTGCGCGCCCAGGCCTTCGCCCTTCACGATCGATTGCGGCACGGTCCAGGTGGGGTTGAAGATCACCCCTTCGACCACTTCGGCCAGTTGCGGCGTGGCGGTGCGGCCCGGCTTGCCCACGATCGTGCGGTAGGACCGGATGATCTCGTTATCGACCGTCAGCCGCAGCTGGAATTCGGGCACATTGGTCAAGAGGTAGAACTTGCCGAGATCGCGCTGCATCCAGCGCCAGCGATCAAGGTTGACCTGGATCAGCCGCCGGGTGACGCGATCGCTGGCCGGGGTCCGGGCCAGTTCGGCCTTCAGCCGGGCATAGTCCGGGTGAGTCGGCAGCAGGGCGGCAATCTCGCCCGCGATATCGCCGCTGGCCAGCGCACGGGCCATCACGTCGGGCGTCGGGTTCACATCGACATCGGGATCGACCACGAACCACTGCACCCGCGACGACATGCGGGTGCGGCCATCGCGCACGTCCTCGATCAGCCAGGCGAACGAACGGCTGGCCTGGGCATCGAGCGTCGCGCCAGGACCGGCCGCGATCGCCGCGCGCAGAGCCTCGGGCTGGTAATCCGCCGGGATCAGCCCGTCGGCGTCGATCTTCTCGATCACCGCCAGCAGCGCCTGGGCATTGGCCAGTGACCAGGTCATCACCGGTTCGAGGTCCGCCAGGGTGGGCTGCACGACCGGCACGGCCTGGATCACCGGGGTGGCGGTGGGGGTGGGAGCCGGCGCCTGAGCCGGAGCTGGCAGCGGTGTCGAGGTGGGGCTGGGGGCAGGGGTCGGCAGGATGTTCTCAGGGCCCCGGTTGACCTGGGCCAGGGCGGCACCAGCCAACAGCGCCAGCCCCAGCGCGGCACCACCGCGCACCGCGCGGCGGACAGTCCCCAAATGGCGAATCATCATTCTCGCTCCGATGCAGGCGCTGCCCCATCCCGCAGCGGTGTTCCCTTGTTGCGCAATAATATTTGCCCGTTTCCGACGCACGCTTCAAGCCGGACGCGGCGTTCATCCCCGTTCTAGCGGCGGGTTGCTGCAGGCGCGATGAACGGCCGCAGCGCGGCGCATCCGTCGACCGGCGGCAGCCGTTGATCGAAGGCCGCGCCCGCCGCCGCGCCGGGTGGGCCAAGGGATCGGGCATTCTGCGGGCTGCGGCCTGTATCCGTCGATCAAGGGAAATCCATGATGCCAAAGCTTCGTTCCGTCCTGCTGGCCACCGCTCTGCTGGCCGCGCCGCTGGCCGCCACCCCGGCCCTGGCGCAGGGGGCCGCGCCCGCTTCTGTCGCCCAGTCCGAACACGACAAGCTGTTTGCCCTGTTCGCCCGCTCGGACGAGGAAAGCCTGAAGCGCAATCCGCTGAATGCCCTGTTCCGCGGCGACATGCGCTATGCTGATCGGCTGGGCGATTTCCTGACCGATGCCTACAACAATGCCGAGCGCCAGGCAGCGCAAAACGAACTGGCCGACCTCGCAAAGATCGACCGCGCGAAGCTCTCCGCCACGCACAGAATCGCCTCTGACGTGTTCAAGTACGATCGGGAGAGCACGCTCAAGGGCCTGACCCCCGAAATCCTGGCGCTGACCCAGACCCGGCCGATGAACCACTTCTTCGGCTTCCATACCTTCTATCCGACGCTGGCCAGCGGCAAGACCGGCATCCCGCTGAAGACCGTGACCGATCACGAAAACAACCTGAAGCGCCATGCCGACTATGTCCGGCTGATCGACCGTTCGATTGCCCGATTCCGCGAAGGCAAGGCCAGCGGCGTGCTCGAAACCAGTCTGACGATCCGCAACATGATCGAACAGCTTGATGCCCAGCTGAAGCTGGCACCCGAGGAATCCCCCTATTGGGAGCCAGTCAAGACGCTGAAGCCCGAGATCGGCGTCGAGGGTGAGGAAGAGGCCCGGATCCGGCTGGTGGCCGCATATCGCAAGGCCATTGTTGAGGAGATTTATCCCGCCAATGCCCGCCTGCGCGATTTCCTGCGCGATGAATACCTGCCCGCCGCGCGCGACAGCGTGGGTCTGTCGCAGATGAAGGACGGGGCGAAGCTTTACGCCCAGCTGATCGAGAATTCGACCACGCTGCTATACAGCGCCGAGGAACTGCACCAGCTGGGCCTCAGCGAGGTGAAGCGCATCCGCGAGGGGATGGAGCAGGTCAAGACCGAGGTCGGCTTCAAGGGTAGCCTCAGCGAATTCTTCACCTTCATCCGCACCGATCCCCAGTTCAAGCGCAAGAGCCGCGAGGAGATCACCCAGCGCTATTACGCCATCGGCAAGATGGTCGATGAAAAGATCGGCGCCTATTTCTCGGTCCTGCCCAAGACCCCGCTGCAGATCCGCCCCTATGAGGAGTTCCGCGAAAAGTTCGAGGCAGGCGGTTCCTATCAGCAGGGGACGCCCGATGGCTCGCGCCCTGGCACCTTCTATTTCAACGCCTATGACCTGCCCAGCCGGACCACGCCCGGCGAAGTGACGCTGTACCTCCACGAAGGCGCGCCGGGGCACCATTTCCAGATCAGCCTGGCGCAGGAGAACGACAAGCTGCCCGCCTTCATGCGGTTTGGCGGCAATACCGCCTATGTCGAGGGCTGGGCGCTCTATGCCGAAACGCTGGGCTATGACATGGGCTTCTACAAGGACCCCTATTCGCGCCAGGGCACGCTGGATGACGAGATGCTGCGGGCGATGCGGCTGGTGGTCGATACCGGGATCCACGCCAAGGGCTGGACCCGCGACCAGGCGATCGAGTTCATGCTGGCCAATTCGGCGATGGGCCGCACCGACGCCACGGCCGAAGTCGAACGCTATATCGCCATCCCCAGCCAGGCGCTGGCCTACAAGGTGGGCGCGCTGAAGATCCAGGCCCTGCGCGTCGAGGCGGAAAAGGCCCTGGGCAAGAAGTTCGACATCCGCGCCTTCCACGATCAGGTGCTGAACACCGGCGCCCTGCCGCTGCCGGTGCTGGAAGCCAAGATCCGCGCCTGGATCAAGGCGGTAAAGCAGGGCTGACCGGCTACGACCGCGCCGCACTGCGCCCGCCGCCCACGTGATCGTGGACGGCGGGCAGCACGGTCAGCGGCGGGCGGCGGTGAAGTCGTGCACGAACTGGCCGGGGTTGCGGGCGTTATAGACGGCCTGCAGGGCACAGGCCTTGCGCTGCCGTTGGCACAGGACCTGAGCCGCTTCGGCGGCGCGTTCCGGCGTGCGTTCGGGCGTCGCGCTCTGCTCGGTGCCGCCCAGGGTGAAGGTCTGCAGCACGCCATTGGCGGTGAAGGACTGGATCTTGCACTCGCGCGCCGTGGCGTTGCGGCAGGCATCGAGCGCGCCCTTGATCGCGGCATCGGCACTTGGCGCGCCGGTGGTGATGTAGAGCCGGTCATCATAGCCCTGGCCCACCACCCAGGTCGCCGCGAGATAGCGCTTGCGCTTGCTGGCATCGGAACCAAGGCTGCGCAGCGACGATGGGATGGTCGCGCCCCATTCGCAATCGAGCACCTGCTGCGCCTTGCAGTCCGCCATGACCTTGTCGCGCGTCTTGCCGCCATCGCCCAGCCAGGCGAGCAGCAGTTGCCCCTCGCGGTTCTTGATCAGGCTCATCGCCGAATTGCGCCACGATCCGCCCGAGTAGCAGGCGCTTCCCGCCGCCTTGCGGCAGGCCTCCAGCGCGGCACGCTCGGCCTGTTTGCCATTGGTCCGGTTGCCCTCGATCCAGGCCCCGTCGACATCGGGGTGGAACGCGATCCCCGCATGGACATCGGGCACGCGGACCGGCCTGGGGCGCGATGGCATCTGCTGGGCCGGGGTGTCACACAGTGGCATGCGGTCATGCGTTTCCCCCACCATGACATCGCCCGGTCGCGGGCCGGAGGGGCAGGGATAGACCTGGGCGCTGACGGGGGCAGGCAGGCCCATTGCTCCCAACAGGAGCAGGCCAGCCCCGACCAGGCTGCGAAGCGTGGCCGCGCTCACGTCACTTCCCGCCGTATTCCGCCCACAGGCCGGGGGCATTGGCCATCAGCCCGTCAATGGCCGAGCGCAAGGCAGCCAGGGTCATCTGGCCATCGGCGGCGTAGACCGAGTTCTCGAGGCAATAGAGACCGGAGGGATAGGCCGCCGCGCGGATGAAGGTGCGGGTGGTGTTCCACTGGTTTGCCGCTTCGGGCGTGGCCCGCCTGGTTGGCACGCAGACGCGGATCTGGACGAAACGGCACAGGCCATTGGCGCAGCCTTCGAGGTGCAGGGCATAGGTATTGTCCTTGGGCACCAGCTTGGCGCGCATGGCATCCTGTTCCGCCACGGTCACGGTCTGGCCGATCTCGGCCAGCGTGGCAGGCAGTGTTGCTGGGCGCAGTTCGCGCAGGGCCTGGGCCTCGCTTGCGGCGGGCGCCTGGGCCTCGGCGGGGCTGGTCAGGAACACCGCCAGGGTGGCGAGGGCGGCGGCTGGGCGAAGGGTTGGCTGGAACATGCTCATCGCCGCGCTGTCTAGCAGCGCGCACCGGGCCGGTCGTCGCGGCGCGGCGCACCGGTACATTGCCGTCGGTTCAATCCTGTCCCCGGCCTGTGCCATGGTCCCGGTAATGAGCCATTTTCATCTTGCGGCCGTTCCGGCTGTCCGCGCGCGCGCCTCAGCGCTCGTCCTGGCCCTGCTGCTGGCCGCCTGCGGCAGCCCGTCGGCCGAGGCGGAGCAGACCGTGACCCAGGCTACCGCCACCAGTGCTGCTCCGGCCACCGCTGCCGCTACCGCCGCAACCAGCGCAGCCAAGCCGCTCAGCGAAAGTGACCGGTTGATCCTGGAAATGGCCGCCAGCGGCTGCCGCACGGGCGATTTCAAGCAGTTCTTCCAGGCCTTCACCCGCTCGGACGTGGTGCGCGAGCGCTATACCGCAAAGACGGTCGAGTTCGGGACGGAAGGCAGTGCTTACCAGATGCCGGTCCGGCGCTACATCGATGATCACCATTACCCGCTTGGCATCATCGACTTTTCGTGGATGACCCGCGAATCCTCGATGCTTTATGAGATGGACGACGTTCCGCCGCCGGTTGAGAAGGTGCGCTATGTCCAGCTGATCTTCGAGACCGCCAGCGACAATCGCCAGCGGGTCGAATGGTTGCCCGGCGTGCTCGAGAAGAACCTGGGCCGCAATCTCGAGGACCTGGGCGACGGGATCGGCGAACTGATCGAGCCGCGCGGGCCGGGTGGCTACCTGCTGTTCTACCCAACCAAGGACTGCTGGGAACTGGTCAGCGACGTCGCCTATCGCCGCCAGCCGGGTTAGGTGTACTCGATCAGGTCCCAGCGGTTGCCGTAAACGTCCTCAAACACGGCGACTGTTCCGTAATCGGCCACTTGTGGCTCGCGTACGAAGTTCACGCCCGCCGCCAGATAGGCGGCATGGTCGCGCCGGAAATCGTCGGTTTCGAGGAACAGGAACACCCGCCCGCCAGCCTGATCGCCGACGAAGCGCGCCTGATCTGGCGTGCTGGCGCGGGCGAGGAGGATCGTGGTGCCACCCGGCGGCGCGCCCGGCGGGGCGATCAGCACCCAGCGCTTGTCCTGCTCGGGCTGGTATTCGTCAGCCACCAGGGTGAAGCCCAGCTTGCCGCAATACCAGGCGATCGCTTCGTCATAATCGCCGACGAGCAGGGCAATGTGGGCGAGCCGTTGGGTCACCCCCGCAGCAGGTCCAGCCACGCATCGCCCAGCAGCGGATCGACAGCCGCGCAGGCCTTCGCATCCAGCGCGGCGTGGCGGCTGCGCAGGTCGGCCAGGCACTTGAGCTGGTACTTGAACACGCCCTGTTCGTAGGGGTGGCCCATCGCCTCCATCCGAAAGGTCTCGGCGCCAGCCTCGGCCGCGGCAGCATTGGCGGCGAGGAACGGGGCATAGACCGCTGCCGAAATCCGCACCAGTTCGGCCACGACCGGGGCAAAGCCCGGTTCCCATTCGCCCTCCACCCCGCTCATGTCGTCCACGTGGGCCAGCCAGCGATAGGTATAGGGATAGTCAGCGCGCATCATCGCCTGCGGGGTGGGATCGGTGCCCAGCTGCGAGAGCTGGCCGAAGATCCCGAATTCGGCCAGGCTCGGCCGCGTGCCGAACAGGCAGAAGCGGTTCACCACATGGGCTTCGAGCGCGTCCAGCACGGCGCGGGTGCTCGCCTCGATCAGCGGGAAGTTTTCCGCCGTGCAGCCGACCAGCGCCATCCGTCCGACCTGCCGCGCGCGGAACATCTCGGCAAAGTGCTGGCTCTTTTCGAGGCCGCCGCCGTGCATGGTGTCGAAGGCCAGCCAGCGGCTCATCTGCACCTGGTCGACCTCGGCCAGCCAGCGATAGCCGAACATCGCCTTGGTCAGCCATTCGTCGGCGAAGTCTTCCAGCAGGTGGGCGATGAAGGCCTGCGCCGGATCGGGTGGCACCACGCCGCGTTCGTGATGCCGTGCCTCAAGATCGTAGACCAGCGGCGTGGAATCGTTGGCGAAAGTGCCATCGGGATATTCCAGCACCGGGATCACCGGCGCCTTGACCGCCCCCAGCGCCGCCTGCCGCCGCGTGCCCTCGTCCACCCAGATGTGGGGCAGGCGGCGATAGCGCAGCAGGGCGCGGATCTTCTGCGAATAGGGTGAACCCAAAGCGCCATAGAGCTTGTACATCAGCGGTATCCTGTCGGCTTGGTCGGCGACCAGGGCAGGTCGGCGAGGTCGGTCGAAACCTTGAGCGGGAACTGCGGCTGGCGCTTTTCGAGGAAGGCCGCCACCCCTTCGTGGACATCGGCCCGCGCCCCGAGCGCAATGTTGAGCGCGGCATCGACCGCCAGCGCGCCCTGCGGCCCGTCTTCGCCGGAAAAGCGCCACAGCATCTGCCGGGTCAACGCGAGGGCCACGGGTGAGCAGTTCGCAGCAATCTCCAGCGCCAGTTCGCGGGCGCGGGTTTCCACCTGGTCGGCCGGGACCAGCTCACTGACCAGCCCGGCTGCGAGCGCCTCATGCGCGGGTACCAATGCCCCGGTCATGCACCACTTGAGCGCCGTTGCCAGGCCGACGAGGCGCGGCAGGAACCAGGCCGATCCCGCTTCGGGCACCAGCCCGCGGCGCGTGAAGACGCAGCCGAACTTGGCCGTATCGGCGGCAATGCGGATGTCGCAGGGCAGGGTCAGCGTCAGGCCCACCCCGGCGGCCGAACCGTTGAAGGCGACCAGCAATGGCTTCACGCTGTTCATCATCGCGCCGATGAAATCGCTGTTCTCTCGGCGGCCATCGCGGCTGCCGAAGTTCTTCGCGCCTTCGCCGCTCTCGGTGTCAAAGGCCCCGGCTCCGGCCGAAACGTCGGCCCCGGCGCAGAACACCCGGCCCGTGCCGGTGATCACCACCACCTTCACGCTGTCATCGGAATCGGCCAGTGCGATCCCCCGGGCCAGTTCGGCTCCCATCTGGCTGGTATAGGCGTTGAGCACCTCCGGCCGGTTGAGCCGCAGCCATAGGATCGGGCCGTCCTGTTCGACCAGCAGGGTTTCGAAGGCGGCGCTCACAGCGCCTCGATCTTCACCGGCATGGTGGTGATGCCGTGGAGGAAGGGGCTGGGCAGGCGGCTGGGGGTGCCCTGCGGCACCACGTTCCAGCCACGGTCGATCATTTCCTCGATCAGGGTGTGGAGCTGGATCTCGGCCAGCCGTGCGCCCACGCAGCGGTGAATGCCGTGGCCGAAGCCCAGGTGGCGGCGGGCATTCTCGCGCCCGGCGTCGAACCGGTCGGGATCGGCAAAGACCCGCTCGTCGCGATTGGCGGAAATGTACCACAACACGATCTTCTCGCCCGCCTTCAGTTGCTGGCCGGCCAGTTCGGCATCGCGGGTCAAGGTGCGGCGCATGTGCGAGACCGGGCTTTGCCAGCGGACGATTTCCTGCGCCGCATTGGGGATCAGCGAGCGGTCGGCGGCGAGCCGCGCGCGCTCTTCGGGAAAGCGGTGCAGCGCCTCGACCAGCCCGCTCATCGAATTGCGGGTGGTATCGTTGCCGCCGACGATGATCAGCGCCAGGTTGGCGATCCGCTCCAGCGCGGTCAGGTTGCCCATGGCTTCGGAATGGATCATCCGGCTGAGCAGGTCGTCGGCCGGGGGCTGGTTGCGGCGTTCTTCCAGCAGGGCATCGAAGCGGGCCAGCATCAGCCCCATTTCGGCGAAGAACTTCTGGCTGTATTCCTCGGTCATCACCTCGGGCGAGACGTTGCTGGCCATGTCCGACCACCGGCGCAGGTCGAACCGCTCCTCCCATGGGAAATCCAGCACGATCGCCAGCATGCCGATGGTCAGCGGGATCGAGACCGCCGCCACCCAGTCGAATTCCTGCCCGACCGGCAGGGCATCGAACAGCTCCTTGGTCCGTTCGCGCACCTGGCGTTCGCGCCGGGCCATCTGGCTGGGGGTGAAGGCAGCGGCCACGACGCGGCGCTGATCGGTATGGCGCGGCGGGTCCATGGCGATGAAGTTGGGAAACTCGGCCCCGGCCACGCCTTCGGCAATGGTGATGTTGCCGGTCTGCGAGGAATAGGTGGCCCAGTCCAGTTCCACCGCCTGGACCAGATCGTGCGTCACCACCGACCAATAGGGGCCATAGGGGCTGTCCTCGCGCCAGCTCAGCGGTGCTTCGGCCCGCAGCCGGGCAAAGGGCTCGCGCCAGCGATCCTCGGTGTAAAGCGCGGTATCGCTAAGGTCGATCGGGGTGAGCGGGCGGGTCATGCGGCCTCCATCTGGTGCGATTTCACCGGCAGGGCATGGCCCGCGGCAGCGGCGCGACGCGCGCCCTTGTCCAGTTCCTTCTTCAGCGCGCAGACATAGTGATCGAAGTCCAGCTGGATCGTGTGCCGCCGCGCTGCATAGTATTGGCCGGTATAGTATTCCTCGTCCGCCCCGATGATCCGTTCCATCTCGGCCGGATCGGGCGGCAGGTACTGCCCGGCCAGGTAAGCCGCGACCAGCTTCGATTGCTGTTCGGCAAAGTTGACCAGCGTGGGCAGCGGCTGGGCCAGCCCCATGTAGAACAGGTCCGCCACGCCCGGCTTCATGATCCGCTTGAACAGCGGGGGCGGGCGGTTGTCGCTGTCGGCGGTGAAGGCCGGATCCTTGAAGAAGGGGAAGGAGATGTCATAGCCGGTGGCCCAGACGATCACGTCAATCTCTTCCCGGCTGCCATCGGTGAAGACCACGCCGTTGCCGTCCAGCCGCTCGATCGCGCCCTTCATCGTGATGTCGCCCGAACCGGCGCGGACCAGGAATTCGCCCGAGACCGTGCCGTGGCTTTCGAAGGGGCCGATTTCCGGTTCGGGCAGGCCATAGTCGCTCATCCGGCCGACCAGCTTCTTGACCATCCGCGCGCCCAGCCACTGCTTCAGCCCCTTGGGCAGCCAGGCCGGGGCCGGGTTCTTGTCGAGCGGCTGGCCCTTGTAGTACTTCGGGAAAATCCAGACGCCCCGCCGGGTGGAAACGAACAGCTTCTGCGCCATCGGCCGCTGTGACAGCTCGCTCGCCACGTCCATGGCCGAATTGCCCATGCCGACCACCAGCACCCGCTTGCCGATGCAGTTCACAGGCTCGAACGGGGTGCGGTACTGGTGCGAATGGATCTGCGCGCCATCGAAGCTGCCGGGGTATTCGGGGATGCGCGCGGCCCAGTGGTGGCCATTAGCCACGCACAGCGCATCGTAATGCATCACCTCGCCAGTGGAGAGCGCGATCCGCCAACCGCCCCCGGCCTGGCGCTCGGCGCTTTCGACCCGGGTGTTGAAGCGGATGTGCTCGTGCAGGCCGAAGTGATCGACGTAATCGTGGAAGTAATGCAGCAGCAGCGAATGGTGGGGATAGTCCGGCCAGTCCGCCGGGACCGGAAAGTCCTCGAAGGCCAGCCGCCATTTCGACGTGTCGATGTGCAGGCTCTGGTAGCAGGCGCTCATCCCGTTGGGATTTTTGTAGTACCAGGTGCCGCCGATATCGTCGGACGCTTCGTAGACATCGAAGGGAATGCCATGGTCCTTCAGCCGCTTGGCCGTGGTGAAGCCCGAACAGCCCGCCCCGATGATGCAGACCCGTGGCAATGCGCGCGTTTCGGCCATCTTCGTCATCTCTCCTTGTGGCCGCTTGCGGGCCTTACTCGGAGTATGTTTAAGCGTTCGATTAAAGTCCAGCGGGAACCGCGCTTTTGATGCAGCGCAAAGTCTTGGCGCGGCCGGCAGGCTAGCCAAGCCTCGCAGGGGTTCGCCGGAGCGGGCCGAACAGGGAGCACGGGAATGGATTCCACCTTCGATCCAACGGCCTGGTCGGGCGTCATTCTGGGGACCACGGCGCTGTTCGCCGGGATCGGCGCGCTGCGCAGACCGGGGGCCTGGCGCACGATGCTGGAAGAGGTCGAAAAGTCCCCCGCGCTGCAATTCCTGTGCGGGATGCTGGAACTGGTGATCGGGACGGTGGTCTACCTTGCCAATCCGTGGGTGCCGGCGGACCTCTTGTCCTGCGTGCTCAAGGCGATGGGCGGGGCGATGATGCTGGAGGCGCTGATGATCCTGGGCTTCGTCGATATCTACAGCCAGTTCTGGCTACGCACGCTGACCTACATGCATCGCGGCTGGGCGCTGACGACCAGCCTGTTCGGGCTGGTGCTGGCCACCATTTCCGCCACCCGCTTTATCTAGCGCACGAAGATCAGCTTCGGCCCGGCCTCGGTCATCGCCTCGGCGGCTTCGCTGAAGCTCGTCACCCGGTGCGTGACCGGCTGCGGGTGCAGCTTGCCGCAGGATACGCAGCCCAGCACATCATGCAGCAGCGCGCTCGACTGCACCCGTCCGGTGTGGACGGTGATGCCCTTGTAATAGGCATTGGTCAGCGGCACCGGGGTGGCCGGATCGAAGTACATCGAGACCACCGTCAGCACGCCATTGGGCGCGGTGGACTGGATTGCGAAGGCCAGCGCGCGTGGGTCGCCCGCGGCTTCCACCACGATCTCGTATTGGCTGGAGGGGCGGCGGCCTTCGCCCAGCGCGAGCGGCTCGGCCTTCGCGCCAAGGGCTTCGGCGGCGGCGCGGCGATTGGCATCATCGTCGAGGTAAGTGACAGCCCCCGCCCCCAGCGCAACGGCGGCAGCGGCGGCATAAAGCCCGACGCTCTGGGCCTTGCCGCCTACCACCAGTACGGTCGCACCGGGGCGTTCGGCCAGCGGCCCGGCCACGCCGCGCCAGCCATCGGCCACGTTGTCGGAGAGGTTGCAGGCCACCTCGCTGGCGACATTGTCCGGCACCGGCACCAGCATGTGATCGGCAAAGGGCACGTGGACCAGATCGGCGAAGCCGCCGCCGAAATCGGTCTTGCCGCCCGCCGCCAGGCCATAGGCGGCGCCGGGTGGAAATGCGGTGCAGCTATTGGTCCAGCCGCGCCGGCAATTGGCGCAGCGCCCGCACGAAAGCTGGAAGGGCACGATCACGCGGGTACCGGGGGCAAAGGGCACCTGGTCACCCGCAGCAATGACTTCGCCGACCATCTCGTGACCGAAGGCGAAGGGGCCCTTGAAGGGCACGAAGCCGGTGGCGATGTGAAGGTCCAGATCGCAGCGCGCCACCACCAGCGGGCGGACCAGCGCATCGGTGGCCGCCAGCAGGGTGGGGGCGGGCACCTCGCGCCATTCGAACTGGCCGGGCTGCACAAAGGTCATCTGCTGCATGGTGGTCATGGTGCTGCTCCGGGTATTCCGGGCTCCGGGGTATCAGCGCGCGGGGCCATGCAGAACTTGCGCTTTCGCAAATCACTCTTGCAAATGGGCAAGAACGGGCTAGCCCTGCCAGGATGTCGCAAGTGCCCGATCCGCTCGATCTAGCCGCGCTGGTGGCGCTGGCCCGCCATGGCACGCTGAGCGCGGCGGCGCGGCGTGGCGGGGTGGCCGTTTCCACCATGTCGCGCCGGATCGCCGCACTGGAAACGGCCACCGGGCTGGCGCTGGTCGACCGGCGCAGTCGCGGCGCCGTGTTGACCGAGGCCGGGCGGCGACTGGCCGAGGCCGCCCAGCCGCTCGCCCGCCAGCTTGATCAGGTCGAGGCGGAAGTGGCCGCCCTGCGCGGCGGAGTGGCGCAACGCGCGGTCCGGCTTTCGGCCACCGAATTCGTGATTGCCGAAGTCCTTTCGCCCCGGCTTGGCGCGCTGCTGGCGGACCGCGGCCATCCCGGCGTGGTCCTGCAGAGCGAGGCCGAGGTGGTCAGCCTTGCCGCGCGGCAGGCCGACATCGCGATCCGGATGGTTCGGCCCGAAAGGGCCAGCCTGGTGATCCGCAAGCTGCCGCCGCTGCCGCTTTCGCTCTACGCCGCGCGGTCCTATCTGGGCGAGCGGCAGGCCGTGGCCGACCTCTCCGCCGAGCGGCTGATCGCCTATGATGACAGCTATGGCCCCTTGCCCGAGATCGCCTGGATCGACCGGCAGGGGCTGGGCGCGGCGGTAGCGCTGCGCAGCGGCAGCACCCGGGCGCTGCTCAACGCCGCGCTCGCCGGGGTGGGGATCGCCCTGCTGCCCGATGCGGTGGCGGCGCGCTATCCGGACCTGGTCCGGCTGGACGGCGGGCCGCGCCTGCCCCCGCGCCAGCCATGGCTCGCCATGCACCGCGATCTCCAGCGCGACCGCGCGGTGCGCCGGGTAGCCGACTGGGCGGTGGACTGCTTCCGCGCGCTGGTCGGCGCTCAGTCGAGCCGGGTCAGGCCCGAGGCATAGGGCGCGACCAGCGCGCTCGCCCGGTCCCAGCTGCCAATCAGCCACAGTCGCTGTAGGGCCGGGTCAGCTGGCAGGATCACCGGCATCCGCTCCACGCCAAGCTCGCGCAGCGCGGCATTGGCCGGGCAGGTGAGCAGCGCGAAGCTCGCCACCTCGCTGTCCTTCCACACCCCGGCCATGGCGAACAGCGGCTGGTCCGAACAGGATAGCCAGACCTGTCGCCGCCTGCCCGCCGTTGGGTCGGTCCCGCCCCACAGCATGACGGCACTGGCCGGAACCAGGCAGCGAAACTCGCTGTTGCGCAGGTTGCCGATCCAGAACGGCGAATCCGGATTGCGCACCGTCAGCACCGCGCGTCCCGTGTCACCGGCGGAGGGCGGCGGCGGCACGCCCCACAGCCGCGGCACCAGCCGCCGCTCCGGCTCACCCGGCGGACGCGGTCCGGCCACGAACTCGCGCCCGGCGGTTATGACCGGAGCAAAACGTCCCGCGGCGATCGTCCCGCCAGCCCAGGGATCCCCGGGATCGGCTCGCGCACCGAACTGCAGCGCGATTGCTGGTGCCGTAGCATCGAGGCGGTACAGGCTCGTCACCAGGCAACCCTGCCGTGTTAAACAGCCGCCGCCAAGCAAAAGGGAGGCGCCGCCGCTGGCGCCGCCTCCCCTAGATAGTGCGAGGTGAAACCGAGTCAGTTGCGCTGACGCGCGTTTACCCGGCTCGCGGTGGCGACGGTCGTGCCATTCTGCTGGAGCCGACCGCGCTGGGTTTGGGGCTGGGGCTGGACCCGGGCCTTCTGAACCGCGGGCAGCAGCAGCGCCGCGCGCGGCTTGGCGCCGGGCGCCTGTACCTCGCCGGCGGTGGCGACGGTCGTGCCGTTTTGCTTGAGCTTGGTACGCTGGGACTTGGCCGGCTCGTGAACCTTTTGCACGGCAGGGAGCAGCAATGCCGCCTGTCCTTCACCCTGCGGGGCCTGCACCTCGCCAGCAGTGGCGACGGTCGTGCCGTTCTGCTTGAACTTGGCGCGCTGGGACTTGCTGGGCTCGTGGGCCTTCTGGACGGCGGGCAGCAGCAGGTGCGGCCGTTCGGTGGTGTTGGGGGCCTGGACTTCGGCGGCCGTGCCCACAGTGGTGCCGTTCTGCTTCAGCTTGCGGCCAGCGGCGGTGTCGCTGCGTCCGTCTCCGGTCACATCTCCACTCGCCACCCACACTCCGCTAGCGGACTGGTGAGCCGTGTCCTTGCGGGAATTGGCCTGCACAACGCTGGCCGTCAGGGCCAGTGCGGCGAGTACGGTGATTGAAGCGATCTTCAGTTCCGGCCGGCTCTTGGCGGTCTTGGTCATGATCTACTCCTTTCAAATTTCTGCATTGCTCTCCCCGCCGGACGTGAATCCGCTCCGACGACGAATCGCCACTAACCCAAAATAGATCATTAGGCTAGAGTGATAATCTAGATATAAAGTCTAGAGTGACTTTGGGCATCAAGCCTGCCAAGGAGCCGACATGGCGCAAACTCGCAGCGAAGCGACGAAGAACCGGGTGCTTGATGCCGCCCGTGACCTGCTGATGGAGCAGGGGATTTCGGAATTGACGATGAAGGACGTGCAGGAACGTTCCGGCGTTTCCAATGGCTCGATCTTTCATCACTTCGGTTCGAAGGACGGTATCCTTGCAGCCCTGTTCGCGGCCGAACGGCGGGCATACCTGGGCAGCGTCGGAGCGGCGATTATCGCCCACGAAGGCGATCCCTGCGATGCCTTTGGTGCTGGCGCGGCGGCGGCGGTACTGTTCCATGCCCGCGATCCGCAACGATACATGCGGCTGATCGCAGCCTTTTCAAACTCCGAATGGCTGTTCCGCAACGAGGCGATCTGGGCTGGCCTGATCCGCGAGGTAGAGGCACCGGTGATGCACTGGGCTCTGCCGCACTTCCAGTCGGGCGCGCTGCCAATGCTGCCGCCCGGGCTGTTCCAGTCCTACATGTTGGGCCCCGCCGAACAGTTGACCCAGGTCTGGCTGCGGCGCGGGATGCCGGGCGCGCTGGAAGACTATGCTCCGATCGCGGCGCGCTATGTTGCCGCAGGCTTCCGCGCGCTGCGCGAGGCTGGGACCACCGCGCCGGCCTGACCTCGACTCAGCCAGCCCCGGTCAGCCCCAGCCGCTTGCGAATGCGGCTGAGCGCGATCGGGGTAATGCCGATGTAGCGGGCGATATCGGCCTGGCGCAGCCGTGCCGCCAGGGCGCCGTCATGCGCCAGCAGGTCGCGATAACGCTGTTCGGCGCTGGCACAGAGCAGCGCCTCCTCGCGCCGCTGCTTGCGGGCCTGGAGCCAGGCGGCGAAGCGGGCGAAATCGCCCTGCAGTTCGGGACTCCCGGCGATCCGCTCGCCCAGCCAGGCCAGCGGCAGGGCGGCAACCCGGCATGGCTCCAGACAGGTCGCGCCATAGCGGTTCGTGCCATCCGGCGAGAGATCGCCGCTGCCGGTGAACAGGCCCTGGTCGACGATAAAGCTCTTGATCCAGTCCTCGCCGCTGGCGGTCAGATAGCCCAGCTTGACCAGGCCGCGCTCCAGCACCCAGAACTGGTTGGCTGGCTCACCCAGGGCAAACAGCTCGGTTCCGGCGGGGCATTCGCGCGGGTGCCACAGGCCATCGGCGCGGGCCAGTGTCGCCAGCCGGTCGATCACCGGGGCCGGATCAAAAGCGGGCGGCGATAAACCCAAGTTAATTCCCGATCCTTTGCCTTGTGCCAAAAGGGCAGTCCACGCCATGCAGACCGGAGGTAGAATGTCGCAGCTGTTGTCGCAACCGGGCACTGTCCTGATCACGGGCACCACTTCGGGCGTGGGCTCCGCGCTGGCGGCGCAATTGCGCGCTGCCGGACACCGCGTGATCGCCGTGGCGCGCCGGGTTGGCGAGGGCGACGTGCCGCCCAATACTGTGCCCTATCCCTGCGATCTGGCCGATCCGCAGGCCACCGAGGCCCTGTTCGCGCAGATCGCTGCCAACCATCCGGACATCTCGGTGGTGATCAACAATGCCGGAGTCCAGATCGCCGCCCGGCTCGACGATCCGGCGCTGAATGCTGCCGCGCTGGAAGGTGAGATCGCGGTCAACCTGCTGGCCCCGGCGATCATCGCCCGGGCCATGCTGCCGGTGCTGCGCGCGCAGGACCGGCCGACCGCGATCGTCAACGTGACGTCGGGCCTGGCGATCTATCCCAAGACCACAACGGCGCTGTACTGCGCCAGCAAGGCGGCGCTGCGCAGCCTGACCCAATCGCTGCGCTACCAGGCCGAAGGAACCCGTGTGCAAGTGATCGAGGCGATCCTGCCGCTGGTCGATACCCCGATGACCGTGGGGCGCGGCAGCGGCAAGATGAGCGCGGAAGATTGTGCCGCGGCGATCATTACCGGGATCCGCCGCAGCCAGGACGAAGTCTATATCGGCAAGGCGCGCCTGCTGCCCTGGCTGGACCGCATTGCCCCCGCCATCCCCCGGGCCAAGTTGAAGCGGTCATGAAGGACCTGCTCAAGATCGCGCTGGTCCTCGCGCTGGCCTTTGCTTCCACTTTCCTGCTGATCCAGGGCACTGGCCTCGTCACCGAAGAGGGCGTGCGCGCCTTCCTGGCCGAGGCGCACACCATTCACCCCGGCTGGTTCGTGCTGCTGGTGATCCTGCTGCTGGTGGTTGACCTGCTGATCGCCGTGCCGACCATGGCGACGATCCTGCTGGCGGGCTATTTCCTGGGCCCCGTGCTGGGCGGGGCGGCGGCGGCCACGGGGCTGATGCTGCTGGGTACGCTGGGCTATGGCCTGGGCTTCCGGTTCGGCCGCCCGATCCTGGGCCGGCTGTTCAAGGACGAGGCGCGGCTGGCGGGGATCGAGGCCGCCTTTGCCCGCAATGACCTGCTCGTCCTGTTCGTCTGCCAGGCCCTGCCGATCCTGCCGGAATTGAGCTGCACCCTGGCCGGCGTGGCCCGGATGCGCTTTGCCCGCTTCCTGCTGGGCTATGGCGTGGGGGTGGTGCCCTTCGCCTTTATCGTCGCCTGGGGCGGATCGGCCAGCACGGCGAGCGATCCCTGGCCCGCGATCTATACCGGGATCGGGGTCAGCGCCGCGCTGCTGCTGGCCTGGCGGGTAATGAACCGGAAAGCGGCCCATTAGTCACCATTGCCAGCCGCCGCACCAGGCCCTATCTGTCAGCCATCCCCGGGGAGCCGCTTGGCTGAGAGGGGCGGTTAGCATCGCCCGACCCGTTGAACCTGAACCCGTTAGCACGGGCGGAGGGAGTGGTTGGACTTCGCGCCATCGCTCCCGTTCCGCCTTCAAGGAGCGCACATGGCCGACATCAATTCGAAGCTCGAAATCGGCGTAACCACCGGGCCCATTCGCGGCAGCAAGAAGATCCACGTCGGCCCCCTGGGCGTTGCCATGCGCGAGATTCAGCTGGAGCCCTCCAGCGGCGAGCCGCCGGTTCGGGTCTACGATACCTCCGGCCCCTACACCGATCCCAACGCGACCATCGATATCGCCGCCGGCCTGCCCGAACTGCGCGCGGAATGGATCCGCGGCCGCGGCGATGTCGAGGAAGTGACCCAGCGCGAAGTGCGGCCCGAGGACAACGGCCAGCTCGGCCCGGATCGCTCCGGCGGCGTCCCGCCGTTCCCGCGCGTGCGGCAGAAGGTGCTGCGCGCGAAGCCCGGCATGAACGTCAGCCAGATGCACTATGCCCGCAAGGGCATCATCACGCCGGAAATGGAATATGTCGCCACCCGCGAGAACCTGGGCCGCGAGATGCTGCGCGAATATCTCCGCGACGGGCAGGATTTCGGCGCCGCCATCCCCGATTTCGTGACGCCCGAATTCGTCCGCGACGAGGTGGCGCGCGGCCGGGCGATCATCCCCAATAACATCAACCACCCCGAGAGCGAGCCGATGGCGATCGGCCGCAACTTCCTGGTCAAGATCAACGCCAATATCGGCAACTCGGCCGTCGCCAGTGACGTCGCCAGCGAGGTCGACAAGATGGTCTGGTCGATCCGCTGGGGCGCTGACACCGTGATGGACCTCAGCACCGGTCGCAACATCCATGACACCCGCGAATGGATCCTGCGCAACAGCCCCGTGCCGATCGGCACCGTGCCGATCTACCAGGCGCTGGAAAAGGTCGGCGGCATTGCCGAGGAACTGACCTGGGAGATCTTCCGCGATACCCTGATCGAACAGGCCGAACAGGGCGTGGACTATTTCACGATCCACGCCGGGGTGCGCCTGCCCTATATCCCGATGACCGCCAAGCGCGTCACTGGCATCGTCAGCCGCGGCGGCTCGATCATGGCCAAGTGGTGCCTGGCGCACCACAAGGAGAGCTTCCTCTACGAGCGCTTCGACGAGATTACCGAGATCATGAAGGCCTATGACATCGCCTATTCGCTGGGCGATGGCCTGCGCCCCGGCAGCATCGCCGATGCCAATGACGAGGCGCAATTTGCCGAACTCTATACCCTGGGCGAACTGACCAAGCGCGCCTGGGAACAGGACGTGCAGGTGATGATCGAAGGCCCCGGCCACGTGCCGATGCACAAGATCAAGGAGAACATGGACAAGCAGCTGCAGGCCTGCGGCGAAGCCCCGTTCTACACCCTGGGACCCCTCGTCACCGATATTGCCCCGGGCTATGACCACATCACCAGCGGCATCGGTGCGGCGATGATCGGGTGGTACGGCACGGCGATGCTCTGCTACGTCACGCCCAAGGAGCACCTGGGCCTGCCGGACCGCGATGACGTGAAAGTCGGCGTCGTCACTTACAAGCTCGCCGCCCACGCGGCGGACCTTGCCAAGGGGCACCCGGCGGCCAAGGTGCGCGACGATGCCCTGTCAAAAGCCCGCTTCGAATTCCGCTGGCGCGACCAGTTCAACCTGTCGCTCGATCCCGACACGGCGGAGCAGTACCACGATCAGACGCTGCCCGCCGAAGGCGCCAAGACCGCGCACTTCTGCTCGATGTGCGGGCCGAAGTTCTGCTCGATGAAGATCACGCAAGAAGTGCGCGACTTCGCCGCCAAGCAGAACCAGCCGGTGGAAACCTTCGTCGCGGCGGACGAGGCGGAGAAAGGGATGGCCGAAATGAGCGAGAAGTACCGCGAAGCGGGCGATCTCTACATTCCGGCCCAGGACGCCCAGTGATCCGGGCGCTGGCGCTGGCCCTGCTCGCACCCTTGCTGGTCGCCGCCAAACCCGCACCCGATCTTGCCCGCGACTTTGCCCGCGCGTCGACCCCGCAAGCGGTCGCCGCGCTCGCAGAGCGCGGCCAGCTGGTGAAGATCTACCTCTTCCCGCTGGAAGTGGGCGGGCCGGAAGATCCCATGAACGTGGCCTGGGTGACCCCCGCCGCGCTGCGTCAGGCCGAGGCTGTCACCGACAAGATCATCGCCCTGCTCGAACAGGGCAAGGTCGACAGCCTCGATGTCCAGCCCGAATACAAGGGCGACAGCCGCATCCCCTCCCGCATCCGCTACATCGCCACCCACAAGACCGGCCCCGCCAAGCTGGACCGCGTGGTGGAGGTCTGGTGAGGGGGCGCATGATTAACGGCAGGCTCCGCTGTCAAATTCTTCGTGCCTAATTGTTTGAACAGAAATAGTAGTAATCAGACGATCCTGCTCAGAGGTGACGCTAGTGAATCTAAGGGAGCGAACATTTGAACTGCTGAAGAAGCATCCTGACCAACGCTTCAAGGCTCGCGAGATCGCTGAATGGATTCACCAAAACTATCCAAACGAGACACGCATCAAGCTGGAGCGAAGCCGCTCTCTCGAAACAGAGGCGGCTCTGCTCGGGCAAATCGTCGCGGAAATCGGCGCCAACCGTCCCGGCTGGTGACGTGCTCCCCTGATTGTTACCAGTCAGAGGTAGAGTCTCGCCCCTTCTGCACCGCTACCCAACCTTGGACCGCTTGGGTCTAGAGTTTTCCGCCTGATCCGGCTCCGGAGGGCTGGTGGCCCCGGCCGGGTTTGCCAGCATGATCGGGGGGATATTCCCGATCGCGCTGTGCGGTCGCTCTTCGTTGTAGTGTCTACGCCAGGCCTCCAGCTTTTCGCAAGCATCTTCCAGCGACAGGAACCAGTGCGCGTTCAGGCACTCGCTGCGCAGCTTGCTGTTGAACGCTTCGATGAACGCATTGTCCGTGGGTTTGCCAGGGCGGGAGAAGTCCAAGGTCACACCGCGCTGG
>NZ_JAPZQX010000005.1 GCF_027531025.1 Novosphingobium sp.
AGTCGTAGGTAGTCGAGACCATTCCCCCTAAGTCCTGCAGTATGAAAAAGATGGCCATAGCAATAAGGCCGAGGACCAGTCCGTACTCAATCGTCGCTGCGCCGCGATCGTTACCTGCCACTTTCCAGATAAAATTTTTGACCATCTGCGTGACACGTCGTGGCGTCATAAGGGCCTCTAATCATTAGACATGATGCGAAGCGCCACGATGACGCACGCACAAAAAAACTAGTATCGGCCGAGCCGGAAAAGTCCGATCAGCACGCTGCCATAATCCAATCGGCTTTATGCAGAAAAGCAGTGCTGTCCATGGATATAAAAACTATAAAGACGACGCGCTCCCGCTCGTGGAATAAGTATTATAACTTATCCTCCCCTGTCGTTGCCGTTTGCGGCACATCCGCATTTGAGGGCCTACGGGACCTGCACCCGGGTGGGGGTGGAACACTGGAACTGAACTTTTTCGACTTTGTGATAGTAGTTGCTCTGGGCCACCGTCAGCCTATTGCGAGCGGGGCAGCTTTACACCAATGGGCATCGATCAGAACCCGTGTGCCCATTGGCGCAGGCCGATAGACATGATGCGCCATGGCGGGTCACCCTTGACAAGCCCCGGCCTCATCATGCGTCGGCATGGTCTTGCAAACTAATTGGTTTCCTCCCACGCCAACGCGCAGTGCCTACAGGGACTAGCCCGAAGACGAATGACAGTTCCTCAAGCTGCCTCAGCTCAGCAAGTCTCTGGCTACGCTCCGCCTTCGCCTTCTGAGTCTCCTGCCCGTGCTTCCATGCTAAGTGGTCGCGCGCACGTCTGATCGTCTCCGGTCGGCGGGCACCGTGATAACGACAGACCCTCATGCCGAAAGCGGCGGGGTTCATGCACGGTGCACCTCGCGCCTTACACTTTGCTGAGCAGCGCTGGGTCTTTCCTGAGGCTATGTTGGGGAGGGGCATGGGCCAGCTTTCTTACATTACAGCAGCCGACGCGCGCGCCGGATGGGCATTGGAAAAATTGCGCGCTGACCTCATGGAAGCGACCAAGATGCTCAGGCTGTGCGTGTTGAGAATGTTGAGCATCTTGATCATCTTGAACATCTTCCTGCTCAATCGGCCTTCAAGGCACTCAAGAAGATCAAGATGCTCAAGATAACCAAGATAGGGTGCATGAGCATCTTCCCCACCAGTCACGGTAGACGCTCATCAGCATAGCGCCGGGCGGCCTTGGCTTCACGGAAGCAGCGCTCCGGCACCAAGTCGATCTTCCAGTTGCCGCAGGACGACTGGGTTACCTTGAGTAGGCCATTCTGGGAGTTGCGCGAATAACCCTTCTGGTCATCCCCAAGCCAGCGGCGCTCAACAGGGTGGAAAGTCAGCTTGCCGCGCCCGATTTCCCAAGCGTCAACGGCTTTCATCGCCTCTCCGGCATCCCAGAATATGTCGTCTACCATATGCTCATCGACAGCAGCACGCCAAAAAGGCAGCTGCTCGAGGACTTTGGCAACGGCACCATCATCGAGGATACGCGTGTACTCGCCGTCGCCCAGTTCCTTCCAGTTAGTCATTGAAGATACTCCCCAGCTTCCAGGTCCAGCTGCTTCCGCTCTTGACCGGCTTGATCCCAAGCTGCGCCTTGGCCCGGTTCAGCGATGCGCTGCTGATCCCCGCACCTTCTGCAGCGGCCTGGATAACCACCGCAGGTTGAGCACCGTCTGCGAGCTGCTTGCGGAGAAAATCCTTCGCTTCATCGACGGCACTGGGGCCTTTGGGTTTGGGAGGGTTAAGGAGTTCGGTTGCAGAGCGCTCGCTCGTGCCCAGCCACTCGATGTGCGGTGCCTTGATTGCCCCGGCAGGATAGTCCAGCAGCGCTTCGACCACGCGGTACTCGAAGCCAAGGCGGTCATTGCCAAGGTTGTTCTTGACCGGCAGCATGTAGCGGCGACGGGTTGATTCCTCCTCGGCAACCAAGAAGGCTGCGCGGGGCGCTGCGATCCAGGCAGTTGATCCGCCGAACCGCTGCTGAGCGCCACCATCGCTGCGCTTATTGAGGTGCACGACCAGCAGGACCAGCGCACCCGTTTCTTGGGCAAGCTGTGACAAGGGTGCCAGCACCCGGCGCACGTCGGATTCTTTGTGCGCATCCACCTTCGCGCCAAGGTAGGCCGACGGCGGGTCAATGATGATCAGGCGAACGTCACCGATTTCCTGCGCACGAGCGCGAAGGTATGCCACATCGGTGTCGAGCTGGAACAGATCGGGGCGCTGACCATCGCGGACCACCCCCTCAACAATATGCACCTTGCTAGTGTCCGCCCCGGCTGCATCGAGCCGGGGACGGATGGTACGTGCAGCGTCATCTTCGTTGGCGAGGATGATCACACTACCGGTAAACATCGACTTAGACATCGGGGAGGCCCTCCCCGGTCGTCACCGCCGCTGCCAGCTTGATGGCGATCTGCGACTTACCCATGCCGGGCTGGCCGCCGATGACCACGAGCATCCCCATGGGGATTGCTCCTTCAATAAGCCATTCGACCGGTTCCGGCTCGATTTCCGATGCGCGCTGGGTCATAAGGCCCTTCGGCGTGATAGTTACCGTCGCGGAAGCGTCGTTCTTGAACTCCAGCTTCTCTAACTGCTCCAGCGCCCGCGGAATATCGCCCGTATAACCCGCCTGACGCGCATGATGGACAAGCGTACCAAAACCGACAGCCTTTTCGCGGTCAGGGTCATAGCTGTCCCACACCCTATCAAAAGCCACTTCATCAAAAGGCACTTTGTCCCAGCGGTCGGCAGTCGCACTCCAGTCGCGAGTAATGGTCTCGGCGTCAGAAAGACCAGAGGCAGCCACAGCCCAGCAGATGTTGCGCCAGGGGTCGTAATCGCAATCAGGGTCGATGGCGCTCAGCATCGCCTTGACCAGCGCGCTGTTGGCAGGCGTGTCGGGAATGCCAGCAGGCAGCGTCTTAGTCGGCTTCGTGGCCGGAGACGGCAGTTTCGACAAGGCAGCCTTGATGGCAGCATGGAAGGCATGAAGATCGGTGTAGCCCGCCTTCACCTTGCTCAGACTGGTCGCAACAGGATTGTCGGGATCGCGGAAGTTATAAGTCCCCGGCACCCGGAGAATGCGCGCAGCATCGGCCGTGATGGGGTCCGCGCCAAGATTCATGCGCTTGGCCAGCTCCTGAAGGTCGTCGGCAACCGGCTGCCAGTCCGGTTTACTGATGGGAGAGGGCAGTACCCAGAAGGCCTGCATCCCGTGACCGGTCATGTGGACGAAATTGGGCGTAGGCAGACCAGCGTCGGCAACGAAGGTCTTGATCCCTGCCAGCGCCTCGTCGGGGGTACCGTAAGGCCCCTTGCCGTGGGCATCCACGTCGAGCCAGAACGACTTCAGATACTCGGCGTTCTGCGCTGCGCGGCACGCACCAAGACCGAACGTAGCCATGCTGACCCAAACATTGGCAGAACCCGAATAGCTGCCAATCAGGCTACTTGCCTGTTGGTCCGTAGCGAACGCCTGCTGCTTGAACGTCCCGCCAGGGGCCAGCCACCCGATGAAGCCCGGGCCAGTGCGAAGGTCGCTCAGGAAGAGCTGCTGCTGTTCTGACGGGGTCATTACGCTGCCTCCCCGTTCAGAAGGGTATGCAGACTTTCCGCAGGGATCAGCGTGCGACCGCCAACGCGGATGGCCTTGAGGCGCCCGGAGTTGATGTGCGTGTAGAGCGTAGTCTTGCCAAGGCCAGAAGCGGCGCAGGCCTCACGGATACTAAAAGCGAACTTAGGCTGAGATACGTCAATCATGGAACAAACCCTTTCAGCGTTCAGAATCGAACGAATCGGGTCTGCCTGAGTCGTTTTCGGCTTAGCCGGGTTAGCCCGAAAACCTTTTGCGTGCGTCCGACACGCGGCTCGGAAGGTTGCTGACCTTCATGGTTTCAGCATCTTGGGTGTTACGGATTTCGCCATCTGAAATGATGATGCCATCAATTGCTGCAAGTTCATCCAGCACCGCCGTTGTCTTAAGTGCAGGGTCATCGCGGACGATATCGTTAATTAGCCTAGTGATGCTGTCATAACTGCGCGGGCGTGCCGACTTCGCCCTTTGGGACTGCGTTCTGTTGCGCTGATCTATGGCTTGCCGGTAGTGGCGCATGGCACTAGCCGGGTCGACGGCCAGCCTCTTGAATATGCTCTCCGCGAAGACGTGCTCTGGACCGAGTTCGGTCTGGTTGTAGAGACGGTTAATCGTTTCCCGATCTACTTCCGCTTGCTTTGGGCCTGACGCCTCAACGCCATGGCGTAAGCGCTCGCTTTGTAGAATGACACCTAGCACCGCGTTGCCGAGTTCCTCATCAGTTTCCGTCGCCGGTTCATCGCGAACGAACTGGTCAGTCAGGTCCTTTTGCACTTGCTCGAATGGCCGCTCATCCATCTCAAATCACCTCCCGTTCGGGGAACTTTACGATATCGGCACCCTTCCGAAGTTGATCGAGATAGTCACTCCACCACTGGGCCATCTCCACGCGTTCCTGCCAGTGCGCACCGCGATGGTAAGCGGCGCGGACCTTATCCTTGTCGCCGTGTGCCAGCGCCCGCTCGATTGCATCGGGGCTCCACTTGCCGCTCTCGTTGAGCAGGGTGGATGCCATGGCCCGGAAGCCATGGGCGGTCATCTCGTCCGATGCGTACCCCAGCCGCCGAAGCGCAGCGTTGATGGTGTTCTCACTCATGGGGCGTGACCGGGTTCGCA
This sequence comes from Novosphingobium sp., assembly GCF_027531025.1. Classification (GTDB taxonomy): domain Bacteria; phylum Pseudomonadota; class Alphaproteobacteria; order Sphingomonadales; family Sphingomonadaceae; genus Novosphingobium. Next base: position 4,751 of record NZ_JAPZQX010000005.1, read on the forward strand.
TGGAGGGGAAGACATATCCGGCTGGGCCTGTAACGGCCTTCACGTCACGCAGTACCGAGACGGCTTGGCGTGACAGCGGAACATGATGGGCCTTCCGCATCTTCATCTTCTCGGCTGGGATGACCCAGAGGGCGCCCTCCAGATCGATCTCCGACCATTCCGCGTGACGCAGTTCCCCGGGACGGACGAAGACGTGTGGCGCCAGTTGCAGGGCAAGCTTGGTCAGACCCTGCCCCTCGTAACCATCGATCGCCCTGAGAAGCTCTCCGACCCGCTTGGCGTCGATGATCGCCCCATAGTGCGTGACAGTAGGTGCGGTCAGCGCGCCACGAAGATCGCGTGTGGGATCAGAGGTCAGCCGTGCCGTCGCGACAGCGTAGCGGAACACGGCGCTCGCCAGTTGGAGGGTTCGGCGGGCACTTTCGAGATTGCCCTTGGCCTCGATCTTGCGGATCGCTGCAAGGACCTCGGGAGGCTCAATCTCGTTGATGGCCATCCGGCCGATCGACCTATCGAGCAGCGACAGGAGGTATTCGCTCCGTTTGGCAGTAGCCGCTGACCAAGCCCTGTCACCGTCCCGCTTGCGCTTGTCGCAGAACTCCCTGGCAATGGCAGTGAAGGTGTTGTCGGCCTGCAAGCGAGACCGGACCTTATCGCGCTGCTTCTCGCGTGACGGGTCCTTACCAGCTGCCAGCAATTCCCTTGCGTCATCACGCCTCTTACGGGCCTCTGCGAGGCTCACTTCAGGGTAGGTCCCAATCCCCAGCTTCTTCTCGCGGCCATCCACCCGGTACTTCAAGCGCCAGAGCTTGCCCCCTGACGGCTGGACCAGCAGGAACAGGCCGCCGGAATCGCCCATTTTGTAAGGCTTCGCGCGCGGCTTCGCGTTCTTAATCGCCACATCTGTCAGTGCCATAGTCCAACGCACCTTCACCGCCAATGGCCCCCAGCGGGGGGCCATCCGAATTGACCACTGACCCGCTGGCCCCCTATGTGGCCCCCATTGCAAGGTGATTGCAGGCGAACGATACCGAACACCAACGGTCAGTTTGGCGTGGAATATAGCGATTTCTCGGAATTTTTCCAGACGAGGACGAACGCCAACGGTCAGGAAAGTGGAGCGGGTAAGGGGAATCGAACCCCTCTAGCCAGCTTGGAAGGCTGGAGCATTACCACTATGCTATACCCGCGCCGTGGTGTGCTGACGCCGCCTATGCGCCAGCGCCGCGGCCCGGTCAATGCCCGGGGAAATCCATCAGCGCCGCGACGCTGAGCCCGGCCTCGCGGAGCCGGTCAGCCCCGCCAAGATCCGGCAGATCGATCACGAACAGCGCATGATCGACCTGCGCCCCGGCCCGGCGCAGCAATTGCGCAGCAGCCAGCGCCGTTCCGCCCGTTGCGATCAGATCGTCGATGATGACCACGCGCTGTCCCTCATGGATTGCGGTGGGATCGATCTCCAGCGTGTCGGTCCCGTATTCCAGGGCATAGTCGATCGCCAGCACCGGCACCGGCAGCTTGCCGGGCTTGCGCACCGGCACGAAGCCAAGTTCGAGCCGGGCCGCCACCGCCGCGCCGAAGATGAAGCCGCGCGCCTCCATGCCGGCGATCGCCTCTGCCCCTGCCGCCTGTGCGAGGTTGGCGAGGTGTTCGACCGTCGCGGCGAAGCCCGCACCATGGCCAATCAGGGTGGTAATGTCGCGGAACAGGATCCCGGGTTTGGGAAAGTCCGGCACGGTGCGAACCAGCGCCTTGAGCTCTTCGGGTTTCATCGCCTTGCCCCCCAAGGAAAAGCCCCCCGCATCGGGTGATGCGAGGGGCGTTTCGATTTGCCTGTCAGGCCGTCAGGATCAGTGACCCTTCTTGTCGGCCCAGATGTTGCGATAGGCCATGTAGCCCAGCACCGTGGCGAAGATCAGGAAGCCGATCCACCAGAAGCCGGTCTGACGACGCTGCTCGAGGCTCGGCTCCGCAGTCCAGACGAGGAAGGCGGTGACGTCGGTCGACATCTGCTCGACGGTAGCCTTGGTGCCATCGCTGTAGGTCACCTGGCCTTCGCCGGTCAGAGGCGCGGCCATCGCCAGGTTGAGGTTCTTGAAATAGGGGTTGTAGTGCAGCCCGTCGCCGGTCTTGGCTTCGGGGAACTGCTTGAGCAGTTCAGCCGGCTGGGCCTGATAACCGGTGAGCAGCGAGTGCACATAGGCAGCGCCGTTCGGGCGGGCCTTGGTGATCAGCGACAGATCAGGCGGCACGCCCAGGCCGGCATAGACCACCGGCGGGAACTTGTCGGCAGGCATGCCCGGACGATCCTTTACCTCTCCGGTCAGCGGGTCCTTGGCCGTGACAGTGGCCTTGCCGGCAATCGCCTTGATCTCGGCCTCGTTGTAGCCAAGCGCGGCCAGGTCGCGGAAGGCGACGTGCTTGATCGAGTGGCAGGCCGCACAGACTTCCTGGTAAACTTGGAAGCCGCGCTGCAGCTGCTGCCGATTGAACTTGCCGAAGAGGCCATCGCTCGGCAGGTGGAGCGGTTCGGGCTTCTTGTAGAACACCTTTTCGGCCGTCAGCGCCACCGGTTCGGTCGCGGCTGTATAAGCCCCGCGCACGAACGAGTAAGCGAGCACCACGGTGAAGAAGGCACCGGCGAGGAGGGAGAGGATGCGGATCATGATATCGGTCTCTTTCCGTCTCGCGTTGGGTCAGGCTTTGGCCGCAGCCGGGCCGAGCACCGATTCGGTGATCGAGTAGGGCAGCGGATCGGGCCGTTCGATCGAGGACACGATCGGCAGGATGATCAGGAAGTGCGCGAAGTAATAAAGCGTCGCGATCTGGCTGAGCATGATGAAGGGTTCTTCGGCGTGGGCCCCGCCGCAGATGAACAGGACGATCATCGCCGGGATCAGGCCGAACCAGAAGAACTTGCGATAGAGCGGGCGATAGTTCGACGAACGCACCGGCGACTTGTCCAGCCAGGGCAGCAGGAACCACACCAGGATCGCGGCGAACATCGCCAGCACGCCCATCAGCTTCGCCGGGATGAAGAAGAAGTCGAAGGTGAAGGCGCGCAGGATCGCGTAGAACGGCCAGAAGTACCATTCGGGCACGATCAGCGCCGGGGTGCTCATCGGGTTGGCCGGGATATAGTTGTCCGGGTGGCCCAGCATGTTCGGCGCAAAGAACACGAACATGCTGTAGATGATCATGAACAGGCCGACCGTCCAGCCATCCTTGGCGGTGTAATAGGGGTGGAACGGCACGGTATCGCTCTCGCTCTTCACCTCGACGCCGGTCGGGTTCGACGAACCCGGGATATGCAGCGCCCACACGTGCAGGATCACCACGCCCAGGATCACGAAGGGCAGCAGGAAGTGGAGCGAGAAGAAGCGGTTCAGCGCGGCATTATCCGGCGCGAATCCGCCGAGCAGCCAATACTGGATCGGCTCGCCGACCAGCGGGATGGCGCCGAACAGGCCGGTGATGACCTGGGCACCCCAGAAGCTCATCTGGCCCCAGGGCAGCACGTAGCCCATGAAGGCGGTCGCCATCATCAGCAGGAAGATCACGACCCCGAGCAGCCAGATCATCTCGCGCGGGGCCTTGTAGGACCCGTAATAGAAGCCGCGGAAGATATGCAGATAGACCACCACGAAGAAGGCCGAGGCCCCGTTCGCGTGGGCATAGCGCATCAGCCAGCCCCAGTTGACGTCGCGCATGATGTGCTCGGTCGAATCGAAGGCAACCAGCGTGTTCGGCGCATAATGCATCGCCAGGACCACGCCGGTGACAATCTGGATCATCAGGCACAGGCCGGCCAGGAACCCGAAGTTCCAGAAATAGTTGAGGTTGCGCGGCACTTCATAGCCGCCACCGACCGCGCCGTAGATCAACCGCGGCAGCGGCAGCCTCTCGTCCATCCACACCATGACGGGGTTGGTCGGCTTGTATTCGTTTGCCCAGGGAAAGCTCATGTCGGGTGCCCTCAACCGATCTTCACGACAGTGTCGGAAGTGAATTCATATTCCGGGACGACCAGGTTGGTCGGAGCCGGGCCCTTGCGGATGCGCGCAGCGGTATCATAGTGCGAACCGTGGCAGGGGCAGAAATACCCGCCATACTCGCCCTTGACCTCGCCCTCGGCGGCACCCTGCGGCACGCAACCCAGGTGGGTGCAGACGCCCATGGTGATCAGCCAGTTCTCGTGGCCTTCCTTGGTGCGCTCGGCCAGGGTCTGCGGATCGCGCAGCGCGCCGACATCGACCTTGTTGGCCTCTTCGATTTCAGTCGGGGTCAGATTGCGGATGAACACCGGCTGCTTGCGGAAAATCGCCTTGATCGCCTGGCCCGGCTGGATCGCGCTGATATCGACTTCGGTCGAGCTCTGCGCCAGCACGTCGGCCGAAGCCGACATCTGGCTGATCAGCGGATAGACTACCGCCAGGCCGCCGACGCCGGCTGCACTGACTGCCGCAATATTGATGAAGTCGCGCCGCCGCACACCATCGGTGGAAGTCCCTTCGAGTGTGTCGGTGCCAGCATTTTCAGCCATGGTCGAACCTATCCTGCCTTTTTGCGGGTACCCCCGGAACCGATCTGCGGCTTCGGCGTACCAACCCTGAATCCTTGACCAGGAAGCCCCCTTCCTGACTTCGCGGCACGACCGGCACAGCCACCCGAGCCTGCGATTTGGCGCGCCTGATAGACGCAAGGAAGCCCCATGCCAACAGCGTTTTTCGCACCATCAGATGCACAGGCCGCAAGGTCAATCGGGCCGTTCGTCCGGCAGGCCGATCAGGGCGATCTGGCGACCATAATCGGGCTCGCCGCGGTGGGTGGCGCGGCGGAACGAAAAGAACCTTGCGGGGTCTGGATAGGTATCGAGATCGAGCCGTTCGACTGCCTTGATTCCAGCCGATTTCAGTCGCTTGGCGACATAGCCTGGCAAATCGAACTGCCAGTGGCCCGGCTGCCCCGGAACGAAGAACCCGGCGTTCTCCGCCGCCAGTGCCACCAGGCGGTCGCGAAACCCGACATCCACTTCGTAGCTGGGCTGGGCAATGGTCGGGCCGATCGCAGCGACGATCCGCCCCCGCTGAGCCCCAAGGGCCTCCATCGCGGCTATCGTCGTGTCGGTCACACCGCCCACGGCCCCCTTCCACCCGGCATGGGCCGCGCCGATCACCCCGGCAGCGGCATCGGCCAGCAGGACTGGCGCGCAATCTGCAGTGACCACGCCCAGCAGCAGGCCGGGCCGGTCGGTTACGAGCGCATCGGCGTGGGGCCGGTCGGCATCGGGCCAGGGCTCGGTCACGGTGACGCAATCGGGCGAATGGACCTGATAGACCGTGGCCAGGCGTGCGCCCGGCAGCACCGCGGCAATGGCGCGGCGGCGATTCTCTGCCACCGCCGCGGGTTCATCCCCGGTGCCAAGACCAACGTTGAGGCCCGACACGATCCCGGTCGAAACCCCGCCCCGGCGCCCCAGGAAGCCGTGCGGCAGCCCTGCCAGCAGGGTGGCGCGGTTGACCTCGACCGGTTCCGGCTCAGCCAAGGCTCTTGCTCACCTGTTCATAGGTGTCCTTCGACAGCGCCGGTGCCGCCAGGATCCGCTCCAGCTCGGCCCGCATCAGCGCGGCGCGGCCCGGTTCGATCCGCCGCCAGCGCCCCAACGGAGCGACGAACCGCGCGGCGGTCTGCGGATTGAGCGGGTCGAGCGCCAGGATCAGGTCGGCGATCAGGCGATAGCCGGTGCCATCGGCGGCATGGAACGCGCCGAGGTTCCCGGCCAGGGCCATGTAGAGCGCGCGGGCGCGATTGGGGTTGGCCAGGGTAAAGTCCGGATGCTTCGCGAGGGCCGCGACATGATCGAGCACCCGGGGGTGGAGCGAGCTGGCCTGGATCGAGAACCACTTGTCGATCACTAGGGCATTGCCGGCAAAGCGCTGGTAGAAAGCGGCCAGCTTGGCCTCGCGCAGCGGGTGATCGAGCCCGGCCAGGACCATGGTCGCGCCCTGGCGGTCGGTCATGTTGTCGGCCACGTCGAACTGCGCGGTGGCCAGCTCGGCGGCCAGCGCCGGAACCCCGGCGGCGAGGTAGACCAGCGCCTGGGTCTTGACCTTGCGCGCGCCCCGCGCCTCGGCGGAGAGGCTGTAGGGCACGGCGCTGGCGCGGGCATGGAGCGCCACCAGGGCATCTTGCAAGGCCGTGCCAAGGTAAGCCTTCAGCCCCTCGCGCTCGGCCCGGATCGTGCCGGGATCGGCGTGTTCGAACTGCTCGGCCAGATAGGTTTCGCCCGGCAGGGCCATCAGCTCGCCGCGCATCAGGTCATCCAGCGCCGGATCGGCGATCACCGCACCCAGCGCCTGGGCAATGCCTGCGCGCCCATCCGGGTCGGCCTTGCCCGAGCCGATTACGGCAACCAGGTGCTGAACGACGAGCTGCTGGAGCGCTTCGTAGCGGGCAAAGGAATCGTCATCGTGCGCGGCCAGGAACATGAGGTCGGCCGCCGTGGTATCGGCAGCAACAGTGACCGGCGCGGAGAAGCCGCGATTGAGCGACAGGACCGGGCGTTCGGCAAATCCGCTGAACTTCAACTCGACTTGAGGTTCACTCAGCGTAACCAGTTGTTCACCATGGTGTTTCGCACTTTTCCGGTCAAACAGCGCCAGCCGCAGCGGGATCACCATCGGCTGCTTGGTCGGCTGGCCGGGGGTGGCGGGCACTTCCTGCGTCAGGGTCAGGGTGGCCGTTTCGCCCTCATGGGCAAGCCGCGCGGTGACCTTCGGCGTGCCGGCCTGGCTGTACCACAGGCGGAACCGGGTGAGGTCGACCCCCGCCCCATCCTCGATCGCCCTGACGAAATCCTCGCAAGTCGCCGCCTCACCATCGTGGCGGTCGAAGTAGAGGTCGCAGCCCTTGCGGAACCGCTCCGGCCCGACCAGGGTGCGCATCATCCGGATGACTTCGGCGCCCTTGTTATAGACCGTGGCGGTGTAGAAGTTGGAGATCTCCTGATAGGAGTCCGGCCGGATCGGGTGGGCCAGCGGCCCGCTGTCTTCCGGGAACTGGGCGCTGCGCAGCACGCGCACGTCCTCGATCCGCTTGACCGGTTCGCTGCCCATGTCGGCGCTGAACAGCTGGTCGCGCAGCACGGTGAAGCCTTCCTTGAGGCTCAGCTGGAACCAGTCGCGGCAGGTCACGCGGTTGCCCGACCAGTTGTGGAAGTATTCGTGGGCCACCACGCCCTCGATCCCGTCATAGTCCATGTCGGTCGCGGTGTCGGGATCGGCCAGGATATAGCGAGTGTTGAAGACGTTGAGCCCCTTGTTCTCCATTGCCCCCATGTTGAAATCGCTGACGGCGACGATGTTGAACAGGTCGAGGTCATATTCGCGGCCGAACACCTCCTCGTCCCACTTCATCGAATCCTTGAGCGCCTGCATCGCGTGGTGGGTGCGGTCCTGGTCACCATCCCGCACCCAGATGTTGAGGTCGACCCGGCGGCCGCTCATCGTGGTGAAGCTGTCGTGGTTGGCGACCAGATCGCCCGCGACCAGCGCGAAGAGGTAGCTCGGCTTGGGCCAGGGATCGTTCCATTCGGCCCAGTGGGTGCCATCCGGGCCGTCACCCGAAGCGGTGCAATTGCCGTTCGACAGCAGCACCGGGAACAGCGCCTTCGGCCCGCTCATCCGCACCGAATAGACCGACAGCACATCGGGCCGGTCGGGGAAGAAGGTGATCCGGCGGAACCCCTCGGCCTCGCACTGGGTGCAGAGCATCCCGTTCGAGGCATAGAGCCCCATCAGCTGGGTATTGGCGGCGGGGTTCAGCGCGGTTTCGATCTCCACCACGTGGGCAGCACCCGGCAGGTCGATCATCAGGTCCGCCCCGTCCATCCGCCAGTCACTGCGCGGCGCACCATCGACCAGCACCGCGCGGGCTGCGATCCCGTCGCCATTGAGGCGCAGCGTCCGGTCGGTGCCGTTGCGGGCCACGGTCAGCCGCGCGCGGACCGTCGTCGCATCAAGGCCGAGCGCGAAATCGAGCGCGATTTCCGGCACCAGCCATTCGGGCGGCCGGTAATCCTCGCGGCGAATGGTTGCGGGAACCGGGGTCGGGGTGGCGGTCGGGGGGGCAGTCATGGCATCCATGCCGCCCCTTCTAGCCAAGCCACTTCCGATTGCCAGCATCTCCGCCTATGGCGGCGCCATGCCGCGCATGTTCATCTTCGGCCTTGGCTATACTGCCGCCCGCCTCGCCGCCGTGCTGGAAGCGCAGGGCTGGGAAGTGATCTCCACCGGCAGCGCCGGCACCTTGCGGTTTGACGATGCAACCAACGTGCGCCTGGCCTTGGCCGATGCCGACCAGGTGCTGTCCTCGGTCCCGCCCGGTGCGGATGGCGATCCGGTGCTGGAAGTCTATGGCGAGGCGCTGACCGGCAAGAGGCTGACCTATCTCTCCTCGACCGGGGTCTATGGCGACACACAGGGCGCCTGGGTCGATGAGAGCGCGCCCACAGGCACCGGCCGCCGCACCGCCAGGGCCGAGGCCGACGCCGCATGGTTGGCGCGCGGCGCGCGGGTGCTGCGCCTGCCGGGCATCTACGGTCCGGGCCGTTCGGCGCTGGAGCGGGTGGAAGAAGGCAAGGCCCACCGCATCGCGCTCGACAATCAGGTATTCAGCCGGGTCCATGTCGACGATATCGTCAGCGCCGTCGTGCTGGCGCTGGATGCCCCGGCCGGGGCCTACAACATTGCCGATGACCTGCCCTGCAGCCAGAACGCGGTGATCGAGCATGCCTGCCGCCTGCTCGGCCGCCCCTTCCCGCCGCTGCTGTCGCTCGACGAGGCCGGCCTTTCGCCCATGGCGCGCGCCTTTTATGCCGAGAACCGCCGGGTGGCGAACGGCAAGGCCCGCCGGGCGCTGGGCTGGCAGCCGCGCTTTCCCACCTATCGCGAAGGGCTGGCGTCGCTACTTGCGGCCCGATAGGGCGACCAGCAGCCCGGCCATGGCCAGCACGGCCCCGCCCGCCGCCAGCAGGCTCCACCGGTAACCTTCGAACAGGGTGGACAGCACCATGGCCACCACCGGCACGGCCACCCCGTTATAGGCCGCCGGACCCGGTCCCCATTCGCGGATCAACTGGGTGTAGAGCGGGAAGGTCAGGGCCGAACCGACCAGGCCCAGGTAGACGATCCCGGCCAGGTAGCCCGGCCGCGGATCGATCGTCGGCGCGCCGACGGCGACCACGGCGTATCCGGCGCTGATGATCACGCCCCAGAACATGCCCCAGCCCATCAGCGATAGCACCGGCACGCCCTTGGCCGTATCGGTGGCCTGCAGCAGGTTGCCGACCGAGACCGACAGGATGGCAACGGCCACGAGCACCACACCGGTCGTCACCCCGCTGTTCGGCGGGGCGATCCGGTATTCGTGCAGCATCAGCAGCGCGATGCCGGTCAGGGCGATTGCCGATCCGGCCATGAAGCGCCGGGTAATCGCCGCGCCCAGCACCAGACGAGCCAGGATCGCATTGGGCACGATCATCAGCGCAAAGACCACCGCGACCAGGCCCGAGGTGAGATAGTGCTCGGACTGGTAGATCAACTGGAAGTTGAGGCTGAACTGGAACAGCCCCATGGCCATGGCCAGGCGCAGCTCAGGGCCGGTCAGCCGCAGCCGCTCGCCGCGCAGGGCGGCAAAGGCCAGCATCGCCCCGGCGGCCAGGATAAAGCGCCAGACCACCGACCAGGCGGGTGGCACCGCGCTGATCTGGTCCTTGATCACCAGCCAGGTCGATCCCCAGACCAGCGCCAGCAGGACAAAGGCCGCGATCGAGCGCGGCGTCAGGGTAACCCCGCTCACAGCCCGACACTCACAGGGCGGAAATCGCGCGGGCCAGCGCCGCGACATCGGCGTCGCGGCTGTTCCAGGCCGTGACCAGCCGGGCGGCATCGTCGCCCCAGTCGTAGAAGGAGAAGCCCTGGGCGCGCAGCGCCGCACGTTCCGCTTCGGTCAGGCGCAGGAACACCTCGTTCGCCTCGACCGGGTGGAGCAGGCGGTCCTGCGCCGCACCGGCCAGTTCGCGCGCGGCGGCATTGGCGTGGCGCGCATTGGCCAGCCACAGATCGTCCTTCAGCATGGCGTGAAGCTGGGCGGCAAGGTAGCGCCCCTTCGATTGCAGGTGCCCGGCACGCTTGCGGCGATAGCGCGCCACATCGGCCAGCGCGGGATCGAAGAACACCAGCGCCTCGGCCCCGAGGCCGCCGTTCTTGATGAAGCCGAAACTCAGTGCCGCCGCGCCCTGGCAAGCTTCCCAGGGCGTGCAGCCGAGGTGCGCCACGGCATTGCCGAACCGCGCCCCGTCGACATGCAGCGGCAGACCGCGCGCGGCGCAGAAGGCCGCAATCGCTGCCACTTCGCCTGGCTGATAGGCCCGGCCATATTCGCTGGCCTGGGTGATCGAGACGGCGTGGGGCTGCACCTGGTGCACATCGTTGCGAATCGGATCGATCACCGCTGCGATGGCCGCGGGCGTCAGCTTCGCGCCCTCACCCTCGGCCAGCAGCAGCTTGGCCCCGTGGAGGTAGAACCCCGGCGCCCCGCCCTCGTCCACCTCGATATGCGCCTCGCGGTGGCAGACCACGCCGCCGTGCGGCTGAACCATGGTGGCGAGCGCGAGGCAATTGGCCGCCGTGCCGGTCGCGGCCCAGAGCACCGCGCAATCGCGCCCGAACAGCGCGGCAAAGGCGGCGTCGAGGGTCTGGCTGAGCGCATCGCCATCATAGGGCGAATCGGGCGCATCGGCGGCCTGCATGGCCTGCCACAGCGCGGGATGGACCGAAGCGGCATTGTCGGAAAGGAACTGCATGACCATATGGCGCATGATGGCGGCGGGCCGCGCCGTCAAGCGCAAGGAACACGCTATGGCCGAAGTGACTATCACCCGCCACGGTACCGATAGCGCTGGCGAATACCATGCCCACCTGCCCGGAGAGACCGCGATCGGCCGCCTGACCTGGGTGACGCGCGGCGGTGCGCGGGTGGCCGAACATACCCTGGTCCCCCGCAAGATCGGGGGACGCGGCGTGGCCGGCCAGCTCGTCGAGGCGCTGGTCGCCGACGCCCGCGCGCAGGGCTTCAGGGTTGTCCCGGCCTGCTCCTATGTCGCCGCCGCCTTCGATCGACACCCGGAATGGGCCGATTTGCGCGCCTGATACGTGGAATCCATTATTGCGCTGGTGACGATCATGTGACCAGATTAGTGCCAATTTGGTGCCATGGGTTTCGCAGCGCATCTTTACCATCGTTCGCAGACCGGCCGTCGCGCCGATGCGCGCCTGCGGCTGAGCCTGCCAGGCGAGCTGATCACGCTTGATGGCCAAGGCCATGCGGTGGTCGAGAACCTGTCGCGCACCGGGGCCCGCATCGCCACCCGGATGATCATTCGTCCAAAATCCTCCTGCGTGTTGCGCTGGCCCGAGGCCGAGACATTCTGCACGGTTCGCTGGAGCGCGGGCGGGCGCTGCGGGCTGGTGTTCGATTCGCCGCTGAGCAAGGACGAGTTGATGCGGGCCCGCTGGCTCGACGCCAATCTCGACCAGGTCGAACGCGATCACTGGCAGAGCTGGGCGCGCGAATTCGTCAGCGGGCGGGCCGGTTCCAGCCAGTAAAGCAGCGAAGCAGGGGGCGAATGGTGCTGCTGGGGAGGATTGAACTCCCGACCTCAGCCTTACCAAGGATGCGCTCTACCACTGAGCTACAGCAGCACACCATTCGCGAGACGACCCGGCATGGCGCAGGGCCGGTCCGGGCAGGGGCGCGCTATTGGCCGCACCCCCTTGCTTTGTCAAGCACGAGCCTGATAGCGCAGCGCGATTGATCATGGGTCAAGAAACCGAACTCACGCGCGAGGAGCGCCTGGCCGCCAAGCTGCGCGAAAACCTGCGCCGCCGCAAGGAGCAGGCCCGCGTCCTTGCAACCGGCAAACCGCCCCTTCCCAAAGAGGATGGGTCAAGCTAGGGGCGGGTGCTCCTAAGCCAATTGGGGAGCCGGTCTTTGCCTCGCCTGATTCTTGTCCGCCACGGCCAGTCGCAGTGGAACCTCGAAAACCGCTTCACCGGCTGGTGGGATGTCGACCTGACCGCCAAGGGCGAGGACGAGGCCCGCGCGGCCGGCAGCCTGCTGAAGGCCAAGGGCATGTTGCCCACCCTGGCCTTCACCTCGCTTCAGACCCGCGCGATCCGCACGCTCCATCTGGCGCTGGAAGCGGCCGGGCGCGTCTGGATCCCGGAAACCAAGGACTGGCGGCTGAACGAGCGGCACTATGGCGGGCTGACCGGGCTCGACAAGGCCGAGACGGCGGCAAGGCATGGCGATGAACAGGTCAAGATCTGGCGCCGCAGTTTCGACATTCCGCCCCCCGTGCTGGAAGCTGGCTCTGAGTTCGATCTGGGCAGCGACCCTCGTTATGCCGGGATCGCCATTCCGAACACCGAAAGCCTGAAGGACACCATTGCCCGGGTCCTGCCCTATTACGAAAGCGCGATCGCCCCGGCGCTGCGTGGCGGTGAAACGGTGCTGATCGCGGCCCACGGCAATTCGCTGCGGGCGCTGGTCAAGCACCTCTCGGGCATTTCCGACGCCGAGATCACCGGCCTCGAGATCCCGACCGGCCAGCCGATCGTTTATGAGCTGGATGACAACCTGAGCGCCATTGAGCGCTATTACCTGGCGGAGCGCTGAGATGACCGCACCTGTCGCCGCCCCGGTCGCGATCATCATGGGCAGCCAGTCCGACTGGCCGACCATGAGCCGCGCAGCCGAGGCGCTGGACAAGCTGGGCGTCGCCTATGACGCGCGGATCGTATCCGCCCACCGCACCCCGCAGCGGATGGTCGAATTCGCGCAAGGCGCGGCGGACGAAGGCTTCAAGGTGATCATCGCCGGGGCCGGGGGCGCGGCGCACCTGCCGGGCATGGTCGCCAGCATGACCCACCTGCCGGTGCTGGGCGTGCCGGTCCAGTCCAAGGCGCTGTCCGGGCAGGACAGCCTGCTCTCGATCGTACAGATGCCCGCCGGGATTCCGGTCGGGACCCTCGCCATCGGCGAGGCCGGAGCGACCAATGCCGGACTGCTGGCGGCGGCGATCCTCGCGACCACCGATCCGGCCCTGGCCGAGCGGCTCAAGGCCTATCGCGCCGCACAGAGCGCCGGCGTGGCGGAACGGCCGAGCTGAGGCGATGATCCCACCGGGTGAGACCATTGGCATCCTGGGGGGCGGTCAACTGGGCCGGATGCTGGCCATGGCGGCGGCGCGGCTGGGCTACCGGGTCCACATCTTCGCCCCCGAACCCGATTCGATTGCCGCCGACGTGGCCGCGCAGTTCACCTGTGCGCCGTGGGACGATGCGGCGGCCCTGGCCCGGTTTGCCGGCGATTGCGCCGCTGTCACCTACGAGTTCGAAAACGTCCCGGTCGGCCCGCTGAAGGCACTGGGCGGGGTCGCCCTGCTGCCGGGTGCCCGCGCCCTCGAAGTGGCGCAGGACCGGCTGAGCGAGAAGCGCTTTGTCGAGGGACTGGGAGGGCGTCCCGCGCCTTATGCCCCGGTCGATACCGACGAGGACCTGGCCGACGCGCTGGATACGATCGGTTCGCCCGGCATCCTCAAGACCCGCCGCGATGGCTATGACGGCAAGGGCCAGTGGCGGATCATGACCGATCACGACGCGCTGGGCATCCGCCTGCCCGGCCAGCCGCTGGTCTATGAGGGCTTTGTCGAGTTCGAACACGAATTCAGCGTGATCCTGTGCCGCGCGCAGGATGGCACGGTGGTGTTCTGGGACAGCGCCGAAAACGTGCACAAGGGCGGGATCCTTGACCGCTCGACCGTGCCGGCCGGGCCGGAAGTACTGGTCCAGGTCCCCGCCGCGCGCGAACTGGCGGGCAAGGTGGCGGCGGCGCTCGGCTATGTCGGCGTGCTGACGCTGGAATTCTTCGCCACCAGGGCCGGCCCCGTCTTCAACGAGATGGCCCCGCGGGTCCACAATTCGGGCCACTGGACAATCGAGGGCGCGCTGACCAGCCAGTTCGAGAACCATATCCGCGCCATCTGCGGCCTGCCGCTGGGCGATCCCGCGCTCGCCGCCAGGGGCGTGGAGATGTGGAACCTGATCGGCGACGAGGCGCATGACTGGGCCCCGATCCTGGCCGATCCGCGCAATCACCTGCACCTCTATGGCAAGGCCGCCGCCCGGCCCGGGCGCAAGATGGGCCACGTGACCCGGCTGACACTGTGAATCACCGCGAAGTGTTCCTGGTGGTCGCCGTGGCCGCGAACGGCGTGATCGGGCGCGAGGGTGCGCTGCCCTGGCACCTTCCCGCCGACCTGCGGCACTTCAAGGCGCTGACCATCGGCAAGCCCATGATCATGGGCCGCAAGACCTTCGAATCGCTGCCCGGCCTGCTGCCCGGCCGCCGCCATATCGTGCTGACCCGCGATCCAGACTGGGCTGAGGAAGGCGCGGAAGTGGCGCGCAGCCCGGAAGAGGCGATTGCCCTGGCCAATGCCCCCCACATCGCAGTGATCGGCGGGGCCGAGATTTATCGCGCTTTCCTGCCCCATGCCGACCGGATCGAATGGACCGAGGTAGCGGCCGAGCCGGAGGGCGACACCCGCTTCCCCCACTTCGACCGCGCCGAATGGATCGAAACCGCGCACGAGACCCACGCCCCTGATGGCCGCGCACCGGGCTTTGCATTCGTCACCCTGCTGCGTAAACCGGACTGATCGCGGGACAAGGAAGGGGACAGCGATGCGCAAACGGGTATGGATGCCGCTGGCGGCACTGGCGCTGGGCGCGGTGGGCTTCTTCGGCTTTGCCCCCGGCTACATCGAAGCCTCGATGAACCGGATCGACGGCCAGCCCGGCATTCCCGTCAGTGCCGAGGCCCGCGCGCTGCACCAGACGCTGCAGATCGTCGACCTGCACTCCGACACGCTGATGTGGCAGCGCGACATGCTCGACCGGGCGGAGCGCGGCCATATGGATCTGCCCCGGTTGAAGGACGGCAACGTTGCGCTGCAACTGTTCTCCAGCGTGACCAAGACCCCGCGCGGGCAGAATTACGACGGCAATTCCGGCGATACCGACAATATCACCCCGCTGGTGATCGCCCAGGCCCAGCCGGTCCGCACCTGGGGCTCGCTGCTCGAACGCTCGCTGTGGCATGGGACCAAGCTGAACCGCGCGGTGGCCGGATCGCAGGGCAAGCTGGCCAAGGTGGCCGATGCCGCCGCGCTCGATGCGCTGATCGCCGCACGGCAGGGCGGCAAAGGCCCGGTCGGCGCCATGCTGACGATCGAGGGCCTGCAGAACCTTGAGGGCGATCTCAAGAACCTCGACAAGCTGCACGCCGCGGGCTTTCGCATGGCGGGGCTGACGCACTTCTTCGACAACGATGTCGCCGGATCGATGCACGGGGTGAAGAAGAGCGGGATCACCCCCTTCGGCTGGCAGGTCGTCGCCCGGATGGAAGAGCTGGGCATGATCGTCGACATTGCCCACCTCTCGCACCAGGGCCTCGCCGAACTGCTGCCGCGCGTGCGCCGCCCGGTCGTCTCCAGCCACGGCGGGGTCCAGGCCACCTGCAAGACCAACCGCAACCTGTCCGACGACGAAATCCGCGCGGTCGCGAAGACCGGCGGGATCATCGGCATCGGCTATTGGGACGGCGCAATCTGCGACACCTCCCCGCGTTCCGCCGCCCGTGCGATGAAGCACGTGCGCGACCTGGTTGGCATCCAGCATGTCGCGCTGGGCAGCGATTATGACGGGGCAACGACCGTGCGATTCGATACCAGCGAACTGGCGCAGGTCACCCAGGCCCTGCTTGACGAGGGCTTCACCCCCGATGAGATCCGCGCCGTGATGGGCGGCAATGCCCTGCGCGTGCTGCGCGCCGGGATCGTCCCGCTCGGCCAACTGCCACAAGCGACCAAGACTGCCGCATGACCATTCCCCGCCTTCACGCGACCGACCCGATTCCCGATCCCTTACGCGGCGCGATCATCGCGCTGGGCAATTTCGATGGCTTCCACCTTGGCCACCAGGCCGTGGCGGGCGAGGCAATCGCCTGGGCGAAGGCCGAGGGCCGCCCGGCCATCATCGCCACTTTCGATCCGCACCCGGTGCGCTTTTTCGCCCCCGATGCCGCCCCGTTCCGCCTGACAACGCTGGACCAGCGGCAGGAGCTGTTCGCCGCCGCCGGGGCCGATGCCATGCTGGTCTTCGCTTTCGATGCCAGCCTTGCCGCGACCACGGCGGAGGACTTCATCGCCAGGCTGCTGATCGAACGGCTGGGCGCGGCGGGCGTGGTGACGGGCGAGGACTTCACTTTCGGCAAGGGGCGCGGCGGCTCGGTCGCGCTGCTCAAATCGCTCGGCAGCGAACTGGGCCTTGCCGCGCGCGCGGTCGGCCCGGTGCTGGAAGGCGGCGAGGTCGTCTCCTCCAGCCGCATCCGCGAGGCGCTGAAGGCTGGCGATTGCGACACCGCCACGCGGCTTCTCACCCGCCCCTTCGCGATCCGCGGCGTGGTCCAGCATGGCGACAAGGTCGGCCGCACGATCGGCTTTCCCACTGCCAACCTGCCGCTCGGCAATTACCTGCGCCCACATTACGGGATCTATGCCGTCTCCGCCCGGTGGGAAGGCGGCCCGCTGCTGCACGGCGCGGCCAACCTGGGGGTGCGCCCCACTTTCGATCCGCCCAAGGAACTGCTGGAACCGCACTTCTTCGATTGGTCGGGCGATCTTTACGGGCAGGAGATCGAGGTGGCCTTTCACCACTTCCTGCGCCCCGAGGCGAAGTTTGACAGCCTTGACGCGCTGACCCAGCAGATGTTGATCGATTGCGACCAGGCCCGTAAGCTGCTGGCATGAAAGCCTATATTCCGGGCGCCTGGCCCAAACGCATTGCCGCGCTGCTGGCGCTGACCGTGCTGGCGCTGGTGCTGATCAACGCCTGGTGGCTGGCCGACAATCCGCGCGGCTATGTCAAGCTGGTGGCCCATCGCGGCGTGCACCAGCTCTATGATCACACCGGCATCGACAAGGATACCTGCACCGCCAGCAGGATCGAGGCGCCCTATCACCCGCACCTTGAAAACACGCTGGGTTCGATCGCCATGGCCAAGCGGCTGGGCGCGCAGCTGATCGAGGTGGACATTGCCCCCACCAAGGATGGCCGGATCGCGCTGTTCCATGACTGGACGCTCGATTGCCGCACCAATGGCACGGGCGAGGTGCGGGGCAAGACCCTGGCCGAGCTGAAGGCGCTCGATGCGGGGCATGGCTACACCGCCGATGGCGGCAAGACCTTCCCCTTCCGCGGCAAGGGCCTGGGGCAGATCCCCAGCCTTGAGGAAGCCCTGGCGGTGGCGGGCGAAACGCCGCTGCTGTTCAATTTCAAGAGCAAGGACGCGGGTGAGGCCGAGCTGCTGCTGGCCGCGCTGAAAGCCGCCGGGCGCGATCCGGTGAAGGCGGGCGACGGGTTCTATGGCGGCGTCGAGGCCGGGCCGGTTGCCCGGATGCGTGCCCTGCTGCCGGGGGCCTGGGTGTTCAGCAAGGAAAGCGCGCACGCCTGCACCACCGGCTATCTCAAATCCGGCTGGTTCACCGTAACGCCCGATGCCTGCCGCAATGGCACGCTGATGATCCCGCTCAATTACCAATGGGCCTTTGCCGGCTGGCCCAACCGCCTGATCGAGCGGATGGACAAGGTCGGGGCGCGGGTGATCGTGACAGGGCCTTATGGCGGCAAGAGTGGTACCGGGTTGGACCTGCCCGAACAGATCGGCGAGATTCCCGCCACGTTCACCGGCTATGTCTGGGTGGAGGATATCTGGTCGATCGGCCCGGCACTGCGCCCGGCCTACAACAAGCGCACCCCGCAGGAGGAATCCGACACCGCCCGGGCGCTGGAGGCGCGCCGCGCGGCGCGGGAGTGATCTTCACACGAAGACACGAAGGGGTTGCGCTCCCCCCAAAGGTGTCATCCCCGCGCAAGCGGGGATCCATCGTCGGGGCCGGAATGGATCCCCGCTTGCGCGGGGATGACATTGGTTGGCGGTAAGTCCGGCCCCTTCGCGTCGTCGTGCGAACCAAAAAATTGCGCAACCCCGCCGCCCCGGCTAAGGCCCGCGCGCTATGACTGAAGCGCGCGATTATCGAGACACCGTCTTCCTGCCGAAGACCGAGTTCCCCATGAAGGCCGGCCTCCCCCAGAAGGAGCCGGGCATCCTCGCGCGCTGGAACGATATTGGCCTCTACCGCCAGCTGCGCGAGGCCCGCGCCGGACGTGAGAAGTTCGTGCTTCACGATGGCCCGCCCTATGCCAATGGCGACATGCACATCGGCCACGCGCTGAACCATATCCTGAAGGACATGGTGGTCCGCACGCAAAGCCTGCTGGGCAAGGACGCGCCCTATGTGCCCGGCTGGGACTGCCACGGCCTGCCGATCGAGTGGAAAGTCGAGGAGCAATACCGCAAGAAGAAGCTCGACAAGGATCAGGTCGACCCGGTCGAGTTCCGCGCCGAATGCCGCGCCTATGCCCAGCACTGGGTCGATACCCAGCGCGAACAGCTCAAGCGCCTGGGCATCAACGGCGATTGGGACAAGCCCTACCTGACGATGGACCCCGAGGCGGAAGGCACGATCGTTGCCGAACTGCTGAAGTTTGCCGAAAGCGGCCAGCTCTATCGCGGGGCCAAGCCGGTGATGTGGTCCCCGGTCGAAAAGACCGCGCTGGCCGAGGCTGAGGTTGAATACGAGGACATCACCTCGACCCAGATCGACGTGGCGTTCGAGATTGTCGAGAGCCCGATCCCCGAATTGGTCGGCGCGCATGCGGTTATCTGGACCACCACCCCGTGGACGATCCCGGTGAACCAGGCGATCGCCTACGGGCCCGATATAGAGTACGTTCTGGTTCATTACGGTGACCGCAGATACCTAGTCGCAGAGAATCTATGCTACGCGCTCTCACTTCGCACCGGAGCCAACCAAAATGGAACTGGTGCTCCCGAAAGTGGCGCGACCAAGGTAACAATTTACCAAGGCTCCGACCTCGCCGGCACAATCGCCCGCCACCCGATGCACCACCTTGGCGGCTTCTTTGCCAAGCCGCGCCCCATGCTGTCGGGCGACTTCGTCACCACCGACAGCGGCACGGGCCTGGTCCATATGGCACCCGACCACGGCGAGGACGATTTCCTGCTGTGCAAGGCGCACGGCATCGAGCCGGTCTTCGCGGTCGAGGGCGATGGCAAGTACCGCGCCGACTGGGGCTGGCTCGGCGGGCAAGGCTCGGTCATCAACCCCAAGTTCAACGCGCCGGACGGGCCGATCTGTTCGGACCTGCGCGAGACCGGCGCGCTGCTGGCGGCCTCGGCCGATTACAAGCACTCCTACCCGCACTCGTGGCGCTCCAAGGCCAAGGTGATCTTCCGCTGCACGCCGCAATGGTTCGTGCCGATGGACAAGATCGTCGTCCCGGCGGACGCCGGGACCGGTGGCGAGGAAGCGCAGGACGGCCAGCGGTCCCGGGTCAAGCCCGGGACGACGCTGCGGCAGAATGCCATGGACGCGATTGCCGCCACGCGCTTCGTCCCCGAAAAGGGCCGCAACCGCATTGGCTCGATGGTCGAAGGCCGCCCCGACTGGGTGCTCAGCCGCCAGCGCGCCTGGGGCGTGCCGATCACGCTGTTCGTCCACCGCCAGTCGGGCCAGTACCTGGTCGATCCGGCCGTCAACGCCCGGATCATCGCGGCGGTGAAGGCCGAAGGCGTCGATGCCTGGTCCGCCGCCCGCGCGCAGGAATATCTTGGCTCTGATTACGAGGCCGAAGACTACGAACAGGTCACCGACATCCTCGACGTCTGGTTCGATTCGGGCTGCACCCATGCCTTCGTGCTCGAATCGGGCCGCTGGCCGGAACTGCAATGGCCGGCCGATCTCTACCTGGAGGGCTCTGACCAGCATCGCGGCTGGTTCCAGTCGAGCCTGCTGCAGTCCTGCGCCACTCGCGGCCGCGCGCCTTATGAGGCGGTGCTGACCCACGGCTTCACCATGGATGCCAAGGGCCTGAAGATGTCGAAGTCGGTCGGCAACACGGTCGACCCGCTGAAGGTGATGGAAACCTATGGCGCGGACATCATCCGGCTGTGGGCGCTGTCGGTCGATTTCACCGAGGATCACCGCATCGGCGACGAGATCCTGAAGGGCGTGGCCGACCAGTACCGCAAGCTGCGCAACACCTTCCGCTACCTGCTGGGCGCGCTGGATGGCTTCAGCCAAGCCGAGGTGGTGGACGTGGCCCAGATGCCCGAGCTGGAGCGCTATATGCTCGGCCAGCTCAAGCAGCTGGATACCACGCTGCGCCGGGCGATCGGGGATTTCGACTTCAACGAATATACCCGCGCGCTGACCGACTTCTGCAACGAGGACCTGTCGGCCTTCTTCTTCGATATCCGCAAGGACCGGCTCTATTGCGACGATCCGGCCGGGATCGAGCGCCGCGCCTATCGCACCGTGCTCGATCACCTGTTCCAGGCGCTGGTCCGCTATGCCGCACCGGTGCTGGTCTTCACCGCCGAGGAAGTCTGGACCACCCGCTATCCCGACAGCGGCAGCGTCCACCTGACCGAACTGGCCGACCTGCCCGAGGCCTGGCTCGACGAAGCCCTGGCCGAACGCTTCGCCGCCCTGCGCGCCCTGCGCGGCCAGGTACTGGAAGCGATCGAACCACTGCGGCGGGAAAAGGTGCTGGGCTCTGGTCTCGAAGCCGAAGTGACCGTGCCGGCGGATGCGCCCGAAGGCGATCTGGCCGAGCTGTTCATCACCGCGAAAGTCGTGCGCGGGCAAGGCGAGGGCGTGACCGTTTCGCGCACCACCGACCACAAGTGCGGCCGCTGCTGGCGCCATCTGCCCGAAGTGACGGCGGACGGGGCCTTGTGTGCCCGTTGTGATACCGTGGTGGGCGCATGAAGGGCCTGTTTACCCGCCCCCGTGTGATCGGCTTGGCCCTCTCCGGGCTGATCTTCGTTGTAGATCAGTGGCTCAAGTGGCTGATGATCGGTCCGCTGCAATTGCGGCAGGTCGGCAACATCCATATTCTGCCGTTTTTCGACCTGACCTGGGTTGAAAACTACGGCGTTTCGCTGGGCATGCTGACCGCGCGGTCAATGGAAATGCGCTGGGGGCTGGTCGCGCTGACCGCCGGAATCGCGCTGGTCGTCGCGGTGTGGATGATGCGCGAGAAACTGCTGGGGGAAATCCTCGGCCTCTGCCTGATCCTGGGCGGGGCGCTGGGCAATATCGTTGACCGGGTGAAATTCGGCTATGTGGTTGATTACGCTGATTTTCATATCGGTGATTTCCGGCCATTCCTGGTCTTCAACCTGGCCGATGCGGCGATCACCATCGGTGTCGTTATAATCCTTGCCCGCAGCTTCCTGATCAGCGAAAAGCCGGACACTAAGAATGACACGGGCGCTCCCGTGACGGAGAATTGAGACAATGCGCAAGTTCCTGGCCCGCAATTCAATGGTTTTGGCCGTGATCGGTTCCGCCACCCTGCTGGCAGGGTGCGGCAGCACGGGCCTGTTCAACCGCGACCGGCCTGACGAATTCGCCGTGCAGCGCCAGGCGCCGCTGGTGATTCCGCCCGATTTTGCGCTGACCCCGCCGGCCCCCGGCGCGCCGCGCCCCTCGGATCGCAGCACTGCCCAGCAGGCGCAGGACGCGCTGTTCGGCCCGCCCGCCCCGCGCAGCGAGATCGAACGCGCTGCCACCGGTCGCGCCGGCACCGCCGCCGCCGCGATCCGCTCGACGGTCGGCGATCCCAAGACCAACACCGTGGCCAAGGGCGAAGTAACCCGCGACATCATCGCCGCCCCGCAGGGTGACGGCCGCGAAGCCCAGGCCGTGGCCGGCAGCTGAACCGCCTGATTTTCTCTGGATAGCAAGGGGCTCGTCGGCAACGGCGGGCCCCTTTCGCGTCGGCCCCATCGCCTTAAGCGGTCGGCCTAGGCGTCAGTCGTGCTTCGGCCGGGCCAGTTCGCTGACCAGCAGCTTGTCGATCTTGCGCCCGTCCATATCGACCACTTCGAAGCGCCAGCCCTGGTCGTTGAAATGCTCGCCCTCGTGCGGCAGCTTCTTCATCACCCACAGGGCATAGCCCGCCGCCGTGGCGAAATCGCGCGGTTCGGGCAGATCCAGCCCCAGCCGTTCGGCTAGGGCATCGGCCGGATAGGAACCAGCGATCAGCAGCGAGCCATCATCGCGGGTCACCACCTGCGGGTCATCGCCGATATCGGCATGGCTGGCAAAGCTGCCGACAATCGCCTCGAGCAGGTCAGCCGGGGTCACCACCCCTTCGAGGTGGCCGTATTCGTCATGGACCAGCGCCATCGACACGCCCGACTGCTGCAGGATGCGCAGCGCGTCCATCGCATCGAGCTGGTCGGGCACGATTTCGGCCTTCTTCATCAGCCGGGCGATCTGCACCTTTTTGCCGGCCAAAAGCGCGGCCTGGACATCGCGGACCTTGAGCACCCCGACGATGTTGTCGGGCGAACCATCGGCCACGGGCAGCAGCGAATGGGGGCTGGCCTTGATCACGGCGCGCAGCTCGTCCTCGTTGGCGCGGCGGTCGATGGTATCCAGTTCGGTCCGGGGGGTCATCAGCTCGCGCACCGGACGGTCGGCCAGCTTCATGATCCCGGTCATGATCTGGCGCTCGTCCTCCTCGATCGCGCCGGAACGGGTCGCTTCGGCGAAGATCATGTGCAGTTCCTCGGCCGTAACGCCTGCCTCACCCTTGTGACGCACCCCCAGCAGCCGCAGCAGCAGCGCCGAGGAGCGATCGAGCAGCCAGACGAACGGCGCGGTCGCGCGGGCGACCAGCGCCATCGGCAGCGCGGCCAGCATGGCGATTGGTTCAGCCGCGCGCAGGGCCACCTGCTTGGGCACCAATTCGCCAATGACCAGACTGAAATAGGTCGTCAGCGCGATCACCAGGGCAAAGCCGGCTTCGTCGGCGTAGCGTTCCGGCAAGCCCAGCGCGGCCAGCCGCTCGCCGGTCGGCCCGCCCAGGCTGGCACCCGAATAGGCCCCCGCGATGATCCCCACCAGGGTGATCCCGATCTGCACGGTCGAGAGGAACTTGCCCGGATCCTCGGCCAGGGTCAGCGCGGCGCGCGCCCCGGCATGGCCGCGTTCGGCCTGGAGCCGCAGGCGCGCGGGGCGGGCGGAGACGATCGCCAGTTCGGACATGGCAAACAGGCCGTTCAGAAGAATCAGGCCGGCGATGATCAGCACATCGGACCAGGGAAAGGGTGACATGGTCCGTCAGCTAGCAGGATTCGGCCCCTGCGCGAAGGGGGCGCGGCCAGTTCTCCGGGAAGGTGCGTCAACAAGGCGCGTTGACAGGGCGGGCCATCCACGATTCATTCATGTTCATGAGCCGAAGGCCAAGACTTGTCTGCATTCATGAAGGGGATGGCAACATGAAGAAGTCCCGACTGCTCGTATCGAGCTTCGCCGCTGCCGCGTTACTGACTACTTCGGCCTGCGTCACCGACGCCAACACCGGTGAGCGCAAGGTTTCGCGCACCGCAATCGGCGGGGCCGGAGGCGCGCTGGCCGGCCTGCTGCTGGGCGGCCTGATCGGCGGCAAGACCGGCCGGATCGTCGGTGCGGGGATCGGCGGGATCGCCGGGGCCGCGATCGGCTATACCATGGACAAGCAGATCAAGGAGCTGAAGGAACAGACCGCCGGCTCCGGGGTCGATGTGACCGAGACCGACAATGGCAGCGCGATCCTGGTCAACCTGCCCGATGGCGTCACCTTCGACGTGGCGAGCTACACCCTGAAGCCCGAATTCCGCACCACGCTGGATGCGGTGGCCGACAGCCTGATCAAGTATCCCAACAGCCTGATCGACGTTTACGGCCACACGGATTCGACCGGATCGGACGCCTATAACCAGACGCTTTCGGAAAACCGGGCCCGAACCGTGGCCAATTACCTGATGGCCCGCGGGGTTCCGTCCGCCCGCATCCGCAGCCAGGGCTTTGGCGAGACCATGCCGGTGGCCTCCAACGATATCGAGGATGGCCGCCGCAAGAACCGCCGGGTCGAGATCAAGATCGTGCCCGTCACCCAGGAAGAGGTGCAGGCCGCCCGCGCGGCGGGCTGACGCCTGCTATCCGGCGAGCGCCCTGGCCCGATCGGCCAGGCGCTCGACCGCGGCAGCATGGATCGCCGGGGCCGAAACCAGCAGGCCAAAAGCACGCGGATCGCGCTTGTTGTAATTGAGCGGCTCGCCAAAGGCATCGGTCACCGCCGCCCCGGCTTCGCGCGCGATCAACGCCGCGGCGCCGATATCCCATTCATAGCCCCACCGCAGTGTGGCCACCAGGTCCGCCTCGTCCGCCGCCACCATTGCCACGCGCAGCGCGATCGAATTGGGCTGGTAAACGCTGACAAGGTCGGCGTCGCTCTTGGGCAGGGCCTCGGCGGGCACACGCGATCCCGCAAACTCCGTCCGGCGGCTGGCCGATAGCCGCTCGCCGTTGCGCCAGCTGCCTTGCCCGGCCTCGCCCACCCACAGCTCATCACGCGCCGGAGCGCAGAGCAGGCCGATCAATGGCCGCCCCGAGCTGACCAGCGCCACCGACACCGCCCAGCCCGGCCGGCCGCGCATGAAATCGCGGGTGCCGTCGATCGGATCGACCAGCCACAGCAGCCCGCCCGCCAGCCGTTCGGGCGCATCGATCGTTTCTTCCGACAGCCAGCCGGCCGAGGGGAGCAGCGCCGAAAGCTCGCGCTTGAGGAATGCATCAACCGCCAGGTCCGCTTCGGTCACCGGGCTGCCGGCGTCCTTTTCCCAGGCTTCCAGCGCATGGCCATGGCCGGGCCAGCGATCGAGCGCGATGCGCCCGGCCTCGCGGACAATGGCTTCAAGGCGCGCGCGGTCGATCATTCGCCCCGGTTTGTGGATGCCGCGCCGCCTTGGCAAGCCGCCATGCATCAAAATCCGCAGTTAACCGCCCGATTAAGGCCCTTTTCAAGTGGGCCGCACTGTGCTTAGGGCCATGACACTTCCGGCCCGCACGCGGCCACTCCCCAGTGCAGGAAACGCGCATGAACATCCATGAATACCAGGCCAAGGAACTGCTCGCGAAGTTCGGCGTCGCCGTGCCGCAGGGCATTGCCGCAATGTCGGTCGAAGAAGCCGTTGCCGCGGCCAAGCAGCTGCCCGGGCCGCTTTATGTGGTGAAGGCCCAGATCCACGCCGGCGGGCGCGGCAAGGGCAAGTTCAAGGAACTGGGCCCCGATGCCAAGGGCGGTGTGCGCCTGGCCAAGAGCCTGGAAGAAGTGGAAGCCCACGCCAAGGACATGCTGGGCAACACCCTGGTCACCGTGCAGACCGGCGAAGCCGGCAAGCAGGTCAACCGCCTCTACATCACCGATGGCGTTGATATCGGCAAGGAATTCTACCTGGCGCTGCTGGTCGATCGCGCCACCAGCCGGATTGCCGTAGTCGCCTCGACCGAAGGCGGGATGGACATCGAAACCGTCGCGCACGACACCCCGGAAAAGATCCACACCATCACGATCGACCCCGCCACCGGTCTGATGCCGCACCACGGCCGCGCCGTGGCCAAGGCGCTGGGCCTGTCGGGCGACCTGGCCAAGCAGGCCGCGCAGATCCTGGCCGGGCTCTATGCCGCCTTCCTCGGCACCGATGCCGAGCAGATCGAGATCAACCCGCTGGCCGTCTGCCCGACTGCCGAGGGTGACAAGCTCTACGTGCTCGATGCCAAGGTCGGCTTCGATTCGAACGCGATGTTCCGCCACAAGGATCTGATGGAACTGCGCGACACTACGGAAGAAGACCCGGCCGAGCTCGAAGCCAGCGAATATGACCTGGCCTATATCAAGCTCGACGGGAACATCGGCTGCATGGTCAACGGCGCGGGCCTGGCCATGGCGACCATGGACATCATCAAGCTGAACGGCGAATTCCCGGCCAACTTCCTCGACGTCGGCGGCGGCGCCTCGAAGGAAAAGGTCACCGCGGCCTTCAAGATCATCCTCAAGGATCCGGCGGTGAAGGGTATTCTCGTCAATATCTTCGGCGGGATCATGAAGTGCGACATCATCGCCGAAGGCATCGTTGCCGCGGCGAAGGAAGTGAACCTCTCGGTGCCGCTGGTGGTTCGCCTCGAAGGCACCAATGTCCAGCAGGGCAAGGACATCCTGGCCAATTCGGGCCTGCCGATCGTCCCCGCCAACGACCTGGGCGATGCCGCGAAGAAGATCGTCGCCGAAGTCCGCGCGGTGGCGTGACACCGGTCGACTTGGGAGTTGACGTTTACGTAAACGGCAGTAATGCCGCGATGCAACATTGCTTAGCGAAAGGCTGACAGATGAAAGCCCTGGTCTGCGTGAAGCGCGTGATCGATTACAACGTGAAGCCGCGGGTTAAGTCCGATGGCACGGGTGTCGATCTCGCCAATGTGAAGATGTCCATGAACCCGTTCGACGAGATCGCGGTTGAGGAAGCCATTCGCCTGAAGGAAAAGGGCGTGGTGACCGAGATCGTGGCGCTGTCGGTCGGCCCGGCCAAGGCCCAGGAAACGCTGCGCACGGCGCTGGCGATGGGCGCGGATCGCGCGATCCTCGTCCAGGTCGACGATGGCGCCGAGGTTGAGCCGCTGGCGGTCGCCAAGATTGTCAAGGGCGTGGCGGGCGAGGAAGCCCCCGGCCTGATCATCACCGGCAAGCAGGCGATCGACGACGATTCGAACCAGGTCGGCCAGATGGTCGCGGCGCTGATGGGCCGCCCGCAGGGCACCTTCGCCAACGAAGTCACCGTCGAAGGTGATCATGTGGTAGTGAAGCGCGAGATCGACGGCGGTCTGGAAACCGTGAAGCTGGCGCTGCCGGCCGTGGTCACCACCGACCTGCGGCTTAACGAGCCGCGCTATGCCTCGCTGCCCAACATCATGAAGGCCAAGTCGAAGCCGCTCGCCACCAAGGCCCCGGCCGACTACGGCGTGGACATCGCGCCGCGCCTCAAGACCCTCAAGGTCAGCGAACCGCCGGTGCGCAGCGCCGGCATCAAGGTGGCCGACGTGGATGCCCTCGTCGCCAAGCTCAAGGAAATGGGAGTCGCCTGATGGCCAAGACGCTCGTTTGGGTCGAACACGACAACGCCTCGGTCAAGGATGCTACCCTGGCCGTCGTCACCGCCGCCGCGCAGCTGGGTGAAGTTCACCTGCTGGTCGCCGGTCACAATTGCGCCGCCGCCGGTGCCGCCGCCGCGCAGATCGCCGGCGTGGCCAAGGTCCATGTGGCCGACGATGCCGCCTATGCCAACGCGCTGGCCGAAAACGTCGCCCCGCTGATCGCCAGCCTGATGGCGGGTCACGACGCCTTCCTGGCGCCGGCGACCACCACCGGCAAGAACGTGGCGCCGCGCGTCGCCGCGCTGCTGGATGTGATGCAGGTGTCGGACATCCTCTCGGTCGAAGGCCCCAAGACCTTCACCCGTCCGATCTATGCCGGCAACGCGATTGCCACGGTGGAATCGAGCGATGCCAAGCTGGTGATCACCGTGCGCGGCACGGCCTTTGCCAAGGCTGCCGCGACCGGCGGTTCGGCTGCGGTCGAAGCCGTCTCTGGCCCTGGCGCCGCCGGCACCAGCAGCTTCGTCGGCTCGGAAGTGGCCAAGAGCGAGCGTCCGGAGCTTACCTCGGCCAAGATCATCGTCTCGGGCGGCCGCGCCCTCAAGGATGCGGAGACCTTCCAGGCCACGATCTTCCCGCTGGCCGACAAGCTGGGCGCGGGCGTCGGCGCGAGCCGCGCGGCGGTCGACGCGGGCTATGTCCCCAACGACTACCAGGTCGGCCAGACCGGCAAGATCGTTGCCCCCGAAGTCTATGTCGCCGTCGGCATCTCGGGCGCGATCCAGCACCTCGCCGGCATGAAGGACTCCAAGACCATCATCGCCATCAACAAGGACGAGGACGCCCCGATCTTCCAGGTATCGGACATCGGCCTCGTCGCCGACCTGTTCAACGCCGTCCCGGAACTGACCGGGAAGCTCTGAACCGGGCGATAGCGCGAAACACGGAAAAGGCCCTGCGCAAGCGGGGCCTTTTTTGTTGGCCTAGATTCGCTCCCACAGGCCAAGCGCTGCGCCGCTGTCTGGTTGCTGCGTGCCGTAGCGCACGAAGCCCAACTTAGCGGCAATCGCCTCGCTCGCGCCGTGGCCTTCCTCGATCATGCAGGCGGTCCGCTGGCGACCGTGCGTTGCATCGAACCAGGCAAGCGCGGCGGGCATGACTTCGCTGGCGAGGCCCTGGCCCCAGGCGTCGCGGTGGACGATCCAGCCGGCTTCGGGGACATTATCGAGGCCCTGCTCCGCTCCGAAGCCGCGATGGCTGCGGAACACGCCGCAATTGGCCACGATCCGCGCCTCGCCCCGGCGGCGGACCATAAAGGTGCCATAGCCCCACAGCGCCCAGGACCCGGCATTGCGCAGCAGGCGGGCGAAACTGTCCGCCTCGCTCGGCACGAAGCCGCCCAGGAACCGGCGGGTTTCCTCGTCACGGGTCAGGTCGAACAGGTCGGCCAGGTCATCGGCCCGCGGCTGCCACAACTCGTAGCGCGCGGTGGTGAGGAGCGGCGCAGGAGCTGGTGTGACCGTCACAACAGCTGGTCCAGTGCGTGGATCGTCACCCCCACCAGCCCGCCAACCATGGTGCCGTTGATGCGGATGAACTGGAGGTCGCGGCCGACGGCGCTTTCGATCCGGTCAGTCACCGTGCTGGCATCCCAGCGCTTGACCGTTTCGGAGACGAGCCGAACGATCTGGTCGCCATAGCGGCTGGCCGCACCGACCAGCGCGCGGCGGGCAAAGCGGTTGATCTGGGCCTGGAGCGCGGGATCATCGCGCAGGTGGCGACCCATTTCGGCCAGCGCCTCGGCCATCTGGCCGCCGATCTCACCCTCGGGCCGGCGCAGCCGTTCCAGCATGCCGGTGCGCAGGCGTTCCCACACCCCCTGCCACCAGACCGAGACGGCGGGATTGGCGATCAGCTCGCCCTTCAGCCGCTCGACCCGTTCACGCATTTCGGGGTTGGACTGCAGATCGCTGGCGAGCTGGGCCAGCCCTTCCTCGATCTTGGCGCGGAGCGGATGATCGGGATCGACGATCACTTCGGCCAGCAGCTTGTAGAGCCCGTCGAGCACCGAATTGGCCACCCGTTCATCCAGCCCGGTCCAGCGCAGGATGGCGTTGGCGCGAGTGTGGATCAGGTCGCGCACCAGTGCCTCGTTATCTTCCAGCGTGAGGCCGGCCCAGCGGACCAGCGATTCAATCACCGGCATGTGCCGCTTGTCGGCGATCGCGGCGCCCAGCATCTGGCCCAGCAGCGGCGAAACCTCCAGCCGGTCAAGCTGGCGGAACAGCCCGCCGCGGACCTGGTTGCCGAGCCGGTCGGGATCGAGCGATTCGAGCACCTGGGCCAGAAGTTCGGCCGCCCCGGCGCGGACCCGCCCGCCCCCGCCGCTTTGCGGATCGGCCAGCCAGCCACCCACGGCCGCGGCGATATTGGTGCCGCGCAGCCGCCGCGCGACGACCTGGGGGGTGAGGAAATTGGTCCGCAGGAAGGTCGCCATCGTATCGGCGATCCGGTCCTTGTTTTCCGGCACGATCGCGGTGTGCGGGATCGGCAGGCCGAGCGGGCGGCGGAACAGCGCGGTCACGGCAAACCAGTCGGCCAGGCCGCCGACCATCGCCGCCTCGGCAAAGGCGAGGACATAGCCCACCGCCGGATGCAGTCCCTGGTACTGGCGCGCCACCAGGAACACCGCCGCCATCAGCACCAGCAGGCCGGTGGCCGTGCGGCGCATGGTGCGCGCGCGATCGACCGTTAGGCCGTCGCGCGCGTTCACCGGGGCAGAGGGTCCGCTCACTCCGCCGGCAGGGCCCCGCCCTCAAGCCGGGCCTGGGCCTGCCGATCAGGCAGACTGTCCTTGGGATCATAGCTGAGCAGGCGCTTGCGCAGCCATGGCCCCGCGCGGCGTTCGAACCCGTCGGCCAGGCTGAAGCCGGCCGGCACGATCAGCAGGGTCAGCAGGGTCGACAGGATCAGGCCACCGATCACCACCGTGCCCATCGGCTGGCGCCAGGCCGAATCGCCGCCCAGCGAGAGCGCCGTGGGGATCATGCCCGCAGTCATCGCCACGGTGGTCATCACGATCGGCTGGGCGCGCTTGTGCCCGGCATCGACGATCGCCTCGTATTTCGGCACGCCCTGGGCCATTTCCTCGATCGCGAAGTCGATCAGCAGGATCGAGTTCTTGGCGACGATCCCGAACAGCATCAGGATGCCGATGAACACCGGCATGGTCACCGGCTGGCCAACCACCGCCAGCAAGAGCAGCCCGCCCAGCGGCGCGAGGAACAGCGAGCCCATGTTGACCAGCGGCGAGACGAAGCGGTGGTACAGCAGCACCAGGACCGCGAAGACCAGCAGCACCGCCGAAACCAGCGCGATCTGGAAGCTGGTGATCAGCTCCTCGAAGATCTCGTCCTCGCCGAACGGCTTCTTGTTCACGCCCAGCGGCAGGTTCTGCATGATCGGCAGCTTTTCTACCCGCTCCATCACCGGCCCCTTGAGCGCACCCGGCGCCAGGTCCGCGCCGACGAAGACGCGACGTTCCTGGTTATAGCGGCGGATCGAGACCGGGCCCGAACCGAAGCTGATGTCCGCCACCCGGCTGAGCGGCACCGGCGGCCCGGTGGTGGTCGCCACCGGCAGGTTGGCGATTACCGAGATATCGCGGCGGTCGTCTTCCGACAGGCGCACCCGGATCGGGATTTGCCGGTCGGACAGCGAGAACTTGGCCGCGTTCTGGTCGATGTCCCCGATCGTGGCGATACGGATTGTCTGGCTGAGCGCGGCGGTGGTCACCCCAAGGCTGGCGGCCAGGTCCTGACGCGGCGTGATGATCAGTTCCGGGCGACGGGTATCGGCGGCAATGCGCGGCGCGACGATACCGGGCACGGTCTTCATCTGCTCCACCAGGCTGGTTGCCGCCTGTTCGAGCGCAACCGAATCCGCGCCTGTCAGCATTACCGAGATCGGCCGCCCCAGTCCCGGAGGACCGGCCTGGAACACCGCCTGGAAGTTCACGCGCGCATCGGGCACCTGCTGCAACAGCGGGGTCATCTCGCGCTCGAAATCCTGGCTGGTCTTGCCGCCGCGGTCTTCCTTCAGCGTGATGAAGATCGAGCCGTTGCCTTCGCCGATCCGCTGCTGCACGCGCTCCACTTCGGGCCGGTCGCGCAGCAGGGCGGCGACCTGGTCGGAAACCTGCTCGGTCTGCTTCAGGGTGGTGCCCGGCACCATCTCGATCGTCACGCGGCTGAAATTGCTGTTCTGGTCGGGGAACAGCTGCTGCGGCAGGATCGCGAACATCACGCCCGACATGACCAGCGCCGCCACGGCAACGCCCAGCATCCACACCCGGTGATCGCGCAAGCGCGCATTGAGGCGGCGGGTCCAGAACATGCACCAGGCAAAGAAGCCCTGTTCCTGGCGAGTCACGAACCGGTTGATCAGGGCGCCGATCAGCGACATAAGCAGGAACGAGAGGCCATAGGCAATCGGCGCGCCCAGGAGCATGGCCGCGAGGACCAGGCCGAGGCCAGGCCCGCTATCGACCTTGCCCACTTCGGGGGCGGATTGCAGCAGGAACGGCGACAGGGCGACAAACAGCGCCACCGCCGCCGGGATCAGGTGATAGACCGGGGCGCTGGCCACGCGGGCGATCTGGCTGCGCATTTCCTTGGCCCGGCGGTTGTCGAGGCTGAAATGCAGCAGGCGGTCATAGCGGTCCATCCAGGGGCCCGTGCCATGTTCGGCCGGCCCGGCGGCCTTCAGGAAATAGGCGGCAACCATCGGCGTGATCATGCGGGCAACCGCAAGGCTGATCAGCACCGAGACCACCACGGTCCAGCCGAAGTTGTAGAAGAACTGGCCGGGAATCCCCGGCATCAGGCCCACCGGCAGGAACACCGCGACAATCGAGAATGTGGTGGCCACCACCGCCAGCCCGATTTCGTCCGCCGCGTCGATCGAGGCCTGATAGGCCGATTTGCCCATCCGCATGTGCCGGACGATGTTTTCCACCTCGACGATGGCATCGTCCACCAGCACGCCGGCGACCAGACCCAGCGCCAGCAGCGACATCTGGTTGAGCGTGATCCCCAGCATGTCGAGGAACCAGAACGAAGGGATCGCCGACAGCGGAATGGCAATCGCCGAGATCACCGTCGCGCGCCAGTCACGCAGGAAGAAGAACACGACGATGACCGCGAGGATCGCGCCCTCGACCATGGCCGCGATCGAGCTGTTGTACTGGTCCTTGGTATAGGGAACCGTGGTGAACAGCCTGGTGAACTTGATCCCCGGGTTATCCGCCTCGATCTTCTCGAGCCGGGCGACTGCGGCATCATAGACCGCCACGTCAGATTCGCCGCGGGCGCGGGAAATGCTGAAGGTAACGACCGACTTGCCATTGGTCTTGCCGATCGAGGTGATCTCGCCGTAGCTGTCGGTAACCTTGGCGATATCGGCCAGCTTGATCACCCGGCCACCGCCCAGCGGGATGTCGGTCTGCGACAGGGCATAGGCGGTTTCGGCATTGCCCAGGACGCGGACCGACTGGCGCGAGCCGCCGATTTCCGCCCGGCCACCGGCCGCGTTGAGGTTCAGCTGGCGCAGCACCTGGTTGATCTGGCCGGCCGAGACGCCGTTCGACTGCATCTTGGCCGGATCGAGAATCACCCTGATTTCCCGGCTGACCCCGCCGCCGCGGCTGACTTCGGCCATGCCGGGCACGCTGAGCAGGTTCTTGGTGACCGTATCGTCGACGAACCACGAGAGCTGCTCAATCGTCATGTCATCGGCCATGACCGAGAAGAAGCCGATCGAATCGTTCGATACCTCGACCTTGAAGACCTGTGGTTCGAGAATCCCGTCGGGCAGGCTGCCGCGCACCTGGTCGACCGCGTTCTTGACGTCGTTCAGCGCCTCGATCACGTCGACGCCGATCTCGAACTCGAGCGAGGTTTCGCTGCTGCCCTCGCGGGCGGTCGAGCTGATGTTGTTGACGCCCTGGATCGATTGCAGCGCGGCTTCGATCTTCTGGGTGATCTGGTTTTCGATCTCGGTCGGCGCGGCACCCGGCTGGCTGATCGCGACGACAACGATCGGGAACTCAATGTCGGGATCGTTCTGCACCTTCATCCGCGAGAAGGTGACCATGCCGGCCAGGACCAGCCCGATGAACAGGATGATCGGCACGACCGGGTTGCGGATGCACCAGGCCGAGATGTTGCGGAAACTCATATCGCGCTCTCCCGAGGCACCGAAGCCTACTTCGCCGCCACCGGCTTGATCGTTTCACCGGGCTGCAGGAAGCCCCCGGCCCGCAGGACAACCTGTTCGGCCCCGCTCAGGCCTTCGGTCACCACGACGCCGGCGGGCACGATCGGCCCGGTCTTCACGTCGCGGCGCTCGGCCTTCTTGTCCTTGCCGACCACGTAGACGAAGCTGCCCTTGGTATCCGACAGGATCGCCGATTCCGGCAGGACCGGGGCAACCATTGTGCCGGCCTTGATCGTAACCGTGGCAAAGCCGCCCGGCCGCAATTCGGGCGCATAGGCCAGCGCGACCCGGGCAATGCCCTGGCGGCTCTGCGGATCGATCACCGGGGCAATCTGCCAGACCTGACCGGAGAACGACCGCTCGCTGCCAACCGGGGTCACGTTGGCGGTGATGCCGGTCGAGATCGCGGCCAGGTCGGTTTCACCCAGCAGGGTGCGCAGTTCCATCTCGCCGCCCTTGGCGAGGCGGAATAACACGCCCGAACCACCGCTGACCACCTGGCCCGGCTCGACCCGGCGTTCCAGCACAAGGCCGGCAGCCGGGGCCACCACGTTGAGACGGCGGACCTGGGCATTGAGCACGCCCAGCTGGGCGCCAGCCACGCGCACCTGGGCCACGGCGGCATCGCGCTGGGCGGTCAGCCGGTCGATATCGGCCTGGGACACGAAGCCGCGTTCGACCAGTCGCTTCGCGCGGTCGAGATTGGCCTGGGCCAGATTGGCATTGGCGCGGGCCACTTCGACCTGGGCGGCCTGGCTGGCCTGCTGCTGGGCCTGGACCGAACGGTCGATCACGGCCAGCACCTGGCCGGCGCCGACCCACTGGCCCGGCTCGACCAGCACGGAGACGATCTGGCCGCCTTCGCCCGGCACGCCGACCGGCATTTCGCGGCGCGCGGCCAGGGTGCCGTTGGCATTGATCGTGCCATCGACCGTGACCTTGCCCGGTACGACCACCGAAACCACCGGTGCCTGGTTCGCCTTGGCGCCATCATCGGCAGCCTTGCCGCGGTTGAGCCAGAACCAGATTGCCACGACCAGCGCGGCGACAACCAGGCCGATCAGCCACAGCTTGCGGCGCGAGCGGCGCTCTTCCTCGACATCGCCCAGCAGCGTGGTGGCGGAATCGATCTCCGCCTGGTCTTCCGCGGCGATTCGCGAATCGTAGTTCATGGCCGGCTTGCCCCGTATCGGTTGGCGTCATGTGACGAACCCGGAACAGAACCGGGCTGCTGACGCAGACTGTATTACTATACTAAATCACTATCGGCAAGCCGACGCAATCTATCGTCCCGGCCCATAGGCCGGGCTCGCCGGTGGCGCAATCGGGCGCTCGGCCAACCGCCGACCGGGGTCGGCGAATGGCGCGAGCGGTTAACGGACCTTGCCGCGCTGGACCAGATTGACCACGCCAAGCAGGATAACCGCGCCCAGCACGGCAATCACCAGCCCGGTCAGCGAGAACTGCTTCACCGAGCCGCCGACCCCCAGCAGCGGGCCGGCAACCATGTTGCCAACGACCGAGCCGACACAACCGACGACCACGTTCCAGAACACCCCCATTGCGGCGTCCCGGTTCATGACCCGGCTGGCGATCCAGCCAGCCACACCACCCACGATCAGGGCAACAATCCATCCACCCATGGCCCGCTCCTTCTTGCGCATGGCTATCGCGCGACACGCCTGGCGGAATGCCGCAAACGACGACAAACCCGGGCAGACGGAGGCCTGCCCGGGTTTGCAGTCTACACCAGCCGCAAACATCTGTCGCGGCGGATGTTTTCGGATTGGATCAGTACTTGAGCTGCCGCTCGTAAAGGTCGCGGTAATGCTGGATCCGCGTTACGCGCAGGCCCTGCATCCCGGAACGATCGACGGCGCGCTGCCAGGAAGCGAATTCCTCGAGCGTCAGGCTGTAGCGTTCGCAGACCTCGTCGATGGTCAGCAGACCGCCATTGACCGCGGCGACAACCTCGGCCTTGCGGCGGACCACCCAGCGGGTCGTGTCGGGCGCCGGCAGCGACTCGAGCGTCAACGGCTCGCCAAGCGGGCCAATCACCATCGCGGGTCGAATTTTCTGGTTCTCGATCATATTCATCCTCGACCGTCGTGCGCAGAGTGCGCGGCGGCGGCATCGGCTTTGCCACTGGGGGCTTTGCCATCTGCTAAATCAGTTGGGTTAACAGGCCGTGAGCCATGGCTCACTAGACCTACCAGCGTGGTAGTTCCCGACCCGAACGAACCACCCAGCCGGCGCAGCGAATCGACCTCGACTTGCTGGAGCGCCTGGCGGGCGGCGTGAGCAACCTGCAGCCGCGCGCTGAGCGAATGCCAGTCGCACTGCGGGGCGAGGCCCGGAGCGAAGTCCGGATCAAGCCGTGTGCCGTGGGCGACAAAGAGGTTCCTGGCGAATTCCATGCCTGCCTTCTACGCTGACAAGGTCAACATCGGGTAAAGGCCGGGTTTACCCGCCGTTCACGGACCCAGACCGGTTCCCGAGCCCTGCGGCCAAGCTTTGCGCGGCCCGTCGGAGCGTGTAAGGCGCGCGGCCATGTCCTCCGCCACGCCCGCCACTGCTGCCCTGTCCGGCATCCTTGCCGAAGACCCCGCTGCGCTGTTCCAGCTCGATGGCCCGGCGCGGGGCAAGCGGATCGTCGTGGCCATGTCGGGCGGGGTGGATAGCTCGGTGGTCGCCGCGCTGGCAGCGCAGAGCGGGGCCGAAGTGATCGGCGTGACCCTGCAGCTTTACGATACCGGCGCGGCCGCGGCCCGCAAAGGCGCCTGCTGCGCTGGCGACGACATCCGCGATGCCCGCGCCGTAGCCGACCGGCTGGGGATCGCCCATTACGTGATCGATCACGAATCCGCCTTCCGTGAGGAAGTGGTGGAACGGTTTGCCGACGGATACCTGGCAGGGCGCACACCAATCCCCTGCATCCGCTG
Organism: Novosphingobium sp.; assembly: GCF_027531025.1. Classification (GTDB taxonomy): domain Bacteria; phylum Pseudomonadota; class Alphaproteobacteria; order Sphingomonadales; family Sphingomonadaceae; genus Novosphingobium. The sequence goes on from NZ_JAPZQX010000005.1 coordinate 41,222, forward strand.
CAACATGGGGCCCAAGTTCACCGACCTGTTCGCCATGGCCCGCGAATTCGGGGCCGATTGCCTCGCCACGGGCCATTACGTGCGGCGGGTGATCGGTCCGGCCGGTCCGGAATTGCACCGCGCACTCGATCCGGCCCGCGACCAGTCCTATTTCCTCTACGCCACCACCGAAGCCCAGCTCGATTACCTGCGCTTTCCGCTGGGCGGCCTGCCCAAGCCGCAGGTCCGCGCCCTGGCCGAGGCGGCCGGACTGCGCACGGCGGCCAAGCCGGACAGCCAGGACATCTGCTTTGTCCCCGATGGCGACTATGCCCGGATCGTCAAGGCCGTCCGTCCTGAAGGCGTGCGCCCCGGGGCGATCGTCCATGCCGAAACCGGCGTCGAACTGGGCCAGCACCAGGGGGTGATCCATTTCACCGTCGGCCAGCGCCGGGGGTTGGAGATCGGGGGTCAGCCCGAGCCGCTCTATGTCATCGGGATCGATGCCGCGACCGCGACCGTGCTGGTCGGCCCGCGCCGACTGCTGGCGGTCAGCAGCGCGCGGCTGATCGAAACCAACCGGATCGGCCCGGTGCCTGCTGAACCGCTCATGGCCAAGGTTCGGTCACTGGCAAAGCCCGTTGCAGTGACACTTGAGGGCCCCCTTGGTGACGGTACGGGCTGCACGATCCGCTTCGCCCAGCCCGAATACGGCGTTGCCCCGGGCCAGGCTGCAGTGTTCTATGCCGGAGACCGGGTGGTCGGCGGCGGCTGGATCGACGCGACCGAACGCTGAGCCGCGAGGTCAGCCGATCGGCTGGGCAATCAGCACCAGCGCATCGCCGGGAACGGCCAGGTCGGCCAAAGACCCGGCCACCCCGCACTCCCCCGCCGCGATCGCTTCATCACCGATCGTCGCCGTCCCGCGCAAGGGAATGGCCAGCACCGGGGCCTCGCCATAGCGGGCCAGCACCTCGGCGGCGGGCTGCCCGGCCAGCCGGTCCAGGCGGAACAACGGGCCATCGACAAGCTGCGCCGAGCCCTCACCCGGCACTTGCCGACGGCAGCTGGCCGGATGGGGGACGCCCTGCGCCACGGCCAGGCCAGCATCCAGGTGCAGTTCGCGCGGGCGGCCGTAATCATAGAGCCGATAGGTAATGTCGCTGTTCTGCTGAACCTCGACCAGGCTGATCCCGCCCCCGATCGCGTGGACCGTGTTGGCGGGAATATAGAAGAAGTCTCCCGCAGCGACGGGGTGCCATTCCAGCAGGTCCTCGATCGACCCGTCAAGCGCGGCAGCACGCAGCTGTGCGGGGCTGGCCGGTTCGCGCAGGCCGATCCCCAGCCGCGCGCCCGGTTCGGCGTCGATCACCAGCCAGCATTCCTCCTTGCCCTGCCGCCCCTGCCCGGCGGCCAGCGTCTGGTCATCGGCGGGGTGAACCTGGACCGAGAGCGGTTCGGAGGTGAAGATGTACTTGACCAGCAACTGGTCGAGCGCGGGCGGCGGCTCGAACCAGACCTCGCCGATCCGGTCCGGCGAAAGGCCGGTGAACGGCGGCGGCAGGTCGGCCCGGCCCCACGGCTTGGCGACCAGGCGCGTGGCCAGGCGCGCGCTCATTGCTGGCTGGCGCCCTTGAGCTTGCCGACCAGCTGGGTTCCGGCGTGGCTGGTGACCAGCACCTCGTTGCCATCGACCACCACGATCACGTCCTGCAGCCCGATCACCGAGACGCGCGGCCCGTCGCTGCTGACCAGGACATTGTGGCAATCGACCAGTTCGGCCTCGCCCTGCACGCTGTTCCCCGCCGCATCATGCGGCAGGGCGGCATGAAGCGCATCCCAGCTGCCGATATCCGACCAGCCCATGTCGACCGGCACCATCGCCGCCTGGCTGGTATTCTCCATCACCGCATAGTCGACCGATTCGGGCTTGAACCCGTCGAACTCGGCCGCGCCGGGGTGGAACCGGCGGCCATCGGCCCGCCCTGCGGCGACTGCGGCGCGCACGGCGGCATGGATCGCCGGCCGGTGCGCCGCCAGCTCGGCCAGGAACGAGCCGACGCGGAAGGCGAAGATCCCGCCGTTCCAGGCGTGGCGCCCCCCGGCGACAAAGGCCTCGGCCCGGGCGCGATCAGGCTTTTCGACAAACCTGGCCACCCGGAAGCCGTCATGCGCGATCGGTTCGCCGCGCTCGAGATAGCCGAATCCGGTTTCCGGGGTCTTCGCCTCGATCCCGAAGGATACCAGAAAGCCCTCTGCCGCCAGCGCCGCGGCACGGCTGGCAGCCGCGCGGAAGGCCGCCGGATCGGCAATGTGGTGATCGCTGGGGCAGACCAGCATGACCGCATCGTCCGGCAGCCGGAAGGCCGCCAGGGCAATCGCCGCCGCCGTGTTGCGCGCGGCAGGCTCAACGATGATCGAGGCGCCCGCCATGGCGACGAGCTGCGCTTCGACATGATCGACATGAGCCGCGCCGGTCACCACGATCGGTGCGGCAAAGCCATGCTCCTGCGCGGCGCGGGCGATCGTCGCCTCGAACAGGGTGGCGCTGCCCAGCAGCGGCAGGAACGGTTTGGGCTTGGTCGCCCGGCTGCGCGGCCACAGGCGGGTGCCGCTGCCGCCGCACAGGATGACCGGGGTGATGGATGGCTGCATGGTTCAGTCTGACTGCCGAAACGAGGCGGCGCCCCTGCCGAAGTAATCGAATGAAGTCAATTGCATGATCATCATGCGCTAGTGCTCCCACGGTTCGAGCCGGCAACCCTCGCCCTCGGTGAAGGTGGCGGTCTGGCTGGCCAGCAGCGGGAAGGTGGCAGTGACGCTCCGCGCCTCTGCATCCTCGCTCAGCATGACCAGCTCCATGCCCGGTTCGAAATCCTTGCGGCAATCATCCAGGCTGCGCCCGCCCAGGTGGCGGCACGAACAGGCCACCCGGGCGCCATAGGACGCACCGGCTACGGCGAAACTGTTGAGCGGCTGCCAGAACCAGCCGAGCAGCGCAGCCAGCAGGGCGAGCACAAGCCACGGCCAGCGGCGGCGGGCGCGCGGTGAAGCGGCAGGGTTTGCGGTTGCCATCGGCCAGCCTTTGCGCAAGGGATGCACGCGCCATGCCGACGCGCCGCCTTTCCCTTATCCTGCCCGTGCTGGCCCTGCCAAGCCTGATCGCATGCAGCGGGCAACCGGCTGCCGAACCGCCGCTACCGCCACTGACCGAGGCGGCGAGCGCCGCCGTGGCCAAGGATCCGGGCGTTCCGCGCGCCAAGCTGGCGCGGGCGGTGGACGGCTTGTTCAGCGCCCCCGAAACCGCCGAAACCCGTGCAGTTCTGGTACTTTACCAGGGCCGGATCGTGGCCGAACGCTATGGGTCCGGCTATGGTCCGCAAACCCGTTTCGTCAGTTGGTCGATGGCCAAGACGGTCACCGGGGTGCTGATCGGACTACTGGTGGCCGATGGGCGTCTGCGCCTTGACGAAGGTGTACCAGTACCAGCCTGGCAGCGCCCGGGCGATCCGCGCGGCGAAATCACGCTGCGCCACCTGCTGCAGATGCGATCGGGCCTGCGCCATACCGAGGCTGGGGATCCGGTCTATGAATCTGACGAAGTGCGGATGCTGTTCCTTGACGGGCGCGATGCCATGGCCGCCCATGCCGAAGCCCAGCCGCTGGAAGCCGAACCGGGCCGGCACTGGGAGTATTCCAGCAATACGACCGTGATCCTGGCCGATCTGGCGGCGCGCGCGCTGACCGCCAGCACCGATCCGGCCGAACGCCGCCGCGTGGTGGGCGATTACCTGCGCAGCCGCCTGTTCGAACCGCTGGGGATGACCAGCATCGTCCCCGAGTATGATGCCGCCGGCACCCTGATCGGCGGCAGCCTGATGCACGCGACCGCGCGCGACTGGGCGCGGTTCGGCGAATTCCTGCGCAACAAGGGCGCGGTCAATGGCGCGCAACTGGTGCCGTCTGCCTGGATCGAGTTCATGACCACGGCCAACCCGCGCAATCCGGGCTATGGCGCGCAGACTTGGCTCAACCGCGCCCAGCCGGGCGAGGACGAACGCCCCTTTCCCGGCGCCCCGCGCAGCGCCTTTTCGATGAACGGGCACCTGGGGCAATTCGTGCTGGTGGTGCCGGACAGGAAATTGACGATCGTGCGGCTGGGCAAGACGCTTGACGGCGAGCACCGACCGGTAAGAACAGCAATGGGGCGGATCGCTGGCCTCTATTCCGCTAGGGAAGGCAAATAGATATGAAGACAGCGCTGATTACCGGGGTGACCGGCCAGGACGGGGCCTATCTGGCCCGGCTGCTCCTGGAAAAGGGCTACCGCGTGCACGGGATCAAGCGCCGGGCCTCGTCCTTCAACACGTCGCGGATCGACGAGATCTATGAAGACCCGCACGAACCCGACCCCAAGCTGACGCTGCATTACGGCGACATGACGGATTCGACCAACCTGATCCGGATCGTTGTCTAATTGATTTTCTCATGGGCGTTCCTTCTCCCGGTGCCAATGGTTGTCTTCGAGGTCATCGGACGGCGAGTGGTCGCTGTATGTCCGAGCCTTCATGATCGCGGCCGGGCGGAAAGGGTGGGTGTCTCTGTGTCCAACTCGAGGCTTGACCTCTACGATCCGGGCGAGATCACCCTGGCATGGCTGACCGGGAAGAAGAGCGCTGGTGTCATGCCCAGCGGAACTCTGTCTCGTTCAGCCATAGCGAATGGAGCAGCACGGCCAGTTTGCGGGCAACCGCAATCCGGGCACGCTTGTTACCTTTTGCTTCAGCAATCCGCTGACCCCATTGCTGCAGCGCGAACGGTCGCTGCACACGGGACAGCATAATGTTGGCTGCCTCGTAGAGCGATCGCCGCAGCATTGGATCGCCAGCCTTGGAGATGTTCCCGCTGACATCGCGTTCGCCGGACTGGCTGCGTCTGGGAGCCAACCCCGCATAAGCTCCAACGTCTTCGCTGCGGGCGAAGCGGTGGGGATCTTCGACGCTTGCGGTGAATGTCAGGGCGGTGATCGGCCCGACGCCGGGAACAGTCATGAGCCGGCTGCATACCGGATCGTCAGCCGCTCGGCTTTCCAGCAGCCGGTTGGATGCACGGAGCTGGTCTTCGATGACCTCGATCGATGCCACCAGAGGTGCAAACAGCGGCTCAAGATCTGGCCTCTGCTGGTACAAGGCAACCAACCGCTCACGGCGCTTACCGGGTGTGTGGGCGGCGCCGAGGCGCAACCCGAACAGCTTCAACAATCCCCGCAGCTGGTTACCCATTGCGACCCGTGCGGTGATCAGTTGCGCACGGATCCGCAGCGCAGCCCGATCGATATGCGTCGCGGATGCCTTCATATGCACCCGCTTGAACCAGCCCGTGCGGGCCAGCTGCGCTAGCCCTTCGGCGTCGTGCACATCGCTCTTGTTCACGCGCGTCGCCAACACGCCCTTGGCATGGCGGGCGCAGATACACTCGATCGGAATGCCGCGCTCGATCATACCATGGTATAGGAAGGTCGATAGAGGACCGGTCTCAAGCACCACGCGGGCCAGTCCCGGGCAATGCTTACCAAGCCACTTCGCAAGCATATCGGGATCGCTCGCTACGACATCCCTCTTCAAAATCGCGCCGTCGGCATCGACCACACATAGGTGCGTCATCTTGTCACTCACATCCAAACCAGCATAGATCGACATCGGTCACCCTCCTGCATTGAAGCGCCAAGGCGACTTCGTACCATCCAGGAGGGTGGCTAAATCAATTACGCGGTGTCCAGGAAACCCGGCCGGACGAGATCTACAACCTCGCCGCGCAAAGCCACGTCCAGGTCAGCTTCGAAACGCCCGAGTACACCGCCAATGCCGATGCCATCGGCACGCTGCGCCTGCTCGAGGCGATCCGCATTCTCGGCATGGAGCAGACCACCCGGTTCTACCAGGCTTCGACCAGCGAACTCTATGGCCTGGTCCAGGAAGTGCCGCAGCGCGAAACCACGCCGTTCTATCCGCGCAGCCCCTATGCGGCGGCCAAGCTCTATGCCTACTGGATCACGGTGAACTACCGCGAGGCCTATGGCATGCATGCCTCCAACGGCATCCTGTTCAACCACGAAAGCCCGCTGCGCGGCGAAACCTTTGTAACCCGCAAGATCACCCGCGCCGCCGCGGCAATCGCGCTGGGGCGACAGGACGTGTTGCACCTGGGCAATCTCGATGCCCAGCGCGACTGGGGCCATGCCCGCGAATATGTGAAGGGCATGTGGTTGATGATGCAGCAGGAAGAGCCCGACGATTACGTCCTGGCCACGGGTGAGACGACCACCGTGCGCCAGTTCGTCGAATGGGCCTTCGAGGATGTCGGCATTGCGCTTGAATGGCGCGGCAGCGGGGTGGACGAGCAGGGTTTCTGCAAGGCCACCGGGGCGCTGCGGGTGGCGATCGATCCGCGCTATTTCCGCCCGACCGAAGTGGGCCTGCTGATCGGCGACCCCTCCAAGGCGCAACAGAAGCTGGGCTGGCGCCACGAAACCCCGGTGCGCGAACTGGCCCGCGAAATGGTCCGGGCCGACCTCGAAACGATGAAGAACGCCGCCATCGGGCGCGGGAGCTGAGCGCTTGGCATACGAACTGGCCGGCAAACGCGTCTGGGTGGCGGGCCATCGCGGCATGGTCGGCGGGGCGATCGTGCGCCGCCTGGCGAGCGAGGACTGCGAGGTACTGACCGTTGGGCGCCAGGACCTCGACCTGACCGACCAGCGTGCCGTGCTGGGCTGGATGGAGCGCGAACGCCCCGATGCGGTCTTCCTGGCCGCTGCGCGGGTGGGCGGGATCCTCGCCAATTCGACCTATCCGGTCGATTTCCTGCGCGACAACCTGCTGATCGAAACGGCAATCTTCAGCGGCGCTCATGCGGCCGGGGTCGGCAAGCTGCTGTTCCTCGGCTCCTCGTGCATCTACCCCAAGTTCGCCGAGCAGCCAATCCGGGAGGAATCGCTGCTGACCGGTCCGCTCGAGCCGACCAACGAATGGTACGCGATCGCCAAGATCGCCGGGATCAAGCTGGCCCAGGCCTATCGCCAGCAATATGGCCACGATTACATCAGCGCCATGCCGACCAACCTCTATGGCCCGGGCGACAATTTCGACCCTGCCGCCAGCCACGTGCTGCCCGCGCTGATCCGCAAGGTGCACGAGGCCAAGGCCACCGGCGCCCCGGTCACGGTCTGGGGTACGGGCAGCCCCTTGCGCGAATTCATGCATGTCGACGATTGCGCCGATGCCTGCGTTTTCCTGATGCGCCACTATTCCGATGCGCCGCACGTCAACATCGGGGCCGGATCCGAGATCTCGATCCGAGACCTGACCGCTCTGGTGATGGACGTGCTCGATTATGCCGGGGAGATCGTGACCGACCCGACCAAGCCCGATGGCACCCCGCGCAAGCTGATGGACAATTCGCGCCTCACCGCGATGGGCTGGCGGCCTCGGATCGGCCTGCGCGAAGGGATCGCCGATGCCTATGCCGCCTTCCTCGCGGGCGAGGGACGCGGGCTTTAGGCCCGACTGGCCTCACGGATAAAGCAGCCCGGAAGTCCACTGGCCATCATCGCCCAGTTCGAACCGGCGGCGTTCGTGCAGCCGGAACGGGCGATCCATCCAGAATTCGAAGGCATGGGGCACCAGCCGGAAGCCGGTCCAGTGCGACGGGCGCGGGATCTGTCCGACCAGGTGCCGCGCGGTGACCTTGGCGATCCGGCCCAGGAATTCCCCGCGCGAGGCCAGCGGGCGCGACTGGTCAGAGGCCAGCGCCCCCAGCTGCGAATCGCGGCTGCGGCTGGCGAAATAGGCATCGGCCATTTCCGGCTCGACCTCCTCGATCCGGCCTTCGATGCGGATCTGGCGGCGCAGGCTTTTCCAATGGAACAGCATGGCGGCCTGCGGATTGGCCAGCAGTTCCCCACCCTTGCGGCTCTGCGCGTTGGTATAAAACACGAAGCCATCCGGCCCGTGATCCTTCAGCAGCACCATCCGCACCGACGGCGCGGCATCCGGCGTGGCCGTGGCCACGGCCACCGCTTCGGGATCGTTGGGCTCGCTCTTCTTCGCCTCGGCGAACCATTCGGCAAAGAGCGCGAGCGGTTCGGCGGCGGGGATCGCATCAGCGGATGCGGCGGCGGCTTGCTGTTCGTCCATGCCCCGCGCCATAGCCCCGGCGGGGGACGGCGCAAAGCGAGAACCTTGCCGTATCGCCGCACGGCTCCTAGCTAGGAGACATGGCCGATCCCTATTCGATCCTGGGCGTAGCGCGCGGCGCGAGCGAGAAGGACATCAAGTCCGCCTATCGCAAGCTGGCGAAAGAGCTGCACCCGGACCGCAATGCCGACAATCCCAAGGCCGCGGAGCGCTTTTCGGAAGTGACCCGCGCCTATGACCTCCTGTCCGACAAGGACAAGCGCGCCCGGTTTGACCGGGGCGAGATCGATATCGACGGCAACCCAACAGGCTATGGCTTTGGCGGCGGACCCGGGGGCTTTGGCGGCGCGGGCGGCCAGCGCGGCTTCCGCGCCGACGGGTTCGAAGGCTTTGGCGGCGGCAATGACGCCGGGATCGACCTTGGCGACATCTTCGAAGGCCTGTTCGGCGGGCGCGGTGGCTTTGGCGGCGGCGGAGCCAGTCCCTTCGGCAATGGCGGACGGGCGCGAGCGGCGCCCAAGGGCGCCAACGTGGCTTACCAACTGGGCGTATCGCTGCCCGATGCGGCCGCCCGGGCAACCCAGCGGATTACCCTGGCCGATGGGAAGACCATCGACCTGAAGCTGCCCGCCGGGGTGGAAGACGGCACCCAGATGCGCCTGTCCGGCAAGGGCGAGGCCGGGCCGGGCGGCGCGGGCGATGCGCTCGTCACCATCCGCATCCAGCCCCATCCCTTCTTCCGCCGCGATGGCGACAACCTGCGGCTCGACCTGCCGATCAGCCTCAACGAGGCGATCAATGGCGCGAAGGTGAAAGTGCCGACTGCCGAAGGTGCCGTCATGCTCACCGTTGCTCCCGGCTCCAGTTCGGGCAAGACGCTGCGCATCCCCGGCAAGGGCTTCAGCCGCAAGGACGGGACCCGCGGCGACCAGCTGGTGACGCTGGAAATCCAGCTGCCCGAGGGCGATGCCGACCTGACCCGGCGGCTCGAAGGCTGGACCGATCCCCGCAACCTGCGCGCGAAGCTGGGCGTCTAGGCCAGGCCGGGCGGGGGCGTGGAAGAGATACCTCTCGAACAGGCGCGGGCCGAGGCGCACCTGGCGCCCGACCTTTCGCCCGAGGCCCGCCGCAAGCGCGCATTGCGCTGGCGCGCCGGGCTGGAGGAACAGGTCGGCCCGGTCACCCGCCGCCGTTTCGTCCGTTTTGCGCGGGTCCTGCAACGGGTCTGGACCGGGGCCTGGAACGATGGCTTCATCCACGCCGGGAACCTCGCCTACATGGCGATCCTGGCGCTGTTCCCGTTCTTCATCACCGTGGCGGCGATCTTTGCCCTGTTCGGCGAGGAATCCCAGCGCCAGGCTTCGGTCAGCACCTTCCTGCTGGCCGTACCGCCGATGGTGCGCGGCGTGCTTGAGCCGGTGGCCCAGGACGTGGTCCAGGCGCGCTCCGGCCTGCTGCTGTGGATCGGTGGCCTGATCGGCCTATGGACCGTGGGCAGCCTGATCGAGACGATCCGCGATATCCTGCGCCGCGCCTATGGCACGCCGCCAGCCGCCGCCTTCTGGCGGCACCGGCTGATCTCCACCGGAGTGATCGTGATCGCCGTGGTCGGCCTGCTCGCCTCGCTGTTCGCGCAGGTGGCGATCGGCACGGTCGAGCAGGTGATCGCGGCCTGGTTCCCGCGCTTTGGCGATTGGGCGGCGACCCTCGCCACCTCGCGCCTGATCCCGGCGGTGGTGCTGTTCGTGTCGCTCTATGCGCTGTTCTTCACGCTCACCCCCACCGCCTATCGCGCACGGCGCTATCCCAAGTGGCCCGGCGCGCTGCTGGTGACGATGTGGTGGGCGGCGGTGACGATTGCCCTGCCCTGGGTGCTGGCGCGGTTCTTCACATACGATCTCACTTACGGCAGCCTGGCCGGCGTGATGATCGCGCTTTTCTTTTTCTGGCTGGTTGGCCTAGGGATGGTGGTTGGAGCGGAGCTTAACGCGGCACTGGCCGTGACGCCCGAGGAACGCGACATGATCGGCGATGCCGTAACGGAAGACGGCGCCGCCTAGGGATGGTGGGGAAGACACGAATGACCGGATTGATGGCAGGCAAGCGCGGGCTGATCATGGGCCTGGCGAACGACAAGTCGCTGGCCTGGGGGATCGCGCAGAAGCTGCACGAGGCTGGCGCAGAGCTGGCCTTTTCCTATCAGGGCGAGGCGCTGGAAAAGCGCGTGCGCCCCTTGGCGGCATCGCTGGGCAGTGATTTCCTGATCGATTGCGACGTCTCCAGCATGGACGCACTCGACGCCGCCTTCGCAGCCCTCGCGGCGCGCTGGCCGACGATCGACTTCGTGGTTCACGCGATCGGCTTTTCCGACAAGAACGAGCTGCGCGGGAAATATGTCGATACCAGCCTCGACAATTTCCTGCTGACCATGAACATCTCGGCCTACAGCCTGGTGGCCGTGGCCCAGCGCGCGGCGCGGATGATGCCGGATGGCGGCTCGCTGCTGACCCTGTCCTACTACGGCGCGGAAAAGGTGATCCCGCATTACAACGTGATGGGCGTGGCCAAGGCCGCGCTGGAAACCAGCGTGCGGTACCTCGCCAACGATCTGGGCCCGGCCAATATCCGCGTCAACGCGATCTCGGCCGGCCCGATCAAGACCCTGGCCGCCAGCGGGATCGGCGATTTCCGCTATATCCTGAAGTGGAACGAGCTGAATTCGCCGCTGCGCCGCAACGTGACGATCGAGGACGTGGGCGGTTCGGGCCTCTATTTCCTGTCCGAGCTGTCGAGCGGGGTGACCGGCGAGGTTCACCACGTCGATGCCGGTTACCACGTGGTCGGCATGAAGCAGGAAGACGCACCCGACATCGCGCTGGGCTGACGCCGGGCCGAGACCGGCGCCAAAGCCGGTACTGCCGCCCGTGCCACCGGGCAGCTGAAATGTACCGGTGCATCCCGAAAGTGGACGCACCGGGCCTGCCTGCCTAGCGGACCGAGACCAGAAACCGCAGGTGGCCCGGTCTCGATGTTCCGCTCCCTCATGGAAAGGCTCCGTCGCCTGGGGCCGCTGTTCCTCTTGGTCGTCTGCGCGCCGACCTTGCTGGCGACGGTCTATTTCGGTGCGATCGCGTCGGACGTCTACGTCTCGGAATCGCGTTTCATCGTGCGCAGCCCCGAAAAGGCAGCGGGCAATGGCCTGGGCATGTTGTTCAAGGCCACCGGCTTTGCCCGCGCGGGGGACGAGATCTATGCCGCGCACGAATTCATCGGATCGCGCGATGCCCTCGCCACGCTGGATCGCGATGGTGCCTTCCGGCGCGCCTATTCGGGTGATGCCGCCTCGCTGATCGACCGGTTCGACCCGCTTGGCTTCGATGGCAGCCGCGAAGCCCTGTTCCGCTATTACCTGGGCAAGGTGCGGGTCCGCCACGATACGACATCGTCGATCACCACGCTGGAAACCCGCGCCTTCACCCCACAGGACGCCGAACGGATCAACCGCGCCCTGCTCGAACAGGCCGAGGCCCTCGTCAATCGGATCAACAATCGCGGCCGCCGCGACCTGATCGCCTATGCCGAGAACGAGGTGGCCGTGGCCCAGCGCAATGCCGGAGAGGCCGCCGCAGCCCTCGCCGCCTATCGCAACCGCGAAGGCGTGGTCGATCCGGAACGCCAGGCCGCCCCTATTTCGTGATGATCGGCACGATCGAGGCGCGCAAGAACCACCTGCTGCTGCTCCACCTGTGGGAACGGCTGGTGCGCGAACTGGGCCAGGCCGCGCCCGAATTGGTGCTGATCGGTCAACGCGGCTGGGAAGCCGACGAAGTGTTCGCGCTGCTGGACCATTCGCCGCTGCTCCGGGGCCATGTCCGCGAACTGGGCCGGTGCGACGATGCCACCATGCTGGCCTGGCTCGACGGGGCGCGGGCGCTACTGATGCCCAGCTTCATCGAAGGCTTCGGCATCCCGGTGATCGAGGCCCTGCAGCGCGGCGTGCCGGTGATCGCCAGCGACCTGCCGGTGTTTCGCGAAATCGCGCGCGAGATCCCGCGCTACCTTGATCCGCGTGACGATGCCGGGTGGGAGGCAGCGATCCGCGCCTATTGTGGCGACACGCCCGACCGCGCCCGGCAACTGGCCCTGCTGCCGCAGTTTCGTGCGCCCACCTGGGCCGATCATTTCGCCAAGGTCGACGGCTGGCTTCCAAGGCTATAGAGCAGGCGGCGATGAACGCGCCGCTGCCTTTCCAGTCGATCCACCGCCACGGCCTGGTCCGGGTTGCGGCGGCCACACCTGCTGTCGCCATTGCCGATCCGGCAAGCAATGCCCGCCACGTGCTGGATCTCGCCGCCGAAGCCGAGCGGCAGGGGGTGGACCTGGTGGTCTTCCCCGAATTGTGCCTGACGGCCTATGCGATCGACGATCTGCACAGCCAGCAAGCCCTGCTCGATGCCGCCCGCGCGGCGCTAGCCAGCGTGGTGGAGGCCAGCGAGCGGCTGCGCGCCGTGCTGGTCGTCGGCCTGCCGCTGGCCCGCAACGGGCGGCTTTACAATTGCGCCGTGGCGATCACCCAGGGCCGGGTGCTGGGCGTGGTGCCCAAGACCTTCCTGCCCAATTACCGCGAGTATTACGAAAAGCGCTGGTTCGCCTCGGGCCAGGATATCGTCGCCGAGACGATCGAGCTGGGCGGGATGGAGGTGCCGTTCGGCACCGACCTGCTGTTTCGCGCCGCCAACCTGCCCGATTTCACCTTCCACCTCGAAATCTGCGAGGACATGTGGGTGCCGCAGCCGCCCTCGATCCGGGGCGCGCTGGCCGGGGCGACGGTGCTGTGCAACCTGTCGGCCTCCAACATCACCGTGGGCAAGGCCGACGAGCGGGCGATGCTCTGCGCGGCGCATTCCCAGCGCTGCATTTCCGCCTATGTCTATGCCGCCGCCGGGGCGGGCGAGAGCACGACCGACCTCGCCTGGGACGGGCAGGGCGCGGTGTTCGAACTGGGCGAGGAGCTGGCCAGTTCCGAACGCTTCAGCCGCGTGCCCCAGCTGGCCGTTGCCGATGTCGACGTGCAGCGCCTGCGGCTGGAGCGGATGCGCAACGGCTCGTTCAACGACAGCGCGATTGCCGCCGGGCACCCGGAGCGCGAGTTCCGCCGGATCGACTTCACCCTGCCGCTGCATGACAAGGACGTGGGGTTGAAGCGCGCGCTGCGCCGCTTTCCCTATGTCCCGCACCGGGCCGAGCGGCTGGCGCAGGACTGCTATGAGGCTTTCAACATCCAGGTTGATGGCCTGACCCGGCGGATCGAGGCGACCCGCGCCAAGTGCCTGGTGATCGGCATTTCCGGCGGGCTCGATTCGACCCACGCGCTGATCGTGGCAGCCAAGGCCTGTGACCGGCTGGGCCTGCCGCGCAGCGCGATCCGGGGCTATACCATGCCCGGCTTCGCCACCAGCGAGGGGACCAAGGCCAATGCCTGGGAACTGATGCGGGCGCTGGGCATCACGGCCGAGGAAATCGACATCCGCCCGGCCGCCGAACAGCTGCTCAAGGACATGGGCCACCCCTATGCGCGGGGCGAGAAGGTCTATGACGTGACCTTCGAGAACGTGCAGGCCGGGCTGCGCACCGATTACCTGTTCCGCCTGGCCAATCACCACGGTGGTTTCGTGGTCGGCACCGGCGACCTGTCCGAGCTGGCGCTGGGCTGGTGTACCTATGGCGTCGGCGATCACATGAGCCACTATGCCGTCAACTGCGGCGTGCCCAAGACGCTGATCCAGTACCTGATCCGCTGGAGCGTGGAGAGCGAGCAGTTCGACGCGGCGACCGATGCCGTGCTGACCCGGATCGTCGAACAGGAAATCTCGCCCGAGCTGGTCCCCGCCGATGGCGGCGCGATCCAGAGCACCGAGGCGGCGGTGGGCCCTTATGCGCTCAACGACTTCTTCCTCTACTATACCCTCCGCCAGGCCCTGCCCCCAGCCAAGATCGCGTTCCTCGCCTGGCATGCCTGGGGCCATGGGGGCAGCAAGGGGGGTGGAGGCAAGGATGCGGCGGGCGGGCGCTGGCCCGCCGGTTTCCCGGAGGCACGCAAGGAAGACTATCCGCTGGCCGAAATCCGCCGCTGGTTGGAAAACTTCCTGCGCCGGTTCTTTGGCACCAGCCAGTTCAAGCGCAGCGCGATTCCCAATGGGCCCAAGGTCTCATCGGGCGGCAGCCTCTCCCCGCGCGGTGATTGGCGCGCACCCAGCGATGGGCTGGCCGAAGCCTGGCTGGCCGAACTGGCCCAGATTCCCCGCAAATAAGGCTTATTGGCCTTCGGGCTTCTTCGCGGCTTCGGATTTGCTGGCGGCGGCATCATCGGCCTGACCGGCAGCTTCCTGCGCCTTGCGGCGTTCCTCGTACTGGCGCTCCAGCGCTTCGACATCGGTCTGGGTCTTGGCCGCCTCGGCATCGATCGTCGAGAGCCGCTTGGCGCGTTCTTCGGCGATCAGTTCGGCAAAGCGCAGGCCCTCGTCGCTCTGCTTCTCGGCATAGGCGGCGTCGATCAACCGGCCCGAACAGCCGGTCCACCCGCCGGCACCGACCGGCGAGCAGCTCATCGTCCCGGTCCTGCCGACGCGCTCATAGGCCAGCACCTTGTTGTTCCAGGCCTCGTTCTGGGGCGAGCTGGACTGGCGCAGGATCGACGGGATGCGGAACCGCTCGGCCTCTTCCTTGCGGGCGCAGACGGTGATCGTGTCGCCTTCGGACACCGGGCACTCGTCATTGCCGTAGACGATCAGCTGGTTGACCTTGGGCTCGGGCGCGTCCTGGGCCAGGGCCGGAACGGCAGGTACCAGCAACAGGGCGGCAAGTGTGCTCAGACGGCGCATTGAGTGCATCTCCTGTGCCGCTTGAGCGGCAGTTGTGTGCCTTTAATAGGCACCTGAAGCGCTGAATGACAGCTGAAGCGGCGGCTGTCCTTGCGCCCCATCAAATATGGACGTCAAATATCGGCCTTCAGACCCGCTCGGCCACCCGGATTGCCAGCCGGCAGCCCAGCCGGATCGCGCTCGAAAGCAGCGGATAGGCGGGTGCCTGTTCCGCCCCGGCGGCCAGCGCCGCCTCCTTGTGGGCGCGCTCGTCATCGCGGAACTTGCGGATCATCTCGGCCAGTTCGGGATCGGAATCGCCAAGTTCTTCAAGCTGTTGCGTATAGTGCCGGTCAATCTCGGTCTCGATCGCGGCGGTGCAGGCCATCGCCGCCTTCGGCCCGATCAGCGCCGTCGCCGCCCCCAGGGCATAGCCGGCCGCGCCCCACAGCGGCTGCAGCGCCGTCGGCCGCACCCCGCGCTGGGCCAGCAGGGCATCGAACTTGCGACGGTGCTCGGCCTCCTGCTCGGCCATATGCGCGATTTCCCCGGCATGCGGCGCCCGGTCGCCCATCACCGCCATCTGCCCGGCGTAAATGCAGGTCGCGCCATATTCGCCCGCCTGGTCAACCCGCAGCATCCGGGCGGTATCGGCCTTGGTCACTTGGTACCTCCTTCGCGCCGCAGCAGGCCGAAAATCGCCAGTGCCGCAGCGGTTGAAATCAGGAAATTGTAACCCGCGAGCGAGATTCCGAACAGGGTCCAGGGGGCCACGTCGCAGCGCACGATCGGCGCATTGAGGATCGCCTCGAGCGGATCGCCGCCAGCCTGCGCCACGGTGGCGCAACCGGTGATCCCTTCCCACCAGCCATATTCGACCCCGGCATGAAACGCCCCGATCAGGCCCGAGGCCAGGATCGCCAGCGCCGCCAATGCAGTCCAGACCTTCTGCCCCGGCCGCGCCAGCCCGATCACGGCAAGCGCCAGCGCGACGAAGTGCGGATAGCGCTGCCACCAGCACATCTCGCAGGGGTACAGCCCGAAGCCATATTGCGACACATAGGCCCCGCCGAGCAAGGCCAGCGGAGTGGCCAGGGCCAGGGTATTCGCCGTGCGGTTCATCGCTTTACTTGCCCTTCACCGCCAGCGCCGCACGCCCGCCGCGGCGGAGCGTTTCCATGGCGTAATGCAGCTGGAAGTCGGTGATGCCCTTGGCCTTCAGCTCCTCGGCGCTCATCTTGAAGCGCGGATCGTCCTGCCGGTCGGTCTCCAGCTGCTTGTCCTCGACCCCCAGCTCGTTGACGAGGTGGCGGCGCAGGTCGCTCTCGCGCAGGGTGAACTCGGCGCGGCGGCGCGCATCGGGGTCGGAGATCTGCGGCACGCGGATATCGGGTTCGATCCCGCCTTCCTGCACGGACTTGCCCGAAGGCGTGTAATAGCGCGCCGTGGTGAGCTTTACGGCGCGCGTCCGGTCCAGCTCGAACAGCGACTGGACGCTGCCCTTGCCAAAGCTGCGCTCGCCCATGATCAGCGCGCGGCGCTGGTCCTGCAGCGCCCCGGCGACGATTTCCGAGGCCGAGGCCGAGCCGGCATCGATCAGCACGATCACCGGCAGGCCCTTGGCCGCATCGCCCGGGATCATCTCCTCGGCCCGGTAGAACTCGTTGTCGCGCGGGTTACGGCCGCGCTGCGAGACAATATCGCCCTTGTTCAGGAACAGGTCGGACAAGGCGACCGCCTCGTCCAGCGAACCGCCCGGATTCTGCCGGAGGTCGAGCACGAGGCCGGTCAGCCGCCCGCCCGCCTGCTTGCGCAGGTCAGTGATCGCGCCGCCGACATCCGCCCCGACATCGCGCGAGAACTCGTTGACCGAGATGACGCCGATGTCCTTTTCCAGCTTCCAGGTCACCGGCTCGAGGTCGATTACGCCGCGCGTCACGGTCACGTCAAAGGGTTCGTCGCGACCCTCGCGGAAAATCGTCAGGCGGATCGCCGTGCCGGCTTCGCCGCGCATCCGGGCCACCGCATCGTCCAGCTCGATCCCGTAGATCAGCTTGCCATCGAGGTGGGTGATATAGTCCCCGGCCTTGACCCCGGCCCGATCAGCCGGGCTGCCCTTCATCGGCGCGATCACGCGAACGGCGCCATCGTCCATCCCGACCGAGAGGCCGAGACCCGAGTAGTTGCCGTCGATCATGTTGGTCAGCCGTTGGAGCGAGGCCCCTTCGACGTAACTGGAATGCGGATCGAGCGCCGCCAGCATGCCCTCGATCGCGCCGTTGATCAGCTTGGTATCGTCAACCTGTTCGACATACTGCGCCTTGACGATCTGGTAGACCGTGAACAGCCGGTTGAACTGCGCGCTCGACCGGCCTTCGACCGCCGCCAGTCCCGCAGTCGTGGCCGGGATCAGCGCCACTGCGCCGACCAGCAGCGCGGCGCGGAGAAAAGATGCGGCTTTCATGCGTTCAGCGACCTTTCGCCTGGGGAGTGTCCCACAGTCAGTTTCAGCCCGTTCTATCGCGCAGCGCGGCTTAACGCCAGATGGCCGGTCACGCGCCAAGCTGGTCGAGCGGATTCACCGCCTCGCCATCCTTGCGCAGTTCCAGCGTGATCCGCGGCTGGCCCGCGCCGGCCCTGCCGAGCGGCGAGCCAGGGACCAGCCGCTGGCCAACGCTGGCGTCCAGCGCGGCAAGGCCGGTCACCAGCGAGGTCCAGCCGCCGCCGTGTTCGATGATCACGATCTGGCCATAGCCCCGGTAAGGGCCGGCAAAGGCCACCCGCCCGCCCGCCGGAGCGACCACCTGGGCACCCGGCCGGGCGGCGATCGTCAGTCCGCGCGAGCGCGGCAAGCCGGGCTGTTCCGCCCCGAAACCCGCCACAACCGAACCGGCGAGCGGCAAGGTGAAGCCGGGCAGCCGCACAATCGCGGCAGCCGTGACGACCGGATCGGGCGCAGTTCGCGCGGCGGTCGGCTGGGCGGGGCGCAAGACCGGCCCCGGCAGGGCGGCAAGGGCTGCGCGGCGCCGCGCGGCGGCATCGAGTTCCCCAACCAGCCCGCCGAGATCGCGGGCCTGCTCGGCCAGGGCGAGGGCGCGATCGGCTTCTCGCGCGGCGAGGCCACCCGCCGCGCGAGCGGCCAGGCGCTGGCGCGATTCGATCGCCGCCAGCGCCTGGCGCCGCTCGGCCAGATTGCGCTGGGTCTGGCGCAAGGCGGCAGCATTGGCCCGGGCCTGTTGCTCCAAGGCCTGGCTGCGCCGCAGCTCGGCCCGCAGATCGGCGGTGCGGCGCGCAATCTCAGGCAGCATGGCATCCAGCGTTGCGCGCAGATAGACCGCTTCCTGCAGGCTGCCGGGCCGCAGCAGGGCAAGGCTGGCCGGCCGTCGTGACAGCCGCTGCAGGGCTGCGGTCAGGCGGATCAACGGCCGCTGCCGCTCGGCCAGCCGGGCGCGCAGGGCCGCCCGGTCACGTGCGATCAACCGCGCGCGCGCTTCGCTCGCGGCGATACCGGCTTCGGCCTGCTGGATCCGCGCGGCCAGCCCGGCGGCTTCCTGGATGGAGGCATCGACCGCCGCGCTCGCCTGGCGAGCGGCAGCCTCATAATCAGCAGCGCGCCGTTCGGCCGCGCGTCCGGCAGCCTGGGCCTCGGCCAGGGCGCGCTGCAGGCTGGCAGGATCATCCGGCGTAGGCCGCATGAGAACCGGGTCCTGCGCGGCCACGGTCATGGCACCGCCCAGCACGGCCAGCGGGATCAGGATCAGGGCAAGCCGCTGCTTCATCGGCGCGTCTTATCCCGAACGATGATAGGGATGGCCAGCCAGAATAGCCGTGGCCCGCCACAATTGTTCGGCCAGCATGGCCCGGACCATCAGGTGCGGCCAGGTCATCGGGCCGAATCCGAGCAGGAGATCGGCCTGGCCGCGCGCGGCATCGCCATGGCCATCGGCCGCGCCAATCAGGAACCGCGCTTCGCGCACGCCATCGTCGCGCCAGCGGCCCAGCAGGGCGGCGAATTGTTCGGAAGAAAGCTGCTTGCCGCGCTCATCGAGCAGGACCTCGCGCGCGGGGGCGAGCGGCGGGGGTATCGTGCCGCCCTGGTCGGGCAATTCGGTCAGGACCAGTGGCCAGGTTATACGCCTGGCATAGCGGGCAACCAGATCGGCTTCGGGTGAACGGCCGATCTTGCCGCGGGCAATCACATGCAGGCGCATGACAGCGTGGGGATCAGGCCGCGCCCGAATCCCCGAAGGCCCACATCCGCTCGAGGTTGTAGAAGCTGCGCACTTCCGGGCGGAACAGGTGGACCACCACGTCGCCCGCGTCGATCAGCACCCAGTCGGCCGCCGGCAGACCTTCGATCCGGACATGGCCGAAGCCGCCCTGCTTGACCCGTTCGGCGAGCTTCTGCGCCATCGAGGCGACCTGGCGCGTCGAACGACCGCTCGCGATCACCATATGATCGGCGATCGAGCTTTTGCCTTCGAGCGGGATCGAGACAATCTCCTGCGCCTGGTCATCGTCCAGTGACTGGAGCACGAGGGCGTGGAGCGAACCCGGTTCCGAGGGCGGAAGCGGGACAGGGGTGCCGGCTGCGGCCGGAGCGTGCGTATCAGGTGTCATGCAGGGTATGGTGGCTCCTTGGGGCGGGCAGCGCGGTTGGGCGCGGGAAAAGAACCCTCGCCGTTCATGGCATGTCGGGATCGACTGGATGGTGCGTCAGCGGATCCCTGAAGGTGCCTGCGCCAAGACGGCGGGCCCAGTCTGGATCGGCGCGGCGAATGGCTGTCGCCGAACGCGGATCGGGATCGAAACGCAAATGTATCAGCGCGGGTGCGCTCCATCCTGCCCGGTTTGCAAAGCTGGCTGCAGATCGCCGGTATCGACCAAGCCAGGCCGCAGCGGGGCTCGCCGCAGCGAGGCCATCATAGCCGGGCCGGGCGATAACCGCAATCGGCATGGTGCGGGCGATCCGGCGCCAGTCACGCCAGCGGTGAAACTGGGCGAGGTTATCGCCGCCCATCAGCCAGATGAAGCGATTCCTGGGATAACGCCGCCGCAGCGCCGCGAGGGTATCGACAGTATAGATCGTTCCCAGTTCGCGCTCGATCGCGGTTGGCACGATTCGCGCCCGGCGCGACTGCTTTCGCGCCGAACCCAGCCGCGCCGCCAGCGGGGCCATCCCGGCGCTGGGCTTCAGCGGATTGCCGGGCGAAACCAGCCACCACACGGCATCGAGCCCCAGCGCCTCAAGCGCGAAGAGACTGATCCGCCGGTGCCCGCCGTGCGCCGGGTTGAAGCTGCCGCCAAGGAGGCCGATCCGTTGCAGGGCGCCCAGCCTAGGGCCGCACCTGGCCGGTGCCGCGCACCAGCCACTTGTAGGTCGTCAGCCCTTCCAGCGCGACCGGGCCGCGCGCATGCAGCCGCCCGGTGGCGATCCCGATTTCAGCGCCCAGCCCGAATTCGCCGCCATCGGCAAATTGGCTGGAGGCATTGTGCATCACGATCGCGCTGTCGACTTCGGCCAGAAAGCGCTCGGCAGCGGCAGCATCCTCGGTCACGATTGCATCGGTATGGTGCGAGCCGTGGCGGGCGATGTGATCGAGTGCGGCGTCCAGCCCGTCGACCACCGCAACCGCCAGGATGGCATCGAGGTACTCGGTATCCCAATCTTCCACACTGGCCGGGGCAATCCGGGGATCGAGTGCGGCAGCGCGGGCATCGCCGCGCAGCTCGCAGCCGGCATCGAGCAGCGCGCCAACCAGCGCCGGAGCGGCGGGATAGGTCGCATCGATCAGCAGGGTTTCCATCGCGCCGCAGATTCCGGTGCGCCGCAGCTTGGCATTGACCGCGATCGCCACGGCCTTGGCCGGATCGGCGGCGGAGTGGATAAAGGTGTGGTTGATCCCGTCAAGGTGGGCCAGAACCGGCACCCGCGCATCGGCCTGGACCCGCGCGACCAGGCTTTTCCCGCCGCGCGGCACGATCATGTCGATCTGCCCGGCAGCGGTCAGCATGGATCCCACCACAGCGCGATCCTGGCTCGGCACCAGTTGCACCGCGGCCTCCGGTACCCCGGCCGAAACCAGCCCGCGGACCAGCGCCGCGTGGATCGCCCGGTTGGAATGGACCGCCTCGCTGCCACCCCTCAGCAGTGCGGCATTGCCCGAACCCAGGCACAGCGCGGCCGCATCGGCAGTCACGTTGGGGCGACTTTCATAGATAATCCCGATCAGCCCGATCGGCACCCGAACCCGCTCCAGCACCAGCCCGTTGGGTCGCTCCGTCCGGTCGATCGTCCGACCAACCGGATCGGGCAGATCGGCCACCGCCGCCACGGCATCGGCGATCCCCGCCAGCCGCGCCTCGTCCAGCCGCAAGCGGTCGAGCATGGCCGCGCTGAGGCCTCGAGCTGCACCGGCTGCCATGTCCTCGGCATTGGCAGCCAGGATCACGGCGCTGTCTTCACGAAGGGCCCGGGCAGCAGCACGCAGGGCAGCTGAGCGGGCCGCGGAATCCATCCGCGCCAGCACGGCCTGGGCCTTGCGGCCGTCGGCGGCGAGGCGGGCCACGAGCGAATCGGGGCTGTCGATCAGGGGGGCGGAGGCGGCGTTCATGATGACCCCGCGCCTAACACCGGGCACCGAGTCATCGCAACGCCAATCGATTCGTCGCGCGAGTCATGCGATTCAACGACAAGCCCCCAACCCGGATTCGCTACTGCCCGGTGAAGCTGCTAGCGGGCCGCATCGTCTGAACAGACAAAAGCTTGGGGTCGTCTTGCAAAAATTGACAGCTGGCGGGGTCATGGACCGCCTGCGGAGCTGGTTCCCGGATCGCGAGTTTTTCATGCGGTCGCAGGGGCAGGTCCGTTTTATCAAGGTTTCGGGGCGGATCCAGATGATCGGCGCGGGCGTTATCGCCGCGCTGCTGCTTGCCTGGCTGGGTTCGATGACGGCCATGGCCGTGTCACAGTATCTTTCGGCCCGCGACCGCGTGGCCTTGCTGAACCGCGAGGCCAAAGTGGCGACCGCGGAAAGCCGCGTGGCCGAATATCGCGACGACTTGAAAAGCGTGGCCGACGACCTGACCCGCCGCCAGGACGCGCTCGAGAAGATGACCGAAGCCCTGCCCGATGACATCGCCGGGACCGGCACTGTGTCCGATTCGAGCGGTGAAGCCGCCAAGACGATCGACAAGGTCAGTGCAGCCCTGCCCGAAGCCGCTGGCCTGGCCCGGATCGAAGCCCGCCAGCTTGCCCTGGTGGAGCGGCTGACCCGCTTTGCCGACCACCGCGCCGCCACCGCAGCCAACCGGATCCGGGCGCTCGGCCTCGATCCCAAGGCCATGCTGGCCCGGCTCGACGATCGCAGCGCGATGGGTGGTCCGCTGATCGAACTGTTCGGCCCCGCCCGCCGCAGCCTTGACCCCCGCTTCGTGCGGCTTGGTGTCAGCCTTGAACGGATGGAAGCGCTGGAGCGTGGTCTGGCCGGCATTCCGCAGCACTCGCCCGCCAACCTCGCCTATATCTCGTCGGGCTTTGGCTATCGTGCCGATCCCTTTACCGGCGGTGCGGCATTCCATGCTGGGCTCGATTTCAAGGGCCCGGTCGGTGCACCGATCTATGCCGCCGCAGCCGGGACCGTCAGCTTCGTTGGCAGCCAACAGGGCTATGGCAACACGGTCGAGATCGATCACGGCAATGGCCTGATGACCCGCTATGCCCACATGTCGGGCTTCCGGGCCCGGGTCGGCCAGCAGGTTGAAGCCGGGCAGGTCATCGGCCTGATCGGCAATACCGGCCGGTCGACCGGGCCGCACCTGCACTTCGAAGTGCGGATCAACGATCGCGCGGTCAATCCGCGACCCTTCCTGAAGGCCGCCAGCAATGTTCTCCAAGAAACCGGCAGCGGCGGCGCCGCGCCCAGCAACAGGCGGTAACCCCATGCGTGGATCGACTTTCTCGGTTCTTGGCGCTGATATGGCGATCAAGGGCAATGTCACGGCTTCGACCGACCTGCACATCGACGGCAAGGTTGAAGGCGATGTGACCTGCAGCGCGCTGGTCCAGGGCGAGACCGGCGAGATCGTCGGTGCGATCAAGGCCGAAAGCGCGCGGCTGGCCGGGATTGTCCGCGGTTCGATCTCGGCACGCGAGCTGGTGATCCTCAAGACCGCCCGGATCCACGGCGATGTGCATTATGACGCCCTGACGATCGAGCAGGGTGCGCAGGTCGATGGCCGCTTTGCCCCACGCGGCGTCGGCCAGCCCGAAGACAGCCCGGCCGAAAGCATCGAGAAGCTGCTGACCCTGGCCGGTTGAACCCTGGCTAGTTGCACCTTGGCCAGTTGATCGGCCGCGCCGCCTAGCTGACGCCCACCTCGGCCCGCAGCGCCTTGCGGTCCAGCTTGCCGATCATGGTCTTCGGCAGGCTTTCGCGCACGACCACGGCATCGACTCGCTCGTGCCTGCCAAGCTGGCCGTTGAGCCATTTGGCCAGCGCCTCGCCGCTCTCGCTCGCCCCGGCCATCAGCGTGACATAGGCACGCGGAGTTTCGCCGCGATAGGGATCGGCTACCCCGATCACCAGCGCCTCCTTCACCGACGGGTGGCGCAGCAGCACGGCTTCGACTTCGCTCGGAAAGACCTTGAAGCCACCGACGGCAATCATGTCCTTGATCCGGTCGACGATCCGCAGATAGCCGCCCGGCTCCAGCACGGCGACATCGCCGGTGCGCAGCCAGCGGCCATCGGGCCGCTCGGCAAAGGCGTGCAGCGCCTCTTCAGGGCGACGCCAGTAACCGCGCATCACCTGCGGACCCTGGATCGCCAGTTCGCCTGGCTCGCCATCCGGTGCATCGCGGGTCGGATCCTCCTTGTCGAGCAGGCGTATCCGCGTGGCCGGAATCGGCTGTCCAATCGTGCCGGTGCGCTCCTCGCCCTGATAGGGATTGGCCGAGGCGACCCCGGCGGTTTCGGTCAGGCCATAGCCTTCGACCAGCCGCGCCCCGCTGGCAGCCTCGAACCGCTCCTTGAGCGGGCCGGGCAGCGGCGCGCCGCCCGAAATGCAGATCCGCAGCGAGGAGAAATCGGTCTTGCCGCAATCGGGATGATCGAGCAGCGCCTGGTACATCGTCGGCACGCCCGGCATGGCCGTGGCCTCGACCCGCTGCAGCGTCTTGAGGCACTGACCAGCATCGAACCGCGGCAACATGGCGATGCAGCCGCCGTTCACGACAGTACGGTTGAGCACGCAGATGTTGGCGAAGACGTGGAACATCGGCAGCACGCCCATGATCACGTCACGCTCGCCCGCCTGGGGGTCGATCGCCATCACCTGGCGAGTGTTGGCGGTAATGTTCTGGTGCGTCAGCATCGCGCCCTTGGGGGTGCCGGTGGTGCCGCCGGTATACTGCAGCAGGGCCAGATCTTCTTCCGGGTCGATTGCCAAGGGCTGGGGCGCACCATCGGCCAGGACATCGTCCCATCGCAACGCCCTGGCGGGAACCTTGCTGAGCGACTTGCGCGCAAACAGCCGCATGCCCACACCCTTGGCCCAGGGCAATTGCGCGGCGAGCGAGCCGACCACCAGCCATTCGAGCGCGGACTGCTCCTGCACCGCCAGCGCGGTGGGCAGGAGAGCCGACGAATCGACAGTGACCAGCAGCCGCGCACCCGAATCCGCCACCTGCGCGGTCAGTTCCGCCACAGTGTAGAGCGGCGAGAAATTGACCACGGTCGCACCCGCCAGCATCGCGCCGTAATAGGCCGAAACATAGATCGGCACATTCGGCAGGAACAGGCCGATCCGGTCACCCTTGGCAATGCCCAGCTGCTGGAGTCCGGTGGCGAAGGCCTGCGCCTCGGCATGGAGCTGCGCATAAGTGAAGCGCCGCCCCATGAAATCGACCAGAGGGCGGCTGCCATTGGCCCGCACCGCCTGTTCGAACATCTCCGGCACCGACAGCGGCGGGAACACCATATCCCATGGATTGGGGTGCGCGTAATGCTCGCGCCAAGGTTCGCTGGCCTTGCTGACAGTCATGTCAGTCAAGGTGGCTGCTGTTCGGCCTGGGCGCAAGCGGCATCAGCCGCCTGTCATGAAAAATCAGGCTTCGTCCGTCGCTTCCGCAGCACGCTTGGCCTCAAGCCAGGCCGCAGCCTCTGCTTCCTGGGCCGCTTCGGCCGCCGCCTTGCTGGCAGCATCGCGTTCGGCGCGCAGTTCCTCGATCAGTGCCTCGCGATCATCGCCCAGCCGCGCATCGTCGCCCGCTTCGTCAGCCAGACCGGCCTTCTTGGCGGCCTTGGCCACGATCGCATCGAGCTCGCGCTGGCTGCACAGGCCCAGGGTAACCGGGTCCTTTGGCTGGATGTTGGCGATGTTCCAGTGGCTGCGATCGCGGATCGCGGCGATGGTATTGCGGGTCGTGCCGATCAGCTTGCCGATCTGGGCATCGGAAATCTCGGGATGGTTGCGCAGGATCCAGGCGATGCCGTCGGGCTTGTCCTGGCGCTTCGACACGGGCGTATAGCGCGGGCCCTTGGTGCGGCTGACCGTGACCGGTGCCTTCTGCATCTTCAGGGCATAGGCCGGATCGGCCTGGCCACGCTCGATCTCGGCCATGGTCAGTTCGCCGGCCCGGACCGGATCGCGCCCGGTGTACTTGCTGCTGGCCAGATCATCGGCCATCGCCTGCACTTCGAGGATGTGCAGGCCGCAGAACTCGGCAATCTGCTCGAACGACAGCGCGGTGTTGTCGACCAGCCAGGAAGCGGTGGCGTGCGGCATCAGCGGGGTGGGTTGGGTCACGACCAGGAACTCCGTCGAGGAGAAAGACTTCTCCGTCAGAAATAGATAGGGCCGCCCCTTGCGGAGCGGCCGTTCGGGCGGCAATTTAGGGCGATTCCTTCAAAAGGGCAAGGATTCATCCGGCCTTGAGGACAATCTTGCCAATGTGGGCGCCCGCCTCCATCCGCGCATGGGCGGCGGCCGCATCGGCCAGGGCAAAGGTCTGGTCCATGATCGGACGCAGCGCGCCGCTCTCCACCAGCGGCCAGGCCGACTGGGCGATTTCCTGAGCCAGCAGCGCCTTGAACCCGTTCGAACGTGGGCGAAGCGTCGATCCGGTGAGGGTCAGCCGCCGGACCATCACCTGCGCCATGTTGATCTCGGCCCGCACCCCGCCCTGAACGGCGATGGTCACGTGGCGGCCGTCTTCCCTGAGGCATTGCAGGTTGCGCGCGACATAGTCGCCCGCCACCATGTCGAGCACCAGTTCCACGCCCTGGCCACCCGTGATGCGCTTCACTTCCTCGACGAAATCCTGCGCCTTGTAATCGATCGCGTGGTCGGCCCCGATTTG
Source organism: Novosphingobium sp. (assembly GCF_027531025.1). Classification (GTDB taxonomy): domain Bacteria; phylum Pseudomonadota; class Alphaproteobacteria; order Sphingomonadales; family Sphingomonadaceae; genus Novosphingobium. The sequence goes on from NZ_JAPZQX010000005.1 coordinate 67,617, forward strand.
CAGCGCGGCGGCGCACTTGTCGGCCCCGCCACAGGTAACGATCACCGTCAGCCCGAACAGCTTGCCCAGCATGATCGCCATCGAGCCAATCCCGCTCGTGCCGCCGTGGACCAGGATCGTCTCCCCATCGCGGGCATAGCCGCGCTCGAACACGTTGTGCCACACGGTGAACAGCGTTTCGGGCAGGGCCGCAGCCTGATCGAGCGGCAGGCCCTCCGGCACCGGCAGGCAATGGTCGGCTTCGGCCAGGCAATAGTCGGCATAGCCGCCGCCCGAAACCAGCGCGCAGACCGGTTGACCGAGCAGCACGGTATCCACCCCCGTGCCCAGCGCCACTACGGTTCCGGAAATCTCCAAGCCGGGAATCGGCGAGGCCCCCGGCGGCGGCGGATAGAAACCCTGACGCTGGACAACATCGGGCCGGTTCACCCCGGCATAGGCGACGCGGATTAGCACTTGCCCGGCACCCGGTTGCGGGACGGGCTGACGCACCGGGCGTAGAACTTCCGGCCCGCCGGGCGCATCGAACCCAACCGCAATCATCGTTTCGGGAAGCGTTTCAGCCATTTGTCGGCCCCTGTGGCATCGATGTCACTCTGGCATGGGCCTAGCCTTTGGTTCGGTTGACAGCAAGCGCGCGAAGGGTGAATCTGCGTTTGCGATGGACGATGATGACCGCCCCCGCCCGAACCGCGATGCCGCCAGCCTGCTGGCCGGTGAAAGCCTCGATCGTTATTCGCAGGATGAGCTGGCCGAACGGATCGCCCTGCTCGAAGCGGAGATTGTCCGGATCAAGGCTCACCGCGACAAGGTGGCGGCGCATCGGGCGGCGGCTGAGGCCCTGTTCAGGCCATCATCGTCATGATTGGCGCCGCCCCCCTTCGCAGCGGCGGCCCGACGCACCATATAGGTTTCGCTAACCAGTACCGTTCACGCCTTTCGTTCCGCGAAGGGTTACTCTCGCCGTGGGAAGGCCGTTAAATGCCCAGTTTCGCCCAGAGCCTCGAAAAGACGCTGCACGCCGCGCTCACCAATGCGTCGGACCGCAGCCATGAGTATGCGACGCTCGAACACCTCTTGCTGGCGCTGATCGATGATCCGGATGCCGCGCAGGTGATGCAGGCCTGCGGGGTGGAGCTGGGCGAACTGGGCGACGTGGTGCGCCAGTACCTCGACCAGGAGTATCAGAGCCTGAAGACCGAGGAGAAGGGCGATCCCACGCCGACCGCTGGCTTCCAGCGGGTGATCCAGCGCGCGATCCTGCACGTCCAGTCCTCCGGCAAGGATACAGTGACCGGGGCCAATGTGCTGGTCGCGCTGTTTTCCGAGCGCGATTCCTATGCGGTCTACTTCCTGCAGCAGCAGGACATGAGCCGGCTCGATGCGGTCAGCTATATCAGCCACGGGATCGGCAAGGGTGGCAAGCGGATCGAGGACAAGACCCCGCGCGGCACCGAGAACGAGAGCCCGGCCCAGGAGGAAAAGACCCAGGCCAAGGATCCCAAAAAGGAATCCGCGCTGGATCAGTTCTGCGTCAACCTCAACGAGAAGGCGCTGGCCGGCAAGGTCGATCCGCTGATCGGGCGCGGGCCGGAAGTGGACCGGACGATCCAGATCCTGTGCCGCCGCAGCAAGAACAACCCGCTTTATGTCGGGGATCCCGGCGTCGGGAAAACCGCGATCGCCGAAGGTCTGGCGCGCAAGATCGTCGAAGGCGAAGTGCCCGAGGTGCTGGCCGAAGCGGTGATCTACAGCCTCGACATGGGCGCCCTGCTGGCGGGTACGCGGTATCGCGGGGACTTCGAGGAACGGCTCAAGCAGGTAGTCTCCGAACTGGAGAAGATGCCGCACGCCGTGCTATTTATCGATGAAATTCATACGGTTATTGGCGCAGGGGCGACCAGCGGCGGGGCCATGGACGCGTCCAACCTGCTGAAGCCGGCCCTGTCGGGCGGGACGATCCGCTGCATCGGATCGACCACTTACAAGGAATTCCGCAACCACTTTGAAAAGGACCGCGCCCTGTTGCGCCGGTTCCAGAAGATTGACGTCAATGAGCCCACTATCGAGGATACCATCAAGATCCTCAGGGGCCTGCGCACCGCCTTTGAAGAGCACCACAAGGTCAAGTACACGCCCGATGCGATCAAGACCGCGGTGGAACTGTCGGCCCGTTACATCAATGACCGCAAGCTGCCCGACAAGGCGATCGACGTGATCGACGAAGTGGGCGCGATGCAGATGCTGGTGCCGCCATCGAAGCGCAAGAAGACCATCACCGCGCGCGAGATCGAGGCAGTGATCGCCACCATGGCGCGGATCCCGCCCAAGTCGGTCAGCTCTGACGATCGCCAGGCGCTCGAACACCTCGAAAAGGACCTGAAGCGGGTCGTGTTCGGTCAGGACAGGGCGATCGAGGTGCTGTCGAGCGCGATGAAGCTGAGCCGCGCGGGCCTGCGCGATCCGGACAAGCCGATCGGATCGTTCCTGTTCTCCGGCCCGACCGGGGTCGGCAAGACCGAGGTTTCCAAGCAGCTGGCCGAGATCCTGGGCATCCCGATGCAGCGCTTCGACATGTCGGAATACATGGAGCGCCATTCGGTCAGCCGCCTGATCGGCGCGCCGCCGGGCTATGTCGGGTTCGACCAGGGCGGTCTGCTGACCGATGCGGTCGACCAGCAGCCGCATTGCGTCCTGCTGCTCGACGAGATCGAGAAGGCCCACCCCGACCTGTTCAACATCCTGCTGCAGGTGATGGATAATGGCCGCCTGACCGATCATCACGGCAAGACGGTCGACTTCCGCAATGTCGTGCTGATCATGACCACCAATGCCGGCGCCAGCGACATGGCCAAGCAGGGGATCGGCTTTGGCGACGTATCCAAGGCCGATGCCGGCGATGAAGCGGTCAAGCGGATGTTCAGCCCGGAATTCCGCAACCGGCTCGATGCGATCGTACCCTTCGCCTACCTCGGCACCGAAGTTATCGCCCGGGTAGTGGACAAGTTCGTGCTCCAGCTGGAGCTCCAGCTGGCCGACCAGAACGTCCACATCCAGTTCGATGGCGATGCCCGGAAATGGCTGGGTGAGCGCGGCTATGACAAGCTCTATGGCGCGCGGCCGATGGCCCGCCTGATCCAGGAGAAGGTCAAGCAGCCGCTGGCCGAGGAGCTGCTGTTCGGCAAGCTGCGCCACGGCGGCGAGGTCCACGTTTCGGTCAAGGACAATGCCTTGTCCTTCGAGCTGACCCCGGCCCCGCCGAAGCTCGCCAAGAGCAAGGCGGAAAAGCCCGCACCAAAGCGCAAGGGCAAGGCCGAGCAGGAAAAGGGCGGCGAGGGAGATTGATTCCGATCAAGGCGGCTGTCTCTTCGCCCTGCGAGGGCAGAGACTATCACAGCCTTGTTCTGGAGCCATCCGATGACTGCAACCGCCGAAGTTCCAGCCACGAGTCCGTTTGAGCGGATCGGGGGCCATGCCGTGCTGCGCGCGATCACCGACCGGTTCTATGACCTGATGGATCAGGATCCGGCCTATGCCGACCTGCGCGCGATCCACGCCGCCGATCTGACCGAGATGCGCGCGCAGTTGCCCTCGTTCCTCGCCGGTTGGGCCGGCGGTCCGCGCGACTGGTTCGAGGCGAACCCCGGCAAGTGCATGATGAGCGCCCACGGCGGCATGGCGATCACAAGCGCTACAGCTGGGCAGTGGGCCGAAGCCATGACCCGCGCCATTATCGAAACCGAAGTGGCCGACCGCGAGATCGGTGCGGCCATGGCCGATGTGCTGAGCCGCATGGCCAAGGGCATGGCGCGGAGCTAGGCTCTGCTGCCATGAACGCGATCGATCAGTCCCGCCGCCGCCTGGCCATCGCCGCTGCCGCGCTGGCGGGGTTTGTCGATGCGGTGGGGTTCCTTTCGGCCAACAGCTATTTCGTGTCCTTCATGTCGGGCAATACGACCCGGCTGGGGGTGGATCTGGTCACCAGCCCCGCAGCTGCACTCATCCCGGCATTGCTGATCGCCGGGTTCGTGGCGGGTGTATTCGGCGGCGCGCTGCTGGCGGCTCGGGCCGGGGCGCGGCGCAAGGTGGCCGTGCTGGCGTTGGTTGCCTTGCTGCTGGCCGGGTCGGCGCTGGCCGGTGCCTTGACCCACCATTGGGTCATGCTGGCCCTGCTGGTGCTGGCGATGGGGGCGCTCAACAATACCTTCCGGCGCGATGGCGAAGTGTCGGTCGGCCTGACCTACATGACCGGGGCACTCGTCCGGTTTGCCCAGGGCGTGGCTGCCCGGCTGACCGGAACCGGTGGCGAGGGCTGGCACAACTGGCTGCTGCTGTGGATCAGTCTGGCCACCGGAGCGGTGCTGGGTGCCTATGTCCTGATCGGCTGGCCGCAGGTGGCGCTGTAGCTCGCGGCTGGCTGGGCACTGATCCTGTGCCTGTTTGCGCCACGACTAACCTGACCCCTCCCGATACCTTGATGCCTGGGGCTTGAACGTCCAGTCACTTCGCCTTATTCCAGTTTCAAATCGAAACTGGAGAGCCTGCCATGAGCCTTGCCGCAACTACCCTTGCCACCTTCGACCAGCTGCTGGGCACACTGGATCACCTGCTGGGCAAGGCGGCCGCCAGCGACCAGGGCGAGGCGCTGCTACAGGCGCGGCTGGCACCCGACATGTTCCCGCTGGCAACGCAGGTACGGTTCACGACCCAGCAGGTCTACAACACGCTGAACCGGCTGTTCGGCACCGATCATGCCGGTCCCGCAAGCGATCACGCCACCCTGGCCGAGGCCCGCGCCCATCTGGCCGAGGTCCGCGCCCTGATCGCCGCGGCCCGCGATGCCGCCCCGGTGAGCGATGACACGATGATCGAGTTCGACGTGCCCAATGGGCTGGTCTTCCGCCTGAGCGCCGCCGACTATGTCCGGGACTGGTCGATGCCGCAGTTCCATTTCCACCTGATGACCGCCTACGCGATCCTGCGCGCCAATGGGCTGGCGATCGGCAAGGCGGATTACCTGGGCTACATGATGCGGCACCTGAAGGCCCCGCCCAGCGCCTGAACCTGGCTGCTTCCGAGGCTAATCCAGCAGGCGAACCAGCTTGTCGCGCCCGGTTGCGCCGCGCAACATGCGAAGGCGTGACGTCGCGATTCCCAGCGCCTCGGCCAGCAATTCGAGCACGGCGGCGTTGGCCTTGCCGTCCTCCGGCTTGGCGCGAACCTTCACCAGCAGGCGGCCCTGTTCGATCGTGATCGCCTCACCGCGGGCGCCTGGCGTGACCCGCAGGGCCAGCCGTCCCTCGGCATCGGCCAGGGCGCGGATGGCTCCCGCCGAAGGAAGGTCAGCCCTCGGTCTGGCCAAGCAGGTGGCCGTGGGCCGCCAGCGCGGCGGCGTGGTGCTTGCCGTTCTCGACATAGTGCTTCACGCCCAGCTGCAGGCCGGCGAGCGCGCGGTCATCCAGATCCCGCATGAACTGGGCGGGTCGCCCCGACCACAGCTGCCGCGTCGGAATGCGCTTGTTAGGGGCCAATAGCGCACCGGCGGCCAGCATCCCGTCGGCCTCGATCACACAGCCGTTCATTGTCTGAGCGGCAAAGCCCACGAAGCCGCGATCCTCGATCACCGTGCCGTGGATCATCGCCATGTGGCCGATCAGCACGTCTTCGCCGATCAGGGTGGGATAGCCATCGGGCTTGCCCGGCATCGGCCCGTCGCAATGAATTACGCTGCCATCCTGCACATTGGTGCGCGCGCCGATCACGATCCGGCTAACGTCACCGCGCAGCACGCAATTGTACCAGATGGAAGCATCCGGCCCGATCTCGACATCGCCGATGATCCGGCAGCCGGGCGCGACAAAGGCGCTGTCGTGAATGCGCGGCCGCTTGCCGTGGATTTCGAGGATGGTGACGTCAGGTCGGTTCATGGCTCAGCTTCCCAGCAGGTTTTCCCAGAGAACATGGGGCAGGATCGAGGCGTGATCGTCGCTCCAGGCATGCGGCGCCGGGGCCACGAGCGGTCGCCAGGGCATGGTCGGCACGACGGCCTGCAATGCCCGCAATTGTGCCGGATCGCGGCTCAGCGCAATCCAGGTCGAGTTTGTCATCAGGTCCGCGAAGGGGCCTTGCGGTGTATCGTCGCGCAGGGCAGCGGCCAGGCCGCGCTGGCGCGCCAGCGCTGCGACCACCGGTTCCAGATCGATGAAGCGGTTGGAAATGTGCACCAGCAGGATCCCGCGCGGCGACAGCGCATCGAGATAGACCCCGAAGGCCTCGTCCGTCATCAGGTGCAGCGGGATCGCGTCGGATGAAAAGGCGTCAACCGCCAGCAGATCGAGCGAGCCGCGCCGCGCCTTGGCCAGTTCGATCCGTGCATCGCCCAGCACAACCTTGGCATCGGGTGCGCAATCGCGGATGAAGGTGAAAGTGCCCTGGCGCGACAGGTCGAGCACGGCCGGGTCGATTTCGTAGAAGCGCCAGTCCTGCGCGCCGAGGCGGTAGCAGGCAAGCGAGCCCGTTCCCAGCCCTACCACGCCCAGCCGCGCCTTCGGCCCGAACAGCCGGGCGGCATTGCCGAACGCGATGCCCGCGCCCGATCCAGGGCCATAATAGGTCAGCGGCACCAGCCGCAGGCCCGGCGCCAGCGATTGCTGGCCATGCAGCGTGGTGCCGTGGGCCAGGGTGCGGATCTTGCGTTCGGTATAGTTGCGCACGGTATAGACGCCGAAATAGCTGCGATCACGCAGGCCGTCGCGACTGTCGCGCAAGGTCTGCACCCCGCCCTGGGCCAGCATCGTGGCGAGCAGCACCGCCAGCACCACCCCGCGCCAGGGGGCCAGGGCCAATCCGAGCACCACCAGACCACCGGTCAGCGCCCATTGCTGCCCAGGCGATTCCTGCCATTCGACCAGTCCGTGGAGTTGATAGGCAAGGAGCCCCGCCACCGGGCCGAGCACGATCAGCACCAGTCGCGCGGTGGTCTGGTCGACCCCGCGCAAGCGCCGCCAGTCGGGCAGCAGGCCCAGCGGCAGCAGCGCCGCCGCGGCGAGGACCAGCAAGGGATGTTCCCAAACCCAGTCGAATACCAGCGGCGCCACCAGCGCGGTAAAGGCCCCGCCCAGCACACCCCCGGCCGACATCACCAGGTAGAAATAGGTCAGATGCGCGGGATCAGGGCGAAGGTCATAAAGCCGCGCGTGCAGGGCAACACAGACCACAAATAGCAGAACCACGCTGGCCAGCGCCGGGGCCAGTCCGCCGGTCGAGTTCGAGACCATGGCAAAGCCGCCCGCCCCAAGCACGACCACCCAGGCCAGTGCGGAAATCGCCCGCGCCGGTCCACGCCGGTCAGCGAAAGCGATCGAGAAGCTGAGCAGGTAAAGCCCCAGCGGGATCACCCAGAGCAGCGGCATGGCGAAGATATCGGTGGTGAGGTGCGTCGTGGTGGACAGCATCAGACCCGACGGGACCGCCGACAAGGCCAGCCACATCAGCACTTGGCGGCGCGGGACTGGCGCAAGCGGCGCCTCGGCCGCCGCAGCCCCGTCGATCCCCCGGCGGGCCCGGGCACACAGCGCGATCAGTACCAGCAGCAGGACATAGCCCGCCGACCAGCCCCACCGCTGCGCCTCGAGTGGCAGCAAGGGCTCGACCAGCAGCGGGTAGGCGATCAGGCCGGCGAAACTGCCCAGGTTCGAAGCGGCGTAAAGCGCCCAGGGCGCCCCGGCACCGGGCTGGGTCGAAAACCAGCGCTGCATAAGCGGCGCCTGGGCAGAAACCAGGAAGAACACCGGACCGATGCTAATCGCCAGCAACGCAGGGACCCACAGCGGCTCCATCCCGGGGCTTGGGGGCGGCAGATCGGCCAGGGTGATCGGGAGAGTAAGCGCGGCCAGCGCGAACAGGAGCAGATGCACCTGCGCCTGCCGCCGCAGCGGCAGCCGCGCGAGACGGTGGGCATAGAAATACCCCGCCAGCAGCAGCGCCTGGTAGACCAGCATGGCGCTGTTCCACACGTTGGGCGCGCCGCCCAGGCGCGGCAGGGCCATCCGCGCGACCAGCGGCTGGATCAGGAACAGCAGGAACGATCCGGCGAGAATCGTCGCCACGAACAGGGTGCGCGACGGGGCGGTTGCCGGGCGGCTCATCGCGCGGACCAGGCCGCGCGGGTCATGCGATAAGTCACATGCGGCACCAGCGGATCGCCAGGGGGCACTTTGGGATGATCGAAATCGCCATCGGCCAGCCGGGTCATCCCGATCCGTTCCATCACCTTGCGGCTGTTCCAGTTGTCGACATTGGTGATGGCATAGACGGCATCGTCGCCCCGATTGGCAAAGACCCAGTCGCGCGCGGCGCTGGCAGCTTCAGTGGCATAGCCAGCCCCCCAGCAATCACGCGCCATGCGCCAGCCCAGCTCGGCCTTGTCCACGATTGGCCCGACCGACCCCCGGATCACCCCGCACCAGCCGATCAGCCGGTCATCCGCGCGGCGCACCATGGCCCAGAAACAATGGCCATGCTCCGCCTCGATCCCGCGCATCCGCTCGATCAATGCCGCCACCTCGTCACGCGACATGACCGGACCCAGGGTGGCCATCACCTCGGGATCGCTGCACACGGCGTGAAATGGATCGAGATCTGCGTCCCGCCAGGATCGCAGCACCAGCCGCTCGGTCTCCAGCCGGAATTCAGCCATTGATCAGGCGCGCCGCGTGAGCCGCGTGATAGGTCAGCACGCCCGAACATCCGGCCCGCTTGAAGGCCAGCAGCGTTTCCAGCACCAGCGCATCGCGATCTCCCGCCCCGGCGGCGGCAGCGTGCTCGATCATCGCGTATTCGCCGCTCACCTGGTAAGCGAATACCGGCACCTCGAAGGCATCCTTCACCCGGCGGACAATATCGAGATAGGGCAGGCCCGGCTTGACCATCACGCTGTCCGCCCCTTCGGCGAGGTCCAGTTCCACCTCGCGCAGCGCTTCCTCGGCATTGGCCGGGTCCATCTGATAGGTCTTCTTGTCGCCCTTCAGCAGCCCCCGGCTGCCCACCGCATCGCGGAACGGGCCGTAAAAGGCGCTGGCATACTTGGCCGCATAGGCCATGATCTGGACATTGGCATGGCTCGAACCTTCCAGTGCTTCGCGGATCGCGCCGATCCGGCCATCCATCATGTCGCTGGGCGCAATGACGTCAGCCCCGGCTGCCGCCTGGTTCAGGCTCTGGCCGATCAGCACGTCAACCGTCGCATCGTTCAGCACATAGCCCGCGCCATCGACCAGCCCGTCCTGGCCATGGCTGGTATAGGGATCGAGCGCCACGTCGGTCAGCACGCCGATATCATCGCCGCAGGCATCCTTGATCGCCTTGATCGCCCGGCACATCAGGTTGTCCGGGTTGAGCGCCTCCTTGCCATCGTCTGTGCGCAACGCCGGGGGGGTGTTGGGGAACAGCGCCAGGCACGGAATGCCCAGCGCCACCGCTTCCCTGGCCCGCGCGGCGATCAAGTCCACCGACCAGCGCGACACGCCCGGCAGTGAGCCGATCGGTTCTTCCACACCCTGACCCTCGGTGACGAACAGCGGCCAGATCAGATCGGCGGGGGTCAGCACCGTTTCGCGGTGGAGGGCGCGGCTCCAGGCAGAGGCGCGGGTGCGGCGCAGGCGGATGGCGGGATAGGCACTCATGCCCGCCTGCCTAGGCGATTCAGGAAGGCTTGTCGATTTCCCGAACGGGTGCGGCCACGGCTATCTGTGCCGCGGCGGGGCGGCTCGGTGCCAGACCGGGCGCAATCGCCTTGAGCGCGGCCATCCGCGCCCGGAACGCGGCCAGTTCCTTGGCATCGACCTGGTTCGACACGGTGAAGCGCACCGACAGCGGGTTCACCTTCACCCCATTCTTGTAAAGCTCGTAGTGCAGGTGCGGCCCGGTCGAGAGCCCGGTCGAGCCGACATAGCCGATGATCTGCCCGGCCCGGACCCGCGCCCCGGGCGAAACGGCAATCCGGCTCATGTGCGAATAGCCCGTGCCGAAACCGCCGCCGTGGTCCAGCTTGACATGATTGCCATGGCCGCCGCCCCAGCCGGCAAAGGATACCACGGCATCGCCCACGGCATAGATCGGCGCACCGTGCGGCGCGGCGAAATCGACCCCGCCATGCATTCGGGTATAACCCAGGATCGGGTGGCGCCGCGCCCCGAAGTTCGACGAGATGCGGCCCACCACCGGCATCAGCAGGCCGGTGCGCTGCGCCCCCATGCCCGATGCCTCGAAGAACTGGCCGTCGCCGCCCCAGCGCAGCAACTGCGCCTTGGCCCGCCCGTCGCGCTCGACCCCGGCGAACAGCAGGCCGCCGACCTGGCTTTCGCCGGTAGCGGCGCGCTTGAAATCGACGATGATGTCAAAGGTATCACCCGGCTCGATCGCGGTGTCGAGGCTGAGATGCTGGTCGAGCACCTGAAGATATTGCTGGATCGCCTCGACCGGCGCGCCGGCAGCCCGCGCCGAACGATAGATCCCCACCCCCACCGTGCCGCGAATCCGCAGGGGGGTGGCATCGACCGCGATCCGCTGCGGGCGCAGCGCCAGCCCCGCCTCGGTCCGCGCCACCGCCAGTTTCAGGTCGAACCGGGCGCGGAAGGCCAGGGCATCGAGCGGTCGCGGCTGGTCAGGCGCGGGGCGGCGGCCCAGCGTGATCTCAACCCTGGTTCCCGGCGCGATCCCGGCCGGATCGATGGCACCGGCCACCAGGCCGCGCACCTGCGCCGCATCGGCTGAACTGACACCGGCGCGTTGCAGCACGCGCTCGAAACTGTCGCCCTGGCCCAAGGTCACCGTGGTCTGGATCATGGCCCGTTCGGGCACGCTGGCCAGCGGGCGAACCCGCTCGGTCGGGCCCATGCGGTGGCCGGAGTCGGCACCAAGCGCCAGTGGCTGGATCGTCTGGCTGCGGAACTCCTCGCGCGCCGCGGGATCGAGTGGCATCGTTGCGGCGGCGGAGATTGCCGAAAAGTCGGGCAGAAAGGCGAGAGCCAGGGCGCTGAGGCCGAACAAGGTCCCCAAGCCCCGAAACCAGCGGGGTGAACCGATCTCTTCGGCGAGGTCCGGGGTCCAGTCATACCGGGCTAGGCGCAGTTCCCAGTCGCGCCTCAGCGCGGCGAGCCGTCCGGCCAGGCGGTCCAGTCCGGCAGCGGTGGGTGGGGCCACAGCGGCAGCGCTTCCCGCCAGGCGCAGGCCGAGCGGGGCCGATCCCGCCCCTGTTTCAAGCGCTTCGCGCGGCGTGAACACCAAACCTGCCCCTGCGGCTGCAATCAGCCTCTGCTCTGCACTGGTAAGGTTAATCTTCGCCTAAAGTCGGCCTGGATTGGGGATGGTGCCGGAAGGCTGCCTTGCAGTGCTCACGGGGCGATGCCACATCCTTGGTCACAATGTTGCGCAACCCGCCTGCCAGTGCCCGCCGGTCCGGGGATTCCCGGGTCAAGGCCGTGCTGGGGCCGACCAACACCGGCAAGACCCATCTGGCGATCGAGCGGCTGTGCGCGCACTCCTCCGGCGCGATCGGTTTTCCGCTGCGCTTGCTGGCGCGCGAAGTCTATGACCGGGTCTGCGCGATCAAGGGCGCGGACCGGGTGGCCCTGATCACCGGCGAGGAGCGGATCGAGCCCAAGCATGCGCGCTGGCTGCTCTGCACCGCCGAAGCCATGCCGCGCGATCCGGACCTGGCCTTTGTCGCCATCGACGAGGCCCAGATCGGCGCGGATCGGGAACGCGGCCATGTCTTTACCGACCGGTTGCTCCACACGCGCGGCCGCGAGGAGACGATGATCCTGGGTTCAGCGACGATCGAGCCGCTGGTCCGCGCCCTGGTTCCCGAGGCGGAGATCGTCGGCCGCCCGCGTTTTTCGACGCTCAGCCATGTCGGCGCGCGCAAGCTGTCGCGGGTGCCACCGCGCAGCGCCATCGTCGCCTTCTCGGCCGAGCAGGTCTATGCGATCGCCGAGATGCTGCGGCGCTTCCGTGGCGGGGCGGCAGTGGTGATGGGCGCGCTCAGCCCGGAAACCCGCAATCGCCAGGTCGCGCTGTTCCAGAACGGCGAGGTCGATTACCTGGTGGCGACCGATGCCATCGGCATGGGGCTCAACCTTGACGTCACCCATGTCGCCTTCGCGGGCCTGTCCAAGTACGACGGGGTGCGCCAACGCCGCCTGACCCCGGCGGAAATGGCCCAGATCGCCGGGCGCGCCGGGCGGCACCAGACCGATGGTGCCTTTGGCACCCTGGCAGGGACCGGCGCGCACGATGCCGAGTTCACCCCCGAAGAGGTCTATGCGATCGAGGAGCATCGCTTCGCCCCGCTGACCCGACTGTTCTGGCGCGAAGCCGATCCCGATTGCAGCACCCTGCCCGCGCTGATCGCCGATCTGGAGCGCCTGCCTGATCGGCCCGAACTGGCTGCCGCGCCCGAAGCGATCGACCTTGCCGTCCTGAAGCGGCTGGCTGAGGATCCGGCAATTGCCGCCGACGTCACCAGCCGGGCGCGGGTTGCGCGGCTGTGGGATGCCTGCCGCCTCCCCGATTTCCGTCAGCACGGCGCCGACACCCATGCGCGGTTCGTCGCGCGGTTGTGGGCCGATCTCAAGGATGGGCAGATTCCCGGCGATCATGTGGCCCGCGCAATTGCGGAGCTGGATCGGCCAGTGGGCGATATCGACACGCTGCAGGGGCGGATCGCCGCGATCCGATCCTGGGCCTATATCGCCCAGCGGCCCGACTGGGTGGTGGCGCGCGAGGAAATGGCCGCCCGCGCCCGCGCCGCCGAAGCGCGCCTGTCGGACGCGCTGCACGCGCGGCTGACCGAACGCTTCGTCAATCGTCGCACCTCGGTGCTGATGAAGAAGCTGGGGCCGGATGCCGCGCTCCTGCCGGTAACGCTGGAGGATGACCGGGTGCTGGTCGATGGCGAACCGCTGGGGACGCTGGCCGGCTTCACCTTCCGGGTCGATCCCGGCGCGCGGCTGGCGGATCGCAAGCTGCTGCTGGCCGCTGCCGAACGCCACCTGCCCGGCCTGCTGGCGGGCCGGGCGAGCGACCTGGCCGGGCGGATCGCAGCTGGCGAGGCAGCAGGCCTGATCCTGACGGGGACGGCGCTGACCTCGGATGGCGAGCGAATTGCGCGGCTTGGACCGGGCAAGGCGCGGCTCAGCCCGGCGCTGCTGCTCGAACCGGCACTGGCCGCCCTGCCTGCACCAGCGCGGCAGGCGCTGGAAGCCGCACTGTCAGGCTGGCTGGAGCGCGAACTGGCGCCGCTGGCCCCGCTGCGCAAGCTGGAGCTGGCCAGCCGCGATCCGGGGGCCGGGCCGGAGCTGCGCGCGCTGCTGATTCGGCTGGCCGAGGCTGGCGGGATGCTGGTGCGGGCTGAATCAGGGCTGGAAGCGCTCAGCCAGCCGCAGCGCCAGCACTTGCGGCGGCTGGGGGTGCAGGTCGGCGCGCTTGATATCTTCGTTCCGGCCATGCTGCGCGCGGCGCCCCTGCTCGCCTGGCGCAGCCTGCTGGCCCTGCGCGGGCAAGTGCTGGCCATGCCGCATCCAAAAATGCCCCCCGTCCTGCCGCTGCCCGGCAAGGCTCCCCCGCCGCCCGGCTATCGTCCGCTCGGCAAGCAGGCGCTGCGGATCGACATGGCGGAAAAGCTGCTGCACGCCGCCCATGGTCTGCGCGTGGCGGGCGGTGGCAAGGCCATGGTGATCGATCCGGCGCTGGCCGTCTCGATGGGGCTGACCACCGCCGCCTATGCCCAGTTGCTGCGCCAGGCCGGATTCCAGCCGCTCATGCCGCGCCCGCTGGCCGAGGGCGCATTCGGCCCGGCGGCCCCGTTGCGCTGGCGCTGGAAGCCGGTCCGGCGCGAACCACAACCGGCAACCCGCCCCCCTGCCGCGCCGGCGGGCAGCGCCTTTGCCGCGCTGGCCGGGCTGGTGCGGTGAAACCGGCAGTAGCGCCATGAGGATCGACAAGCTGCTCTGGTTCCTGCGCCTCGCCCCCACCCGCACCACCGCGCACGACTGGGTCGCGGAGGGTCATTTCCGGCTCAACGGGCGGCGAATCGAAAAGCCCAGCGCCGCGGTTGGCGCGGGCGACGTGCTGACTGTGCCATTCCACTCGGGCGTGCGGATTGTCGAGGTGATTGCCCTGCCCGTCCGGCGCGGTCCGGCAATTGAAGCGCGCGAATGCTACCGCACGCTTGACGAGCGCAGCGCAAATCCCATAGCAGCGGTTGAAAGCCATTCGCCCGAGAGGACCTGATTGCCATGACCTATGTCGTCACCGATGCCTGCATCAAGTGCAAGTATATGGACTGCGTTGAGGTCTGCCCCGTCGACTGCTTCTACGAGGGCGAGAACATGCTGGTGATCAACCCCAGCGAATGCATCGATTGCGGCGTGTGCGAGCCTGAGTGCCCGGCCGAAGCGATCCTGCCCGATACCGAAAGCGGGCTGGAGCAGTGGCTCGAGCTGAACGCCAAGTATTCGGCCGAGTGGCCCAACCTTACCTCGAAGAAGGATTCGCCGGCCGATGCCGATGACCACAAGGGCGAGGAAGGCAAGTTCGAGAAGTACTTCTCGCCCGAGCCCGGCGAAGGCGATTGATCGATTCGCCCGGCGGGCGAATCGGTTGCATTTCGTGCACTTGCCGGGCGAAACCGACGTCCGCCAGTGGCTTGTGACTCCGCAGGATTCTGCGGACTGGTAATTTTGTTGCCTGCATGCTATATAATCTCGTGACTTCCGGGGATTTCGCGCTCCGGACGGTTGGCAATCACTGTCTACAGGCAGGGCTGCGAACATGGGAGCGGGGGAAGCGCGGTACCTGCGGGTAGCCGTGACGATCCACGCCGCTGTCCTGTTCGCCCGGTGTCCCCTGCCCTACGAAAGGACGATACATGGCTTCCAAGGCGCACGCCTTCGATGTTGGTGACTACGTCGTTTATCCCAAGCATGGTGTTGGCCGGGTGATCGAACTGCTCGAGCAGGAAATCGCCGGCATGAAGCTGGAACTTTATGTGCTGCGCTTCGAGAAGGAGCGGATGACCCTGCGCGTCCCGACCAACAAGGTCGAGGCGATCGGCATGCGCAAGCTGTCGAGCGACAAGACGCTGCGTGAAGCACTCGATACGCTGAAGGGCAAACCCAAGGTCAAGCGCACCATGTGGTCGCGCCGCGCCCAGGAATACGAAGCGAAGATCAATTCGGGCGATCTGGTTTCGATCGCCGAAGTGACCCGCGACCTGTTCCGCGCCGATGACCAGCCGGAACAGTCCTATTCGGAACGGCAGATCTTCGAAGCAGCCTCCTCGCGTCTGGCGCGTGAGCTGGCGGCGATGGAAAAGACCGACGAACCGGCCGCGCTCAAGAAGATCCTCGCGATCCTCAACGAACACGCGCCCAAGTACTATGCGGAGACGGCTACGGCCTGATCCCGATTACCTGACGCTTGAAAGGGCCGTTCCCCGCCGGGAGCGGCCCTTTCTCGTTGGTCCGGACGACCCGAACGAACGCCCTCTTGTCGAATGCGCCCTGCTGTATTATATCGCCAATACACAAGAGCAGGAGAGTGGCATGAAGCTCGACAAGTTTTTCCGCGCCTTTGCGCCGATTGTAGCGGTGGCCATGGCTGCCGGCGTTTCAGGCTGTGACAGCAGCAACATTTCGATCAACGGCGAAAAGGGCAAGCCGCTGGCCGAACTCGACCTGACCGGCGCGCCGCCGCAGGAACTCGTCCTGCTGGGTCCCGACGAAGTCCGGGTGACCACCGGCGACAAGCTGGCGATCACCGTCGAAGGGGATCCTGCCGCTACCGAAAAGCTGCGTTTCACATTGAAGGACGGGGCCCTTGGCGTAATGCGCGAAGGCAAGACCTTCGGCATCGGCGGGGATGACGGCCGGGCCATCGTCAATGTCACCATGCCCGCGCCCCGCAGCCTTACCATGGCCGGATCAGGCAAGATCAATGCCGCCGCCCTGGCCAGCGAAGCCAAGGTAACGATCGCCGGATCGGGCGACATCGAGACACCAGGCGTGGCCAGCGATTCGCTCGACCTGACCATCGCCGGTTCCGGGTCCTATCGCGGCGCGGGCAATGTCAAACAGCTCAAGCTCAACATCGTCGGCAGCGGCTCGGCCGCCGCCGATGCCCTCAAGGCCGAGACTGCCGACCTGACCATCGCGGGCTCGGGCAATGCCGCCTTCGCTTCGGATGGCACGGTAAAGGCCAACATCGTTGGGTCGGGCAGCGTCACCGTGCGCGGCCGGGCCACCTGCACGGTCGAGGCGATGGGATCGGGCAAGCTGGTCTGCGAACCGGGCAACGGGGTAGCCCCAGCCCAAGCCGCAGGAAAGTGAAGATCGGTTCATCTTCGGCTAACCTGTGCGCGATCAGAAGAGCCCGGTCCTGATCGCGCCTGGGGCCCCTCATGTCTAACAAGAAGCTGTTCATCGTGTCGGCACTGCTGGTCCTGCCTGGCTGCGGGGTGGCCGGTGCCGCAGTCGATCTGGCCTCGGCCCCGGTGCGCGGCACGACGCGGGCACTTGAGGCTGGCAGTACCGTGGTCGACGTGATGACCACAAGCCAATCGGAAAAGGACCAGAAGCGGGGCCGAGAGATCCGCCGCCGAGAAGAGCGCCTTGGCGAACTTGATCGGGAATACCGCAAACAGTCGAAGAAGTGCGAGCGCGGCGATGACGAGGCCTGCCGGAAGGCCGATTACGCCTATGCCGAAATGCGTTCACTCATGCCGGGCGTTCCGTACGAGCGCGACTGATCAGGCCGCCGCGCGGCGCAGCCGGTCGTTGATAGCCGCGCCGATCCCCTCATCCGGGATCGGCGCCACGGCGATCCGCGGCTGGCCTGCCGCCGCCCCGGCATGGAGCGCAGCATAAAGCCCGGCCGCCGCTTCGGCGAGGTCCCCGCTTGGCGATAACGAGATATCGCCAGGCACGGCTGCGAAGCCGATCAGGAACTCGTCTGGCGTGGCCTTCACGGCATTGAGCCGCACCGGCTTGCCGGGCGCATAATGGCTGGCAAGCTGCCCCGGTGCCTCAATCGCAGCTGACGTCACAACGTCAGGATCCGCGCCAAGAATGGCGGAAATCTGGGCCTCGGCAATCGGGCCAGGGCGCAAGATCTGCCAGCGGCCCTGGTCGCGCAGCGCAACTATCGTCGATTCGATCCCCGCCGCGCAGGCTCCGCCATCGAGCACAAGTGGCACGACCGCGCCCAGCGAGGCGGCAACATGGTCCGCGCGGGTCGGGCTGACCCCACCGCTGCGATTGGCCGAGGGCGCTGCGAGCGGCAGACCAGTAGCTTCGAGCACGGCCCGCATTACCGGATGGACCGGACAGCGCAGGGCAATGGTCGGGAGGCCAGCCGTCACCGCCGGGGCGATCCCGGCATCGGCGCGCAACGGAAGAACAAGGGTAACCGCGCCCGGCCAGAAGGCATTAGCCAAGGCCCGCGCGCGGTCATCGAACAGCGCCAGCCGTTCAGCAGCGGCCAGGCTCGGCACATGGACAATCAGCGGATTGAAGTCCGGCCGCCCCTTGGCGCGATAGATTTCCGCAACCGCCTCGGCCCGGTCGGCCCGCGCGGCCAGGCCATAGACGGTCTCGGTCGGCAAGGCGACCAGCCCGCCAGCGCGCAGGCGATCAGCCGCGGCCGCAATCCCGGCGGGGTCGGCAGCGCGGATCTGTGCGGCTTCATGCTTGTCGGCCATGCCCCTCCCGCTATAGGCGGATTGCCGCAAAGCCAAGGGAAACAGCGCCGATGAACTTCACCGCCCCCACTGCCGACCAGGTCCTGGCGATCCGCGTGAATGCGGGAATCGACGAATTGGCCGCCCAACCGCGCTTTGCCGCGGCCAGCCCCGACATGGTCGAGGCGATTGTCGAGGGCATCGGCCAGTTCGCCGCCGGCGAGTTTGCCCCCTTGAACCGCAAGGGCGATACCGAAGGCGCAAGGCTGGCTAACGGCACCGTGACCTTGCCCGATGGCTTTGCCGAGGCCTATCGCGCCTATGTCGAGCAGGGCTGGAACGCGGTAGCCGGGGATGAAGCGCATGGCGGACAGGGCCTGCCCTTTACCCTCGCCGCCAATGTGCTCGAAAACCTCGGCGCGGCCAACATGGCCTTTTCGCTGCTGCCAATGCTGACGGTCGGCGCGATCGAGGCGCTGGCCCACCACGGCAGCCCGGAGCAACAGGGGCTCTACCTGCCCAAGCTGGTCAGCGGCGAATGGTCGGGCACGATGAACCTGACCGAGCCGCAGGCGGGCTCCGATGTCGGCGCGCTGCGCACCACGGCCACGCCGCGCGGAGACGGCACCTGGTCAATCAAGGGCACCAAGATCTACATCACCTGGGGCGAGCATGACCTGGCCGGCAATATCGTGCACCTGGTCCTGGCCCGCACGCCCGGCGCTCCGGCCGGCAGCCGCGGCATTTCGCTGTTCGTGGTGCCCAGATACCTGGTCAAGCCCGATGGCGCGCTGGGTCCGCGCAACGACCTGCGCTGCGTGTCGATCGAACACAAGCTGGGGATCATGGCCAGCCCGACCTGCGTGATGAGCTTCGGCGACAACGACGAATGCATTGGCGAGCTGGTCGGGCATGAGAACGAGGGCCTGAAGGCCATGTTCACGATGATGAACTCGGCTCGGATCAATGTCGGCAACCAGGGCGTGCAGATTGCCGAGCGCGCCTTGCAGCAGGCCGCGCGCTATGCCCGCGAGCGGGTCCAGTCGGCCCGCGCCGGCGGGTCCAGCCGCGAGCCAGTGGCGATTGTCGAGCATCCCGATGTGCGCCGGATGCTGCTGCGGATGCGGGCGCTGACCGAGGCTTCGCGCGCGCTGCTCTATTACACCGCGGGGCAGGTCGATCGCGGCGCGCTGGGCGATGCGGCAGCGCAGCTGCGCGCCGATTGCCTGGTGCCGATGCTCAAAGCCTGGGGCACCGACATCGGCTGCGAAGTGGCGAGCCTCGGCGTACAGATCCACGGTGGCATGGGCTTTGTCGAGGAAACCGGGGCCGCCCAGCATTACCGCGATGCTCGGATCGCCCCGATCTATGAAGGGACCAACGGCATCCAGGCGGCGGACCTCGTCACCCGCAAGCTGGGCTATGAACAGGGTGGCGTTCTGGCGTCACTTTATGCCGAGATCGCCGCCGATTGCGGCGATGCGCCCGAGCTGGCGGCGCTGGCCACCGATTGCCGCGAGATTGCCACCTGGATGAGTAGCTCGGCCAGCCTCGATGATCGCCTGGCCGGGAGCGTGCCGTTCTGCACGATGAGTGCGGTGGCGGTGGCTGGCTGGCAATTGCAGCGCCAGGCCCGCGTCTTGGCGGGTGCGGATACGCCCCAGGCCCGGGCCAAGGCGGTGGTCGCGCGCTATTTCGCCACGCACATCGCCAGCGAGGCGCGCGGGCTGAAGGTGCAGGCGACGGCTGGTGCCGACCTGCTCTATGCGCTCAGCGCCGAGGCCCTGGCAGGATGAGCGACCAGGGCGATCCGCTGGCCCGCATCGCCGCAGCGCTGGAACGGCTGGCGGGCGATGCCAGTACCGCGACCGACTGGGCCGCTGGACCGGCCTTTGTCTGGGGCCAGAGCGGCGCACGCCCCGCCCAGCGCTTCAGCGCCCCGGCGCTTGACCTGCTGCGCGGGATCGATGCCCAGAAGGCAGTGGTCAGCGGCAACGTGCAGCGCCTGGCGGCCGGCCATGCCGCGCATGACATGCTGCTCTGGGGCGCGCGGGGCATGGGCAAGAGCGCGCTGATCCGGGCCAGCACTATCGCGGCGCAGGCAGCAAATCCAAACGCGCTGGCGCTGGTCCAGGTCGCGCCCGATGCCCTGCCCAGCTTGCCTGTGCTCTTCGACCAGCTGGGCCGGGTGCAACGCCGCTTCCTCGTCTATGTCGATGACCTGGGCTTTGCCGAGGGCGACAGCGAAGGGCCGCGCGCGCTGCGATCCTGGCTGGAGGGCGGGGTCGATGCCCGGCCGGCCAATGTCCGTCTGGCCGTAACCGCCAACCGCCGCGCGATCGTACCGCGCCATGCCAGCGAACAGGACGATCCGATCAACCCGCGCGACGCGGTGGACGACAAGCTGGCCCTGGCCGACCGGTTTGGCCTGTCCGTGGGCTTCCACGCCTGCAGCCAGGACGATTACCTGGCGATCGTCGGCGGCTATTGTGCCGACCTGGGGCTGGCGTTCGACCATGGCGAAGCGCTGGAATGGGCCAAGCGCCGCGGCGCCCGTTCGGGCCGCGTCGCCTGGCAATTCGTTACCGAACTGGCCGGTCGGGCCGGGCGCAGCCTTTGACCCCGCGCCCTATTGCTTGACTGCCGAGACCGGCTAGCCGCCGCCGGTCTGCTTGATCCCGGCGCGGTATTCGGCCTCGAGCTTGGCGTCGAGCTGGCGCTGGGCCGGCATCCGCGCGGTTACCACCGGGCGCAAGGCCGGACCGGGCGCGGCGCCGGGCGCCGAAACACGCCAGATGATCCCGGCGGTATCGTCGGTCACCAGCAGCGAACCGGTCTTGTCGAACCCGACCCAGGTCGGCCGGCCCCGCGTTTCGGCCTTGCCGGACAGGAACCCGGTCAGCACCGGGACCGGCTTGCCCAGCGGATTGCCGTTGGCATCGAAGGCCACGAAGACGACGTCATAACCAATCAGTGGTTCGCGGTTCCATGAACCGTGGCGGGCGATGAAGGCCCCGTTGGTGAAGATCGAACCGATCCGTTCACCGCCACGCAGGAACGCGAGGCCCAGCGGCGCGGTGTGCGAGCCCAGGCCATATTCGGGCTTGCGGACGTAATCGTCGATGTAGATCGGCGCCGGCGCTTCAACCCGGTCATCGTCGTACTTCTTCCAGTAGATCCACGGCCAGCCATAATGCGCGCCGACCGGCACGTTGGTGAGGTAATCCGGCACGAGATCAGGCCCCAGCATGTCGCGCTCGTTGACCGTGGTCCACAATTCACCGGTCGAGGGATTCCAGTCGAGTCCGTTGGCGTTGCGCAGCCCTTGCGCGAACAGGCGCTTGGTCCCGGTGGCAACATCGACTTCCCAGATCGCAGCGCGACCCTCTTCGATTTCCATGCCCTTCTCGCCGATGTTCGAAGCCGAACCGACCGCAACGTAAAGCTCCGTGCCATCGGGACTGAGCACCAGGTTGCGCATCCAGTGATTGCCACTCGGCGGCAGGTCGGTCAGCTTGGTCGGCGCAGCGGTGATGGCCGTTTCACCCAGCTGGTAGGGAAACCAGATCACGGCATCGTGATTCGCCACGAACAGCTTGCCATCGCGCCAGCCAAGGCCGGAGGGCGAGGCCAGGCCATTGCCCTGGCGCAGGAGATGGCGCGCTTCGGCCACGCCATCGCCATCAGCATCGCGCAGCAGAGTCAGGCGGTCGGGCGAACCCTTCTGCGCCCCGGCATCGCTCATCAGTAGCTTGGCAACCATCGCCTCGAGCCCGCTGCCGAGGTTGCCCTTGGGTGCGTCGGCCTCTGCCACAATGACGTCGCCGTTCGGCAGGGTCAGTATCACGCGGGGATGGTCAAGCCCTTCGGCAAAGCGGTTGACCTGCAACCCTTCCGCCGCAGTCGGCGCCTCGCCCGCGGCCCAGCCGACCGGCTTGGCAATGCGGATCGACGGGAACCGCTCGACATCCGGCTCGACGATCAGCGGATCCTTGCCCGACATCTCGTCGACGGTGTGCTTGGCCGGGGTCGGCCGGGTGAGGACATAACCGAGGCCCGCGAGGACCACGAGGACGACAAGGCTGCCGATCAGCCATTTCCGAAGTCTGGACATGATTGCACTGATAAGCGCGCAGGGGCTGGGCGACAATGGACCTTTCGCCTATCAGGCCGCTTATGTTTGCCTTCACCCCTGATCCCGCCCAGCCCAAGCCCGCTTTCTATGCCGACCTGATCGAGGCGGCCCGGGCGCTGGTTCACGACGAGCCCGACCCGGTCGCCAACATGGCCAACCTTTCGGCGCTGATCTGGCAGTTCCTGCCCCGGCTCAACTGGGCCGGGTTCTATCGCACGGTCGATGGCGCCCTGGTGCTGGGGCCGTTCCAGGGCAAGCCGGCCTGCATCCGCATTGCTGCTGGGCAAGGCGTGTGCGGCGCGGCGCTGGCCAGCGGCGAAACCCAGCTGGTACCCGATGTCCACGCCTTCCCCGGCCATATTGCCTGCGATGCCGACAGCCGCTCGGAACTGGTCGTGCCGGTCTGGCGCGATGGCCAGGTGATTGCGGTGATCGATCTCGACAGCCCCGAGCCGGCCCGCTTCGATGCCGATGATGCCAGAGGGATCGAGGCGCTGGCTGCGGCGATCGCCGCTTCGATCTAACCCCGCCAGCCTGCTCCGAAACGGGACAGGGCGAGTCTCTCCGCAGCGAGAGGCTTGGTTTCATGCGCCTGACGATGGTAACTTACAGATTAACGCCGGGACTCGCCCCGGCAGCCATCGGCGGACAACCCAACATGTCGCAGACCAGGATCCTGCCCACCGCGCTGCTCGGCAGCCTTGCCGCCAGCCTCGTTACGCTGGCCAGCCCGGCCCTGGCGGCAGGGCAAGCCGCGACCGATGCCGAAGGCCGGGTGTTCGGCAATGCACCTTACGACCCGCGCCCCGAATGGAAGCCGGCCCCGCCACAGCAGCCTGCCCTGCCCCCGATTCCCTCGGTCGACCGCCCCGGCTTGCCGGCAATGTCCCAGCCGGAACAGCAGCGGATCGCCTGGGAAGAGGCCAGGGCGGACTGGCTGGCCGAATGCCGCGCCCGCTTTGGCCACAAGGGCCGGACCACCGGCACGATCGTTGGTGGACTGGTTGGCGGCGTTGCGGGCAGCGCGATCGCGGGCCGCGGCAACCGCGTGGTCGGCGCGATTGCCGGCGGCACCCTGGGGGCTGTCGCCGGAACGGCAATCGGCAATGCTTCGGACAAGCGTCGCGCCCGCGATTACTGCGAAAGCTACCTCGATGATTACCTCGCCCGCCAGCAATCCGGCTATGGCCCTGCCGGATATGGCCCGGCGGGATACGGCTATCCCGGTTATGCCTATGGCTATGCGATGCAGCCGGTGATGATGATGGTGCCGGTCGCCATGGCCCCGGCCGCGCCCAAGCGGGATTGCAAGGAAACGACGGTGATCGAGGAATGGGTGACCGTTTCTCACCCCAAGCGCCGGATCATCCGCGACAAGCGGGTGCGGATCGTCCCGGACAAGCGCGTCCGCACCAAGTAAGCGGCGTCACGCGCCAACCAACAAGCAGGGCGGGAAGCCAGCCGGCTTCCCGCCCTTTGTTGTGCAACCGGTCAGCGGATCAGAGCTTGCGCCCGATCAGCTCCTTCATGATCTCGTTCGTGCCGCCGAAAATCCGGGTAACTCGCGCGCCG
Source organism: Novosphingobium sp. (assembly GCF_027531025.1). Taxonomy (GTDB): domain Bacteria; phylum Pseudomonadota; class Alphaproteobacteria; order Sphingomonadales; family Sphingomonadaceae; genus Novosphingobium. The sequence goes on from NZ_JAPZQX010000005.1 coordinate 91,061, forward strand.
CGCCACATCCGGGCAATCGGGTATTCGTTCATGTAGCCGGCCCCGCCGAACAGCTGCAGGCACTTGTCCATCACTTCCCACTGAAGCTCGGTGTGCCACAGCTTGGCCGCCGCGCCCTCTTCCGGGGTCAGCTCCTTGCGAAGATGGCGGGCCAGCGCCCAGTCGAGGTGCGCCCAGCCAACCTGCAGCTTGGTCTTGAGATCGGCCAGCACGAAGCGGCTGTTCTGGAAATCGAGGATCGGTTTGCCGAAGGCCTTGCGATCGCGGGTGTATTCCACCGTCATGTCGAAGGCGCGCTGGGCGCCGGCTTGGGCCGAAACCGCGATCGACAGGCGTTCCTGGGGCAGTTCGCTCATCAGGTAGATGAAGCCCATCCCTTCCTGCCCCAAGCAGTTGGTGATCGGCACGCGCACGTCCTCGAAGAACAGTTCCGAGGTATCGGCCTCGTCCTGGCCGATCTTGTCGAGGTTACGGCCACGCTTGAACCCTTCGCGGTCCGCCTCGACCAGCACGATCGACACGCCCTTGTAGGCCGGCTGGATCTCGGTGTCGGTCTTGCAGCAGACCAGGATCAGGTCGGCGTTCTGGCCATTGGTGATATAGGTCTTCGACCCGTTGATCACATAATGGTTGCCGTCCTTCTTGGCCGTGGTGCGCATGCCCTGCAGGTCCGAACCGGTACCCGGTTCGGTCATGGCGATGGCGGTAATCACTTCGCCCGAGACCAGTTTGGGCAGCCAATGGCGCTTCTGCTCTTCCGAGCCATAGTTGACGATATAGCTGACGACGATGTCGGACTGGAGCGAGAAGCCAGTGGTCACCCCACCGTGATAGGCCGCCTCTTCGTCAACGATCGCGTTGTAGCCGAAATCGAGGCCGAGACCGCCGTATTCCTCAGGCACGGTCGGGCACAGCAGACCCAGTTCGCCCGCCTTGGGCCAGATCGACTTGGGCACGATGCCGTCCTCGGCCCATTTCGCGCCGTGGGGGGCCACCTCTTCCTGCATGAAGCGGCGCACGGTCTGGCGGAAAGCTTCGTGGTCTTCGGTGTAAGCGGTGCGGGCAAGCGAATCGAGCGACATGGCAATCCCTTTGGCTAGGCTTGATCGAGCCAGCTTCTGACGTTGCCCTGCGCCCCGGTCAACCGGATTTTAATCGCGCGATTAAGGGGCGGCAACCACCTGCGCCACGGCCAGCGGCTGCAACCGGATCCGCCCCAGCCGCAGCGAGGGATTGGTCCGGTCGATCCGCAGCGCCTGACCCAGGTCCGCCCGCACCCCCAGCGCCGCCGCGCTCGCCGCGCCCAGGCGCAGGCGATAGTCGCCATAGGGCACGGCATCGAACAGCACGTAGCCATCGAAATCGCTGGCCACCTGGCGCACCACCCGGCCAGCCGGATCGGTCAGCTCGATCGTGACGCCTTCGCGTGGTTCGCCATCGGGACCAAGCAGGATCGCCTCGACCTCGCCGGTCGGGGCCAGCGGCAGGCTGATCTTCGCCGCGACGCCGGGGCGCGGCACAACCACCACGCCCGGCCCCTTGGGCTGCAGTAGCGGATCGGCCAGGCTGCCGGCATCGATCGAGACCAGCACCGGCATATAGGGTGCCAGCCCGTCGATCACCGTGCGGCCGGCCTGATTTGTCGGCGTCTCGGAATGACGGAAGCCGGCTTCGACCGAGACGCCCTCGACCAGGCTTTCATGGGCCTGGCGATAGCCATCGCCATTGTCGTCCCGGAACACCTCGATCGCGGCCTGGCCGCTTTCGGCGAGCCGCTGGCGCGACATTCGCCAGCCACCATCGACCGGATCCGGCCCGAAGCTGAAGCCCAGCGTCAGCCCGAACGACAGGCGGCCGCGATTGTCGGCCCGGCCTTCGGCGCGCAGGGCAAAGCGATCGAACTGGCGGACCCAGCCGAGCGAGTATTCATGCCGCTTCGCGCGCGCGTCGTGCTCGTAGCCCAGCCGCAGGGTGGATGACTTGCCAAGACCCGTCTCCGCCACGACCTGGGTGTTTTCCAGTCCGTGCTCGCTGCCGCTCAGCGCAAAGCGGGCACTGCCGCGCAGCCGCACCGGGCCGACCGCAGTATTGCCGATCAGCGTCAGGCGCGAACCGAGATCGCTGGCGGCCGAGGCCCAGCCCGGCCCGGCAGCCGTGCGGTGGGCCAGTTCGGCGGTCAACGTGGTACGGCGCAGCTGGACCGAGCCGCGCATTAACCATTCGGTAACCTTTGCCCCCTTGCGCGTGGCATAGTGCCGCACCCCGGCCTCGACCGGCAGACGCCAGGAACCCAGCTTCAGCCCGGTACCCAGGCGCAGGCTGTATTCGCGCCGCTGCTGGGCATCGACCAGTTCGCTGTCAAACTCGCCATCGATCCACAGGACCTGCGCATCATAGCGCAGCCCGCCCAGCCGGCCGAGCGCCTGGGCGCGCAAGGCCCGGCCCGCGCCGAACTGCTGGGCACCGGCCACTTCGAGCAGCATCCGGCCGAGCGAGCGCCGCAGCGTCGCTTCGGTATAATGGCGGCGTTGTCCGGCCAGCATCAGGCTTTGATATTCGATGCCGACCGTCGTCCTTCGGTCGATTCCGCGTTCCACGCCCACGCCCCAGCGCCAGCCGGTGTGCGGATCGGTGAAATTGCTGGTCAGGTCGATCAGATCGCGCCCGGCATCGACAATACCCGCCCAGTAGAGCGTCTTGCCCGCCGGAATGCTGTCGATCCCGACTGGCATCGACGAGCGCTCGCGCTTGATCTGACCCTGCGGGCCGTAAAGCACGACTTCGAAGTCGTTCTCGCCCCACAGCAGCTCGATATTGTCGAAACGATAGCGCCCGTCGCCGCGATCGGCCTGGTAAGCGCGCAGTTCCCCGTTGCGATAGAGTTCGGCATCCCAGCCGACCGGCATGGAACCGGCCAGCGAAGTGACGCCAAAGCGTCCCGGCCGGTTGAGCGGCTGGTTGGAGACGAAAGCCCCCCGGCCATAGGCGGTCTGCCCGGTCAAGGCCCCGCGAACGGTCTCGACATCACCCAGCGCCACTTGCGTTGCCCGCAGCGGTCCGAGCAATTCGGCCGATGGATCGTTGCGGAACAGCTTGAGCCGCAGCGAATCCGCCCCGGCATTGCTGTTGCCCGCAAGACGGGCGGTGTAGCTCATCCCCAGGGCCTCCCCGGCGGCCAGGGCCTCGAACTGGACACTGGCCCCGCCCTGCCGGGCCCATTGGGCCTGGACCTGGACATCGACGGACGGCATCCGCCAGCCCTGATAGGGCAACTGGGCCTGGGGAAGCTTGGCCAGGTCAAATTCGGCCATGCGCGGTTCGCGAAGTCGCGCCGCGCGACTCTTGCGCTCGATGGCTTCAAGGAACGGCAGCTTGCGGTCGGATTCCAGCACGACCGCCAGGTTCGAAAGATCGGCGCGGAAGCGAACCCCCATCCAGCCGGACAGTGCCTTCAGGTCGACGCACCAGCCTTCGGGCGTATCGTAGACGGCTCCGGCGGCAAGCGCGCGACTGCCGTTCATGGTTTGTACCGTATTTGAATCGCGATCGAGGACGAAGCGCTGATCCTCCGCGAAGAGCCAGCCAGTTGCGCGGCGCGACTTCTTGTCAAGTCGCACCGGCAGGTCGAGTGCCTGGATCAGGTCGGCCAGATCGACACAGACCCCGGCCGGGATCTGGTAACCGCGCATCGGTTCGCCCAGCTTGTACTGACCGCTGCGCAGTTCAAGGATCAGCGAATCCTCGTCACTGGCAGTCCACCCGGTCCCGTGGGCCTGGGCCTGGGCTGGCGCGCTGCCCACACCAACGCCGAGCGCCGCCCCGAACAGGGCGGCGGCCAGGCGCAGCTGTGGGAGGCGATGCCTCATGACGTCAGATGTCCGATTCTATATTCTTTTGAGCGACTTACTGGATCGCGCTGGTGACTTCGGCGATCAGCTGCCCGCCGTTTTCGGGCATTTCGCGATATTCGATGCGCACCGGACCCTTGAGCTTGCCCAGCTGGTCGGCTGACAGAGGGATCTTGACGGTGCGGCCCTCGACCTCGGGATAGATCGCGACGCCCTTGATCTGGAACACCTGCTCGCTGCCACGCTTGCCCAGGATCTCGCCATAGACCGAGCGCTGGCCGGTACGGCGCATGTCGAGTTCAAGCACCGTGTTGGTCGCGGTGCGGACCAGCCGCGGGTTGGCTATCGTCGCCCCGGCCTCGAGCCGACCCTTGCGGATGAAGACCGGGATGGTGATGCCATAGACCGGGGTAAGCCGGATCGAGAGCTGGCCGGCCGCCGCCTGTTCCTGCGCCGCTTCGGGGGAGAGCGCCGGCGGCACGGCGCGGAAGCTCATGTGCACGCGGTATTCGCCATCGGGCAGTTCGGGCGCGGGTCGCGCGCTGAGCCGGATCGACTGAGGCTGGCCGGGCAGCAGGGTGATTCGCCGCGGGGCATAGCGCAGCATCTCGAGCGCCGCCTTCTCGGTGGCATTGGCCTCGGCCTCGGTGACGTCGGCAAAGTTGCCGTCCGCCTCCATCCGGCGCAGCTCGACTCCGATGCGATAGGTCGCCGGCTGGCTGCCGATATTGCTCAGGACGACTTCGGCATTACCGCCACCGTTCAGCACGACCCGCGTCGGCGCGACCAGCAGGTCGCCCTGCGCAGAGGCAGGCGTGGCCAGAGCTGCGGCAACAATCGTCCCCAGGCCAAGGGCCAGGCGGTTCAGCGAATTGGTGAAGGTCATTTCCTGCGGGTTCCCCGTATTCCTTGACCGGAGCCTGTCTTGCGCTCCGGGTGTTCCCGTAGGTGTTAGGAAAACAGGGTTAACATCCCGCTAAGCATGATGCGGGCCAGGACCAAAAGCGAAGGGCCGCATCAGCGTCTGGCTGATGCGGCCCCTGGTCTCCCGCCTCCGCCCCGAGGGACGGATCCGGTTATCGCAACTTACTGGTATTCGACCGAAACGTCGAAGGTCCCTCTGTACACGCCCGAAGCCTGGCCCGAACCAACGGTCAGCGTGCCGCCGACGTTGAAGGTGGCCGAACCGGTCGAGGGGCTCAGCTGGAACGAACCGCCCGGGTTCGAGTTGAAGCCGGCCAGCGACATCGACGGAGCCGGACCAGCGCCAGCCCAGCCCTGCAGGCTCAGCGTGGCAGCCGAGGTCGGCAGGCTGACGACGACCGAAGTGCCGTTGGTGCCGGTCACGGTGAAGCCAGCCGGGGCGCGGGTGCCGGTTGAAACCAGCGAACCCGACGAAGCAACGGTGCCGTCGGCGTTGACGGTCACGGTGCCGCCGGTGTTGGCCGCGATCTGGCCGAAGTTCAGGGCCGAATCGGCCGAAACAGTCAGCGTGCTGAGCACTTCCGCCGTGGCGGTGGCAGTGGCCGAAGTGGCCGCGTGAGCAACCGAACCAAACGAAGCGGCGCTCAGCGCAGCACCAACAAGAGCAAGACGAAGCGAATTACGCATTTGATCAGTATCCCTTCCAAGCAATCTACAAGACAGCGCCAGAACGCCGCCCCGAACGGGCGGTCTGCCCCCATTCGCAAGCACCTATGTAAATACCCGGAGTTGTGGGATTATTTTCCGGTATGGTTAATGGATGACCGGAAAATGTTAACGCTTTGCCCGCAAAAACACCTAATCATTACTGCTTATATACCGCCACCGGTCAGCCGCTGGCAGATCAGGTCCAGTTGGTCGAGCGTGCGGTAACGAATCGTCACCGCACCCGACCTCGGATCGGCATCGGTGTTGATTCGCACTGACAGGCCGAGGAACTCCTCAAGGTGGCTCTGCACTGCAGCGATATCGGCCGAGCTGGCCGAATCGCGCTCGCTGCGGGCCCGGCGCGGCGCACTGGTGCCGGTGGTCTTGCGGCGGGCCAGTCGCTCGACCTCGCGGACCGACAGCTGCTTGCTCACCGCCTGCTCGGCAAGCGTGGCGGCATCCTCCACCCCGACCAGCGCGCGGGCGTGGCCCATGGAGAGCTTGCCCGCCTCGACCAGTTCGACAACGCTGTCCGGCAGGCTCAGCAGTCGCTGCAGGTTCGCGACATGGCTGCGGCTCTTGTCGACCAGCCGGGCGATCTCCGCCTGGGTCAGCCCATCATTCTCGGCCAGACGATGATAGGCGCGCGCTTCCTCGATCGGGTTGAGATCCTCGCGCTGAAGGTTCTCGATCAGCGCCAGCGCGGTGACCTCGCGCTCATCCAAATCGCGAACAATTGCTGGAATTTCATGGATTTGTGCGCGCTGAGCGGCGCGCCAGCGACGTTCACCCGCTACCAGCCGCCACCGTCCGGCCCCGTATGGCGTGACAATCACCGGCTGGATCAACCCGCGCTGGCCGATCGAGGCGGCCAGTTCGTCCAGCGCGGCCTCGTCGAAGTGACGCCGCGGCTGGTCCGGATGGGGCACGATATCGGCCACGGCCAGCATGGCCAGCCCTTCGCGCGGTGCTGCACTGCCACCGGGTGCAGTTACCGCGGCCGGATTGACCAGCGGCTCTTCGCGGCGGCTGTCACCCAACAAGGCGCCAAGGCCGCGACCCAAGGCTGGCGGCTTCTTGCGTGCGCCAGTTGCCGGCGGAACCGAAATGCGGATGATCTCGTCGTCGCTCATGCGGCTTTCCTTGCTTCGGGCAGGCGGGCAATCAGTTCGCGGGCCAGGGCCATATAGGCGCGACTGCCGGCGCAGGCATGGTCATAGACCAGCGCGGGCAGGCCATGGCTGGGCGCTTCGGACAGCCGGACATTGCGCGGAATCACCGCGTCGAACACCAGCGGCCCCAAGCACGAGCGCACATCGTCCGCCACCTGGTCGGTCAAACGGTTGCGGCGATCGAACATGGTCAGCGCCACGCCGATGATCCCCAGATCCGGATTGAACCGCTGCTGCACCTGTTCGACCGTGCGCAGCAGCTGGCTCAGCCCCTCCAGCGCGAAAAACTCGCATTGCAGCGGCACCAGGAGGGTATCGGCGGCACACAGCGCATTTAGCGTCAGCAGGCCCAGCGAGGGCGGGCAATCGATCAGGCAGATATCGTGGCCAACGTCCTGGCCCAAGGCGGCGGCCAGTCGCTCAGTCCGGTTCTCGACCGAAACCAGCTCAACCTCGGCGCCAGACAGGTCGACCGTCGCCGGAACAATATCCAGCCCCGGAATCCGCGTTGGCACAACGCATTCACGCAGCGGGACCTGATCGACCAGCAGATCGTAAGTCGAGCGTTCGCGTTGATCCACGCCGATCCCGATCCCGGTCGAGGCATTGCCCTGCGGGTCAAGGTCGATCAGCAGGACTTTCGAGCCAGTTGCGGCCAGGGCCGTGGCCAGGTTGATCGCCGTGGTGGTCTTGCCCACCCCGCCCTTCTGGTTAGCGATCGCCATGCGAATCACGGTTTTCTTCCTTTCGGCCCCAAGAGGTGCCCCACAATCACGCCGGCTTCGGTATCGGTGAGCGATTGTTCCACGTGAAACAGATGATTCCACCGACTCAACTCTAGCAGTTCCTGCTGCGCCGAACGCCCCTTCGGCAACAGGTATAGCGTGTCCTTTGTGGAAAATCGTGCGGATAGCTCGAGCAATCTGGGTAGTGGCGCGAAAGCCCGTGCCGAAATGACGCGAAAACTGCGGCTGGGAACCAATTCAAGCCGTGACCCGATCACACTGGCCCGCTCCAGACCCAGTGCCGCCCGCACCCGCTCAAGCCATTCGACCCGCCGCGCCCGCGATTCGACCATGACCACCTCGCATTCAGGGCGCAGCGCGGCGATCACCAGGCCGGGAAACCCCGCACCAGTGCCAAGGTCGAGCCAAGGCGAGGATGTTTCACGTGGAACATGGGCCAGCAATTGCGCCGAATCGACGATATGGCGCTGCCAGACCACAGGGAGGCTCCCTGCCGCCACCAGGTTCTGCCGGGTGTTCTCTTCGGCCAGCAAGGCGATGAGCCGCTCGATCCGCTCCGCCGCGAGCGCATCCCATTCGGGCCGAGCCGCCAACCAGGCTTGCGCCGCTGCCTCGCTGTCGATCATGCCGCGATGTCGCTGCGACGGCGGGCATGGACCAGCAATGCCGCCAGTGCCGCCGGGGTAATGCCGGGAATCCGCCCCGCTGCAGCCAGAGTGGCCGGCCGCGCCTTGGTCAGCCGCTCAACCATCTCGCGCGACAGTCCGGGGATCTCCGCATAGGGAAAGTCGTCACCCAACGGCAGCGCCTCGCCCGCCCGCAGGTCGGCCAGCTCGTTCTCCTGCCGCGCCAGATACGGCGCATAAGCGGCATCTTCGGCCAGTTCGGCGGCAAGATCGGGATCGATTGCCACGGCCTCACCCAGCCAGGGTTCCAACGCGGCGAGATCGATGCCACCAAACCGCAGCCATTCGCGCATCGCCAGGCGACCGACATCAGCCCGCACGGGCAATCCGGCCTGAACCAATTCGTGCCCGGTGGCCATCTGATCGAGCGCCGCACCAATCGATTCCCGCGCTTCCTCGCGCCGCGCGAACCATCCCGCACGCTCTGAACCGACGCAGCCCGCCTCCAGCGCCAGCGGGGTCAGCCGGGTCGAGGCATTGTTGGCCCGCAGACGAAGTCGGTACTCCGCACGAGCCGTCAGCATTCGGTACGGCTCGCTCACCCCGTGCAGGGTCAGATCGTCGATCATCACCGCCATATAACTGTTGGCCCGGTCCAGCGCGATCGGCACGCGACCCAGTACTTCAGCCGCGGCCTGCATCCCGGCAACCAGGCCCTGCGCGGCGGCTTCCTCATAGCCGGTGGTGCCATTGATCTGCCCCGCGCAGTAGAGCCCCGGCAGATCGCGCAGTTCCAGGCTGGGGCGCAAGGCGCGCGGATCGATGTGATCATATTCCACCGCATAGCCCGGCACGACCATCTCGACACCTTCCAGACCGTCCATGGTCCGCAGCATGGCCAGCTGGACATCGGCCGGCAGCGAGGTGGAAATGCCATTGGGATAGACCAGATGGGTATCGAGGCCCTCCGGCTCCAGGAACACCTGGTGCCCGTCTCGGTCTCCGAAGCGATGGATCTTATCCTCGATCGATGGGCAGTAACGCGGCCCCTGGGCATCAATTGCACCCGAAAACAGCGGCGAGCGGTGCAGGTTGGCACGAATGACGTCGTGGCTACGGGCATTGGTGCGCGTGATCGCGCAGAATACTTGCGGCAGCACCCGGCCTGGCCCCAGCGCCGACATGGCCCATGGTTCGGCATCCGACGGCTGTTCTTCCAGCCGCGCCCAGTCGATCGTCCGCCCGTCGAGGCGCGGCGGCGTGCCGGTTTTCAGGCGTGCCATCGGCAGGGCTGCTTCGCGCAGCTGTTCGGCCAGCCGCTGGGCCGAAGCCTCGCCAATCCGGCCACCGACGATCCGCTCCTCACCCCGGAACAGCACTCCGCCCAGGAACGTGCCGGTACACAGCACCACGGCCCGCGCGGCGAGTGTCGTGCCATCGGCCAGGTCGATCCCCGCAACGCGCGAGCCACTAAGCCGCAACGCTGCCGCCTCACCGCGGATCAGCGTCAAGGGACCCTGACGGGCAAGCAGGTGCTGCACCGCGGCCTTGAACCGCTTGCGGTCAGCCTGGACGCGCGGCCCCTGGACTGCGCTGCCCTTCGAACGATTGAGCATCCGGTAATGGATGGCCCCGGCATCGGCGGCGCGGGCGATGATCCCGTCGCAGGCATCGACCTCGCGCACCAGGTGCCCCTTGCCCAGCCCGCCGATTGCCGGATTGCAGCTCATCGCGCCGATTGCGTCGAGATCGAAGCTGACCAGCGCGGTGCGCGTGCCCATCCGCGCGGCAGCGGCTGCCGCCTCGACTCCGGCGTGCCCGCCGCCCACTACGATGATGTCAAACTGATCCATGTGCCGGGCGGGCTTTACCCCAGCGATGTTTCACGTGGAACAGTCTATTTCCCGATGCAGAACCGCCCGAACAGTGCATCCAGCATATCCTCGGTGGTTGTGCGACCGAGCAGGCCATCAAATGACACTCGCGCCAGGCGGAGCGATTCGGCCACCAGCAGCGGATCGCCTTCATCCTCGGCCGAGTGCAACGCGCGGGCGGCGTCTCGGAGCATGTGGTGCTGGCGTTCATTAAGTGCCGCCTCACCGGGCTTGGGCAGCGCCTGACGCGCCGTGGCAACCAGGTCAGCGATCAGTTCGGCCATGCCCAGCCCCGTGACGGCTGAAATCCGGTGCCGGGGATGCAGTTTGGGCGGAACCCCTGCCCGATCGCATTGTGCGGCGATCTCCCAGGCGCCAGCCGGACCCTGCCCTTCCGGGCCAAGCCACAGCACCAGGTCGGCCCGGTCCAGCGCCTCAAGCGCGCGTTCGATGCCGATGGCTTCGACCACATCATCGGTCGCATCATGCAGCCCGGCGGTATCGGCAAACAGGAACGGCACCCCGTCATAGCCCACCGGGCGGGTCAGGACATCGCGAGTCGTCCCGGCAATCGGCGTGGCAATCGCCGCCTCGTCCTGAACCAAGGCATTGAATAAAGTACTTTTTCCCGCATTTGGTGGTCCCGCGATGACCACCCGGAAGCCTTCGCGCAGCACTTCGGCCCGTGGCCGCGCCAGCCAGGCGGCAAGCTCGGCACGCAAGGCATCGATCCGGGTCAGGAAATCGGCCGGCAGGGTTGCCACGTCATCCTCATCGGCGAAATCGAGCACGGCCTCGACCGAGGCGGAAAGGCTCAGCAACCGCTCGCGCCAATCCTCGACCCTGCGCGACAGGGCACCTCCCGCCATGGCGATCGCACTGCGGCGCTGCAGCTCGGTTTCGGCCGAAAGCAGGTCAGCGAGGCCCTCGGCTTCGGCGAGGTCGATCCGGCCATTGGCAAAGGCTCGGCGGGTGAATTCGCCCGGCTCGGCGGCGCGCAGGCCTGGCACGGCAGCCAGCGCGGCAGAGACGGCCGCCACCACCGCCCGGCCACCGTGAAGGTGCAGTTCGGCCGTATCCTCACCAGTTGCCGTGCCTGGCCCCGGCAGCCACAGCACCAGCGCCCGGTCAAGCACTTCACCCGCGCCATTGCGCAGCGTGGCGGCCACCGCCCGGCGCTCTGGCGGCACCCGGCCAACCAGCGCGGCCAGCGCCGCTCCGGCAGCCGGACCGCTGATCCGCACCACGGCAATGGCGGCGGGCGGCGCACCGCTCGACAAGGCAAAGATCGTATCGGTCATGGCAGGATCGGGTTCACCCCCGGCGGCGGGCGCTCAGTCCTCGCTCTTCTTCTTGGCTCCGGCCGCAAAGGCCGCGCCATTCTCGACGAATTGCTGGAACAGCTTGAGGCCCATCTGCCCCATCGGCGCGATGTTCTTGGCGATGTCCTGAATCTGTTCGACATTGCCCGCCCCCTTCATCGCCTTGGCAATTGCCTCGACATAGAACTGGTTGGCCTTGCCCACGTCGGGCAGACCGAGAAAGGTGCGTGCTTCCTCCGGCGTGCAGTCGATCTCGACATTGATCTTCATCTTGCTCTCCTTGGCACGACGGTTCCAGGTCCCTGGCAAAGGAAGCTGGCACAGGGCCTTGGCAAAGTCCATCCAGCGGGCATATTGGGCCAAAGCCGATCTCCTTCCCCCCAATCCACCGGGAGCAGCCCCCATGGCCACCAACACCGCGTTCCCCGCCCTCGATGGCAGTGCCACGATCCCCGCCTATGTCGCCCGCCCGGAAGGCGCGGCGAAGGCCGCGATCATCGTCATTCCCGAGATCTTCGGGGTGAACCCGGGGATCCGGCAAAAGTGCGACAGCTGGGCCAGGGATGGCTACCTGGCGATCGCGCCCGATATCTTCTGGCGCTTCGCTCCCGGCATCGAGCTTGATCCCGATGTCCCCGACCAGCTGCAGGAAGCCTTCGGCTATTTCGGCCAGTACGATCCGGACCTCGGCGTGCAGGATATCGAGGCCGCGATCCGCCACATTCGCGGCACCGAGGGCGTCGGCAAGGTTGGCCTGGTCGGTTACTGCCTGGGCGGTCGCATGGCCTATATGGCGGCCGCGCGGACCGATATCGATGCTTCGGTCGGCTATTACGGGGTGATGATCGACCAGATGCTGGGTGAGGCCCACGCGATCGCCAATCCGCTGATGCTGCACATCCCGACCGCCGACCATTTCGTCGGGCCGGAAGCCCAGGCGGCGATCCACGCCGGGCTGGACAGCCATCCCAAGGTCACCCTGCACGACTACGAAGGGCTCGATCACGGCTTCGCCGCCGAGATGGGCGATCGCCGCGACGAGGCCGGTGCCCAGCTGGCCGACAGCCGGACCCGCGCCTTCCTGGCAGCCAATCTAGCCTGAACTGTAGGACCCGATCGCCTGGAAGAGCCGCGTGATTGCCGCGCGGTCTTCCTCGCCGATCTCGGGCCGCCAGATCTCGAACAGCAGGACGACGCGGCGCTGCGGCCCGTCGTTCTTCGCCTCGTGTTCGATCGAATCGTCGAAGACCAGCGGCACGCCCGGCTCCCAGGTACGCGTCTCGCTCCCCACCCGCAGCCAGCAGTCCGGGGCGGTGAGGACGGGAATGTGGCAGATCAGCCGGGTGTTGAGCATGCCGCTGTGTGGCTTGATGTGCGTGCCGGGCAGCAGGCTGGACCAATGGGCATTGGGTGAACGGCCGGGGATGACCGGCAAAGGCGCGCGTTCCAGCGCCGCCATGGTCGCGGGGCAGCGCGCGGCGTTTTCCGCCACCACCGCGCCATCGCGCCAGAAGTGGAAGGCCGACCAGTCCGCCTTGCCCAGCAGGTGATTGGCCGGGGCCGGCCGACTGGGATCGTGGCGGACATAGGGATCGAACCCGGTATCGCCGCCCTCGATCACCGCCGCCAGTTCGGCCTGCATCTGCGGCACGAAGGCCAGCATGTCGTGCAGCCAGGGAAACTCGTCCACCTCCCAGAACCGCCGCTGCGGCAGGCCGGGGTAATAGAATACCTTCGGCTCCTGCAGATAGAGCTGGCGCTGGCCGGTCAGCAGTTCCACCGCCTCGCGCATGGTCGGGCTGAGCGTGCCATCGAGGCTGCCCAAAAGGTGCGCGGTAAAGTCCTGCTCGGAACTGGCAAGATAGGCCTGCGCATGGGCCCGCAGCGGGACCATGTCGGGCGGACAGTGGCCATCGAAGGTGATCTGGGCCTCGGCCGCACGATAGAACGAGGAGGCAGCCCGGGCATCCCCGGCCTGCTCACGCAGCCGTCCTTTCATCAACAGCGCGGCTACATCGCGGATCGCGGCTTCTAGCTGCCGGTCGATCGCCGCCTCGGCCGCATCGCCCCGCCCCAGCACCAGTTCGGCCGTGGCCAGTTCCAGCCAGGGAAAGCCGGGCGGCGGGACGCTACCGGCCAGTTCGCGCAGAATCGCCGCCGCGCGCGCGGCATCGCGGCGCTGCATGGCCTCGCGGGCCTCGGCCAGGGCAGACTGAAAGCTGGTTTCCATGACTACGGCATAGGGCAGGCTGGAACTTCTTCGCAAGGCGCGGCATGATCGGGCGTCATCACGGGAAAAGGAACAGCCACCATGACCACTCATCCCGGCGTGAATGCCTGGCACGCCTATATGGCCAGCGGCGCCAATGCCGATCTGCTTGGCGCCCTGGTGGCCGATGATGCGGTGTTCCACTCGCCGGTGGTCCACTCGCCCCAGGTCGGCAAGGCCAAGGTCATGCTTTACCTGCTGAGCGCCGCCAAGGTGCTGGGCAACGACAGCTTCACCTATGTGCGCGAGATCGTGGAGGGTAACGACGTCCTGCTTGAGTTCACCTGCATGATCGACGGGATCCACGTCAACGGGATCGACCTGATCCGCTTTGACCACGCTGGAAAGATCATCGATTTCAAAGTGATGGTCCGCCCGGTCAAGGCGGTGAACAAGCTGTGGGAAATGATGGCCGCCCAGCTGCAGGCCGCTAGCGCCTAAAGCCGCGAGCGCAGCACGGCCAGCCGCTGTTCCACCCCGGCCAGCGGCAGGTCTTCCACCGCATAGCCATAGCGCCGCCAGGCCGCGGTCACGGCCTCGTCGCTGGCCACGGCCTGCTGCCAGTCCTGGATGCGTTCGGGATCCTGCGCATAGATCGCGGCCCAGGCCGGCGCGCGCAGGATCGGGCCGCGATAGCGCAGGTTTCGGCAGGCCCGGTCCACCGCCTCTGGCACCGGCAGGCCCGAAACGTCGAGAAAACCGACCACGTCGGGAAAGCCGCGATCGAACACCACCGGGCCGGGGTGATCGGCAAAGCGTTGATACTCGCGCGCATGGGCTTCGAGCATGGCTTCGGCAAACCCCAGCGGGTCCTGCGCGCAGAGGTCCATGCCGCCGGGCTGCTGCAACAGCCGGCGCGCAACCTCTGGCGATGTGGTCAACCCGGCCGCGGCCGCAGCATCGAGCAGGGTGGTTTTCCCCGCCCCCGGCGCACCGGTCAGAACCGCGTGCCGGGGGAGGAGCAAGGCCATCCTACTGGTTCATGCCAGCGAAGAAGTCTTCGTTGGTCTTGGAATCCTTCATCTTGTCGAGCAGGAATTCCATCGCGTCGATCGTGCCCATCTGCATCAGGATGCGGCGCAGGACCCACATCTTGCTGAGCTTGTCCTTGCCGACCAGCAGTTCTTCCTTGCGGGTACCGGACTTGCCGACATCCAGCGCCGGGAAGATGCGCTTGTCCGCCACCTTGCGGTCGAGCACGATTTCCGAGTTACCAGTGCCCTTGAATTCTTCGAAGATCACTTCGTCCATGCGGCTGCCGGTATCGATCAGGGCCGTGGCGATGATCGACAGCGAGCCGCCTTCCTCGATGTTGCGGGCCGCACCGAAGAACCGCTTCGGCCGCTGCAGGGCGTTGGCGTCAACACCGCCGGTCAGCACCTTGCCCGAGGATGGGACAACGGTGTTGTAGGCGCGGCCAAGGCGCGTGATCGAATCGAGCAGGATCACCACGTCGCGCTTGTGCTCGACCAGCCGCTTGGCCTTCTCGATCACCATTTCGGCGACCTGGACGTGGCGCGTGGCAGGCTCGTCAAAAGTCGAGGAGATCACCTCGCCCTTAACGCTGCGCTGCATGTCGGTCACTTCTTCCGGCCGTTCGTCAACCAGCAGGACCAGCAGGAACACTTCGGGGTGGTTGTCGGTAATCGCCTTGGCGATGTTCTGCAGCAGCACGGTCTTGCCGGTGCGCGGCGGGGCGACGATCAGCGCGCGCTGGCCCTTGCCCTGCGGGCTGATGATGTCGATCACCCGGGCCGACTTGTCCTTGACGGTCGGATCAACCGTATCGAGGTTCAGCCGCTCGTCGGGATAAAGCGGGGTCAGGTTGTCGAAATTGACGCGGTGACGGACCACTTCGGGATCGTCGAAATTGACGCTGATCAGCTTGGTGATCGCGAAATAGCGTTCGCCATCCTTGGGCGCACGAACTTCGCCTTCCACCGTATCGCCGGTGCGCAGGCCCCATTTGCGGACCTGGTTGGGCGAGACGTAAATGTCGTCGGGACCGGCGAGATAGTTCGCTTCGGGGCTGCGCAGGAAGCCGAAGCCATCGGCCAGCACTTCGATCGTGCCCTGGCCGATGATTTCCTCGCCATCCTCGGCCAGTTCCTTGAGGATCGCGAACATCAGGTCCTGGCGGCGCATCGTCGATGCGGCTTCAACCTCAAGCTCTTCGGCCATCTCGACCAGCTCGGCGGGGGTTTTCTTCTTGAGTTCTTTAAGGTGCATTGTCGTGGTATTTCCGAAAGTTGCGCAAGCGCGCAAAGGCTGTGCTGGCCGGTCGATCGATGGGCTTGGAGAAAGCGGATCGGGGCGCGTCAATCAGGTCGGGCGCCCATGCCGGACGGGGATCAGATAGGCCTTTGCCGCGATGCGGTCAACGCTGCAACGACCGGTCTGCCTAGAACGGCTTCACCACCACCACGACCACGATCAGCACCGCGGCCAGGCCCGGTACTTCGTTCAGTAGCCGCAGCCGCTTGCCGGTAAAGCGCATCCGCCCCTGGGCCAGGTCCTCGGCATAGCCGGCCATCCAGACATGATAGGCGGTCAGGATCAGCGCCAGTCCCAGCTTGGCGTGGAACCAGGGTTGGGTGAAGGCGCCAATGCTCATCGCCAGGGCCAGCCCCAGCGCCCAGGTGACCACCAGCGAAGGCCAGAGGATGATCTTCAGCAGGCGGCGTTCGCGCTCGATCCACAGCGCGTGCTGCGGGCCGCTCGCGCCATCGCGCTCCAGCTCTTCCTGGTGATAGACGAAGAAGCGCGGCAGCATGAACAGCCCCGCCATCCAGAACACCATGAACGTGATATGGCCCGCCTTGAGCCAGAGGTAGGTCATGCTGAGCACCCACGATAGCATGGCGACATCATACTAGCGCTTCCACCCGCGCACCAGCGCCAGCAGCTGGCCAACATGTTCGACCGGCGTGGTCTGGCCGATCCCGTGGCCCAGGTTGAACACGTGCGGGCGATCGGCAAAGGCCTCGAGAATGTGCAGCGCCTGGCGGTCCAGCTCATCGCCCCCGGCCAGCAGCAGCAGCGGATCGAGGTTGCCCTGCACCGGCATTCCCGCCGGCAGGGTCTTCGCTGCCCAGACCGGGTCGATGGTTTCGTCGATCCCCACGGCATCGACCCCGGTCTCGCGGGCATAGGCCGCCAGCTTTTCGCCTGCGCCCTTGGGAAAACCGATCACCGGCACCTGCGGGAAGCGGGCCTTCAATTGCCGGACGATCGCCGCATTGGGGGCAATCACCCAGCGCTCGAACTCGGCCGGAGCGAGGCTGCCGGACCAGCTGTCGAACAATTGCACGGCCTCGGCTCCGGCCTGGATCTGCCCGGCCAGGTATTCGACCGTCACGGCGCTGATCGCGTCGATGATCGCCTGGAACCCAGCGCGGTCGCGATAGGCATAGGCGCGGGTATCATGCTGGTCGCGGCTGCCCTCGCCGTTGACCATGTAGGTCGCCACAGTCCAGGGGCTGCCAGCAAAGCCCAGCATGGTCTTGTCCGCCGGCAGCGCGGCACGGACCAGCTTTACGGTCTCGTAGATCGGCTCCAGCCGCTGCGGCACGGCGCTGAGGCTGGAAAGCGCCGCATCGAGCAGCCGGGGTGACAGGTGCGGGCCTTCGCCCACCAGGAATTCCAGGTCCTGCCCCATGGCATAGGGCACGATCAGGATGTCGGAAAACAGGATCGCCCCGTCGAAGCCAAAGCGGCGGATCGGCTGGAGCGTGATCTCGGCGGCGGCCTCGCTATCGTAGACCAGCGGCAGGAAACCGCCCTTGCTGGCCCTGAGCGCCCGGTATTCCGGCAGGTAGCGCCCGGCCTGGCGCATCAGCCAGACGGGCCGCTCGGCCGTGTTTTCGCCAGTCAGGGTACGGAGCAGCAAACCGGGCATTGCGCGATTCCAATCAAATACAAATTAGATTCTTAATAGGATTCTATAGCTGTTGGGCTGTGGATAGCGGGGATGGCCGCCCCTTGCCCGATTTGTCCCGGCCTGAACAGGGCAAAGCGTGGGTGCGACTCTGCGGACAGGCTGGTCAAGCCGCACTTGTCCCCACTGTCCCCAGCCTGTGGGAATCCTTTTCCACCTGTCCACAAGAGTCCCTTTTGAACGCCGGTAACGGGCAGCGAATTGCGGCCCGAACTTGTCCCGGCCTTTCTCCCGTGGTTTATGCGGCACTCTGTCCACAGGGGTTCCCTGACCAGCATCATGCCGCGCCTTCACCTCCACCTGCTTTCGGATTCGACCGGCGAAACGCTGGAGACGATTGCCAAGGCCGCGCTCGCCCAGTTCGAGGGGGCCGACGTCAGCCGCCATTTCTGGCCGATGGTCCGCTCGCTCCAGCACCTCGACCGGATCATGGGCGAGATCGCCAGCCATCCCGGGCTGGTCTTCTATACCCTCGCCAATCTGGAGATCCGCGATCGGCTGGAGGAACGCTGCCGCGCGCTGGGCCTGCCGACAGTGGCGGTCCTGGAATCCGCGGTCGAGGCGCTCAAGGCGGCGTTGGGCCAGCATCCTCACGCCCGGCCCGGTCGCCAGCACGCGATGGACGAAGCCTATTTCGCGCGCGTCGATGCGATCCACTACACGATTGCCCATGACGATGGCGTGGCCTGGGAAGACTGGGAACAGGCCGACATTGTCCTGGCCGGGGTATCGCGCAGTTCGAAGACGCCGACCAGCATCTACCTCGCCAATCGTGGGTACAAGGTGGCGAATATCCCGATCGTGGTGGAAAGCCCGCCCCCGCCCGCGCTGTTCGGGCTGCGCCACCCGCTGGTCGTTGGCCTGACCACCGCGCCCGAGCGGCTGGTCCAGGTTCGCCGCAACCGGCTGCTGTCGCTGAACCAGGTCCCCGAAACCGCCTATGTCGACCAGGAACGCGTGGCCAAGGAAGTGCAATATGCCAGGCGGATGTTTGCCGATAATGGCTGGCCGGTGATCGACGTGACCCGTCGCTCGATCGAGGAGACAGCCGCTGCCGTGATCAATTTCTTCAACGAACGCCGTTCCGCGGAGCAGGCCGAGTGAGCCTGCTGGTGCTCGCCTCGCAGAGCGGCTCGCGCCGGGCCATGCTCGAAGCTGCCGGGGTCGATTTCGTGGCCCGGCCGGCCGCGGTCGACGAACGCGCGATCGAGGCCGAGATGGGCGGTGCGCCGCCGGCCGAAGTGGCGCTGGCGTTGGCCCGGGCCAAGGCGCTCGCGGTCTCGCGCGAAGTGCCCGATGCCTGGGTGCTGGGGAGCGATTCGCTGGTTTCGGTCGAGGGGCGGCGGTTCGACAAGCCGGGCGGTCGGCACGAGGCGGCGCAGCACCTCGCCTTCTTCTCGGGCAAGGTGATGGAACTGCACAGCGCGGCCGCCCTCGCCCGCAATGGCCATACCTATTGGGACCATGCCGACTGCGCTCGGCTGCAGGTTCGCCACCTGAGCGAGGCCTTCATCGAAAGCTACCTCGCCGCCGAATGGCCGGCCGTTGCCGCCTGTGTCGGGGTGTTCCGGATCGAGGCGCTGGGGGTACAATTGTTCGAGGCTATCGAAGGCAGTCATTTCACCGTCCTTGGTATGCCTTTGCTACCCGTGCTGGGGGCCTTGCGTGCCCGTGGAGTGCTGGTGGCGTGACTGTGCCCTACGCCGAAGTGATCGGCGATCCGATCGCCCAGTCGAAGTCGCCCGCGATCCATGGTTTCTGGCTGGAACAGCTCGGGATCGCCGCAGAATACCGTGCCTGTCATGTCACGGCAGAGGGCCTCGCCGCTTACATCGCCACGCGGCGCACCGATCCGGCCTGGCGCGGCTGCAACGTCACCATGCCGCACAAGCAGGCGGTCATGTCCCTGCTCGATGCCCTCGATCCCGAGGCCGAGCGGATCGGCGCGGTCAACACCGTGGTGCGCGGGACCGATGGCCTGCTGACGGGCTATAACACTGATGCACCAGGATTTATGGAACCGGTCCTGCCGCTGTTGGGGGAGCAGGAATACCGCTTCGCCTATGTCATCGGCACCGGCGGCGCGGCGCGGGCGATCATTGATGCGCTGTTTCACCACGAGTTCCTGATCTGGTCAATCAGCCGCAACCCGGCCAAGGCCCGGGCCGAATTCTTCGACTATCTGGGCCGCGACGAGGACTTTCTGCTCGATTTGGCCGCCCTGCCCGCCGGGCCGCTGCGCCCCGCTGATGCCGAGGTGTTCAGCTTGGTCATCAACGCCACCCCACTCGGCATGACCGGCCACCCGCCGCTTGACCTGCACTGGGGTGGATTTCTTGGTAATTCAGTTGCCTATGATATTGTGACGTCGCCGCTCGACACGCAATTGCTGCAGGATGCGCGGGCGCAGGGCCTCGTCACGATCGATGGCCTGGCCATGCTGATCGGCCAGGCGGCGGTCGCATTCGAGAAGTTCTTCGGCCAGCCTGCGCCGCGCCGCGCCGATACCGAATTGCGGAGCCTGCTCACGAAATGACCGAAAAGCGTCCCTTCATCCTCGGCCTCACCGGTTCGATCGGTATGGGCAAGAGCGCAGTCGCCGCGATGTTGCGCGGCCTTGGCGTGCCGGTGTTCGATGCCGATGCCGCGGTCCACGAGTTGCAGGGGCCGGGCGGTGCCTGCCTTGCGCCGATCGAGCGCGCCTTTCCCGGCACGACCGGTGCGCAGGGGGTCGACCGGCAGAAGTTGGGCGCTGCCGTTTTCGGCAATCCCGAGGCGCTCAAACTGCTCGAATCGATCGTTCACCCCGAAGTGGCGGAAATGCGCCG
Organism: Novosphingobium sp.; assembly: GCF_027531025.1. GTDB lineage: Bacteria > Pseudomonadota > Alphaproteobacteria > Sphingomonadales > Sphingomonadaceae > Novosphingobium. The sequence goes on from NZ_JAPZQX010000005.1 coordinate 111,315, forward strand.
GGCCTTCCTGGCTGACAATGCCGATGCCCCGCTGATCGTGTTCGATATCCCGTTGCTGTTCGAGAAGACCGGCAATCACGGGCTCGATGCCGTCGCCGTGGTCTCTGCCCCTTACGAGCAGCAGCGCGAACGGGTCCTGGCCCGGCCGGGGATGACCGAGGAAAAGTTCGCCCAGATCCTCAAGTTGCAGGTGCCAGATGCCGAAAAGCGGGCGCGGGCCGATCATGTGATCGATACCGGTACTTCGCTGGCCGAAACGCGCCATGCGGTGGCGCGCCTTGTCCATGCGATCACCGGTGCAAAGAATTAGCGAGTCGGCCCCTTGCCAGCGGCGAATCCCCGGCCGATATCTAGGGGGTAATGCGCGAGATCATTTTCGACACCGAAACCACGGGGCTTGATCCCAGGAGCGGTGACCGGTTGGTGGAAATCGGCTGTGTCGAGATGGTCAACCGGGTCACGACCGGCGCCACTTTTCACTGCTATTTCAACCCTGACCGCGACATGCCCGCTGCGGCCGAAGCAGTGCATGGCCTGTCCGCCACCTTCCTCTCCGACAAGCCGCGCTTCCATGAGAAAGCCGCCGAGTTCCTCGAATTCATCGGCGATTCGATGCTGGTGGCGCACAATGCCGGGTTCGACTTCGGCTTCGTGAACATGGAGCTGGAGATGTGCGGGCTCGATCCGCTCTCAAAGGAACGGATGATCGATACCGTGGCGCTCGCCCGGGTCCGCCATCCCGGGGCCAAGAACTCGCTCGATGCGCTGTGCACGCGGTATGGCATCGATCGCAGCCACCGCACGCTCCACGGTGCGCTGCTCGATGCTGAGCTGCTGGCCCAGGTCTATGTCGAACTGACCGGCGGGCGGCAGATCGGGCTGGAACTGGCGGCCGATGCCAATGTGGTCAGCCTGGCCGAGCCCGTCGCCCGCCCGCAGCGCGATCGACCCTTCCGTGCGCCCCGCCCCCATGCACCCAGCGAGGCCGAACTGGCCGCCCACGCCGCATTGCTCGATTCGCTGAAGGAGCCGCTATGGCGTTCCTGAGTGGATCGGCCTGATTCAACCAAGAGGAGAAGACCCCATGGACATCCGCGTATCCGGCCACCAGATCGAAACCGGCGAAGCGCTCCAGGCCCATGCCCAGGAACGGATTTCCGCAGTGGTGAACAAGTACTTCTCTAACGCGCTCTCTTCCTCTGTTACCTTCAACCGCGCCCCGGCCGGGGCCTTTCGGGCCGATATCGTCACCCATGTGATGCAGGGCCTGGTGCTCAAGGGCGCGGGCATTGCCCATGATGCCCACGTCGCGCTCGATCAGGCGGCGGAAAAGATCGACAAGCAGCTGCGCCGCTACAAGCGCCGGATCAAGGACCGGCACGAGGCCGCCGCCCATGCGATCAAAACCGAGGAAGCGGCCTATACCGTCTTCATCGAGCCCGATGCCGAAGAAGAGGAGGTTACCGTCGATGCCCCGGTGGTGATCGCCGAAACCCGCGTCGACGTGCCCGAAGCCAGTGTCTCCGACGCGGTGATGATGCTGGACCTGCGCAATACCAATGCCCTGCTGTTCAAGAATGCCGCCACCGGCAAACACAACATGGTCTACCGCCGGGGCGACGGGTCAATCGGGTGGGTTGAACCTTCCTGACCATAAGAGTATGGGCGCGCCTGACCTTTGGTGAGGGTGAGGGGGTGATGGTGCGGCAGCGATTCCGCCTCCCTTGCCTCCTGGCCAGTGCCAGCGCCCCCCGTTTCGGACCTATCCCACTGTCATGACCGCACTTTTCACGCTCTTGCCCGAAGCCGTCGGCACTATCGCTGCTGACAGCAAGCAGACGATTCTCGAGCAGCTCGCGCAGCGATTCGCCGGAGTCTATGGCCTCGATCCGGTCCAGGTGCTGGAACGGATCGAAGAGCGGGAACGGCTCGGCAGCACCGGTTTCGGGCGCGGCGTGGCGATTCCCCATGCCCGCCTGCCCGGCTTGGCGCGCCCGGTCGCCGTGTTCCAGCGGCTAGAAGCCCCGGTCGCCTTCGATGCCGCCGATGGCATGCCGGTCGATCTGGTGTTCGGCCTGCTTTCGCCCGAGGCCGCCGGGGCCGCGCACCTCCATGCGCTGGCGGCGATCAGCCGGATGATGCGCGACGAGGCCATGCATGCCGCGCTGAGCGAGGCCCCGGGGGCCGAGGCGCTTTACGCCCTGCTTGCCAATGTCATCGACCGCGACGCCGCCTGACGGGGGTGTGACCGGTGCCGCGCTGCACTGGCGCGCGCTGGAAAGCCTCTATGCCTCGGCACCGGTCAACCGGCTGTTCGAATCCGAATTGACCGTGACCGGCGAAGGCAGCGCCCGGATCGTCTTCAACGTGACCGAGAGCTGCTATCACGCGGCCGGGGCGGCGCACGGCACGATCTATTTCAAGATGCTGGACGATGCCGCCTTCTATGCGGCCAACACGCTGGTAACCGACCGTTTCCTGTTGACTACGGCCTTCAACCTCCATTTCACCAAGCCGGTCCGCACCGGGCAGGTCATTGCCGAAGGGCGCTGGGTTTCCGGGCGCAAGCGGGTGCTGGTCGCGGAAAGCCGGCTGGTCGATGCCGAGGGCGAGGAAATTGGCCGCGGCACCGGCACCTTCATGCGCAGCCGCATCGCCCTGGCTGGCTTGCCGGGCTATGCCGCCAAGCTTGGCGGTTAGGGCCATGGAACCGCGCCTGCCCGCACAGTTCGAGGTGGGCGCCCTGATCCGGCTGGTCGAGGCGGCAGGTGGCTTTGCCACTGTCCTGCGCAAAGGTGAACGCGATGGCGGGACAATCCTTGTCGTCCTGACCGAAAAGGGCGGAAATACGCGAGTTTTCGAACGCATGCCGCGTCCCGACGGTACGCGGGAATGGCTCCTTGCCAAGGCTGAAGATCCTGAAAACAGACAGGAAATCCAGGAATGGCTGGCACGCCGTGGTAACCAGGACCCCGACCTGTGGATTGTCGAACTGGATATCGTGAATGGTGAACGGTTCATCCGATCGGGGTGAGCGGTGGGTTGACTTTGCTGCACTGCGGAATCAAGGGGGCGCACCTTTGTTTGTGCGCAGGCGGCGCGGGCGGCGTTTCGGCCCTTCGCGCTAGCACGCAGACGGGGGACAGCCGGCAGGATTATCGGCCGGGGGCAGTCTGATCTAGGTTTTTCCGCCCCCTTCCCATCCTGCGCCGGGCGCGTCCACCGCCCAATAAGACGGACGAATGCGCCGCATTCACAACAGTACCAAGCTCAACCGCGCCAGCGCCAGCGCCATCGCTGTCGCCGCGAGCCTCATGATGATCCTGGTCAGCGCCAACGGTTCGGGCGCTGCCGCGGAAACCAAGGTTCCCGCACTGATCCAGGCAGAACCCCCCATCCAGACCATTTCCCAGCCGGTGATCCAGCCGCTACCGTCGGAAGACGCGGAGGAGAGCACTGTTGCCGCGAGCCTGGCAGATCTGGTCGTGGCCCAGCCCCAGCCCGAAGAGCTCTCACACGATCTCACCTGCCTGGCCGGGGCGATCTATTTCGAAGCCAAGGGTGAATCGCTGGAAGGCCAGCTGGCGGTGGGCCGGGTGATCGTCACCCGTTCCAAGTCGGGCCGCTTCCCGGAAACCTATTGCGGCGTGGTTTACCAGCCGTCGCAGTTCTCGTTCGTGCGCGGCAAGTCGATGCCGACGATCAACCGCAATTCGCGCCATTGGAAGAATGCCGTGGCGATTGCCCAGATCGCGCATGAAGGCACCTGGCGCAGCCCGGTGGAAGGCGCGCTGTTCTTCCACGCAGCCTATGTCTCGCCCGGCTGGCGCCTCAAGCGCATGGCCCGCGTCGACAATCACGTTTTCTATCGTTGAACGGATTTTACCGCTGATCGGAACGGGGGGCTTCGGCCCCCCTTCCTTTTGCTAAGGCTTCAGCGGCGCAGTTCGACCCAGATCGGGGCGTGATCGCTGGCCTTTTCCCGGCCGCGATGATCCTTGTCGACCCCGCAGGCCAGTAACCGGTCAGCCAGCTCCGGTGAAAGCAGGGCATGGTCGATCCGGAACCCGTGATCGCGCTGCCAGGCCCCGGCCTGGTAATCCCAATAGGTCCAGACTCCGCCGCGCGGATTGTGCGTGGCGATGGCATCAGTCCAGCCATCGGCCAGAAGCCGCATGTAGGCATCGCGCGATTCGGGCTGCATCAGCGCATCGTCGGCCATGGCCTTGGGCGACCAGATGTCGCGGTCGGTCGGGATCACGTTGTAATCGCCCAGCACCACGGCGGGCGCTTCCTCGGCCATGATGGCTCGCATCCGGGTGCGCAGGCGCTCCATCCAAGCGAGCTTGTAATCGAACTTGGGGCCTGGCTGCGGATTGCCGTTCGGCAGGTAGATGTTGACGATCCGGGTGTCGAACACCTCGACCTCAAGATAGCGGGACTGCGCGTCGTCCGGGTCTCCGGGCAGGCCTTGCTGCACTACGACTGGTCTGGTCCCGTCGGCCAGCACGGCCACCCCGTTGAAACCCTTCTGCCCGTGCCACACGGCCTGATAACCGATCTGCTCGAACTCGGCGGCGGGAAAGCCCTCGTCCTGGGTCTTGATTTCCTGCAGGCAGGCGACCGCCGGGCGGGTTTCCGCCAGCCATTCGAGCAGCCGCGGCAGCCGGGCCTTGATCCCGTTGATGTTGAACGAGGCGATCCGCACCGGCTGTGATCAGACCGCGAAGCTGGAGCCGCAGCCACAGCCGGCGGCTGCCTGCGGATTCTCGACCTTGAAGGCAGAACCGCCCAGCGAATCGACGAAATCGACCGTGCTGCCAGCGACCAGGTCGAGGCTGACCGGGTCGACCACCAGTTTCACGCCATCGGTCTCGACCACCAGGTCATCGTCGTCGATGCTCTCGGCCAGGCCGAAGCGGTACTGGAAGCCCGAGCAGCCGCCACCCTCGACCGCCAGGCGCAAGGCAGCCGGCTTGCCCTGCTTGGCAGCAATGAAGGCCACGCGCGCGGCGGCGGCGGGACTGAGGTTCATGGTCGGCGCATCCATGGTGCCGATGTAGGCCGAGCAGCCCCGGCCCGCAAGGTGGCGTCAGGCGCTCTGAATATAGCTGCGCATGGCCTCGGCCTCGCTTTCGATCCGTTCGATCCGGTATTTCACCAGATCGCCGATCGAAACGAAGCCGATCATCGCCCCATCGCGCACCACCGGCAAGTGCCGGATCCGCCGCCGGGTCATCAGCCCCAGTGCCTCGAGCACCTCGGTCGCCGGATCGACCGTGATGGCCGGTGCGGTCATCACGTCGCCCACCGGGCCGTCCAGCATCGCCGGGCCGACTGCGGCGAGGCGATAGACCACATCGCGTTCCGAAAAGATTCCGGCGATCGCCCCGTCTTTCAGTACCGGCAGGGCGCCGATCCGCTTTTCGGCCAGCAGCGCGACGGCTTCGCGCACGGTGGCCGCTACATCGATTGAAATGATCGGGCCGCTGCGACCCTCGATCAGGCGGCCAATGGTCATGGCTATCCTCCCCCAGCCGGAACCGGATGATGCCATGATCCGGCGGCGATGGCGAGTCCGCCCATTCGTCCCGCCCGCTGGCCTGCCTCTTGCCTTGCCGCGCGCAGAGGCGCATGGCGCGGTCCATGAACCGTTCGCCGCTTGAAAATCCCGAACTCGCTGCAATCGCCTGGGGCCGGTACAAGCGCCTGATGCGCAATTGGGCCCTGGTCACGCTGGTGGTCTGCGTCGGTTTGATCGTTTACCTGGCCCTCGAATTCGGCCTGCCCTCGATCCATCTCTACATCGCGACCGTGCTGGGCACGGCCGGTTTCATGATGCTGACGGTGGCGCTGATGGCCCTGTTGTTCCTCTCCAGCGGAACCGGCCACGACGAAGCTGTCGACGAACGCGACTGAGCGCTCAGCCCTGAGTCGCAGCCGGCGGATCGAGGCGGTATTCAGCCACCGGCTCGCCGCCGATCAGGTGTTGCTGGATGATCCGTTCCAGCACTTCGGGCGTGCATGAGTGGTACCAGGTCGGCCCGGGCCAGACCACCGCGACCGGACCGGCCGCGCAGACCCGCAGGCAGCCCACCTTGTTGCGCAGCACCCCGGTGTGGCCCCCCAGGCCGAGTTCACCCAGCCGCTTCTTCAGGAATTTCCACGCCTCTTGCCCGCTGGCGAGGTCGCAGCACTTGGGTTCGCCGGGATCGGCACAGAGGAAGATCTGCCAGCGCACGGCATGACCGCCCAGCCGATCAAGCCGGGTGCGGGCTTCGGCGATTTCGGCAGGGAGATGGTCGGCCAGCGGGTCAGACCTTCTTGCCGACGATCCGCGCGATCTCGGCTGCGACCATGCGTTCGACCAGCGGCGGCAGGTTCTTGTCGAGCCATTCCGCCAGGGCCGGGCGCAGCAGTTCGCGGGTCAGCCCTTCAAGCGAGGTTTCGCCCGAACGGACGATCTGCGGGGGGACGCCGGGTTCGGCCAGCATGGCCAGCGCGGCCAGCGATTCGCGCATCGAACTGGCGCGCTCCTCGGGCAGCAGTGGCGATTCGTCGACCGCTTCATCCTCGGTCAGTTCCGCCGACGAATCGAGTTCGAAGACATCGTCGTCCGCTGCTTCGGCCGGTTCGGGGGAGGGGCGCAGGCCGCGCTCTTCGCGCACCTTGCGTTCAACCGCGGCAATTGCCCGATTGTCGCGTGCGATCACCTTCTTGATCGATTCGAGGATTTCCTCGACCGAAGGTTCACCGGTCTGGCGCATCGCATAACCCCCATGGCGTCCCGATCCGGGACGGAATCACTGGGGCTTTACTGACCCGTCCTGGGCCTTGGTGTCAACGGTGCGTGTGCCCTGAGCCTTTGGCGCGGGATCGCTGGCCCAATCCCAGATGTTGCCTGCCACCCGGTCGTAATTGGCGACCGGATCGTACAGCGCCCCGCCATCGAGCGCGAGATCGCGCGCTTCGGCCTTGCCCATGGCGGCCAGCAGGTTGAACCCGGCGACATAGGCGTTGCGCTGGGCGGTCACCAGTTGGACCTGGGCGTTGAGCAGTTCCTGCTCGGCATTCAGGATGTCGAGGATAGTGCGGTTGCCAACCGTGTTCTCGGCCTTCACGCCTTCGAGGCTGAGCTTGGCGGCATCGACTGCGGCCTGCGACGAATCGATGATCTCGCGCGTGGCTTGCCAGCTGGCAAAAGCGGCGCGCACGCCCGAGACGATCTGCCGCTCGATCGCGATTTCCTGTTCCAGCGTCGCGCCTTCGCGGGCCTGGGCCTGGCGGCGCTGGGCCGCAGGCAGACCGCCCTGGAACAGGGGTATCGAAGCCCGGATTCCGGCCTGGGCCGTGGTGCTCGACTGGTTGAGCGCCGGCGAACCGCCGCCCAAGGTGTTGTAGTAATCAGTGTAACCGAGGCCTGTGAACACGCTCACCGTGGGCAAGCGGCCCGAACCGGCAGCCGCCGTGTCGTACCCGGCGGCCTTGCTGCGCTGGCGGGCAGCGAGCAGGTCGGGGTTCGAATCGAGCGCCACCTGGACGGCCGGTTCGACATCGGCCGGCAAACCCGGCAGCGGCGGCGGGGGCTGCAGGTCGACCGGTTCCTTGCCAACCACGGCAATGTAACGCTCCCGCGCGGCGACCAGCTGGGCCTCGGCCCCGCGGGTCTGGCCCTTGGCCAGGCTGAGCCGGGCCTGCGACTGCGCCACGTCGGTCCGGGTCAGGTCCCCGATCTCGAACCGGTCCTTGGTAGCTTGCAGGTTCACTTCCAGCACGCCGACCTGGCCGCGGTTGAGGCTGACCACCGCCTGGTTCAGGATCACGTCCATATAGGCGGCGACCACCGCGCTGAACACTTCGGTCTCGGCCCCGCGCAGATCGGCGCGGCCGGCTTCAACGCGGGTCTTGGCGGCATTGATCGAATTGCGGATCGCGCCACCGGCATAAAGTGGCATCCCGGCATTGAGATCGGCGGAGAAGTTGCGCACGGGTCCGGACAGCGGTCCGCCGACGGTGGAAGCGGACCGCTTGATCAGCTCGGTATGGGTGGCCGCGCCGCTCAGCGTCGGCAGGGCGACCGAACGGGCCACCGCGACGCCAGCGTCAACGGCGCGCTGCTGGGCGCGGGCGGCCTGGAGCATCGGATTGGTATTGTAAGCGAGCACCAGCGCCTCGCGCAGGTCATCGGCCAGGGCAGGAGCGGCCCCCAGGCCAATTCCCGCCAGCAGGATAGCGCGCCCCAGCCGTGTGGCCATGCTCAGAAGCTCCAGCGTTTCGGCGCGGCGAATTCGGCCAGCACCGGGATTCCCATTTCAGCCAGTGGCAACAGCGCCACGGCCCCGGCGGCCTTGCGGCCAATCGCCAGACGGGTCACCCCGCGTTCGACAAGGCCCGTCACCAGTCGACCAGCGTCTTCGAGGCGGGCGGAAAGATTGTCGGGCAAGTGCTCGATCGCGCCGTCCACCAGGATCAGGCTGAACCGACCCTTGGCCTTGCCGGCAGCGGCATCGGCGGCGGTGATGACGGTCACTGACCCGGCCAGCAGCTCGGCCAGCGCGGCGAGGTAAACGCTGCCGCCGGTAACCACCAGCGCGCGATCATCCGCAACCGGTGCAGCCTCGGTCAGCATCCGGCCATGGAACAGCGGCGCGGCCAGCGCGTGGCCATCGTCCAACGGGATCGCCCGGTCGATATAGGCATGGCCGCGCGCGGCGGCGGGCACGAATTCCTCGCGCGCAATGCGGGCAAAGGCATCGAGTACGGCGGGATCGTTGACCCCGCTGGGGCGCAGCTGGCTGTCGATCATGGCGCGGCGGGCGGCAGCGAAATCGACAGTGCCCGGACGCTCGGCAGTGATAGTCATTTCAGAACCCTTCCTTGCGGAGCTGTATTGCACAAATAATACAGCCGCACAATCGCCTTGCTTCTAGGCGAAGCGCCGTGCTGCGCCAAGCGCTTTGACGCAAGGGCCATTGCATGACTAAAGGGCGGGCAAACCCCAGATTCAGGAGCGCGTTGCAATGGCCGAAATGGTGACGATCCGCGAGGAAGACCTGATCGAGAGCGTCGCCGACGCGCTCCAGTTCATCAGCTATTTCCACCCGATGGACTATATCCGCGCGCTGGGCGAGGCCTACAAGGCGGAGCAGGGCCCGGCGGCCAAGGACGCGATTGCCCAGATCCTGACCAACAGCCGGATGTGTGCCGAAGGGCACCGGCCGATCTGCCAGGATACCGGCATCGTCAATGTCTTCGTCGAATGGGGACAGAACTGCCGGCTCGAAAGCGACCGTTCGCTGCAGGACGTGGTCGATGAAGGGGTGCGCCGCGCCTATCTTCACCCGGAAAACAAGCTGCGTGCCTCGGTGCTGGCCGATCCGGCCTTCACCCGCCGCAACACCCGCGACAACACCCCCAGCGTGCTGCACGTGACCATGGTGCCAGGCAGCAAGGTCTCGATCGATCTCGCGGCCAAGGGCGGCGGCAGCGAGAACAAGTCCAAGTTCAAGATGATGAACCCCAGCGACAATATCGTCGACTGGGTAATCGAGATGCTGCCGCAGATGGGCGCCGGCTGGTGCCCGCCCGGCATGCTGGGGATCGGGATCGGCGGCACGGCCGAACACTGCATGCTGCTGGCCAAGCAGTCGCTGATGGAACCGATCGACATGGCCCAGCTGAAGGCGCGCGGCCCCCAGAATGATATCGAGGCGATGCGGATCGAGATCTTCGACAAGGTCAATGCGCTGGGCATCGGTGCCCAGGGGCTGGGCGGGCTGTCGACCATCCTCGACGTCAAGATCTATGACGCGCCGTGCCATGCGGCGGGCAAGCCGGTGGCGATGATCCCCAACTGCGCCGCCACCCGCCACGCGCACTTCACGCTGGATGGTTCGGGGCCGAGCTTCCTGGAAAAGCCCAACCTTGCCGATTGGCCCGAAGTCCACTGGACGCCGGACAAGGCGGCCAAGCGGGTCAACCTCGACACGCTGACCGCCGAGGAAGTGCGCGGCTGGAAGCAGGGTGACCGGCTGCTGCTGAACGGCAAGATGCTGACCGGGCGGGATGCGGCCCACAAGCGCATCCAGGACATGCTGAGCAAGGGCGAACCCCTGCCGGTCGATTTCAAGGGCCGCGCGATCTATTATGTCGGCCCGGTCGATCCGGTGATGGGCGAAGTGGTGGGCCCCGCTGGGCCGACCACCGCGACCCGCATGGACAAGTTCACCGATATGATGTGCGAGCTGGGCCTGCTGACCATGATCGGCAAGGCCGAGCGCGGCCAGGGTGCGACCGAGATTATTGCCAAGCACAAGGTGTCATACCTGATGGCCGTGGGCGGCGCGGCCTATCTGGTGGCGCGCGCCATCCGCGAGGCCAAGGTCGTGGCCTTCGAGGACCTGGGCATGGAAGCGATCTATGAGTTCACCGTCGAGGACATGCCGGTGACGGTCGCGGTGGACAGCGAAGGCAACAATGTCCACCAGCTGGCTCCGCGCTTCTGGAAGGACAAGATCGCCAGGGAAGGCCTGCTGCCCACGGGCTGAGCCTTGGCGGTTCGACCAACGCCTGCCCGCCTTCGACCAAGTGGCTGGTCAGACCCGGCGGTTTCCCGCTAGGTTGACCGTCATGGAGGGAGCCAACCACACCGTCTCGCGCGTGCCGTTCAAGGTCGTCCTTGCCTCGGTAGCGGGGCTATGGCTGGCCTATTTCGCCATCGTCACCCTGCGCGGCTGGCTGGTCGGGCTGGAGTTCATCGACGCACTGCTCCTGCGCCGGGGGCTGGTCACCCTCGCCTCGATGGGCGTGACCCTGGCCCTCTGGCCGCTCCTCCGCCTGCTTGAGCCGCGCCGTGCCTGGATCAAGGTTGTGGCCGTCCTGCTGGTTGCCCTGCCCGCCTCGGTCGTGCTGGCTGGCATCAACCAGTGGGTCTTTTCCTCGATCGAGGAGCAGGTCACCGCCAAGATCGGTGAGCGTGAAGGGCTGCGGGTGCGGACCGACGAATCCGGCAACCTGCTGATCGATCCGATCGACCGCGAGCAGGAAGGGCTGGCCCGCGCCGTTCCCAGCGCCGGGGCGCCGCCGCTGATCACCGAAACGCCCGCGCCGCCCGCTTCGGCCGAGCAGCCGGCGATCACGATCGACGCCGAAGTGCGTGAGGATCAGCGCTGGCGTCAGCTGACCGACGTGGCGCTGGGTCGCTACTATCTGTTGCTGGCCTGGGCGGCGCTTTACTTCTCGCTGGCCAATGCCGAACAGGCGCGTGCGGCGGAACGGCGCGAGGGTGAATATCGCCGCGCGGCCAAGGCGGCCGAGCTGCGCTCGCTGCGCTACCAGGTCAATCCGCACTTCCTGTTCAACACGCTCAATTCGCTCTCCGCCCTGGTGATGACCGGCAAGGCCCAGGCCGCCGAACAGATGATCCAGACGCTGTCGACCTTCTATCGCCGCAGCCTGGCCGGCGATCCGACCGGTGATGTTGCGCTGGATCAGGAGATCGCGCTGCAGCGGCTCTATCTCGAGATCGAGGCCGTCCGCTTTCCCGACCGTTTGCGCACCCGTTACGAGATTCCGGCCGAACTGGCCGACGCCCGGATGCCAGGGATGATCCTGCAGCCGCTGGTCGAAAACTCGGTCAAGTATGCCGTCGCCGCGACGACCCGGCCTGTCACCCTGACCATTGCCGCGCGGAGCGAGTACGGCCGGCTGGTGATCGAGGTTTCCGACGATGGGCCCGGTGCCGCCAAGGCGGGCCAGGTCGGCACGGGCAGCGGCTTTGGCATCGGACTGGCAAACGTCCGCGATCGCCTGGCCGCCCGCTATGGCAGCGCGGCCCAGCTCGATTCCGGCCCGGCGCCCGACGGCGGCTGGCGCACGGTAATCCGCCTCCCCCTCGAACACCATGATTGAGCCCTGAGATGACCGATACCCTTCAGCCGGCGACGCCGCTTCGCACCCTGATCGTCGATGATGAGCCGCTGGCGATCGAGCGGATGCAGCTGATCTGCCGCGATCTGGCCGCGATCGACGTGGCCGGAACCGCCCAGGATGGCGCGGCTGCCCTGCGCCTGATCGATGCCCTGTCCCCCGACTTGGTCCTGCTCGACATGACCATGCCCGAACTGGACGGGCTGGCTGTGGCAAGGGCGCTGGCCGGACGCACCCCGCGCCCGGCGGTGATCTTCGTCACCGCGCATGAGAACTTCGCGGTCGAGGCCTTCGATCTCGATGCGGTCGACTATGTGCTGAAGCCCGTCACCCCTGAACGGCTGGAACGCGCGGTCACGCGCGCGATCGCCCGCCGTGGCGAGCGGGCCGGTCAGGGCGGGGACTGGCTGACCGAGTTCTGGGTACCCTATCGTTCGGAACTGCTGCGGATCGCGGCGACTGATGTCGACCGGATCGATGCCGAGCGCGACTATGTGCGATTGCATGTGGGTGATCGCAGCTACCTGCTGCTCCAGACGGTGACCGGGCTGGAAGCGCGGCTTGATCCTGCGCAGTTCATCCGCCTGCATCGCTCCACGATCCTGCGGCGTGACCGGATTACCGGCCTTCGGCACGATGGGCTGGGGGTGTGGTCGGCCGAACTGGCCGACGGCAGCGCGGTAAGGATTGGCCGGACCTATCTGGCCAAGGCCAAGGCAATGGCCGGGCGCTGAGGCAGCCCGGCCATCCGCCCGGATGGGGTTACTTCTTCAGCTGCGCGGCAATCAGGCGCTTGCTCAGCTCGCGGCGCACTTCGACCTTGCAGTTGTCCCGCTCCCTTGCGGAGGGGATCCGCGATCCGGTAATCGTGACCGCCTTGCAGGCCTGGTTGGCCGCCACATCGATGCGCTGTTCCAGCGTGGCGCGGCCGCTGGGACTGGCAAGGTCCAGATCGGACCAGGTTACCAGCGCACTGCCGTAACCAGCGACAGCGGGGGCGGCGAGGCAGGCGGCCAAGAGGCCAAGTGAAGTACCAATCATGCGGTTCATGTCCGGATTCCTTTCAGACTGACGCGCCTCAAACCAACCATCTCCGGGCCTTGAGGCGACGACCAACCCCATCAGGGGCCGGGCGCCAGGAGCTTGCGGTCTCCCTTGCTGGCGCCCGGCCACCCCCGGGGGCAGGGTCGGGGGTTGTTCAGAGTTCCCTGGCGGCCGGGATACGCGCTTCGGCCTGGCGGCGGACTTCCGCCATGCAGGCCTTCTGTGCCCGTACCGCGCGGGTTCGCGATCCGGTGACCGAGGCATTCATGCACTGCTGGCGTTCGGCACTGGTGATGCGGCGGTCCAGCGTCGCGCGGCCGGCTTCGGACATCAGGTTCAGGTCATCGATCTTGATCACCGAACCGTGGGCCTGGGCCATGACAGGGGTTGCGGCAAGGCCGGTGCAGGTCAGCGCCATCGCGGCCATCAGCGTCTTGGCAATCTTGCGGGACATCGTTTCATCTCCGTTGTTTGCGTGTGCTTCGTCTTTGCCCCGGCAACCCATCTAGCCGAGTGACGCGGACGCGGCGCGCCGGGCTCGACCGAAGAGTGTGTTAGTTCGATAAAACGCGCTCGACACCGACCAGTGACCGATCCATTCCGCCGAACTGCATGAATCGAACCACGCACGAACCGGCTGTCAGGCGCGCGATTCGCGTGATACGGCTGGCGGCCTGATGCTGTTCATCGTCACTTTCCTGCTGGGCGTCGGCAATTTCGCGCTGCACCGCGCGGTGCTCGATAGCGGCCATCCGCTGCTCGCCCAGGCGCCCTGGCTGTTCCAGGCGCTGGGTGGCCGGGTCAGCCTGGCGATCGAGTTCACCATGCTGCTGACCGCCATGTTGATGGTGGCGGCGGGATCGACGGGCTGGGCCTGGTTCTATCTTGGCTACAGCGCGATCAATGGCCTTTCCGCCTGGCTGATCCTGTCCGGGCGAGTGTAACGCGGCACCGATGGACAAGACCGTACTCTATCACGTCAGCGACCTGCACTTCGGCTACGAAGACCGGCAGGCGCTCGACTGGTTTGCCGCCGAAGTGGAGCGCGAGCGGCCCGCCGGGGTAATCTGCACCGGCGATCTGACCATGCGCGGCACGGCGCGCGAGTTCGGCCTGGCGGCCGAATGGCTGACCCGCCTGCCGGTGCCGGTTTCGATCGAACCGGGCAACCACGATGTGCCCTATTACCACCTGATGTTGCGGCGGCTGGCCCGGCCCTATGCCCATTTCCACGCGCTGAAGCACCGGCTGGGCAGCGAGATTGCTCGTGCCGACGTGGCGGTGGTTTCGCTGAAGACCATCGCCCGCGCCCAGCTACGGCTCAACTGGTCGAAAGGGCGGGTCAGCGCGAAGGATCTGGAGGCCACCCTGCATGGTCTCGCCCGCCACGATGCAGCGCTGCTGCGGCTGGTGGCCTGCCATCACCCGCTGGTCGAGGCCGATACCCAGGCCACCGCATCGACCCGTGGTGGCAAGCGGGCGCTGGCGGCCTTGGCCCGGGCCGGGGCCCATGCTGTCCTGTCCGGCCATGTCCACGACCCCTTCGACCGCGAGGTCGAGGTGGAAGGTCACCGGATCAGGATCGTCGGTGCGGGTACCTTGTCACAGCGCCTGCGCAGCACCCGTCCCTCATTCAACCGGCTGGTGCTGGATGGGGCGGGCGGCTTCGCGGTTGATGTGCAGACGCTCTAGACGCCTCGCCGTGCCCTGACCCGGGCCTCGACGGCATGGACCAGCGCGGACAGGTCGGCGCGGCTGACATCCAGCACCTCGTCCCATTCGGCCAGGACAGCGTCCAGATCGGCATCCTCGACATGCCCGAGCCAGTCGGACTGCGGCGGTTGCGGCGCCGGTCGGTGCGGATAGGAATGCCCGGTCAACCGGTTCCAGGCGAGGCCGCCAAGCAGCAGCGCGATGACGTTGAGGCCCAGCGGTGCCACGAGGAACCATAGCCCTTCGGCGGCAATTGCCGGGCTGGCCAGCGCGGTCAGCAGCACGGTGCCGCCTGCGGGCGGATGGAGACAACGCAGCAGGCTCATCCCCGCGACCGCCACGCCCACGGCCAGCCCCGCCGCCGCCCAGTGCGGGCCGAACAGCGCATGGCAGCCAAAGCCGATCGCACCGGCCACGATATGGCTGCCGAACACGGGCCAGGGCTGGGCCAGCGGGCTGGCCGGCAGCACGAAGACCAGCACGGCCGACGCCCCCATCGAGGCGACCAGCCAGGGCAGGGCGGGATCGAAGCCGAGCGCCAGTCGGGCGACCAGCGCTGTCAGGGCGATGGCCAGGCCGGCCCCGATCGCGCCGCGCAGCCAGCCGATCCGGCCGCTGAACATCATCCGGTTGGGGGTAGCGGCAAGCGGGGCGTGGGGTGTGGTCATCCGCGGATCCGGTCGAACGGGGAAACGAAAAAGGGGCCAGCCTTGCGGCCGACCCCTTTTGCAAACGGCATGAGCCGCAAGTCCTGGCAGGTTCCTGGGATCAGCGCTTGCTGAACTGGAAGCTGCGGCGGGCCTTGGCGCGGCCGTACTTCTTGCGCTCGACCACGCGGCTATCGCGGGTGAGGAAGCCGGCCGCCTTCACCGCACCGCGCAGGGCCGGTTCGAACTTGGTCAGCGCCTGGGCAATGCCGTGCTTCACGGCACCGGCCTGACCCGAGAGACCGCCGCCCTTGACGGTGGCGATCACGTCGTACTGGCCGGCGCGTTCGGCAACCTGGAACGGCTGGTCGATCACGAGGCGCAGGGTCGGACGGGCGAAGTAGACCGACTGATCGCGACCGTTGATGATCACCTTGCCCGAGCCGGGCTTGATCCAGACGCGGGCGACCGCGTCCTTGCGGCGACCGGTGGCATAGGCACGGCCCTGGGCGTCGACTTCCTTTTCGCGGAGCGGCGCAGCCGGAGCGGCGGGGGTGGCGACGTCGGCGGCAGCGCCCAGGTCGGCCAGATCGTTAAGCGTGGTGTCGGACATCAGGCACCCACCTTGTTCTTGCGGTTCATGGCAGCAACGTCGAGCGGCTGGGGCTGGGTGCCACCATGCGGGTGCTCGGTGCCGGCGTAGAGGTGAAGGGCGCGCATCTGGGCCCGGCCGAGCGGACCACGGGGGATCATGCGCTCAACTGCCTTTTCGAGCACGCGCTCGGGGAAGCGGCCGTCCAGCACCTTGTCGGCGGTCACTTCCTTGATGCCGCCGGCATAGCCGGTGTGCTTGTAATAGGTCTTCTGCTTCAGCTTGTTGCCGGTCAGCTTCACCTTGTCGGCGTTGATCACGACAACGTGATCGCCGCAATCGACGTGGGGGGTGAAGCTCGGCTTGTGCTTGCCGCGCAGATGATTGGCGATGACGACGGCCAGACGGCCGACCACCAGGCCTTCGGCATCAATCAGATGCCACTTCTTTTCCACCTCGGCCGGCTTGATCGACCGGGTGACCTTGGAAAGCGCCTTCATGGCAACTCCGTTCCGTTAAAAGGTCAGATCCCTTGTTCGTCACGCGGGCCAGAATCGCTCCGGCCCACGCGGGAAGGCGGCCCATTCGGGGAAAGTGCCCCCAAAGTCAAGCTTTGCGGCCCTTCTCCGTAGAGGTAAAATAATACCGCAACAACTGGAGGGTCAATCCGCCGGCGCGAAAGTCCAGACCTCGCGCGAAGTGCGGCGCGTTCCATCCAGCTCGGTCACCACCAGCCGCTCGACCCGGCCGGGCAGGCGCCCCGGGCTGCGGCCGCTGGCCGTTATCGCGATTTCGACCGAGCCCTGCTGGCCGCCGGGCAGGGCCAGGGCGCGGCGCTCACGTCGTTCCGCCTCGGCGGGGTTGAACAGATCCGCGGGCCAGGCGGTCTGTCCGGCCGCGGCAATCGAGACCTGTTGCAGCATGGCGCTCGCCTGCGCACGCGTGGGCGGCGCCAGCGTTGCCTGGTTGAGCATGACCTGGCCCAGTGCGGCGGCTCGCACGCGGGCGCCATCGTCGGTTGTAGCCAGGCCGGGCTGGATATGACCTGCACCGTCCAGCCGAACCGGAAACAGCCCAGGATCGGTCCGCGACCGTTCGATCGCGGCCAGTCCTTCGAGGATCGGTGGCACCTCCACCTTCACCTCGGCCAGTTCGCCATCGATCCGGAAGCCTTCGCCGTCGGGGCTGAACCAGACCCGATAGCGGCGGACCGTTCGCACTTCCTTGCCATCGGGCAAGGCGCGAATCAGCGTGCGCGACACCATGACCGGGCCACTTGGTGGCATGAATCGGACCGGGCTGGCCGGGGCCAAAGGTGGAGTGCAAGCGTGCGCCACCGCCGCAGACGTGGTGGCCAGGCCCGCCACGCCGGCCAGCAGGATCCGGCGCAGGATCACGCCGGACGGCGGCCCAGCGCGTGGGCGCCCCAGGCCACGCTTGCCACCAGCAGTGCACCGACCAGTTGGTGCGCCACCGCGATCCACAGTTCCACCCCGCTATAGACCGTGGCGATCCCCAGCAGCACCTGGGTGCCGAAGGTGGCATGGATCGCGATCGAGGCGCGCCGGTCGATCGGACGGAGCTTGCGGGCCATGACCACGAGGATCGCCACCACGCCCCAGGCCCACCAGCGGTGGACGAAATGGGTCAGGAACGGGTCGTTGAGCAGGGCGTGGACCTGACCCATGGCCCAGTCGATCCCGGCGGGGAAGAAGCTGCCCTGCATCAGCGGCCAGACATCCCAGTTGAACCAGCCCGCCCCGGCGACATAACCCGCGCGCATGCCGGCGACGAGGGCACCGAAGAACAGCTGCACGAGCAGCGCTAGGCTGACGAACACCGTGAACCCGGTCAACCGCGCGCGCGGCTCGCCCCGAGCGAGCGCGCGCAGGTCCAGTGCGGTCCAGATCAGCCCGGCCAGGGTGAACAGCGCCACCAGCAGGTGCGTTGCCAGGCGGAAATGGCTGACCCGGATGTCATTGCTGAGACCGGACGAGACCATCCACCAGCCAATCGTCCCCTGCAGTCCGCCCAGCGCCAGCAAGGCCACCAAGCGCCCGTGATAGCCCTTGGGAATCGCGCCCTTGATCCAGAACCAGGCCAGGGGAATGGCAAAGGCGAGGCCGATGATCCGCGCGATCACGCGGTGAACCCATTCCCAGAAGAAGATGAACTTGAAATCCGCCAGGGTCATGCCGGCCGGGCCGGTTACCTCGATGTATTGCGGGATCTGCTTGTAATCGTCGAAGGCCTTTTCCCACTGCGCCTCGTTCAACGGCGGCAGGATGCCCGAAACCGGCTTCCATTCGGTGATCGACAGGCCGGATTCGGTCAGGCGGGTTATCCCGCCCACGGCAACGATGAAAACGACCAGGGCGGCTACGGCGAAGAGCCACCGGGCGAGGGCCAGGGGGCGAGGGGAGGGAGCAGTCATCAGGCCGCTCACTGCGCCGATGCCCGCAAAAGCGCAAGCCGGGTTTTTGGACCGTATGCCGAAGACCGTATTGCGCCATGTAACATTGTAACATATAGGCCCGGAACGATGCGCGATGCGATCAACCTTATTCGCGGCCGGCTTGACCGTTTCGGCGTGCTCCTGTCCGGGCTGTGCCTGTTGCACTGCCTCGCCGGGCTCTTGCTGGTTGCCGGGCTGGGGCTGGGCGGGCAGTTCCTGTTCGCGCCGGTGATCCACCGCATTGGCCTGGCCCTGGCGATTGGTGTGGGGGCAATAACGCTGGGTATCGGCGTGGTCCGCCACCGCGATCCGCGCCCCTTGCAGATTGGCGCCGCCGGTCTGGCGCTGATGGCCGCGGCGCTGTTCGTCGGCCACGGCACGGAAGAAGCGGTGCTGACCATGGCCGGGGTCAGCCTGCTGGCCTGGGCGCACTGGCGCAACCTGCGGCTGGGCTGAACCGTCCGCCACACCTGTCCCATCGGTCCATTGCCAAAATCTGCCCGAACGCTATCTGCGCTGGGCATGACCGACCAGCTTTCCCTTACCGTCAATGGCGAACCTCGCCGCGCCGCGCATGGCACCGTGGCCGATCTGGTGCGTAGCCTCGAACTCGATCCGGCCAAGGTCGCGGTTGAACGCAATGGCCTGATCGTGCCGCGCTCGACCCTGGGCGACGTGGCGCTGGTCGATGGCGACGTGCTGGAAATCGTCCACTTCGTCGGCGGCGGCGATCATCAGTCCGATGATACCCTGGCCCAAGACACCTGGACGGTCGCCGGTCGGACCTTCCGCTCGCGGCTGATCGTCGGCACCGGCAAGTACAAGGACTTTGCCGAGAACGCCGCCGCGGTCGAGGCTTCGGGGGCTGAGATCGTCACGGTGGCGGTGCGCCGGGTCAACGTGTCTGATCCCAAGGCGCCGATGCTGACCGACTTCATCGATCCCAAGAAGATCACCTACCTGCCCAACACCGCCGGGTGCTTCACCGCAGAGGACGCGATCCGCACTCTGCGGCTGGCGCGCGAGGCGGGCGGCTGGGACCTGGTCAAGCTGGAAGTGCTGGGGGAAGCCCGCACGCTTTACCCTAATATGGTCGAAACCATCCGCGCCACCGAAGTGCTGGCCAAGGAAGGCTTCCTGCCGATGGTCTATTGCACCGACGATCCGATCGCGGCGAAGCAGCTGGAAGATGCCGGGGCGGTCGCGGTCATGCCGCTGGGCGCCCCGATCGGCTCGGGCCTTGGCATCCAGAACCGGGTGACGATCCGCCTGATCGTCGAAGGCGCGAAAGTGCCGGTGCTGGTCGATGCAGGGGTCGGCACGGCCTCTGATGCCGCCGTGGCGATGGAACTGGGCTGCGACGGAGTGCTGATGAACACGGCGATTGCCGAGGCGAAGGATCCGATCCGCATGGCGCGGGCGATGAAGCTGGCTGTCGAGGCCGGGCGCCACGCCTATCTCTCCGGCCGGATGGCGACCCGCAAATATGCCGATCCCTCCAGCCCGCTGGCCGGATTGATCTAGGTTTGCTGCCTCAAGTCAGGGCGGCCGTTGCCGTAAGCTCATGACGGATGTCATGAGCGCACCTGACCAGACACGGTTAACGCGATGCTAACCAAATTCTGGTGATCTGCTCCCGAACCAAGGGGGCAATCATGGCCAATACCGGTACCGCATCGCTGACTATTGCCGAACTGCGCGAGTTCGCCAGTTTCACGCCCTGCGAGCAGCGCTACATCAAGCGCAGCCTCGATGTCGGGCTGGGTCGGCAGGATGCCTTCAAGCTGTGGGCCCGCGATGCCGAGGAAACCGCCTCGATCCGCAGCCAGTACGTGGTCTACCAGGAACTCAAGGCCCTGCGCGGCCAGGTGCCCGGCGACAGCGCGTTCGAAAGCCTGGAAGGTTTCATGGGCAAGCTGCTGCGCGTCACCGCCTTCGACATCGCGCAGGATCGGTTGACCTGCTTTTCGGCCTACCGCTTCCTTTACGAACGGCTGCTGGGGGCCGAAGTCCGGCCTTTCCTGCCGAGCGCCTTCTGCGCCGCCGCCGCGCTGCCGCAGATCCGGCCCGAACGGCGCAAGCACCTGCTCCAGTCGATCAGCGAAGCCGCCGCCACTGCGCCAGGCTGGTCGAGCCGCGCGCCGAGCTTCTACCCCGAATGGGTGGAAAAGGAAGCGGCCTGAGCCGCGACCTTACCCCTTGTAAAGCGCGTCCAGCCGCTCGCTGTAGCGTTCCTTCAGCTTGTGGCGGCGGATCGACTGCTTGGGGGTCAGCTCCTCGTTGTCGATGGTGAAGGGCTCGTCCGCGAAAGCGAACTGGCGCACCTTTTCGATTACCGACAGGTCCTTGTTCACCCGGTCAATCGCTGCGCGCACGGCGCTGCGGAAGGCGGGCAGGTCCTGCAGCGCCTTCAGGTCGAATTTTTCGTCCTGCTCGCGGGCCCATTCCAGCGCCCATTCGGCATCGGGCACGATCAGCCCGACGATGTAGGGGCGGCGATCGCCGATCACCATGGCCTGGGCGATTTCCGGCTGGAGCGTCAGCAAGCCCTCGACCCGAGCGGGCGAGATATTGTCGCCCTTGTCGTTGACGATCATGTCCTTCTTGCGGTCGGTGATCACAACGCGCCCGGCCTCGTCGATATGGCCGATATCGCCGGTGTGCAGCCAGGGGCCCTTGTCGGGTTCGGCCGGATCAGGCTTCAGCGCCTTGTCGGTTTCGACCTGGTTGCGCCAATAGCCGTGCATCACCAGCTCGCCGCGCACCAGGATTTCGCCGTCCTCGGCAATCCGCACTTCCACCCCGTGGAGCGGCGGGCCGACGGTGTCCATCTTCAGCCCCACCTGGGGCCGATTGCACGAGATCACCGGACCGGCCTCGGTCTGGCCATAGCCCTGGAGCATGGTCAGCCCCATCGATTCGAAGAACACGCCCACTTCCGGGCTAAGCGGCGCGCCGCCCGAAACCATGGCCTTGATCCGCCCGCCAAACTTGGCGCGGATCTTGGGGCGCAGGGTCTTTTCCAGCACCAGGTCCATCGGCTTGTCGCGCCAGCGCTTGCGCCCGGCGGCCTTGTTGGAACCGATCGCCATGGCCTGGTCCATCAGGAAGTTGGCGACCTTCCCCTGCTTTTCGATCTGCTTCATGATCCGGGCGCGCAGCACCTCGAACAGGCGCGGCACGACGACCATGATCGAGGGGCGGGTTTCCTCGATATTGCTGGCCAGCTTTTCGAGGCCCTCGGCGTAATAGATCTGTGCGCCCACGCCGATTGGCAGCATCTGCCCGCCGGTATGCTCATAGGCATGGCTCAGCGGCAGGAACGACAGGAAGGCCTCATCCTCGTCCAGCCCGAAATCCTCGGCCAGCACGCGCGCAGCCCCATCGACGTTCATGATGATCGAGCCGTGGTGCTGCATCACCCCGCGCGGGGCGCCGCCCGTGCCGCTGGTGTAGATCAGGCAGGCGGTATCCGCCCGGCTGATCCCCGCGATCCGCGCCTCAACCGCCACCCGCGCCGCCGCGCCATCACCCGCGGTCAGCCTGGACCAGTCGTGATAGGCGAAAGTGCCCTGCTGGCCCATGCGCAGCGGTTCGATCCCGATCACATGCTTGGCCTTGCCCGAGCGCAGCACCGCGCCCAGCAGCGGCACGGCCAGCTTGTCGTTGGCCACGATCACCGCGCTTGCACCCGAATCGTCGAGGATGTGCAGGTGGTCGCGCTCGGTATTGGTGACATAGGCAGGGACGGTGATGCAGCCCGCCGCCATGATCGCGAAATCGGCGATGCACCATTCGGGGCGGTTTTCGGAGACCAGCATCACCCGGTCGCCATCCTGCAGCCCCATGGCGCGCAGCGATTCCGCCAGGGTGCAGACCTGCCGCACCACTTCGTTCCAGCTCAGCGATTGCCAGCTGCCATCGTGCTTGGCCCAAAGAAACGGCCGGTCGCCCCGTGCATCGGCGCGCTTCAGCAGAAGTTCGACCAGATTGGCGCTGGTCGGCAAGTCGGAAATATCTACCACGTGCACTGCCCCTTTTTGCAGCACCCTTCCCCTAATAGCCCGTTCCCTAGGCGGGCTTGGCCCTAGCGGCAAGCGCCTACTGGCGGAGCCATTTGATGACAGGCCTATTGCCGTGCGGCCTCGCCTTCGCTGCGCGGATCGGCCGCGCCCAGCAGCTTGCCGTCCAAAACCTGCACGGCGTTGCCCTTGAAGCTGCGGTCACGCAGGCGCACCTCGGCATGGCCCAGGCCCTGGAGCACCGGGATCAGCGCCTCGTGCTCGGTCCCGCGCTCGACGAAGACGGTATTGCCGCCCGGCGCATAGATCACCGGCAGGGCCAGGGCCTGGTCGGCCGGCAGGTTCCAGTCGACCACGGCGATGATCGCCTTCAGCACCTGGGCCGGGATGGTCACGCCACCGGCGGCGCCCACGGCCAGCTTCACCTTGCCATCGGGACCATAGACGATGGTCGGCGCCATCGAGCTGCGCGGCCGCTTGCCGCCCTCCACCCGGTTCGCGACGAGCCGCCCGTCCCGCTCAGGCAGGATCGACAGGTCGGTAAGCTCGTTGTTGAGGAAATAGCCGTTGACCATCAGCCCGGAGCCGAACGGCCCCTCGATGGTCGAGGTCAGGCTGGCGGTCATGCCATTGCGGTCGATCACCGAAAAGTGGCTGGTGCCGCGTTCCACCGGTCCTGCCCCGTCGGCCAGCGCCACCTTGACCCCGGCCGGGTTGCCCGGCGCGACCGAGGGCATGGCGCGATCCGTCGCGATCAGCTGCGACCGGGCGGCGATGTAGTCGGGGGCCAGCAGCCCGACCACCGGCACGTCGACGAAATCGGGGTCGGCCAGGTAGCGTTCGCGGTCGGCATAGGCCAGCCGCTGCGCCTCGGCGATCAGGTGCCAGGCGGTGGGCGAATCCTTGCCCATGGCCTTGAGGTCAAACCGCTCGAGCAGCTTGAGCGTGCCCAGCACGGTCGTCGCGCCGGAACTCGGCGGCCCCATCCCGCACATCCGGTGCTGGCGATAGGTCACGCAGACCGGCGGACGCGACTTGGCGCGATAGGCCTTGATATCGGCCAGGGTCATCGCGCTGGGGTTGCGCGGGGCAGTGTTCACCGTCCGGACGATCTCGGCCGCGTTCTGCCCGCGATAGAAGGCCTTTGGCCCTTCCCGGGAAAGATGTTCGAGGAACGTCGCCAGCGCCGGGTTCTTCAGCGTTGAACCCGCCGCGATCGGGCTACCATCGGCGTGGTAATAAAGCGTGCGGCCCTGTTCGGTCGAAGCGGCCAGGAGCTTGAACCGGGTCAGGAACTGGTTGAGCCGCAGGGAGACGACAAAGCCGTCGCGCGCCAGGCGGATCGCCGGCTGGAACAGCGCGCGCCACTTGAGCTTGCCGTGGCGGCGGTGTGCCTCTGCCATCAGCGCCAGGTTGCCGGGCACGCCCACGCTCTTCCCGCCGGGGATTGCTTCCATGTAGGACAGGTACTTGTCCCCCGCCTTGAACCAGTCGGGCGTGGCAGCTTTGGGGGCGGTTTCGCGCCCGTCGAGGGTGATCAGCTGGCCGCCCCCCGCCTTGCCAGGGCCCGTATCGAGCACCAGAAAGCCGCCGCCACCAATGCCGGAGCTTTGCGGTTCGACCACGGTCAGCGCCAGCAGCACGGCGAGCGCGGCGTCGGTGGCATTGCCGCCCTGGCGTAGGATTTCCGCGCCGGCCTCGGCCGCGCGCGGATCGGCGGCGGAAACCATGCCGCTTTCAAACGGCGCGGTCGCGGCGGTCTTCGCCAGGGCCGGGGTGGTAAAGGGGGCGGCAAGGGGGGTGACGCTGGCCAAGGCCAGAGCAGCGAGCGCGGTGTTGCGAAACAGGACCATGGGCCCTGCCTATTCGCTTCCCACCGCCTCGGCAATGCTGGCAAAGCCGTCGCGCCGCATCAGTCGCTCCAGCCCGTGGGTGATCCGGCGGGCAAGGCCGGGCCCTTCATAGACCATCGCGCTGTAGATCTGGACCAGGCTGGCCCCGGCCCGGATTCGCGCCCAGGCATCCTCGGCGCTGGCGATCCCACCCACACCGATCAACGGGATCGCGCCCTGGGCAGCCGCACGGAAATCGCGCAGCCGCGCTTGCGCCAGATCGCGCAGCGGCGCGCCCGACAGCCCGCCCGCCTCGCCGGCAAACCGCGATTGCAGCGGTGGCCGGGTGATCGTGGTGTTCGACACGATGATCGCTGCGATCCCATGTTTGAGCGCGGCTTCGACGATTCGGGCCGGGGCGGCCTCGTCTAGGTCCGGCGCCACTTTCAGGAAGACCGGCGGATCGCCCGCCTGCCGCTCGGCGGCGATGGCGGACAGCAGGTCGTTTAGCTCCTTGTCGCCCTGCAGGTCGCGCAGGCCGGGGGTGTTGGGCGAGGAGATGTTGACCGTGATATAGTCGGCCAGGCTGCGGAAAGCGGCGATTCCGGCCAGGTAATCGGCAATCCGGTCGGCCGAATCCTTGTTGGCCCCCACATTGGCGCCGACCACGCCCTGTCGCTTGCGTTTGGCCAGCCGCGCCGCCGCCGCCGCGTGGCCACCATTGTTGAAGCCCATCCGGTTGATCACCGCGCGGTCCTCGCTCAGGCGGAACAGGCGCGGCTGGGGGTTGCCCGGCTGCGGGCGCGGAGTCACGGTGCCGATCTCGGTAAAGCCGAAGCCCAGCCCCAGCACGGCATCGGGCACTTCGGCATCCTTGTCGAAGCCCGGGGCCATGCCCAGCGGATTGGGGAAATCGATCCCCGCTACCGTGGTTGCCAGCGACCCGGCGCGCGGCGGCCCGCCATGCGGCATTACCTTCAGCGAATCGATCGTCAGCCGGTGCGCGCGCTCGGCTTCGAACAGGAACAGGGCGGGGCGAAGCAGCGAGTAGAGCATGGTCACGGGGTGCCAGCCTATGGCAGCAGCGGCCAGTCAAGTCGATATGGTGCACCGGTTCGTCACAGATTGACGATTCCATACAATGCGCCGCCGCGATTCCCGGCTAGCTCATGCTGGCGACCCGAAGAACTGCCAATTTGCTTGGTGGTTCCTCAACTTCAGTAGCGACCCTCCGCCCAAAGCGCAGGGTCGCTTTTTTTGTGCCGACGATCCCTGAGCCAGCAACCTGGGCGGAGCCGGTTGAACTCGCCTAAATACCTATTGCCGTCAGAGCGGCCGAGCGGCACTCTTGCGAGTAATGTACCGGGGTGGTCGTGAAACAGTTATCGGGGGCGGCGAAGAGTCGGCGCTGACGCCTGCCAGCCTGATCCGGCTGACCCACTTTCCCGTACCGCCGAACCTGCAAGCCTTCTTCACTACCAGTTTCATGCTGGAATGCGACGAACGCGATATCTCCGATACCCTCCCGGCGGCCGTCGGTTACCTGGCCATTGTCCTTGAGGGCAAAGGTTCGCTGCGCTTTGCTTCGGGCCGAACCGATGCCGCCCACCCCGAAACGCTGCTCGCGCCAACCAATGCCGCGGTCGGGCTGGAAGTGGCCGGGCCGCTGCGGATGGTGGCCGTGGCGCTCGCCCCGCTGGGCTGGATCGCCCTGACCGGACGCGATGCCGCGCAATGGGCCGACCGGGTCGATGATGCCGGAGCGGTGCTGGGCGAGGCGATCAACCGGCTGGGCGATGACCTGCGCGCGGGTTGGCGCGCCGGCCGGATGGCGGTGCCCGATCTCGCTGCCGCCATGGTCGCGGACCTTGCCACCCGGCTGGCCCCGATCGACCCGGCTCATGCCCGACTGGCCCGCACGATCAGCGATTGGCTGTCGACCTCGCTCGATCCGGCGCTGGCCGACCTGCATGCCGCGGCCGGCTATTCGCCGCGACAGATCCAGCGGCTGACCATGCGCTATTTCGGGTGCAGCCCGAAGCTGCTGATGCGCAAGTACCGGGCCCTGCGGGTCGCGGCGTTGTTGCAGGCCCCCGGTCTGCCCGAGGCGAAGATCGCCGAACTGTTCAACCTGTTCTATGACCAGTCGCACCTGATCCGCGAGATTCGCCACTTCACCGGCCGCACCCCGCAACGCCTGATGGCTGATCGCGAGAACGTGCTGTCGAAGGCCAATTCACTGGAGAACTACACCCGGATCAAGCCCAATATCGCGCGCATTCCGGACGATTGATCTGGGCCAAAAAGGGGCCTAGGGCAATTCGGAACGAATCAATCCGATTTTGGCCGGAGCCCTCCAGTGCGCCTATCTTCCATGGCCGATTATGCTGTCGTCACGATGAGCGCCGCTGCGCGCCATTGCGGCGGCTCGCGCGTGTCCGCGGCGGAACTGGCCGCCGAAACCGGCCTGCCGGTGCCCACCGTGCAGAAGCTGGTCAGTCGCCTGACGGCGGCCGGTTTGCTGCGTTCGACGCGCGGCGTGGGCGGCGGCTTGAAGCTGGCGCGCCCGGCTGCGGCCATCAGCCTCGCTGATATCATTGAGGCCGTCGAAGGCCCGATCGCGCTGACTCAATGCGTGGACGAGGCGCGCTCGGACTGTTCGCTCGATGCTTGCTGCGCCGTCAGGCCGCACTGGCCGATCGTCAACGAGGCGCTGCGCGGTGCGTTGTCGCAGGTACCGCTGACCCGGCTGGCAGCGGTGCAGGCCGAAGGAGCCGCGGCATGAGCGAGGAAACCGCGATCAAGGATCAGGCCGCGCGTGAAGCCGCCGCCAAGGTGGCCGATTACGAGCACGGCTGGTCGGCGGATATCGAAACCGAGTTCGCCGAAAAGGGCCTGAATGAGGATACCGTCCGCTTCATCAGCGCCAAGAAGAACGAGCCCGAATGGATGCTCGACTGGCGGCTGAAGGCCTTCCGTCACTGGCAGACCATGCCCACGCCCGACTGGGCCAAGCTCAACATTCCGCCGATCGATTACCAGGACGCCTATTACTACGCCGCGCCCAAGGCGAAGAAGAAGCTCTCCAGCCTGGACGAGGTCGATCCCGAGATTCTCGAGGTCTACAAGAAGCTCGGCATTCCACTCGAAGAGCAGAAGGTGCTCGCCGGGGTGGAAGGTGCGCGCAAGGTTGCGGTCGATGCCGTGTTCGATTCGGTTTCGGTCGCCACCACCTTCCGCGAAGAGCTGAAGAAGGCCGGGGTCATCTTCCTCTCGATCTCGGAAGCGATCCGCGAATATCCGGAGCTGGTGAAGAAGTGGCTGGGCAAGGTCGTGCCGATGCACGACAACTTCTTTGCCGCCCTCAACTGCGCGGTCTTTTCGGACGGCACTTTCGTCTACATTCCCGAAGGCGTGCGCTGCCCGATGGAGCTCAGCACCTATTTCCGGATCAATGCGGAAAACACCGGGCAGTTCGAACGCACGCTGATCGTCGCCGACAAGGGCAGTTATGTCAGCTACCTTGAAGGCTGCACCGCGCCGATGCGCGATGAGAACCAGCTCCACGCCGCCGTGGTCGAACTGGTCGCGCTCGACGATGCCGAGATCAAGTATTCGACCGTCCAGAACTGGTATCCCGGCGATGCCGAGGGGAAGGGCGGGATCTACAACTTCGTCACCAAGCGCGCGCTGTGCCAGGGCAAGCGCAGCAAGGTCAGCTGGACCCAGGTCGAGACCGGTTCGGCGGTGACCTGGAAATATCCGTCCTGCGTGCTGAACGGTGAGGATTCGGTGGGCGAGTTCTACTCGGTCGCCGTCACAAACAATTACCAGCAGGCCGATACCGGCACCAAGATGATCCACAACGGCAAGGGCAGCCGTTCGACTATCGTGTCGAAGGGCATCTCGGCCGGCAACAGCCAGAACACCTATCGCGGCCTCGTCCGCGTCGCCCCCCAGGCCGAAGGGGTGCGCAATTTCACCCAGTGCGACAGCCTGTTGCTGGGCAAGGACTGCGGCGCGCATACCGTGCCCTATATCGAGGTGCGCAATCCCTCGGCCCAGATCGAACACGAGGCGACCACCAGCAAGATTTCGGACGACCAACTGTTCTACGCGATGCAGCGCGGGCTGGATCAGGAAGCTGCCGTGGCGCTGATCGTCAACGGCTTCGCCAAGGAAGTGCTGCAACAGCTGCCGATGGAATTTGCGGTCGAGGCGCAGAAGCTGCTCGGCATTTCGCTGGAAGGGAGTGTTGGCTGATGCGTCTTGGAATCGTGACCCTGGTGGTTGTTTCGGCGCTGTCGCTCACTGCCTGCGGTGAAAGCACCGTGCCTGCTGGCAGCGAAGCGGCATCCGGCGCGCTCGCGGCGCTGGATGACAGCAAGATCGCTGGCCTGCTTTCGACCGAGGCCAAGGCCGCGCTCGATATCCTGGGGCAGGGTGCCCGGACGGAAATCGCCGCCTATCAGGCGCAATACGGCAAGCTGCCGGAAAACCTCTCGGACCTCGCCTCGCTGCAAACCGCGCGGACCGCCGCCGTTGCCGCGATTACCGATGCCCTGGCCGAACAGGTGCCCTTCGTGCGGCGCGAAACGCTGGAGCAGATGGCCGGGCAATTCGTCGACCGGGCGCAGATGCGCGTGCTCGATCAGCTCAAGGCCGAAGCCGCCGCGGCCCCGGCTGAAAGCGCCGCGCAGTGACCAAGAAGACCCTCACCGTCCGCGCGCCCGCCGAGGATGCCGCTCCCGCGATCAGGAAAAAGGGTCGCGGCTGGGAAATCTCGGAAAAGCGGCTTGATGCCCTGCACGAGCGCGCCCGCGAAATGCGCCGCAACCCTTCGCCCGCCAGCGAGGCTCTCGCCGCAGCGCTCCTTGAGGTCGAGACCGGCGGCTACAAGTTCAAGCGGCAGGACGTGATCGGCTCGGCCATTGTCGATTTCGCCTGCAAGCCGCTGATGCTGGTGGTCGAGCTCGATGGCGACGAGGACGCCGCCTTCACCGCCGACCGCACCCGCAGCCTGACCGAGGTCGGCTACCGGGTCGAGCGGCTCTCCGCCACG
The DNA here is from genome assembly GCF_027531025.1 of Novosphingobium sp. GTDB lineage: Bacteria > Pseudomonadota > Alphaproteobacteria > Sphingomonadales > Sphingomonadaceae > Novosphingobium. Next base: position 140,610 of record NZ_JAPZQX010000005.1, read on the forward strand.
GCGGTCCTGGCCGATCCGGCTGCCGCCGCCGCGCACGTTTCCGCCGTAATGCGCGAACGCTGGCATGAGCGGCGGGCGCTGAAGCGGGGGCGGAAATGAGCGTGGTGCTAATTGCCTCCACAACGGTCAGCCCGGACTTGTTCCGGGCCGGTGCGGTTCTGTTGCGCGCGGTCCATAGTGAAGCACTGGCCCGGAACAAGTCCGGGCTGACAAATGACGAGATGTCCTGAATGCTGACCATTACCGATCTTCACGCCACCGTTGCGGACAAGCCGATCCTCAAGGGCCTGTCGCTCACCATCAACGCCGGTGAGGTCCATGCGATCATGGGGCCGAACGGGGCGGGCAAGTCGACACTCGGCTATACCCTGGGCGGGCGGCCCGGTTACGAGGTGACTGGCGGTTCGGTCGAATTCCTGGGCCAGGACCTGCTCGAACTCGAACCGCACGAGCGGGCCGCTGCCGGGCTGTTCCTGGGCTTCCAGTACCCGGTCGAGATTCCGGGCGTGTCCTTCGTCCAGTTCCTGCGCGAAAGCCTCAATGCCCAGCGCAAGAGCCGGGGCGAGGAGCCGCTGTCGGGTGGGGACTTCCTCAAGCTGGCGCGCCAGCAGGCGGCCTTGCTCAAGCTGGACATGGATATGCTCAAGCGGCCGGTGAATGTCGGCTTCTCGGGCGGCGAGAAGAAGCGCGCCGAGATGGTCCAGATGGGCATCCTCGATCCCAAGCTGGCGATCCTCGACGAGACCGATTCCGGGCTCGATATCGATGCGCTGCGGATCGTGGGCGATGGGATCAATGCCGTGATGCGCAAGCCCGACAAGGCCGTGCTGCTGATCACGCACTATCAGCGCCTGCTCGATTACGTGAAGCCGGACTTTGTCCACGTTCTCGCCGGGGGTCGGATCGTCCGCACCGGCGGGCCGGAACTCGCGCTCGAACTGGAAGAGCGCGGTTACGAGGCAGTGGCGGCGTGACCCAGGCCCTCGCCCTTCCCACCCGCAAAGACGAGGACTTCCGCTATGCGGACCTCGCCGCGCTGGCCCCGCTGTGGCCGGTGGCGGTGGAAACGATTGCCGTTGCCGCCGGTGAGCGCGGCAGCCTGGCGCTGGTGCTGGATGGCAGCGAGCCGGTCGCCCGCGAGATCGCGATTACCCTGGGCGATGGTGCCAGCTTTGACCTGCGCGTGCTGAACGCGCCCGCTGCCTATGGCCGCGTCGCGGTACGGGTAGAGCTGGGCGCCGGGGCCGAATTCACGCTTGGCGCGGCGCAGCTGGCGGGCGGGGATCAGACCGTCGAGATCGTCACCGATGTCCTCCACGCCCACCCCGATGCGATCAGCCGCCAGGTGGTGCGCTCGGTCGCGGGCGGCAGCGCCACGGCCAATTACCTGGGCAAGGTGCGCGTCGCCAAGGGCGCGGACGGGACCGATGGCGAACAGTCGGTCCGGGCCATGCTGCTTGACCGGACGGCCACGGCCAATGCCCGGCCCGAACTGGAAATCTTCGCCGACGACGTGAAGTGCGCCCACGGCTGCGCGGTGGGCGAGCTGGACGCGAACAGCCTGTTCTACATGGCGCAGCGCGGGCTGCCGCCGGAGCTGGCCAAGCGGCTGATGCTCCAGGCCTTCGTCGCCGAAGCCTTCACCGGCGCGGCGGACGAGGAAGCCTTGCAGGCCGCTGCCAAGGCCGCGCTGGAGCGGCTGCTGTGAACGCTGTCCCCCTCCGCGCCGAGTTCCCCGGCCTCGCCGGTGGTTGGCATTACCTCGATACCGCCGCCACCGCGCAGAAGCCGCGGGCGGTGCTCGATGCCACGCTAAAGGCAATGGGCGCGGACTATGCCACGGTCCATCGCGGGGTCTATGCCCGTTCGGCCGAGATGACGCTGGCCTTCGAAGCCGCGCGGGGCAAGGTTGCCGCGCTGATCGGCGGCCGGAACGACGAGCTGGTCTTCACCCGCGGCGCGACCGAGGCGATCAACCTCGTGGCCTATAGCTACCCGAACAAGGGCCGGGTCCTGCTTTCTGTGCTGGAGCATCATTCGAACATCGTGCCCTGGCAGCTGGCCGGCTGGCAGGTCGATGTCTGCCCGCTGACCGCCGATGGCCGGATCGACCTGGATGCAGCCGAGGCCATGCTCACGCCCGAGCACACGATGGTCGCCTTCGCCCACGTCTCCAACGTGCTGGGTTCGGTGCTGGATGCCCCTCGCGCCGCCGAACTCGCGCACCGGGTCGGGGCAAAGCTGCTGCTCGATGGCTGCCAGGCCGTGCCGCGCCTGCCGGTCGATGTCGCGGCGCTGGGCTGTGACTTCTATGCCTTTTCCAGCCACAAGCTCTACGGCCCGACCGGGATCGGCGCGCTGTGGGGCTGGGGCGAGCTGCTGGAGGCCATGCCCCCCTGGCAGGGCGGCGGGGCGATGATCGACCGCGTTACTTTCGAGCGGACCACCTATGCCGCGCCGCCGCAGCGGTTTGAGGCCGGTACCCCCGCGATCGTCGAGGCGATCGGCTTCGGCGCGGCCGCCGACTGGGTCGCGGCCCATGGGCTGGCGGCCATCCACGCCCACGAGGCGGCGCTGGTGGCACAACTGCGCAGCGAACTGCGCCGCCGCAACGACATCACCCTGTTCGGGCCGGAGGAAAGCGCCGGGATCGTCTCTTTCGCGATGGAGGGGGTGCATCCGCACGATCTCGGCACCATATTGGATGAAGCCGGGGTCGCGATCCGCGCCGGGCATCACTGCGCCCAGCCACTGATGGATCACCTGGGCGTACCGGCCACGGCGCGGGCCAGTTTCGGACTGTATTCGGATGAGAGCGATATCGCCGCGCTGCTGGCGGGGATTGAACGGACACGGAGGATCTTCGGGTGAGTGGGGAACCGAAATTCACGATTCAGGAAGTGGAGGCCGTCTCGGCCCCGCCGCGCGCGCGGGTCGACGATGCGGCAACGCCGCCGGAATCGGCTGCCGCCAAGCTGGAGCGCAAGCGCGACTATCTCGATGGCTTCCTGAAGGCCCAGCCGCAGGACGTGCCTGCCGGTGAGCCCGGCGGTGCGATCCACGATGGGGTGATCGCCGCGCTGAAGGACATCTTCGATCCGGAAATCCCGGTGAACATCTATGACCTGGGCCTGATCTACGGGGTCGAGGTAGATGATGCCGGCGCCGTGGTGGTGATCATGACGCTGACCACCCCGCACTGCCCGGTGGCCGAATCGATGCCCGGCGAGGTCGAACTGCGGGTCGGCGCGGTGCCCGGCGTGCGCGATTGCGAGGTCAACCTGGTCTGGGATCCGCCGTGGGATCCCGCCAAGATGAGCGACGAGGCCCGGCTCGAACTGGGGATGTTGTGATGAGCGAGACCAAACTGCGCCAGCGCCCCGCTGCGGTGCTCCTTACGCCCGCCGCCGAAGCCCGGATCGCCGCGCTGATGGCCAAGGCGCCAGAGGGCGCGATCGGGGTCAAGCTGTCTACCCCGCGCCGGGGCTGTTCGGGGCTGGCCTATTCGGTCGACTACATCAGCGAAGCCAATGCCTTTGACGAGCGGATCGAAACCCCCGGCGGGCTGTTCTTCATCGATGGCGCCTCGGTGCTCTACCTGGTCGGCAGCACGATGGACTGGGTGGAAGACGATTTCACCGCCGGCTTCGTGTTCAACAACCCCAATGCCAAGGGCAGCTGCGGCTGCGGCGAGAGCTTTACGGTCTGAGCGCTGCCGTGCGCACGGTTGAGCTTTCGACCTATCTGGCCGCACCTCCGGAAGTGGTCTGGGACCATGTCCAGACTCCGCGCCTGCTGCATTATGTGGCACGGGGCCTGTTGCGGTTCGTTCCCCGCGGCAGGCCCTTCCCCGCGCGCTGGCACGAAGGCGAATTTCGCACCTGGATGCTGCTGTTCGGCTTCATTCCGATCGGCTGGCAGGCAATCGGGATCGAGCTGCCGGTCCAGCCCGCTGGCCGCTTCGTGGTGCGCGATAACGGCTATGGCCCGCTGATCCGGCGCTGGGATCACTGGATCGAGATCACGCCCGAAGGGGCCGGCACCCGCTATGTCGATCGGGTCCATATCGAGGCTGGCTTGCTGACCCCGCTGATCTGGGGTTTCGCGCGGCTGTTCTATACGCACCGCCAGCGCCGCTGGCGCAAGCTGGTGGCGAGTGGCTTCGCCTATCGCGGGTGATCCTGCTTACGGCCGCGGGACAAAGCTTTCGCCCGTTTCCTCGTCGATGAAGGCGATCAGCGCCTTTTCCAGCTCATCCAGTTCCTCGTCGGCATCAAGCCGGTCGCGCAGCCAGTCAGCCTCGGCCGGATCGAGCCGCGCGGCGGCCTCGGCCTCGCCATCCCAGTCGATCGTTTCAGCCTCGGACCCGCCGAGCAGGCTACCGAAGGCATCCTCCACGTCGGCGCGGGCCATGCGGCCGAGAAAGCCGCCGATCCCGGCCCCTTCCTGGTTCATGAATGCTTCCAGTTCGCTGGCTCGTTCGGCGCTCAGCGGTTCGCTGCCACCAAAGCCGAGCAGGTAATTGGCCACGCCCTGCACGAACAGCGCCTGCCATTCGGGGCAATTGGCTTCGTACAGCGACGCGTCCTTGAGCCGGAACAGCATTTCGGCCTCGGCCTTGCTGACCGCAGCCGGGCGGTCACCCCCGGCGGCAAAGATCATCCGGCGCAGTAGCGCCACTTCGGTGGGATTGATTCCGCCTGCGGCCAGTTCGCCATGGCGGGTCGGGCCTTCGCCGTGTTCCACTGCCCATTCGATCTGTTGCAGGGCATAGGCCTTGAGACTGGCGGGCACGCTGGTCGAGATTTCCAGAACGCGGACCAGCAGTTCCAGTTCGGCCAGCGAATCGACCCGGCCATCGCGGTCGATTCGCGCGATCAGCTCGTCGGCCATTTCCTGGTCGACATAGCCTGCCGGCTGGACCGTATGGACCACGAAGTTGCTCAGCGCCTCGACGAAGAAATCGCACCAGTCGCGATCCGGCTCGGTCAGCAGGTCATTGGCAACAAACAGCGATTCGGCCTCGTCCGGATCCATCCGGCCATCGGCCCAGCCGGCCCGGCGCAGGTCCTGCAATTCATCCGGCGCAATCATGCCATCGGCCGCAGCGGCAGCGGCGAGATCGCGGAAATGCATGGTCATGACGAGGCGGTCCTGCACAATTGGTCTTGCGCGGGCTTATCGCCGATCAGGGTTAAGGCGCCGTTACCCTTCTTTTCCGGGCATCGAGCCTAACGCGCGCGCAGCGCCGCAACGCAGGCCGCCCGGTCCACATCCTGCCCGTCGCTGGCCCGGCGGGCATCGAGATAGGTGGCAATCGGTTCGCGGCCCGGGACGGTCGGGTAGAGGTAGATGTCGAGCACACAGGCCCGGCCGCTGAATTGCAGCTTGCGGGCATCGCCCTCGATCACGTCGAGCCGGGGCTTGCCGAACTGGCGGCCCAGTTCGGCCGAGCTTGCGCCGATCACCCCTTCCAGCCCGGGCAGGGCCAGCGGCCGGGCGGTGGGCAGCGGGGCGCGATCGGGCTGGCGCGGCGCGGTCAGCGCCGGGCGTGGTTTCCCTGTTGGCGGCTTGTTGGCGGTCGGCTTTGTGGGGGCGGGCTTCGCGGGGGCTGGCTTGGTCGGCGCGGGCCTGGCGCCCGGACCTTGTGGCTGGGGCAGTCCGCCACAGGCGGCCAGCGCCGGGACCAGCACGGCGACAACGAGCAATCTAGGCAGCATGATCGGCCTTTCGCCGGTGGACCAGGTGGGTCGCCGCCGCCGCACCCAGCAGCGGCGCCAGGAAATTGACCAGCGGCACGGCCAGCAGCGCCGTTACCGTGCCGCCCAGCAGCAGGCGGGTCAGGCCGGTCAGCGGCGGGGCGGTGGTGGAATCGGGGCAGTGGCGCAGCCAGACCATGTCCTGCAACTCGCGCCCCAGCAGCACGGCATTGACCAGCAGAAAGACCAGCGCCGGGCCGATCCCCGTGACCAGCAGGACCAGCGCTAACGGCAGCGCGGCCAGGTTCCAGCCGAGCGCGCGGGCACCGCCGCGCAGGCCATGGCCCAGCTCCTCGCGCCATCCCAGCTGGCGGGCGCGGGCGGCCTGGGCCGGATAGTGCCGCGCCTCGACCGCGTGGACCACTTCGTCGGCAAAGAACTGCAAGACCGCCAGGGCCACGATCCGCCACAGCAGCCAGCCTGCCACCACCACGGCCACCAGCGACAGCAGCGCCCGGACCATACCCGCTTCGACCAGCCCCGTCTCGCCCAGGCCTGCCTCACCAAGTCGCGCTTCGGTCAGCCCGGCCAGGGCCAGACCGCGTTCGGCCAGCCACCACAGGCCGCTGCCTGCCACCACGAAGATCACCAGGGTGGCCAGCAGGCTCTTGCCCAGCACTCGCAGCACGGCAGGGTCGGTCAGCTGACCAAGGGCAAGGGTGAAGGCGCGCAGCATGGCTGATGCGAATCGCTGCTGGCGGGCGCGCTGTCAATCAGGCGGCATCTTGCCCTGCGGCGGGATGATGGCTAACCGCGCCGGATCATTCCCGTTTTCCCCCGGCGACAAGGATCTTCCGTGACTGCACCGACCACCGACGTGATCGCGATCGGCAATGCCATCGTCGACGTGATGGCCCCCTGCGCCGACGACCTGATCGACCAGCTCGGCCTGACCCGTGGCGGCATGACCCTGGTCGATACCGAACGGGCGAAGGCGCTGTACGACGCGATGGGCCCCGCGCGCGAGATTTCGGGCGGTTCTGCCGCCAATACCCTGGCGGGCCTGGCCGCGCTGGGGGCGAAGTGCGCCTTCATCGGTCAGGTGGCCGACGACCAGCTGGGCGAGGTCTTCGCCCACGATATCCGCGCTGGCGGGATTGCCTTCGATGTGGCGGCGCGGGCCGGCGATCCGCCAACGGCGCGCTGCCTGATCTTCGTGACGCCCGATGGCCAGCGCACGATGAACACTTTCCTGGGCGCCTCGCAGTTCCTGCCGGCCGCCGCGCTCAACGATGAAGCCATTGCCGCGGCCAAGGTGCTCTACCTCGAAGGCTACCTGTGGGACCCGGAAGAGCCGCGCGCCGCGATGCGCCGGGCGATTGCCGCCGCACGCAATGCCGGACGGCAGGTGGCCTTCACCCTGTCCGATGCCTTCGTGATCGATCGCCACGGCGATGATTTCCGCGCGCTGATCGCCGAAGGGCAGATCGACATCCTGTTCGCCAACCATGTCGAACTGGCGGCGCTGACCGGGCTCGACGATTTCGATGCCGGGATCGCCGCCTTGGAGGACAAGGTGCCGGTGCTGGTCGTGACCCGCAGCGAACATGGCGCCGTTGCAGTCTCCAGTGGCCAGCGCGCCGAAGTGCCGGCCGAACCGGTGGTCCGAGTGGTCGATACCACCGGCGCGGGCGATCTCTTCGCCGCCGGGTTCCTTTACGGCCACGTCAATGAGCGCCCGCTCCGCGAATGCCTGACGCTCGGCGCGATCTGCGCGGGCGAAATCATCTCGCACTTCGGCGCCCGGCCGGAGGCTGACCTCAAGGCCCTCATCAAGGCGCGGCTGGGCTGAGCACGCCAGTGGGGCGGCAACCCGCTGGGATTGCCGCCCGGTCAGGGACAAGTCACGCTTGAGGGACAGGGGGCGGGTGACCGTCCCTGGGGGGTTACCGCGCAGTGCTGGCGAAAACGGCGGCCCGCTGCTGTGCCCGGGCGATCGCAGCATCGCGCCGGGGCTGGATCTGCGCCTGCTGGGCAGTGCGGCATTCGTCTTCCGCCCGGTCGAGGTAAATCGCCATGTAGCCGGCCTGCGGTTCGCAGACCTGATCGATAGCGCGAGCAATCCGGCGGTCGAGGGCTTTCACGCCGGCCGCCGAGGCGAGGTTCAGGTCGCCATGGGCAATCCGGGCTGCCGGGGCGGACTGGGCCAGCAGCGGGCTGGCCTGAAGGCCGGTGGCAAGGAGGGTGAGCGGGAGGAGGATCTTGAGCATGGGTTGGTTCCTTGGGACATCGTGATGCCTCTCATCTGCCCGCAGTCTCCGCCCGAAACCAACAAAGCGTTGGACACAAATTACAAGTGCAGCTTATATATTGATGATGTCCCGGCTTCCCCCTCTTGCTGCTGTCAGGGTGTTTGAAGCGGCCGCGCGCCACGAGAATTTCAGCCGCGCGGCGGAAGAACTGGCGATGACCCAGGCCGGGGTGAGTTACCAGATCAAGCTGCTGGAGGAGCGGCTGGGCGCGCAGCTCTTCGTCCGGCGCGGTCGCAACATGGTTCTCACCGCATTGGGTCGCCGGATCGCGCCGCGGGTCAGCGAGTCCTTTGCCGGGCTGGAGGAAGCCTTTGCCCTGGTCCGGGCCGAGAACGAACGCGTGCTGACCATTACCGCGCCCAGCTCCTTCGCGACGCTGTGGCTGTCGGCGCGGTTGGGGGCGTTCCAGTTGCGCCACCCCGAACTGGCAGTGCGGCTGGATGTCAGCAACCGGCTGGTCGATCTGGAGAGTGGCGAATTCGACGTGGCGATCCGCCGGGTGGTGCGGCCCGGACCGGAGCTTGAGGCCCATTTCGTAATGCGTCATGTGTTCACACCGATGGCTAGCCCCGATTTCCTGCTGCACCATCCGGTGAACGAGCCGCGCGACTTCCTGTCTCTGCCGCGCATTTCGGCGGAAGATGAGTGGTGGCCGCGCTGGCTGGAGCAATTGCCGGAACCGCCCTCTAGCCTCGCCGCGCCGGCCGGGCTGCGGTTCGAATCCCAGGCGCTGGATAGCCAGGCGGCACTGGCGGGGCACGGCGTGGCCATGCTCAGCCCGTTCCTGTTCGCACGTGAACTGGAGCAGGGTCGGCTGATTGCGCCTTTTCCGCATATCGGGCGCGAGATCCACGCCTTGTGGCTGTGCTATTCGCCGCTCAAGCGCGGGCTGGCCAAGGTGCGCGCCTTTCGTCAGTGGCTGCTGGCCGAGGCGCGCAGTTCGGCCGGCAGCGATCCCTGGGGGGTGCTCGACCAGACCGGGCTGGCCGACTGACCGCTCAGTCTCCCGCCGCTTCGCGTGCCACTTCGCGCCAGCCGATGTCGCGGCGGCAGAACAGGTCGGGGGCCTCGATCAGGTCGACCGCGGCATAGGCTCGAGCCTGGGCCTCGGTCACGCTGGCGCCGCGGGCGGTGACGTTGAGCACGCGGCCGCCGTTGGCAACCAGCGCACCGTCGGCCAGCGCGGTGCCGGCATGGAACACCCTGGCCCCGGTGGCCTCGGCGGCCTCGACCCCGGCGATTGTACCGCCCTTTTTCGGCGTGCCGGGATAGCCGTCGGCCGCCAAGACCACGGTCAACGCGGTGTCGGGGGAAAAGCGCGGTGGCTCGATCGCGGCGAGGCGGCCTTCGGCGCAGGCGAGCAGCAGTTCGACAAGGTCGCTTTCCAGCCGCATCAGCATGACCTGGCATTCGGGATCGCCGAAGCGGCAGTTGTATTCGATCAGTTCCGGACCCCGCCTGGTCAGCATCACGCCCAGGAACAGCACGCCCGAATAGGGCATGCCCTCATCTGCCAGGCCTTTGACGGTGGGGGCGATGATCCGGGTCATGGCCTCGCCCTCAAGCAGGGGGGTCAGGACGTGGGCCGGGCTGTAGGCCCCCATGCCGCCGGTGTTGGGCCCGGTATCGCCTTCACCCACCCGCTTGTGGTCTTGCGCCGAGGCAAAGGGCAGGATGGTGTGCCCGTCGGTCAGGGCAAAGAAGCTCGCCTCCTCACCTTCCAGGAACTCCTCGATCACCGCCTCGGCCCCGGCGGCTCCGAACTTGCCGGAAAAGATCTCTTCCACGGCCGCCTGCGCCTCGGCCATGGTCATCGCCACGGTCACCCCCTTGCCAGCGGCGAGGCCATCGGCCTTGACCACCACCGGCGCGCCGAACTCGGCCAGCGCAAGTGTCGCTTGAGTGACATTGGTCACCCGTTTGAAGCCCGCCGTGGGGATGTTGTGGCGCGCGCAAAGCTCCTTGGTGAAGGCCTTTGAACCCTCCAGCTGTGCGGCGGCCTTGCTCGGCCCGAACACCGGGATTCCGGCGGCGCGCAGGGCATCCGCCAACCCGTCGACCAGTGGTGCTTCCGGGCCGACCACGACCAGCCCGACCCGCTCGGCGGCGCAGAATTCAAGCACGGCGGCATGATCCTCGGCGCTCAGCGCCACCAGCTCGGCATGGCTTGCGATCCCCGGATTACCGGGCGCGGCGAACAGCTTTGTGCAACGCGGGGATTGTGCCAGCTTCCACGCCAGCGCATGTTCGCGTCCGCCCGATCCCAACAGCAGGATGTTCATGCCCGGTCCTTATTCCGACGACGATGATGATGCCGGGCTGGTAGCGAAGGACGCCGCCGGGGACAACGCTGCCGCCCTCTCGGTCAGCGAAATATCTGCCGCGCTGAAGCGGGTGGTCGAGGACCGCTTTGGCTTCGTCCGCATCCGGGGCGAGCTTTCCGGCGTGAAACGCGCGGCTTCGGGCCATCTTTATCTCTCCCTGAAGGACGAGAACGCGCGGATCGACGGGGTGATGTGGCGCGGCAATGCCCAGCGGCTGGGCTTCCAGCCCGAGGATGGCCTGGAAGTGGTCGTCACCGGCAAGCTGACCACCTACCCCGGCCGCTCGAATTACCAGGTGGTGATCGACCGGATGGAGATCGCCGGCGAGGGCGCGCTGCTCGCCCTGCTGGCAAAAACCAAGGCCCGCCTGGAAGCCGAAGGGCTGTTCGATCCCGCGCGCAAGCGACGCCTGCCCTTCGTTCCGCGGGTAATTGGCGTGGTCACATCGCCCACCGGCGCGGTGATCCGCGACATCCTGCACCGCCTCGCCGATCGTTTTCCGGTCCATGTGCTGGTCTGGCCGGTGCTGGTTCAGGGCCAGGGTGCGGCGGAACAGGTCGCGGCGGCGGTGCGCGGGTTCGGAGCGATTGCGCCGGGCGGCCCGGTGCCCCGGCCCGACCTGGTGATCGTCGCGCGTGGCGGCGGCTCGATCGAGGACCTGTGGTCGTTCAACGAGGAGATCGTGGTTCGCGCGGTTGCCGCCAGTCCGATCCCGGTCATCTCTGCCGTCGGGCATGAAACCGACACGACGCTGGTCGATTTCGCTGCCGACCTGCGCGCGCCGACCCCGACTGCCGCAGCCGAGATCGCTGTGCCGGTGCGCGAGGAGCTGGCCGCGCAGCTGGCCGAACTTGCCCTGCGCCAGCGCCGTGCCGTGGCCCGCCCGCTGCAGCTGGGACGCGAGCGGCTGGCTGCCCGGGCCGAGCGTCTGCCCCAGCCCCAGGCGCTGTTCAGCCCGCACAGCCAGCGGCTGGACCAGTCGGCCGAGCGCCTGCGCCGCGCGCTGGTCGATCGCACGCGCCTCGCGGAAAGCCAGCTGCAACGCAGCGGCGGAAGGCTCTCGCTGCCGCTGCTGGAGGCGCGGCTGGGCCGGGCGAAGGAGCGGTTGGCCGGCCTTGCCCGGCTGCACGCCTCGCTAAATCCCGATGCGGTCCTGCAACGCGGCTATGTCCGGGTGACGGGCGCTGATGGCGCGACGCTGACCACCCGAGCCGATGCCGCAGCGCAGGCTGCGCTGACCCTGCATTTCCGCGATGGCGGCCTGGAGGTCGCCCCGCTGGAGGGTGGCCGACCGATCGCTGCGCCAGCCCGTGCCCGCTCTGCGCCCAAGCCGCCGCCGCCGGAGCAGGGGAAATTGCTCTAGGTCGCGCCCTGGGCTAGAAGGTGCCGCATGTTGATGTCCGCTTCCGACCGTCCCGCCACCCTGTTCTACCAGGCCAATGGCTTTCGCGTGCTGACCCATGGCAAGCACGTGGTCTGCGCCGTCAGTGCCGAGGCGATTCCGCTGGAGGCGCTGCGTTATTGGTGCGTCGAACGTCAGGAGGCCTATGTCTCGCCCGAACTGGCTACCAGGCGACTGCTGGGACAAGGCTGAATGGACCGCCGCCAGGTCGTGCTTGGCGGGGCCGGAGCCGGGCTGGTCGGACTGGCGGGCGGGGCCTTGTGGCCCGCCCACGCGGCCGAACGGGCCGATACCTTCGCGCTGACCGGCCAGCTGATCCAGGGCGGCTTCGCCCGCGGCCTTGCCCCGCGCGGTTCGCACGGCTTGCTGTTCAATGGCAAACCGGTGCCGGTTGCGCCCGATGGCCGCTTCCTGATTGCCTTCGATCGCGATGCCGGACCGGAAGCGCGGCTGGTTGCCGAATTCGTGAACGGCACCCTGATCGATTATCTGCTGCCGATCGCGCGGCGGGCCTGGCGGATCGAGCACATTCCGATCGGGCCGCGCCCCGGAACGGCTCCCAGCGAGGCCTTCGCCCGTCGCCGTGCGGCCGAACTTGAGCGGATCAGGGCGGCCCGCGCGATCGAACGCCCGGCCGAGGGCTGGCGGCAGAAGATGGTCTGGCCGGCTACCGGGCGGCTTTCAGGCCGGTTCGGTTCGCAGCGGATCTACAATGGCACGCCGGGCAGCTATCATTCAGGCACCGACATCGCCACCGGCGCTTCGGGCACGCCCTTTGTCGCGCCGGCCGATGGAGTGGTGATGCTGGCGGCCGACAGTCCGTTCAGCCTTGAAGGCCTGCTGCTGATGGTCGATCACGGCATGGGCCTGAACAGCGCTTTCCTGCACTGTTCGGCGCTGGCGGTGAAAGCGGGGGAAACAGTGCGCCAGGGGCAGGTGATCGGCCGGATCGGCGCCACCGGTCGCGCCACCGGACCTCACCTTCACTGGAGCCTCAAATGGCGCGACTCCCGGCTCGATCCGGAACTGTTCGTCCCGCCGATGCCCAAGGTGCCGGTACAGTAACCGGCGGGTATCGCAGCAAGATTGCACCGACGGCCGTGAATGCGAACGATTATTACTCGTTCAACTTGCAGCTGTGGCGCACTTGCAACAGACCGCAATCGAATGCGGCGGCGGACTTGAAATGCTTTGCCCCGCACCCGGGTTTTCGTCATGTCCCACCGATCTATCCGTGCAGCAGGCGGGGCTATGCCCCTGTTCGTTTCATGGATGATGACAGGAATCCTGGCGATCAACCCGCCGGATCTACAGAGGGACAGACCTGTGAAAACCACCAAGAAAACGCTCTCGAGCGCGACCTATCTGCAGTCGCTCGCGCTGGCCGGTTCGGCCATCGCCATGCTCGCTTCGACCGGCGCCTATGCGCAGGAAGCCGATGAAGAGAAGGCCGATGAGGCCATCGTCGTCACCGGCTCGCTGATCCGCAACCCGAACCTCGAAGCTTCGAGCCCGATCAACGTCGTGGGCGAGGATGAAATACAGCTCCGCAACACCGGTAGCGCCGAAGAACTGCTGCGCAGCCTGCCCGGCGCGGTTCCGGGCATCGGCTCGGCCGTCAACAACGGCAACAGCGGCTTCGCCTCGGTCGACCTTCGCGGCCTCGGCACGCAGCGCAACCTCGTCCTGCTTGACGGTGACCGCCTGGTCGTCGCCAACCAGCTCGGCACGGTTGACCTCAACAACATCCCGCTCGCCCTCGTCCAGCGCGTCGACGTGCTGACCGGCGGCGCTTCGACCACTTACGGTGCCGACGCCGTGACTGGCGTGGTCAACTTCGTGACCCGCAAGGACTTTGCCGGTGTCAACCTGACCAGCGCCTACAAGATCACTGACGAAGGCGACGGCCAGATCTTCCGTACCGACCTGACCATCGGTGGCAACTTCGACGATGGCCGCGGCAATGCCGTGCTCAGCGTAGGCTACCAGAAAGCCAAGCCGGTCTACCAGGGTGACCGTGACGTTTCGGTCTTCGGCATCAACTCGCGTACCGGCGTTGCTTCGGGTTCGTCGCGCACCTCGGTGCCCACCACGATCGCATTCCCGGGTTCGGTCATTCGCCAGATCAATTCGGGCGGCACCGCTTTCGCCGACTTCTACAACGGGTTCAACTTCAACCCGTACAACATCTATCAGACGCCTTACGAGCGCTTCAACATCTACGGTTCGGCTCGCTACGAAGTGACCGATTCGATCGAAGTCTACGCCCGTGGCGTCTACTCGAAGAACCGCGTCTCGACGATCATCGCTCCGTCGGGGATTTTCGGTGAGGCCCTGACCATTCCGGGCAACAACCCGTTCCTGCCGTCGGCGGTTCGTGACGAGCTCTGCACCCGCGCCGGTATTGCGCTGGGCGCAACCTGCACCGGTGCCGCTGCGCTGCCGTTGCCGGCGGTCTATCGTCGTACCGTGGAAATCGGTCCGCGCGTTTCGGACTACACCACCCAGATGTTCGACTATCGCGCTGGCGTGAAGTGGGACATCAGCGACGGGATCACCTTCGATGTTTCGGGTGCCCATGGCGAAAGCGAACTGGATCAGCTCCAGTCGGGTTACGTGCTGCGTTCGCGCGTCCAGCAGGCTCTCAACGCCTCTTCGTCGAGCGCCTGCACCGTCACCACCAATGGTTGCGTTCCGCTCAACCTGTGGGGCCCGGCGGGCAGCATCACCCCCGCGATGGCGAACTTCCTGAACGGTTCGAGCTTCATCAAGATCAAGAACAAGCTCAGCCAGGTCAAGGGTGTGCTCTCGGGCGACACCGGTCTGGCCCTGGGCGGTGACAATGTCACCTTCGCGCTTGGTGCCGAACATCGCCAGTATAGCTATGACCGCATCCCCGATGCCTTCGCGCAGTCGCCGGGCGAACTCGGCGGGGCCGGCGGCGCCGTGCGGCCGTTCAAGGGTGGCTACAACGTCAGCGAAATCTTCGGCGAACTCAACGCGCCGTTGGTCGAAGATGCTGCCTTCGCCAAGTCGCTGGTGCTTGAACTGGGTGCCCGCTACTCGAGCTACAAGGTCGATGCAGCCGGTAGCCCGAAGTACAACACCTGGACCTACAAGGCCGGTCTGACTTGGGAACCGGTGGAATCGATCAAGCTGCGTGGTAACTACCAGCGTGCGGTGCGCGCGCCGAACATCAACGAACTGTTCGCGCCCGTAGTGACTGGTCTGACCAGCCTCCTGGTTGATCCCTGCGCTGGTACGGCTCCGGTTGGCAACGCCAACCTGACCGCGGCCTGCGTCAACCAGGGTGCTTCGCTGGCCTCGATCGGCCTGATCCCGAACCCGACTGCCAACCAGGCCAACCTGACCTCGGGTGGCAACCCGCTGATCCAGCCAGAAAAGGCCGACACCTTTACCGTGGGTGCGATCTTCCAGCCGGACTTCGTTCCGGGCCTGACGCTGACCGTCGACTACTACAACGTCAAGGTCAACCAGGCGATCACCCTGAAGACCCCGGGCGACATCCTGACGGACTGCTTCACGGCTAACCCGGGCTCGATCACGGCTGCCCAGGCCGCTTCGGCTGCCTGCACCACCAAGATCCGGCGCAACCCGGTGACGGGTGGCCTCAGCGGTTCGGCGCTGACCACCCTCGGTCTGGTTTCGGAGCTGACCAACAACGGTCGTCTGGCGACGAAGGGCATCGATTTTACCATCAATTACAAGCGTGAAATCGGTGCGCTTGGTCTGAACTGGAACCTGTCGGGCAACTGGACCGACTCGCTGACCTTCCGCGCTTCGCCGAGCTCGATCAACCGCGAATGCGTTGGCTACTACTCGGCCAACTGCGGTCCGAGCCTGGGTCAGATCCAGCCGAAGTTCTCGTTCCAGCAGCGTACCACGCTGACCTACGGGGACATCGACTTCTCGATCCTGTGGCGTCACATCGGTTCGGTCCAGTACGAAGGCCAGGCCGCTGACTTTGCTGCTCGCGGCTTCACCACCGCCAGCCGCAACCTGTTCTCGGGCGTGGTTACTAACGCTGCCGGTGCGAGCTCGCCGATGGCGGGCAAGACCTTCAACTTCAACAAGATCGGTGCCTACAACTACATCGACCTGTCGGTGCGCTTCAACGTTAACGACAACCTCGGTGTGACGGTGGGCGTCTCGAACCTGTTCGACAAGACCCCGCCGCTGCTTGGCGACGGTGCCGGTTCGACTGCGGCGAACAGCGGGAACACCTTCCCGTCGACCTACGATCCGCTGGGTCGTGCGTTCAACGCTTCGGTCTCGCTGAAGTTCTAAGAACTTCGGTCAACCGATCGAAAGAAACGGGGGGCGTCCGCAAGGGCGCCCCCTTTTTCGTGGGCTCAGAGTTCGTGATGCGAAGGGCCAGGCGGCAAGGCACCGGGCTGCACCCCAGGCGCGGCTAAGGCACTGCCAACAGGCGAATCTTCAGATGAGGGCGTTCGGCAGGTTCATGGCGAGGCCATTGGCCTGGGCCACAGCCTCGATCCAGGTCGTCACCTTGTCGATCTCGTCGGCGTGAGCGGCTTCGCCAGCCTTGCGGTCAGCCTCGCGCTGACCCGCGGCGAAGGCATCGCCGGTCTTGGTATCGCGGGCGAAGTTCTCTGCAATCGAGGCAGCGATGGTCGCCTCGTCAAGCGACAGGCCGTAAAGCTCGGCCGCCGCGCGCATAGCCTCGGCCGGGCGTGCCACCAGCACTTCGCTGTCCAGTGAGCGCAGCCGTTCCGGCCAGCGTTCCAGCAGGCGATGAAACAGCCGCTGTTGGGCCAGCCAGCCGATCGCGGCGATCTGCAGGTCGCTCTGGCGCAGCCACTGGCTGTCATCGATGCCCATATCAGCCAACAGTCCATCGGCGAGCTGCGCCATGAACAGTTCGCGCACCCACAACCGGCCCCACAAGCCCTTGCGCGCAATCGAGGTTAGGAAGGCCCGCACCGGCGCATGGAGCAGGATCGCCCGGCTGGCGGGACGGATTGCCAGCAAGGGCTGAGTCAAGCCGTTGACGATGTTCGATGGCTTGATCACGGTGGCCTCACCCGGTGTGAATGGGCGGGCCAGCAGGGCCAGACCCTCGTCCATCACCTGGACCATCTGTTGGGGAGGCGCGCCGCGCTGCCGCCAACCGACCATGTCGTTGAGGAACTGCGGCTCCTTGAGCGCGTGCGACTTGCCCGGCAGGTCAAAGCAGGCGGCCAGCAGGGTCGAGCAGCAATAGGCCGAATGAAAGATGAAGTGGACCGATCCGGCTGGCGCTTGCGCAACATCGAGGCGCCGCAACACGCGCGGCCGACTGGCTTCGGGCAGATTCTCATCGGTCAGGAACGGCACGCGCCGCCGCTCATCGCGCGGGGCAGCGACGAAGTGAACGGCATCGTGGCTCGGATCATAACGATGGGCCAGCCAGCTGGCATCGGCCATGGTTTCGCGGACCAGCGCGGCGACGGGATCGTTCATCAGGCCTCCAGACTGCGCAGGATCGGATCGAGGAACTTGCGATAACTCTGCCACCGCCCGGCGGAACGGCGATGGAGCGGCTGGCGTACCTGCCAGGAACTGAGCGTCCGAACCGCCCGATCAACCGGCGCTGGCGTTTGCCCGCCCGCAACCGGATTGATCCCGAGATAACCACCCAAGGCCGCCATGACCGGCTCTGCATCGCTGACCAGCGCCTCATAGTCGAGGTCGAAGATGGTCTCGCCAAACCGCCCGCGCCAGTGCGCCATCAACCGCTGGTACTGCCGGATCCAGTGCGCGGCGGCATCGGCGCTGAAGGTATAGGCCATGCTGTCATCGAAATTGCCGAACAACAGCGAGACCAGGGTATCGCGCGGATCGCGCCGGGTATGGATGATCGGCGCAGCGGGGAACAGCGCGCGGATCAGCCCGATCTGCAGAAAATTGTCGCACCGCTTGTCAATCACCCGCCCGGCGGTGCCGTGCAGCCGGGCCAGCTCGGCGCCATAGGCGGCCCGCTGGGCCGCCAGCGTCGGCTGATCGAGTAGGGCAAGATCCTGCCGCAAGGGCAGGCCAAGTTCGACCGCAATCGCCGGGATCGCTTCCAGCTCGCCCCCCGCTGCCAGGCCAAAGCGTCGCTCCAGCAGCACTTCGGCCAGGGTCGAGCCTGAGCGGAACAGGCCGCAGATGAAGACCGGCTCAAGGCCATCAGCAGGAACAGGATCAAGTCGCGCCGGACCGGCGGCGATGGTTGCGTCGATTAGCCGCTCGGCAGCGCGCGGATCATACCTTACCCGGTGCGTCCGCAGCCGGTTGGCCTGGTCGATCGCGGAAAAGGCCCGGTCAAAATCGCCTACGGCATCGAGCGCGTGACCCAGCGCAAACAGGACTTCGGCCTGGTCATCGGCACGGAACACCACACGCTCACGCAGCAAGGCTTCCAGCCGTGCCGCCGCTCCTTCGGCATCACCACGGTGCAGGTCGACCATCCCGCGGCGCCCATGGGCCCGTCCGCAGGCCGGATCGACCGCCAGCGCCGCCGTGTAAGCCTCGCGCGCCCCGGCATCGTCCCCCAGGTCCTCCAGCAGATTGCCGAGATTGAGCCAGGCCGGCAGGAACGCGGGATTCGCGCGGGTCGCCGCCGCAAGTTCGGTTCGCGCTTCGGCATCCCTGCCGCAATGCTCGGACAGGATCACCGCCAGGTTGAGGTGCACTTCCTCTGGCCGGGCCACGCCGTTTGCCAGCGCCGTGCGATAGGCCTCCACCGCCGGTTCGAACCGCCGCGCGGCGCGCAGGACATAGCCAAGATTGAACCAGCCATCGGCATCGCCCGGTTCCAGGGCCAGGTATTCGCGATAGGCGACCACCGCCTCATCGCGGCGTCCGGCGCGCAGGGCTCCTTCGGCCCGATGCTTCCATTCCAGCGCCGTCTGGCTCACTTTCGTCCGTCCAACTCCGGGCTTTGTCCGCCCCTGTCCTTGACCCGCACCGCATTTGGTTGAAAACGCATGGCCATGCGATGGGTCGGCCTCGGGCTAGGACTTGTCGCCCCGCTTGTCCATAATGGGGTGCACCGTGGAAGACGCATTGCGCAAGCTGCTGGACCAGGCCCAGGCCGCCAAGGCCCGGCAAGATCCGGTTGCCGCCGCCAGCCTGCTCGACCAGGCCCTGGCGCTTGTGCCGGATGATCCCCTGGTGCTCAATTCACGCGGGGTTACGGCGCTGGCCATGCAGGAATTCGCCACGGCCGAAACCATGTTCCTGCGGGCCGCTGCGGCTGATCCGAGCGAAGCCTCGCTGTGGCTCAACGTTGCCACCGCCCGCCGCCACCAGCAGGACGACCATGGCGAGCGCAAGGCGCTGGACGAGGCCTTGGCGATCGACCAGCGCAACTTCATGGCCTTGCTGCGCAAGGCCGAATTGCATGAACGGCGGGGCGAGGGGCCACAGGCTGCGCTCGCCTGGCGCGGGGTTATCGCGCTCGCCCAGATGGCCGAAAGCCCGCCGCCAGGCCTGCAGCCGGTACTCGATCATGCCGAACGGTTCCTGGCCGATCATGCCCGTGAGATGGAACAACGGATCGCCGCCGAGACCACCGACACACGCGCCGGGCTGACCGCAGCCGATACCCGCCGCTTCGATGCCTGTCTCGACGTGCTGATGGGCCGCCGCCGGATCTATCGCAACGAGTGCCACGGGATCGAGTTTCCCTTCCTCCCCGCCGACGAGTTCTTCGCGCGCGACCATTTCCCCTGGCTGGCCGAACTGGAGGCCCGCACCGATGCCATCCGCGACGAGTTGCGCGCGCTGTTGCTGGGCGAGGGCCAGGTGCTGCGGCCCTATGTCACCCAGCGCAAGGGCACGCCCGACAATAAGTGGACGCCGCTGGACAATTCGCTCGATTGGGGGGCTATTTTCCTGTGGGAGTTCGGTCGCCCCAACGCCGCCATCCACGCAGCCTGCCCGCAGACCGTCGCCGCGCTCGAAGCCTTCCAGCGCGCCGATATCCCGGGGCGTGGGCCTACCGCGTTCTTCTCCTTGCTCAAGCCGCGCACCCGGATCCCGCCGCATACCGGGGTGACCAATATCCGCTCGATCGTCCATCTGCCGTTGATCGTGCCGCAAGGCTGCGGCTTCCGGGTGGGCGGCGAGACCCGCGAATGGCGCGAGGGCGAGGCCTTTGTCTTCGATGACACGATCGAGCATGAGGCCTGGAACGACAGCGACGACCTGCGTGCCGTGCTCATCTTCGATGTCTGGAACCCGTGGCTGACCCTGGCCGAACGTGACCTGATCCGGGGTCTTTTCGCCAGCGGTTCAGCCGTGCTCGGCGCGGTGGGGGAAGAGGAGTTCCGGCCTTAAGCCGACCTCAGTTGGCCAGCCGGACCACCCGCACCGCCGCCTTGCCGTTGATATTGGCCATGTAGCTGCCCATCGCGCCCTTGCGGATGCGGATCGTGTGGCCGACCTTGGGAAAGGTTTCGCGACCTTCGGTCTGCTTCCAGCGGGCACCATCGGCCAGGACGAACACCGGATTGCCATCCCCGGCCGAACGAATCGCCGCGATCGTGCTTTCGATCTCGGTCACGTCCTCGTTGTCGCCGCTGCCGAACAGCTTCAGCTTGGGTAGTGACAGGCCAAACAGGCCGCGCTTGGCTTCGCGCATCGTCGCCCGGTCGGCCACGACCAGGTCCTTGGCTGCCCGCGCCGCGTCCATTTCACCCACGGCCTTGTCATAGCAGGCGAGCCGCGCAGCGGGATCGGCAATACCCTTGCAGTCCAGCACGGCCTGGAACACCGGTGGGGGCGGACCATCCTCCTTGTCTGCCGCAGCAAGGGGAGCGGCCAGCAGGGCCAGTGCTGTCGCGAGCGGGGTGGCGGCAAGCGGCAAACGGGACATCGCAGTGCTCCTCGGGTTCGAACCCCCGAACCATGCGTCGGCTGATCGCCAAGGTCAATCGGCGCACCTGGTTCGACCAGCGCGATGTACCGGTCGTCCAGTGGCGTTGCGGCAGCGCGCCAAGACCATGTATGCCTTCGCGCAAGTCCAGGTCAAAGAGGTAAGCCGATGTCCACCTTGTTTGCCATTCTCCTGCTCGCTTCTGCCGCCAATGAAACGGCGGCGCCAGCTGCGGCACCTGCCGCCGCACCGGTTCCGCAGCTAGCCGCCGAAGGGCCGCGCGGCATCATCCGGATGAAGGCCTCGCAGATCAAGGCCTATAACAAGGGGCTCGCCAAGGACCACCCTGCCTATATCCGGTGTGAAAGTCAGCCGGTGACCGGCTCCATCGCCATGCGGCGCAAGGTCTGCCGGACCAACAAGGAATGGGACCGGGTCATTACCCAGGGCAACGAGGAAGCGCGCGGCTTTGTCCAGGACATGAACAAGGGTTGGACCAGCGGTTCCCTTGGCGGCAACTAACTGCAGGCCTTGAGCCGGCCGCAGCTTGATCGCGCTTGATTTGTTCGGCCTGACCGAACACACCTTGGGCCGTGTTCCGCCGGTTTCTGCTTTTCCTACTCGTGCTGGCGCTTGCCGGCACGGTATGGCTGCGTGATCCGCCGCACAGCCACAATCCCAGCCAGGCTGTCACGGTAACAGCCCTGCCCTTGGCCGGTGCGGCAGCAGTCAATCTGGCCCCTTTCCGCATCACCGGGGCATGGCAGCTGTCCAGCGCCAACAGCAATTTCGGTGGTTATTCGGCGCTGGTGGTTCCGGCCCGGGGGTGGCTGCGGGCCTATAGCGACCTTGGACAGCGGCTCGAGCTGCCGCAGCCGGGCCAGCCAGGGCAACCATTCCAGGCCGGGCTGTTCGGACCCGAAGCGCACGCCAAGTCGATGCGCGATGTCGAAGCCGCCAGCCGTGATCCGCTTACCGGCGAAACCTGGCTGACGGCCGAGGGGGCCAATGTGCTGCTCCGGCTGGATTCGCGCGCGCGCGTCGCCGCACGCTTCAAGCCGCGCGAGATGCGCCAGTGGTCGGTCAACAGCGGAGCCGAAGCCATGCTGCGGCGGCGCGACGGCTCGTTCCTGGTCCTCGCCGAAGCCTACGCCAGACTTGGCTGGACTGGCCATGAGGCACTGCACATCGCGCCCGCGACAGATGGTTCGCCGGGGGTGGCCGAGCGCTTCGTCTTCGAGGGGCCGGCGGGCTTTCGCCCGACCGACATGGCCGAACTGCCCGATGGCCGGGTCCTGATCCTGACCCGGCGGCTGCGCTGGCCGATGCCGCCGCGCTTCGGAACCTGGCTGGTGCTCGCGGACCCGCGCGAGATCATGCCTGGTCAATCCTGGCAGAGCACGCCGCTGGTCTCGCTCGACGGGACCGGGCTGGAAGAGAATTATGAAGGCCTGGCGATCGAGCCACTGGTGGACGGGAGGCTGGCAGTCTGGCTGATCAGCGATTCGAACGGGGCAGTGACCCAGCGGACGCTGCTGTTGCGGCTGGAACTCGATCCGGCGGATCTGCCAGCGACGCGGGCAAAGCAAAAGGCGCCCGGCTGACCGGACGCCTCATGCTGGGTGCGGGGCAGGGCGCGCAGTCGCGCCCGGCGCGAATCAGGCGGCTTCCGCCACCTTCTTCAGTTCGCGCTTCACCTTCAGCGCGCTGGCCGAAAGCTTGCTGTCCACGGTCTTCAGCAGCCAGTTGTCCAGCCCGCCAACGTGCTCGACCGAGCGAAGCCCGTGGGTCGAGACGCGGAACTTGAAGCTGCGGTCCAGCTTTTCCGACATCAGCGTGACGTTCTGCAGGTTGGGCAGAAAGACGCGCTTGGTCTTGTTGTTGGCGTGGCTGACGTTGTGGCCAACCTGACGGCCCTTGCCGGTCAGTTCGCAAATCCGGGACATGTCAAAACTCGCTTCGAAAATGGCTACCCGTTCGGGGAGAAGGCGCGCGCATACCGATTCACCCTTGCGGGGTCAAGGTATTGCGGCCAATTCCGCAGAAATGAGCCGTTGGCCCCTGCCCGAACCGATGCAATTGGCCCTGGCCGAGGCCCGGAAGGGCGAATCTGCGGGCGAGGTGCCGATTGGAGCGGTGGTCGTCAGGGATGGCAAGGTGATTGCCGCCGCGCATAACCAGCCGCGCGGGCTGCACGATCCGACCGCCCATGCCGAAGTCTTGGCGATTCGCGCGGCGGCGGCGGCGCTGGGCAACGAACGGCTCGATGGCTGCGAACTGTGGGTCACGCTGGAACCCTGCCCGATGTGCGCGGGTGCAATCAGCCATGCCCGGATTGGCAAGCTCTATTACGCCGCGCCCGATCCCAAGGGCGGGGCGGTGGAACACGGCGCGCGGGTGTTCGACCAGGCCCAGTGCCTGCACCGGCCCGAAGTCTATTCCGGCATGGGCGAGGGTGAGGCGGTCGACCTGCTGCGCGCCTTCTTCGCGGCCAGGCGCTAAAGCCCGCGCCAGATCTTCAGCTTCGCCGCGTCAGGGGGGCCAAAGGTGCCGCGCGGGCAGGCCTTGGGCATGTAATCCAGCCCATAGCAGAGCCGCAGTTCGCGCAGCCAGCCGGTGCGGGTGGTGGCAACGCCCACGGCCTCGCGCGGCCAGTCGGGATTGCGGGCCAGGAACGCGGCGCGCAGATCGCCGACGGTCAGGCCGTCCTGCCGCGACAGGCGATCGGCATCGGGCCATTTCAGCGATTGCCACAGGATCGCGGCGACCTTGAAATAGGCCTCGGGCCGGGTCGCCATGCAGGAACCGTGTTTGGCCCAGGTCCGCTCCAGCAGGCTGAGGCTGGGGGTCATGCAGACGTGTTCGGACAGCTGCGCCAGGGTCGGGCGTGGGGTCAGCGCGCACCATTGCGGCCAGCGCCCGGCGGCGCCCTCGGGCCAGAGGCCATGGAGGATGAAGCCGAACCGCCCGGCCTGCCCGCCGCATTGCAGCGGATCGGTGCGGCCGCGGCTCTTGCAGTGCTCGGGCGACCAGCTGGCGGCAAGGGTATAGCGCGCCACCGGCATGCGCTGGGTCACCTCGTTCTGTACGGGCGGTGATGGCATGGTCAGCCGCGCCGGAACGCGGCACTGATAGGCCTGGGCCAAGGCTGGCAGCGGCAGCAACAGCGCGAGGGCAGCCAATGCGGTTCGGATCATCGGGGGCGGATCATAGCGGCGTGAAATCGAGTCCGATGTCGGCGGCGGGCGCGCTTTGCGTCAGGCGGCCTACCGAGACATAGGTCACGCCGGTGGCGGCAATCGCGGCGATCGTGTCGAGCCGCACCCCGCCCGAAGCCTCGCTCGGCACCCGGCCCGCGATCAGGGCCACGGCCTCGCGCAGCATGGGCACATCCATGTTGTCGAGCAGGATGTGGCTGGCCCCGGCAGCGATTGCGGGCTCGATCTGGTCGAGCCGGTCAACCTCGCAGATGATGTCTTGCACCCCCGCATCGCGCGCGCGGCGTACGGCTTCGGCTACGCCGCCGGCGACGAGGACGTGGTTGTCCTTTATCATCGCCGCGTCCCACAGCCCCATGCGGTGGTTCTTCGCCCCGCCCATGCGGGTGGCGTACTTTTCGAGGTGGCGCAGGCCGGGGATGGTCTTGCGGGTGTCGAGCAGGGTGGCGTTTCCGCCCATCGCCGCAACATAGGTTCGCGTCTTGGTCGCAATGCCGGAGAGATGCTGGACGGTGTTCAGTGCCGCACGCTCAGCCGTCAGCATGGCGCGGGCATTGCCGGAAAGGCGCATCAGGTCCGACCCGGCCGGCACCTGCGCGCCATCCTCGACCAGCACCTCGATTTCCATGTCCGGATCGAGCGCGCGGAAGAACGCTGCGGCAATCGGCAATCCGGCCACGGTGATTGCATCGCGGCTGTCCATCACGCCCGAAAAGCGGGCGTCGGCGGGAATCACGCTTTCGCTGGTCACGTCATGCCCGCCGCCGGGCAGCCCGAGGCCCAGGTCCTCGTCCAGCGTGGCGCGGACAAAGGCGGAGAGGTCAAAGCCGGGGAGAGTGAAATGGGTCATCAAGGTCCTCGTCATCCCGGCGCATGCCGGGATCGCTGGCCGATTGACCTAACCGCCAGCGGTCCCGGGTCAAGCCCGGGACGACGAAGGGTCAATGAACGAACCGCGCCACCACATCGCGGTAGGAGCGGCTCACCTTCACGTCGGCCCCGCTTTCCAGGATCAGGAAGCATTCGCCGTTGGTATGCGGCTTGACCTGGCGGACCTGGTTGAGGTTGACGATCCACGAGCGGTGAACGCGCTGGAACGCGCGCGGATCAAGGCGCCGTTCCAGGTCCTTCATGGTCTCGCGCAGGATCAGGCTGGTCTCGGCGGTGTAGATCACCATGTAGTCGCCCGCCGCTTCGATCCGCTCGATCGAATCGACATCGACCCGGAAGATCTGGCCCTTGTCCTTGATGTTGATGAGCCGCTCATAACGCCCGGCCGCGGGTTCAACTTCGTCGGGCATGGCCGAAACGGCATCGGGGGCCACTTCGGCCAGCACCGACTTGAGCTTCTCCGCTTCTTCGGCCGAGCGCTTTTCAGCCAGGCGCTGGCGCACGCGTTCCAGCGTATCGGCCAGCTTGTCCTCGTCGACTGGCTTCATCAGGTAATTGACGGCATTGGCCTCGAACGCACGCACGGCGTGTTCCTGGTAAGCGGTGACGAAGACGATCAGGGGCGGATCGATCTCCATGATCCCCTTGACCACGCTGAACCCGTCGAAGCCGGGCATCTGGATGTCGAGGAACACCAGGTCCGGCTTTTCGGTCTTGATCTTGCGGATCGCCTCGCGCCCGTTGGAACAGGTGTCGATGATCTCGACATCGGGGAAGGCCTGGAGGCGCAGCATCAGGCCCTGGATGGCCAGTTTCTCGTCATCGACCAGGATGGTGCGGATGGTCATGGCTCTAGGGGTCCTTGAAAAGGGGTTCAGCCGGCCAGCGCAGGAACGCGCTGGGCCGGAGGCAGGGCGGCCTCGCGCCGCTCGAACGGGATCTCGATCAGCACGGCAAAGCCGCCGTCGGCTGGCTCGAAGGTTTCGAACCGGTGCGTCTCGCCATAGGCCTGGGCCAGCCGGTCGCGAATATTGGCCAGCCCAACGCCGGTGGAAACCTGTTCGCCGCCATCGAAAGTCACGCCGGCAAACCTGTTGTCGCTGCCGGGGTTTTGCAATCCCGGCCCGGTATCGGAGACGGTGATGCGAAGGTTGGGTCCGACGAGTTGCGTGGCAATCGTGATCTCGGCCCCGCTTTCCTGTGGGCTTACCGCATACTTGATCGCGTTCTCGACCAGCGGCTGGAGCAGCAGCGAGGGTAGCAAGGCCTGTTCGGACAGCGGATCGATCCGGAAACTGGTCCGCAGCCGCTCCTCGAACCGCATCCGCTCGATATCGAGGTAGAGCTTCAGCGTTTCCACCTCCTGCGCCACAGTCACGCGGCCGGTCGGCTCGTTGACCAGGGTATAGCGCAGGAACGAGGATAGCCGGCTGAGCATGGCATTGGCCGGTTCGGTCTGCTTCAGCAGGACCAGGGTGGAGATCGAGTTGAGCGTATTGAACAGGAAGTGCGGGTTCAGCTGATAGCGCAGCATGGCCAATTGCGCCTGGGTCGCCTGGTTTTCCAGCCGGATCAGCTGGTCGTTCTGTTCCTCGATCTGCAGGAAGAAGTTGATCGCGTAGTAAAGCGCCGACCAGGCCCCCAGCAGCGTCGCGTCGATATAGAACAGGCCAATGAAGCGCTGCGCCACCCCGGCGGTGCCATCGGCGTAATAGAGCGCGTTCACCCAGGCATCGATGAAGGCATAGAAGGCCACCGCGATCGGCAGGACCAGCGCCGTTACCCCCCAGGTGATCAGCGGACGACGGTTGATCAGCTGGCGATAGATCACCGAGAGAATCAGGGTGATCGAAAAGCCGGTGATGGTGGAAATCAGCACCAGCACTAGGAAGCTCAGCGAAATGCCGTTGGCGATGCCCGACATCGCGCGCAGCAGCATGGCACCGCCCCAGCCCAGCGCCTGCAGGCGCCAGAATGCGCGGTTCTTGTTGGCGAAAAACGGGGTCGGTTGAAAGGGCAGGGCCACGGCCATGACCCGATCATAGCGAAAACCTTGGGCCCTCGCGAATGTTTTGCGAATGGCCCGGCTTTGGGTTAGCTTTTGCGGCAACAAGGGAGAGCAAGATGGCCGATATCGACAGCCCGATCCATCCGCATGGCCAAGGCCACGAACGCGCGAAGTTCCGCGCCATGACCGAAGGCACTCAGGAAGACTGGTCGCTGATTTCCAGCGAGTACATGGCTTTTGCCCGGGAACTGCCCGACCGGGTGCTGGCCCACCTCAAGCTGCTCGACGGCGATTTCGGCGGCTTCCCGGTCGACCGGCTGCAGCACAGCCTGCAGACCGCCACCCGCGCCCACCGCGACGGGCGCGACGAGGCCTATGTGGTGATGGCCCTGCTGCATGACATCGGCGATACCCTGGGCACCTATAACCACCCGGAAGTGGCCGCCTCGATCATCAAGCCGTTCGTGTCGGAAGAGATCCACTGGATCTGCCAGAACCATGGCGCGTTCCAGGGCTATTACTATTTCCACTATGTCGGCATGGACCGCAACATTCGCGACCGGTTCCTGGGCAACCCGCATTTCGCGGCCTGCGCCGAATTCTGCGAAAAGTACGATCAGGCCGCCTTCGATCCCGACTACGACAGCGAGCCGCTGGAATTCTTCGAGCCGATGCTGCGCCGGGTCATGGCCCGCCCGATCAACTCGATGTACGCCAAGCTCGCCGAGTAAGGGCTGTCGGAGCAGGGCGCTCAGCCCTGCTTCTTCGCCTCGTCGATCGCGTTCTGCAGCACTTCGCGGCCGACCGCCCCGGCCAGCATCTGGTCACCCACGACGAAGGCCGGGGTTCCATCGATCCGCAACTGCTGGGCGAAGGTCAGGTTCTGCTTGAGCTCGGCCTCGATCCGCGGCTCGGCGGCAGTGCGCCGCGCGCGGTCCAGATCGAGGCCCGCGGCCCGCGCGGCTTGCTCGATTGACTGGCCGTCGGGCCGACCGGCGGCGAACATCGCCTTGTGGAAGGCCTCGAACCGGCCCTGCTCGGCCGCCGCCAGCGCCCAGCGGGCGGCATCGGCGCTGGCCGGGGAGAGGATCGGCAGTTCGCGGATCACCACTTTCAGATCCGGGTTGGCGGCGATCAGGGCCTCGACCTCGGGCACGCTGGCCCGGCAATAGCCGCAGGCATAGTCGGTAAATTCGATCAGCGTAACGCTGCCCGCCGGATTGCCCAGCACGGCCCCGGGAAAGGCCTTTTCCAGATCGTCCCCGGAGCTGGCCAGCTGCTTCTGCGCCTCGCGCTGTTGCAGGCGCTGCATTGCTTCGGGCAGGATTTCGGGGTTTTCCAACAGGTAATCACGCACCACCTGTTCGATCGCGGCCTTGTCGGTCGGGGCGGCTGAGCGCGTCCCCCAGAGCCAGCCGCCCAGCCCGCCGGCCAGTGCGGTCACGGCCAGGGCGAGGATCATCCAGGGCGAGCGAAAGCTAGGTTGCGATGCGGTCATCCCGCAGCGTCTATCGGCGTTTGTTCGCCCGTTCAATCGCGGCGCGCGCCTGCATGGCGATATCCTGGGCGCGCAGCCAGTCGGCCGAACCGCGCGGCAGGCCCGCTTCGGCCGCTTCGGCGCTGCGCAGCGCCTGGGCCATCTGCCAGTTCATCACCTGCTGTTCGGCGCTGGCCAGCCGGGCCCGGGCCGTATCACCGTTGGCGGCATAGACCACTCCCAGCTGGTACCAGGCGAAAGGATTCTCCCGGTCGCGCGCCACGGCATTCTTGAGCACGCTTTCGGCTTCGCGGAAGTTGAGCGGGTTCTCGGTCGCGATCAGGGCGTGGCCGAAGATCGTCGCGATCAGCGGCTGGTTGCCCGACAGGGCAGTGGCACGGCGCAGGTAGTCCAGCGCCTCGCCCGGCCGACCGGTCTCAAGCAGGATCTGGCCCTTCAGCTCGAGGAAATAGGGATCGCTTGGCGCCTTGGCGATCAGCGCGTCGGCCTCGGCCATGGCCTTTTCCGGGAAGGCCTGCTTGTGCCAGGCATAGGCGCGGGCATAGCGCGCGGGCACGTCGGTCATGGTTTCCGGATAGGTCCGCAGCACCTGGGCCGGTTCATTGAGATAGCCGAAAAGCTTGGCCTTGGCGCGCTGGAAGCGGGCTTCCAGCACGGGGTCGGACGGCTTGTTCCAGGCCGGATCGGCCATGTAGGTATCGGTCAGCGTGGCGATGCGATCGCCGGTCATCGGGTGGGTGCGGTAGAATTCGTTGTCCGGCGTGCGGGTATAGCCATAGCGGAATTCCATGTTCTGGAGCCGCTTGAAGAATTCGATCGAGCCGCGTCCGGTAATCCCGGCGCGGGACAGGTACTGCGCCCCGGCGGCATCGGCCGAGGCTTCCTGGCTGCGGTTGAACGACAGGAACTTGCCCAGCGCGGCCTGCTGTCCGGCCATGATCACGCCCATCGCCGCATCGCCCGCGCCAGCGGCCGCCGCCGCCACGCCCAGCAGCAGCGAGAGGATCGAGATCCCCTGTGCGGCCTTGCCCCCGCCATCGCTGATCACATGGCCGCCGGTGATGTGGCCCAGTTCGTGGGCGATCACGCCCTGCACCTCGTTGGCGGAGCCCGCCGCGTTGATCAGCCCGGAATGGAGATAGACCACCTGCCCGCCCGCCACGAAGGCGTTGAGCGAGGGATCGTTGATCAGAACGACATCGACATTGCGCGGATCGAGTTCGGCGGCGCGCACCAGTGGCTCAGCCATGTCGCGCAGCAGCGCCTCGGTCTCGGCATCGCGCAGGATCGATTGCGCCGCCGCAGGCTGGATGGTCAGCGCAAGGGCGGAGAGCAGGGCAAGCAGGCGGGCAGGGAGACGCATCACGGTGTCCTATTGATCGCCCGGCGCCTGAACCGGCGCTGAAGCCGGGGTGGCGGCCATGAAGGCCAGGGCGGCCTGGCGCACGCGGTCATCGCCGGCAAAGGGCCAGGCCAGCACCTTGACCGTACCGGCATGATCGACCTGCGGCAGGACCAGCAGTTCTGCTCTGGCTCCGGCCGTGGTCAGCGCCTGGGCCAGCACGCGGCTGTTGCGCGGCTTCACCGTCACGTCGGCATCGCCCGTGACCAGCAGCATCGGCGGCGCATCGCCGCGCACGAAGCGGATCGGCTGGGTGATGGCCGGATCGGCGACATGGCCAAAGGCATTGCGCGCCGAATCCGAGGTGAAGGGATGAAAATCATAGGGTCCGGACAGGCCGACAACGCCTTTCACGAAGCCGGCGGGCAGGCGCTCATGCTCCAGCCAGCGGCGTTCCAGCCCCAGCATAGCGGCGATATAGCCCCCGGCGGAATGGCCCATCAGGAACACCCGGTCGGGATCGCCGCCCAGTGCGCCCACGTTGCCCCTTACCCAGCTCAGGGCGGCGGCACCGTCTTCAAGCATGGCCGGATAGGCCCCTTCGGGCACCAGCCGATAGCCCGGCAGCACGACCACATAGCCAGCCCGGGCAAAGGCCCGTCCGACGAAGCGATAGTCCTCCGCCCGGCCCGAATGCCAGCCACCGCCGTGGAAGAACACCAGCACCGGGTGCGGGCCGGGAGCGTTAGGCGCGATCACGTCCAGCCGCTGGGCCGGAGCCGGGCCATAGCGCACCCCGCTCGCCGCCACGGCGGTGCCGTCGGTGCTGGCCATTGTCCGGTCCGCCAGTTCCAGCAGGCCGACCGCGCCGGTCGCATGGGCATAACGCCAGCCGCCAAACAGCGCGGCCGCCAGCACCAGCACGATCGTGACCGTCCAGCCGATCCAGCCCATTCCAGCAAGTCTCCCGCGCGCGGCCATGCGCGGCTGTCTAACGCCCAAACGCGAAGGGCGCCATGCCCTTCGGCACGGCCCCCCCTCGCTGTTTCATGATTCGAGGCGGTCAGCCCAGCAGGCGGCGCGCGGCGCGCTCCAGAAGGGGCACATCGTCGCCCACTTCGCCCAGCAGGACCACTTCCCCGCTCGGCAGGCGGCGGGCCAGCAGCAGGGTGAACTCGCTGCCTTCGGGCGGGACGGCTTCGAAGGGGAACATTTCCATGGCGCGCAGCTTGCGGGCCAGCGCCTCACGCGGGGTTTCGCGCGCGGCTTCGTCCAACCCGGCTTCGGCGCGCTTGGCCCGGCGTTCTTCGTTGACGACCCCCTTGAGCCCGCCCGGTGCGCGGCTGAGGTAGTCGGCCAGGCTGCCCCGGGCGAGGCCCAGGCGGTGTGCGTGGCTCAGCGCCGAGGCATATTCGGTCAGGCGCGTCTTGTCGTAATCGGCGCCGAAGACCAGCTTGACCACTGGCGTCATTGGCGCGCGGTCCTGCACGGTCAGCCCGGATTCGGCAACGATCTCGCTGAACTCCTCGGGTGCCTCGACTGCGGCGAGCGAAAAGTCATAGGCCCGTCCGATCGCGGCGTAGAGCGTCTGGCGGGTGCGATCCTCGCTGCCGCGCGCGGCTTCGGCCAGTTCGCGGGCCGAGGCCAGCCAGTCGGCCAGGCCCATGTCGGCGGCGGCGACCTCGGGAATGGCGGTGGCCACCGGCGCGACGAACTCGTCGATCCCGGCAGCGATCGCGCCAAAGGCGGGTTCGGGGAAGCTGACGCCATCGTCCAGCGCCGGAGCAAACCCGGCCAGGTCCAGCACATTGGCATCATCGTGGTCGGTCGGACCATCGGCCCAGTCGGTCAGCTCGTCGTGGCGCACTTCGGGAGTCTTGACCTCCAGCGCCTGGTCGATCTCGAGCAGCAGCTCGTCGGCGGTGTGCTGGTCGGCCAGCTCCTTCCAGTTGATCACGCCATAGATGAAGTCGATGGTGTCATCGTCGCTCGAGAACGGCAGCAGGATCCCGCGGTAGAGGATCGTCGCCTCGCGCTGGTTGACGAATTCGGCCTCGAACCCGATCGGCGCCTGGTTGGCGAGGATCTGCATGTAGTGATCGGTGATGCGCGACAGCAGCGAACGGCTCGGCACGTCGTCCAGCGTCTCGATCGGGCCTTCGGCGCCGCATTCCAGGGCCAGCTTGTCGCCCAGGAACTGGATCGAGGGGTTTTCGATCCCGGCAGAGAAGTCCAGCAGCACGCTGTAGGGGCCGAAATCGGGCAGGTCGTCCGGATTGAGATCCTCGATCGAGGGGAACGACCGCTCGCCCAGCAGGCTGGCCCAGTGGTTGTAGGCGCGCACCTGCATGCGGCGCTCGTCCTGGCCCACCGGGGTCGGCGGCGGTTCGCGGGTCGCTTCATCGTCGTGCGAATCGAGATCGGGCCAGTCGTCGCCCGAATCGGCGTGATCGACGAAATTCCCGCGGTACGTGTCCATGTGGCAACCCCACCAGTGTCCCTGTTGAGGCTGTTCTGGCGCGACATGGTAAATTAAGCGTTAAGTTGCGCCATCTTCCTTGCGGTTGGCGAAAATGACGTCACGACGTCGCCGCCATTGCCGGGCGGCGATTGTGCCACGATCAGAACAGGTTCAGAACAGGTAGCGCATCCGGGCCTGCTGTTCGACCGCCGCCCCGCTGACGTCAAAGGCGGCCTTGTCGAACTTGGGTGGTCCCATCCGCACCGGGGCATCGCGGGAAAAGCCATAGCCCTCCTTTGGCATCATCAGCGCCATGTCCATCTTGCGGTTGGCGTTCTCGTCATGGATCATCGAGATCGCATAGCGCCCGGCCGGAACCGCGCCGAAGCTGATCCGCACCGTGGTGCCGGCCGGCACGATCGCATTGCGCGCGGCCGGGTCCTTGCGGCAATCGGGAAAGCCCTTGGGCTGGGCGGTCAGGCAGGCCAGCACCTGGCCCTTGGCGTTGCGCAGGCCGGTTACGACGACGCTCACCTCGGTCAGCCCTGCAGCCGGACCGGGCTCGGAGGCGCCCGCGCCCGCCAGCGGCAGAACCAGTGCTAAAGCGAGGAGAGGCCGCGATCCGTGCCGCATAGCCGGTCCCAGACGCGAAAATAGAGGCCGTAATTGCATTGATAGTTCTCGTGATGACGCTGGTGGTGGCTGGCGGTTATCAGCCACCCACCCAACCGCGAATGAACAAGCCGGGCCGGGAACAGTTCCCAGCCCATGTGATTGGTGATCCCCATCAGCGTCATCACGGCCAGGACCAGCCCCAGCATGGCGACGTGGATCGGGATCAGGAAGACCAGCGCCGGGATCACCACGGCCCCGGTCACCGCTTCCCAGGGGTGAAAGCTCATCGCGGTCCAGGCGGTCGGTGGCCGACTGGCATGGTGGACGGCATGGGCCCGGCGGAACAGCCAGGGCCGGTGCATCCAGCGGTGGGTCCAGTAGAACCAGGTATCGTGCGCAAAGAGATAGAGCAGTACCGACAGCGGCAGGTACCACAGCGGGTAAGCGGTGAAGTCGGTATAGACCAGCGTCCAGCCATGCTGCTGCCAGCTCCAGGCCACCAGGCCGGCCGGCACGCCATAGATCGCCGCCGAAGCCAGCGACCAGCCGATTTCCATGCGGATCTGCGGCCCAAGCCCCTGGTAGAGGCCCGGCCGCACGATCCGCGTGGCCCAGGCAAAGGCCCCGCTGGTCAACAGATAGCGCACGCCGACGATCACCGTCATCGCTGCGGCGGACCATGCCGCCGCCTGCCATCCCGAACCTACGATACCTTCCATCGCCCAGCCTTATGCCTGCTTGCGATTCGCCGCGCCAGCCCTGTTGGCCGGTTCCTCAGACCGCGCGGCGCTGTCCGCCCGGACCATTGCGACCTTGGCCGCCGCTGCGGCTGGGGCCACGGCGGTCGCCCCGGTGGTCAGGGCGCTGGTCAGGACGCTGGTCAAGACGGGCCCCATCGCGGCGTTCACCCTGCGGCGCGGGACGGCGGTCACCATGGGCCGAAGGGCGACGGTCCCCCTGCGGGGCAGGACGGCGCTCGCCCTGCGGGGCGCCACGACGGTCCCCCTGCGGGGCGGGGCGACGCTCGGCCTGGCCGGGAGCGTGACCACCCGGGCGCCGATCGCCGTGCGGCTTCTTCGGCATCACACCGAATTCGCGCGCTTCACGGTCTTTGGCGGCCAGGGGGTTGAACACCGGGCCACGCTGCTCGCGCGGGGCCCATTCGCTGCGGACCCGCTCGTTGCGGTGATGCTGGTCGCGGCTCTGCCCGTCGCGGCTCTGGCCGCCGGGGCTGCGGTTGTTGTTGCGCCCCCGGTTCTGACCACCCCGACCGGCCCCGCTAAGTCCGCGGGCATCGCGTTCCTCGCGGCGCGCGTCCTGCTCGGCTTCGGCCGGCTTGCGGCTGGGCAGCGGCAGGCGGGCGGCTTCCTTCTGGAAGTCCTCGGGCAGCGATTGCGGCATCAGCTTCACGCCGGTCAGCCGCTCGATGTCCTTGAGATAGGCCTTCTCGTCCGGCGCGCAGAAGCTCAGCGCCACGCCATCGGCCCCGGCGCGCGCGGTGCGGCCGATCCGGTGGACATATTGCTCGGCCACGTTGGGCAGCTCGAAGTTGAACACGTGGCTCACCCCCGAAACGTCGATCCCGCGCGCGGCGATGTCGGTCGCGACCAGCACCGGGGTCGAGCCCTTGCGGAAAGCCAGCAGCGCGGCGGTGCGCTGGGCCTGGCTCTTGTTGCCGTGGATCGCGGCGGCATTGACGCCCGCCGTGCTCAGGTGGCGCACCACGCGGTCCGCGCCATGCTTGGTCCGGGTGAAGACCAGCGCCCGGTCGATCGAACCATCGGCGAGGCCAGCACGCAGCTTCAGCGTCAGCAGTGCCTGCTTTTCGGCCTGGTTGAGGAAGGTGACGAACTGGTCCACCCGCTCGGCCGTGGTGGCCTGGGGCGTCACTTCGACGCGCACCGGGTTATGGATGAACTGCTTGCCCAGCTCGGCAATCGCCTTGGGCATGGTGGCCGAAAAGAACAGGCTCTGGCGCTCCTTGGGGAGCATGTTGGCCACGCGCTTCAGCGGCACGATGAAGCCCAGGTCCATCATCTGGTCGGCTTCGTCGAGCACGAAGATCTCGACATTGCGCAGCGTCAGCGCGCGCTGATCGATCAGGTCGAGCAGGCGGCCCGGCGTCGCCACCAGGATGTCGCAGCCCGGCACCAGGGCGCGGGCCTGCTTGCCGACCGGGATCCCGCCGAACACGCACTGGACCGACAGGTTCAGGTACTTGGCATAGCCACGCATGTTCTCGGCGATCTGGTCGGCCAGTTCGCGCGTCGGCGAAAGGACCAGCATCCGGCACGAGGCATTGCTGCGCGCCTTGGGATTGGCGGCCAGGCGGTGGAGCGAGGGGAGCGAGAACGCGGCGGTCTTGCCGGTGCCGGTTTGGGCAATGCCCAGGAGGTCGCGCCCTTCCAGCAGGGCAGGGATCGCCTGGCGCTGGATCGGGGTGGGATCGGCATAGCCCTTGGTCTCAAGCGCACGGACAAGCGGCTCGGCCAGGCCAAGGTCGGTAAAATAGGTCATGAAATACTCACAAATATGGAGCGGCGCAGACGGATTGATCCCGTCTTGCGAAGCAAGGTGTCGTTCGATGCGACCCTGCGTGAAAAAGGAAGCTTCAGCGGTGCGATCGTTCGTCCGGGCCGGCCCTGTTTTGCCCCATCGGGCGGGCCTCACGCTGCCTCGGACTGCGCCGGATCATGGACCCGTTCGCCGTTCGCTGGGACCGCCCCTAAACAGAGTTGCTGCGAAAAGCAAGGAAATTACTTCAGCCGTCCGGATCCCTGCCCGGAATCAGCCTTGCATTCCCCGGTGAGAGGCGCATCCTCCCGCCATCCAGAGGTTGCGTGCGAGGGAGACCCTATGGCGACCGCTTTCCAGACCGAAACGCCCGATCCGCTCGACGTCAGCCGCCCTGAACTCTATGCCGAGCACCGCTGGCACGAGCCGTTCCGGCACCTGCGGGCCGAAGCTCCGGTCCATTACACCCCCGAAAGCGCCTTTGGCCCCTACTGGTCGGTTTCAACATACAAGCCGATCGTCCATGTCGAGGCCCTGCCCGAAATCTATAGCTCGTCCTGGACCAATGGCGGCGGGATCAGCATCGTTGATCGCCCGCCCGGCGAAGAACCCCTGCCCAGTTTCATTGCGATGGACCGGCCCAGGCATACCGAACAGCGCCGCACCGTGTCACCCGCCTTCACCCCCAGCGAGATGGCGCGGATGGCGGGCGATATCCGCCGCCGCACCGCCGAAATCCTCGATGAGCTGCCCTGGGGCGAAAGGTTCGACTGGGTTGATCGCGTTTCGATCGAACTGACTACCCAGATGCTGGCGATCCTGTTCGACTTCCCGTGGGAGGATCGCCGCCTGCTGACCCTATGGTCGGACTGGTTCGGCGATATCGAAGTGCGCAAGGACCCTGTGGGCAATGCCGAGCGCACCCGGCATCTCCACGATATGGGCGCCTATTTCAAGAAGCTGTGGGATGCCAAGGCGGGGCAGCCGCAGACCCCCGACCTGATCTCCATGATGCTCCATTCCGATGCCATGAACCACATGGATGCGCAGGAATTCATGGGCAACCTGGGGCTGCTGATCGTCGGCGGCAACGATACCACGCGCAACACCATGTCGGGCCTGGCCTATGCGCTTGACAAGTTTCCCGACCAGCGCGCCCTGCTTGAAAGCGATCCCGGCCATATCCCCAATGCAGTCACGGAAATCATCCGCTGGCAGACCCCGCTGGCGCATATGCGCCGCACGGCGCTCGCCGATACCGAGCTGGAAGGACAACAGATCCGCAAGGGCGACAAGGTCATCCTGTGGTACATTTCGGGCAACCGCGACGAGAGCGTGTTTGCCGATGCGGACAAGTTCCTGGTCACGCGCGAAAATGCCCGGCGGCACCTGTCGTTCGGCTATGGCATCCACCGTTGTGTCGGTGCGCGGCTGGCCGAACTGCAGGTAACCATCCTGCTCGAGGAAATGGCCAAGCGCCGGATGCGAGCCCATGTCTGCGCGGAGCCGGTCCGCGTCGCGCAGAGCTTCGTCAATGGCTACAAGTCGATGGAAGTAGAGCTGGAGCGCTATTGAGGGCGATTGCGCGCGTCTGCCGAACCATTAGAAGCAAGGCATGATCAAAGCCCTTCTTTCGGCGCCGTTCGCGCTGTCGCTCTTCCTTGCCGCCATTCCCGCCCAGGCCGCACCGCCCTCCAAGGCCGAGCGGACGATGATCGCCACGGTCGATGCCGAACAGGCGCGCCACCTCGCCCTGCTGGAAAAGCTGGTTAACCAGAACAGCGGCACCCGCAACCTCGCCGGTGTCAGGGCCGTGCATGACATGCTGGTGCCGGAATTCGCGGCGCTGGGCTTTACCGTGCGCTGGGTCGATCAGTCGGCGGTCGGCCGCGCCGGGCATTTCATCGCCGAGCATAAGGGCAAGCCCGGCACCAAGCGGCTGCTGCTGATCGGCCACCTCGATACCGTGTTCGAGCTCGACCACCCGTTCCAGAAGTATGAACGGATCAGCGCCGACAAGGCCAGGGGGCCGGGCGTCGCCGATGACAAAGGCGGGGTGGTGGCCATGCTGGCCGCGCTGCGCGCGATGCACAAGGCCGGGACACTGAAGGACGCCAATATCGAAGTGGTGCTGACCGGGGACGAGGAGGAGGCCGGCCTGCCGCTGTCGATCGCCCGGGCCGATCTGGTCGCCGCGGGCAAGCGCGCCGATGCCGCGCTCGATTTCGAAGGGCTGGTGCAGGATGGCGGTACCGACATGGGCTCGATCGCGCGGCGCTCGGCGGGCAACTGGAAGGTTACCGTCACCGCCCGCAGCGCCCATTCCAGCGGAATCTTCTCGGCCGCGGCTGGTGAAGGAGCGATCTATCCGCTCGCCGCGATCCTCACCGCCTTCCGCCAGGAGCTGCCTGAACCGAACCTCACCTTCAATGTCGGGATGGTGGCTGGCGGGGCCAGCGCGGCGATCGCGCCCAGCGGCGCCAATGCCGAAGCCACCGGCAAGAGCAACATCATCCCCGGCCAGGCCGTGGCCATGGGCGATCTGCGCGCGCTCACCCCCGAATCGATCGCCCGCGCCGAAGCGAAGATGCGCGCGATCGTCGCCCGCCCGTTCAACGGCGGCACCGCCGCGCTCGAATTCGAGGACAAGTATCCGCCAATGGCCCCGACCGAGGGCAACCGCGCGCTGCTGGCGAAGTTGAACGGCGTCAACGCCACACTGGGCCTGCCGGAAATGCCCGTGCTCGATCCGCTGAAGCGCGGGGCGGGCGATGTCAGCTTCGTCGCGGTGGATGTTGACAGCCTGGCGGGCCTCGGCGCGGCCAGCAGCGGCGACCACACTGCCAATGAAACGGTCGACATTCCCAGCCTGTGGCGCCAGGCCAAGCGGGCGGCGCTGCTGATGACGCGCCTGTCACGCGAACCGGCGGTCAAGCGCTGAGCCTGCGGCCGCCTCCGCGCGGGCCGGATTCGCCCTGCGACGGCACTTGCCGGATCGAGCCTGCCACCGGCTGGTGCTTGGGCTGCAAGCGCACGCTCGGCGAGATTGCCGACTGGCCGATGCTGAAGCCGCACGAGAAGCACGCGATCCTGCGGGCGTTGAAGGACCGGGCCTAGGACCAGGCGGCGAGACCCGGATCGGTCAACCCCTGCTGGCGGCGCAACGCGGCGCGGGCCAGCCGCTCCACCTCGGCCTTGCGGCGCGCGGCATTGAGCGGAACGGTGGGTGCGGGGCGCAGGATCTCCGCGTCATAGCCATCGGCCACGATCAGCCCGCAGCGCTCGGGCCGGAAGGCCTCGGTCTCCATGCAGGCGCGGTCGAGATGGGCGGCGAGGCCCCAGTAGAACCGGTCGCAATGGTCAAGGTAGTCGGGCCACTTGGCATCGCCCATGAGGTCCGCCTTGCTTACCTTGATTTCCACGATCACCAGGTGGCCCTTGGCATCGATCCCCATCAGGTCGGCTCGGCGATTGGAGCGCAGCGGCATTTCGGGCAGGCACCAGATGTCATTGCGGGCAAACAGGCGGCAGATGCCCCGGGCCACGGCCTGGGCGGCCTTCAGGTCGCTGTCGGTGGGAATCGCCAGGGTGCCGGTCATCCCGGCAGCATAGGAACAGAATGGGAACCTTGCAAGCCGCTCAGGTAAAGCGGCGAATCACCGGCGGCATGGCTCCGGGCGGCGGCACCAGCGCCAGCAGCGCCGTGCGGGCGGCCTGGAACTCCTGCCACAGCGCCAGGGCGGCAGCGGCCGGGTTGACCCCGCGGGCCTGGACCGCGAGCAGCGCGGCAATGCCTGGCTCCATCACGGCGGAAA
The DNA here is from genome assembly GCF_027531025.1 of Novosphingobium sp. Lineage (GTDB taxonomy): Bacteria > Pseudomonadota > Alphaproteobacteria > Sphingomonadales > Sphingomonadaceae > Novosphingobium. Next base: position 179,593 of record NZ_JAPZQX010000005.1, read on the forward strand.
GATCGGCGACGCCCTGCTCGGCGAGGTTGCGGCGCCAGCCTCCGGCATCGCGCATCACGGCGGGAAAGTTGCGGACCTCGGGGCTCATCGGTTCGGGCGCCAGGCCCGCCAGCATGGCGACCACGCCCGCCGCATCGTGCAGCGCGGCCCACTTCATGCTCATCGCGCTGGCCGAAGCCTGGCCAAAATCGGGCCGCCCCGAACCGGGCAGCACGCCGGGCGCGGACCCGGCAGGCGGGAAAGAGGGCGGCATCGCGTTCATTGGGCGCACCCTAGCCGGGCGGTGCTTGCCAAATCGCTAATTACCGGCCCGCTCCGCAAACACACTGGCCCAGAAAGGCACTGGCATTACCCGCAAGCTGCTGCTAACCGCCCGGTCCAGGCACCCGTAGCTCAGCTGGATAGAGCGCTGCCCTCCGAAGGCAGAGGTCACAGGTTCGAATCCTGTCGGGTGCGCCAAAATATCCCAACAAAACCAATGATATGCGAGTTTAACAAAAACTCGAATGGTCTCTTTCTGTCCATTTTCGCCATTGACAAAACGTTGACAAAAAACGGTGTCCAAGACCATCCCTCTGATATACCTCGTGAAGGTGTCTTGGAGACCTCGGGATGTCCAAATACGCCGAACAGGTTGACGTTAAGGGTGATGGTCGGGTCGTCATCTACAAACGTGCCGATCTGAAGAACCCTAAGTGGCAGGTCCGAATCAGGGTCCCCAACGCCACTGGGTACAAGATCGTCAGTGCCAAGACCGATAATCAGCGAGAGGCAGAGCGATTTGCCCTGGACCTCTACGAGGACCTTTACCTTCACGTGAAATCAGGCGGGTCGATCCAGTCTCGGACCTTCAAGCAGGTCTTCGAAGAGTGGAGGAAGCACATCGCCACGATGGGTCATACTCGGCAGGGTGGATCGTGGGATGCGACCATCGACCGGATCGAGACCTATGCGGTCAAGTTCTTCGGACCGATGAAGATCGACACCATCGGTCCCAGGGAGTTTGCGGACTTTTGGGTCTGGCGGAAATCCAACTACAATCGGTCTCGACCGTCCAACGGGACATTGCGCCGTGAGCGGACCAGTATCCTGCCTGTGTTCAAATTTGCGGTCACTCGAGGGTACCTGCAGTCGGTGCCCGAGACTGATCCGCCCAAGGCAACCTTGGAACGGCGACCGACCTTCACACAGGATGAGTGGCGGAAGATCTACACCAAGGCACGAGACTGGGTGAAGGAAGGCGAATCCCTCGCCACTTGGCGTCAGAGGTTTATGACCCAGCAGTATGTGCTGGTCCTTGCCAACACTGGTCTGCGGGTCGGTGAACTACGAGGGTTACGATGGAGTGATCTACGGACCGTTCAGACCAATGATGGAACCCGCCTCGTTGCCGAGGTTCGTGGCAAGACTGGCGTTCGAGAAGTGGTGTTTCAGGACGGTGCCGAGAACTACATCAAGCGGGTCTATGATCAGCGGATGGACGAACTCGGCGATCCACCGCCTGAAGACGAGGTGATCTTCTGCCATCGAGACGGATCGCCTATTCAGACGATGAAGACCGCCTTCTACTCGCTGCTGAAGTTTGCGGGCGTACCCATCGAGCGCAATGGCGGGTCACGGACGATCTACTCGCTGCGGCACTTCTACGCCACGATGAGGCTGTCGCACGATACCAGCCCATTCCTTCTGGCGAAGCAGATGGGGACGTCGGTCGAGATGTTGGAAAAGTTCTATGGGCAGACCGTTTCATCCGAACTGGCAGCCCAGATCACCAAGGCAACTAGGGCAAAGGGGTCTGGCAAGGCGGCGGGGGCGTATCCGTTCGAGTGACCGTTCGGGTCCGAAATCACGAGACACAGAGAGAGACCTACTGCTAACTTTCTTCCATCTCGATCCAGCGACCTTGGTGAGTGCGTGCAATCGCTTTATTGCAGTTTCGGCAACGAGATACCCAGCGATTCCCATCGTGGCGGACCCTGCGCCGATACCTGCGGTGGATCCCCCGCCTGCAAAACAAGACCCGATAGAGGAGCTTGAACATTCCATGTATGTATCCGCCCTCTACGCTTGAAAACACTAAAGAAAATTTACTGACAAATTTACGTATAAAAATTTTTAGTATACAATTTTAACTGATTTGCTTATCAAACTATAAACTCAACTTGGGTGGGAATTTAAATAATAAATAGGGCTAATTAATGAACTTATTTTCATTAATGAAGGGCATTGAGATGAAAACTAAGGCAAGATGCCTAAGCTCAGAGGGAGAAATAATTACATATCTGTATGAATATGGACCATCACGTCCAATCGAAATTGTGAATGCTTCAATGCATTCAGGCGTGAATGTTTTTTCGAAGCTATCCGATTTGTGCAAGATTGGTGTACTAGAGCGAGCCAAAAAGCACGAAAGAGCTAGACCGATTTATAGCCTCAGCAGCGAGTTCAAACTGTTCATTGACGCACAAGTCGCTGAAAAGGTGAGCGCCGGCAGGATCGTCTGACTGCTCAAGTTTGATGCAGCCAGATTTGCACTCATCAATATCGCCACCGCCATCTAGGTCAACGGCACTGAGAAGCGGAATGAATGAGAATTCTGACAGGCAAGGCAGATCAACAATCGCTGTCAGTTTGACGCTGATCAAAGCAGTTCGACCCAAACTCTGCTTTGGCTAAAGCGCAACCCAAGGGAACACTGCGACCCGTTCCCTGTCGCCTAGCCCAGCACTCAAGTGCTGGGCATTTTTTTCAACGCTACGCAGGTTACTCACAGCGAGCCAGGGTAGCGTCCTTCATAATCAATGGCGGACCCAATTAGCACGGCACAAGATCTCAGCTTCTTTAAATGATTTCCGTGCCCGCAAAATGCAAAAAACCAAAAGCGGGGCTCTACTCCGAAGCTAACATAGGTTTTGTTGCCAATCGTGCTGACCCATACAACGTAAAAGCAAGTACACTTCCGCTCTTTATGTGGTCGGAAGGCAACCAGACGCTTCAGCTTTGGGTCCTGATCTGCCACTTTGAAGCCGGATGATTCAAAAAGATGCAATATCTTTGCAAATGCAGTGCTCGCCATTTCAGAGGTAAAGAGACCCTGTTTCAGCCAAGGCATCTTGACCAAGAAGCGATGATACTTCGAGCGCAACCGACTGGTCATTTTTCGCCCTTCCCCTGGGACAACCAAATGATAACGCTAGACGCACAAGATTCTCGCCGCTTTCGCCGCCAATTTGATAATATTGCAGATTTGCAAGCAGTGTTTGCCCCGTAAACAATAGCATTATAGGAGTTCTACCACCCGCTTCCGAGCTTCACTGTCCCCCTCAATGTACCTCTGTGTGGTTTGCAGCGAGGAGTGCCCCGCCAAGTGCTGAACATCTCGGAGTGATCCTCCAACGGTCGAGATCTTCCGGGCGGCATTGGTGATGAAGGTCCGCCGCCCGCTGTGAGATGAGCAACCGATTAGTCCCAGTTCACGATACCACCGCTGAAACAAGTTCACGACCGCCTGCGCCGAGGTCTGGTCTGATCTTTCAGTGCGGACCACATAAGCGGTCGGATCGCTCCGTCCCCGCTCGGACAGTTCCACCAGCGCAGTTCGTAGTTGGCGGTTGATCGGAATGATCCGACCCGACTGCCCCTTCGAAGCGTCGTTGGTCAGGTGGATGTATTCTCCCACCTCCCCGTCAGCCCCGACGACCATTGACCATTTCAGAGCAGCGATCTCTTTTGCCCGAAGACCTGCCCTGACCGAGAGCAGGACAATGACCTGATTGCGGAGCCCGTTACGGCGCTTTCCAACATGATGAAGTAGGGCGTCGATCTGTTGGCGGTTGAGGATTTTAGCCTGTTTGCCCAGAGCCATCGAAACCTCGTAAGTGATTATATTACCTGATGATTTGATGGTAATATAATCATTAAACTTCGTACACCGCTCAATGCATCGAGATTGCCGATTCCGATCAATGGCTTGTGCGAACTGATGATGGAATTGCTATTTGATAATCAGTTCATCCAGCCATAGGATCAGCTGATGAGCGGTGCTGGATACGCCCTGTACGATCAAAGCCAAAACCGTCTGGAGGTGATCCGTCCAGGCGAAAGTATGAAGCGGTACATCCCCTGCACCAACATTCGACCGCCGCACGACAAGGTGCACGGCGTGCAGATCGACGGCGATGACATTTGGGTCTTTGTCGGACCCAGCACCAATCCACGCCCTAACCGCAAATTCCTCTACCGCTTCTCGTCCCTGTCGGGCGGCAGCAGTCGGACGATCTGACGAAAAATAGTTCACATTCTCAGGCTTTGAGCCGCTCTCGGCGTATAAATAAACCTATACTCTGAAGGCACTTGCCGAGGTTGGGCACCAGTTATCAGTCCCTCGCCTGCGAAAACGAGACGCAGCGAGAAACTCCATCGGGTCAGAGCGATGTGAATTCCCTCGCAGCCAGTGGCTGCTTGGGAACCGAAGCGGATCGGGCATTGCCTGTGAAGCACGATGGCAGCTCTGAGAACAAGCATCTGCCACCATCAACGGGTCGTCGTTCCATAGCGCCGTTGATGGACCCGCTGGGATGTAGCGGGGCGTAAAAGGAGACAGGCTAGCCGCCCTTACCTCGACAGAGGTTGCCCTTATGGAATGTGTGACGGGACGATCACTTTGAAATCGTCTGAACACAGTGCTCCTGACGGAAGGAGTATTGTGTTCAAAAACGACCCTTTGAAATTCAGATATTGAAATCCTGATGCCTCGATCGCTCTGCGATCGAGTTGCCGAAGGCAATCTCTGGATATCATTTAATCCAGTATAAACAGGATATTGAAAGGAAATAAGATAAAATATGGATTATGATTCAATCAACAAAATCGAGAATGTTCTAGTCGCTTGTCGGCTTCCAGTGATGCTGAAGGAAAAGGCAGCTGATTATGGTCGGCAAGTGGACTTGAACTTGAGCCAGGTCATTCGTCGAGGAATCCTGATGATCGTCAATCAGGGTCCAAAGCCATGAAGGTGATCCAGAAGGGATCTACCAACGTCTCAAGTCTGAAGACCATGGTAATACCAAGACTCGTTGATCAGAACCTGTGCGCCCATTGGCGCAGGCCGATGGACATGATGCGCCATGGTTGCTCGACGAGCCTGTTCCAGGCGAAGCAGCAGTGATCGACGATGTCGTCGTAGGATTTGAAGATGCGGT
>NZ_JAPZQX010000001.1 GCF_027531025.1 Novosphingobium sp.
ACCGCATCTTCAAATCCTACGACGACATCGTCGATCACTGCTGCTTCGCCTGGAACAGGCTCGTCGAGCAACCATGGCGCATCATGTCCATCGGCCTGCGCCAATGGGCGCACAGGTTCTGATCAACGAGTCTTGGTATAAGTTTTGTTATTAAATGGACAAAAGTTGTCCCATATTAGATCATCCCTCGTTAACTATAAAAGACCGCGTGACAGCGTAAGAAATCAAACAATAAGATCAGGCCCAGTTGCCGAGAAGTTGTTAGTTAGGAGCCTGAACATGCGTGATCTTAATCTTGACGAACTCGAAATGGTTTACGGTGCGGGCAGCAAGGGCCGCGGTTGCGGTGACTCGCCGACCCCGCCGAGCTGCTGGTGCGATGGCGGCAGCAAAGGCAGCAAAGGCAGCAAAGGTAGCAAAGGCAGCAACCACTCGAAGAACTCCAATAGGCCAAAAAAGAAGTCCAAGCACAGCAAGTGCTAAGCTGACCTTCGCAGCACATTCGAAAGGGCGGGAGCGATCCCGCCCTTTTCATTTGCAGCGGTGCTTTGTGGCGCTCTTTGCGGTTTGGTAAGGCATCGGGGCTAAGCATTCCGCATGCAGCAAGGCGCAAACTCCAAGGAACAGGTTCCGGCGGCCGGGCCAGCCGGCGCTCCGGTACTGGCCAGTGCCGAGCGCGACATGGTCTGGATCCTGGGCCAGCCGCAGCTTGAGGACTATCTCGAGTTCCAGAAGAACAAGGTAATCCGCGAGGGCACCTGCGACCTGCGCGCCTGCGCCGCCGAATGGCGCGCGGCCAATGACCTCTACTATGACCTTGAACAGTCCGAGGCCGGGCTGGCCGAGCAGATCGATTGTCGACCCCTGCCCCCCGAACTGATGCCGCTGGCCCGCGAAGTCGAGGCCCACCGCTGGTTCCAGTCATCGTTCGACGATCTGCCCTACAGCTTCGAACTGGTCGAGCTCGACAAGCTGGTGATTTCCCAGCTGCAGGTGGAAACCGGCTATTCGCGCCGGATCGCCGAACTGCTCGGTGCCGCGCCGCCGCCAGAGGCGCTGTTCCGGTTCTGCCTGCCACTGGAGCGTGAGTTTCCGCCCTACCGGGTGCGCCGGCTCAGCTCGACCCGGTTCCAGTTCACCTCTTATTCCAGCGACTTTCGCGAGCATCGCCCGACCCTGCTCGACCAGGACCAGCTGGCGGCACTGGCTCTGCCCAATCCGGCCGTGGCAATGGTCGGCGTGCCGATCGGTTTCGGCTCCAACCTGCTGAGCGGGATCCGCAGCGGCCAGCGCGTCCTGCTGCAGAACGGCTATCACCGGGCCTATGCCCTGCGCAGCGCGGGCTTCACCCACGCCTGGTGCGTGGTCGAGACTGTGACCCGCAAGGACGAACTGCGCCTGACCGCCGACGAGGACGTGATCGCCGATCCCGAATTCTATTTCGCGGCGCGGCGCCCGCCCCTGCTCAAGGACTTCTTCGACCCGCGCCTGGCCCGGCACTTCCGCGCGCGCCGCAGCGAATTCGTGGTCGAGGTGGAAATCTCGATCCGCACCTCCGGGGCACTGGACGTCACGCCCGACCGCTGACGCCATCCGCAGCCGCCTTGGCCGCAGCCGCGACTAGGGTCGCGACAGCCAGCCCGTGATCGAATAGCGCCGCCGCGGCGCGGCCGGGCTGACCAACGAAACGCTGTGATACTTGGGCACCGCGAAGAGATCGAGCGTGTTGAACTGCGGGCCCATGCCCCAGAAGGGCACCTGGCCGAGTTCGTGGAACATCAGCAGCCCACCCCACTCCAGCCGCCATTGCGGCGTCAGGCCCAGCACGAAGGCCGCCGCCCGCCCGGACCCGGCCAGATCGTCATCATGGCCGGTCAGAAAATCGCCGTGGCCATAGGCCGTCACCTGGCCATCGGTGAAGACCGGATCGGCAATCCCGGTGATCGCCGTCAGCACCTGCTTGACGGCCGCATCGGCCAGCAGGTCGCTGATCTGGCACAAGACCGGATCGTTGCAGGCCTCGTCCTGGGCCGGGATGCGCAGCGCGGCATAGCTGTACTGGAACCCGTCGCAGGCATTGGCGTAGGCTTCCCGCTCGATTTCCGCCCGCTGCCGCGATCCGGGCTCCAGCCATTCGTGGAGAGGCATTTCCCAGGCCCCGCCGGAGGGCTTGTTCAGCAGCTGCATCCAGCATTCGTTGGCTTCGAGATAGCGGTAGAGTTCGGGTGCACCGGCCGTGAGAACGTGCGGAATGCGGACGTGACCCCTGGTGCGAAAAGTCTCCGCGAGCGTCGGAATGTCGAGGTCCGGGTTGAGGGTCAGCGGGCTGACCAGCCGGGTATGGGCATTCATGAGACACCTCCGCTTGCGAACTGCGCCTGGGTTTCGGTGGGGGTCGCCGGGCGGGCACTGGCGGCAAACCCGGATTGGGCATTGGTCCGCACGTGGACCTGCCCGCCATCGACCTCGAGCACGATATCGGCGAGGCGCACCAGCGCCGGCCGGTGCGAGATGGCGATCCGGGTGATCGGCCAGGCGGCAATCGAGCGGGCCAGCACTTCCTCGGTCTGGCTGTCGAGGTTGGCGGTCCCCTCGTCGAGGATCAGCATGTCGGGCTGGCGGTAGACCGCGCGGGCCAGCAGCATCCGCTGGCGCTGGCCGGAGGAAAGGGCCACGCCCATGTCGCTGACCAGCGAGTGATAGCCCATTGGCATTCGGGCGATATCGTCATGGATCTGGGCGAAGCGGGCGGCCTGCTCGATCCGCTGCTGATCGGGGTGCGGATCGAAGAAGGCGATGTTGTCGGCCAGGCTGCCGGACAAGAGATAATCGTCCTGCATCACGGCGCCGACGCGCGCGCGCCAACCAGCGAGACTGGTGGCGTTGAGCGGCGTGCCATCGATCTCGAGCGCGCCGCCCTGCGGGGTCAGCAGGCCCAGCAGCAGCCGCATCAGCGTGGTCTTGCCGGCACCGGACGGGCCGACGATCGCCACCAGCGAACCGGCCGGAATGTCGAAGCTGACCCGCTCCAGCACCGGGGCCGACTGCGCCGAATAGGCAAAGGTCAGGTCGCGCGCACGGATCGTGGGCGGCCGGATCGCGGTGCGCCGCGGGACGACCGGGGCCAGCTGTTCGCGCGGCTCGCCGACGATATCGGACAGCCGCTGCAGATGGACGGACAGCAGCCGCCACTTCTGCCACTGCCGGACCAGCGCCCGCGCGCTGCCCGAAAAGGTGCTGCGGTAAGACAGGAACGCCAGCAGGGTGCCGACCGTCAGTTCCTGGCTGATCACGGCCAGTGCCCCGAAATAGACGGTCAGCAGGAAGGCCAGGTTCGAGGTGATGTCTTCAAGGAAATCGACCTTCTGATTGGCCATCTGGGCCTTGTAACCGGCCGAGATCACCTCTGCGAAATGGTTGCGCCAGCCGCTTTCGCGCGTGGCTTCAAAGCCGTGCAGCTTGATCGCCCGCATCGCCCGCAGGCTTTCCATGACATAGGTTTCTTCCTGGGCCTGGGCCACGATCTGCTCTTCGGTCAGGCGGCGCAGGGTGGGGTGAACCAGCTGGGTGACCAGCAGGTAGAACAGCGTCGCGCCGATGCCGATCAGGGCCAGCGGCACGCTGATCATGAACATCACCACCAGCGTGGCCAGCACCAGCGTGGTGTCGATCACCGTATCGACCAGCCCGTGCGTCAGCAGCGACTGGATCGGGCCCACCGCCCCCAGCCGCGACATGATATCGCCCACGTGGCGCCGTTCGAAATAGGTGGCCGGCAAGCGCAACAGGTGGCGCATCAGGTTGCCCGCCAGCTGGAAAGTCAGCGATTGCCCCAGGCAGATCGTCACCCAGGTCCGCAGGAAACGGGTGACCGATTGCAGCAGATAGATGAACCCGAAGCCCAGCAGCAGCACGGTCAGCAGGCTGCTGTCACCCTGGTTCACCGCATCATCGACCACCATCTGCATGAACAGCGGGCTGGCCAGCGAGGCCAACTGGACCAGCAGCGACAGGAACAGAACCTGCGCGATGGCCGAGCGGAAATTGGTCAGCTGACTCCACAGGTCGGTCAGACGGGTCTGGACCCGGGCCTCGATCGGCTTGAAATCGGGGGTGGGGGTCAGCTCCAGCGCTACCCCGGTAAAGTGTCGTCCGATCGCTGATGCCGCGATACGGACCCGACCACGGGCCGGATCGAGCACGACCACCGACCTCGCGCTGACCGATTCCAGCACCACGAAATGGTTCAGATCCCAGTGCAGGATCGCGGGCAGGGCCAGCTGGTCGAGCTCCTCGACCTCGAGCCGGACCGCGCGCGGCGCAAGGTCAAGCGCCGAGGCGGCGGCCATCAGCTGGCGCAGGTTCAGCCCATCGAGCGAGGTGGGGAAGCGGCGACGCAGGCCAGCCAGGTCAACCCGGTGGCCGAAGTGGCGGGCCACCATGGCGAGCGACGCCAGCCCGCACTCGGCCGCCTCCGACTGGAGGATCGGCGCCATCCGCCGCGTCCAGGGCCAGTCGAAGTCGCTCATGCGGGACCCTTCTCGCCCCAGCCGAACAGGGCCGCCCACAGGCTGCGTCGTTCAACCACGATCTTGCCGGTGACCGTCATCCCCGGCCGCAGCAGTTGCGGGCCGCCCGTAACGCGCGGGGCCATCGCCCGCAGGGAAGTGCGGATCCTGAACACCGGTTCGGCAATCTTCAGGCCGGGATCGAGCGCGGCGGGTTCGGTCGGCACGCCGGCCACAGCGGAGACCACACCAAGGCCGGTGCCATAGGTGCGATGGGGAAAGGCATCGAACTGCAGCCGCACCTGCTGGCCGATGCGGGCATGGCCGACCGCGCGGCTGGGCGCGAACAGCCAGATTTCCAGCTTGCTGCCCGCGGGCACGATCGTCGCCACGGCGGCATCGGGCCGGACCTGCTGGCCCAGTTCGCCGGTGAGGTCACCCACGGTGCCGGCCACCGGGGCCACCAGCACGATCCGGTCGGACCGTTCCAGCGCCTTCAACTCGGCAGCCAGGGCAGCGCGCTGCCCCTCAATCAGCGAGGCCGATTTCGCCCCGCCCGTGGTCAGCAGGGCCCGTTCGGCCGCAACCGCCTGGCGGGCCGAGCGCTGCGCGGCAATCTGTTCGGCAATCGCCTCGGCCTCGGCCCGTCGGGCCAGGACGGCGGACCGCGCATCCTCGACCTGGCGCTGCGTGGCGGCCTGCTCGCGGGCGAGGGCCTGGGCGCGGCGGGCGGCGGATTCGGCCAGCCCAACCTGTTCGCGGGCCAGGACCAGCTGGCGCTGCAACGAGGCGATGGCCGCATCGATCCCGGCGGCACGCTGGGTCAGCGCGGCCAGCTGCGACACGGTCTCGATCCCGGCCAGTTCAGACTGGCGGGCCAGTTCGGCGTCCTGGCGGGACAGGTCCTTGAGTTGCGGGGCCAGGCCCTGCTGGCCCTGGGCAATCGCCAGTTCGACCAGCGGATCGCCGGCGGCGACCTGTTGCCCGGTCTTAACGAAGATCCGCGCAACTTCCGCCGTGGTGCGCGGATAGACCCGCGCCACGCCCTGGTCATAGGCCACGACCCCCCGGACATCGGCCGTCGTCGAAAAACTGCCCAGCATGGCGATCAGCAGCGCGATCGCGAAGGCTGCAAGCGCCAGGCCGGTATAGAGCCAGGCACCGGGCGGCGTGGCCGCAACGACCCGACCGTTCAGGCGGGTGCGCCCAGCCTCGATCACTTCGTTCCGGAAAAGCTGCTGCGCCATTGTCCTCGGCTGAAATCCCCTGCAGGTGCAGGCGGGTTAGCTGCCAAAGGAGAAAATCTGGTTAACCCCGTTTGCAGCACCCCTTTGCGGGCAAGGCGCGGGGCGATAAGCCAATCTTTACCAGCTTCGGTTACCGCGCTGGCATGCGGCTATGCCTTTCCCGAACCCCGGCGATCTGCCTGATGGCCCTGGCGACAGGCTGCGCCGGTTCGGCGCCGCCCGCAATTCGCTATGAAATTCCGGATCTTGCCTGGACCGAACCGACCGCGCGAGCGGCGGCGGAGCAGGCGCCCGCGCACCTCGGCCAGCTGCTGGGCGATCCCCGCCTGACCCAGTTGATCGACACCGCCCTGGCCAATAATCCCGAGATCGGGATTGCCGCCGCGCGGGTCGAGCGCGTGCGAGCGGAGCTGATCAGCCTGCGGCAACAGGGCCTGCCCGAAGTCAGCGCCGAGGCCGGGATCGGCCGCGAGTTCCGCCGCAGTTCCGGCCAGACACTGGATTTCCGCAGCGGCCAGGTGCAGCTGGATATTGCCTGGGAGCCGGACCTGTTCGGTCGGATCCGGGCGGAGAACCGCGCCGGCCTGGCCCGCGCCCGGGCCGCCGAGTGGGAACGCGCGGCGGTCGAACAGGCGATCGTGGCGCAGGTCGCCAGGGCCTGGGTCCAGCGCGCCACGCTCAATCGCCGCCTGCAGATCTACGACGAGGTGATCGCCCGCTCGGAGGAACTCGAACGGGTCGTGCGGGTGCGCCACGCCGCCGGGGCGGCCACGCGGGTCGAACTGGGCCTGCAGACCATCCGGGTGCTTGAACTGCGCCAGCGCCGCAAGGAGCTGGAACAGAGCCTCGACCGGACCCGCACCGCGCTGGCCCAGTTGACCGGCGCCCCGGCTCCCGGCTTTCTGGCCGCCGATCCGCTGCCAGCCGAGCTGGCCCTGCCCGACCTCCAGCCGCCGCCACCGCGGCAATTGCTGGCCCTGCGGCCCGATATCCTCGCAGCCGAGGCCCGCATCCGGGCCACCGATGGTGATGCTCAGGCGGCCCGCGCGGCCTTCTTTCCCCGGCTCAGCCTGTCGTTTGTCGGCATGGTCGAGGCCCTGGGCGGCCAGCCGACCACCCAGTCGCTGTCGCTCGGCTCGTCGCTGCTGGCCCCGATCTTCGATCTCGGACGCCTGCGCCGCAACCTGGCCGTGGCCCGGGCCGACCAGCTGGAGGCAGCGGAAGACTATCGCCGCACCATCCTGGCCGCCCTGGGTGAGGTTGAAGACCTGCTCAAGGCCCGGAGCCTGATTGCCCAGCGCAGCCGGATCATCGCCCAGATCACCGCCGAATCCAGCCTGACCGCCCGGCTGGGCAAGGCGCAATATCTTGAGGGCGAGGAAGATCTGCGGACGCTGATCGACGCCGACGAATTGCTGAGCGAGGCCGAAGAAGCCCAGATCCTGGCCTGGGAAGAACAGCTGCTGGCCGAGATTGCCCTCTACCAGGCGATCGGCGCGCGTGCCGCCATCAGCGCACCAGCACCAGACGCGGAGCGGTCCGCTTCAAACTGATTCGCCACGAACGGAATTCGGCCCTGCGTGATTCTACTGACACGGTCCCAACTAGCCGGTCGGGGCCGACCTCCCAAATGACCAATCTGTGGCATTTTTGCTACCCATTGAAACAAAATTACGCCCGGGACACAGCATTTAGGCACCCGGACTTGCACAACGTGCATCCGCCTGCATGATATCGTTCATCCAGATGGGGGATATTCATGTCTAGTTCTTACGAGTTGCGGGGCCGCTTTGGCCTGCTTGCAAGTGTTGCCGCCGGTGCTCTCACCTTCGCTGCTCCGGCCTTAGCCCAGGATGCCAGTACCCAGGACGCGGGTCAGGAAGAGCAGCCGCAGGCGACCACCGACGATGGCGGGATTGTCGTTACGGGTTCGCGCATCCGTTCGGTCACGCCGTTCAACAGCCCTGACCCGGTTTCGGTGGTCGATCCGGAAATCGCCAAGAAGGAAGGCCGGTTCGACCTGGCCAACACCCTGCAAAGCTCACCGATCGCCAATGGTTCGACCCAGATCACCTCGGCGCTCTCGTCGAACTTCGTGACCAACGGCGGCCCCGGCGCCCAGACGGTCGACCTGCGCGGCCTTGGCGCCAATCGCACCCTGGTGCTGCTGAATGGTCGCCGTGCCGGTCCGGCCGGTACCCGTGGCGGCGTATCCTCGTTCGATCTCAACGTCCTGCCACTGTCGATCATCAACGACATCCAGATCCTCAAGACCGGCGCCTCGTCGGTCTATGGTTCGGACGCGATCGCCGGCGTGGTCAACATCTTCACCAAGTCGAAGCTCGATGGCATCACGCTCGACGTCAACACCTCGTTGCCGTTCGATGCCGGCGGTGAGCAGTATCGCGTCAGCGCCGCCTGGGGCAAGACGTTCGACCGTGGCCGCTTCATGATCGCGGGCGACTATTCCAAGACGAAGGAACTGGCCCGTGGCGACCGCAGCTACCTGGCCTGCCCGGCAGCCAACATCTATGACGAGGCGGGCAACCGCTCCGACCTGATCGACCCGCGCACCGGCAAGCCGCATTGCGAAGATCTGCGCTGGGGCCACGTCTGGACCTATGACCTGATCGGCAACATGCGGCTGGACGGGCCGGGCGGCCCGGACACCGGCCTGTTTACCGCGCTTGGTGGCCGCAACCTGCTGCAGTTCCAGTATCCGGGTCAGACGCTGGGCATCCCGGCCTATGGCGCTCCGTCTTTCGCGGGCGACTTCTTCGCACCGGCGGGCTGGTTCCCGACCGGTTATGACGCCAAGTCGATGGCAGTGCAGAACGCCTATCACCCGTTCGTGGACGAGCAGACCATCGTCCCCGAGACCGATCTCTACACGGTCTATGCCGAAGGCGCGTTCGAACTGTCGGATTCAGCCGAGCTGTTCGGTGAATTCCTGTTCAACCGCCGCGAAACCTACCAGAACGGCTGGCGCCAGTTCTGGAACTTCGGCTACACGGGTGACTTCTATGGCACCGGGGCCGGCAATGCCTACAACTTCTGGGGCGGCGGCTGGGGCGGGATCAACCTGATCAGCCCGACCGGGATCACCAACCTGAGCGACAACAGCCAGAAGGTAGATTACTATCGCGGCGTGGCGGGCCTGCGCGGCAACTTCGGCGGCGACAGCAAGTGGCGCTATGAAGTCTACGCCCAGTACAGCCGCAACGTCGGCCGTTATCGCAGCCAGCAGATCCTGCAGGATGCCTACGACACCGGGTACTTCCAGTTCGCCTCCTGCGCCGGCACGATCACGCCGATCTCGCGCAAGCAGTGCATCGATCTGCCCTGGACCGATCCCAACTTCCTGGCCGGTCAGTTGACCGCCGCCCAGGCCGCCTTCCTGACCGACTGGGAAGAAGGCAAGACGATCTACACCCAGCTGACCGGTGAAGCGACTGTTTCGGGCGAACTGTTCCAGATGCCCGCCGGCGCGCTCGAGCTCGCCTTCGGCGCCTCGATCCGCGAGGACAAGATCAACGACAAGCCGGGCGAAATCACCCTGGCGGCCAACGCCTGGGGTGCTTCGGCCAGCGGCATCACTGCTGGCAAGAGCCTGACGAGCGAAGCCTTTGCCGAACTCAACATCCCGCTCTTCAAGGACAAGCCGTTCCTCGAGGACGTGACCCTGTCGGCGGCTGGCCGTGTCACCAACGTGAAGGCAACCCGCGAATCCGACGGCGTCTCGGACTCGGATAACGGCAACTGGACCTACAAGCTGGGCCTGAACTGGACCATGACCGACTGGCTTCGGTTCCGTGGCAGCTATGGCACGTCCTATCGCGCTCCGGCCCTGTTCGAGCAGTTCCTGGCTGACGAAACCAGCTTCGCCACGCAGAACCGCATCGATCCCTGCGTTGGCTGGGCTGGCGCGCTCACTGCCGGTCGTATTTCGCAGCGAATCGCCACCAACTGCGCTGCAGATGGCATTCCGGGCACCTATGCCGGCGGCGGGATCAGCGCCACCGTCATCTCGTCCGGCGGTCTTGGCATCCTCGATGCGGAAACCTCGAAGGCCTTCGTGGTCGGTACAATCCTCACGCCGAAGCTGGCGTTCCTGCCGAACACCGATCTCAGCCTGGCGGTCGATTTCTTCGATATCAAGGTGAAGGGCGAAATTTCGCAGCTGGGTGCCAGCACGATCCTGTTCGGGTGCTATGACTCGGCCAACTTCGCGACGGAGCCGCTCTGCAACCTCTTCACCCGCGGCCAGAACGTGTCCGCTCCGTTCCAGATCAACACGATCCGGGATTCGTACATCAACGTCTCGAGCCAGCACAACCAGGGCATCGACCTAACCTTCCGGGCGAAGCAGGACCTCGGTTCGCTTGGCACCGTGACGCTGACGGCCGACATGACCTGGCAGCTCAAGGACAATTCGCGCCTGCTGCCCACCTCGCCGCTCGAATCCGACAATGGCGAAGCCGGCTCGCCCAAGTGGGTCGGCGATTTCCGCCTGACCTGGGCGCCCTCGGCGACGTTCAGCGTCTTCTACGGCATGAACGTCATCGGCGGCACCTCCGACCAGAGCGACTTCGAAGATCGCTTTGGCGGCCGCTGCATCCGGTCGTTCAACAACAACGGCACTGCTACCGCGGCTGACGACGTTCCGATCTATGGCACCTATTGCCCGGATCTGACCGCCCCGGCCGTGTTCTATCACAACATCTCGGCAACCAAGGAAATCGCCGATGGCCGCTTCATGATCACGGCGGGGATCAACAACCTGTTCGATACCCGTCCGCCGTCGGTCTCGGTGCTGAACGGGAACCAGATCTCGATGCTGGGGCCGGTGATCGCCGCTTCGCAGTATGGCTTCACCGGGCGTCGCGTCTTCGTGAACGTCAGCGCGAAGTTCTGATCTCCGCCATCACGGCACAGAACAACAGGGGGGCGGCATGGTTTCATGTCGCCCCTTCTGCTATCAGGCCGCAGGAGCCGTAACCCTTCATGCCGATAATCCAGGTCCGCGCCGACACCCTTGATGCCGAAAACGCGCGCTTTGCGCAGGTGCCCCTGCCGCACCCGGTCTTTCTCAATTCCGTTCCCAAGAGCGGCAGCCACCTGCTGCGCAATATCATGCGGATGTTCGTGCCGGCCGATCAGCATTACATGGCCGACTTCATCCAGTGGGGAAACCTGCCGCAGCATCGCCACGCCTTCGATCCGGCGCGGCCGATGCTCAGCTGGGGGCACCTGTTCATGGCCGATGCCTCGGTCGTGGAAACGGCGCGGACCCGGCGCGTGGTGCTGTACCGCGATCCCTACGACTGGGTGATCGCCCGCGCGCGGTTCCTGCTGTCGGAACAGTTCTTCGGCAATGTCGATCATCTGCGCAGCGGCGAGATCGAGGTCGACGAGCTGCTGACCATGATGATCTTTGGCCTGCCGGGCAAACTGCCCTCGCTCAACGACATCTATGAACTGAACGCCGCCGCCTGGCTCGGCACCCGCTGCCATGCCGTGAAGTTCGAGGACCTGGCGGGCGCCGTCGCCGATCTCGACAGCACCGAGGCCGAGCGGTTCTTCGCCGAACTGCTAGATGCCTGCGGGATTGCCATGCCGCAGGACTGGCGCGAGCGGGTGCGGGTCGGGGCGGATCGCAAGCAGAGCGCCACCGCGCGCGAAAACCTGACCGGGGTGGGCATCGAGTTTCCCGACGAGCTGGGCGCCCGTCATCGGTCCCTGGTCGACTACCAGGCCCCTGGTCTCAGGGCCGTGCTGGGCTACGCCTGATGGCGGGAGCGGTATCCACGGCGATCTATCCCCGCCTGACCGAAGCCATGCGGCTGCGCGAACAGGGGCGCGACGATCAGGCCGCCAAGCTGCTGATCGCCCACCTGCGCGAGCATCCCGACGAGCCCAGGGGGCTGGCCCAGCTGGGCCTGCTGGCGGTGCAGACCGGCGCCCTGGGGCAGGCCGAGCATTTCCTGCGCCGGGCCCTGCAGCGCGGGGAAGACAGCACCGAACTGCACCGGGCGCTGGCCTCGGTCTATAGCCAGCAGGATCGGCTGCAGGTGGCCGAAGCCTATACGGCACGCCTGATCAACGAGCGCGGCGACCAGGAACTGCGCGGCCTGCACGCCAATCTGCTCGACCGGATGAGCCGCCATGACGAGGCGCTGGCGATCAAGCAGGCACTGGTTGCCGACAATCCACAGTCGCTGGGTGCCTGGCTGGCCCTGGGCCATGGCCTGCGTGCCGCGGGCCGGGTCGACGAGGCAATCGAGGCCTATCGCCGCGCGATCGCGCTCGACGAGGAATTCGGCGAGGCCTGGTGGGGCTTGGGCAGCATCAAGCGCAAGGTCCTGACCAACGCGGACATCGCGGCGATGCGCGCGGCCCTGTCGATCGCCATCGATGAACGCAATATCGCCCCGCTACACTTTGCCCTGGCCCGTGCGCTGCATGATCGCGGGCAATACGAGGAAGCCTTCCACCACTATGCCGAAGGCAACCGAGTGCGGGCCGAAAGCATCGGTTACGATGCCTCGGAACTGACCGGGGAAGTGGCCGAAACCGAACGCGTCGCCAGTGCGGACTTCCTGGAAAGCCTGCCCGCCGTTCCCAACGGAGACGACCAGCCGGTCTTCATCATCTGCCTGCCCCGCTCGGGTTCGACCCTGCTGGAGCAGATGCTGGGCACCCATCCCGCGATCGAGCCGGTGGGCGAGCTGCCCTATATCCCCGCGATCATGCGCTCCTTCATGGAAATCGTGACCCGCAAGGGGCCGATCACCGTGCCCCAGGCAATCGCCGCGATGACCGACCAGCAGGCCGCGCTGCTCGGACAGGATTACCTCGCCCGCGCCCGGGTCCACCGCAAGACGGATCGCCCCTGGTTCGTCGACAAGCTGCCCCAGAACTGGAGCAACGTGCTGTTCATCCGGCGGATCCTGCCCCAGGCCCGCTTCATCGATATCCGCCGCCCGGCGATGGACTGCTGCTTTTCGAACTTCTCGCAGTCGTTCACTTCGGCCCATGCCGCCTCCTTCGCGCTGCGCGATGTCGGGCAGTGCTATGTCGACTATGTCCGGCTGATGGCGCATTTCGACAGGGTCGCGCCGGGCATGATCCATCACGTGAGCTACCAGTCGCTGGTCGAGGACCAGGAGGCTGAACTGCGGCCGGCGCTGGCCTATCTCGGCCTCGACTGGGACGAGGGCCTGCGCGAGTTCCACAAGCTCGACCGGGTGGTCCGCACGCCCAGCAGCGAACAGGTCCGCCGTCCGCTCAACCGCGACGGGATGGAAGTCTGGCGGCCCTATGCGCAATGGCTTGCACCCTTGCGCGAAGTGCTCGGCGACCTGGCCGAAGCCTGAACCGCGGCAGCCGGTTCAGCCCAGTCCGTTCGCCAGTTCGTCGCGAAAGCGCGGATGGGCCAGCGCGATCAGGGCCTCGGCCCGCTGGTGCAGCGACTTGCCGCGCAGATCGGCCCAGCCATATTCGGTGACCACGATATGGGTATCGTTGCGCGGCGTGGTCACCGGGCCATCGAGCACCGGGACGATCCGCGATACCTTGCCGCCCATCGCGGTCGACTGGCAGGCGATGATCGATTTCCCACCGCGCGAGGCGGTCGCGCCCCGCACGAAATCCAGCTGGCCCCCCGAACCGCTGTACTGCCGGCCCAGCAGGTGTTCGGAATTGCAGGCTCCGCCCAGGTCGATCTGGAGCGTGCCGTTGACCGAGATCACATTGTCGTTCTTCGAAATGTGCCGGGGATCGTTGACGAGATCGACCGGCAGCGAATGAAACGCGGGATTGTCGTCGAGGAAATCGTAGAAGGCCGCATCGCCCATCGCGAAGGTGAACACGCTGCGCCCGCGGTAAGTGGTCTTGGCCTGGTTGGTGACCGCGCCGCATTCCACCAGCCGGGCCAGCGCCGGGGTCATCAGCTCGGTATGGATGCCCAGGTCGCGGCGATCCGCGAGCAGGCTGCACACCGCCGCGGGCAGCGTGCCGATGCCCATCTGCAAGCAGGCGCGATCCTCGATCATCCCGGCGATGATCGCGGCGATCGCCTGTTCTTCCGGGCTCGGCTGGCCGGTGGCGACCTCGGGCAGCGGGGCGTGATGCTCGACAATGGCATCGACTTCGGAAACGTGGAGCAGCGAATCCCCGAACACGCGCGGCATGGCCGGGTTGACCTCGACGAGCAGGCGCCGCGCGCTGCGGGCAGCGGTCGAGGTGTAATCGTTGCTGGTGCCAAAGGTGAACCAGCCGTGGCGATCCATCGGTGAAACCGTGGTGATGCAGACATCCAGGTCGGCGTGCTCGGCCAGCAATTGCGGTGATCCGCTGAAGGCCACCGGCACGAATTCGACCGGGCCGTATGCGGTGCCGGAGGGGTCCTGCCGGATCAGCGCCCGTTCGACCTGGCTGAGGAACATGCAATGCGGGCGCACCCGATCGAGCAGTTCGCGCCGCAGCACGGTCTTGCCCGCCGCTTCGAGCGAATGGAAATACCACAGCTTGAGATCGCCGATCCCGTCGCGCTCGATCCGGCGGCCCAGCGCCTCGAGCAGGGCCGGGGGTTCAGCCACGGCCATGCCCATGGCCACACTCATCCCCGCCGTGATCGCCCCCACCGCCTGATCGGCGCTGGTCAGCCTGGCGCGGTAAAGCTCTTGCGGGGTCATGCGGGAAGTGTCGCATGGCACCGGCAAGCCTGTCAAAGCCCCAGCCTTGCCCGGCGCGGCCAGCCGCTACCCCAGCGTGCGGCGGACAATCGTGATGATCTCGGCCGCTTCGTCGGTCGAGATCGTCAGCACCGGGCGGAATGGCAGGACCGGGGCTACGCCCGAAGGGATGGTCAGCACCCCGGCTGCACTCAAGGCGGCCGAGGCGCCGCGGCTGTCGCCCGTCCATAGTCCCAGGCACAGCCCGCGCTGGCTGACCGGATAGGGCGCATCGGCAAAGCCATCGGCGAACAAGGCCGCCAGCCTGCGCACATGGGCGAGGAAGGCCGGATCAAGCGTCAGTTCCAGCGCGCGGGTGGCAACAATGCAGGCATGTTCCGATCCGCCATAGGTCGAACCGTGGGGTGCGAAATCGCGCCCGGTGAACTTGCGCCAGACATCCTCGCGCATGGTCGCCGCCGAAATCGCGAACATGCCGCCGCCAAGGCCCTTGCCCGAGGCGATGATGTCCGGCGTGTAGCCGTCGCTCTCATAGCTCCACATGGTGCCGCAGCTACCCATCCCGGTCTGGACCTCATCGAGGATGAACAGCGTCCCGGTTGCCTCGCAGGCGGCCTTCACGCCTTTGAGATAGTCGGGATCGGCGGTGGGGAACCCGGACTGGGCCGGGGTCGGCTCGATGATCACCCCGGCCACATCCTCCTGCGCCAGGGCCGCGCGCATGGCGGGCAGGTCATTGAAGGGCACGAAGATGGTGCCGTTTTCGGCGATGCCGTAATGCTTGCGCTCGGCCCCGCTGATCGCGCTGACCGTCAGGCCGAATTCGTTGTGGCCGTGGAACGAGCCGGTCTCGATCGCGACGAAGCGGTGCCGGCCGGTGAAATAGCGCGCGGCATGGGCCGCGATCTCGATCGCATCGCCGCCATTGCAGCCGAAGATCGAACCGGTCAGCGCCCCGCCGGTCGATTCAGCCAGCTTGCTGGCCAGCATGGCGCGATAGCCGGAGACCTGGCTGAAGCTGCCGGCATCGACATGGTCCAGCGCCTCCTTGGCCACCCGCACCAGTTCGGGGTGGAGGTGGCCGAGGTTGAAGGTCGATCCGCCGCGGTGGCAATCGAAGTACCAGCGCCCGGAATAGACATCCTGCACCCGCCCGTTCTCACGCTTGCCATAGTGGATGTTGTGAAAGCCGAGCACCGAATTGAGGATCGAGACGTGCCCCGCCGAGACATGGCGGGAATAGGCCTCCTCGGCCGCCTCGCGGGTCGGGTAGGGTGGCTTGGCGGGAACGGGGAGGAAGGGGGCTGATGACATGGCGGTCCTCGTCAAAAATCAGGCACTGGCCGCGAGGGCGGCATCGGCAATGGCAATGGCCTCGTCGATCGCGGCATCGTCATGCGCGGCGCTGACGAACCAGGCGAGGCGAGGGTGGAACAGCAGGCCGCGCCGGGCCGCCTCATAGGCAAAACGCTCGCCCCGCGCGCAGCCGGGATCCTCGACAAACAGCACGTTGGGATGGGTGGCCGGGCCGGTAAAGCGCAGGTCCAGCCCATGTCGGCCCGCCGCCGCCAGCACCCCGGCCCGCAACCGCTCCGCCGCGCGCTGGATCACCGCGAAGGCATCGTCGCGTTCATAGACATCGAGCGTCGCGATTGCCGCCCGGAAGCAGACCGCGCTGTAGATATAGGTCGAGGTGTAAAGGATCGACGAGGCCGCTGCGCGCAACGGCTCCTTGCCCAGCAGCGCGCCGACAGCATGGCCATTGCCGAGCGCCTTGCCCAGGCACAGCAGGTCGGGATCGAGCCCCATCGCCCGGTGCGATCCCTGCGGGTGCAAGCGAAAGCCCGAGCGCACGTCATCAAGGATCACTAGCGTCCCGGTCCGCGCGCGGAACCGGTGCACTGCTGCGACGAAATCGGCGCTCGCCTCGCTGGCGGGAACACCTGACGGCTGGTCGATCGGATTGAGCATGATCGCTGCCACCTGGTCGGCGGCTTCGGCCGGGAAGGCATCGAGACCGGCCGGATCGTTCCAGTCCAGCCGGTAGAGATTGTCGAGCGCGGCAGCCGGATGGCGTTCATGCCGCAGCGACTGCTCGGCATTGTTGCCGTGGTAGGCCTGCCGGAACAGCACCAGCTTGTCGCGATTGCGGGCGGCGCGGACAATCCGCATGGCCAGCGCCGTGGCGTCCGATCCGGCCTTGACTGGCAGGGCCCAGTCGAACCCCGGACCCCAGCGCAGCAGGCGCTCGCAGAAATCGACCATGGCCGAGGGGAAATAGGGCATCAGATCGCCCTGTTCAGCCTGCCGGCGCGCCGCCGCCTCGACCTCCGGATGGCGATAGCCGAGCAGGTTGGGGCCATTGCCGCAGTTGAGATCGAGGTACCAGCGCCCGTCGGCATCGCGCACGCGGCACCCTTGCGCCTCGTCGATGAAGCCGGGCTGCACGCCGGGCCCGGCGTAGCGCGCGCTGCGGGTCATGAACATGGCGCGGCCGGGCAGCACGGCATCGGCGCGCGCCCATAGCGCCTGGCCGATCGGACCGTCGATCGGCGGGCCGGAGATGTTGCTGGCCCCGTCAATGCCGGGCAGCCTGCTATCGGTAGACATCGATCCCCCCTTCCCTTGCGATCCGCGACGCCGGGATGACCCGCGGCGGCCCCTGCCCCTCGCCATGGCGGGCGGCCCAGCGCCGCGGGGCTTCGCCAAACCAGCGTTCGAAGGCGTGGTTGAAGGCCGATTGTTCGGAGTAACCGAGCGTCAGCGCCAGCTCGGTCAGCGACATGCGCCGCTCCAGCACGATGCGTTCGGCGAGGTCGCGGCGTTGCTGGTCGAGCAGGTCGGAGAGGCTGAGGCCATGGGCATGCAGGCGGCGCTGGAGCGTGCGCGGGTGCATCCCCAGAGCGCGGGCCACACTACCGAGGCTAGCCTCGCCCATCGGCATCAGCATCTCGAGCAAGACCCGTACGGTCGCGATCAGGTCATGGCGCGCAGTGTCGCGCGGCAGGGGGAAGCAGTCGGTCATGACCTGCCCGCCGCAACCATCTGTCGCGTCAAATCAAGCCCGCGTCGGCCCCGAGAGATAACCTGCCAATCATGACCCTGGCGTGGGGTGCGCAGCGACAGGGGAGGAAAGCAGCGATGGCGAAATTGCGGGCGAGAAGGGGGCAAGCGGCGGCCAGGAAGCCAGTCCTGGCGGGCAAATGGCTGGCCCTGGCATCGACCGTGGCCATGGCCCTGGCCGGACCTGCTGCCGCCAACCAGCCCAAGCCCGCCCAGCGACCGAACATCGTCTTCATGATGGTCGACAACTTCGGTTACGGGGACCTGGGCAGCTATGGCGGCGGGGTACTGCGCGGGGTGCCGACGCCGAACCTCGACCGGCTGGCCCAGCAGGGACTGCGGCTGACCAATTTCAACGTCGAGCCGGAATGCACCCCGACCCGCTCGGCGCTGATGACCGGGCGGATGCCGGTGCGCAGCGGCACCAGCTTCGTCAACAACCGGGGCGCGCGCGATGGCCTCGCCAACTGGGAATACACCATCGCCGAACTGCTGTCCGACAGCGGATATCGGACCGCTATCTTCGGCAAGTGGCACCTCGGCTCCGAACCCGGCCGGATGCCGACCAATCAGGGCTTCGACGTGTGGTACGGCATCCCGCGCAGCAGCAACGAGGCGGCCTGGACGATCCAGCCGGGTTACGATCCCGCACTGGCCCGCGACACCGGAATCTGGGAGGCGAGCAAGGGCGCGCCGCCGCGCCGGGTCAAGGCCTATACGCTTGAAACACGGCGGATGCTGGACGAGGAGATCACCGAGCGCGGGGTCGCCTATATCAAGGCCAATGCCCGCAGCAATCAGCCGTTTTTCCTCTACATTCCCTTCACCCATCCGCACACGCCGACCGTGGGCTCGCCGAGATATGTGAAGCCGGGGCGATCGCAGTACCAGAACATCCTGGCCGAGATCGACGGCAATGCCGGGGCTATTATCGATGCCGTGCGCGAGGCGGGGATCGAGGACAATACGATCGTCATCTTCACCAGCGACAATGGCCCGGAAACCATGCTGGGGCCCGGCACCGACTATGGCGCGCAGTCCGACAGCGGGCCGTTCCGGGGCGAGTTCCCCAGCTCGCTGGAGGGCGGAATCCGGGTGCCGATGATCGTGCGCTGGCCGGGCCGGACCCAGCCGGGGCGGGTCTCGAACGAGATTGTCGCCATGCTCGATTTCTACCGCACTTTCGCGCAGCTGGCGGGGGCGGCGGACAAGGTGCCGCAGGACCGCGCGATCGATTCGATCGACCAGACCGACTTCCTGTTCGGCAAGAGCGAGAAATCGGCGCGGGACTTCTTGATGTTCTTCCACAATGGCGATCTGCACGCGATCAAGTGGCGGAATTTCAAGACACATTTCCGGATCAATGAACCCGCCCGCAATGCCGTGGCGGCGCCCGGCCAGGCCGTTGTGACCGGTTACACCAACACCCTGACCTATCCCTGGGTGTTCGATCTGGAGAACGATCCGAAGGAACTTTGGAACCTCAACACGGCCCATACCTGGGTCGGCGCGATCACTGGACGCATACTCAGACGGTACACCGATAGCACTCAGCAGTACCCCAACCTCCAGGCCGGGGAGGACGGACCACCCAAAGGTCCGTGAACGCCGCACCGGCTACTCCGGCCCGCCGCCATAGAGCAGCGGGCGGGGGTTGACCGGCCGGCCATGGACATAATTGTCGACCAGGTCGCGCAGCGCTTCAGCCGATCCGGCCGAGCGGTTGAGCGGCGCCCAGCGCGGGGCGGGCAGCGTCGCGTTCCAGGCCTCCCATTGCTGCTGCAGCCGCTGCGCCACCTGCGGATGGCGCCCGGCCAGGTTGCGCCGTTCGCCCGGATCGGTCGCCAGGTTGAACAGGTAGCTCTGGTTCGCCACCCGCAGCCACTTCCACTGCCCCTGCCGCGCCGCGCCCTGGATATTGCTGCGCCA
The DNA here is from genome assembly GCF_027531025.1 of Novosphingobium sp. GTDB lineage: Bacteria > Pseudomonadota > Alphaproteobacteria > Sphingomonadales > Sphingomonadaceae > Novosphingobium. The sequence goes on from NZ_JAPZQX010000001.1 coordinate 19,444, forward strand.
GTAGAGCGCCCGGTCGGAGAACCCGGTACGGCGCGCTTTCAGGTCAGGCAGCAGGTTGACGCAGTCGAGCGTCGGATCGACCGGCACCCCCGCCACCGCCATCGCCATACAGGGAATGTCATGCCCCACGCCGACCCGGCGCGAGACCTGCCCGGCGGGCAATTGCCCGGTCCAGCGCAGGATCGTCGGCACCCGGATCCCGCCTTCCAGCAACAGCGCCTTGACCCCGTTGAGCGGCCCGTTCGACGCAGTGGTCTGCCAGGTCGGCCCGCCATTGTCGCTGGTGAAGACGATCAGCGTCTCGCGCCCCAGCCCGGCCTGGTCGACCGCATCGACGATCCGCCCGACCGCGCTGTCAAAGGCGCTGAGCATTGCCAGGTAAGTGCGCCGCTTCGGATCGCTGACATGCCTGAACTGGTCGAGATAGGGCGCGATCGATTGCAGCGGGGCGTGAACCGCATTGAACGGCACATAAAGGAAGAACGGCTTGTCACGGTTCTGCCGCACGAAACCCACCGCCTCGTCGGCGAAGGCATCGGTGGTGTGGGCGGGATGCGGCACGGTCTGGGTGCCGCGCAGCATGAAGCGGTCCGCCGGAGTGTTGGTCGGAATGTAGCCGATCGCCCCGTCGAGGAAGCCATAGAAGGTATCGAACCCGCGCGCGACCGGGGTATTGGGCGCGGTAAAGCCGACATGCCACTTGCCGATCATGCCGGTGGCATAGCCGCGTTCGCGCAGCCGCTCGGCAATGGTCGGCAGGTCGCGCGGCAGCCCGGCGGTGGGATCGGTGCGCTGTTCGGGGCCCAGGTTGTTCTCGAACCCGAAGCGGTTCTGCTGGCGCCCGGTCATCAGCGCCGCGCGGCTGGGGCCGCAGACCGGACCGCTGGAATAGAACTGCGTCATCCGCACGCCCTGCCGGGCCAGCCGGTCGATCCGGGGGGTGCGGACATCCTTGCCGCCCTGCACGCCCAGATCGCCATAACCCAGGTCATCGGCGAGGATGACGATGATATTGGGCGGAGTCCCGGCCGGACGGGCGCTTGCTGCCACCGGGGTCACGGCACTGGCGGCGAGCAAACCGGCAGCGAGCAGGCGGGCTGAGCGGATCATGGGTACACCATCAGGTCCTGGTTGTCGTAACGCATCGTGGTCTGGCGCATGCTGGTCCATTGCGGTGCGACATTGCCGCGATCCCAGCGCACCAACCGCGCCCGCAGCCGCGCGACCACGTCCGGATGGGCCGCCGCAACATTGCGTTTCTCGCCCGGATCGGTGGCCAGGTCATAGAGCATGACGTGCTGCCCCAGCGCCGAAACGGTCGCCTGGGTGCCATCGGGAACCAGTGCGGTTTCGGTCATGATCGGGGCGGAGGGATCGCGCCGGTTGGCAATCCACAGCTTCCAGTTGCCATCGCGGATCGCGAAGTTGGGGCCAGAGCGCCAGTAAAGCGTGCGCGGCACCGGCTGGCGCGCCGCCCGGCCCATCAGCCGCACCAGGTCCAGCCCTTCGGCCGTGGCCGGCACCCGGCCCCGTGCCCCGGTTACCGCCGTCGGCATGATGTCGAGGTTCGAGACCACCTGGTCGCTGACGACACCCTTCGGGATCCGCCCCGGCCAGACCGCGATGAAGGGAATGCGGATCCCGCCTTCCAGGTGATCGCGCTTGAACCCACTGAGCGGCGCGTTCGTACAGGCCCCCAGCACATAGCGGGCGCAGCCATTGTCAGAGGTGAAGATGATCAGCGTGTTGTCGGCCTGCCCGGTTTCCACCAGCTTGGCCCGGATCGCGCCGATCGAATCGTCCAGCGCGGACACCATCGCCGCATAGACCCGCTTGCCGGGATCGGTGAAGTGGGCATAGCGATCGAGGTACTTGCGCGTCGCCTGCAAGGGCGTGTGCGGGGCCGGATGGGCCAGGTAGAGGAACAGCGGCCGATCCCGTTTCTGCCCGATCAGGTCCACCGCCGCCGTGGTGAAGGCATCGGTCAGATAGTCGCTGACCTCCACTTCCTGCCGGTCGCGCAGGATCGGCGAGCCGCGGCGCAATTGCGCCATGACCTGTTCCTCGCTGGCATCGGGATCGACCGTGATGCCTTCGGCCTGCCCGAATGACAGGCCCGCGCCGGGGGGCATGTAGCTGCCATCGCCGGGGCCATAGCGGGTCATGAACGAGGTGGCCCCGCCCAGCAGTCCGAAGAAGCTGTCGAACCCGCGGTCGAGCGGATGATAGCCGGTCGGCTGACCAAGGTGCCACTTGCCGATGATCGCGGTCTGATAGCCCTTGTCGCGCATCAGCTGCGGCAGCAGCCGTTCGGCTCGCGAAACACCCCTCAGCCGGTCGCGCCCGGCAGGATTGAATTCATAGCCGAAGCGGGTCTGGGCCCGCCCGGCCATCAGCGCCGCGCGCGAGGGGGAACAGACCGGGTGGGTGGCATAGGCCTGGGTAAAGCGGACCCCATCGCGCGCCAGGGCATCGATGTTGGGCGTGCGCACGATCGGGCTGCCATAGGCGCCGGTATCGCCATAGCCCAGGTCATCGGCGATGATCACGATCACGTTGGGACGGGCATCCCTGGGCTTGGCGGCAGCTCCAGCGGGCAGCGCGGTTGCTGCCACCGTCATGGCCAGCAGCGACGATTTGAGCAGGCGGCGCATCGGCAAGGCTCCCTTCACCGGGCGACAAGGTCACGATCGAGCCAGCGGGCAGTCAGCAGGAACAGCAGCCCGCCGAAGGCATAGATGCACGAAGTGATCAGCAACGAATCCTGCAGGCTCTCCGGATGGGCGATCCCGCAGACCGTGCGCAGATGCTGGGGCAGGGCGGCCAGGCCAGCCCCTTCGCAGGCCTGGCGGGTCAATTCCGGCGCGCCGAGCGCGGCGACCTGCGAAGTGAACAGGAAATCGCTGAGCACGCCGATGAACAGCGGGCCGAAACCATAACCCACGAGGTTGATCACGAACAGCATCACGGCTGTCGCCAGCGCGCGGGTCTGGCTGGAAACCACGCCCTGGCCGATCGAGTATTGCGCCGCGAGGTAGCCGTATTTCGACAGCCCGCCCAGGCACAGGCCGGCCAGTGCGTACCACAGGTTATTCGTCGAAAAGGCCCAGATATAGAACGGGACGCAGACGATCATCCCGATCCCCGGCAGCCAGGCGATCGCCGTGATGCTGCGCGAGGCGAGGCGCGTCGCCAGCCAGCCCGTGCCCGCCGCGCCCAGCGACGAGGCGATCGCCACCGGCACGTTGATGTAGAGCGCCGCCTCGCCGGCGGTCAGGCCGAAGGTGCGGTTGACGAACAGCGACTGGAACGAAGAGACAGCATAGCCGCAGAAGGCGGCGATGGTGGCAGCCGCGGTCATGCTCCAGAACGAGCGCTTGCTCATGATCTCGCGCAGGCCGTCGGAGAAGCGAACCTTCTCCCGCCGGGTGGTGCCCTTGGGATCGGAATAGCCGCGCGGCGGCTCTTCAACGGTCCGTTTGAGCAGCAGGGCCACGGCGATGCCGGGCAGTCCGAGGATGATGAAGGCCCAGCGCCAGCCAAAGGCATCGGTGATCGGGCCACCGATGACATTGGCGAACATCGTGCCCAGCGTCACGCCCATGCCGAAATAGCCCAGCGCAGCGGGTCGGGCCTTGGGTGGGAAGTAATCGGAGATCAGCGAATTGGCCTGCGGCACGCAGCCCGCTTCGCCCACGCCCACGCCCATGCGGAAGACCAGCAGGACCCAGAACACCCCGATGGTGATTGAACCGATGGTGATCTCGGTGCTGAGCCCGCAGGCCGCGGTCATCAGCGACCAGCCGGCGATGCAGACCGCCATGATCTGCACGCGGTTGCGGGTTTCGGCGAACTGGGCCAGCGGAATGCCGACCACGGTGAAGAACAGGGCAAAGCCGAAACCGGTCAGCAGGCCGAACTGCGTGTCGGAAATGCCCAGTTCCGGCTTCATCTGCGGGGCCACCACGGCCAGCAGCGTCCGGTCCATGAAGTTGAGGATGAAGATCAGCAGCAGGACATTGAGCACGTAGCGGCGGTAGCCCGGCGTGCGATAGCCGTTCTCGGGGTCCTCCGCGCTCTCACCGGCCATGTTGGCACCGGGGGTTTGCGTTGCGGAGGTGTCGGCCATGTCAGTCTCCCTGTCTCGAAGCGGCAGCCTTGTCGCGCAGCCGGGCCATGCCGGCGATCCACCGGTCGTAATCGTCGGTCTTGCGGCGCATGTAGGTCAGCACCTGGGGGTGCGGCAGCGCCAGGAAGGTCTCTTGGCCAATCGCCTCGAGCGCGGATTCGGCCACCTCCTCGGGCGAGATGATGCCATCGAGGCTCTGGGTGCCGGTCGCGCCCTTGAGCAGCGGGGTATCGACCGCCTGCGGGCAGAGCACGGTCACCCGAATGTTCTGGTGGCGGTGGGTGATCGCCAACGCTTCGGCAAAGCCGATTGCTGCATGCTTGGTCGTGGCATAGCCGGGGCTGCCCGGCTGGCTCAGCAGCCCGGCCGCCGAAACGGTGTGCAGGAAATAGCCCCCGCCCTGCGCGATCATCCCTGGCAACACCGCGCGGGCGGCATAGACATGAGCCATCACGTTGATTTCCCAGCCGCGTTGCCACAGCGCGTTGGATGCGGAGGTAACGAAATCCGGATCGGGATCGCGCATCGAGATCCCGGCGTTCGAGCACATCAGGTCAATCCGCCCGAACCTGCCAATGGCCTGTTCGGCCAGGGCGGCCAGGTCGCTTTCACGGCTGACATCGGTCGGGACGGCGATCCCGCCAACTTCGGCCGCGACGGCTTCGGCCCCGGCGTGGTCGAGATCGGCAATCACGATCCCGCGTGCGCCGGCCTGGTGAAACCGCCGGGCCAGCGCCTTGCCGATCCCGCTGGCACCGCCGGTGATGACTGCAACCTTGTCTTTCAGGTCCATGGCCCGTGCGCGTCCATTGTTTGGGGTGCCCGGCTTGCGGGGCGGTGCTGTGCCGCCGCGCAAGCCGGGTCAGGCATGGGGATTGCTCCCCGGATCAGAACTTCTTGGTGAACTCGATGTTCACCTGGCGCGGCTCGTTGAGCGTGCAGCGCAGCACCGTGCCGCCCGTCACCGTATTGCGCAGCAGGAACTGCTGATCCTGCACCTGCGGCGCCATGTTGAGGCAGTAGGCCTTGTTGGTCAGGTTCTGGCCGGCCACGGCAACTTCCCAGTTGCCGTCCTCGGCCCCGATCCCGAACCGGGCCCCCAGCAAGGCATAGCCGGGCTGGATCGCGTCGGGGTTGTTGTCCCCCTGCGCGCCGACATTGGATGCCGAGGCAAAGCTGAGATCGGCCCGAAGCGACCACTTCAGGTCCTGATTGAGACGCCCCTCGTAAGCCGCCGAGGCCGCGCCCTGCCACTTGGGCGAGAAGGGCAGGCGGGTGCCAGTCAGGTCCTGCGTACCGCCAAAGGCGGGCAGGTTGGGAGCACCGCGGAAATCGAGATACTTCGAATCGAGGTAAGCCGTGCCGAGCGTCAGGGTCAGCTCGGGGACCGGCCGCGCGACGATGTCGACTTCCACGCCCTGCTGCTGGACCTTGCCGTTGTTGCGGGTGCGGAAGGTCAGCCCGTCAAAGGTGCGGAACTGCAGGTCGTCGATCCGGGTGCGGTACAGCGTGGCGTTGAAGATCAGCTTGCGGTCGAACAGGCTCGACTTGACGCCAAGCTCCCAGTTCTTGGTCCGCTCGGGCAGGAAGGTGCGGTTGGCCGATCCGACCGCCGCCGTGGTCGGCGGCGAGGAGTCGAACCCGCCCGACTTGAAGCCCGTGGCATAGCTGGCGAAGACCATGATGTCCTCGGTCGGCTTGTAGGTGGCGTTGAGGCGATAGGTCGTGGCCGAGGCATCGAGCCGCAGCGCGGTGGTCTCGTTCGCGCGGGTGATCGTGGTGTTGTAAACGATCGAGTTCAGGTCGCCGACCTTCTCGTCCTTGGTCGCCCGGATCCCGCCGGTGATCGAGAACTTGTCACCCAGCATTAGGGTCGCTTCGCCGTATCCGGCCAGCGACTTGGTGTTCTGGAAGAAGTTGAACCGGGTGCCCGGCACCTGCTGCTGGGCGAGGCAGGTCGCCAGGCGGGTCGGCTGGGCGTTGCGGATCAGCACGTTGCAATAGGGCGGCTTGAGGTCCAGCCCTTCGTTGATCCAGTAATCTTCCTCGAAGTAATAGATCCCGGCCACGAACTTGAGGTGGCCGTTCAGCATGTCGTCGGGCGAGATGAACTGGAATTCCTCGCTGTGCGACTGGCTGTCGAACCCGCCGGGTCGGCCATAGGGCGATCCCGGAATAGCGACGGTGTTTTCCTGGTACTGGAAGTTGTGCCAGTCGCGATAACTGCTGATGATCCGCATCGCGAAATCACCGCCCAGGTCGACGTTGAGATCGCTGACCACGCCCCAGTTCTTGTCGTCCAGCGTCCCGCCGGTGTCCTGACGGACCCGCCAGTTATAGGTATCGTCGAGGATCGGCAGCGAACCGGTCAGCGGACCGGCCCCGTCCGGATCGGTGCGGGCCAGCCAGTTGGCGGCGATGGTGGGGGTGACGGTCTTGGACACGACGGTCAGCACATTGTTGCCGTCACCGCCTAGGTCGACGAAATCGCCGCGCAGCACCCATTTGACCCGCTCGTTGGGTTCCCAGCGGAAGGCGCCGCGGATCGAGAAGCCGTTCTCCTTGCCCATGCGGCTGCCGTCGAGCTCGTTCCGCCCAACCCCGTCGGCCCGGTAATAGACCGAGGAGAAGCGGAAGGCGGCCGTATCGGACACCGGAATGTTGACGATGCCGGACAGGCGGACCCGGTTGTAGCTGCCATAGGAGCCCTGCATCCGGCCTTCGAATTCGTCCTTGGGCTCGGTGGTGTTCAGCACGACCGCGCCCATCGAGGCATTGCGGCCGAACAGGGTGCCCTGCGGCCCGCGCAGGACTTCGACCGAGGAAATGTCGTTGAGGCCCGCCAGCAGCGAACCGATGCGGGGGATATAGACCCCGTCGACGAACGAGGCGACGCTGGGTTCGATCGCCGAGTTGCCGCTGGTGCCCACGCCGCGGATCTGGATGCGGGTATTGGCGGTCTGCGCCGCCGTGGTGAAGTTCAGGTTGGGAGTGATCCGGCGCAGGTCGCGGACATCCTCGATCCCGGCTGCCGCCAGCGTCTCGCCCGAAAAGGCGGTGATCGAGATCGGAACGTCCTGGACGTTTTCCGCGCGCTTCTGGGCGGTCACCACGATCTCGGCGAGACCGTCGGATCTGGTCTCGGCCTCCTGGGCCATGGCGACGCCGCTTGTCAGGATGGCCGCCACCACGACCGTCGAAGCACTCGCAAGAAATCGCTTCATCATTCCCTCCCGTTGTTGACGCTTTGCGACTGATGCCGCCCGTCCGAGTTTGCCCGGTCCGGGCCTGCAAAACCTCCTCGACTTGAATGTTTCTCTTTGGTAACAAGCTATGCCTGTTACGCAGGGGTGTCAAGCGACGCGCTGGCCACTCTTGAACTGACGGCAGGCGGGGCCAGCTTTGGCCCGGCAAACCCGGGTTTGACGCGGTTTTCCGGGGCAGGTCGCGCAACGAGGGGGCGGTTGACAGCGGGGGCGGGATGCTGAAATGCGGCTATGCGCTTCCACTTTTTGCGAATCCCTGCGCGCTTGTTGTCCTGAGTGTCGCCTGAAGTGATGCCCGAAGTGATGGAGGCCTGGCTTGCTGGCAAAGACCAAACGACCGCCTGCCAAGACTGAACCGGCGCGCCGAGGCGGCCCTGGCTCCAAGCCGCGCGTCGATGTCGCCGCCCGGCGCGGGGAATACATCCGCATCGCCGCCAGCGTCCTTCTCGAAAAGGGCATCGGCTCGACCACCATGCAGGACATCGCTGACCGCGCCGGTGTGCCCAAAGTGCTGTTCTACCGTATTTTTCGCTCCAAGCAGGCGCTGCTTGACGCGATTGTCGATGAAGTGCTGACCACCTTCCACGCGGCCTATGCCCAGCGCGGCAAGACCTATGGCAACCGCGTGATCGTGCTGGCCAATATCGCCCGCCAGCGGCCCGAGCCCTATCTGCTGGTGCTGGCCTATGTCCGCGCCGGGCTGGATCAGGGCCAATGGGCGCGGATCGTCAGTGACACGGTGACCCAGTATGCGCTGGAGCGGCTGTTCGTCCCCGCCCCCGGCGCGCCGCCGGGCGCCTGGGAGCGCGCCCAATATGCCGCCCGGCTGTGGACCGGCCCGTTCCTGGATGCGCTGATCGCCGCGATCGAGAATCGCGACGGCGTGGATGACGAGGCGCGGATGCGCTGGTGGGGGCAGATTGCCCGCCAGTATCACCTGAGCTCGCGCGAGGCATATCAGCTCGATGCGCCGAAAACGGCAGAAGGCGTAGCGTCCGGAGATTTGATACCGGATGGAAACATAACGGTTGAAGCAGGCAGCGGCCCGCGCTAGGCTGGCCGCGCCGGGCCCCTCGGCAGAAAGCGGGCCGCAGGCGGGCGAGGACGGGGGTTGGCGATGAGCACGCAAGGCCAGGACCGACGCAAACCAGCCAGCCCGGCAACGAGCGCGGCGCAGGCAGCTGCTGCCGGCACCCTGCCCGCCGATGATCGCCACGATTTCGCCCTCGCCAGCCAGGGCTTCATCGCCACCCTGCCCGATGCCGATGTCGGCAAGGCCTGGAGCCAGGCACCCTTCGCCTTCCTGGAAGGCGAGCGGCCCGACACGGTCCATCCCAGCCTGTGGCGCCAGGCCAAGCTCAACTGGATCCACGGCCTCTTCAAGGTCTGCGACGGGATTTACCAGGTCCGCGGCTTCGACATTTCCAACGTGACCTTTGTCGAAGGGCGCGATGGACTGATCGTGATCGATCCGCTGACCTCGGCCGAACCGGCCGCCGCCGCGCTGCGCCTGGCGCGCCAGCATCTGGGCGACAAGCCGGTGACGGCGGTGATCTATACCCACAGCCACGTCGATCATTACGGCGGCATCCTCGGCGTCGCCACGCCCGAGGAAATCCGCGACGGGCTGCGGATCATCGCCCCCGAAGGCTTCCTGCAGGCCGCCGTCAGCGAGAACGTGCTGCTGGGCAATGCGATGAGCCGGCGCGCCACCTACATGTACGGCGGGCTGCTGCCGCGCGACGCGCGCGGCCATGTCGATTCGGGGCTGGGCAAGGGCACCTCGCGCGGGAAGGTCGCACTGGTCGGGCCGAGCGAAAGCATCACCCATACCGGTCAGCGGCTGAAGGTCGACGGGGTGGACATCGTCTTCCAGGTGACGCCCGATACCGAGGCCCCGGCCGAAATGAACTTCCAGTTCCCCGAGCACCGTGCGCTGTGCATGGCGGAAAACTGCACCTGCAACCTCCACAACCTCTACACCCCGCGCGGCGCCCAGGTGCGCGATGCCAAGGGCTGGAGCCATTACATCGAGGAAGCCAAGCAGCTGTTTGCCGGCCAGTCCGACGTACTATTTGCCAGCCACCACTGGCCGCGCTGGGGCGTGGACGCGGGGATGCGCTTCCTCGACAAGCAGCGCGATCTCTACAAGTACATCCACGACCAGACCCTGCGGCTGGCCAACCACGGGATGACCCCGCTGGAAATCGCCGAGGTGCTGCGCCTGCCGCCGGACCTGGCCGACGAATGGTACACCCGCGATTACTACGGCACGGTCAGCCACAACGCGAAGGCGGTCTATCAGCGCTATCTCGGCTGGTTCGATGGCAACCCGGCCAACCTCAACCCCCACCCGCCGCAGCAAGCGGGGCAACGCTATGTCGAACTGGCGGGCGGCGCGCAGGCGATCCTCGACAATGCGGGCGCGGCGATGGCGCGGGGCGACTATCGCTGGGCGGCCGAAGTGCTGAAGCACCTCGTCTTCGCCGATCCGGGCAACGCCGCCGCGCGCGAGCTGCAGGCCGACGTGTTCGAGCAGCTGGGCTACCAGTCCGAATCCGGGCCATGGCGCGACTTCTATCTCACCGGCGCGCTTGAACTGCGCAATCCGCGCCCCCCGGCGGACAAGCCGCGCCAGGCCTCGGCCGGGCAGCTGCGGACACTGAACGCCGACGACCTGCTCGATTCGCTTTCGGTCCGCCTCAATGGCAAACAGGCCGGGCGGGCGCGGTTCGGGATGACGATTGCCTTTGCCGATACCGGCGAACGGTTCGCGCTGTGGCTGGAAAACGGCGTGCTGCATCACGCCGCCACCGCGCCTGCCGGGCTGGACTGCCCCGAAGTGGCCCTGTCGCGCGAAGTCCTGATCGACCTGGTGCTGGGCGATCCCTTGAGCGGCGATCCGCCAAGCGGGCCGGGCACCGCTGCGCTCGACCAGTTGCTGCCCATGCTCGACCGCTTCGACCTGTGGTTCGAGATAGCCGCCCCCTGAATGGAGTAATGCCTGCCATGCCCGCCGAGTTCGAAACCCTGCTGCTGGACGTTACCGAGGGCATTGCCACGATCACGCTGAACCGGCCCGACCGGAAGAACGCGTTCAATCCGAAGATGGCGATCGAACTGATCGCGGCCTTCGACGCGACCGATGCCGACGATGCGGTGAAAGCGGTGATCGTCACCGGATCGGGCGACAGCGCCTTTTGCGCCGGGGCCGACCTCAAGGCCGGGGGCAGCACTTTCGATGCCGGCCAGCGCGAGGCCGAGCGCCGCGCGGCGGGCGATACCGCCGACCTCAGCCGCGATGGCGGCGGGCGCGTGGCGCTGCGCGTGTTCCAGAGCCTGAAGCCGGTGATCGCCGCCTTCAACGGCGCGGCTGTGGGTGTGGGGGTAACGATGACCCTGCCGATGGACATCCGCATCGCTTCCACCACCGCGCGCTTCGGCTTTGTCTTCGCCCGGCGCGGGATCGCGCTGGAAGCCACCTCGTCATGGTTTCTGCCCCGGCTGGTCGGTGCGCCGACCGCGCTCGAATGGGCCTATTCGGGGCGGGTCTTCGCCGCTGAGGAAGCCCATCGCCGCGGCCTGGTCCAGTCGCTGCACGAACCGGCCGACCTGATCCCGGCGGCGCGCGCGCTGGCGCACGATTTCATCGATCATTCGGCCCCCATGTCGCTGGCGGTCACGCGCCAGCTGATCTGGCGCGGGCTGGTGGCCGATCACCCGATGGAAGCACACCGGGCCGACAGCCGCTCGATGCGGCAGCGCGGCGCCTCGGCCGATGCGCGCGAGGGGATTTCGGCCTTTCTGGAAAAGCGTCCGGCCGTCTTCCCGGACAAGGTTTCAGCCGGATTGCCCGATCTGTGGCCGGACTGGGAAGAACCCGAATATCGCTAGGTTTGAACAGGCAATTCGTGAACTGGGGAGTGGGACGATGAGCAAGGCCAGGATCATGTTGCTGGGGGCCTGCGCGATCGGCGCGCTGGGGCTGCTGGCGGCGAGCGGCGGCGATGCCACGGCGGAAGCTGCCAGCGCGCGGGTCGCCAAGCCCGAGCCGGCGCGGGTGCCGGGGTTCAACCCCGATCGCAACGCCTATTTCGGTGACTTGCACGTGCACACGCACCTGTCGTTCGATGCCTATATTTTCAATGTCCGGCGCACGCCCGACGATGCCTATCGCTTTGCCCGGGGTGAGGCGATCGGCCATGCCGGTGGTTACCAGATCCGCCTGGCCGGTGGGCCGCTCGATTTCGCGGCGGTGACCGACCACGCCGAATACCTTGGCGTGATGCGCGAGGCCGAAAACCCGGACAGCCCGATTTCCAAGGTGCCGTTTGTCCAGGGGCTGATGACCAGCGATCCGACCAAGGTGCGTGCCGCCTTTGGCCAGTATGTCGCCGCGCGGCGGGCCAACCAGCTGCCGGTGGAATTCAACGATCCGGAGATCGCCTCGCGCGCCTGGCAGGTGGTGACCGATGCCGCCGCGCGCCATTACCAGCCGGGCAAGTTCACCACCTTCATCGGCTATGAATATACCTCTGCCCCCGATGGCCGGAACCTGCACCGCAACGTGATTTTCAAGGGCGCGCGGGTCGCGCCGCCGTTCTCCGCCAACGATTCGGCCGATCCCGAAGACCTGTGGAAGGCCATGGACGGCTGGCGCGCCAAGGGGGTGGAAGCCATTGCCATCCCGCACAATTCGAACGGGTCCGACGGGCTGATGTTCGACAGCGTGCGGCTGAGCGGCAAGTCGATGGACAAGGCCTATGCCGAACTGCGCAGCCGCAACGAGCCGCTGGTCGAAATCTCGCAGATCAAGGGCACGTCCGAAACCCATCCGACGCTTTCGCCCAATGACGAATGGGCCAATTTCGAGCTGATGGAGAGCTATATCGGCACCGAACGGGCGGTGACGAAGTTTGCCGGTGGCTATGTTCGCCGCGCGCTGCTTGACGGGATCCTGCGGCGCGAGCAGGACGGGTTCAACCCGTTCAAGTTCGGCTTCATCAGCTCGTCCGACACGCACAATGCCTCGCCCGGCACGGTCGAAGAGCCGAACTATTTCGCCAAGACCGGCCTGTCGGACAGCACGCCGGAAATCCGCGGTTCGATCCCGCCGGGCGGCAAGAAGGACTGGAGCGGGATGACGCCCGAAATGTATGTGGCCACCAAGCGCAGCCGATCGTGGGGCGCATCGGGGCTGGTCGGGGTCTGGGCCGAGCAGAACACCCGCGATGCGATCTATGCCGCTTTCCGCCGCAAGGAAACCTTCGCCACCAGCGGCCCGCGGATCAAGGTGCGGTTCTTTGCCGGTTACGATCTGCCCGCCGACCTGTTCGACCGCGTCGATGCGGTGCGACAGGCCTATGCCAAGGCCGTGCCGATGGGCAGCGACCTGCTGTCGGCCAAGGGCCGCGCGCCCAGCTTCGTGGTCTGGGCGGTGCGCGACCCGCGCAGCGGCTATCTCCAGCGCGCCCAGATCGTGAAGGGCTGGGTGGAAAACGGCCAGGCGCGCGAACAGGTGTTCGACGTGGCCTGCTCCGATGGCCTCAAGGTCGACCCGCGCACCAACCGCTGTCCGGCCAATGGCGCCAGCGTCAACATGGCGACCTGCGAGGCGGACAAGTTCAAGGGCGATGTCGAACTGCGCACGGTCTGGCGCGATCCGGGCTTCGATCCCAAGCAGCGCGCGTTCTATTACGTGCGCGTGCTGGAAAACCCCTCGTGCCGCTGGTCGACCTGGGACGCGCTGCGCAACGGCACGCCGCCCAATCCCAACAGCGAGGCACTGGTCATGGAGCGCGCCTGGTCATCGCCGATCTGGTATGAGCCGCTGCGCTGAGGAGACCTGACGCTTGGCAAAGTTGAAAGCGGCAGCGGAATGGGCGCTGCACGAACCGCTGATGCGTTTCCTGGTGATCGGGGCCGTGCTGTTCGCCGGGATCAGCCTGGTCCGCGCCGAACAGCGCCCGACCATCACCATCGACGCCGCCGAGATCGAGCAGCTCGTCTCCTACTGGCGCCAGCAGAGCCACCGCGAGCCTGACCGCGAGGAGCTGAAGGCGATAATCAACGAACGGGTCGATGAGGAAGTGCTGGCCGAAGAGGCCAAGCGGCTCGGGCTGGATAGCGATGACATGATCATCCGGCGGCGGCTGGCGCAGAAGATGGCTTTCGCCAGCGAGGACACGGTCGAAATCCCGGAGCCGAGCGAGGCGGAACTGGCCGCGTACTATCAGGCCAACCAGGCCCGCTATGCCGCGCCGGAACGGGTGGCCTTGCGCCATGTCTTCTTCAGCGATGACCGCACCGAGACCAGCCCACCCGTCGCCGCCAGCGATGCGCTGCGGGTGTTGCGGGCAGGCGGGCGCGCGACCGGCGACCCTTCGATGCTGCCGCTGAGCTATGCGGACGTCACGATCGAGACGCTGGAACGCGATTATGGCGAGGCCTTTGCAAAAGCGGTCGCCGCTGCGCCCGTCGGGCAATGGACCGGCCCGGTCGAATCCGGCTTTGGCCTGCACCTGATCCGGGTGGAAAGCCGCCAGGGCCGCAAGGTGCCGCCGCTGGCCGATGTGCGGGACGAGGTCCGGATCGCCTGGATCGAGGAGCGACGCGCCGTCGCCCTGCGTGAGCAGCTGGCCGAGCTGCGGCGGGGCTATCGGATCGAAGTGGCCGGGCTGCCCAAGTGATCGCTGCGCTCCGTTCTCTCCTGATCCTCCTGGCCATGGCGCTGGGCGCATCATCCGCGCTGGCGCACGAGGTTCGCCCGGCACTGGTCCAGATCGAGGAGCTGGCCCCCGGCGATTATGACGTTGTCTGGAAACGTCCGGTGGTGGGCGACCTGGCGCTGCGGCTGAATCCGCGCCTGTCGGGTGGGGCGCTGGAGCAGAAGCCGTCAATCCAGCCTGGCCCCGGCTTTGCCACCTATCGCTGGAAAGTGCGCGGGGGGGCGCCGCTCGAAGGGCAGACGCTGGAAATCGATGGCCTGGCCCAGAGCGTCACTGAAACCCTGGTGCGGGTGAAGCTGGCCGACGGGCGCAGTTTCGACTGGACCCTGCGGCCATCCTCACCCCGGCTGGTGCTCGATTTCTCCGAGCCCGCCGGGGTCGCGTTGCCGGGCTACCTCGTACTGGGGGTGGAGCATATCCTCTTGGGCTTCGATCACCTGCTGTTCGTGCTGGCGCTGCTGATGCTGGTTGGCCGGGGCTGGCAGATCGTCAAGGTGATCACCGCCTTCACGATTGCCCACAGCCTGACGCTCGGCCTCACCGTGTTCGGCTATGTCTCGCTCGATACCGGCGCGCTCGAAGCACTGATCGCGCTCAGCATCGTCTTCCTCGCTGTCGAGTTGGTCACCACGACGACGGACCGGTCGACGCTGACCCGCCGCTATCCCTGGCTGGTGGCTTTCGCCTTCGGCCTGCTCCACGGCATGGGCTTTGCCAGCGCCCTGGCCAGCATCGGCTTGCCCGCCGATGCCGTTCCAGAAGCGCTGCTGCTGTTCAACATCGGCGTCGAGCTGGGGCAACTGGCCTTTATCATGACCATGCTCGGGCTGGCTTCGCTCGCCCTGCGCTTCCTGCCACAGCGGCGCTGGGGCGAAGCGCTGGTACAACGCGGTCCGGCGCTGATGACCAATGCGATCGGCGGCCTGGCCGGCTACTGGCTGATCGAGCGGACCTGGTCGGCGCTGGCCTGATCGGCGGCCAGCAGCGCCGCGCGGACCTCGCGCTTGAGGAGCTTGCCGGAAGCCGTGCGCGGGAAGGGTTCGGGCCAGAACTCGATCCGGCGCGGTAGTTCGAAGGGCGCGAGCTTGCCTTTGACGAAGGCCACCAGTTCATCCCGTTCAACCGGCGCGGCCAGGAACAGGCAGGCGGCCACTTCTTCGCCCAGCCGTTCGTCGGGTATACCGAACACGGTCGCCTCGCGCACCGCCGGGTGTTCCAGCAGCGCGGCCTCGATCTTGCCGCAACCGATGTTCTCGCCGCCGCGGATGATCAGGTCCTTCAGCCGGTCGACGATCCGGACATAGCCATTGGCGTCAATCGTGGCCTGGTCCCCGGTGCGGAACCATTCGCCATCAAAGGCCTCGGCATCGGCGTCCGGCCGCCGCCAATAGCTGCGCACCACCGATGTGCCGCGCACCTGCAGCTCGCCCGGTTCGCCGGACGGCAGTTCGCGGCCCGCCTCATCGACCACGCGCAGGTCGAGCACGGCGGAGACCTGGCCGACCGTATCGGCGTGATCGACATAGTCCTGCCCCCGGATGCCGGTGCCGATGGCATTGGTTTCGGTCATGCCCCAGCCGGTCACCGGCATGGCCCCCGCCAGCTGGCTGGCAATAGCCCGCACCTGCTCCGGCGCGCGGGCCGCCCCGCCGCCACCCAGCACCTGCAAGCCCGGCAGGCCGATCCCGCGGCGCTGCGCTTCGTTCAGCAGGTCACCGGTAACGGCAGACGGCGCGTTGACATGGGTAATCCCCTCGCGCTCGATCAGGGCGATCGCTTCGGCCGGGTCCCACTTGTGCATGCTCACCAGCTTGCGCTGCGCCCGGAACGAGCTGAGGTAGACCGCGTGCAGCCCGGTGACGTGGAACAGCGGGATCGCGAGCAGCGCCGCCTGGGCCGTCGGCCCTGGTGTCACCCCGGCGCGCAGGTTGGCGACCTGGGTATCGAGTTCCCATGACAGCAGCGCGCTGATGATGTTGCGATGGGTCGATGGCACGCCTTTGGGATGGCCGGTCGAACCCGAAGTATAGAGGATCGTGGCAAGATCGTCGCTGGCGGGGGCCTGCTCCGGCATGGGCGCAGCGCGATAGGCCGCGATCAGGTCATCGAAGGCCAGCGCCGTGCCGCGCCGTTCTGCCGGGGTGCGCACCGCCACCAGCGGCACCGGCACCGGCGCACCCGCCGCCTGCCAGCCGGCCAACCGCTCCGCATCGACAATCAGCACGCGCGGCTCGGTATCGCGCACGGCGTGGGCCAGCTCGTCGGCCGGCCAGTGGGAATTGGCGGCAACGGCCACCGCCCCGATGGCGGTGATCGCCTGGAACGCGATCATCCATTCCGGGTAATTGCGCAGCGAGATCGCCACCCGGTCACCCGCAGCCACGCCGAACCGGTCAACCAGCGCGGCGGCGAAGGCGCTGGTCTGCTGCCAGCTTTCGGCAAAGGTCAGGCGGCTGTCGCCAAAGACGATGAAGGGCTGGTCGCTGACCGCCCCGGCATAGATCTCGCGCAGGCTGGCCGGCGCGTTGCGGAACACCCGCTGGCGGCGTCCGGCAATCTCCTGCCAGACGATTTCCAGCGGCATGCCCGGCCCCGCAAGCTGGCGAATTGCCTCAATTTTGCTGATCGGATTGCCCACCGCCGCACATCCCGTCTTGCCCCACCGGCAAAATGATACCATATGGTATCAAATAGCAAGAGCCGGATTTGCTGTTGGCAATGTTGTTGCGGTAACTGGCCGCCGGAATTTCCAATTGCGCCCGCCAGGGTCGCATGCTGGACCAGATCGATCATGCATCCCATGGGTGCAGCGTGTAACATCCGGAGTCTCACCTCCACCTTACGGGAAACGGCCATGGCAGACCACTCATCCACTCCCTCGCCTTCGGGCTTCGGCTTCAATCCGCGCGATCCGCTGAACGATCTGCGGATGTCGGAAGCCGCCATCCCGCTTTATGAGAAGGTCCGCGATTTCGTCCGCGACGTGGTGGAGCCGATGAGCGTGGAATTCCACCGCCTTGGCGCCGGGCGCCCCGATCCCTGGCAATATGCCCCGGGCCAGCTTGAAGTGCTGGAAGCGGCCAAGGACAAGGCCAAGGCCGCTGGCCTGTGGAACTTCTTCCTGCCCAATGCCGAAACCGGCGAGGGGCTGTCCAACCTCGACTATGCCTACATCGCCTTCGAACTCGGCAAGAACGAGCTGGCCTCGCAGGTGATGAACTGCAGCGCGCCCGATACCGGCAACATGGAAGTGCTGGAACGGGTCGGCACACCTGCACAGAAGGAACAGTGGCTGAAGCCGCTGCTGGAAGGCAAGATCCGCTCCGCTTTCGCCATGACCGAGCCCGACATGGCCTCGTCCGATGCCAAGAACATCCGCTGCCAAGCCGTGCTGCAGGGCAACGAATACGTCATCAATGGCGAGAAGCACTATATCTCGGGCGCGGGCGATCCGCGCTGCAAGATCATGATCGTGATGGTCCAGACCAATCCCGATGCGCCCACCAACCGCCAGCAATCGCAGATCCTGGTGCCGATGGACACGCCGGGCGTCACCGTGGTCGGGCCGATGAACGTGTTCGGCGATCCCGATGCCCCGCACGGCCATATGCACATCGTGTTCGAGAACGTGCGAGTGCCCAAAGAGAACATGCTGCTGGGCGAAGGGCGCGGGTTCGAGATTTCGCAGCTGCGGCTGGGGCCGGGCCGGATCCACCACTGCATGCGCGCGATTGGCCGGGCCGAGAAGGCGCTGGACCTGATGGTGCAGCGCGGGACCGAACGCGTTGCCTTCGGCAAGCCGATCATCCAGCTGGGCGGCAATATCGAGAAGATCAGCCGCGCCCGGATCGAGATCGAATCGATGCGGCTGATGGTGCTGAAGGCGGCCAAGGCGATGGACGTGCTGGGCAACCGCGAGGCGCGGGTGTGGATCCACATGGTCAAGGCACTGGTGCCCGAACGGGTCTGCGACATCATCGATCAGGCGATCCAGATGTACGGCGCGCTGGGCGTCTCGCAGAAGACCCCGCTGGCCGCGCTCTATACCAAGTCGCGCACCCTGCGGATCGCCGATGGCCCCGACGAGGTGCACCACATGGTGGTGGGCCGCAACGAGCTGAACGTGGTGCGCGATACCGCGGCCGATCCCTCGATCGCGGCGGTGTTCCGCAACTAGCCTGCGGGCACGCGCCGGACGCAGCGAAAGCCGATGTGGCTGGTGGCGGTGTCGATCATTTCCGGGTGACGCGCCGCCGGGCGGAACCGCTGGCAATGGTTCAGCGCGCATAGGTGCGATCCGCCTTTCAGCACCTTGCGCCCGATCCGGATCTCCGGCTGGGCCGGATCGAAGCTGTCACGCAGCTTGCCGCCGCGCGGATTGCTGATCGCGCAGCAGGCCTGGCCATGCTTCTTCTTCGGCGCGGCAGGATGTTCGCTCCACCAGTCGGCTGTCCATTCCCAGACATTGCCGACCATGTCGTAAAGCCCGTGGCCATTGGGCGGGAAGCTGCGCACTGGCGAGGTCCGCTCCCAGCCATCCTCGCGCGTGTTGGCAAAAGGGAACAGCCCCTGCCAGTAATTGGCCAGCATCTTGCCCTCGGGCGCAAGTTCGTCACCCCAGGCGAACTCCTTGCCTTCCAGCCCGCCGCGTGCGGCAAATTCGTGCTCGGCCTCGGTCGGCAGGTCCTTGCCGACCCACTTCGCATAGGCCTCGGCATCGGCCCAGGCGACCTGGACCACCGGATGGTCCCAGAGCTCGAGACTGTCGAGGTCGCTGTCTGGCCCCAGCGGGTGACGCCAGTCCGCCCCCGGGGTGAAGCGCCACCAGTGGTGATACTCGGCCAGCGGGACCGGCCCGGCCGTCTTGGTGAAGACCAGCGATCCGGGCTGGGCATATTCGGGCAGCATCCCCGGATAGTCCTTCGGATCGGGCGCGATCTCGGCCAGGGTGACATGGCCGGTCGCCGCGACAAAGCGCGCGAATTCCCGGTTGGTGACCGGGGTTTCATCGATCCAGAAGCCATCCACCTTCACCCGGCGCAGCGGGCGCTCTTCCGGATAGAAGGCTTCCGAACCCATGGTGAAGGTGCCGCCGGGGATAAACCGCATTCCGGCTGGATCGGCGTGATCGGCGGTCATGGTTCCTCTGGCCCGGTACGCCGCCGCTGCGGCCGACGTGGCCGCACCATTCACCATCCCGGCAATGTGGGCAAGGCCGCCTGTTCCCGCTTGTGAAAGCGCGATCCGGGCGATAGCCCTGTCTCCCACGCAAGGAGGGCGGTCCGGACCGGGCATGGGGGTCAACGGCACCAGTGAAATCGGCTTGAGCGCCCCGCAACCGGTGCTCGATGTGGGGGTAACCGGCCATCGCAGCCGCCACCCCGTGTTCTCCGCCAACAGCGAGGCCATTGCCGCGACCCTGGCTGACCTGCTCGGGTCGATCGAGCGGATCGCCAGCGAAACGGGACCCTCCAGCGCCCCGGCCCGGCTCCACTCGCTGCTCGCCTATGGGGCGGACATGATGGCGGTGGGGGCTGCAACGGCGCGGGGCTGGCCCGTGGCGGCGCCGCTGCCGTTCGGGAGTCGGCTCAACCTGGCGATCAATGCCCAGCCCTCCAACCTTGATGACATGGAGCGGTTGCTGGCCGGGGCGGAACCCGAGGAACCCGAAGTGGCGCAGCGCGCTGCCGAGATCCGCCAGGGCGGCAAGCAGGTGGGCATCTTCGAACTGGCCGAGCAGGACGCCGCGGTCGAAGACCTCTATCGCCGCCATCTGGGCGATCCCGCCGATCCGGCCGCCCAGCAGGCCTTCTACGCGCTCTGCTCCGATCGCGCCGCCATGGCCGCGCGGGTCATGATCGAGCATTCCGACCTGCTGATCGGGATCTGGGACGGCGAAACGCGCGGGGCGATCGGCGGCACCCGGCATACGATCGAGGCGGCGCTGGAGCTGGGCGTTCCGGTGGTCTGGATCGACGCGCGCCAGCCGGCCGGATGGCGCGTGCTTCACGCGGCCGAGGAACTGGCCGGGATCGGGCGCCGGGAGGCGCTGGAGCGCGACGAGGCCGGCCTGCGCGCGGTTATCGGCGACGCCCTGCTGCCGTCCGGGGACAGCTGGCAACGGGCCCGCGGGCACGAGCGCTGGCGGCCCCGGAGCAATCCGTTGCTGCAGGCCTATCGCCGGATCGAAACCCTGTTTGGCGAGCCCTGGCAGCGCCCGTTCCGCTCCCTGACCCAGCGCTATGAGAACCCCGAAGCCATCGTGCGGGGCAGCGCGGCGCCCCTGCTGGCAGCGGTGGCCGCCCTGCCCGGCGGCGATCCCGCGATCCCGGACAGGATTGCGACCGGCGTCCTCAAGCCGTTTGCCTGGACCGATGGCCTCTCGACCTGGCTGGCCGATGCCTATCGCGGATCGATGGTACTGAGCTTCTTCCTGTCCGCCTTCGCGATCGTTGGCGGGATTGCCTATCTGCCGGTGGCGACGGTCGATCAGAAATGGGCCTTTGCCTTGTTCGAGTTCGCCTTGCTGGCGGCGATCATCGGCATTTTCATCATGGGCAAGCGGCTGCGCTGGCATCAGCGCTGGTTCGCGATGCGCCGGGTGGCCGAGTATTTCCGGCACGCGCCGATCATGCTGCTGCTGGGCGCGGCGCGATCGACCGGGCGCTGGCCGCGCGGAACGGGCGGGAACTGGCCCGAATGGTACGCGCGCCATGCCTTGCGGACGATCGGCCTGCCGCAGATGCGGGTTACGGCCCCATTCCTGCGGGCCGCGCTGGAACTGATGCGCGACCATCACATCGAACCGCAGCGGCACTATCATCTCGCCAAGGCAGACCGCCTGCACCGGGCGCAGCACAATCTCGACCGCCTGTCGGAAAGCCTGTTCGTGCTCGCCGTGCTGTCGGTCGCCTGTTACCTGGTGATCGAGCTGGGGGCCGCGCTGGGCTGGCTGCCCCGCCACCTGCCGCACGATGTCGCCAAGGCCTTCACCTTTGTCGGCGTCCTGCTGCCGACCCTCGGCGGGGCCTTCGCCGGGGTGCATTACTTCGGGGACTTCGAGCGGTTCGCCGGCATTTCGGAAGTGACCGCGGAAAAGCTGGGCGACGTGGCGGTGCGGATCGCCATCCTGCTCGACGCACCCGATGCCGACATCAGCTATGCCAGCGTTTCGGCCCTGGCCCATGCGATCGACGAAATCGTGGTGGACGAGATCGAAAACTGGCAATCTGTCTTTGGCGGGAAGCACATAACGGTTCCGGTCTGACCAGCCGGAAAGGGCCAGTCAGCTTGGGGGGGTGACATGGGGCAAGCAGATCTTATCGGGAAGGTTCTCCACTCGCTGGCCATCCCAACGCTTGTCATGATCGCGGCGCCGGTGTGGGCGGAGCAGTCCCAATCCCAAGGTCCGGCCGACCAGTCCGTGGCCACCAAAGCCGGGGAGCGCTGTGATCCGCTGGGGGACGAACGGACAGTTTGCCCAGGTGACCCGCGCCTGCGGATCGGGTTGCGGGACAATCTGGGCGAAGCGCTGCCAAAACTGGAGGCAATTGTCCGCGGGCACCCAAGGGTCAAGCTGGGATGGCCGGCGCGGTTTGAGATATCGCGCTATCTCGAATACCCGAAGCTGGTCGGGCTGGCCGACATGGGACGGGGGACAGAAGCCAACAACGGCTTCGTGTATCCCGGAATGACATATCTCAACTCGACCTATCCGGGATACAATCCCGATCCTGTGGTGATTGGCTATGCGGAGGATCCCGATCTGCCCGCGAAGTTCGATCAGGCATTGCGCCTGATCGAACGGGTTGGCGCCTTGAACGCACTGGTTGATGGCAGTGCCGGCGGTGACGACCAGCCCTATGCCTTTTGCCTCGAGCCCCAGGGTCAGGATTGCCCGGCCAATGGAGAATCCGAGATCAGGGAGGTCGATCCCCAGATCGACTGGACCATCGGCCTGCGCAACCAGAGCAGCCAGCCGCGCTATTTCTATGTTCTGGCCATCAATCCCGACAATGAACTGCGCGTCCTGCTGACCCCTTACGATGGCGATGGCCTTGCCCTGCAACCCGGAGCCCTGCTTGCATCCCGCAATCCCTATTTTGCGCTGCGGGGGCGCACCCAGTTCTTCGTCGTTGACCGGGCCAAGCCATTCGACCCGCGTCTGCTGGCTCCCGTGCCGGGCAGTCGCGATCTGACCTTCAACTGCGATGGCGGGCTTGAGCCGGAGCTGTGTTCCGCCTTGACGGGCAAGAACTGGTCGAAGCCCGACGCAGCCACGCTGGAAAATGATGGTCAGACCGTCACCCAGCGAACGATCTATTTCGACCGGGAACCGGCCCCCGCCGCGGGCGGAGGCTGGCCGCCGCCGGAAGGCTATGCCCCGTGGCAGGCGCAGATCTATTCCACCCAGACCTACAGCCGCGAACAGATCGAGGCCGATAGCAGGCTGGGGGTGAACGGCAAGTTCCTGGCCCAGCAGGCGCGCTACCAGCTCTATCACCGCTGCGGCGGCTCGCTGATTGCGCCCGACATCGTGCTGACGGCCGCGCATTGCGTGGCCAATGGCGCCGCGGTGGAGGGGGTGAAGGTCCTCACCACGCGCGAGGTGCGGCTGGGCACGCAGGACCTCAGGGTTCCGGGCGATACCTACCGGATCGCGGCCGTGGTGGTGCACGAAGGTTATCGCGGCGGGCAGCAGCGCGATGACCTGGCCCTGCTGCGCATTGTCCGCAAGACCGGCAGCAAGGCGCAGGTGCCGATTGTTCTCCCGCATCAGGCGCCGGGTCTGGCGCGGATTGCGCCCAAGGCCCCGCTCAGCGTGCTGGGCTGGGGCTATACCCGTGTGGTCGAACGCGGCGAGCGGCACGAAGTGACCGAGGACGGTCCGCAGTTCGCCCAACCGCTGTTGCAGAAGGCCGACATGGAAGTGTTCGACACCGAGCGTTGCCGCAAGCTGCGCAGCTATGGCGACATTTACAAGACCATCTGCGCGGTTTCGCTGTCGACCCGCCAGGAGCCAGGCCATGCCTTCAGCTGCCGCGGCGACAGTGGTGGCCCGATCATCCAGGAACGGGGCCGCACCATCGTCCAGGTCGGGGTGGTATCCGGCGGGGTGGGCTGCGGCGCCTTCGAGAACGGCCAGCAGAACCCGTCGCGGTTTGTCGATCTCAGGCAATATGCCGGCTGGTTGGAAGCAGCCAAGCGGCGCGTTGCGCAGCTGTCCGGCACGGTCGAACGGCTGGCCGAACCGGTACCGACGGCAAGCGCGCGCCGACCGTGACCGGCCAGAGGGGCCGATCTTGACCCGGACTGCAGCAGGAGTGGCAGGATGAAGGCGCAGATGATGGCAAGGCGATCGATGATGGCAAAGCCGCTGCGGCGCGGCTGGAGCGGGATCGGCGCCGCGGCCTTGCTGGCGATCTCTCATGGCCAGATCTTGGCGCAGCAGCCAACCAATATCCTTCCGCCCGATCCGGCCCCTGTGTCGGCCCCTGCTCCGGCCAGCATTCAGAATGATGCCTGTTCCTATCTCAACGCCACTCGCAACAATTGCACCAACACCCGGCGGGTGACGATCGGCTGGCGCCTCAATATCGAGGCCGAACAGGACCTGCTGTGGCGAATGATCACGCGCAATCAGAAGGCGAGGGTGGGCTGGCCGGCCGAGTTCGAGATCAGCCGCGCCGAGCCTGGCAGCAAGACCCTTGTGCTGATCGACATGAAGAATGGCCCGGCTGGGTCCACCGAAACCGAAGAGGCGGCATCCTATCGCGGCCCGGACCATGAAACCGGCGAAGCGGCCCGGGCGGGGCGCGCGATCGTGATCGGCGAACTGGATGATCCCCGGCTGGCCGACAACTTCGACCAGGCGCTGCAGAACCTCATCCGGATCCGGGCGCTGGGCCTGCTGACCTCGCAATGGCGGCGCGACGAGTTTGCACTGTGTCTGGAGCGGGTGGACCGCGAATGCCCCGAGGAGGACGGATCGGACTTTTCATTGCTGCTACCCGGTGAAGAGGCGCGGTTCGGATTGCGCAATGTCTCCGATCCCGCCACGGCCGGATCAAGGCCAAGCTATGTCTATGTCCTGATGGTGACCCCCGACAACCAGGTGCGGGTGATCCTCACGCCCGATGACGCGGGCGGCCAGCCACTTGCCTCTGGCCAGATTGCCATCAACCGGCGGGAAACGATCACACTGCAGGATGGACGCACCCGGTTCTTCACCCTGATCCGGGAGGCTCCGTTCGAGCCTGGCGTTATCGTGCGCGACCCGGTTTCGGGACAGCGGAGGTTTGATTGCAGCGCCGGGCGCGAGCCCGTGCTGTGCAGCGCGCTGTCGGGCGAGAACATCGCCTTGCCCCCAAGCTGGCCCGAGGGTCCGGTCTATTGGACCATGGCCGAGCAGAGCGTGATCGTGACGCGCAAGCAACAATTCGCAGCCGGCGGCGGGCGGACGGCAAAGGCCGGGTTCGCGCCGTGGCAGGCACAGATCTTTTCCAACCAGACCTATTCGAAGAAGCAGATCGATGCCGACACGGCGCTGGGGCCAAAGGGCAGGATGCTGGAAAAGCAGACCGACTATCAGCTCTATCACCGCTGCGGCGGCTCGTTGATCGCGCCGGGCATCGTGCTGACCGCCGCCCATTGCGTGGCCAAGGGGCCGACCGTGGAGGGTGGCCAGGTGCTGCGCACGCGCGAGGTGCGGCTGGGAACCCAGGACCTGAGCCAACCGGGCGCGGTCTACCGGATCGTCGCCGTGGTCGTGCACAAGGGCTACCGGACGAACAGCCAGCGCGACGATATTGCCCTGCTGCGGATCGTACCCAAGGTGGGGGTGGCGCCGCAGGTGGCCGTGCGCCTCGCGCACGAGGTTCCGGGCTTCCCGAGGGCGACACCGGGGGCGCCGATCAGCGTGCTGGGCTGGGGCTTCACCGGCGTGGTCGAGCGCGGCGAACGCCACGAAATGACCCGGGACGGGCCGCAATTCGCGGTGGCCCGGCTGCAGATCGCCGACCTCCAGGCCTTCGACCCTGCGGAATGTGCCCGGATTCCCGGCTATGGCGATATCTTCAAGACGATCTGCGCCGTTTCCCGCAGCGATCGGCGGGATGGCTCCACCGCGTTCAGCTGTCGCGGCGACAGTGGCGGCCCGGTGGTCCGGCAACGCGGCGCCCAGATCGTGCAGGTCGGGCTGGTGTCAGGCGGAGTCGGCTGCGGGGCGATCGAGAACGGGCAGCAGAACCCTTCGCGCTTTGTTGACCTGGCGCTTTATGGCGGCTGGATCGAGGGCGCCAAGAAGCTGGTCCGGTCCCTGACCAACGAGGTCAGGCCCTATCCCTGAGCTGCGCCACGGCCAAGAAAAAGGCCCGCCGCAGCGAGCCTTTTCCATTCAGACGGTTGCCGGACCGAATTACTGGTCGGTATTGCCCTGATCGGTCGAGCCCTGATCGGTCGAGCCCTGGTCAGTGGACCCCTGATCGGTCGACTCCGTGGCAGCGGCCGTGGCGGCTTCGGTTGCCGCAGCGGTGGCCGCTTCGGTCGCGGCGGGTTCGGCAGCCGGTGCTTCTTCGGCCGGCTTGCTGCAGGCGGCGAGGGCCAGGGCCAGGGTGGCAACGGCAATAATCGTGGTCTTGCGCATTCGGTTTACTCCCCCAAGAAATGAGAATCGCATGATCTATGCGAATCCGAATTCGCGCAACAGATTATTGAAGCGCGGATCGGGCCGGATCGGATCGAGCAGCGGATCGTTGAGGAGATAGACCAGGCCCGCATCCGCTTCGGCCCGCGCCTTGTCCAGCGCGGCAAAGGCTTCATCGCTCGCCCCCCGCTGGGCCAGGACCTGGGCCTGCTGGTAGAGGCCGCTATCCCCCAATTCGCCGACCAGGGCAGCAAAGGCCGCATCGGCCGCAGCCGCCTGGCCGCGCCGGTGGGCGACAATGGCCTTTCCAGGCAGGGCCAGCAGCTTGCTGGTTTCCTGGGCGAATGCGGCCTCGGCCCCGGCAAGATCGCCCATCATCAGCAAGGCATTGCCGATATCGCCATGAAGCGTGCTGCGCTTTGGATTGATGTCGAGCGCCTTGCGGGCAAAGTCGATCGCCTCGGGCCAGGCGCGGGCGGCATACTTGATGTTGCCGGCCGACTTGAACATCGAGGCATTGAGCGGATCGAGCGCGGCCGCACGGGCAATCGCCGTATCGGCCGCATCGAACCGGCCGGTGCGGGCGCAATAGACGGCATAGCGGCTCAGGACATCGACATCGCCACCGCCCAGCCGCGCGGCCTGCTCGTAGGGAGCGCGCGCTTCCTTCGCCTGCAGGCGGCCATAGAACAGCGCATAGCCCAGCGCGATGAAGCCATAGGCGAAATCGGGCGCCAGTTCGGTCGCGCGGCGGGCTTCGGCAACCGCCTCGCCATAAAGCGCCTTGCGCTCGGCGGTCGCAACATACTGGTTGGCGATCACCGCCAGCGAGCGCGAGCGCGAGGCACGCGCGGCGGCATAGTCCGGATCGAGCACGATGGCCTGTTCAAACTTGGCAAGGGCAGCCCGGCCAGATGCCTCGTCGACATGCGATTCGAACAGATCGCGGCCGCGCAAGTAGGCATCGAAAGCGGCCAGGTTCTCGGTCCCGCCGATCTGCTTGCCGCGCTTGCCATCGAGCTGCTCCCCGATGGTGGCCGAAAGCTCACCCGCCACGGCCACGGCGATCGCGCTCTGCACCGCGAAGACATCGGCCAGGCGGCGTTCGAACACGTTCGACCAGGCGTTCTTGCCATCCCGGCCATCGATCAGCGCGGTCGTGACCTTGAGCTGGTCGCCTATCTTCTGGACCGTGCCGCTGAGCAGGAAGGCCACGCCCAGCTTGCTGGCGATCGCGCGATCGTCGGCCTCGCCATCGCGGAACTGGTTCGACGAGGTCTGCCCGGCAATCTCGAGCAGGGTGTTGCGCGACAGCTGGGCCCGGATTTCAGCGGCCAGCCCATCGGAAAAGTACTGCTGCGCGGGATCGCCGCTGAGGTTGGCAAAGGGCAGGACCGCGATCGAGTTGCCGGCCGGCCCGCTGCCCAGCAGGCCCGATTTCCAGGCCGCCAGCCCACCGGCGACGGCCAGCGCGGCAATCCCGCCACCAATCGCCGTGCGCCGGTCGATCTTCAGCCCCCGGGCGCCTTGGGCGGCCACCGGCAGGGGTTGGTTGTGGAGGGCAGCAATGGCCCGGAGCATTTTCTGGACCTGCGGATCATCAGGACGCAATTTGGCCTTGGACAGGTCGATCACCTGGAACTGGCCAAAGCCCAGCGGCGGATCGCTGCCGTCCAGGGCAATCGGCACCAGCAGCCCGCGATCGCGCCCGCGGGTGGCCTCGTCATGGACCCAGTGTGACCCGACCGAGCTTTTCGACCACAGCACGACCACTGCCCGTGCCCGGTTCAGCGCTTCCTCGGTAGCGCGCGAATAGCGCTCGCCGCCCTCCAGCAGGCCATCCCACCAGGTCGGGAAGCCGCTCTCCTCGATCAGGCGGATGATCGGCAGCGCCCGGGCGCGATCCTCGCGCGAGTAGCTGAAGAAGACGCTGGTTGGTGCAGCAGGCTGTTCGCCCATCGAGGCAGTGCTATCGCTCAATACGGACCGGCTCCCTGACTGGCTCTGGTAACCAGCAATGCGTAAGTGTTTTTCATTCTTCGGGCGGCGCGGCAATATCGAAAGTGCGTTGCGGTCGGCGCTTGTGGCGGCAGCGAGGGTGGAGTGGGCCGCCAAGTCGGCGCGACCCGATCGCCGGCAGGGCCAGAACGGTAATTGGACGGACGACCAATGAAAAACGACCGTCCAGTCACCTGGACGGTCGTTCGATTCGCGACCCGGAGGAAACCCCCAGGCAGTTCTGGTAACACAACGACTGGATTTGTAACGGCGCTTCGCTTCCGATCATGCTGCAATCATTACAGAAATGGTAGCATCTGCCTGGTGGCCGACCACGTCAGGTCGACTTGGGATCGACCCCGTCCCAGCTTGACGCGAGGTAGCGGCTCATCAGTTCAAGCGCATGCGGTTCCAGCTGCAGGAGCGTGCGCCGCCGATCGCCGGGATCAAGTTCGCGGCGCACCAGGCCCGCCTCGACGAGCTGGTTGACATGTCGCAAGGCCGTACTGAGCGGCACCTGGGTGGAGGCACAGGCGCTGGAAGTGGGCACCATTTCGCCCTTCAGGCCGGCCACGGCGAGATCGAGCAGGATGTCCCAGGCCGGACCCGACAGGATCTGCGGATCGAAGAACTTGCTGCGCCGCTGGCGGTGCTGCATCAGGCGCGCAGCAAAGGCCTGCAGCTCTTCCGTGGTCGGCGTCCGCGGACCGCCGCCGGACGGGAGCTCGGTCGGACTGCTCTCGCCGCCCTCTGGCAGCGGCGTGAGCGCCAGCAGCTTGAAATGGGCAACCGCGCGCGCCCAGCGCAGGGCCGCCCGCCGCAGCGCGCCTGACATGCCGTCGAGTGAAACCGGCTTCGTCAGGAAGTCGACCGCGCTGGATCGCATCGCGCTGACGGCTGTTTCAAGTGTGGAATTGCCGGTCACGACAATCGCGACCAGCGGCCGGGTGGGCATGAAGCGATGGGCCAGCTCATCAAGCAGGGTCAGGCCATCCATGCCGGGCATGCGCAGGTCGGTCACCACGATTCCGATCGCCGGATCGCCGGCAATCAGCCGCAGCGCCTGGGCGGCATCGGCGGCAACGGTGCAATCATAGCCAAGATTCTCGACGAGTTCGGCATACTCCTCGAGGCAGAGTGGATCGTCATCCACGATAAGCACCCGGCAGGTTGCCGGATATCCGCCGGATCGTCGATCCGGCTGCGTCCTATCTGGCACCAGCCAGCCTCCTCCTGCGATGAACCGTAGGGTCACCGCCCTTTGAACCCCGTCCCGCCTGCATTGTTATCGAGTTTGGCTGTCCGGTGAACCGCAATTGCTGCAATTACTACAATATTGGCAACGATTGGCCGTGTCATCCGTGAAAATGCTGATATTTTCGTTGCCAAGTTGGCGCAAATCGCAGTGTTTGGTCGACAACGGCGACGGTTGCGGCTCTGATAACGTTACACATTGAAATCGGGCGCGAGGGATCAGTGAGGCTCGGTTCGGGAGTTGGAGAGATTGGAACAGAGTAAAGTCTCGGTGAGCCGCCACGACATAAGACAGCCTCTCAATATCGTGATGCTGGCCTGCACCAACCTGCGCGCCCGGATCGCACCGCGCCTGAGCCCGGAGGACGCGGTCTATCTGGATGCAAAGATCGGCCGGATCGAACAGCAGGTCGAGCGGATTTCCGGGATGCTGGGGGCCAGCGTGACAACGCAGGGGCCGGACGCGGGCGATGCTCCAGCCAAGGGGGATTGAACCAAGACCATGTATGGAATGATTCATCGCGCAGTGCGGCAGATGGTGCTGGATACGCGGGGCGAAGCGACCTGGGCGGAGATCGAGCGGGCAGCCGGGCTGGGTCCGGCCGAAATGATCAGCGCCGAAGTCTATGACGACGAGGTGACGTTGAAGCTGATCGGCGCCACGGCCGAAATACTGGCGGAACCGGTCGACGCGCTGCTGCTGGCCTTCGGACGATACTGGATCAGTTTCGCCGAACGCGGTTCATTCGGGCGGATCCTGGATTTCACCGGCACCGACCTGGTCAGTTTCATCGGCAATCTCGACAACATGCATCGGGGCGTACAGGCGGTCATGCCAGACGCGCGGATGCCCACGTTCCATTTGGTGGACTCGACACCGGGTCGACTGATCGTTTCCTACGCCTCGTCCCGCACCGGGCTTGAACGGTTTGTCGAAGGCCTGTTGCTGGGCCTGCTTGACCGGTTCGGGCTTACTGGCTCGGTCAGCGAGCGACCGGCGAACGGACACGGTCGCCAGTTCCTGCTGACTTATTCCACGATCTGATTGCCCATGCAGATCGAGATCGACGAATCCGTCTTGGGGGTGCTGTTCCCGGCGTTCGTCATCCTCGACGATTCGGGCCGGATTCGCCAGTTCGGACCGACGATCGCCCGCCGGTTTCCGACGATTGCGGGCGGAGACAGGATCGAGACCCACTTCACGATCAGCGGTGCCGCACCGGATGGCGATCTGTCCGCCCTCGCTGGCTCCTCGCAGACGTTTACCCTGGTCGGCCATGTCGACCAGGCGAGGCTGGTCGGCACGGTGCTGCGTTGCTCCGCCGGGCTGCTGCTGACCTTGCGCATGTCACCGGAGAGCTTCCTGCTCGACAGCTCCGACTACACCATGGCCGATTTCGCGCCCGGCGATCCGGCAATTCATGGCCTGCTGCTGCTCTCGATGCAGCGCGCCCTGCTCGACGAACAGCGCACCGTGGTCCGGGAACTGGCCAAGGAACGGCAGAGCAGCGTCGACCTGCTCGACCGCGTGAGCCGCGTGGCAGGGTTCATGGCGCATGACTTCAACAACTTCCTGTCGATCATCAAGCTCACCTCGGACCGGATGCGGATGGAGCTGCTGGATCAGCCGCGCCTGCGCCGGATGCTCGACATCATCAAGAGCACGGCGGCGCGGGGATCGGCGATCACCCGATCGCTGATGACGCTGTCGCACCAGCGCGACGATACCCGGATCCTGGTCTCGATCGACGACATGATCCGCGACAACGCCCAGTTTTTCTCGACGATCGCGGGGACAGGTGTCCAGATCAAGATGGATCTGGCAACGACCGGCCTGGTCACTGCAGTCAGTCCGGTTGGAGCACTGAACAGCCTGGTCAATCTGCTGATGAATGCCCGCGATGCCATGCCCGAGGGCGGGTCCATAACGCTCAGGACACAGGTTCGTCGGCTGCCGGCTGGCGCCATTGGCAGATCGGATGAAGCGAGCGATTACATTGTGATCGAGGTGGCCGACACCGGCAAGGGCATGGCGCCCGAGGTGCTTTCGAAAGCCTTCAAGCCACTGTTCTCGACCAAGCCGTCCGGCAACGGACTGGGGCTGGCTTCAGTCCTCGACTTCGCCCGCGAATCCGGTGGCGATGCCTGCATAGATTCCACGCTTGGCCGCGGGACCGAGGTTCACATCATGCTCCCGGCCCGGCCCGCTCCCGATGTCGCAATGGCTCGTGAACCTGGCCTGGCCGGTCCGCACCCAGGGTCCGAGACGGCGCCGACCATTCTGCTGGTGGATGACGAGCCCTATGCGATCGAGGCGCTGGCCGAATTGCTTGAAGCGGAAGGCTATGCGGTGACCGCCTGCCAGTCTTGCGCGCAGGCGCTGGTGGAACTGGCGTCAAAACCATTCCGGATCCTGCTGACCGACATCGTCATGCCCGGTGAAAATGGCACGGCCCTGGCCGAGGCGGCCTGCCGGATGCAGCCGGACCTGAAAGTGATCCTGATGAGCGGCTTCGTCCCCGAGGGTCAGTCGATGGCCGAGGACTGGATGTTCCTGCGCAAGCCGATCGACACCGCCACGCTGACCAGCATGCTGC
Source organism: Novosphingobium sp. (assembly GCF_027531025.1). Classification (GTDB taxonomy): domain Bacteria; phylum Pseudomonadota; class Alphaproteobacteria; order Sphingomonadales; family Sphingomonadaceae; genus Novosphingobium. The sequence continues at coordinate 51,060 of NZ_JAPZQX010000001.1, forward strand.
GTCTGGCGCTAGATGGCCCGGTTGCAGCTGAATAGCTCGCGCCGGACTACCTGATTTCGAGGCCGGCCTTCAGCGCGATCCGCACCGCGTCGGGCGAATTGCTCGCCTGCATCTTGCTCAGCAGGTGAGCCCGGTGAACTTCGACCGTGCGCGGGCTGATGCTCAGGTGCTCGCCGATCGCGCGGCTGGAAAGACCCTTGGCCATGCAGCCCAGCACTTCCTTCTCGCGCGGGGTCAGCCGGTTGACCAGCTCGCGCACCTGCGCTTCCGCCTCAAGATGCTCCCACCGTGGCTCATAGATCTCGACACAGTCGTCGATGATCCGGTCCAGTTCGTCGGCTGCAATCGGCCAGTCGAAATAGTCCACCGCGCCAAGCCGCATCGCTTCCACGAGCGCCCGCGACCGCAGCCGCTCGGCATAGGGCACGACCGCGATCGGCTTGCCCACTTCCTTGCACCAATTGAGGAGGTCTGCCACCGCAGTGCCTTCGTCGTGGACCAGTACCACCTGGCGCTTGAACTTACCGCCGAGGAACTCGCGAAAGTCCTCGAAAGGCTCGGCGTGACGCCCGACCGAAGCCAGCACCCGGATCAAACCGGCGCGGTTGGCATAGCTGCTATCGATAACGGATACGGATGTTTTGCTCATGCATCCTACCTAGGGGAAGGTCGCTAGGAGAAACACTCATATCGGTTTCACTATGGCACCGTTGGGCCGGCAATCGATCCGAAAGTTGCAGCATTCACCGCCGCAGGGAATTTGTTAGCCCAGTCTCGCCGGGGATCGCGTACGAATATTTCGCAGCTGACCAGACGCTAGCCCTGGCGGCCGGTCTTCCACTTGGACAGCAGATGGTCGACGACCGGCAGGTAAAGCGGTTGTTCAAACTCCAGCCCGGCGGTGAGCCGGTTCCGCCAACGGACCTGGGCCCGTTGCGGCGCAAGGTTATCCAGGCTGATGACCAATTGGCCGGCATGGCTCAAGTCGTCATTGGCAAAGATGACCCGGCAACCGTGAGTCGACAGGTCGGTCACCGCCACGCTGCAACGCGATACCGTGCCATCACGGGTAGTGCCAGGCATGGCCAATTGACCGCGTGGTTCCCGACGTCGCACCATCTCTTCACTCATGCTCCCTGCTCCCGGCCCTTTGAGGGCGCTTTGGCAATCAACGGTTCCCGCAGTGCACACTAGTTCGCCCGATCAGGCTGCCGCATGGCCTGCGCCGCCACATCCAGCCCAGCACCCAGTTCGCCCGCAAGGCCATCGATCGAAAGAGAGATGGCTACCGCGATGAGCGAGGCGGCGAAACCGTATTCAATTGCAGTTGTTCCGCTGCAATTCCGCAAAATCATCATCAATTTCTTCAAGTCTAACCCCCTTGGAGTATCAATGATGATCTAGCAGAGTCTGATCTTTAAAGGTCAATCAAAGAACAGCCTCGCAAACACCATACTTTTGATTTCATACACGATTTGTTTCTCGATATTAATTGCTTATAATTAGGTGTTTACGTGTATAGACCCCGCTTTCCCTCCTTGGTACCGACCCCTTGTGACGTTCGTCGTCAATTCGACCCGATCGGCGAACGTCACAATCAATGCCAAGCCGGCACCGCCCATCTGGCGACGTGCCGAGTGATATGGGGAGCATGGCTTGACCAGGATCGCCAAACTCCCGGGCAATGATCCCACGGGTGAACCCGCCGCTGGAACAGGGCAATCTGGCTGGACCAAGCCGCAACTTGTCCGCCTGGCTCCAGATGAAGCGTCGCATCTGCGGGCGCTCAGCGCCTTCGCCCAGGCCAGGACGCGTGCCTCCTAGGCAACGTTACACGCCGCCCCCAGGCTGATCGGCTGGGGCCTTATCCTGTTTGTTGTCAGAAGGGTGCGCGGGCCGCTTCGGTTTCGGCTTGCCGAGCCGCACGGGACTATCGGCCACTGCGACCAGTCCGTGCATCGGCCGGCATCAGTCAGCAAACCAGTGGTTGAGAACTGATTGGCAAGCCCTGAAGCAGACCGTCGTTCAAGCCATGTTCGCCAGGCCCCAGCCAGCCGGTGGTTTGTAGTCGCAGACCTGCTAGGGATCGCGGCATGACCAAGATCCACAAGCTTTCCGGTACCGTCGACGTCGACGGGTTCCAATATGAGTGGGAGCTGCGCAGCGAGCCGCAGTGGAGCGAGCGTGAAGGCTGGAAAGGCATGACCGTCGCCTTGCTGCGCAAGCACACGCAACGCGGCGCCTTGCTGGAGTTTCCCGCGCCGAAACGCTTGATGAAAGGTATGCAGCGAGGCCGCCTCCAGATCGGCGACGCCATTGTCATCAGAGGCATTCAGGCGGCGTTACAAGCCGGCTGGGACCCTTCTTCGCGGGGAAAGCCGATGGTTTTCGAAGTCGATGCCGATGGCAACTAGCCTCAGGCCGCCTTGGGCTTGGCTCAGTCGTTCAGCCATTCGTCTGAGATCTCGCCGCTATGCCCCTCGGGTGCCAGTGCGGCGCGCAGGGCTTCCAGCAGGGGCGGCAACGCCTGCGTGAAGGCGTAGGGCGGGTTGACGATAAACAGGCCCGCGCCGTTATAAATGCCGGGCTGATCGCTATCGTAGAGCCAATGCTCCACGCACAGCAATTTCGGGATGCCGAGCTTGCGTAACTGCTCCTTCCACCGCGAATGCGTGGCGCGGTCTTTCAGCGGATACCAGATCACCGTCACGCCATGCGCCCATTTGCGGTGCGCCGCGGCAAGGCTAGCTATGATACGCGCGCGTTCATCGGTCTGCTCGTAGGGCGGATCGACTACAACCACGCCGCGAGGTGTTCGGGGCGGCAGCATCGCCAGCCAGAACTCATAGGCGTCGCGCTGATGCACAGCGGCGGCTGTGCCGCGCATCGCGCCGCGCAGGGCCTGGACATCCTCGGGATGCTTTTCATTCAGGATCAGGGCATCCTGCGGACGCAGAAGCTGCGCCAGAAACTGCGGCGAGCCGGGATAGAGGCGCGGTTCGCCCCCCTCATTCACCGCCTGGACGGCGGCGCGGTAGTCATCCAGCAAGGGGTTCGGATCGGCCAAGGCCCGCAGCACGCCCTGCGTGGCTTCGCCGGTGCGTTGGGCATCCGCGCCATCAAGGTCGTACAGCCCGCAGCCGGCATGGGTGTCGATCAGCGTCAGCGCGCTATCCTTGTGCTGCAAAGCGCGCACAAGCGCGATCAGCAGGCTGTGCTTCACGACATCGGCGCTATTGCCGGCATGAAAGGAATGGCGATAGTTCATTTCGGCGCAAAACCCTGACGATCTGCCTCTAATCGAAACTGCGGGGCGCGAAAGCCGAGCCCGAGGCGGTTGAAGCACCCAATCCGTTGCCCGTACAGGGGCGAGCGGAAACCTTCAAAGCACTTCTGCGCGAGGTCTGAAGCCCGCGTCTGCTCATGTCGGCAAGGGCTGGCACTGGTGTTATCAGTCTAATCGCAACTTGTCGCCGATTGGCGGCGCTGAGGCTTTGAGAAGACCGGTGCTGGGGGGTGTGGCGGAGCGGGAGGGATTCGAACCCTCGATACGCTTTTGACGTATACTCACTTTCCAGGCGAGCGCCTTCGACCACTCGGCCACCGCTCCGCACTAAGCCTGATCGGATCGCACGCAGTGCGGGCCGTGAATCAGGCGACCAACTCAATCGGCCTGGATGGACTGCGCCCTAGCGGCGGTGGGCGGCGGGCGCAAGCATTGGCGGTGCGGGGACAAATGCCTATCTCTCCCGGCATGACCCGCACCTTTGGCCTTGCCCCCTCCGCCGCCGAGATCGAAACCCTGGCTCTGGCTGCGCTGGCCAGCCTGCCCGAACCCTTTGCCGCGCATCTTGCTGGCGTGGTGTTGCAGGTGGAGGAGTTCGCCGATGCCGAAACGCTGGCCAGCGTCGGGCTGGACGAGCCATTCGAGCTGACCGGGATCTACGAGGGTGTGCCGGTGGGCGACAAGCACTCAGCGCCCAGCGGCACCCTGCCCGACCGGATCCGCCTGTTTCGCGCGCCGATCCTCGATGAATGGGCCGCGCGCGGGGATGAGACACTGGAACACCTGGTGGCGCACGTGGTGATCCACGAGGTTGGCCACCATTTCGGCCTGAGCGATGCCGATATCGAGGCGCTGGAGGACGCGGCGGACTAACGGCTTGCAGCAATGCGATTTGCTGGCAAAGTCCGGGCCATGCGCAAACACCTGCTCCCCCTTACCGCCCTGCTTTCCGCCACCGCGCTGACCGCGCAGGAGAAGGCCGCCGTCCCTTCCCCGCCCGAGATCGTCAACGCCGCGCCCAAGGCGGACTGGGTGGCGATTGCCCCGTCCGACCTCATGGTGATGGACCTGACGCCGGACACGAAAGGCAAGCCGCGCCGCGTGGTGATCCAGCTGATGCCCGCGCCGTTCAGCGAGGGTTGGGTGAGCAACATCCGCAAGCTGGCGGCGGCGCGATTCTGGGACGGGCTGAGCATCAACCGGGTGCAGGAGAATTACGTCGTGCAGTGGGGCGATGCGAATGGCGAGGACCAGGCCAAGGCGCGCAGGTTGCCGGATGGTTTGGCGGTGGTGCCGGAAAGCGCTTACGAATTGCCCGTCAGCCGCCCGGCTTTCTGTCGCTCTGGCGACCTTGCAGTTTGCCGTCAGCCGGGAGCTATCAACCACGACACGATCAATTCCCGAAATGGCTCAATGCACGATCCGTACCGCGGAAATGACGGCTTTTGGCGTGGCTGGCCTGTCGCCGCCGAAATGCCGACCGTAAGCATCATCCCGGGCGATCGGAATGAGCCAAGCACAGTGTGGCCCGTCCACTGCTACGGCATGGTTGGCGTCGGGCGCGATATGCCGCCCAACACCGGCACCGGGGCCGAACTCTATACCGTGATCGGCCATGCCCCGCGCCATCTCGATCGCAACATTGCCCTGGTCGGCCGGGTGATCGAGGGGATCGAGCACCTCTCCAGCCTGCCGCGCGGGACCGGGGCGCTGGGCTTCTATGAAACGGCGGAAGAGCGCACGCCAATCGTCTCGGTGCGGATCGGCACCGAGGTGAACGGCCTGCCGGCTTACGAATACCTCTCGACCGAGAGCGCCAGCTTTGCCCGCTATGCCGATGCCCGCGCCAACCGCCGCGATGCCTTCTTCATCCGCCCGGCTGGCGGGGCGGACGTGTGCAACATCCCGGTGCCGGTGCGGCGGGTGAAGTGACCCTTCGGCAAGCTCAGGGTGAGCGGGAAATCATTGCGCACACCGGCACCCTGTGGCGCTGGACTGGCGGTGCTTCCGGCGGCTCGTGGCATTTCCTGACAATCGACGGGGCAGCGGGCGAGGCCTTGTCCGGCACGGCGCTGATGCGGCGGATGGAAAAGACCATCGGCGGGTTCGGCTCGCTGAAGGTGACCGCAACGATCGGTGGAAGCACCTTCAGGACATCGCTGTTCCCGTCGAAAGAGCTGGGCTGGCTGCTGCCGGTCAAGGCCAGCGTCCGCAAGGCCGAAGGGATCGGCGAAGGCGATGCGGTGGACGTGACGCTGGAAGTCTAGATCCGCTCGGCCTGGGCCACGGCATCGCTGGCGCGCAGCGCGGACACGATGCGGGTCAGGTGCGCCAGGTCGGTCACCTCGATCTCCGCCTCGTACGTACTGAACAGCTCATCGCGGTTGGAGTTTTCCAGCGCGGCGATATTCGCGCGGTTGCCGGCGAAGATGCCCGCCGCTTCGGCCAGGGTGCCGGGCCGGTTGTGCAGCACCATGCGGATCCGCCCGACCGCGCCGGTGGTGCGTTCGCCCCATGACAGGTCGAGCCAATCGGCATCGACTCCGCTGGCCAGCGCCATGCAGTCAATCGCATGGACTTCCACCCCCTTGCCCGGCACGCGCACGCCCACGATCCGGTCACCCGGGACCGGATGGCAGCATTCGGCCAGGTGGAAAGCCACGCCCGCCGTCAGCCCGCGGATCGAGATCGCGCGTTCCTGTCGCGGCCAGTGATCGGGATCGGGCAGGTGCTTGGTGCTGCCCGGCACCAGGGCTTCCATCACCGCGCGGTCATCCAGCTTGGCCGTGCCGATGGCCACCAGCAAGTCTTCCTCACTGGCCAGGCCCAGCCGCTTGAACGCGTCGCGCACCGCCTTCTTGCCGATCTTAGCGGGCAACCGGTCAGAGATCTCTTCCAGCAGCTTGCGGCCGATCGCGGCAACTTCCTGGCGTTCCTTGGCGCGCACGGCGCGGCGGATCGCGGCGCGGGCCTTGCCCGTCACGACGAAGCCCAGCCAGGCCAGCTGCGGCGCGGCGCTCTTGCTCTTGATGATTTCCACCACGTCGCCGTTGTTCAACTCGGTCCGCAGCGGCATGTGGCGACCGTTGATCTTGGCTCCCACGGCAAAGTTGCCGAGGTCCGAGTGGACTGCATAGGCAAAGTCCACCGGGGTCGATCCCTTGGGCAACTGGTGCAACGCGCCCTTGGGGGTGAAGGCAAAGATGCGATCCTGGTAGATCGCCATGCGGGTATGTTCGAGCAGTTCCTCGGCATCGTGGCTGGCGTCGACGATCTCGATCAGGTCGCGCAGCCAGCCGACCTGGCCATCGGGCTTGTCACCCTGCTTGTAGGCCCAGTGGGCGGAGAGGCCGAACTCGTTGGTCCGGTGCATCTCGTGGGTGCGGATCTGCACCTCCATCCGCATCGAGTTCTCATAGATCAGGCTGGTGTGGAGCGAGCGATAGCCGTTCGACTTGGGCGTGGAGATGTAGTCCTTGAACCGGCCCGGAATCATCTGCCAGGTGGTGTGGAGCACCCCCAGCGCGCGATAGCAGTCCTGCGAGCTGTCGGTCAGCACGCGGAAGGCCATGATATCGGTGATCTGTTCGAACGAGACGTGCCGTTCGGCCATCTTCTTCCAGATCGAATAGGGGTGCTTCTCGCGCCCTGAAACCTCCACCTTCAGCCCGGCTTCGGCCAGCGCCTGCTTGATCGCCAGCGCAATGGCATCGACCTGGCCGCCATCGGTCTCGCGGATCTGGGCCAGCCGCCCGGTGATCGTGGCATAGGCTTCCGGTTCCAGCTGCTCGAAGGCCAGCAACTGCATCTCGCGCATGTATTCGTACATCCCCACGCGCTCGGCCAGCGGGGCATAGATATCCATCGTTTCGCGGGCGATGCGGCGGCGCTTGTCCGGGTTCTTGATGAAATGCAGCGTGCGCATGTTGTGCAGCCGGTCGGCCAGCTTGACCAGCAACACGCGGATATCCTCGCTCATTGCGAGGAGGAACTTCCTGAGGTTCTCGGCGGCGCGCTCGTTCTCGCCCATCGCCTCGATCTTCGACAGCTTGGTCACGCCATCGACCAGCCGGGCGACATCCGGCCCGAACAGCTTCTCGATCTCTTCGGGGGTGGCGAGGGTGTCTTCCACCGTATCGTGCAACAGCGCGGTAACGATGGTTTCCTGGTCGAGCTTCAGCTCGGTCATCAGCCCCGCGACTTCGACCGGATGGCTGAAATAGGGATCGCCGCTGGCCCGCTTCTGGCTGCCGTGCTTCTGCACCGTATAGACATAGGCCCGGTTGAGCATCGCCTCATCGGCGTCCGGGTCATAGGCGAGCACCCGCTCGACAAGTTCATACTGGCGCAGCATCTGAAGCCTAGATGGGGGGCAAAGGCCCCGCAGGGCAAGGGGTTTTAGGGCCGGGCCGGCTCCCGATCAGCTCCCCGATCAACTCCAGGTCGCTTCGGGCGGCAGGCTCATCAGGATCGCGTCGATATTGCCGCCGGTCTTCAGGCCGAACAGGGTGCCCCGGTCATAGACCAGGTTGAATTCCGCATAACGCCCGCGCCATTCGAGCTGCTGGCGCTTGTCGGCCTCGGTGAAGGCCATGCCCATGCGCCGCCGCACCAGCTGAGGAAACACGCTGAGGAAGGCCTCGCCCACATCGCGGGTGAAGGCGAAATTGGCCTCGAACCTGGCATCGTCAGGGCAGTCGAGGTGATCGTAGAAGATCCCGCCCACGCCGCGATGGACGCCCCGGTGCGGGATGAAGAAGTACTCGTCGGCCCAGGCCTTGAACTTCGGATAGTACTCGGGATCGTGGGCATCGCAGGCGGCCTGGAAGGCTGCGTGAAACTCGGCCGTATCTTCCGCATAGGGGATCGGGGGGTTGAGATCGCCGCCGCCGCCGAACCAGGCCTTGGTCGTGGTCAGGAAGCGGGTGTTCATGTGCACGGCGGGCACGTGCGGGTTGGCCATGTGCGCGACCAGGCTGATGCCGGTAGCGGTGAAGTGCGGGTTCTCCACGCTCGCGCCATTGATGCTGGCGGCGAATTGCGGCGCGAAGCTGCCGTGGACGGTAGAGACGTTGACGCCAACCTTTTCGAACACCTGGCCCTTCATCACCCCGCGGGTGCCGCCGCCGGGATTGGGGTTGCCTTCCTCCTCGCGCTGCCACGAGGTGTACTCGAACCGCGCCGGGCTGCCGGCTTCGGCCTCGATGCTCTCGAATTCGGCGCAGATCCGGTCGCGCAGGCTTTCGAACCAGGCCTTGGCGCGGGCGGTGTGGGGGATCCAGTCGGTCATGATTATCCTCGGCTTTTGGGGCCCTTGCCAAGGCGGAAGCGTTCCGGCAAGGAAAAGCCATGGTTCCCTTTTCGTTCGCCGGTGAGGAGATGGCGCTGCTGGATGGCGGCGCGCTGTACTGGCCGCGCGAAAAGGCCCTGCTAGTGGCCGACCTGCACCTGGAAAAGGCCAGCTTCTATGCCCGCTTCGGGCAGATGCTGCCGCCCTATGACAGCCGCGAGACGCTGGAACGGGTGGCCGTAGCGATTCGCGCCAGTGGGGCGCGGCGGGTCTTTACCCTGGGCGACAATTTCCACGATGGCGAAGGAGCCAGTCGGTTGGAGCCCCACGCCGCCGGCATGCTGGCCGCACTGACCCGGGTGGTCGACTGGGTGTGGATCGGCGGGAACCACGATGCAGGAGCCGCTCCCGGCACCATGCTGGATGAACTCGCCATCGGTGCTCTGGTGCTGCGGCACGAGGCGCAACCAGGTGAGCCGAAGCCCGAGCTTTCCGGCCATTTTCACCCCAAGCTGCGGATCGCGGCGCGCGGTCGGTCGGTCGCGCGGCCCTGCTGGGCCGCCAGCGAGCGCAAGCTGATCCTGCCGGCCTTCGGCGCCTTTACCGGCGGGCTAGACGTGGCCGATCCGGCGATCATCGCCGCGATGCAGCCCGCCCGCGCGGTTCATGCCGTGCTGCCGGTGCGGGGCCAGCTGGTTCAGGTACCGGTCTGGCGTGAAGCACCCCCGGTGAAGTGACGTAAATTCGCCGCTTCCACCGCGCGCGGATTCCGATTAAGGACGCGCGCATTGATCAATTGCCTCAAGGAGCAGGAACTATAGCACCCCCACCCCGGCGCATGCTGGCGCCCCCCGTCAAGAGCGGGCCGCGCTACAACCAGATGATCACCTCGGACAAGGTCCGCGTCATTGACGAGAATGGTGAGAACCTTGGCGTCATGTATACCCGCGAAGCGATCGAGCAGGCGGCCGAAGTAGGGCTGGACCTCGTGGAGATCTCTCCCAACGCCGATCCGCCGGTGGCGAAGTTCCTTGATGTCGGCAAGTTCCGCTACGAGGCCCAGAAAAAGGCCAACCTGGCGCGCAAGAACCAGAAGACGCAGGAGATCAAGGAGATCAAGATGCGTCCGAACATCGACGATCACGACTATGACGTGAAGATGCGGGCGATCCACAAGTTCATCGGCGAAGGTGACAAGGTCAAGGTGACCCTGCGCTTCCGTGGGCGCGAACTGTCGCACCAGCAGCTGGGCATGAACCTCTTGAAGCGCGTGCAGGAAGACACCGCCGAAGACGCCAAGATCGAGGCCTATCCCCGCATGGAAGGTCGCCAGATGCTGATGGTCCTGGCCCCCAAGTAAGTTCCACACCAGGCCGGGAGAGGGCCGATGACGATCCAGCGCATCGCCCTCTGGCTTGGCCCGCTGGGCTTCCTTGCCACCCTGCTGACCGCCGCCCCGGCGGGGATGCCGCCGCTGGCCTGGCCAGTGGCGGGCCTGGTCTGGTGGATGGCGGTGTGGTGGATGAGCGAGGCCCTGCCGCTTTACGCCACGGCCTTCCTGCCCTTCGTCGTCCTGCCGCTGCTGGGCGTGGCCGATGCCACGAAAACGGCGGCGGCTTATTATTCGCCGATCATGTTCCTGTTCCTGGGCGGGGCCTTCCTGGCCCTGGCGATCGAGCGGACCGGACTGCATCGCCGTCTGGCGCTCGCGATCCTGAGCCGCGCGGGCGGTTCGACCTGGCAACTCCTGCTGGCGGTGATGGCGGCGACTGCGCTGCTGTCGATGTTCATCTCCAATACCTCGACCGCGCTGATCATGATGCCGATGGCGGTCGCCATGCTGGCTTCGGGCGGGGTCCGTCCGGGTGAGACCGGCGGCATGGCCGGAGCCCTGCCGATGGGTATTGCCTTTGCCGCCTCGATCGGCGGGCTTGGCACCCTGGTCGGATCGCCCACCAATGCCATTGCTGCAGGGCTGCTCGACAAGAGCCTGGGGATCGAGCTGAGCTTTGCCCAGTGGGCAATGTACGGCGTGCCGGTAGTCCTGCTGGGCGTGCCGTTGGCTGCGCTGATCATTGCCCGGGTCCAGCGGATCGGGGCCGACAGTTTCGATCCCGCCGCTGCCCGCGAGGCGATCCGCCAGAGCCCAGCCTGGAGCGTGGCGGAAAAGCGCTTGCTGCCCGTCTTCATCCTGACCGTGCTGGCCTGGCTGACCCAGTACTGGACCGAACCGCTGTTTCCAAAAGGTGGACTGACGGACGGAACCATCGCGGTGATCGCGGGCCTGGCGCTGTTCGTGCTGCCCGATGGTACCGGTCGGCCGATGCTGACCTGGCCCGAAGCCAACCGCGCCCCCTGGGACGTGGTGCTGATGTTCGGCGGCGGCCTGGCGCTGGCCATGGGGATGAGCGCGTCGGGCCTGGCCGACTGGCTGGGGCAGATGCTGCTGCCGCTGAAAGCGGTGCCCCTGCCGGTGGTCGCGCTGGTGCTGGTGGCCTTTGTCATCATTGTCACCGAATTTGCCAGCAACGTGGCGGCAGCCACCGGGATCATGCCGGTGGTGGCCGCGCTGGTTGTGGCGCTGGGGGCCGATCCGATCCTGCTGGCCCTGCCCGCAGCGCTCGCGGCAAGCTGGGGCTTCATGCTGCCGTCGGGGACCGGCCCTAACGCGATCGCCTGGGCCACCGGCCACATCGCCTTGCCCCGCGTGCTGCTGGCCGGGTTGTGGCTCGACCTCGCTGGCGTGTTCCTGCTGGTGGGCGTGATCTGGGGCGTCGCTGCACTTGTGTGATCCACAACCGATTCCGGTTGCAGTTGAAATCACTTTTCGCCGCCGATAGACAGGCCGGCATCAGGGTTCGGGAGGAGATGCGCACCTGCGGAGGTTAGGTGCGCCAGTGCCCCCGCACGCCTCATCCCGCTCCCGCCTTCCTGGGAGCGACCGCGCCTTGAAGCCAAGGCCGAGACAGGAAGGACGCCTAGCATGGCCGACACTCGCAAGCCCAAGCCCGCCGTTACTCGGATCGGCAATCACGAACTTTCGCCGGCCACGCTGATGATGGGGCACGGTTATGACCCCGTACTGTCCGAAGGCAGCCTCAAGGCCCCGATCTTCCTGACCAGCACCTTCGCCTTCCCCAGCGCCGCCGATGGCAAGCGCTTCTTCGAAGGGATCACCGGCAAGCGCCCCGGCGGCACCGATGGTCTGGTCTATTCGCGTTTCAACGGGCCCAACCAGCAGATCCTCGAAGGCCGCCTCGCACTGTGGGACGGGGCCGAGGAAGCGCTGGTCTTCTCCAGCGGCATGTCGGCGATTGCCACGCTGTTCCTGGCACATTGCAACCAGGGCGACGTGATCGTCCATTCGGGGCCGCTCTATGCCGCGACTGAGGGCTTTATCGCCAGGACCCTGTCGCGCTTCGGCGTGGGCTATGTCGATTTCCCGGCCGGGGCGACCCGCGCCGAGATTGAGGCCAAGCTGGAAGAGGGCCAGGCCCTGGCCGCCAAGCAGGGCGGCAAGGTGGCGATGCTGTACCTGGAAAGCCCGGCCAACCCGACCAATGCCCTGGTCGATGTGGAAGCCGTGGCGGCGGCGCGCGACGCGCTGTGTCCCGGTGCCCCGATCGCCATCGACAACACTTTCCTGGGCCCCCTATGGCAGCAACCGATCAGGCAGGGCGCGGACATCGTGGTCTATTCGCTGACCAAATATGTCGGTGGCCATTCCGACCTGGTCGCGGGCGGCCTGTCAGGGGCCAAGAAGTGGATGGATCCGATCCGGATGCTGCGCAACACCATGGGCACGATCGCCGATCCCAACACCGCCTGGATGCTGATGCGCAGCCTGGAAACGGTCGAACTGCGCATGAGCCGCGCGGGCGAGAACGCGGCCAAGGTCTGCGCCTGGCTGAAGGATCACCCGAAGGTCGAGGGGCTGGGTTACCTTGGCATGATCGCCGACCCGCGCCAGCAGGACATCTACGACCGCCACTGCACCGGGGCAGGCAGCACCTTCAGCCTGTTCATCAAGGGCGGCGAGGCGGAGAGCTTTCGCTTCCTCGATGCGCTGCAGATCGCCAAGCTGGCGGTCAGCCTTGGCGGGACCGAGACGCTGGCCAGCCACCCGGCCAGCATGACGCACCTGTCCGTGCCGGACGAGCGCAAGGCGGCGCTGGGCATCACCGACAACCTGGTGCGCATCTCGATCGGGATCGAAGCGGCGGACGACCTGATCGCCGACTTCGATCAGGCGCTGGCGGCAGTGTGATCGGGCGGGCGGTCCTCGCCCTGGCGGCGCTGGCCGCAGCCTGGACCGCCCCGGTCGGCGCACGGCTTCCGGTACACCCCGATGACGGCCCTGCACTAGCGGGGGCAACCAAGGCCCTGTGCTCGCGCCGGATCGCCCTGCTGGGCGAAGCCAACCACGGCGATGCCCGCACCGAGCAGTTCAAGATCGCGCTGATCGAACGGCTGGTTGACCGCTGCGGGTTTACCGCCGTCGTGTTCGAAGCAAGCTTCTACGAATTCGTCGCGCTTGAACGCGCGCGGCAGGCCGACCAGCCAGTCACGCCGGACCGCCTTGCCACGGCGATTGGCGGGCTGTGGCGATATAACCGTACCTTCCAGCCGTTGCTGCCGTGGCTGGCGGACCGCGTGACTTCCGGCGAGTTGCGGATTGGCGGAATCGACCTGCAACAGGGTGGGCAGGGGCAAGACTAAGCAAATTTCGGGCTGACGGCCGAACTGACCGAAGGCTTGCCCGCTGACCGGCGCGATAGCTGCCGCACTGCCTTTCGCGATCACCTGTTCAAGGGTTTCGCGGCGGAGCGAAAGGTCGTGCTGCAATCCTGCATGGCCGCGATCCGTACCCTGCCCGAGCCATCCGACGCGCAGGCTCGCCGCGAACATCGCGCCATGCTGGACATGCTGGGCCGGTTCCTGGCACTTGATCCGCGCGACCAGCGCGCCTTCTTTGCCGGACGCGACCAGGCGATGTTCGATCTGCTGGCCTGGTGGCAGGCGGGCTGGCCCGCCGGGACCAAAGTGATCATCTGGACGGCAACGGTCCACGCCGCGCGTGATGCCACCCCGGAACCACGCTGGGCCGGCTTGCGCAACCTTGGCAGCCTGGTGGCCGAACGCCACGGCCGCCGCGCCTTTGCCCTGGGTTTCGGCGCCTTGGGCGGCACGACCCGCGGCTTTCCCGCCCCGCGCGCGATTGCACCGGCCGAAGCCGGGTCGCTGGAACGGCTGGCCATCCCGGATGACCACCGGCAGACGGCCTTTCTGAGCGCGGCCGCGCTGCGCCGAGCAGGTCGGCGCACCGTCGGCCTGTTCACGCACCAGCGCCTGACAGCGGATTGGTCGCAGATCGTTGACGGCGCGGTGATCTTCCCGGCCGAAGCCGCCGCCGCTGACATCCGCAAGGATCGCTGAGGCGGCCTTGCGATGGCTGGCAAGGCTTGCGACCAGCCGCCGGTTCTGCTCAAGGCAGCAACATGAGCGAGCACACCCACGACAAGCTGGAAAGCGAAACGACCGGACTGCGGTCGGGTTTGGTCAAGGTTGCCGAAGGCCCCTGGGCTGGCTGGTACCATTGGGAGCCGGTCGATCATTTCGAGGAGCACGCCGGGCCGTTCTATTGCCAACCCGAAGGCGAAGGGCCCGATGCTCCAATCGTCTGCGGCTTCATCCCCGAAGCCAAGAACCGCAACGGCGGCGGGAACATCCACGGCGGGGCACTGATGACCTTTGCCGATTATGCCCTGTTCATGATCGGCGGCGGCATGGACACCTCGGTCCACGGGGTGACCATGACGATGAACTGTGAATTTGTCGGCGCGGCCGAACCCGGACGGTTGCTGACCGCGCGGGGCGAGGTGGTGCGCGCCGGTGGCAGCGTGGTCTTCGTGCGCGGGATCATCGACGATGCCGGACGCAATGTCCTCGCCTTTTCCGCCACGATCAAGCGGTTCAGGCAGGGCTGAGCAGCAGCTCCAGATAGACGCTGTCGCACAATTCCCCGGCCACCAGCCAGGTTCCAGCGACACGCGCGGTTTCCACGAAGCCGGCTCGTTCCAGCAGGCGGAGCGAGGCCAGATTGCGCGGATCGACATCAGCCTTGAGTCCCGGCAGGCCGCGCCCACGCATGTAGTCTACAAAAGCCGCCAAAGCCTCGCTGGCATAGCCCTGCCCGTGGAAGTCTGGATGCAGGAGATAGCCAAGCTCGGGTATGCGCCAGCAGCCCAGCTTGCCGATCGGTCGGCCGGCGACTTCAATCACGAAATCGTCGCTGATCAGCGGATCGGCCGCAATCATGGACTCCACCCAGTCGCGGCTGGTTGCCAGATCCTCGTGCGGCGGCGTCGACCAATAGCGCATCACGCCCGCATCGCTCATCGCCCCATGAAACATGGCCAGATCGTCAATGCGGGCGCGGCGCAGGACAACCCGGCCCGCCTCGATCCGGTCACGCCGGGTCGCTGGGTCTAACCCTTCCACTCGCGCCGCTCCTCCGCCGAGCGCAGCACTTCATAGGCCAACTGCAATGCCTGGAAAGCCTTGGCGGCGTCCTCGTCGCCGGGTCGCAGGTCGGGATGGACCGCCTTGGCCTTGGTGCGGTAGCTCTTCTTGATCGCGTCGAAATCGGCATCCGGGGTCAGTTCCAGCAGGTCGAGCGCGCGCAGTTCATCGCGGCTGCGGCTGCCATCGCCCGATCCGGCCCAGCCATAATGGGCCGATTCCTTGTACCCTTCATGGGTCTGGCGTTCGCTCGCCTCGCGCTCGGCGGCTTCCTCGGCGGTCAGGCCGGCGAAGTAGTCCCAGCCAGCGTTGTATTCGGCGGCATGGGCCTGGCAGAACATCCAGCGTTCAGGGCTGTTGGGCGATTTGGGCGCGGGGCAGGTGCCGGGTTCGGTGCAGCCCACCCGGTCGCATAGGCGGACCTGCACGGTGTCGCGCGCACCACCATAGCCTCCCCACCGCGGGAAGCCCCAGCTATTGGATCGGCGGGCCCTGCTCATTTGCTGGCGGATAGGCCCGGCGCACCGGTACGTGCAAGCAAAAGCGCCATACATCAGCGATTAAGGTTGTCCGGCCAAAAGACCGTATTGCAATGCAGCATGAGGCATACCATTTGATGCCCGTGCAGTTTCCGCACGGAGGTTCCCCGCGATGAGCAAGCAACTGGCCCTGTCGATCGCCGCCTCGGTGCTGGCCATGGCCACCTTTGCCCTGTTTGGCGGTGATGCGCGGACCGGTGGGATCGAGCGTGATGGCCCGCGCTGGTCGGCTCAGACCGAAGTGGCCCCGCTGCCTTCGATTGGCCAGCTGCTCCCGGCCCTGCAGTAAGGACCCGGGCCAGAGGGCCCGGGCCGGATTACTCAATCAATCGTAACGGTTACCGCGCGGCGGTTCCTGGCCCAGCTTGCCTCGTCCGAGCCGAGCGCCACGGGGCGTTCCTTGCCATAGCTGATGGTGTTGAGCCGGGCGGCATCGATGCCCAGGCTCACCATGTAGTTCTTGGCGGCATTGGCGCGGCGTTCGCCCAGCGCCAGGTTGTATTCGCGGGTGCCGCGCTCGTCGGCATGGCCCTCGATCGTCGCGCGTTTGGCCGGATAGCGGGCCAGCCAGGTGGCCTGGGCCTGCAGCGCGGCCATGTCGGCGCTATCGATATTGAAGCGGTCGGTGTCGAAATAGATCGAATCCTGACCCATCATCCGGGCCACGAAATCGGCCTGGCTGCCGGGCACGGGGCCGGTGCGGCCGCCATCGGTGGCGGCGGTGGAAACGGCACCGCCCGGATCCGGCGGCATGGTCTTGGGGGCCTTGCCGGCGCAAGCGCCAAGAACAAGGCTGACCGCCAGCACGGCGGCAACGGAAATGCGCTTGTCAGTCATCGTTGTCTCCTGTTGCTCCCCTTGCCGCAAAACCTGTCGGCACCAGCGCCTGAACCGTCCTTGAACTGGCCTTTAAGGGGCACACGGTCAACCCACAGCAGGCACACCATGGCCACCTCAGGGGCCAATTCAGGGCCGCAGCGGCCCCCAGGCGGGATCGGAACCATCGACCGGGGTCGGCAGGCGGCGCTCGTTGCGCCCGGTCAGATCGACTTGCCAGAGCGAAGCCTTGCCGCTGCCGCGCGCCGTGCGGAAGAATTGCACGATTCGGCCGTTGGGGGCCCAGGTCGGTGCCTCGTCCTGCCACGAGTCGGTCAGGTACCGCATCCCCTTGCCGCTGGGGTCCATCACCGCGATGCGCAGGTTCCCGGCGATGTGGGTAAAGGCGATCTGATCGCCGCGCGGGCTCCATTCGGGCGTGGCCGAGCGGCCGCCGAAGAAGCTGATCCGGCGCTGGTCGGTGCCGTCGATATTCATCACATAGACCTGCTGGCTGCCCGACCGGTCGCTTTCGAAAACGATCCGCTTGCCGTCGGGCGAGAAGCTGCCGCCGATGTCGATCCCCGGGGCATCGGTCAGCCGCACCGCTGCGCCGCCGCTGGCGGGCATCTTGTAGATGTCGGTATTGCCGCCCGCCGCCATCGAATAGAGCACCCACTTGCCATCGGGCGACCAGCGCGGCGCGAACAGCGGATTGCTGGTCTGCAGCAGCAGCCGCTGGCTGTTGCGCTCAAGGTCGTAGATGTAGATCCGCGGCTGGCCGTTGAAATAGCTGAGATAAAGGATCGACTTGTAATCGGGCGAATAGCGCGGGGTCAGCGCGATGGTCTGCCCGGTGGTCAGATAGCGGTGGTTGGCCCCGTCCGAATCCATGATCGCCAGTCGCTTCATCCGGCGATCCTTCGGCCCGGTTTCGGCAATATAGGCGATCCGGCTGTCGAAGAACGGGTTCTCGCCCGAGAGGCGCGCATAGACGAGGTCAGCGCACTTGTGCGCGGCGCGGCGCCAGTCGGTGGGGGCCACCTGCCAGGCCGCGCTGGCCAACTGCTGCTTCAGCGCGACGTCATAGAGATAGCAGCCGACCAGCAGCTGGTTGCCCTCGCCCGGGCGGACAAAGCCCTGAACCAGCATTTCCGCGCTGCGGCCCGACCAGGTCTGATAGGCCGGCGCGCGCACTTCCTCATAGGCCGGGCGTGGCAGGGTTTCGGGGCCAACCGGCTTGAACAGGCCATTGTTCTTGAGGTTGGCGGTGATGATCTGCGCGAGGCTGGTGCCAAGCGCGGCGGTCGAGCCGGCGCTGGTCGCGGTCGGCACGTCGGCATTGGTGGCGAAGGCGGGGATGGCGATGCCCAGGTCCTGCCAGTCGGACTCATCGAGAACTTCTATCGCTGCCTCTGGTGCCGCTTGAGTTGGCGGGACCGTTTCCTGCGCCAGGATGGGAGCAGAAAAAAGAGCAAGTGTAACAAGAACTGCACTGGGCTTCATAGTTTAGATGCTCTTTCTCATACGGATCGGCGGGGGTTTCTTCCAAGCTTCATATAACTCATTCGGTAGCTGGAATGGTGCAGCTAGTTGAAGCGCACGTACTGCTTCTTCGGCATGTCGTCTTGCTTGACTTCGGTTTGAATCAGTAATCCCCTCTTGGTTCAAAACCTTGGGAGCACCGGCAAGAGATCCGTCTGGGTTGAGTTCAATTGAGACTATCGTGACAAGCTTTTCGGTGTCCACGCCTTGTGGGACACGCCCCTGCCATTTGGGCTTTATCTGCCGAAGTATCGCGCTGGCCAGCGCCGAACGCACCGCCGGGCCGATCGCGGCGGCCGGTTGCCCGGTGGCGGGACCGGTGGCCGTGGCGCCGGGCGTGCCCTTCAGGAAATCGGGGCCGATCCGGCTGCCCCCTGCCGGACCCTTGGGCGGCGTTTGCGGCTGGGCCTTGGTCACCGGGGCTTTGGTGGCTGGAGTTTTCGTGGGAGGAGCCTTGGTCGGCGGCGTCTTGACTGGCTGGGCCTTGGCGGGCGGCGCCTTGGGTGCCGGTGTTGGCTGCGCCTTGGGTAGCGGACGCGGTTCCGGTTTCGGCTCTGGTCGGGCCTGGGGCGGCGCGGGTACCGGCGCGGGCGGCGGCGGAGTGGCATCCATTCCCAGTTCGGGGGCCTGGTCAGGCGCGGCGGCGGCGGCTGGATCGGGCGAGGTCGAGGTGAGGCCCACGTCCTCGCTCAGCGTCACGGTCATCCGCTCGGGCATGGGCAGCGGCTTTGGCCCCGGTTGGAGTGCCAGGACAGCCACCAGCGCGACATGGGCCGCCAGCGCAATCGCCAGTGCCACGCCTTCATCGCGCCTGATGAGAGCCCGGTCCATGGCGCTATTCCTGCGGCGTCGCGCCTGAACCGCCGGTGACCGCTGGCTCAGCGGCCGGGGCGGCGGCATTGGTGACCAGCGAGATCGCGTTGAACCCGGCCCGGTTGAGCTCGCCCATCACCGCCACGACCTCGCCATAGTCCAGCGCCTTGTCGGCCCTGAGGGTCACCAGCGGCGGCTTGTCATCGGCCCCGCGCGGCACGCTGGCCAGTTCGCGGGGCAGTTCGGCCAGGGTTACTTCGGCATCGTCGATGTAGAGCTTGCCCGCGCTGTCCAGCGTCAGGTTCACCTGGGCCTGTTCCTGGTCAAGCGCCCGGGCATTGCTGTCCGGCAGGTTGACCGGAACCCCGGCATTGAGCAGCGGCGCGGTGACCATGAAGATGATCAGCAGCACCAGCATGACATCGACAAAGGGCGTCACGTTGATCTCGGCAATCGGGGCGCGACTGCCCCGCCCCCGGCGGCCGCACCGCGCTCCACCGCCGCCAGACAGCTGCGCTCCCATCAGGCCGCGTCCAGTTCGCGGCTGAGGCTGGCGTGGAACCGGTCGGCAAAGCGCTGCAACCGGGCTTCCAGCCGGTTCACGCCCTGGGCAAAGCGGTTATAGGCAATCACCGCCGGGATCGCCGCGAACAGGCCGATCGCCGTGGCGAACAGCGCCTCGGAAATCCCCGGCGCGACCACGGCCAGCGACGAGTTTTCCTGTGCGCCGATCTGGAAGAACGAATTCATGATCCCCCAGACCGTGCCGAACAAGCCAATGAAGGGGGCGACCGAGCCGGTCGTGGCGAGGAAGCCGAGCCGTTCGGACAGCTTGTCCGCCTCGTGCGCCACGGCGCTGTCCATCGCGGTCGCCAGCCGCTGGCGCACGCCTTCGCGGTCAATCGCCTTGGCGGCGGTGGAGCGCCGCCATTCGCCCAGCCCCGCCGCGACGATCCGCGCGCTGGGCACTTCGCCCGCTTCCTTGCCACCGCGTTCGGCCTGGAAGGCCTCGATATCGCTGGCCTTCCAGAAATCGCGTTCATAGGCATCGCAGCGCTTGCGGATTCCGGCCATGCGCAGGCCGAACGAGATCACGATCGCCCAGACCCAGACCGAGGCCAGCACCAGCCCGGCCATGACCGACTGGACCACGATATCGGCGGCCAGGAACAGCTCGATCGGATCGAGCCGGGTGGGGCCGGTTACAGGCGCGGCGGCGGCAAGCGAAGCAAGAACGGTCATGCGGATCCTTCGGTGGATGGGGTGGCGGGCATGATGGTGGCAAAGGCCGCGCGCCAGGGCGCGGGCATCCGGCGCGGACGACCATCGGGAGCAACGAAACCGACCCGCAGCCGCGCTTCGGCCAGCAGCAGGCCATCCTCGCGGCGGGCGATCTGGTGCATCCGGCACGAGGCCGCGCCCAGCTCCTCGCAGGTCGTCTCGATGAACACGGCATCGTCGAGCCGGGCCGGGGCGGCATAGCGGATCGACAGGTCGGCCACGGCAAAGGCCCCCTCACCTGCCTCGTTCACCGCGCGCTGGTCGATCCCCAGCAGCCGCACGAAGTCGCTGCGGGCGCGTTCGAACCAGCGCAGATAATTGGCATGATAGACCACGCCCGACAGGTCGGTGTCCTCGAAATAGGCGCGCACGGCGAAGTGGTGCACGGTTCCATCGATCAGGCCAGCGGGTGGGGCGGGATATGACGCCATAGCCCCAGCCTTAGCCGGGGGGCGAGTCGCAGGGCAAGCGCTGGATCAGTCGAACCGCGCCAGCATCGGGCCGAGCGGTTTCCCGCCGAACAGGTGAACATGCAGGTGCGGCACTTCCTGGTGGCCGTTATGGCCGATGTTGGCGAGCAGCCGGTAGCCCGGCTCGACCAGCCCGAGCGAGCGGGCGACATGGCCCACCGCGCGGACAAACCCGGCGATCTCCTCGGCCGCCGCCCGGGCCGAGAAATCGTCCCAGCTGACATAGGCGCCCTTGGGGATCACCAGCACATGGGTGGGCGCCTGGGGATTGATATCGTGGAAGGCCAGCGCCCATTCGTCTTCATAGACCGTGCGGTTCGGGATTTCCCCGCGCAGGATCTTCGCGAAGACGTTCTGGCTGTCATAGGGCAGGGTCGGGTCGATCGGCATCATTCGCTCCGGCTGGCTTTTTCGGCGATTCCGCTGGTGCCTTCGCGGCGATCGAGTTCGGCCAGGACCTCGTCGAGCGAGACACCCTTGGCATCAAGCAGCACCAGCAAGTGAAAGATCGTGTCGGCCGCTTCGCCAACCAGCTCCTCATGGGTGCCGGCCAGGGCCGCGGTGATGGTTTCAACCGCCTCTTCCCCCAGCTTGCGCGCGATCACCGGCAGGCCACGCGCATAGAGCTTGGCCACCCAGCTGGAGGCCGGATCGGCATGGCGGCGCGCGGCGATCGTCGCGGCCAGGCGGGCAAGGGTATCGGGGGCGGTCATGACCCGGCAGGAAATGCGGTGACAGCCCCAAGCCGTCAAGCAATTCAATCCAGCGGAGGGCGCTTTCCGCCGTAGCGGCCGATGATCACCCCCAGCACGCCCAGCGCCAGCAGGGTCGCCGCGCCGGGATCGGGGATCGGCGTACCCGCACCCGGCCCGGAATTGGCCAGGGCGGGAGCATCCGCACCGAGCAGCAGCAGGGCCAGCAGTAGCTGGGGCCAAGCGCGCCGCAGGGAGTGGAAATGCGTCATCGCAATGGTTTACGCAATCTCCATGCCAGCACCGCCCGGGGCGCGGAGTCGCGTCGAGTTAATGGTTAAGGGTTAGGTGCATTTGCTAACAGATGTAAACCGCGCCGACTCCGCCTCAGCCCCGCGCGGGCAGTCCGGCAGCGCGCAGGGCCGCGTGGGCCTCGGCAATGGTATGTTTGCCGAAGTGGAAGATCGAGGCCGCCAGCACCGCGCTGGCATGGCCCCTGGTCACGCCTTCGACCAGGTGCTCAAGCGTGCCGACCCCGCCGCTGGCGATCACCGGCACCGAAACGGCATCGGCAATGGTCGCGGTCAGGTCGAGGTCATAGCCGCGCTGAGTGCCATCCCCGTCCATCGAGGTGACCAGCAGTTCGCCAGCGCCCAGCCCTGCCAGCCGCATGGCATGTTCCACTGCATCGATCCCGGTCGCCTTGCGGCCGCCGTGGGTGAAAATTTCCCAGTTGCCGCGCGGGGTGCGCCGGGCATCGACCGAGGCAACCACGCACTGGCTGCCAAAGCGTTCGGCAATATCGGCCACCACTTCGGGCCGGCTCACGGCGGCGGAATTGACCGCCACCTTGTCGGCCCCGGCCAGCAGCAGCGCGCGGGCATCCTCCACCGCGCGCACCCCGCCCCCGACCGTCAGCGGCATGAAGCAGACTTCCGCCGTTCGCCGCACCACGTCGAGCAACGTGCCGCGCCCTTCGTGGCTGGCGCTGATATCGAGGAAGCACAGCTCATCCGCCCCGGCCGCGTCATAGGCCCGCGCCTGCTCGACCGGATCGCCGGCATCCTTGAGGTCAACGAAGTTCACGCCCTTGACCACCCGGCCATCGGCGACATCGAGACAGGGGATGACGCGAACGCGGACGGTCATGCGCGGTTGGCCATCGCGATGGCGGCGGCGAGGTCCAGTCGGCCTTCGTAAAGCGCGCGACCGGTGATCACGCCCTCGATTCCATCCACCGCGTGGAGCGAGAGGATGTGGATGTCATCAAGGCCCTTCACGCCGCCCGAGGCAATCACCGGCAGATCGACCTGGCGGGCGAGTTCCACCGTCGCGTCGATATTGACGCCCTTCAGCAAGCCATCGCGGCCAATGTCGGTGAAGAGCAGGCTGGCCACCCCGGCATCCTCGAACCGCCGGGCCAGATCGACCACCGGCACGTCGGACACCTCGGCCCAGCCTTCGGTCGCGACCATGCCGTCGCGGGCATCGACCGCGACGACGATCCCGCCGGGAAACTCGCGCGCCATGTCCTTGACGAATTCCGGGTCCTTGAGCGCGGCCGAGCCCATCACGACCCGCGACACGCCCAGGTCGAACCAGCCTTCCACCGCTTCGCGCGTACGGATCCCGCCGCCCAGCTGGACGTGGCCATCGAAGGCCTCGAGAATGCTTTCCACCGCCGCGCGGTTCTCCGCCCGGCCAGCAAAGCTGCCGTCGAGATCGACCACGTGGAGGAACTGCGACCCGGCAGCGGCGAACAGCTGCGCCTGGGCGGCCGGGTTGTCACCATAGACCGTCGCGCGGTCCATATCCCCTTCGGACAGGCGGACAACCTGCCCGCCCTTGAGGTCGATAGCGGGAAAAACGATCATTGCTGGCCTTTCCACCGGGCGTTCATCGCAGGGGCAGAACGCTTGGACCGCCTGGACCAGTCTCTAATCGCAAAAAAGTCTGACCCCACAGATGCCACGGCCAGGCCATGAACAGAGGTCGTGAAAGCAGGGTTGCGCATCGCGCCACCATGCCATGACGTGGCGCGGTAGGACAGCGGCTGAGCGCGGCTCACGGCTTCCATTCCAGGAACCTTTCCAGCAGGGCAAGGCCATAGGCCTGGCTCTTTTCGGGGTGGAACTGCACCCCCAGGATCGTGTCGCGGCCCACGGCTGCCACCAGCCCGCCGCCATGGTCGGTCATGGCCAGGGGATGGTGCCCGTCATCGGGGACGAAGTGGTAGGAATGGAGGAAATAGGCCTCGCCCGCGTCCAGCAGCGGGGCATGGGGACGGACGAGGACATCGTTCCAGCCCATATGGGGGATCTTGATCGCGGGATCGGTCCGCTCGATCAGCCGCACTTCGCCGCCGATCCAGTCCAGCCCCGGGGTCACGCCATGCTCCACCCCGCGCGAGGCGAGCAATTGCATGCCGACGCAAATGCCCAGGAACGGCGCTGCGCCAACCAGCACCCGTTCGGTCATCGCCTCGACCAGGTGGGGGATCGCCCGCAGCCCTTCGGCGCAGGCCTTGAAGCTGCCGACGCCGGGCAGGACAATGCGGTCCGCTGCGCGGACCACGTCCGGGTCGGCGGTGACCTGAATCCCTTCCGCCCCGGCGGCCTTCAGCGCATTTGCCACCGAGTGAAGATTGCCTGCGCCATAATCGACGAGGGCAATGACTTCAGCCACCGAGCTGACCCTTGGTCGACGGGATCGCCCCGCCCTTGCGCGGATCCAGCTCCACCGCCTGGCGCATCGCCCGGGCAAAGCCCTTGTAGATGCCTTCGCAGATATGGTGGTTGTTGGTGCCGTAGAGCAGCTCGATATGCAGCGTGATGCCCACCGCCTGGGCGATCGACTGGAACCAGTGCTCGAACAGCTCGGTATCCATTTCGCCCAGCCGTTCCTGGGTGAACTTCGCGTTCCAGACCAGCCAGGGGCGGCCCGAAATGTCGAGCGCGACGCGGGCCAGCGCCTCGTCCATCGGGCTGTAGGCGGTGCCATAACGGCCGATCCCGGCCTTGTCGCCGAGCGCCTGGGCAATCGCCTGGCCCAGCGCGATCGCGCTGTCCTCGGTCGTGTGGTGCTGGTCCACGTGCAGGTCGCCCTTCACGTGGCACGTCACGTCGATCAGCGAGTGGCGGCTGAACTGCTCGATCATGTGATCGAGGAACCCGATCCCTGTGGAGACGTCATAGGCCCCCGTCCCGTCGAGGTTCACTTCGACGAGAATGTCGGTTTCGTGAGTCTTGCGGGCGATCCGTCCGGTGCGCATGGGGCTGGCCTATAGGCCGGAAATGGCCCTGTGCAAGCGCTTTGCCCTTGACCATGGCGTCAGGCAAAGCCACTTGGAGGCCATGAGCGATGAAGCCCCCGATAGCCTGATCCCCTATGACGAGATCGTGCAGGAGGCCCTGCGCGCGGTAGTGGGCCGGGTGCTGGGCCAGGTCGAGGCCGGAGGCGGCGTGCTGCCGGGCGCCCATCATTTCTACATCACTTTCAAGACCGGGGCGCCGGGCGTGTCGATCCCGACGCACCTGAAGGAGCGCTTCCCGGACGAAATGACCATCGTGCTGCAGAACAAGTTTTGGGACCTTGGCGTCACCGAGGACGGGTTCACGGTCGGCCTTTCGTTCAACCAGCTGCCGGCCAAGCTCGACGTGCCCTTTTCGGCGATCACCGCCTTTGTCGATCCGGCGGTCGATTTCGGGCTGCAGTTCCAGGCCATGGTGCCCGATGCCGCGCCCGAACCGCATGACGAGGCCGGGAATGACGAACCCCCGGTGGCCGATGGCGAGCCGGGTTCCAACGTCGTCACGATCGATTTCGGGCGCAAGAAATGACCCTGCCCGATCGCCTGTTGGCGCGGCTGGCGCGGCAAGGCGGCGGACGACTGCTCAACACCGCGATTGCCAAGGCGCTGCCCGACACGCCCGAACCGGCCGGGCAGAAACGCAACCTGCTGTCCGGGATCGCCGGAGCCGTGGCGATGCGGGTGGCGACCCGCTCGGTCCCTGGCGCAATCGTTGTCACCTCGGGCCTGATCGCCAAGAAGCTCTATGACCGGCGCAAGGCCCGCAAGGGTGCGGCGCAGGCGCAGGCGAAGACGCAGGCGGTAGGGCAAAAAGACACCGGCGAGACTTGATCGCCCGCCCGCCTTGCGCGATTGGAGCGCATGGCATCATCTGACACCCTGCAACGCCGCGGCCTGATGTTCATCCTGTCCTCGCCCTCGGGCGCGGGCAAGACCACGATCAGCCGGATGCTGCTGGACCGCGATCCCGCGATCAATCTGTCGGTTTCCGCCACCACCCGGCCGATGCGCCCGGGCGAAGTGGACGGGGTGCATTACCACTTCGTCGACCAGACCGAGTTCGAACGGATGGTCGAAGCGGACGAGTTCTATGAATGGGCCACGGTCTTCGGCCATTCCTATGGCACGCCCAAGGCCCAGATCCGCGCCGGGCTAAAGGAAGGGCGCGATTACCTGTTCGATATCGACTGGCAGGGCACCCAGCAGCTTTACCAGAAGGACCAGCAGGACGTGGTCCGCGTGTTCATCCTGCCGCCCAGCATCGACGAACTGCGCCGCCGCCTGACCGGCCGGGGCACCGACAGCGCCGAAGTGATCGCCGCCCGGATGGAACGCGCCCGGGCCGAAATCAGCCACTGGGACGGCTATGACTATGTCGTGATCAACGACGATGTCGAAGCCTGCTACACCCAGGTCTGCGAAATCCTCCACGCCGAACGGATGAAGCGCGCCCGCCAGACCGGGCTGATCGGCTTCGTGCGCGGGTTGATGAAGGATTAGGGCCAGGATCCTAGGGCAAGCCGGCCCGACCGACATCGACCTCCGCGACCAGCACCTTGCCCAGCGGGGCCTTGGCCGCCTCGTGCGCATCCGAACTCGGCGCGACGAGCATGAACAGGTGCTTCCCTTCCGGCCCGCCGAGCATGCAGGCATAGCAAGGCAGGCCCGTTTCGATCACTGCCAGCACTTCGCCACCGGGCGCGATCAGCGCGCATTCCGGGGCCAGCGGGTTGGCAATCCACACCGCGCCTGACGCATCGAGGCAGATCCCGTCCGGTACGCGCGGCCAGGTGGGCGCCCATTCTCGGCGGTTGGTGAGGGTGCCATCGTCGGCAATGTCGAACGCTGTCAGCCGCCCGCCCAGTGTCTCGCCCACGATCAGCGTGCCGCCGTCGGGGGTGATGACCATGCCGTTGGGAAAGCTGAACTTTTCACCGGGGGCGGCATCGCTGACGGTGCCATCGGGCTGGACCAGCGCGAGCACGGTGGTCGGGTGATCGCCGATCACGCTTTCCGGGCCGCGAGCGCGCAGTTCGGCATCCAGATCGAAGCCGAAGTTGCCGACATAAGCCCGGCCCTGCCCATCGACGACCATGTCGTTGCAGAGGAAAGCGGAATGGCCGGTCAGGTCGGCATGGCGCTCGAACCGGCCATCGGGCCAGCGCCGCCAGACCTGGCGAAGTTCCATCCGCACCACCAGCAGCGAGCCATCGGGCAGCCAGCCAAGGCCGGAAGGGCGCCCTTCCAGCTCCAGCTCGGCCTGCAGGTCTCCCGCCAGCGAGACCGAGCAGACCCGGCTGGCATAGAAGTCTGACAGCCACAACCGGCCCTCATGCCAGCGCGGTCCCTCGCCAAAGTAGATCCCTTGAGCGAGCGTGCGGACCGCGCGGCTCATGGCTCAGTGCCCCGAAGGATCGTTGAACACTTCCGGG
Organism: Novosphingobium sp.; assembly: GCF_027531025.1. GTDB lineage: Bacteria > Pseudomonadota > Alphaproteobacteria > Sphingomonadales > Sphingomonadaceae > Novosphingobium. The sequence goes on from NZ_JAPZQX010000001.1 coordinate 78,056, forward strand.
ATCCAGGCGTTGACGATGCCGCCGTCGATCGGGATCGTTGTGCCGACCACATAGTCGCCCGCGCGGCTGGCGAGGTAGATCGCGCCCGCTGCCATGTCTTCGGCCGCGCCCACCCGCTTGTAGGGGATGCCCTTGGCGCTGCCTTCAGGGTTCTTCGCCGCGGCCTTGTTCATCTCGCTGGGGAAGGCCCCCGGCGCGATCCCGGTGCAGACGATGTTGTCCTTGATCAGGCGCGCGGCAAGGCGCTTGGTCAGGTGGATCACCGCCGCCTTCGAGGCCTGGTAGGAATAGGTCTCCCACGGGTTCGGCCGCAGGCCGTCGATCGAGGCGATGTTGATCACCTTGGCCGGAGCCTGGAAGGTGCCCGCCGCCTTGAGCAGACCGTGGAGCTGCTGGGTCAGGAAGAACAGGCTCTTGACGTTGAGGTCCATCACCTTGTCCCAGCCGGCTTCGGGGAACTGATCGAATTCCGCGCCCCAGGCTGCCCCGGCATTGTTGACCAGGATGTCGAGCTTCGTCTCGCGGGCCGAAATATCGGCCACCACGCGCTTCAGGTCTTCCATCTGGCTGAGGTCGCCCGGGATACCGATCACCTTGCCGGGGTACTGCGCCTCGAACTCGGCAATCGTCTCGGCGATCTGCTCGCGCTTGCGGGCGGTGATGTAGACCCGCTCACACCCGGCGGCGAGATAGCCCTCGAGGATCATCTTGCCGATCCCGCGGCTGCCGCCGGTGATCAGGGCAACCTTGCCTTCAAGGCTGAACAGTTTCGAAAAATCCATCACCCAATTCCTTCATCGTCACCCCGGACCTGATCCGGGGTGACGGCCCAGGTTCAGTAGCCGCTCAACTGCGCCACGCGCTCCGCGTGGTAATACATGTCGCCCATGAATTCGGACAGCGCGCGGTCGCGCTTCATGTAAAGGCCGATGTCGTACTCGTCGGTCATGCCGATCCCGCCATGCATCTGCACCCCTTCCTTGACCGCGAGGCTGGCGGCCTTGCCGGCCTTGGCCTTGGCCACCGAAACCATCAGCTCGGCCTTGTCCGACCCGGCATCAAGCATCTGCTGCGCCTTGATGACCGAGGCGCGGGCAATTTCCAGCTCCGAATAGAGGTGCGCGGCGCGGTGCTGCAGCGCCTGGAACTCGCCGATCAGCTGGCCGAACTGCTTGCGCTGCTTGAGGTAGGTGGTGGTCATGTCAAAAGCGCCGCCCGCCACGCCGACGCTTTCCGCCGCCGCGCCGACCCGCCCGGCATTGAGCACCCGGTTGAGCAGCTCGCGCCCGGCATCGACCTCGCCGATCACGGCATCGGCATCGACCTGGACGCCATCGAGCTTCACATGGGTCGCCATCGAGCTGTCGACCAGCCGGACCGCATCCTGGCTCAGGCCAGCAGCATCCTTGGGCACGGCGAACAGGGTGATCCCGTCATTGTCATCGTCGGCACCGGCAGTGCGGGCGGCGACGACCAGCATATCGGCGCTGCCACCGTGGACCACGAAGGCCTTGCCGCCGGTGATCCGGAAGCCGTTGCCAGCGCGCTCGGCGCGGGTGGCGATCCGTTCGGGGCGGTGCTTGGGCCCTTCGTCGATCGCCACGGCGAACACGCTGTCACCGGCAAGCAGCCCGGGCAGGTAGCGCCCGCGCAGGTCGGCACTGCCCGCGCCAATCGCGGTAGCGGCCATGACCGAGCTGGTCAGGAAGGGCGATGGCGTCAGGTTGCGGCCGATTTCCTCGAGCACGATCCCGGCTTCGACATGGCCCATGCCCAGCCCGCCATCGGCCTCGGCCACCAGGATCCCGGTAAAGCCCAGTTCGGCGAACTGCTTCCACAGCGCGTGGCCAAACCCATCCTTGCACTGCTTGTCGCGCCAATGGCGCAGCTGCTTGGCGATGGTGCCTTCGTCGGACATGAACTGGCGCGCGGTGTCGGCCAGCATGGCCTGGTCTTCGGTGTGATATAGCGCCATGGCTCAGGCTCCCGGCAGGTCGAGAATGCGTTTGGAAATGACGTTGAGCATGACCTCGCTCGTGCCGCCTTCGATCGAATTGGCCTTGGTCCGCAGCCAGGTGCGCGCCTTCGAGCCGCCGCCCGACGCCTCGCTGTCCCACTCCAGCGCGGCCGATCCGCCCGCCGCCATCAGCAGCTCGTGACGGCGCTTGTTGAGCTCGGTCCCGGCGTACTTCATCATGTTCGGCTGGGCGGGGTGCGCCTTGCCGACCTTGATCTCATCCAGGAACTTCTCGCCCATCGCGCTGAAGGCCAGGGCATCGACATCGAACATGGCCAGTTCGGCGCGCAGCAGCGGGTCTTCGAGGCCATTGCGCTTGGCAAAGGCGCCGATGGTGTTGAGCCGGTCATTGCCGCCTGCGCCCGAGATCATCTCGCGCTCATGGCCGAGCAGGTACTTGGCCACGTCCCAGCCGCGGTTCAGTTCGCCCACGATCTGGTGCTTGGGCACCTTCACATTGTCGAAGAAGGTTTCGCAGAACGGCGAATTGCCGCTGATCAGCAGGATCGGCTTGGTCGAGACACCGGGGCTTTCCATGTCGAACAGCAGGAAGGAAATGCCCTGGTACTTGTTGGTCTTGTCGGTGCGGACCAGGCAGAAGATCCAGTCAGCCTTGTCGGCATAGGAGGTCCAGATCTTCTGGCCGTTGACCACCCAGTGATCGCCCTTGTCCTCGCCATAGGTCTGGAGCGACACGAGGTCCGAACCCGAGCCCGGCTCCGAATAGCCCTGGCACCAGCGGATTTCGCCGCGGGCGATCTGGTTCAGGTAATGGACCTTCTGTTCCTCGGTCCCGAACTTGAGCAGCGCCGGGCCAAGCATCCAGATCCCGAACGAGGAGAGCGGCGGACGCGCGCCGATGCGATTCATTTCCTCGCGCCAGATCTTGGCTTCGGCTGGGCTCATCCCCGCGCCGCCATAGGGCTTGGGCCAGTCCGGCACGGTATAACCCTTGGCCGCGCAGCGATCGAGCCACAGCTTCTGGGCCTCGTTCTTGAACTGGAACTTGCGGCCGCCCCAGCAGATATCATCATCGCTGCGGGCGGGCTGGCGCATTTCGGGCGGGCAGTTTTCTTCCAGCCAGGCGCGGATTTCGGCCCGGAAGGCTTCAAGGTCAGACATGGTCAAGAGCTCCTCTCTTAATCGAGAGGTTAAGGCGACTCGGGCACCGCGTGCAAGCGCGGATTTCCTTGGCCTTGACCTGCCCGCCTTGCCGTAACGTCAACCGGTTTGGCGTTGACCGCGCTCCCATCCGGCCTAAGCTGGCGTCCAAACAAAACCGAGGGACAAGAGGATATGCGCTTCGCAGGAAAGGTCGCCGTGATTACCGGCGCGGCATCGGGCATCGGCAAGGAAACCGCGCGGCTGTTCGCCAGGGAAGGGGCGAAAGTCTATGCCGCCGACCTCGATCTGGCCGGGGCCGAGGCGCTGGCCGTGGAGGTACCGGGAATCGTGCCAATGGCCTGCGATGTCTGCGATGTGGCGCAGATCAAGGCCATGCTCGATCGCGCCGGCGGCGAGAACGGCGGGATCGACGTGCTGTTCAACAATGCCGCGGCCGGCGGCGCGCGCGGCGGGATCGAAGAATGCGACGAGGCCGGCTGGGACTGGACGATGAACCTCGTGCTGCGCTCGGTCGCCATGGGGATCCATCACGCCGTGCCGCACATGAAGGGCCGCCCCGGCGCGGCAATCGTCAACACCAGCTCGGTCGCCGCCGTCGGCCCGGGCTATTCCCCCACCGCCTATGCCGTGGCCAAGGCCGGGGTGCTGCATCTGACCAAGTGCGCGGCAACCGACCTGGCCAAGTTCGGCATCCGCGTGAACGCGGTGCAGCCCGGCTTCATCAACACCAACATCTTTGCCGCCAGCCTGGAAGTGAGCGGTGACGACAAGGCGACCGTCAACGCGATGATCGCCCAGATGTCGAGCCATGCCCAGCCCGTCCCGCGCGGCGGCCAGCCGCGCGACATTGCCGAGGCCGTGGCCTTCCTGTCCAGCGATGCCGCCAGCTTCATGACCGGCGCCTCGATGATCGTTGACGGGGGCATTACCCTGGGCCCGCGCCATTCGTGGGATCCCGAAGCGCCGGGGCTGTTCGACACGATCCAGGCCTTTATCGAGGCCCGTGAGGCCGGAGCCTCCGGCCAGTGACCCCGATCGAGGGCAAGGTCCCGACGCGGCTTGCCCTGTTCCACGGCCTGGGATCGATCGCCTATGGCGTGAAGGACAACGGCCTCTCCACATTCCTGCTGCTATATTACAACCAAGTGCTGGGGATGGACGCCATGCTGGTCAGCCTGGCGCTGATGCTGGCGCTGGTGATCGACGGGGTGATCGATCCGGTGATCGGCTACCTGTCGGACCGGACCCACACCCGCTGGGGCCGCCGCCTGCCCTGGCTGTACCTCGCGCCGATCCCGCTGGGCGTGGTCTGGTACCTGCTGTGGGCGGAAACCCAGCAGCCCACTTTCTGGGGCCTCGTTGGCCTGGTCGTGGCGATCCGGGTGCTGGTCTCCTGTTGCGAAGTGCCCTCGATCGCGCTCGTGCCCGAACTGACCCGCGACTATGACGAGCGCACCCGGCTGATGCGGTTCCGCTTCCTGTTCGGCTGGGGCGGCGGCCTGCTGGTGATGTTCCTGGCCTATAACGTGTTCCTGGCCGATGGCCTGCTGAAACCCGAAGGCTATCGCGCCTATGGCCTGACCGGGGCGATCCTGATTACCGGGGCAGTGCTGGTATCCGCGCTGGCCCAGCACCGGGTTGCTGCCGGCTATCCGCCGCCGGTGCGATCGAAGTTCAGCCTGGGAACCGCCTTTGCGGAACTGCGCGAAAGCTTTTCGCACCGCGCCTTCGTGATCCTGCTGATCGGCGGAGGCCTCGCCTATACCAGCCAGGGCATCACCTTCTCGATCAGCAATTACCTCTACCTGTTCATCTGGCGCTTCAGCTCAACCGACCTGATGCTGTTTCCCTGGGTGCTGTTTGCCAGCGTGGTGGCCTGCTTCATGCTGCTGCCGCACCTTCATGCCCGCTGGGGCAAGCGCGATACGGCAATGGTCGCGGCGCTGCTTGGCGCGGGCTTCTGGGTCACCCCGTTCCTGCTTCGCGCCGGCGGGCTGTGGCCAGAGGTGGGCACCCCGGCCTCAACCTATCCGCTGTTCCTGCTGTTCTTCTGCTCCAACCTGTTCAGCGTATCGGCGATGATTTCCGCCAGCTCGATGGTGGCCGACGTGGTCGAGGCATCGGAAGAACAGACCGGGCGGCGCAGCGAAGGCGCCTTCTTTGCCGGGAACATGTTCATGGCCAAGTGCGCCACGGGCCTGGGCATCTTCGTGACCGGGCAGCTGCTGGCCTTTTCGGGCCTGCCCCAGAAGGCCACGCCCGGCGAGGTGCCGATGGAGATCATCGACACGCTGTCGCTGACCTATGCCGCGGTCGTGGCGGTCTTTGCCGTGGCCGTCAGCCTGGTGATCCGCCGCTTCCCGATCACCCGGGCCGATCACGAGGCGCGGCTGGCTGCCCTCGCCGCCGCCCGCGCCAATCCCGATGCGGAGGGCATGCACCCCTAGCGCGACCGCTTAACCGACCGATTAAACCCCCTTGGCGGCGCCTTCCGGCTCTGCCACAGTCAATCCAAACACAGACTCGATCATAATCGCAGGAAAGGATCACCCATGGATTTCGAACCCACCGAACGGCAGCGCTACTGGCGCGATCGTGTACGCCAGTTCATCGAGAGCCATGTCCGCCCGCGCAACGACGACTACAAGGCCGAGGACAAGAGCGGCGAGCGCTGGAAGGTGCTGCAGGTGGTCGAAGAGGAGAAGGCCCGCGCCAAGGCCCAGGGCATCTGGAACCTGTTCATGCCGCCGCGCAATTCCGGCCATCACCACGTCGATGAAACCTTCGAATTCGAAGGTCCGGGGCTGACCAACCTTGAATACGCCATGTGCGCCGAGGAAATGGGCCGGATCGGCTGGTCGTCGGAAGTGTTCAACTGCTCTGCGCCCGATACCGGCAACATGGAAGTGCTGCACCGCTATGGCACCCGCGAACAGAAGGAACAGTGGCTGAAGCCGCTGATGAACGGCGAAATCCGTTCGGCCTTCCTGATGACCGAGCCGGCCGTGGCCAGCTCGGACGCGACCAATATCGAGACCGCGATCCGCCGCGAGGGCGACGAGTACGTCATCAACGGTCGCAAGTGGTGGTCGTCGGGCCTGGGCGATCCGCGCTGCAAGGTCGCGATCGTGATGGGCAAGACCGATTTCGAGGCCAAGCGCCACCAGCAGCAGTCGATGGTGCTGATGGAACTGGACCGCCCCGGCGTCGAAGTGATCCGCCACCTGCCGGTGTTCGGCTATGACGACGCCCCGCATGGCCACATGGAAGTGGTGATGAAGGACGTCCGTGTGCCGGTGTCCAACATGCTGCTGGGCGAAGGCCGCGGGTTCGAGATCGCGCAGGGCCGCCTCGGGCCGGGCCGCATCCACCACTGCATGCGCACCATCGGCGTGGCCGAGGAAGCGATTGCCAAGATGGCCAAGCGGCTCCAGTCGCGCGTCGCCTTCGGCAAGACCGTGGCCGAACACTCGATCTGGGAACAGCGCATCGCGCAGGCCCGGATCGACATCGAAATGACCCGCCTGCTCTGCCTCAAGGCGGCGGACATGATGGACAAGGTCGGCAACAAGGCCGCCGCGCTGGAAATCGCCATGATCAAGGTCCAGGCCCCCAACATGGCGCTGCGGATCATCGACGATGCGATCCAGGCCCATGGTGGCGGCGGCGTTTCGGACGATTTCGGCCTCGCTTCGGCCTGGGCGCACCAGCGCACCCTGCGCCTGGCGGACGGTCCGGACGAAGTCCACGCCCGTGCCATCGCCCGGATCGAGTTCGCCCGCCATTCGGAAAACGCCAAGAAGGACAACTCGTTCAGCTCGGGCGATCTGGGCGTGGCCCGATAAGACTGGCGTCGTCCCGGGCTTGACCCGGGACCGCTGGCCACGTTTCGCGGTGCCGGCCCTGCCGGCCAGCGGTCCCGGCCTTCACCGGGACGACCAATCTGGAGAATGCCATGAAAGCCGCTGTCCTCGTCGCCCCCAACCAGCCGCTCGAAATCGAGGAGGTGGTGATCAGCAAGCCCGGTCCGCATGAAGTGCTGATCCGCACGGCCGCCTGCGGCCTGTGCCATTCGGACCTGCACTTCATCGAAGGGACCTATCCCCACGCGCTCCCGGCCGTACCCGGCCACGAAGCCGCCGGGATCGTCGAGGCGGTGGGCAGCGAAGTGCGCACCGTGAAGGTGGGCGACGCGGTGGTGACCTGCCTCTCGGCCTTCTGCGGGCACTGCGAATTCTGCGTGACCGGTCGCATGGCGCTGTGCCTGGGCGCCGATACCCGCCGCGCTCCGGGCAGCGAACCGCGCCTGTCGCGGCCCGATGGCAGCCCGGTGGCCCAGATGCTCAACCTCTCGGCCTTTGCCGAAATGATGCTGATCCACGAACATGCCTGCACCCGGATCGATCCGGAAATGCCGCTGGACCGCGCTTCGGTGATCGGCTGCGCGGTGACCACCGGGGCCGGCACGATCTTCAACGCCTGCAAGGTAACGCCGGGCGAAACCGTGGCCGTGGTCGGTTGCGGCGGGGTGGGCCTGGCCGCGATCAACGCCGCCAAGATCGCCGGGGCGGGCAAGATCATCGCCGCCGATCCGATGCCGGAAAAGCGCGCACTGGCGATGAAGTTGGGCGCGACCCACACTGTCGACGCCATGGCCGACGATGCTGCCGCGCAGATCCTCGAACTGACCAAGGGCGGGGTCGATCACGCGATCGAGGCCGTCGGTCGGCCAGCCTCGGGCGAACTCGCGGTCAAGTCGCTGCGCCGCGGCGGCACGGCCACGATCCTGGGCATGATGCCGCTCAACCATTCGGTCGGCCTTGGCGCGATGGACCTGCTTTCGGGCAAGAAGCTGCAGGGCGCGATCATGGGGATGAACCACTTCCCGGTCGACATGCCGCGCCTCGTTGATTTCTACATGCGCGGGCTGCTCGATCTCGACACGATCATTGCCGAGCGCATCCCGCTCTCGCAGATCAACGAGGGCTTCGAGAAGATGAAGGGCGGCCATTCCGCCCGCTCGGTGATCGTCTTCGACCAGTAAGGGCCAGAGCATGACCGAAGCGATCAATGCCGATGAAGCCTTTGTCGGAACTGTCGAGCCGGAGGGTGCCGACAAGCTGGACGAAGCCCGCCTGACTGAATGGATGCAAGCCAATGTGGCGGGCTTCCAGGGGCCGCTGCACCTGACCAAGTTCAAGGGCGGGCAGTCCAACCCGACCTACAAGATCGAGGCGGCGAGCGGCAATTACGTGCTGCGGCGCAAGCCCTTCGGTCCGCTGCTGCCCAGCGCGCACGCGGTTGACCGCGAGTACAAGGTCCAGAACGCGCTCAACAAGGCGGGCTTTCCGGCCGCGCGCCAGTTTGGCCTGTGCACGGACGACTCTGTGGTCGGTTCGTGGTTCTACATCATGGACATGGTCGACGGGAAAACGATCTGGGACGGGGCCATGCCCGGCGCGACGCCGGAGTACCGCCGCGAAACCTACTTCGCGATGATCGGCACCCTGGCCGCCCTGCACACGGTCGATGTCGAGGCGGTGGGCCTCGCCGACTATGGCAAGCCGGGGAACTATTTCGGCCGCCAGGTCGATCGCTGGACCAAGCAGTACAAGCTGTCCGAGACCGAGCACATGTCGGACATGGAGCGGCTGATCGAATGGCTGCCGCAGACCCTGCCCGAGCAGACCCGCACCAGCGTGGTCCACGGCGACTACCGGATCGACAACATGATCTGGGCCAAGGACAAGCCCGAAGTGCTGGCCGTGCTCGACTGGGAGCTTTCCACCCTGGGCGATCCGCTGGGCGACTTTTCCTATGTCTGCATGGCCTGGGTGACGGATAACGGCGGCCGTTCCGGCGTACAGGACCTGGATCGCAAGGCGCTGGGCATTCCTGAACTGGCAGAAGTGGTCGAGCGCTATTGCGAGAAGACCGGCCGCGACAGCCTGCCCGACATGAACTGGCTGTTCGCCTACAACTTCTTCCGCCTGGCAGGGATCCTCCAGGGCATCAAGAAGCGGGTGATCGATGGCACGGCCAGCTCGGCCCACGCCAAGGCCCAGTCCGACCGGGTTCAGCCGCTGGTCGATCGCGCGACAGAATTCGCAAAGCTGGCGGGGATGTAACGGGCCTGGGCCTCAGCCCTTGACCGCCCCGGCAGCGGCCAGGGCGGTGAATTCGGCCTCGTCCATCCCCAACCATTCTTCCAGCAGTTCGCGGCTGTGCTCGCCCACGCGCGGAGGGCGCCGCTCGAACTGCGCGGGGGTGCGCGAAAGCTTGCCGGGATAGGCGACCGAGGGAATCTCCACCCCGTCCTCACGCAGGAACCGGTGCACCGTGCCGCGCGCTGCGACGAAGGGATCGTTGAACACGTCCTCCAGCGTATTGACCGGGCCAACCGGCACCCCGGCCGCTTCCAGCCGGGCGATCAGCGCGTCGCGGGTCTGGTCCTTCACCAGGTCGGCCACGATCGCCTCGATCGCGTCACGGTTGACCAGCCGGTCGCGCGCGAGGGCAAAGCGCGGGTCAGTGCCCAGCTCCGGCACGCCCATTTCGGTGCAGAAGGCGCGGAACTGCAGGTCATTGCCGACCGCGATGATCAGCACGCCATCGGCCACGTTGAAGGTGGTATAGGGCACCACCGTCGGGTGCCGGTTGCCCAGCCGCCCCGGAGCAACCCCGCTGACGAGATAGCTGGAGCCCTGGTTGGCCATCATCGCGATCTGGGTATCGAGCAGCGAAATGTCGATTTGCTGCCCCTCCCCGGTCCGTTCGGCGTGGCGCAGCGCGGCGAGGATCGAGATCGCCGCGAAATTGCCGGTCGAAAGGTCGGCCATGGCCACCCCGGCGCGCAAGGGACCGCCATCGGCCTCACCCGTTACCGACATGAACCCGCCCATCCCCTGGGCGACGAAATCATAGCCGCCACGCTGGGTATAGGGGCCGGTCTGGCCAAAGCCGGTGATCGAGCAATAGACGATCCGCGGGTTGATGGTGGCGATGCTGGCATAGTCCAGCCCGTACTTGGCGAGCCCACCCACCTTGAAGTTCTCCACCAGCACGTCGGCCTCGGCGGCCAGGCGACGGATCAGCGCGGCCCCTTCCGGCGTGGCCAGGTCAATCGCGGCGGAGCGCTTGTTGCGGTTGGTGCAGAGGTAATAGGCGCTTTCCTGGCTGTCGTCCGAACCATCGGGCCGCTTCAGGAACGGCGGGCCCCAGGCGCGGGTATCGTCGCCCCGGCCGGGATGCTCCACCTTGAACACCTCGGCGCCCAGATCGGCCAGGATCTGGGTGCACCACGGACCGGCCAGGACGCGCGACAGGTCGAGCACTTTCACGCCTTCGAGCGCGCGGGGAATGGGCTTGCTTGTCATGCCGCAGCCATGCCGGGGCGGCGCGCGCCTGTCTAGAACTGCCGGACCCAGCTGAAGCCTGCGCCCTGGTCATCCGGCAAGGCGGAGTAGTGCCCCGGATCCTTGCGGTAGAACAGGCTGGCCGAAGCCGTGCCACCCCACAGCGCACCGCGCCAGGCCAGTTCGGCATCCAGTTCGCGCCCGCTGGGGCGCAGCGACAGGAGGCGGCGGCCATAGGTCGGTGTCAGCGTGGCATAGGACCAGTCGACCGGCAGATCGAGCGAGAGCCCGCCGCTTTCCACCCGCAGCGGCTGGGACAGCCGGAAAGCCAGACGGTCGGTGGCGGAAAACACCCCCTGCCGCTCGGCATCGAGCGCCCAGGCCGAAGTGACGAGGCGCGAGGCATCGCTGATCAGCCCACCGGCGCGCGGGGCAGTGAAACCGCTACGCCAGGCCGCGCCCAGCCGCCATTGCGGCGCGACCTGCCAACCGGCGCTGGCATCGAGGAACAGGCTGTCTGCCCCGCTGCCGCCGAAGGCGCGGTGGAACCGGGCGCCAAGGACGGAATCCCGTTCGACCAGCCACGATGCCCCAAGCGCTGCATCAAAGGCACCAAAGCGGCGGTCAAAGGCCACACCGATGCGGGTTGCGGGCACCCCCGGCAGCCAGGTCGCCGCCGAATCCGCCAGCCGCACCTGCGCGCCCGCCCGGGCCGCGCCGCGTTCGGCGCTGATCGTCAGGCCCCAGGGGCCGAGGCTTTCGCGGAAGGCGAAGCTGGCCTGCCCGGTGGCACCGAAGCCCAGGTCATCGAGCGGCGAGCGCGCGATCAGAAAGGCTGGCTGGTCACGCCCCTGCAACTGGGCGACGAGGCCATCGGCCCCCTGTTCGAAAGCAAAACCGATCCGGCGGCCGGGGGCCAGTTCCATCACCGCGCGGGCAGCGAGCACCCGGGCCTGTTCGGCCTGTTCACGGGTCAGCCGCAGCTGGCCGGTCCACGGCAGTTTCGCCACCCGCCCGGTGGCATCGACCGAGAAGGCCAGGGCCAGCTTCCCCCCGCCGAGCGAGAGATTGCGATGATTGCTGGCCAGCGCCGGGCCCAGCCGCGGCTGGACCTGTGCGCCGCGCAGGCCGGTGGCAAGGTTCATGCCATAGGCGCGCTGGTAACTGTCGAGCACGACTGTCTCGATCGATCCGGCGCGCGGCCCGGCATCGCCCATCGGGGTCGAGGTGACGCCGGTGGTATCGCCGGCCGGGATCGGCACGGCCGTCCCGGCAAGGCTGGTGACCCCTTGCGGCGCAAAGGCGGCGGCCAGGTCCAGCAAGCCGCGCCCGAAAGTGCTGTCGATACCGGTCGCCCCGGCATCGCGGGCGGTGCGCAGCAGCAGGTCAACCACCTGTGTGGCGGTCAGGTTGGGGAAGGCCTGGCGAAGCAGGGCAACAGCGCCGGCCACTTGCGGCGCGGCAAAGCTGGTGCCCGAGAACACGTACTGGAACCGTGCGCCGGTCGAATCGGTAGTGATCTTCAGCACCCCGTCTTCGTAGACGCAGCAGACCCGCTCACCGCGCGCGGAGAGGAACCAGCTGGCTTCGGTCCCGGCGCGGTTGGAGAAGGCCGAGAAGGCATTGTCCTTGTCGACCGAGCCGACGATGATGACGTTGCCATTGCCCGCCTGGCGCAGGCCGGTGGCAAAGGGGTCGGGATTGTTGGGATCGATCCCGGCCTCGGTCGAATCGCCATCGTTGCCGGCCGCCACGATCACCACGACCCCGGCCGCCGCCGCGCGCGAGACCGCCGCGCGCAGCCCGCTGCTGGGAGTCGATCCACCCAGCGAAAGGTTGATCACCCTGGCCCCGGCCGCCACCGCGCGGTCTACCCCCTGGGCAATGGCCGAATCCGACAGCTTGCACCCGTCCTTGGGATCATTGGGATCGTTGACGGCGCAGGTGCCAGGTGAATCGGCGCGGAACATGGCGATGCTGGCGTTGAACGCCAGGCCGACCACGCCAAGGCCATCACGCGCTGCCGCAGCCACCAGGGCGACATTGGTGCCATGGTCGCTATCAGGATTGTCGAGCCCGCGACTGCCCGCCACGTCGGCCGAGGCGGTCACGATCCGGCCCGCGAATTCCGGGCTGTCGGTGTCAATCCCGGTATCGACAATGCCGATCGTGACCCCGGAGCCGCTGTAACCCGCGGCCCAGGGCGTCAGTACGCCATGCTGAACCGCCCCGCTCGAGCGATTGTATTCGCTGGTCAGGAAGCTGGCGGTGGGTGTCGGCGTGGGGCCCGGGGTCGGGCTGGGCGTCGGAGTAGGAGTTGGCGTGGGCGTCGGCGTGGGAGCGGGCGCCGGCGCGGGGGCCGGGGTACTCCCCACCGATCCGCCGCTGCCCCCACAGGCAGCGACCAGGACAAACGAGACCATCGCTGCGGCCATTGGTCCGCGCGATCGATGGCTTGGCGAAATGTTCATGCGACCGAACTCCCCTGAATCGGCCCCCCACTCGCCGAATTGCACCTTCATGCCAATCCGATCCTTAACCGGGAATTTCTTTTGCGCCAGAGCGTGGCTGGCGCTAGGCGCGAGGCAGAACCCGTCTTCGCCAGGAGTCTGCCATGAGCGCCGATCTTGCCTCCGCCATCGAAGCCGCGTGGGAGCGGCGCGATACCGTGACCCCGGCCAGCGCCGATGTGCGCGAAGTGGTGGAAACCGCGCTCGGCCTGCTCGACAGCGGCCAGGCCCGCGTGGCCGAACCCAACGGGGCGGGCGGCTGGCAGGTCAACCAGTGGCTGAAGAAGGCCGTGCTGCTGAGCTTTCGCCTGAACGACAACGAAGTGGTGCCCGGCGGTGCGGCTGGTGCTCCGGCGTTCGACAAGGTGCCCTCGAAGTTCGCCGGCTGGGGCGAGAACCGGTTCCGCGAGGCCGGTTTCCGGATCGTGCCCGGCGCGGTGGTGCGGCGCGGCGCGCATATCGGCCGGGGCGTGGTGGTCATGCCCAGCTTCGTCAACATCGGCGCCCACGTAGGCGATGGGACGATGGTCGATACCTGGGTAACGGTCGGCTCCTGCGCGCAGATCGGCAAGAACGTCCACCTCTCGGGCGGGGTCGGGATCGGCGGCGTGCTCGAGCCGCTCCAGGCCGAACCCGTGGTGATCGAGGACAACTGCTTCATCGGCGCGCGCAGCGAAGTGGTGGAAGGCGTGCGGGTCTGCGAAGGCGCAGTGCTGTCGATGGGTGTGTTCATCGGCGCCTCGACCAAGATCGTCGACCGCGCCACCGGCGAAGTCCATATTGGCCGCGTCCCGCCCTATGCGGTGGTCGTGCCAGGCTCGATGCCGGGCAAGCCCCTGCCCGATGGTTCGCCCGGTCCCAGCCTGTACTGCGCGGTGATCGTCAAGACCGTCGATGCCCAGACCCGCGCCAAGACCGCTATCAACGAACTGCTGCGCGATTGAGCGGGGCCTGGGCGATGGACCAGTCCCTGCTGATCCAGTTCGCGGTCTCCTCGCTGATGGTGGTGCTGTGTGTGCTGGTCCACGGGTTGGGCCTGTTCGGGCTGAACCATGCAATGCGGACCGAGGCGGCGGTCGAGCGGTTGCAGCACATAGCCCCGCTTTCCCCGCGCGGCGGGCTGTTCACCCTGGGTGTGGTAATCGCCATGCTGGCGCTGCACGGGATCGAGATCTGGCTCTTCGCGCTGGTCTATGTCGCGATCGGAGCGATCCCCCAGCTTGAACCGGCGCTCTATTTCTCGACCATCAGCTATTCGACCGTAGGCTACAACGACCTGCACATCGCCGAGGAATGGCGCCTGCTGGGCGCCTTCGAAAGCGTCCTGGGGATCTTCCTGCTCGGCTGGTCGACCGCTTTCTTCTTCCGCATGATCGGCCGCATCGACCCGCATTGAGCGGGCGAGCGCCAGCTCAGAACGGCACCGGGTTCTCCACCGGCGGATCGCTGCGGCGAGTGGCGGCATGGGCTTCGGCGGCCTTCATCACCCGCATCATGTTGCCGCTGGCGAGGGCCTCAAGATCGGCCTGGGTCCAGCCGCGCCGGGCCAGTTCGGTGAACAGGGCGGGATAGGTGGCAGCATCCTCCAGCCCGGCGACCGCCTCGTCGATCCCGTCGAAATCGCCGCCGATGCCCACGTGCGCCACACCGATCCGGCGCTTGATGTAATCGAGGTGGTTGGCAACATCGGCCAGGCTGCCGGTGGGGGCAGGGTTGGCGCGCACCCAGGCTTCGAGCCCGGCTTCGCTGGCCTTGGGATTGCCGAGGTTGAGCGCCTCGAGCCGGGCCTTCTCGGCCGCGCGGCGGGCATTCCACTGGCGGCGATCCTCGCTGACGAAGGGCGGGAAGAAATTGACCATCACGATCCCGCCATTGGCCTTCAGGCGATCGAGCACACTGTCAGGCACGTTGCGGGCATGGGCGTTGATGGCGGTGGCGTTCGAATGGCTGAAGATGACCGGGGTCTTGGTGACATCCAGCGTGTCGAGCATGGTCGCTTCGCTGACGTGGCTGAGATCGACCAGCATGCCCAGCCGGTTCATCTCGCGGATCACGTCGCGGCCCAGGTCATTCAGGCCATCGTGCCGGGGGGTATCGGTGCCGGCATCGGCCCAGGCGTTGTTCTTGGTGTGGGTCAGCGTCATGTAGCGCACGCCCAGCGCGTGCATCTGGCGCAGCACCGCCAGCGAAGTGCCGATCGAATGGCCGCCCTCGATCCCCAGCAGCGAGGCGACCTTGCCCGCCTTCATCGCCCGGGCCACGCAATCGGAGGTCTCGCAATAGGCCAGATCGCCGGGGTGGCGGGCGATGATCCGCTTCATCACGTCGATCTGTTCCAGCGTGGCCTGAACCGCCTGCGGCTCGCTCAATGCGGCCGAGACATAGACCGACCAGAACTGCGCCCCGACCTTGCCCGCCCGCAGGCGCTGGATATCGGTCTGGAACGGCGGAACCTTGCCGGCCGCATCGCGCTCGGCCCGGGTATCGGTGAAGTCGAAGCTGCCCAGCACATTGCGGCGCATGTCGCGCAGCTTGTCGGGCACGTCGTTATGGCCATCCCAGACCGGTGCGGCCTTGAGCGCGGCGGCGGCGACGGCCTCAGGCGATGGACCTTGCGCGGCGGCCGGGCCGGTGAGACCCAGCATTGCGATCCCTGCCAGCCACACCGCCTTGCGCATATCCCTATTCCTCTACTTGGTTGCCGGCCGACAGTCCTTGAACCAGGTCACGTCCCGCAGCTCGGAATACTCATAGAAGGTCCCGGTCAGTTTGACAGACTTTTTCGGCTTGAGCTGCATGGCGAAAACCGAAGTTCCCGGGGCCATCAGGCAGCTGACTTCCGAAAGGGTGCTGGCCATCCCGGGCAGGCGCAGGGCCATTTCGTGCGGCTGCATGATCTCGAACGCGACCCGCAGGCTTGGCCCATCCTGCGTCACGTATTCGACCGTGCCCGACAGGGTGAACTGCTTGTTCCTGTAGCGTTGCGGGATCGCGGCGGCATTGCGCTCGGCATCCTTCGAGATCTGCGAGGAAAAGGATTGGGCAGTCATCGCGATCGGTGCGGCTTGCTGGGTCTGGGCAGCAGCTCCGCCAGCCGCCGCCAGCCGCCCGGCCTTGCCGCCCTTGACCTGGTTGAGCACGCCGCACATCTCGGCCATGGCCAGTTCGGCCTTGGTGCTCTGTCCAGCGCGGAGTTTGGCCTCCATCACCACCGTCCCCGTCCCACCACTGCTGGTGGCATTGATCTCGATCGGGAAGGCGCGCGCATTCTGCGTCACGCTCTGTTCGATCAGCAGGGCACCAGCCGCCGGTTCGGACGCAATGATGTCATACCCGCGCGAGGCGACGATCCCGCGGATCTGGTTGATCGCCACGTCTGGCGGCAGATCGGCCACACTGACCGTCGCGGTAAAGCGCATGCCCGAAATGATGCTGCCCTTCTTCACGAAGCTGTCCTCGCACTGGCCGGCGTGGGCGAGCGAGGGGGTGGCAAGGGCCAGGGCGGCCAGCGCCAGCGTAGGCAAGCGGAAGGACATGGGCAGACTCCGGACGCTATCGTATGACAACCCGGTCTGATGACCCGGCCGCCCGCGGGCGGCAACCGATCGGGTGTACCGGTACCTGGCCTTCCTGCGCGCCACATCAGGGCTTGCGCCAGCCAGCGCGGCGTGCTGGGCAGCGGGAGATGGAACTGCTTGCCAACCCTGCCACGCTGGCCCTTGCCGTTCTGGCGGTCTGCGTGCTGGGGCTGGCCAAGGGTGGCTTCGCGGGGCTGGGAGTGCTGGGCACGCCCTTATTGGCCCTCGCCATGCCGCCGACTGTCGCCGTCGCCGTGCTGCTGCCGGTCCTGCTGGTCCAGGACGTGGTCAGCGTCTGGTCGTTCCGCAAGAGCTGGGACGGCTGGGTGATCGCCTGGATGCTGCCGGGGGCGGCCGTGGGCGTGGCGCTGGGCACGGTCCTGGCGGCAGCGGTTTCAGAACAGCGGCTGCTGCTGGTGCTGGGCCTCGTCACCCTGGTGTTCGGACTCTACCGGCTTTGGGTGGAGCGCGGCGGGCGGTTCGTCGCCGCCTCGAACTCGCCGGGCTGGGTTGGCAGCCTGTTCGGCGTCGCCACGGGCTTTACCAGCCAGGTCGCCCATGCCGGCGGTCCGCCGTTCCAGATCTGGGTCACGCCGCGCCGCCTGCCGCATGAGGCCTATATCGGCACCAGCTCGATTGTCTTCGCCGCGATCAACTGGATGAAGGTGCCAAGCTATGTGATGCTGGGCGCGCTCAACCGCCAGACCCTGATCGCAGCGGTGCTGCTGATGCCGCTGGCGGTGATCAGCACGCTGCTGGCAGTCCGGGTGATCCGGCGGCTGGATACGGCGCGGTTCTACACCATCATCTACACGCTGATGGTGCTGCTGGGCGGCAAGCTGGTGTGGGACGGGCTGGGCTAGGACCGCAGGCCCTCTGCGGTGGCGCACCCGACAGGATAGGGCACGCGCTCCGCGCGCACCCGTCTCCGCTCCGCTCCGACTCCGAAAAGGCCCGGTTCCAGGGATGCCCCAAACGCAAAGGGGCGCCCGGACGGACGCCCCTTTGCCTTGGCGCACCCGACAGGATTCGAACCTGTGACCTCTGCCTTCGGAGGGCAATTAATAAATTTATTTGTTGTTCTATTTCAATAGATTAGAGTGAATATGAGATATGTGTCAACGATTTGTTAAATTGACAACCGCCTCGATGTTGCCTGAAATACACTGAAATTCAGTTGGTTGCTCAAGGTTTTCGTCATTGCCCTGTGCCTAGTGCAAAGCTCGGCGTCGCACAGGGTATCCCTCGCTTAGATCAACCTTCGATTTGGATATCGGTGGCTTTGGTGAATCCGACCCGCAGATCGGGTTCACTCCGAGTTAGGCTTTCGCCTTCTTACCGCCTCGCTTCTGACCAGGCTTGCGACCCAGACCGATCTTCACCGCCAGTTCCTTACGCTGCTGGGCGTAGTCAGGAGCAACGAGCGGATAATCCTTGGGCAGGTTCCAGCGAGCCTTATACTCCTGGGGCGAGAGATCGTGTTCAGTACCGAGATGCCGCTTGAGCATCTTCGCCTTGAACCCGCATTCGAGGCAGGTGATGGAATCGGGCTTCACAGATGACCGAACTGAGACGGCTGGTGTGAGCTTTTCCTCAACAGGTGCCACAACAGGTGCGCCAGCGTTCAGCAAGGCTGCATAAACTGTACCGATCAAATCAGGTACTGATCCTGCATCTGCATTGTTGTTGCTGACGTATGCAGACACGATATCTGCCGTCAAAGTCACCAAGGTCTCATGATCCATATAACGCCCCTTTTCTTTTCAATTATGAAAAAGCAATCTCTTGTCCCGTCTGTTTCGCCTCGAGACTGAGTGAGAGCATGTATTGGTCCGGAAACCTCTATGTCAAATATTTTTACTGCGTCCCCCGGATCCCCACCCCCCCGGCGGTCTACACTATCAGGCGAGAACGGACAATTTGAGCGTACGGAATGCATAACTTCCCGTCAGAAGGAGCGGAGCTCATCTTGGCAGTGACACATGGGTGCCTTGCTCATTGTTACCCCAGTGATATTGTATTCAAGGCGTGACGATGCTGACATTCACGCAGTTATAGGCAATCGCACAAGGGCTGACTGATGGCTTGGTTTCGAAAGACCAAAATGGGCGATGTAGCTTGGTATCGCCATCGAAATTACAAAGGCAATCTGAGCGAAGATCAGAAGATGGAGTTGGATTCCATCAGATGGAAAAGCAAATCTGGACAGCATCCAGCGGCTAAATTTGAAGATCTTCCTGAAGAAGTACAAGATTATATCGTATATCTTGAAAGTGAAATTTCTGATTCTAAATTCTCAGTTTCAATAATTTCGTTTTTATCAGGCGCATTTTTGATGATCTATTGCGCCTTGAGTACTCTAGATATCTTATCATATAGCGATGTTTTGCCATCAATTGCGAAATTATCCCTTATCTCACTTGCTTTGATTGTGTTTGGAGTCCTCGATTATCGAAGTGTTCAGAAGCGCTGGGTGGAGAAAGACATTAATGAGGAGCTTCTGAAAAATTGGGAAATCGATTACATCTCCAGACAATCGAGTTCATCTTAGCGTTACCGTATGGCTGCAGGCAAGGCGAAGGCATTTACCAAGGAGCAATACCGCAAATTGGCTTCAGCCGATCTTGGACCATTCTCGAAGGCTGCGTTCGACCATGATTGGATATCAGCTATCGAAGAAAGCGGGCGCAAAGATTGAGTTCTCGGAATATTCTGGTCCCGAGCTGATCGAGAGAGGGGAAGGCGGCACCAAGATCACCAAGAATGGCATCGACTACTGGACCAGCGGCAAGCCCCCACGGCGCTATCATACTGAAACCTGTGGAATCTGACTCACGGAGGGTTTTGCTCTGGCGTTGGGCGTGATTCACCATGGCAAACTGTTGGAGGTTTGCGATGGCGGCGCCGATCAGGGTGCGCAGTGATTTGAGTTCGGATCAGGTTCGAGCC
>NZ_JAPZQX010000006.1 GCF_027531025.1 Novosphingobium sp.
CAAGGTGCTGGGCGCCGATGCGATCATGGCCTCGAACACCAGCTCGATCCCGATCACCCGCATGGCGGTCAGCTCGCCCGATCCGGCGCGGTTCATCGGCCTGCACTTCTTCAATCCGGTTCCGGTGATGGGGCTGATCGAAGTGATCCCGGGTCTTGCGACCTCCAAGGAAACCGTCGCCCGCACCCGCGCCTTCGCCGAAGGGCTGAGCAAGCAGGTGGTGCTGGCCGAGGACGAGCCGGGCTTCGTGGTCAACCGCATCCTTCTGCCGATGATCAACGAGGCGGTCTTCGTGCTGGGCCAGGGCACGGCCAGCATCCCCGATATCGACAAGGGCTGTCGCCTCGGCCTCAACCACCCGATGGGGCCGCTGGAGCTGGCGGATTTCGTCGGGCTCGATACCTGCCTCGACATCGTCAAGGTGCTCTACAACACCACCGGCGACAGCAAGTACCGCCCCGCGCCGCGGCTCATGTCGCCTTTCAACACGTTGAGCAGCTGCGGCACTTCGTCGATCGAAGTCCGGCGCAGGAAGGCACCGATCCGGGTGATCCGGTCATCATCGCGTGCCGCCGAGCGCTTGCCGGCCAGATCGGTTGCGGCAGCCCGCATGGTCCGGAACTTGTAGATCGAGAAGAACCGGTTGTTGCGTCCGACCCGTGGCTGCTTGAACAGGGCCGGGCCACCATCCTCTAGCCGGATCAGGACTGCGATCAGGATCAGTGGTATGGCCAGGGCGACAAGCGCCGGTACGGCAATCGCCAGGTCAAGAGCCCGCTTGAGCAGGCGCGAACGCAGGCCGAGCGGCCCGGAAGCTACGATCAGCTTGCCGATCCCCTCATCGCGGGTGGTACCCAGGATGCCCAGCGAATCGACCTCGGTATCGACAATCTCACCGCGCATTTGCCCACCTTTCAGCACCATGGCCCAGGCGGCGCGCCGTTCGGGCGGGCAGGAGACGATCACCCGGTCCATGTTGCCGATCAGCATGCCAAGCCGGTTGAGCATCTGCGGGTCGTGCAGGTCTGGCACCAGGCCCGCCGTGCTCGCGCTGATCCGATAGCACGCGCCAGCATTTAGGGTCGGCCCGCCATCATCGATGATCAGCAGGTTGACCGCGCGCTCACCCACCCGCTGCCGGATTGCCGGTTGCAGATTGAACCGCGCCCAGAGCTGCAACAACAAGGTACTGACAATGCTAAGCGTGAAGCCAACGCGCGAAAGTTGCAGGCTCGAGCGGGCCAGGAACAGGATCAGCACCACCAGCAGAGTGGCGATCGAAAGTGCCATGATTGCCCGCTGCATCCCGTACTCGCCGGAAACCAGCGCCGGCACGGAATAGGTCTGGTTAAGGATCGCGACTGTCCAGAACAGCGGCAGCAGCAATTGCGCGACGCCCCAGATCGTTTCAGCAAACGGATCGCCGAGATAGAACCACGCGGCAAAAGCGAAGCCGAGCAGCAGCATGGTCCCATCGATCAGCAGCTGAGCACCGTAAATCTGCAGTCGTCGGCGCTCCAGCGAAGGTGCCAGACCGCCGTAATCCTCAACCGTTTTCGTGAATGCTGCTGCCATGGTCTATCGGGTTCGAATCATGAGTTCGGCTGATAAAGAGTATAGTGGCGCGTCATGACTATTTTCGTCGCGCAATGAAACCGGCGATTTCGGTCAGTTCCTGGGCCAGCAGCAATTCGGCCTGCTGGCTGTTGGCCAACAGCGCCCGGTGCAATTGCATCAAGCGGTCAACCAGCCGCGCCAGCCGTGGCCCGCGCCATTTGCGCAACTGGACGTTGTAATCACCCTTGTCCTTCCAGAAGATCCGCCGCGCCCCGGCCTCGGCATCGATCAGCGCGCCGATGTCGCCGCGTGGCCCGACTTTCGCGGCCAGTTGCGCCAGGTGCGCCGCCCGCCGTTCGATCGCCAGCAACAGGCCAACCGGATTGAGGCCCAGCTCACGCATCCGCTGCAGTTCCCTGGGCAAGCGATCAACCTGTCCCGACAGGACGGCATTGACCAGTGGCATGAGCCCATCGTCCTCGGTTCGCGCGCCAATCGCTTCGAGCGCGGCGGCATCGGCCGCACGCGGTGCCTGCGGGCTGGCATCAAGGTAGAGCGCCAGCTTCTCGATCTCGGCGCGGGCAATGCGGGTGTCCATCGCCGCGGCGCGGGCAATCCGGTCAGCGAGGTCCCCGCCCAGCTTGACGCCCGCGCCATCCGCCATGTTGCGCACAGCGCTCACCACGTCGCGGAAATCGGGCGGATAAAACATCGCCACCAGTGCATCCGACCGCCCCGCCAGCAACTTGGCGCTGCGCGACTTGTCGGTCGCATTGGCAGCGAGGACCAGCACCGGACAGGGTTCGGCTTCCCCGCTGACGAGGGTCGCGAGCGCATCATGCGCCTCCTCGCCGCTCGCCCTGACCCAGATGTGACGGCTGCCGCCGAACAGCGAAGTCGATCGCGCCTCGTCCCCCAGCCGCACCGGGTCCTTGCGCAGGTCAGCCCCCGACAATTCCACGCGCTCGCCCGGATCGGGCAGGAGGCTGACCAGCAGATTGGCAGCATCCTGGATCCCGGCTTCATCCGGCCCGCACAGGAAGAACACCCGTGCCTCGCGCACGGCGCGCGGGGCGATCGACTTGAAGTCTTTCTGGGTGGCCTTCACTGGCCGCCGGGCGCTTCGCCGCGCAGCTGCAAGGCCACGCGGGTCACGATCCGGTCGGCCACGACCTTGGCCAGGTTCTCCAGCGCGGTCTGTTCGGCGGCGATGGTTGCATATTCGGAGCTGACCACGTCGATCCCGGCATCCGATCCGGCCGTGGCATCCAGCACGATCGCCCCGGTAGCCAGGTCAACCAGCTGGTAGCGCGCCCGCAGGGTGCGCCGTTCGCGGCCGATCGTGTCGTCGGAGAGAAGACCCAAGCCTTCGAGCCTGTCATCCAGTCGCACATCGAGCCGATAGCGCGGGGTGGTGCGCCCGGCGGCCCCAAGCCGGTCGGTCAGCGCGTTGCGGACCAGCCAGCCAGCGCGTCCCTCGATCGCGGGGACATCAATGGCGGACAGCCCCTGCGCCACCTGGCCGCTGGCGCCACCGGCATACATGGGCGAAAGCCCGCAGGCCGAGAGCAGCAGCGCCGCCGCAAGAACCGCCAGATGCTTCATGCGACGAGATTGACCAGACGATCAGGCACCACGATCACCTTCTTTACCGGCTTGCCATCCAGCGCACGCTGCACCTTGTCGCTGGCCAGTGCAAGCGCCTCCAGTTCCTCGCGCGGCAGGCCCTTGGCTACGGTGACCGTATCGCGCAGCTTGCCGAGCACCTGGATCGCGATGGTTACTTCGTCCTCGACCAGCAGGGCCGGATCGACAGCTGGCCAGGCCGCGTCGGCAACCAGCCCGGCTTCGCCCATGTTGGCCCAGGCTTCCTCGGCCAGGTGCGGCATCATCGGCGCAACCAGCAGCAGGATCGTGCGGATCGCGGCCGAGCGGCTGGCGCTGGGCGCAGCCTTCTCGGTTGCCCCGGTCAGCTCGTAAATGCGGGCTACGGCCTTGTTGAAGCCAAGGGCGGCAATATCCTGGGTGATGGCATGGACAGTCTGGTGCGTCTTGCGCTCCAGCACCTTGTCCTCACCGGTGGCGGCCGCATCGTATTGCCCGAACAGGCGCCACAGCCGCTGGACGAACCGCGCGCAGCCTTCGATTCCCGCCTCCGACCAAGGCAGGTCGCGCTCGGGCGGGCTGTCGGACAGCATGAACCAGCGGATCGCGTCGGCCCCATACTGGGCGAGCAAGTCGTCGGGATCGACCACGTTCTTCTTGCTCTTCGACATCTTGATGACCCGGCCGATCTCGACCGGCTGGCCATCGACCTTGAGCGTGGCCCCTTCGCCCGACCGCTCAACCTCGGCAGGGTTGTAATAGACCGGCTGGCCATTGACGGGATCGATCCGCGAATAGGTCTCGTGAGTGACCATGCCTTGCGTGAACAGGCTGGCGAAGGGCTCCTGCACGTCGATCAGCCCGATGTGGGCGAGGGCGCGGGTCCAGAAACGGGCATAGAGCAGGTGGAGGATCGCGTGCTCGATCCCGCCGATGTACTGCTCGACCGGCAGCCACTGGCGGATCACCTCGGGATCGAACGGCTTGTCGCCTGGCTGGCTGGCGAACCGCAGGAAATACCACGAGCTATCGACGAAGGTATCGAGCGTGTCGGTCTCGCGCTCGGCCGGCTGGCCGCAGTTCGGGCAATCGACATGCTTCCAGGTCGGGTGACGCAGCAGCGGGTTGCCGGGCACGTCAAAGCTGACATCCTCGGGCAGGGTGACCGGCAGCTGGTCCTTGGGCACCGGCACCACGCCGCAGCTGCCACAATGAATGAAGGGGATCGGCGTGCCCCAGTAACGCTGGCGCGAAACGCCCCAGTCGCGCAGGCGGTATTGCGTTTCGCCCTGGCCCCAGCCTTCGTGGGCGGCCTTGGCGATGACGGCGGCCTTGGCCTCGCCCACGCCCATCCCGTCGAGCCATTCCGAATTCACGATCCGGCCGGGGCCGGTATAGGCCTCGTCGCCTTCGAACTCGGCATGGGTGACATCGCCATCGCTGACCACGCGGGTTACCGGCAGTTCATACTTGCGGGCAAAGTCCAGGTCGCGCTGGTCGTGCGCCGGGCAGCCGAACACCGCGCCCGTGCCGTAATCCATCAGCACGAAGTTCGCGACATAGACCGGCAAGTGCCAGGACTTCTTGAGCGGGTGCTCCACTGAATAGCCAGTGAAGAAGCCCTTCTTCTCGGCCGTTTCCAGCTCGGCTGCGGTGGTGCCGCCCTGCTTGCATTCGGCGATAAAGGCCTGGAGCTCCGGCGAGTTGGCAGCAACGGACTGCGCAAACGGGTGATCCGCCGCGATCGCCACGAAGCTGGCGCCGAACATGGTATCGGGCCGAGTGGTATAGACCTCGATCCCGTCGGCACTGTCGACGAAGCGGAAGGTGCAGCGCAGGCCCTGGCTCTTGCCGATCCAGTTTTCCTGCATCAGCCGGACCTTTTCCGGCCAGTCCTTCAGCTCGCCCAGGCCCGTCAGCAGGTCGTCGGCAAACTGGGTGATCTTGAGGAACCACTGGTTGAGCTTGCGCTTCTCGACCACGGCACCCGAGCGCCAGCCGCGCCCGTCGATCACCTGTTCGTTGGCCAGCACGGTCATATCGACCGGATCCCAGTTGACCGCCGATTCCTTGCGATAGACGAGGCCCGCCGCATAGAGGTCGAGGAACAGCGCCTGCTCATGGCCGTAATAGTCCGGCTCGCAGGTGGCGAGTTCGCGGCTCCAGTCGAGCGCGAAGCCCAGCCGCTTCAACTGCGCCTTCATGTTGGCGATATTGTCGCGGGTCCAGCCGCCGGGATGGACGCCCTTTTCCATGGCCGCGTTTTCTGCGGGCATGCCGAAGGCGTCCCAGCCCATCGGGTGCAGCACTTCGAAACCCTGCATCCGCTTGGTCCGGGCGATGACATCGCCCATCGTGTAATTGCGGACGTGGCCGATGTGGATGCGGCCCGAGGGATAGGGAAACATCTCGAGCACATAGGAGCGCGGCTTCGCGCTGCCATTTTCGGCGCGGAAGGTCTGGCGTTCATCCCACGCGGCTTGCCAGCGCGGCTCGGCGCTGGCCGGATCGAAACGGTCTGCAGTCATGTTCGCCCCTCTAGCCGCTCAATCGGGCTTGTCGAGGGGCTGCTCGCCCCGGAGTTACTGAACCGCGTTGCGGCGCAGGTCACGGGCCTTGGTCAGGATCACGTCTTCCAGCTTCTGGACCGTGGCGGCCTGGACCGGGGCATCGACCCACACGCCGTTCTGGCTGACCTGGCGGCTGGCCGCCACGCGCAGGGCATCGGCGCGCAGATCCTGGTCCAGGATGGTGACGGTAACCTTCATCCGTTCACCCGCATTGTTCGGGTTCGCGTACCAATCGGTCACGATCACGCCCCCGTTGCTGTCGGTCTGCAGCAGGGGCATGAAGCTCAGCGCTTCAAGGCTGGCGCGCCACAGGTAGCTGTTCACCCCGATCGTGGTGATCTGCGAGGCGGCGAGGTCGGCCTTGGGCCGGTCCCTATTTCCGCAGCTAGCCAGCGCCAGGGCCGTCATCGCGACGAGGGCAGCGCGGCCGAAGCGGAACTTGGTGGTGCGGCCGAAAGAAGTGGTGCCAGTCATCGTGCTAATCCGGATCCTGTCGCTGGCGCGAAGCCGATGGGGCCACGCGCTATTCATGCGCTGCCTCTATAGCCAAGGCGGCCAGAGCAGCAAGCCCATTGGCCGACAGCGCCGTGAATAGCGGCTGAATACAACCGATCGGGCGAGCGACGTTAAGCCCGAATTCAGCCGTTGAACCGCAGATTGCGCTTGGAACTCTTGGCAATCCGCGCGATTATACCTCCGAGTCCCGGACACCGCAGCGCAGGAGCGAGGCAGGATCATGACAGTGCAGGCTGGCAGTATCGGCAAGCGGCGCAACAGCGCCACGGCCGCGCTGTTGCTGGGCGGTGCGGTCGCCCTGCTGGCCTTGCCGAGCGCGGTGCTGGCCTTCGCGACGGGGTTCGGGCCTGCCGGGCTTGTCCGCGTTGCCGAGGTTGAGCCAGAGGCCGGGTTCCAGCCGGCGCAGGTCGATCCGCGCCTGGCTCGTTCGATTTCGGTGCGCGCCCTGGGCAAGGGGCAGACCTTCCGCTTCACCCCCGGCGCCTCACCCAGTCGGCTGGATCGATCGGTTAGTCTTGCGGTGCGCGGTGCGGCCGGGCGCGGGGCACAGTCGCCCGGTGCTGCGGCTGATGATGCAGCGAGCAGCTTCGGCATTGCTCCCACGGCTTACAACCTTGGCGGCTCGCGCGGCTACAAGGGCTTCGCCCCGGGCGTCCTGCCGCGCACCGACGCGCAAATGCCCGATCTCAGAAGCTTTGCCCCCAGCCCAGGGCCAAAGGGCGCGCCTTCACGGTTCAGCCCGCGCATCGCGCTTGACGAACGTGAGCAAGCCGGACGCGCGCCGCGCACCTTGCAGGGGCAGGCCGATGAAGTGGTGGATCTTGGCGGGTCTTACCGCCTGACCCGCAACCTCAACGTAACGGCTGGTGTGCGCTCCACATCGGATCGTGACCGGCTGGCTCCGCTGAGCGACGGACGTAAGGATAACCAGGCGGTTTACGTCGGCACCCAGCTCAAATTCTGATCCGGCGCTTGTCTCATTTTACGTATGCAGTGTGCTTGCCGCCGTGGGCGGTGCTGCGTACACCTGCCCTTACGGAATCCGTTGAAGGAGCAATGAAATGGGCCGAGTTGCAGTAGTTACCGGTGGCACGCGCGGTATTGGCGAAGCGATCTGCCAGCGGCTGAAGCGCCAGGGTCATACGGTAATCGCGAACTATGCGGGCAACGAGGAGAAGGCCAAGGCCTTCACTGCCGCCACCGGCATTCCGGCCTATCGCTGGGACGTGGGCGATCATGAGGCGACACTGGCCGGCTGCGCGCAGGTCGAGGCCGATCACGGCCCGATCGACATCGTCATCAACAACGCCGGGATCACCCGCGATGGCACGCTCCACCGGATGACCTTCGAGGACTGGAACGAAGTGCTGCGGATCAACCTGGGCGGCTGCTTCAACATGGCCAAGGCCACGTTCCCCGGCATGCGCGAGCGCGGCTGGGGGCGGATCGTCAATATCGGTTCGATCAATGGCCAGGCCGGGCAATATGGCCAGGTCAACTATGCCGCGGCCAAGTCTGGCATTCACGGTTTCACCAAGGCGCTGGCGCAGGAAGGCGCCAAGTTCGGCGTGACGGTCAACGCCATCGCTCCGGGCTATATCGACACGGATATGGTCGCGGCCGTGCCCGCTCCCGTGCTGGAAAAGATCATTGCCAAGATCCCGGTCGGGCGGCTTGGCCATGCCGAAGAGATCGCCCGCGGGGTGGCCTTTCTGACCAGCGAGAACGGCGGGTTCGTGACCGGTTCGACCATGTCGATCAACGGCGGGCAGCACATGTACTGAGCCCAGCGATGGCTGTTCTCGCGTGGTTGCGCCGCCGCCTAGCGGGGCGAAGGGAATTGCGGGCACCGGATGGCTATCTGACGCTCGCCTGGCTTGATCATGGCATCAACGAGCAGGACAGGCCATCCTACGCGCGCGCTTGTGCGGCAGCGCGGGGCAGGTTGGAGCATTCCTTGCGCAACAAGCTGACCAGCCATGAAAGCTCTTACTACGGAAGTCCGCTTTGGCGGGGCGCGGCAACGTCCGAGTATCACTCGGTGTTTATCCACCCCAACACCGATGAGCGTGATGAAGATGTGTTCTACGAGCAGTTTCCGCGTTCCGCGCTGCTGATCACCGTCGCCTGGTACAGAGACGACAAGAACTTGCGTGCACGCTTGTCGGGTCTTGGGGAAGTCGTATTCGACCTGGACCCTTAGTACGCGACCGTGTGATGCCGAGATCTTGGGCCGGCCTTGATGGGCCGGCCCTTGGATCGGTTCAATCGACCGTAAAGGCGGCGACACGCCAGCCATGATTCTCCGACGCCAGTGAGAGCGTTTCCGTCACATAGCCCTTCTTGCTGTATTGGGCCTTGAAGGTGATGGTCCAATAGCCGTTCGGCGGGGCCGGCCGGAAATTAACTGTCACCAATTCGCGCGACTGGATCGTTCCCAACTCGCCGCGCAGCTTCGCCGAGCCGGCGCTCCACCATTCGACCGAATTGAGCAACTGGAACGACTTGTGGGTCGCTTGCCAGCTTGCGGACCAATCGTTGCGGTCGACCAGCGCCAGAAACTGCTGCGCCGCGTCGATGGCGGCAGCTTCGGCCGCCGGAGTGGGAGAGACCGCTGTGGCCGTGGTAAACGGTACGCTTGGAGCAAGGTTCGGTCCCGACATCGACAACAAGGCGATGAGGGCTAGGCTGAGAGACATGACAGATCCTCCAACAATCCAGCCGGCGCGGCGGGTCGAGCCTCGGCCTTGAGCTGGCTGGAGCTGTGGTGGAGCCGCAGCGCTGTCCGGCGCATCCCCCAAAGGCTTGTCCCCCAGCAATTCGGGGTCCTGTGCCTCGGCCTCGCGCAGCAGCCGGGCGGCTTCGCGGCTGGAGGAAGTTCCCAGCTTGCGCCGCGCATCGCGCAGCCGCTCGTTAATCGTATGGACCGAAAGCCCCAGGTGCCGCGCCATGCTTTTGACTTCGTAGCCCTGCAGGAGCAGGCGCAGCGTTTCCTTCTCCTTCTCGGTCAGGGATTGATGGGGCTGGGTCATCGGTTCGGTCTAGGGTGAGGGCCGTTCAGCGGCCACCCCAAATTTTTCGTAGGTTGTGGCTCCCTGCTCAGGCTAGATCGCGCCATGACCACGCCGTTCCATCCGCCGATCAAGCGCTCGGTCGAGATCGCCGGACACAAGACCTCGATCAGCCTGGAGCCATTGTTCTGGGAGCTGCTCAAGCAGGCTGCGGCGACCGAGGGCGTGCCGATCAATGCCCTGGTTGCCCGGATCGATGCGGAGCGGATCCGCGCAGAGGTGCCGCCGGGGCTGGCGGGGGCGGTACGAGTCTGGCTCGTCGGCTGGCTGGCGCGGCGTTTGCCCTGATCGCCGGTTTCGTGCGAGAAGCCACGCCATGACCATCTCGCATGACCGCGAAGCTACTTTCGGTCGCCGCCATTATCACGAGCTTGACGGGATTCGCGGGCTGCTGGCCTTTGCGGTGGTCCTGCTGCATTTCGGGGTCAATGGCCTGATCGAACGCCTGACCGGTTGGCCCGGGATGGTCCTTTCGCTGAGCGTCGACGTGTTCTTCCTGCTCAGCGGATTTGTGCTGGTAAAGTCAGCTCACGGAAGTCCGACTGCCTTTGCGGTCAAGCGCGTCTGGCGGCTGGCTCCGGTCTATCTGTTCACCTTGGCGCTGGTCTGGCTGGCCGATCCGCACCTGGTTACTTCGATCAGCGAATTGATCAAGGCCCCGCCGCTCTTTGGCCTGGATACGGCAAATTATCTGGCCTGGTCGATTTGCTGGGAACTTTACCTTCCGGTTCTGGCAGTGCTCCTTGCACCTTACGTGTCGCTGCCCTGGCGTGTCGTGCTCCCCATTGCGCTTGTGGTGCATTCGGGCCTGGCTGTGGGGGTGGCCGAAGGGCATATGCTTGGCGGTTGGCGGGCTGCGGCGGGACTGGCTGCCGGGGCCTGCCTGGCCTTCGTCAAGCCGCGGTCGATCCCGGTACCTTTGGTGGTTGCAGCCTTGCTGGCAGTCATGGCGCTGGCGGCGCGTTGGCCACTGGTGGCGGCGCTGACGCCCTGGCTGGCGGCGCTGGCGATCATTGGCGGTGCGCGCCGCGATGGCTTGTTCGCTTTGCCACCGTTCCAGTTTGCCGGGGCGATCTCGTTCTCGATCTACATGCTCCATGCTCCAGTGCTGATCGCATTGGGAGATCGCGCCGCCGGCAGCATCCCTTGGAAGGTCGCGGGCTTCGTAGTTTCCGTGGCAGGAGCCTGGGCCATGACGCGCTGGGTGGAGTTGCCAGGCATGCGACTTGGGCGGCGATTGGCGACCCGCGTCGAACGGCGCGGCTCAGGCGATAAGGTGCAGGGCGATTCCACCTAGTGCGGCCAGCCCCAGAACCCGCACCACGCCCCATTTCAGGGCAAACAGGAGTATGGCGCTCAACCCGGCGAGCAGGGCGGCCTGCCAGTCGAAGCTCTCCCAGACCGGCAGGTTGAAGGGCAGATCGGCTGCCTGCCCGGAATCGAACTGGCGGAACAGCACATGGCCGCCGAACCAGATGGCGAGGCTGGCGATGACGCCGACCACCGCTGCGGTAATGGCAGCGAGTGCGCCTTTCAACCTGACTGCCTGCTCCAGTCGCTCGATCCAGGGCGCAAAGGTGAAGATCCACAGGAAGCAGGGCGCAAAGGTCACCCAGGTGGTCAGGCCAGCACCCAGCAGACCGGCGACCAGCGGCGTGAATGGCTCCGGCGCGCGGAAGGCGGCGAGGTAGCCGACGAACTGCGTGACCAGGATCAGCGGGCCTGGCGTCGTTTCCGCGAGGCCCAGCCCATCAGCCATTTCACCGGTCGAGAGCCAGCCGAACCCGCTGACAGCCTCCTGCGCCATATAGGCCAGTACCGCATAGGCCCCGCCGAAGGTCACGACCGCCAGCTGCGAGAAGAAGGCGCCGATTTGCCACAGCACGTGGTCCTGACCCACGGTGGCGAGGACCAGCGCCATGGGTGCGCCCCAGATCGCGCCCCAGATCAGCGCGGCCCGCAGGCTGGCCGCCCAGGGGCGCGGCGGCAAGGGCTGGGCGGAAGTGGAAGGCTTTAACGCCAGCCAGTCAGGCCGCAGCGCCGCCACGGCAAAGCCCAGCACCCCAGCGCCCAGCACCACCAGCGGAAAGGGCAGGGAAAAGACGGCCAGGGCCAGGAATGCGGCCAGCGCCAGAGCTTGCTTGAAGCGGGTACCCAGCGCGCGTCCCGCAATCCGCAGCAGGGCCTGCACCACGATCGCCAGCACTGCCGCCTTGATCCCCAGGAACAATGCAGCGAACCAGCCCAGCCTTGCCGCGAAGGCGTAAAGCACTGACAGGGCCAGGATTACCAGCGCGCCGGGCACGACGAACAGCAGCCCCGCTGCCAGCCCGCCGCGCCAGCCGTGCAGTTTCCAGCCGATCCAGGTGGCCAGTTGCTGGGCTTCCGGCCCCGGCAGAAAATGGCAGAAATTGAGGGCGTGGAGGTACTGCTCCTCGCTGACCCAGCCGCGTTCTTCCACCACTTCGCGGTGCATCAGCGCGATCTGCCCCGCCGGGCCGCCAAAGCTCAGGCAGCCGATCCGGGCAAAGGTGCGGATAAGTTCGGAAAAGGTCGGGGGGGATGCGGTCACGCCAAACTCCATGCCTCAGCATCCGCGCAATGGCGGACGTTCAAGGCAACGCTTGGGCGCTGAGCGCCTGACCGGGAGGTTGCTTTGTCCCGGTTTTTCAGCAGATAGCGGGCTGGCTCGCGTCGATCAATCCCCGCCAACCCGCTCGATCTGCGCGCCGACCAGGGCCAGCTTTTCCTCCAGCCGTTCGTAGCCGCGATCGAGGTGGTAGAGGCGGTGAACCTGGGTTTCGCCTTCTGCCGCAAGCCCCGCGATCACCAGGCTCATCGAGGCGCGCAGGTCGGTGGCCATGACTTCGGCCCCGGTCAGCTTCTTCACGCCATGAACCACGGCGGTACGGCCCTTGGTCTCGATATGCGCGCCCATCCGGTTGAGCTCGGGTACGTGCATGTAACGGTTCTCGAAGATGGTCTCCGTTAGCACTGAACTGCCCTCAGCCAGGCACAGCATGGCCATCAACTGGGCCTGCATGTCGGTGGCAAAGCCCGGGTAAGGGGCTGTTGCCAGCGTGACGGCCTTCATCGGCCCGTCACGCCAGACCCGGATGCCATCCGACTTGGGTTCGACCTGCACCCCGGCATCGCGCAGCGCCTGGATCGTCGCGTCCATCTCCTCGGCCACGGCGTGCTTGAGGAACACCTCGCCCCCTGTGATCGCGGCGGCACAGGCATAGGAGCCAGCCTCGATCCGGTCGCTCATCACGCGATAGGTCGCGCCGTGGAGGCGGGGGACGCCGTGGATCGTGAGGTCGCTGCTGCCAATCCCTTCGATCTGCGCGCCCATCGCCACCAGCAGCTTGCACAGGTCGACGATTTCCGGTTCGCGCGCGGCGTTGTGCAGCACGGTCTTGCCGGTGCAGAGCACTGCGGCCATCAGCGCGTTCTCGGTCGCGCCGACGGAGACGACCGGGAAGGAATAACGCCCGCCCGGCAAGCCGCCATCGGGGGCCATCGCCTTCACATAGCCGGCCGCCAGCTCGATCGTCGCGCCCATCGCTTCCAGCACCTTGAGGTGCAGGTCGATCGGGCGGTTGCCGATCGCGCAGCCGCCGGGCAGCGAGACAGTCGCTTCGCCCATCCGGGCCAGCATCGGCCCCAGCACCAGGATCGAGGCACGCATCTTGCGCACCAGCTCATAGGGCGCGACGGACGATGTGATCCGCGGCGCTTCCAGCGTCATTACCCGGCCGAAATCCTCGGGCCGCGAACCGGCGATGGTGGTGGAAATGCCGAACTGGTTCAGCAGGTGCTGGAACCCGTCGATATCGGCCAGCCGCGGCAGGTTGCGCAGCGTCAGCGGCTCGTCGGTCAAAAGCGCGCAGGGCAGCAGCGTCAGCGCCGAATTCTTCGCCCCCGAAATCGGGATCGTGCCGGAAAGGCGCTTGCCGCCCTCGATGATGATTTTATCCATGACCGCCTGATTTAGTCGGATTTGTGCAAGCGGCAAGCATCCCGCAACCCTATGCACAACCCCGTTGCCAGAACCCCTCCGCTGGCCTTAACGCAGCTGCAACACGAACAGGATAATCCGCTCGCCATGACCAGCACTTTGCCGCGTAAGCCGATCAAGAAGGCCGTGTTTCCGGTCGCCGGGCTTGGCACCCGCTTCCTGCCCGCCACCAAGGCAATCCCCAAGGAAATGTTGCCAATCATCGACCGCCCGTTGATCCAGTATGCGGTCGATGAAGCGCGCGAGGCGGGGATCGAGCAGCTGATCTTCGTGACCGGCCGTGGCAAGACCGCGATTGTCGAACATTTCGACATGGCCTTCGAACTGGAAACCACCATGGCCGGGCGCGACAAATCGCTCGCCGTGCTGGAACCTACCCGGATTCAGCCCGGCAACCTGGTCACCGTCCGCCAGCAGGTGCCGCTGGGCCTGGGCCACGCGATCTGGTGCGCCCGCGCGATCGTTGGTGATGAACCTTTCGCGATCTTCCTGCCGGACGAACTGATGATCGCCAACAAGGGCTCGACCGGCTGCATGAAGCAGATGGTCGAGGCCTATAACGAGCATGGCGGCAACCTGATTTCGGTGCTGGAAGTGCCGGAAGAGGAAGTGTCGTCTTATGGTGTGATCGCCCCCGGGGCCAAGGTCGGTAACCAGGTGACCGAGGTGACCGGCCTGGTCGAAAAGCCCAAGCGCGAGGATGCGCCCAGCAACCTGATCATTTCGGGCCGTTACATCCTCCAGCCCGAGGTCATGCGCGTGCTGGAAGGGCAGGAAAAGGGCGCGGGCGGCGAAATCCAGCTGACCGATGCCATGGCCCAGATGATCGGCCAGCAGCCGTTCCACGCCGTGACTTTCGCGGGCCGCCGCTTCGACTGCGGCAGCAAGACCGGCTTTGTCGAGGCGACCCTGGCCTCGGCGCTGGAGCGTGAGGACATGGCCGACGAAGTGCGCGCCACGATGCGGCGTCTGCTGGGCTAGCCACTGCCAAGGCACCTCTGATGCGGATCGCCCTGTTCGAACCAGAAATCGCCGGCAATGTCGGTGCCGTGCTGCGCCTTGGTGCCTGCCTGGGCGCAGCCGTGGACCTGATCGAGCCGATGGGCTTCACCTGGGACGATCGCCGCGTCCGCCGCGCGGCGATGGACTATATCGATCATGTGAAGGTCACCCGCCACGCGAGCTTTGCAGCCTTCCGCGCCACGCTGGGGCAAAGCCGACTGGTGCTCTTCACCACCAAGGCCAGCTTTGACGCCTATGGCTTTGCCTATCGCCCGGACGATGTCCTGCTGTTCGGCAAGGAAAGCGCCGGGGTGCCGCCGGAAGTAGCCGCCCTGGCCGATGAAAAGGTGCGCCTGCCGATGCGGGCCGAGGTGCGCTCGCTCAACCTCGCGACCTCTGCCGCCCTCGCGCTGGGGGAGGCGTTAAGGCAGACGGGCGGGCTGCCGGGTATGGCTTTGTAAGCATGCGGCGCGTTCCCGCGCCTGCCCCGGCGTCATGCCCTGCCGCGCGCGAAAGGCCCGGATGAAGGCGGTGCTGGAGGCATAGCCCAGCCGTTCGGAGATGGCATCGATGGTCAGCGCGGGATCGCGCAGATAGGTCTGGGCGAGGTCGTCGCGGGCCGTGGCGAGGATCGTCCGAAATTCCAGCCCTTGCACTGCCAGCTCGCGTTGCAGGGTTCGCAGGTTGCGGCCCATGGCGCGGGCAACATTGGCCAGCGAGGCATTGCCCATCGGCAGCAGGGCATGGACCAGCCGGGTGACGACTGTCGCGACTGCGCCGGTTTCCTGCCCCGGCAAGGCATCGAGCAGGCTGGCGGCATAACCGGCCACGGTGGCATCGGCTTCGGGGTTGATCCGGTCGAGGTAGAGGCCGGGAAATTCGAAGCCGTCGAAGGTGCTGTCGAATTGTACCGGACAGCCGAAGAACCGCCGGTGCAGCGTGGTGCCTTGGGGGGCGGAGTGGGTGAAGAGCACCGTCTCCGGGTGCCAGCTTTCGCCCAGCAGCAGGCGGAACAGGTGCACGAAGGCTGCCAGCCCCAGCTCGCACGACTGGCGCTGCGGCGCGCCCGCGCCGATCGCCAGTCCCAGCATCGCTGTGGCCATGCCATCGGTTTCGCTCACGTGCAGGCTTAGCGAATCGCTCATCAGGTGGCGGTATCGCTCGACCATTGCCAGCGCGTCGCGGACTGTGGCCTGCTGGCCCAGCACGAGTCCCGCCACACCGATGTTGGCCAGCCGCCGGTGCGTGGCGATCCGCAGGCCCAGATCGGGGATGCCGTGGCGTTCGGCCAGGCCATCGAGCAGCCAGGCGACGCTCTCGGCAGGGATGGTCAGATCGGCGCGGGCCAGGATCGCCGGATCGATCCCCGCCTGGCGCAGCGCGGGATAGGGATCGCCACCCGCCGCCGTGATCACGGCAGGCAGATCGAGCAAAGCCGTGGCGCGGACGCGGGTGGCCGAGGTCATTCAAGCATTGTCGCAAACTATCTATCGTTTGTCACGAAATGATAGCGAGTGAGGCCGGGTCGAGCGGTAGAAGTGGCCCCACAGAACGAAGGCTTGGGAGAGGCCCCATGAAGATTGAACCGCTTACCTGCGCGCTAGGCGCCGAAATCAGCGATATCCGGTTGGCCGAGGTCGGGCGCAATGCCGACCTTGCCGGCGAGATCAACGCGCTGCTGCTGCAGTACAAGGTGCTGTTCTTCCGCGATCAGGACATGACCGATGCCGAACACGCTGGGGTTGCCCGCCAGTTCGGCGATCTGGAAGATCACCCGCTGGCCAACAGTGCCGATGGCGAGCCGGGCATCATCCACATCTGGAAAAGCCCGGAAAGCCCGCCGGAACGCTATGAGAATGCTTGGCACAACGACGCCACCTGGCGGGAGATTCCCCCGATGGGCGCGGTGCTGCGCTGCGTCGAGCGCCCGCCGGTTGGGGGCGACACCATGTGGGCCAACATGGAACTGGCCTATGAGCGCCTGCCCGATCACATCAAGGAAGAGATCGCCGATCTGCGCGCCCGCCATTCGATGGAGGCCAGCTTCATGGCGGCCAAGCCGATCGACGAGCGGCTGGCGATGAAGGAGCGCTTCCCCGATCCGGAGCATCCGGTGGTCCGCACCCATCCGGTCACGGGCAAGAAGTCGCTGTTCGTCAATGCCTTCACCACCCACTTCACCAATTACCACACGGCGAGCCGGGTGCGGGTGGGGCAGGATTTCACCAATGGTTCGGGCGAACTGCTGCGCTACCTGACCAGCCAGGCGGCGATCCCCGAATATCAGGTGCGCTGGCGCTGGACGCCGAACAGCGTGGCGATCTGGGATAACCGCTGCACCCAGCACTATGCGGTCATGGACTATTCGCCCTGCGTGCGCCGGATGAACCGCGCGACAATCATCGGTGACCGACCGTTCTGACCGGCGATCCGAACTGACCAAAGCACAACACAACCGGGAGAATGCCAGTGACCTTCTTTGCCGACTCTGTCGGGACCGCCCTGGTCGACGTCGATGCCCTGCCGTGGATCCCCTTCACCCCCTATTCGGACGAGGTGTTCCTGAAGCTGATCAAGATCAATCCGATCAACGGCGAATGGACCACGCTACTCAAGCTGCCGGCAGGGATGGCGTTGCCCAAGCACCATCATGCCGGCACGGTCCACGTCTACACGGTGGCCGGGCGCTGGCGGTACCTCGAACATGACTGGGTGGCCGGACCGGGTTCGATGGTGTTCGAAACGGCGGCCTCGTCGCATACCCCGGTCGCCTTGCCAGAGGCCGAGGTGATCGCGCTCAACATCATCGTCGGTGACTGGAACCTGCTTGACGAGAACGACAACATCATCGCGGTCGAGAACTGGCGCACCATGCTGAAGCGCTATGCCGATTACTGCACCGCCGTCGGGATTGAGCCGGTCGACGTTACCAGCCAGTCGGGCAACTGATCCGCCATGCCCGCGCGGTTCGAACATGCCATGGTCCCGGTCTCGCGCGCCACGCTGCACTGCGTGAGCGCCGGGCCGGCTGACGGCGCGCCGCTGCTGCTGCTCCACGGCTGGCCGCAGACGTGGTTCATGTGGCGCGACGTGATCCCGCTGCTTGCCGATGCCGGCTATCGCGTGATCACCCCGGATCTGACGGGCCTGGGGGATTCGAGTCGGCCGATCGATGGCTATGACAAGGCGACCATCGCCCGTGACATGGCCGAACTGATGACCACTTTGGGGCATGACCGGTTCGCCGTCATCGCGCATGACTGGGGCGGGCCGGTGGCCTTCTTCCTGGCCGCGCAATTTCCGCAGCGGGTACGCGCCATGGCCGTGTTCGATGCCCCGGTGCTGGGCGATGGCGGGCCGATCGAGCATCACGGGCGCTGGCACTTCGGTTTTCATGCCATGCCTGGCCTGCCCGAAGTCCTGACCGAGGGGCGCGAGGACGCCTACCTGCGCTTCTTCTACCGCTTCGCCGGCGCCAGCCCCGATGCGATTTCGGAGCAGGCCCAGGCCGAATATGTCCGGGCCTATTCGCAGCCCGGAGCCATGACCGCCGGTTTCAACTATTACCGGGCCGTGCCGCTGGACATCGCCGCCGTGACCGCCTTTCGCGAGGGCGGGCAGCGGCTGGCCATGCCGCTGCTGATCTATGGCGGCGATCCGGCCACGCGCGGGCGCGGTCTGACTGCGCTGGAAAGCTGGGCGCGGGTGGCCAATGATGTGACGGGCGGTGTCGCCGAAAACTGCGGCCACTGGATTCCGGAGGAAAGACCGGACTTCGTTGCCAGCGAAGTGCTGCGCTTTCTTGGCGGCCTATCCGCCTGAGCCGGACCCAGGTATCGCGAGCGGCTCTCTCGTCAGCTTGCCGAAGGAGGCAGGTCGAAGGTTGCGATCGCCTCGCGCAGCACCCCGCCTTCGCGGCAGAGGTCGGTCAGGATCGAGAAGTGATCGGCGTCCGGAACCGTCAGCTGGACCGCCCCATTCCCGGCCTCAGCCCACGCAGCGGCCATACGCGCAGTCTGGTCCTGAAAGGCCCGCGTTTCCAGCGCGCCGACCGCGAACAGGGTGTGCGGCGCCCCGGAAACCACGCGGTGGATCGGTGAAGCCGCCCGCGCTGTCGCCGGATCGAGCCCCAGCTTGGCGTTGACCGACGTGTCGAGCAGCGGCTCCAGGTCGAACACACCGCTGATCGACACAATCCCGCCGATCGGGGCGCTGACCGGCGGTTTCGACATGGCGAGTTCCACTGCGATCTGGGCGCCGGCCGAGTGGCCGACCAGGATCAGCGGGGCGCTATCGGTCAGTTCGGCCAGCAGGGGAAGCGCGGCGGCGGCTGCCGCGACAA
Organism: Novosphingobium sp.; assembly: GCF_027531025.1. Taxonomy (GTDB): domain Bacteria; phylum Pseudomonadota; class Alphaproteobacteria; order Sphingomonadales; family Sphingomonadaceae; genus Novosphingobium. The sequence goes on from NZ_JAPZQX010000006.1 coordinate 18,685, forward strand.
TCGCCATCACGCCCAGCTCGGGGCTGAGCGGATAGTTGATCACCGCCACGTCGAAGCCATCTGCCACGAGCGGCGGGGCCAGGAAGCGGAAGCCGCTCTTGTCGCGCGATTGCCAGTAGCCGGCGTGGAAATAGGCCACGACCCCGCGCCACGGCTGGGTCGTGCGGAACAGGTCCAGTGTCTGGCGCGGGTGCGGGCCATAGGCCAGGTCCAGCGCCGGCTCCCCGCTGCGCACGGCCAGTTCGCTCTCTGCCGCGAAGTGCTCAAACAGTGCGGCCTGCGACGGGCGGAGCTGCCCGTCGATATATTCGAACTGGTTGGCGGTGCTGATGTCGGCCTGGGTCACCGGACAGGGGGCCTTCGCCTTACCCGGCCCGCGCCGCGATCCACTCATCCACCCGCCGTTCGAGGATCGAGAGCGGCTGGCTGCCCGAGGCAATCAGCAGGTCGTGGAAACCCTTGATGTCGAACTTCGCGCCAAGCTTCTGCTCGGCCCGCTGGCGCAGCTCCATGATCTTGATCATGCCGATCTTGTAGCCGGTCGCCTGGCCGGGCAGCGTGATGTAGCGGCGCACTTCGGAATGGGCGCGCTGCAGCGGCTGGCGGCCGGTGACGTGCATGTAAATGGTGGCGCCCTGTTCGGTCCAGCCCTTGGCATGGATGCCGGTATCGACCACCAGCCGCGCGGCGCGGAACAGTTCGGCATCGAGGCGGAAGAAGTCGGCCGCCACATCCGGATAGGCGCCCATTTCCTTGCAGACCGCCTCGGCATAGAGCGCCCAGCCTTCGCCAAAGGCGACATAGCCGGTGACCGCGCGGAACTTCGGCCCGCCCTGCTGGCGCACCTGGATATCGCCCTGCATGTTGTGGCCGGGGACGGCCTCGTGGCACATCAGCGTGTAAAGCGCGGCCGGATCGGGGGTGTTGCCGACCAGGTGGACATAGGTCCGCGCCGGGCGCTTGCCGTCGGGGCTGGGCGCAGAGGCGTGTGCCGCGCCGCCCGGAACCTCGGAAAAGGCCGGTTCGCGCACCACTTCGATGCCATAGGCGGGCAGGGTGCCGAACCAGCCGGGCAGCAGCGTGCGGGTGCGCGCGACGAAATCGTTCGCCGTCTTCAGGTATTCGGCCCGGGCGGCATCGTCATAGGGGCGCGGCGGGAAGCGGCGGGCGCGATCGTTGTAGAATTCGTGGCGGTCCTTGAACCCGGCCTGGCGGGCCAGGGCATCCTGCTCGGCCTCGATCCGGGCCACTTCCTTGAGGCCGATCTCGTGAATCTGATCGGCGGTCAGGTCGGTCGTGGTGTTGAGCTTCAGCTCGTTGGCATAGTACTCGGCCCCGCCGGGCAGGGTCAGCGCGCCAACCCGGTCGCTCGGCGCGGTGGGAAGACTGGCCTTGGCCCAGTCGATCACCCGGTCATAGGCCGGCTTCAGGTCAAGGATTGCGGCGCGGGCTTCGGCCAGCATGGTGTCGGCTTCGGCCCTGGTCAGCTTGCGGGCCTTGACCAGCGCAGCGGTCTTGGCCTGGACATCAGCCCACAGCGCCGCATCGGCGCCGGTGCCATAGGGCGCGCCGCTGGTCAGCCGGGCACTGCCCGCGATAATCGTCTCCAGCTGGAAGCGCGGCACACGCACCCCGGCGGCTTCGCTGGCGCGGGTCCGCTCGATCGCCTGGTCAAGCACGGCCGGCATTCCGCGCAACCGGGCGATGTAGTTCTGCAGATCGACCTTGTCGGCCACGCTGTGGGTGTTGACCAGGAAGTCCGGCAGCTGGCTGTGCAGCGAATAGAGCCGCGAATAGAACGGCGGGCGCTGCAGCCGGTTGGCATTGCGCAGGGCGGCGCGATCGGCCTCCAGCGCCCAGATATCATAGTTGAACTGCGCTTCAGGGGACAGCTTCGTCCGGTCGAACTGCGCCTTCATCCGGACCACGCTGGCGCGCCGCCAGTTGACTTCGGCCTCGGCCGCGGCATCGCTGATGTCGTTCCACTTGTCCCCGCCGACCTTGCTGCCGAGGCGCGTGGCCAGCTGCGGCTGGGTCTTGAGGTATTCGGCAAACTCCGCGTCGAGGAAGCGGGTGAGCGCAGCGTCGGCATTGGCCATCGACGAAAGCGGCGGCGGGGCCGATTGCGCGGCGAGACCGGTGGGCACGGTCAGCGTCAGGGCGGCAAAGGCGAGGCTGGCGGTAAGCTTGCGCATGGTCGGGAAAATCCTCCTGTAATGGGTGGTGCCATAGGGTGCCGGTTGCGCCGGGTGAAGCCCGCCTTTAGTGTCATTCGTCGATCTGATTGCCGAGCGCACCGGGGGATTTCGCCAGGCCGGGGGCCGCGCGTGACCGGCTTGACTCTGGACCTAACGCTCTGCACGATCACGAAAATTCGGGAAGCCAGCATGATCGAGCCAAAGCCATGACCGTTACCAAGGCCCGGCTGGGCGCATTGCAGATCGGCTCATCCCCCGAAGGGACCGCAGCCACGCTGGCGCAGATCCTGGCGCGCGAGGCCGAGATTGCCGAGGCCCGGCTTGACCTGCTGGTCATGCCCGAGGCGCTGCTGGGCGGTTACCCGCGCGGGGCCGATTTCGGTACGCGTGTCGGCTATCGGACCCAGCCGGGGCGCGAGGCGTTCCTGGCCTATTGGGAACAGGCGATCGACCTTGACGGGCCGGAAGTGGCGGCGCTGTGCGACCTCGCCCGGCGGACGGGTACGGCCATGGTCGTGGGCGCGATCGAGCGGGCCGGCGGCACGCTTTATTGTGTCGCGCTGCTGATCGGGGATGACGGCCAGCTGGTCGCCCGCCATCGCAAGCTGATGCCCACTGCGGCCGAACGGCTGGTCTGGGGGCAGGGCGATGGCAAGGTGCTGCCAACCCTGTCGACCCGGGCGGGACTGGCCGGGGCGGCGATCTGCTGGGAAAACTATATGCCCGGCCTGCGCCAGTCGCTGCATGCCAAGGGCGTGACCCTGTGGTGCGCGCCGACCGTGGACGATCGCGACATGTGGCATATCTCGATGCGCCACATTGCCTATGAATTGCGCAGCTTCGTGGTCACGGCCTGCCAGTACCAGCCCGCCGCGACCGAGGCGCTGGGCCAGCCCGTCACGCTGCGCGACCGGGCCGAGGACGCGCCGATGCTGCGCGGCGGCAGCTGCATCGTCTCCCCGCTGGGCGAAGTGCTGGCTGGTCCGCTCTATGGCGAGGAAGGCCTGGTGGTGGCCGAGGTCGATCCGGCCGACGTGGTGCGCGCGCGCTTCGATCTCGATATCACGGGCCACTATGCCCGGCCCGATGTGTTCGGCACACCGGCCTGATCCCGGCCTATCCGCAGCAACCCGCCGCTTTTCCGCCGATCGCGCTTGCGCTTGATCCCATGGCGCTTCAGGCTGGGTGGGCATGGCGCTGATCCTGTTCAACAAGCCGATGAACGTGCTGTCGCAGTTCACCGATGCCGGTACGACCGGATCGGGGCGGGCGACGCTGTCGGACTATATCGACCGGCCCGGGGTCTATCCCGCTGGCCGACTGGATCGCGACAGCGAGGGGCTACTGCTGCTGACCGACGATGGCCGTCTGCAGGCGCGGATTGCCGATCCGAAGTTCAAGCTGCCCAAGACCTACCTGGTCCAGGTTGAGGGTGAGGTGGGGGAAGAGGCGCTGGCGGCGCTGCGTTCAGGCGTTCGGCTGAACGACGGGTTGACCCGGCCCGCCCTGGCCGAACGGATCGATCCGCCCGCGCTATGGTCGCGTGATCCGCCAGTGCGGTTCAGGAAGTCGGTCCCCGATTGCTGGCTGCGGCTGACGATCACCGAAGGGCGCAATCGCCAGGTCCGCCGCATGACCGCCGCCGTCGGCCACCCGACGCTGCGGCTGGTGCGCTGGGCCGTGGGGGACTGGACGCTGGACGGTCTGGCGCCGGGAGAGTGGCGCGAGGTGGACTCGTCACACCCCTGAAACAGAGCCGTGCGAACAATCGCGCATGGACCAGGAAAAGCCCAAGTTCGATTGGATCGGCTGGCTCGCCACCGTTCCCGGCATCCCCGCTGGCTGGGGGGCTTACGCAGCTTCGCCAGACCCCTTGCCGCCGGCCGCACAAGCCCTCCCGCTTGCGCCTCAGTCGGACCTCGCTCAGCCCCGGGTTAGCCCCGCAGTGCTGCCGGAGCGGATCGCCGCCTGACCTATCCTGTACCGGTGCATCGCGGACGGAGCTGCCTATCTGGCCTTCGCGCGATCCAACAGGCAAGCCGAGGCCTCAACCGATTCGGTTGCGGAGGGCTGCTGTGGAAACGGTACAAGTTTCGGCCGAGTTTGCGCGTCTGCTGGTCTTTTCGGGATCGGCCTCGCTGTTCTTTTCGTCGCTGATCGGTGTGGGCATGCTCGTGCCGATGCAGCCCTGGGGTCGCAAATGGGCCAAGGGGCTGAACTTCCGCCAGCTGGGCGCGGCCCATCTTGACTGGATCATGCTGGGGCTGATGCAGGCGATGGCGGCCGGCCTGATCGTGGCCTTTGCGCTTTCGCCCGCGCCATGGGTGGTCTGGGCGATCATCATTGGCGGCTGGCTCAACCCGCTGCCCTATGTCTTCCGCGCCTTCGGGATCGATGCCTTTGCCATGGCCGGTGGCCCGCTCCAGCGGTTCGCGTCCGGCCTGGGCGCGGTCAGTTCGACCCTGATCCTGGTCGGCTGGGCCGTGCTGCTGCACGCCGCCTGGCAGGCCTGGGGCTGATCCGCCGCTAGCTGGCGGTAAAGCGCAGCGGCAGGGTCTTCAGCCCGCCCACGAAAGTGCTTTTCGCCCGGCGCGGTTCACCCGCCAGCTCGATGCTGTCCAGCCGGTCCAGCAGGGCTTCGAACAGCAGCCGCATTTCCAGCCGAGCCAGGTGCAGGCCCAGGCACTGGTGCGCACCGGCGCCGAAGGCCAGGTGGCGGGTCTGGTCGCGGGTCACGTCGAACTTGCGCGGGTTGTCAAACTGTTCGGGGTCGTGATTGGCCGCGACATAGTTGATCATCAGCCAGTCGCCCTTGGCGATCTTGACGCCCGATAGCTCCACGTCCTCGTTCGCCATGCGCATGAAGTGCTGCACCGGTGTGGTCCACCGGATCGCCTCCTCGACGATATTTGGCAAGAGGCTGCGGTCGGCCTTGACCTTGGCGAACTGCTCCGGGTCCTGCGCGAGGGCCAGCATGGCTCCAGCGGTGCTGGCGCTGGTGGTATCGTGCCCGGCGCTGGCGGTGATGATGTAGTAACCCGCCCGGTCCCGCGCCGAGAGCGGCTGGCCATCGACTTCGGCCGTGGCCAGGATCGTGGCGACATCGTCAGTCGGGTTGGCGCGACGCTGGGCGGCGAGGCCTTCGAAATAGGTCTCGAACTCGGCCACGGCGCCGAATACGATCTGGCTGATCATCTCGGGCGTCAGGTCGGCCATGCCGCTTTTGTTGAGGTCTTCGTCCTGCCCGCCGAACATCTGCTGGGTCAGGAACAGCATCTTGGGCTCGTCTTCTTCAGGCACGCCGAGAATCTGCATCACCACGTGCAGCGGGTAAGGCGCGGCGACGTGCGTGACGAAATCCGCTTCCGGCCCGGCGGCAATGAACCGCTCGACCGTGGCCTTGGCCAATTCGCGGATGCGGCCCTCCAGTGTGCGCAGGTTCTTGGGCATGAACCAGTCCTGGGTCAGCCGCCGCAGCTTGGGATGCTTGGGCGCATCGAGCGCGACGAGCGAGGAAACCAGGTTGAGGCTTTCATCGCCCTGCTTGGCGGTTACCTCGCGGGCCAGGGCCTCACCGGCCTTGTTGGTGAAGACCACCGGCCGCGGCGCGTTCAGGAAGGTCGCGTTATCCTTGCTGATCCGCATCACGTCATCATAGCGGGTGACCAGCCAGAACGGCTCGTGCTGTTGCCCAGCCGGGATGTCGCTGGGGCTTTCGATCCGGACTACGGGCGTTTCTGCCCGCAGCCGGTCAAACAGGTCCAGCGCCGTTGTCCAGTTGGCGTAGGACTTGGGATCGATCACCGCCAGGGCATCGGCGGGGCTGGCCACGGGTCCGGTCATGCGATCAGCCCTTCGCCTGCGCGGCTTCGTAAGCCGCCTTGTATTCATCGCGCAGCAGCCGCTTGTAGAGCTTGCCGGTCAGTTCGCGCGGCAGCTGCTCGCGGAAGTCGATCTGGCGCGGCATCTTCACGCGGCTGAGCTGGCCCGAGAGGTACTCGCGGATTTCGTCCGCCAGGGCTTCGCCAGCCTCGCTCATGTCGAGCGGCTGGATCACCGCGACCACCTTTTCGCCCATTTCCGGATCGGGCGCGCCGATCACAGCGGCATCGGCCACCTTGGGGTGGGTGACCAGCAGGTTCTCGATCTCCTGCGGGTAGATGTTCACCCCGCCCGAGATGATCATGAAGCTCTTGCGGTCGGTCAGGAACAGGTAGCCGTCCTCGTCCTGGTAGCCGACATCGCCCAGGCTCGACCAGCCATGCTTGTTGCGTGCATCGGCGGTCTTTTGCGGGTCGTTGTGATACTCGAAGGGGACCATGCCTTCGGTCGGCTCGAAGAAGATCTGACCTTCGGTGCCGCGCGGCAATTCGTCGCCGTTCTCGTCGCAAACGCGGATGATCCCGGTCAGCGCCTTGCCGACCGTACCCGGCTTGGTCAGCCATTCCTGGCTGGTGACGAAGGTGAACCCGTTGCCCTCGGTCCCGGCATAGTATTCGTAGATCACCGGACCCCACCAGTCGATCATCGCCCGCTTGACCGGCACGGGGCAGGGAGCGGCGGCGTGGATCGCGCACTTGAGGGTGGAAACGTCGTACTTGCTGCGAACCTCTTCCGGCAGCTTGAGCATGCGGACGAAATGGGTCGGCACGAACTGGCTGTCGGTGATCTTGTACTTCTCGATCGCGGCCAGCGCGGCCTCGGGATCGAACTTCTCCATGACCACTACCGTGCCGCCCAGCTTCTGAATCGTCATCGACCAGCGCAGCGGCGCGGCGTGATAAAGCGGGGCGGGCGATAGATAGACCGAATCCGGCTTGATCCCGAAGGCCATCATGGTGAGACCAACCAGCGCATTGGCCTGGTCGATCGCCGGATCCTCGGGCAGCGGGATCTTCACGCCCTTGGGGCGACCAGTGGTGCCCGAGGAATAGAGCATGTCCACCCCGGCGCGCTGGTCGGCAATCGGGGTGTCGGGCATGGCCGCAAGGGCCGCCTCGGCCGAAAGCTCGCCCGGCGTGTCCATGCGCAGCTGTGGCACATTCGGCGCAAGCTTGGCCACCTCGTCCAGCGTCGGGGCCAGATAGGCCGAGCCGAACAGCAGCTTCGCCCCGCTGTCCTCGAGTATATAGGCGATTTCCGGCGGGGTCAGGCGGCTGGAGATGCCGACATAGTGCACGCCCGCGCGCTGGAAGCCCCAGGTCAGGCAGAAGAACCAGGGATGGTTCTCCATGCACAGCGCCACGGTATCGCCGATCTGTATCCCGCGTGCGCGAAGCAACTGTGCCACCTGGTTCGAGCGGCGATCAAGCTCGGCAAAGGTGATGGTCTCTCCGCTGCCCGCCATGATGATGGCGGGGCGATCGGGATTGTTCTGCGCGTGGATATAGGGGTGCATCGGTGAATCGCTCTCCAACGGTGGGTTCTGACCATCCGCCGGTGCTTTTAACCGATCGATTAAACGGGGGCAAAGAAAAAGGCGACGGTTGCCCGTCGCCTTCGCTTTCTAGGCAATTGGCAGCGGCTTACTTGCTGCCGCCCTTGGCCGAAACGCCGCGGTCATTCGCGGCCAGAGTGCCGAGCCATGAGTCGCCCTGCATGTAGGGCACCGGGTTGACCGCCATGCCGGCGATGCGGACTTCATAGTGGAGGTGCGGACCGGTCGAGCGGCCGGTCGAGCCGACATAACCGATCAGGTCACCCTTCTTCACTTCCTGCCCCTCGGCCACGTTAAGGCGCGACATATGGCCATAACGGGTCTCCAGCGAGGCGCCATGATCGAGCGAGATGAACAGGCCATAGCCGCTGAACCAATCAGCCCGGGTCACCACGCCATCGGCGCTGGCATAGATCGGGGTGCCAGTCGGCGCAGCCAGGTCAATTCCCTTGTGCGCGCGGCGGCCGCCCAGCACCGGGTGGGTGCGCATGCCGAAGCCGCTGGTCAGCGAGGCGCCATCCAGCGGCATGCGCGACGGGATCGAAACGGTGCGAGTACGGGTGGCGGGAGCCGCGGTGGTGCCATTCCAGCTGGCGAACAGGCGGCGGAACTCATCATCGCCGCGCGTGCCGGCCTTGGCGGCCTGGGCTTCACGCAGCGGGGCGGCGATATCTGCGGCGCTGCTGGAGCTGGCGACTGCCGGAGTGGCAAGACCGAGGCCCGCGACCACGGCGAGAGCGCCGATTACCTTGCGAACCTGGGCAAAAAACACGTTGGCGACCACTTACAAACCCTAACACCCGTGGGCGGAATTCCTTGCCGGAACCCGTCCGAACCCCTGTCTTTCATTGCCTGCCGTGGCGGCCTGCAACCCGATTTTGTGAGATGGTCGGACCCCCCGCCGTCTCGTTGGGGTGGTTAAAGCCGGGTCAGGCCGGGGCCGCAACCCCTGCATAGAAAGAGCGCGGTAAACCGGCTGCCTGACGCGCCGAGTCGTTGAACGGTGGCTTAACAGCTCCGCGAAAATACGTGGCGACGAGCGATTTCCATAGGATTTCTGCGGATTCGCCCCGGGCGGCCGCAACTGCGCCGAAATGCGTTGCGCCGAATCGAACGTGGGCGATTTCGTCGTCAAGGATTCGTTCAAGGACCCGCGCGCCGGTTTCGTCACCGGCTGCCCGGACCCGCTCGAGCGTGTGCGGCGTCACGTCCAGCCCGCGCGCCTCGAGCACCATCGGCACGACGGCGAGTCGGGCGGCGACATCGTGGCGGGTGGCATGGGCGGCATCCCACAGCCCGTCGTGGGCCGGCAGCGCGCCATAGAACGAGCCAAGGCTGCGCAGCCGCCGCGCCAGCAGACCGAAATGCATCGCTTCGTCCGCCGCGACCGCGAGGAAGTCCGACACGAACTGTCGACCCATCGCCGCACCGAATCGCCCCGCCATGTCGAGCGCCAGGTCGATTGCCACGAATTCGATATGCGCCAGCGAATGCCACAGCGCGATCCGGGCCCGCTCCGACCCGCCCTTGCCGCGCTTGGGCATCCGATTCGGCGGCGGCAGCTCGGGCAGATCGGGCCTGGCCGGGCGATCGGGCATGGCGCAGTCGAAGGCGAAGTCCAGCCGCCCTGCCGCCCAGTCCCGCGCGACGCCGCGCGCGGCAAAGGCCTTGGCGGTGGGATCGGCGGTCAGCAGGGCGGCGCGGATCGCGCTGGCGACGGACGGCATGGCTGCGGGGTCAGAGTGCCTGGGCGGCGGCCAGCACTTCGGCGGCGTGGCCCTTGACCTTCACCGGGCTCCACACCTGCGCCACCTTGCCATCGGCGCCGACCAGCACGGTCGAGCGGACCATGCCCATGTAGCTGCGGCCATACATCGACTTTTCGGTCCAGAACCCCAGCGCGTCCGACAGGCCGCCGTCTTCCGGATCGCTGGCAAGCGGGGCGGTCAGGCCGTGCTTGGCGATGAACTTCTCGTGCTTCTTCGGCGGGTCCTTGCTGATCCCCAGCAGCGCCGTCCCTGCCGCCGCGAAATCGGCGGAAAGCGCCGAGAAGTCGAGGTTTTCGGTGGTGCAGCCGGGGGTATCATCCTTGGGATAGAAGAACAGAACCAGCTTCTGCCCGCCATAGTCCGACGGGCGCACGGCGCTGCCATCGGGGCGGGTCAGGGCAATGTCGGGCAGGCTTGCGCCGGGGGCAATCGTGCTCATCAATCGATCTCCAGTTCCTGTTCAAAGGTGGCCGACCAGGTTGCCGCAACCGTCTGTCGCGCCGTGGCCAGTGCCGCCAGCAAGCCGTTCCAGTCTGCGCAGCCGCAGGCCCGGGCGAGCACTGCCCGCGCCGCCTGCGGTGGTTCCCGGCCTTCGGGCGCAAGCAGCCGCGCGGCTACCAGCAACCGGCCCATTAGGCGATAGGCCTCGCTCAGCGAAGACGGGACAAGGCCCGCATCGGCGAGCCCTACCAGCGCTTCGGACAGCGCGGGGGTTAGCCCTCTCCCCTCGCGCAATTGGAGATAATGGATCACGAATTCGAGGTCGACCAGCCCGCCGCGCAGCAGCTTCACGTCAAGCGGGCCTTTCGCGGGCTTGTGGCGGGCCATTTCGGCGCGCATCGCCAGCACATCCTCGCGCAGCTTGGCAGGATCGCGCGGGCGGGTCAGTTCGGCCCGGACGATCGTGCGCAGTTCGTCCTGCGCCGTTCCTGGCCCGAACAACGGGCGGGCGCGGGTCAGCGCCATGTGTTCCCAGGTCCAGGCGTTTTCGCGCTGGTAGCGGGCGAAGCTATCGAGGCTGACCGCGAGTGGCCCCTGCGCGCCGGACGGGCGCAGCCGGGTATCGACCTCGTAAAGCGCGCCCTCGGCCGTGGGAACGGACAGTGCCGCGCTGACCCGCTGGGCCAGACGGTTGAAGTAGAGCGTCGCCCCTAGCGGGCGGCCGCTATCGGATTCCGCGCCGTGATCGCCGCTGAACAGGAACACGATGTCGAGGTCCGAGGCATGGGTCAGCGCCCCGCCGCCGAACCGACCGAGGCCCATGATAACCAGGGCGCAGCCCGGCACTCGGCCGTGGACGCGCTCGAATTCGGCAATTGTGGCGGCGGCCAGCACAGCCAGCGCGGCTTCGGCCACGCGGGCAAGCGCGGCGGCAATTTCCAGCGGATCGGTGCTGCCCTCGATCAATTGGACGCCCAGCGCAAAGCGCAATTCGCCGACCTTGCGCCGCACCCGGCCGAGCAGCGCCTCGTAATCATCGTCAGCTTCGCCCCTAGCCATGACTTCGACAAGATCGAACACTTCTCCGGGCAGATCGAAGGCGCTGGCATCGATCAGCGGATCGAGCAGATCGGCTCGCTGTGCCAGCGCGTCGGCCAGCGGCGGGGCCAGGCACAGCACCCGCGCGACCAGATCGGCCAGGCCAGGCCGGGCTTCGAGCAGCCGGAACAGATTGACCGCGCTGGGCAAGTTGGTGAGCAGTTGCTCCCACCTGAGCAGCGCGTGGAGCGGTTCGGGCGCGGCGGCAAAGGCAGCCAGCAGACGCGGCTGGACGGCATCGAAGGCGGCGCGGGCCGCCTCGCTGCGCAGCACCCTGAGCTTGCCGCTGCGCCAGCCTTCGATCCGGGCGGCCAGCACTTCGGGTTCGGGAAAGCCCAGTCGTTCGATCTCGGCGGCCAGGGCGGCACCACTGCGCGGAGCGGAGACGGCAACGCTGGTCTCTTCGCCGGCATGTTCGGCCACCAGCCGGTCATAGCGCTGGCCGACCGCCTCGGTGATCCCGGCCAGTTCCGCCACCAGCGCCGCACCATCGGCCAGACCGTCGAGCCGGGCGACATTGTCGAGCGCGGCCGGATCCAGCGGGAGACTGTGGGTCTGCTGGTCGGCTACCATCTGCAAGCGGTGCTCCAGCACCCGCAGCCGGTCATAGCTGTCGCCAAGCAGCACGGCGTCTTCGCCTGCGATGATCCCGGCTGCGGCAAGGGCATCCAGGCTGGCCCGGGTGCCGCGCAGGCGGATCGAGGGATTGCGGCCGCCGTGGATCAGCTGGTGAATCTGGGCGAAGAATTCGACCTCGCGGATTCCGCCGCGTCCCTTCTTCAGGTCGAAGCCGGGGCCAGGCGCCTTGGGGCCATGATGGTTGGCCCTGATCCGACCGGTCAGCCGACCGACTTCGGCAATCGCCCCGAAATCGAGGCTCTTGCGCCAGACAAAGGGCCGGATCGCGGCAAGGAAGGCTTCCCCCGCCGCGATATCCCCGGCGCAGGCCCGCGCACGGATGAAGGCGGCCCGTTCCCAGGCGAGGGCCGAGCTTTCGTAATGGGTCAGCGCGGCATCGATCGGGATCGCCAGCGGGCTGACCTCGCTGGCCGGGCGCAGCCGCAGGTCGACCCGGAAGACATAGCCCTCGTGATCGACGTGGCTCATCAGTTCCATCAGGCTACGCGCCACGCGCTGGGCAGCCTCGCCCGGCTCGTCGCGTTCGCGTCGGGGCAGCAGGGTGGGGTCGTAAAGCAGGATGGGGTCGATGTCCGAGCTGTAGTTCAGTTCGCGCGCGCCATGTTTGCCGAGCGCGAGGGCGAGGAACCCGGCCGGCTCCGCATCGGGGACGCGGCGACGGATCGCTTCGGCAATCGCAGCATCAAGCGCGCGGTCGGCAAAGGCGGAAAGCTCGCCGGTGACGCGGAGCAGGGGGAAGGCTCCGGCCAGGTCCCCCACCGCGAGGGCAAGGGCCAGTGCCTGCTTCTCGCGCCGCAGCGCAGAGCCGATGGTGGGCGCGCCTTCACCCGCTTCCTTGGCCGAGGCCAGCGCGGCTTCGCCATCGCCGCTCGCCAGCAGTTCGGCCAGCGCCGGCAGCCGCTCCAGCCCCTGCGCCAGGTAGGGGGCATGGGCACGGGCGCGCGCCAGGGCTGAGGTCCAGTCGGCATTCATCATGCCCGTGCTTGCGAAGGGGGCGCGGCTCTGTCAATCGGCGGGCCGACCAGAACTTGCGAAAGGTGACACCGCCCATGAAGCTGCGCCCGCTCCTGCTTGCCGCCCTGGCGGTGCCGACTGCCCTGCACGCCAGGCCTGCGCCGGTGCCGGCGGTCCAGCCGGTGCCGCTCAGCCAGCCGGTGCTGGAGGAGATGGTCCGGACGCTGTCGTCCGATGCATTCGAGGGCCGCGCGCCGGGGACAGCGGGCGAAGACAAGACCGTGGCCTACCTGATCGAGTGCTTCAAGGCGGCGGGCCTTCAGCCCGGGAACAAGGGTTCATGGACGCAGGACGTGCCGACCGTGGAAATCGCCGCGACCAATGTGGCGGGGCTGGCTGTCACCGGGGGGGCGGGCGGAACGATGCTGTTCGCGCCGGGCAAGGATTTCGTCGCCGGTTCCTATCGCCACGTCGGGCGGACCGAGATTGCCGACGCCGAGCTGGTCTTCGTCGGCTATGGCATCAACGCCCCGGAACTCGGCTGGAACGACTATGCCGGCGTCGACATGAAGGGCAAGATCGCGGTGATCCTGGTCAACGACCCGGATTTTGATGCCGCCAACGAGGACGGCATCTTCAAGGGCCGCCGGATGACCTATTACGGCCGCTGGACCTACAAGTTCGAGGAAGCCGCCCGGCAGGGCGCACGCGGCGCGCTGATCGTCCACGACACCTTCCCGGCGGCCTATGGCTGGAACGTGGTCGAAAGCTCGTGGACCGGGCCGCAGTACTTCGTCCAGCGCGCCAACAAGGGCATGGACCAGACCGAGGCCAACGGCTGGGTGCAGAAGGGTGTGGCCGAACGCATCCTGGCCGCCGCCGGACAGGACCTGGGCCGGTTGACCCAGGCCGCCAAGGCGCGCGGGTTCAAGCCCGTGCCGCTGGGGCTGAAGGCGAGCCTGGCCTTTGACAACACCATGCGCACGGCCATGTCAAAGAACGTGATCGGGATCCTGCCGGGCAAGAAGCGGCCCGACGAATACGTGCTCTACACCGCGCACTGGGATCACCTGGGGCGGTGCAAGGCGGCGGCCGATGGTGATGACATCTGCAACGGCGCGGTCGACAATGCCACCGGCACGGCCATGCTCGCCGCGATTGCCGAAGCCAATGTGAAGGCCGGCCCGACCGATCGCAGTCAGGTGTTCCTGGCCGTTACGCTGGAGGAATCGGGCCTGCTGGGCAGCGAATACTATGCCGCCAACCCGGTCTATCCGCTGGCCCGGACCGTGGGCGGGGTGAACATGGACGCGATCTCGCCCGGCAGCGCGGCGCGTGATTTCCAGGTGGTCGGCGGCGACAAGAGCGAGCTGACCCGCTACCTCGCTGCCGCGACCAGGGCGATGGGGCTGGTCCAGGCACCCGAGAGCGATGTCGAGAAGGGCTATTACTATCGCTCGGACCACTTCAGCTTCGCCAAGCGCGGGGTGCCGATGTTCAACGTGGCGCGCGGCAACGACTGGGTGCAGGGCGGCAAGGCGGCCGGGGAAGCGGCGGCCGAGCGCTATAACGTGGCAGCCTATCACGGCCCCAAGGACGAGTACGACGGCAAGTGGGACTGGTCGGGCATCCTGCAGGACGGCGAACTGTTCTTCCGCCTCGGCCGCAGCCTGGCGATGGGCAAGGATTGGCCGAACTGGCACCCGACCGACGAGTTCCGCGCCGTGCGCGATGCCAGCAGGAAGGGCGCCAAGTGATGGACCAGCCGTCCGTCTGGATGCCGCCCGAATGGCACCCGCAGGACTGGATCTGGATCGGCTTTCCGCACGATCCGGTCGAATGGCCGGGCTTTCTTGAGCGCGCGCAGGAGCAGATCGCGCAGTTTGCCAATGTCGTGGCCGAGAGCGGCCAGGAAGTGCGGCTGATCGTCCGCGACGAGGCGAACCGGGCGCGGGCGGCGGCGCTGTGCAGCGCGGCGGTGAAGCTCGAAGTGCGGCGCTATGGCGATGTCTGGCTGCGCGATACCGGGCCGCTGGTGGTGCAGCGCGATGGCCAGCCGCTCGGCCAGCGGTTCGGCTTCAATGGCTGGGGCGGCAAGTACCTGATGGAGGGCGATCAGGAAATCGGCGCGGAACTGGCGGAAAGCGCCGGGTTGCCGGTGGCCGGTGCCGACTGGGTGCTGGAAGGTGGCGCGCTCGATTGCGATGGCACGGGCCTTGTCGCCACGACCGAGCAGTGCCTCTTGAACCCCAACCGCAACCCTGCCTTGTCGCGCGCCGATCTCGAGGCGCGGCTGGCCCGCGACCTGGGCTTCACCCGGGTGCTGTGGCTGGGCGATGGGCTGATCAACGATCACACCGACGGCCATGTCGATAACCTCGCGCGGTTCGTGGCGCCGGGCGTACTGGCCGTGCCGCGCGCTACCGGGGCGGATGACCCGAACGCGGCGATCTATGCCGACGCAAAGGTGCGGGCCGAAGCCTTTGGCCTCAAGGTGGCCGAAGTGCCGTCGCCCGGCCGCGTGGAGAGCGAGGGCGGGCGGATCGAACCGGCGAGCTACATGAACTTTGCCGTGACCAGCAATGTCGTGGTCGTCCCGACCTATGGTACCCGCCATGACGAGGACGGCGTCGCGGCGATCCAGGCGCTGTTCCCGGATCGTGCCGTGGTTGGCGTGCTGGCCGATGCCGTGCTGGCGGGTGGCGGCTCGTTCCACTGCGCCAGCCAGCAGATGCCCCGGTTCTGATTGAAATCAACCTCACCTGCCCCGTTCGTGCTGAGCTTGTCGAAGCACCGCTCTTCTTCTTGAACATGTCACCGCGCCCGCAAGAAGAGGACGGCCCTTCGACAAGCTCAGGGCGAACGGAGTGTTGGGGGGGAGCCCGCGAATCCTTGACTCCTGACCCTTGCGGATTTAGTTTCAACTGAAACTGAAATCCGCGACAGGAGCTTGCTGCCCATGGCCGACCTTTTCGAAAACCCGCTGGGCCTCGACGGGTTCGAATTCGTCGAATTCTGCGCGCCGGAAAAGGGCGTGCTGGAGCCGGTCTTTGCCGCGATGGGCTTTACCGAGATCGCCCGCCACCGGTCCAAGGACGTGACGCTGTGGCGCCAGGGCGACATCAACCTGATCGCCAACTACGAGCCGAAGAGCCCGGCCTGGTACTTTGCCCAGGAACACGGTCCTTCGGCCTGCGGGATGGGCTGGCGGGTGCGCGATGCAGCCAAGGCCTATGCCGAGGCGATCGAGCGCGGGGCCGAGCCGGTCGAAAGTCGCACCGGGGTTATGGAACTGCGCCTGCCCGCTTTCCGCGGCATCGGCGGCTCCATGATCTACCTGATCGACCGCTATGGGGAAGACCTGTCGATCTATGACATCGACTTTGTCTACCACCCCGGCGTCGATCGCCACCCGGTCGGCACGGGCCTTCAGCTGATCGATCACCTGACCCACAACGTCTATGGCGGGCGCATGGCCCACTGGGCCTCGTTCTATGAGCGGATCGCCGGTTTCCGCGAGATCCGCTATTTCGACATCAAGGGCGAATATACCGGCCTCACCAGCAAGGCGATGACCGCGCCCGATGGCAAGATCCGCATTCCGCTGAACGAGGAAGGCGCCGGGGGCGGCGGCCAGATCGAGGAATACCTGCGCGCCTACAACGGCGAGGGGATCCAGCACATCGCCTTTGCCTGCGACGATCTTTACGCCGTCTGGGACCGGCTCAAGGCCCTGGGCACGCCCTTCGCGCCCGCACCGCCGGCGACCTATTACGAGATGCTCGACGAGCGCCTGCCCGGTCACGGCGAGCCGGTCGGCGAGCTGCAATCGCGCGGCATCCTGCTCGATGGCTCGACCGAGAACAACGATCCGCGCCTGCTGCTGCAGATCTTCAGCCAGACCATGATCGGGCCGGTGTTCTTCGAATTCATCCAGCGCAAGAAGGACGAGGGCTTTGGTGAGGGCAACTTCACCGCCCTGTTCAAGTCGATCGAGGCCGACCAGATCCGCCGCGGCGCGCTGCAGGTTGAAGGAGCCGCCGAATGACCGCCGTGCCAAAGCTCGAACGCATCCACCACGTCGCCTATCGCTGCCGCGACGCGAAGGAGACGGTGGAATGGTACCAGCGCGTGCTCGGCATGCGTTACACCACGGCCTTTGCCGAGGACCATGTGCCCTCGACCGGGGAATTCGATCCCTACATGCACGTGTTCCTCGATTGCGGGGGCGGCAATGTCCTGGCCTTCTTCGAGCTGCCGAACCAGCCGGAAATGGGCAAGGATCCCGCTACCCCGGCCTGGGTCCAGCACCTGGCCTTCAAGGTGGCCGATCTGGACGCGCTGCTGGCGGCCAAGGCCCATATCGAAAGCCTGGGGATCGAAGTGCTGGGGCCGACCTATCACGGCATCTTCCGCTCGATCTATTTCTTCGATCCCAACGGCCACCGGCTGGAGCTGGCCTGCGATATCGGCACGCCCGATCAGTATGCCGAGCTTGCCGCAGTGGCTCCGGCCATGCTGCATGACTGGGCCGAAACGAAGCGCGCCCCGCGCCATGCCGCCTGGCTCCACGAGGACCCGGCCGAGCGCGGCGACTCCTAAATCCGTTCGAGCAGCGGTTCCGGGCCGACCAGCGCGGCAAGGAAGATCGCGCCAATCATGGCGCCCAGCGCCAGGCTGCGCCGGTCGCGGATCGCGAAGGCTACCGGATCGCCCTCCACCTCGCCGCGCCGGGCCATCAGCCAGACGCGGTTCAGCCAGTAGAGCAGCGGCAGGCAGGCCAGCATGAGCAGGTCGGGCGCGGCATAGTTCTGCATCGTCGCCGGGTCATGGGCGAACAGGGCCAGGACCAGGATCGCCACCATCCCCGCGGCCACGCCCGAGGCCATGACCAGATCGAGATCGCCGCCGACATAGCCACGCCCCTTGACCAGCTGGGCGGGATCGGTGCTGCCCTGGATCTCGATATAACGCTTCAGGTAAGCCAGGCTCAGGAACAGGAAGATCGAGAACAGCGCCAGCCAATAGCTGATCGCCACGCCCACGGCCGCCCCGCCGATCCAGATCCGGATGGTATAGAGCATGGCCAGCGCAATGGCATCGGCCACCATCGCCGCCTTCAGGCGCAACGAATAGGCCAGCGACAGGGCGACATAGGCCAGCAGCCAGCCGGTCAGCGTTGCGCCGCCGGTCAGCCAGCCCGCTGCCAGCCCGCCCAGGCCCAGCACCACCGACCAGCCCAGCGCTGCCGGGATCGAAAGATCGCCATGGGCCAGCGGGCGCAGGCGCTTGGTGCGATGCATGCGATCGGCATCGATATCGAGCAGATCGTTGATCAGGTAGATCGCCGAGGCGATGGCCGACATGGCTACTGCGGCAACGACAGCCTTGGCGACCAGCACGGGATCGAGGAACTGCCCGGACATCAGCAGCGGGACCAGCACCAGCGCGTTCTTGGCCCACTGGTGCGGGCGCAGCGCCTTTACCAGGGTGCCGAACTGGCCGGGCGGGGGCGGGCCGAGCCGCGCGGCGCTGCCATCATCGGGCAACAGGCCCAGCGTCCAGCCCTGCCGGGCAGCGGCCCACAGCGGGCGGTCAGCGGCGCTATCGCCCACATAGTCGAATGGTGCTTCGTTACCGATCCGCGCACGGATCGCCGAAAGCTTGGCCCGGCCTTTCAGGTTGTGGCGGCGCGTGCTGGCGATCACCGGATCGGTCAGGCCCAGATGGCGGGCGATGGCCGCAACCGGGCGCCAATGGCTGGCGCTGGCCAGGATCACCGGGCGGCCTTCGGCCTTCGCCGCGGCAATCAGGTCCAGAACTTCGGCACGAAAGGGCAGGCGATCGGGCCGGACGGGATCGTGCCGGGCGGCAAAGGTCTTGGCTGCGGCCCGGCCTTGAAGCAGGGCCAGGATCAGCCGCAGGGCCAGCAACAGGCCCGAGCGGGCGACGCGGACGAAGCTTTCGAGGCTGATATCCGCCCGCAACAGCGTACCGTCGACATCGATGAACAGCGGAACCGGCTGGGCCGGGGCAGCGCGCCTAGCAGCGCTGATGGGCTGGTGCACGGTCATCGGATCAGGCCGAACGCGCCACCAGCACGCAGCCCGCCGCGATCAGCAACGTGCCGGCAATCCGGACCGGGGTAACCTGTTCGCCCAGCACCAGCGCGCCAGCCAGCATGGTGAAGATGAAGCCCAGCCCGACAAAGGGATAGGCCAGCGACAGCGGCGCACGGGCCAGCACGAACAGCCACACCACTGCACCCAGCGCATAGAGCGCAAGGCCCCCGATCACGAAGGGGGACTGGGCCAGCGCCAGCAGCTCCCCGCCCACGCCCCGGCTGCGCGCAGCCGCGGTCGTCCCGGTCTTGAGCGCAAGCTGGGCCAGCGCGGAGAGCGCGACCGAGGCGAGGATCAGCAGGAACAGGCGGAGCGACATGGCCGCAGGCATAGCCCCGCGCTGGTCAAGACCGCGTTAACGCTGTGCTTTTCGCTTCAGCCAGCCGGTCCAGAAGCCCGCAGCCAGGAGCAGCAGGAACGGGGTCAGGATCAGGCGGTGGCGCTCGCCGAATTCGAACCACACGTTGGTCAGGCCGATCGCCGCGAGCAGCGCCAGGGTATAGAGCGCGACGGGATCGGTCAGGCCGCGCCGCAGCCGGGCCCAGGTAGCCAGCGTGGCGGATGCCAGCAATGTGGCCCAGCTGCCCTGCAGCATTACTTCCAGCCGGGCGTGGTTGTCTGCGCTGATGGCGGGCACGGTGTGGCGATAGCGGGCCAGCGAGGCCTCTTCAAAGGCGAAGCCCCTGGCCATCGAGCGGGCATATTCCCCCGCCGCGCAGACCGGGTTCCCAAGCAGGATGCCGCGTGCCAGTTCGCCCATCACCTTTGACCGTTCCGGCTCGGGCAGGTCGAAGATGCCGGGCGGGAATGGCGCGCGGATGTGGACCAGCGCCGAATTGGCCATGAAGCCCGAAGCCGTGGTCAGCGGCACGAAAGCGCCGAAGACCAGCCAGTTGCGCAGCCACCACGGCAGCAGCACGGCCAGCAGCGCGGGCAGGGCGGTCAAGCCCAGTCGCAGCGTGGCCGCAAAGCCGCGCTGCCAGATCAGCACCAGCGCGATGAAAGCCGGCGCGACCGCCAGCCCGGCCTGGGTCAGCGCCAGCATTCCCCACCACAGCCCCAGCCACAGCCCATGCCGCCAGCGCCGCGCGCCGGCCGCATCGGCATTGAGCCAGATCACCAGCCCGCGCAGCAGCAATACGCCCAGCAGGACGGTCAGCGCCTCCTTCTGCGGCAGGCCAGCCCCCAGGGCAAAGGCCGGCCAGGCGAAATAGGCCAGCCCCGCCAGCAGTCCTGCCGCCCGGTTGCCCAGTCGCCGTCCCGTGTCGGCAAGGGCCCAGGCGGCGATCGCATCGGTTAGGGTGTTCATCGCCAGCGTTGCCCAGGCGGAAACGCCGAACAGGGCCCACCACCCCGCCAGCAGCAGCGGATAGAGCGGCGGGAAATAGGCGCGCAGATCGCGGCCATATTGCACGTCGTCGACGATCAGCCCGCGCCCATCCAGCACCGCCGTGGCCAGGTTGGTGTAATTCATGGGATCGACGCGCAGTTCGACCTCCATGGTCAGTTGCACCGACCACCAGCGCATCAGCAGCGAGAGCAGGACCAGGGCGAACAAGGCCCGCCAGTCGATCCGCCCGGCTACGGCCTGGCGCGCGATCAGCGTCATGGCCAGCAGCCAGACCACCAGCGCGGCGAGCGAGAAGGCATTGAAGCGTTCGTACAGTGCAACGGTCAGCACCGCGGTTGCCGCCAGGGTGATCAGCGCCAGCCCGCCCAGCAGCACGCCATCGGCCAGCCGCAGCAGGCGCGGGGCGGTCCGGGGCAGCAGCTGGGCAGGCGGATCGGTCGGCACGGCGGCTCCGGGCAGGGTCAGGGCGATGGATGGCAAGCCCGGTGAGCATTGACAAGGCCGCAACCGCATCAGGCATGTCCGGACCCGCGCCGGAATCGGTTTGGGCTTTTCGATCCGGCGAATATCTCTAAGTGCGCGTCAGTGCGCTGCTCAGTCTTGTCCCTTTCTGGCCCAATCGCGGCCATTCTGCTGGGTTCGACCCCGGCCCTTGCCCAGCGCGCGGGCGAGAATGCGGCGACCCAGTCAAGCGATGCCTTCGGACGGTCGGTCGGCAATGAAAAGACCGGGCTTTACAACAGCGAAGAGGTGCGCGGGTTCAACCCGGTCGATGCTGGCAATGCCCGGCTCGAGGGGCTCTACTTCGACCAGGTCGACCGGATTTCGACGCGGATCATCGATGGCAGCACGATTCGGGTCGGGGCTGCGGCGCTGCGTTATCCGTTCCCCGCGCCGACCGGGCTGGTCGATTACAGCCTGACCAAGCCGGGCAAGGACGCCAGTTACAGCGTGAACCTGGAATACGGTTCGTCCTTCTCGATCGGGCCGGGCGGTTCGGTCGAGTTCAAGCAGCCGTTCGGCGATGGCTCGTTCGGGATTTCCGGCGGCATCGGGTTCCGCAACGCCACCCGCTTCGAGGGCGGGCAAAGCCTTTATCGGCCCGTCGGCCTGACCGCGGCATGGCGTCCGCAGGCGGAGACCGAGGTGCTGCTGTTCGTCGGCGACTTCATTTACCGCTCGGACGAACTGCGGCCGATCTACTATCCGGACGGCACCAGCCCGCCCCCCAGGATCGAGCGCGGGATCGATCTAAGCCAGCCCTGGGCCGGGCGAAATCAGGACCTGTGGACCGGCGGGGCGATCGTCAAAACGCCGTTGCTGGGCCTCAAGCTGGAAGCCGGGCTGTTCTATTCCGCCCGCGATCAGCACAGCGTCTATGCCGACCTGATGCGGGGCGTGGCCGCCGATGGTTCGGTTGCCACGCGCCGGATCATTGCCGAGCGCGACAATTACGATGGCTCGTGGTCGGGCGAGGCGCGGCTGGTCAAGGAATGGATTGGCACCACGGTCAACCATCGGCTCGTGGCCAGTGTGCGGGGGCGTTCGCGCAACCGCGAATTCGGCGGAGGCCGCGTCCTCACGCTTGGGACCTCGACCATCCTGCGCCCCGATCTGCGCGCCGAACCGGTCTGGATCCAGGGCGCGAAGAACCGCGACGAGGTGCGCCAGATTACCGGCGGCTTGGCCTGGTCGATGGTCGCGCCGCAGCGCTTCAGCCTTGATGTCGGGATCTCGAAAAGCCGTTACCGCAAGGCGCTGGACTTTGCCGATGCGGCGCTGTCCGATCCGGTCACGCGCGACAATCCGCTGCTGCTGAACGTGGCGGGGTCGGTCCATGTCGCGCGCGGGCTGTCGGTCTATGCCGGGTACACGCGCGGGCAGGAGGAAGCCCTGGTGGCCCCCGATATTGCCACCAACCGGTCAGAAGCGCCGCCGGCGATCCGCACGAGCCAGGTCGAGGCCGGCGCGCGCTGGGCGATCACCCCGCGCTTGACGATGATCGCCGGGGCCTTCTCGATCCGCAAGCCCTACTATAATCTCGATCCGGCGCTGCGCTATCGCCAGCTTGGCACGCTGACCAATCGCGGGATCGAGGTGTCACTGACCGGCCAGCTTGCGCCGGGGCTGACCATCGTCGGCGGCTCGATGTTCCTCGATCCGCGGATCAGCGGCGAAGCGATCGACAGCGGCCTGATCGGCCCGCGCCCGGTCGGCCAGATCCGCCGCCGCTCGATCGCCACGCTCGACTGGCGTCTGGATGCGGGGCGCGGGGCGTTGTCGTTCGATGCCACGGTGGAAAGCGTGTCGAGCCGGATGGGCAATGCCGCCAACACGCTAGTCGCGCCGCCGCGCGCGACGCTCAATCTCGGCGCGCGCTATCGCTTCAAGGCGGCCGGCGGCACCTGGCTGCTACGCCCGGTGCTGCTCAATGCGTTCAACGAATACGGCTGGAACGTGAACGCATCGGGCGGCTTCACCTATTCCAACCCGCGCACGGTCACGCTCCAACTGGTGGCGGATTTCTAAACCTCGCCCGGCACTTTCACGCGCAACATTGCCGCAGCCGCCAGCACCAGCGCCCCAGCGGCAAAGGCCATGGTCCAGATCGGCTGATCAGGGAAGAAGGCCTTCATGATCGAACCCATGACCGTGGCGACCAGCAATTGCGGGACCACCACGAAGACGTTGAACAGCCCCATGAAGATGCCGAGCTTGGCCTGCGGCAGGCTGCTTGCCAGGATCGCATAGGGCATGGCCAGGATCGATGCCCAGGCGATGCCCACGCCGATCTCGCTGACGATCAGCCACTCGGCGCTGGGCATGAAGAAGAAGCTGGCATAGCCCGCCGCTCCGCAGAGCAGGCCGAACACGTGGGTGCGCACCTTGCCGAACCGGCGCGAGAGCAGCGGCAGGAGGGTCAGGGCCGCGATCGCCGCCACCCCGTTGTAGACCGCGAACAGCCAGCCCACCCAGTTCCCGCCAGCCTGGAATTCGGCGCTGGCCGGATCGGTCGAACCGAAATAGCGCTGGGCGA
The DNA here is from genome assembly GCF_027531025.1 of Novosphingobium sp. Taxonomy (GTDB): domain Bacteria; phylum Pseudomonadota; class Alphaproteobacteria; order Sphingomonadales; family Sphingomonadaceae; genus Novosphingobium. Next base: position 41,731 of record NZ_JAPZQX010000006.1, read on the forward strand.
CGATGGCGGTGGTGTTGATCCACATGATGAACAGCGCCGACCAGCTGAAGAACTGGACCAGGGCCAGCCGCTTCATGATGTCGGGCATGCCGGAGAAGTCGCCGACGATGCTGGTCAGCATGTTGGCACTGCGTCCGGCCCGGGCCAGGCGGATGGCAATATGGCTGATCAGGCCATAGCCGATCAGCAAGAGGGCCAGGAGGTAGATCTCCTTCTCCAGCCCCCATTCCTCGGTCGCCAGCGCCAGCATGCCGCCGGCCGCGATCCACCAAAACGGACCGCTGCTGCTGCGCGTGGCCAGATCGGTGGCGGGCTGGGCCGCAGCCTCGGCACTATCGCCAAAAGCGCGCATTTCCTCTGGCGAGTATTCATGCGTGGTCACCACGGTCCACATCACCGCCACCACCAGCGCCAGCCCGCCGCACCAGAAGGCATAGCGCACCGTATCGGGGATTTCCCCCGGCGGTGCGACATTGGACACGCCCAGCCATTCCATGAACGGCGGGAACAGAGAACCCACCACCGCGCCCGCGCCGATGAATGCGGTCTGCACGGCATAGCCTGCGGTGTGCTGGTCCTTGCGCAGCATGTCGCCCACGAAGGCCCGGAACGGCTCCATCGAGATGTTGAGGCTGGCGTCCAGCACCCACAGCAACAGCGCGGCGATCAGCAGCGCATCGGACAGCGGCATGGCGAACAGCGAGAGACCCGCGAGGACCGCCCCCAGCACGAAATACGGCCGCCGCCGCCCGAGCCGCCCCAGCCAGGTCCGGTCGGACAGGTGGCCGATGATCGGCTGGACCAACAGCCCGGTCAGCGGAGCTGCGGCCCACAGCCAGGGCAGGTCGTCGATTGCGCTGCCCAGGGTCTGGAAAATGCGGCTCATGTTCGCGTTCTGCAACGCGAAGCCGATCTGGATGCCGAAGAAACCGAAGCTGATGTTGAACAGCCCGGCCCAGTTCTGCCGCGGTTTTTCCATGGCGCGCCTCTCTCCCCGTCTTTATCCCATCAGGGCTGGCATGGTCGGCGCGGGCAGGCAAGCCGCATACGAATACGTAACGCGGGCGCGGCCTAGCCGGTGGTGCTGGCCCGCACGATCAGCTTGGGGGCCAGGCGGCGGTTGCGGCTGTCGCGGCCCTCGATCTGCTCGGCCAGCGTTTCGACCAGCAGTTCCCCGGCCGCAACGAGGTCCTGCTGCACGGTGGTCAGCGGCGGGCTGGTCAGGCTGGCGGCGGGGATATCGTCAAAGCCGACGACAGCCACGTCGCCCGGCACCGAGCGTCCGGCCTCGGCCAGGGCGCGCATCGCGCCGATCGCGATCAGGTCGCTGGCGGCAAACACGGCGTCGAATTCCGCCCCGCGCTCAAGCAGGCGGCGCAGCGCGGCGCGGCCCTGTTCCTCGCTGCTCAGGGCATCGGCCTGCAAGGCCGGATCGGCGGCAATGCCGACCGCCGCCAGGGCCTCGTTCAACCCGTGATAGCGGTCGGCGAATTCGGGATAGTGTTCGTCCGCCTGGCCCAGGAAGGCGATCCGTTGCCTCCCCAGGCCCAGCAGGTGTTCGCCCGCCAGTCGCCCGGCGGCGACATTGCCGGACCCCACGGTGGTGCCGATATTGTCATCGCGGACCGAACCCCAGCGCACGAACTGGGTGCCCGCCGCGACCAGGTCGTTCAGCCGCTGCTCGTACAGCGTGTAATCGCCATAACCGAGCAGGATCAGCCCGTCGGCGCGGTGGCTGTCCTGGTAGCGGGTGTGCCAGTCATCCTCCATCTTCTGGAACGAGATCAGCAGGTCCAGCCCGCGGTTGGCCGTGGCCCGCGTGATCGCGCCCAGCATGGCCAGGAAGAACGGGTTGATATTGGCCCCGTCGGGCGTCGGGTCTTCGAAGAACAACAGGGCGATGGTGTTGGACCGCTGTGAGCGCAGCGAGGACGCGTTCTTGTCGACCGAATAGTTCAGCTCGCGGGCGATCTGCTCGATCCGCTGGCGCGTGGCCAGGCTGACCGAGCGCGAGCCACGCAGCGCCCGGCTGACTGTGGGTTGCGAAACCCCGGCCAAGTAAGCGATATCAAAGCTCGTCGGCTTGTTCGACGGCTTGCGGCCCATGTTCTCTCCCCGCCCCGTTATGCTTTGAGATCCGGGATCGGCGCGCAGGATAGCCGCCGCACTGGCCAGCGGCAATCGCCAACTGGGCCTCGATCAGTTGCAATCAGGCACCGGTACATTGCCGTAGCTTTCGGGATGCGAAAGAAGAGCCTAGTTCAGCCATGCCGGCTTCGGGACCAACCACTCGAACGCCGGTCAGTCACCCAGACTGCCCGATCGCAGCAGAGCGGCCCAACCCAGCCACCCCGGGCTACAAACTGCTTCGCTGCGATCGGGACCCAGGGCGCTCTCCCGATCAGAACTCTGCATGCTGCCGGTCGCTGCGGCGATTGCTTGACATCCGGCGGGCGGATCGTGCCATCTGCGCCCGAGAGCATTGGCCGCACCCCGGTTGGGGCGGGCGAGGGAGGGCTGGGGATGAGCGAAGAGCAGCGCGAAGGCGGGTGTCTGTGCGGGCAGGTCCGCTACAAGGTGGCCTGGCCCCCGCTGCAGGTGATGACCTGCCAGTGTACCCATTGCCAGAAGCAATCCGGCTCGGCGATTTCCGTGATCGCCATGGTCCGCAAGGCTGACCTGGAACTGACCGGCGAGCTCACGAGCTACACCGATGCCGGGGACAGCGGCAATGCGCTGGAGCGCCAGTTCTGCGGTCAGTGCGGCTCTCCGCTGATCAGCGTGATCCTGGCGATGGATGCCCAGGGCATGACCTTCATCAAGGCGGGTACGCTCGATGATACTTCGGGCCTGGCCCCGACGGTCCATCTGTGGACCCAATCGGCGCAGGACTGGATGATCCTGCCCGAAGCGGGCGCGAAAGTGCCCCGGCAATAGCTGTTGGTGCTCCTCAGATATCTCAATAAATACATTTTAAAGCAATACTATACTGCACCTTAGTGACTGTGGCCTGCAGGCCACGGTACGACCTCTGCATACAATGCGTATACGTATGCCATCTTCCTGCAAGCGGCCCTGCGCCCGTATCTGAGGCGCTCCACAGGAGCTGGGAGTGCTTGCTGCATCCCGATTCTGAAGGGGCAAACGCCGGGGGGACTGGACCTGCCGGAGTGGTTTAGGGAGAGAGAATCGTGGCACTTCGCACCCGTTTCGCTGGTGGCCGTGGGGTTTCGGCCATCGCACTGGCAATTTCCACCATCGCCGTTTCCGGCACCGCCAACGCACAGGACGCCGCGCCGCAGGATGAAGCCGCTGTTGCCGATGGCGCGATCGTCGTGACCGGTTTCCGCGCCTCGCTGGAAACCGCCGTCAACAAGAAGAAGACCTCGGAAGTGATCGTCGAATCGATCGCGGCCGAAGACATCGGCAAGCTGCCCGATGCCTCGATCGCCGAATCGATCGCGCGTCTGCCGGGCCTTACTTCGCAGCGCCTGTCGGGCCGCTCGAACTCGATCTCGATCCGTGGTTTTGCCCCGGACTTCTCGACCACCCTGCTCAATGGTCGCGAACAGACCTCGACCGGTGACAATCGCGCCGTCGAATACGACCAGTATCCCTCGGAAGTCGTCAGCCAGGTCAACGTCTTCAAGTCGCCGATGGCCTCGCTGATCGGCCAGGGCCTGTCGGGCACGGTCGACATGCGCACGATCCGGCCGCTTGATGCCGGCAAGCAGATCATCACCATCGGTGCCCGCGGCTCCTATGCCGATCTCGGCAAGCTGAACGCCGGCTCGAAGGACTTCGGCTATCGCGCCAATGCGCTCTATGTCGATCAGTTCGCCGACGACACCGTGGGGATCGCGCTGGGCGTGTCCTATGTCGACGAGCCCTATCACATCCAGGAGTTCAACGCCTGGGGCTATCCCAGCGATGCCGGTTCGGCCGTGATCGGCGGCTCGAAGTCCTATGCCACCAGCACCCAGCTGACCCGCCTGGGCCTCAACGGCACGCTGCAGTGGAAGCCTTCGGCCAACTTCACCACCACGCTCGACGCCTTCTACACCGATTTCAAGGATGACCAGATCAAGCGCGGCATCGAATTGCCGCTCTACTGGTCGGCCGCGACGCTTTCGAACACCACCCGCAGCGGCGGCTTCGTCACCGCCGGCCAGTTCAACGGCGTCAAGGGCGTGGTCCGCAACGACGTGTTCCAGCGCAATGCCAAGCTCTACAGCTTCGGCTGGAACAACAAGTACGAAGGCGACGATGGCTGGAACGCCCTGCTCGACCTGTCCTACTCGAAGACCGACCGCAACGAGCTGAACATCGAGAGCTATTCGGGCACCGGTCGCGGGGCGCTGGGCGCCACCGACACGATCCGCTTCACCAGCGGGACCAATGGCACCGTCTTTGCGCCGACGCTGAACTACAGCGATTACAACCTGATCCTGCTGACCAGCCCGCAGGGCTGGGGCGGCACCCAGATCGCGCCGAACGGCACCTCGATCGTCGGCGGCCAGGACGGCTATTACAACGACCGGATCATCAAGGACGAGATCTGGCAGATCCGCGCCGAAGTCTCGAAGGAACTCGACGGGTTCATCTCCAGCGTCCAGCTGGGCGGCAACTACACCGACCGTTCCAAGGCGCTGGTGCCGGATGAATACTTCCTGGGCCTGACCGCCAATACCAATGGCACCACCAGCGTGGCCGTGCCCAGCCAGTTCCGGCTTGGCACCACCAACCTGTCGTTCCTCGGCCTTGGTCCGATGATCAGCTACAACCCGCTTGCCCTGCTCGATGCCGGGATCTACAAGCTGGTGCCTAACGCCTATGGCGACGTGGTGGTGAAGAGCTATTCGGTGAAGGAAAAGATCTTCACCCCGTACATCCAGGCCAACCTCAAGGGCACGCTCGGTTCGGCTGACCTGACCGGCAACATCGGCGTCCAGGCCAACTTCACCGAACAGCAGTCGGTCGGGGCCTCTGCGGTGTTCCTTGGCACCCTGCCGAACGGCGCGCCCAACATCGGTGCACGCACCCAGTCGGATACCAACCGCTACACCGACGTGCTGCCCAGCCTGAACCTGTCGCTGCGCTTCCCGAGCGACCTGGTAATCCGTTTCGCAGCGGGCCGTCAGATCATTCGTCCGCGCATGGACGACATGAAGAACTCGTTGAGCTTCGGGTATACCATCACCCCCAACCCCACCGTTCCGGGCAACTTCATTGCCAACGTGACGGGTGGTTCGGGCAATCCGGCGCTGCGCCCCTGGCGCGCCAACGCGATCGATCTGACCTTCGAAAAGTACTTCGGTACAAAGGGTTACATCGCGCTGCAGCTGTTCTACAAGGACCTGAAGAGCTACGTGTACAACCAGGACGTGGTGATCCCCACCTCGGACCTGGTGCTGACCCCGCCGAACCAGGCCAACGTGACGATCTCGCCCAATGCGGTGCTGAATGTCCCGATCAACGGCAAGGGCGGCGAGCTCTATGGTCTTGAACTGGCCGGGACCCTGCCGTTCGAAACCTTCAGCCAGGCGCTGTCGGGCTTCGGTATCACCGGCGGTGTTTCCTACACCGAAACCAAGATCAAGCCGAATCCGGGCGCGCCGGCGGAAGACCTGCCGGGCTATTCGAAGTGGGTCGCCAACGGCACCCTGTTCTTCGAAAAGAATGGCTTCAACGTCCGCGGCTCGATCCGGTACCGGTCGACCTTCGTGGGTGAAGTCTCGGGCTTCGCGGCCAACCGCGTCCGTCGCCGGGCCGCACCGGAAACGATCTTCGACGCGCAGATCGGTTATGACTTCCAGGAAGGCAGCGCGCTGGAGGGGCTCTCGCTCTACATCCAGGGCCAGAACCTGACCAACGAGCCGTTCGTCACCAGCAACCCGGGCGATGCGCGCCAGGTCATCGACTACCAGACCTATGGTAGCCGCTTCCTGGCTGGCTTCATCTACAAGTTCTGATCAGCCCTGGCCGGCCGGCGCAATCCGGTCGGCCATGCCTGACAGGCAAGTTGACAAGTCCATGAGGGGGGACACGGGGTTCCGGTGATGGTTCGCACTGCCGGAACTCCGTCGATCCCCGCCTGATTGGCGAGTTTGGCCGGGTACTGATATCGCGCGAATGGTTGGCGCGCGGAGATGGCACATGCAGGTGGATCGGCAATTCCACATCGTGATCGTCGGCGGCGGAACCGCCGGGTGGATGAGCGCCGCCGCCCTGGCCCGCTTTGCCCCGCCGGGGCACCGCATCACCCTGATCGAAAGCGAGGCCATCGGCACGGTCGGCGTGGGCGAGGCAACGATCCCGGCGATCATGCTGTTCAACGAGGCGCTCGGTCTCGATGAAGGCGAATTCCTGCGCGAGACGATGGGCTCGTTCAAGCTGGGGATCGAATTTGCCGGCTGGCTGAAGCCGGGTCATTCCTACATGCATGCCTTTGGCGAGGTCGGCCGCCAGCTAGGGCTGCTGCCGTTCCGCCATTACTGGGCGCGGGGGCGCAAGCTGGGCCTGGCCAAGCCGCTGGCGCACTATTCCCCCAACGAACTGGCCGCCCGCACTGGTCGGATGGGCCAGCCGGCGGGTGGCGGGGCGATGCCCTATGCCTATCATTTCGACGCCGGGCTCTATGCCGCCTACCTGCGTCGCTACGCCGAAGCGCGTGGGGTGATCCGCCATGAAGGCACCATTGCCAGCGTCGAGCGCGCGGAGAACGGCGATATCGCCGCCGTGCGGACCGATGATGGGCGCGCAATCGCGGGCGATTTCTTCATCGACTGCTCGGGCTTTCGCGGCCTGCTGATCGAACAGGAATTGGGCGCGGGCTACGAGGACTGGCGCCACTGGCTGCTATGCGACCGGGCCGTGGCCGTGCCTTGCGCCGCGGCGGGAGACTTCACGCCCTATACCCGCTCCACCGCCCGGACTGCCGGGTGGCAATGGCGCATCCCGCTCCAGCACCGGATCGGCAATGGCCATGTCTATTGCAGCGAGTTCATTTCCGACGACGAGGCGACCGCTACGCTGCTCGCCAACCTCGATGCCCCCGCCCAGGCCGATCCGCGCCCGCTGCGCTTCGTCACGGGCCGCCGCCGCAAGTTCTGGGACCGCAATGTGCTGGCCGTGGGGCTGTCGAGTGGCTTCATGGAGCCGCTTGAGTCCACCTCGATCCACCTGATCCAGTCCACGATCACCCGCTTCCTGACCGTGCTGCCCGGCGGGCCGGTGGACGATGCCGTGCGCGATGGCTTCAACCGCCGCGCGGCCCTTGAATTCGAGCGGATCCGCGATTTCCTGATCCTGCATTACTGGGCCAACCAGCGGCATGGCGAACCGTTCTGGGATCACTGCCGCAACATGGAAATCCCCGACAGCCTCAAGGCCCGGATCGAGGAATTCCAGGCGGCCTGCGTGATCCAGCCCAGCGCTGACGAGCTGTTCACCGAGGTTGGCTGGCTGCAGGTCATGGCGGGCCAAGGGCTGGAACCGGCCAGTTGGAACCCGATCGCCGACGCCCTGAGCGAGGCCGACCTTGGCCGGTTCCTCGAAGGCGTTGAACGGGGCGCGATCGACCTGGTCCGCCCGCTGCCGCAGCATATCGATTACCTTGCCGCGCTGGTGACAGCGCCGCCTGCCGCAACTGGAGCCGCCGCAACTGGAGCCGCCGCATGATCCGTTCGCTTGCCACTTCGCTTGCCGCACTGGCGCTATGCGCTCCGCTGGCGGCCCAGGCATCCGATCCCAAGGCCGATCTGCGCGCCCGCGCGCCGAACGAGGAGATCGTCTACTTCGTTCTGCCCGACCGGTTCGAAAACGGCGATCCGAAGAACGATACCGGCGGGATCAAGGGTGACCGGCTGCAGCACGGCTTCGATCCCACCCACAAGGGCTTCTATCACGGCGGCGACCTGAAAGGACTGACCGCGCGGCTTGACTATATCCAGGGCCTGGGCGCGACCGCGATCTGGTTCGCCCCGATCTTCAAGAACAAGCCGGTCCAGGGGCCGAAGGGCGATGAAAGCGCGGGCTATCATGGCTACTGGGTGACCGACTTCACCCAGGTCGATCCGCATTTCGGCACCAACGATGATTTCAAGGCCTTCGTCGATGCCGCCCATGCGCGCGGCATGAAAGTCTACATGGACATCATCGCCAACCACACGGCCGATGTGATCCGTTACCGCGATGGCGATGCCAACGGCTATCGCTATCGTGACAACGCGAACTATCCCTATTCGCGGCGCGGCGGGGTGACGGGCGCGCCGATCAATCCGGGCTTCAACGGCGACAGCGATCCGCATCCTGATAACTGGGCGAAGCTGACCGATCCGACCTGGGCCTATACCCCCTATGTCCCCAAGGGCGAGGAGACCGTGAAAGTCCCGGCCTGGCTCAACGATCCGATCTACTACCACAACCGCGGCGATACGCACTGGGTCGGCGAAAGCGCGGTTTATGGCGATTTCGTGGGGCTGGATGACCTGGCGACCCAGCATCCGCGCGTGATTTCGGGCATGATCGAAATCTATGCCAGCTGGATCGAACGCTTCGGCATCGACGGCTTCCGGATCGACACCGCCAAGCATGTGAACCCCGAATTCTGGCGCGCTTTCGTGCCGGCCATGCTCAAGGTGGCGAAGGACAAGGGCATCCCCAACTTCCACATCTTCGGCGAAGTGGCGACGCAGGATGTCGATCCCGCGCTGCTGGCGCGCTGGACCCGGATCGCGGACCTGCCTTCCAACCTCGACATGGCCTTCGCCGCTGCCGCGCAGCGGGTCGTATCGGGCAAGGCCGGAACCGACGTGCTGGCCCGCCTGTTCGAGGATGACGCGCTCTACCAGGGTGGTGAGGCGGGCGCGCTCAACCTGCCGACGTTCCTCGGCAATCACGATTTCGGCCGCTTCTCGATGTTCGTGAAGCAGGCCAACCCCGGCATTTCGCAGGACGAGCTGCTGGCGCGGACCATGCTGGGCCATGCCATGCTGATGACCCTGCGCGGCGTGCCGGTGATCTATTACGGGGACGAGCAGGGCTTCGTTTCGGACGGCAACGACCAGCTGGCGCGCGAGAACATGTTCCCTTCGAAGGTCGCGGTCTACAACGACAACGACCTGATCGGCACCGATGCCACCACCGCGCAAGCGAACTTCGATCGGGGCCACCCGCTCTATCGCCAGATCGCGACCCTCGCCGAAGTCCGCAAGGCCACCCCCGCGCTTTATGCCGGGGCGACAATCAGCCGCGCCTTCTCGGACAAGCCGGGGCTTTACGCCGTCTCGCGGATCGATCCGGAAACCGGGCAGGAAGTGGTGGTGGCCTTCAACACCTCGAACCAGCCCGTCACCCAGCGGATCGCGATCGAGCCGCGCAGCCTGACCTTCAGCCCGCTGGCCGGGCAATGCGCGCTCGCCGCCGATGCACCCGGCAGCCTGACCATCACTCTGCCGCCGCTGGGCTATGCCGTCTGCGCCGCCAAAGAATGGAATGTGAGATCGAAATGAACCGCCTGACCCGGACTGCCGCTTCCGGCCTTGAGCGTGTCGGCCAGGAATGGTGGCGCGGCGCGGCGATCTACCAGATCTATCCGCGCAGCTTCCGCGATGCCAATGGCGATGGCATTGGTGACCTGCCGGGGATCACCCAGCGACTGGACTATGTCGCCAGCCTCGGGGTCGATGCGATCTGGATTTCGCCGTTCTTCACCTCGCCGATGGCCGATTTCGGCTATGACGTGGCCGATTATTGCGGGGTCGATCCGATCTTCGGCACGCTCGCCGATTTCGATGCCCTGGTGGCCCGTGCCCATGCGCTGGGCCTGCGGGTGACGATCGACCAGGTCTATTCGCACACGTCCGATCAGCATGCCTGGTTCGTCGAAAGCCGCGCCAGCCGGGATAATCCGAAGGCGGACTGGTATGTCTGGGCCGATCCCAAGGCCGATGGTTCGCCGCCCACCAACTGGCAATCGGTCTTCGGCGGCCCGGCCTGGACCTGGGACGCGCGGCGCGGGCAGTATTACCTGCACAATTTCCTTTCCAGCCAGCCGCAGCTCAACTGCCACCTGCCCGCGGTGCAGGATGCCCTGCTGGACGTGGCGCGGTTCTGGTTGGATCGGGGGGTCGATGGCTTCCGGCTCGATGCGCTGAACTTCGCCATGCACGATCCGCAGCTGCGCGATAATCCGCCGGCCCAGCCCGATGGCAAGCCGCGCACCCGCCCGTTCGATTTCCAGCAGCGGCTCTACAACCAGTCGCACGCCGACATCCCGGCCTTCATCGAGCGGATCCGCGCGCTGACCGACAGCTATGACGGGATCTTCACCGTTGCCGAAGTGGGCGGCAAGGATGCCGACCGCGAGATGAAGCTGTTCACCAGCGGCGATGCCCGGCTGAACAGCGCCTATGGCTTCGATTTCCTCTATGCTGACCGGCTGACCCCGGAGGTCGTCAAGCGGGCGCTGGGCCAGTGGCCTGACGCGCCGGGCATCGGCTGGCCCAGCTGGGCCTTCGAAAACCACGATGCGCCGCGCGCGCTGTCGCGCTGGTGCGCCCCTGAGCACCGGGAAGCCTTTGCCCGGCTCAAGGCCGTGCTGCTGGCGGCGCTGCGCGGAAACATCATCGTCTACCAGGGTGAGGAGCTGGGGCTGACCCAGGTCGAAATTCCCTTCGAACAGCTCCAGGATCCCGAAGCGATTGCCAACTGGCCGCTGACCCTGGCCCGCGATGGCGCGCGCACCCCGCTGCCGTGGCAGGCGCAGAGCGAGCAGGGCGGGTTTACCGCCAGCAGCGCGCCATGGCTGCCGCTGGGCGAGGAAAACATGGCCCGCGCGATTGATCGGCAGGAAGCCGATCCGGCCTCGCTCCTCAACCTCACCCGCCAGCTGATCGCGCTGCGCAAGGCGCATCCGGCGCTGCGGAGCGGGGCCTGCGAAGTGGTGCTGGCTGACGAGAGTCGGCTGGTGCTGCGCCGCGTGGCAGAGGGGGAAAGCCTGATCGCCATGTTCAACCTTTCGGCGGCGGAAGCGGCCTGGCCACAGGGCCTGGCGACCACCGGCGAGACTATCTTCGCGGTGAACGGGGCAGAGCCTGGCCGCCTGCCTGCCTTCGCCGCCATCCTGGTCCGGGAGACGACCTGACATGAAATCTTTGCATCTCGCGCTGGGCCTGGGGCTGGGCCTGGGCCTGGCCCTGGCCGCCGTGCCGGCACTGGCGCAGCAATCCCCGCCGGTCACGGCCACCTCGCCCGATGGCGCGGTCAGCGTTGCGGTCTCGATCGATGGCGATGGCCGCGCGGCCTATGCCGTGACCCGCAAGGGCAAGGCGATCATCGCGCCGTCGCGGCTGGGCTTCCTGTTCACCGATGTCGCCAAGATCGACCGCCGCCTGACCATCACCAGCACCGAGCAGCGCGATTTCGACGAGACCTGGACCCAGCCCTGGGGCGAATGGGCGCAGATCCGCAACCGCTATCGCGAATTCAAGGTCCACCTGAAGGAGACGACCGCGCTGGCGCGGGTCTTTACCGTCACCTTTCGGCTCTATGAGGACGGTCTCGGCTTCCGCTACGAGTTCCCGCAGCAGCCGAACATGGCGAAGACCAGGGTGGCCGACGAGCTGACCGAGTTCGCCTTCGCCCAGGATGGCACGGCCTGGTGGAAGCCGGCCTATCTGTGGAACCGCGAGGAGTATCTCTACAACAAGACCGGGCTCTCCGCGGTTTCGACCGCCGCGACGCCGATCACGATCAGGCTGGCCGATGGTACCCATGTCGCGCTGCACGAGGCGGCGCTGGTCGACTATGCGGGCATGAATGTGACCCGTACCGAAGGCACCACGCTGCGCGCCAACCTGACCCCCGGCGCGGGCGAGCCCAAGGTGCAGAAGACCGGCGCCTGGTCCACCCCCTGGCGCACCCTGATCATCGCCGACGATGCCCCCGGCATCTATCACAGCCACCTGATGCTGAACCTCAACGAACCCAACAAGCTGGGTGACATGAGCTGGTTCAAGCCGGGCAAGTTTGCCGGGGTGTGGTGGAACATGATCAAGGGCGAATGGTCATGGGCGCGCGGGCCGAAGCACGGCGCGACCAACGCGAACGTCAAGCGCTACATCGATTTCGCCGCTGCCAATGGCATCCCCGATGTGCTGGTCGAAGGCTGGAACGTGGGCTGGGATGGTGACTGGTTCGGCAATGGCTGTGACATGGACTTCACCAAGCCGACCGAGGACTTCGATATCGCCATGCTGGCCGCCTATGCGAAGAAGAAGGGCGTCCGGCTGGTTGGCCACCACGAGACGGGCGGGGCGGTAACCCATTACGAAAACCAGCTGGACCGCAGCTTTGCCTTCGCCGCCAAGTACGGGATGATGGTGGTCAAGACCGGTTATGTGACTGACGCCGGGCAGCTTGAGCGGGTCGATCCCGATGGGACCAAGTATCGCGAATGGCTTGAGAGCCAGTGGATGACCAACCACTTCGTCCGCGTGGCCGAGACCGCCTACAAGCACCGGATTGCCTTTGACAGCCACGAACCAGTCAAGGGCACGGGCCTGCACCGGACCTATCCCAACTGGGTCGCGCGCGAGGGGATGCGCGGGATGGAGTACAATGCCTGGGGCGGCAAGAACCCGCCCGAGCATGAAGCCAACATCGTCTTCACCCGGATGCTCGAAGGGCCGATGGATTTCACCCCCGGCATTCTCAGCCTTGAGGGTGAACGCGGCAGCGCGATCCTTTCGACCATTGCCAAGCAGCTGGCGCTTTACGTGGTGATCTATTCGCCGGTGCAGATGGTGGCCGATACGCCCGAGAACTATGCCAAGTATCCCGCGCCGATGAAGTTCATCCGCGATGTGCCGACCGACTGGCAGGATACCCGCGTGCTCAATGGCGAGATCGGCGACTATGTCACCATCGCCCGCAAGGAGCGCGGCGGCGAGGGCTGGTATGTCGGCGCGGTGGGCGATGAGGAAGCCCGCAGCCTGTCCTTCAAGCTCGACTTCCTGACCCCCGGCAAGCGCTATCGGGCCGAAATCTATCGCGATGGCGACGATGCCGATTACCGCACCGACAAGCGCCACTCGATCGTGATCGAGAACAAGGTGCTGACCAGCGCCGACAGCCTCAGCCTGAAGATCGCACCGGGCGGCGGCTTTGCGATCCGCCTTGTGCCGGTGAAGTGATGCGGCTGCTGGGCGGCCTGCTGGCGCTGATCGGCGCGCTGCTGGCCGCTCCGGCGCTGGCGGCCGAGGATGCCGGGCGGTTCCTGGAGTACGAGCGGGTCGAGGCGGCTGGCCTTCCGGTGCAGCGGCTCTCGATCTGGCTGCCGCCGGGCTATGACCGGGACAATCGCCGTTACCCGGTGCTCTACATGCATGACGGGCACAACCTGTTCGATCCGGCCAAGAGCAATTTCAACAAGGTCTGGGCAGCCGACAAGGCGATGCTGGCGGCGATGCGCAGCGGCCAGGTGGAGCCGCACATCATCGTTGGCGTCTGGGCCCTGGGCCGGGACCGCTATCGCCAGTACCTGCCGCAGTCGGTCTACCAGGCGGCCAGCGGCACCCCGCGCGCGACGATGGACGCGATGATCGAGGGGCCGGTGGTGAGCAAGGCTTACCTCGACTGGCTGGCAGGCCCGCTCAAGCAATGGGTCGATGTCAGCTTCCGCACCCGGCCGGGGCGCGACGAGACGGCAATTGTCGGATCGAGCATGGGCGGGCTGATGAGCTGCTATGCCTTTCTGGAGCGGCCGGAGGTCTATGGCCGGGCGGGCTGCGTGTCCTCGCACTGGCCCGCCGCCGATCCGCGCGTGGTGGGCGAGGCGAACCCCGAGCTGATCCGCCTGTGGGAGAGCTGGTTCGACCAGCGGCTCGGCCGTCCGGTCGGGCGGCGGTTGTGGCTCGATCACGGCACGGCCACGCTCGATGCCTTCTATGCGCCCTATCAGCAGGCGATCGACGCGCGGATCGCGGCGCGCGGCTGGGAGAAGGGCACCGACTGGGAAAGCCGGGTCTACGAAGGGGCCGAGCACGAGGAAAACGCCTGGGCGCGGCGCCTGCCCGAAGTGTTCGGCTGGCTGCTGGCGAAGCAGCGCTAGCGCAGCTCAGGTCGGGCGGGGCAGGGCGGTGGTCGCCTTCATCCGCTCCATCGAGAAGGCGGAACTGACATCGGCCAGATCGGGGATTGCGGCGATCAGCTTGCGATAGATCCGGTCGTAATGGGCGATATCGCGCACCACCAGCTTGAGCAGGTAATCGACATCGCCGGCCATGCGGTGGCATTCGACGATCTCGTCGATGGCCGCCACCCCGCGTGAGAAGGCCTCCAGCCAGCTTGGATCGTGCCGGTTGGTGCGGATCGAGACGAAGACCGTGGTTGCCAGGCCCAGCTTGGCCGGATCGACCAGCGCCACCCGGCGGGCAATGATCCCGCTGTCCTCCAGCCGCCGGATCCGCCGCCAGCAGGCATTGCTCGACAGGCCAACCCGGTCGCCCACGTCTTGCACCGCCAGCGAGGCATCGGCCTGCAAGACCCCGAGGATCGCCCAATCTATCGCATCAAGTTGCAGAATATCGCCCATAGATGGGATGAAATATCACATAATGTGGTTTTAGGCTATAAAAAGGGTGATGAATTTGCATCGTAACCGTCATATCCTTGCGTCAACAAGGAGGGCGATCCCATGGCATTGAAGGAACTGTTCACCGAGCACCCCGCCAGCGTCGGCGAGACCTATGGCGAGCACCTGGTCATGGCGACGGGCTTTGGCGCCCGGATGATCCTGGGCGGGTTCGCCTGCCTGCTTCACGGCATTTTCCCGTTTCTGTTCGTGAAGACCGGCTCTGCGCAGATTTCCACCCTGCACGAACGCATGGTTGAAAACCGCCGCACCAAGCAGATGCCGGCGATCCTCGATTTCGTGATCTGAACAAAAAACCGGCCCGGCGCTGGGCCGGACCGGTTCCTTGTTTCAGCCTTGCGGCGTGGCGATCAATTGCCCAGCGCCTTGTCCTCGTGGGCGCGCTTGATCACGTAGAGCCGGATCGCTTCGGACTGCTGCGGGGTCAGCTCGTTCTTCCAGCTGACCATGCCGTTGGCGCTCAGCGCGCCGCCGATCACGATGTCGTTCCACATCTTGGCATCGCCCAGCGAACCGGCGCGGCGCAGGTCGCGGGTGAGCGAGGTGCCGATCGCCGCATCGCCGTGGCAGACCGCGCAGAACTGGCCGAACTGCTTCTGCCCTTCGGCGATCTGGGCCGGAGTGCCGGTCGACGGGGGCGGATCGAGTGGCGGCGGAGCAGCCGAATCCATGTCGGGCAGCTTGGCCGTGCCGCCCAGCTTGAACACCAGCAGACGCGACTGGTTGCGGATCGGCCCGTTGGGCTCGGACAGGTAGCCGGCGGTGATCGGCCAGGCGCCACCCCAGCCGGCGAGGACCGCAACATATTGCTGGCCCTTGACCCGGAAGGTCGAGGCCGGGGCCACGATCCCGGTCTGGGCGTTGAAGGTCCACAGCTTCTTGCCGTTGGCCGGATCGAAGGCGTTGAATTCACCCGCCATATTGCCCTGGAACAGCAGATCGCCCCCGGTCGAGAGCAGGCCGCCGTTCCAGGCGCCCGGATACTTGATGGTCCAGCGGGCCTTCTGTGCCACCGGATCCCAGGCCACCAGTTCACCCGTGGTCGCTGCCTTGGCCGCGGCGCGCGCCGCCTTGTCGGCCGGCAGCATGCCCGAGGACAGGTCCAGCCCCACGTTGAAGCCCTGCTTGTTGGGCTTCCAGTTCGGATTGTGGATGAAGGCGAAGGAGTTGTTGATCGCCGGAATGTAAACCAGGCCCGTCTTGGGGTTGTAGGCCATCGGGTGCCAGTTGTGCGCGCCGATCGGGCCGGGGGTGCCCAGCCACATCTTGCCGGTGCGGTAATAGCGTGCATCCGGGTTCTCGATCGGGCGGCCGGTCTTGAGGTCAAACCCGCTCGCCCAGTTGACCGGCACATAGTTCTTCGCGCTGATCAGCTTGCCGGTTTCGCGGTCGATCACGAAGAAGAAGCCGTTCTTGGGCGCCTGCATCAGCACTTTGCGCTTGGCCCCGTCGATCGTCAGGTCGGCCAGCATGATGTGCTGGGTCGCGGTATAGTCCCAGGTCTCGCCGGGCGTGGTCTGGAAGTGCCAGACATATTCGCCGGTCTTGGGCCGCAGCGCGACGATCGAGGAGAGGTAGAGGTTGTCACCCTCACCCGCCGAGCGGAAATACTGGTTCCACGGGGACCCGTTGCCCACGCCGACATAGAGCAGGTCAAGCTCCGGGTCATAGGCCATGGCATCCCACATGGTGCCGCCGCCGCCCTGCTTCCACCATTCGCCCTTCCAGGTGGCTTCGGCCGCCTTGAGGTGGGGTTCGGTGTTCTTGCCCGGTGCATCCGGCACCGAATAGAACCGCCACAGCTCCTTGCCGGTATCGGCGTCATAAGCGGTCAGGAAGCCGCGCACGCCCATTTCGGCGCCGCCGTTGCCGATCAGCACCATGCCGTTGATCACGCGCGGCGCGCCGGTGATGGTATAGGGCTTGGACTGGTCGAGCGTGACGACGCTCCACACTTCCTTGCCGGTTTCCCGGTCAAGCGCCACGAGCCGGCCATCCAGCGTGCCCATGAACAGCTTGTCGCCCCAGGCGCCGAAGCCGCGGTTCACCACGTCACAGCAGGCCGCCACGGCGCGTTCGCCCGGCACCTTGGGATCGTATTCCCACAAGAGCTTGCCGGTTTCGGCGTCATAGGCCTTGGCCTTCGACCAGGCCGTGGTGATGTAGATTTTGCCGTCGATGGCCAGCGGGGTGGCTTCCTGGCCGCGCGAGGTATCGAGATCGGCGAACCAGGCCAGGCCCAGGTCCTTGATGGTCGACTGGTTGATCTGGTCGAGCGGGGAGTGGCGCTGTTCGTCATAGGTGCGGCCATAGGACAGCCATTCATCCGGATTGGCCGCCACGATCCGCTCGGCATTGACCGCGCCGGGCAGTTCCGAACTCGGCTGTTGCTTGCACGCCGCCAGCGGCAGTGCGGCAGCCAGCAAAAGCACCTTGAGACGCATCCCCATCCATCCCTCCATATCGTGCCCGGTGAATCCGGGTCAGCCAGTTGTCCGGCGATCTTGCCGTTAATCGGGCGGTTAAGCTAGCCCTCTTGTGCGGGCTCGGCTAAGCTTGGAAGTGGAGGGGCAAACCTGGCAAGCAAGGGAGCCTGGACATGTGTGACGACCTGACCGCGATCGAGGAAGAAGCGGCGCTCGAGCGCCAGGGGATTGACCGGCGCGGCTTTGCTGGCCTTGGCGCAATGGGGCTGGCGGCACTCGCCGCGCCGTTGGGCGCCAGCACCGTGGCGGCACCCAGGCTGACTGAAAAGATGGTGCGAATCCCGACCACTGCGGGAGTGATCGACGCCTTTTTCGTTCATCCCGCCAAGGGGCGTCATCCGGCCGTGATCATGTGGCCCGACGTGGCCGGCCTGCGCGAAGCCTACAAGGTGATGGCGCGGCGACTGGCGGCCGATGGCCATGCCGTGCTGGTCCTGAACCAGTATTACCGCTCTGCCCCGGCCCCGCATTTCGAGGCGATCACCCAGTGGCGCACCCCTGAAGGCCAGGCCAAGCTGCGGCCGATGATCCCGCTGCTGACGCCCGACGCGATCGGGCTCGATTCGCGCGCGGCGGCCGAATGGCTGGACCGGCAGCGGGCGGTGAACACCCGGCGCGGGATCGGGGTGTGCGGCTATTGCCAGGGCGGGCCCTTTGCCGTGCGCGGCACCTTTGCCTATCCCGCCCGGATCCGCGCCGCCGCCTCGTTCCATGGCGGCGGGCTGGTGACCGACCGGCCCGACAGTCCGCACCGCCTGCTGAAAGCAACCAGCGCGCGGTTCCTGTTCGCGATCGCCCAGAACGATGACAAGCGCTCACCGGGGGACAAGGACGCGCTGCGGGCGGCTGCCGCCGAGGCCGGGCGCGAGGCCGAGATCGAGGTCTATCCCGCCGATCACGGCTGGTGCACGATCGATTCCCCGGTGTTCGACAAGGCGCAGGCCGACAAGGCCTGGGGCCGGATGCTGGACCTGTTCGGCAAACTCTAGAGAGGCATTGGCGGGGTGCCGGGGCTCAGGCCTTGGCGCCCTCGACCGCGACCTGCTTCTTCAGTTTCACCAGGTTCACCATCTCGTCGTAGAGCTCGATCATGTGGGAATCGTGCCAGCGGTCGAGCACGCAGCGGACCCGGCCGAGGAAGGCGGGCACTTCATCCAGCACGAAGGTCTTGCGCACGCCTTCGCCCACTGTGGCGGGCGGCTGGATCTCGATCGCCTGCCCCTTCAGGTAAGAGCAGATTTCTTCGATGTGCTGGGCCAGGGCCAGCTTGCGCAGCTCGTTGGCGCCAGAGCGGGCATGGCCCAGTTCTTCCTTGGCCTTGGCCAGCAGGTCATCGATGTAGTGCGAGACGCGATCCATGTTCTCGCGCTTCAGGGCGATCATCTTGTCGACATAGTCCTGCTGCACCCGCAGGCGCGCGGTGTCGGGATGCTCGGACCCCCAGAAGGCCTGGCCGAATTCAAGTGGCTTGTTCTGGATCATGAGCGGCTGAATAGGTGATTACAGTTACGGCCGGGTTAACCGTGCGCCCGATCCGGTTTCGCTTGCCCGCTTCCCGCCACACGCTAACATCCCGCAAGCCAGGGATTTGAGGCAAGCCGCCGGGAGGGTGCGATGGAAGGGTTCCTGCTGTTTCTGGTGATCGCGGTCGTGATCTTCCTGCTGATGGGGGTGCGGGTCGTTCGCCAGGGTTATGTCTACACGGTCGAGCGGCTCGGCAAGTTCACCCTGGCGGCCCAGCCGGGGCTGCATGTGATCATCCCGTTCATCGACCGCGTCGGTCACAAGGTGAACATGATGGAGCAGGTGCTGGACATTCCGGGCCAGGAAATCATCACCCGCGACAACGCGATGGTCGGGGTCGATGCCGTGGTGTTCTTCCAGGTGCTCGATGCCGGCAAGGCGGCCTATGAGGTCTCGAACCTCTATGTCGCGATCATGCAGCTGACGACCACCAACCTGCGTACGGTGATGGGTAGCATGGACCTGGATGAAACGCTCTCCAAGCGTGACGAGATCAACGCCCGGCTCTTGTCGGTGGTCGATCACGCCACTTCGCCCTGGGGGGTCAAGATCACCCGGGTCGAGATCAAGGACATCCGCCCGCCGGCCGATATCAGCAATGCCATGGCCCGGCAGATGAAGGCCGAGCGTGAAAAGCGCGCCCAGATCCTTGAGGCCGAAGGCTTGCGCGCCGCCGAGATCCTGCGCGCCGAAGGCGAAAAGCAGGGCGCGATCCTGTCGGCCGAAGGTCGCCGCGAAGCCGCGTTCCGCGATGCCGAAGCCCGCGAGCGCGAGGCCGAGGCCGAAGCCAAGGCAACGCTGATGGTCTCCGATGCCATCGCCAAGTCCGGCACCCAGGCGCTCAACTACTTCATCGCGCAGAAGTATACCGAGGCGGTCAGCCAGTTCGCCACTTCGCCCAATGCCAAGACGATCCTGTTCCCGGTCGAGGCGACCCAGCTGATCGGTTCGGTCGGCGGGATCGGCGAACTGGTGAAGGACGCGCTGGGCGAGCGGAAGGGCTGAGGCGATGAACCCGCTCGAAACGATTGATCCGCACTGGTCCTGGCTGGCGCTGGGGCTGGTCCTGGCGATCGGGGAAATGGTGATCCCCGGCGTCTTCCTGATCTGGCTGGCCGTGGCGGCGATCCTGACCGGTCTGCTGGCCTGGGCCGTGCCGATCGCCGTGCCGCTGCAGATCGTGATCTTCGCCGTGCTGTCGATCGTGCTGGTCTTCACCGGCAAGCGCTACCTCAGCCGCAACCCGATCACCCCGCTTGATCCGGCGATGAACGATCGCGGCGCGCGGCTGCAGGGCGAAGTGGTGACAATCACCCACGCGATCGATGGCGGTTCGGGTCGGGCCCGGCACGGCGATACCGAATGGCTGGTGAAGGGCCCCGATGCCGAACCCGGCACGCGGATGCGGGTGGCCGGGCACGATGGGGCCGTGCTGCTTGTCGAGCACCTGCACTGACCCCATATCGGCCCGATCAGGAGACCGGACCATGAACGACAAAGTGATTCTGACCGAAGCCGAATGGCTCGCGAAGCTTGGGCAGGAGCGGTACCATATCCTGCGCCAGGCGGGGACCGAGCGGGCCTTCACCGGCATCTACGAGCGCAACAAGGCGACCGGGGTCTACATGTGCGGCGGCTGCGGCGCGCCGCTGTTTGCATCGAGCGAGAAGTACGAATCCGGCTGCGGCTGGCCCAGCTATACCGCGCCCTTGCCCGATGCGCCGATCGACGAACTGGTCGATACCAGCCACGG
Organism: Novosphingobium sp.; assembly: GCF_027531025.1. GTDB lineage: Bacteria > Pseudomonadota > Alphaproteobacteria > Sphingomonadales > Sphingomonadaceae > Novosphingobium. The sequence continues at coordinate 62,150 of NZ_JAPZQX010000006.1, forward strand.
CATGATCCGCACCGAAGTGCGCTGCGCCCGCTGCGACGGGCACCTGGGCCACGTCTTCCCCGATGGTCCGCGCGAGGCGGGCGGGCTGCGCTATTGCATCAACAGCGCCAGCCTTGATTTCAAGCCACAGGAATAAGCGCGGTTTCTGCACAAATTCTGCGATTCACCGCAGGTTACAATTCGCCTATGTAGCGCGGGCGAAGGGGGCTAACCGCCCCTCAGACAGGAATATTGGCACGACATGGCGCGTAGGAACAACAACGGGCGCAAGCAGCCCGAAGCGGAACAGCCGAGCGGCTGGCGGCGACTGATGCGGCGCCTGTTCGTGTGGGGCGGCGGGCTGGCCCTGCTCGGCTTCCTTGCGCTGATCGTCTCGGTCTGGCTGACCGCTCGCTCGCTGCCCAGCTTCGACGAGCTCAAGTCCAGCCAGGCCGGACAGATGATCGTGGTCCGCGCCCGCGACGGGACGGAACTGGTTTCGCTCGGGCCGAGCTATGGCAAGTGGCTCAAGCACGACGAGATTCCCGAGATCATGCACACCGCCATGGTCTCGGTCGAGGATCGCCGGTTCCGTTCGCACCCCGGCGTCGATCCGATCGGACTGGTCCGCGCAGTCTATGTCTCGCTCACCAGCGGCAAGTCGCTGCGCGCCACCTCGACGATTACCCAGCAGCTGGCGCGCACCGTGTTCCTCAACAACAGCCGCACCCTGGGCCGCAAGCTGCGCGAAGGCGTGCTGGCGCTGGCGCTGGAATGGAACTTCTCCAAGGACGAGATCCTCGAGCTTTACCTGAACAAGGTCTATTTCGGCGGCGGCGCCTATGGCGTCGATGCCGCCGCGCGCAAGTTCTTCGGCCATCCGGGCACCGAGATTACCCTGCCCGAAGCCGCGATCATCGCCGGGCTGGTCAAGGCGCCGTCGCACTATTCGCCCACTGCCGATGCCGAAGCCGCCGTCGGCCGGGCCAAGGTGGTCCTCTCGGTCATGCAGGCGAACGAGGCGGTCACGCCCGGTGAGGCGGCAGCGGTCGATTTCGATGCGGTGAAGTTCGCAGCGGAAAAGAACCAGAACTCGGTCCGCTATTTCACCGACTGGGCCTTGCCCCAGCTGGATCTGCTGCTGCCCGACAACACCAAGCCGATCGAGGTGTGGACCACGCTCGATCCGAAGATGCAGGCCGCCGCCACCCAGGCGATCGAGGCCAATACGCCCAGGGGCGCGCAGGGCGCGTTGGTCAGCGTCGATCGCGATGGTGCGGTCCTCGCGATGGTCGGCGGCACGGATTACGTCACCTCGAATTATAACCGGGCGGTCAACGCCGTGCGCCAGCCGGGTTCGGCCTGGAAGCTGTTCGTCTATCTCGCCGCGCTTGAGGCGGGCTATACGCCCTATGACCGCGTGGTGGACGAGCCGGTGACGATCGACGGGTGGAGCCCGCGCAATTCGACCGGCGATTTCGCGGGCGAGATCGATGTCCGCACTGCCTTCGCCTATTCGAAGAACACTGTCGCGGCCCAATTGGGCAACGAAGTGGGCTTCAGCGCGGTGGCCGGGATCGCCCGGCGGTTCGGCATCACCACGCCGATCTCCACCGTCCCCTCGATGGTGCTGGGCAGCAACGAGGTCCGCCTGATCGACCTGACCCGGGCCTTCGCGGCGGTCTCTGCCAAGGGCCGCGCGATCGATCCCTATGGCATAACCAAGGTCCAGACCATCGATGGCGAAGTGCTGTACCAGCGCCAGCCCAAGGATGGGGCGCTGCTGGTTCCGGCCTATGTCGCGGCCGGGATTACCGACCTCCTGCAGACCGCCGTCAGCACCGGCACGGGCCGTGCCGCGCAGATCGGCCGACCGGTGGCGGGCAAGACCGGCACCACCTCGGCCAACAAGGACGGCTGGTTCATGGGCTTTTCGAGCGGGGTGACCACCGGCGTGTGGATGGGCCGCGACGATGCCCGCGCCGTCCCCGGCCTGCAGGGCGGGGCCGCCCCGGCCCGCGCCTTTGCCGCATACATGAAGGTGGCCGTGGCCGGGCGCCCGGTCGAGGCCTTCGATACCGAGGTCACCCTGCCGGCCTGGCAGCTTGAACCCGATGACGAGGCCCAGCTGGGCGGCAATCCGGACGAGTACTTTTATGCCGACGAGCAGGGCAACCTGGTCAGCCCGGAGCGCGGCGAGGCGCCGGGCGGCCCGGCCGGCAGCGAACCGGCACCCTCCGGCCGCGAGCCGCCGCCCGCCGCCAACGAGGATTTCCTGCGCGAGGCGACCGGCGGCCGCCCGGGCTAGCACTCACTCTGCAAGCGGCAAAAAAAGAAAGGCCCCGTCCACACCGGACGGGGCCTTCTTTATGGGCCGAAGCCTGTCGGTCCGGCTTTAGCGCAGGCGGACCGGCACATAGGCGGGCGGCTGGCCCCGCCGCTGGAGATAAAGCAGCACGGCCGAGCGGTTCTCGGCACGGGCAGCGCGGATCGTGGCTTCGAGTTCGGCCACGGCGGTGATCTCGCGGTAATTGACCGACAGGATCACGTCGCCGCGCTGCAGGCCCTTGGTGCCCGCATCCGAAGTGCCGTCGACCGCCGCAATCACCAGCCCGCGCGTGCTGGCGGGCAGGCCGATCTGGCCGGCAATCTGCGGGTTCATCGGCAGGACCGACAGCCCCAGCGCGCGTTCGGTCAGGCCTTCGCCCTGGCGTTCCGGGGTGCGGTTGAACTGTTCGTCACGCTCCTGGTCGTTCGGACCGAAGGTCTGCTGCGCCAGTTCCTCCTCGCTCGGCCGCTTGCCGACCACGGCGTAGATCGTCATGCGCTTGCCATCGCGGATCAGCTCGATCGGGATGCGCTTGCCCGGCGCGGTGTTGGCAACGATGAACGACAGCGTGTTGTCGGGCGAGACATCCTGCCCGTCGACCTTCAGCACCACGTCGCCCGGCTGCATCTTGGCTGCCGCCGCAGCCTGGCCGGGCTGGACGGTCTGCACCAGTTCGCCGCGATTGCGGGGCAGGCCCAGCGAATCCGCGATATCGTCGGTCACCGGTACGATCTGCACGCCCAGGTAGCCGCGCTCGATCGCCTGGCCCTTGATCAGCTTTTCGACGATCGGCGAGGCGATGTCGGCGGGAATGGCAAAGCCAATCCCCACGTTGCCGCCGGTCGGCGAATAGATCGCGTTGTTGATGCCGATCACGTTGCCCTTCATGTCGAACAGCGGACCGCCCGAATTGCCCCGGTTGATCGAGGTGTCGGTCTGGATGTAGCGGCTGGCCCCGGCCGAGCGGTGGACCGCCGAAACGATCCCGGCAGTAACCGTGCCGCCCAGGCCAAAGGGGTTGCCGATGGCAATGACCCAGTCACCCACCCGCGCCGCCTGGCTGTTGCCGAAGCGGACGAAGGGCAGCGGCTTGCCGGCCTCGATCTTCAGCACGGCAAGGTCCGACTGGGTATCGCGGCCGACCAGCTTGGCGGCATATTCGGTGCCATCGGCCAGGGTCACGGTGATCGATTGCACTTCGCCCTGACCATCGGCGGTGATCACGTGGTTGTTGGTCACCACATAGCCGTCGGCGGTGATGATGAACCCCGAACCCAGCGACTGCGCCTCACGCGTGGCGGGGCCGCTGCCGCCACCGCCGAACAGGTCGGCAAAGGGGGTGCCGGCAAACGGGTTGCCGTTGGCGACGCGCACGCGCTGGCGGGTGGCGATATTGACCACTGCCGGCTGCAACTGCTGGGTCAGTTCGGCAAAGCTGGCCGGCGCACCGGCGCGCGGCACCACGGCTTCCATCCGGGTCGCGTCGTTCTGGGCCACCTGCGCCCCGGCCGGGATGCCGGTCATCACCGAAACGGCCGCGCCGCCGATCAGCAGCGCACTCGTAACTCCATAGGCGTATCGCACGTGTCGCGTTTCCTTCTCAGATCGTTTCACCCTGCTGCGGGTGTCGCCACGGATTCAAGCAGGCCAGCCTGAACGGGAATTGAATGATTCCACGAACGCCCTTTACCGTCCTCTGAACTGCCGCAGGTATTCGTTGTCGGGTGACAGGATGATCGTGCTGCTGCCCTTGTTCGCCTGGTTGGCGAAAGTGGCGTCATAGCTCTTCATGGCCCGGTAGAAGTCATAGAAGGCCGGATCCTTGCCAAAGGCATTGGCATAGATCTGGGTGGCGCGGGCTTCGGCTTCCGAGGTGATCAGCTGGGCCTGTTTCTGGCCCTGGGCCTGGATCGTGGTCGCTTCCTGCTCGCGCGCCGCCTGCATCCGGGCGAAGGCGGATTCGAGCGCCCCGGCGGGCAGGTCGGCCCGCTGGATCCGCACGTCGATCACCTGGGCGCCATATTCGCGGGCCTGGCGATCGAGGTTCTCCTTGATCTGGCTCATCGCCGCGCCGCGTTCGGCATTGAGCAGCGACTGGAACGTGCGCTTGCCCAGTTCCTGGCGCAGGACCGAGGTCATGATCGGTTGCAGCTGGCTCATAACCCGGTCGGTCGATCCGGCGGTCTTCACCATCTTGACCGGATCGATCACCCGGAAGCGGGCATAGGCGGTCACTTCCAACCGCAACTGGTCGGACGAGAGCACGGTCTGCCGTTCCATCGGGAACGACATCAGTCGCTTGTCCACCCAGACGAGCTGTTCGATGAAGGGAATACGCCAGCTGATCCCGGCTCCGGTCTGGCCGAAGTCCTGGTTGGGCTTGAAGGCGTTGATCTTGCGGACCGGTTCACCCAGCCGCACCACCACCACCTGCTGGGTTTCGGGCACGATCACCAGGCTCGACATGGCGAGGATCACCACGGCGACCCCGGCGATGATCGCCTTCTTGCTGCGCTGCCAGAGCTGTTCGATCATCACTGGCCTCCCTGCTGGGGCGCCTCGGCGGCGCGGCGGCGCAGCTCGGGCAGCGGGAGATAGGGGGTCACGCCATTGGCTTCGACCACCACCTTGTCATTCGATGACAGGACGCGCTCCATCGTTTCGTAATACATCCGCTGCCGGGTGACCTGTGGCGAAAGCTTGTATTCGGCATAGACCTTGTCAAAGGCCGCGGCCTCACCCTCGGCGCGGGCCAGGGTCTGCTGCGCCCAGGCCTGGGCATTGTTCTTGTCACGTTCGGCCAGCTGCTGGGCCACGTTGACCTTCTGGAAGGCGTCGGCCACCTTTTCCGGCGGATCGGCCTTCTTGATATCGACGCCGATCACGTTGACCCCGGCGCGATAGGCATCGAGGATTGCCTGCATCCGGCGGCGGGTGTTGGCTTCCAGCTGGCCGCGCCCGGTCCCGTCCCACACCGCCTTCAGCGGCACTTCGGCCACCGACAGGCGCATGGCGGCCTCGGCCACTTCGCGCACGGTCGACTGCGGATCGGTCGAGGCGAAGGTGTAGAGTTCAAGATCCTTGATGTTCCAGCGCACCTGATAGGACAGGTCGATCAGGTTCTGGTCGCTGGTCAGCACCAGGTTCTCACCCTCGCCCAGCGGGATCACATCGTTGGTCACCGAGGTGACATCGCGGGTTTCGACCTGCTGGAGCGGCCAGGGCAGGGTGAAGCTCACCCCCGAACCGATCGTGCGGGTATATTTCCCGAAGGTGGTGACGATGCCCTGTTCCTTGGGGCTGAGCTGGTGGGTCGTGCTGGAAAACAGCCAGACCAGCGCCACGCCGCCCAGGATCACCGGCCACCAGCTCTTGCCATTGGCGCGCGGGGGCAGGCCGGGAAAGCCGCCGCCACCACCGCCGCCCGGGCCGCTGGGGCCCTTGCGCTTGGCGCGGAAGATATCCTCGATATTGGCAGAGCGCCGGTCACCGCCGGCATAGTCATCGGGCTTCAGCCAGGGATTGCGCGGCCCGGGGCTCGGCTGATCGCCGCCGCCCTGGCCGCCTCCCGCGCCGCCACCCTCGCCAGGGCTATCGCCAGCCGCGGGGCCATCGCCCCCCGGTGGTTCGGAGCCGCCGCCGCTGCCGCCTGCGCCGTTACCGTTGCCCCAAGGGCTCTTGCGCCCGGCCATGGCCAGCCACTGGCCGGGTTTGAAACTGCCAATTCCTCTCATGCCATGCGTTATAGGAAGTGCTGGACCAAAAAACAGGGTCTCGCTGCGCTTTTTCCTTGCTAGGGGGCGCAGCACATCAATCGGAGCCATGCCTTGAGCGATTCAGACGCCTTGAAGTCCCTTCTGCCCCCCCTGGCCCAGGCCCGGCTGCAGTCGCTGCGGCTGGCCGACGGGGTTGCCACCGTGATCCTCGATGCCGCCGGATTTGACGGGATCGAGCGTGATGGGCTCGAAGCCGCTGTCAAGGAAGTTCTCGCCGCCGCACCCGGCGTGAGCGAGGTGCGCGTGGCGATGATGGCGGACAAGCCGCGCCGCCGCATCGTCGCGGTCGGCTCCGGCAAGGGCGGGGTGGGCAAGTCCACCGTTTCGGCCAACCTGGCGGTGGCGCTGGCACGGCTGGGGCGCAAGGTCGGGCTGGTCGATGCCGATATCTATGGCCCCTCGCAGCCGCGTCTGCTCGGCACCGAGGGCAAGCGCCCCGAAGCGCGCGAGAAGCAATTGATCCCGGTGCCGAGCGCGTTCGGGGTCGGGGTGCTGTCGATGGGCAACCTGATCGAGCCGGGCAAGGCGATCGCCTGGCGCGGGCCGATGGCGGGCTCTGCGCTCGGCCAGCTGGTCGATGCCGATTGGGGCGCGGCGGAAATCCTGGTGGTCGATCTGCCGCCCGGCACCGGCGATGTCCAGCTGACCATGCTGCAGAAACACAAGCCCGCCGGGGCAGTAATCGTCTCCACCCCGCAGGACCTTGCCCTGATCGATGCGACCCGGGCGATGCAGCTGTTCGACGTGGGCCAGGTGCCGGTGATCGGCCTGGTCGAGAACATGGCCGGCTATGTCTGCCCCCATTGCGGCGAGGTATCGGATCCCTTTGGCCGGGGCGGGGCCGAGGCCGAGGCGGCGCGGCTGGGCCATGCCTTCCTCGGGCGCATCCCGCTCGATCTCGCGATCCGCCAGGCCAGCGATGCCGGCATTCCCCCGGCGGCTGGCGATGGCCCCCAGGCCGAGGCCTTCCTCGCGCTGGCGCGGCGCGTGGCGACCTGGCTGGATAACAGCTGATGCGGCTGAGCCGGCGCGGGCTGCTGATCGGCGCCGGAGCGGCGGGCGGCCTGCTGGTCGCCTGGGCGCTGACCCCGCGCTGGTTCGACCCGCCGCTGGCGGCGGGTGAGGGCGAGGTGACCTTCGATGCCTGGCTCAAGATCGGCCGGGATGGCGTGATTACCGTGGCAGTGCCGGACCTCGAAATGGGGCAGGGGATCACCACGCTGATCCCGCAGATCGTCGCGACCGAACTGGGCGCGGACTGGCGGCAGGTGGCGGTAGAGCCGGCGCCGGTCAGCGGGGCCTATGGCAATGTGCCACTGGCTGCCCAGTGGCGCGAACTGTGGATGCCGCTGCTGCCGGACCTGGCCGAAGCCCCCGATGCCCTGCTCGCGCGGCGCTTTGCCGAGCGTGAGGCTTTCGTGGTCACGGCGGAGGGATCGTCCCTCGCTGCGCACGAGGCGGGCGCACGGGCGGCGGCGGCTTCGGCGCGGGCCATGCTGGCGATGGCGGCGGCCGACCGCTGGAACGTGGCCTGGGAGGAATGCGAGGCGCAAGGCGGCTTTATCATCCACGACCGGCAGCGCGCCCGCTTTGCCGACCTAGTCGAGGACGCGGCCGGCTACGATCCGCCCGATCCCCCGGCGCTGCGCCCGCAGGCGGCGGCGGAGCGGGCGGTTGACCAGCCCGAAGGCGTGCGCCCGGCCTTTCCCCGCCTGGACCTGCCCGCCAAGGTCGATGGCAGCGCCACTTTCGCGGGCGATGTGCGCCTGCCCGGCTTGGTCTTTGCTGCGATCCGCCATGGCCCCCAGGGCGAGACCAGGCTGGGCGCTTACGAGCCGAAAAATGCTGCACCAGTAAAGGGCCTGGTCAAGCTGGTCGAAGGCGCGGGCTGGGTGGCTGCCGTGGCACAGGACTGGTGGTCGGCCGAGCGGGCCTTAACCCTTATTTCTCCGCGCTTTGCTGCGCAGCATGAACCGGATAGCACGGGGATCGACCGGCTGCTGGACGAGGGCCTGCGCTATGGCGATGGGCACGGCATTGCCAGCAGCGGCGAGCCGGATGAAATGCTGCGCGGCAAGTTCGAGCTGGCGCGGCTTTATCGGGTGGCCCCGGCGCAGGCGGCGCCGCTGGAAACCGCCAGCGCCACGGCCCGGCTGACCGACGGCAAGGTCGAGCTGTGGGTGGCAAGCCAGGCCCCCCAGGCCACACGCCGCGCGGTCGCCCAGGCGCTCGACATCGCGCTGGCCGACGTGGTGCTTTATCCGATGCCGGCAGGCGGCAGCTTCGATGCGCGGCTCGATACGCCCCATGCGGTCGAGGCCGCGCTGATCGCGCGCGAAGTGGGCAAGCCCGTGCAGCTCACCTGGTCGCGTTGGCAGGAAGCGGTTGCCGGCCTGCCGCGCACGCCCCTGCGGGCGGCGCTGGCCGCGCGCACCGCACCCGATGGCTCGCTGACCGGGCTGAAGGTGCGGGTCGCCATGCCCGCCACCGCCCAGGAATTCGGCGCGCGGCTGTTTGCGGGCCAGACCGCGCAGGACGCGCGCGAGCGGCAGGACCAGGCCGATCCGCTGGCCATGGCCGGGATGGTGCCGCCCTATGCGATCCCGCATCTGCTGGTCGAACACGTGCCGGTGGCGATCCCGCTGTCGACCGGGCGCCAGCGCGGCAACAGCGCGGCGCTGGGCTGCTTCCTGATCGAAACCTTCGTCGATGAACTTGCCGCGCGCTCGGGGCGCGAGCCGCTGTCCTATCGCATGGCCATGCTGGGACAGGACATCCGCCTCGCCAATTGCCTGCAACGCGCCGCCACGCTGGCCGAATGGGGCGGCGGGCGCGGCGGCGCGGGACAGGGGCTGGCCTGCCACAGGATGGCGCTGGGGGACCGCGAGGGGCGGATCGCGCTGGTTGCCTCGGCCCGGCGCGATGAGGGCGGCATCCGGGTCGACAAGCTGACCGCCGTGCTCGACATCGGCCGGATCGTGAACCTCGATATCGCCCGCCAGCAGGTGGAAGGCGGCCTACTGTTCGGCCTCGCCCTGGCGCGCGGGGCCGGCACGCCCTATGCCGCCGGACTGCCGCAATCGGGCCGCCTCGCTGCCCTGGCTCTGCCGCAACTGGCCGATTGCCCCGAGATCGAGGTCGATTTTATCGAGGGCGATGCCCCGCCGTTCGATCCGGGCGAACTGGGCGTGGCCGCGGCCGCGCCCGCGATCGCCAATGCGTTGTTTTCCGCCGGGGGCACCCGGCTGCACACCCTCCCACTGACCGGAGAATAGGGATCATGTTCCCCACTGCCGACCTGCCTGCCAATCACCCCCCGATCCTGCCACGCCGCACCGGCGTGCTGCTGGTCAACCTCGGCACGCCCGACGCGCCGACCACCAGGGCGGTGCGCCGCTATCTGAAGGAATTCCTGTCCGACCCCCGCGTGATCGAAATCCCCAAGCTGGTCTGGTGGCCGATCCTCAACGGGATCATCCTCAACGTGCGGCCAAAGAAATCGGCCCATGCCTATGCCCAGGTCTGGGGCCCGGACGGTTCGCCGCTGGCCACCATCACCAAGGGCCAGGCCGAGGCGCTGCAGGCGCGGCTGGGCGATGGGATCATGGTCCGCTGGGCGATGCGCTATGGCAATCCGGCGATCGGCTCAGTGCTGGCCGAGATGAAAGCGGCAGGCTGCGATCGCATCCTGATCGCGCCGCTCTATCCGCAGTATTCGGGCGCCACCACGGCAACGGTGATCGACGAGCTGGGCCGGCAACTGGCGGGGATGCGCTGGCAGCCCGCCACCCGCACCCTGCCCCCCTATTACGACGATCCGATCCACATCGAGGCGCTGCGCGTCGATCTGGCGCGGCAGCTGCGGGCCCTTCCTTTCGTGCCCGAAGTGCTGCTGCTCTCGTTCCACGGGATGCCCGACCGCACGCTGCACCTGGGCGATCCTTATCACTGCCAGTGCCGCAAGACCGCGCGGCTGGTGGCCGAGGCGATGAAGGCGGATTTCCCCGACCTCAGGATCGAGACCAGCTTCCAGTCGCGGTTCGGCCCGGCCAAGTGGCTGGAGCCCTATACCGAGGATACCCTGGTCCGCCTGGCAGAAGCTGGCGTGAAGCGCATGGCCATCGCCGCCCCCGGCTTTTCCGCCGACTGCCTGGAAACGCGCGAGGAGCTGGCGATCCGAGGCCGCGAAGTGTTCGAGGAAAAGGGCGGGATTGACTTTGCCGCGCTCGATTGCCTGAATGTGTCCGATCCAGGGATGGCCATGCTCGAGGCGCTGGTGCGCCGCGAGCTGGGGGGATGGATTTAACCGTTCGGTTAAGTTACATGAGTGTAAGTAGCATTAGAACACCCCCTTCCAGAGGATTCGCGCATGGCCACGCTTGCCCCCGAAGCTCCCCGATTCACGCACTGGTCGCAGAAGCTGCCCAAGGATTCGCTCGATCACATCCCCGGTGAGGATGGCTGGCCGATCCTGGGCACGACGCTGCAATTGCTCGCCGATCCCAGCGGCTTCGGCAACCGGATGCGGGCGAAGTATGGCGATATCTATCGCAACAACAGCTTTGGCCGGCGCGGGGTGATCATGTTCGGGGCCGAGGCGAACGAGCTGGTCCTGTTCGATCGCGACAAGATCTTCTCCTCCGAGCAGGGCTGGGGTCCGGTGCTGGACCTGCTGTTCCCGCGCGGGCTGATGCTGCTCGATTTCGATCACCACCGGGCCGATCGCCGCGCGCTGTCGATTGCCTTCAAGCCGGGGCCGATGCGGCACTATTCGGGCGCGCTGAACAGCGGGATTTCCGCCCGGGCCGAGGAATGGCGGGGTCAGGAAATCCTGTTCTATCCGGCAATCAAGCAGCTGACGCTGGACCTTGCCGCCGACAGCTTCCTCGGCGTGCCGCTGGGGCCAGAGGCGGACGCGATCAACAAGGCCTTTGTCGACATGGTCGCCGCCTCGATCGGCGTGGTGCGCAAGCCCTTGCCCTTCACCGCGATGGGCCGGGGCGTGGCCGGGCGCAAGTTCCTGCTCGACTACTTCACCCGCGAAACGCTCAAGCGGCGCGAGGCCGGGGGCGGGCAGGACATGTTCAGCCAGTTTGCCACCGCCACGCGCGAGGATGGCAGCCTGCTGCCGGTCGACGAAGTGGTCGATCACATGATCTTCCTGATGATGGCCGCGCATGACACAATTACCAGCTCGGCCACCTCGCTGGTCTGGCTGCTGGCCAAGAACCCGGAATGGCAGGACAAGCTGCGGGCCGAAATCCTGGCCGTGACCGGCGGCGAAGGCCGCCCGCTGTCCTATGATCACATGGGCAAGCTGGACCTGACCGAGATGGCCTTCAAGGAAGCCCTGCGGATGATCCCGCCGGTGCCCTCGCTGCCGCGCCGCGCGCTGAAGGAATTCACCTTCAAGGGCATTCGCATTCCCGCCGGCACCCCGGTGGGGATCAGCCCCGCGGCCGTTCACATGGAAGAGGCGCACTGGCCCGAACCGACAAAGTTCGATCCGATGCGCTTCACCCCCGAACAGGTGGCGAAGCGGCACAAGTACGCCTGGGTGCCATTCGGCGGCGGCGCGCACATGTGCCTGGGGCTGCACTTCGCCTATATGCAGGTGAAGATCCTGATGGCCCACCTGCTGAGCCGCTACCAGATCGAGATCGCGCCGGGCTACGAGCCGGAATGGCAGCCCTGGCCGATCCCCAAGCCCAAGGATGGGCTCAGGGTCACGTTCAGGCCGCTCTAGTCCTCCAGCCGCTGGAGGATCGGGCAGTCGGGGCGCTCGTCGCCGTGGCATTGCTGCGCCAGCGTCAGCAGGGTCTGGCGCATGGCTTCCAGCGCCCGGGCCTTGCGCCCAAGCTCCTCGGCATGGGCCAGGGCAAGGCTGCGCACCTCGCCGCTGGCCCGGTTCTGGTCCGACCATAGCGCCAGCAGGGTCCCGATCTCGCTGATCGCAAATCCCAGATCGCGGGCATTGGCGATGAACCGCAGCCGGTGGACATCGGCCTCGCTATAATCGCGATAGCCGCTGTCGCGCCGTGGTGCGCCGGGGATCAGGCCGATCTGCTCGTAATGGCGGATCATCCGCTGGGACACGCCGCTGGCCTTTGATGCTGCGCCGATATTCATAGCTTCACCCGATTGAGCCGGAGGGCATTGGCCACCACGCTGGCCGATGACAGGGCCATGGCCGCCGCCGCGATCATGGGCGAAAGCAGCAGGCCAAACACCGGATAGAGCAGTCCCGCCGCGACCGGCACACCGGCCGCGTTGTAGACGAAGGCGAAGACCAGGTTCTGGCGGATGTTCGCCATGGTGGCCCGGCTCAGCCGGCGCGCCCGCACGATCCCGCCAAGATCGCCCTTCAGCAGCGTCACCCCGGCGCTTTCGATCGCGATGTCCGATCCGGTGCCCATTGCGATCCCCACGTCGGCGGCGGCCAGGGCCGGGGCATCGTTCACCCCGTCGCCCGCCATGGCGACAATCCGGCCTTCGCCGCGCAGCCGTGCCACGACGGCCGCCTTTTCATCGGGCAGGACTTCGGCGATCACTTCCGTGATGCCCAGCCGCTCCGCCACGGCAGAAGCGGTGGTGCGATTGTCGCCGGTCAGCATGACCACCCGCACGCCATCGCGTCGCAGGGCTTCCAGCGCTGCCGGGGTCGATGGCTTGATCGGGTCGGCAATCGCGAGCAGCCCGGCCGGGGCGCGGTCCACCCCCACGAAGATCGCCGTGGCCCCGGTGCGGCGCAGGTCTTCGGCGGCCATGGCAAAGGCTTCGGTGGCGATGCCCTGGTCAGCCAGGAAGCGCGCATTGCCGATGGCGACGCGCTGTCCGTCGACAGTGCCGATTGCGCCCCGGCCCGTGGGGGAATCAAAGTCCGTCACTTCGCCCAGGACAAGCGACCGGGCCTTTGCCGCCTCGAGGATGGCATGGGCCAGCGGATGCTCAGACGCGCGCTCGACCGAGGCGACCAGGCGCAGCAGCGACCCTTCGGTAAAGCCCGGGCCGGGCAGGATGGCGGTGACTACCGGTCGCCCCTCGGTCAGCGTCCCGGTCTTGTCGACCACCAGCGTGTCGACCCGTTCAAGCCGCTCGAGCGCCTCGGCATTGCGGATCAGCAGGCCTTGCCCGGCCCCGCGCCCGACGCCGACCATGATCGACATCGGCGTCGCCAGCCCAAGCGCGCAGGGGCAGGCGATGATCAGCACCGCGACCGCCGCCACCAGGCCATGCGCCATGCGCGGTTCCGGTCCCCACAATGCCCAAGCGGCAAAGGCGAGGATGGCTATGGCGATCACGGCGGGCACGAACCAGCCCGCCACCTGGTCGGCCATCCGCTGGATCGGCGCGCGCGAGCGCTGGGCCTCGGCCACCATCTGGACGATCCGCGCCAGCATCGTGTCGCGGCCCACCTGCGTGGCGACCATCACCAGCGTTCCGGTCTGGTTGATCGTGCCGCCGATCAGGCTATCGCCCTGCGCCTTGGCCACCGGCATGGCTTCACCGGTGATCATGGCTTCGTCGATGCTCGAATGGCCGTGCTCGACCGTGCCGTCGACCGGCACCTTTTCGCCCGGGCGAATGCGCAGCCGATCGCCGACCGCGATCAGTTCCAGCTCGACTTCCTCGTCCGTCCCGTCCGCCAGCAGGCGGCGCGCGGTCTTGGGGGCCATGCCCAGCAAGGCCTTGATCGCGCCCGAAGTCTGCTCGCGGGCGCGCAGTTCCAGCACCTGGCCCAGCAGGACCAGCACGGTGATTACCGCTGCCGCTTCGAAATACACTGCCACATCGCCGGTGCCGCCGCGGAAAGCCGGGGGGAAGACCTGCGGCGCGAAGACCGCGATCACGCTGTAGGACCAGGCCACCCCGGTTCCCATTGCGATCAGGGTGAACATGTTGAGGTTGCGCGTGCGCAGCGAGGCCCAGCCGCGTTCGAAGAACGGCCAGCCGGCCCAGAAGACCACAGGGGTGGCGAGGGCGAACTGGATCAGGCCCGAAATGTTGGGAGGAACCAGGTGGTGCAGGGCGGCAAACAGATGTCCGCCCATCTCCAGCACGAAGACCGGCAGGGTCAACGCCAGGGCAATCCAGAACCGCCGGGTCATGTCGACCAGTTCGGCGTTGGGGCCGCTGTCCGCCGTGACCAGGTCCGGTTCCAGCGCCATTCCGCAGATCGGGCAAGGCCCCGGATGGTCTTGACGGATCTCCGGGTGCATCGGGCAGGTCCAGGTGGCGCCTTCGGGAACCTCGGCAGTGGGCTGGGGCTCCAGGTAGCGGGCCGGATCGGCCACGAACTTGGTGCGGCAACCGGCGCTGCAGAAATGCCAGACCTGGCCGTCAAGCTCGGCATGATGCGCCGTGGTTGCCGGATCGACGGTCATCCCGCAGACCGGGTCGGTCACGGTAGGTGCTGCATGATCCGCATGGCATTGGTGAGACTGCGTCATTTCAATCGACTCCTGCGATGACGCCTGGCCTTTTGGACCTTTACATCATGTCAGGGTCAAGCGGGCATTTGCACCCCGCGATTTCAGTCGGCGGCCGGAACCTTCGGCAGGTACTTGACCGGATCGAGCGCCACCCGGTTGCGGCGCACTTCGAAATGGAGCTGGGGCGAGGTGGCGAGGCCCGTCTGCCCGACCAGCCCGACGCGTTCCCCGGCCTTGACCTTGTCCCCGTCCTTCACGGTGATCCGGTCGAGGAAGGAATAGGTCGTGGTCCAGCGGCCGCCGTGATGGATGATGACGGTCAGGCCATATTCCTTCGGCCCCTGCGCGGCATAGATCACTGTGCCGGCGGCTGCGGCGCGGGCGGCGGTACCGCGCGGGGCGGCAATATCGATTCCATCGTGAAAGGCCTTGGTTCCGCCCCGCGCCACGAAAGCGCGGCGGATCTCGCCCCGCACCGGCCAGGCGAACCTTGCCGGCGGCTGGGCGCTGGTCCTGGGCGCGCCGGGGGCGGGGCCGGGATCGGGCGCGGGGGTGGCGGTGCTGGCCGGGCTGGGGACCGGCGCGGGCGTGGTTGCCGCTGGTGCCGGGATGGGCGGCGCCTTGACAATGGTCGGGATCACCAGCTTCTGCCCGGTTTTCAGCGGTGCCTTGGGATCAAGCCCGTTGGCCGCGGCAATCGCGGACCAGGGGACGTCATAGTCGAAGGCCAGGCCCAGTCCGGTTTCGCCATCCTGCACGGTGTGGCTGCGGCGGCGCGGGATCACCAGCTTCTGCCCGGCTCGGATCGCATAGGGCGGCTTCAGCCCGTTGGCCTCGATAATCAGCAGGCGCGGCACGCCAGTGCGGTTGGCGATGCCGCCCAGCGTCTCGCCGGACTTGACGGTGTATTCGGTCGCAGTCTTTGGATCGTCCTGCTGGGCCAGCAGCGGCCCCGCGGCCAGCGCCGCCAGCGCCAGGGCAAGCCCGGCGCGTCGCATCAGCCGAACCGCCCCGCCAGCTCGGCGAGCGACGCCTCGTGGGTCAGGTCCAGCTGCAAAGGGGTTACCGACACAAAACCATCCTGGATTGCCTCAAGATCGGTCGCATGACCGGGGGTATGTTCTATCCCATCGAGACCAAACCAGAAATAGCGGTATCCCCGGGGATCGGTGCCTTCCACGATCGTCCCGCGCGAATAGTCGTGGAAACCCTGGCGGACCACGCGGATGCCCTGCACCTCTTCCGCAGGCAGGGCGGGGAAGTTGACGTTGACCAGCGTGCGCGGTGCGAATGGCGCATCGAGCAGCGGGGCCAGGACCTTGGCGCCCCAGGCTTCGGCCGCGCCGAACGGCACGGCATCACCCATGCCTTCGCTGGCATAGACCTGGCTCAGCGCGATCGAGCGGATCCCGGCCAGCGCGCCCTCGATGGCGGCGGAAACCGTGCCCGAATAGGTCACGTCATCGCCCAGGTTGGCGCCGCGATTGACGCCGGACAGGATCAGGTCGGGCGGCGCAGGCATGACCTTGCGCAGCGCCATCATCACCGCGTCGGTCGGCGTGCCGGATACCGAAAAGCGCCGCTCGTCATGCCGGCGCAGCCGCACCGGGCGGCTCAGCGTCAGCGAATGGCCCGCGCCCGACTGTTCCTCGGCCGGAGCGCAGATCCAGATATCGTCGGAAAACTGCCGGGCAATCGCCTCCAGCGCGGTGAGGCCGGGGGCGAAGATGCCATCGTCGTTGGTCAACAGGATACGCATCAGAGGGGCACCAGCTGGTCGATCCCGCCCATGTAGGGACGCAGCACCGCCGGGATCTCGACCGAGCCATCCTGCTGCTGGTAATTCTCCAGCACCGCCACCAGCGTGCGGCCGACGGCGAGGCCGGAGCCGTTCAGCGTGTGGACGAATTCCGGCTTGGTCTTATCGCCAGCGGGGCGATAGCGCGCGTTCATCCGCCGCGCCTGGAAATCGCCGCAGTTGGAGCAGGAGCTGATCTCGCGATAGCTATCCTGCCCGGGAAGCCATACTTCAAGGTCATAGGTCTTGCGCGCACCAAAGCCCATGTCGCCGGTGCAGAGCAGCATCTTGCGATAGGGCAGTTCGAGCGCCTGCAGGATCGATTCCGCGGCGGCGGTCATCCGTTCGTGCTCCAGCTCGCTGTCTTCGGGGCGGACCACGCTCACCAGTTCGCACTTCTCGAACTGGTGCTGGCGAATGAAGCCGCGGGTATCCTTGCCCGCCGCGCCGGCTTCGCTGCGGAAGCACAGCGTCAGCGCAGTCATACGCAGTGGCAGGGCGTTGCCGTCGATGATCTGGTCCATCACGGAGCTGGTCAGGCTCACCTCGGCCGTCGGGATCAGCCAACGACCATCGGTGGTGCGGAACGAATCCTCGGCGAACTTCGGCAACTTGTCGGTGCCGTACATGGCCTCGTCGCGCACCAGCACCGGCGGGCTGCATTCGATATAACCGTGCTGGCTGGTCTGGTGATCAAGCATGAACTGGCCGATCGCCCGCTGAAGCCGCGCCATCTGCCCGCGCAGAAAGGTAAAGCGCGCACCCGAAATCAGTGCGCCGGTTTCAAAGTCCAGCCCCAGCACCGGGCCAAGGTCGGCATGTTCGCGCGGGGTAAAGCCGAACTGACGCGGCGTACCCCAGCGGCTGATCTCTACATTGCCGGCCTCGTCCTCACCTTCGGGCACACTATCCAGCGGCAGGTTGGGGATGCGCGCCAGCAAATCGGTCAACTGGCGCGCCAGTTCCCGCTCGCCCTCTTCGGCTTCGGGCAGGCTCTGCTTGATTTCGGCCACTTCGACCTTGAGCCGCTCGGCCTCGTCCTTGTCCCCCCGGCCCATGGCCGCGCCGATGGCCTTCGACGCTTCATTGCGGCGGCTCTGCAGCTCCTGCGCCGCAGTGGCGAGCTTGCGCCGACCCTCGTCGAGCTTCAGCACTTCGGCCGAAACCGGTTCCAGCCCCCGGCGGGCAAGGGCGGCATCGAAAGCGGCGGGATTGTCCCGGATCAGGCGAATATCGTGCATGGTGCGAGGCCTATGCCCGGCAAACGCCGTGGTATCAAGGGAGGGGGAAGTGGTGGGCGCGACAGGGATTGAACCTGTGACCCCACCCGTGTGAAGGGTGTGCTCTACCGCTGAGCTACGCGCCCACTTCCATCAGGAAGCGCGCCCTTAAAGGCGCCGCAGCGAATTGACAAGCGGGGAAAGCGGGATAGAGGCTCTGGGCATGACCGAGGAAACCAAATCCGGCCCCGACGTGCCGCCCGACCGCCTGGCGATCAGCCCGCGCAGCCCCTATTTCAATCAGGACGTGCTGATGCGCGGCGTGGGCATCCGCTTCAAGGGCGTGGTCCGCACCAATATCGAGGAATACTCGATTTCCGAAGGCTGGGTGCGGGTCCAGGCCGGCAAGACGATGGATCGTAACGGCCAGCCGCTGACGATCAAGCTCAACGGCCCGGTCGAAGCCTGGTTCGAGGATCTGGGCGAGAATCCGCCCGTCGCGAAGGCCTAAATCGCGAGTTCGCGCTTGATGATGGCGGCGATGGGATCGTCGCCGTCGGCGCTGCTGCTGGTTGCGCGGCCCTTGCTGCGCGCTTCCCTGGCCGGGGCATCGGCAAGCGCCAGCGAGGCCCGCGGGGCAAGGCTCTCGTTCTTGCGCGCCTTCTTCGGATAGATGAACCCGGCCAGCGGCCAGTGCGTGGCGCCCAGGCCCTGGCTGGGGCCATACCAGACCCGCACCGCGCTCCAGTCATTGTCCGGAGAGACATCGACCGCGCGGACATTGTCCTCGATCTGGCCGCGCCGGCCGTTGATCGGCGACCAGTTGGCATGGCGAATCAGCACCGTGCGCGAATCGATGACCTTGCTGACCGCGGCGACATGGCCAAGCTGCGAATTGCCGTTGGGCTTGAAGGCCATCACCGCGCCAACCCTGGGCTTGTAGCCACGGGCATAGCGGCCTTCCGCCTGGCCCCACCAGGTATGGGCATCGCCATAGATCTGGATGCCCGTCACTTGCCGGGCATAGGGTACGCATTGCAGATAGGGCGGCAGGTCGGCACTGGCGGCCCCGCCTGCGTCGCGATCGTCGATATCGATCGCCCGCGCGCCGGCGGGCATGGCGGTAAGGCCAAGCATCAGGGCAAGAGGCAGCAGCAGACGGTTTGCGATCATGCGGCCGGAGTAGGGTGATCAGGGTTAGCAGCTGCCTGTCAGATATGGTTAACAACGCAGCAAGGAATTGCCCTGATCTGCTGCCCGCCTTGCAAATTCCTGCCGGAAGCGTCAGGGGTGCGGCGTGAAACTCCCCCAGGTCATCATTATCGGGCGCCCCAATGTGGGCAAGTCCACGCTGTGGAACCGGCTGGTCGGCAAGAAGCTGGCCCTGGTTGACGATCAGCCGGGGGTCACGCGCGACCGCCGCTTTGGCGAAGCCCATCTGCTCGGCCTCGATTTCACCATCGTCGATACCGCCGGGTGGGAGGACGAGGATGCCGCCAGCCTGCCGGGACGGATGCGCCAGCAGACCGAGGCCGCGCTGGCCGGGGGCGACGTTGCCCTGTTCGTGATCGACTCCCGCGCCGGGCTGACCCCGCTGGACGAGGAAATCGCCCGCCACCTGCGCCAGTGCGATGTGCCGGTGGTGCTGGTGGCCAACAAGGCCGAAGGCAAGGCCGGCGATCATGGCCTGTTCGAGGCGTTCTCGCTGGGCTTCGGCGATCCGGTGCCGCTCTCGGCCGAACACGGCCAGGGCATGGCCGACCTGTTCGAGGCACTGCTGCCGCACCTCAACGAACGGCAGCTGGAAATGGATGCCGAGGCCGAGCTTGCTGCGGCGGCTGAGGACGAAGAGGAATACGATCCCAAGGCTGTGCTGAAGCTGGCCATCGTCGGGCGTCCGAACGCGGGCAAGTCCACCCTGATCAACCGCTTCCTCAACGAGGACCGCCTGCTGACCGGTCCGGAAGCCGGGATCACCCGCGATTCGATCGCGATTGACTGGACCTGGCACGATCCCAAGACCGGGGAGGATCGGCCGGTGCGGCTGATCGACACGGCCGGGATGCGCAAGAAGGCGCAGGTTACCGACAAGCTCGAAAAGCTGGCCGTGGCCGATGCCCGCCACGCGATCGACTTTGCCGAAGTGGTCGTGCTGCTGCTCGATGCCACGCGCGGGCTGGAGCACCAGGACCTGAAGATCGCCAGCATGGTGCTGGAAGAAGGCCGGGCGCTGATGATCGCGATCAACAAGTGGGACGTGGCCGAGGATGCCTCCGCCCTTTTCAACGGGATCCGCGCCGCGCTGGATGAAGGACTGGCCCAGGTAAAGGGCCTGCCGCTGCTGGCGGTTTCGGCCCGCACCGGCAAGGGGCTGGACGATCTGCTGCGCGCCGCCTTCGAACTGCGCGATGCCTGGTCAAAGCGCGTGCCAACCTCGGCGCTGAACCGCTGGTTCGACGATGCCCTGGCCAAGAACCCGCCGCCCGCGCCTGGCGGCAAGCGGATCAAGCTGCGCTACATCACCCAGGCCAAGACCCGCCCGCCCGGTTTCGTGCTGTTCGGCACCCGGCTGGACGAGTTGCCGACCAGCTATCAGCGTTACCTGGTCAACGGCCTGCGCCGCGAACTGGGCTTCGATGCCGTGCCGGTGCGGCTGATGTTGCGCAGCCCCAAGAACCCCTTCGCCAAGAAGTAGGGCTGGCAGGGCGGGGGAGCCTTAGCTCCCCACTGCCTCGCTGTTGAGCTGGATGTAGTTCTGCAGCCCCATACGCTCGATCATCTCGAACTGGGTTTCGAGGAAATCGACGTGTTCTTCCTCGCTCGCCAGGATCGACATGAAAAGGTCGCGGCTGCCGAAATCGCGCACGACCTCGCAATGGACGATGGCTTCGCGCAGATCGGGGATCGCATCGTGTTCGAGCGCGAGGTCGGCCTTGAGGATTTCCTCGACGTTTTCACCAATGCGCAGCTTGCCCATGTTCTGGAAATTGGGCAGCCCTTCGAGGAACAGGATGCGTTCGGCCACCTGGTCAGCGTGCTTCATCTCGTCGATCGATTCGTGGCGCTCGTGTGCGGCCAGCTTCTTGATCCCCCAGTTGTCGAGCATGCGGTAATGCAGCCAGTACTGGTTCACGGCGGTCAGCTCGTTGAACAGGACCTTGTTGAGGTATTCGATGACTTTCTTGTCGCCCTTCACGGCGTGATCTCCCCGGGGTTGGAATGCACTTGTTGCGCGCTTTATGCCGCGATGCAGCACGCCGGGGCAAGTCAAATTTTCGTTGAATTTCAGCCGTTTTTGCCACTCATTCGCAAGAGCCGGGAATGCTCTTGCAAGGCAGTCGCATCAGGTCCCGCTTCAGGCGGGCGCAAGCCCTTCGGCGCTGGCGCGGGTGCGTTCGGCGATCAGCAATTCGGCTGCATCGTCAAGGCATTGGCCGCATTGCGGGCGGCAGCCCAGCGCCTCGTAAACCGCGTCGGGATCGCCCGGACAACGCCGCGCGGCATCGCGCAGTTCGCATTCGCGGATGGCATTGCAGACGCAGATATACATCGGCGGCTCCTCACGGGTTCGACTCGCGTATAATGCGAATCGTTCTCAATCGCAACTACTGCTTTAGCGGGAGGAGCCACCGTTCAGTCAGGCTGCGCCAGAGCCATTCGCCCGGGCCCTGCCGGAACCGGGCGAGCCAGGGTGCGCTCCAGCCCAGCATGATCGTCCAGCCCAGGATCACGAACAGCCATTGCTCGGCCGGGCCGACCGTGCCGATCAGGCCCAGTCCCCAGCCGTGGAAGATCCCGGTCATCACCAGCGAGGTCAGCAGATAGTTGCTGAGCGCCATCCGTCCGGCCGCTGTCAGCCGCTGGCCCGCCCAGGTTCCGGCCAGCAGCGGTGCAGCCCAGACCAGCAGTGCCAGCCAGGCCAGGGTCAGCGCGAAGTGCTGTGGTCCGGCCGCGCCGACCAGCAGGAAGAACATGGCTTCGGGCGGGAAGCCACGGCTCCAGGCCCACCAGGCCTGGGCCATCGCGAGCGGGAGCCCAATCGCCAGTGCGGCCAGCCCCATTCGCCCGATCCTAGCCGGCAGCCAGGTTCCCGAAAACAACCCGCTGCGATAGAGCGCCATGCCCACCAGCATCAGTGGCAAGGTCTCGCCAAAGGTGATGAGCGTGACGAGCAGTGGTTGGTAGAGCGTCTGCACCAGCCGTTCCGCCAGCATCTCGCCATAGGGTAGCTGGAGCACCGCGATATCGCGGGTCAACTGGCCGGAGGAAGCCGCTGCGCTGCGCGCCAGGTCGGCCAGTTGCTGGGGCGTAGCGGTACCGGCGTGGGCGGCCTCGGCAGCGGCGAAGCTGCTCCACCCGATCAGGGTCAGGCTGCCATGCCACAGCGTGAACAGGACCAGCGCCGCTGTCAGCATCGCCTTGCCCGACAGGTGCCGCATGGCCAGGGCCAGCGGGGCAATCAGCGCATAGACCATCAGGATATCGCCGCTCCACAGGAACAGCTGGTGGCAATAGCCGATCACCAGCAGCCAGCCGAGCCGCCGCGCCTGCCAGCGCGCGCCATCCTCGCCCGTGGCGTTACGCCGGTCGACCAGCAGCAGCAGCGAGGCCCCGAACAGCAGGGTGAACAGACCCCGCATCTTGCCTTCGAACAGCACCAGCCCGATCACGAAGGCCAGTTCGTCGGCTGGACTGGCCGGTCCCGACAGTCGCGGCGACAGCGGGGCGGTCGGGCTCCCGGCGAACGAGGCAATGTTAATCGCGAGAATGCCGAGTACGGCGGCACCCCGGACAAGGTCCAGCGCGGCGATCCGGTCGGTCGCCGCCGGGATCGTCATCTCAGTTGCGGACCGCGATGCAGGTCTGCCCGGATGCCGTCAGCCTGGCACAGGCCGCCCGGGCCGCCGCCTCGCTGGCAAAGCCGCCGGCCTGCAGCTTGGTCACCGCACCGGCCTTGACATTGATGCGCGGCTTCCCGGCCAGTTCGGGCCGCGCCTTCAGGCGGTTCCACAGCGCATCGGCATTGGCCGCTACGCCGAAAGCGCCCAGCTGGACCCGCCATTGACCCGCAGTGGCGGTCGCGGCCGCCGGGACAGCCGCAGGCGCAGGGCGGGGCTTGGCGATCGGTGCGGCAGCCGCCACCGGCGCCGGGGCCGGCGGCAGTTCGGTGACGCCAGGTGGCAGACCCTTGCGCACCGTAACCGGGCGAGGCGTTGCGGCGGGGCGGGCGTAGTCGGCCCCGGCGCTGGCCGGACTTTCCGCCGCGCCAGCCGCCGCACTTGCTTCGGTCGGGGTTGGCCCGCGCATGGCCATCGTCGTTACCGGGGGCGGTCCGCTGGGCACCGTTGCGCCGAGGTCAGCGGCGGCCAGTTGTCGCGCGCGGGTTGCGTCGGCCTGGCTGCGCAATTCGGCGGCGAGCGCGATCGCCTGCTGACGCTGGGCCATCGGCACATGCATGTCCATCTGGCCAAGCGCGGCGACTGCCGGTTCCAGCCCGGCCTGCTGGGCCAGGCTGACGAGCGCATAGGCCCGCACCCAGTCCTTGGCCACGATATCGCCGTTGAAGTGCCCGATCCCCAGCAGGTACTGGGCGCGCGGTTCGCCGCGATCGGCAGCGGCGCGGATGAAGGGCAGGGCCTGGGTCCGCTGACCCCGCTGGAACAGCATCAGGCCATAATTGTCACCCGCCTGCAGATGCCCTTGCGCCGCGGCACGCCCGAAGAGTTCTTCCGCCTTGGCCGGGTCCTGCTTGATGCCCTTGCCCAGCTTGTAAGCCTGGCCAAGGTTGAACATGGCATCGGCATCGCCGCGGGCGGCCTCGCCCTGCCAGATGCGCGTGGCGGCGGCGAAATCACCCCGGCTCCAGGCATCGATCCCGGCCTTGGTATCGGCCCGGAGCGGGCTGGTCAGCGTGAAACCGACCACGCCGGCCGCGATCAGCAAAAAAAGCTTGCGGTCCATCACTTATGTCCCTCCGGTCACAGCACTTTAAACGACGATCCGGCTTTCCCTGCTCCGTTTCGTCAAAGGCTGCGGGCCTGATTGCTTAAGTGACATAGTAAAGCAGTCATTAGCAAAGGGTTTATGCTGCCAAACCCGCTGATCGCGCCGTTGTCGCGGTCCAGCCGTTAACCAATAATTAGGAACGTTCTGCGATCCCCCGGGCCAAGTCTCATCGGCTTTTAACGAATGCAGGGGGTATTGGCTTTGCGCGTATTGGCATTGGCATCGCAGAAGGGCGGCTCGGGCAAGACGACCTTGTCGGGGCACCTCGCCGTTCAGGCCCAGCGCGCCGGCGCTGGCCCGGTCGTGCTTATCGACATCGATCCGCAAGGTTCGCTGGCGGACTGGTGGAACGAGCGCGAGGACGATTACCCCGCTTTCGCCCAGACCACGGTCGCTCGCCTGGCGAGCGATCTTGCCGTGCTGCGCCAGCAGGGTTTCAAGCTGGCCGTGATCGACACGCCGCCGGCGATTACCATGGCGATCCAGTCGGTGATCTCGGTCGCTGAGCTGATCGTCGTGCCGACCCGCCCCAGCCCGCATGACCTGCGTGCCGTCGGGGCCACGGTCGATCTGTGCGAACGCGCGGGCAAGCCCCTGATCTTCGTGGTCAATGCCGCCACCCCCAAGGCCAAGATCACTTCGGAAGCCGCTGTCGCGCTGTCGCAGCATGGCACGGTCGCCCCGGTCACCCTGCATCACCGCACCGACTTTGCCGCCTCGATGATCGACGGCCGCACCGTGATGGAAGTCGAGCCCAACGGTCGTTCGGCCCAGGAAGTGGTCGCGCTGTGGAGCTACATCTCCGACCGGCTCGAAAAGAACTTCCGCCGCACTGTCTTCGCCGCGCCCAGCACCGTTTCGATGCTGCCCGGCGCCGGACGCCCCGCCGGTGGCTTTGGCCGCCGCGTGGCCGGTTCCTGAGGACTGGGAGCGGGGGGCATATGACCGAAGCAAAACCACTGGCCTCGCTTTCGCCGTCGCTGCTCGCCCGCAAGGGTGCGGCCCGCCCGGCGATGCGCCCGCAGCTTGGCGCAGTCGCGCCCGATGCGCTGGCCCGCCAGATCCAGGACATGAGCTGGTCGGACGACCTTGGCTGGAACGACATGGGCGAGGATCACGATTCGGTCGTGCCTGGCGCGGTTCACCATCAGCAGCACAGTGCCGAACCCGCTGCTCTGCCTGCGGGTCAGGTTGTGCCGATCATGCCAGAGGCGCTGGTCCCAGCCGCCGCCGAGCTTCCCGAGGTGGTTCGCCAGCAGGCCGAAGTCGCGGCGATCGTCCGCGAAAAGGTTCGCCCCCAGGCCCAAACCGAAACCCAGATCCAGTCCAAGTCGAAGCCGCTGGCCGTTGCCGCTGAGCGGACCGGGACCAAGCGTCGCTCGGCACTCGCCAGCGGACGCCGCGCGGCCTTCACCCTGCGGGTCGACGCCGATCGCCACCTCAAGCTGCGCCTCGCTTGCGCCATCCGCAATCGCAGCGCGCAGCAGCTGGTAACCGAAGCACTCGATCGCCTGCTCGATGAATTGCCTGACGTAACCGATCTCGCCGCGCAGCTCGCGCGGGCCGACAGCCAGCTTTAGCGAAAAGGGAGATTCCCGATGACCGCCAAGACCAACCGCACCAAGCTTCTATCGCTGGGCCTGACCGGGGCAATTGCGCTGGCAATCGTGGCTGGATCGGGTTTCTCCGACCAGGTCGTTGCCCGGCCGACTCCGGACAAGACCGCCGCTGCCGCCCAGGCCGCACTGGCCAAGGGCCAGGTCGACAAGGCGATCAGCCTTGCTGAATCGGTCGTGGCGGCCAGCCCGCGCGAACCGGCCTATCGGGCGCTGCTGGCCCATGCCTATCTCAAGGCGGGGCGTTTCGCTTCGGCCGCGACCACTTTCGACGATGCCATGAAGCTGGGCGATACCAGTTCGCGGACCGCGCTGGGCCTGTCGCTGGCCTATATCGGCGCGGGCCGTAACCGCGATGCGGTGGCGATCCTTGATGATTGGCGCGATGCGATCCCGGTGGCTGACCTGGGCCTGGCCCTGGCGCTGGCTGGCGAGCCGACCCGTGGCAGCGCGATTCTAGCCGATGCTCTGCGCGGCGGCGAAAACACGCCGAAGCTGCGCCAGAACCTGGCCTATTCCTATGCGCTCGATGGTCGCTGGCGCGAAGCGCGGATCATGATGAGCCAGGACATTCCGGCCGACCAGATGGACGCCCGGATCAGCGAGTGGGCCGCCCAGGCCCGCCCCGAAGACTTCCAGGTCCGCGTCGCCGGGCTGATCAAGGCACCGTTGCGCAGCGACCCGGGTCAGCCGGCCCGGCTGGCTCTGAACGCCAGCCCGGCCGCCGAACAGCTAGCGGTCGAATCCGCTTCGGTTCGCGATGTTCCAGAGGTTGCTGCCGCTACGCCGGTCCAGCCGGTTGCTGAACTGCCGGCCGCCGAACCGGTCGCCGCGCTGGCCAGCTATGCTCCGGTCGGGGCCAAGCCGGTCGAGTCGGTCGCAGTCGCCGCTACTGCCCCGGTCGAAGCCGCGCCCGTGGCGCAGCCGGCTGCGGCTGCGAGCTTTGCCCAGAATTTCGTTTCGATCCCGGTGGTGCAGCCGCTGCCGGTGCGCCAGCCCCGCGCGGCAGCTCCGGCCCGGGTGCGGGTGGCTGCTGCTCCGGCCGCTGCCCCGACCCATGCCGGCAAGCCGATCGCCGCCGATACGCACCGCGTCCAGCTGGCGAGCTTCTTTACGGAGCAGGGCGCCCGCCGCGCCTGGGGTATCTACACCGCGAAGAATCCGGAACTGCGCAAGTACCGGATGACGATCACCAAGGCCCAGGTGCGCGGCAAGACCTATTACCGCGTCGCCGCGGCTGGCCTCAACGGCAGCCAGGGCGCACGCAGCCTGTGCGGCACGGTCAAGGCGCGCGGCATGGCCTGCTTTGCCTATGCCACCAGCACCGGCGTGCCCGGCACCCGCGCGCCCAATGCGCCGATGCTGGCCCAGGCCAAGGCGGCGGCTCCCAAGCCTGCTGCGCCCAAGGCGGGCGTGGCCGGACCGGCAATGGCCCGCAAGCGCTAAGCGCCAGTCGCGAATCGGAAATCAGGGGCCCTGCTGCGCCATTGGCGGAGCAGGGCCTTTGCTGTCAGGCGACCTGTGCGCCGCCTTTGAACAGGGCCAGGGCGCGGCCTTGGACGCCCTGCTTGTCGAAGGGCGTATTGCCGGCAGTGGCCGCCATCTTGTCCGAATCGACCACCCACGGCTTGTCCGGGTCGATCAGGGCGATATCGGCTTCCGCGCCGACCGCCAGCACCCCGGCGTTAACGCCCAGCAGGGTGGCGGGATGGGCGGCCAGCAGGGCAAAGGCGCGAGCGGTATCGATCAGGCCATCGCGGACCAGACCCAGGGTCAGCGGCAATAGCGTCTCGGCCCCGGCCATCCCCGGTTCGGCATCGGCAAAGGGCAGGCGCTTGTCCTCTGGCCCACGCGGATCATGGCCCGATGCGATCACGTCGATCGTCCCGTCGGCCAGTGCTGCCAGCACGGCCCGGCGGTCCGCCTCGGCGCGCAAGGGTGGGGACAGCCGCGTAAAGGTCCGGAAATCGCCGATTGCCACGTCGGACAGCAGGGCATGGGCGGGCGTGACCCCGGCTGTTACCGCCACCCCGCGGGCCTTGGCGGCGCGGATCAGGTCAAGCGCCTTGCCGGTCGTCACCTGGCGGAAATGCAACCGGGCGCCAGTCAGTTCGGCCAGGGCAATATCGCGCGCCACGGCCAGCGCCTCGGCCTCGGCCGGGGCGGATGGCAGGCCCAGCCGCGTCGCCATTTCGCCAGCGGTCGCCACGGCAGCGCCGGTCAGACCGGCGTCCTCGGCATGGCTGACAACCACCAGCCCCAGCATGGCGCAATAGGACAACAGGCGGTGCATGGTGCCGCTGTCGGCAATCCAGCGCCGCCCGGTGGCCACGGCCCGGGCACCAGCATCGCGCATCAGCGCCAGTTCGGCCAGGTCCGCGCCATCCAGCCCTTTCGTGGCGGCGGCCAGCGGGTGGACCCACAGGTCGGGCTTGCCCGATTGCGCGGCAAAGCGGACCGCCGAAGGCTTGTCGAGCACTACGCCCTGATCCGGCATCAGCGCGGCGCGGGTGATCCCGCCGAAATGGAAGGCCGGCTTGTCGATCGCGAAAACGCCCAGGTCGACTAGGCCAGGGGCGATCAGCGCGCCCTTGGCGTCGATCACCCGGTCGCCATCCTGGGGCACGACATCGCCGATCGCGGTGATCTTGCCATCAGCACAGCGCAGCGCGCCCTTCGCTGGCTCCCCGTGCGGCAGGACAAGGCGGCCATTGGTAATGGTGGTGGGAGAGGGGGTGCTCATGCCCAGCCCTCCACACCGCGCGCCCGGCGGGTCAGCACGTCGAGACAGGCCATGCGGATGGCCACGCCCATTTCGACCTGGGTGGTGATGGCCGAACGCCCGGCGAGGTCCGCCACGGTGCTGTCGATCTCGATCCCGCGGTTCATCGGGCCGGGGTGCATCACCAGGGCGTCCGGCTTGGCCCTGGCCAGCCGTTCCAGCGTCAGCCCGTAGAGGTGGCGGTATTCGCGGGGGGACGGGATGAACTGACCGCTCATCCGTTCCTGCTGCAGCCGCAGCATCATGACCACGTCGGCCCGGTCCAGTGCGGCGTCGAAATCGTGGAACGGGGTAACCTTCATCGCTTCGATCCCGCTCGGCATAAGCGCGGGTGGGGCACAGACCCGCACATCGGCGCCGAGGGTAGTCAGGCAATGGATATTCGACCGGGCCACCCGGCTATGCAGGATGTCGCCGCAGATGGTCACGGTCAGCTTGCCGAAATCACCCTTCGCCCGGCGGATAGTCAGCGCGTCGAGTAACCCTTGTGTGGGGTGTTCGTGCTGGCCGTCCCCGGCGTTGAGGACCGGGCAGTCCACCTTGTCGGCGATCAGCCGCACTGCGCCCGAACTGGCATGGCGGATCACGATGGCATCGGCGCGCATCGCGTTCAGCGTCATCGCTGTGTCGATCAGCGTTTCGCCCTTCTTCACGCTCGATTGGGCAGCGTGCATGTTGACCACATCGGCCCCTAGCCGCTTGCCCGCGATCTCGAAGGACAACAGCGTGCGGGTGCTGTTCTCGAAGAAGGCGTTGATGATCGTCAGCCCGGCCAGCCGGTCATCGCGCTTGTGCGGCTGGCGGTTCAGATCGACCCATTGTTCCGCCTCATCGAGCAGGAACAGGATCTCCCACGGGGCAAGGCCGGCCAGCCCCGTCAGGTCGCGGTGCGGGAAGGCGGCGGAACCGGCTGGATAGCGGCCCGCGGCGGTTGGTTCTGGCGATGTCATTGAAGCCAGTCCCCTAGCTGGCTTGGCGCCGGGTGGCAAGCGCTGGACGGTTGCCATCGGTCCTTGATCGAAGGCGGACTCGCTTTTGCCGGGTGATGTTCCTATCGCCGGACTGGGTATAATCACGGGATTCCGCTGGATGATCTTCGCGCGCAAAGTCTGGGCCCTGCTGGTCGGCATCAAGGATGGCCTGGTGCTGTTGTTCATGCTGCTGTTCTTCATGGCGCTTTACGCCGCCCTGACCGCACGGCCTTCGCCGGGGCAGGTCCGCGACGGGGCGCTACTGCTGAAGCTGGACGGCACTGTGGTCGAGGAACCGGCCAAGGTCGATCCGTTCGAACTGCTCGTGGCGGGTGACGCCCCGGTCAAGGAGCACCGCGCGCGGGACGTGATCCGCACGCTGGAGGCGGCAGCCGAGGATGAGCGGATCAAGGCGGTCGCGCTCGATCTGTCGCGCTTCATGGGCGGCGGGCAGGTGACGCTGCAGGATGTCGGCGCGGCGATCGACAAGGTGCGCAAGGCGAACAAGCCGGTGGTGGCCTTCGCCCATGCCTATGCCGACGATGGCCTGCTGCTGGCGGCCCATGCCAGCGAGGTCTGGGTCGATCCGCTGGGCGGGGCCTTCGTGATGGGGCCGGGCGGGATGCGGCTCTACTACGGCGATGCGCTGGCCCGGTTCAAGGTGACCCCGCATGTCTTCAAGGTTGGCACCTACAAGGATTTCGTTGAACCCTATGTCCAGAACCAGGCCTCGCCCGCCTCGAAGGAGGCGCGGGGCGCGCTGGTTTCGGCAGTCTGGGAAGACTGGCAGGCGCACGTGAAGGCCGCGCGGCCCAAGGCCGATCTGGCCCGTGTCACGACCGATCCGGTGGGCTGGCTCCAGGCGAGCCAGGGCGACGCGGCGAAGGCTGCGCTGGCCGCCGGGCTGGTCGACAAGCTGGGGACCCAGGCCGATTTCCATGCCCGCCTGCGGGCGCTGGTCGGCCCCGATCCGCTTGACGATTCGCCGTTGGGCTTTGCCCATACCAAGCCGGCTGCCCTGCTGGCGGCGCATCCCGAAGATGCCGATGGGGCGGCGATTGCCGTCGTCAACGTCGCGGGCGAGATCGTTGATGGCAAGGCGGGCCCCGGCACGGCCGGTGGTACCCGGATTGCCAAGCTGATCGACCAGGCCAATGCCGATGGCGCGAAGGCTCTGGTGCTGCGGGTCGATTCGCCCGGCGGTTCGGTGATGGGGTCGGAGGAGATCCGCACCGCGCTGAACCGCTTCAAGGCCGGCACCAAGGACAGTGGTCCGCGTCCGGTGGTGGTCTCGATGGCCAACCTGGCGGCCAGCGGCGGCTATTGGGTGTCGACCCCGGCGGACCGGATCTTTGCCGAACCCGGCACGATCACCGGTTCGATCGGGATCTTTGCCATGATCCCCACGTTCGAGCGGGCCTTGGCCGATTACGGCGTGAAGGCCGATGGGGTGCGCTCCACCCCGCTGTCAGGCCAGCCTGACCTCCTCACCGGGCTGACGCCGGAAGTGAAGGCGATGATCCAGGCCAATATCGAGCAGAACTATGGCCGCTTCGTCGGTCTGGTCGCCCAATCGCGCAAGCGCAGCCCGGCCGAAGTGGAAACCTATGCCGAAGGGCGCGCCTGGGATGGCGGCACCGCCCGGCAGAAGGGGCTGGTCGACGCGTTCGGCGGTCTCAACGAGGCGCTGGCCGATGCCGCGCAGCGCGCCAAGCTGGGCGATGAGTGGTACCCATCGTTCTATGGTCAGGACGAGGATCCCTATGCCTCGCTGATCGAGCAGTTGCGCGGCACTGAAGATGCCGATGCCCCGGCCACCGGCATGGATCTGACCGGCCTGGTTGCAGCGCGCCAGCAGGCGGGAATCGACCGGGTGGTGAACGATCTGGCCCGCCTGTTCGAGGCGCGCGGCGCCCAGGCGCTGTGCCTCGATTGCCCGGTGCCGGTGGCCGTGGTGAAGCCCGTTGCGGCACAGCAAGGCCTGATGGCGCGTCTGCTTGGCTTTTTCGGCGGCTAGCGCGCTTGCCCTTTGCCGCGGGGGCCACTAAGGGCCACCGCTTGATTTAGGCGATCCTGAATCGGCTTCGTCGGCAAGCGGGCGTGGCGGAATTGGTAGACGCGCTGGTTTTAGGTACCAGTATCGCAAGATGTGGGGGTTCGAGTCCCTTCGCCCGCACCAATCCGCCCGGCGCCAGCCCCGCTAGCCGATGTGCCGATAGCCGGTTTGAGTGAGAAGGCTTCTATTGTCATGCAGATTGTCGAGACCAGCAACGAAGGTTTGAAGCGCGCCTACACGGTGACGATCCCGGCGAAGGACATTGCCGCGCGGATCGAAGGCGAAGTGGCCAAGATTGCCCCCCAGGTGCGCATGCCCGGCTTCCGCCCCGGCAAGGTGCCGGCCAACCTGGTCAAGAAGATGCACGGCCCGGCCCTGCACCAGGAAGCCCTGAACACCGCCGTGCGCGAAGCGATGGACACGCTGCTGGCCAAGCACCAGCTGCGCCCCGCCATGCAGCCTCAGGTCGCGCTGGGCGAAGGCTATGACGAAGGCAAGGATGCCGAACTGGCCGTTTCGGTCGAAGTCCTGCCGACCATCGCCGTTCCCTCGTTCGACGGGCTTACGCTCGAAAAGCTGGTGGTCGAAGTGGCCGAAGCCGAAGTTGACGAGCAGGTGTCTCGCCTGGCTTCGGGGGCCAAGAGCTTCACCGATGCCAAGAAGGGCAGGAAGGCCGAAACCGGCGATCAGCTGATCATCGACTTTGTCGGCAAGCTTGACGGTGTCGAGTTCGACGGTGGCAAGGCCGAGGACGCCGCGTTGGAAATCGGTTCGGGCCGCTTTATCCCGGGCTTCGAAGAGCAGCTTGTCGGCGTGAAGGTTGGCGATGAAAAGACCATCACCGTAACCTTCCCGGAAGACTATCCGGCCGAAAACCTGAAGGGCAAGGTCGCCACCTTCGATGTGACCGTCAAGGCCGTGAAGGTGCCGGGCGAAACCAAGATCGACGACGAATTCGCCAAGAACCTGGGCCTCGAAAGCCTGGACCAGCTCAAGGGCCTGCTGCGCGGCCAGATCGAACAGGAACTGGCCGGGCTGACCCGCACCCAGATGAAGCGCGCGCTGCTCGACCAGCTGGCCGCCGGCCATGACTTTGACGTGCCGCCGAGCATGGTCGAGGCCGAATTCAGCCAGATCTGGGCCCAGCTGCAGCAGGAAGCCCAGAATGAACCCGATCCCGCTGCCGCCATGGCCGAGATTGAGGCCGAGAAGGAAGACTATCGCACGATCGCCGTGCGCCGCGTCCGTCTGGGCCTGTTGCTGTCGGAAATCGGCCAGGCCAACGGCGTCGAGGTGTCGGGCCAGGAAATGCAGATGCTCGTGGCCCAGGCCGCGCAGCAGTATCGCCCGGAAGACCGCCAGCGCTTTGCCGAGTTCATCAGCCAGGATCCGCTGGCTGCCGCCCAGCTGCGCGCCCCGCTGTTCGAGGACAAGGTGGTCGACTTCCTGTTCGACAAGGCTGAAGTGACCGAGCGGACGGTAACCCGCGAGGAACTGCAGGCGGCGATCGAAGCCGAGGAAACTGCCGCTCCGGCCGAAAAGCCGGCCAAGAAGGCTCCGGCCAAGAAGGCGGTCAAGAAGGAAGAGGCCGCCGCCGAGGAAAAGCCCGCCAAGGCTGCCAAGGCCAAGGCTGAGAAGCCGGCCAAGGCGGAAGCCGCGCCGAAGGCCGAAAAGGCCGAGAAAAAGCCGGCTGCCAAGAAGGCTGCGGCCAAGAAGTAATCCGGGGCCTCAGGTCCTGACGCAGCGGGGCGGCGCCACACCGGCGACCGCCCCGTTTCCGTTTTCACCCGTCAGGGCGTAAAGGCGCGGCGAACGTAACGGGGTAGTTCTGCGGCGATCAGGTCCAGACTTGCATCGGTCATTCCGATCCGGCTCATCCGCGCGATCCACTGCGGCGCGCCCGAAGCCAGGGCAATGAACACATCGGGCAGAACCTGCGGCAGCCGTCCGGCCGCAACATGCGGGAGCGACCATTCCAGCCCGCGAGCGCTCACCGCATCGTGCAGCGGCTGCGCTTTGTTGGCGTAGCGCTCGATCCATTTCGATCCGGAAACGTCGAACATGAAGGCTGCACCGCCTGGTTCGGCCTGCTGAAACTCCAGTGCAGCCCGGACGGCCGCTTCGATCCCGTCCAATGGTTCATCGGCCGCGGTCATGGCGCTGATCACCTGGTCCCAGAACTCGGCCCGGACCTCGGTATAGACCGCAAAGGCAATGTCTTCCTTGACCGGGAACTGGTGGAACAGCGCCCCGTTCGACACGCCCGAAACCCGGCAGATCTCCGCAACCGAGGTCGCGTCGAAGCCGTTCTCAAGAAAGAGCTGGCGCGAGGCGGCAATGATCCGCGCTCGTGTTGCCTCTGACCGTTTGTGTTTCACGCCGCGTATCTGCCCCAATTGGCAAGGCCGCGCAATGGTTTGACCGGTCCGGTACGACAGCCTGTTACGGTGTTACTCGCCCCAACGCCTGAAGCGCGGCTGGGGGAGGGGGGCGGTGCGGGCGCGTTCATAGGCGGCGCCCGCCTGCAGCACGGCCTCATCCTGCCACTTTGCCCCCATCAGCGAGAGACCCACCGGCAAGCCTTCGACGGCCCCCATCGGCACGGTCAGATGCGGATAGCCGGCTATCGCCGCGAGGCTGCCCATGCCGATGTTCAGGAACCGGTCGCCGCTGACCAGGTCGGTGGTCCAGGCTGGTCCGGCGGTCGGGGCCACCAGCAGGCTGACGCGATGGTCGGCCAGCAGCTTGTCTATCCCCTCTTTCCCGGCCAGGCGCAGCGAGTTGGCCCGAGCCTTGGCGTGGGCGGACTGGTCAGTCAGCTGGTTGGCGGCAATGAAGATGTCCTGGCCGAACCAGCGCAGCTCCTTGTCGGCATTGGCCTGGTTGAAGGCGATCACCTCGCCCAGTGACTTGGGCAGGCCCTGGCCCGGCAGAGTGGCGAGATAGGCGTTGAGATCGCGGCGCAGCTCGTAACGCAGGACATAGCCTTCATCGCGGTACATCGCCCCATCGGGCTGGAACTCGATCTCCACCAGCTCGGCCCCCGCGGCCTTGAGGTCGGTCAGTGCGGCCTCGAACACGCGCTTGACGCCGTCGTGATTGCCAACGGCGTTGCGCAGCACACCGATCCGGACCCCCTTGAGCGAGGCCGTGGCCAGGCTGCGCGTGTAATCGACCTTGCGGGCATCGGCCTCGGCCGTCGCGGCGTCGGCCGGGTCGCTGCCCGCGATCGCCCCGAGCAGCAAGGCGGCATCGGCCACGGTGCGGGTCATCGGTCCGGCCGTGTCCTGGCTGGCGCTGATCGGCACCACATGGGTGCGGCTGACCAGCCCGACAGTGGGCTTGAAGCCGACAATCCCGTTGACCGCCGCCGGGCAGGTGATCGAGCCATCGGTTTCGGTGCCGATTGCCGCCCAGGCCATGCCCGCCGCAATCGCCGCGCCGCTGCCTGATGAGGAGCCGCAAGCATTGCGATCGAGCGCGTGGGGGTTCCTGGTCAGTCCGCCGATGGCGCTCCACCCCGAAGTGCTGTCGGAATGGCGGATGTTGGCCCATTCGGACAGGTTGGTCTTGCCCAGCACCACGCCGCCGGCCGCGCGCATCCGGGCGATCAGCGGAGCATCCCGTCCGGTCCGGTTGTCCTTCAGCGCCAGCGATCCGGCCGTGGTCGGCCATTCGCGGGTTTCGACGTTGTCCTTGACCAGCACGGTGCGCCCATCGAGCGGGCCAGTCCCGGCAAGGCCCTCGGCCTCCTTAGCGGCAGCTGGATTGAACACGATCACGGCGTTGATCTGTGGGCCACCAGGCGCATCGTCGAGGCGGGCGATTGCCTTCAGGTGCTCGCGTGCTTCCCCTGCCCGGTCGGCCGGGGTCACCGGCTTGGCCTGGGCCAGCGTCGGCGAAGCGACCAGAGCCAGCGAAAGCGACAGCAGCGTGGGCAGCAAGCGAGGCATGGGCAAGTCTCCGGCACGGCAATTGCCCGCTCTTATGAACGGTGCCGATCAAACATCAACGGTTAACGCCCTTGAACATCGCGGCGGCTAAGCCGACATAGGCGGACCAACCGCAAGAGGAATCCCATGCTCGACCTGTTCAATCAGCCCGGCGCCCAGGGCAAGTTCAACATCGATCCCGTCACCGGCGCGCTGATCCCCGTCGTGGTCGAGCAATCCAGCCGCGGTGAACGCAGCTTCGACATCTACTCGCGCCTGCTGCGCGAACGCATCATCTTCTTGACCGGCGAGGTCGAGGATCACATGGCCTCGGTGATCGTGGCCCAGTTGCTGTTCCTGGAAAGCGAGAATCCCAGCAAGGATATCTCGATGTACATCAATTCGCCCGGCGGTGTGGTCACGGCCGGCCTCGCGATCCATGACACCATGCAATATATTCGCCCGAGGGTGTCCACTGTGTGCATCGGCCAGGCCTGCTCGATGGGTTCGTTTCTGCTGGCCGCCGGCGAGCCGGGCATGCGCATTGCCCTGCCGAACGCCCGGGTGATGATCCACCAGCCGTCGGGCGGCGCGCGCGGCATGGCTACCGACATCGAGATCCAGGCCCGCGAAATCCTGCGCCTGCGCAAGCGGCTTAACGAATGCTATGTGAAGTACACCGGCAAGTCGCTGGAAGAGATCGAGACCGCGCTGGATCGCGACACCTGGCTCGATGCCGGCGAAGCGCAGGCGTTTGGCCTGGTTGACAAGGTTTTCGAAAGCCGTCCCGCCATCGACAGCGATGCCAGCGGCTCCGGCGGCTCGCCGGAGTAAGCTGCAAAGGCCTTGCTAACCCTGCCGCTTCAGTCTCGGGCAAGGTGCCCCGTGCGATGTGGCAGGATTGAATATTGTTGCAGCCGGGTTACAGTCCCGGCGAATCCCCGGCATTTGCTGGGTTATTGGACGAAAGCATGACCAAACTGAGCGGATCGGACGCCAAGAGCACTCTCTACTGCAGCTTCTGCGGGAAGTCGCAGCACGAGGTGCGCAAGCTCATTGCCGGCCCCACCGTGTTCATCTGCGATGAATGCGTCGAGCTGTGCAACGACATCATCCGCGAGGAAACCAAGGCCGGGATTGCCGGCAAGAAGGATGGCGGCGTTCCTAGCCCGAAGGACATCTTCGAGACGCTGAACGATTACGTGATCGGCCAGGACCGCGCCAAGCGCGTGCTCTCGGTGGCGGTCCACAACCACTACAAGCGGCTGAAGCACAGCGGCAAGGGTGGCGATGTCGAATTGCAGAAATCGAACATCCTGCTGGTCGGGCCGACCGGTTCAGGCAAGACCCTGCTGGCCCAGACCCTGGCCAAGACCTTCGATGTACCCTTCACCATGGCCGATGCCACGACGCTGACCGAAGCCGGTTATGTGGGCGAGGATGTCGAGAACATCATCCTCAAGCTGCTCCAGGCCAGCGACTACAACGTCGAGAAGGCGCAGCACGGGATCGTCTATATCGACGAAATCGACAAGATCAGCCGCAAGGCCGAAAATCCCTCGATCACGCGCGACGTCTCGGGTGAAGGTGTGCAGCAGGCGCTGCTCAAGCTGATGGAAGGGACCACCGCTTCGGTACCGCCGCAGGGCGGGCGCAAGCATCCGCAGCAGGAGTTCTTGCAGGTCGACACCACCAACATCCTGTTCATCTGCGGCGGGGCCTTCGCAGGCCTCGAAAAGATCATCGCTGATCGCCTGCAGAAGCGCTCGATCGGTTTCGGTGCCCATGTGGCCGATCCCGACAAGCGCAAGGTGGGCGAACTGCTGCAAAAGGCGGAGCCCGAGGATTTGCTCAAGTTCGGGTTGATCCCGGAATTCGTCGGCCGACTGCCGGTGATTGCGACGCTGGAAGACCTCGATGTCGAGGCGCTCGTCAAGATCCTGCGCGAGCCCAAGAATGCGCTCATCAAGCAGTATTCCAAGCTGTTCGAGCTGGAAGACGTGACCCTGACCTTCACCGAAGAGGCGCTGGAAGCGATCGCCAAGCGCGCGATTGAGCGCAAGACCGGTGCGCGCGGCCTGCGCTCGATTGTCGAGGGCCTGCTGCTCGACACCATGTTCGACATTCCCAGCGAGAACGAGATCGCCGAGGTGGTGGTGGACAAGGACGTGGTCGACGGCCGCAAGGAACCGGTCCGCGTACTCAAGGCCAAGGAACAGGCGGCCTGAAGCCGCCTGTCCGGCAGAGACCTCTGTCGGTCAGCGTCCCTAGTTTGACTGCTTGAAGAAGACCTCGCCGTCGCGCTTGACGGTAAGGTCCTTCTGCACGCTCGACTTGAGCAGCCAGACTTCGCCGCTCTTGACCCAGGTGTCGTTGGAAACGACCTCGAACTCCAGCGCCATGTCGTTGCCGTCCGGGCCGGGGCGGGTGGTCTTGGCGGCCAGTTGCTGCTTCACGGCAG
The DNA here is from genome assembly GCF_027531025.1 of Novosphingobium sp. Lineage (GTDB taxonomy): Bacteria > Pseudomonadota > Alphaproteobacteria > Sphingomonadales > Sphingomonadaceae > Novosphingobium. Next base: position 99,508 of record NZ_JAPZQX010000006.1, read on the forward strand.
CGGTATCGCCGGTGACAGTGGCTTCGAGCACGGTCGTCACCGCATTGCGGCCAATGCCACCCGGCATGCGCTGCATCAGGGTGGAAACGGCAGAGGCATCGCGCACTTCGCCCTGGATATCGGTCATGGTGTAGCCCGGCGCGAGGATCGCACTCACCGCGGCCTGGTCCTGTGCGGCCATGGCGCCGCGGAAGGCATCGTAGCGCGCCTGGAACAGCGCCTTGGGATCTTCTTGCGCGGCGGCGGCTGAAGCCAGTGCCACAGCCACGATTCCGCCAAGCCAGGGAGTAAAGCGCATCGCTTGTTCCTTTGTTTCAGGGATGCTTCGCCCCGCCGGCAAAGCGGCAGCGTTGCGACCCCAGTTCGATCTGGATCGTGGCATGATCGATCCCGAAGCGGCTGGCAAGCTCTTCGGCTAGGCCATGCAAGGCGGGATCGCCGGGATGGCCGCCGGGCATTTCAAGATGGACGGTCAGCGCGGTCTCGGTGGTGCTCATCGGCCAGATGTGCAGATCGTGAACCGAACTCACCCCCGGCTGTTCGGTCAGCCAGGTCCGCACCGCCGCTGCGTCGATCCCGCGTGGCACAGCCAGAAGCCCCAGACGCATCGCATCGCGCAGCAGTCCCCAGCTCCCCCAGCCGATCGCCAGCGTGATGAGCAGGCTGGTCGCAGGATCGATCAGGCTTTCGCCAGTCAGCCAGATCGCTGCACCGGCCACGACCACCCCGGCCGAAACCGCCGCATCGGCCAGCAGATGGAGGAAGGCCGCGCGCAGGTTCAGGTCCTGCTTGCTGCCCCTGGCAAAGAGCGCGGCAGAGATGCCATTGATCGCGATGCCCATCGCGGCCACCGCCATCATCACTCCGCCCTGGACTGGTTCGGGGTGGAAGAAGCGGCGGATCGTCTCGACCAGGATCGCGCCGAGCGCGACCCACAGCAGCGCGGCATTGGCAATTGCCGCCAGGATCGAGGAGCTCTTGAAGCCGTAGGTATAGCCATCGCGGGCCGGCCGCGCGGCCAGGATGCTGGCGCCCCAGGCCAGGGACAGCGCCAGCACGTCCGAAAGGTTGTGCCCCGCATCGGCCAGCAAGGCCATGGAGCCGCTCCACAGTCCGGCGGCTACTTCGGCAATCACGAAGCTGATATTCAGCCCCACTGCCAGCGCAAAGGCCCGGCCCGAGCCGGCGACCGGCTGGCCACCCGTCAAGTGATCATGGTGGTGGTGGCTTGCACCGCCCCCCGGGTGGGCGTGGCCATGGTGCCCATGGCGGTGTCCGTGATGCTGCGCGCCCATTTGATCCCCTTCCAGCGCCAAGCGTTGCACATTTGCCGCAGTGCAGCAAGAATCGAACCGGTACCTCGATACAAATGGTCGGGGGCGAGAGTGGAATCAATGCGCCTGAGGCATGATTGTTCTCGAATCGCCCCTCAAAGGAAATAATGTTTCGTAGACAGGCGACCGGCTGCCAAACAGGGCCGGACTAGTCACAGTCTTGTCACACAGGGCTGTTTAGTGTGCGGCGCTGCCCCGCTATTAGCGTGCGCAGCCAGCGCCACGGGCGATTCGTCCGGCGGCCACTTCGTGTGTTTTCGCAAGTTTCGCCACAACAGGGAAAGCTCTCGCCATGCGTCTCAACGTTCTGACCACTGCCGCCAGCAGCCTCGCCATCGGCGTTGCCGCGCTGAGCGCGCCCGCTTTCGCCCAGTCGACCGGCTCGATCGAGTTCGAAAAGGAAATCATCGTCACCGGCACCCGCACCGGGGTCCAGCAGGTTGGCGGGATTTCTGCTCCCGACACCTCGAAGGCCAAGGCCGTGCTGACCTCGGAGAACATCGAGCGCCAGAACCCGGGCCAGACGATCCTCGACACGATCAACCAGATCCCTGGCGTCAGCTTCCAGAACAACGATGCCTACGGTTCGTCGGGCGGTACGCTCAACATCCGCGGCTTCTCGGCCGACCGCATCAGCCTGACCTTCGACGGCATCCAGCTGAACGATTCGGGCAACTACGCGATCTATTCGAACCAGCAGATCGACCCCGAACTGATCGAGCAGGTCAACGTCAACCTCGGCACGACCGACGTCGACAGCCCGACCGCCTCGGCGGTCGGCGGCACCGTCAACCTGCGCACCAAGCGTCCGGACCGCGATTTCGGTGTCATGCTGTCGGGTTCGGCCGGCCAGTTCGACTTCATGCGCATTTTCGCCAAGGTCGAAACCGGCGATCTGAACGCCAGCGGCCTGCGCGCCTGGGTTTCGGCCAGCCGTGCGACCAACGACAACCCGTTCAACAACTATGGCAAGGTCAACAAGCAGCAGTACAACTTCCGCGTGTACCAGCCGCTGTCGGGTGACGACTTCATCTCACTGGCCGGCCACTACAACCAGAACCGTAACAACTTCTTCGGTTCGCTGCCGCTGCGCCTAGATGCTGGCCGCGTGGTTGGCTCGGGTTCGGGCAACCGCTTCCCGGCCAATGCCGATGAGCGCAAGTACAACATCAACTATCCTTGCCTCGTCGCGCCGGGGGTGAATGGCGTTGCCAACACGGCCAGCACCTGCGGCACCGAGTTCGATCGCCGCTACAACCCGTCGAACACCGGCAACCTGCGCCTGAGCTCGCGCTTCACCCTGGCCGATAACCTCGTGCTGACGGTCGATCCCAGCTATCAGTACGTCAAGGCCAACGGCGGCGGCACCTCGACCGCTCAGGAAGGCCTGCGCGACATCAACCCGGCTGGCGGTACTGCCAACGTCGCAACCTGCCGCACTACGCCCAGCAGCGCGACCAACACCTGCGTTGCCGGTTACCTCGGTGGCTCGGCCTTCTTCGGCCGTGACATCAACGGCGACGGCGACGCGCTTGACGCGGTCACCGTGCTCTCGCCGAGCCAGACCCAGACTCACCGCATCGGCGTGATCACCGGCCTGCGCTGGGAACTGGACGACACCAACACCGTCCGCCTCACCTACACCTATGACCGTGCGCGTCACCGCCAGACCGGTGAAGTGAGCCTCCAGGGCGTGAATGGTGAGCCGCTTGACGTTTTCTCGGTCAACACCCCGGAAAAGGACGTGAATGGCGCGATCCTGCAGAAGCGTGACCGTCTGTCCTATGCGATCCTGCACCAGGTCTCGGCCGAATATCGCGGCGAGTTCATGGATGGCGGGCTGGTCGTTACTGCCGGTGTCCGTGCGCCGTTCTTCCGCCGCAACCTGAACCAGAACTGCTTCACCAGCTCGGCTGGCGGTTTCGTGGAATGCTTCGGCGGCAACGCGGCACTCGTGACGCAATATGCCACGCTGAACCCGACCATCCAGGGCCCGCAGCAGCGGATCTTCGATTACAACAAGATCCTGCCCAACATCGGCTTCACCTACAAGCTGACCGACGACCTCTCGGTCTTCGGCAACTTCTCGCAGGGTCTGTCGGTGCCGGGTACGGACAGCCTCTACAACTCGTTCTTCTTCGCTCCGAACACGGCGGGTACCCGTCCGAAGCCGGAAACCACCGACAACTTCGATCTTGGCCTGCGCATGCGCTCGGGCAAGGTCCAGGCGCAGATCTCGGGCTACTACAACCAGTTTCAGAACCGCACGGCGAGCGCCTACGATCCGGACCTCGACGTCAACGTGTTCCGTAACCTGGGCAACGTGAAGAAGTACGGGGTCGATGGCTCGATCGCCTTCCAGCCGATCGACGCGCTGACCTTCTACGTCTTCGGTTCGGTGATGAAGTCGGAGATCAAGGACAACCTGCTGATCGGTGAAAACGCCGATGGCACCCCGATCTTCGCGCCGACCGCTGGCAAGCGCGAAGCCGGTTCGCCCAAGTACAGCTGGGGTGGCACCATCCGCGGCACGCTCGGCCCGGTCGAAATCGGCCTGACCGCCAAGCGTACCGGTGAACGCTTCATCTACGACACCAACGAGGCGACTTTCACCGGTTCGTTCGTGCCGGTGGGCGCCAAGGCTTGCTCGGGCACCCCGGTGGTCTGCACTACTCCGGTTGCTCCGGCTGCACCGACCCAGGTCTATGCCGCAACGGCCGCAGCCTACTGGCTGGTCAACCTCGACGCCCGCGTGAACCTCGAGTTCCTGGGGCTGAACGACAAGACCTACCTGCAGTTCAACGTCTACAACCTGACCAACAGCTTCTACGTTGGTGGTTTCGGCGGTGGCCTGAGCCAGCTGGGCAGCTTCAACCGCGCCACGGGCGTTGCTTCCTATGGCAACCCGCAGTTCGTTCAGATCGGCGCGCCGCGCACGATCAGCGGCACGGTGGTGTTCAAGTTCTGATCGTTTCGGCCGGCGTATTGCCCGGTTTGAAATTCGAGGGGGGGGAGGCAACGCCTCCCCCCTTTTCGTTTGCGATCCCAGGATTGGGCTTCGCTCGCTGACTAGAGAAACAGTTGCCTAACGGTTAGCAAATCAAGTAGGTACTATTCCTGATACAGTTTGATACATAATGATACTTCTTACTGGTATGTCACTGCACGCGCGCGCCCGAGTCGCCGCCGTGATCGAATAGAGGTTGCTGGGCTGCGATAATGTGCGGGATTGCGGGGGCATGGTGGCCGGGCGGACAGCCTGAAGACAAGGCCAGAAGCCATGGCATGGCAATGGCTGCAGCACTCCGGCGGCGCGGCCCGGATGCCAGTGGCGTCATGTTCGATACGCAAAGCGGGGTTTTGTTCAGCCACGCCCGGCTCGCGATTGTTGACCTGAGCTCTGCCGGCGCCCAGCCGATGGTGAGCCCGTCTGGCCGGTACTGGCTGGTTCTGAACGGCGAGATCTACAATCACCTTGAACTGCGCGAGCGGCTCGCCAGCTCGCGGCCCGACCTGGTTTGGCGCGGTCATAGCGATACCGAGACCTTGATCGCGGCTATCGAATGCTGGGGTTTGGAAGCAGCCCTCTCGGCCAGTTACGGCATGTTTGCCCTGGGCCTGTGGGATCGTCAGGATCACGTCCTGACTTTGGCCCGCGATCGAGCAGGCGAAAAACCGGTCTACTTTGGCAAGGTTGGCGAGGCTTTTGCTTTTGCCTCCGAACTGCGGGCGCTGCGTCGTCTGCCCGGTTTTGACAATCGCCCCGATCCGGAAGCGATGGCAGCCATGCTGACCTATCAGTATGTGCCGGATCCGCTTTCCATTCATGCTGGTGTTGCCAAGGTACGGGCTGGTCACCTGGTTGAGGTGCGCGGCGGGGTCGCTGGTGCTCAGCGCGCCTGGTGGGATCAGCAGAAGGCGATCGAACAATCATCTGTTGCCCGGCGGCTGCCTATGCAGGATGCCCCTGATCAGTTTGAAGCCTTGCTTGTCGAGGTCGTACGATCGCAGATGCTCAGCGATGTTCCGCTTGGCAGTTTCCTGTCTGGAGGTATCGATTCGTCGCTGGTTACCGCCATTCTGCAACAGCAAAGCGGAGGGCGGGTCAAAACCTATTCGATCGGCTTTACCGACCCGCGCTTTAACGAAGCACCGCATGCGCGGGCTGTGGCCGAACACCTGGGGACCGAGCATACCGAAGCGATCTTTGAGCCAGCCGACGCGCTGGCCCTGATTCCCGATCTGCATCGCTACTACGACGAACCATTTGCTGACTGTTCGCAATTGCCCACCCTGCTGCTTTCGCGGCTGGCCAGGCAGGATATCACCGTCGCCCTTACCGGCGACGGCGGTGACGAGCTGTTCGGCGGCTATCCGCGATTTCAGCGAGGCGCGCAGGTTTGGGCCCGCAACCTTGCCTATTCGTCGCCTGGATTGCGGGCCCGCGCCAAGCTGGCCAGAGGGGCGGGCCACCTGGCGGCCTTGACCAGCTCTGCGTTCGATGCCGTTGGCCTTGGCAGCTTGCATCCCGCCAATCTGCCGGGCCGGTTAGGTCGCGCGGCGCGCCTGTTTGCCAACCGCGATGATCCGGGTGCTTTCCATGATGATTTCGCAAGGATCCCCGGCGGGGGCCGCGCGCTGCTGCCTGAACAACTGCGAGCGCAACTGGAAGATCCGCGCCTGCCTTGCGCAGCGCCGGAGCTTTTCTCTGATCTTGGAATGGCCCGCTGGCTGATGGCCAGCGATGCGGCGAGTTACCTGCCAGGGGACATTCTTGTGAAGGTCGACCGGGCAGCGATGGCGTTCTCGCTAGAGACCCGGGCGCCACTGCTTGATGCAAGGATTTTGGACTTTGGATGGTCCTTGTCCGATGCGGCATTGTTCGGTGCAGATGGCGGCAAGCAGATCATGCGCGATGTGCTGTTTCGCCATGTGCCGCGTCACCTGATTGATCGGCCCAAACAAGGCTTCATCATCCCGCTGGACGACTGGCTGCGCGGTCCGCTGTCCGGATGGGCTGAAGACCTGCTTGCGCCGGCGGCCTTGGCCCGGACCGCCGTGTTCGATGGCAAACGGATCAACCGCTTGTGGCGTCGGCTTAAGGGCGGGGAGGCCGGCCTGGGTTATCCGATCTGGTCGGCATTGATGCTGCAGTCATGGCTAATGGCCGACGATCACGACCTTTGACACCAGCAGGTCTAGCCTAGCGATAGACGCAGGCGTCGAGCGCTTCGTTGCGGACCACGCCGCTGCGCGCGGCGATGACATTTCCGTGGCGGCGGGTGAAGCCCTTGGCCCCGGTGACAGCGCGCTTCTTCGGGCTGGGCAAGGCAGCGGCGATCCGTGCCGCTTCGACCCGGGTCAGGCGGGCGGCGCTCTTCTTGTAATAGCGTTGCGCCCCGGCTTCGACGCCATAGGTGCCGATCCCGGTTTCCGCGACGTTGAGGTAGACCTCCATGATCCGGCGCTTGCCCCAGATGTGCTCGATCAGGAAAGTGAACCAGGTCTCCAGCCCCTTGCGGACATAGCGATCCCAGCCCCAGCCCTGCCACAGGAACACGTTCTTGGCGGTCTGCTGGCTGATCGTCGATCCGCCGCGCAGCTTGCCGCCGCGCTGGTTGCGCGCGATCGCTTGCTCGATCGCGTCCGCATCAAAGCCCTGGTGCGAACAGAACTTGGCGTCCTCCCCCGCGATCACGGCGGCAACCATGTTGCGATCGATCCGGCTGAGCGGAGTCCAGTCCTTGGTAAAGCCATTCGGATCGGCGACCATCGTGATCGTCACCGGCACCGGCACGAACTTGTAGAGCACGGTGATCCCGACGCTCAGCAACAGGAACCAGACAATCAGGCGCCCGATCCACCAGCCGATGTTGTAGGCCAGGCCATGCTTGGCGGCGGGACGCGTGGGCGAAAGAAACTTCAGCATCGCTGACACGTGTAGCCAAGGTGTGTGGTGCAGGTAAAGCGCGAGCGCGCAGGCTTCACGTGCTGCGGGGGAGCCACCCCTCGGCCTCGACCAGCCGCCGCCGATCACGCGCGACGGGCACTTCCAGGCCGTTGACAAGGGTCAAGGTCAGCTTCCCGTCGCTGAGTTCTGTCCGCGAGACTGCATGGCGCGCCACCCACCAACCGCGGTGAACCCGCAATCCCTGGTCGGCCAGGGCCTGCTCCGCATCGGCCATCCGCATCAGGATCAGCGCCTGGCCGCGATCCGTATGGACCTGAAGGTAGTGATCCTCTGTCTTGATGCACAGGATTTCCGATCCAAGGTGCGGCGGCAACCGCCCAAACAGCGGAGGATCTGCTGGCACGTCCTTCGGGCTGACGACAATGGTCTGGGGTTCGCCAGTCTGGCGCAGCACCAACTGCAACACTGCCTGCAGCGGCAGGCACAACAGCAGCACCGACGGGAACAGCTGGGCAAAGGGCAGCAACTCGACCTGCGGATCAACCGCGCGGGCCACCGATTGCACGATCAGCGTTTCCGGTGCCGCCGCAACCAGCGCGGACAGGGGCAGCCACAGCCACGCACTTACACCCCAGTCGCGCCCCATGCCGCGACCAACCAGATAGAGCGCCAGCAGTAATCCCCCGCCCAGCAAGCTGGCGATCGGCCAGAACAGCAGTCGCTGTTCCACGGTGAAGATCCGCGCGGTCTCGAACGGGGCGAGCAGTGCCAGGAGAAGGCCCGCCAGCAGGCAGGCGACCAGCGGCCAGGCAAGAAAGCGGAGGGTTGGCGAGCGCTGAAACATCGGTAGCGGGAACAGTGATGTCCTTGTCCGTCAGCGGCCTTGCAGTTCGCGAAGCGCGAGACGCAACTGGCGTAATCGCGCTTGGCAAAGGGGTCAAGGCGGCGACAGGCGGGGCCAACTTCCTGACCGGGCAACTGCCGGACAGGAACTCATCCCAAGGAGTAATCCGAGTATGACCCATCTTCCGATCCGCTATGGCCTGCCTGTGCTTGCCCTGTTCGCAGCTGCCAGCGCCATTGCCGGCAATCCGGCTGCAACAACGACCAATACGCTGACCCTGACGGTCGAAGGTGTGCGCTCCGACGAGGGCCAGTTGCGGGCGCAGTTGCTCGCCCGCAAGGGTCCGGATGCTGCTGCGGAAACAGTCGGCTATGCGGTCGAACCGGCGCGGACCGGGCAGGTGATCCTGACATTCCGCAATCTGCCGGCCGGCGACTATGCCGTGCAGTTGTTCCATGACGAGAACGACAACGGCAGGGTGGAGATGAACCTGGCCGGCATCCCCACGGAAGGCTTCGGCTTTTCGAACGTGACCCAGGTGCAGGGTGGCATACCGCCGTTCGAGAAGATGAAGGTAACTGTGACCGGCAGGACCACCGCCATCGCCGTGCTGGCCTACGCACCATGAGCGGCTTTCCGCAGCCGATGCATCGCCGCCACTTCCTGGCCGGGGCTGCCACGGGTCTGACCGCTTTGGGGCTGACAACCGCCAGTACCGCCCGGGCTGCGCCGTTGCCCTCGCCGCCAACAACCTGGACACAGGCCCTGCTTGATGCGGATCCGCGTCTGATCGCCTTTGTGAACGGGACTGAGCATGATCAGGCGGCGCGGATCGAGGGACGGCTGCCGCGCGGACTGGCGGGAGTCCTTTACCGCAACGGGCCAGGCCTGTTCGAGCACGGCAGCGATCGGTACCGACACTGGTTCGACGGCGATGGCCTGATCCAGCGCTGGTCGATCGGGCCGCAAGGCGTCAGCTATCGCAGCCGCTTTGCGGCAACGCCGAAGTTCCGGACCGAGCACAAGGCCGGACAGTTCGTGCTGCCAGTTTCGGGTGGCGGCATCCGCCCCGCCGCCGCCTTTGCGGGCGCCAACAGCGTCAATCCATCCAACACGGCGGTGCTGCCGGTCAACGGAGCCTTGTGGGCGCTGTGGGAGGGGGGCAGCCCGCTGCAACTCGATCCTGCCAGCCTGGCCGCCGGGAACCATGTTGATCTGGGTGACGGAACAGGCGGCGCGCCGTTCAGCGCCCACCCGCGGGTCGGAGCCGATGGCCGGGTCTGGAACGTCGGCTCGCTCGGCAGCCGGGTGCTGCTTTACCGGCTGGATCAAACCGGGCGGTTGGAGGCGGCCAGGGTGCAGCCGCTTGGTCAGCCCGGCTATTACCACGACTTCATCCTGACCGAGCGCTCACTGGTGCTGGTCCAGTGCTCGACGGCGCCGGACGGACGCCAGTCGTTGATCAATGGATCGTTTGGTTCCATGCGCGGGGTGGCTGGCAAGCCGATGAAGGTCCACGTGTTCGATCGCGAAAGCTTCGAGCTTGTTCGCCAGGCCGAGCTTCCCCCGGGCTTCGCCTTTCACTTCGGCAATGGCTGGGAAGAGGCGGATGGCACGATCCGCTTCGACATCGTGCACGATCCCAATGGCGACGAGATGCTAGAATTCTTCAAGCCGATGGAAGGGCGTTTTCCGACCTGGGGCAGCGCCACCTGCCTTGTAATCTTGCCGCCGAAAGGGGCACCGCGGTTCGAGCCGATCATGGCCCGGACCGAGTTCCCGGTGATCAATCCGGCACTGCGAACCCGGCGCAACCGATATGTTTATGCCAGCGCGCTGACCGGCGGTAACCCGGAAGGCTGGTTTACCGCAGTGACCAAGATCGACCTCGATCGCAATGCCCATCAGGTTTGTGAATTCGGGCCGGACTGGCTGGTTGAGGAGCACGTGTTCGTGCCTGACCCGAAGGGCCGACGCGAGGATCATGGCTGGCTGGTTGGCTCAGCGCTCAACTGGCGGCTGGGCAAGACCGCGCTCACCGTGATCGACGCGCGCGATCTGGAGCGTGGCCCGATCGCCAAGGCCTGGCTGGACCTGGCCCAGCCGCTGCGGCTTCACGCGCAGTTCGTGTGAAGCCCGGCGGCGGCCGGCCATCGCTTGCTTTCCCGCTAGGCCGTGATGGCCGGCCACCACCTGAAGTACCACACCCCCAGGCTGCCGCCGAGGATCAGCACCATGGCCAGCCAGAGCCCACCGGCCATGGCGCGCTGGGCCATGGGAGAACCACGTTCAGCCCGCAGGTAGAGTTCCAGAACGGCCAGCGGGAGCAGGTGGGTGGCAAAGGCCCAGAACAGGTCGAACGGACCCGAAAGGCCCCGCTCGATCCCCGCGCCGCCAGTCAATACGCCCCAGACGACATAGCCAACGCGCATGAACCAGACCCCGCTGGCGACGATGAAGGTGCGCAGCGCCCAGCGCCGATGGGTCGCGAAATTGCGCTGGCGGGCGGTGATCCAGGCCATGGTGCCGAACCACAGGATCAACAGCCCGTCCATCGAGATGGCAATGGCGCCCGGAATTGTCATGTAGCTGCCGCGCACCCAGACCAGCCACAGCCCCCCGATCGACAGAATGACCGCCATGGCCAGGAACATCCGTCCGCTCCAGCGATGGAGCACAGGCCAACGGGTGCGGATTTGCGGCACCAGCTGCAACAGCCCACACGAGGTCATGATCGCGGCGGCCAGAACATGCAGCGCGAATTGCTGGTTGCCGGTGCCGTCACCTTCCACATAGCCGGTGATCATGGGCTTGGCGTTCCAGGCCGCGAAATCCCCGCTGAAGACGCTGGTGTAATAGAACAGGAGGATGAAGGCGATGAACAGCCCCTGGCCCAGCACCGTGGCGGCAAACCAGCCACGCACCGCAAGGTCGAGTTGACGGCGGGCGCGTGCCTTGGGCGAAGGGCCGGTTGGGGCCTGTGGGTATGGATGTTTCTCTGCGGCAGAAGCCATTGTAGCAGCACTCGATCGGCGGGATTGCCGGGCGCGTATTATCTTGATAATACAGCAATCGAAAATGACCCTGGCCGACAACCCTTTGACATCTTCCGGCACGGTGCCGCGTCAGTCGGTTGTCGCCAGCATGGCATTGGGCCTGATCGATTTTGCTGCCGATCGTGGTGCCGACCGGACCGCCCTGCTCAAGCCAGTCGGGCTGGATGGACGCACCGAGGAAATCAACCGGCGGGTGCCGCTTGATCGCTATGCCGCGATGTTCCGCCTCGCCGCGCGGCAATGTGACGATCCCGCGCTGGCCGTCCATTTTGCGGAGGCTACCAACTTCGCCGATCTCTCGATCGTCGGCCTGCTGGGCTATGCGTCTGAGACGATGCGCGATGCGCTGGACCAGCTCAACCGGTTCGGACGGCTGGTGACCGACATCGCCGTTACCGGCCCGGCGCGGTTCGTGCTGACCCGCGAGGCCGACGGTCTGTGGCTGACCGACCACCGGATCGATGATCCGCTCTTTCCCGAGCTGACGGAATCGACCTTCGTGCGCATGGTGGTGGGCACCCGGCAGTTCGGCGATACGCCCTATGCCAGCCTGGCCGAGGTGACGCACCAGGATCATGGCCAGGGCGCCGAACTGGCCCGCGCGCTGGGCGTGCCGGTGCGCTTCGGCGCTGCGCGCAACGCCATGCGGGTGAGCGAGGCCTGGCAGACCCATCGGATCGCGCTCTATCCGCGCTATGCCTTTGCGCTGTTCTGCGCCCATGCCGACACTCTGCTAGCCGAGCTGGATGCAGCCCGGTCAGTCGCCGGACAGGTCGAGCGGGCGGTCCTGCCGGTCTTGCATACGGGCACTGTCACAGCCGAGGGGGTGGCGCGGCAGCTGGGGCTGAGCGGGCAGGGGTTATACCGTGCGCTGCGGGCCGAAGGCACCACCTTTGAAGACCTGCTGGCCGATCTGCGCCACCGGTTTGCCCGGGGTTACCTTGAACAGGGGCGGGCCTCGCTCAACGAGATCGCCTACCTGCTGGGCTATTCCGACGTTTCGGCCTTCTCGCGCGCGTTCAAGCGCCGCGAAGGGGTCGCGCCCGGCGCGTGGCGCCGGGCGCACCGCAACATTTAGGCTGCCGTCAGCAGTCGCCGCTCACCAGCGATGCGCAGCATGGCCTTCTGGAGCTTTTCGAAGGCGCGGACCTCGATCTGGCGAACACGCTCGCGGCTGACCTGGTATTCCTGGCTCAGCTCCTCAAGCGTCTGCGGATCGTCGATCAGGCGGCGCTGGGTCAGGATATGGCGCTCACGCTCGTTGAGGCTGCCCAGTGCTTCGGTCAGCAGGGCGTGACGCATCGTTGCCTCTTCGGCATCGGCCACCATCTCGTCCTGCAGCGGCGTATCGTCCTGCAGCATGTCCTGCCACTGGCCTTCGCCGTCCTCGTTGAACGAGACGTTCAGCGAAGCATCGCCGCCCATCATCATCCGGCGGTTCATGTTGACCACTTCGGTCTCTGACACGCCCAGCTTGGTGGCGATGGCCTTGACCTGATCGGGGTGGAGATCCGAATCCTCGTAGGCGTCGAGGTTCTTCTTCATCCGGCGCAGGTTGAAGAACAGCTTCTTCTGCGCGGCGGTGGTCCCCATCTTGACCAGCGACCAGGAGCGCAGGATGAATTCCTGCATGCTCGCCTTGATCCACCACATGGCATAGGTGGCCAGGCGGAAGCCGCGATCGGGTTCGAATTTCTTGACGCCCTGCATCAGCCCGATGTTGCCCTCGGCAATCAGTTCCGACACCGGCAGGCCATAGCCGCGATAGCCCATCGCGATCTTGGCGACGAGCCGCAGGTGGCTTGTGACCAGCTGCTTGGCGGCTTCGGGATCCTGGTGCTCCTGATAACGCTTGGCGAGCATGTATTCCTGCTCCGCCGTCAGCACCGGGAACTTCTTGATCTCGGTCAGATAGCGGTTGAGGCTCTGCTCCGCGCCCAGGCTGGGCATGGTGCTTTTGCCATCGGCTGGCAGGTTGCGCTTCTTCTCGGACATTCGACTAACCGTCCTTTCATTGTCGGCTTGCCGTTAAAAGACCCTTTAGAGGCATCTTCGCGGTGGCAGCCACACAGACTTCCTAGTTACACTGATCGCTCAGCTTGCGTTCCTCAATTCGACCAACAGCCCCGCCATGTCGGCAGGCAGCGCGGAAGCAAAGCTTTGCGCCACCCCCGTGACGGGATGGATGAAGCCCAGCTCTGCAGCGTGCAGAGCCTGCCGGGCGAAGTGAAGCTGGGTGAGAATCGGGCGAAGCCGCTGCGGTGTGCGTCCATAGTCGGGATCGCCCAATAGCGGATGGCCGATTGACGCCATGTGAACGCGCACCTGGTGGGTGCGGCCGGTTTCGAGCCGGCATTCGATCAGACTGGCGGAAACGAAGCTTTCGATGGTCTTGAAATGGGTCACGGCATGCTTGCCATGGCCTTCGGCAACCAGCGCCATTTTCTTGCGGTTGGTTGCTGAACGCCCGATGTTGCCGCGCACCGTCCCGCTCGGCGGGACCGGCGTTCCGGCCACCACGGCGCGATAGGCGCGGTGGATCGAGTGATCGGCAAATTGCCGGGCCAGCCCCTCGTGCGCGGCGTCGGTCTTGGCGACCACGAGGAGGCCCGAGGTATCCTTGTCGATCCGGTGGACGATCCCCGGCCGGGCCACGCCGCCGATGCCCGAAAGCTGCCCCCGGCAATGGTGCAGCAGGGCGTTGACCAGAGTGCCATCGAGGTTGCCGGCGGCGGGATGGACCACCAGCCCAGCCGGCTTGTCGACCACGATCAGGTGCTCATCCTCGAACACGATCGCGAGTGGAATGTCCTGCGCTGCGGCCGTGGCCGGAATCGCGGCGGGGACGGCAATGGCAAAAGCGGTGCCGGGGCCGGGCTTCAGGCTGGCCTGGGTGGCTACCTGCCCAGCCAGCGAAATCCGCCCTTCGCCGAGCAGCGCCTTGACCCGCTCACGCGACAGGCCACTGGCTTCGGCCAGGGCCTTGTCGAGCCGCTCCCCGCCGGGCAGGGTGCCGGAAATGATGGAATCTCCCCCGTTCATCGCTATCCAGTTGGGGATGGACTTGGCGGTGACAAGTGGCGCGATTGCCACACTGCGCGAAGAAGCGACACGGGCGCACCCGCTTGAGTGCTGCGGCCTGCTGCTGGGGCGCGGCCGGCTGATCGAACAGGCGCTGCCCTGTGCCAACGTGCACCCCGATCCGGCCCGCCATTTCGAGATCGATCCGGCCACGCTGATTGCCGCCCATCGGGCCGCGCGCGGTGGCGGGCCACAGGTGCTGGGCTATTACCACTCGCACCCGGCGGGGAAGGCCGCGCCCTCGCCGACCGATCGGGCGAGCGCGAGCGGGGATGGCCGGGTCTGGGCGATCGTGACCAGGGATGAAATCGGCTGGTGGTGCGATCTGCCGCAAGGCTTTGCCGCCCAGCCGGTAACGCTTGTCGCCAGCGTTGCGCCACTCAGCCGGTAGTCGCGGTCGCGGGCGGGGCGCGCAATTGCATCGCGGCCAGGGCGGCGCGTGACAAGGGCTCGCAGAATTCGCAGCCCAGCAGCGTCATCCGTTTCCAGATGACCCGCGCTTCGATCGTCCCGGCCTCGGGCAGTTCGACCAGCATGCGGTCGCCGGGTTCGAACGGATGTTCGCAATGGATCATCATGCCCGATGGCGAAAGGTCGAGCACCCGCACCAGTCCGCGCGAGCCGGAGGGCATGTCAAGTTCCAGTCCCAGCCGCATGCGCGGCTCGTTGCGGCGTTCACCTGCATCGCTGGCTTCGATCAGTTGCCCCAGAATCCAACCCATTCCGCAAGCTCCTTTCGATCCGAAGTGTGAAGCATCACGGTAAAGCAAGGGTGAAAGCCGGGGCGGTTTTTCGGCGCGGTCTGCCGCCGCCAACCAAATGGTTCGATCTGGCGCTTCCCCTGCGACTCCTGCCGGGATATGGGGAGGGAAACTCGGGATCCGCATTACATGACTGATTACACGCTTGACCTTGCCAGCCTGCTTGCCTCGCGGCTTTGCCACGACATGCTGAGCCCGGTCGGCGCTCTCTCCAATGGCCTTGAACTGCTGGCCGAGGAGAAGGACCCGGAAATGCGCAAGCGCTGCTTCGAACTGCTGGAGCAGAGCGCGAAGATCAGCGCCGACAAGCTCAAGTTCTTCCGCCTGGCCTTTGGTGCGGCGGGTGGCTTTGGCGATATGGTCGCCGTCGAGGAACCGCGCGCGCTGGTCGATGCCCTCGCCGGGAACAACGCGCGGGTCAGCGTCAACTGGGCGCTGGGCGTGACCGCGATGCCGAAGCCCGCGGTCAAGGTGCTGCTGAACTTCGCCTTGCTCGGCATGGAAGCCCTGGTGCGCGGGGGCACGCTGGATATCGGTGCCGAGAGCCGCGGCGGGGCCAGCGAGATCGTGGTGCGCGCCGCCGGTCCGCGGATCGCGTTCGACCAGGCGATCGGCGCGGCGCTGGAAGGGGTGTTGGGCGACGATGGCCTGACCAGCCGCAATGCCCCGGCCTTCATGTTGTATCAGATTGCCGCGCGTCAGGGCGGCGGCCTGCAATTCGCGCTGACCGAGGATGCGCTGGTACTGGGTGCGGTGCTGCCCGGAGCCTGATGGGCCAGAGCTGGCTGCGGAGGGGAAATGGACGAGCTGATCGACTTTGAAAGCCCGTCGCCCAACTGGAACGAGCGGCAATTGCCGGTTTCGATGGTGGTGCTGCATTACACCGGCATGCAGACCGCCGAGGAAGCGCTGGCCCGGCTGTGCGACGAGGCGGCGCAGGTTTCCGCCCATTACCTGATCGAGGAAGACGGCACGGTCCACCGGCTGGTGCGCGAGGATCGCCGCGCCTGGCATGCCGGCAAGAGCTATTGGCGCGGGATCACCGACGTCAATTCGGCCAGCGTCGGGATCGAGCTGGTCAACCCCGGGCACGAATTCGGCTATCGCCCGTTCCCTGATGCCCAGATGGAGGCTCTGCTGCCGCTGCTGGCGGAGATCGTCCAGCGCCACGACATTCCCCGCGCCAATGTGGTCGGCCATTCCGATGTCGCCCCGGCGCGCAAGGAAGATCCGGGCGAGCTGTTCGACTGGGACCTGCTCGCGGCGCACCGGCTGGCGCTCAAGACCCCGCGGGTTTCGATGCCCAGCCCGTTCGAGAACGATGGAGCCTTCTTCCTCGCGCTCGAACGCTTCGGCTATGACATCTCCGATCCCGCCGCCACCGTCCGCGCTTTTCAGCGGCGCTGGCGTCCGCACATCATCGATGGAGTGGTCGACGGGGAGTGTTCCGCGATCCTGTTCTCTTTGTTGTTGGATCGCGACAGCGGAAAGACTAGATAGTCCCTTCGCCAGGGGGCCGGGCAGCCGCGTCACGCAAGTGCCGAGGAAAGTCCGGGCTCCAAGAAACAAGGGTGGCGGGTAATGCCCGCCGGGCGAGTTGCTTGCAGCGAAGCCCAGGGAAAGTGCCACAGAGAGCAGACCGCCCCGGACTTGATCCGGGGTAAGGGTGAAAGGGTGCGGTAAGAGCGCACCGGGGCCCTGGTAACAGGGCTCGCACGGCAAACCCCACCCGGAGCAAGACCGAATAGGGGCGGCACGTTCTACCGCAAGGCAGGACAGGTCAGTTTCGGACCCGACCGCCCGGGTTGGTTGCTGGAGCGGCGGAGCAATCCGTCGCCGAGAGGAATGGCTGCCAGTGCGGATACGGTCTCTTGTGGGATACCGTCCGCGCTACAGAACCCGGCTTACAGGCCCCCTGGCGAATTACACCCGGCCAACGCTGGAATAGGCAAAGCCCTTGGCCCGGACTTCGGCCGGGTCGTAGACATTGCGCAGGTCGACCAGCACCGGGGCCTTGGCGATCTGCTTGATCCGATCAAGATCGAGCGCGCGGAAGGCGTCCCATTCGGTGACGATCACGGTAGCGTCGGCGCCCTCGATTGCGGCATAGGCATTGGCGGCCATCGTCACTTCGGGCATCAGCGGGCGGGCCAGTTCCATCCCTTCCGGATCGTAAGCCGCCACCTGCGCCCCGGCATCGGCCAGCGCCATGGCAATCGCGATCGAAGGGCTGTCGCGCATGTCATCGGTATTGGGCTTGAAGGTCAGGCCGAGCATGGCAACCTTCTTACCGCGCGCCGCGTCCATGCCGCCCAGGGCCTCGATCACCTTGCGGCCCATCGCGCGCTTGCGGCTGTCGTTGACCTTGACCACGGCTTCGACGATCCGGGTCGGAGCCTCGTAATCCTCGGCGGTCTTGAGCAGGGCCAGCGTGTCCTTGGGGAAGCACGAGCCGCCATAACCCGGCCCAGCGTGCAGGAACTTGGACCCGATGCGATTGTCCATGCCGATCCCGCGGGCCACGTCCTGCACGTCTGCGCCAACCTTTTCGCACAGGTCGGCCATCTCGTTGATGAAGGTGATCTTCACCGCGAGGAAGGCATTGGCGGCATATTTGATCAGTTCCGAAGAGCGGCGGCTGGTGAACAGGATCGGCGACTTGTTGAGGAACAGCGGGCGGTAAACTTCGGTCATCACGCCCTTGGCCCATTCGTCCTCGGTGCCGACCACGATCCGGTCGGGGTGCTTGAAATCGCCGATCGCCGCGCCTTCGCGCAGGAACTCAGGATTGGAGGCGACGGCAAAGCGCACGCCGAGGCCGCTGTCCGCCAGGATCCGCTCCACCTCGTCCCCGGTGCCGACCGGGACGGTCGACTTGGTGACGATCACCGCGTCGTTCTTCAGGTTCTGGCCGATTTCCTCGGCCACGGCATAGACGAATGACAGGTCGGCGTGGCCATCGCCGCGGCGGCTGGGGGTGCCCACCGCGATGAAGATCGCGCTGGCACCGGCAATGCCCTGGGCCAGGTCGGTCGTGAACGACAGGCGGCCGGCCTTGACGTTGCCCGCCACCAGTTCGGCCAGGCCTGGTTCGTAGATCGGCATGATCCCGGCCTTCAGGCTGTCGATCTTGGCCGGATCCTTGTCGATGCAGACCACTTCGTGCCCGAAGTCGGCGAAACAGGCACCGGAAACCAGCCCGACGTAGCCCGAGCCAACCATTGCGATCTTCATCTGTCTAAACCCCTTCGACGACGCGAACCGCGCCATCCTGTTCGATTGCGCCGATCAGCCAGCGCTCTGTGCTTTCCAGGCCCAGCGCGGTCAACCTGCCGCTGCGATAGGCCCCGGTATCGATGCCGATCCGGTTGGGCCGGAATTCAGCCTGCTCGGTGATCGTGTGGCCGTGGATCACCACCGGCCCGAAGCTTTCCGGGTGATCGAGGAACGGTTCGCGAATCCAGCGCAGGTCGCTTTGCCGCGGGACGTCCAGCGGCACGCCCCGCCGAAACCCGGCGTGGACGAACAGATAATCGCCCAGCGCCACCTGGTCCTCGAAGCTCTGGATAAAGGCGATATCCCCGGCCGGGACGGCCCCCCGCGCCAGGGCGACAACTTCGTCCAGTTCGGCCCGCGTGTATTCCAGCGGATCGATCGGATAGCTCAGCAGCGTCTCGCGCCCGCCAAAGCGCAGGAAGTGGCGCATCACTTCCGGCTTCTCGAGTGCGTCGAGGAACATCTCCTCGTGATTGCCGGTCAGGATGCGGACTGGTCGCCGGGCCTGCCATTCGCGCGCGAGGCGGATCACACCGGCACTGTCGGGCCCGCGATCGATCAGATCGCCCAGCAGGATCACGGTGGTCTCGGCCGGGCCGCGCGCGGCATCGTCCGCATCGATTGCGGCGATCAGCGCGGCAAAGAGATCAGCCCGACCATGAATGTCACCCACGGCATAGGCCCGCTGGCCCGCGGGAAGCGTGGCGGTGTTGGCGGGCTCGGCGGCCCGGAAAAGCTGGCGTAGGCGGGAAAGCATTGGAGGATTCGCTTATAGCCGGGGGCAGGGCCAGCGACAATGCGGCGCAGGTGACCGTTACCGAAAAGGCACAGTCGCCAGCCAAGCGCAATTTTTGCATGCCTGCTTCTTGTGCGCTGCAACAAAACTATGCCAAAGCCGATTCGTCCGGAGCGAATGCTGCCGCAACGAGTGGCAAGGACCGGGCGCAGGTGGGACGAAGCACCAACAATCGTACAGGAAGATTGCCATGCTCACGTCCGTCCGCAGCCTCGTTGCTGCAACTCTTATCGCTGGCTCCGCGCTGGCAGCTACCCCGGCCTTTGCCGAGGAAACCGATCCGCCTTCGGATATCACCGTTACCGGCAGCGTTGCGCTGGTCACTGACTACCGCTTCCGCGGCCTGTCGCTGTCGGGCGGCGATTTTGCCGTGCAGGGTTCGGTCCAGGTCAACCACTCGAGCGGCCTTTATGCCGGCACCTGGGCGTCCAGCCTCGAGCAAGATGCGCTGGACATCTACGGCTCGACCGAAGTCGATATCTATGCGGGCTGGACCGGCAAGATCAGCAGCGGCCTGACCGCCGACGTCGGCCTGCTCTATTACGTCTATCCGGGCGGCAGCTTCGGCGATGGCAACGTGTTCGAACCCTATGCCTCGCTGACCGCCGCGTTCGGTCCGGCCAGCGCCAAGTTCGGCATCAACTATGCCTGGAAGCAGGATTCGCTGGGCGGCGATGACAACGTCTATCTCTACACCGACTGGTCGCTGGCGATCCCGGATACCCCGGTGACGGTTACCGCCCATGCCGGCTACACCGACGGCGCGCTTTCGCCGAAGCTGCTGACCCTGGCCGGCACCGGCGGGGGCTGGGACTACAGCCTCTCGGCCAGCGCCACGCTGTACAAGGGCCTGTCGATCGGCGTTGCTTATATCGGCGTCGATGGCCGTTCGATTGACGGTTTCTCGAACGATACCGTGGTCGGGACGCTGAAGTACTCCTTCTGAGTAACCCCACGGGGTGAGCAGGGCGGCCTGTCCTCAGCGCTCGGGGCAGGCCGCTTTGTCTTTTCCGCGATCCGTCGTGGCTAACGCAGGTAGAAGTCCACCGTCGTTACCACGCGGACCTTCTTGTAGGGCGTGTCCGACACCCCCCAGCCAGCGCCCGAATCCCCGTCGCGCGCGGTGACTTCGAAATAGCCCTGGGTGGCGCTCTTGATTTCGCCCACGCTGGTGCCGCTGTCCTTGGCGAACTGCTCGGCCGAAGCGCGGGCATCCTTGGTTGCGGCGGCAACCATTGCCGGCTTGATCGCGTTGAGCCGGGTAAAGGTGAAGGCCATGCCCGACCCCTCTTCCAGCACGACCCCGCGCCGGACCAGCTCGAACTGACGCCTGACGGCGGCCTGGGCACGCTTGATGTCGGTGGTGCGCAGGCTCATCCGCTGGTGCACGGTGAAGCGCTGCACGCCGTTGTCGCTGAACTGGCTGACATTCGCCCCGGTCGGTTGCAGGTCATCGGCTGGAAAGCCCAGTTCGCGGAAGAAAGCGCGGATGCTGGCCGAATCCCGGTCGACGCTGGCCTGGGCCGTGGCCAGGTCTCCAGCCGTGGCCGAATAGGCGATCGTCCAGGTCGCCAGATCGGCGGTGACATCGCGCTCGGCCAGGCCTCGCACGGTGACCGAACGGTCCGCATCGCGGGCGCGGACCAGGCCGTTGCCGAGCAGGTAGCCCCCGGCAACCAGGCCAATCGCCAGCACCGTGGCACTGGCCAGCCAGCGCTGGTTGGCGGGATCGCGCCAGAAACGGCTGGCGGAGGCGGGGGTTTCGGCGGTAAGGTCGGACATCGGCGGTCTCCCGGTGTGAGGTGTCCAACCTAACCTCAACCGGCTTTCTGCTCGATGAACTGTTTCTTATGCGCGACGAACCGTTTCGGGAGCTATCGTGACCAAGTACCTGCACACCATGATCCGCGTCACCGATCCTGCCGCCACGGTGGCCTTCTTCGAACTGATCGGGCTTAAGGAGGTGCGCCGGTTCGACAGCGAGCAGGGGCGCTTTACCCTGATCTTCCTGGCCGCGCCCGGTCAGGAGGGATTGGCCGAGGTCGAACTGACCTACAACTGGCCGCCGGAGAATGGCGAAGGCGAGACCTATACCGGCGGGCGCAATTTCGGGCACCTCGCCTATCGAGTGGAGAATATCTACGCCACCTGTCAGGCGCTGCTTGATGCCGGGCACACGATCCATCGCCCGCCGCGCGACGGGCACATGGCTTTCGTCAAGTCGCCGGACGGGATTTCGGTCGAACTGCTCCAGGATGGGCACCTGCCGCCGCAGGAACCCTGGGCCTCGATGCCCAACGTCGGCAGCTGGTAAGGTTCAGCCGCGCTGCGGGGCAAATCGCAGCAGAGCAAAGCCTGCCAGGGCCGAAACCAGCGATCCGCACAGGACGCCCAGCTTGGCCTCGTCGATCAGTACGGCATTGCCGGGGAAGGCCAGGGCGCCGATGAACAGGCTCATGGTAAAGCCGATGCCGCACAGCATCGCCATACCCATCACCTGCTGGCCGTTTGCGCCATCGGGGCGGCGGGCAAAGCCGGTCCGTTCGGCCAGCAGGATCGCGCCATAGATGCCGATCGGCTTGCCCAGCGCCAGCCCCAGGGCGATGCCCAGCGTCAGCGGTGCGGTCAGCGCGCCGCCTCCAAGCTCCACCCCGGCATTGGCAAAACCGAACACCGGCACCACCAGATAGGCACTCCACGGCACCAGGGCGTGCTCCATGCGCAGGAGCAGGCTGTCACCATGCCCCTCAAGCTTCAGCGGGATGGTGAAGGCCGCCAGTACCCCCGCTACGGTCGCATGGACTCCCGAATGAAGGATGCAATACCAGGCGATCACGATCAGCGGCACATAGGCCCAGCCGCTGTGCACCTTCATCCGGTTGAGCAGGGCCATCACAAGCAGCGCGCCGACCCCGGCCGCCAGCCAGCCCAGCTTGAGCTGGGCGGTATAGAACAGGGCGATGATCGCCACGGCCCCCAGATCGTCGACAATTGCCACGGTCAGCAGGAGCAGGCGCAGCGATGGCGGGGCGCGCTTGCCCAGCAGGGCCAGCACGCCCACGGCAAAGGCGATGTCGGTGGCCGCGGGGATCGCCCAACCCCGGACCAGTTCCGCATTGCCCCAGACCACCGCCAGGAAGATCAGCGCCGGCACGGCCATGCCACCGGCGGCGGCGAAAACAGGCAGGCGGCGCTGCTGCGGCGTGGACAGTTCGCCCACCATCAGCTCGCGCTTGATCTCCAGCCCGACGACGAAAAAGAACACCGCCATCACCGCATCGTTGATCCACAGGTGGGCGGTTTCCAGCTTCGGGATTGGCGTCCACGGCAGCGGGGCATGGAGCAGGGCGTGATAATCGCCTGAAAACGGCGAGTTGGCGGCAATCATGGCCAGCGTGGCGGCCATGATCAGCAGGATGCCGGCACCCGCTTCGCCGCCGAACAGCCGTGACAGAAAGCGCGCGAGGCGCGAGGCGATGTGGCGGGATCGGGTCATGACCCGGTACATTTCCCCAGATTTCCGGGCTTTGCAAGTATCCGTAGACTTACTGATCGTGGTCAGGCTGAGCATGGCTGCCGGACCGGCAGGGCAGAGGAAGGGCTGAATGGATGGCTGGACCGGCGGGCGAACTGGGCTGGTTGCTGCACAGCCTGCTGCTGATCGAGCGCGAACTGCTCCTGTTTGCTGGTTTCTGGATTGTTGTCGGACTGGCCGACGAACTGGCGATCGATCTCACCTGGCTGTGGTTGCGCCTGACGGGCCGGGCCCGAACCGGGCAACTGCCGGCGGGTTATGGCGCTCAGCCGCTGGCCGGACCACTGGCCGTGCTGATCCCGGCCTATGCCGAGGCTCCGGTGATCGGGACAACGGTTGCGCATATCCTGGGCGCCTGGCCGCAAGCCGAATTGCGGCTCTATGTCGGCTGCTATCGCAACGATCCGCCCACAATCGGCGCGGTGATCGCTGCGGCCGGTGGGGATCCGCGGTTGCGACTGGTGATCCATGGCTCGCCCGGCCCTACAACCAAGGCCGACTGTCTCAACCGGCTCTATGCCGCGCTCTGCATCGATGAACGGCGCAGCGGCCGGGCCTTTCGGGGCCTCGTGCTGCATGATGCCGAAGACATGGTGCACCCCGCCGGCCTGACTGCGATCGATGCGGCGCTCGATGCAGTCGATTTTGTCCAGTTGCCGGTCCACCCGGTGATCCCGCACCGCGGGAGCTGGGTGGCCGGGCACTATGCCGACGAGTTCACCGAAAGCCATGCCAAGGCGCTGGTCGTGCGCAGCGCGCTGGGGCTGTCGCTGCCCGCAGCCGGGGTTGGCTGCGGTCTGGCGCGGGCGGCGGTGACAGCACTCGCAGCAGACCAGGCGCGGCTTGGTCAGCCCGGACCTTTCTCACCCGAAGCCCTGACCGAGGATTACGAATTGGGCCTGACCCTTTCGCGGCGCGGGCGCGGCGGGGTGTTCCTGCGACTGCGCGATGCCGAAGGCGGGCTGGTGGCCACCCGCAGCTGCTTTCCTGACCGGCTGGCTCCCGCGGTTCGCCAGAAAACCCTCTGGATTCATGGTATTGCCTTCCAGGGCTGGGACCGGCTGGGGTGGACCGGTCGTCCGCTTGAACTGTGGATGGCGCTGCGCGACCAGCGCGGACTTTTGACGGCGCTCGTGCTCGCCGCGGCCTATCTGCTGCTGCTGGTCGATGCGGTCCTGCTTGCGGCCCGCCTGTCGGGCTGGCAACCGGCAGTGCCGCTCTCGCCGGTCGAGGGTGGGTTGCTGGCGCTGGGCCTGGCGGGACTGGTCTGGCGCGCGGGGCTGCGGGTGGTGTTCGTCAGCCGCGAATATGGCTGGGTCGAAGGGCTGCGATCGCTGTTTCGTATACCGATTGCCAACGTGGTTGCGATCATGGCCGGACGCCGCGCGCTGGTGGCCTATGTCCGCAGCCTGGCCGGCGGTACGATCGCCTGGGACAAGACCGATCATCAGGTCCACCCCGCCCTGCTGAAGCGGGCCGGGGCGGCGGCGTGACGAGACTTGCCCAAGCTGGGCGACGCGGCCAGCCGCTGATCGTGCTGGGACTGGTCCTTGCCGGCTGGGCCGGTCTGCGCATGCTGCTGTGGGAGGACCTCACCCTACCGTCCGTTCCGGTGGCAGCGATTGCCACTGCCACGCCGGAACCTGCGGCGATCCATGGGGCGGCAGCGGCGCCACCGGCAGCGCTCAGGCCAGCTCCCGGGCCGATTGTCGTGCCTCCGCCGTATTGGCGGGAAGCAGCGCCGGCGGCGCTGCCTGTCACACCGCGCGCTCTGCCCGGTTTTGAACCCGGTGGCACTGTCCAGGCGCAGGGTGATGGCCCGCGCCTTGCCGGAGCGCATCAGATCGCCTGGATTGCGGGGCTGGCCCAATTGCCGGTGCCCTCCTTCCTGCGTGAGCAGACGAACCTTGGTGCGCCCGGGATCGCTCCATCCCTGGGATCATTGCCGGTCACGCCTGATCGGGCTGCAGCCGTGCGGCGCTGGTCGGTCGATGGCTGGCTGCTGTTGCGTCAGGGTGGCCTTGCGCCAGGCGCGGGCGGCCTGCCGCCGCCAGCCTATGGTGCGAGCCAGGCAGGGGCAGTGGCGCGCTATCGGCTGGCCCCGGCAAGCCGGATGCGACCCGCCCTGTACCTGCGGGCCACGGCCGCCACCGCTGCCCCACGCGGCGAGGAGGCGGCCCTGGGCCTTGCCCTGCGCCCCCTGCCGCGAGTGCCGGTTACCCTTTCGGGCGAGGTCCGGGTGGCGAACATCGCCGGATCGGTGGCACTGCGCCCGGCGGTAATGCTGGTCACCGAACTTGACCGGTTCGCGCTGCCCGCTGGGTTGCGGGGCGAAGCCTATGGTCAGGCTGGCTATGTCGGCGGGCGGGCGGGCACGCCCTTTGCTGACGGCCAGGTGCGGATCGACCGGGCGCTGGCGCGGCTGGGGTCGGCCGAGCTGCGCGCCGGGGGCGGAGCCTGGGGCGGGGTGCAGCGCGGGGCCGGGCGGCTTGACCTGGGGCCGAGCGCGACGCTCGATTTCCCACTTGGCGGGGGGCAGGCGCGGCTCGCGGCGGACTGGCGGCTGCGGGTCGTCGGCCAGGCAAGGCCGCAATCGGGGGCAGCGCTGACGCTGTCCGCAGGTTTCTAGGCTCTTTCAGCCTGCCACGCCTTTTTTCCGCCGCTTCGCTGGGCTAGCGATGGCGGGGAGATGGATGTCTACCTTCCCATTGCCAACCTTGCGGTGAACGGGCTGGTGATCGTCGCGCTGGGGGCGCTGACGGGGATTCTCTCTGGCATGTTCGGGGTAGGTGGCGGTTTCCTGACGACGCCGCTGATGATCTTCTATGGCATCCCCCCGACGGTCGCGGCCGCTTCGGCGGCCAGCCAGGTGACCGGGGCCAGCATTTCCGGCGTCTTTGCCCATGCCCGGCGTGGCGGGGTCGATTACCAGATGGGCGGCGTGCTGGTGGCAGGCGGGGTGGTCGGCAGTGGCATCGGCGCGATCCTGTTCCGTCTGCTCCAGCAATGGGGCCAGATCGATATCGTCATCAATCTGCTTTATGTGGGCCTACTGGGCACCATCGGCACGATCATGGCGCGCGAAAGCTGGCAGGCCCTGCGCGCCAGGCAGGGCGGCGCGCCGGTTCCGGCGCGCAAACGCCGCCATCACCC
Organism: Novosphingobium sp.; assembly: GCF_027531025.1. Lineage (GTDB taxonomy): Bacteria > Pseudomonadota > Alphaproteobacteria > Sphingomonadales > Sphingomonadaceae > Novosphingobium. Next base: position 125,255 of record NZ_JAPZQX010000006.1, read on the forward strand.
GATCGTTGCCAACCTGCCGCTGCGCTGGCGGTTCTATCGCTCGGGCCTCTATATTTCGCCGCTGGCTCCGCTGCTGCTGGGGATAGTGACCGGCATCCTGACCATGCTGATGGGGATCGGCGGCGGCTTCGTGCTGGTGCCGGCGCTGCTCTACATCATCGGGATGAGCGCCAATGTGGTGGTCGGTACCTCGCTGTTCCAGATCCTGTTCGTCACCATGGTCACCACGATGATGCATGCGCTAACCACCAAGGCGGTGGATATCGTGCTGGCCGGGCTGCTGCTGCTCGGCTCGGTCTCGGGCGCCCAGGTCGGCAGCCAGCTGGCGCAGAAGCTGCCGGCCGAACGACTGCGCTTCGTCCTCGCCACGATCGTGCTGCTGGTGGCGCTGCGGATGCTGATCGGGCTCGCCTGGCAGCCGGACGAGATTTACACGGACAGTCCGCTATGAGGGCGCTGTTCGCCATCCTTTGCCTGCTCCTGCTGGGCGGCGCCCGCGATCCGATCCTGGTGCCCGAGGTTTCGCAGCACGAGATCCTGGTGCGGCAGGGCTTCACGGGTACCGAACTGCTGCTGTTCGGCGCGATCCTGACCCCCGAAGGCACCCGGGCGGGGCAGGATTATGACATTGTGGTGGTACTGAAAGGCCCCACGAATGCCATTGTCCTGCGCGAGAAGCAGCGCATTGCGGGTATCTGGGTGAACGCAGCTAGCGTTGAATTCCGTTCCGCGCCCTCGTTCTTCGCGGTCGCTTCGTCCAAGCCGATCGACCGGATCGTGGATGACAAGACCGCCGCGATCTATGAGCTGGGCCTCCCCTGGCTGCAGCTTTCCCCGATCGGCGCCTTCGAGCCGGAAGAGCAGCGCCGCTTTGCCGAAGGGCTGGTCGAGCGGCGGGTACGCGAAGGGCTGTTCAAGGAGGACCCGCGGGGCGTGACGGTCAGCGAACAGGTGTTGTACCAGGCGCGCATCGCGCTGCCCTCCAGCGTCCAGACCGGCACCTATACGGCCGAGACCTTTGCCATCTCGCGCGGGCGGGTGGTGGCCTCGGCCATTGCCCGGGTCGAGGTGCGCAAGGTCGGGTTCGAACGGCTCGTGGCCCGTTTTGCCGATGATCACGGCTTCCTCTATGGCCTGCTGGCCGTGCTGGTCTCGGTCGGCATGGGCGTGCTGGCCGGGCGCCTGTTCGCGCTGGTTTAGGCCAATCTTAACCGAACCGCCCTAGGTTGCCCCTGCCATTCGGGCAGAGGACCATACCGGGCATGGATAGCATGAATCACAGCGGTTTCGGAGCAGGACGTGCGCCGGATGAAGGGACGGGGGCCAGTGCCGCCGCCCAGCGCGTTGACAATGCGCGCGAACCGATCGGCGTCGTGCTGGAAATCGCCGGGTCGGGTTCGGCCATCGCGCTCGATCTTCAGCGCCTGCACGAATGCGCGGACGACAGCGATCCCTCGGTTGCCCTGGCCGGACAGGTCGGCAGCCAGATCAAGATCCGGGTCGGGCGCAGCTGGCTGCTCGCCTCGGTCCGCACCCAGCGCCAGGATGCCAAGACGCCTGGCGGGATCATGGCCCAGATCGACTTCCTGGGCGAAGGCGAGGAAGAGCGGCTGACCGGCCGAATTCACTCGTTCCGCCGCGGCGTAACCCGCTATCCCATTCCCGGTGCGCTGATCTATCCGGCCACCAGCACCGACCTGCGCCAGATCTATGCCAGCGATGGCCGCTCCAGCATCCAGGTCGGCACGGTCTTTCCGACCAAGGACATCCGCGCCGGGCTCTATATCGATTCCATGCTGGGCAAGCACTTCGCGCTACTCGGCTCGACCGGTACCGGCAAGTCGACCAGCGCGGCGCTGATCCTGCACCGGATCTGCGAATCCGCGCCCGAAGGCCACATCGTCATGATCGACCCGCACGGCGAATATTCCGCCGCGTTCAAGAACACGGGCATGATCTTCGACGTTTCGAACCTCAACATGCCCTACTGGCTGATGAACTTCGAGGAGCACTGCGAAGTGTTCCTCACCTCATCCGGCAACGAGCGGCAGGAGGATGCCGACATCCTCGCCAAGTGCCTGCTGGCCGCGCGGCAGAAGAACCGCCTGGCCGAAACCATGGGCAAGATCACGGTCGACAGCCCGATCCCCTATCTGCTGTCGGACCTGACCAACTTCATCAACACCGAGATGGGCAAGCTGGATAAGGCTACCTCGTCGGCGCCGTTCATGCGGATCAAGAACAAGATCGACGAGATCAAGGCCGATCCGCGCTTCCAGTTCATGTTCTCGGGCATGCTGGTGGGCGATACGATGGCCGAGTTCATTGCCAAGATCTTCCGCCTGCCCAGCCGCGGCAAGCCGATCTCGATCATCGACGTATCGGGCGTCCCTTCGGACATCACCGCCACCGTGGTGGCCGTGCTCAGCCGCATGGTCTTCGACTTCGCGATCTGGGCCCGCGACGAGAAGACCCGGCCGGTGCTGCTGATCTGCGAGGAAGCGCACCGCTATGTTCCCAACGAGAAGAATGCTGATGGCTCCTCGGTGGGCCGGATCCTCAGCCGCATCGCCAAGGAAGGCCGCAAGTACGGCGTTGCGCTGGGCCTGATCACCCAGCGTCCGTCGGACCTCGCCGAAGGCGTGCTGTCGCAGTGCGGCACGATCATCTCGATGCGCCTCAACAACGAACGCGACCAGGCCTTCGTCAAGGCGGCCATGCCCGAAGGGGCGCGCGGCTTCCTCGATTCGATCCCGGCCCTGCGCAATCGCGAATGCATCATCTGCGGCGAGGGTGTCTCGATCCCGATCCGCGTCTCGTTCGACGAGCTGGAAGAGATGAAGCGCCCGGCCAGCGCCGATCCCTCGATCAGCGAGCTGTGGCGCGATTCGGGCGGCGAAGAGGACATGGTCCAGCGCACCGTCCAGCGCTGGCGCGCCCAGGGCCGCTAGTCCGCCTCCCAGGTCTGCGCGCCGCGGCCCGCCGCTGCGGCGATGCGGGCCAGCATCCGCTTGCGCCAGGGCAGGCGGAAATAGACCAGCAGGGTCAGCACCAGCGAGGTTACCGAGCTCAGCAGGAACGAATACCACAGCGCATCGCTGCCCAGCAGCGGGTAGAGCAGGTAATAGGCCCCCAGCCGCACCACATACATCGAGACGATCAGCACGATCAGCTGGGCGTAGTTGACGCCATAGGCGCGTAGCGCACCGAACAGCACGATCGTCACGCCGAAGGGCAGGTAGGTCCAGATCGCCAGGTCCTGGATATGCAGTGCCGCCGACACCGACGGGCTGTCCGCCCCCAGAAACAGTTCCAGCACCGGCCGGTCGAACGGGACGAGGGCCGCAATCATCACCCCGGTCATGGCGAGGTTGGCGAGGGACCCGGCGCGGCTGATCGCGTCGACCCGGTCCTCGCGCGCCGCGCCGATATGCTGGGCGACCATCGCGCTTACCGCCCCGCCGATCGCCATGGCGGGCATGCCGATATAGTTCCAGATCTGCAGCAGCGCGCCATAGGCGGCTGCCATGACCAGGCCTTCGCGGTTGACCAGCCCGATCATGATCACCCCGGCGCCCGAGATCACCAGCATCTGCGCGCCCATCGGCAGCCCGCGCGAGAGGAGATAGCGGATTTCGCTCCAGCGCGGCCGCAGCCACGCCAGTTCCGCCCCGCGCAGCCGCAGCGGCAGGTCCTTGGCATAGATCCACACCAGCATCGCGCCAAAGCCGATGGTCGTGGCGATCACCGTGGCCCAGGCCGATCCGGCAATGCCCAGCGCCGGGGCCGGGCCAAGGCCCAGGATCAGGATCGGGTTCAGCACGACATCGAGCACGGTGACCAGGATCATGAAACGCAGCGGGGTGGTGGCATCGCCCGATCCGCGCAGGCCCATGGCGATCATCGTCATCAGGGTGGCGATCGGGTTGGCGATGAACACCACCCGCAGATAGGCCAGCGCCTGGTCATGCGCCGCGCCGGGCGTGGCCAGCCAGCCCAGCACGACATCGGCGAACAGGATGCCCGCCATGGCCAGGACCAGCGAGATCAGGCCGGTCAGCCCCAGCGCCGCCGCGAGCGCGCGCCGGGCCGAGACCACGTCGTTGGCGCCCCAAGACTGGGCGATCCGCACGGTCGCGGCCATGCCAAAGCCGAAGACCAGCGCGAACAGCAGGAACATCAGGATGTTCGAACTGGCGGTCGCCGCCAGGGCCTCTTCCCCCAGCAACTGGCCGACCCAGACCGCATTGATCGAGCCATTGAGGCTTTGCAGCACGTTGCCGACCAGCTGCGGCAGGGCAAAGATCAGCAGCGTGCGGGTCAGCGGCCCCTCGGTCAGATTGCCCTTCAGCGGGGCGGCTGCGGGGGGCGCTTCGCTCATGTCCCGCGGGTATCGCCGTAGAGGTGAATATGCAGCCGGTCCGACAGGCGTAGCCCGTGTTCCAGCGCCAGCGGAGCCAGCCAGCGTTCGCGCCCGCGCAGCGTTTCGCTGTCGGTCCCTTCGGGCATCAGGTAGACCCGTTCGCGCGGGATCGCGTGGGCCGAAACCAGCGCCAGTACCTCGTCGACATCGCCGGGCGTTGCCACCACGAACTTGAACCATGCGACAGGTCTGCTGGCCCAATCCGCCAGCCGTTCGGGAACCTGTGCGGATTCAACCGGATTCCCGGAATGCTTCAGTTTCGGGCTCACGTTGTACTGGCTGACCAGCGGATCGAGCGCCGGGTGCGGCGCGACCGTGCCATTGGTCTCGATCTCGACAGTCATGCCGTCCAGCAAGGCCACCATCCGCGCCAGGGCCGCGCCCTGGAGCAGCGGTTCGCCCCCGGTGATCACCAGCCGGTCCTGCCCCAGCGCCTTGATCCGCGCGGCCACCTCGGCCTCGTCCAGCGTGACCTGGTTGGCCTTGCGATCGAAGGCCAGCCCGTCGCGGTGCGGGCGCCAGGAGAGGGAATTGTCGCCTTCGAACCGCCAGGTATAGGCCGTGTCGCACCAGGTGCAGGCGAGGTTGCAGCGCGAGAGCCGCACGAAGGCCACCGGCCGCCCCAGCGAGGGGCCTTCGCCTTGCAGCGAGGCGAAGATTTCGGGTTCGCCCGGCGTGGTGGTGGCGAGCGTCAGCATGGCGCGTTTGCCTGCGCCCGGACCGGGCATGGACCACATGGACCACTGTCCAGGGCCAAAAAAATCGCAGGGGCAATTCCGGCCGTGAAAAGCACTGTGGCGGCAGGTAAACGGATCGGGTTCATGGCTTTCGGTCTATGCCAGCTTGGCGGCGGGTAGGACAGGGGGACGTGCCCCCGACCTGCTGGGCGGTGACACGCCAGATCGGCATTTGGCCCATCGCTCCACCTCCCGTCACCCCGGACTTGATCCGGGGTCCCGCTGTCCTGCTGCGCGCGCTGCGCCAGATCAAGCAAGCGGGACCCCGGGTCAGGCCCGGGGTGACGGGGGATTGGCTTACCCCAGCCGCGCCAGCGCCGCGGCCAGCCGTTCGGCTTCGGCCTGGTGCATGGCATGGTCGGCGCGGGCCTTTTCGACCGCTTCGGGCTTGGCCTTCTCGACAAAGGCCGGATTGCTGAGGCGACCTTCGAGTGATTTGGCTTCCTTGGTCGACACTTCCAGCGCCTTGGCCAGGCGGGCCTTTTCGGCGGCGATGTCGATCACGCTTTCCAGCGGAATGATCACGTTGGCATCGCCCGCGCCCACCTGCATCGCCGCGCCGGCCGGGGCCGGTTCGAAACGGATGCCATTGAGCCGCGCCAGCCGCTCGATTGCCGCCGGGTTGCGCTCGATGATCGCGCGGGTCTGCGCGCTTGGCTCGGGCAGGTAGGCGTCCAGCTTGGCACCCGGCGCAATGCCCAGCTCGTTCTTGGCGGTCCGTAGGTTGCCGATCAGCGCGATCAGCCAGTCCACTTCGGCCTTGGCCGCCGGATCGACGCTCGCGCCCGGCTGCGGCCACTGCGCGGTGATCAGCGGGTAATCGGCGCGGTCGCCCAGCTTGGACCACAGCTCCTCGGTCACGAAGGGCATGAAGGGGTGCAGCATGACCAGGATCTGGTCGAGCACCCAGCCGGCCACGGCCCGCGTCTCGTCATCGAACGAACCCTTGATCAGTTCGATGTACCAATCGCAGAACTGGTCCCAGACGAAGTGGTAGATCGCGTTGGCCGCCGCATCGAAGCGCAGGTCGGCCATGGCCTTGTCGAGCTCGGCGAGGGTCTCGACCACTTCGCCGATGATCCACTTGTTGACTGCCGAAGTCGCTGCCGGGGCGGCCAGGGACTTGCTGGCCCCGATGCCGTTCGACTGGCAGAACCGCGCGGCGTTCCACAGCTTGGTCGCGAAGTTGCGGTACCCTTCGACCCGCTTCTCATCCATCTTGATGTCGCGGCCCTGGCTTTCCATCGCCGCCATGAAGAAGCGCAGCGCATCGGCGCCATACTGGTCGATCAGGCCCAGCGGATCGACCACGTTGCCCTTGGACTTCGACATCTTCTGCCCGTCCGGCGCGCGGACCAGCCCGTGCAGGTAAAGCCTCTTCCACGGGTCCTGCCCGGTCATCGCCTGGCCCATCATCATCATCCGCGCATCCCAGAAGAACAGGATGTCAAAGCCGGAAATGAGCAGGTCGTTGGGATAGTGCTTGGCCAGCAGCGGCGCGTCGGCTTCCGGCCAGCCGAGCGTGGCGAAAGGCCACAGCGCCGAGGAGAACCAGGTGTCGAGCACGTCTGTGTCCTGAACCAATACGACACCGCTATGCTTGGTCCCATCTGGTCCTGGTGAATTCAGTACATCCTTCAGCCAGGCGGCTTCTGCCTCTTCCATGGAATCGTAGACGAACAGCAACGGGCCGCCACCATCGGCATATTCAGCGCGATAGACGATCTGTTCGTAAGCTCCTTCGAGGGTTTCATCGACGATAATCTCAGAGACCGGTTCAAGCGTACCCGCGGTGCCATCCGACTTGTAGTGCCGGACATGCCACGCCGGAATGCGGTGGCCCCACCACAGCTGGCGGGAAACGCACCATGGCTGGATGTTTTCCATCCAGTTGAAGAAGGTCTTTTCCCAGGTCTTGGGCACGATCTCGACCGCGCCGGAGCGGACCGCTTCGAGCGGTGCCTTGGCCAGTTCGGCCGCATTCACGTACCACTGGTCGGTCAGCCACGGCTCAATCGGCACGCCGCCACGGTCGCCATAGGGCTGCTGGATCACGCGCGGTTCGGCGTCGGCCTCGCTCTCGTTGCCGTCCTTGTCCTTGGTGACGTGCGGGATCAGGCAGCCGGCTTCCTTCATGCGGGCCACTACCAGTTCGCGCGCAACGAAGCGGTCGAGGCCAAGGAATTCCTCCGGCACCAGCCCGTCGGCGGTCTGGACCACGCGGGCTTCGGCATCGAACATGTTGAGCATGTCGGCCGGCTTGATCCCGGCGCGCTTGCCCACTTCGAAGTCGTTGAAGTCATGCCCCGGGGTGATCTTGACCACGCCCGAACCCAGTGCAGGATCGGCGTGCTCATCCGCCACCACCTTGAACCGGCGACCGGTGATCGGCTGGAGGATCTCCTTGCCGATGACCGCCTGGTAGCGCTCGTCCTCGGGGTTCACGGCCACGGCCATGTCGGCCAGCATCGTTTCGGGGCGGGTGGTGGCGACTTCCATATGGCCCGAACCATCGGCGAAGGGATAGCGGAACCGCCAGAAGTGGCCTTTGACCTCGCGCGTCTCGACCTCAAGGTCGGAAATCGCGGTCTTCAGCTTCGGGTCCCAGTTGACCAGCCGCTTGTCGCGGTAGATCAGCCCGCGGTTGTAGAGATCGACGAAGACCTTCACCACGGCGCGGGTGAAGTGCGGGTCCATGGTGAACTGCTCGCGGCTCCAGTCCATCGAACAGCCCAGGCGGCGCAGCTGGCGGGTGATCGTCCCGCCGCTTTCGGCCTTCCATTCCCAGACCTTGGCCACAAAGTCTTCGCGGCTGTAGTTGGTGCGCTTGTCCTGCCGCGCTTCCAGCTGGCGTTCGACCACCATCTGCGTCGCGATTCCCGCATGGTCGGTGCCGACCACCCACAGCGCATCCTTGCCGCGCAGCCGCTCGTAGCGGATCACCACATCCTGCAGCGTGTTGTCCAGCGCGTGGCCGATGTGCAAGGACCCGGTGACGTTCGGCGGCGGATTGACGATGGTATAGGGCTGGGCTTCGGGCCGTTCCGGGCGGAACAGGCCGTTTGCCTCCCAATGGGCATACCACTTCGCCTCGATCGCGGCGGGGTCGAAAGTCTTGTCGAGTGTCTGGTCGGTCATGGTCTCTTCCATCTTGCGCGGCCTTTGCCAGCGCGGGGGCAGCGGCGCAAGGCGCGGCGGGCGGGTACCGGTTATCCGCCCTGCCTTGCCGGGGGCGCTTTTTTCCCGCAGGAAGGGCGCGATGCGGGTGTGGGCCAATTTCAGCCTGGAACAGGACGATACCGGGCGGACCGTGGCGGTCCTGTCCGGGCCGATGACGGTCAGCTCGATCGGGGTGGTTGACCGGGCCCTGCGCGAATTGGCCGTTCCGCTGGACCGGGTGGACATTTCCGCTGTCCCGGAAATCGATACGGTTGGCGCCTGGACGGTGTGGCGCGTGGTGCGCGATCACGAGGCCGAGCTGGTCGGCGCGAGCGATCAGGCCCGGCGGCTGATTGCGGCGGTCAGCAAGTCAAAGGGTGAAGGCGAAACCGGCGCGCTGCGCCTGCCGCTGGCGCCGCGGATTGCCGATGGCGTCGGTCGGATCGTTTCGGGCTGGAGCGAGGGTACGGTGCGGCTGCTCGGCTTCCTTGGCGCGGTGCTGGTGGCCTGGTGGGGCATCATGACCAGCCCGGCGCGGATGCGCTGGATCGCCGTGGTCCGGCAGGCCGAACTGGTCGGCATTTCCGCCCTGGGCATCATCGGCCTGATGAGCTTCCTGGTCGGCATTGTCATTGCCCAGCAGGGCGCGATCCAGCTCGAGCAGTTCGGGGCCGAAATGCTGACCGTCAACCTGACCGGGCGGATCGCCTTTCGCGAACTGGGCGTGCTGATGACCGCGATCATGGTCGCGGGCCGGTCGGGCTCCTCGTTTGCCGCGCAGATCGGCACGATGAAGCTGACCGAGGAAATCGACGCGATGCGGACCATTGGCGTCTCCCCGGTCGAGGCGCTGGTGATCCCGCGTGTCCTGGCCGCCGTGGTGATGATGCCGCTGCTGGGCTTTTACGCGGCCGTGCTGGCGGTGATCGGCGGGGCCTTCATTTCGGCCTTTACCCTCGGTATTCCCTTCATGACCTTCCTGCTGCGGATCCAGGAAGTGGTGCCGCTGCACGATGTCTGGGTGGGGCTGGTCAAGGCGCCGTTCTTCGGCCTGATCATCGCGCTGGCGGGCTGCTACCAGGGCATGCAGGTCAAGGCCAATGCCGAGGAAGTGGGCCTGCGCACCACCATGGCCGTGGTCCAGGCGATATTCATGGTGATCGTGCTCGACGCCTTCTTTGCGGTGTTCTTCACCGAAGTGGGGTGGGGATGAGCCCGGACGAGCTTGGCGAAATCCGCGACGACGTGGCCGATACCGCGCACCGCCGCATGCCCGGCGCGTTCCGGGGCGAGTTCCCGATCGTGGTCGAGGGGCTGCGCAACGCCTTTGGCGAACAGGTGGTGCACGAAGGCCTCTCGCTTCAGGTCCGGCGGGGCGAGATCATCGGCGTGGTCGGCGGATCGGGGACCGGCAAGTCGGTGCTGATGCGCTCGATCATCGGCCTCCAGCCGCCCAGCGCGGGGACGATCCACGTGCTGGGCGAGGATATCACCGCCGCGCGCGGGGACGAGGATATCGACATCCGCAGCCGCTGGGGCGTGCTGTTCCAGGGCGGGGCGTTGTTTTCCACCCTGACCGTGGCCGAGAATGTCGAGGTGCCGCTGCGCGAGTTCTATCCCGAAATCGGGGACGAGCTGCGGCGCGAAATCGCGCGGTTCAAGGTGGTCCTCTCCGGCCTGCCGGAAGAGGCGGCGAACAAGTATCCGGCCGAGCTTTCAGGCGGCATGAAGAAGCGCGCCGGCCTGGCCCGCGCCCTGGCGCTCGATCCGGAACTGCTGTTCCTGGACGAGCCGACCGCCGGACTCGATCCGATCGGCGCGGCAGCCTTCGATGCGCTGACCAAGGAATTGCAGGACACGCTGGGGCTGACGGTGTTCCTGATCACCCACGATCTCGATACCCTGCACGAGATCTGCGACCGGGTGGCGGTGATTGCCGACAAGCGGGTGATCGCCTGCGACACGATCCCCAACCTGCTCAACCTCGATCACCCGTGGATCCAGGAATACTTCAATGGCCCGCGCGGCCGGGCGGCCGAAGCGGCGCAGCACCGGATCAAAGCGATGGACAAGCCGCGCAAGGCGGGGGATTAGAGGCGCCGGATGGAAACGAGAGCCAACAACGTCTGGGTAGGGGCTGTCACGCTCGCGCTGCTGGCGGCGCTGGCCGCCTTCATCATCTGGATCGCGCGCTGGAACGAAACCAGCCAGACCAGTTACGACATCTTCTTCAAGCAATCGGTCGATGGCCTGTCCGAAGGCGCGCAGGTGACCTTTTCCGGGGTGCCGATCGGCCAGATCGAAACCATCGAGCTGTGGCGCAAGGATCCCAGTTTCGTGCGCGTGCGGATCGCGGTGAACGAGAAGGTGCCGATCCTGCTGGGCACGGTGGCGACGATCCAGGGCAGCTTTACCGGCGTATCGAACATTCAGCTCGAGGGCGCGGTCAAGGGCGCGCCGCCGATTACCGAAAAGGGGCCGGAAGGCGCGCCGGTTATCCCGACCAAGCGCGGCGGCCTGGGTGAACTGCTCAACACCGCGCCGGTCCTGCTCGATCGGCTGGCCACGGTTTCGGAACGCCTCAACCTGGCGCTGTCGGACAAGAACCTGAAAAGCCTGGAAAACATCCTCGCCAATACCGACCGGTTCAGCGCGGGCCTCGCCGATGCCTCGCCGCAAGTGCAGAGCACCCTGGCCGAGCTGCAGGTCACGCTCAAGCAGGCGACGCTGACCCTGACCGAGTTCGAGAAGGTGGCCCGCTCGGCCGACCAGTTCCTCTCGGCCGATGGCCAGGCCCTGTCGAAGGATCTGCGCGCCACGCTCAAGTCCGCTTCGGGCGCGGCCAAGGAGCTGGAGGCAACCCTCGCCGCTGCACGTCCGGCCGCCCAGCGGCTCAACGACCAGACCCTGCCCGAGGCCGAGGCCATGATCCGCGACCTGCGCGCCACCAGCCGAGCCTTGCGCGACCTGACCGAGAAGATCGACGACGGCGGTGCGGGCGCGCTGCTGGGGGGCAACAAGCTGCCGGAGTACAAGCAATGAGCCGTGCGATCCTGCTGCGGGCAGCCGGGCTGCCCCTTGCGCTCCTGCTGGGCGGTTGCCTGGGCGGGCTGGGCGGGGGCAAGGCGCCCGCCACGCTGATCGCGCTGACCCCCACCGAGGTTCCGGCCGCCGGTACCGGCAGCACCGGCCAGCTGGCCGATGCCCTGCTGGTGCTGGAACCGGAAGTGGACCGCAAGCTGGCCGTGCTCAAGGTGCCGGTCCAGGTCGACAGCGCCAGCATCGCCTATCTCGCCGATGCCGCCTGGGTCGAACGACCGGCCCGCCAGTTCCGCGGCCTCCTGGCCGAAACCCTGCGCGCCGGGGGCAAGCGGCTGGTGCTCGACGATGCCGGAGCGGCCGGGCCCGCCGCGCACAAGCTGGGCGGGCGGCTGCTCGACATGGGCTATGACGCGGCGAGCCAGTCGGTGGTCGTGCGGTTCGAGGCCGTGCGCACCGGGCCGGGCGGCGCCATCGCCACCCGCCGCTTCGAAAGCGTGATGCCCGGCGTTTCGGCCAGGCCCCAGGCGATCGCCCCGGCGCTCAACCGGGCAGCCAATGCGGTCGCCGGCGAAGTCGCGGCCTGGGTGGGCTGATCAGCCGCCCAGCGCTTTCAACAGTCGGCGCAAATCGTCCCGCGCGGCCTGATCGATCTGCTGCACCTGTCGCTCCGCGAGGCCAAACCGGGCCTCGGCCAGTTGTTCGACCAGTGCCAGTCCCGCGGGGGTCAGGCTGGCAAGTCGCTTGCGCCGATCCCCTGCTGCGCCCGATCGCGCGATCAGGCCCTTGCGTTCCAACCGGTTCATGCAGGCGGTCAAGGCCCCTGATGTCAGCACGACCGACGCCTGCAACTGGGATGGTGTCTGCGCATAGGGTCGACCCATCCGGCGCAGCGTGGCCAGCAGGTCGAACTCGGAATAGGTCAGGCCGTGTTGGCCCAGCAGCGCATTGGCCTCATCATGGAAGCTGCGGCCAAGGCGCATGATCCGCCCGACAATCTGCATGGCGCCAAGATCAAGCTCGGGCCATTCACGCGCCCAGTCCGAGACCAACTGATCGATCAGGTCCATCGGCATTCCCCCTCCGGTTACGATTAGCCCGGCGGCCCGCAGTCTGGCTGGCAAATGTGTACCGGTACGCGGCGGCGATTGATCGAGATATCTTTACATGAAGATAAATGATCATGATCCGACCAGACATATCTCTCCGCCGACTGGCGTTGTTCGCACTGCCGCTGCTGGCGCTGACCAGCGGAATTGCCGCCCAGGGGCAGGCTGGCCCGGCCGTTCCGGCCGCAGCACCCGCAGCCAAGACCTCGCAACCGCCCGGTGCCGCCAGGCTGGCGAAGCTGGCGCATGAATACTTGACCGGCGCCCAGCGGCATGAACAGTTCCTCGGCACGGTGCTGATCGCCCGGCGCGGCGAACCGGTGTTCGTCCGCTCCTATGGCCAGGCCTCGATCGAACTGGGGGTCCCGAACCGGCGCGACACCCGCTTCGCCATTGCCTCGATCACCAAGCAGTTCACGGCCGTGGCCATCATGCGGCTGCGCGAAGCCGGCAAGCTTGACCTCGATGATCCGATCTGTCGGCACCTCGATGATTGCCCCCCTGCCTGGCAGCCGGTGACGATCCGCCACGCGCTCGCGCACACCTCGGGCATTCCGAACATTACCGGGTTGGCAGACTGGGACGAGCGGATTGGCCGCATTCCCGACAGTCCGCGCGGGCTCTTGCGCCATGTCCGCGATCTGCCGCTGCAATTCGAACCCGGCAGCCGCTTTCGCTACAGCAACAGCGGTTATCAACTGCTCGGGCTGGTGATCGAAAAGCACAGCGGCATGTCCTTTGGCCGTTATCTGGCGCAGGAGTTCTTCACGCCGCTTGGCATGACGGCAACGGGCCTGCTGGATTACCATTCGATCATCCCCAACCGCGCCACCGGCTATTACTGGAAGGCCAATGCCTTCTCCCTGCCGCTGAGCGAGTATCCGGGGCACGCCTATGCCGCAGGCGGACTCTATTCGACCGTTGATGATCTGCTGCGCTGGGCCAATGCGCTGGACTCTGATCGCCTGCTACCCGCTGCCGCCCGGCGCGAAATGGAGGTTCCCGGCCAGGGTGACTATGGTCTGGGCTTTGAGCTGGGCAAGATCGGCCCGCACCGCCACGTTGGCCATGCCGGTTCGGTCCCCGGCTTCTCCACCTATCTGGCGCGTTTCCCGGACGATGGCCTGACCGTGGTGGTCCTGTCCAACAGCGATCCGGCCTCGGCCAACCGGGTGATGCGCAGCCTCGCGGCGATCGCCCTTGGCCAACCTTACGAACAAGCCAGGCCGCAGCTGTTCAACGTGCTGTGGACCATTGTCCAGAGCGAAGGCGGTGCGGCTGCCGCGCAGCATGTCCGCGCCCTGCGCGCGGCTGGCGATCCGGCGGTGAAGGGCAACCTGGAACGACTGCTGAATGTCCTGGGCTATGACCTGAAGGCGAACGAGCGCTTGCCCGATGCGCTTCACATCTTCCGGCTCAATGTCGAGCTGTTTCCAAAATCGGCCAATGTCCATGACAGTCTTGGCGAAGCCCTGCTCCAGGCCGGGGACCGGGCCGCGGCCCGCAGCAGTTACGAACGGGCGCTGCAGCTCGATCCGGCCAGCACCACTGCGGCCAAGGCGCTGAGCCAGTTGCGCGGTGAAGCCGCGCCCGGCAAATAGCGGTCGGCGTTCATGGCCCCGCAACCTGACCCGGCCCAAAGCCCATTCCGGTTGGCAGCGCGCCAGAAGGAGTTCGGGAATGGTCAGGATCGGGCATGCAGGATTGGCCAGGGGGCTCGTTTTCGCCGGACTGCTGGCCACGACCGCAGCTTCGGCGCAGGCTCCCGCAGCAGCGCCACCGCTCTCGCCGGAATTGCAGCTGGGCCTGCGCTGTGCCGCCCTGTTCTCGATCATCGCGGGCGAACAGGCGCGCCAGGCACCCGGCGCGGCGGACTGGCCACCGCTGGCCGGGCGCGGGCGCGAGTTCTTCGTGCGGGTTGCCGCACAGGCGATGGATGCGGGCAAGCTCGACCGGGCCGGGATCACTGCGCTGATGCAGGCCGAGGCCGACGCCCTGCAGCGAACCGACACTGCTGTCACATTCGCCATCAGGGCCGGGGGCATCAGGAATCAATGTCTTGCCTTGCTCGATGCCACAGTACCGCCCATCGCTGGCCGGTGATGCACGCCAACGTCTGATCCTGGCAGCCTGCGTTAACTAATGGAATTGCGACTGTCCCGTTCCGGACAGGGTAAAGCGGCCATGTTGCTTTTGCCATCGAATCGGTGGAAGCCGGGTCGGAGGGTGTTGATCAGAGGTCGCAGTAAATGGCGGTAATCGCCGTCTTCAGTATCAAGGGCGGGGTGGGCAAGACCACCCTGGCGACCGAGCTGGCCTGGCGCTGGGCGCGCGATGGGCAGCATGACACGCTGCTGTGGGATCTCGATCCGCAGGGCGGGGCCGGGTTCCTGTTAGGTATCGACCCACCACAACGCCAGCGCGCCGCCGCGATCTTCCAGCGCGAAGGCCGCCCGCGCGAGGCGATCGTCGATAGCGGTTATCAGGGCCTGTCGCTGCTGCCGGCCGATCCCAGCCTGCGCCAGCTGCCGCTGCACCTGGCCCGGCTGGGTCCCCGCCGCCTGCCGCAGGTCGCCAGCCTGCTGCGCGGCACCTGGCCCCGGATCGTGCTCGATTGCCCGGCCGGGCTGACGGCCGTGACCGAACAGGCCCTGGCTGCCGCCGATGCGATCATCGTGCCGCTGCCCCCATCGCCGCTGTCGCTGCGGGCGCTGGGCCAGCTGCGCGAGGAACTGCTGCGCCTGCACCACCGCCACGCCCCGATCCTGCCGGTCCTGTCGATGTATAACCGCAGTCGCCCGATCCACCGCGCCCTGCGCACCGGCGATGCCGGGGCCTGGCCCGTCATCCCGACGTCGACCCATGTCGAACAGGTGGCGGTGCGCCGCGCTCCGCTGTCCAGCTTTGCCCAGGGTTCGCAGGTCGATCGCGCTTTCGATCGGCTGTGGCGCGGGATCGAGGCCAAGGTGGCCGCGCGCTCTGGCCAGTCGGCCCGGTCGGCGCTGCCGGCGGATGGTACCCGGTCCGCCTACGCCTGATCACCCGCCCCCGGCCGGGCCGGTTCGGCTTTCCCCCGTTTTTTGCGCGCCCGGGCCCGTGCTCCGGGTGGACGGGCTGGCTGCGCTTGGGCATGGGGAATGGCCATGTGGCAACTCTACCAATTCCCCCTCTGCCCGTTCAGCCGCAAGGTGCGCCTGCTGCTGAGCGAAAAGGGCGTGGCTTACGAATTGTGGCGCGAGAACCCGTGGGAAGGGCGTGACGAGTTCTATGCGCTGAACCCGGCCGGGCGCACCCCGGTGCTGCACGATCCGGCCAAGGGCATCACCCTGTGCGATAGCCGGGCGATCTGCGAATACTTCGAGGAAACGGTCGACAAGCAGCCGCTGATCAATGGCACGGCCACCAATCGCGCGGAAATCCGCCGTCTTGTCGCCCTGTTTGATGAGAACTTCTATGGCGATGTTACCGCCCCGCTGCTGCACGAACGGATGAAGAAGCGGCTGGTCTATCGCCAGTCACCCGATTCGCGGGTGCTGCGCGAAGCGATGAAGCTGGCGCACGAGCACCTCTATTACATCGACCACCTGATCGATCACCGGCCCTGGCTGGCCGGGGCGACGATGAGCCTCGCGGACCTTGCCGCCGCGGCCCAGATCTCGGTTGCCGATTACCTTGGCGGGCTTGACTGGTCGGGCCACGAACAGGCCGCCGCCTGGTACGCCGTGTTCAAGAGCCGCCCAAGCTTCCGCCCGCTGCTGTCGGAACGGATGGAAGTGATCCAGCCGCCCAGCCACTATGCGGACGTGAACGCGTAAGTCTCCCCTCCCGCAGGCGGGAGGGGTTGGGGGAGGGCAGGTTAAGCCGCGCTGGCCTTGGTGCCAAACCGGCCGTGCTTGCGGAAGCGGACCATCCAGCGATCGAGGAACAGGCCGAGCGGACGCGGGGTGATGCCCAGCGCCTTCAGGCCCTTGGCCTTGGGAGCCACCACGTTGCCGGCCTTGAGCATCTTCCACTGGTCGCGGCTCAGCGGGGCCAGCGGCAGCCAGCCGGTCAGCGTGGCAAAGGCGGCCGAAGCGGCATCGGGCAGCGGCAGGAACAGCGGGCTGCGGCCCTGGGCGGCGGCGATCCGCTGGTTGATTTCCAGCATGGTCAGCACTTCCGGCCCGCCCAGTTCAAAGGTCTTGCCGCCATGGCTGGCCGGATCGGCCAGGGCCGCGGCAATCGCGGCGGCGCAATCGTCGACGAACAGCGGCTGGAACGGGGCTTCGGGGCCGAACACCGGCAGCACCGGCGCGGCGGCGATCAGCCCCGCGAACATGTTGATGAACTTGTCATCCGGCCCGAACAGGACCGAGGGGCGCAGCACCGTCGCCTTGGGGAAGGCCGCCAGCACGGCCGCCTCGCCCGCCGCCTTGGTGGTGGCATAGGCGGTCTCGCCCTCGGCATCGGCGCCGATCGCGGAAACGTGGACGAAGGCACCCGCGCCGGCTGCCCTGGCCGCTGCCGCCAGCGCCCCGACGCCGCTGCCCTGCACGGCATCAAGGTCGCCGCCAAAGGCCCCGACCAGGTTCACCACGGCATCGGCGCCGGCCACCACGCGGGCCAGCGATTCCGGCTTCGTCATGTCGCAGCGGGCGAACTGGACCTGGCCCAGGTTGGCCAGTGGCTTCAGCTTGAAGGCGCGTTCGGGATTGCGGCTGGCAATCCGCAGCCGCGCCCCTGCCGCCAGCAGTTCCTGCGCCACATGGCTGCCCAGGAACCCGCTGCCGCCCACCAGCACCACCAGCTTGCCGTTCAGTGCCGCGACCATCTTGCCCGCCATTGCTTTTTCGTTCCTTCTCACGCGCCCCAGCGGGCGGCTTCACGCCTGCGCCCTTGGCATAAAGCCGCCCCGCTCGGCAACCGGCCAGCGCCGCTGGCGCGTGGCTTTTTGCATTGCAGTGCGAAAAGGCAAAATACGCTGGTGATAAGTAACCACTCTCCCGCTCGTGGGCGCTCTCATCCAGGGGGCGGGCGGTTTGGCCCGCGCTTATGCGTATTCGGATGCCGAATTGAGCGACGCGCCGTCTTTCCGCGGCGGCCGTAGCAGCGCGCCAGGCTGGTCAGTTGGCGGCCCAGCGCAGTTCGAAACAGGAAGAGCTCTCCATCGGCTCACGCAGGCAGAACTCGGTCAGCATCCCCACCAGTTCGCAGGAAAGCTGCCTGAAATCAGAATATTTGCAGCGAGTGTTACGCGCCTACCCAGCTTTTCGCAGTAATCTAAGGTGTGGCACTTCCGCTACGGTTTTGGCGTGTTCTAACCTTTCGATTAAAACTGGTTGTCAAGCGGCCCGGACGGTGATCTATTCCCCCGAGCAACCGTCCGGGAAAAGGGACGGGCATAAAGAGGAGAGTGGGCTAATGAGGGGTAAGCTGACCCTGCTTGCTGGCGTCTGCGCCAGCGCAATCGCGTTTCCTGCCTTTGCGCAGGATGCTCAAGGAGCGGAAGAGGATGATGCCAACGTCATCATCGTGACCGCCCAGCGCTCGAACCAGCGTCTGCAGGACGTGCCGATCGCCGTTTCGGCCTTCAGCAGCGAAGCGCTCGAAAAGCAGCAGATCAAGAACACCTCCGACCTGCAGCTCACCCTGCCCAACGTCACCTTCACCAAGGGCAACTTCACCGGATCGAGCTTCACGATCCGCGGCATCGGCGACCTCTGCGTGGGCGTGACCTGCGACAGCGCCACCGCCATCCACATGAACGATGCGCCGCTCTATGCGACCCGCCTGTTCGAAGGCGAGTTCTACGACCTGGCGCAGATCGAAGTGCTGCGTGGTCCGCAGGGCACTCTGTTCGGCCGCAACGCGACTTCGGGCGTGGTCAACTTCCGCACCGCCCGGCCCGACCTGTCCGGCATGGCCGGCAACTTCGAAGCCGAATACGGCAATTACAACAGCTTCAAGCTGAAGGGCATGGTCAATGCCCCGATCGGTGAAACGGTGGCGGTCCGCCTGGCCGGTTTCTATCTGAACCGCGAAGGCTACACGACCAACCTGTTCGACAATTCCAAGATCGATAACCGCGATCTGTGGGGCGCGCGCGCCTCGATCCGGTTCGAGCCCAGCACGTCGACCACCATCGACCTGATGGCGCAGTACTTCCACGAAAAAGACAACCGCATGCGCATCCAGAAGCAGCTGTGTCAGCGCGACCCCACGGGTGTGCTGGGCTGCCTCAATGCCAGCCGCGACTATGGTACGACCAACTCGAACACCTCGTTCGTCGGCGTGCTCACCTCGCGTGAATTCCTGGCTGCCAACGGTATTCCCAACGTCTTCGGGCTGGGTAGCCTCTATGGTCCCGATCCCTACGCCACTGTCGTCAACCCGGCCGATCCGCGCGTGGTCAACACCGACTACACCCCGACCTATTTCGCCGAGGAATGGATCGTCCAGGGCTCGATCGACCAGGATCTGGGCAATGGCCTGAGCGTGAAGCTCAGCGGCAACTGGCAGCAGACCAAGGTCGACTCGTCGCAGGACTACAACAACTCGGTCCAGAACCGGGCAGTCATGCAGTCCGGGCTCAACACTCTCGCGGCAGCGGCTGCAGGTGGCATTCCGGGCCTGCCGGCGGCTTACTTCGCTCCGATCGCGGCGGCGCTGATCCCGAACGGGCCGACAGGCCTGCTCTGCACCTCGCTGACCGATCCGAGCGGCATGGGTGCCTATGGCGCCAACCGACAGCGGCTCTGCTCGATGACCCCGCAGGACTTCGACCGCTCGAACCAGGATACCGAAAGCTGGTCGGCGGAACTGATCCTCTCGTCCGATTGGGACGGGATGTTCAACTTCCTGCTGGGCGGCATCTACGGCAAGGGCGGGATGAGCGAGAACAGCTACTATGTTAACTCGTTCGGCATCGACTACCTGACCGGCCTGCTCGGCACCTTCAACGCGCTTGGCCGGGCTGGCGTCGGGGCGATCCCGGGTGCCCAGGTACCCCCGCCGGGCTTCCTTGGCACGCCGTTCTATCGCAACAACAGCGATCAGCTCGACATCAGGACCTACGGGATCTTCGGTGAAGCCTACTTCAAGTTCAACGACCAGCTGAAGCTGACCCTTGGCCTGCGCTACAACAATGACGAGAAGACCGTCACGGCGCGCACGACCCTGGCCAACTTCCTGGTGCCGTTCGGCGGGACCGACATGTTCGCCTCGCCCTACATCAACGGCTGGGCCGTCACCGGTGCCCCGGTTTCGTCGCGGCTCCAGCCCTATGACGCCGATCCGGCCACGGCCTGCACGATCAACAGCACTACCGCCTCGGGTATCCTGACCTCTGCCAACATCAGCGGTTGCGAACCCTGGCAGATCCGCACCGTGAAGTTCAGCGAATGGACTGGTCGCGCGGTGCTGGATTACCAGATCACGCCGGATAACCTGGTCTATGCCTCGTACTCGCGCGGCTACAAGTCGGGTGGTGTCAACCCGCCGCTCTCGCCGGTCTTCGCGGTTCCGGAAGGGTTCGGTCCGGAGTTCGTGAACGCCTTCGAAGTCGGTTCGAAGAACACCTTCGGCAATGTCCAGCTGAACGTCACCGGCTTCTACTATCAGTACAAGAACCTGCAGCTGTCGCGCATCGTTGCCCGCACCTCGGTCAACGACAATGTCAGCGCCAACGTCTGGGGTCTTGAAGCCGAAGCGATCTTCCGTCCGACCCGCGAACTGGCGATCAACGTGAACGCCAGCTACCTGAACACCAAGGTGAGCGAGGACAAGTTCCTCTCCAACCCGCGTGACTTCGGGGCGGGCCGTGCCGACGCCGTGATCATCAAGGACATCACCAACGGTGCGAACTGCGCCGTGGCCTCGAACACCGGTAGCGCCAGCGGCGTGAACGGGTTCGTCAACCAGGTGAACACCCTGATCAACGCGGGTGCGGTGACCGGTAACGCAGGTGCCAACCTGCAGCCGACCACTGCCTTCCCGTCGGGCAGCGGCATCAACTCGACCGGCGCCTTCAGCATCTGCGCGGCGCTGGCCGGGCTGGCACCGACCGTCGGGGCGGGCTTCGGCGGGGTGACCGTCTACTCGTCGGGTATCCCGGTCAACATCAAGGGCAACAAGCTGCCTGGCGCGCCGGACTACAAGTTCTCGGCGGGCGTACAGTATGACTTCCCCGTTGGTGACATGACCCTGACCCCGCGTGCGGACTTCATCTACACGGGCAAGTCCTACGGCAACATCTTCAACGGGAGCATCAACCGCATCGACAGCTACACGCAGGTCAATGCCCAGCTGCAGCTGGATGGTCCCGACAAGAAGTGGTTTGCCCGCGTCTGGGTGCAGAACCTGTTCGACAAGGATGCGATCACGGGTCTTTACGTGACCGACCAGTCCTCGGGCAACTACACCAACATCTTCACGCTTGAACCGCGTCGTTTCGGCCTCACCGCCGGGATCAAGTTCTAAGCGCGAACACCTTAGTCCTGGGAGGGACGCCGGGGGCCTCGGACGCAAGTCCGGGGCCCCTTTTCTTTCCCTGCGTCAGATTAACGCCGCCCAGTTCCGGATAAAAAAAGGACCCCCTGCCAAGCGCGGCAGGGGGCCATGGGACAATGGCCGACATTCAGGGTCGATTGCGCCACAAGCGCGGTCAGGCCAACAGCGAAGCCTCGATCGCGATCCGGATCGCTTCGGAGGTGTGCTTCGCCCCCATCTTGGTTAGCATGTTGGCGCGGTGAATCTCGACCGTGCGCGGGCTGATTTCCAGCTGCTGGCCGATCAGGCGGTTGGACTTGCCTTCAGCCACTCCCGCCAGCACCTCGCGCTCGCGCCGGGTCAGGCAGCGCACGCGGCTGCGGGCCTGGGCCTCGCGCAGCTTGATCATGCCCAGCGAATGCCCGGCGCTTTCGGCCCCGATCAATGCGCCCAGCACCTGCGCGGGCTCGCACGGCCAGTGCAGGTAATCGACTGCCCCGGCCAGGACCGCCCGCACGATTCGCTCGATCGAGGGTTCCTCGGCAAAGGCGATCAGCGGCAGCCAGCGACCCCTTTCGGTCATCAGCCCGATCAGTTCCTCGATCGCTTCGTGCCGGTCTTCCACCATGATGGCCTCGGTCCGCGGCCAGCTGGCGGCCAGTTCGTCGATCGTCTCGAAGGGTTCGACATGGATTGCGCTGCCGGCCAGCGAGTGGCTCATCGCGGCCCGGCGGCGAAAGTTGCTGTCGACAACGGCAATGCTGCGGCGGCGTTCCATCAGTGTGGCTCCCTAGCGGTTAACGCCTAGGGGATATGCCGCGAGGCAGGCCGGTCGGCGCGGCCGGTTCGCGCCGCTTTCGAAGGTTAACCTAGGGACATTTCCTGAGGTTCAGGGCTGATCGGCGCGGAATTCCGGGCCGGGCCGTTTGCTCCGAAATGGTGCCTTATCCGCGCAGGCCGAGCGCCTCGGCGACGTCGAGCGCATCGCGCCGCGCCCGCGCCAGCGTGGCGGGGTCGAACGTGGGCACACTACTCAGCACGCTGCGCCGCAAGCCGTCGTAGAACTGCAGCAGGGCATCGCCCCCAGCCGCCGTGCGATCCACCCCCAGTTGCAGCGCAGCCAGCGCGGCCAGGGCGCGAGTCAGGCTGGCACTGCGCCGGGCATTGTCGCCGCGCCGGTCGGCCGCGATGGCGCTGCCGAGGGCCAGGTCGAACTGTTCGAAGCACAGCGCGACCAGCTGGTCGGGCCGGGCGGAGGCGACCCGGGCATCGAAATCGACGCGGCGATAGGCGTCATGCGGGCTTTGCTGGACCAGCATCATCAGTTCCGCTGCGCGTTCCACGCGTCGATCTGGTTCTGCAGGAAGGACAATGTCCCGCGCGAGGCGCCGACCCGGCTGTCGGCTGCGGCAAAGCGCTTGGCCAACTGGCTGCGCAGCGCGGCCTGGGCATCGGCCAGGTCGGCCGCTTCCTCGGTGAGGCGGGTCTTGAGCGCATTGTAGCGGCTCACCGATCCGCCCAGCGAACCGGGATTGCCCACGGCCCCAGCATTGCGGGCCAGCCGGTCAAGCGTGGCATAGACCCCGTGAATGCCGGTGGTGAACATCGCCGCCACCCCTTCGGGCGCGGCCTTCAGCGCCGCCTCAAGCCGCCCCGCATCCAGCCGGAAGGTGCCGTCGCGATTGGTCGCCAGCCCCAGTTCGGCCAGCGTGCGCGGTTGGCCGGGCGCGGCATTGGGCAGGATCACCGCACTGCCGAGCCCGGTCAGCGCCTGGCGCAGTGCCCGCGCGCCGGGATCGCGGGCGAGGTCGCCGCCTTGCGGATTGGTCAGCTCGCCCAAGCTGCTGGCCAGTTCGTTCAGCGCGGAGGCAAAGTCCTGCATGAAGCCGCTGACCGCCGTATTGGGCTGGCTGAAGCGGATCGTGGTCGGCGCACCGGCATTGGTTCCGGTCAGGCGCAGCGAGAGGCCGGGGGCGACGTTGTCGATCGTGTTGGACCGCGCTGACAGCGCCACGCCATCGAGGCGGAACGCGGCATCGGCGGCCTGGGCGGTCAGTCGCGCCGGATCGCTGCCCGGCGCCCAGGCCAGGGCGGCAAGGCCGGGCTGGGCCGGATCTTCGGTGGCCTCGACCACGAAGCCGTTCGGCGCGCCTTCACTACCTTTCAGCACCAGCTGCGCGCCGCCTGGTCCTTGCGCGACATAGGCACTGATCCCGGCGCGGGCGGCGTTGATCTGGCCGGCGATGCCCGCCAGCGTGGTGCCCGGCGCAATGGTCAGCGCCAGCGGTGTGCGGGCCGGATCCTCGGCAAAGGTGCCATCGAGGGTGCCAAAGCGGATCGTCAGCGTGCCGGAACCTGGCGCGGCTCCAGCGGGCAGCGTGGGCGAGGCGAGCACCTGGCCGCGGGCCAGTGCGGTCACTTCGAGGCTGTAGGTGCCGCTGCCGCTGGCCGCTCCGCGCGAGACGGTAGCAACGGCACCATTGGCGATCTGCGGCTGGGTGGAAATGTCACCGCTGCGGACCCGGTCTCCCACCGAAGTGGCCAGCTGGGCGATCTGGCTGCGTAGCTGGCTGGCGGCGGAAACCTGCCGTTCGACCAGTTCGCTGCGGCTGGCGATCCGGTCCTTGCGCGCGGCAAATTGCGCCTCGGCCAGGCTGGTGGCCAGCGCGGCCATGTCGACCCCGCTGCCGCCGCCGAGTGCGGAAACGATCGATTGCGTGGCCGAGGTGGTGGTCATGTTTGCCAGAACGGTTGCGGGCGGTGCCGGTTAAGCCCGCGCGGCGGCCGGATCGGGCCGCCCTTCGGCGTCGAAGCGCAGCGCCAGCGGCACCTCGATCTGCGGCGGCTGCACCCGTTCGCCGCGCTTGAGCGACAGCACGAAGGCCAGCACCCCGGCGACCGCGGCGTAAAGCTCCTCGCGGATCACCTGCTGCTCGCGCGTGGTGAAGTAGACCGAACGGGCAAGCGCCGGGTATTCCAGCGTGGGCACGCCCAGCTCGGCGGCCAGCTCGCGCATCGCCAGCGCCTTTTCGCCGCGGCCCTTGGCCAGCACGATCGGGGCGGCCGCCTTGGCCGGATCATAGGCCATGGCCACCGAGAAGTGGCTGGGGTTGGTCAGCACGAACTGTGCTTCCTGCATGGCCTTGGCCACGCCGCCCATCGCCAGCTGGCGCTGCTTCTGGCGGATCGCCATCTTCTTTTCGGGCGACCCTTCGGCTTCCTTGTGCTCGTCGCGCAGTTCCTGCGCACTCATCTTCAGCCGCTGGTTGCGCCGCCACCATTGTACCGGCCAGTCGATCAGCGCGATCACGACGAGGCCCGCCGACAAGGCAAACAGCAGCCCGATAATCGCTTCCCAGGCCAGGGCCAGTTGCGGCCAGACCGTTGCGCCGCGGCCGAGCGACATGAGCTGGTCGAGCCAGCCCAGCGCCCAGTACCAGGCGATCGCGCCCAGCAGGAACAGCTTGAGCAGGCCCTTGCCCGCCTCGATCCAGCCGGTCGCCCCGAACATCCGCTTGAGCCCGGCGATCGGATCGAGCCGGTTGCCCTTGGGCAGCATGTTGGCGCCCACCCAGCGCCCGTCGCCGGTCATCAGCGTGCCGGCGAAGGTCAGGACCAGGACCAGCCCGGCCAGCGCGAGGACCGGCGGCAGCGTGGCCAGCAGGGCGGACAGCATGGCCGATCCGGGGTTGAATTCGTCAATCGCGCGGCGATCCCAGACAAAGCCCGCGCGCAGGGTGCCCTCCATCGCATCGAACAGCCACGGGCCGGCAAATTTCAGCCAGGCCGCGCCCAGCAGCACGGCAATCGCCGTGCCCAGCTCGCGGCTGCGCAGGACATCGCCCTTCTTCGTGGCATCAAGCTTGCGCTTCGGAGTTGGATCGAAGCTCTTTTCGCCGGCTGTCTCGCTCATCGCACCAGCAGGCTCCCGACCTGTTCAAGCCCCTGGGCAGAGAGGTCGCCAAACTGTTCGATCAGCAGCGGCACGGCCAGGATCAGCGCGGCCAGGCCCGCCAGCACGCCCAGCGGCAGACCCAGCGCGAACAGGTTCAGCGCCGGGGCGGAACGGCTGATTACCCCGGTGAGCACCTGGACCAGCAGCAGCACCAGCGTGACCGGCAGGGCGATGGCCAGCGCGGCGGTGAACATCGTCCCGCCAAAGCCCAGCACGGTCTCGATCCGCTCCGGCCCCAGCCAGGTCTGGCCCGGCGGGAAAGCGGTATAGCTGTCGATCACCAGCGCGATGAATTGCAGGTGTCCGCCCAGGCCCAGGAAGATCAGGGTCAGCAGCACGGTGAAGTATTGCCCCAGCGCGGGCGATTGGGCGCCGCTGACCGGGTCGACCGCGGTCGCCAGGCTAAGGCCCATGGCCCCGCCGATCTGCTCGGCCGCGATCACCGGAGCGGCGAAGCACAGTTGCAGGACAAAGCCCAGCGTCAGCCCGATCAGCACCTCGCCAAAAATCGCCAGCACCCCCTGGACCGAGAGCAGCGCGGGCGGCACCTGGACCGGCAGCCAGGCGCAGACCAGCACGGCGATCGCCCCGGTCATGGCCACCCGCAACTGCACCGGCACGGTGCCCGCACCAAAGAACGGCGCGGCGAGCAGGGCGGCGCCGATCCGCGTCATCACGAAGACCAGCTTCCACAGTTCGGCCTCGAGCGCGCCGAAGCCGAAGGTCATGCCGATCATCGCGGTCCCCCGGCGATGGTGGCGAAGATTTCCTGCGTGAAATCGCCGATCAGCCCCATCATCGAGGCGCCGAACACCACCAGCACCAGCGCGCTGATCGCCAGCTTGGGCACGAAGGTCAGCGTCTGTTCGTTGACCGAGGTCGCCGCCTGGACGATCCCGATCACGATCCCGACAGCAAGGGTGGCCAGCAGGACCGGGGCCGCGACCAGCGCGGTGGTCCACAGCATCCGGTCGGCCAGCGAAAGGAGGGCAGCGGTATCGTCCATGGCGCTATCCGAAACTTGCCGCGAGGCTGCCCATCAGCAGCGCCCAGCCATCGACCAGCACGAACAGCAGCAGCTTGAATGGCAGGCTGACGATGGTTGGACTCATCATCATCATCCCCAGGCTCATCAGCACGGACGAGACCACCAGGTCGATCACCAGGAAGGGCAGGAACAGCATGAAGCCGATCTGGAACGCGGTCTTGAGTTCGCTGGTGACGAAAGCCGGGAGCAGGATCGAGAAGGGCACGTCCTCGCCCCGCGCGAACTTGGGCGCCTTGGCCATGTCGGCAAACATGGCG
The DNA here is from genome assembly GCF_027531025.1 of Novosphingobium sp. Lineage (GTDB taxonomy): Bacteria > Pseudomonadota > Alphaproteobacteria > Sphingomonadales > Sphingomonadaceae > Novosphingobium. Next base: position 151,448 of record NZ_JAPZQX010000006.1, read on the forward strand.
AGGTCGGTCTTGCGGGTCTGGCGCAGCATGAAGGCGTGGAATTCCTTGCCGCCGTTGGCAATCGCCTGCTCGGCGTTGATCGTGCCCGCGGCATAGGGGGCAATCGCGGTCTGGTTCACCCGCTCCAGCGTCGGGGCCATGACGAACAGGCTGAGGAACAGCGCGAGGCCGATCAGCACCTGGTTGGGCGGGCTCTGTTGCAGGCCCAGCGCCTGGCGCAGGATCGACAGGACGATCAGGATCCGGGTGAAGCTGGTCATCATCAGCAGCAGGCCGGGCAGGATCGTCAGCAGCCCCATCAGCAGCAGCAGCTGGAGCGAGAGCGACAGGCCCGAGCCCTGGGCGCCGCCAATCGCGCCGAACGCGCGGTCCAGCGCGCCGGGCACGGCGGCCTGTGCCGCCGCGCCGACGGCTGCCTGGGCATGGGCCAGCGTGGGCAGGAGCAGGGCGGGAAGGGCGAGAAGCTTCCTCACGGTTCGATCTCCCGCGCCGGAGCCTCGGCCAGCCGCGCCAGCCCGTTGCGCGAGACCGAGACCAGGATCTCGCGCCCGTGGAACTCGATCACCGCCAGCTTGAGCGTGGGCGACAGCATGGTGGTTTCCACCACCCGCACCGCCTTGCCGCCCTGCGGCGCGGCGCCGAATTTCGCCTGGGCCTTGGCTGCCAGCTTGAGCGAGGCCCAGGCCAGCCCCGCGATCAGCGGCAGCAGCAGGACCAGCTTGAGGATGTACCAGCCCATCAGGCGATCTCTCCGCCCGGGGCGGCGCCACCGGCCAGTTCGACGATCCGCAGGCCGAAGCGGTTGCCCTCGGTCACGATCTCGCCCCGCGCGATCAGCTTGCCGTTGACCAGCACGTCGAGCAGCTCGTCGGTCAGCCGGTCAAGCATGACGACCGATTCCTCGCCGAGTGCGAGGACGTCCTTCAGTTTCATGTCGGTCTTGCCGAGCTCGACCGAGAGGCGGACGTCGACTTCCTTCAACAGGTCAAAGCCGCGGGTGTGAATGGTCATGGGATCTCTTCCGTTCCTGTCAGGCAATGTGAGTAAGCTTGATGGCAATGCGGTCGTCCTGGTTGCCGACCGTCCCGCGCGCGATCACCACGCCGCCGGCCTCCAGCGGGACGGCGCGGGCAATGGCGACCGGGAGCACCATGCCGGGTTCGAGCCGGGCAACGGTGCTGAGCGGCACGCGCATGTCGACCAGCCGCGCCGCCAGCGGCAGCGGGACATCGGCAAAGGGCGCGGCGGCGGGATCGGCGCTGCGGCGGGCAGCTGCCTCGACCCGGCGCGGGCCAAGCCATTCGGCGAGGCCCCCGGGCGATAGCGCCAGCACGATCGGCCAGGCCGGATCGCTGCCCTGGCTGACCAGCAGGGTGAGCGCGGCCGCGCCCATCGCTTCCGGGGCCTCGGCGCGCGGCTGGAAAACCAGCTCTTCGGTGCTGCAATCCAGCGTATCGGCGAGGGCGGCACCGATCGCGGCTGCGACCCGCCCGACCACCAGCGTGGCCGAGGGCGGCAGGGTGCTCGGCAGGGGCAGCGGCACTTCGCCCGGACCGCCAAAGGCCCGGTCGATCAGCCGCAGCATGGCCGCGCCATCGATCGCCAGGGCCAGTGGTTCTTGCGTGCCGGTACGGTTGACGAGGCCATGCGCCGCCACCGGCGGCAGGGTAGCATCGGCGCTCACGGCAACCCGGGGGGACTTGCCGCCCAGCACCGGCGCAAGGTGCAGCGTCAGCGCCTCGGCCAGGCGTTCGCCCAGCATGCGCCAGCGCAGGCCAAGCTCGGCCGGATCGGGGCCACGCGCGACCAGCTCGGCGCAATGCTGAGCGGCCGGCGCGGCGGCGACAAAGGCGCGGATGGGCTTGCTCATCGCCGCCTCACTGCACCAGGAAGGATTTGAAATAGACGGCATCGACCCCGCCAAAACCCTCGCGTTCGGTCAGCACGCGGTTGATCGTCTCGGTCAGCCGGGCCTGCAGGCGCTTCTTGCCTTCGGGGCTGAAGGCTTCTTCTTCGGGCGTGTCGGCCAGGACGACCAGCATCTCGCTGCGGATCGCCAGCTCGTGCTTGCGCAGCCACATCAGCACCCGCCCGTCGCGCCGGGTCGAACAGGCCACGCTGACCTGGATCAGCGCGGCCGAGTTCTTGAGGTTCGAAGTGAAGTCCTCGGTAAAGTTGTAATAGCTGGTGCGGTATTCGCTGCCGCCTTCTCCATCGATGTCGGCGGGGACATCGCCCTCCTTGCCCTTGGTCGGCAGGGCATAGGGGTCTTCCTCGCCCTTGCGGACCAGCTGCGGCTGGTTGTCTTCCTTTGCCCCTCCCTTGACCTGGTCCAGCATGCCGGACTGCACCAGGGCAAAGGCCCCGCCGCCGCCCGCGCCGACCAGCGCCAGGCCCACCAGCAGCTTCACCACCAGGCCCTTGCCCTTCTTCGGCGGTGCGGCGGTTTCGGTCTTGTCACTCATCGTTGGGTCCTCTGGCTTCGGGGTCAGGCAAAGATGCCGGCGCCGCGCAGGTCGCGGGCAGAATGGGTGGCGACCCGATCGGCGCGGGCGCGCCCGGGCATGGGCTGGTCAGCCGGACGGCCATCGCGCCGCTCGCCGCCCTGGGCGGATGGCTGGCCGGAATGCGAACCCTGCGAATGGGCGCTCGCGCCATCGTGCGAGCCTGTGCCGCTGCCGGGCTGGCGCTGAGTTCCGGCATCGCTGGTGGCGGGAGCAGGCGGGACGGCGGCCTGGACAGCGCGGGCAAAGTCGGGATCGGGGCTGGCAAGGGCGACCGACAGCCCATTGCCATCGCGCGAGAAGCTGAGGTCGATCCGCCCGAATTCGGAGTGCGCCAGGCTGAGCGAGGCAGCCTGCGGCACGGCCGCTTCGCGCGCTGCAACCAGCCGCTCGATCAGCTGGGCAAAGTCCTGCGGGCGCAGCATGGCCTCGGCCGTCGGCGCGGCGGCGCCGGTTTGGAGCGGGCTGGCCGTCACGGACGGAACCGCCAGACCCAGCGACGGGTTACCGGTGGCCGTGGCCGAAGCAGATGCGCCGGGCAGCAGGGCTGCGCCGGGCAGCAGGGCCTCGATCGCCTTGTCGCGCAGTGGCGCGGGGCTGATGCCGCCCTCCAGCTTGACCCGCAGGCTGGCGGCCAGACGCGGGGGCGGGGCATAGCGCGGCGGTTCGGGCAGTACCCGCGCCGCTTCGGGCAGTTCGGTCGCGGCCACCTGCAGCACGGGCAGGGCGGGGGCGGGCTGATCCTGGCCCGGAGCCAGGCGCGGCGGAGCAACCGGGGCGGGCAGCAGCGGGGTGGAGGCCGGACGGGCATCCCCGGTTGCTGGTTCGCGCGGGGTATCGAGCGCGGGCTGGGCCGGGGCCGGGCTGCCGGCGATCAGGATGTTCGCGGCCAGAGGCAGCAGCATAACGGGCGCGGTTGCCGGCGCTTCGGCTTCCACATCTTCGGCAACCGGCAAATCCTTGCCGCCATCCGGCAAACCCTTGCCGGCGGGGGGCGTCGCTGCAGCTATGGTTGCCGCCGTTTCATCATTGGCCGGTTGCCCGGCAGCGCCATCGCCCAACTGGGCCAGGAGCACGCCGAACCCGCCATTTTCCGCCCGATTTCCGCCATTGCTGGTGGGGGCGTCGATCGTGGTCGGGGCAGTCTGGGTGTTCAATGGGGCAGAAAGCGGCAGCATCAATGCGGGTCCTTCTCAGGGCTTCGCAAGCTTACCCTTCAAGACCCGTGCCAATTGCCTTGCGGGCGGCCAGGGGCGGCCGCGCGCGCTGCCGGGCGAGCTTCTGGGCCTCGGTCCGGGCGCGTTCCTCCACCGCCGCGCGGCTGCGTTCGGCGCGGGCGAGGTCGAGCTGGCGCTGGTCGGCGGCAGCCCTTGCGGCCAGGGCATCGCGGGTGGTGGCGCTGCCAATTGCGGCAAGGCCATCGGCAAAGATCGCCAGGCGTCGCAAGTCCGCCCCGCTGGTGCAATCGCGCCGCGCGCGGTAATCGGCGGCGAGGCGGGCGGTGCGGTCGGCCAGGGCCTGCAATTGCGCCAGGTGTCCTTCCGCCTCTGCGGCGGCGCGCAGCGCATCCTGCTTGGCCAGCGCGCGCACCCGTTCGAGCCGCGTCAGCCGCTTCAGCCGCGCTGCCTCAGCCGTCATCGCGCAGTAGCGCGGCCAGCGCGGCGATCGACTGGTCGAGCGGTACCGTGCTGCGCGCAGGCTGGCACAGGAACTCGGTCAGCCGGTCGTGGAGGGCGATCGCCCGGTCAAGCTGCGGATCGGCGCCGGGGCGATAGGCCCCCATCAGCACCAGGTCGCGGTTGGCTTCGTAAGCGGCGACTAGTGCGCGGAACCGCCGAGCCAGGGCCAGGTGATCGGGCCCGGCAATATCGGCCATCACCCGGCTGAGCGAGGCGGCGACGTCGATTGCCGGATACTGCCCGCGCTGGGCCAGGTCGCGGCTCAGCACGACATGGCCATCGAGGATTGCGCGGGCGGTATCGACCACCGGATCGTCCTGTGCATCGCCATCGGCCAGCACGGTGTAAAGCCCGGTGATCGAACCGCCCGAAGCGGCCGAATTGCCCGCCCGCTCGACCAGCTTGGTGATCGTTGCCAGCGCCGAAGGGGGATAGCCGCGCGCCGCGCCGGGTTCACCCAGCAGCAGGGCGATCTCGCGGCCCGCGTGGGCCACGCGGGTCAGGCTGTCCATGATCAGCAGGACCTGACGGCCCTGGGCGCGGAAATGTTCGGCGAGGCTCGTCGCCAGCATCGCCCCGCGCAGCCGCAGGTTGGGGGCATGGTCGGCCGGAACGGCAATCACCGCCGTGCGCTCGCGCTTGGCGCCGTGCATGTGACGTTCGACGAAGTCGGAAACCTCGCGCGCACGTTCGCCGATCAGGCCGACGATCACGATCTCGGCCTCGGCTCCGGTGGCGATCATGTCGAGCAGGACCGACTTGCCGACCCCTGATCCGGCCATGATCCCGATCCGCTGGCCGATCCCGAAAGTGGTGAGAGCATTAAGCGCACGCACACCGGTGTCGAAGGGGCTGCGCACCGGGCTGCGATCGAGCGCCCCGGCGCGTTTACCGCCGGCGGGCCACAGTGCGCGGGCATGGAGCGGCGGACCGCCATCGATCGGCACGCCCGCGCCATCGACGGCGCGGCCCAGATAGGCCTCACCCACGGGAACCATGCCGGGCTGCCCGCGGGTGCGCACCCGTGAACCCGGACGCAGCATCACCGTATCGCCCAGCAGCATCAACAGCGAGCGGCCATTGCGGAAGCCGATCACTTCGGCGGTCAGCGGCGCGGCCCCATGGGCCACGTCGCACAGCGCGCCAATCGGCGCGTTGAGGCCGCTGACCTCCAGCAGGCCGCCATCGCAGGCGCTGACCAGCCCATAGCGCACCGGATCGAGCCGCAATTGCGCCTCGCCCAGTTCGTCCAGCAGCGGCAGGCAGCGATTCAGCACGGGCCGAGCGCTTCGGCCAGGGCCCGCCGCCATTGCGCCGGGCCATCCTCGACCCCGCCTGCGCTGCCTTCCAGCCGCAAGGCACCCCGTTCCAGCGCCGGATCGGGTTCCACCGGCAGGCCCGCGGGCAAGCGGGCCACGATCAGGGCCAGGTCATCGGGGTGAAGCCGCAGCACGGCGGCATCGTCGGCCCGGGCCAGCATGGCGGTGGCGCGCGTGGCGCGCTGGACCAGGGCGTCAGGATCCATTGCCAGCGGGGCCAGAGCGGTCTCGCACAGCGCGGTCACGGTTTCGACCAGCCGCTGCCGCAGGACTTCACCCTGTTCGGCGTCGAGCCGCGCCAGGGCCAGTTCGATCCGGGCGCGTGCCAGGTCATCGGCCTCGCGGCGCAGGGCTGCTTCCGCCAGGGCTTCGGCATAGCCGGCGGCGTGGCCATCGGCCCAGGCCAGGGCCACGCGATCTTCGGGCGGCGGGGCAGGCGGCACCATGGCTTGACCCGAAAAGCGCGGATCACTGGCAAAGCCGCCCGCCCCGCCAAGGACTGCCAGCGGCAGACTAGACATATTCGCCGTCCGCGCTGCCCGAACCGAAGGCGATGATCCCTTCGTTGGCCAGTCGCTTCGCGGTGTTCACGATCACCTTCTGGGCTTCCTGCACCTCGGCCAGCTTCAGGCGGCCGCGCGCGGCGATCTCGTCCTTCACGCCTTCGGCCGCGCGGCTCGACATGGCCTGGAAGAACACGTCGCGCTGCTCCTCGCCAATGCCCTTCAGCGCATCGATCAGGACTTCGCTTTCCACTTCGCGCAGCAGAGCGCCCATTTCCAGCGGGCTGAGCGCGAAGAGGTGCTCGAACTTGAACATCTCGTTCTCGATCGCGCGGGCCAGGGTCCGGTCCATCCGGGTGAGTTCCGGCATGACGCGCTTCTCGACCGCCTTGCCGGCATTGTTGATGATCTCGGCCGCCTCGCGCGCGCCGCCCAGTTGCAACATGGCCGGGCCATGCAGGGCCGCGATCCGCTCGTTCAGCAGCCGGTCGAGCATGGCCAGCGCCTCGCCCGAAACCGGTCCCATCGTGGCGATCCGGTGCATCACCTGCGGCTGGAGCGCCGAGGGCAGGGCGCGCAGCACTTCGGCCGCCACTTCGGTCTGAAGTTGCAGCAGCAGCAGAGCGATCGCCTGGGGATGTTCGCCTTCGACCAGTTCGATCAGCGCCGGGGCATTGAGCCAGCGGGCCAGTTCGATCGAGCCGCGCTGGGTTTCGCCCTGCGGCAGGATTCGATCCATCAGGTTGTCGGCCTTCAGCGGGCCAAGCGCCTCGGTCATGAGATTGCGAACCCGCGTCGGCCGCCCTTCCGCCCCGATCCCGGAGCGATCGGCATGGTCGACAAAGCCCGCAATCGACTGACGGATCAGGTCGGGCCCGATCTCGCCCAGTGCGCACATCTTGTCGCCCAGCACGGCCAGCTCGTCGGGTTCGAGCCGGGCCAGCAGGCTGGCCGCAAGCCCTTCGTCGAGCAGCATCACCATCACGGCAGCCCGTTCGGCGTCGCTCAGCGCGGTCTGGTGGATGGCCGCCATCATGATTTGCTGTCCGGGGCCGGCTTCAGCATCCGGCGCAGCGCGACCAGGGCGTCTTCGGGCTTTTCCTCGACCAGTCGCTTGGCGAGTTCCACCTGCTTGCCGAGCTGCGCCGGATCATCGGATCCGGTGGACCGGCCTGCGGCTGGTCCGGGCAGGGCAAGTCTGTCTGCCGCGCCGGCACCGCTGCCATCGGCATAGCGCTTGAGCATCTTCAGCAAGGGTCGCCCGACCAGCAGCAGGACCAGGGCCACGGCCAGCAGGCCAACCAGGCTGCGCAGGACGAGGCTGAACCAGGCTGCCTCGTAGAAGGGTGTGCCGGTTTCGGCTACGGGTTCGAAGGGACGGGCCAGTACTGCGACCTGGTCGCCGCGCTGGGCATCGGCCCCCACAGCGGCACTGACCAGCGCCTTGAGCGCTTCGAGATCGGCCGGGCGGCCCTGTTTCTTCATCGCCTCGGCGCTGATCGCCACGGCGACCGACAGCCGCTTGACCTTGCCCGGCGCGGCATTGCTGACCGCCACTTCGCGGCCCAGTTCATAAGTCCGGGTCGCGCTCGATTCGCCGGTAGCCAGCGGCGCAGCGCCGGCCGGAGGGACGGTGGGCTGCGGCGCGCCGGGTTGCAGGGTGGTAGCCGGCGGCGGCGTATTGGCCAGCGCGCCCGGGACTCCGCCAACCAGCCCGGCAGCCGCGCCTTGCGACTGGGCCTGGCTTTCGGTGCGCAGCGCGCCGTCCTTTTCATAGCTTTCACGGGCCGAGGTGACCTGGTCCATGTCGAGCTCGACCTGGATCTCGCTGCTGAACTGGCCCTCGCCGAGGATCGGGGTGAGCAGTTGGTCGAGCTGGCCGCGCAGCTTGGTTTCCAGTCGGGTCTGCAGTTCGATCCGGTCGTTGTCCTTGCCGCTGGTGCGATCCGAGAGCAGGCGACCACCCTGGTCGACCACCCGCACGGCATCGGGCGACATGCCCGGTACCGAGGCGGCCACCAGGTTGACGATCGCCGCTACCTGTCCCTCGCCTAGGGTCCGCCCGCGCGCCATGCGCAGCATGACCGAGGCGCTGGGCGGCGAGTCCTCGCGCACGAAGGCGCTGCGGTTGGCTTCGGCGAGATGGACCCGGACGCCTTCGACGCCCTGGATCTCGCGGATCGTCAATTCCAGTTCACGCTCGCGGGCTTCGCGCAGGCGCGCGCCTTCCAGCGTGCGGCTGGCCCCCAGCGGCAGGCTGTCGAGGCTGGCGCTGGCATCGGGCGTGGCCAGCGCGCCATCGGCGGCCACGACCATGCGGGCGCGATAGAGCTCGTCCTCGGCCACGCTCAGTGCGCCGGTGGCATTGTCGATGGTATAGGCGATCCCGGCTCCGTCCAGCGCGGTCACCACGCCGGCCCGCTCGGCATCGGCCAGTTCGGCGAACAGCTGGCGCTGGGGCGGGGTGGCGATCACGGCCCAGGCCAGCGCGGCGAGGCCCAGGGCCCCGACCCCGGCGAGCCAGGGCGCGGCGCGGCGTACGGCCGGCTGGGCGGCGAAGCCACGCAGGCGCTGCAGCGGATCGTTGGGCGCGGTCGCGGTCGGCGACATCGGCGCGGGAACCAGTTCAGCCATCTATCAGACCCCCATCCGCATGATGTCCTGGTAAGCCGAGAGCAGGCGATTGCGGACCTGCAGCGTCGCCTCGAAGGCGATCCCGGCTTCCTGGCGGGCAAGCATCACCTTGGCGATGTCGGTGACCTCACCCTTTTCATAAGCTTCGGTCAGGGCCGAGGAACGCGCCTGGACCTGGTTGACCTGCTCGAGCGCGCCTTGCAGCGCGGCACCAAAGCCGCCTGCAGCACCAACCGGCGCTTGGGTTTCGGCGCTGGCCGGCTGCTGCAATTGCTGGAGCAGCTGCGACCGGTCGACGATCTGCTGGCGCAGCGCCAGGATCTGCTGGACGCTGCCGGCATTGCCGATCCCGCCGACACTCATCGGCCGGCTCCGGCGATGGCGAGGCCGGCCTCACGGAAGGCGGCGAGGCGATAGCGCAGGGTCCGTTCGGAAATGCCAAGCTCGCGCGCGGCGGCGATCCGGTTGCCGCCGACGGCATCGAGCACTTCGAGGATCGCTTCGGCCTCGCTGCGCTGAACCGCATCGGCCAGGCGGCGCGGTTCGGCCAGGCTGCGCGGTTCGAACTGGGGCCGGGCCGGGGCGGAGGCCAGCCGGGCGGGCTGATCGAACAGGATCTGCGCCGCGCCGATTTCCTCGGCGCCGTCAGCCAGCAACAGCGCGCGGCGGATCACGTTTTCCAGTTCGCGCACGTTGCCGGGCCAGGTGTGCAGTTTCAGCTTGGCCAGCGCCGCCTCGCTCAGCCAGGGCAGCGCGCGGTGAGCCGGGGCGTGGCGCAGCAGCATGGCAAAGGCCAGCGGGGCCACGTCATCCCCGCGCTCGCGCAGCGGACGCAGCGTGAGCGGGAAAACATTGAGGCGGTAGAACAGGTCTTCGCGGAACCGGCCGGCGGCAACTTCGCTCGGCAGGTCGCGGTTGGCGGCGGCAATGATCCGCACATCGACCTTGACCGGGCGGGTCGCGCCGATCGGCACGACTTCGCCTTCCTGCAGCGCGCGCAGCAGCTTGGCCTGGAGCGCCAGCGGCATCTCGGCGATCTCGTCGAGCAGCAGGGTGCCGCCATCGGCGGCGCGGAAGAAGCCTTCGCTGGCCTGGGTCGCCCCGGTGAAGGCACCCTTCTGGTGGCCGAACAGCATGGCTTCGAGCATGGTTTCGGGCATGGCCGCGCAGTTCACCGCCACGAAGGGGCCGGCACGGCGCGGGCTGCGATCGTGGATGAAGCGGCTGAGCACTTCCTTGCCGGTGCCGGTCGGCCCCGCGATCAGCACGGGGATGTCGCTGGCCGCCAGCCTCTCGGCCAGGGCCAGCACAGAAAGGCTTTCGGGATCGACCGCGATCGGGTGTGACGGCTGGGTCATGGCCGCCAGCGCGGCGGCAAGGGCCGCCTCGCCAGAGGGATCGCGATAGGTCAGGTGGTAACGGGCGCGGCCATCCTCGCGGCGCAGGCCGGGGCGCGCGGCGCGCTCCAGCGTCAGGCAGGGTGCCGGGCCGCTCGGCACGGGATCATGCTGTGTCCGCAGCCTGCCAAAGTCGGGTCCGGCCAGACCCAGGACGGAAGCGACCCGTTCGGCCAGCACGCTGTGCTGCCGCCAGGTGGCATCGCTGATGTTTGCTGCCGTCACGCCTGTTAACCCCCGTATCGATATCCTTCACAGGGGATATGCACTGATCCCGGCAAAGAATGGGGAAACGGATGGTTAGCTAAAAACCCCTAAGTGGCAAATTGCGGGGCGGGTGCCCTTAAACTTTTCTGTCGCTTGCCGCTCTAGGGCCTGGCAGCCGCGTCGGATGGTCCGTTTGTGGCTGGCTTATCGAGACGATCACGTCGAGACGATCACGGGAGTAGCCACAATGGCCGTTATCAATACCAACATCAGCGCGCTGAAGGCCGCCAACGCCTCGAACGCCGCGAACAAGATGCTCGGCACCGCGATGGAGCGCCTGTCGAGCGGCAAGCGTATCAACAGCGCCAAGGACGACGCTGCGGGCCTCGCCATCGCCACCAGCATGACCGCCCAGGTGCGCGGCATGAACCAGGCGATCCGCAATTCGAACGACGGTATCGCCCTGGCCCAGACCGCCGAAGGCGCGCTGAGCGAAGTGACCAACATGCTGCAGCGCGTGCGCGAACTGGCTGTCCAGTCGGCTTCGGGCACCTACGATGATGCTACCGACCGCGCCTATATGCAGACCGAAGTGGACGAACTGACTGCGCAGATCGACCAGGTCATCACCAATTCGGAATTCAACGGCGTGAAGCTGTTCGACGGCAGCGTTGCCTCCGTCACGATCCAGACCGGTGCGAGCGCCGCCGATACGGTTGACCTGACCATGGCTGACCTGTCCGGCTTGGCCGCCAGCGGCGGTGGGGCAGGTTCGTACGACGTGTCGACAGCATCGGCCGCCAATGGTCTGCTGACCACCATCGACGGCGAACTGGACGATATCAACTCGGCCCGTTCCACCCTGGGTGCTGCCCAGAACCGCCTTGAATCGGTGGTCAACAACCTGACCAGCAACGCCACCAACCTGTCCGATGCCCGCAGCCGGATCGAAGACGCCGACTATTCGGCTGAAACGACCGCGATGGCCAAGGCCCAGATCCTCTCGCAGGCTTCGACCGCGATGATCGCCCAGGCCAACCAGAGCCAGCAGAACGTCCTGTCGCTGCTGCGCTAAGCCAGGGAAAAATCGCCTGACCTTCCAGGCGCGGCCCGGCGGTTCCCCCCGAACCGCCGGGCCTTTTTCTGTGCTGGTCGATCGCGGAGCCGGTCAGTCGAAGCCGACCCAGCGGGTCGCTTCCTCCACGCTCTTGCGCTCGGACACCACGGCATTGGCCGGGAAGCTGTCATCCGGCCAGCCCAGGGCCACGGCCTTCATGATCACCTGATCATCCGGGATCCCGGCGTGTTCGCGCACCACCGGGCTCTGCATGATGCCCTGGCTGTTGATCACGCAGCCCAGGCCCCGCGACCAGGCGGCATTGACCAGCGCGGTCGTCACCGCCCCGCAATCGAAGGGCGTATCGTCGCTGTCGGCCAGTTCCTTGTCATAGGTGATGATCACGCAGACCGGCGCATCGAACTGGCGGAACCCGCGCAGCACCCAGTCGAGCCGGGCATCCTTGTCATCGCGGGCGATCCCTTGCGCGGCGAACAATTGCTTGGCGACCCCGATCTGGCGTTCGCGGTGGACCCCTTCGAAGGGGTGGCCGGTGCGGAATTCGCGGCTGTGCGGCACCCCGGCCAGGTTGCGTTCGGTGTTCCCTGCGCGGATCCGGTCAAGCGGCTCGCCGGTGATCACGTGAAAGTTCCACGGCTGGGTATTCATCGAGCTGGGCGCACGCATGGCCAGCCGGAGCACTTGCGCGATCAGCTCCTTGGGCACCGGCCGTTGCAGATAGCCCCGGATCGAGCGGCGGCCCATGATGACGTCATCGAATTCCATGCATTCTCCCCGTTTTTTTCCGTTGTCATTCCATGCCGGGCGGCACGTTGAAACCCAGTCGTTCGGCCGCGGCGATCAATTCGGCCCGGCGGCCTGGCGCCAGCCGGTTGGCCCGCGTCAGATAGGTGGCGACCAGCGCTGCTCCGGCCTTGTCCGGCGCTCCGGTGTCGAACGGCGGGGCTGGATCGTATTCCAGCGCCAGCTGGACTGCGCGGGCATGATCCTCGCCCGCGATCTCGGCCATCAGCGCCAGGGCAAAGTCGATTCCCGCCGTCACCCCGCCGCCGGTGGCGCGGTTGCGATCGATCACGTGGCGGGCGTGGACCGGCTCGGCCCCGAACAGTTCCAGCAGGTCGTGCCAGGCCCAGTGGGTGGTTGCCTTGTAACCCTGCAGCAGGCCCGCCGCGCCCAGGATCAGCGCGCCGGTGCAGACGCTGGTCACCCATTGCGCCTCGGCGCCCACCTGCCGCACCCAGTCGAGCGCCGGGGCATGGTCGATCACCTTGGCTACCTCGATCCCACCCGGCACGCACAGGATATCGGCGCGCGGGACATCGGCAAAGGTAGCGGTGGGCAGGATCGAGAACCCGGCATCGGTCGGCACCGGATCGCGATTGTCCCACACCAGGTCGACCTTTGCATCCGGCAGGCGCGAAAGGAACTGCGCGGGGCCGGTCAGGTCAAGCTGGGTGACGTTCGGAAACAGCAGGAAGGCGATATGCATCGCGGCGATCCTTGGCATGGTCCGGCCTGTCCAGCAACCGCCTTGCGCCACCGGTCCGAAGGGCGGCATTGTGCGGCTGGGCAACCATGGTACGTTCCGTTGAAAAATGAGGGTGATATGGCCAGCAAGACCCGCGCCGACCTGCTCAAACGGCTCGATCCCTATTGGAAGATGGAAGCGGCCAACGTGCTGATCATGCCACTGTTCGTGGTGGCGGTCAGCCAGGCCCGGCTCGGCTGGATCACGCTGGCGCCCATGGCGGCCACCATGCTGTTGCTGGTGATCGGCGCGCTCTACTGGCGGGGCAAGGTGCGGCAATTGCGCGGGCAGGGGGCTGGCTTTCCCGCCCTGCTGCGCCGGATCGCGGCCTGGCGGGGGCCCGCGCTGGCGCTGACCCTGGCGGGCTGCGTCACTGCGCTCGCTGGCTGGCTGGTGCCGGGCTGGGCCGTGGGCATGGCCGATCGCTATGCCGCGACCGGCTGCGCGGTGCTGGCCGTGCTGGAATACGTCAACTATTACCACCGCCAGTTGCAGCACTTCGACAATCGCGAGGATTTCCGGCGGCTGCTAGCGGGCAAGGGCCTGCGCAAGTCGTGGCTGGCCCGCGATCTGGAGAGCCTTGGCTAACGCATCAGCAGGATCGAGATCCGGCGGTTGCGCGGGTCCTCGGGCTTTTCGCGGACCAGCGGCTCGCGGTCGGCCACGCCCTCGATCTTGCGGAACCGCGCTTCGCCGATCCCCTGGCGGAGCAGGGCCTGGCGGGTCGCCTCGGCCCGGCCGGCGGACAGTGCCCAGTTGTTCGCACCGATCCGCGATCCGCCCTGACCGCCGCGCCAGGGCAGGGCATCGGTATGGCCGCGGATCGAAACCGCGCCCGGTTCCGGTGCGATCACGCCGCCGATCGCCTTCAGCAATTGCGCGGCATCGCTGGTTAGCACCGTGGTGCCCAGCTGGAACATGGCAAAATCGGCATCGTCGACGAGGTCGATCCGGATCCCCTCGGTCGTGTCGACCATCCGCACCTGCCGGGCAATGCGCTGGGCCACCTTGCCCTCGGCCAGCTTGCCGGCCAGGCGTTGCTGCAGCTGCTGCAGCCGCTTGATCCGTTCGCTCCCCTCCCTGGGGCCGCCGGTCGCGTCGCGCGGGATGGTGATGCCCTTGGTTCCGGTCTGTCCGGCCCGGTTGGGGTAACTGTCGGCATCGACAATCGAGGATCCGCCCAGCATCCCGTTCGATCCGGCGCTTTCCTGCTTCAGCTTGACCAGGGTGGGGGTGAAGTAGTCAGCCAGGCCCTTGCGCTGGCTCTCGTTGGTTGCACCCAGCAGCCACAGCAGCAGGAAGAAGGCCATCATCGCCGTGACGAAATCGGCATAGGCCACTTTCCACGCCCCGCCGTGGTGCCCGGCGGCAACCACGGTGACCTTCTTGACGATGATCGGGGTGGGCGCGTCGCCCTTGCCCTTGCGCGGCGAAGGCATGGTTCAGCGGCCCCTGAGGGCGTCGAGCAGCTCGGACAGTCCGGGGCGCACCTCCTGGCCCAGGCCCGAGCGCGCGCTTTCCACCACCAGCGGCTGCGGCCAGCCGTGCAAGCTGGCGATGATCACCTGCTTGACCGCGTGGAAGATCTGCTCGTCGGCTTCCAGCACCTGCTTGAGCCGCCCGGCCATCGGCCCGACCATGCCATAGGCCAGCAGCACGCCCAGGAAGGTGCCGACCAGCGCCGAGCCGATCATCGCACCGAGCACGGCCGGGGGCTGGTCGATCGAGCCCATGGTCTTGACCACCCCCAGCACGGCGGCAACGATCCCCAGCGCGGGCAGGGCATCGGCCAGGGTCTGGAGCGCGTGCTGCGGCTCGTGGGCCTCGTGGAAGTGGGTCTTCAGGGCATTGTCGATCACGTCCTCCACCGCGCGCACTTCCAGCGTGCCGGACGAGACCACGATCAGGGTCAGCGTGTCGCAGATCAGCGCGACCAGCGGCTGGTTGGCCAGCAGCCGGGGGTATTCAGCAAAGATCGCCGAATTGGCCGGATCGGTAACATGGGCTTCCAGCGCCACCGGGCCTTCGGCGCGCAGCAGCTTCATCAGCCGCGTGGTCAGCACGATCGCGTCGATATGGTCCTGGCGGGTGTGGCTTGGCCCCTTGAACACCAGCTTGAACCCGCCGCCGATGGCCTTCAGCCCATGCAGCGAATTGCCGGTTACCAGCGCGCCGACCGCGGCCCCGCCGATGATCAGCATTTCATGGGGCATGGCCGCCATCACCGGGCCAAGCGCGCCGCCGGTCAGCGCGAAGCCGCCGAAGACCATGACAATCAGGATGACGAAGCCAACGACGGCGTACATGAATCAAACTCCCTTTGCTGCGCGCGGATCAGCGCAGCATGGCAAACAGGCTGAGGCCCGAAAGGCGCACGAAGCTGGCCTGGCTGGCTTCGAGCACGGCCATGGTCTGCTTCAGCGCGCTCAGCATCTCGGCCGGGTCTGCCCCGCCGATCGCGCTCTGCTGGTCCTCGCGCTGCTCGCCGCGCTGGGTGCGGCGTTCGGAGACCAGCTCGATCCAGTTCATCCGGCTGCCGACGACGGTCTGCGCGGTGGTGATGGCTTCCAGCCCCTGATCGAGCAGCCCCAGCGCATCGCGCGCCGCCCCCGCCGGATCGGGCGAGCCGCCCTGCAACGCCGCGCCCAGGTCGCGCACCAGCGTGAACAGGTCGGTCGGCCCGGCGGGACCGGTGAAGTGCAGGAATTCCGGGCCGGTCAGACCGCGCGTGACGCTTTGCCCATCGCCCAGCGGCAGCTCGCCCGCGCTGGCGGTGCCGGCATAGCTGGGCCTGCCGCTGGCGTCGAGGACATAGGCTGGTCCGGCAGTCTCGCCCCCGAACAGGGCGTGGCCGGCGCTGTCGCGGCTGTTGGCAAGGCGCAGCAGCTCGCCCTGGACCTGGGCGATCTCCACCCCGATCCCGGCGCGCTGGGCCGGGGTGAGCGTGGCATTGGCGGCCTGGATCGCCAGTTCCTTGACCCGCGTCACATAGGCAGCGAAATCACCGAGCGCGCTGTCCGTCAGGGCAAGGTCGGCCTGGCCGCGCGCCGCCGCATCGGCATCGGCGCCCGAAAAGCGCTCGGCCCGGGCGAGGCCACGCAGCTGGGCGGCGGCCACCGGATCGTCCGACCCGCGCGCCAGCCGCTGGCCGCTGCCGATGGCGCCTTGCAGCGACTCGGCGCGGGCGCGCAGCTCCGCCATCGAGCGCATCGAGCGTTCAAAGAAGGCGGCGGTGCTGACACTGGTCATGGGGCGTGCTCCTTTCGCGCTCAGCGGATCGCCAGCAGGGTGTCGAACAGGTCGCTGGCGACCTGGATCACCCGGCCGCTGGCCTGGAAGGCCTGCTGGTACCGGACGAGGTTGGCGGCTTCGTCATCGAGGCTCACGCCCGATTGCTGGTCGAGCGCGATCCGCGCGCCCGAAGCGATCGCCTCAAGCGCCTCGGCGGTGACGCGCCGGCCGGAAACGGCCCCGGCTGCGGTGAACATCAGCCCGTCGATCTGCCCCGAAATGTCCGCGCCGGTCAGCGCCTGGCGCAAGGCGGCAAGGTTGGCCGGGTCGCGGCTGCCCACCCCGGCTCCGGCGGGCGCGGTGGCAAGGCCCGCACCGCTGGCCAGTGAGACAGCAAGGGTGGCTGCATCGCTCCCGGCGAACAGCGGCTGGCCGACCGTGCCGTTCAGCGCGACCCCGCCAGCCTGCGCCGCATTGGCACTGCTGGCCAGCGCGGCGGCGATCCCGTTCAGTCCGGCCAGCCGGTCGCGCGCGGCTTCCAGCGCCTGGGCCTGGCCCGCCAGCGCGCCCGCACCGATCGGCACGACGCTGCCCGCCAGGGTAAAGGAAATGGTTCCGTCTGCGGCGGTCGCCATGGCCAGCGGCGCGGCGGTCACCCCGCTCACCAGCAGCGGCCCGGCGCTGCCGCCCAGCCGCACGGTGACGGTCTGGTCGGGGTTGATCGTGGTGGCGATCCCCGCCTGCCCGGCGATCCGGCCCAGCAAGAGGTCGCGCTGGTCAAGCAGTGCAGTCTGGTCGCTCGATCCGGCCAGGGCGCGGCCCAGCTGCAGGTTGACGCGGGCCAGCTCGGTCGCATCGCGGTTCAACCCGGCGACGCCCGCTTCCGCTTCGAACCGCAGGCCATCGCCGACCGTGCCCAGTGCACCGGCCGCCACGTTGAAGGTGCGGGCCAGCGTCCGCGCATTCTCCAGCGCTCCGGCGCGCAGCGCGGGATCGACCGGATCGGCCTGCAGGCGGGCGAGCGAGGCCTCGAAGGCGGTCATTGCTGGAAACAGCGCGGCCTGCTCCAGCGCGGCCTCGATGTTCTCGAGACCCTTGAGCTCGGCCCCGGCGCGCGCGGCATCGCTGCCGGTGCGGCGCACCTCGACCTGGCGGAACAGGTCGGCGTTGCGGGCAATCCCCTCGACCCGCACGCCCGAAAGCGACAGGTCACCCGGATAGCGCCAGGATCCGGCCGCTGCGACTTCGCCCAGCCGCACCGAGCGGCGGACATAGCCCTCGCTCCCGGCATTGGCGATGTTCTGCGCGGTCAGTTCCAGCCCGGCGCGCGCGGCGCGCACCCCGCTGGTGGCGATATTGATGAGGCTGGAGGCCATGGTCTAGGCTCCCGCCGGGGGCAGATGGCGGGCCAGCTGGGCCTCGATCTGCTTGGCGAGGCCCAGTGCGCCGGTGCCGGCCGCCAGGTCGGCGAAGTGGCTGTCCTGCATCGAGCGGAAGGTTTCCAGCCCCTGCCCGCCCAGCAGCGGTTCGCCGAAGCTCGCCTGCCGCGCGCTGGCCAGCATCTGGCGCACGAAGATCGCTTCGAAGGCCTTGGCGGCTTCGGCCAGCCGGGCGCGTTCGCCGCCCTGGCCGGAGGCCGCTGAACCGGTGACCACCGAGCCATTGGCCAGCAGGGGCGCGGAAACCGGGGTCATATCACCACCATCTCCGCCTTAAGCGCCCCGGCCTGCTTCAGCGCTTCGAGAATCGCAACGAGATCCGAAGGGCTGACGCCGAGCAGATTGAGCGCATCGACCACCTTGGCCAGCGAGGCGCCCGGGCGGAAGAGGGCAACGCGCTGGCCGCCCTCTTCCTCTGCGGAGAGCATGCTGTCTTCCTGGATTGCAGTCACGCCGCGGCTGAACGGGGCGGGCTGGACCACGGTCGGGCTTTCATCGACCCGCAGGGTCAGCTTGCCGTGGCTGATCGCGGCGGGCGACAGGCGCACCGCGCTGTTGATCACCACGGTGCCGGTGCGGCTGTTGACCACCACCCGCGCCGGGGTTTCCGCCGGGGTAACCTCGATCATCTCGATCCCGGCCATCATGCTGGCGCGGGCATTGGCTTCGGCCGGCAAACGCAGGGCGAGGGTCACCCCGTCCTCGATGCTGGCCGCGCCGGGATAGCGTGCATTGACCGCATCGCGCACCCGCGCGGCGGTCAGGAAGTCGGCCTGGAACAGGTTCCAGCGCAGCACGTCGCCGGCATCGAACCCGGTGGCCACGGCGCGTTCCACGCTGGCGCCATCGGCGATCCGGCCAACGGTCGGCACATTGACGGTCAGCTTCGATCCGTCCGCCCCGGAAATGCCGAGACCGCCGACTGCCAGGTTGCCCTGGGCCATGGCGTAGATCTGGCCATCGGCGCCATAAAGCGGCGCCATGATCAGGGCCCCGCCGCGCAAGGACTTGGCCTTGCCGATGGCCGAAACGGTCACGTCGATCCGCTGGCCCGGCTTGGCGAAGGGCGGCAGGTCGGCGGTGATCATCACGGCAGCGGCGTTCTTGAGCGCCGGGTTGACCCCGGCGGGCAGCTGCACGCCGACCCGGCCCGAAACGCCGCGCATGGCCTGGGTGACATATTCCAGGCTATCATCGCCGGTGCCGTTAAGGCCCACGACAATGCCATAGCCGGTCAGCTGGTTCGAGCGGACGCCCTGGAAGGCACCAAGGTCGCGCACGCGCTCGGCCTGGGCCGGGCCAGGCAGCGCGAAGGCCAGGGCAAGACCGATGAGGGTGATGAGGCGGATCATGACGGTCCTCCTCAGAACGGCGAAATGAAGTTGAAGAACTTGCTCAGCCAGCCTTCGCGGCTGGCCCGCTGGATCGCGCCGTTGCCGGCATATTCGATCCGGGCATCGGCCACGCGGGACGAGACGATCCGGCTTTCGGCATCGAGATCGGCCAGCCGCACGATTCCCGAAAACTGGATCCACTCGTGGCCCTGGCTCAGCAACATGCGCTTTTCCCCGCGTACCAGCGCGGTTCCGTTGGGCCGCACTTCGGCAATGGTTACCGCCAGTTCGCCGGAAAGCGTGCTGGTCTGGCTGGCCGTGCCATCGCCCTTGAACGACGACTGGCTCGAAGCTTTAAGGGCATCGGGGTTCAAAAATGACAGCGGCCCCGCCGTAGGCGGGGTGATCGATGCCCCGCCGCCGCGCTGGGTCTTCGAACCGGCCGATTTCGCCGTGGTGGTGCTTTCCACCAGCAGGATGGTGACCGGATCGCCCACCGCGCGGGCGCGGTGGCCCTGGGTCAGCGCGGCATAGCCAGTGCTGGCGTTGAAAATCGCGCCATCTGCGGCCTTTGCCGCTGGCGGCGGGGCGGGCAGCGCGGCTTCGAAACCGGGCGCCGGCTTGGGCTTGGCGAGGGCGGGGGCGGCGAGTGCCGCCAGCAGCAGGCAAAGGCGTTTCACGGGCGGCCTCACAGCGTCTGGTTGGCGTTGCGCAGCATCTCGTCGACAGCGGAGATGAGCTTGGAATTGATCTCGTAGGCGCGCTGGGTCTCGATCATGTCGACCAGCTCCTCGACCACGTTGACGTTCGATCCTTCCAGCATGTTCTGGCGGATCTGGCCGCGGCCGCCATCGCCGGCCGCGCCCAGCTGGGCCGGGCCGCTGGCAGCGGTTTCGGACAGGAAGTTGTCACCCAGCGCCTGCAGGCCCGCCGGGTTGGCAAAGCTGGCGAGCGTGATCTGGCCCAGTTCGGTCGGCTCGCCCGATCCGGGCAGCAGCGCGGAAACCGTGCCGTCGGTGCCGATCGAGATGGCGCTGGCGCCTTCCGGGATGGCGATCGCGGGCTGCACGGCATAACCCTGCGCCGTCACCAGCGCGCCCTCGGCCGAACGGGTGAAATTGCCCGCCCGGGTATAGGCCAGTCGGCCGCCGGGCAGCTGGACCTGGAAATAGCCTTCGCCATCCAGCGCGAGGTCAAGCGGGTTGCCGGTGTTCGACAGGGTGCCTTGCGTGGTGATGCTGGTGGTCGATTGCAGGCTGACCCCGGTGCCCAGGTTGAGCCCCGTGGCATAGGCCGTCTCGGTCGAGCTCTGCTGCCCGGCGACGCGGTTTTCCTGGTAGGCCAGCGTGGCGAAATTGGCGCGGTCGCGCTTGAATCCGGTCGTGCCGATGTTCGCCAGGTTGTTGGCGATCACGCGCATCCGGGCATCCTGGGCTTCAAGTCCGGTGCGGGCGACATGGAGGGCGGAAGAGGGCATGGGTTGGTCTCCGTGAAAATGGGCTTCAGGCGCGCCGGGCTCAGCCCAGCCGCATCAGGCTGGCGCCGCCCTCGTCGAGTTCCTTGGCGGTCGCGATCAGTTTGGTCCGCATGTCGAAGGCGCGCTGGGCCTCGACCATTTCGACCAGCACCTCGCTGGGCTTGACGTTCGATTGTTCGAGCGTGCCGATGGCCAGCCGCGCCTGGGCGTCAGCGGGCAGGATTCCGCCGCCCGCGACCCGGAACAGGCCGTCCAGCCCCTTGACGGTCTCGCTGCCGGCGGGGCTGGCAAGCTTGAGCTGGGCGACCTGGGTGGCCGGGGCATCGGGGCTGGCCGGATCGCGGGTCAGGACCGCGCCGTCCTCGGCAATCGTCACCGCCGTGCCCGGTGGCAGGCTGATCGGCCCGCCATCGCCCAGCACGGCAAAGCCTTCGCCATTGACCAGCAGCCCGGCCGGCGAAACCGACAGGTCGCCGCGCCGGGTATAGGCTTCGGTGCCATCCGGGGCCTGGACCGTGAGCAGCGCATCGCCCTGCATCGCCACGTCGAGCGGGCGACCGGTAGCCACCATCGTGCCCGGGGTCATGATCGCGCCGCGCACTTCCGCCATGGTCATGGCGCGGGCTTCCACGGCCGGGCCTTTCAGCGTCATGGCGCTGGCGCGCAGCACCTCGGCGCGAAAGCCGGTGGTCTGGGCATTGGCCATGTTGCTGGCGATCACCCGTTGCCGGGTCATCGCCGCGTTCATGCCGGTCACCGCGGTCCAGATCAGGCGGTCCATGGAAGTCTCCTAATTGGCCCGAACGAGCGGGTCGGGCCTTAGCTCCGCAGGTTGATGATCGTCTGCGACAGCTGGGTCGCGGTATCGATCGCCTTGGCATTGGCCTGGAAATAGCGCTGGGCAGTGATCAGCCCGACCATTTCCTCGGCAATGTCGACGTTCGAGCCCTCGAGGCTGCCCGACAGCATCGTGCCGAACTTGGCCGCGCCGGGCTGGCCATAGCTGGGCGGGCCGGAAATGCCGGTCGCCTGCCAATCCTGCCCGCCAAGCTGCAGCAGGCCGCTGGGGGCAACAAACCCGGCCAGGGCGATCTTGCCGACCGACTGGCTCGTGCCGTCCTCGAAGGCGGCCACGACCGAACCATCGACCTTGACCGTTACTGACAGAAGCTCGGCCCCGGCGGCATTGGTGGCCGGCACGGCGGCATCCTGCGGGGTGGTGCCGGTGACATTGCCGGCCGCATCCACCGGCAGCACTTGCAGGCGGTTGCCCTGGCCATCGGTGATGAAGCCGCCTTCCAGGTTGAAGTTGCCGTTGCGGGTGAAGAAGGTCTTGCCGGTCACGGGCGAAACCTTGGTGAAGAAGCCTTCGCCATTGATCGCCAGGTCCAGCGCCGCGCCGGTCTGCTGGGTCGGCCCCAGCGAGAAGTTCTGGTCGATCGACTGGACCGACGAGCCGATGCCCTTGACCAGCTTGGGGTTCGAGGCCGAGGTGCCCGACACGATGTCGGAGAAGTTTACCCGGCTTTTCTTGAACCCGGTGGTTTCGGCATTGGCCAGGTTGTTGGCGATCACCGACAGTCCCGTCTGGGCGTTCTTCAGCCCGTTGAGCGATGTGTAGAAGGACATTGCAGTTACTCCTGAGTGACGGTTGGGGCGGCGTTGAGGGCACCTTGCGCGGCAATCACCTGGTCGAGCCGGGTGGCGATGTCCTTCAGCGTCGAATTGATCTGGTCGATCCCGGACAGCGAGGAGAACTGCGCCATCTGCGCGATCATCTCCTTGTTATCGACCGGATCGGTCGGATCCTGCTGCTTGAGCTGGGTGGTCAGCAGCCGGATGAAATCGGCCTGGCCCAGCGCCGGCATCTTCGGTGGGGCTGCTGGCGGCTTGTTCCCGCTGGCGGTTACGGCATCGACCATGGCATGATCCTTTCAGAAATCATTTCATTCTAAGGGTTTCAAGCATCAGCTGCTTGGCGGTGGACAGCGCCTCGACCAGGTTCTGATACTGGCGCGAGGCGTCGAGCATCTCGACCATCTCGGCATTCTCATCGACCGGCGCGGTCCAGACATTGCCCTCGGCATCGGCCAGCGGGTGATCGGGCTGGTAGCTCTTCACCGGCGCGGCGTTTTCCCGCAGCATGCCACCCACGCGCACGGTGCTGAGGCCCGAGGCATTGTCGAGCTCGGCGGCGAAAACGGTGCGGATCGGGCGATAGGCCTCGGCCTCGCTGCCGGTCACGGTCCCGGCATTGGCCAGGTTCGAGGCGGCGGCGTTCATCCGCACCAGCTGGGCCGACATGGCACGCTGGGCGGCACCGAACAGGGTCAGCGGCTGGGCCATGGTCATTCGCCCTTCAGCGCGCGGGTCAGCGTTTCGATCCGCCCGCGCAGGAAGCCCAGCGTGGCCTGGTAAGCCACGGCGTTCTCGGCAAAGGCGGTCTGCTCGGTCGCCATCTCGACCGTGTTGCCATCAAGGCTGGGCATGACCGGCACGCGGTAGCGCGTCGCCTGGCTGACCGCGCCATCGGTGCCCAGCCCTTCATTGCTGGCCTTGAGCGCGGCGGCGAAATCGAGGTCGCGCGCCTTGTAGCCGGGGGTCGCCGCATTGGCGATGTTGCTGGTGATCATCGCCAGGCGCTGCGAGCGCAGCTCCAGGGCGGTGGCGTGAATTCCGAACAGGCCCGAAGTCATGTGCGAGTCCTTTGCAACGAATGCGTGCCCGCCTTTTCGCAAGCACCGTGCCAAATGCCGAAATGCCCGATTTGCGTGGGTCGCGACCCCGGCAACCGGCAAGGTCTTGCCGCCATCCGGCAATCTGCCGCCACCGGGTAAAGTGCGCCGGGCGGCAACCGTCCTTCGCAGGCAAAGGAGCTTGCCCGATGGACTTCGCGACGCTGATCGATGGACCTTCCGCGCTGATCGTGGGCGGGGGCACGCTGTTCGCCACGGTGCTGCGCAGCGGCTGGCGGGATTGCCAGGTCACCCTGGCCAAGCTTGCCCAGCTTGGCCGCCGCCACTTCGATCTCGAACGGACCCGGGCCGAGCTGGCGCAGCAGGTCCAGGAAATCCACCGCGACGGCTTGCTGCGGGCCGTGCCGCATCATTCGGGCGATGCCGAATTCGACGAGGTGGCCGATCGACTGATCGCGCGGCGCTCGGTCCCGGCGCTGCTGGCGGCCCATCGCGCTCACCGCGCCCGGCGGCTGGCCGAAAGCGAGCGCGCGGTGCGGACCCTGGCCCAGGCGGCAGAACTGGCGCCGGTCTTCGGCCTCGCGGGAACGCTTGTTTCGCTTAGTCAGCTGTCGACGACGGGGCTGGCGCAAGACGGCATCACCGGGGCGATCGCGATGGCGGTCACCACCACGCTTTATGGCCTGCTGGCCGCCAACCTCCTGCTCGCTCCGCTGGCCCGGATGGTGGAGCGCGCCGCCCAGGCCGAGGAGAGCCAGCGCCAGCAGCTGATCGACTGGCTGGCAACGCAGGTCGGCCCGGCCTGTGACGAGCTGCGCGCCGCCGGGCGCGGGCGGGCGGCATGATGGCCCGCGCCGGCAGCGGCTGGCAGACCGTGCTCGCCGACCTGTCGCTGATCCTGTTCATGGTCATGGCGGCGGCGGTGCAGCAAGCCCCGGCTGCGGCCAACCCGCCGACAATCGCGGCGTTGCCGACAACCGCCGAACCAGTGGCCGTATGGAGCGCTGCGCCGGGTGGCCCGGACCTGGGGCAATGGCTGGCGGACCAGCCCGCCGATCCGCGCCAGCGGCTGACCGTACTGGCCGATCCGGCCGCCGCGTCCGCAGCCGCCGCGCTGATCGCCGGGATCGACCGGCCGGTGCGGGTGATCCTTGAGCCCGGCCTGCCGTTCCAGCCGCAGGCGACCCTGACTTACGACACTGCCCCCCAGGTGGAGGACCAACCATGAAAGCCCTTGTTCCCCTTGCGCTGGCCCTGCTGGCCGCACCCGCCCTGGCCAATGCGCCAGTCGATCTGGCTGCGCTCGACCGGGCCGTGGCCACGTTCACCGGTCTGCCAATCGGCCAGCCCGGTGGGGCCGCCGCGCCGCTCGACCGCCGGCTGCGGCTGGCCCGCTGCCCGGCAGAGCCGCTGCTGAGCTGGCACGGCACGCGGCGCGAGGCGGTGCAACTGCGCTGTCCGGTCGCGGGCGGCTGGACGCTCTATGTGCCGGTCATGGGCAATGGTGCCGGTCTGGCGCAGCCGCCGCTGGTCCAGCGGGGCGACGCGGTAAGCATTGTCGTTGCGGGCGATGGCTTCGCCCTGTCGCAACCCGGCGAGGCGCTTGAAGGCGGCGCGGGCGGCACCTGGATCAAGGTTCGCGGGCTGGCTCCCAAGGCCCCGGTCCTGCGCGGCCGGGTGCTGCGCCCCGGTGTGGTCGGCGTCGAATTGCCGTGACCCGGCAAAAAATTGCCGCCGCACCCTTAATGAGCCCGATGATCTGCCGTTCTGACTGCCGATGACCAAGCCAGGAGCCGATCATGCCTTCGATCGATCTTAACCCGATCCGCGCCGCCGCGCTCGATCCGCGTACCCCCCGGCCGGGTGCCGAGCGTCGCGCCGGGCCTGCCCAGGGTGCGCCAGCCGGCCCGGCAGTCGAACTGAGCGGTGCGGCCGATCCCGGCACTGCGCCGATCGACCACGAGCGGGTCAGCGAGATCCGCAAGGCGCTCGAACAGGGCCGTTATCCCGTCATTCCGATGCGCGTTGCCGATGCACTGATCGCCAGCGGCCTGCTTTTGAGGATTGAACAATGACCGCCAGCGAAGACCTGCGCGACAATCTGCGGCAGATGGTTGCCGTCCTGCAGGCCGAGCGGCAGGCGCTTGCCGGGCTGGACCTGGATGCGATCCTGGGCTGTGCGAACGACAAGCGCGCACTGTGCGGCCGGATCGACGCCGCCGGGCCGTTTGGCAGCGACTTCGCGCTGGACGAGGAATGCCGTGGGCTGCTCGACGCGGCCAAGCGCATAAACGAGGTAAACCGCCAGGTTCGCAACCTGCTGGCCGCCAATGTCGCGGCCCGGCTGGAAGTGCTGGCGGGCAGCCCGGCGCTCTATCGTCCGGGCACCGCTGCCCATGCCTACAGGATGCCGACCAGCTGAATTGGCACGCCCCTTGCTGAACCACCCCCAGCACTTGCCTGAAGGGGAGGTTTGGCGTGAGCCAGCCCAATGTCATTGCCGCCGCCGCGCCAGCGCGTCCTGATGTTCAGGGCGCGATTGCCCGGGCCGCGCGGGCGACCGGGGTCGATTTCAATTACCTGCTGGCCCAGGCGAAGCTGGAATCGAGCCTTGACCCCGCAGCGCGCGCTGAGACTTCGAGCGCAGCGGGCCTCTACCAGTTCACCCGCGGTACCTGGCTGCAAACGCTTGACCGGCATGGCGCCAATCATGGCCTCGACTGGGCCAGCACCGCGATCGATCGCGGCCGGATCGATGATCCCGCCCTGCGCCAGCAAGTGCTGGCGATGCGGTTCGATCCCGATCTGTCCGCCCGCATGGCGGCCGAACTGGCCAATGACAACCGTGCCGCGCTGCTGCCAGTGCTGGGCCGCGAGCCCGATGCGGCCGAGCTTTACCTGGCCCATTTCCTCGGCTCGGCCGGGGCGACCCGGTTCCTGACCGCGCTGTCCGTGGACCCGGGCCAGAGCGCGGCCGGACTGCTTCCCGAAGCGGCGGCCGCCAACCGCACGATCTTCTATGCCGATAACCAGCCGCGCTCGGTCGGCGAGGTGATGGGCCTGCTGCGCGGCAAGGTGGAGCGGGCGATGGGTGGAGAACTGCCCGCCGCGCCGCAATGGGCGGCCTATCCGGCCCCTTCCGGCAGTGGCCTGTCCGCGCCTGCCGTGCCGACCAACCAGCGCCCGTCGATGGCGGCAACCCTGGCTGGCACCTTCGGCCTTGGCGCGAGCGGCAATGATGCCCCGGCCCATGTCCGCGCCGCCTATGGCCAGTTGATGGCTCTGGGCCTGTGATCGACCTGGCGCGCCCCAAGCTGGCCACGGTCGCCCTGCCGGTCGGCATCCTGACGCTGATCTGCCTGATGGTGGTGCCGGTTCCGGCGCTGCTGCTCGACGTGTTCTTCGTGCTCAACATCGCGCTGTCGGTGGCGGTGCTGATGGCGGCGATGAACGCCGCGAAGCCGCTCGATTTCTCGTCCTTCCCATCAGTCCTGCTGTTCGCAACCCTGCTGCGCCTGGCGCTCAACGTCGCTTCGACCCGCGTCGTGCTGGTCCACGGGCACGAGGGCGAGGCGGCAGCAGGCCATGTGATCGAGGCCTTCGGCGCCTTCCTGGTCGGCGGCAATTTCGCGGTCGGGCTGTTCGTCTTCCTGATCCTGGTGATCATCAACATGGTGGTGATCACCAAGGGCGCGGGCCGCGTCTCGGAAGTCTCCGCCCGCTTCACCCTTGATGCCCTGCCCGGCAAGCAGATGGCGATCGACGCCGACCTTGCCGCCGGGATCCTGACCGCCGACGAGGCCAAGGCGCGGCGCAAGGAAGTGGCGACCGAGGCCGATTTCTATGGCGCGATGGATGGCTCCAGCAAGTTCGTGAAGGGCGATGCGATCGCTGCCCTGCTGATCCTGGCGGTCAACATCATCGCCGGCTTTGCCCTGGGCATGATCAGCCACGGCATGAGCGCGGGCGAGGCGGCCAAGGTCTACATCACCCTGGCGGTGGGCGATGCGCTGGTGGCGCAGGTGCCCGCGCTGCTGCTGTCGATCGCCGCCGCCGTGATCGTGACCCGCGTGGCCGATGATCGCGATGGCCAGGGCAGCGACCTGTCCGGCCAGATCGGCGGCCAGCTGGCCGAACCACGCACCTGGCTGCCGGTGGCGCTGATCCTGGCCGCCATTGGCCTGATCCCGGCCATGCCGCAGACCATCTTCCTGCCCGCTGCCGTCGCCGCGCTGGCCTTGTGGCGTGCGTTGTCGCGCCGCGCGGCACTGGCTGGCAGGCCCGTGCCGGTGGTCGAAGCCCCGGCCGATCCGGGCCGCATCGCGCTGGGCGAAGTGTCGGACCACACGCTGGTCACGATCGAGCTCGGCTATGGCCTGGTGCAGCTGGTCGACGAGGGGCGCGGCGCGCCGCTGGTTGGCCGGATCACCGGCGTGCGCAAGCAGTTGAGCCAGGCCTTCGGCTTCGTCGTGCCGCAGTTTCGCGTGCGTGACAGCCTCGACCTGGCTCCGCAGGACTATCGCATCCTGCTGGGCGGGGTGCCGCTGGGCGGAGGATCGATCCGGCCCGACCGGATTCTGGCGATCGATGTTGGCGATGTCCGCGAAGGCTACACGCTCGCTGGCGAGGAGACCCGCGATCCCAGCTTCGGCTGTCCGGCCCGGTGGATCGTGCCGGTCCAGCGCGACCTTGCGATTGCCGAAGGCTTCCTGACGGTCGACGCCAGCACGGTGATTGCCACCCAGCTCAACCAGTTGCTGGGGGCGCGGCCCGGAGAGCTGCTGGGCCCCGACCAGGTCCGCGCGATCATCGATGCCATCAAGGAATACAACGCCGGACTGGTCGAGGCGATCCACCCCCAGCCGCTGAGCCTTGCCGCGCTGACCCGCGTGCTGCGCGCCCTGCTGGACGATGGCATTCCCATCGGTCACCCGCTGCCGATCCTCTCGAGCCTCGCCGATGCGGTGCAGGTGGCCCCCGATCACGAGCGGCTGGTCGATCTGGTCCGGGCCGATCTGGGCGGGCTGATCGTCGGGCGGATCTGCGCGCCCGGCGAGCGCTTGCCAGTGCTGACGCTCGATGCCCAGCTCGAAGGGGCAATTGTCCAGGGGCTGACCGACCCCGCGACCGGCCAACCGATGGTCGAGCCGGACCTGGCCCGCAACATCGGCGATCATGTCGCTGCGCTGGTGGCCGATCGCGGTGCCAATGCCGCGCCGCTGGCGCTGGTGGTCCAGCCCCGCGCGCGGCGACCGCTGGCGGGGCTGCTGAAGCTGCGCGCGCCTTCGGTGCTTGTCCTGTCCATTGCCGAATTGCCCGCCAGCCAGCCGATCGAGGTGGTGGCGGTAATCGGCGCGCCACCTGCCCTTTCCGATCACGTCGAGGTGCTTGCCGCATGATCCACGATCACAAGTCCATTGTCGCCGCCGAGGCCTATCGCGATGCGACCGCCGACCGGGTTCGCCGGTTCCTGCCCATGGTCCGGCGCCAGGCCTGGCACCTGCATGGCGGGGGGCGCCGGGGGATCGAGCTGGAGGACCTGATGCAGGCCGGGCTGCTCGCGCTGACCGAGGCCGCCCAGCGCCACACGGGGCCGGGCGAGGATGGCTTTGCCGCCTATGCCAAGCTGCGGGTGCACGGGGCCATGGTGGACCTGATCCGCCGCGCCGTGCCGCTGTCGCGCGGCGGGATGGAGCGGGCCCGCCGGATCGCCGCCGAGGAGCGGCGGCTGACCGGCGAGCTTGGGCGCCCGCCGAGCGAGGCCGAACTGGCCGCGGCGCTCGGGATCGCGCCCGGCGAACTGGCCATGCTGCGCGGCGAGGCCCGCCAGCCCCAGCTGGAATCGATCGACGAGGCTTATTCCGACCACGATCCGGCCTTTGCCGATCCGATGCCGGACAGTCTCGACCTGCTGGCCGGAGCGGAACTGCGCGAGGCGGTGGCTGGGGCGATTGCCGCTCTGCCGGAGCGACTGGCGCTGGTCATGCAGCTTTATTTCGTGGAAGAACTGAACCTTGCGGAGATCGCGGCCACGCTCGATGTCTCGGTGCCGCGGGTTCACCAGCTCAAGGCGCAGGCGCTGGACCGGTTGCGGGCGCAACTCGCCGACTTTGCGGACATTGCTTAGTTGCAAGCCAGAGTGGTGATCGGCAATATGGTGCCATGACCGCTTGCGATACCTGTGTTGTCCGGAACCGGGCGATCTGTTCGGCGCTTGATGCGGGGGAACTGGCGGCGCTCAATTCGATCAGCCGTCGCCGCAGCCTGTCACCGGGTGAATCGCTGATGTGGGAAGGGGAGGATTCGATCCTCGTCGCCAATGTCATCGATGGCGTGCTCAAGCTCTCGACCGGGACCGAGGACGGGCGCGAGCAGATCGTCGGAGTGGTCTATCCATCGGATTTCATTGGCCGCCCGTTTGGCTCGACCACGGGCCACGGTGTGACCGCATTGACCGAAGCGCAGGTCTGCGTGTTCACGCGGCGCGATTTCGATGCCTTTGCCCGCGAACATCCGGCGCTGGAACACAAGCTGCTGCAGCGCACCCTTGGCGAACTCGATCGGACGCGGCGCTGGATGCTGCTCCTGGGTCGCAAGTCAGCCGGGGAGCGGGTGGCAAGCTTCCTGCTCGAAATGTCCGAACGGCTGGTTGAGCAGGGCTGCCAGGGCACGCACGATCATCCGCTGGCCCGCTTTACCCTGCCGTTCTCGCGCCAGCAGGTGGCCGATGTGCTGGGGCTGACGATCGAAACCGTCAGCCGCCAGTTCACCCGGCTCAAGTCCGAAGGCCTGATCGACCTGCCCTCGCGCCGCGAAGTGGCCATCGTCGATCGCGAAGGCCTGGTGATCGAGGCCGGATAGGACCAGCCCCGACCTCCCTCGGGCCTCAGAAGCGATAGGAAACACCGCTGCTGATGACCCACGGGTCAAGCTTGTGGCGGGTCGACAAGACCTCCGTTCCCGCCCCATTGTACCAGTGGGCGGTGGTGCTCAGGAAATAGCGCTTGGCATCGAAGCTGATGCCTAGGCCGCGATCGTTGACCGGGATATCGACCCCGGCCTGCAGGACTGCGCCAACCCGGTTGTCGAGCTTTTGCCGGGTTGCGCCAAGCAGCGTCACGGCCGCTGCACCTGGCTTTTCGTCGATGAACAGGAACCAGGTCGGTCCCACCCCGACATAAGGCCGCACCCCGGACTTGGTGAAGTGGTACTTCAGCGTCACCGTGGCAGGAAGAATCTTGGCATCGGCCACCAGCTCACCGCCGGCCAGCGCCGCCGGAGAAACCGCATCGACATCGTGCTGGGTCAGGCAGCAAATCGTTTCGACCGAAACCTGGGGCGAAAGGAAGTATTCGATCGCCAGGGTCGGCACCCAATTGTCATTGGCCTTGGTGTCGGTGCCAACCGGCAGGCCCGGATCGACCGTGACCTTGGTGATCTTGCCATCGGGCAGAACGCCGGTGGCCAGCAGCTTGACCTGAAGCTTGCCTTCGCTGTCGCCGGCATGTGCCGGGGTGGCAGCGATCATGGCGGTGGCGCCCAGCAGGGCAGAGACAATCAGCTTTTTCATAATCCCTCATCCGGCGCCGCAGCAGCTGCCCTGTGCAGCCCAGGTTGTTTACGGCGCAGGACGGGCAAATGCCGCCAGACAGACCGGCGGACATTGATCCTGCGCAATTTTCGGATTGCCCACAGGCATTTTCGCACTGCCGCGGGAAATTTGATCCGGGTCAATGCTGCATTGCGGCGGGGCGGGCAGGCACGATCCTATCTGACATTTCCTGAGAGGGAAGGCTCATGGAATCCGTAGTTTCCCGAAGCGGCTGGTGGCTCGCCGCGCTGTTTATCTCGACCGTTGCCATGGCCAAGGCGATCGACTGGGGCTTTGCCGTCCACATGGGCATCTTTGCCCTGGCGGCGCTGATCGGCCTGGTCATCTCGCTGCGCACCACCGATTTCCACGCGGCCGCGCGCGGAATCCTGCGCCTGCCGGATGACCAGACGCGGTATGATGACGACCTGATCCGGTTCGGCGTGATCGCCACGGTGTTCTGGGGCATGGCCGGGTTCCTGGTCGGGCTGGTGATAGCCCTGCAGCTGACCTTCCCGGTGCTCAACCTGGGCCTTGAATGGACCAGCTTCGGGCGCCTGCGGCCGCTGCACACCTCGGCCGTGATCTTCGCCTTCGGAGGCAGCGCGCTGATTGCCACCTCGTTCTACGTGGTGCAGCGCACCTGCCGGGCGAGGCTGGCCTTCCCCGGCCTCGCCCGCTTCGTCTTCTGGGGCTACCAGCTGTTCATCGTCCTGGCGGCGAGCGGCTATCTGCTCGGCATCAGCCAGGGCAAGGAATATGCCGAGCCCGAATGGTACGTCGACCTGTGGCTGACGATCGTCTGGCTGGCCTATCTCGCGGTCTTCGTCGGCACGCTCGTCAAGCGGACCGAACCGCATATCTACGTCGCCAACTGGTTCTACCTCTCGTTCATCCTGACCGTGGCCATGCTTCACGTGGTCAACAACATGAACGTGCCGGTCAGCCTGTTCGGTTCCAAGAGCTATCCGCTCTGGGCCGGGGTCCAGGGCGCGCTGGTGCAGTGGTGGTATGGCCACAACGCGGTGGGCTTCTTCCTGACCGCCGGCTTCCTCGCCATGATGTATTACTTCGTGCCGAAGCAGGCCCAGCGTCCGGTCTATTCCTATCGCCTGTCGATCCTGCACTTCTGGTCACTGATCTTCCTCTACATCTGGGCGGGTCCGCACCACCTCCACTACACGGCGCTGCCCGACTGGGCGCAGACGCTGGGCATGGTGTTCTCGGTCATGCTGTGGATGCCCAGCTGGGGCGGGATGATCAACGGCCTGATGACGCTCAACGGCGCCTGGGACAAGGTCCGCACCGATCCGATCATCCGCATGATGGTCCTCGCGCTGGCCTTCTATGGCATGAGCACCTTCGAAGGCCCGATGATGAGCGTGAAGAGCGTCAACTCGCTCTCGCACTATACCGACTGGACCATCGGCCACGTCCATTCCGGCGCGCTGGGCTGGAACGGGATGATCACCTTCTCGTGCATCTACTTCCTGGTCCCGCGGCTGTGGGGGCGTGAACGGCTCTATTCGCTGCGGATGGTCAACTGGCACTTCTGGCTCGCGACGCTGGGGATCGTGTTCTACGCTTCCTCGATGTGGGTGGCGGGGATCACCCAGGGCCTGATGTGGCGCGAATATGGCGCCGATGGCTACCTGGTGAACTCGTTCGTCGAAACGGTCGCCGCGCTGCACCCGATGTACCTGCTGCGCGCCTTTGGCGGCGGCCTGTTCCTGATCGGCGCGGGGGTGATGACCTACAACGTCTGGCAGACCATCGCCGGCCGCCTGCGGGATGAGCTGCCGCTCTACCAGCCGAAGCACGATCCCGCCGCCGACCGTCCGCTCACTGCCGTTCCGGCCGAATAAGGGGGCCAGAGACCATGACTGCACAAGCAAATGACGCCGCCCCCAAGGAAGATTGGGGCCGCCACAA
Source organism: Novosphingobium sp. (assembly GCF_027531025.1). Taxonomy (GTDB): domain Bacteria; phylum Pseudomonadota; class Alphaproteobacteria; order Sphingomonadales; family Sphingomonadaceae; genus Novosphingobium. Next base: position 183,997 of record NZ_JAPZQX010000006.1, read on the forward strand.
GAAGATGGAGCGCAATGTCGCGGTGTTCGGCCTGGCCGCCTTCGCGGCGGTGACGATCGGCGGGATCGTGGAAATCGCCCCGCTGTTCTGGATCGACAACACGATCGAGAAGGTGGAGGGGATGCGTCCCCACACCCCGCTCGAACAGGCCGGGCGCGACATCTATGTCCGCGAAGGGTGCTATGTCTGCCACAGCCAGATGATCCGCCCCTTCCGCGACGAGGTGGAGCGTTACGGACACTACAGCCTGGCGGCGGAATCGATGTACGATCGGCCGTTCCAGTGGGGTTCGAAGCGCACCGGGCCGGACCTGGCGCGCGTGGGCGGGCGCTATTCGGATGAATGGCACGTCCAGCACCTGATCGATCCGCGCGCCGTGGTGCCGGAATCGATCATGCCCGGCTATGCCTTCCTGGCGAAGCGCGATCTCGACACGGCCAATATCAAGGCCGATCTGACCGCGCTGTACCGGGCCGGCACGCCTTACACGAAGGAACAGCTCGACAAGGCCGATGCCGATCTCAAGGCCCAGGCCGATCCGATGGGCGATGCCGCCGATCTGAACAAGCGTTACCCCAAGGCCCAGGTCCGCGATTTTGATGGCCAGCCCGACCGGCTGACCGAAATGGACGCGCTGGTGGCCTATCTCCAGGTCCTTGGCACGCTGGTCGATGTGAACAGCGCCAAGGCGCAGGAGGAACTGGCCAAGGAGAAGGGCCGGTGAGCGAACCCCACTCCACTTACGAGACGCTGCGGCACTTTGCCGACAGCTGGGGACTGGTCATGCTTACGGTGACTTTCCTCGTCCTCGTGCTCTGGCCATTCCGGCCAGGCGCCCGCTCCGCCAACCAGGCGGCCAAGACCATGATCTTCAAGGATGACGGCGATGGCGAATAAGCGCATCGATGAAGCAACCGGGATTGAAACCGTCGGCCACAGCTGGGACGGGATCGAGGAACTCAACAACCCCCTGCCGCGCTGGTGGCTGTGGACGCTCTACGCGACGATCGTGTTCTCGATCGGCTATGTGATCGTCTACCCGGCCTGGCCGATGGTCAACCGGGCCACCGAAGGCCTGTGGGGCTGGTCCAGCCGCGGCCAGCTGGCGGGCGAACTGAAGGCCGAGGAGGCGCGTCGCGCAGCGACGCTCGCCGCCCTGGCAACGACGCCAATCACCGAACTGCCCGGCAAGCCCGAACTGATGCGCGCCGCGATCGAGGGTGGCCGCGCGGCCTTCCGCGTCAACTGCGTGCAGTGCCACGGCAGCGGGGCGGCGGGCAGCACCGGCTATCCCAACCTGCGCGATGATGACTGGCTGTGGGGCGGCAACCTGCAGGAAATCGAATACACCCTGATCAACGGCATCCGCCACCCCGGCAACGATGCCACGCACCAGAGCCTGATGCCGAGCTTCGGCAAGGACGGGATCCTCCCCGCAGCCGATATCGCCGCAGTCACCGATCACGTCCTGTCGCTCAGCGGCAAGGGTCCGGCCAATGCGCGCGGCGCGGAACTGTTCGCCAACAATTGCGCCACCTGCCACGCCCCGGACGGCAAGGGCCTGCGCCAGTTCGGCGCGCCGAACCTGTCGGACGCGATCTGGCTTTACGGCGGCAAGCGCGAACAGGTGGAAGCCAGCATCTACAAGGCCCGTGCCGGGGTGATGCCGGCCTGGAACGACAAGCTTGATCCGGTGACGATCAAGATGCTGGCGGCCTATGTCCACTCGCTCGGCGGCGGCGAGGATTTCGCCCCCGCTCCGGTTGCCGCTGCTGCTGCAGCGGCGGCGGCTCCGGCCGCAGGGGCGGGTAATGGCCAAGACTGAACCGGCGGGCTCTGCCCCCCATTACGTTCCGCGAGAGGCCGTCTTTCCCAAGGTGATGGACGGCCCCTTCCGCCGCTTCAAGTGGCTGATGCTGGTTGTTACCCTGACGATCTACTACGCCACGCCGTGGCTGCGCTGGGACCGGGGCCCGCACGCCCCGGACCAGGCGGTGCTGGTCGATCTGGCCAACCGCCGCTTCTACATGTTCTCGATCGAGATCTGGCCGCACGAGTTCTATTTCGTGGCCGGATTGCTGATCATGGCCGGGATCGGGCTGTTCCTGATCACCAGCGCCTTTGGCCGCGCCTGGTGCGGCTATTCCTGCCCGCAGACGATCTGGACCGACCTGTTCCAGCATGTTGACCGCCTGATTGATGGCGATCGCAACGCGCAATTGCGGCTTGAAGCCGCGCCGTGGGGCGCGACCAAGGTCTTCAAGCGCGGCCTGAAGTGGTCGATCTATCTCGCGATCAGTTTCTGGACCGGCGGTGCGTGGATCATGTACTTTGCCGATGCGCCCACGCTGACGGTCGATTTCTGGACCGGGCAGGCCGCGCCGGTGGCCTATGCGACGGTCGCAGTGCTGACCGCCACGACCTTCATTTTCGGCGGCTTCATGCGCGAACAGGTCTGCATCTACATGTGCCCCTGGCCGCGCATCCAGACGGCGATGCTCGATGAAAGCAGCCTGATCGTCACTTACAAGGACTGGCGCGGCGAACCGCGCGGCTCGGTCAAGGCCCGCGAAAAGAACCCTGGTGGGATCGGCGACTGCATCGATTGCAACCAGTGCGTGGCCGTCTGCCCGACCGGTTATGACATCCGCAACGGGCCGGACATTGCCTGCATCACCTGCGGCCTGTGCATCGATGCCTGCGATACGGTGATGGGCCAGATCGGCCGCCCGCGCGGGCTGATCGACTATGCCACGCTGGAAGACTGCGAGCACGAGCGGGCCGGGGGTGAGCGCCGCTCGATCCTGAAGACCGTGCTGCGCCCGCGCACCTTCGCCTATTTCGGCGTCTGGGCCGCCATCGGCGTGGCGCTGCTGTTCGCGCTCGGCACGCGCGAGCGGATCGACCTGACCGTGGCGAAGGATCGCAACCCGCCCTTCCTGCTGCTGTCCAATGGCGACGTGCGCAACGATTACACGATCAAGCTGCGCAACATGGAAGCCCGCCCGCGGCCAATGTCGGTCACGCTGGAAGGGCTGCCGGGGGCCAGAATGTGGACTGACGAGATGGGCCAGGACCGCGCCGCGCGGCGGCTCGATTTCACCGTTCCGGCCGATCAGACCAAGCCGGTCCGGGTCTATGTCGTCGCGCCGGAAGGGACCGCCCAGCAGGATTTCGTGTTCGCTCTCGCCGCGCAGGATCGCGACGGCGGCGGCGATCGCGGTGAAACGCGCTTTGACGCGCCGGAGGATGGCCAATGACCAGCAAGACTTCAGAACCCGGCGAACTGACCGGCCGCAAAGTGGCCGCGATCTTCGTGGTGTTCTTCGGCGTGATCATGGCGGTGAACTTCACCATGGCCAGTTTCGCCAGCTCGACCTTCGGCGGGGTGGTGGTGAAGAACTCCTATGTCGCCAGCCAGAAGTACAACGGCTGGCTGGCCGCAGCGCGCGAGCAGAAGAAGCTGGGTTGGACCCCAGTGGTCAGCCGCCTGGCCGATGGCCGGGTGGCGGTGCAGGTGGCCGGGGCTTCGGGCGAGGGGTTGGGCGTGATCGCCCGCGCCCGTCACCCGCTGGGCCGCGCCCCCGAGCAGGAACTGAACCTGGCCCCCGCTGCCGATGGCAGCTTCATTTCGGCTGCCCCGCTGCCCGCCGGGCGCTGGATGGTCCGCTTTGAAGTGCGGCAAGGCGACAAGGTCTATCGCGACGAGCAGGAAATCCGGTGAACGCCCCTGCGCCCCTGACCGAAGCCCTGCGGGCCAGCGCCGCTCCGCTGGATTCGACCGTGCTGGTCGTGCCGGGGATGCACTGCGCCGGTTGCATGGCCAAGGTGGAACGGGCCTTTGGCGGATTGCCCGGCGTCCATGCCGCGCGGGTCAACCTGACCGCGCGGCAGGTGCGGGTCGAGCACGATCCCGCCGTGCGCGAACCGGCGCTGGTCGCCGCCCTGGCCGAGGCCGGGTTCGCCAGCCAGCCGCGCGGGGAAGAGCTCGCGCCGCCGCCTTCGGCGGTCAAGCCGCTGCTGGCCCCGCTGGCCGTCGCGGGCTTTGCCTGCATGAATGTCATGCTGCTGTCGGTCAGCATCTGGTCGGGCGCTGATGGATCGACCAAGCACCTGTTCCACTGGCTGTCGGCCATGATCGGGGTTCCCGCGATTGTCTATGCGGGCATGCCGTTCTTCACTTCGGCCTGGGCGGCGCTGCGCCACTGGCGCACCAATATGGACGTGCCGATTTCAATCGGGGTCGTCACCGCCACGGGCCTGAGCCTGTACGAGACGGCAATGGGCGGCCAGCATGCCTGGTTCGATGGCACGTTGATGCTGCTGCTGTTCCTGCTCGCGGGCCGCGTGCTTGATGCCATGATGCGGGATCGGGCGCGGGCCGGGGTCGATGCCCTGCTGCGCCAGGCTGCGCCGGGGGCGATGGTTGTGGGCCGGACGGGCGCCATCGAATGGGTGGCGGCGCGCGATCTGGTGCCGGGCATGGTGATGCGGGTTGCTGCCGGGGAACGGCTGGCTGCCGATGGCACCATCGCCACCGGGCAGAGCAAGTTCGACCAGTCGCTGCTGACCGGCGAAAGCGCCCCCGTGATGATGCGACCGGGCGATCCGGTTCACGCCGGGACGCTCAACCTCGATGCGCCGGTGGACGTGACCGTGACCGCCGCCGGGGCCGATACCTCGCTGGCCGAGATCGCCCGGCTGATGGAGTCCGCTGGGCAAGTGCGCAGCCGCTATGTGCGGATCGCGGACCGGGCCTCGCGGCTCTATGCCCCGGCGGTCCATACCCTCGCAGCCGTGACGCTGTCTGGCTGGCTGATTGCCGGATTGGGCCTGCACCAGTCGCTGGTGATCGCGATTGCCGTGCTGATCATCACCTGCCCCTGCGCGTTGGGCCTGGCCGTGCCGGTGGCGCAAGTGGTGGCCAGCGGGGCGCTGATGCGCGCCGGGATCATGGTCAAGGATGGCGCGGCGCTGGAACGGCTCGCCAGCATCGACCGCGCCCTGCTCGACAAGACCGGCACCCTGACCCTGGGTCGCCCCTTGCCCGATCCGGCGAGCCTGGCCGCGCTGGGAGCCGAGGAGGCCGCCGTGGCCCTCGCGCTGGCCTCGCACAGCCGCCATCCCCTGTCGCGGGCGCTCGCTGAAGCGCTGGGCGCCGCCGGATACGAGGCTGCCGTGCTCACCGATGTGACCGAGGAGCCCGGACGCGGCGTGCTGGCCACCTGGCAAGGGCAGGCCGTAGCCCTGCGCCGCCCGGACAGCGCCAGCGGCATTGCGACGGCGCTGGTGATCGGCGACCGTCCGGTCCGGCTTATTGCCTTTGCCGACCGGCTGCGGCCCGATGCCGAACAGGCCTTGGCCGAACTCAAGGCGCTGGGGATCGAGGCGACGATCCTGTCGGGCGACAATGCCGGGGCCGTGGCCGAGGTGTCGCGCGCCACGGGCCTCACCGCCCAAGCCGGGGCCAGCCCGGTCGACAAGCAGGCCGCTATCGCCCGCCTGCAGGCCGCGGGGCACAAGGTGCTAATGGCCGGGGACGGGCTGAACGATGGGCCGGCGCTGGCTGCGGCCAATGCCTCGATCGCGCCGGGATCGGCCAGCGATGCCGGGCGGCAGGCGGCGGACCTCGTGTTCCTGGGCGATTCGCTGCTGGCCCTGCCGCGCGGGGTGCGCGCCGCCCGCCGGACCATGGCGGTGGTGAAGCAGAACTTCGTCCTCGCCATTGGCTACAATGCCCTGGCCGTGCCGCTGGCCATGGCCGGTTATGTCACGCCGCTGATCGCCGCCATTGCCATGTCGACCAGCTCGCTGATCGTCATCGCCAATTCGTTGCGGCTTTATGGAGCGGCGCGGTGAACGGGCTCGTCGTCCTGATCCCGGTGGCGCTGGGGCTGGGCCTCCTGGGCCTCGTCACCTTCTTCTGGGCGCTGAAGCGCGGCCAGTTCGAGGATCTTGACGGGGCCGCCGCGCGGATCCTGATCGACGAGGAGGATGACCGCCCGGCATGAGCCGCGCCATCCGCCTTTTTGCCCTGCTGGCAATCATGCCTGCCGCGCTCCACGCCGCCCCTGCCTTCGCTGGCGAGCGCCTGCTGGTGCCGATCTGCACGGGCGATGGGCAGACCCGGCTGGTGGCGATTCCCACGGGCGGCGAAGGCTCCGGCCAGGGCGGCGACAGCCGCGAATGCGCCAAGGGTTGCCACGGCGGAACCTCGCGCAAACGCGGTGTCTTGCCGTTTCTTGAGCCAGCGCAATGACGCCGCCGGTGCCACCGCCGCATAACCGCGGCATGTGGCCGTACTATCCCGATCTGCTCTCTGTTCCGGTGCCGCGCTACACCAGCTTTCCGACTGCCGCCGAATTTGGGGACGGGGTGGGAGCGGCCGATGCCGACGCCGCCCTGCGCAGGGTTGCGGGCGATGTCTCGCTCTATGTCCACGTGCCGTTCTGCGAACAGATCTGCTGGTATTGCGGCTGCAACACGGGGGCTGCCAACCGCCGCCAGCGCCTGGCCAGCTATCTTGATGCGCTGCACCGCGATATCGCGCTGACCGGGGTGCGGCTGGATGGCCGCGTTTCCGTCCGCCGCGTATCGTTTGGCGGGGGTAGCCCCAATGCCATTGCGCCGACCGATTTCGTCCGGCTGGTCGATGCGCTGACGCTGCACGTCGCGCTGGAGGAGCCGGTCTGGTCGATCGAGATCGACCCGCGCACCCTGACGCGCGACTGGGCCGATGTGCTCGGTTGGGTTGGCGTCAGCCATGCCTCGATGGGCGTGCAGACCTTCGCCCCGCACCTCCAGGCCGCGATTGGCCGGGTGCAGGACGATGTGCTGATCGCGCGCGGTACCGATATGCTGCGCAATGCGGGGGTCACCTCGCTCAATTTCGACCTGATGTACGGCCTGCCGGGCCAGAGCCTCGACGATCTGGAAGCCACCCTGCGCCGCACGGTGGAACTGGGGGCGGACCGGATCGCCCTGTTCGGCTATGCCCACGTGCCGCATCTGATCCCGCGCCAGCGCCGGATCGATGACAGCGCCCTGCCCGATCAGGCGGCGCGCTTTGCCATGGCGGCCTTCGGCCATGCCCTGCTGCTGGCGGAGGGCTATGTGCCGGTGGGCTTCGATCATTTTGCCAGGCCCGGCGATCCGCTGGCCCGCGCCGCCCAAGGCGGCACCCTGCGGCGCAATTTCCAGGGCTTTACCGATGATCAGGCAGCCTCGCTGGTCGGCCTTGGCGCCTCGGCGATTACCTGCCTGCCGGATATCCTGTGGCAGAACGAGAAGAACGCCGGGCGCTATCGCATGCTGCTCTCGCAGGATCGGCTACCCGCCGCTCACGGCATCCGTCGCAGCGCCGATGACCAGCGCCGCGCCGCCGTGATCGAGGGACTGCTTTGCCGGGGCGAGGCCCGGATCGACGCCGATCTGGCCGGGGAAGTGGCCGGACGGCTGGTGCCCTTTGTCGAACGCGGGCTGGCCAGCGTGGTCGACGGCAAGCTGCGGCTGGAACCCGGCGCGCTGCCCTATGCCCGCAGCATCGCCGCGCTGTTCGATCCCTATCGCCAGGATTCCGTCCGCCGCTTCAGCTCGGCAGTCTGAAGGGCCGCCCGGCCGTCCGTTTGCGCGACAGGCCTAAATAACGCATAGATATGGCGAATCCTGGACAACGCGCCTGCCGCGTTGCCAGCCAAGGAGGGGACTTCGCCATGCCGCCGATCACACTGTTGGGTTGGTTTCACACGATCATCGCGATCATCGCCATCCTGGCCGGGGTCGTTGCCCTGGCGAAGTACAAGGTGATCACGCCGGGGCAGCGCTCGGGGCGAATCTATCTGGCCTGCACCTTCATCGCGGCGGCAACCGCGCTGATGATCTACAACCAGGGCACCGGTTTTGGCCCGGCGCATGCCCTGGCCGTGCTGACGCTGCTGGCGCTGGCGGGCGGCTTCATCGTCATGCGGATCCCGCTGCTGGCGAAGTTTGCAGCTTACCTTCAGGCGTTGTGCTTTTCGGGCACGCTGCTGTTCCACATGATCCCCGCGATTACCGATGGCCTGCGCCGGCTGCCGGTGGGCGATCCGGTGGTTGACCGGTTCGACGACCCGTTGCTGCGCGGGTTCTACCTCCTGTTCCTCGCGCTGTTCGTGGTTGGCTATGCAGCGCAAGTGGTCTGGCTTCGCCGCCGCGGCTAACGCCCCGCGCCAGCGCCAAAAAATGAGCGGCTGATGCAGTTGCACAGCCGCTCCAGGTGGGGAGAACCTGCGCCGGAAACCCTGCGGTGTCCGACTGATCTCCCTTGTGAATCACCTTTCGCTAATGTGCATTGATCGCGGTCAATTATCCGCCAATTTCACCAGGCTGTCCGGCCCCAGCACCTGCGGCAATTGCTGTGGTGCGCCGCCGCCAGCAGGATACCACAGGTAAAGCGGGATACCGGCCGCGCCCTGGGCGGTCAGGAAGCGGGTGATTTCCGGATCGCGGCGGGTCCAGTCCCCGCGCAGCACGATCACCCCGGCCTTGGCAAAGGCATCGCGGGTCGGCTCGCGCTCGATCGCGACCCGCTCGTTGACCTTGCAGGACAGGCACCAGTCCGCGGTCATGTAGACGAAGACCGGCTTGCCGCTGGCCCGCACCCGCGCCAGCGCCTGTTCGCTGAACGGCTGGGCATCGAGTAGGCTGGCTTCGGCGCTGGCTTCCGGCGCGCGGACCATGCCCGGCAGGCCCAGCGCGGACAGGCCCAGCACAGCAGCCAGCGCGCCCCACCACAGCGCCCCGGCGGCCAGCCCATGGCGCTGGCGGCGGCCCAGCAGGACCAGCGCGGCAACCACGATCACGGCCAGCAGCGTCAGGGCGAAGGCAAAGCCATTGCCGCCGATCCGGCTGGCCAACCAGGCGAGGGCCAGCGCGGTCAGCCCCATCGGCAGGGCCATCCAGCGGCGGAACCGGCCCATCCACGGCCCGGGTTTGGGCAGGCGGCGGCGCAGGGCGGGGACCCAGGCAATCGCCAGGAAGGGCAGGGCAATCCCCAGCCCCAGCGCGCCGAACAGCAGCAGGGCGGGGCCGACCGGCAGCAGCAGCGCCGCGCCCATCGCGGCAGCCATGAACGGCCCGGTGCAGGGCGTGGCGGCAAAGGCAGCCAGCAGTCCGGTGGCGAAGGCGCCCTGCGGCGAACCCTCGCTGGCAAAGCCAGGCACCATGAATTCGTAGAGCCCCAGCAGGTTGGCGGTGATCGCCACGGCTAGCAGCAGCAGCGCGGCCACCACCAGTGGTTCCTGCAACTGGAAGGCCCAGCCCACCTCCTGGCCCGCAGCGCGCAGGCCCAGCAGCAGCCCGCCCAGCGCGAGAGAGGCGACCACGACCCCGGCGGTATAGGCCAATCCCTCGGCCCGCGCCTGGGCCTGGCTCTCGCCCGCGCGGGCCAGGCTCAGCGCCTTGAGGCTGAGGATCGGGAAAACGCAGGGCATCACATTGAGCAGCAATCCGCCCGCCAGGGCCGCCAGCAGCAGCCAGCCCAGCGCCGGGGTGGCCGGGGCCTCGCCCGCCACTTGCAGCGGCTCGCCGCCGGTCGGCACCGCACCGGGCGCGGCGGCAATGATCACGCCGTCGCCATTCGGGTTCAGCCGCAGCACGGCCTCGATTGCATCGGGCTGTTCCGGCGCGAACTTTGCCACGGGCAGTTCGGCCACCAGCAGATCGCCCTGGCGGAAGAAGGCCTGGGGCGCGGCGTAGTCCACGACCCGCTCGGTCGAAAGGAACAGGTGCGGGCTGGCGACCTTGAGCGCGGCCGGTAGCGGGATCGCCACCCGCAGCTTTCCGCCTGAAAAGGCAAACCGGGCCGGGCTGCCAAGCGGCGCGGGCAGGGCCGCGCGCCAGCGGTCAAACCGGGCATCGGCTGCGCCCGGCTGGCCCACCGTTACCTTGGTGGCCAGTTCGCCTTCCTCGGGCACGCAGATCTCGTCGGTGCAGGCCAGCCAGCGCCCGCGCGCCGTCAGCTCCAGCACGTCACCCGGTCGGGCGGTGGCCGGAACGGTGAAGCTGGTCAGCACGGCATATTCGGTCTTGTATACGTGGTTCATCAGCCCCGCGATGGTCAGCGTGGCGGGCACCGGATATTGCAGCGCACCGACCTTGCGGCCGGGCGGCAAGGTCCAGTCCAGCGTCATGCCCTGGCCGGCATCGCCGGGATTGAGCCAATAGCCGTGCCAGCCGGGCGCGGGCTTCATGTCGATGGCCAGGGTCACCGTGCCGCCCGGCATGGCGCTGCCTTCGGCCAGCAGGGTGGCGGAAATGTTGGTTTCGCGGGCCGCCAGTGGTGCAGCCAGCAGCGCAGCCAGCATCAGTGCGGCGAGCTGGAACAACCCGGCAAGCCACTTGGCGAAACGCAGCATCGATTACTTGCTCCTTGGCCTTTGGCAGGCCTTGCACTCGCGCCCTCGCAGCGCCATCAGGGCCTTGCCGATTTCAGCGCCCAAAGCAAGGATTCACCCATGCGTCGCACCTTCGCCAGCCTGCTTGCCACCGCCGCTCTGGGGCTTGCGATTGTTGCTCCGGCTCAAGCGCAGGAGGCCGCGCCTGCCGCCGCTGCGACGGCCCCCGCGCAAGTGGATCGGCCGGGCCCGCAGCTGGTGCTGGCCGTGTCTATCGATCAGCTCTCGTCCGATCTCTTCGCCCAGTACCGTGAGCACTTCACCGATGGCTTTGCTCGCCTGCTGGGCGGGGCAGTGTTCCCATCGGGATACCAGTCGCACGCCGCGACCGAGACCTGCCCCGGCCATTCCACGATCCTGACCGGTGTACGGCCGGCCCGCAACGGGATCATCGCCAACAACTGGTTCGATCCGCGCATCGCCCGGGCTGACAAGAAGATCTATTGTTCCGAAGACCTGTCCGATCCGGCCAGCACTTCGCGCGAACCGGTGGTTTCGGCCAATCTGCTGAAGGTGCCGACCCTGGGCGAGATGATGAAGCGCGCCAATCCCGCCACCCGCAATGTCGCCGTTTCGGCCAAGGACCGCGCCGTGGTGATGATGGGCGGGCACCAGATCGACGCGGGCTATTGGTGGAAAGGCAGCGGCTTCACCACCTTCAAGGGGCGCGAGCTGTCCCCAGCCGCGCAGCGCGCCAATGCCGCTGCTGCGGCCCTGCTGGCCAAGGGCGCCCCGGCGCTCAAGGTTCCGGTCTGGTGCGGCGCACGCGACCGGGCCGTGGCGATCGGCAATGGCAGCGTCGGCACGTTCCGCTTCGCCCTGCCCAAGGGGGCCAAGCCGGACATGCTGCGGGTCTCGCCCCGGATGGACGGGGCAACGGTGGACCTGGCGCTGGGGCTGGTCGATCAGCTGAAGCTGGGCCAGGGCGCCGTGCCCGATGTGCTGTCGGTCAGCCTCTCGGCCAGCGATTACATTGGCCATGCGGTTGGCACCGAAGGGGTGGAAATGTGCATCCAGCTGGCCGAGCTTGACCGCAATCTAGGTCGGCTGTTCACCGCGCTCGATGCGCGCAAGATCGATTACATGGTGGTGCTGACCGCCGACCATGGCGGCCACGATGCGCCCGAACGGCTGCGCCAGCAGGCGCTGCCGGGCGCGGCGCGGGCCGACAAGGCACTGATGCCGGCGGCCCTTGGGGTCGAGATCACCCGCCGCACCGGCATTGCCGCGCCGCAAGGCCCGCTGATCTATGGTGATGGCCCGTTCGGCGACATGTATGTCAACGCCGCGATCACCGGCGAGGCCAAGGCCAAGGTGGTCCGCGAACTGGTCAACCTGACCCGCTATCACCCCCAGGTCGCCGCCGTTTACACCGCCGCGGACCTAGCTGCCACGCCGATGCCGACCGGCAATCCCCAGGACTGGACGATCCGCGAGCGCGCCCGCGCCTCGTTCATGGCTGAACGGTCGGGCGATGTCGTGGTGCTGCTCGATCGCGCCATCACTCCGATCCCGGAGCCAATGCCCGGGGCCTATGTCGCCACCCATGGCAGCGTCTGGGACTATGACCGGCGCGTGCCGATCCTGTTCTGGCGCAAGGGCATGGCCGGGTTCGAACAGCCCAACCCGATCGAAACGGTCGATATCGCGCCCACCCTGGCTGCGCAGCTTGGCCTCAAGGTCAGCGACGGGGTCTTTGACGGGCGTTGCCTCGATCTCGATGCCGGGGCCGGCAACAGCTGCGAGCGGGTGAAGTAGGATGAGCGAACGGCGCGACCTTGTGATCCTCGGCGGCGGGCTGGTCGGCATGACCTTGGCCCTGGCCGCCGCGCGCCAGGGGATCACCAGCCACGTGGTGGACAAGGCCACCCCCGAACAGCTCACCGCCGAAGGTGCCGATGGCCGTGCCTCGGCCATTTCGACCGCCAGCTGGAACCTGTTCGCCAATATCGGCCTGGCCGACAAGCTGGCCCCGCTGGGCTGTCCGATCGATGCCATCGCGGTGACCGACCAGATGAAGCCCGGCCGGATCGATTTCCAGCCGGGGGCCGAGGATGGCAGCCTCGGCCGGATGTATGCCAACCGCGATATCCGCGTGGCCCTGTTCGAGGCGGCGCGGGCCGAAAGCCCGATTGCCTGGCATTCCGGGGCGGAGGCCGTGGAGCGTGAGCGCGGGGCGCACGGCGTGCGCGTGGTGCTGGACAATGGCGCGGAGCTGACCGGCGGCCTGCTGATCGCGGCCGAAGGACGGCAATCCCCCACCCGCGAGGAAGCAGGGCTGGCCAAGGCCAAGTGGGACTATCACCACCGCGCCATCGTCACCGCGCTGTACCACGAGAAGTCGCACGAGAACGTCGCATGGGAAATCTTCTATCCTGCCGGTCCCTTCGCCCTGCTGCCCCTGCTCGACGAAGGCGGCAAGCACCGCTCGGCCCTGGTCTGGACCGTTGCGGAAAAGGATGCTGCCGGGGTGCTGGCCATGCCCGAGGGGATGTTCCTCGCCGAGGTTGACCGCCACATGGGCGGGATGTTCGGCGCGCTGCAACTGGCCGCGCCGCGGATGAGCTATCCGCTCAACTTCCACCGCGCGCCGCGGATCGTCGATCATCGCCTCGTGCTGATTGGCGATGCCGCCCACGGGATCCATCCCATCGCTGGGCAGGGCCTGAACCTGGGCCTGCGCGATGTCGGCGCCTTGGTCGAGGTGCTGACCGACGGCATGCGGCTCGGCCTGGAGCCGGGCGATGCCCAGCTGCTGTCGCGCTATGAACGCTGGCGCTCGGTTGACAGCTTCTCGGTCGGTTTTGCGACCGATGCGATCAATCGCCTGTTTGCGATCCCCGGCCGCCTGCCCAGCGCGATCCGGCGGCTGGGCATGGGCGCGGTGCAGCGTTCGGGCTGGCTCAAGCGCTTCTTCATGGACGAAGCGCGCGGCATGTCGGGCGACCTGCCGAGGCTGCTCAGGGCCTAAAGCGCCCGCAGCGGCTCGGCGTCGGTTGCCGGCGGCGCACCCGGTCCCGGCTGGCGAACCTGCGCGCCGGTCGCATCCTTCAGCTTTTCCGGTTCAAGCAGCGCGGCAGTCTCGATCAGGTCGAGCGCCTTTTGCGCGGCGGCATAGCGCCGGGCCTCGGCGCTCCAGTCATTGGCCAGGGCCGCGCCGGGCAGGCGCTGCACCTCGTCGAGTGCCCCCTCGACCTGGCCGGAACGCAGCATCAGCCGTGCCCGGTCCAGCCGGTCATCCGGCCGGGCGGAGGTGGCATCGCCGCGGCGGATGACGAACAGGCCCGACAGTTCGCGGGTAAAGCGATCCCAGCCGCCCTCGTTGGGCGGGGTGCCGAGCAGGGCCGGGGCCAGGGCATCGAGCCCGCCAGCCAGCCGGTCGAGCGTGACCGGGCGGCGTGCGGTTTCAATCACGGTGGTCACGGCATTGGCTTGGGCATCGCCGAAGCGCAGCTTCAACTGGTCTTCGAGGTAACCCAGCGGCACCCCGCGTTCGATCGCGCGCCGTGCGGCGAGGGCGACCAGCAGGGCCTCGGCGCGGGCGGTATTGCCTTCGCTGGCAGCCGCTTGCAGGTCGATCCGGGCCAGCCGCTGTTCCAGCGCGGCGATCCGCTGGTCCATGCCCCCGGCCACGGCTTCCAGTGCCGGGCTGGCGCTGGGCGCGGGCACGGCTTTGGGCAGCGGGCCGGTTACGGCGGCGGGTGCGCTCGCGGCCGGCTGGGCAAAATCGGGACCAAACTGCAGCTTGCCATCCCAGGCCAGCCAGCCGATCAGAGCGGCCCCACCGATGAAGGCCAGCAGGCTGGTGCCCAGTACCGCGCGCATGGAGACACCCGAAGAGGCGGCGCGGCGGCGGGAGAGATAGTCTTCGTCCATGCTTCAGTCTGACCCGGTTGCGGGGCTGTTACCCTGTTCTCTTACGGTTCTTGGCACATCTGCCGGGCCAAGGCCAGCAGCGCGGCATCGCTGGCTTCGGCTGCTACGGCCACCTCGCGCCAGCCTGGTCCTGCGGCGCTGGCAACGCGCGGGGCCAGCACGCAGAGCGAATGCAGCGCCCGGCGCAGCCCCAGCCGCACGCATTCGGCGGCAAAGTGATGGGCGGCCTCGCCCGAATGCAGCGCGACCAGCGCGGGCCGGGCCAGCAGCGCGGCCAGTTCCGGCGGCATCGGCTGGGGGCGGCTGGCATAGACTACGCGCTCGGTCATGGTGACGCCATCGGGCAGGGTCAGCGGCACGCGCTCCTCACCGGCCAGACGTAGCAGACTGCGGTGCTCCGATGCCAGCAGCGTCAGCGCGCCTTGCAAGCCGCCCCGGCCGGTCGCGGCAACGCTGAGGCCAGCTTCGCGCGCGGCCGCCGCAGTGGTCTCGCCCACGCAATAGGCCGGCAGGTGGCGCAGCGCGGCAAGGCCTGGCCCGGCGGCGCGCAGGGCATTGGCGCTGCCCAGCAGCAATGCATCGAACTGGTCGGGCGGCGGGGCCTGCCACGAGCGCGCGACCACCGCGAACAAGGGAAAGCCATGCGGATCGAGCCCCGCCGCGCGCGCTGCGCTCACCGTTGCGGTGCAGCCAGGCTCGGGTCGGATCACGATCAATGGCAGCATCGGCACTATCCTGCGAAATGTTCCCGCACGGCTGGCGGGGCGGCATCGAGTAACTGCCGGGCCAGCCGCACCGGCCCCTGCGGGTCACCGGGTGGGAAGCTCAGCGCACCATCCACCCGGTGCGCCCCATCGGGGCTGAACAAGGCGGCGCGCAGCAGCAGCGCATTGTCGCCATGCTCGGTCAGCGCGGCAATCGGGCTGTGGCAATTGCCGCCCAGCGCGGCGAGCAAGCCACGCTCGGCCTGCAGCGCGGAATGGCTTGGGCCGTGATCGATCGCGGCCACGAGATCGCGGGTGACGGCATCGCGGGCGCGGCATTCGATGGCAATGGCGCCCTGACCCGGGGCAGGCAGCCAGTCCAGCGGATCGAGCGGTGTGCCGATCCCGGTCTCGCCCAGCCGCTCCAGCCCGGCGGCGGCGAGCAGGGTGGCGTCGGCCTCGCCCGCTTCCAGCTTGCCGAGGCGTGTCGCGACATTGCCGCGGAACAGCACGATCCTACAGTCAGGCCGGGCATGCAGCGCCTGGGCCGCGCGGCGCGGCGCGCTAGTGCCGATCCGCGCGCCGGGCGGCAGGGCGGCGAGGCCGCTCAAGCCCCGCTCATCCTGAGCTTGTCGAAGGACGAGCACGTCGCGCACGTCGGCGCGGGGCAGCACGGCGGTGATGGCGATCTCGGCCGGGCGCAGCGTTTCGACGTCCTTGGCCGAATGGACTGCCAGGTCGATTTCGCCCGCCAGCAGCCAGGCATCCAGTTCCTTGGTCCAAAGCGCCTTGCCACCGATTTCGGCCAGCGGGCGATCCTGCACCTTGTCGCCGCTCGCCAACACGGGGACGATCTCGATCGCCAGATCGGGATGGGCCGCTTGCAGCCGATCGCGCGCTTCATGGGCCTGGGCCATGGCGAGGGGGGAACGACGGGTACCAAGGCGCAGTGGACGGTCAGGCATGGGCGCTTGTGCTAATGCGCAATCAGGCTAGAGGAAAGCCGCGATGGGGATTGTCCTCGGAATTGAATCGTCCTGCGACGAAACGGCCGCCGCGCTGGTCGATGGCGAGCGCCGGATCGTGGCGCAGCGGATCGCCTCGCAGGACGATGCCCACCGCCCCTATGGCGGCGTTGTTCCCGAAATTGCCGCTCGCGCCCATGCCGAACGGATCGCACCGCTGGTGGAAGCCGTGCTGGCCGACGCCGGGATGACGCTGGACGATGTCTATGCCATTGCCGCCACGGCCGGTCCCGGCCTGATCGGCGGGGTGATGGTCGGCCTGGTCACGGCCAAGGCGCTGGCCATGGCCGCTGACAAGCCGCTGATTGCGGTCAACCATCTTGAGGGCCATGCGTTGTCGCCCCGGCTGGCCGATCCGGCGCTGCAATTCCCCTATCTGCTGCTGCTGGTCTCCGGCGGGCATTGCCAGGTGCTGCGCGTGGACGGAGTCGGCCAGTACCGCCGCCTTGCTACCACGATCGACGATGCGCTGGGGGAGGCATTCGACAAGACCGCGAAGATCCTGGGCCTGGGCTTTCCCGGCGGTCCGGCGGTGGAACGGCTGGCGCGCGAGGGCGATCCGAAAGCCGTGACCCTGCCGCGCCCCTTGCTGGGCAGCGCCGAACCGCATTTTTCCTTTGCTGGCCTCAAGAGCGCGGTTTTGCGGGCCAAGCAGGCGATGGTGGAGAATGGTGCTTCGACAGGCTCAGCACGAACAGAGAAGGCGGGCAATCCCCAGTCCGTTCGGCCTGAGCTTGTCGAAGGCCAGCCGCCGCGCCCGACCTATACCGACGCCGATATTGCCGCCGCCTTCCAGCAGGCCGCGCTCGATTGCGTGATCGACCGGACCCGCCGCGCGCTGGAAGGCAGCGAGGGGCTGACCGCGCTGGTCGTGGCCGGGGGCGTGGCCGCCAACCAGACAATCCGCGCCGGGCTGGAAGCCTTGGCGGCGCAGTTCGGTCTGCCGTTCGTTGCCCCGCCACTGGCGCTGTGCACGGATAATGCCGCGATGATCGCCTGGGCCGGGCAGGAACGGCTGGCCCTGGCCGAATTTGCGCCCGATCCGCTCGACATTGCCGCGCGCCCGCGCTGGCCGCTCGATCCCGATGCCGCACCGGTGCGCGGGGCGGGGGTGAAGGCATGACGGCACACGCCGCCACAATCGGCGTACTGGGCGGCGGGGCCTGGGGCACGGCGCTGGCCCAGGCGCTGGCCAGCGATGGCACGGCGGTGCGACTCTGGGCGCGCGAGCCGGACGTGGTCGAGGCGGTCAATACCCAGCACCGTAACCCGTTATTCCTGCCAAGTGCCGAATTAGCGCGATCTATTAAAGCCACGAACCAGATTGGTGATATGGCAGCCCTGCCGGTTCTGCTTGCGGTCGTGCCCGCGCAGCACCTTGGCCGGGTGCTCGCCGGACTGGGCCAGCCGCCGCAAGACCTGGTGCTCTGCGCCAAGGGGATCGAGGCGGGCACCGGGCGGCTGATGGCCGATGTGGCGCAGGCTGCGCTGCCGGGAGCGGAAATTGCGGTCTTGTCAGGCCCGACCTTTGCCCATGAAGTTGCCGCCGGCCTTCCCACCGCCGTGACCCTGGCCTGTGCCGGGGGTGAGGCGCAATGGCAGCGGCTGGCTCCGGCGCTCTCGCGCCCGACACTGCGGCCCTATTATTCGGATGACGTGATCGGGGCCGAAATCGGCGGGGCGGTGAAGAACGTGCTGGCGATTGCCTGCGGCGTGGTCGACGGGCTGGGGCTGGGCCAGAACGCCCGCGCGGCGCTGATCGCGCGGGGTTATGCCGAGATGACCCGGTTCGGCCTGTCGCGCGGCGCGCGGGCGGAAACGCTGGCGGGGTTGTGCGGCCTCGGCGACCTGGTGCTGACCTGCTCCTCCACTTCCAGCCGCAACTTCGCGCTCGGCAAGGCGCTGGGCGAAGGGCAGAGCGCCGAACAGGCACTGGCCGGCAAGTCCTCGGTCGCGGAAGGCGCGGCGACCGCACCGGTGCTGGCCGATCTTGCCGCGCGGGCCGGGCTCGACCTGCCGATCGTCAATGCGGTGTGCCGCCTGCTCACCGGTGAAGCGCCAGCCCGGCAGGTGGTGGCCGAGCTCCTCTCCCGCCCCTTGCGCGCCGAAGGCGAGAGCGCATGAGCAATCACGACAATCAGGACATCGCCGCCCTCGCCAAGGGTGGGCGGACCAATTTCCTGGGCTTCGTACTGCGGCTGGGCGGCACCGCGCCCTTCCTGTTCATCGCCGGGCGGTTCTATGGGGTGGAGGCGCTGGGGCGCTATGCCTCGGCTCTCGTCATCGTCGAACTGATCTCGCAGCTTTGCGTCCTCGGCCAGCGCCGGGGCCTGGCCCAACGGCTCAGCGAGGATGGACGGCACGATGCCCACATCGTCGCCGATGGCCTGCTGATGACGCTGATGTTGTCGCTGGCCGTAGCAGCGCTGTTGTACCTGTTCCCGGCGCCAATGTTCCCCAGCGGCCAGTATACCGAGTGGGACCGGCTGCTGCCGATCGCCATTGTTGCCAATGCCCTGACCGACGTGGCGCTGGCGGCCCTGGCCTATCGCTATAACGTCGCCGCCACGGTCCGCGCCCGCTCGCTGGTCGAACCCTGGGTGCAGACGATTGGTGCGGTGGTGTTCCTGTTCGTGCTCCCCGCCGCTGGCCTCGCCCTTTCGTTCATCCTGGCCAAGCTGGCGGCGCTGGTCGTGGCTTTCTGGCCGCTGATCCGCACTTATGGCCTGCCGCGCCACTGGTATCCGCACCCCTTGCGGATCGGGCGGCTGGCGCTGCTGTCGATGCCGCTGGCGGGCGCGGACCTGGTCGAATGGGGCACGCGCAAGCTCGACATCGCGCTGCTCGGCTTCTTCACCTCGCCCACGGCGGTGGGGGTCTATTACGCGGCGCAGCAGGTTGCCTCGCTGCCGCAGAAGCTCAAGACCAGTTTCGAGCCCATCCTTGGCCCTGTCATCACCCGCAACCTGCGCGAAGGGAACCACGCGGCCATCGCGGCGCAGGTCAACCAGGTCGGGTTCTGGATCATCGCCGCCCAGGCCGGGATTGCCCTGGCCCTCGCGATCCCCGGCGAGGGCGTGATGGGGCTGATCGGCCCGCAATTCGTCGGCGGCACCGGGGCGCTCGCATTCCTGCTGCTGGCCGAAGTGGTGGCCGCCACGGCCGTGGTGAGCGAGGCGGCGCTGGTCTATGTCGCGCGGCTCAAGAACCTGTGGCTCTCGCTCGCCACCATCGCTCTCCAGGCCGGGCTGACTGTCGGCGGGATCATGCTGGTGCGCGAACTGGCGCTGGGTGACAAGTTCGCCGCCGCCGCTGCCGCGGGCGCGCTGATGCTGGCGCTGGCCTTTGCCTCGCTGGCCAAGGGCTGGCTGCTGGGGCGGATCATGCAGGCGCCGGTCAACCCGTTCCGCTGGCCGCTGGTCTGGGCGGTGGCCCCGGCCACGCTGGTCGGCTGGGCGGTGGTCACGTTCCTGCCCGAATGGGCGGAACTGCTGTTCGGGATCCCCGCGATCCTCTTCACTTATGGCTATGTGATCTGGCACAAGGGCTTTGGCCCGGAAGACCGGGTGCTGTTCCGCAAGAACGTGGGCGGCGCACCGGCCACTTCGGAAACTGACGCCACGCAGGAAGGCAAGCAATGATCGATCTGTCGAATCCCAACCTGATCTGGTTCTCGCTCGCGCTGGTTGCGGGGCTGATGCTGGTCTGGTTCCTGTTCAGCCGCGCCGGCACCCCGCGCGAGCGCAGCCACAAGCCCGACGTGCTGGACGAAGGCGTCGGCCCGGCCCAGCGCAACCAGGCGCTGATCGACGCGCCCCCGGCGGCGAAGATCGAGCCGGTGGTGATTGCGCCCGAGCCGCAGCCTGAACCTGCGCCTGCGCCTGCGCCGGTTCCGGCCGCTACTCCTGAGCCGGTCGAAGCCGCGCCCGCACCGGTTGAGGCCGCGCCTCCGCCACCCGCGCCTGAACCTGCGCCTGCACCCGCTACCGCCGATGACCTGTCGCGGATCAAGGGCCTCGGTCCCAAGCTGCAAAAGCTGCTGCCCGAACTTGGCATCACCACCTTCGCCCAGATCGCCGCCCTGACCGAGGCGGACCTGACCGAACTCGATACCAAACTCGGCGCCTTCGCCGGCCGCCCGGCCAAGGACAACTGGGTAGAACAGGCCAAATTCCTCGCCGCCGGGGATACCGCTGGGTTCGAGGCGCAGTTCGGGAAAGTCTAGGTCGCCTGGGCGCCAGAAAACCCTAGCGCCCCCACTTCTGCTTCTTCTTGCCGAACCGGGTCTTGCGGGTGCCCGGCTTGCCCTCGTTGCTGCGGCCGACGATCGGCGCCTTGCGCTCGCCTTCGGGCAGGCCCAGCTCGGTCGCCTCGAGGCGGCGGATCTCGTCGCGCAGGCGGCCGGCTTCCTCGAATTCGAGGTCGGCGGCGGCGGCGCGCATCCGGCCTTCCAGCTCCTCGATGTAAGCGCGCAGGTTGTGGCCGACGAGGTTGTTACGGTCGTCGTCCTCCAGCTCCACCACCACGCCATCGCGGCTGGCGGTGTCGGCGACGATATCGTGGATGTTGCGCTTGATGCTTTCGGGCGTGATCCCGTGCAGTTCGTTATAGGCGCGCTGCTTCTCGCGGCGGCGGTCGGTCTCGGCGATGGCGCGCTCCATGGAGCCGGTCATCCGGTCGGCGTAGAGGATCACCCGTCCATCCACATTGCGCGCCGCGCGGCCGATGGTCTGGATCAGGGACGTTTCTGAGCGCAGGAAGCCTTCCTTGTCCGCATCGAGGATGCAGACCAGCCCGCATTCGGGGATGTCGAGGCCTTCGCGCAGCAGGTTGATGCCGACGAGCACGTCATAGACCCCCAGCCGCAGGTCGCGGATCAATTCGATGCGCTCCAGCGTCTCGACATCGCTGTGCATGTAGCGCACGCGCAGCCCCGCCTCGTGCATGAACTCGGTCAGGTCCTCGGCCATCCGCTTGGTCAGCGTGGTGACTAGCGTGCGATAGCCGGCTGCCGCGGTCTTGCGGCATTCCTCGATGCAGTCCTGCACCTGGTCCTCGACCGGGCGGATCTCCACCGGCGGGTCGATCAGCCCGGTCGGGCGGATCACCTGTTCGGCAAAGACGCCGCCCGATTGCTCCATTTCCCAGGGGCCGGGGGTAGCGGAAACGGCGACGGTCTGCGGCCGCATCGCGTCCCATTCGTTGAAGCGCAGGGGCCGGTTGTCGATGCAAGACGGCAGGCGAAAGCCATATTCGGCCAGCGTCAGCTTGCGGCGGTGGTCCCCACGCGCCATCGCGCCGATCTGCGGCACGGTCTGGTGGCTTTCATCGACGAACAGCAGGGCATTGTCGGGCAGATACTCGAACAGCGTCGGCGGCGGCTCGCCCGGCAAACGGCCCGTCAGGAAGCGGGAGTAATTCTCGATCCCCGCGCAGGATCCCGTCGCCGCGATCATCTCGAGGTCGAAATTGGTCCGCTGTTCCAGCCGCTGCGCTTCCAGCAGGCGGCCCTCGGCGTTGAGTTCCTTCAATCGCTCGGCCAGTTCGAAGCGGATCGCCTCGGCCGCCTGCTTCATTGTCGGACCGGGGGTGACATAGTGCGAATTGGCATAGACCCGCACCTTGTCCAGCTTCGCCCCGGCCTTGCCGGTCAGCGGATCGAACTCGACAATCTGCTCGATCTCGTCCCCGAAAAACGAGATGCGCCAGGCCATGTCCTCATAGTGGCTGGGGAACACTTCCAGGTTGTCACCCCGCACGCGAAAGGTGCCGCGCTGGAACGCGGCGTCGTTGCGCTTGTATTGCAGGGCGACCAGCTTGCGGATGATCTCGCGCTGGTCCTCGCTCGCCCCGACCTTCAGGTCAAAGATCATGGCCGAGTACGTCTCGACCGAGCCGATGCCATAGAGGCACGAGACCGAGGCGACGATGATCACATCATCGCGTTCCAGCAGCGCCCGGGTGGCCGAATGGCGCATCCGGTCGATCGCCTCGTTTACGCTCGATTCCTTCTCGATATAGGTATCGCTGCGCGGGACATAGGCTTCGGGCTGGTAATAGTCGTAGTAGGAAACGAAGTACTCCACCGCGTTCTCGGGGAAGAAGCTCTTCATCTCGCCATAGAGCTGCGCGGCCAGGATCTTGTTGGGGGCCAGGATCAGCGCGGGCCGCTGCGTCGCCTCGATCACCTGGGCCATGGTGAAGGTCTTGCCGCTGCCGGTCACGCCCAGCAGCACCTGGGTCTTCTCCTCGGCCCTGATCCCTTCCACCAGCTCGGCAATCGCGGTCGGCTGGTCCCCGGCGGGTTGGTATTCGGAGACGATCTTGAACGGCCGCCCGCCCTCCGCCTTGTCCGGCCGCGCCGGCTTGTGCGGCACGAAGGCGGTGGAGGTATCGGGCTCTTCCAGACCGCGGCGGATGATGAGTTCAGCCATGGGGGGAGTATGGGGGTTTGCGGTTTGTTCCGCAAGCCGGGCCGGTCAGTGGATCCGCAGTTCCAGGATCTGTTCCTCGATCGCACGGATGAAGCTTTCGCCGCATTGCTCAGTCGAAAGATAGTCCTGCTCATCGGCGCCGATGTTGTGGCCGATGCCAAAGGCAAAGGTCAGGCGGATCAGGATTTCCGGCCGATCCTCGGCCAGATAGCGGATCAGCGTCTGCAGGATGCGGGCATGGGCCAGCACGCGGCGGTCCAGTTCGGTGCATTCGTTATCCATCGCGCCGGCCTTGCTGGCGGCACAATTCGGCCTCGGCACAGGCGAGGTCGGTATAGCGATAGGGCCCGACCAGGTAATACGCCTCGGTCCGCGCGATGATCCCGGCGGGCAAGGCCGGAACCGCGAGCGGCCGGGTATGGCCGCCCTCGTTCTCCCACCCTTCAAGTGCCTGGCGGCGGTCCATGGTGTGCGGCGTGCGCGGGGCGGGTTCGATCGGGGGAATGGCGGGCATGGTTCAGTCCAGTCGGTCTGGCTGCAGGCCGCTGGCCCGGCGAAAGGCGATCAGCTGGCGGGTGCAGTGGGCCAGGGTCGCCCGGTGGCCCTGCTGCTCGTGCGCGGTACCCCCGCGGGCAAGGTGCAGCAGCGCGTTCTGGCGCTCGGCAAAAAACAGGTTGAGGTCCATCTGCGGTCCTTCAGGTCGGGAGCGGTCGAGCCAGTTGGCCGCTGGGGAAACGGGGCGCCGCGTCCCCGGCGGCCAGCCCGGATCAGACCTTGCGCATCTTTACAGCGCAGCAATTGTCACCTTCGCCTGTGGTCTCGTACTCGTAGCGATCCTGCTCCTGTGGCGGCTGACCGCCCTGGGGCAGGTCGGCGCGATTGAAGGGCAGGCGCGTTCCGCCGGCTTCGGGCAGGATAAAGCCCGATCCGGTGGTCTTGTCATAATTGGCGATCTTGCCGGTGGTGGTAACCATGATGGATTCCTTTCACATGCGGCAAGCCGGGATCGGCCATGCCGGCCAGAGGGCACAAGTGAAGGAAAGGGGCGGTCTCTGCCGCCGGTTGCCAACCATCATGTCAGGTAGCCCCACTAAGATGGGGATGCGGGCGGTGGATTACAATGCCAGGCGCGCGCGGCTGGACCGGCTGTGCTGCTTTGTGCGGTGGGAAGGCGGCGAGGGAATTGGACTCGTCGAGGCCCCGATGGGTGATGGATCGGGGTTTCGGGGGAGTCAGGGGGTGGGGCGCTGAGGGGAAGCGGTAGCGTGTTGGCCGGTGCTAGTGGCCGCCTCCCACCCGAGAACGTATTCCACCGTTGACCGTGAAGCCTTCAAGCGGCCCCCATGCGTTTACAGTCCAGCGGCCATCTGCGGCGCGCTGCCGGCGCAGCATGGAATTATAGCGCGTTTGACGCACGTTCAGCAGGTTTTCGGCATTCAAGAACAGGCTGACTTTGCCGATGGTGATTTCTCCCAGCACCCCGAGTTCGACATAGGGCTTGCTGGTGGTACGATAGGGATTGTCATCCAGTGACTGGCGGCCCGTGTAATATGCCTCCAACCCGATGCGGCCACGCCCGTGCTGTTCCCACATGGCAACAAGCCCGGCCGTATGGCGTGGGGTCAAGGGCACCGCTCGCTTGGCTGAGCCGACTGGATCAGGTTCTCGCGCATTCACGTTGACATAGCTGCCGGTCATCGTGAACGGACCGGTGCGATAGCGCAGCAACAGTTCGATCCCGCGCGTGGTGGTCAACCCTGGGGCATTGACCAGGCGCACGCCGGTGCCCCCGCCGGTCTCTTCCAGCCGCACGGCATCGCGCAGGTTTGAGCCGAAGAACACAGCGTTCGCCTCTACCGCGCCAAAGCGATAGCCGACATCGATCGAGGCGGAATCCGCGGTTTCGGCCCGCACCCCCGCGATTGAGGCGAGCCTAGACAGGCCTGCCGCCTCGGTTTCCTCCACGAACGGGGTCGGGGCCTGAAAGCCACGGCCCAACGTGGCTCGCACGGTCAGCTTGCCGGGGCGATAAAGTGCCGAAAGTCGCGGGCTGAATCGGGTGCCATAAACATTGTGGAAATCGATCCGGCCACTTGCAGCCAAGGTCAGGTCGCCAGGAGCATCGTGTTCTATCTGAGCGAGCAGCGCCGGGGCCGAGAAACTGTAATCGAAGCTCGGAAAGGCGACAGAGCGATAAGTGTCGCGCTGCCACGCGATGCCGGCAAGCCAGGTCGTACCCTTGCTGCCACCGGCAACCAGGGCTTCGGCCATGACCGTTCCGTGGCGATCATCCTCTCGCGTCGGTCCGCGAACATGTTCATGGTTCAGCCGCGAGGCCGAACCGCGCAGATGCAGTGCGAGGTCTGTCCCAAACGGAACCTTGGCCACAAGGCCGCCGTCGATCCGGCTGGCATCCTGCGTTTCCGGGAAATAGGTTCCATCCGGAACGACCCTGCCGGGCAGGCTCCCACCCCGGCGCTGCTCCCCCATTGCCCCAAGCGTGGCATAGATTTCCGCGCCAGTCGCGCCTTGCCAGAAGAGGCGGGGCCGCACAGTCCAACGGTCATAGCCGGGCATATCGATCCAGCCATCGCCATCAAGGTCCTGGCGGCTTTGGCGGTGCAGGCCGCCGACCAGCGATGCGCCCCAGCCATTGCCAAGCGGGGTTGCGCCATAAGCGGTCAGGTCTTGCCCGTTCCGGCTCGTGACATTGGCCAGCATTTCGGCCTCTGGCGAACTGCCCGGTCGCCGTGAGACAAGGTTGATCACGCCGCCAAGGGCTGAAGGGCCATAGAGCGCCGATGCCGCGCCCTTTATGATCTCGACCTGACCAAGATCCGTGGGCGCGATCTGCAGCAGCCCGACCGAAGCTGACTGTCCGCCATAAAGCGGCAGTCCGTCTGCGAGCACAGAGGTATAGCGCCCGTTCATCGCCTGCATCCGAATGTTGGATGAGCCAAGCGTGGGCGATGTGATCTGGACCCGTACACCGCCAGTTTCCGCCACAAGCATCGAGATGTTGCCCGGAGTCATGAGGAGCTTTTCCTCAATCTCCTCCCGTCCGATCACCTCTACCCGGATAGGTTCGTCCTGCACCCGCCGACCGGAGCGGGTGGCCTGGACAATGATCTCTTCCGCTTCTTCGACCTCATCGCCAGCAAGGGTTTCTTCGGCAGCGGCGGGGGCGGTTGTCGCCAGGGCGGCGCAGCTGAGCAAGATGACCCCCAAATGGGGCATCTGGCAGGGCCTGGCCGGATTGAAAGGCTTCGTCATTGCGCTCTCTAGTGTCCAGGCAAGCCGCGTGGTCAAGCCGAATTTCCTGCATCCCGAAATCTGCAACATGGGCGGCTTGCTGCTATCCCAGGAGCCGGACCATGGCCGAACCCCAGCCCACCCTCTCGACTCCGGCCCCCCTTCACGCCACACTTCCGGCTGAAAGGGAGGCAGGACGATGACGGGAGAACTCAGCCGCTCGGTCGCGGGCAAGGTGGTGCTGGTGACGGGGGCGGGCAGCGGCATGGGGCGGGCGACGGCGGAGGTCTTTGCAGCCGAGGGCGCGGCTGTCGCGCTGACCGACCTGCCGGGTAGCGCAATCGAGGACATCGCGGCTGACTTGCGCGCCAAGGGCCACCAGGCGCGGGCCTGGGCGCTGGACGTGAGCGACGCGGCGGCGATCCGCGCCGTGGTGGCGGAAGTGGCGGCGGAGTTTGGCGGGCTGGACGTGCTGGTCAACAATGCCGGGATCAGCGCCTTCTGCCCGATCGACGATGACGATCATTACGAGCTGGTGTGGGACCGCGCCGTTACCGTGCTGCTGACCGCGCACCAGCGGATGATCCGGGCGGCGCTGCCGTTCCTGCGGCAATCGTCCTCCCCCCGGATCGTCAATATCGCCAGCACCGAGGCGCTGGGGGCGACATCGCGCAACAGCCCCTATGCCGCGGCCAAGGCCGGCGTCACGGGGCTGACGCGGGCGCTGGCGGTGGAGCTGGGCAAGGAGGGGATCACCGTCAACGCGATCTGTCCGGGTCCGATCCTGACCGGCATGACCGAGAAGGTGAGCGAGGCGGACAAGGAAGTCTTCGCCCACCGCCGCACCGCGCTGCGCCGCTATGGCCGGCCCGAGGAAGTGGCGCATATCACGCTGAGCCTGTGCCTGCCTGCGGCCAGCTATATCACCGGGGTGACGATCCCGGTGGATGGCGGGTTGATGGCCAGAAACGCCTGACGGGGGCGCCTGATTGGGGCCTGAGGGGACGGGAAAGGGTGGAGTAACAAGCCTTTCCGGTTCCTTAGGAAAGCCATGGTAAACAGCCCGGATGGCGGCGATGCACACCATCCAGATGCTGGGGCTGATCGGGGCGGCCTCTTACCTTGCGGCGCGGGGGCTGCAGGGCGTGGCGCGCGGGGGCGGGCTGGCCTGGCACCGTTATGCGATCCTCGCCCAGCCGCGCGCCGGGCTGCCGGCCATGCCGCGCGGCTATGCGGTGCGGGAACTGGCGGCGGCGGAGCTGGCGGGCCATCCGGTCGATGCCGCTCCGGCGGTGCAGGCGGAGCGCTTTGCGGCAGGCCTGGCCTGCCTTGGCGTGTTCGATCCGCAGGGGCGGCTGACCGGCCTCGTCTGGCTGGGGCAGGGCACCTATCTGGAGGACGAGGTGGCGGTGCGCTTTGCCATCCCGCCGCGGTGTTGCTGGGATACCGGGCTGTGGATCGCGCCCGAACACCGCATGGGCCGCAGCTTTGCCGCGCTATGGGCTGGGGTGGGGCACTGGATGGATGCGCGCGGGCTGAGCCACTCGCTCAGCCGCGTGGCGGATTACAACCTGCCCGCGCTGGCCGCGCACCGGCGGATGGGCGCGCGGGTGCTGGCGCACCGCAGCTTCCTGAAGGTGGGAGGCTGGCAATGGGCCTTCGCGGCCCGGCCCCGGCTGGTGCGGCTCAGCCCCGCCACCCGACCGGCCGAGATCGATCTCGGCCAGTTGGGCGCGGGGCTGGTCTAGCAGTTCAGGCCGGGCAGGAGGTCAGGCCGGGTAGGTCAGCGCTTCGAACCGGTCGAGGTGATGGTCGATCGAGCCGAACTGGCCTTCGATCATCGTGCCCCGCTTGAAGTAGTGGCCGATCGCCAGTTCCATGGTGATGCCGATGCCGCCATGGGTCTGGATCGCGTTCTGGCCCACGAACTTCAGGCTCTTGCCGACCTTCGCCTTGGCCATCGAGACGGCGGCCTTGCGGGCTTCGGGGGCCTCGTCGAGCTTCAGCGTGCCCATCAGCGCCATCGAGGAAACCTGTTCGGCTTCGACGAACATGTCGCTCATGCGGTGCTGGAGGACCTGGAACTTGCCGATCGGCTGGCCGAACTGCTTGCGCTGCTTGGTGTATTCGACCGTGCTGTTCACCATGGTGCGGGCAATGCCGCTGGCCTCGGCGCAGACGGCGACAGTGGCTTCGTCGACCACGCGCTCGATCAGGTCGATTCCGCCGGTCAGCAGGGCTTCGCCGGGGATCGCCACGTTCTCGAAGTAGACTTCGGAGGCCATGAAGCCATCGACCGTGGGATAGTCGCGCCGGGTGATGCCGGGGCGGTTGGCCTCGATCAGGAATAGCTCCACCCCGGCGCGGTCACGGCGGCCACCGCCGGTGCGGGCGGTGACGAGCAGGTGGGTGGCCCAGGGGGCGGCATAGACCACGCCCTTGTGGCCATTGAGCACATAGCCCGCGCCATCGGCCTTGGCCGTGGTGCCGATGTCTGCCAGGTTATAGCGGCCCTGCGGCTCGGCATAGGCGAAGGCGATCACGCAATCGCCGCTGATGATCGCGGGGATGGTCGCTTCGGCCAGCGCGCCGCCGGCATGCTTCAGCGCGCCGCCGCCGATCACGACGGTCTGCAGCCACGGCTCGATCGCGATTACCTTGCCGAACTCTTCCATCATGATCATGTTCTCGATCGCGCCGCCGCCCATGCCGCCGTGCTCTTCGGCGAAGGGCGCACAGGTCAGGCCCAGCTCGGTGGCGATCGCCTTCCAGATGCCGGGATCGCGCCCT
Source organism: Novosphingobium sp. (assembly GCF_027531025.1). Lineage (GTDB taxonomy): Bacteria > Pseudomonadota > Alphaproteobacteria > Sphingomonadales > Sphingomonadaceae > Novosphingobium. The sequence goes on from NZ_JAPZQX010000006.1 coordinate 212,511, forward strand.
TCAGGGCGAGTCAGCATCTTCTTGCGGCTTTCGATGTCATAAGTATCGGCCAGGAACCGCGCGAGGGTTTCGCGCAGCATGCCCTGCGTTTCGGTGAAGCTCAGATCCATTTTCTGTTTTCCTTATCGCGCGTTGCTTAGAGCCCAAGCACCATCTTGGCGATGATGCCGCGCTGGACTTCGTTCGAGCCACCGTAAATCGTAGTCTTGCGTACGTTGAAATAGCTGGGGGCGGTACGGTGCGCCCAGTCGGGACCGATCGGGTGCTCGTTGTCGCCCTCGCCAAAGCCGCGGAAGTAGGGCGCGCCATAGTGGCCGGCCGCTTCGAGCGCGAGTTCGGTGATCCGCTGCTGGATTTCCGAACCCTTGATCTTCAGCACCGAGCTTTCCGGCCCCGGCCCCTTGCCGGCAGCTTCGCCCGCCAGGGTGCGCAGTTCGGTATATTCGAGTGCCGTCAGGTCCATTTCCAGTTCGGCCACCTTGCGGCGGAAGAACGGGTTCGCCAGCAGCGCGCGCTCGCCATCCATTTCGGTGGTGGCGATTTCCTTGATCTTCTCGATCCCGCGCTTCGATCCCGCAACGCCGGCAATCCCGGTGCGCTCGTGGGCGAGGAGGAACTTGGCGCAGGTCCAGCCCTTGTCCTCTTCATAGACGCGGTTTTCGATCGGCACGCGCACATTGTCGAGGAACACCTCGTTCACTTCGTGCTCGCCGCCGAGGGTGATGATCGGGCGGACTTCGATGCCCGGCGACTTCATGTCGATCAGCAGGAAGCTGATGCCTTCCTGCTGCTTCACGTCGGGATTGGTGCGGACCAGGAAGAAGCCCCAGTCAGCATGCTGGGCCATGGTGGTCCAGGTCTTCTGGCCGTTGACCACGTAGTGATCGCCATCGCGCTCCGCCTTGGTGCGCAGCGAGGCCAGGTCGGAACCGGCGCCGGGCTCGGAATAGCCCTGGCACCACCAGTCCTCGCCCGACAGGATGCGGGGCAGGAACTTGGCCTTCTGCTCGGGCGTGCCGAAGGTGTAGATCACCGGGCCGACCATCGACAGGCCAAAGGGCATCAGCCGGATGCAGTCGGCGCGGGCGGTTTCTTCGGAAAAGATGAAGCGCTGGGTCGGGGTCCAGCCGGTGCCGCCGTATTCCACGGGCCAGGCCGGGGCGACCCAGCCCTTCTTGTGCAGCACGCGGTGCCAGGACAGGAAGTCTTCCTTCGAAAGCTCGTCGCCCTCGTCCTGCTTGCCGCGCAGTTCGGCGGGATAGTTCTCGGCGATGAAGGTGCGGACCTCGTCGCGGAAGGCCAGGTCCTCGGGGCTGAAATCGATATGCATGGGCCTCATCCTCAATTGTGCTCTTGCCCGCAGTTTGGCGCGGTTTTGCGCGGGGGGCAAGGATCGGTTGCAGGCCAGGACCAAAGTCCGGGGCGGGGCGGGCCGGTTGTCGTTACGGCAAGCTGGCCTTGGCCGGATCGCGGCGCGGTTGGCAGGGGGCGGCGCAATTGTTAGCAAGGTGCCCTTACCGCCACCGGAGGTGCCAATCATGCGCCGAATCGCCCTTACGCTCGCCCCCTTCCTGCTGCTCGCCGCCTGCGGCCAGGAACCCGCCAAGCAGGACCCGAACGCGGCTGCCGCCGCTGCCGCCGCCAATGCCGCCCAGCCCCAGCCGGGCCTTTACCGGGTGACGATGAAGGTCAACGACATCAGCTTTCCCGGCATGACCGGGCCCATGGCCCAGCAGGCCAAGACGATGTTCGGCGATACCGGCCATGTCAGCGAGTTCTGCCTGACCCCGGATGAGGCGAAGCGCGGCCGCGAGGAATTCTTCAAGCGCACCGCCGAGGGCGATTGCAAGTACGAGACGTTCAGCGCCACCGGCGGCTCGGTCGCAGCGGTGATGGTCTGCCAGACCGGCCAGGGCATGACCGCCCGCAGCGAGATGAAAGGCACTTTCAGCACCACCCGCTCCGACCTCTCGCTCAAGACGCAAAGCCAGATGCCCGGCGCACCCGGCGGCGGCATGACGATGGACGCGCAGATCGCGTCCGAACGGATCGGAGACTGCCCTTGAGCCACCCCTTCCGGTTTGACCGCGCCATTTCGCGCCGCCCCGGCGCCTCGGTGGTCAAGGGCCTGCGCGCGGGGGGTGGGCCCGATCCCTCACTCGAGGGCGTGCTGGCCGAACATGCCGCCTATGTCGCCGCGCTGGAGGCGGCTGGCCTTGTCGTGACCCTGCTCGATCCGCTGGAAGAGTTCCCCGACGCGATCTTTGTCGAGGATCCGGCGCTGGTCTTTCCGGACTGCGCGGTGCTGCTCAACCCCGGCACGGAGAGCCGCGCGGGCGAGGGGGCCTTCCTGCGCCCCAAGCTCGAAGCGATGTTCGAGCGCGTGCTGACCCTGCCCGAAGGCCATGCCGATGGCGGCGATGTGCTGGCGATGGTCGATGCCGTCTATATCGGCCTCTCCGCCCGGACCGACCGCGCGGGTGCCGAGGCGCTGGCCCGCCTCCTCGAAAGTACCGGCCGCCGCGCCGTGGTGGCGCAGACGCCGGCGTCGGTCCTGCACCTCAAGACCGCCAGCTCGATCGTCGACGAGGAAACCATCCTCGCCACCCGCGATCTTGCCGCCAGCGGCGTCTATGCCGGCTACCGCGTGCTGGAAATCCCGGACGGGGAAGAGGCCGGCGCCAACGTGCTGCGCGTCAACGACACGATCCTCGCCGGCAGCCGCTTCCCGCGCATCCTGGACCTGCTGGATGGGCATGGGGCCAGGGTGGTCTGTCTGGAAAACAGCGAGATCGAGAAGATCGATGCGGGGTTTACGTGTATGTCGCTGCGGTGGTTGGTGGGTGGGTGAGCTGGGCGATGATGAGAGGTGTTGGGGGTTTTTCAACTGTCACCGCAACTCTTGGAGTTCAAGTAACCTTGCATGGGGGGGTGAAGGGGCCTTCCATTCGATTGGCATTCACAAATGCAATTGCTGTCCCCAACGCGCCTTTGAATTCACTGTGTTCATCGCAATGTGCTTGTTAGGATCCAAACCCAATCAGCCTCTTGAAAATCTGCGCGCGCATTGATTCAGGGAGTCTCCGCTGAGGCAGGAGGTTCTGAAAATGTCGCGTTTGTTGTTCTGGTTGTCGGATGAAGCGTGGGCTGTGATCGAGCCGCACTTACCGAAGAACCAGCCTCGAGCGCGACGTGTCGATGATCGCAGGGTAATCTCGGGCATCATTCACATGCTCAAGTGCGGCGGCCGCTGGGCGGATTGTCCTTCAGAATACGGCCCTTCGACGACGGTCTATAATCGCTGGAACCGTTGGAGCCGCCGGGGCATCTGGACGCGCATCCTGGCGGCGCTGACGGAGGAAGGCTGGATTGCGGAGACCGGCCAGATCGACAGCAGCTACATCAAGGCCCACCGCTCTGCCGGTGGCGCAAAAGGGGGCGCGGGCCAATGCCATTGGCATCTCGCGTGGGGGCCGGACGACGAAGATCCACGCGCTTGTCGATGTCCTCGGGCGACCACTCCGCCTCATCCTGACGCCGGGCAACACATCTGACGTGAAGGGCGCAGACCTACTGATCGGTGAAACTATCGGCATGAAGCGGGTGATCGCCGACCGTGGCTACGACGCGAACCGCATCAGGGCCGCCTTGCGAGAGCAGGGCACGATCCCGGTGATCCCCGGACGGCGCAACCGCAAGCGCCCGATCCAGTATGACGAACGCCGCTACAAGGACCGCTGGCGGGTCGAGGCCATGTTCTGCCGCCTCAACGACTTCCGCCGCATCGCTACCCGCTACGATAAGCTCGCCCGCAACTTCCTATCCGCCGTAAGCCTCGCCGCTGCCGTCGCCTTCTGGCTCTGAACGAGGCTGGAACCTAGGCCCAGGGCGGGCGCGTCGGCGCGCTGGTAATGAGCATTTTTGACGATTTTTCGGACCGCAAGGACTTGCGAACGCGGCCATGCCACCCAAATTTCCGCGATAGATCCGAAAATGGCAGCGACTGGCACTGGCTATTTTCGGTCAATACGGTATTTGGTCTATGTCTCCGCACTGGTTTGGGGGCCGATTGGGGCAGGTACAATGCGTTTCGGTGAACTTGAAGCACCTCTGCCTGCGCTGATCGAACTCAGCACCATGGCCATGTGCGTTACCAATCCGCGCCTGCATGATAACCCCGTGGTCGCCTGCAACCAGGCCTTCACCGACCTTACCGGCTATCGGATCGAGGATATCATCGGGCAGAACTGCCGGTTCCTCTCGCGCGCCGATCCGCATCCCGAAATCGCGAAGAAGATCGGGATCTCGGTGCGGGAAAAGCGCGGTGTGCTGTTCGAGGTGGTCAATTACAAGAAGGACGGTACCCCGTTCCGCAACGCGGTGATGGTCGCGCCGATGTTTGACGAGAATGGTGAGGTCAGCTTTTTCCTCGGCTCGCAGGTCGAAGTGCATGAGCCGCGGCTCGATAGCGTGCTCAGCGAACGCAAGCAGGCCGCGCAGCAGCGGCTCGAAGGCCTGACCCCGCGTCAGCGCGAAATCCTGGAGCTGATGGCAGCGGGTCAGCTCAACAAGCAGATCGCCTTCGCGCTCGACCTGTCGGAAAAGACCGTGAAGATGCACCGGGCCTTGTTGCTCCAGCGGTTGGGTGTGGCCACATCCGCCGATGCCGTGCGGCTGGCGGTCGAGGCGGGGTTCTAGCCTCAGAACCCTGTCACAAGTGCTGCGGGCTAAAGTCCGTATGGCCCAGGCCCCTGTTTGAGGGCATTTTTTCTCACGAGACAGCAAAGGCGTCTCCGCCTTGTTCCGGTGGCCTCCCAACCACCCCCTCCCAAGGGCTATCGGAGCAAGCGAGGAAGCAGGCCCGGACACTGGTCCCGCCGACCGTACCGGGCCTGCTTCCCCTCCCTTTCCCGATCAGCGGCAGAATCCGCTTCCCGACAGTTCGACGTGGAAATGGTCGCGGTGTGCCAGGTTGTATTCCGGGCCCAGCACCGTGCCGAACCGCTTGCAGGCACTCTGGTGCACCACGGCCAGGAAGCGGCGCTCGGCAGAAGTGCCGCCCTGCCAGTGTTCGCGCACCCCGATCCGGCGCCCGTCTGCCAGGATGAAGGCGGCGACGTCAATTGCGCTGGCGGTGGCATGAGCGCTGCGCCGCTCGCTGCCGGCCACGTTGCGGCAGGAATAGCTGCCCATGGTCTCGATCCGCACCAGCGGACTGCCCAGGATCTGCCGGGCCGCCCGGTCGACGCCGAACCGCGCCCAGCCGGCCAACGTGTCGGCCAGCGGGCAGGTGACCGGGCCAAGGTTACTGAGTTGCACGTGCGCATCGTCGCTGCGCAAGCTGGTCAGGCGCACCGTCCCGATGGTCGAGCAGCCCGCGCCGAAATACTGGTCGGGCAGGGGGGTAAAGCTGGCGCGGGTAAAGCTCAGCTCGGCCAGGCACTGGCGCGTTTCGGGGCGGGGCGTGAACGCCGCACTGACCGGAAGGCTGATCGCGGCGCGCTTGGGCGCCTGCGGAATCTCGAGGCAGGCGGAGAGCAGGGCCAGTGCGGGCAGCAGGGCAAGGGCTTTGCGCATGATCGCCCTTATCGCCCGATTATGGTTAAGGATTCCTAACCCGCACCGAGTCCGTGGCGCTTCGCGTGTACTGGGGCTTGCCAGCGAGCGGGCGGGCGGCTATCGCGCAATTAATGCGAACGATTATCAATAGCGCCAGATTCGTTTGGGTGATCTTAGCCCTGCCGGCGCTGTTCCAGCTGCACGGCTGGTGGACCGGCGCGATCGACACGATGGACATGCTGCACCCCACGGGTGAAACCAGCGCGCGCCTGATGATCGCGGCCATGCTGATCGGACCGCTGGCCGGTGTGCTTGGCCCCCGGCGCTGGCTGCTGTGGCTTCTGGCGCGGCGTCGCGCGCTGGGCGTGGCGGCCTTTGCCTATGCCGTGCTGCACCTGGTGTTCTATGTAATCGACATGGGCAGCCTCGACGCGATTCTGGGTGAGTTGCCGATCGCCTCGATCTGGACCGGCTGGCTGGCCCTTGCGCTGATGCTGCCAATGGCGCTGACGAGCAACCAGCGATCGATGCAGTGGCTGCGCGCCGCATGGAAGCGGGTGCAGCAGCTGGCCTATCCGGCCGCCGTGCTGACCTTGATGCACTGGTGGTGGGTGCATGATGGCGCTGATGCCGCTGTTGCCCACTTTGCCCCGCTTGCCTTCCTCTGGCTGGTGCTGGCCCTGCGCCGGCTGCGGCCGAACCGTCCTTTCCCCCAAGCAGGAGTTTGATCATGCGTTCCCTGTTCATTGCCGCCGCTTTCGGTCTTGCCAGTGCCACTGCCCTTTCCCTTTCCGCCCCCGCCGAGGCGACCGGCAAGGTCAAGTGCCAGGCTGGCCCGCAGTCGGGCTGGAAGAATGTCGAAGCGCTGAAGGCCCAACTGGTCCGCGAAGGCTGGAAGGTGACCAAGGCCAAGGTCGATGGCGGTTGCTACGAAGTCTATGGCGTGCTGCCCACCGGCGAGAAGGTTGAAGCCTATTTCCATCCGGTCAGCTTCGAAAAGCTCTATGTCGCCCAGCGCGGCAAGGTGCTGTTCCGCAAGCAGGGCTATTGATTACAATGGCTTAACGGCCATGTAGTTTTGCGCGATTGACAAGCCCGGGGCCGCCTCTATGTGCGGCTCCGGGCCACGCGGTCCCAACGCCGCGCGTGCTCTCTGCAAGGAGAGACTACATGACTGCCACGATTCCGGCTCGCAAGCCTGCGCGCCCGTACTTTTCTTCCGGTCCCTGCGCCAAGCCGCCGGGCTATTCCCTCCACAAGCTGGCTACCGAATCGCTGGGGCGTTCGCACCGCGCCAAGATCGGCAAGACGCGCCTGCAGTACTGCATCGACCTGATGCGCGAAGTGCTCCAGCTGCCCGATACGCACCGCATCGGCATTGTCCCCGGCAGCGATACCGGCGCCTTCGAAATGGCGATGTGGACCATGCTGGGCGCACGCGGCGTTACCTGCCTCGCCTGGGAAAGCTTCGGCGAAGGCTGGGTGACCGATGCAGTCAAGCAGCTCAAGCTCGAACCCAAGGTCCACCGCGCCGACTATGGCCAGCTGCCGGACCTCTCGAAGGTCGATTTCGCCGATGACGTGCTGTTCACCTGGAACGGCACCACCAGCGGCGTGCGCGTGCCCGATGGCGAATGGATCCCCGCCGATCGCGAAGGCCTGACCTTTGCCGACGCGACCAGCGCGGTCTTTGCCTATGGCATTCCGTGGGACAAGATCGATGTCGCCACCTTCTCGTGGCAGAAGGTGCTGGGCGGCGAAGGCGGCCACGGCGTGCTGATCCTCGGCCCGCGTGCGGTCGAGCGGCTGGAGGAATACACCCCGGCCTGGCCGCTGCCCAAGGTCTTCCGCCTGGTTTCCAAGGGCAAGCTGGCCGAAGGCGTGTTCAAGGGCGAGACGATCAATACCCCCTCGATGCTGGCCGTCGAGGACGCGATCTTCGCGCTCGAATGGGCGCGGGGCCTGGGCGGGCTGGAAGGCCTCAAGGCCCGCTGCACCGCCAATGCCGATGCGCTGAACAAGATCGTCGCCGACCGCGACTGGCTGAGCCACCTGGCCGAGGACAAGGGCATCCGTTCCAAGACCTCGGTCTGCCTCTCGGTCGAAGGCGCCGACGCGGACTTCATCAAGGCGATGACCGGCCTCCTCGAGAAGGAAGGCGCGGCCCTTGATATCGCCGGCTACCGCGATGCCCCGCCGGGCCTGCGGATCTGGTGCGGTGCCACGGTCGATGCCGCCGATATCGAGGCGCTCGGCCCCTGGCTCGACTGGGCCTACGCCGTGACCAAGGCTGCCTGACCAGGATTTAGGAACCCGTCACCCTGAACTTGTTTCAGGGTCCATTTCTCCGTCCAGACCATCGCTCTCGAACGTGCGATGGATGCTGAAACAAGTTCAGCATGACGATGTTGTGATTGGATAATTCAATGACCAAGCCCCGCGTACTCATTTCCGACAAGATGGACCCCAACGCCGCCCGCATCTTCACCGAGATGGGCTGTGACGTGGATGTCATCACCGGCGAAACCCCCGAACAGCTGATCGCCCGGATCGGCGATTACGATGGCCTCGCCATCCGCAGCTCGACCAAGGTGACCAAGGAAGTGCTCGCCGCCGCAAAGAACCTCAAGGTCGTCGGCCGCGCCGGGATCGGTGTCGACAACGTCGATATCCCGGCCGCTTCGGCCCAGGGCGTGGTGGTGATGAACACCCCCTTCGGCAATTCGATCACCACCGCCGAACACGCCATTGCGCTGATGTTCGCCCTCGCGCGCCAGATCCCGGAAGCCAATGCCCAGACCCAGGCCGGCAAGTGGCCGAAGAACGATTTCATGGGCGTCGAAGTGACCGGCAAGACGCTGGGCCTGATCGGCGCCGGTAACATCGGCTCGATCGTCGCCAGCCGCGCGCTGGGCCTGAAGATGAAGGTCGTGGCCTATGACCCGTTCCTGACCCCGGAACGCGCGGTCGAGATGGGCGTCGAAAAGGCCGATCTCGATACCCTGCTGGCCAAGGCTGACTTCATCACGCTGCACACGCCGCTGACCGAGCAGACCCGCAACATCCTTTCGGCCGAGAATCTCGCCAAGACCAAGAAGGGCGTGCGGATCGTCAACTGCGCCCGCGGCGGCCTGATCGACGAGGCAGCGCTCAAGGCGGCGCTCGACAGCGGCCATGTCGCCGGGGCCGCGCTCGACGTGTTCCAGACCGAACCGGCCAAGGAATCGCCGCTGTTCGGCACGCCGAACTTCATCTGCACCCCGCACCTCGGCGCTTCGACCAACGAGGCCCAGGTCAACGTGGCGCTGCAGGTGGCCGAACAGATGGCCGATTACCTGGTCAACGGCGGCGTTACCAACGCGCTCAACGTGCCCTCGCTCTCGGCCGAGGAAGCGCCGAAGCTGAAGCCCTACATGGCCCTGGCCGAACAGCTGGGCAGCCTGGTCGGCCAGCTGACCACCGGCGCGATCCCGCGCATTTCGATCCATGCCGAAGGCGCGGCGGCCGAACTCAACATCAAGCCGATCGTCGCGGCGGTGCTGTGCGGGTTCCTGCGCGTCCAGTCGGACACGGTGAACATGGTCAACGCCCCGTTCCTCGCCAAGGAGCGCGGGATCGAGGTGCGCGAGGTCCGCACCGAGAAGGAAGGCGATTATCACACCCTGATCCGTGTTTCGGTCAAGACCGACGCGGGCGAACGCTCGGTGGCCGGCACGCTGTTCTCCAACCGCGAACCGCGCCTCGTTGAACTGTTCGGGATCAAGGTGGAAGCCGAACTCGCCGGCCACATGATGTACATCGTCAACGAGGACGCCCCCGGCTTCATCGGCCGGATCGGCACCCTGCTGGGCGAAGCGGGCATCAACATCGGCACCTTCAACCTTGGCCGCCGCGAGGCGGGCGGGGAAGCCGTGCTGCTGCTGAGCGTCGACAGCCGGGTGCCGGGCGAAGTCATTGCCGCCGCCCGCGCCGTGCCCGGCGTGAAGCGGGTCATGGCTCTGGCGTTTTAAGGCTCAATCGGGCAACGGGATCGGCGCTATGCAAGATACCGACCGCGACCTGTTGCCCGAAGGCCTGGAAGATCGCCTGCCCCGCGATGCGGCTGCTGCTGCCCGCGTGACGCGCGCCGTGCTCGATGTCCTGGATAGCCACGGCTATGACCGGGTCCAGCCGCCGACGATCGAATTCGAAAAGTCGATGGCCAGCCGCATGGCCGGGGTCCAGCCGCGCCGGATGTTCCGGTTCGTCGATCCCGCATCCTTGCGCACCCTTGCCCTGCGCAGCGACATGACCGTGCAGGTCGGCCGGATCGCGGCCACGGCACTAGCCCAGCAAGCGCGGCCGCTGCGGCTGTGCTATGCCGGGCAGGTCGTGACCATCAAGGGCGATGGCCTCGACCCCACGCGCGAGCGGCTGCAACTGGGTGCCGAGCTGATCGGCAGCGACAGCGTGGCTGCGGCGGGCGAAGTGCTGGCCGTGGCGCTGGAAGCGCTGGCCGCCGCTGGAGCCAGGGGCATTTCGGTCGACTTCACCTTGCCGGACCTGGTCGATACGCTGGCTGCGAAAGCTTTGCCGCTGGCTGCCGACAAGATCGAGGCGGTGCGGCGCGAACTGGATGCCAAGGACGCGGGCGGGCTGGTTGCCGTCGGCGGCGCGGCTTACTTGCCGCTGCTCTCCGCAATCGGGCCGTTCGATGCCGCGATCGAGAAGCTGGCCGCTTTCGATACCGGCGGGGCGCTGGCCAGCCGGATCGCCGCGCTGCGCCAGATCGCCACGCGGGTGGGCGGGCAGGCGCGCCTGACGCTGGATCCCAGCGAGCGGCACGGGTTCGAATACCAGTCGTGGTTCGGCTTCACGATCTATGCCGAAGACGTGCCCGGTGCGCTGGGCCGGGGCGGGTCATACGCCATCCTGGGCGCGGGCAGCGAAACTGAACCCGCGATCGGTTTCTCGCTCTACCCCGATACGCTGATCGATGCCCTTGCTGCATCGGAACCGGCGCGTGACACGCTGTTCCTGCCGCTGGGCCACGATCTCGAAGTGGCGGCCCGGCTGCGCGCGATCGGCTGGCGCACGGTTGCCGCGCTGTGCGATGCCTGCGAGCCGGTGACGCTGGGCTGCACGCACCGGCTCGACGGCGAAGAGGTCGTGGCCGTCTAGCGGCCGAACAGCCGCTTCAGCCAGGCATCGACAATCGGCGTGGCGGGATAGTCCGCCTCGCCCAGCTTGCGGTTGATTTCCATGTGGCCGATCAGGCCGCGCCCGGCCACCTTGGCGGTTTCGGCTGGCGTTCCGGCGGCACGCAGCGCGGCGGCCAGCGGCTCGTTCTGGCGCACGGCATCGGCCCGTTCGACGTGCGGGAACAGGAAAGCCCCGGCATTCGGCCCGGCAGCGTGGCTGATCGGGGAAAGCGCCTTCTGCCGCGCCGGATCGCTGCCGAAGGCGGCGGTATAGGTCTGCACCATGCGTGGCCCGGCATCGGCGAACTGCGAGGGAATGTCATAGGCCGCGCCGTCCAGCGGGATCACGCCGTCGACATCGGCGTGGCTCAGGCCAACCGCGCGCAGGTATTGCGGATCGGTGCCGACCAGCGCCACCAGGTGCGCCCCGGCGCTATGGCCCATCAGCACGACCTTGCCGCGATCGATCCCCAGCTCGCCCGCCCGGTCCAGCAGGGCCTTCAGCGCGGCGGCCACATCGGCGGCTTGCTGTTCGACCGTGGCCTTGGGCACCAGGCGATAGTCGATCGAGGCAAAGGCATAACCCTGTGCCGGGTAATGCTCCACCTTGGCGCGGCCGGTGGCATTGTCCTTGCTCCCCTTTGACCAGCCGCCGCCGTGGACGAACATGATCAGCGGGGCGGGGCCGCGCGTACCCTTGGCCCGCCAGAAGTTCAGCCCCTGGAGCGGATCCTTGCCATAGGCGATCACCAGATCGGGCTTGGCGGTGGGCAGGGTGGCAGCGGCATCAGCCCGGCCTTCCATCCGGGCCTTCAGGCGCTCGCGCAGCCGGTCACTGGGCGCGGCCTGGGCGATGGTGGTGCCGATCAGGGCCATTGCACCGAGCGAAAGCAACAGGGTTCGTTTCATCGATTTTCACTCCGGAATTCAAATAGGGGCCCTGGGTGCTGCCGGTCTGCTTGCTGATCGGTGAACGGCCCAGTCGCAATTTGTCGCCGTCTGTCGCTGGCCCCGGTTGACACCGCGCGGGCGCGCCCCTAACCGCCGCCCCGCATCCGGAGCCACTGGTTCCCCCGGTCCATCCCTCGCGCCGAGTCCTGTCGAAGGGCGCTTGTGGGTCATCCTGGCAGGGGTAGGACTGTATTCATGGCAAACGTAACCGTGATCGGCGCCCAGTGGGGCGATGAGGGCAAGGGCAAGATCGTAGACTGGCTGGCCAGCCGGGCAGATGCCGTGGTCCGCTTTCAGGGTGGGCACAATGCCGGCCACACGCTGGTGGTGGGCGATCAGACCTACAAGCTTTCCCTGCTCCCCTCGGGCATCGTTACCGGCACGCTGTCGATCATCGGCAATGGCGTGGTGCTCGATCCCTGGCACCTCAAGAGCGAGATCGAGAAGCTTGAAGGCCAGGGCGTGGTGATCAACACCGAAAACTTCGCCATTGCCGACAACTGCCCGCTGATCTTGCCGCTGCACCGCGATCTGGATGGCCTGCGCGAAACCGCCGCCGGATCGGGCAAGATCGGCACCACCGGGCGCGGGATCGGCCCGGCTTATGAAGACAAGGTCGGCCGCCGCGCGATCCGCGTCTGCGATCTGGCGCACCTCGATGCGCTGGACAGCCAGCTTGACCGGCTCTGCGCCCACCACGATGCGCTGCGCGCCGGGTTCGGCCAGCCGCCGGTCAATCGCGCCGCGCTGCTGGCAGAGCTCAAGGAAATCGCGCCCTTCGTGCTCCAATTCGCCCAGCCGGTGTGGAAGCGGCTGAAGAAGGTGCGCAAGGCCGGCGCCCGGATCCTGTTCGAAGGCGCGCAGGGCGTGCTGCTCGATGTCGATCACGGCACCTATCCCTTCGTCACCAGCTCCAACACGGTCAGCGGCACGGCGGCCAGCGGATCGGGCCTCGGCCCGGCCAGCACCGGCTTCGTGCTGGGGATCGTCAAGGCCTATACCACCCGCGTCGGTTCGGGCCCGTTCCCGACCGAACTGGACGACGAGATCGGCCAGCGGCTGGGTGAGCGCGGCCACGAATTCGGCACTGTTACCGGGCGTAAGCGCCGCTGCGGCTGGTTTGATGCCGTGCTGGTGCGCCAGTCCTGCGCGATTTCGGGCGTGACCGGCATTGCGCTGACCAAGGTCGACGTGCTCGACGGGCTGGAAACGGTGAAGATCTGCACCGGCTATCGCCTGAACGGCAAGATTCTCGATTACTTCCCGAGCCACGCGGCTGACCAGGCCAATGTCGAGCCGATCTATGAAGAGATGGAAGGCTGGAGCGGCACTACCGCCGGGGCGCGCAGCTGGGCCGATCTGCCCGCCCAGGCGATCAAGTACATCCAGCGTGTGCAGGAACTGATCGAAACCCCGGTCGCCCTGGTCAGCACCTCGCCCGAACGCGAAGACACGATCCTGGTGCGCGATCCGTTTGTGGACTAACCCGGCTTATCGGATCGCGATCGGGTTCACCACTGCCTGCACCGTGCCCTGGAAGCGCGGCTGGCCCAGCACGAACATGAACTCGGTCGCGCCATCTGCGGCCAGATCGGCCGTGTTGACGTTCTCCAGGATATGTACGCCCGTCTTGGTCAGGAGCGTCTGGTGGACGATGAACGGGTATTCGGGGTTCTCGAAGGGGATCGCCTCCAGCGCGGCAGTATCTGCGCCCACCATGACCACGCCCAGCGAGGCGAGGTATTCGGCACCTTCCTTGCCCAGTCCAGGCTGGACGGAAATGAACTGCTTGGGATCGGTCTTGGCCAGCTTCATCCAGCCGGTGTGGAACAGCACGACGTCACCCTTGCGGATGACGACTTTGGCCGCCTTGGCTGCAGCCTCGATTTCAGCGCGATTGAAGGCCGTGCCGGGCTTGAGCTGATCCACCCCATAATGCTTGGCCATGTCCAGCAGAACCCCGCGCGTTGCCGTTGGGCGGATCGATTCGGTGCCGAACTTGGTGACCCCGTTGGGCCGATAGAAATCGCGCGCGTGGACTCCGTTGTAGTGGACCCGGTCGATCCCGATATGCCCGAACCCGTCCAGCTGGGTGCCGATCCCGACGAATGTCATCAAGACATCGTCATGCCCTGTGGCCTTTCCCTTGCCGATCGGGGCGCCTCCTCCATCGTCGATCCCCATCACTGCAACCGAATAGGATCGACCGGGCCAGACCGGGCTATCGGGCCCGGTCACGATGCCTAGGGCATAGACCTTGCCGGTCTTGACCAGCCTGGCCGCTGCCAGCGTCTCGTCTGGCGAAAGGTTGTTCATCGCCCCATGCGTGTCGTCCGCCCCATATTTCGAGGGCGCGGCGGCATTCTGAGCGAGCGCGGGCGCGGCCAGTGCCGCGAGAGCAAGGCCAAACTTGAGCAGGCGCATCATCAATCCCTTCCCTCTAGCCCGCAGCGGCGAGCGCGATTTCCTTGGCTTTCTTGTAATCTGCCTTGCCATTGGCGGCGCGCGGCACGGCATCGACCAGTACGACCTGACGCGGCAGCTTGTAGCCAGCAATACGGGTTCGGGCGAACTCGCGTACTTCGGCTTCGTTGATCGTTGTGCCTGGGCTGGCGGAGACCACCGCCACGATCCGCTCGCCAAAGCGATCGTCGGGTACGCCCACCACCAGCGCGTCCCACACGGTGTCGTGGGCTTTCAGGGCCTCTTCCACTTCCTCGGGATAGACTTTCTCGCCGCCGGTATTGATGCAGACCGAACCGCGCCCCAACAGTATCAGGGTGCCATCTGCCGCCACCCGCGCGTAGTCGCCCGGGAAGGAATAGCGCTGCCCGCGGATCGTCCGGAACGTTTTCGCGCTTTTCTCCGGATCCTTGTAGTACCCGATCGGCGTGTAGCCGCCGTTGGCGATGATCCCGATCTGGTCCGAGCCGGGGACAATCTCCTCGTTGTTCTCGTCAAACACCTTGGTGTGCTTGCCCAGGGCAAACCGGGCCGTTTCAGCCGGCGGCAAGCTGCGTGAGACCACTGACGAGCCCATCGACCCTTCGGTCGAGCCGATCGCGTCGAGAATCTCGATATCGAGGTGTTCGAGCAGTCCCAGCTTGGTCTCGGCCGAGAACATCGCGCCTGACGAGATCACGGCCTTGAGCTTGGACAGATCCGGCGCGTCACCCCGGGCCACCGCAGCACGCAGGGCGGCCAGCATCGGCTTGGCAAAGGCATCGCCCACCACCACCACGGCGCTGGCGCCAAGCTCGGCCAGGTGATGCCACAGGCGGTCCGGATCGAACCCTTCGGCGCGCACCGTGGCCACCGCGCCGCCCACGCTGTGGGAGAGGAACGCGCCCAGCCACATGCCGGTCCCGTGCATCAGCGGACAGGCCGGCAGGATCAGCGGCGCGGCCCCGGCCGCGGCCAGCTGCTTGACCATGCCCAGCAGGATTTCCGGTGCGGGCTCGATATCGGGTCCGGCATGGACCGCGAAAATCGCGCGGACGAAATCGCCCTGCCGGAACATCACGCCCTTGGGCATCCCGGTCGTGCCACCGGTGTAGAGCATGTAGATGTCGTCTTCGCTGTAATCCTGTCGCGGCAGGCGTTCATGCCCGGCGATCAGCGCCTCGAAGTCCTGTGCGCCGGGCAGGGCTTCGCCGCTTCCATCCTCGATCTGCACGAACAGCCGCACGCCGGGCAAGCGGTCGCGAATCGCGGCAAGGCGCGGGGCAAAACGGGCATCGAAGAACACCGCCTCGGCATCGGCATTGTCCAGCAGGTAAACGAGCTCGTCATCCAGGTAACGGTAATTGACGTTGACCGGCACGGCCCGGGCCTTGAACACCGCGAACTGCGCTTCAAGGTATTCGGGCGAGTTGTGGCCATAGATGGCCACCTTTGCGTCAGCTCCGATCCCGCCGGCAGCCAGGGCTGCGGCGAGCCGCGCGGCCCGCTCCTCGTATTCGCGCCAGGTGGTCTGGCTCTGCTCGCCGATCAGCGCGCGCTGGTCAGGAACCATCGTGGCGACAGTTTCAAACAGGTCGGCAAAGTGCCAGATCATCGCGGCTCTCCCAAGTCGCGGGCGGTGGGCTGCGCTAGGTGCAGACTCATCCGCTCGATCAGCCTTTGTAATGCTTTATCGACGCAGCCTGCAATCAAACGTTTTGCGGGCGCTGTGCGGTTCACGCTCGAAAGGGCCCATCCAGGAGCGGGCCTTGATCTTGACAATGTCCCTTTTTGTTCTAGTCCTGTTCAATCTGAACCAGAGGCAGCCGAATCATGCCGCAAGCCAATTTCGCCTATAACCTGCCCGCCAACGATCCGGCGGGGGTGCCGCTGGCATTGTCGATGTTTGCCGATCGCTGCCACTTGCGCGAACAGTTGCGCGAGGATGCGGAGGCGGCGGGCTTCCGCATTGCCGAGGTGGCTGAGGTGGCCGCGCTGCTGGCTGGGTCTGACGATGGGGCCGAGGCGCGGCCGCTGGGTGAGGTTGTCCTGCTCGATTGCCCGGTGGTCGATGGCGCGCGGCTGGCAGCGCTCGCCCGGCTGGACCTGCGCGCGGCCAACAGCGGGGCGCATCTGGTGGTCTCGACCACGGTTGAGGCGCTCGACGATGTGTTCGCCTGCCTCGATCAGTCTGCGCCGCAGATCCTCGTCGATCCGACCCGGGCCGAACGCGTGATCGCGCTGGGCCGGGTGCTGGCGAAGATCCCCAACCTGCGGGTGCGGGAACTGACCGAGGAGGACCGGCTGATGCTGCTGCGGCTGACCGAGCAGGTCGGCCAGATCGCCCAGCGGCTGGAACGGCTGGAGGGACCGGCGCGCCGTCCGGGACAGGCCGAGGACGACAGCGTGTTCCGCTTTGAAAGCCCGCGGCCGGGCTTTGCCGGCGCGGTGAGCGACGGTAACGAGCGGCTGGTCCGTGCGGCCCGCCCGCCGCTGCCCGAACCCCGGCTGGTCCGCCAGATCATCCGCCAGCGGCAATTGCGGGCGCGCTTCTTCGAAGGCGACCTGTTCGCCGATCCCGCCTGGGACATGCTGCTCGACCTGACCGCTGCACGCGCCGAACACACCCGCGTTTCGGTCACCTCGCTGTGCATTGCTTCGGGCGTGCCACCCACCACCGCGCTGCGCTGGATCGGGCAGATGACCGAGGCCGGGCTGCTGATGCGGGTGGAGGACGAGACCGACCGCCGCCGCGCCTTCATCACGCTGACGGACAAGGCGATCGACGCCATGGCCCGCTACTTCGCCGAACTCGGCCCGCGCGCCGCCGCGCTGGTATAGGGCTTCACAGCGTCCGCCCTTTGCGCTAGGCGCGCGGTCCTTGGCCAATTGGCCGGGCGGTTAGCTCAGTTGGTAGAGCATCTCGTTTACACCGAGAGGGTCAGCGGTTCGAGCCCGTTACCGCCCACCACGCAGTCATTATTGTTTTAAAACAATGACGTATGCGTGATATTCATTCAATTTATGAGCCACATTTCCGTGACTTGGTGCTGTTTCGAGCATCTTCGAATCGTGGCAAGAGACGCTATTGGCGTGGTGTTGACGCGCCATCCTGAGGCGAGTTCTCAGGTCGCGAATTTCGCGGTCGGAGGATGCATTGCACGAATGATGCGGGTTTGTTGTCCCCGTGGACTCAGGCGAACCCGAGCATCTCGCGCTGGCTGGCCCAGTCGATGGGCAGGTTGTTTATGCGCGCCAGGAACTGGCGGTTGAGGTGCGCGGGTTGCCGGCCGTCGAGAATGGCGGCGGTGACGTCCGGCGCGAGGTAGCTGAGCCGCAGCAGGCTGCAGTAGTACTGGCTTGAGAGACCCATGCTCGAGGCAGCCGCTTCGAGTGAGCGGTTCTCGGGATCGGCCAATGCCTTGCGCGCCTGGTGGGCACGAACGATGAGCTTGATGAGCGAGGGATCGCGCCGGGCATTTGGCCAGTCGTCCGAGGCTGTCGCAATCCGGGTCTCGCCGCTGCAGCGAACCAGCGACGCATTGACGGTCACCTGGTCTTCGATGCCGGTGAACCGGATGGCGATGCGGTCCGGATGTACCGTGATTTGCTCGATGTATTGCAGTATCACCCCGCGTGCGGGGGAGGGCGTGTCCCATTCGGCATCGGTGTGCCGATGAAGCTGATGGATAACGAGGTTCTCGATGTCACCGGCCGGAACGCGGTGAACGGGAAGCGACAGCCTCTCCTTGTCCTTGCAACTGATGTAATAGCGGTAGCGAGCCCCGTTCTTGTTGGCATGATTGGGCGACATGCGGCGTCCCTCGCTGTCCCACAGGATGCCGGCGAGCAGGCTGGGATGCTCCGCATGCACCGCATGACGGTGATCCACGCGATTGCCGGCAAGCAGGGCGCGGACCTGTTCGAAGGTCGCCGCGTCGATGATGCCCTCGTGTTCACCCGGATAGGCCTTGCCGCGATGGGTGATCTCGCCAAGATAGATCCGGTTGGCGAGCATCTGGTAGAGCGCACCCCTGCTGAAGTTCTGGTCACCGTAGATCCGGCCATCCTTCAGGGTACGTGCCTTGGTCCGGATATCCTGCGCGGCCAGCTCGGCCTGCAGCGCATAGACCGAACCAAGTTCAAGGTAGCGGGCAAAGATGTGCCGCACCCGCTCGGCTTCTTCGGGTATAATGACAAGTTTGCGATCCCTCACTTCGTAGCCCAACGGGACGACCCCTCCCATCCACATGCCACGGGCCTTGGAGGCCGCGATCTTGTCGCGGATGCGCTCGCCAGTGACCTCGCGTTCGAACTGGGCAAAGGAGAGCAGGACATTGAGGGTCAGGCGCCCCATGCTGGTCGTGGTGTTGAACGCCTGGGTCACGCTGACGAAGGAGGCGCTGCGCTTGTCCAGAACATCGACAATCCGGGCGAAGTCGGCAAGGCTACGGGTAAGCCGGTCGACCTTGTAGACGACGATGACATCGACCTTGCCGGCCTCGACGTCAGCCAGCAACTGCTGCAGTCCCGGCCGATCCATCGAGCCGCCGGAGTAGCCGCCGTCTTCGTAAAGCTCGGGGATGGCCTCCCAGCCTTCGTGGGTCTGGCTGAGGATATAGGCCGCACAGGCCTCGCGCTGGGCATCGAGACTGTTGAACGCCTGCTCGAGCCCCTCTTCGGTCGACTTGCGCGTATAGATCGCGCAGCGACGGCGCTTATGGGCATCCTGCCTCATGAGGTTTCATGCGCCTTGCGCTTCAGTCCAAAGAACCTTGGGCCCGACCACGCTGCGCCAGTGATCTCCCGGGCGATCTGGGTGAGCGAAGAGTAGCGCCGTCCCTCGAGTTCGAAGCCGTGGTCGAGCACAGTCACGCAATGGACCTTGCCATGCCAGTGACGGACCAGCCGGGTACCGGGTTTGAGTGTCCGAGTGCCCTCCACATCGATGTCTCCCTCGACAGAGAGCTGTTCGGCCAGCCGATCCAGCTCCCGCATTCTGGCGGGAGGTAGCCCCCCGAGGGTCTTCTCCTGCAGACGCCATGCGACGCTGCGCATCAGCTGGCTTCCAGTCATCCCCTCGGGCAGGGGTTGCCCCCGGTGCAGTCGCCGCCACTCGGCGCGCAGCTTGGCTGGTCGCATCGCCGCCAGCCCGGCCAGTTGCTCGTGGATCCGCGCCATGTTCAGCGCTCGATTCGCCAGGATATCTCGCCGTTGGTCCGACACTCACGGAAGAGATTGTGCCCCTTCTTTCGCAAGCCGGTCATGAAGGCGCGGGCGCTGTGTGGCAGCCAGTTGGTTGCATCGATGATCTCGGCGAGGGTTGCTCCCTTGGGGCGGGACAGCAGCTTCTGCACTGTGACAGCCTTGGTCGGGGCAGTGCGGGGCGTGCGTTCCCCAGTGGTTGGTTCTTGTTGCTCGGTCATCTGAGGCCTCCAGAGGATGCCGGCACCATGCCGGTCCCACTGCCTCAGGCTCCGCCAACACTAAGGTCCGGAGCAGCGCCTCGGTTCAGATGGCGTGCAAGCACCAATGCTCAGGTTCGAACGGAAGTCGAATGGAATGTCCGCGATCCGAAAGTTTGCTTTGGCGGGTGATTTGATCAACTCCTGCAAACCGCATCTACAAGTTGATCCTAGCGTTGGATTTAACTGTAATGCTTGAATCATAGAGCATTAGCGGCATTGGGAGCTGGACACCCGCAATAACCGTGGCTTTGGGAGTGCGATGAGCGGTTTTGCATTCGCTGGGTCGAGCGTCGGCATTTGAGCGGGCTGACGGGCATTGTTGGGGTGCCTGTTTGTCAGCCTTTCAGGTCCTTCCACGGATT
>NZ_JAPZQX010000009.1 GCF_027531025.1 Novosphingobium sp.
ACCGCATCTTCAAATCCTACGACGACATCGTCGATCACTGCTGCTTCGCCTGGAACAGGCTCGTCGAGCAACCATGGCGCATCATGTCCATCGGCCTGCGCCAATGGGCGCACAGGTTCTGATCAACGAGTCTTGGTATAATCCCTGAGCATCATTCGGTCCCGCCTGACAGCTCCGTTCTCGACCTTCACGAATTCCCGCAGCTGTCGGGTCAACTTCTGCCAATCCTTGGCATCAAAGTGCGGGCGGCTGGAAGCAACACCGTTGACCTTGGGGAAGCGGGGCAGCTCCTTGATGTACCCTTCCTCGATACACCATTGCAGGAAGTGCTTGAGGTCCGTGTAGGTCCGTTTGATCGTATTAGGTGAGAGCGTGCCCTTCTTGGTCAGGGCGATCTGCTCATCAACCACCTTCGACAGCAGCGAGGTCGAGAGGTCATCAAAGCTCTTCCGTTCAAGGAATGGCTTGAGCCGCTTCAGCAGCAGAATTTTGTAGTGGGTGGAAAGCTTGTGCGGTTGGGCTTCCAGCCGATCAATGTATGCCTGAATTGCTGGTCCCATCCGCTTTGCAGGGGGAGCCTCGCCAGTAAGCGATTTGACCAGAAGCTGGTTGTAGAGGTCATCAGCGAACTTGAACGCCTTGTGTTCATCGCCTGTGCCTGTGCTGCGATTCACATAGCCCGAGCCATTCGGCACCTTCACACGGCAAAGCCAGGTCGGTTTTTTGAAGTCTGCTCGCTGGTAGAGATAGATCAAGCCATCACGGAACGTCTTGGATTCCGTCACTGCTCCCTTTGGAGCTTTCTTGGCGACCTTGGCTGGCTTTGCAGCTGACGCAGATTCTTTGAGACCCGATTTTCCCAAAATCCGACTACCCCCCGACGAATCCGAACACGATCCGAAGATGGTTGATTTTTGGATTTTGGAAAACGGCTATTTTCTAAACCGCTGTTTTCACTAGGAAAACTGGAGCGGGCGAAGGGATTCGAACCCTCGACCCCAACCTTGGCAAGATTCAGAGCGATGATATTTTATTTGCAAATCATGTGGTTATTTTAACCCCCGAAAATCCGAACACGATCCGAACATTTTCAGCGCAATTTGCTCAGAAGGCCTCGTGTTCAATGTTTTAGCGGCATCCACCATGTCGAACGATGCCGCCACTCGTGAACGTGTGTCCGGGTTTATCGAAAAGTGCGGAGCGACAGCTTTGCTACCCTCATCACGGTCATAGCGGATCTGCGATGCGGCAGGCATTGGCCTGACCATCGGCCCAGGCAAGAACGGCCGGGGCAAAAACCGCCGGGGCGCCAGCTTCCGGCTTGAATGCGCGGATCGCTGAACCGGGAAGCCTGGCGATTGCAGCCTATTTCCCGCCCGCCCCTGTCAGGTAGGGAACGGCGAAAGGTGCCATTCCGCCGTTGTCGTGCCCGATCCCCTCAGCGTAAGCGATGCGCCAGCGCAGCGGCACCGTCTTGCCTACGCGCTCCTGGGCTGCCGCCAGGAAGCCGTGGCCGCGGGCAAACCGGGTCAGGCCCTGCCGATCGGCTTGCTGGTTCTTGCGCAGGCTCGGATGATTGCGGTCATTGTCCGCCGTCCCGAGCAGGATCGTGAGCGGTCGCTGAAAGGCCTTCTCCGGCACGACCAGCCCGGCGACATCGCCGCCCCAGCCGTAGGGGAAGGCGGCATCGGTCGGCATGGTGTACCAGCCCGAATTTGCCGCCACCGCAACCTCGAGGCGCGGCGCTTCGGCAAAGGCGACATAGCGGTGAACGAATTGCCCGCCCGCCGAGTGCCCATAGAGGGCATAGCCGCGCTGGTTTCCGGCGATCCGGCAGACGATCTCATCAAACAGCGGCTCGATCGCGCTGAACGACCAGAGTTCGCGCGGAACCCGCTGGCCGCGCTGGTCGATGATATTGCCCAGATTGTAGGATTCGGTGGTCGGAAAATCCTTCCGGCCGAAGGTCGGGACAACGATCACGAGATTGTGCTGCTCGGCCAGGTCACGCCATTCGTCGCGGTAGCGGTCGCCGTCGCGCTGGACGCCATGCATGACGAACAGGATCCGGCTGCCCGCGCCGGCAGCCTTCGGCTTGTGGACATGGACCGGCAGTTTCGGCCCAGACCAGCCGGCGAACTCGATCCGTGACGAACCCGGTGCCAAGGGTTCGCACGCCCGCGCCCAGCCGGGCGCGGCGGCCAGACCGATCCCGGTGACCGCCAGCAGCGCAGCAAACCGTCCGAACCTTCCAGCGCTCTTCATGAACCTACTCCATCAAACCACAGTTTCGCGCCAAGCGCGCTGCACACAGCCTGAACTAAGGACGCAACCCCTCTGCGAGCATCAGCTCGAGCGCAGGGACCAGCCCCTGGGCGAGGCCCTCGGCAGCCCCGCGCACCGCTGCGGGATCGGACTCGTCGCCCGCTTCGTAAGTGTAGGCCGGGATGCCGTAAGTGGCGTTGAACCAGTTCTTGGTTGTTCCGGTACCAGGGTTGGCATCGCGCGGATCGATCGTGAACGGATAGCCGGCGAAGGCCTCTTCCTTGCCGCCCAGCCAGGCGGCGAGGAAGGCCTTGCCCTGGGCACTTGCTTCGGCGCCCTGGACATAGACCGTGTTGCGGCGGGTCGAATGAAAATCGAGCATGAGCACGGGCCGGACCCCCGCCGGGAGCTTCGCGAGCCAATCGCCGACAGCGCGGGTTTCGGGCTGCTTGAACTGGCCCCAATCCCGGTTGAGGTCCACGCCGCCAAGGTTCGCCCGCCAATGGCCGCGCGCAACGCCGTCGGGGTTGAGCAGCGGAACGATCAGGAACTGGAAGCGCGTGCGATCGATCCCGCGGGACCGGACCAGCCTGGCAATGGCCGTGGAAAAGGCGTCCATTGCCATGGCCCCGGTGACTTCCGGCGGATGCTGCCGGCCCAGCAGGACGACCAGATGAGGGGCATCCGCATTGCCAAGCCGCACGGCCTCGACCGGTCGGCCATCGTGCGAATGGCCCAGGACCTGCCGA
This sequence comes from Novosphingobium sp., assembly GCF_027531025.1. GTDB lineage: Bacteria > Pseudomonadota > Alphaproteobacteria > Sphingomonadales > Sphingomonadaceae > Novosphingobium. The sequence continues at coordinate 3,015 of NZ_JAPZQX010000009.1, forward strand.
TGGCCGCCGCCGTCTGTCACAAGCTGCTTCAGCGCCCTGTCATAGTGCGCCGCCGTGACCAGCGGCTGTCCGCTGACCACCCCTTCCCCCGGCGGGAGGGTGATCGTCGCCGCGCTGCCATCCGCCGCGACCGCGACCGACAGCGCGGCAGGATCCCCGCGCCCCCGCCACTTGGGCGCATAGCGATGACGCGCGCCGATATAGCGCAGGTTCACGGTCAGCCTGCCGCCCTCGGCAGTGCGATAGCGGAAGGCATACCAGGGACTGGGATTGATCGGCGGCTGATGTTCGGGAGTGATCAGGATCGAGACCGTCCGGTCATCCTCGACATGGCAGGCCGAACGGGACGCACCTTCGAAATCGAAATGGATGCTGCCCTGCGCGGTCCGGCATCCGGATAGCGTCGGCCTGGGGGTGGAAGCCGCATGGGACGGGGACGACTGCGCCAGCGCCGCCGTCCCCATCCCGATTGCCCCCATCCCGGCCAGCGCCCCTACGGCCGATGCCCCCAGCGCAGCTGCGGCGGCGAGCCCGCGCCAGTGCCAGACCCGCCGCTTCACGTCAGAACTTCTTGCGCAGTTCGATGTGGAACACCCTGCCGCGCGCCGTGTAGAGTTCGCTGAAGAAGCCATAGGTCTCGTCCGCGAGCGGCGGGTTCTTGTTGAACAGGTTGTTCACCGCAAACCGCAGCCGGGTCCCGTTGAGCGGGGTCTTGTTCTTGATGGTATAGGCGATCGACAGGTTGGTGATGAACTGGTCGTCGACCCGGTAGTAGTTGGCATTGGGGTCGTTCGAAACCAGCAGGACGTCGCGCACCACGCTGGTGTCCCACACCTTGCCGGTATACTGGCCGAACAGGCCGATCTCGACCGGGCCGCTTTCCCAGTTGATCGACCCGCTCATGCGCCACTTCGGGCGACCCTCGATCTCGAGCAGTTCGCCCAACCCGCCAACCGTCACGTCGGCCGGCAGCTTGCCCGCCGCGATCCCGGCCAGCAGTTCCTCGCCATCGGCGCCCGCGCTCTGGACGAAGCTCGACAGCCGGGCCGCATTCGCCCGCAGGCGGAACTTGCCCAGCCCGAAGTCCGGGACGTTGTAAGTGAGACCGAAGTCCCAACCCTTCGAAATGCGGCTGTCGAGGTTCAGGTAGGGGTCGAGCACCCGGATGATCGCGCCCGCGGGAGCAAGGCCGGTGCCGGTGAACAGCGCAATGTCATCGGCCGTGGGCGTGGCGCGGATGACATTGGGGTTAGTGCTGCCGCTGAGGCGGCGCAGCAGGTCCAGCGCGATCGCGTTGTCATCGCCGAAGGTGCCCACCAGCCCGGTCTGCTTGACCCGCCAGAAGTCGGCCGTGAGGGTCAGGCCGGGGATGAATTCCGGCTCGAGCACGACCCCGAGATTGATACTTTCGCTATCCTCGGGCTTGAGGCTCTTCGCGCCCGAACGGAAGCTGATGACCCCGGCTCCGGGACAGGCGTCGAGGCTGGCCAGCAGGCCCTTGGCAACGCGCGCCTGGCAAATCACGAAGTCGTCGCGGGTGTTGGACCGGGTCGTGCCATCGTCGTTCACCTGCACCAGGTTCGGTGCGCGGAAGCCCTGCGACCAGGCTCCGCGGAAGGTGACCCCTGGCAGCGTGGTCCACGATGCGGCTACGCGCGGGACGACGGCCGTCGCCTTAATATCCTCGAAGCGCTCGATCCGACCGGCCAGCTGGACATTGAACGCCTCGACCAGCGGGACGTTCATTTCCGGGCTGACCACCGGCACGAACAGTTCGGCGAAGGCCGAATAGACGTTGCGGGTGCCATCGGTGTCCGGCGACGGGCTGGTGCCCGCCACGTCGCTGCCGTTGAACACGCCGGTCACGCTGTCCGTGAAGGTGATCGTGCCGTCGAGCCGCGGATCGCGATCGTCGAAGAAGGTCTCGCGCCGCCATTCGATACCGCCGGCAATGCCCAGGTTGCCGCCCGGCAGCGAGAGCAGATCGTCGCGGCTGACCTTGAAGTCCGCCAGGGCCAGGCTGGTCCCGCCCTTGCGGCTCACGTTGATGCGGAAGGTATCGATCACGGATGTCGGGTTGGGCGTGCAGTCGCCCTGGCCCGGATCGTCGAGACAGCCGCCGTTGAAGGGGTTGTAGGCATCCGGCGTGGTCCGGTTGATCGACTGCTGCATCGCGGTCAGCGACACGCGGTTGGTTTCGAGATCGGTTACCCGTGCTTCCGAATAGACGAAGCCGGTGTCGAAATTCCAGGCACCGAAATTGCCCTTCAGCCCCGCGACAAGCCGGAACGAATCCTTGTCGACAAACACGTCGCGGTTGCCCGCATCAACGAAACGATAGCGCTCCATGATGATGTCCGCGCCTTCAACGGGGATGGTGGTCCCGGGCAGGCGCTGGGGATTGGGCTGGCCGTTGCGCGTGGTCGGGCCGAACGGGTTGTAATAGGCATTGCGCGAAATGCCGACCGGCACCGCACTCAGGATCGCCGAGGCATCGTTCTTGCGGGCGTTCTCCGAGCGATAGTAGCTGCCTTCGAAGTAGGCTTCGAGATTGTCGGTCAGTTCATAGTTGAACAAGGCCATCGCATTGTAGCGGTCCTTGCGGCTGATCAGCGTGTTGCCGAAGATCGTGTTGTAGCGCACGGCGGTTGTCGGCGTTTCGCCATTGCGTGCGCAAATCCCGTTGCCGAAGCTCATGCGGCAGCCGGTGAAGGTGCTCGGCTGCAGGTAGAAATCGTCATCGAGGATCGGAGTGCGGTTCGTCGGTGCCTGGATGTCGAACTGGCCGAAGGGGCCGAAGGTGTTGCGATTGTTGAACGAGGCATCGTTCTCGAACGGCGTTCCGACCAGCAAGGGCAGCTTGTTATCGTCACGCGAATAGTCGCGCGCGGATGCATCGAGCCCGTTCTCGTGGAAATAGCCGCCGTAGAGGGTCAGGTTGCCGCGGCCACCACCGAAATCGAAGCCGAAGCCCCCGCTGACACTGACACTGTACAGGCTGGTGCCATCCGAGGCGCGCCAGTCGGTTTCGAGGAAGCCGCCTTTGAGATTGCCCTTGAGCACGGTGTTGATCACGCCTGCGACGGCATCGGCCCCGTAGACGGCCGAAGCCCCGTCGCGCAGCACCTCGATCCGCCGCACGCTGCCGGGAGCAATCTCGTTGGTATCCGGGCTGACCACCGGTACCAGCAGCTCGGTCTGGAAACCGGGGTGCAGGTTCATGCGCCGACCGTTGACCAGCAGCAGGGTGTTGCCCGTCCCCAGATCACGCAGGTTGACCGATCCGACGTCGCCGCGAACGTTGTTCTGGGTGGTCGCGTTCTGCTCGTTGAAGGCAATGGTCCCCGACTGCGGGATGGCGCGAAACAGTTCATCGCCCGATGAGGCGCCGGTATTCTCGACCTGCTGCTCATCCACGACCGTGACCGGAAGGACGTCATTGATCTGCGCGCCCTGGATCTGCGAACCAATGACCAGAATAGCCGGCTCGGCCGGTTCGGCTGTCTCGGTGGATTGTGGCGCACCGGTCGCCGGGTCGACTGCCGCCTGCGCATGCGCCATGGTTGCGGTCATCATTCCGGTGCTGCCGAGCAACGCCAGCTTGAACAACATGTTGGTCACCATAGCTCTTACTCCCTGTTTTCAATCGTCCGTTTGCCTGCTTGGGCGTTTGACTTGCTACCAGCTCATGCGCGAATGCCGGTGTGACCACAAGCCGAGAGCCCACCGCGCACGAAACGTGCTGGTGGTCGCTCTTGATTTCGTCACCTGGGTCTTTGGCTCGCGCATGTCCGGTAAATGATGCCCCTTCAATGATGATGATCAGTCGGGATCCTGCTCGCCGGGACGGAGACCGGCGGGCGGATCGATTGGTGGCCCAGCCTCGCCCAACGGGCGGCCAGGGCCGCCGGTTCCGGCCAGTACGGCCGCCAGGCGGTCCTGGTCGAGCGCACCTTCCCAGCGGGCAACGACCACGGTGGCGACGGCATTGCCAATGAAGTTGGTAAGGGCACGACATTCGCTCATGAAGCGATCGATGCCCAGGATCAGTGCCATTCCCGCAAGCGGCACCGAAGGTACGATCGACAAGGTTGCGGCAAGGGTGATGAAGCCCGCACCGGTTACCCCGGCCGCCCCTTTCGAGCTGATCATCGCGACTGCCAGGAGAGCAAGCTGTTCGCCGATGCTGAGTTCGATCCCCGTAGCCTGGGCGATGAACAGCGCGGCAAGGGTCATGTAGATGTTGGTGCCATCAAGGTTGAACGAATAGCCAGTCGGCACAACCAGGCCGACCACGGCCTTGGCACAGCCGGCATTTTCCATCTTCTCGATCAGCGGCGGGAGCGCGGCTTCCGAGGAGGAAGTGCCAAGCACAAGCAGCAGCTCAGCCTTAAGGTACCGGATCAGGGCAAGGATCGAAAAACCGTTGAGGCGCGCAATCAGGCCCAGCACCACCAGCACAAAGAGCGCCGAGGTGATGTAGAAAGTGGCAATCAGCGTTCCCAGCGAAGCGAGCGTGCCGATCCCGTACTTGCCGATGGTGAAAGCCATGGCCCCAAAAGCCCCGATCGGCGCAAACCGCATCAGGATCGAAACCAGCTTGAAGACGACCAGCGAGATGCTTTCGAGCAGGCGGGTGACCGGTTCGCCCGGCGCGCCAACCAGCGCCAGCGCCACCCCGAACAGGATCGCGACAAGCAGCACCTGGAGGATCGAACCGTCGGTCAGCGCCGAAAGGGTCGTGGTGGGAATGATGTCGAGCAGGAACTTGACGATGCTCGCCTCTTCGGCCTTGCCCGCATAGTCCTTGACCGCGCCGGCATCGAGCGTGGCCGGGTCGATGTTCATCCCGGCGCCCGGTTGCACGATATTGGCAACGACCAGGCCGACGATCAGCGCGAAGGTCGATACCGTGATGAAATAGGCAAAGGCCTTGCCCGCCACCCGGCCGATCTCGCCCACATGGCGCATCCCGGCAATGCCGGTGACGATGGTCAGGAAGATCACCGGGGCGATGATCATCTTGACCAGCTTGATGAAGGCATCGCCGAGCGGCTGGAGCGCTACCCCCGCTTCGGGCCAGAAGTAGCCGACCCCAATCCCCGCCGCGATCGCCACCAGGACTTGGGCATAGAGGTGCTGGAACCATGCCGTGCGCTTGGGCTGCGGCCCTGCAGCAGCGGGAACGGAAATCGATGCCATGCCCTCGGTCGCCCTCTTCCCCACCGTCGTTCGGTTTGCAGCCTTTGCTGGCCGTAGAGAGACAGGATAAGGCCAAAGCATGCCCGGACAACGAGAATCGTCTTTGTTCGATCGTTAAGCAATTTCAGTATTTTATGGTAAGTCCGTGATTGATAATTCTGGCTTTCCGGACATTTCGCTTGCTATTATTCCGGATTTCCAGAAAGTGAAGCCACGCCCAGAACTTGCCAATTCCGGCGAGCATTCGCCACTGACGGACCTTGCGCAACCAGGTGGAGGACCGATGAGCCGTAAGCCTTGGCCGATTAAGGATGCGGCGTTCGTCCAGCTTGGCGAACGGTGTCGTCCATCGGCTTTTGCCCGCCCATGAACCTGAACGGGAAGCCCGCCGGGACGACTCTGCTGCGGCATCGGCACCTGATGCTGATCCTTGGGTGCGGAGCAATTCTGGTGGCAGCCATGACGCTGCCCCTGATCGAGCGCACCATGCGGGCCTCCGCCCTCGACGAGGCGCAGCGTGCGGCCAGCAATGAAGCAGCGATCCTGGCCGCTGGCCTGGAAAGCGAGCTCGACAAGTTCAGCCTCGTGCCGCTGGTGCTCGCCCGCGACCCGCAGGTGCAATCGCTGCTCAGCGGGAACCCGACCGAGCAGGCGGCGCTCAACCAGCGGCTGGAACAGCTTGCCAGGCAAACCGGCGCCGCGGCGATTTACCTCATGGATCGCGAGGGGCTGACCCTGGCCGCCAGCAACTGGAACCGGCCCGACAGCTTTGTCGGCTCCACTTACCGCTTCCGCGACTATTTTCGCAAAGGGCTTGCCGATGGGGTCGCCAGCCAGTTTGCGCTGGGCACGGTCAGTCGGCGGCCAGGCCTGTTCATCACCCGCCGGGTCGATGGCCCGTCCGGCGCCATCGGCGTAGTGGCGATCAAGGTGGAATTCGACAAGCTTGAGGCCAGCTGGGCGAACACAACATCCGGAGTCTATGCCAGTGACCCCTCCGGCGTGATCCTCGTGACCAGCCGGCCAGCCTGGCGCTTTCGCAAGATGCAGCCGGGGGCAGCGGGCGAACCGGGGCATAATGGCCGAACATCGGCGCTGATCGACAGTCGCCACCCGGTGGCACCCTTCGATTGGGAACTGCATCTGCTGTCCGATCCATCACCCGCGCTGGCGGCGGCCAAGGCGAACGCGCGCCTGCTGTTCTTTGTGCTCCTGGTGCTCATAATCGCGGCGATCGCCGCAGTGGTTGTCGGTATTCGCCGACGCGAGGCACGAGCGGAAAGAATGCTGAACGAGCGGACCGCCCGCCTGCGCGACCAGCTTCAGCAAGCCAACCGGCTGGCCACCCTCGGCCAGATCACGGCCGGCGTTGGCCATGAAATCCGTCAGCCGGTATCGGCCATCCGGATCCTGGCCGAGACTGGCGTGCGCCTGGGTCAGCGCGGCGCGCATGACGAAGCTCGCGAGAATTTCGCGCGCATCGCGGCGCTCACCGACCGGATCGGCACGATTACCGACGAACTGCGGCGCTTCAGCCGAAGAGGGGATCGGGCCCGGCGTGATGTCGCGCTGCGGCAGTTGATCGACGGCGCGCTGCTGCTCTTGCGCGACCGGATTTCCCACCTTGGCATCCACCTCGTTCTGCCACCGGATGCGGCGCTGGAGCGGGTGGTTCGCGGCGAACATGTCGGGCTGGAACAGGTGCTGGTCAACCTGCTGCAGAATGCGATCGATGCGACTGGGCAGTCAGGCCGGGTCACTATCGCGGTCGATGCGCTGGAACGCGAAGTCCGGCTGTCGGTAACCGATGACGGGCCAGGGATTTCGGCAGAGCAGCGCGCAAACCTGTTCCAGCCCTTCGCCACGACCAAGGCCGAGGGACTCGGTCTCGGGCTGGTCATTTCGCAAGACATCATGCGCGGACTGGGGGGCGATCTGGTCGCTGAAGCAGTGCCCACCGGCGCGCGGTTCACCATGGTGATCCCATGCCCATGAGCGACAACCCCTCGCTTTGCGTTTTCCTGATCGAGGATGACGAGGCCCTTGGACCGGCCGTTGCCCAGGCATTGCAGCTGGAAGGCATGACGGTATCGCTGTTCGATCGGGCCGAGGCAGCAATCGCGGCACTGCCCGATGACTTCCCCGGCGTGGTGGTCACCGATGTGCGCCTGCCCGGGATGGATGGCCTGGCCCTGTTCGCGCAGCTGCGGGAACGGGATGCCGACTTGCCGGTCATTCTCACCACCGGCCATGGCGATGTCGAAATGGCCGTTGCCGCGATCAAGCGGGGCGCGGCTGACTTTCTGACCAAACCCTATGCATCCGAGGCGCTGATCCGCGCGATTGCCAGCGCTGCGGAGCGCAGGCGGCTGGTGCTCGAGAATCGCAGGCTGCGGGATGCTCTGCTGGCCAAGGCCCAGGGCAAGTTCATCGGTTCATCGGAGTTTGCGGTTCGGCTGCGCGGGATGCTGTCAGCCATCGCCCAGGCCGAAGTGGACCTGGTAGTCGAAGGCAGTGCCGGCACCGGGAAGACATTCGTGGCCCAGTTGATCCATGAGCTTGGCCCCCGCCAAAGCCGCCCGTTCGTGCCGGTCGATGCGGGTGTGCTCACTCATCAGGATGCCGATCTGCTGCTGTTCGGGCGAGAGCCCGGTGGAAACGGACTGTCGCGAACGGGGCTGATCGAGCGCGCCAACGGTGGCACATTACTGCTCGATCAGGTGGAGGCCGCCAGCCCCACGCTGCAGGCCCGGCTGCTCTCGGTGCTTGAAACGCGATCCATCCTGCCGGCCGGGGCCGAGCGATCCCGCAAGTTGAATCTCTGCGTAGTGGTGACACGCCAACTGCACGGCGGCACCGACCGGACCGAGGATGGCCGGAGCCCGTTCTTCGAGCGACTCGGCGCGGTCCGGCTGGCGCTGCCGCCCCTGGCCGCGCGGCGCGAGGACATCGGCGCCCTGTTCCGGCATTTTCTCTCCCGCTACGAAACGGAACTGGGGGTGCCACATCGCGCGCTGACCGATGGTGTCTGGCGCCACCTGCAGACTCACGGCTGGCCCGGCAATGTGCGCGAACTGGAAGCATTCGCACGAACCTGGGCGATCGGCCTCAGCCTGCCGGAAAACGAGGCCCAGCTCACAACGAGTGGGCAGCCGCTGCACCTGGCCGTGGCAGAGTTTGAAAGGACAGTCATTGAAAGCGCGCTGCGCGCGGCCGGCGGCAATATCGCCAGGCTCGAACAGTCCCTCGGCACCCCCCGCAAGACGCTCTACGACAAATTGCACCGCTACGGTTTGCGCCCGAGGGATTTCCGTTAGGAGCAGTATTCCGATCTTGCGCGAAACCGGGCGGCAGCGCCGTCACCACGGCAAGCCAGGGACGACAATGCGCCCGAGGTTCCACCCAGATACTGCAGCTTGGAAAACTGGAGCGGGCGAAGGGATTCGAACCCTCGACCCCAACCTTGGCAAGATTCGGGTCGATGCAATTTTGTCTTTAGATCAGATTGTTATTTTCCCTTCGGACAATCCGAACACGATCCGAAGATTGCCCCGTTACGCGATCTGCTCGCCCGTGAGCTTCAAATTCTTCATGCAAAACGCCCAGCTTCATTAGCTTCAATCCTGCCAGAAATCTCTAATTCTAGATGGCCACATTTATTGAGATAGGGCCGCCAATGCACCGCTGCCAAAATTAGGCCAATATAGCCGAGACCAGCCGTCTCAAATCCATTTCAAGCTCTTCTTTGCTTCTAGCCTGTTCGCTGATCCCAATTGAGGCGCAGAAAATAAGCCGGGCATCGTCTCGAGGCGTGCAGGTTCCGGCTGCTTGCAGGGCTGCAAAGATGGCATCCTCGATTGCCCTATCCACTGCGTTAAAAAGTTGCCCAAATTCATGTCTGCGCGTGTCGAGCAACTCTAATCTATGAGGGCTTCCAATAGCCGCATCAAATGCTCGCCCGTGTTTCGCCATCAGCGCATTGGATATGCGGTCAGCCAGGCTCCCTTTTTCATCAAGGGCAGTGAGGACGCCAGATTGCATCTCGTTTGCCAATCGCGATGCCATTGCTGAAAAAACTGCCATTTTATCTGGGAAGTACGCGTAAAGGGTTGCCTTAGAGACAGAACTCGCCGTCGCAATCGCTTCCATCGTGGCCGATCTCAGGCCAACCCTGGCAAACAAGCTCTCGGCTGCGTCGAGAATACGATCGCGCCTTGCCATTTTCGCGCGGGCTATCGGTTTTGGGCTATCTTCGCGGGTCATAACCTCTTGATAGGTTCCTGCCTTGACATCTGCAACCAGCTAAACAATCGTATCATACGATAATCGTTCAAAACGTATGATTCTTAGGATGCCGCTATGCAAGAACGAGTACTGGTCACGGGAGCTAACGGCTTTATTGCCTCGCACATCACCAAGCTGCTGTTGGAGCACGGGTTTGCCGTTCGGGGTACGGTGCGTAATCCTCTGAAGGCAGATACGATTGGCTTTCTTAAAGCGTTGCCAGGTGCCAGCAATCTAGAGCTTGTTTCGGCAAACTTGAACGATGAAGGCGCTTTTTCAGATTACACCGCAGACGTGGATTATGTGATCCACACTGCGAGCCCGTTTGTTATCGACGTTGAAAACGTTGAGCGTGATCTGGTCAAGCCTGCGGTGCGCGGCACCGTCTCGGCGTTGGAGGCTACAGCCAAGTCTAGCCGCGTTAAGCGGGTTGTTCTAACCTCTTCGATGGCAGCGATCACCGATGCGCCGGATAGCAGGGTGCTGACCGAAGCGGATTGGAATGAGAAATCTTCTGTAACCCGCAACCCTTACTATTATTCCAAGACGCAAGCTGAACGTGCCGCCTGGGCTTTTACGAAGGCAAACAGGACTGGCTTTGATCTAGTCGTCATAAATCCCTTCATGGTTGCTGGCCCCTCGCTAAGCACCGGCGTCAGCACATCCAATCAGCTCTTCATTGACGTCGCCAATGGTCAGTATCCTGCCTTGATGGCACTCAACTGGGGCTTTGTTGATGTTCGAGAGGTGGCTGATGCCCATGTTCGCGCAATGAAGGCTCCAAATGCCAAAGGGCGCTACATCTGCTCTGCGGGCAATATGGATATGCACCAAATCACGAATATCATGAGGTCGGTGGGCGTGCGGGGAAAGCTTCCATCATTCGACATGAGCGGACGCATTGGGACCGCAACGATGAAGCTTCTCTCACATTTTCAGCCGAGTGGCATAGGAAGCTACCTCAGAACGCATCTCGGAGGCATTCCGCGGTTTGATAATAGCAAAATCCAGCGCGATCTGGGCATAGAGTTTCGTGACGTTGAAGAGACCATTTATGATACCGTGCACGACCTCATCGAATGGGGGCATTTGTCTACTTGAATGTCCAGCTTCATCATCGCCCACCCCCTTCAGGGATGCCGAATTTCTGTTCTAAAATTCGCCATAGGCACCCGCAACCGGCCAGAAGCTGCATGCCGCCTGCCAAACAATGAGATCCAAACATGCCTGCCGTCATAATATGGTGTTCCAATTGGAACGCTGGCGCTCTGTGTTCGAAGCCAAGTTTTCTTATCCCCCAGCTAAGGGATTTGGGGTGCTAGGGATTGCTCGAACCGCGCTCTGAGCTTTACGGATGAGTTGGCTCAGACGACCCATGGTTATGTCCGCTTTCAGGCTTTCAAGTCCGCAACCGCACAGTCCGGTTACGACAACTTTAGGGACGCTTGAGGTCAGGGTCAGGTCAAATAAAAGCGGCCATAAGGTCGGTATTCACCCAGGAATGGCCTAATCCCGCCGCAACAAGGCAACTGCACCGCAGGCAATGGTAAGGACGAGAGCGGGGACCGCGCTTCCTCCGATGATTGCCAAGTGCGTACCCACGGCCCCCACCATCAGAAGGGCAAGGCAGGAAGCGGCTAGAGGGACAAGGCGGGGTATAAGAAGCCCAATCGCGCCCGCAAGCTCTGCAAAACCAATCGCTACGCGAAGCCATTGGCCAGTGCCAAGCGCCTCCACTGTCGCCACTGGCACCGGATCGGCCACAAATTTGCGATAGGCCGTGATCGTAAAAACTACCGCCAGTGGCAGCTGGAGCGCCCAGGCCAGTCGCAGACGCCAGGGGTGAGATTGAGGCAGCCGCGTCATGAGTCAGGTTGCCTTGATGTTTGCTGAGCGCGCCGAAGCCAGAGTCCAGGTCCATGTCAAGAGTGTCGTTACCAGCAGCACAACCGGCCCGACATACTCGAATGCCCAGAACAACACGCCGCCCGCGATGAACAGCATTCCGAGCTGCTGCCTACTCACCAACCCTTCGGCCAGCGCGGCGCGCACAATGATGTAGTTAGCCGGTAAGTACAGCGCAATTGCGGTGATCAGCCCTGGGCTGAAGTCGGCGAAGACCAGTGTCCCCCCCAGATGGAATATCGCATTGTGAACCTGCGTCGCCATGAGGAACAGGATCGCCATGCATGCACTAATCCGGGTGCGCATAGTGGCGTGAAGCAGGAGGTAGACCAGCGCTATCGAAATCAGCACCACCAACACTGCTTCGGTTGTAAGAGCATTATTGTCGGGAAAGTACTTCACGCGCCATGCACGGAAGTTGAAGACAACATGCTCCTCGCCATGGTGGATCGCATAGGCGAGCGGGGCTAGCAGCAAGGCTGTTGCAAAGGGCAGACGGGGCATCGTGCAAATCCGTTTCTCAGAGACACCGGAGCATAGAATAGCCGCCCTTATTCGACTATCTAGTCAATTAGCTTGGAGTTATACTCTGCTCCATGCCTGGCATTCCCAATTATCGTGGCTTGCGCCGCACGCCCAACCGCAAGGCATTACTCGATGCTGCCGAAGAACTTTTCGGACGGAACGGGTTCGGCGCGGTTTCGGTGGACGACATTGTGGCCCGGGCTGGGGTCGCCAAGGGCACTTTTTACAATCATTTCGCCAGCAAAGAGGATATCGCTGGAAAGCTGGCGCTTGATATCCGCTTCGAAGTGCGCGACCGCATCTCTCTGATCAAGCCGACCAGCTCCGACCCTGCAATTCACCTCGCGATCGCGGCGACACTGTTTCTCGATCTTGCGCGGACAAAGCCCCGGCGCGCCTGGATATTGGCCAACCTACTGGGCGAAGCGACCGATGTTCAAGCCGCAATGAACGAGCCAGTCCGCCAGACGCTGGCGGCCGGCATGGCGCAAGGCCGGTTCAGAAGCGCCTCGCCGGAGGTCGCGCTGGTCGTCGTGTTGGGGATCGTCGCAGCGGGCATCCGCCATATTGTTGAAAGGCCGCCGCCCGATCCCCAAGCATTTAGTGTGACGCTGACCGCTCATCTATTGGGCGCGCTCGGGCTTCCTAATCACGAAGTGCAGGCCATTCTCGCTGCGCCCGTGGTTGCGGCAATCAGGGCGGGCGCGTGAGGAAATTGCTCTGACGGGTACGAAAGCCCCAGATGCCGGCGGCCGAAACATATGCACCGCCGCCGCAATTGAAAACTGATTGCCACCCAAAATGTTCAATGTCTGCAATCGCACTGCAGGTACATTAAAGCATGCAATCAGGAATCGCCAAATTCTGAGGCATTGCCCCAATCCAATCCGACCGCCGATAGCGGCCGTCAGCTCGGCACATAAGCTAGCTGAACGGGTGGCTGCTTTCGGGAAGTAAAGGTGTCAACGCTAAGGTCGACTTTGTTAGCTAGATCTGCAGATTTTAATGGCCCGATTGGACGGGATGACAGGTGTGGTGCCGCGCTGGGCCATCTACGCGCAGCATCTCCCGCGTGTCGCGGGGCAGGAGTGGCTCAATCCGCGACCACTGCTCATCCGAAAACCAAAAGAAATCCGCTGTCCATCGCGCCTCCTCACCGGAGAACAATGAAATACATCCAGGGCGCAATCAGGAATCCTGCTTATGGGTCCGGACCCTAGCATATTTCCCGACGACGGAAGCCTCATCCACGCACCGAAACTCGAATTTCAAACTCCAATTTAGACCCTCCCCATTTCATCAGGAACAAAAATTTGCCGCACAGACCTGTCACATTTGATCGCCTTGAGCATCCTAATTAATTCACTTGATCAAATTAGAAGGGGTAGATAGACAAAGAATCACAAATGGGAGCTGAGCGAAATAGGCCGGCACCATTAGGCAGATAAAGACCTGGAGAGGGGAGTAGGTATGACCAAATCATCCATCAAAAAGACATTGTGGCTATCGGCTGCAGCTTCGGCTTATGCCCTCAGCGCTTCGCATGCGCTTGCAGAGCAAGCAGCGAATGGCGACCCAGCAGCGGATTCAGAGGAAATCATCGTTACCGCTCTGAAGCAGAACACCCGACTGCTGGAAACACCCGCGTCCGTGACCGTGCTCGACTCCGAGGCTGTCACTAAGGGTAACATCACCAGCGCCATGCAGGTTGAATCGGTTGTTCCAGGCCTTGTCCTTGGCCAGGGCGCTTCGAACACGGGTAGCCCGTTTATACGTGGACTGGGCACCAATTCCCCAATCTTCAGCATCGAGCTGTCGATCCCGATGTATTATGATGGTGTCTATTACGGTCGCGGGCAAGATCTAAACGCGCCAATTTACGACCTTGCATCAGTGCAAGTAATTAGCGGCACGCAATCTACTATGCTGGGCAAGAATTCCAGCTTAGGCGCGATCAGCTACACCAACAACCGCCCCGAAAAGGAGGCACATTTCGGAATAAACGCTTCGCATAGCTTCGAAATCGGTCAGAACCAGGCAACCGGTTACCTGAACCTTCCGCTCAGCGATAACGTTCAGGCTCGCGGCGCCTTCTTCCTGTCAAATGAAGACGGCTACTATACCAATAGCTTCTCGGGCGAGCCCGAAGTGCGCGGCAGAGACCTCTCGGGCCGTATGTCGATCGCCTATCAGCCCAGCGATGCATTGTCCCTGACCCTGATATATCAGCACGATGACCGAAAGCTTGATGGACAGGCATTTGAAGTTCTCAAAGATCCATCGGGTAGGCTTGCTGCACGTGCAACATCAATTGGACAGATCGGGTTCAGCGGAACAGTAGATGACATTGTCTCGATAGGATCGGAAGCTATGGGAGCGTCGACCCGCGGGCCGTCTGCATTTAACTACTCGAATGTTGACCGTCTGACCGGCATTGCCGACCTGCAGCTTGGCGACCATACATTAACCGCGCAGACGGCCTACGCTGACACCCGGATCGCCCGTAACAACGATCTCGACTTCACCGCTGGCAATCTGTTCAACTTGCAGGAAGACGAGAAGAACAGAACAGTTTCGCAAGAAATTCGCCTGGCTTCTCCTGCAGGAAAGCCGCTTAGCTATTTGCTCGGCCTGTACTATTTCGACAATGACTTCCAGATGCGCCGCCTGATTTCAGGCTCCGCGACCTCGCCGGCAATCTTCCCATTAAACGGGGCAGCTGATTCGCTGCTGGTTATCAACACGACCACCCTCTCAGCTTTTGGCTCGCTCTCGTATGAGGTTTCACCTCAGCTGAAGCTTACCGCCGGTGGGCGTTACACCCACGAAACCAAGGACATCACGTTCAAGCGTTCAGGCACCGGTACTTTCGGCACTGTGGCGTTTCCGGCAGTGGCTCCCTATGCCGTCAAGCAGACTGTTGACCCCTTCGACTACAACCTGCTGGTTGAATTCAAGCCCACGAACGGGATCATGCTTTACGGTTCATACGGAAAGGGCAGCAAGAGCGGCGGTTATCAGGATGCGCCAACTACCGCTCTGGGTGGTGAATACTCGCCTGAAGCAGCCTACACTACCGAACTGGGCGTGAAGGCCGATTTTAGTCGGGGCACCTATGTCACCGCTGCGCTCTATCACACCAAAGTGAAGAGCTACCAGACGGCTTTCACCGGAGAAGCAAACGGCATTTCCCAAACCTTGATCGGGAATACGGACATCCGCTCGCAGGGCTTTGAGATGACAGCGGGTATCAAGCCTTCCGCAGGCTTAAGCCTGACTGGGTCCGTCGTCTATGCTGATGCCGAATTCACGGCCCTGCCCGGCGGCACAGCGGCGATCGCAAATCCTGGCGACGAGCTTATCCGCGCACCGAAATGGAACGGTAGCGTCGCAGCTGATTATGAGACCCCGGTAAATGACAATCTGACCCTCTTTGCAGGCGTCGACCTGCGCTTTTCCAGTAGCTACCTTCACCAGCTCGTGAAGATGCGCCCCGATGCGCCT
The DNA here is from genome assembly GCF_027531025.1 of Novosphingobium sp. Lineage (GTDB taxonomy): Bacteria > Pseudomonadota > Alphaproteobacteria > Sphingomonadales > Sphingomonadaceae > Novosphingobium. The sequence goes on from NZ_JAPZQX010000009.1 coordinate 18,435, forward strand.
GTTTCAGGCGCCTATCAGGTACTGGGTGCGCGGGCTGGTCTGCGCAGCGAAGCCGGATGGGAGCTTTCGGTCATCGGGACAAACCTGACGAACGATCGCTATATCAACTTTGCCACGCCAGTAAACTTCTCAACCTACCCGGGTCAGGCTGCTGTCGGCAACCAAGGCTACACCGGCAATCGCAACCGTCCGCGCGTGATTGCCCTACAGTTCAAGTACGCAATGTAATCCAAATACTCCCCGGGCCTATAGGCCCGGGGATTAGTCCATCGGCGTCAGGCTTTCGGACGAGGAAGACGCAGCGCAGTGTGTTGATAACAGCAGTGAGAGTGCCACGATGAATACCGCGGAACGCGAAGCTACACCGGCCCGCGCCTGGTTTGCCTTGGCATTGCTTTCTGGACTTTATGTCCTTTCCTTCGTTGACCGCTTCATGTTGGCCCTGGTTATCGATCCGTTAAAACACGACCTCCAAATCAACGATCTCCAACTGGGGGTCTTGTTCGGGACAGCATTTGCAGTGTTTTACGGCGCAAGCTCTCTCCCTTTGGGAAGGCTGGCGGACACCTGGAACCGCAAGGCTCTGATTGTTAGCTGTGTTGTACTTTGGTCAGCCTGCACAGTGGCCTCGGCCTTCGCACAAAACTTCACCACACTAGCAATTATGCGCTTCGGATTGGCTATCGGCGAAGCCGCTTTAGTTCCCGCTGCGCTGAGCCTTATATCTGATCTTTTCCCTGAACGGCGTCGCATGCTGGCAGGAACAATCTTCTCAACTTGCGGTATGGCGGGTGCTGCCTCTGCCTATCTATTGGGAGCAGCCACCTTACGCTTGCTCGGCGACTACCTGTCTAGCGGCTCTGCATTTCCGGTATGGAGAGCAAGCCTGATTGCGGTCGGCTTGCCAGGAATCTTTTTGGCGGCTGCACTTGCGGTGTTGATCCGTGAACCAGAGCGTAGCCACCGGAACAATGCTCCGACTAGCTCCATGAAAGACCTGTGGCGCCATATCCGATCGGAAGGCTTCCTCTATCCAGGACTGTTCTTGGGCGCCGGCTTTATGCAACTGGTAGGCTATGCGATGATCGCATGGGGGCCAACTATGCTTCAACGTCAGTATGGGCTTAGCGCAGAAAGTGCCGGCTATGGTTTCGGAATAGCAAATTTCATTGCTGCAGTTGGCGGAACGCTAACCATTCCACTTGTGCTGCGATGGCTCGTGACTGCACGCAAGTTCAACCTCGCAACGGCCATGTTGGCAACGAACGCCCTATGCGGCACCTTTCTGATCAGCATCACCCCTATGCTGGAAAGCTCCACCGCTTTTCTTATCGCATTTGCGGCAGGTGGTTTTCTTCTTGCCGGGACAACCAACGCAATCCTTCTTTCCCTTCAGCCCATCATGCCGTCCACCATGCGGGCAACCCTGACTGCGGCAGCCTTGATTTGCGTAAGCAGCTTCGGCCTTGGCTTTGGCCCTCCTTTAGCCGCAGCTATTGCCGGAATGGGCGCCGATAAGGCGAGCGCGCTCGGCCTTGGCATTAGCGTTGTTGGGGTAGTGAGCTTGGTTGGTGCCGTTCTGTGCCTGACCGCAAGCAGGAAACGACTTGCTAAAAAGCTAGCTACAGTCTGAGGTCTTAATCGCCTGCATATATTTGGACTTATTTGCTGAAACACATTCATGCGTTTTTAGTCGACAAACCACCGTTACCGGAAGATCCAGAAGTCCGCCCTGAGAGAGTAACTGATCGCGGAAATGGTACTGGAGCAAATTCAAACCGCTGAAAGCCATGGCAGCGAAAGTGCATTTAAAAAAACACCCGGCCATGAGACCGGGTGTTTTTATTCGAACTTGGGCTAATCAACGCTCTTGCGCTATCTCACCTGAGATCAGCGTCAGTCTTTCACTCGCGTCTGTAAGCCATGATAGTTCAGTGATTTACGAGCTTCATCAAGCCGCATTCCGCTAGCCACCGCATCGCGAATGCGCTGCTCGATCGCCTCAATGCTTTCTGCTGCCTCGATCACATCGACAACGCAATCTGCCGGAATTGCAACGACGCCATCGGCATCGCCTACCAACCAATCACCTGGGTTCACGCGAACACCTGCGATCTGGATAGGGACATTATAGGCGTCGGCGGTGGTGCGATCCTTGCCGGTCCGCATCGTATTCGACCGAGCAAACACTGGATAACCCAGCTCAACGCAGCGGTCGCTGTCACGGCAAACACCGTCTATCACCGTGCCTGCGATCCCCTTCGAGTGTGCAACGAAGGTAAGGATGTCTCCCCACACAGTCTGGTCCATGATGCCCTTGTTGTCGATGGTGACGACAGCTCCTGCTGGTACGTCGTCGATGTAATCACCGACCACACCGCCAGTCAGCCCGACTGGCAACATCCGGATCGTGAAAGCCGGCCCTGCAAACCGCATCGTGCGGACAACGGGCATGATGCCGACAGCCTGTCCTTCGATCCCCAGCTTATCAAGGGCGTCAGAGATAGCCGTAATGCCCACGGCAGTGAGCCGACTAGAGAGTTGCTGATTGTCCATTACGGTCACTTGTCCTTGTTCTTGAGCATGTCCTCATAGTTCGCGCCCATGACCTCGGTAATGGGCCGTCCTGCATCGATATCTGCGGCCATCAGCTGCTCACGCGCGAAGATGTCTTCGGCGGTGCCGACGATGTCTTCCAGACGAGCGGCTGAAAGGAAGATCACGCCGCTGCCGTCCGCCATGACCCAGTCACCTGGCGAAACCACCAGTCCGGCAAAAGTAATGGGTTGTTCGAACGCGTGCTCGGCAACACGCCCGCGTGCTGTCACTGGAACAGCCGCACGAGCAAAAACTGGCAGGCCAAGATCCCGACTTTCATCGACATCACGCACAGCGCCATCAACGACCACCGCAGCAATGCCTCGCTTTACCGAGGCGCGGCTGAGCAACCCACCCCAGCCCGACACATCCAGTCGACCGCGATGCTCGACCACAAGGATGTCGCCGCTTTCCGATGCCGAAATAGCGCCTGCGCCCAAATGAACCTTGGGCAAATCGGGGATTGGCGCTCCAAGCTTGACCGTCCTGACTCGGCCAGCCACTCGCGCCGGAAGGGTCAGCGATTGGATACCCGTCACCGCACCTGACAGGCCCAGTTTGTCGAGAGCATCAGATACCGAAGGTGTGTCCAGCGCCAACAGGCGCGTCCTTAAATCGCTCATCGCTCCAACTCCCCACACAATGTATAATTTGCCGCATTGCGGCCGCAGCCGAAGCTTCTTCGCGCACCTTTGGCGCCAAGCCTTAGCTCACCCCGCCTGTCAACTTTTTTGATCGAAATGTCAATTTGAATACATTATTTTTTCCACGTGATGCATTTAGTGCAAAACACTGGTTGATGCCAAAACGCAGACTTCCGAACCGGATCGCAATTAACGCGCGCAGTTTGCAGAGCAGCGGAAGTGCTCAAAAATCCCCCACTCACTAAGTTGACCATTTGCGTCAATTAAGAATTGTAATTCACATCATATGCGGCATAAAGCAGGCAAGAAATTCAGCTATTAGCCTGCCAAGTGGGAGTTTTCAGAATGTACAATTCCAAGCCGGTCCTCGACATTCATGGTCACGTTAGCGCCCCAATGCACGGCACCACAGCTCTGGGCCTGATGCTCGCCGCCAATACCGACCTGGGATTTGATCCTCGCCAGTCACTGCCAGCCCTTGGCCTGACTGAGCAGAGCTGGGAACAGTCGGTAAAGGCGCACATTCACGACCTTGATATCCGCAGCATCGACGCGCAATTGATCGGCCCCCGCCCGTTCCTGATGCTCGGCTGGATGAACCAGCACGTGCTGGAAGGCTGGACCCGATTTGTGAACAACGCCATTGCCAAGCAGGTGGAAATGGCTCCTGATCGATTTGTCGGTGCCTGCCAGCTGCCGCAGAATGCCCACGACGGCGATCTTTCGGGAAGCGTTGCCGAACTGGACCGCTGCGTCAACGAACTCGGTTTCAAGGGCGTTTATCTCAGCCCGGACCCCACCGGTGATCGCAAGTCGCCGGGCATGGACACGGCTTACTGGTACCCCATCTACGAACGCTGCCAGCACTATGGCATTCCGATCGTCGTCCATGGCAGCAACTGCATGGACCCGCGCATCAAGTCGATCCCGCACAACTATCAGATCGGCTTTGTGTGGGAACAATACCTGGCCACGCAGCTGTTCAGCCATGGAGATGTTTTCGATCGCTTCCCCGACCTCAAGGTAGTCATCTGCCATTGCGGCGGCGCGCTGGACCGCTGGATCAAATCAGACCATCACCTGTCGCAGCGCGATACGACTGGAAACCTGTACTTCGATACCAACGCACCTGATCTCAACTTCCTGGAAGCGGCAATCAAGCAGCGCACACCAAAGCAGCTGTGCTTCGGCACGGAAGCACCGGGTTCGGGCCGTGCAGTTCGGCCAGAAACGGGGCGACCGGGCGACGATCTCGTTCCGGTAATTTCCAGCTTCGATTTCCTGAGCGAAGCCGACAAGCACATGATCTTCCATGAAAACCCGGCACATGTTTGCCCGGGCCTTGGCGAGCTCGGCGGCTGTGCTCATGGCAGTGCCACGTCCGGCGATCAGAAGAGCCTCGACGATCCCTTCGCCTTCGGCAAATGACCGAAAGAGGTGACTGCATGACCGATGACCTGATCAAATCGGCCCATGGTTTATCCTCGGCGACAATTCATGAAGCCGCAAAGCGGATCGGCGCCTTGCCGGGCGGCATCCGCCCAATAGACCGCTTCATGTACACTTGCGGCCGGGCCCTGCCCGTCCGCTGCCCGGCAGGAGACAACCTCTGGATTCACAAGGCGCTTGCCGTCAGCGAGCCGGGAGACGTGCTAGTCGTAGACTGCGGCAGCGACGGTGATCCCTATGGCTACTGGGGTGAAATCATGGCTACGGCCGCCATTGCGCGTAAAGCCGGGGGCTTGGTCATCACCGGCGGGGTCCGCGATAGCAACCGACTGATCGAAATGGGGCTGCCAACCTTCTCGGGAGGCATCACCATTCGCGGCACCGGCAAGGATGCCAGCAAGGATGGCGCGGTTGGTGAACCGGTGCGCATCGGCGAAATCGTCGTTCGCAAAGGTGACCTGGTAGTCGGGGATGCCGATGGCGTAGTCGTTATCCCCGCAGGGATTGCCCCTGAGATAGTCGCAGCGTCCCGCAAGCGCGATCAAGACGAAGTCGCCATCTTGGAAAAGCTTGCTGCCGGTGCGCTGACAATCGATGTCTACAAGTTCTGACTATTGATTGGCCGGAGCCACCTTGAAGTGGCTCCGGCAAGATATCCACCTGGGCTATTGCCGAACGAGCGGAAGGCTCTTGAACCCACGAACCATGACGTGGTGCGCGCGTCTGGAATTCGCGATATCCAGTTCATAGTCACCAAGAAACGGCAGAAGATCTTCAAGAATGGTCCGGCAGACCATGCGGGCCATAGTCGAACCCGCGCAGATGTGCGGCCCAAGGCCAAAACCGAAGTGGCGAATCCGTTTGCGACCGATGTCGAAAGTATCAGGGGATTCGACGACACGTTCATCGCGGTTGGCCGATCCATAAAACAGCACAACACGAGAACCTGCAGGGATTGATACGCCATCAATCTCAACGTCAGTCATGACTTGCCGAGCGAAGGATTGCGTTGAAGTATCCCAGCGAACCGTTTCCTCGATTATAGCCGGAAGCAATTCCGGATCCTGCATGACCGCGCGCCGCTGATCGGGATGCTGCCACAATGCATGAATGACGTTTGGGAAAAAATGCCCAAGAGAGGCATTACCAGCCAGCAATACTGTAGACATGTTGCCAAGGATTTCCTCATCGCTGAGGTTAGCCCCTTCAGCCTTCGCAGCTAGCAATACCGAGAACAGGTCTTCGGCCGGCGACGCAGTACGCTTTGCCAATTCTCCGCCCAAGAACTTCCAGATCTCGGCGAAATCTTCCGCTGGTAAGGCATTGCCCATCGGACCGCCATGGCCTTCAAAAAGGTTCCGCGCCAGATGCTCAGCCTCGACTGCGGTTGTTTCATCCAGACCAAGCATGATGCCCAGCGCTGAGAAGATCATCGGGCGAGCGAAGTCCTCGACGAAATCAAATGATTTGCGCTCCTGCAACTCACCCATCCGGCGCCGGGAAAGCTCTTTGACCACTCCAAGCATCGACTGGACGCGCGACGGAGCAAGCGCACGCTGAATAACACGGCGCAGCTCGTCATGACGTGGCGGGTCCATAGACCCCAGCGTCTTGCCCACACGCTGCGGAGAATCGACTATCGCATTGCCTCTGCTCGAAGAGAAAGTTGCATAGTCGGCCAACGCTCGCTCAATGTCGTGATATCGCGTCAGCAACCATAGCCCCGATTGTTCATCGTGATAAACCGGTGCCTCGTCACGCAGCCGCCGATACGTCGCATAGGGATCGTCACGGAAGGCATCACTATTTGGTTCGAACAGACTCATCATGCAATTGGCTCCTTCACCGCTGCGAAAGTGCTCTCCTTCCGCCCGACCGAAATCTCTCAAAAAAGAGAACTGCTTATTCGCTCCAGATCGCAAAGCCGCAGCCAATACCGGTTCCGGCGGGCGTTCGACGGATTGGTTCGTATGCTGACCACTTAAGCGGCAGGTGCGTGACGCTACCGGCAGTCAGGATCCAATTGAGGATTTCAGAGGTGCCCTCCAGCATCGCTTCACGCGGGATAGCAGACAAAGCTTCACCAGTAGGATCACCCAATGCACCCATGACGGTGCGATCAAGTTCTTCTTCGACGACAAAATGGCTAAGCCCACCAGACGCCAACACAGCTACGCGCAAATCGAGCGGGCTAGCCTCAATGGCTTCACGAAGCTTGGCCCCGACCGAAAAACAGCGTGAAGGCGAAAGCACATTTGGCGGGAAGTAAGTGTTCAGCATGACAGGGATCATGGGGATGTCTTTGCCGCCAAAAAGCCGCTCGGCCGGGAAACCGAAGGCATGTCCAAACCCCCTACCCTCGGGGTTTTCGTCCGCAATCGCCAAGTCAACTTCCCGGTCGATCAACCCATGAATGATATCCATGGCAAGACCCGCATGCCCAGGAAAGGCATGAACCTTATCCATGGCATAACCGCGCGCGACCTGGTTCATCCAATCAGGCAGATCTTCTCCCATCGGATGGGTGAGGATTGTATCGCCATAATAGACTGCAATAGCAGGCATATTGCCGGGCCTGTAAAGCTCCGCTTGGTCATCGCCGACAATGACCACGACATCCACGTTCGCCTTGGCCAGCGCACCTGCTAGAGTATCGAGATGAGCCTGACAAATGCCCGCCAGCCGCGCATAATTTTCGGGCGTGGCATCAGCTGCATAAGGCTCACCGCGCAGCTTCACCAATTCGTCGTAATCAACCAGCCTGCCATCCGCGAGACTAAGCCGACTGTTCTTTCGATCCGCGAGCGAACGGTTATACCATTCGTCACTATCCAACGTTAGCAACGGCGTATGCGCAGTGGCGATTCCGAGCACAATTTTTGCCATCTGGCCTGAAAGTCCCTCTCCAAGCGCGAAGCTAGATTACCTCGCCCTTCTTATATGCACCAATTGTATAATGTAGTGCAATAATGTTCAATAGTTTTGTCAGTTTTTTGATCGCATAAGCCTATTATGGCATTCGATTGTCCGGCGCCTGCATGAACGAGACAGTCTCTTATCATTCTGTAAAAGACTAGTTTTTTAAAGACACCGTGGGGCACACACACGGCAAGCCTTGATGAGGCAAGCTGCAAAAAGCAGCATTGATCAAAGGCAGCAGACCAGCCTTTCGGCGGGCAGCCATTGCAAATTAAGCTGATTAAATGTCCCAACTATGATTGGATTGTACAACAAACTTTAGCTAAGGACCGTCGATTGAAAGCCTGCACGCCTAACCGCATTGCCGGGCGCGGGATTTTTGCAACTCTTGAGGGGGCCATTATGCCTCAAACCACAGATTTGATTGGAAAGAATCCCAACCGCCCCGATCGCCAGCGAGCGTGGCAAAAGCGATCGCTTGAAACCCGCGAGCGAATTCTGACGGCCGCTGCGCAGGAATTTGCCCACCAAGGCTTTGATGGCGCCTCAACTCGAAACATAGCCGCAGCAGCAAAAGTCCAGCACACGCTGGTCACTTATCACTTCCAGAACAAAGAGGGACTGTGGCGAGCAACTCTTTACGGGCTGAGCGTAACGCGATTCCAACAGTTTGAAGAACGTCTGGCCGGTCTGCGGGGGGTGGATGACTCCGCCAAGCTCTACCTTTATCTAGATGATTTCATCCAGTACTCGGCCAAGAATCCGGATTTCGCACGCATAATGGCCCATGTGGCAGCCAAGCCCAGTGAGCAACTCGATTGGCTGCTTGATAACGCCATTCGCCCAATATTCGACCGCACAGCAGGTTTGATCACTGCGGCCCAAGCCGCTGGAAAATTCATCACTGGCGAGCCCAAATATCTGTATTACCTGTTCATTGGCATGGCGACGCGTATATTCCTGCTCTCTGCCGAAGTTGAAAAAATCCTCGGCGTGTCTCCCTATGATCCAGAATTCGTCAACCACCATAAGCACACCTGCCTGCAGATGTTTTTCCGGAACATGCCTGAATATGGCATAACAGAACCCCAGGTGGCGGGCTCAAAAGCAAAACGTCGCGCTCCCAGAACGGGCGAACGTTACGAGATGGTCTAAAGCACCTTCTAGATTGAATATATAGATTGAGTAAGGCGCACGAGCCCGCATCCACGGGCTCGTGCTGATCTCGACTCAGTCAATCACAGCAAGGAAATCGCACGCAACAAGGCGATTTCCTGGCATAGCCTCAAGGAGGATCGCCTGCCGGGCAGGCCGGGATGCCTCATGCGGGAAGGCCTCCAACCAGTGCTGGTCGATTGCTGCACGAACACTGTCGTTACGGATATAGACCGTAATCTTGAGGATATCGTCAAGTGTTCCACCAGCGCCTTCGATAACGAGACGCACATAATTGAACATCAGAGCGGCCTGTTCCTCGGCTGTATCAGGATGTGCGCCAGCAGTGTAGTCAAACCCGAAAATGTTTCCGCTAGCGACGAATGGACCAATACGGCTGGCTGCCGGGATTGGCAGTTTTCCGTGTCCGAACCCTTCAACGACAATGCTTTTGCGATCACTCATCAGCCGATCTCCTCTTCAACTCTACGCCTTAGACGTGCATTGCAACGCCATATCGCAATTTAATCGATATGATGATATAAATTCATTTTATGAACCATGTGGAATGTTTTATTCCGTGTGAGCGGAAAATCTTCTGTCAGATGGAGAAGCACCGCACCTCCTCTGGCCTGTTCAGGGTGTATTGGGATGATCGATCCGACCAATTTTCGATGTGCCATGGGTGCCTACCCCACCGGCGTCTGCATTATTGCGGCCCAAGGTGCGGACGGTAGCAAGCACGCAATGGTTGTGGTGTCTTTCACTTCAATTTCTTTGAATCCACCGCTCATCGAGTTGACCTGAGCCCGGCAACCTGGTCCGTTTTAAGTGAGAATTTCCTGGCTGGGTTTGGCCAATGCCAGCCAGGAGATTCATGGCATGAAGAAGTCCAGATTCAGCGAACAGCAGATCGCTTTCATATTGAAGCAGGAGGATGACGGGACGACGGTTGAGGAGGCATGCCGCAAGGCAGGGATGTCGATCCAGACGTACTATCGATGGCGCAGCAAGTTCGGCGGATTAGACGCCGTGATCATCCCCTTAGCGCTGTCAGCAGAACCTTTCGGCACTCATTCCCCCAAAATCCAGCCGCTGTTCAAATCCGAACACGATCCGAATACAGAAAAATCGGCATTCCCCGCTGGGAAGTTTTCTCTAACTCGGTGGTTTAATTAAACATTTAGCAGGCGAAGGAATTCGAAATCTTGCGACCTCCGGCGCACTGCATATTACTCAGCTCTGCTATTCTGTAATGCCCCGTGAGAGTGCCGCTATAAAGTGGCTTTCGGCCAGATTTTCTGACCAAAGATTGAAATCTCAGAAAAAAAAGGAGCCCGAAGGCTCCCCTATTCTAGCATTCCCGCTTTGATCAGTGAACTATTGCGATGTTCACACCAGCGCTGCGAAGGCGCTTGTATGCTGCCACCACCACATAATCGTCGAACTCGTGCCGCATCGTCACGACCAGCGCTTCAATCGTTGATGACCCCTGCCCAGCCTCCACAAGATCGATGAACCCCTGACGTTCTTGCTTTGACGTCACCCATTCGATGATCGCCTGCTTCACGCCCTTGTTACGAACCTTTTGCCAAGTACGTGTTGCACGCGTCGTGCGATCATTACGCTCTGATAGCAGCGCTTCATAAGTCGCAATGATTTCGCCAAAACCACGATCCAGCTCGCTGTCACCGAGCTTGTTCAGCTCCCAAACCCGACGCTTCGCACGTTCCGCATATTCCGTGTCACCGATGCGATAGGCGTTGACCATGATTTTTCGCAGCTTGTCTGCATCAGTTTCCAACTCAGGTGCCTTCTTCGGCATGGCAACGACCTTACCGACATTACGACCCTGATTGGCCGAACCTGCGATGATCTTGCTGTTGAATGCGGTAGCCATTTTCTGAACTCCTGATTTTCAGAGAAGCCCGTTTGCCTCTCTATGTGTTCACAATAGCCCACGTTCTATTTAGAACATATGAGCTGACTAAAATGCGCTATTGATATGTTATGATTAGGACCGTTCCAATTAGAACATGCCTGTGTGCAGGGATAAGGCGGGGAGCCATGCTCCCCGCCTTATCAAATCACGCCGCCTCGAGATTATCGAACTCATCATCGAGATCGAAGCCATCGAGCGCATCGATCATGAACCGATCGAGCAGCTCTTGGTTCGACACCCTGACCTTTGATCCGAACTGATCTCCAACTGCACCCAAGGCCCTGTCGATCTCGACTGCCTGTGCAGGATTCTTCGCCTTGACGGTCAATGTGAACGACACCGTGTCCGAAGGCGCTTTCGCACCATCATCGATGAACGCTCTCAGCTCCTTCATCGTTGCTGTTGCCGTCAGCGCTTTCGAATTAACAAGTGTTTCGAACTTATCATTTTCGAGCTTTGCGAGCTCATAAACAGTCGTCCAACTGTTCGGCACACGATCAATGACAGGCACAAATCGCGCTGCCTGCTGCCCAATCTTGCGCAGCTTCCTGAACGTTGGACCGTTGTGATCAATGCCGACCTCCTGGCAGAAGATCATGATCTCAAGACGTGACAGCTTCGCCTCTGCTTCGAGCACGGTTTCGCCAAGCTTCAAAATGCTCTCGACCGTGTTGCGTGCATAATAGCGATAACGCTCAACATACTGCTCGACGGCAGGTGACAGCTGAAACGAAGTTGCAACAGGGGTGACTGCAACAGACTGCTCAAGCGACATATTTTCCATAATGATTGCCTTCCAAATCCATCGAACCGCTTGATTGCCGTTCGATAATTTGGATCTATCCCCAACTCGAATTTAATGGCATGATCGCATTAAAAGGCGCGATATAGATGTTATGAAATCTTCCAATTTTCCCGCTGGATTCACAGCCAAACACCCCGTCTTTGGCCCTACGGAAGGCCGCAAAGGCGTGAAATGGAACCAGAGCGCATTTTACTTCTGGTGGGAGTTCTTAAGGCTACACGATGGCTATGCTGAAACCTGCCGAAAAGATGGCAAAGGTAAGTACGCCAAGCTGTTTCAAGACTTTGGCAACGTACACGCTCAAGAGTTCAAGGAATGGTGGACCGCCAAAGTTGATGGCGGAAACCGTGGACGGCATCTATTCGCCGAACCTCCCGCACCGGCAACCGTTAAAGCCCTGTCTAAAGCCGAAGTCTTGGAGCTTTTCGATGTCGGCGGCGAAAGTCAGGTACTGCTAGTCTCGATACCAATGAACTATTCTCGCCGAGAGATCTCAAAACGCCTCGGCAAGGTTATCCGAGAAAATCATGGCCGCAAACGCGGTGAGAAGCGCTTGTCCGTTAGCAAAGCTCGCTATCCGCTGCTTTCCATTCCGGATATCGACTCTTTGGAAAAGACACTGCGGGTTTTCACAATCAGACGAGATAACCCCAAAATGCCACTGTGGGAGGTTGCTAGAAAAGCTAAGGTTGGCTCAAGATCGAGTTATGCATCAGCCGAAACCGATGCTGATGTCAGAGCAGCCCTGACCGCTGCTGCCAGTCGCAAACTCCGTCATGCCGAACTGATCATTGAGGGTGTCGGCAGAGGGGTTTTCCCTGTGCCCTTACCAACCAAACGTCATGACAAGTCTGCTCAGGATGGAACCGCCGTTCCAAATGGAACCCAGAGCCCAAAATGACCGAGAAAATCCGCTATTCCAGTCGGTCTGAGGTCACTGTCAGGAACGGTGATCTAACCCTCAGTAAAACCACAATATGGGTGGAGAGGGATGACTTTTACGGAGGTGTGGAGCGCAGCCGCAAGGCTTCCGAACCATTCATGGTTATCGGCTTTGATACCGAATACAAAGCCCCTGACCAGCCCCTGTCGAACGAGGATATCAGGGCAGGATTGGCAAAGAACCTGATCCTTTCATACCAGGTCTACTGCAAGGTTTATGATCCCGCCAAAGGCGATGGCGATCCCACCGAGTGGGGCGCCATTTGCTATCCCAATGATGGTGAGAGGCTAAGCCTTGCCGATTGCATTATGTTTGCGGTGTGGAGCGGCGTTCGAAATGGAACGGTGAAAGCCGTGCCGACCCGCATCTATCTGGTCGGCCACTTTACCAGAGCTGACATCCCAGCGTTTTCGGACTTCCAAGACCTCACGCAAATGATGTCGAGCGTGCGCAACACGTTCCTGTCGATCGATGGCCACATTGCGCTCGCCTATGACTTTCCTGACGGGGATCATGTCGACCTGAAGATATTGCTCCGGGATACCATGCTGTTGACCCCTGCCGCATCGAAGGGCTTAAAGGCTCTTGGCGAGCTGGTCGGCCAAGAGAAGATCGCCCTCGATCCCGATCCTGCCAAAGAGCAATGGTACAAGGAGAACATGGATTGCCTGATGCGGGACAATCCAAAGCTGTTCGACCACTACGCCCTGACCGATGCCGTCATTTGCGTTCGCTACATCGACAAAATGCTCGAGCAGAGCCGGGAGCTGTTCAACACCAATAAAATCCCTGCCACGCTGACCGGCATTGGAGTCGACCTTCTCCTCAAAAATTGGGACGAGCGCTGGGCGGGTGCCTCGCTCGACCTGCTGGGCAAGGAGAAGATCAAGGAACGGATCTACGACAAGCGGCAGGGCTATTATCGCAAGGTTGAGCGGATCGTCGATCAACAGGAGGTCGCCTGGCACCTCGCACTGGCAACCGAGTGCTACCATGGCGGACGCAACGAGCAGTTCTGGTTTGGCCCCTGCTTCGAAGACAATTGGACGGACTATGATCTGTCCAGCGCCTATCCCACAGCCATGGCGCTAATCGGCAAACCAGAATGGAGCCGTGCCTTCGTAACGACCAAGCCTGATGACTTCACGGCGCTGTCGCTCGGTGTTGCCAACGTCGAGTTCGAATTCCCAAAGTCCGTCCGGTTTCCGACACTGCCTGTTCGCACCGACAATGGCCTGATCTTCCCCCGCAAGGGTCTATCAAACTGTGCTGCACCCGAGATTGCCCTTGCCCGATCACTCGGTGCCAAGCTCAAGATACGTCACGGCGTCGTGGTCCCGACTGACCCAACCAAGCACATCTTCGGCGACTTCATCCAGATGTGCGTCAAGAAGCGTGCCGCCTTCCCCAAGGGATCGCTGGAGAACCTGTTCTGGAAGGAGCTGAGCAACTCCACTTACGGCAAGACCGCCCAGGGATTGCAGAAGAAGCGGGTGTTCGACCTCAAGGCTGCAGAAATGACCGAGCTGCCGCCGAGCAAGATCACGAACCCCTATTATGCGGCCTACATCACCTCATTCGTGCGGGCTGTGCTCGGCGAGATCATCAACTCCCTATCGGCCGAAGTGTGCGTCTTCAGCTGCACGACTGATGGCTTCCTGACCAATGCCACCGACAGCGACATCGCCGCAGCATCAGGCGGACCGCTGGTCAAACTCTATGCGCAAAGTCGTCATCGACTGACAGGCGATCCGACAGTGCTGGAAATCAAACACCGTGTCCGTGAGCTACTGGGGTGGCGTACCCGTGGTCAGGCCACATTGAAGGAAGGAAACGGCGGAGCTGACGACAAGGGCAATGTCGTGCTCGCCAAGGGCGGGATCCACCTGCCTCACCACTTCGATGATGTTTGGCATCAGAACCGCCGCATCGTGGAAATGTTCTTCAACCGTACGAGCGACGATGTGATCCCGATGAAGGTGAAAACTGGCGTTCGGGACATGGTGTTGTTCGATGCCGACCTAGTTGATCGTGCACTGTCGAAGCGCCTCAACATGGAGTTCGATTGGAAGCGCAAGCCCTATGCTGTCAGGCATTCGGAAGCACACGACCATATCGCCTTTTCAACGGAACCGTGGGACAGCATTGATCAGTTCATGGAGATGCGGCGGTACTGGGAAGCGTTCGCCTTGCAGCCTCGCCTGTGCCTGAAATCGATGTCGGATTATCGCCAGTTTGCGGTTTACGTGATGTCGCAGTCCTCGCTGGAACACGATGCTCGTTATCTTCACCGCAAGACACCTGACCTCAAGCGCCTGCGGCAATCGCTGGGCTCTGCATGGCGTCATTCCAAGGCTGGACTGGTCTGGGGGCAGTACCAGATCTCCAATTCGGAATTTGCTGAAATCCTGACCGAAGCGGGGATCGAATGCACACGGGCGGACGTTGAAAATGCTGCCCGCAAGCCGTTCGAACCGAAAAAATGTCCGCCCACCCCTGACGTATTTTCAGCATTATCGAAACTGACCAGGCAATTTCCCGATCTCGAAGTGGACCAATTTGTCGTCCAGTCGAAGGGACACATAGACTTATTGGCGGCCGAAACTACCCCCTGCCCATTTATTTCCCGACTCTGACTCTGAAGATCCCAAACAGATAAATAGGAGATAAATACCTTATATTTATAGAAAAACGGGATTTACAGGTGCGCCAAAGCAACAGGGAATTAATCAGAAAAGCTTTCAGAGACTGGGTTGATATCGATAGCTGGCAGGCACCTTGTGCCATCACGTTAACCCTCAGACAGGCGATTTTTGTTAATGGCGATAATGGTTGCAGCCGCATTTCCATTACCCCTGTTGCAGCATCTCAGAATTTTCGGCATTTTATGAACCGCCTCAATCGGGCGGCATTTGGCAAAGCTGCCCAGCGATATGGCAAAGGGCTAGCTGTCGTTCCAATCCTCGAAGGCACGCAGGATAAGCGGCTGCATTACCATGCCATCATTGATTGCCCCGGCAGGCTCCATGACCAGTTTCAGTCGGAGATCGTTAGCCACTGGCAATCAACCGATTGGGGCTACCACCAGACTGATTGCCAGCATGGCGCTGACCATGGCTGGCTCGACTACATCACGAAGTTCAGGGACAAATCTGACTTCGTGGCATCGATAGACTTGATGAACCTTCGTCTCCCGTGATCGCTGGGTACAGACCCCTTTCACCCATCAAGCCGCTTTAATCTGAACCCAAGGGTCCGAGCCGCAACGGTCCTTGATCAATAACTATAACCCTAAAACACAACAATAATCCGGAAAGGAAGCTCAATGGACCCCACATCTCTGATCAATTTCAACGCACCAAGTCCCCTTAGATCCCGCTTTGATGCAATCTGCCACGCAAGTGGCAGAACGAGGACGTCAGTCCTCGTTGAACTGATGGCCGATTACATCCTCCATCAATCCCAGCTTCTCGCTACGAGAAACCACCAGTTCCAGATGGTTGATGAATTGCTGGGAGAAAATTCTGTTTCTAAGGGCGAGACATCGTTTCCGAGCAACCAGACCCTTGCCAGCCGAAACACCACTCAAACCCGTTCAAACAGGGAATTCGACTTACCTGATTTCCTCGTTTCCGATGGTCAGGGAGATTGGTGATGTTGTCGAAAATCCAGAAGCCGAAGACGAAGCAGGAGCTTATCAAGGCTTTGCAATCAGCGCCCATCAAATCATTCGAGATCTATGAAGGTTCGGAGGTGAGCCTGATGCCTCAAAAGAATGAGCTGACCCGACAGGGCGCAACGATCATCGTTCTGAGGTAATCAGGCTCAATACGTTCAGGCGCTAGCCTTCTTACGCCCCCGCTTCTGCCCAGGCTTACGCCCCAACCCAATCTTCACCGCCAGCTCCTTGCGCTGCTCAGCATAAGCAGGAGCAACCAGCGGGTAGTCCTTCGGAAGCGACCAACGAGCCTTGTAGTATTCAGGGCTCATACCGTGCTCAGTGCTGAGGTGGCGCTTCAGCATCTTGCCCTTGAACCCGCATTCCAAGCAGGTGATTGCCTCAGGCTTCACAGACGATCTGACGGAGACCGCAGGGGTTAGCTTCTCTTCGACAACTGGCTGAGTTGGTTCACCCGCAGCTGCCAGAGCTGAGAACACCGAACCGATCAGTACGGGAACAGCTTCTGCTACAGTTTCATTGTTGCTCACGTAAGCGGCAACAATGTCTGCCGTCAAAGTTACCAGCGCCTCGTGCTCCATCTACGACCCCGTTATTTTCATATTTGGAAGTATACCATCTGCTTCAGCAGAGACCTCACTCAATTCGTCACAACAATTAGTTGGATTAGCCGAAGTGTCAAATGGATCGGCTGCCGCCACCTGACAGGGATGAAAAGCGGTAGAGAAACTTACGGTTCGGTCTTGGATTGGTGCTCGATCCGACCAGAACCCAGATGTCATCACCATCAACCTGGACGCCGTGCACTCGATCGTGCGGCGGTCGAATATTGGTGCAGGGGATGTACCGCTTCATGCTTTCGCCTGGACGGATAACCTCCAAGCGGTTCCTGTTTGCATCATACAAAGCGCATCCAGCACTACCCATGCACTGATCCTATGGCTGGATGAACTGGTTGTAAAACTGAGATGAGCGATCTCAAGCCGCCCTACCGAAAATGTAAATCGGTCAAAACAAAAGCCCAGCACCAATCCGATTGGTGCTGGGCTAGTGACAGGGAATCGGGTCGCTGAATTCCCTCGGGAGTCATCAGCTTCAAATCACGTTTGTGCGCAGTCCGATTTGATCAACATCAAATCGACCGAAATTAAGCCGCCCTTCTCGATCTGTCAGAGTTGGCAGTGACCTATAGGCCAAACCCACCACCGTTACTTCCTCTACCCCATTAATGGCGCAGAGCCTTGTTGCCCAGCCTGCCGATCCATCAGAGCCCGTCAAACATAAACGTTGGTTTGCTTTTGACGGAAAACAGAAAATGGCTCGATATGTTGCCTATTTCAGGGTCTCGACTGAGAAGCAGGGCAAGTCAGGACTAGGGCTTGCTGCCCAACACTCCCTCATTGAGCGGTTCCTACCCGATAACGATGAAGTGATCGCCGAATATGTCGAGGTCCAATCGGGCAAGAACGACGAACGGTTGGAACTGTGGAAGGCAATTAATCACGCCAAGCGGAATGATGCCAAGCTGCTGATCGCAAAGCTGGACCGCTTCTCCCGCAAGGTCAGCTTCATTGCATCGATCATGGAGCAAGGGATTGGGCTGGTGGTTGCTGAGATGCCAAACGCCACCGACTTCCAGCTGCACATCTTCGCCGCCCTCGCCCAGGAGGAGCGCCGCCTAATCTCGGAACGGACCCGCAATGCCCTAGCCGAGGCAAAGAAGCGAGGTGTTCAACTTGGAAAGAACGGGAAGCTGCTGGCGGAGCGAAACCGCAAGGCTGCCGACGAGAGAGCAGAGACTTTGCGCCCAATGATAATGCCAATGGTCGATGCTGGCTTGTCACTGAGCGAGATTGCCCGCCGCCTGAATGGTATGGGGATCGCCACGGTTCGAGGTGGCCGTTTCTATCCCGAACATGTCAGTTTACTGATGGCTCGATTTCGACGCCGCCTATCCAGATAGAACGCCCTGTATCTTGCTTGAGCATCGATCGCGCTTCAATATCACCCCACAGAATCAAGTTCATCTTTGGGGGTTATGTTGCTCAACAATTCCAATGCTCTCACGAACGTCGAAAAATCGACTTCATTAAAGGATCTGCGCACCACCATCGCAAACGCCAAGTCTAACATCGCTGCGGGCAAAGATGTTGAGATTTCGCAGAAAGTCCATGATGCGGCCGTAAGCCGATTTTGGCAGGTCTCGGCTTCTAAGCACCAGGCTGGCGCAGAGGTTGATCAGGCGCTTTGGGAGGCGCTGTACGCCTACGAATATCTCAAATCGATTGAGAATGAGAGGCCTACACGAGCTACCTACCTCCGGCGGAAGATCAAAGACACCGACATTCTAAGCGCTGTTTCGACCAGCGTTCTAAAGGGTGGAAAAACTGCTGGTTTGCAAGCCTTGCGCGACATGGGCCGCTTGGATGCATCGTTTGAAGCCGTTGTCGTAAAGTACTCAGGAGCGTTTGATGCTGCGGTTGTCGCCGCAGCTAAAAAGACGCTGACCGATTACAGCTGAGCCCTGTCGAGTTGGAGCGATGTGACATTACCACGGCAGATCCTCACGTTTCAGCCATTCTAGCTGAGGCGAAATCATTGCATCAATCGGCTATCGCGGAATTAGGAGCACCATATGACAACCCGTTGCCGAGGCTTCGGAAGGCTCTGAAACTGCTTCGAGACGCCAGCATTCTTGCCGAAGACTCCTAGTTCGACGATGCGGGAGGCCCTGAAGCAGCTATACCAGCAGCAAGGTCAAATACAGGCGATGATCGCACAGCTCGAGACCAGACGATCTCAACCCACATCATCCCTATGGCTGCTGGTTAGCATTCTGATTTTTCTAATTTTTTGTTATTTTGCGTTCTAGGTTCGGGCTTTAAACTTAGCTCGTATCGCTGCTGAAACTTTTGCAAGCTGGTCGTCGAAATCGCCCTGACCGATCATCGTACGGATTGAACATAACGCTGCTTCCACCTGATCAAGGTCAGTGCACTGAACTGCAAACATACCCTTCTTCAGTTCGATCTGTTGGCGGCCGTATTTGATGGGCAAGACATAGCAGCCATCTTCATCTAGCCGCGCCCAGGCTGCTTGTTGAGGCTTGCCCGCAATCATCTGACGAACATAGCCGATCTGCTGATCGATCCGCATGACCAGCTTTTGACGTCGCTGAATAACAGGCTCGACCTGCTTCGGCTTAGCGCTGGCTACAAATTTGAGTTCCACGGCGGCATCTCCTTTCAGTTGATACCGCCGGGTCCCCCCACATTTTATATAAGTCCACGAGCCTTATAGCATCGCTCTAGCTTAATTGCCGTTCAGTCCAACGTGCGCTTCGCTGCGGCCCTGACGTCGGGATCCGCATCCTTGAGGAGCTGCTTCGCAATGCTTTTCGCAATACCCCAACAGCCGGCCAATGCGCGCCGAACATCAGGATCGCTGTGATCTCTGAGCACCGCTGCAACCTCGTTGGTATCAGCATTGCTGTATTCGTTGATGCGTCCCGCAATGGTGCGAGCGCAGTCTAGATCCAGATTGATGAACTCAATCAACTTTTCAGTCGTAGCCCACTCACTGAATGGCGTCTGACCACACAGCCTGCGTCGGACGTCTATCGAATTGTCATTTGCTAACAGTTCGACGGTTTCTTCGGATATGCAGTCTTTATAAGCGACATCGGCGCGCACCTCGGAAGAGGGGCTCATTGCAAGAAAATGCAGGATATCCTGGCTATCGGCAGCATCGGGTATGCCGCTCGACATTCGCGAAAGAACCTCTGACCCGATTTCAAATCTCTTCTCTTCCCCGCCATCAATCTGAACCAGCAGGCTGAACTTCACACTTTTCACGGCAACCTCATTTCTAGATCAATCAGTTAACCAGCTTAGTGACGTTTTGGCACCCGATACCGTTTTTTTGATTCTTTTAGTCAGCTCGTCGGCAGCTGCAATGTTTGAAGTGTGGCCGTAGTACTGCTCCAGCATCGCGACCGACGTTCCCATGTTCTTTGCCAGCGTGAACTGGTGGACGCCATTCTGAAGGCGGAAAGTCGCATAGGTGTGCCTGAGAGAGTAAAGCGTTCGCACCTGACCATGCGTGTCTCTCTCAACATTGGCCGATTTGAGCAGTGCCGCGAATGATTTTTTGAACGATCCGATTTCCGATCCGTCTTTGTGGCAGAACACCAGGCTCTCAGGATCCAGTTTTGGATGTGGAATGTCATCCGTCGCCAGCTCCTCAATTCTGAGGTCGTGGATCCGCTTGAGGTATGTTTTGATTTCCGACGATGCCGCCACAACCTCACGTTTGCCTGTTTTGCCAGACACGGTCAGGACGATGTTCGGTGGAGTATCAGGGCCACCGCCGACTTCGCGAATATCCCTCCATTTAAGAATTCGGGCTTCACCCACACGGATGCCTGTGTTCGCTAGAATCAGAACATAGTCTCTGAGCATCATGCGGTCACGTCTAACCGCCTTATTCTCGACCTTGATGAACTCTCTGAGATGGCGTGTCAGTCGCTGCCAATCTCTCGGATCGAAGTGCGGCCTGCGTGCAGCTTGCCCATTCGTCTTCGGGAACCTTGGCATCCGATCGAGGTAGCCCTCGTCGATCGTCCACTGGAGGAAGTGTTTCAGGTCGGAGTAAATCCGCTTGATCGTGTTGGGGGACAGCCTGCCATCCCTGGCGTTCTCAATAAGCTTGTCGACAAGCTTGGAAATCATTGCCGGCGACAGGTCCTCGAACAGCTTCTTTGCCCAGTGGGGCTTGATTCTGTTCATCAGCAAGATCTTGTAGCGGATCGATAGCCGCTCCTTGTCCACCTCGATCCGGCGCACGTAGGCATCAATGGCGGGTCCAATCCGCTTTCCGACGACCGTCTCACCCGTCAGCGATTTGACCAGCTGCTGATTGTAGAGGTCATCGGCGAACTTGAACGCCTGATGCTCATCGCCAGTACCAGTGCTGCGGGTAATGTAGCCCTTGGTGTTGGGGATCTTGATCCGGCACAGCCAAGTTGGCTTTTTGAAGTCGGATCGCTGGTAGAGATAGATAGCACCCTCACGGAACGTCTTTGACGCCGTGACCATGCTTTTGGCGTTATCTGCAGAACCCTTCGCCACCAATCCCCCGAAATTCAATCCGTCATTCGAATCCGAACACGATCCGAACATGCGATTTTTTCACGATCGGGGAAACGGGCTCGGTGAAATTCTCCGAATTTGGAAAACCGCACCTGCCTGCCACGAGCTGGGAAGAATTGGAGCATACCGCAAACGGTAGCGGAATCAGGCGTTCTCGGACCCGCTGAAATCCGAACATATTCCCGAAAATCCGAACACAATCCGAACACGGCAAAATCAGCCGCTTCCGCCGGATAGCGAATTTTTAAATAGTTAGATTTTATAGGAAAACTGGAGCGGGCGAAGGGATTCGAACCCTCGACCCCAACCTTGGCAAGGTTGTGCTCTACCCCTGAGCTACGCCCGCTCTGAACGTCCAAAGCCCGCTTGCCGGTTCGGCAGGGGCCGGGGAGAGGCGCGCGGTTAGCATCGGGTATGGCGCTTGCCAAGGGGAAAATGCGCTTCTTTTGAAAGAGCCGCATTGGCCCTTCACAAACCGGCGCAAAAGCCCACATTGGGGCCAAGCGCAGATTCAACTGGAGTTCTTCCCTTGGCAAGCATGGGCCTCAGCATTGACGAGCAGAAGGCGGTCGACCGGTTCCGCAAGACCGTGGTCGAACCGTCGATGAGCAGCCTCGTCATCCTCGATTTCTGGGCCGAATGGTGCGGCCCCTGCAAGGCGCTGACCCCGGTGCTGGAGAAGGTCGCCGCAGAATATGCCGACAAGGGCGTGGTCCTGGCCAAGGTCAACGTGGACGAGGAACAGTTCATCGCCGCGCAGTTCCAGGTGCGATCGATCCCCACGGTCTATGCCATGTTCCAGGGCCAGCCGGTGGCCGACCTGACCAATGCCCGCAGCGAATCGCAGCTGAAGGGCATTCTCGATCAGCTGCTGGCCAAGCTGCCGGTGCAGCCCGGCGGCGCGGCCCCGGCGCAGGATGTGGCCCCTTTGATCGCCATGGGCGAGGACGTGCTGGCGAGCGGCGATGCCGAACGGGCCGCCGGGATTTTCATGCAGATCGCCGAGATGGCGCCGGACAATGGCGCCGCCCAGGCCGGGCTGGTGCGCGCGCTGGCCGCAGCAGGCCATATCGAGGAAGCCGAAGCCGTGCTGGCCGCCCTGCCCGATTCGCTGGCCAAGGATGCCGAGGTGGCCCGCGCCCGCACCGCGCTGGACCTCGCCAAGGACCGCCCCGCCGACGATGAGCTGGCCGGGCTGAAGGCCGCCGCCACGCCCGGCAATCCGGACGGGCAACTGGCCTATGCCACCGCCGCCTTTGCCGCCGGTCAGCGCGATGCCGCGGCGGAAACCCTGTTGGCGATGATCGCGGCCGACCGCGAATGGAACGACGGCGCGGCAAAGGCCAAGCTGTTGCAGATCTTCGAAGCTGTGGGGCTGGAAGACCCCTGGGTTGCCGCCCAGCGCCGCAAGCTTTCACTGGTGCTGTTCGGGTGAGCGCGCCGGTGCGCCTGTCGATCTTTCCGCTGACCGGCGCGGTGCTTTACCCCGGCCTGCAATTGCCGCTGCATATCTTCGAGCCGCGTTACCGGGCGATGGTGAAGGATGCCCTCGCCCGCGACCGGCGGATCGGGATGATCCAGCCGCAGAAGCCCGAGGACGGTGCGCCGCTATTCAGCGTGGGCTGCGTGGGCAAGATCATCGATGTGGAAGCGCTGGAGGATGGCCGCTTCAATCTGGTACTGGAGGGCGAGGCGCGGTTCCGGGTGCTGCGCGAACTGGAGGTGATTACCCCGTTCCGGCAAGTCGAAGCCGAACTGCTGGAAGAACCGGAACACCAGGCACTGTCGCCGGTCGAACGCGCCGGGTTCGAACGCGAGGCCAAGCGCTTTGCCGATGTCCAGGGCTATGCCGTCAACTGGGAAGCGGTCATGCGGCTTGACGATGCCTCGCTGATCGATGGCGTGAGCCAGATCGCGCCGTTCGATGCGGCGGCGAAGCAGGCGCTGCTCGAAGCCCATGACCTGGCTGCGCGGTGCGAACTACTGATCCAGCTGATGCAGTTCTTCGGCAAGCGGGATTCCGGCGACGACCGGGTGACCTTGCAGTAAGGCGCGGCGCGGACGGCTAGGCCAGCGTCGCCTTCAGCCCGTCGATCACATATTGCGAGGCCAGCGCGGCGAGCAGCACGCCCAGCAACCGGGTGATCACGGCTTCGACCCGCGCGCCCAGCACCTTCATCAGCGGTCCGGCGGCAACCAGCGCCAGCAGGGTCAGCACCATTACCGCGCCGAGTGCGCCCAGCACGACCAGAGTTTCCTCCGTCCCCCTGGCACGCGCGGTCAGCAGCATGATGGTGGCGATCGAGCCCGGCCCGGCGATCATCGGCATGGCCATCGGGAAGACCGAGACATCCTCGATTTCCGGGGTGGCCTTGACCTTTTCCGCGCGCTCCTCGCGCCGCTGGGTGCGCTTCTCGAAGACCATGTCGAGCGCGATCAGGAACAGCATGATCCCGCCGGCGATCCGGAAGGAATCGAGCTCGATGTGGAGCGCGCCAAGCAGGTCTTCGCCGAACACCGCAAAGACCAGCAGGATGATCGTGGCGATGAAGGTCGCCCGGATCGCCATGGCCCGGGCCTGGGCGCGGCTCGCACCGCTGGTCAGCCCGGCATAGATCGGGGCACAGCCCGGCGGATCGATCACCACGAACAGCGCGATGAAGGCCGAGAGGAACAGCTCGAGCATGGCTTAACGGGCCGGTGCAGCAGCCGGAACGGTGTGCTCAACGACCGTCTCGAAGCCCGAGCCGGTCCACAACGACACCGAGATGGTGCGACTGCCGAGCGTGGTCACCCCGGTACCCCAGCGCAGCGTCCCATCGCGCGAGGCGGCAGTGCGCCAGTCGGTATCGGTCCGGATCACCAGTCCGGATTCGCTGGGTCGCACCTTGCATTCGGCCACCCGCGCCGCGATCATCTCGGGCGGGCGCGACGGGCCGTCCGAAGTGAGGCTCATATCGGCGATCCACTTGTAGTCGCCGTTGTTCTGGCGCTGCCAGATCGTGGCGAAGCTGCCGCTGGCATTGGGGCTGACCCAGCCGCCGCGCGTGACCGCGTAGGAGCCATCGCAGCTCGACCAGACGGCGTGGGGCTGCCACTTGACCGCCGTTGCCGGTTCGGCCCGCCCTTTCAGCCAGTCGGCCGCCTTTACCCGCTGCGGCACGAACATTTCCGCATCCTTGGCGGCTGTCGCGCGGAACGCGGCCCACTGACCCTTCTCCTGCGCGAGGCGGGCAAAGGCCAGTTCGGCGGCGATGACCGCGCTGGGGTTGGCGGCAGGCTTCAGGGGCATTCCGCCCGCCCGGCCTCCCGGGCCCGACGAACAGGCGGCGAGAACCAGTGAGAGCGTGGCTGCGATGATAGTGCGCTTCATGGGCCGCAGCCTAAAGCGCATCGTCCTCCAGCGCCACCCCCGCGTTGCGGTGGGCGGCCACCAGCGTGTTGCGCAGCAGGACCGCGATGGTCATCGGCCCGACCCCGCCCGGCACAGGGGTGATCGCCCCGGCAACCGCGCTGGCCCCGGCAAAGTCGACATCGCCGACGAGGCGCGTCTTGCCCTCTTCCGCCGCCGGAACGCGGTTGATCCCCACGTCGATCACGGTCGCGCCGGGCTTGAGCCAGTCGGCCTTGACCATTTCCGGACGGCCCACGGCGGCCACGACGATATCGGCACGGCGCACCACTTCCGGCAGGTTCTGCGTGCGGCTATGGGCGATGGTCACGGTGCAGCTTTCCGCCAGCAGCAGCTGGGCCATCGGCTTGCCGACGATGTTCGAACGGCCGATCACCACAGCATCGAGCCCCGAGAGGCTGCCCAGCCGGTCCTTGAGCAGCATCAGGCAACCCAGGGGGGTGCAGGGTACGAAACCCGGCTGGCCAACCGCGAGCCGCCCGGCATTGATCACATGGAACCCGT
The DNA here is from genome assembly GCF_027531025.1 of Novosphingobium sp. Classification (GTDB taxonomy): domain Bacteria; phylum Pseudomonadota; class Alphaproteobacteria; order Sphingomonadales; family Sphingomonadaceae; genus Novosphingobium. The sequence continues at coordinate 43,635 of NZ_JAPZQX010000009.1, forward strand.
CGACATCCTTGTCCGGGCTGATCGTGGCGATCACCGCCTGCTCATCAAGGTGGCCCGGCAGGGGCAATTGCACCAGGATGCCATCGACCGCCCGGTCGGCGTTCAGTCGCTCGACCAGCGCCAGCAGCGTGCCCTGGTCGGTATCGGCGGGCAGCTTGTGCTCGAAGCTGGCCATCCCGGCCTCGACCGTCTGCTTGCCCTTGTTGCGGACATAGACCTGGCTGGCCGGGTCTTCGCCGACCAGCACCACGGCCAGGCCCGCCTTGCGTCCGGCCTGACGTTCAAAGGCAGCAGCGGCGATGGCGACGCGCGCGCGCAGACTGGCCGCAAAGGCCTTGCCATCAATAATCGCCGCCTGGCTCATCAGACCTGACGCCCGATGTAAGACAGGATGATGATCGCCACCTGGATCAGCAGCAGCAGCACGATCGGCGAGAAGTCCATGCCGCCGGTGTGCGGCATCCGCCGCCGGATCGGGGCCAGGATCGGATCGAGGATCGCGTTTAGCGCGGTCCACAGCGCCGAGACGAACTGGTTCGAATAGTTCACCACGTTGAAGCTGATCAGCAGCCCGAGGATGAACTGCACGATCACCGCCGTGGTGATGACGTTGGCAAACAGGACAATGATCGGGATGAGGACTTCGTTGATCATCGGTTGGGTGTCCTTGGGAGGGGAAAGGGGTCTGGCCGGGGCCTAGCGGCGGATCAGGGTCCCTGCCCCGCGCGCGGTGAACACTTCGATCAGCATGGCATGGGGAACGCGCCCGTCGAGCACGACCGCTGCCTCGCACCCGGCCTCGACCGCATGGATGCAGGTTTCCAGCTTGGGGATCATCCCGCCGCTGATCGTGCCATCGGCCTGGAGCGCGGCGATATCGGCCGGGGTCAGGTCGGTCAGCAGGTTCTTGTCCTTGTCGAGCACGCCGGCCACGTCGGTCAGCAGGAACAGTCGCGCCGCGCCCAGTGCGGCCGCGATTGCCCCGGCCATGGTATCGGCATTGATGTTATAGGTTTCGCCGTCCGCCCCAGGCGCGATCGGGGCGATCACCGGGATCATGCCCGCCGCGCTGGCGGTTTCGATCAGGGTGACATCGACCGAGGTCGGCTCACCCACGAAGCCCAGGTCGACCGCCTGCTCGATATTGCTTTCCGGGTCCTTGGTGGTGCGCTGCACCTTGGTGGCAGTGACCAGCCCGCCATCCTTGCCCGAGATGCCCAGCGCCTTGCCGCCTGCTCCGGCGATCCAGCTGACCAGTTCCTTGTTGATCGCGCCCGAGAGGACCATTTCGGCGACTTCGGCAGTCGCCTTGTCGGTCACGCGCAGGCCGTCGACGAACTTGCTTTCGACCCCCAGCTTCTTGAGCATCGCGCCGATCTGCGGCCCACCGCCGTGGACCACCACCGGGTTGATCCCGACGGCCTTGAGCAGCACCACGTCCTCGGCAAAGTCGCGCGCGAGTTCGGGATCGCCCATGGCGTGGCCGCCGTATTTCACCACAAAGGTCTTGCCGGCATAGCGCTGGAGATAGGGCAGCGCCTCTACCAGGGTTTCGGCCTTGGCCAGCATCAGGGGATCGTGGGACTGGGTCATGGTGGTGCGGCCTTTAGCCTGCTGGCCGGGGATTTGAAGCCTTTTCACCCGCGCCGGTCATTCCGGCCGGGCATCGAGCTGCCGCCCGATCCGCACGGCTACAACCACGATCACCGGCACCAGCACGGCCGACAGAACTACCTTGGCCACTGCCTGGCCGATCATCAGGTCCATGATCGGGCGCACGCCATAGAAGCTGATGCCGATGAAGATCACCGTATCGACGATCTGCGACAGCGCCGCAGCGATGAAGCCGCGCAGGGCCGCGAACTTGCCCACCGCGTTACGGAGCTTGTCGAACAGCCAGATGTTGAGCGTGACCGAGACGCCATAGGCGATGATCCCGGCCGCCATCATCCGCGCGCCCTGGCTCATGATGATCGGGAAGGCTTCCTTGGCCGGTTCGTACATGCCCGGATCGGTTGGCAGGCGCACGACCAGGAAGGTCCAGCCGATCGCCACGATCAGCGGCACGAAGCCATAGCGCACCAGCCGGTTGGCCACATCCCGCCCGTGCAGTTCGGCAATCGCCGAGGACAGCGCAACCAGGGTCAGGAAGGGGAAGATCCCCGCCTCGACCGCCAGCGGGCCGAGCGAGGCCTGCTTGGCACCGAGGAAGCCCCCCAACGGCACCATGCCGCCGTAAAGGATCGCGAGGACGAAGAGCGAGCGCGGGATCGAGACAGTCTGCATGGGTGAGGCTTAGCGAGGTTCCCGCGCTTGTGGAAGTCCCGGCGATTCCGGCTAGGCGCAAGGGCTTGGCACGGTTACGAGATAGGCCAGACCACAATGGGGGACGCCGGTAATGCTCATCGTCAACAGCCTGATCGGGATCGCGCTGATCCTGGGTGTCGCCTGGCTGCTTTCCACGGATCGCAAGGCGATCCGCCTGCGCGTGGTCGGGGCCGCCTTCGCGCTGCAGGCCGGGTTTGCCGCGCTGGTGCTTTATGTTCCCTGGGGCAATGCCGCCTTGCAAGGCGCGGCGCACGGTGTTTCCGCGCTGCTTGGCTATGCCCAGGCCGGGATCGATTTCCTCTTCGGGCCAATGGCCAAGCCCGAGATCGGCGGCACCAGCTTCGCCATCGCCGCCCTGCCGGTAATCATCTTCTTCGCGGCGCTGATCTCGATCCTCTATTACGTCGGGATCATGCAGCTGGTGATCAAATGGATCGGCGGCGGTCTCGAAAAGATCACCGGGGTGTCCAAGATCGAGAGCCTGGGTGCGGCATCGAACATCTTCGTCGGTCAGTCGGAAAGCCCGCTGGTGATCCGGCCTTACCTGGCCGCGCTGACCCCCAGCCAGCTGTTCTGCCTAATGAGCGTGGGCATGGCGGGGGTCGCGGGGACGATCCTGGCGGCCTATGCCAGCATGGGCATCCGGATCGACTACCTGGTCGCCGCCGCCTTCATGTCGGCCCCGGGCGGGATCCTGATGGCCAAGATCATCATGCCCGATCCCAAGGGCGAGCCGCTGCCCGAACTCGACAAGATCGAGGTCCACGGGCTGGAGGACGAGCGCCCCGCCAACATCATCATGGCCGCCTCGCAAGGCGCGCAGACCGGCGTCAAGCTGGCCGTCGCCGTTGGCGCGATGGTGCTGGCCTTCGTGGCACTGGTGGCGCTGGCCAACGGCATCCTCGGTTCGATCGGTGGCCTGTTCGGCATGCCGGACCTCTCGTTCCAGCTGGTGCTGGGCTATATCTTCGCCCCGGTGTTCTGGCTGCTGGCCGGGCCGGACTGGGCCGAAGCGCTGCGCGCCGGGGGCTTTTTCGGCACCAAAGTGGTGCTGAACGAATTCGTCGCCTTCATCGACCTGGGCCAGGTCAAGGACCTGTCGGAGCGGAGCGTGGCAGTGGTCACCTTTGCGCTGTGCGGCTTTGCCAATTTCAGCTCGATCGCGATCCAGATGGCGGTGACCGGCGGGCTTGCCCCCAACCAGCGCCCGGTGATCGCCAGGCTGGGGATCAAGGCGCTGGTGGCGGGCAGCCTGTCCAACCTGATGAGCGCGGCGCTCGCCGGTCTGTTCCTCAGCCTGTAACATCTGTTCCTCAGCCTGTAACGGTGGCGCCTTAAGGTTCCCGAGCGGAGCAAAGCTGCGGGTTTCCACGAATAGCGCGGCCGTGCGGCCTGCGGCAGGGAGCGGCCCATGCCCGCCCTGCTGCTCTCCGCCGCCGCCCTGTTCAGCCTCTGCGGCGATGCCCGCGCCAGACCTGTGTGGTCGATGGCGACACGATCTGGCTAGCCGGGGAGAAGGTGCGGCTGGCCGATATCAATGCCCCCGAAACCAGCCAGGCCGCCTGCCCGGCCGAGCGCGCGCGGGGCGAGGCGGCGAAGCGCCGGTTGCTGGCCCTGCTCAACGCGGGTCCCGTCGAACTGGTCAGCACCGGGCGCAGCCACGATCGCTATGGCCGCCGTCTCGCCACCCTGACCCGGGCCGGCGAGAGCCTGGGCGCGCGGCTGATTGCCGAAGGCCTCGCCGAGCCCTGGCGCGGGCGGCGCAGCGACTGGTGCGGCGACTGACCCGGGATCAGATCCCGGCCCACCACTGGTAGCCGCGGTTATCCTCCCAGAAGCCGCCCTGCCCGCCGTAAAGCCCGGCCAGGCTCTCGCGCAGCTCGATCCGCATGATGAACTTGGCCTGCTTGTAGCCGAGCTGGCGCTCCACCCGCAGGCGGATCGGCGCGCCGTGGGGTTCGGTCAGCGGGGCATCGTTCATCCGCCAGGCCAGGATCGTCTGGGGGTGGAAGGCCTCGATCAGGTCGATCGATTCGTAGAACGGCTTGCCTTCCAGCTTGTCGGCACAATGGAACACGACAAAGCGGGCATTGGGCAGCAGCCCCGCCGCGGCCAGAATCGCGCCCAGTTGCGGCCCCTGCCACTTGCCGATCGCGCTCCACCCCTCGACGCAGTCGTGACGGGTGATCTGGGTGCGCTGGGGCATGGCCTGCAGCGCGCTGAGCGGCAGGTCGAGCGGACGGTGGACCAGCCCATCGACCCGCAGCGTCCACTGGGCAAAGCCCCCCTCCAGCAGTGCGCGATAGGCCGGATCGGCCACCCGCAGGCTGCCATTGGCCTTGAACACCGGGGACATATCCGCCTCGGTAAACTCGCGCGCCAGGCTGTCACCAATGATCGCGCGCTGGGCCACTTCGTGAAGCCGGCCGACCCCGGCAAGGCCGTGCTTGAACGTGGCGCTGTCATTCAGGGCATCGCAGCCTGACAGCAGCAGGCCGCCCGCCCCCGCCGCACCCAACCGCAGCGCATGGCGACGCGTGACGATCATGGCGCTTCCCCTTTGTCGCGCGGCAGGCGGTACCAGCCGGTCAGCATCGAACGGACCTCGTTCACCGGCCCGGCCAGCAGCACCATGGCCATGTGGACCAGGAAGAACAGCACCAGCGCCATGGCCGCGATGAAATGGACCGAGCGCGCCGATTGCCGCCCGCCGAACAGGTCGACCAGCCAGGGCCAGGCCGCATCGAGCGCGGGCGACATGGCGAGGCCCGAGGCGATCAGCGCCGGGATCAGCACGAACAGCACCCCGCCATAAGCGAGCTTCTGCAGCACGTTGTAATCCAACGCCGCTGCCCCGGTCGGGAACTTGAGCTTCGCGTGCTCGACGATGTCATGCAGGATGTGGCGCGGGCTCCATTCGATCCGCGTGATGTGCAGCCGCCGCGCGATATGCCCGCGCACCAGCCCCCAGATCAGGTAGGCGGTGAAGGCCAGCACCAGCACCCAGGCAAAGGCGAAATGCCACAACCGGGCATCGGCCAGGCTGTAGTCGGTGGGGATCGTCATCCAGCCGGGAAACGCGATATCGTCCATATCCGCCAGCACCAGCCAGGCGGCATCGTGATCCGAACCATAATGCCCCCAGTAAAGCCGGGGATGGGCATTGAGGATCATCAGCCCGCTCATCAGCATGACCAGGATCGTGATGGCATTGGTCCAGTGCCACAGCCGGGTGGCGAGCGCATGGCGGCGGACCAGATCGCCGCCCACCGGTTCGCGTGGACCACTTGGACCACTGTCCAGGCTCATTTTTTCCGCCTTGGCAAAAGCTCCCGTCGCGACAGGCGCAGTGCGGCCTGATCGGCGGAAATGCAGGGGCGAGAAAGGCGAAGGACCACATCGGAATGATCGCAGGAAATAGCACATTAGGAAAGGCGCCATCGCCCGGCTTGCGCGCTGGCGGCCGCTCCCCTACCCGGCAGTCAGGGGAGACGATCTGTGCCACCGGGGCAAAACCGCCATCATCCGATCATGCCATTCCTGGTTGCGACCAGCGGGATCGCGCTGTTCAGCGTGATGGACGCGGTGATGAAGAGCGCCAGCCTGGCAGTCGGGGCCTATAACGCGATGCTCTATCGCTCTGCCTTTGGCGTGCTGCTGATGCTGCCCTTGTGGAAATACACCGGCGGGCGCTGGCCCGAACGCGACGCGCTGCGGCTTCACGCCCTGCGCGGGGCGATCAGCGCTGGCCTTGCCACGAGCTTCTTCTGGGGCCTGATCCGCCTGCCGCTGGCCGAGGCGATCGCCCTGTCGTTCATCGCCCCGCTGATCGCGCTGTACCTGGCCGCGGTGATGCTGGGTGAGAAGATCGGACGGGGCGCCATCACCGCCTCGCTGCTGGGCTTTGCCGGGGTGCTGGTGATCGGCGCGGGCCGCCTTGGGCGCGAGGAATTGAGCCAGGATGCCATGTGGGGCATCGCCGCGATCCTGCTATCGGCCGTGCTTTATGCCTTCAACCTGATCTTCCAGAGGAAGCAAGCGCAGGTCGCCAGCCCGCAGGAAGTGGCGCTGTTCCAGATGGGCTTTGCCGGGTTCTTCCTGGCGCTGGCAGCACCCTGGTGGGCGATTGTCCCGGGCACCGGCACGCTGGGCGAGATCGCCAGCGGCGCGGCGCTGGCTGCCGTATCGCTGATGCTGCTGAGCTGGGCCTATGGCCGGGCCGAGGCCCAGGCCCTGCTGCCGATCGAATATACCGCCTTCATCTGGGCCGCACTGCTGGGCTGGATCGTCTTTGCCGAGCCGGTGACGGTCGAAACGCTGGCCGGGGTGGTGCTGATCGTGATCGGCTGCTGGATCGCCGCGCGCAAGACCGCGCCGGTCCATACCGAACAGACCACACTTTAGGCCGATCCGGGGCCGAATCCCGGCCCAGCCCCTTGACGCACGGGGCAATCCCGCGCATCGGCAGCGCCGATAAAGCCCGGCTGCACCCGCGAAAGGGGCGTGCGCGCAGGCGGGCACCACCAACAGGAGTATTTGCGGGATGACCCAGGTCGGACAGGACACGCTCGGCACGCGCAGCACGCTGACCGTCGGCGGCAAGGACTATGCCTATTATTCGCTGAACAAGGCCGCGGCCAAGCTGGGCGACATCTCGCGCCTGCCCTTCAGCATGAAGGTGCTGCTGGAGAACCTGCTGCGCTTCGAGGACGGCGGCTTCACCGTTTCGACCGACCACGTGAAGGCCGTGATCGACTGGCAGAAGAACCCGACCGAATCGACCGAGGAAATCCAGTATCGCCCGGCCCGCGTGCTGCTGCAGGATTTCACCGGCGTGCCCTGCGTGGTGGACCTGGCCGCGATGCGCGATGCCATCGCCAAGCTGGGCGGGGATACTTCGCGGATCAACCCGCTGGTCCCCGTCAACCTGGTGATCGACCACTCGGTGATGGTCGATGAATTCGGCCACCCCAAGGCCTTCCAGGAAAACGTCGAGATCGAATACCACCGCAACATGGAGCGCTATGACTTCCTCAAGTGGGGCTCGAAGTCGCTCAACAACTTCTACGCCGTGCCGCCGGGCACCGGCATCTGCCACCAGGTCAATCTGGAGAACATCGCCAAGACCGTCTGGACCTCGACCGACCAGCACGGCGCGACCGTGGCCTATCCCGACACCTGCGTCGGCACCGACAGCCACACCACCATGATCAACGGCCTGGGCGTGCTGGGCTGGGGCGTCGGCGGGATCGAGGCCGAGGCCGCAATGCTGGGCCAGCCGGTGTCGATGCTGATCCCTGAAGTGGTCGGCTTCAAGCTGACCGGCAAGCTCAGCGAAGGCGTGACCGCGACCGACCTGGTGCTGACCTGCACGAACCTGCTGCGCAAGCACGGCGTGGTTGGCCGCTTCGTCGAATACTATGGCCCGGGCCTCGCCTCGCTGAGCCTGGCGGACCGTGCGACCCTGGCCAACATGGCCCCCGAATATGGCGCGACCTGCGGCTTCTTCGGGATCGACGACAAGACGCTCGATTACCTGCGCCTCACCGGCCGCGAGGAAAGCCAGATCGCCCTGGTCGAAGCCTATGCCAAGGAGCAGGGCTTCTGGCTTGACCCGAACGGGCCGGAGCCGGTGTTCTCCTCGACGCTGGAGCTCGACATGGGCACCGTCGTGCCGTCGCTCGCCGGGCCGAAGCGCCCGCAGGACCGCGTCTCGCTGCCCGATGTCGACGATGTCTTCGCCAAGGACATGGCCGAGACCTACAAGAAGGCCAACACCCGCGTGCCGGTCGAGGGCAAAGACTTCGACATCGGCGATGGCGACGTGATGATCGCGGCGATCACCAGCTGCACCAACACCAGCAACCCCGGCGTGCTGGTCGCCGCCGGCCTCGTTGCCAAGAAGGCCGACGAGCTGGGCCTGAAGCCCAAGCCCTGGGTCAAGACCTCGCTGGCCCCCGGCAGCCAAGTCGTCACCGATTACCTGATCAAGGCCGGGCTGCAGAGCCACCTCGACAATATCGGCTTCAACCTGGTCGGCTATGGCTGCACCACCTGCATCGGCAACTCTGGCCCGCTCGCCGAACCGATCAGCAAGGCGATCAACGAGAACGGGCTGGTTGCCGCCGCCGTCATCTCGGGCAACCGCAACTTCGAAGGCCGCGTCTCGCCCGACGTGCGCGCCAACTTCCTCGCCAGCCCGCCGCTGGTGGTGGCCTATGCGCTCAAGGGCACGGTGATCGACGATTTCGTCACCACGCCAATCGGCACCGGCAAGGACGGGCAGGACGTGTTCCTCAAGGACATCTGGCCGACCAACCTCGAAGTCGCCGAAACCATGAACGCCTGCGTCACGCGCGAGATGTTCCAGGCCCGCTATGCCGACGTCTACAAGGGTGACGAGCACTGGCAGGCGATCAACGTCACGGGTTCGGAAACCTATTCGTGGCGCGCCGGTTCGACCTATGTCGCCAACCCGCCCTACTTCGAAGGCATGACGATGACCCCGGCCCCGGTGCAGGACATCATCGAGGCCAAGCCGCTGCTGATCCTGGGCGATTCGATCACCACCGACCACATAAGCCCGGCCGGCAACATCAAGGCCGACAGTCCGGCAGGCCAGTGGCTGATGGAGCACCAGGTCGCCAAGGCCGACTTCAACTCCTACGGCGCGCGCCGTGGCCACCACGAAGTGATGATGCGCGGCACCTTTGCCAACATCCGCATCAAGAACGAGATGGTCCCCGGCACCGAAGGCGGGTTCAGCCGCTACAATGGCGAAGTGCTGCCGGTCTATGACGTGGCGATGAAGCACAAGGCCGATGGCACGCCGATGGTGGTCGTGGCCGGAAAGGAATACGGCACCGGCTCCAGCCGTGACTGGGCGGCCAAGGGCACCAACCTCCTGGGCGTGCGCGCGGTGATCGTCGAAAGCTTCGAGCGCATCCACCGCTCTAACCTGGTCGGCATGGGCGTGCTACCGCTGCAGTTCAAGGACGGCGAGACCCGCGAGACGCTGGGCCTCGATGGCGATTGCACCTACACGATCAAGGGCGTCGCCAGCCTGACCCCGCGCCAGGATGTGGAAGTGGAAGTCACCCGCAAGGATGGCAGCCAGTTCACCTTCACCGCGCTGTGCCGGATCGATACCGCCAACGAGGTAGAATACTTCATGAACGGCGGCATCCTGCACTACGTGCTGCGCAAGCTGGCCGCCTGATCCTTAGCGACAGGGCTAACGAAAAGGGGCGTCGTCCGGCCGGACGGCGCCCCTTTTGCGTTGCGGGTTCCCCAAACTAGAAGGGCGGCCCGCGAAGGCCGCCCTGTCCCCCCATTTGAACGGTATTCCTTAGCCGGTCAGTGGCCGGTCAGGCCCCCTGCTGCTTGCCCAGGCGGCGACGGCCGACCAGCGCCGCGGCAGCCGCGCCGAACAGCAGCAACATCGGCGGCGCGGGCACCTCGTGACCGCCCGAGGAAGTGCTCGTCGTCGTGGTGTTGCCCGAGGACGAAGTGCTGGTCGTGGTATTGCCCGAGGACGAGGTGCTGGTCGAAGTTGACGAGCTGCCCGAGGTCGACGAACTGGTCGAGGTCGAGGAGCTGCCCGAAGTCGACGAGCTGGTGCTCGACGAGCCCGAGGTGCTCGTGCTGACATTGCCCGAGCTCGAGGTGCTGGTGCTGACATTGCCGGACGACGAGGTCGACGAGCTGGTGCTGACGTTGCCCGAGGTCGAGCTCGACGAGGTCACATTGCCCGACGAGGACGACGAGACGTTGCCCGAAGTCGAGCTCGACGAGCTGGCGTTGTTGCCCGAGCTCGAGCTGACATTGCCCGACGAGGTCGAGCTGGAGCTGGAGCTCGAACTGGTGACACCGCCAGTCGAGGTCGAGACATTGCCCGATGACGTCGAGGTGGAGCTGGAGCTGGTGACACCGCCGGTGCTGGTCGACACGCCGCCGGTCGAGGTCGAGACACCGCCCGTGGAGGTCGAGACACCGCCGGTCGAAGTGGTCGAGCTGGAGGTGATCCCGCCGGTCGTGGTCGTGCTGGTCAGGCCCCCGGTCGAGGTCGACGAGCCGCCGCTCGAAGTGGAGGTCGAACCGCCGGTCGAGGTGAAGCCGCCGGTCGAGGTAGACGAGCTGCCCCCCGAGGTGGACGAGCTGCCCCCCGAGGACGAGGTCGAGGTCGAGCCGCCCGAAGTGGTGGTGGAGACGACCACCGAGCCGCTCGAACCGCCGCTGCCGCCGAAGAACCCGCCGAAGAAGCCGCCGCCAAAGCCGAAGCCGCCCGAACCGCCGATCACGGTCACTTCGCCACCACCGCCCGAGGGGGTCGGCATCGGCGGCAGTTGCGGCAGCATCGGCAGCGCGGCCAGGGCCATCTGCTGCGGTTCCGGCGTGGCGCAGCTGACCGACTTGGTGATCACGCGGCGAATCTTCTTCGTCTGGCGCGGCGCCTGGGCGGTGCGAACCACCTTGCGCTTCATCGGCTTGGCCTGCTTGGCGTGCTTGACGTACTGGACCTGGGCAGCCGGGGCCTCGGCCACGTGCACCGCCCCGCCGCCCACCACGGCACCGCCCGCGGCAATCGCGGACAATTTCACTAGGGCCATCCGAACCGACATAGGCTGCGCTTTCTTCTGCTTCGGGCTGGGGCACGAACCGAACAGCCAATGCTGCCGGATTGCCCCAATAGGCACAGAAACGCAGACGAATTATTAAGCGACAATCGGGTTAACCATGTTTTGCCTGTCCCGCAGCGGGATTCGTACGCGCAGCGACCGGCCCGGACCCGAGCTGTCCCATTCTGGAACCGATTGTCTGCTAACTTCCTAACGAACGCGGGCTTTTCAGCTAGTCGGACAGCGAATCGCCGGCATCGAACAGCCCGGCCTGGCTGCCGCCCAATTGACCCTGGGGTGCCGCCAGACCCAGATGCTGCCAGCCCCGCGCGTTAAGACAACGCCCGCGCGCGGTGCGGGCGATCAGGCCCAGCTGGATCAGGAAGGGTTCGATCACATCCTCGATCGTGTCGCGCGGCTCGCTGAGACCCGCCGCCAGCGTTTCCACTCCCACCGGCCCGCCATTGTAGAGCTCGGCGATCATCGTCAGGTACCGCCGGTCCATCGTATCGAGCCCCAGCGCGTCCACTTCCAGCCGGGTCAGCGCGGCATCGGCCTGGCCCCGGGTGATCGCGGCATGACCCTCGACATGGGCGAAATCGCGCACCCGGCGCAGCAGGCGCCCGGCCACGCGCGGGGTGCCGCGCGCGCGCCGGGCAATCTCGCGCGCGCCATCGGGTTCGATCCCGATCCCCAGCAGTCCGGCCCCGCGCGTCACCACGCGTTCCAGCTCCGCCTCGGTATAGAAATTGAGCCGCACCGGAATGCCGAACCGGTCGCGCAGCGGCGTGGTCAAAAGGCCGGCCCGGGTGGTCGCGCCGACCAGGGTGAAGGGCGGCAGGTCGATCCGCACCGAGCGCGCCGATGGCCCCTCGCCAATGATCAGGTCAAGCGCGCGGTCCTCCATCGCCGGATAGAGCACTTCCTCGACCTGGGGGTTGAGGCGGTGAATCTCGTCGATGAACAGGACGTCGCCCTCTTCCAGATTGGTGAGCAGCGCGGCCAGATCGCCCGCCTTGGCAATCACCGGGCCGGAGGTGGCGCGAAAGCCCACGCCCAGCTCCTTGGCGACGATTTGCGCCAGCGTGGTCTTGCCCAGCCCCGGCGGGCCGAAGAACAGCACGTGATCCATCGCCTCGCGCCGCGATTTCGCGCTTTCGATGAAGACGCGCAGGTTGTCCTTCGCCGCCGCCTGTCCGACGAATTCGGCCAGCGTTTTGGGCCGCAGCGCGGCGTCGGGATCCTCGGGCAGGCGGGCGGAGGAGAGGAGCGGGTTGTCGGTCACCCCGTCGCCCTCTTCAGCGCGACCCGCACCAGGTCATTCAGCCCCGCGCCATCGCCCAGTTCCTCGATCGCGCGGGCGACGGCCTGCGTTGCGATATTGGGCTTGAAGCCCAGGTTCTGGAGCGCCGAAACGGCATCCTGGCTGGCCGATCCGGCCGGCGCGGCAGCGATGGCGGCACCGACGGCAGAGGGAAGCCCCCCCGCCTTGTCCTTCAATTCGTTGACGATCCGGCCCGCCAGCTTCGGCCCCACGCCCTGCGCGCGGGCGACCATCGCCGCATCTCCCCCAGCACACGCGCGCTGGAGTTCGTCAACGGTCAGCGCGGACAGCACTGCCAGCGCCATCTTCGATCCCACCCCCTGCACCCCGGTCAGCAGGCGGAACCATTCGCGCTCCCCGGCCGAGGCAAAGCCGATCAGGCGCATGTCGTTTTCGGAAACCTGCAGTTCGGTATGGACCGTCACCCGGTCCCCCCGCGTGCCCAGCGCATCGAGCGTGCGGGCGCTGCAATGGACGAGGTAGCCGACGCCGTTGACGTCGATCACGGCCCAGTCGGGGCCAAAGTCATCCAGCAGGCCGGAAAGGCGGGCGATCATGCTTTGTTCTATTGGCAGCTTTCGAACGGCAATGCCAGCGGCTTGTGCAATTGCCCCCAGCCGTTAGGCTTGAGGGCCTGACCGGGGGGAGAACGAAATCATGGCCTTCAGCGATTCCGCGGGGAAATTCTGGCAGGTCGACCTGACCAGCCGCCTGGGCGCGCATACCGCCACGCACCAGGGCGCGCTGGCCTGTTTCATCTTTGCGGGCCTCGCCGTGCTGGGCTTCTTCGTGCTGGGCGGGAGCGCGGGGTTCGGCACGCCCGAGGGAATCGCGGTGATGATCGGGGCCGGGCTGGAATTCGTGGTGGCGATGATCGCCGGGCTGCGGCTGCGGACCGGCAAGGGCGCCTATTGGGGCATGGCCACCGCGGTCCTGGCCACGCTGGAGCTGATCGGCAAGATCGTTGCGATCAGCATCGGCGGCATCGTTATGGGCGGGCTGGTGCTGGTCTACCTGGTCAACGGCATTCGCGGAGCCCTGGCGCTGAAACGCGGCCAGGGCTTCGCGGATGACGATTTGGACGTGTTCGGATAGGCACTCCGCCTACTTCGCCCGCCAGCCGTCCACGCTCCACCGCCCCGCGCCATGGGTGGCGAAATGCGCGCCGATGAACACCAGCACGATCGCCGGCCACCAACCGCGATAGGGTTCGGCAAAGTGGACCATGGCCACGGCCACCACGAAGGTTGCCGCCACGGCGAGCCCCGCCCAGCGGGTGAACAGGCCCAGCACCAGCAGCGCACCGCTGATGAACTGTACCCAGACGCCCAGCGGGGCCATCAGGTTCGGAGCGGGAAAGCCGAACTGGGTCATGAAGCCGACGAATTCCTGCATCCGCGCCGGGCTGACGATATTGTCCAGCGTTTCGTGCATCAGGAAGCTGCCGGTCAGCAGCCGCAGGCCAAGCTGGCTGAGATCGCGGCCGTGATCGAGCCCTGAAAGGTTAAGCATGAGAATCCCCCGGTGAAACTGGTTTCAGGCGGAACGATCTGCCGCACGGGACCGGAGGCGTCCAGCGTACCGGTACACCGCCAGCGGCAGGAGGCAGGGGTTCAGGCGCGCAGCAGGTGGGCGTGGGTGATTGCCACGGCCAGGGCATCGGCGGCATCGGCCCCGGTTAGTGCGACCCCCGGCAGCAGCACTTTCAGCATGGCCTGGACCTGGGCCTTTTCCGCCCCGCCGGTGCCGACAATCGCTTTCTTGACCAGCCGCGTGGCATATTCCGCAACCGGCATTCCGGCCCGCGCCAGGGCCAGCAGGCAGACGCCCCGCGCCTGCCCGAGCTTGAGCGTCGATTGCGGATTGGCGTTGACGAAAACTTCCTCCACCGCGCCTCTATCGGGCTGGTAGCGGGCGATGACATCGCTGAGCTCGCGGTCCAGCGTGACCAGCCGTTCGGCCAGCGCCGCTGCGGGATCGGTCCTGACCTGGCCATTGGCGACATGACTCAGCCGATTGCCGCTTTTCGCCACGATCCCCCAGCCGGTGCAGCTGAGCGAGGGATCAAGGCCGATAATCAGCACGGCTCAGAACCAGCCATCGAAGGGTCCGCCTTCGTCTTCGGCACGCGGAAGCGGTGCGCCGACGCGCTCGGCCCACTCGGCCACGTTCGCAACAAGGCTGGCGTTGATCTGGCTCGCGGGGCAATCGATCCGGAAATCCTGGGCCGGATTGCTGTTCGTGATGGTCAGCGCCCCGGCATAGGTCCGGCCCGGCCGGTCGGCCAGCGAGCCGTCCATCCCTTCGAGGAGAATGACCTGCCGCACGCCATCGGACAGCCGGATATGGCGCTGGTGGCCACCGCCCTGGCCGATCACGTGGCCTTCGCGGACCTCGTCCCAGCTCGACTGGGCATTGCCCACCCCTCCCCTGCCCTTCAGCGGCGTGGTGAACAGGATCAGGCGCTGGTCTGCGGTGCCTAGCAGTTCGACCGCCCAGTCATCGTTGCGGCAATCGAATAGGACCTGTGGCGGGGTCGCCGGAACCGCGCTCGCGCTCGACGCCGCGGCGGCACCGGCGATCAGCCAGCGGGCCACGCGGCGCGCGCGCTGCATCAGCCCAGCTGCTCCATCACCGCATCGGGGATTTCGTAATTGCCCCAGACGGTCTGGACGTCATCGTCATCGTCCAGCACGTCGATCAGCTTGAGCAGGGTGCGGGCGGTTTCAACGTCCACTTCGGTCTTGAGGCCGGGCTTCCACGCCAGCTTCACGCCTTCGGCTTCGCCGAGCACCTTTTCGAGTTCGCGCGCGACCGGATGGAGGTTTTCGACCGCGACCCAGATCGCGTGGCTCTCGGCATCGCTTTCAACGTCGTCAGCCCCGGCTTCGAGCGCGGCTTCGAACACCTTGTCGGCATCGCCGGCGCTGCCGGGATATTCGATCAGGCCGAGCCGTTCGAACCCGTGGCTCACCGCGCCCGATGCGCCCAGGTTGCCGCCGTTCTTGGCAAAGGCGGTGCGCACGTTCGTAGCGGTGCGATTGCGGTTGTCGGTCAGCGCCTCGACGATCAGGGCTACGCCGCCGGGGCCATAGCCCTCATACCGCACTTCCTCGTAGTTCTCGGCATCGCCCTTGCTGGCCTTGTCGATCGCCCGCTGGATGTTGTCCTTTGGCATCGACTGGGCGCGCGCGGCATTCACCGCGGCGCGCAGGCGCGGGTTCATGTCGGGATCGGGCATGCCCATCTTGGCCGCAACGGTGATTTCGCGGCTGAGCTTGGAAAACTGCGCGGCGCGCTTCTTATCCTGCGCACCCTTGCGGTGCATGATGTTCTTGAATTTGGAATGGCCTGCCATGGGAAACGCCGTCAGCTAGGAGGTGGAATTGGCCCGCCCCCTAGCCCAGCGACAGCAATCAGACAACCTTGAGTCCCGGTTCTGCCTGACGGCAGTAGCGGCACCGGCCCTGCTTCAGACTACAACAGCCGTGCCCGAAGCGCTGACCATCAGCATCGAGCCGTTGCTGCCCAGCACTTCGTAATCGATATCCACGCCGATCACGGCATTGCCGCCCAGGTTGCGCGCGGTGTCCTGCATTTCCTGCAGCGCCTGCATCCGGGCGCGGGCCAGCACGTCTTCATAGGAGCCGGACCGGCCACCAACGATATCCCGGACGCTGGCGAACAGGTCGCGGAACAGGTTCGCGCCGACGATCACTTCGCCGGTGACGATGCCAAGATACTGCTGGACCGGCCGGCCCTCGACCGTGGAAGTGGTGGTAACGATCATGGGGAAACTCCTTTTCCCGGGGATGGTTAGCCCAAGATAGGGAGTGCCCCGCCGCGATCAACCGGCGCCGGGAGCCAGCGTCAGCCCAGCCCGAGGGCCGTCTTGCCAATGGCGCAGGCGTCAGCCGAGCCCCAAGGCCGCCTTGTAGGTATCGAGGATCGCTTCCATCTCGGCCCGGTCATCGGGCTTCATCTTCCGCAGGCGGACGATCTGACGCATGATCTTCACGTCATAGCCCACGGCCTTGGCTTCGGCGTAGACGTCGCGGATATCGTCGGTGATGCCCTTCTTTTCTTCTTCCAGGCGCTCGACGCGTTCGATCAGCAGGCGCAGGCGGTCATCGGTGGCGTTGGCCATGGGGAAACTCCGGTAAGCGGGTGAATCGGTTGGCCACGCGGTTAGCGGTGCGAACAGATTCGGGCAAAGCGCTGCCTGTGGAAATCAGTGGGCTGCCGCTCAGTGAGCGGGCGCGTTCTTCTTCAGGCTCGCTTCCATCCGGGCGAGCTGCTCCGCCGTTGCCTCGGTCTGGAAGCGGGCCTTCCACTCGGCGGAAGGCATGCCATGGATCACTTCGCGCGCGGCCTCCTTGTCGAGGGGGGCACCGGCCTCGCGAATCCAGTCGGCCAGGCAATTGCGGCAGAAGCCCGCCAGCCCCATCAGCTCGATGTTCTGGGCATCGTGCCGGTGGCGCAGGTGGCGCACCATGCGGCGGAACGCGGCAGCGGCCACGGCATCGTCCAGCGCATCCAGCGGATCGCCAGCGTCTACATTCGTATTTTCAGAGCAGCTCATCGGGACAGTCCTTGGTCTTTCGCACCGCCTTTGCCATAGGCAGGCTGACCTGAGGAAGGAAAACAATGGCGAAGTTCGATCCGCGCGGCCGCAAGATCAAGATCCTGGCAACGCTGGGGCCAGCCAGCCGCAGCCCGGAAATGATCGAGAAGCTGCTGCTGGCCGGGGCCGACGCGTTCCGCGTCAACATGAGCCACGGCGATCACGAAACTCACCGCGAAACCATCGCCGCGATCCGCGCGGTCGAAAAGGATGTGGGCCGCCCGGTGGCGATCCTGTGCGACCTGCAGGGGCCGAAGCTGCGCGTCGGCCAGTTCAAGGGCGGCAAGGCGGTGATCCGCCATTCCGGCCACTTCACCTTCGACCGCAATCCCGAACCGGGCGATGATAGCCGCGTCTGCCTGCCCCACCCGGAACTGTTCGGCGTGCTGCGCAAGGGCCAGCGCCTGCTGATCGACGATGGCAAGCTGCGACTGAAGGTGATCGAGGCCAGCCAGGACGCGATCCTCTGTTCGGCCGAGGTCGGCGGGGTGATCATGGACCGCAAGGGCGTGAACGTGCCCGATGCCGTGGTACCGGTGCCGGCCATGACCGAGAAGGACCGCCGCGACCTTGCCTTCGCGGTGGAGAACGGGGCCGACTGGATCGCCCTGTCCTTCGTCCAGCGGCCCGAGGACGTGGCCGAGGCTCGCCGCCTGATGGGCGGCTATGGCGCGCTGATGGCCAAGATCGAAAAGCCCGCCGCGGTCGACCGGCTGGAAGAGATCATCGAACTGGCCGACGGGATCATGGTCGCGCGCGGTGACCTGGGCGTCGAACTCAACCCCGAGGAAGTGCCGCCGATCCAGAAGCGGATCGTTGCCGCCACCCGCCGCAGCGGCAAGCCGGTGGTCGTGGCCACGCAAATGCTCGAATCGATGATCGAAAGCCCGGCCCCAACCCGCGCCGAAGTGTCGGACGTGGCCAACGCGGTCTATGACGGGGCCGATGCCGTGATGCTCTCGGCTGAAACGGCCAGCGGGGCCTGGCCGGTCGAAGCCGTCACCATCATGCACCGCATCGCGGGCCAGGTGGAACGCGATCCGGGCTATCGCCAGCAGGTCAGCTTTGCCGAAATCCTGCCCGATCGCACCACGGCTGACGCGCTGGCCCATTCCTGCGCCTCGATCGCGGAATCGCTCCCCATCGCGGGGGTGATCGTCTTCACCGGCTCGGGCAGCACCGCCCGCCGCGTGGCCCGCGAGCGGCCGGCCGCGCCGATGCTGGTGCTGACCCCGGCGCAGAAGACCGCCCGGCGCATGGCGCTGCTGTGGGGCGCCCATGCCGTGACCACCAAGGACATCGGCAGCTTCGAGGAGATGATTGCCAAGGGCAAGCGGATGGCACTGCGCCACGGCTTCGGCAGCGCGGGATCGAAGCTGATCGCGCTGGCCGGAGTGCCGTTCGGCACGCCGGGTTCGACCAACCTGCTCCACGTGGTGACCCTCCAGGGCGACGAACTGGACCGGCACAAGGGCTAGGTCGCACGCGAGGCTCCTCTTGCCATCGGGGCGGGTGCGGCTAAGGACCGCGGCCCCACGATGGAGAATACCCTTGCGCACCGACTGGACCCGCGACGAAATCGACGCACTGTTTGACCTGCCCTTTACCGAGCTGCTGTTCCAGGCCGCGACCACGCATCGCGCCCACCACGCCCCGGACGAGGTGCAGCTGTGCACGCTGCTGTCGATCAAGACCGGCGGCTGCCCGGAAGACTGCGGCTATTGCAGCCAGTCGATCTATGCCGACAGCGGGGTGGCCGCGACCAAGCTGATGGACGTGCGCGCGGTGCTGCAATCGGCCGCCCAGGCGCGCGATGCCGGTTCGCAGCGGTTCTGCATGGGCGCCGCCTGGCGCAACCCCAAGGACCGCGACATGCCCGCGATCGTCGAGATCGTGAAAGGCGTGCGGGCGATGGGCATGGAAACCTGCATGACGCTGGGTATGCTGACCCCCGCCCAGGCCGCGATGCTGGCCGAGGCCGGGCTGGATTATTACAACCACAACATCGACACCTCGCCCGAGCTCTATGGCGAGATCATCACCACCCGCACGCTGGAAGACCGGCTGGAAACGCTGGACCATGTCCGCGCCGCCGGGATCAACGTCTGTTCGGGCGGGATCGTCGGCATGGGCGAAACCCGGGCCGACCGGGTGGGCTTCATCCACACCCTCGCCACTCTGCCGCGCCACCCGGAATCGGTGCCGATCAACGCGCTGGTGCCGATCAAGGGCACGGTGCTGGGCAACATGTTGGCCGATACGCCGCTGGCGCGGATCGATGACATCGAATTCGTCCGGACCGTGGCGGTTGCCCGGATCACCATGCCGCAATCGATGGTCCGCCTTTCCGCCGGGCGCGAGAGCATGAGCGAGGCGACCCAGGCGCTTTGCTTCCTCGCCGGGGCCAACTCGATCTTCACCGGCGACCGGCTGCTGACCGCCGCCAATGCCGGGGACGATGCCGACGCCGCGCTGTTCGCTCGGCTGGGGCTGAAGGCCCTGACCGGCGAAGAACCGCTGCGCGCGGCCCGGGCCTGTGGTTCCTCCCCCGCCGAACTGGCCACCGCCGACTGAGATCAGTCGAACAGCGCCTTGAGGTCCTTCTTCAGGATCTTGCCGTTGGCGTTGCGCGGCAGGGTTTCGGGCAGGAACAGGATCCGCACCGGCACCTTGAACGCGGCGAGGCGTTCGCGGACCCAGTCCTGCAATTCGGCCTCGGTTGCAGACTGGCCCGGGGTCAGGTGGACCACGGCGGCCGGTTCCTCGCCCAGGGTGCGGTGGGGAATGCCGACCACGGCCGCGTCCATCACCGCCGGGTGGTCGTAGAGCACGTTCTCCACCTCGGACGAATAGATGTTCTCGCCCCCGCGGATCACGATGTCCTTGGCCCGGTCGGCGATAAAGCAGAAGCCTTCCTCGTCCAGCCAGGCCAGGTCCCCGGTGCGGACCCAGCCATCGATGAATGTCGCGGCGGTGGCTTCCGGATTGTGCCAGTAGCCTTTCACGATCATCGGCCCGGCGGCGTAAAGTTCACCGATCTGGCCCGGGGGCAGTTCGCGGCCCGCATCGTCCAGCACCTTCAGCTGGGCAACCGCCACTGGCGGGCCGCAGCTGGTCGGCCGGTTGAGATAGTCTTCGCCCGAATGGGTCGTGACCGTGGCGGTGGTCTCAGTCATCCCCCAGCCATTGCCGGGCAGCGCGCCAAACACCTCGCGGATCTTGCGGACCAGTTCGGGGGCGGAAGGCGCGCCGCCATAGCCGATCGCCTCGATCGAGGAGAGGTCGTACTTGCTCCGCTCCGGGTGCTCGATCAGCTGCCAGGCGATGGTCGGCACCCCGCCGGTCGAATTGAC
This sequence comes from Novosphingobium sp., assembly GCF_027531025.1. Classification (GTDB taxonomy): domain Bacteria; phylum Pseudomonadota; class Alphaproteobacteria; order Sphingomonadales; family Sphingomonadaceae; genus Novosphingobium. The sequence goes on from NZ_JAPZQX010000009.1 coordinate 63,882, forward strand.
CTTTTCGCGCTCGATGATCTGGAAGGCCCGGACCGGATCCCACTTGTACATGAAGATCATGGTGTGGCCCGCCGCGATCGCGCCCATCAGCGTGGCCGAACAGGCGGTGGCGTGGAACAGCGGGATGACCGTCAGCAGCACCTTGCGAGCCGGATCGGGCAAGGCTTCGCCCCGGCGCAGAACCTGCCGCGCGGCCGCATAGCCAGTCGACAGGATGTTGGTGAGGAAGTTGCGGTGCGTGCCCAGCGCCCCCTTGGGATTGCCGGTGGTGCCGGACGTATAGAGAATCGTCGCGTCATCGTCCGGAGCGAGTTCGACGTCGGGCAGGTCCTGGTCAGGCAGGCCGGACCAGGCCGCAGAAGGCCCGATCACGCTTTCCAAGGCCACTACCCCGACGGGCAGGTCATCCCGGCGCGAGGCGATGATGTGGGCCAGGCCCGGCAGTTCGGCGCGGTGCGGCTGGATCCGGTCCAGCCGCTCGCCATCGCAGACCAGCACCTTGGCGCCCGAGTGCGACAGGCCATAGGCCAGCTCGTGCCCGGTCCACCAGGCGTTGAGCGGCACGCAGATCGCGCCGATCGAAACAGCGGCGAAGAACACCACCGGCCATTCGGGCAGGTTGCGCATGGCCAGCGCCACCCGGTCACCCTTCTGCACCCCCAGCGACTGGAGGTGCCGGGGAAAGGCGGACACCGCACGGAACCAGGCCTCATAGGAGACCCGCTCATCCTCATAGATCAGGAAGGTGTGATCGCCGTGGCTGCGGCCCAGCCGGGCCAGAATGGCAAGGTTGGCGGGGGCATTCTTCCAGACCCGGGTGGGCACACCGCGAATGGGGATCGTCTCGTATTCGAAGCGCGCGCCCGGCGCGCACAGGATCGCCTCGCACTCGGCCAGGCTGCGCGCGGGCCAGCCGGCCGGAATCCATTCGCGGAAACTGTCGCTCGATACCTCGGTCATGATCCTCCCTGACGGTCGTTCGGCCGCCCTGAAGGACAGGCTAGGTCAGCCGCGCGCGCCGAACAAGGCGGAACCGACGCGGATGTGAGTGGCCCCCAGCATGATCGCCGTTTCGAAGTCATCGCTCATCCCCATCGACCGGCCGGCCAGGCCATGGTCGGCGGCCAGCTTGTCGGTGAGGGCAAAGAACGGGGCGGGTTCGATCCCCAGCGGCGGCACGCACATCAGCCCGATCACCGGAATCTGCGCCGCGCGGGCCTCGGCCAGCAAGGCGGGCAGATCGGCAATCGCGCAGCCGCCCTTCTGCTCTTCCGCGCCGATATTGACCTGGACGAAGCACGGCACCTGCCGCCCGGCCTTGTCCATCGCCTTGCCCAGCGCAGAGACCAGCGAGGGCCGGTCTAGCGAATGAATGCAATCGAACAGCGCAACCGCGTCTTCCGCCTTGTTCGACTGGAGCTGGCCAACCAGATGCAGTTCGATCCCCGGATGGGCCGCGCGCAGGGCGGGCCACTTTTCGGCGGCTTCCTGCACCCGGTTTTCGCCGAACACGCGCTGCCCGGCGGCAATGAGGGGCGCGATCCGCTCGGCCGGATGGGTCTTGCTGACGGCCACCAGCGTGATCTCCTCCACCTTGCGCCCGGCAATCCGGGCGGCGCGGGCGATACGGTCGGCAATGTCGGACAGGAGCGCGGCTGGATCGGAAGCTGGATAGGTCATGGCGCGGTGCTATAGCGGCCCGGTGCCACGAAAGAAGCCCCTCCCGCATATCTGGCTGCTGAGCGACGCGCGCAACGATGCGGCGCTGGAACGCGCCATCAAGCGGCTGCCGCGCGGCAGTGGTTTCGTGTTCCGCCACTATCACCTGCCGGAGGGCGCGCGGCGGGCGCGGTTCGATCGGCTGGCGCGGCTGGCCCGCGCGCGCGGGATCGCGGTCGTGCTGGCGGGAAGCGCGGCGCAGGCGCGGCGCTGGGGCGCGGACGGATCCTATGGCCCGCATGGCGATGCCACCCTGGCTACGGCCCATTCCCTGCGCGAGCTGCGCCGCGCCTGCCGGGCCGCCGCCGTGCTGCTTTCGCCAGTCTTCCCGACCCGTTCGCACCCCGGCGGCAAGGCGCTCGGCCCGTTGCGCTTCCGCCTGCTGGCGGCGCATGCGCCGGTGCCGGTGATCGCGCTCGGCGGCATGAACGCCCGTACCGCCCGGCGGCTGCGCTGGCCGCGCTGGGCCGGGATCGACGCCTTTTTGCGATGAGGCGAATCCAAGGATTCTCAAGGATTCTTGACGGGGAGTCACCCAAAGGCGCATGATGCGCGCCGTTACGAAGGGGATCACCATGGCAAGTCGGGCAGTCAGCGCTGGGAGCCGCGGCGTGCAGGTCAACTGGCGCGCCACGTTGCGCCGTGCCGCGCGCCGGGCCGCCGAGATCGGCGGGGCCGGGCTGCTGCTGGCGGGCATGGTGTTCCTGGCCCTGGCGCTGGTCTCCTATCACCAGACCGATCCTTCGGCCTCGACCGCTGCCGGCGGCACTGTCGCCAACTGGATGGGCTGGCCGGGGGCCTGGGTGGCGGAACGGGCGCTGTTCCTGTTCGGCCCGGTCTCGGTGCTGTTCCTCCCGCTGCTCTATGTCGGCGCGCGCAAGCTGTGGCGGCTGGTCGAGGAAGAGGACGAGGACCTGCCCCACGCCAACCACGCCTGGTGGCGACCGATCGGCGTGCTGCTGTTCGCGATGGCCCTGCTGGCGACCGTACTCGCACTGGTCTTTACCGGCCCGCGCGGCTCGCTGCCCGCCGGGATGGGCGGCATTTCCGGCCTGCTGGGCGCGCGCGCGATCGAGGCCCTGGCCGCCCTGTTGCCCGAGGCCGGCCGCTTCTGGGCGATCCTGGGCGCGGGGCTGGCTTGCCTCGCGGGCGGATCGGTGCTGGCCGCGCGGGTCTTTGCGCTCGATTGGGGCAGCCTGTTCACCCTGCCCGGCTTCCTGCGCCGCAACCCCCGCATAGCCATCGAGGATGGTACCCGGATCAGCGTGAAGCCCGCCGCCAAGGCCGGTGCCGAACCGCGCGCCAGTGCCGCGATCTCCGCCGATGGCCCGCGCAAGCCGCCGGTAATCACCGATCCGACGCGCCCGGCCAAGCCCGCCCAGCTGGCGACTTCCGGCAAGCAGGGCGACCTGTTCGACAGCTTTGAACTGCCCGCGCTCGACCTGCTCAACGATCCGCCGCCCCACACCCAGCAGAAGATCGACAAGCTGGCGCTGGAACGCAACGCCCGCCTGCTCGAAACCGTGCTCGACGATTTCAATGTGAAGGGCGAGATTACCGCCGTGCGCACCGGCCCGGTGGTGACGATGTACGAGCTGGAACCGGCTCCCGGCATCAAGGCCAGCCGCGTGATCGGCCTGGCCGACGATATCGCCCGCAACATGAGCGCGATCTCCGCCCGCGTCTCGTCGATCCCCGGCCGCACGGTAATGGGCATCGAACTGCCTAATGCCGACCGGCAGATGGTCAGCTTCAAGGAAATGGTCGCGAGCGAGGCCTTTGCCGGGTCAAAGGGCATGCTGCCGATCATTCTGGGCAAGGATATCGCCGGTGAGCCGGTCGTGGCGGACCTTGCCACCATGCCGCACCTGCTGGTGGCGGGCACCACCGGTTCGGGCAAGTCGGTCGGGCTCAACACGATCCTGCTCTCGCTGCTCTATCGCCTGACCCCGGCGCAGTGCCGCCTGATCCTGGTCGATCCCAAGGTGCTGGAACTGAAGTCCTACGACGATATCCCGCACCTGCTCTCCCCCGTCGTCACCGAACCGGCCAAGGCGGTCCGCGCGCTGAAGTGGGCGGTCGAGGAGATGGAGCGGCGCTATCGCATGATGAGCGAGCTGTCGGTGCGCAACCTGGCGGGCTTCAACGACAAGGTGAAGACCGCGATCGCCAAGGGCAAGCCGCTGGGCCGCCGGATCCAGATCGGGTTCGATCCCGAAACCGGCGAGGAACTGTTCGAGGAGCACCAGCTCGATTACCCGGTGCTGCCGCAGATCGTGGTGATTGTCGACGAGCTGGCCGACCTGATGGTCACGGTCGGCAAGGAAGTCGAAGTGCTGATCCAGCGCCTCAGCCAGAAGAGCCGCGCGGCGGGCATCCACCTGATCATGGCGACGCAGCGCCCCTCGGTCGATGTCATCACCGGGGTGATCAAGGCCAACCTGCCGACCCGCATCTCGTTCGCGGTGACCAGCCGGATCGACAGCCGCACGATCCTGGGTGAACAGGGCGCCGAGCAGCTGCTGGGCAAGGGCGACATGCTCTACAAGCCCAACACCGATCCGATCCGCCGCGTCCACGGGCCCTTCGTCAGCGACGAGGAAGTGGAACGGATCGCCGATTTCTGGCGCGCCCAGGGCAAGCCGGAATATGTCGACAGCGTTACCGAGGAACCGGAAGACGGCGGCTTCGGCTTCGACGATCTCGATGCGACCGCATCGGACAGCCCGGAAGAGCGCAAGTATCGCCAGGCCTGCCAGATCGTGTTCGAAAGCCAGAAGGCCTCGGCCTCATGGCTCCAGCGCCAGATGGGCGTGGGTTACAACACGGCGGCCAAGTGGGTGGAGCGGATGGAGGCAGACGGCTTCGTCGGTCCGGCCAACCATGTCGGCCGGCGCGATATCTATCGCGACCGGGATGGCAATCCGCTCTGACGAGCAGGACGATGGCAACCCGCTGTAACGCGGGCTGACGGGCTCAGTCCTTGCCCATCTCGTATTGTCCGGCCACGGCCTTGAAGTGATCGCGCGCATGGGCCTTGGCGGCTGCGGCGGTCTTGAAGGCTTCATCCTGCATCACCGCGGTGACGATCGGATAGCCTTGCGAATTGTAGCGGGTGTCACGCACGGTCAGGCGGAAGTCGCCCCCGGCATCGCGTTTGATCAGGAACGGACGGACGGGATCATAGGACATGTGGGGCACTCCGCTGGGGCAGGCCCTGGTCTGGCCCGCCAGTAAAAGGGGGCAGTCAGTTCGTGATGGCGGCTCGCTCGGCCTCGCGCTTGTCGCGTTCGGCGGCCACGCGGATCGCCTTGTCGGCCATCGCCTGCCAGCTGGCCTGGGCACGGATCAGCACTTCGCGCCGGTTGGGCAGCAGGGCATCACCGGCTTCGCGCGCGCACTTGGCAGCCTGATCGAGGTAGAATTGCGTCGATACGCTCATGGCTCGATCCTTGTGCGTGGAGATTGCCCCGCTCGCGGGGCGATCCTGCCGGTGGGCCGAAAGGCGCCACCGGCAGGCTCAGACCCGGTCAGGCTGCTTCGAGATTGACGGCCGAGGTCTTGCCCCGGCGGTCGGTCTCCAGCTCGTACTTCACGCGCTGATCCTTGTTCAGCGTGCTCATCCCGGCGCGTTCAACGGCCGAGATGTGGACGAAGCTGTCAGCTTCGCCGGTGTCCGGCTGGATGAAGCCATAGCCCTTGTCGGCATTGAAAAACTTTACGGTACCTACAAACATGATGCGTTCCCTTCACGAAACCGCGTGGACCTGCGAACAACGTGTCCGCAGAGCAAAGTGGCGTGTAAAGGGAGTTGGGGCGTTTGGGCCGAAAGTCCCGTCGCAGGCGACGTTAGCCCACCCCCCTTGGACCCTTTTCGGCGAAATAGCAAACTTTCCCGCTCGACCGTGCCGGGCGGGGGGGCGGTGTCAGTCGGCCAGATCGCGCGGACTGCGCATGGCGAGGAAGATGAACAGCACCGCCAGCAGGGCAAAGGCATCGGCCCCCAACAGCGGCAGCGTCCAGCTGCGGGCCGAGCCATTGGCAAGCAGCCATTCGCTGGCCAGACCGATCGCCAGCGCCCCGCCGCCGATCGCGAAAATGTTGAGCACCAGCATGTTGAGACCGGTCGAGGTGGCCTTGAGCCGGGGTGGCAGCAGTTCCTCGATGATCGCAAAGATCGGGCCATAGATCACGGTCATGAACAGGATCGACCCGGCCATGCCCAGCAGGAACAGCGGCGTGCCGCCCGGCACCAGCCGGTACAGCACCAGCAGCGGAGCCAGGATCAGCAGCAGGACGAACATGGTGACCGCCCGGTCCAGCCCGTGGCGGCGCTTGGCCCAGTCGCCCAGCAGCCCGGCCCCGAACGTGCCCGCCAGGCCGAAGATCACGAACATCAACCCGTAAAGCTGCGCGGCGGGACCGGCGGCATAGCCCTTCTCGGAGGTCAGCCAGAGCTGCACGAAGGGGCTGGTCGCGGTGTGGAAATGGGCAAAGATGATCGCCAGCGAAGCCCACAGGGCGCGCGGCCTGGCCCGGAATACCTCTGCCAGCGCGGAGAGATTGCCGGCCAGCGTCGGCCGGTGCGACAGGTCGGGCGGATCGTCCTTCAGCCGCACCAGCACGGCCAGCGCCACCAGGCCAAGCGCGCCCATGGCGATGAAGGTCCAGCGCCAACCGATCAGCGGGCCGAGCTGGCCCGCGATCAGGAAGCCCCCGCCGATCCCCAGCGGGATCCCGGCAAAGAACAGGCCCAGTGCCGCCGCCTTGTGGCGTTCGCTGACCCGGGCCAGGATGATGTTGCTGGCGGTCGGCACCAGCGTGGCCTCACCCGCGGCGACGAAGGGCCGCGCGGCCAGCATGGTCCAGAAGCCCTGCGCGAGGCCGGCCAGCGCGGTGAACAGGCTCCACACGCCAAGCCCCGCCGACAGCACCCTTACCCGGCCCAGCCGGTCGGCCAGCACCCCGGCATAGAGCGCGGCAAAGGCATAAACGCCGCTGAAGGCCAGGCCCGCGATCAGCGCGAACTGGCTGCGACTGAGCTCCAGATCGTGCATGATGTCGGTGGCAAAGGCGGCCACCAGTTGGCGATCGATCTGGTTGATGATGTGGAGGGTCAGCAGGAACAGCAGCAGACCCACCGGCACCGCGCGATCCTGTCCTTCCCCCGGTTGGCCCGCCCGATCCACCATGTCAGAACATTCCCCCGTTGGGACTGATCACCTGTCCGGCCAGGTAATGCCCGTCGCCCGACAGGTAGACCACAAGATCGGCATATTCGTCCATCGTTCCCAGTCGTCCGGCCGGGATCATCTGGAACAGCCGCCCGCGCGCTTCCGGATCGAGCCGGGCCAGGTAATCGTCGAACATCGGGGTGGCGACCCCGCCCGGCGCGATGGCATTGACCAGAATGTTGGCCCCGGCCACTTCGGCAGCAACCGAACGGGTGAAGGCGATCACCGCCCCCTTGGTGGCCGAATAGTGCGGGCTATGCGCGCTGAGGCCCGACAGCCCCGCGATCGAGGCGATGTTGACGATCCGGCCAAAACCGCGCGGCTCCATCTGGCGCAGCGCGGCGCGGGTGCAGAAGAACACCCCGTGGACGTTGACACCCCAGTACTTGAGCCATTCGGCATCGCTCATCGCGCTGGTAAAGCCCAGCGAGGTGCGCGGTTCGGGCGAGGTGAGATAGGCATAGTGGCGGTTGCGACGGGCCTCGTCCTGCGGCCCGCCTGGCACCAGTGCGGCATTGTTGACGAGCACCTCGACCGGACCAAGCGCCGCCTCGACACAGGCAAAGAAGGCATCGACCTCGGCGCTGTCACTCACGTCGCAAGGGGCGGCATAGACCTCATGACCGGCGGCGCGCAGGTCCGCGGCGGTCTGCTCAAGCTCATCGGTGAGTACATCGCACAAGGCGAGGCGACCGCCGCTGGCGCCCAGCGCCGCGGCGATCGCCCGCCCGAGCCCGCGTGACGACCCGGTGACTACGCAGACTCTCCCCTCAACCGAATTCATGCATATTCCCAGCGCGGCACACCCCGTTGGCCGGGCTGGCGGTTGGGCGGATAGCCCAGGCGGCGCAGCGTCTCGTCGGTCGACTGGTAGAAGGTGCCGATCTGGTAGATCGCCTTGGCTTCCGGCCCGGTCGCGACATCACGGTGCAGTTCATTGGCGATCCGCACCATCTGTTCGACCTGCTGGACCGAGGTCATCCGCTCGCCCTTGCGGCTCCACAGGTTGTCCTCGATCCCGACGCGCACGTGCAGGCCAAGCGCGATGGCGATGGCGTTGAACGGGGCGACATTGCGCATCACCGATTCGATCGTCAGCACCGCGCCATCGGGCACGCGGCGGGCGAATTCGATCAGGTCGGCCGGATGCGTCCCGGCGGCACCGCTGCCGATCGCGACATAGTTCAGCACCAGCGGGCCGTTGTAATGCCCCTTCCGGATCAGCCGCTCGACCGTTTCCAGCTGGCTGAGGTCGCCGACCATGAAGTGCGGCTGGATCCCGTTGGCGACCAGGCGCTTGAGGTGTTCTTCCATGAACACCGGTCCGCATTCGAAATACATGTTGCGATAGGCTTCGAACATCGCCGGGTTGGTGAGGCAGGTACCCGCGATATCGTCCTCGCTCATCAGGGCGGAGATATCCATCTGGTTGGTGTTGACCGCGATGGTCACCTGGTCCGGCTTGGGCTTCAGCTCGGCCAGCATGTGACGGGTATCGTCAGACAGCCACTTGGCCTCGCTGCCTTCGCCTTCGGGAGCGAAGGAGATCGAGCCGCCGACCTGGATCAGCATGTCCGGACAGGCCGTGCGGATGCGGTCGATCATCTCGTTGAACATCGACAGGCGCTTCGATCCGCTGCCGTCGGCCTCGCGGCAGTGCAGGTGCAGCACGGTGGCCCCGGCGTTGTAGCAATCGACCGCCTTCTGGACCTGGTCGGCCATGGTGACGGGAATGTCCTCCGGAAAATCGCCCGGCAGCCACTGCGGGCCATAGGGGGCGACCTGGATCACCAGCTTTTCCTGATTTTCGGGCAGCAGGCTGTCATCGAGGAAGTGCATGGGTCAGTCCTCCGTGGATTGGGTTGCGGCGGGAACGGGCATCCCGCGGGCCTTCATTTCATCGACCAGGTGGGGCGTGCCGAGCGCGACCGAATGGATTCCGAGCACGGCCACCAGTTGCAGCACGGCCATGATCTCTTCGGGCGTGGCCCCCAGATCGAGCGCCTTGGCAATGTGGCGCTTCACCCCGGGCGAATACATGTGGGTGCAGCTGGCATCGACCGCGATCGCCAGGAATTCATAGGTCTTGGGATCGATGATCCCCTTGCGGACCGAATGGGTCCCCATGTCGAGGAACTTTTCCATCCATTCCGCATCAAAGGCGGCGACCTGGTCCCAGGCCTGGTTCCAGCCGCCACTGGCACGGGCGGCATCGCTGATCGGTGTATCGGTTGGCATCGACTCTCTCCCCAATGCGGCCTGAATAGCGCCCCGGACTGGACAGGATTTAGAATATCCGCCATTCAATTGCTGAAATGCGCCAAAACCCCACTGTCCGCGCCGCCGCGCTGACCGGCTTCAGCGCGCTTGCCCGGTCGTACGGGCTCGATCCCGCCGCCCTGTTGCGCGGGGTCGGCCTGCCCGCCGATGCCGAAATCGAGGCCGACCGGCGGCTACCCGCCAGCACGATCAACCGCCTGCTCGAACAGACCGCAGACCTGGCCGGGGCCGAGGATTTCGGCTTGCGGCTGGCCGAACTGCGCGGCTTTTCCAACCTTGGCCCGGTCACCCTGCTGGCCCGCGACGAACCGGACATCCGCAGCGCATTGTCGATCTTCACGTCCTATCTGCCGCTGCACAACGAGGCGCTGACCATCGACCTGGCCGAGCATGACGGGCTGGCGATCCTGTCCTGCGTGGTGGCAGGGGAGGGATCGCGGGTGCAGGCCACCGACGTGGCCGTGGCCATGCTCCACCGCATCCTGCGCCAGCTGCTGGGCCTGGGCTGGCATGCGCAGGGTATCTATCTGGAACGGCAGCGCCCGGTGCGGGTCGGCCAGTTTGAGCGCGCCTTCAGCGGGCGGGTGCACTTCGCCCAGGATTTCAGCGGGATCGCCTTTGCCTCCGCCGATCTCGACCGGCCCAACCTCCTCGCCGAAGCGGCGCTGCGCCCCTATACCGTCCAGCTGCGCGCCAGCCTGCCAGGCCTGGCCGACCTGCCGCTGGCCGAGCGGACCCGCCGGCTGCTGCGCGCCATGCTGGCCGGGCGGCGCTGCACCGCGCCACTGGTGGCCGAGCGGCTGGGCCTGTCGCGCCGGACGATGGAGCGGCGGCTGGCGGCGGAAGGGACCACCTTCCACGCCCTGCTGGACGAGGTGCGCGGCGAAGTGGCGCGCGGGCAGCTGGCAGGAACCCGGCGCGGCAATGCCGAGATTGCCGACCTGCTGGGCTTTGCCAGTTCGGCCGCCTTTACCGCCTGGTTCACCGCGCGGCATGGCCAGTCGCCGCAGGTCTGGCGACGCGGGCAATTGGCGTGAACGCTTGCCATTGCCCTCCTTCCCGGCGAAAGGCGGCGCAATGATCCGCCTGTCCGACCTGGCCCTGCCGCTTGACCACGAACCCGCCGCGCTCGAAGCGGCGGTGATCACGCGGCTGGGCATCGCGCCGGAGCGGCTGGAACGCTTCACCGTGTTCCGGCGCGGCAACGATGCGCGCAAGAAGACCGCGATCAAGCTGATCTACACGATCGATGCCGTGGTGCGCGACGAAGCCGAAGTGCTGGAACGGCACCACGGCGATCCGCATATCAAGCCGACGCCGGACCTCACCTACAAGTTCCCCGTCATGGCCCCGGAGGGCTGGCCAAAGGATGGCAACGCGCCGCGCCCGGTGGTGATCGGGGCTGGCCCCTGCGGCTTGCTGGCTGGGTTGATCCTGGCGCAGATGGGCCTGAAGCCGATCATCATCGAGCGCGGCAAGGCCGTGCGCGAGCGGACCAAGGACACCTGGGGCCTGTGGCGCCGCGCGGTATTGGAAACAGAATCCAACGCCCAGTTCGGCGAAGGCGGCGCCGGCACCTTCTCCGACGGCAAGCTCTATTCCCGGATCAAGGACCCGCGCCACCTGGGGCGCAAGGTGCTGACCGAATTCGTGCGTGCAGGGGCGCCCGAGGACATCCTGACCGAGGCCCACCCGCACGTCGGCACCTTCCGCCTCGTCACCATGGTGATGAGCATCCGCGAAACCATCGAAAGCCTGGGCGGCGAATACCGCTTCGGCACGCGGGTGGAGGATTTTTCCATCGAGGATGGCCAGCTGAAAGGCCTGACCCTCTCCACCGGCGAGTTCCTGCCCGCCGAGCACGTGATCCTGGCAGTCGGCCATTCGGCGCGCGACACCTTCTTCAAGCTGCACGAGCGCGGCGTCTATGTAGAGGCCAAGCCCTTTGCCATCGGCGTCAGGATCGAACACCCACAAAGCTGGATCGACAAGGCCCGCTTCGGCCCCAACGCCGGCAACCCGATCCTGGGCGCGGCGGCCTATTCGATTTCGCACCAGGCCAGCAACGGCCGCGCGGTCTATTCGTTCTGCATGTGCCCCGGCGGACGCGTGGTGGCGGCTACGTCCGAGGAAGGGCGCGTGGTCACCAACGGGATGAGCCAGTATTCGCGCGCCGAATTCAACGCCAATTCGGGGCTGGTGGTGGACATCAACCCCGAACGCGATTTTCCCGGCGATCCGCTGGCCGGGGTGCGGTTGCAACGCCAGCTGGAGGAAGCGGCCTTCGTCGCGGGCGGATCGAACTACTGGGCACCGGGGCAGCGGGTGGAAGACCTGCTGGCGGGGCGCCCCTCGACCCATTTCGGCGTGGTCCAGCCGAGCTACAAGCCAGGGGTGAAGCCGACCGACCTGGCGCAAGTTCTGCCGCCCTTCGTGATCGAAGCGCTGCGCGAGGCGCTGCCCGTGTTCGGGCGGCAGGTGCCGGGCTACGACCATCCCGACGCAGTGCTGACCGGCGTTGAAACCCGCACCTCCAGCCCGATCCGCATCCGGCGCGGGGCGGACCTGCAGTCGATCAACACCCAGGGGCTTTACCCGGCGGGCGAAGGCGCGGGCTATGCCGGGGGGATCCTGTCGGCCGCGGTTGACGGGATCAAGGTGGCCGAGGCGCTGGCGGCCAGGCTGGTTGCCAAGGCTTGACCCACCCCGCCCACCCCGTTCGCCCTGAGCCTGCCGAAGGGCCGTCCTTTGATCTCGACCAGAGTGCGGAACCGCAGCGGCACGACGGTGCTTCGACAAGCTCAACACGAACGGGCGAGGGGTTAGGATCGTGAGCCAGTTCGACGCCATCATTCTCGGCGCCGGAGCTGCCGGGCTGTTCTGCGCCGCGACCGCTGGCCAGCGCGGCAAGCGGGTGCTGCTGCTCGATCACAACGCCGAGGTGGGCCGCAAGATCCTGATCTCCGGCGGGGGGCGCTGCAATTTCACCAATCTCCATACCGCACCGGATCGGTACCTGTCGGCCAACCCGCACTTCGCCAAGTCGGCGCTGGCGCGTTACACCCCGGCGGATTTCCTCAAGCTGGTCGAGAGTTACGGCATTGCCTGGCACGAAAAGACGCTGGGGCAATTGTTCTGTGATGGCTCGGCGAAGCAGATCGTTGCGCTCCTGCTGGAGGAATGCGCCAAGGGCGGTGTTACCCTGCGGCTGGGCGGGGAAACCGGCGCGGTCGAGCACCGCGATGGCCAGTTCCATGTCGCGGGGGCGAGCGCCCCGGCGCTGGTCATCGCCACCGGTGGGCCATCGATCCCCAAACTGGGGGCAACGCAGTTCGCCTATGAGCTGGCGCGACAGTTCGGGCTCAAGGTCGTCCAGCCACGCCCGGCGCTGGTCCCGCTGACGCTGAGCGGGGACGATGCCCTGTTTACCGAGCTTTCGGGCGTGGCGACCGAAGTGGTGGCGAGATGCGGCAAGACGGCGTTCCGCGAGGCGGCGCTGTTCACCCATCGCGGCCTCAGCGGCCCGGCGATCCTGCAAGTCTCATCCTACTGGCAGCGCGGCGAGGACGTGCGGATCGATTACCTGCCGGATCAGCCGCTGGGCTGGCTGCTGGAGGCCAAGCGCACCCAGCCGCGCAGCGCATTGCGCCGCGTCCTGCCCCTGCCCGAGCGGCTGGCGACCACGCTGGCCGAGCGACTGGGGGTGGCGGGCGAGCTTGGCAACCAGTCCGACAAGGTGCTGCGCGCCGCCGAAGCGACCTTGCACGACTGGCATTTCCACCCCACCGGCAGCGAGGGCTTTGCCAAGGCCGAGGTTACCGCCGGGGGGATCAGCACGGCGGAACTGTCCAGCCAGACGATGGAGGCGAAGAAGGTACCGGGGCTTTACGCCATTGGCGAGGCGGTGGATGTGACCGGCTGGCTCGGCGGCTACAACTTCCAGTGGGCCTGGGCCAGCGGCTTCGCGGCGGGGCAGGCGCTCTAGATAACGCGCCGCTGCCGATCGAGCCGCAGGGTCAGGTCGGCCCGCCCCGGCAGGTCGGCCAGCATCCACCGGGTCAGGCGCTCATAATGCTGGATAAAGCGCGCCACTTCTTCGGGCGTCATCGCGCCTGGCGCGGCCTGGCGCAGCTCCGCTTCCTGCTGTTCGCGCCAGTCGGCCACCACCTCCCAATCCGGCGCGGCCAGAAAGACCAGCCGGTCGATCCGGGCCCAGAGCTGCCGATATTCGCCCGCCAGCGTGGCATTGGCATGGCGGCGCCAGATGCCAAAGGGGTCCTCGCGCGCTTCGAGATCGTTGACCGGCAGTCTCACCTCCCCCTCGGGCTGCGGCGCGGCGCCCAGGCACCAGCCCTCCAGCAAGAGCACCTGCGTCCCGGCCGGAGCGCACGACCAGTCGCTTTCCGGCGTGCAGTCATCGCGTCCCTTGTCAAAGCGCGGCAGCGGGGCCGCCTCACCGCGAGCCAGTGCCGCAATGGTGGCCAGGCCCAGCGCCACGTCATGCGTCCCCGGCACGCCGCGGGTGGCGAACAGCGGGTGAACCTCGGCCGCCAGCCGCTGGCGCTCGGCGCGCGTCAGGTAGAGATCGTCGAGCGAAAGCACCGCGACCCGTAGGCCATCGGCCACCAGCCGCGCCGCCAGATCGCGCACCAGGGTAGACTTGCCCGAACCCTGGGCCCCCGCCACGCCCAGCGTGAACAGGCCGGGGCCCTGTTCGGCCTGCCAGCGTCGGACCTGGGGCAGCACAAGGTCAGCCAGGGCATTCACCGCGGCACCGCATAGCCCGTCCAGCGCTTGATCCGCCGGATCGCGAAGGAGGAGCGCATTGCGCTGACCCCCGGCAGGCGCGAGAGGCAATCGCGGTGGATGCGGTCGTAATGCTCAAGGTCGGTTGCCGCGACCCGCAGCAGGTAATCGGCCCCGCCGCTCATCAGGTGGCAATCGAGAATCTCGGCATAGTCCTGCACCGCCGCCTCGAACCGGTCCATCGCCTCGCGGCTCTGGCTGGTCAGGGTGATCTCGACAAAGGCAATCGCCTTCAGCCCCACCCGGGCCGCGTCGATCTGGGCAGTATAGCCAGTGATGATCCCCGCCGCTTCCAAGGCCCGCACCCGGCGATGGCAGGCCGAGGAGGACATGCCGGTCGCCTCGGCCAGGTCCGCCAGCGAGCGCGAGGAATCGCGCTGCAAGGCCTCGATCAGAGCGATATCGGCGCGATCCATGGGAATTCCTGCCACATTATGGAGATATGTCGAGAATATTTGCCACAAAGACCCAATCAAGGCGAGCACTTTGGGCGCAATTGCCCGATCGCCTGAGGTATCATGTCAGCCGGTGGCAGTTTGGGAGAGCGAACATGCGCGTCGGCACCGTCAAGGAAATCAAGAACCACGAGTACCGCGTTGGCCTGACACCCGAGAGCGTGCGCGAGCTGGTCAGCCACGGGCATGAAGTCTGGGTGGAATCTGGTGCGGGTCTGGGGATCGGCGCGACCGATGCCGACTATGCGGCGGCGGGCGCCACGATCAAGGGCGATGCCGCGACGATCTTTGCCGAGTGCGAAATGATCGTGAAGGTCAAGGAGCCGCAGGCCGGCGAGCGGGCCATGCTGCGCAAGGGGCAGATCCTCTACACCTATCTCCACCTTGCCCCCGATCCGGAGCAGACCGCCGATCTGGTCAAGTCCGGCGTCACGGCGATCGCCTATGAAACGGTCACCGGGCCAGGCAACACCCTGCCGCTGCTGAAGCCGATGAGCCAGGTGGCCGGGCGCATGTCGATCCAGGCCGGGGCAACCGCGCTCCAGAAGGCGCACGGCGGGCGCGGTGTCCTGCTGGGCGGCGTGCCGGGCGTGCTGCCGGGCAAGGTGCTGGTCATCGGCGGCGGCGTCGTGGGCTTCCACGCCGCGCAGATGGCCGTGGGCATGGGGGCCGACGTGACCATCCTCGATCGCGATCCGGAAGTGCTCGAACGGCTCGACAACCATTTCGAGGGTCGCGCCAAGACCCGGTTCTCGAACCTCGCCGTGGTCCAGCAGATGGTCCAGGAGGCCGAACTGGTGATCGGCGCCGTGCTGGTGCCGGGGGCGGCCGCGCCCAAGCTGGTCACCCGCGCGATGCTGGCCACGATGAAGCCCGGCGCGGTGCTGGTCGATGTCGCGATCGACCAGGGCGGTTGTTTCGAAACCAGCCATGCCACCACCCATGCCGAGCCGACCTATGTGGTCGATGGCATTGTCCATTACTGCGTCGCCAACATGCCCGGCGCCGTGGCGCGCACCAGCACCTATGCGCTCAACAACGTGACCCTGCCCCACGCCCTGCGGATCGCGGACCTGGGCTGGCAGGCGGCGCTGAAAGCCAATCCGCACCTGGCGAACGGGCTGAATGTCCATGCCGGGCAGGTGACCTATGAGGCGGTCGCGCGCGAGCTGGGGTATGATTACACCCCGGTGGCGGAAGTGCTGAGTTAGGCTTCTTCCGCAAAGGGCCGGAACGGCGCCGTTACCTCGTCGCGCACGCGCGCCAGCCGCCCGGTAGCCTTGTCGATCATCGCCCAGGTGGTCCGGGCCGAGACGATCACCTTGCCGTCGGCCCCGCGAAAATCGACCCGCCGGTCAAACCGCGCCCCGGTGGGCGGGGCGGGAATGAAGGTTTCCGCCGTCACCGCCTCACCCAGGCCAATATTGCCGCGATAGTCGATCTCGTGCCGGGTCACGACCCAGATAAAGGCCGCCTGGTGCTCTGGCGCGGCGACGGCCGACCAGTGCGCCGTGGCGATCTGCTGAATCCAGTCGACCCAGACCGCGTTGTTGACGTGGCCCAGTTCATCGATGTGCTGCGGCTCGGCCATGAAGGTCAGGGTGAAGCGGTTGCTCATTCGGCTACCCCAAGCTGCCACAGGATGAAGGCGAACTCCTCGGCCGTTTCTTTCAGGCTCTCGAACCGGCCCGACTTGCCGCCATGCCCTGCGCCCATGTTGGTCTTGAG
The DNA here is from genome assembly GCF_027531025.1 of Novosphingobium sp. Taxonomy (GTDB): domain Bacteria; phylum Pseudomonadota; class Alphaproteobacteria; order Sphingomonadales; family Sphingomonadaceae; genus Novosphingobium. Next base: position 80,104 of record NZ_JAPZQX010000009.1, read on the forward strand.
CAACAGCTCGTTGTCGTCGGTCTTGAGCTCGCGCAGCCTGGCGACCCACTTGGCCGGTTCCCAATAGGTCACGCGCGGATCGTTGAGGCCCGCCGTTACCAGCAGCGGCGGATAGGCCTGGGGCTTGACCTGGTCATAGGGGGAATAGGACCGGATCAGTTCAAACGCGGCCGGGTCCTCGATCGGGTTGCCCCATTCGGGCCATTCGCCGGGGGTCAGCGGCAGGGAGGGATCGAGCATGGTCGCCAGCACATCGACGAAGGGCACGTGGGCCACCACCGCGCCCCACAGCTGGGGATCGGAATTGATCACCGCCCCCATCAGCTCGCCCCCGGCCGAGCCACCGGAAATGCTGATCCGTCCGGCTTGCGTATAGCCCCGGTCGATCAGGCCCTTGGCCACGTCGACAAAGTCATGGAAGGTGTTGGTCCGCCGTTCCAGCTTGCCCGCCTTGTACCAGGCCCGGCCCAGGTCATCGCCGCCGCGGATATGGGCGATGGCATAGGCAAAGCCGCGATCGACCAATGACAGCCGTGTGGTTGAGAAGCCCGGATCGATCGAAATGCCATAGGCGCCATAGCCATAGAGGTGCAGCGGGCCGCCGGGCTTCCGATCCTTGCGATAGACAATGCTGACCGGGATCTTGGTGCCATCGCGCGCGGCAATTTCGAGCCGTTCGGTGGCATAAAGCGAGGCATCATAGCCCGAGGGGATTTCCTGGACCTTCAGCGTGGTGAGCGTGCGGGCTGCGACATCATAGTCCAGCACCGAGGCCGGGCTGACCATGCTCTCATAGGACAGCCGCAGCGTGGTGACCGCCCATTCGGGATTGTCGCCCAGCCCCGCCGAGAAGCTCGCTTCGGGGAACGCGATCGGTTCGACCCGCGCCGGATCGTCGTAATAGCGCACCTCGATCCGGTCGAGCCCGCGCACCCGGCCTTCGGTGACGTAGAAATCGCGGAACAGCTCGAAACCGGTCAGGTAGAACTCATCCGTCCCTTCGATCAGCGTGGTCCAGTCCCCCGGGGCGCTGAGCTGCGCGGTGGCGAGGCGGAAGTTCTCGTGGGTGTCATTGGCGTGGATGAACAGCGTCTCGCCGCGCAGGTCGACATCGTATTCGACCCCGGCCTGGCGCGGCTTGACCAGCAGCGGCGTGGCCAGCGGATCGGCCGCCGGGACCAGCCGGACCTCGCTGGTTTCATGGTCGGACGTGCCGATGATCAGCCACTGCTCGTTGGCGGAAAGCGAGCAACCGACGCGGAAGCCCTCGTCATCCTCGTGATAGAGCTCGACATCCTGCTCGATCGGCTGGCCCAGCCAGTGGAGGCGCGCATTGTCGGTCCGCCACTGCTCGTTGGCGAGGGAGTAGACCAGCCCCGTGTCATTCGCGACCCAGATCAGGCTGGAGAGCGTACCGGGGATCACATCGGGCAGCACTTCGCCAGTGGCGATCACCTTGATCCGGGCGGTGAACCGTTCCGAGCCATTGTCATCGACCGACCAGGCCAGCAGCTTGCCATCGTTCGACACGGCAATCGCGCCGAGGCGGAAGTATTCGAGGCCCTCGGCCAGGGCGACCTCATCGAGGATCAGTTCATCCGGGCCGCCCGCGACAGGCCGGCGCCACCACTTCTTGTATTCGGCCCCTTCCTCGAACTCGATCCAGTAGAGGTAATCGCCGTCCTTTTGCGGCACCGACTTGTCGGCTTCCTTGATCCGCGCGCGCATTTCCTTGAACAGCGCGTCGATCCGGCCCTGCTGGGCGGCCATGCGATGTTCGAACCAGGCGTTCTCCGCTTTCAGGTGCGCCAGGACCTCCGCGTCCTTCACCTCGGGATAGCCGGGATCGCGCAGCCAGGCGTAATCGTCGGTCACGACGATGTTGTGATGCGTGACGTGATGGGGCTTCTTGGCGGCGACCGGCGGCCGGATCGGGGATTCGTTCATCCCGCCTAACTAGGCAATTGTCGCGGCAATGAAAGCCGGGCATCACAAGTGCAGGCAAAGGTGGGAAGAATTTCGATGCGGGGAATGATTGCCGGGGCTGTGGTGGTGATGGTGGCGTCAGCCGGTACCGCGATCGGCCAGGTCGCCCCGGACGCGGCCAAACCTGAGCGGGGACCGTTCCGCCAGATCGGAATCCAGAACTACGCCGCCGAGGAGACCCGCTGGCCCGCCCCGCCGCCGGACATGATCCGTCGCGCTGCCGCCCAGGGCGACCCTTCCGAATGGCTGCGCGAAGCCGACGCCCCGATCGCCGCCTGGCTGAAGACTGAGGAAACCGGCAGCGCAACGCTGCAGCTGTCAGTCGGCGCGGACGGGCGCGCGACGGCTTGCAGTTCGGCACCGGCTTCCTGGCAGAAGTCGCCCGCCTGGGCGGCGGACTTGTGTCCGCTGCTGATCAAGCGGGCGCAGTTCACGCCCGCCCTGCGCGAAGATGGCCGTGCCATGCCCGACCTGTTCATCGTCACCGCCAACTTCCAGTTCGCAAGAAACTGGTCGGGGCGGACCGGCCCCTTGATTGTCAACTATGGTGGCCTGGGCCCCGCCCCGCCGCCGCCCCGCACTAACAACCCCCTGCTCACGTCATGGCCGCCCTCCGGAGACTGGCTCCGGTGGGTCGCCAGCGAACCGGCCTTCAAGCTGCCCGTCGAACAGCCAGGCGGCGCGGCGCTGGCGGGGCCGGCGATCGGACTGGTGGTGGCGGACCGCAAAAGCGGTGATCCCGCATGCCGGATGGTCCTGTCCTCCGGTGATGCCGGTATCGATGCCAAGGCCTGCGACTTTGCGCGCAAGAAGCTCAAACCCGCGTGGGCGGATCCTGTGCGCGTTCCGGTGCGGCGCTGGCCGCTGCTGCTCAGCCCGCAGGGCAAGGGTTTCCGGGCGATCACCGCCAATGCGGATGCCATCAAGTGGCTGCGGGTCGAACCGGTCGAGCGCGACCGCCTCAACGCGCTGTGGCGCCCGCAGGCGGCGGGGGTGAAGCTGGTGCGGCTGGCCGGTGCGCTGGGGCCGGACGGTCGGCCCACCGGGTGCCGGGTGTTTGAAAGCTCCGGCAGCGACCTGGCCGATACCGCCGCCTGCCGGCTGTTCCGCAGCGAGGCCCGGTTCACCCCGGCCAGCGATGCCTTCGGCCAGCCCGGCAACCTGACCGGCTGGGTCAACCTGCAGCTCACGCCGCCCTGATCGGAACGCGCTGCCTTACCCACCCTCGCCAAAGCGGCACGGCGATCCTATAAAGCAGCGATGACCGAAACGCTCGCCCCCGCCCGCCCCGCCGTGCAATCCCATGCCGACCGCCCCCATGCCGACCGCCTTGCCGCGCTGCGCGCCGAACTGGCCGCGCGCGGGCTCGATGGCTTCGTGATCCCGATCTCGGACGAGCACATGAGCGAATATGTCGGCGGCTATGCCCAGCGGCTGGCCTGGCTGACCGGGTTCGGCGGATCGGCCGGAACCGCCGCGGTCCTGGCCGATCGGGCGGCGATCTTTGTCGACGGGCGCTATACCGTGCAGGTGCGCGAACAGGTCGATGGCGCGCTGTTCGAATATCGCTCGGTCCCGGCCGAACCGCTGCCGGCCTGGCTGGCGGATCATGCCCCGGCGGGCGCGAAGATCGGCTTCGATCCCTGGCTGCATGGCAAGCCCTGGGTCGATGCCTGCAATGCCGCGCTGGCGGCCAAGGGCGCGGCGCTGGTGCCGGTCAGCGGCAATCCGGTCGATGCCGTCTGGGCCGATCGCCCCGCCCCCAGCCTGGCCCCGGCGCTGGTCCACCCGACCGACCTGGCCGGTCAGTCGAGCGAGGCCAAGCGCAGCCAGGTGGCCGAATGGCTGACCAAGCGCGGGCTTGATGCGGCGGTGATCTCCGCGCTCGACAGCGTGGCCTGGCTGCTCAACATCCGGGGGCAGGATGTCGATCGCACGCCGGTGGCGCTGTCTTTCGTGCTGGCCCATGCCGATGGCACGGCCGAACTGTTCATGGAAGAAGCCAAGGTCACGCCGGAACTGCGCGCGCACCTGGGCAATGCCGTTTCGATCCGGCCCTATGGCGCCTTTGCCGATGGCCTGGCGCGAATGAAGGGCCGCAAGGTGGCGGTCGACCCCGAACGCTCGGTCCAGGCGGTCTTTGCCGCGCTGGGCGAGGCCGGGGCGATTGCCGTCGAGCTGACCGATCCCACCATCCTGCCCAAGGCGCAGAAGAACGCGGTGGAACAGCGCGGCCAACGCGATGCCCAGGCCCGCGATGGCGCGGCCGTGGCGCGGTTCCTGCACTGGCTGTCGGTCGAAGCACCCAAGGGCGGGCAGACCGAACTGTCGGTCGCGGCCCGGCTGCAGGCCTTCCGCGCCGAAAGCGGCCTGCTGCGCGACCTGTCGTTCGACACGATTTCCGCCGCCGGGCCGCACGCCGCCCTGCCGCATTACCGGGTGGACGCAGCCTCCAACATCGAAATTGCCCCCGGCTCGGTCTTCCTGGTCGATTCGGGCGGGCAATATGCCGATGGCACGACCGACATTACCCGCACGGTCTGGATCGGCACCGCAGATGGACGGGGCGAACCGACGGCCGAGCACAAGGACCGCTTCACCCGCGTGCTGAAGGGGCACATTGCGCTCGATCGCGCGGTCTTCCCGCGCGGCACGGTCGGCGCGCAGCTCGATACCCTGGCGCGGCAATACCTGTGGGCGGCGGGCGTGGACTATGCCCACGGCACCGGCCACGGCGTCGGCAGCTTCCTGTCGGTCCACGAAGGGCCGCAGCGGATCGCCAAGGGTCAGGGCGGGCAGGCCGGTACGGGGCAGGAGCTGCTGCCGGGGATGATCCTGTCGAACGAGCCGGGCTATTACAAGGCCGGCCACTTTGGCATCCGGACCGAGAACCTGGTGCTGGTGGAGCTGCGCGAAATCGCCGGGGCCGAGGGCGAATACCTCGGCTTCGAGACGCTGACTTTCGTGCCGATCGACCGCACGCTGGTGGACCAGACCATGCTGACCCGCGACGAAGTAGACTGGTGGAACGCCTATCACGCCCGGGTCGAGGCGATCCTGGCCCCGCAGCTGACGGGCGCGGACCTGGCCTGGCTGAAGGATGCCTGCGCGCCCTTGTAGGATAGATTTGTTCCTTTATTGTTCCGTCATCGAATCGAACGGAGAGCAAGAAGATGATCGGTTATGTCACTGTCGGAACCAACGACCTCGCCCGCGCCGCGAAGTTCTATGATGCCATTGCGGCTGAACTCGACACCCCGCGGATGATGGAATTTGACAGCTTCATTGCCTGGGGCACCGCCAATGGCCCGGCCGGGATCGCGGTGACCAAGCCCTACGATGGCCAGCCCGCCACGGTCGGCAACGGGGTGATGGTGGCCTTCGAGGCGAAGGACAAGGACCAGGTCGACCGGCTCTATGCCATTGCGCTCGCCAATGGCGGCACCGATGAAGGCGCGCCGGGACCGCGCGGCGAAGGGTTCTATGCGGGGTACTTCCGCGATCCCGACGGGAACAAGCTCAACGCCTTCGTGATGGGCTGAACGGGCCGGGCCTTGCGCGCGGGTGAACGAACCGGCGCGGGCGCGACAAATGGCTACAAAACTCGGCCAATCGGGCATAATGCTGTGACAGTCAGGGGCTAGAAGGCCCATGAGACGCCGCAGCACCGGTTGGCCCGTTCCCTCTGCCCACCGGTTGCGGCGTCCGCCCATGGATGGAGTTTGACCGCATGACCAGGATCGCCCGCACCTTTGCCCTCGCCACGCTGGCCATGGCCGCCAGCGCCACGGCCGCCATGGCCCAGCCCGCCCCCGGCGCCAACCCCGGCCCCCGGGCCGCGATGACCAAGGCCGATGCCGAGGCCCACGCGGCCGAAATGTTTGCCCGGATGGACGCCAACAAGGACGGCCGACTGGACCAGGCCGACCGCGCCGCGCGCGAGGGCGAACGCTTCGCCCGGCTCGACACCAACACGGATGGCAGCCTTTCGCGCGATGAGTTCGCCGCGGCCCGCACCCGCCCCGAAGCGATGAAGGGTACGCCCGGCGAAGGTCCGCGCAAGGGCCGGATGATGCGCGACCGCCGTGGACCCGGTGGTCCGGGCGGCCCCGGCGGCCCCGGCGGCCCCGACATGATGGCGCGCATGGCCGATGCCAACAAGGACGGCGCGGTCACTCGCGACGAGTTCCTGACCGCCCAGTCGCGCCATTTCGGCATGATGGACGCCAACCAGGACGGCACCGTAACGGCCGAGGAACGCCGCGCCGGGCGAGCCAAGATGCGCGAGCACATGCGCGGGATGCACGGTGCACGCGGCGGGGCTGACAAGGCCGGCCACGAAGGGCACTGATGCTCGCAATGGAGCAACCCCCGCCGATCAATCTGCTGCTGGTCGATGACGAAGCGGCACTGCGCGAACCCCTGGCCGAGTACCTCTCGCGCCAGGGGTTTGTCGTGACCCAGGCCACCAGCGCGGCCGAGGCCCGCACCCGCCTGCGCGAGGCTCGGCCCGACCTGGTGCTGCTGGACATCATGATGCCGGGCGAAGACGGCCTGTCGCTGTGTCGGCACATCACCGAGACGCTGGTGGTGCCCACCATCCTGCTGACTGCCCGTGGCGAGCCGACCGACCGCATCGTCGGGCTGGAAATCGGTGCTGACGATTATGTGGTCAAGCCGTTCGAGCCGCGCGAACTGGTCGCCCGGATCCGCTCGGTCCTGCGCCGTGCCGCCAAGGGTCCGGCTCCGGCAACCGAGGATGAACTGTTCGAGTTCGACGGCTGGCGGCTCGATCCGCTCAAGCGGCGGCTGATTGCCCCGGACGGCGCACTGGTCAGCATCTCTTCAACCGAGTTCCGCCTGCTGCTGGTACTGCTTGAACACCCCCGCCAAGTGCTTGACCGAGACCGGTTGCTCGACATGGTCCAGGGGCGCGAAGCCCACCTGTTCGACCGCGCAGTCGACAACCAGATCAGCCGCCTGCGCCGCAAGATCGAGGTCGACAGCCGCAATCCCACCCTGATCCAGACCGTCTGGGGTGGTGGCTACATGCTTGCCGCCGACGTCCGGCGGGTGCGGGAGCCGGGCTGAGCGATGGCCTTGCGGGGGCAGCTCTGGCCGCGCAGCCTGCAAGGCCAGCTGCTGCTCGCCGTGGCTGTGGCGCTGCTGCTGGGCCAGTCGATCAATGCCTTCCTGCTGCTGCGCGCCCAGACCGAGCGACGTGATGCCGCGCTGACCAACACGGTCGCGCTGCGGCTTTACGGCGCGCTGCTCGATGTCGAGGATCGGGCTTTTGTGCGCGGGCCGCGCCGGGTGCGGGCCAACGCCATGGCCATGGCCTTTCCCGATTCGCCCGATGATGGCCCCCCCCGACTGCTTCCCCGTGACAGGCGCCAGCCGGAAGCCGAAGACGCCCTCCGCACGCTGCTGGCCTACCAAGAGATCACAATATCCGATATCGTGGTCGTGCGCCGCGCGGTTGCCAGCGATCCGATCGCGATCCGTCGGCTGGCCCGACGGCTCGAACTGCAGGCCAATGGCCTGACCCCGACCGAAGTGATCGTGGCCGCCGCCCGGCGTGGGCCGGAGGGCCGGTGGGTGGTGGCGCGCACCTTCATCCAGCCCCCGCCAACCGGGCCGCTGGTCGGCCTGATCTTCCAGACCGCGCTGATCTATGCCCTGCTGGTCGGCGCGATCGCGCTGATCCTGCAACGCCTGACCAAGCCGCTTTCGACCCTGACTGCACGCGTCGAGCTGTTCGGGCGGACCCGTCAGCCCGCCCCGCCGCTCGATCCGGCCGGCCCGGAAGACGTGCGCCGCCTGATCGCCGCGCATAATGGGCTGGAAGCCCGGCTCGGCGCGCTTCTCGATGAAAAGGACGTGATGCTCGGCGCGATCGGACACGATCTCAAGACCCCGCTGGCCGCCTTGCGCGTGCGGATCGAAAGCGTCAGCGACGAGGCGGAGCGCGCCCGGATGGCCGCGACGATCGAGGATATCGCCCGCAGCCTCGATGACATCCTCTCGCTGGCCCGCGTCGGCCGCCCCAGCGACCCGCTCGAAGTGACCGACCTGACCGCGCTGGTTGCCCAGGTGGTGGAGGAATACGAGGACATGGGCGAGCCGGTGACCCTGGCCGATTCCGGCCGGATCACCATGCCGCTGCGGCCCACCTGGGTGCGCCGCGCGCTGCGCAACCTGGTGGGCAATGCGCTGCGCTATGGCGGGGTGGCCCGCGTCACGCTGATCGAATGGCGCCACCAGGTGGAAATCGCGGTCGAGGACGATGGCCCGGGCATCCCGGAAGCCGACCTGGCCCGGATCCTCGAACCCTTTGCCCGCGGCGAAGCCTCGCGCAACCGCGCCACCGGCGGGGCCGGGTTGGGCCTGACCCTGGCGCGGGCCATTGCCGAACAGCACGGCGGGACGCTGGTCCTGGCCAACCGGCCCGGACCTGATGGGCGTCCGGTCGGGCTGACCGTGACCCTGACACTGCCGCGCGGCTGAGCGCCGGGCCGCGCGGCCAGGCTGCTATTTCACCTTGGCGTGCGCAGGGTGACAGTGAAGGGCGTCTTGAAGCCGGGCTCGTCAAAACTGGGGAACACCCCGCGCCCGTCGATCGATCAAGCGAACTTTCCGCTCGACCGGCGTCGGGGCAAGAGGACGATAGGGTACCGGTGCAGCCTAGAAGCTGACAATCTCGGCCAGGGCGACAATCTTGCCCGCGCGCTCGACCTTGGCTGCCGTGACCGGTCCCGCCGCCACCGCCGCAACCAGATCGCTGGTGCGAGCGACCGGCTTGCCGTTCACTTCCACCACGAGATCGCCAGCGCGGAAGTCCATCCGGCTCGCAATCGAACCGGGCTCGATCGACACCACCTCGAGCCGGGAGCCGCTGCCCGCGCCATCGGGCACCTCGCGCAGGTTGAGGCCAAGCTTCGGCTGCGGCGCGGCCGGGGTGGCACTCGCCGGGGCCTTCAGTTCGACCTCGGCGCCATCGCGCAGCACCTTGGCGATGGTCACCGGGTTGGCGGCGACAAAGTCGAACAGGGCCTTGCTGTTTGCGATCGCCTGGCCATTGAGTTCGAGCACCCAGTCGCCGACCCGGAAATCCATCCGCTGGGCCAGGGTATTGGGAAAGACCGCGCGGACGATCGAGCCCTTGGTGGTGGCAAAGCCCTGCCTGGCCAGTTCCTCCGCGCTCGGGTCACGCTGGTTGACGCCAAGGCGCGGTGGCTTGAGCGTCAACCAGTGGCGCAGCCGAGCGTTCGCCGTGACCAGCCGCACCGGCATTTCCTGCTTGTTGCGAAACACCTTGAGGTCGAAGACCAGTTCGAGATCGTTCAGCACGTTTTCGTCAGAGTAACTGTAGAGCCGGCTCTCGCTCGACAACGGTTTGCCATTGCTTTCGAACAGGATATCGCCAACCTGAAGACCCGCCTTCGCGGCCGGACCACTGGTTGCCAGGCCGGTCAGGTAAAACCCCTTCACTCCTGCCCAGCGCGCCTTCTTCGCTGCCTTGGCATCGTCCCAGTTACCGGCCAGCCCCAGGAAATCGAGGTCCGCAATCAGCTTCGTATTGGCGCTTGAAGCCAGGGTAAAAGCGGCATCTGCGAATTGCCGGGCCAGGCCTTCGTCGCTGGTGCGCAGGGTAACGTTCTTCGACGTATCTCGGTGAAGGAAATGGACGCCCCAGCCAAACCGCAGCTTCGGGAAGCGCAGAATTTCGATCCGGAAGAGGTCGGGATAGGAGACGAAGGACTGTGCCTCGGAGGTAACCGGCACCTGCTGCGTCACGGTCGAACCGCCATAATAGGGGACATAGGTGTTCCCCACCCACGATCCGCCATAGGATGGCACATACTGGCTCTGCTGCTGGACCGTGGTCTGCGAGGCGTGGATGGCGAGGCCAGCGCGGGTGATCACCATCCGGTCGATCTTCATCCCGCCATAGTTCGAAAAGAACGGCTGGAGGTTGGTCAGCACCTTGGCCGCCTCATTGACGTCAGTCGATGGCCGTGGCGTGTACCAGATCCACTCGTAATCCCAGTCGCTGTCCTTGGCACGGGCCGGCTGGGCGCAGATTGCCACCAGAGCGAGGCACGCCCCGATCAACCGCAGCAACGATCGCGAACCCGACTTCCAGCCCATGGCACCACCCTCCACACTTGCTTGTGCGGATTGGCTAACCCCGGCTGCGCCTCTGCGCCTTGATTGGAATCAACGCAGCAAGCCACCCAGCAGGCCGCGGGCGAAGCGGCCCAGCATCTGTCCGCCCAGCGCCGTGCCGATCGCTCCGGCCGCCGCGCTGGCGGCCGAGGCGACGGGCGATCCGCCGGACTTGCGCCCGGTCATCTGTCGCGCAATCATCGTGCCGGCCGACGATGCCGCCGCGCCGAAGGCGGCCTTGCCGGCCTTTTCCCACATCGAGGTGGTCTTGCGCGGCTGGGCGCGCTGGGCTTCCTCGCCCTGCTGCTCGACCACCTGCGCCGCCTCGACCGCATCGGCCGCCTTCTGGGCCAGCACGTCCTCGGCGCTGTGGCGGTCGACCGCCTGGTCATACTTGCCGTCGAAGGGGCTGATCGACTGGATGATCGCCCGCTCCTTGGGGCTGACCGGGCCCAGGCGCGAGCGCGGCGGCGCGATCAGCGTGCGCTGGACAATCGTCGGCGCGCCATCCTCGTCGAGGGTCGAAACCAGCGCCTCGCCGACCTTCAGTTCGGTAATCGCGGTCTCAACATCGAGGTCGGGGTTGATCCGGAAGGTTTCCGCCGCCGCCTTGATCGCCTTCTGGTCGCGCGGGGTAAAGGCGCGCAGCGCGTGCTGCACCCGGTTGCCCAGCTGCCCGGCGATCTTTTCGGGAATGTCGATCGGGTTCTGCGTCACGAAGAACACGCCCACGCCCTTGGAGCGGATCAGCCGGACGACCTGTTCCACCTTGTCGAACAGCGCCTTGGGGGCATCGTCGAACAGCAGGTGGGCCTCGTCGAAGAAGAACACCAGCTTGGGTTTTTCCGGATCGCCCACTTCGGGCAGCGCCTCGAACAGTTCGGACAGCAGCCACAAGAGGAACGTGGCATAGAGCTTGGGGCTCTGCATCAGCCGGTCGGCGGCGAGCACGTTGACGATGCCCTTGCCGCTTTCGTCGATGCGGATGAAGTCGTTGATCTCGAACGCCGGTTCGCCAAAGAACCGGTCCGCACCCTGGCTTTCGAAGGCGAGCAATTGCCGCTGGATCGTGCCGACCGAGGCCTTGGAAATGTTGCCATAGGTGGTGGCAAGGTCGCTGGCGTTCTCAGCGCAGGCGATCAGCACCTGCTGCAGGTCACCGATGTCGAGCAGCAGCAGGCCGTTGTCATCCGCCCACTTGAAGGCGATCTGCAGCACGCCTTCCTGGGTCTCGTTCAGCCCCATCAGGCGGCTGAGCAGCAGCGGCCCCATTTCCGAAATGGTGGTGCGGATCGGGTGGCCCTGCTCGCCGTAAAGATCCCAGAACACCGCCGGGTTGTCGCGATAGGCATAGTCGGCAATGCCGATTTCGGCGGCGCGCGCCTCCAGCTTGTCGGCATGCTTGAAGTCGGGGCTGCCGGCCATGGCGATCCCGGCAAGGTCACCCTTCACGTCGGCCATGAAGACCGGCACCCCGGCGGCCGAGAACTGTTCGGCAATGGTCTGGAGCGTTACCGTCTTGCCCGTGCCCGTCGCCCCGGCGATCAGGCCATGGCGGTTGGCCCGGCCGAGCAGCAGCTCCTGCCGCTGGCCCTGCTCCGTCGCGCCCAGGAAAATGCTGCTCATGTCCGCTCCCACCCGAAAACCGATTCCTGTCAGGGTGATAGAGCCGGGCAAGCCCTTGCGCGAGGGACTTTTTGCGCTTCGCCGCGCGCGCCGCTAGAAGCGCCGCCGCATGACCGCGCCGTTTATCCTGCTTGACGATGCCAGACCAGTTGGGGCCAGCCCGGCGCGGCTCTATCGCGACCCGGTGGAACTGGTGATCGCCCGCCGCCCGGACGAAGTCGAACCGGCGCTGGCCCGGATCGAGGCGCTGCGCCGCAGCGGCCATCACCTGGCCGGGTACATGGCCTATGAATTGGGCCTCTGCCTGGAGGAACGGCTCGCCCCGCTGGCCGCCACACGCTGTGGCAGCGACGGGCCGCTGCTGTGGTTCGGGGCCTTTGCCGGATATACCGAGCTTGCTGCCGAGGCCGTTCCCGGCTGGCTGGCCGAAGCGGGCGGAAAAGGTTCGGCTGCCATCGGGCCATTGGTCCCCGCGATCAGCCTGGGCGAATACGAGGCCGCCTTTGCCGCCTTGCAGGAAGCCATTTCCGCAGGCGACATCTATCAGGCCAACCTGACCTTTCCGCTGACCGGATCCTGGCGCGGCGATCCGCTGGCGCTTTACGCTGCGCTGCGCCCAGCGGCGGGGGCGGGCTATGGCGGGGTGGTGTTCGATGGCTCGCACTGGCTGCTGAGCTTTTCGCCCGAGCTGTTCTTTGCCGAGCGCGGCGGCGCGGCGATGGTCAAGCCGATGAAGGGCACCAGGCCGCGTGGCCGCGATGCCGAGGCGGACGCCGCACTCGCCGCCGAACTGGCCGGATCGGTCAAGGACCGGGCCGAGAACCTGATGATCGTCGACCTGCTACGCAATGACCTCAGCCGCGTGGCCGAAGCGGGATCGGTGCGCGTGGAGTGGCCCTTTGCAGTCGAAAGCTATCCCACGGTCCACCAGATGGTGACGACGGTGCGCGCCCGCCTGCAGCCCGGCAAGAGCGCGGTCGACATGATCCGCGCGTTGTTTCCCTGCGGCTCGATCACCGGTGCGCCCAAGATCCGGGCGATGGAACTGATCAGCGAAGTGGAGCGCGACCCGCGCGGCCCCTATTGCGGAGCGATCGGCCGGATCGACGCGGCCGGCAGCGATGGCTCTTCCGATGCGGCCTTCAATGTGGCAATCCGCACCTTGCGGCTGACCCCGGGCGAAAATGGCCAGGGGCGGGCCGTGCTGGGAGTGGGATCAGCGATCGTCGCGGATTCCGAGGCACTGGGCGAATGGCGCGAGTGCCTGTTGAAGGGAGGTTTCGTGCGCAGTTCGACCGGTCCAGGCTCTGCCGCCCAGTTCGACCTGATCGAGACCATGGCCTTCTCGCCCGAGGAGGGCATTCCCCTGCTCGAGCTGCACCTTGAACGGATCAAGGCCAGCGCCGCCGAACTGGGCTTCGCCTTCGATCGCCATGCGGTGCGCAACGCGATCCAGGCGCTGTGTTTCGAGGCGGAAGGCCCCGCCAAGGTCCGGCTGATGACCGCACGCAGCGGAGCTTATGCGCTGGAAATCGCCCCCCTGCCCGCGCCCTTCCCGGCACCGGCGGTCTGCGCGGTAATGCGCCTGCCGGTCGATAGTGGCGACTGGCGGCTGCGGCACAAGACCACTGACCGCGATTTCTACGAGGCCGGCCTCGCCGCCGCGCACGAAGCCGGAGCGAACGAAGCGCTGTTCCTGCGCGACGACGGCCTGCTGACCGAAGGCTGCATTACCAACCTGTTTGTCGAGCGCGATGGACGGCTGCTGACCCCGCCCGCGCGGCTGGGCCTGCTGCCCGGCGTGCTGCGCCGCTCGCTGCTCGACAGCGGCCGCGCGGTGGAAGCCGAACTGCGGCTGGAGGATCTTAGCGAAGGCTTCCTGATCGGCAACGCGGTGCGCGGGCTGGTGCCGGCGCGGCTGCTGGCGTGATTTCCGCCGCACTTTCCCGCATCGCCGCATCGCGCACCACGGCCATGACCGACCGGGCCGCCCAGCTGCGCGCCGAGGGGCGCGACATCATCTCGCTATCGGTCGGCGAACCCGATTTCGCCATGCCCCCGCACGTGGCCGATGCCGTGCGCGCGGCGCTCGACGCGGGCGATACGAAGTACACACCGGTTTCCGGCACGGCCCGGCTGCGCGCCGCCGCCGCGCTCCATTTCAAGCGCGACCTGGGGCTGGACGTGCCCGCCGAACGCGTGATCGTCAGCGCCGGGGGCAAGCAGGCGATCTTCCATGCCCTGCTCGCCACGCTCGATCCCGGCCACGAAGTGCTGATCCCGGCGCCGTGGTGGGTCAGCTATCCCGAGATCGTCCGCTTTGCCGGGGCGACCGTGGTGCCTATGCCGACCACCGCGGCCGGCGGCTTTCGGATCACCGCCGACCTGCTGGAAGCGGCGATCACGCCGGCCACCCGCTGGCTGCTGCTCAATAGTCCCGGCAACCCGACCGGCGCGGTCTATCCGGCGGAGGAGCTGGCGGCGCTGGGCGAAGTGCTCGCCCGCCATCCCCAGGTGCTGGTGCTGAGCGACGATATCTATGCCCCGCTGCGCTATGGCCCCGGCAACCATGCCACCCTGGCGGCGGTCTGCCCTGAGCTGGCCGAGCGGGTACTGACCGTCTCTGGCGTTTCGAAGAGCCATGCCATGACCGGCCTCAGGATCGGGGTGGCCACCGGGCCGGCCTGGCTGGTCGAGGCGATGGGGCGGCTGCAATCGCATTCCTCGGGCAACCCCGCCTCGCTCAGCCAGGCTGCCGCCGTGGCCGCCTTCGAAGGGCCGCAAGGCTTCCTCGCCGACTGGCGCGAACGCTTCCGTTCTCGGCGCGACCGCTGCGTGGCCGCGATCAATGCCGTGCCGGGGCTCTACACGCCCGTTCCGGACGGTGCCTTCTATTGCATGGTGGACGCAGGTGCCCTGAAGGCACGCTTTGGTGACGATGAAGTGCTATGCATGTACCTGCTTGAGCACGGTGTAGCAGTGGTCGCGGCCTCGGCCTTTGGCGGCGACTTCGGCTTCCGGATCAGCTTCGCCACCGACGAGGCGCGCCTCGCCGAAGCCCTCAATCGCATCGCAAAGGCCCTGGCATGACCGACATTCCGATCCTGTTCGAAGACGGCGAGGCGCTGGTGATCGACAAGCCCGCAGGCCTCCCGATCGAGCGCCCCCGCGCCGGTGGCCCCAGCCTGGAAGACCGGGCCAGCGAACTGCGCCTGGGCTTTGCCCGCTCGCCCGTTCCGGTCCATCGGATCGATACCGATACCTCGGGCTGCCTGCTTTTCGCTCGTAATCCCAAGGCTTTGAAGCGCTTCAACGCCGCCTTCGAAGCGCGGCAGGTGGACAAGGTCTACCTCGGCATGGTCGCCGGCCCGGTCGCGGGCGAGGTGGGCACGATCGAGCTGGCGCTCACCAAGATCAGCAGCGCCGAAAAGGGCTGGCGGATGATCCCCGCGAAGAAGGGCAAGCCCGCAATCACCCATTGGCGCAAGCTGGCCGAGCGCAACGGGCTGACGCTGGTCGAGTTTCGCCCGGAAACGGGCCGCACCCACCAGATCCGCGTCCATGCCCTGGCCGGCCTGGGTCATCCGTTGTTCGGCGACCCGGTTTACGGTGCGGGCAAGGTCGAGGCGCCCTGGACGATCCTCCACGCCCGCTCGCTCACCGTGCAGCGCGAAGGCAAGCCGCCGGTCCATGCCGTGGCGCCGATGCCGGACTATTTCCAGACGCTGGGTTTCCGCGATGACGATCTCGGCGCATGACACGATCGTCCGCGCGCTAAGCCTCGTCACCGAGAGCTTCATGGCCGCGTCCGGTCCGGGCGGCCAGAACGTCAACAAGGTAGCGACTGCCGTGCAGCTGCGGCTCAACGTTTATGCGCTGCGCCTGCCCGAGGAGGTGTTCAAGCGCCTGCGCCAGCTGGCCGGCAGCCGGATGACCGCCAAGGGCGAACTGCTGCTCACCGCCCAGCGGTTCCGCACCCAGGAGGCCAACCGCCAGGACGCGCGCGACCGGATGGCCGAGCTGATCGAGGAAGCTTTCAAGCTGCCCGAAAAGCGCGCGAAAAGCCGCCTCAACCGCGTCGGCAAGACCGCGCGGCTAGCCACGAAGAAGCGGCGCGGCGAGGTAAAGGCCGGGCGCGGTCGGGTTTCGCTCGACTAATTCTTCGCAGCTGGCGGCGGCGGTACGGGTGTCGCTGCAGGCGGCAACCGCTCGGCATCGAGCATCTGCGCCGCTTCATCGAGCGCGCGCGCCTCCCCCACGCTGACGCCGCCCGGGCCCGGAGCATTGTCGGCCTTGCCGCAGGCGCCCAGCGCCAGCGCGGCCAGACCCCAGGCCAGGACCGGTCGCATCTGGCCCGGTTACTGCTTGGCGGCAGGGGTGGCAGGGGCGCTGCCACCAGCAGCCGGGGCCGCAGCAGGCGCGGCAGCAGGTGCAGCGGCATCGCTGGCCGCGGCATCCGGAGCAGTGGTGGCCGTCGCCTCGGCATCGGTGGCGGGCGTCGCGGCCGGATCGAGATCGCTGACCGCTTCCTCGGCCGGCATTTCGACGTTGTCGGGCGAAGCGGCCTCGTTGGCGCTGTCCGAGCTGCCGCAGGCGGCAAGCGCCAGGCTGGCGGAGACAAGGGCGACACAGGCAATCTTCTTCATGGGCATAACTCTCAGCTGGTGACCCGCAGTGGGCCATAACGGTTCTGAGCGGGTTCTAACCCAGCCAGGCCAAGCTGCCAACCGGGTGCGAATGCGTGGTTGAACAGATATAAAGATTTCTTTATATGATCCCTGCAATGCGGATCGACCCCACCCTTCGCGCGCTGGCTGACCCCACGCGGCTACGGATCATGCGCCTGCTGGCGCATATGGAACTGGCCGTGGGGGAATTGGCACAGGTGCTCGGCCAAAGCCAGCCGCGCGTTTCGCGCCACGTGCGGATTCTGTGCGATGCGGGCCTGGCCGAGCGGCGCAAGGAAGGGTCGTGGGTATTCCTGCGCAGTGCGATTGGTGAGGATCGCGCCCCGCCGCTGGGGGCCGCCGCCGCTCGCCTGCTGACCGTGGCCGAGGAAGGCGATGCCGCCTTTGCCGCGCGCTGCCAGGAGGATCGCCGCCACCTCGCCGCGATCCGCGCTTCGCGCGAGGCCAGTGCGGCCAGCTATTTCGCCCGCCATGCTGCCGAATGGGACACGCTGCGCAGCCTGCATTGCCCCGATGGCCCGGTTGAAGCGGCGCTGGCCGGCGCATTGGGCCCGGCTCCGCTGGGTCACCTGCTTGACGTCGGCACCGGCACCGGGCGGATGGCCGAACTGTTCGCGCCCAATGCCGAACATGTGACCGGGCTCGACAATAGCCCGGAAATGCTTCGCATTGCCCGCGCCCGCCTGCAGCACCGCCCGGCCGATTCGTTTGACCTGGTCCAGGGCGATTTCGCCGCCCTGCCCTTTGCCGAGGCCAGCTTTGACACGGTGCTGTTCCACCAGGTGCTGCACTATGCCCAGGCCCCCGAGATCGTGCTGGCCGAAGCCGCCCGGGTAACCCGGCCCGGCGGCACGCTGGCGGTCGTCGATTTTGCCGCGCACGACCGCGAAGAGCTGCGCACGGCCCACGCCCATGCGCGCCTTGGCTTTACCGATGAACAGATGCTCGGCCTGCTCAGCGATGCCGGATTCGTGCCCGCCGCGCCGATTGCGCTGCCTGGCCAACCTTTGACCGTGAAGATCTGGACCGCCCGGCGGATCGTCACGCCCGCCACTACACCAACAAAGGCCACTACCCGATGAACCTGGACAGCGAAGCCCGCCGCGCCCACGCCTCGCCGCTGTTTGCCGGGCTGCCCGGGGACATCGGCGTCTCGTTCGAATTCTTCCCGCCCAAGACGGAGAAGATGGAAGAGACGCTGTGGGAGTCGATCGTGACCCTCGCCCCGCTGACGCCGCGGTTCGTGTCGGTCACTTATGGCGCGGGCGGCACCACCCGCGAGCGCACGCACAACACCGTCGCCCGGATCGTGCGCGAAACCGGTATTCCCGCCGCAGCGCACCTGACCTGCGTCGATGCCACCAGGGACGAGATCGCCGAGATCGCCGATGCCTATTGGCAGGCCGGGGTGCGCCACATCGTTGCCCTGCGCGGGGATCCGCCGGGCGGCGCGGCCCGGTTCGAGCCGCACACCCAGGGCTATGCCAATGCGGTGGAGCTGGTCGCAGGCCTCAGACAGCAGCACCCCTTCGAACTGTCGGTCAGCGCCTATCCCGAAACGCATCCCGATGCCGCCAGTCCGGCGGCCGATCTCGACAACCTGAAGCGTAAGCTCGATGCCGGGGCCAGCCGCGCGATCACCCAGTTCTTCTTCGAACCCGATACCTTCTTCCGCTTTCAGGATGCCTGCCTCGCGGCCGGGATCGATGCCGAGATCGTGCCGGGGATCATGCCGGTGACCAATTTCGCCGCGATACAGCGGATGAGCGGGATGACCGGCACTGCCGTGCCGGACTGGCTCGGCCACCTGTTCGAAGGGCTGGATGAAAAGCCCGCCGCCCGGCAACTGGTCGCCGCCACTGTCGCCGCCGAATTCTGCCGCCGGCTCTATGCGGGCGGCGTGCGCAATTTCCACTTCTACACCCTCAACCGCGCCGAGCTGTCCTATGCGATCTGCCACCTGCTCGGCCTGCGTCCGGAGACAACCACATGACCCCGCGCGAACAGTTCCTGGCCGAGGCGGCCAAGCGCATCCTGATCATCGACGGGGCCTTCGGAACCGAAATCCAGCAGCGCAAGCTGACCGAGGCCGACTATGCCGGTTCGCTGGGCCTCTCCAAGGACCAGAAGGGCAATAACGATATCCTGGCGATCACCCGGCCAGACGTGCCCGAGGCAATCCACCGCGCCTATTTCGAGGCCGGGGCCGATATTGCCGAAACCAACACCTTCTCCGCCAACCGGATCAGCCAGGCCGATTATGGCGCCGAGCATCTCGTGCGCGAAATCAACGTCGAGAGCGCCCGCCTCGCCCGCCGCGTGGCCGACGAGTTCGCCACCGATGGTCGCCCGCGCTTCGTTGCCGGCGCCATCGGGCCGACCAACAAGACCCTGTCGCTCTCGCCCGATGTGAATGATCCAGGCTTCCGCGAGATCGGCTGGGACGAGCTGGTCGATGTCTATCGCGAACAGGCTGCCGCCCTGGTCGAGGGCGGCGCCGATTTCATCCTGATCGAGACGGTGTTCGACACGCTCAATGCCAAGGCCGGGATCATGGCCGTCCGCGAGGTGGAGCGCGATTTGGGCCGCGAAGTGCCGATCATGCTGTCGATGACGCTGACCGACCTGTCGGGCCGCAACCTCTCGGGCCATACGGTCGAGGCGTTCTGGTATGCCGTGCGCCATGCCCGGCCGCTGACCATCGGGCTCAACTGCTCGTTCGGCGCGACCCAGCTGCGCCCGCACGTCCGCGCGCTGAGCGCAATCGCCGACGCCGCGATCATGGTCTATCCCAACGCCGGCCTGCCCAACGAGCTGGGCCAGTACGACGAGCTGCCGGAAGAGACCGCCGCGCTGGTCAAGGAATGGGCCGCGGCCGGTCAGGTCAACGTGCTGGGCGGCTGCTGCGGCTCCACCCCGGCGCACATCGCCGCGATTGCCCGGGCAGCCAAGAGCCTGCCCCCGCGCGTCATCCCGCAGCTGGACGCGGTGACGCGGCTGGCTGGCCTTGAACCCTTCGTGATGGCGGCCTGATCTCATGAATGCCCAGTCTTCCGCCCGTTTCGTCAATGTCGGCGAGCGCACCAACGTCACCGGCTCGGCCGCCTTCAAGAAGCTGATCCTGGCGGGCGACTATGCCAAGGCGGTCGAAGTCGCGCGCCAGCAGGTCGAGAACGGCGCCCAGGTGATCGACGTCAACATGGACGAGGGGCTGCTCGACGCGGTCCATGCCATGACCACCTTCCTCAAGCTGATCGCGGCCGAACCCGACATCGCCCGCGTGCCGGTGATGATCGACAGCTCCAAGTGGGAGGTGATCGAGGCCGGCTTGAAGTGTGTTTCGGGCAAACCGATCGTCAATTCTATCTCGATGAAGGAAGGCGAGGAGCCGTTCCTGGAGCAAGCCCGCAAGTGCATGGACTATGGCGCGGCCGTGGTCGTCATGGCCTTTGACGAAAAGGGCCAGGCCGACACCAAGGACCGCAAGGTCGAAATCTGCGAGCGCGCCTACAAGCTGCTGACCGGGATCGGTTTTCCGCCCGAGGACATCATCTTCGATCCCAACGTCTTCGCCGTGGCGACGGGGATCGAGGAGCACAACAATTACGGCGTCGACTTCATCGAGGCCGTACGCGAGATCCGCCAGCGCTGCCCGCACGTGCACTTCAGCGGCGGGCTTTCGAACCTCTCGTTCTCGTTCCGTGGCAACGAGCCGGTGCGCCGGGCGATGCATTCGATCTTCCTCTACCACGCGATCCCGGCAGGGCTCGACATGGCGATCGTCAATGCCGGGCAACTAGACGTCTATGACACGATCGACCCGGCGCTGCGCGAAGCTTGCGAGGACGTGATCCTCAACCGCGATCCCGGCGCCACCGAACGCCTGATCACCCTCGCCGAAAGTTTCAAGGGCACCGACGCCAAGGCCGAAAAGGAAGCCGAGGAGTGGCGTGGGTGGGACGTGACCCGCCGGATCGAGCATGCCCTGGTCAAGGGCATCGACGCCCATATCGTCGAGGACACCGAGGAAGCCCGCGCGGCGATCTTCGCCAAGGGCGGTCGCCCGATCGAAGTGATCGAAGGCCCGCTGATGGATGGCATGAACACGGTTGGCGACCTGTTCGGTTCGGGCAAGATGTTCCTGCCCCAGGTGGTCAAGTCTGCCCGCGTGATGAAGAAGGCCGTGGCCCACCTGATCCCCTTCATCGAGGCGGAAAAGACCCTGCTTGGCACCGAGGCCCAGTCCAAGGGCCGGATCGTCATGGCGACCGTGAAGGGCGACGTCCACGATATCGGCAAGAACATCGTCGGCGTGGTCCTGCAGTGCAATGGCTACGAGGTGATCGACCTCGGCGTAATGGTGCCGTGGTCGAAGATCATCGAGACGGCGATTGCCGAAAAGGCCGACATGATCGGCCTGTCGGGCCTGATCACCCCCAGCCTCGACGAGATGGTTACCGTGGCCGAGGAAATGGAGCGGGCCGGCCTGTCGATCCCGCTGCTGATCGGCGGGGCGACCACCAGCAGGCTCCACACCGCGCTGAAGATCGACCCCGCCTATACCGGCCCGGTGATTCACGTGCTCGACGCCAGCCGCGCGGTAGGCGTGGCCAGCCAGCTCCTGTCCGATACCCAGCGCGATGGCTTTGTCGAAAGCACGGCCGCGGATTACCAGCACATGCGCGATGTGCGCGCCGGCAAGGAGCCGACCGTGCTGCTGAGCCTGGAAGACGCGCGCGCCAATGCCTTCCGGGCCGACTTCTCGGACAAGCCGATGCCGCCCGAACAGCCCGGACTGCACATGTTCGACGACTGGGACCTGGCGGACCTGGTCGGCTGTTTCGACTGGACCCCGTTCTTCCGTGCCTGGGAACTGGCCGGCAATTTCCCGGCGATCCTCGATGACGAGGTGGTCGGCGAAAGTGCGACCGCGCTCTACAACGATGCCATCGCCATGCTGGAGAAGATCGTCGGCGAGAAGTGGCTGACCGCCAAGGGCGTCTGCGGGTTCTGGCCCTGCGCGCGGGATGGCGACGATGTTGAACTGTACCTGACCGAGGAAGAACGCCACGTCCGCCTGCCGTTCCTGCGCCAGCAGATCCGCAAGAGCCGCGACCGGGCGAACTATTGCCTCGCGGACTTCATCGATCCCGATGGTGACTGGATCGGCGGCTTTGCCGTGGGCATCCACGGAATCGAACCGCACCTCGAACGGTTCCGCGCTGCGCACGACGACTATTCGGACATCCTGCTGAAGGCCCTCGCCGACCGCTTTGCCGAGGCCTTTGCCGAGCGGCTGCACCAGCACGTCCGCACCACGCTGTGGGGCTATGCGCCGGGCGAGCAGCTGACCAACGAGGCGCTGATCCGCGAGGAATACCGCGGCATCCGCCCGGCCCCCGGCTATCCGGCCTGCCCCGATCACAGCCTGAAGCCGATCCTGTTCGACCTGCTGGATGCCCCCGCCAATGCCGGGCTGACCCTGACCGAAAGCTTCGCCATGCTGCCGACAGCGGCGGTTTCGGGCTTCTACTTCGCGCACCCGCAAAGCGAATACTTCGGCGTAGCCCGGATCGGCCGCGACCAGGTAGAAGACTATGCCGCCCGGCGCGGGACGGACCTCGCCACGACCGAACGCTGGTTAAGGCCGAACCTGGACTGAGGCTCGACAGCGGCGGCAAAGCGGTTAGGCTTGGGGCATGCGCCTCCTCCCCTTGCTGCTCGCCCTGCTGCCGCTCCCCGCATACGCCCAGCCCGCAACGGTCGCGGTCGAGTTCGATCGCCAGACGATCCGGCCCGTGCTCGCCGAAGGCCTGGCCGACCGTGCCACCGGCCGCTCTGTGACAGCGGACGATCCGGTGCGGATCGCCTCGATCTCCAAACTGGTCACGGCGCTCGGCGTGATGCGACTGGTCGATCAGGGGAAACTCAACCTCGACCGCGACGTTTCGGACTATCTCGGCTGGCCACTGCGCAATCCCGAGTTCCCCGACAGACAAATTACCCTGCGCCAGCTGCTCAGCCATCAGGCCAGCCTGCTTGACGGGGGCGAGCTCTACATCATCCCGGCTGACATGACCCTGCGCGAGCGGCTGGCCGATCCGGCGATGTGGGACAACGCACATGGACCAGGTTTTGGCTGGTTTGCCTATAGCAACATCAATTTCCCGGTGGTGGCGAGCGTGATGGAGCGCGTCACCGGCGAGCGCTTTGACGTGCTGATGAGCCGCCTGGTGCTGAAGCCACTCAAACTCGACGCCTGCTTCAACTGGGGCGCGGGCTGTTCGGCCGATGCCTTCCGCCGCGCGGCGATCCTCTATCGCGCCAGCGGCGAAGTCGCCCGCGACGACTTGAAGGGCCAGCCGCCGCTCTGCCCGGTGGTGGCTGGCAAGGACGGTTCGTGCGATCTGTCGCGCTATCGGCCGGGGGCCAACGGCGCGCTGTTCAGCCCGCAGGGCGGCTTGCGCATTGCGATGAACGACCTAGCCCGGATCGGCCAGATGCTGGCGCGCGGCGGCAAGGGGTTCCTGTCCGCCCGCTCATTCCGGGAGCTGACCCGCGCCCAGTGGCAGGCTGGACCCGGGAAAGGCGGAATCGGTGAGTACGGTGAAACCAACGGCTTCTTCTGCGCCTATGGCCTTGGCCTGCACCGGATCGGCAGCGGGGCGAACGGATGCAAGGACGACCTGTTCGGCGATGCCACGCTGCGCCTGGGCCATTCGGGCGAGGCCTATGGCCTGCGCTCTGGCCTGTGGTGGGATCCGCGGACCGGGCGGGGCCTGGTCTTTTTCACCAGCGCGGTACCGAATGACGAGCCGACCGGCCGCTCCGCCTTTTCCCGGCGCGAGGAGGCGGTTGTGGAGCAATCGAAGGGCCGCAAATAGCAGGCTCCCTCACGGCCAGAAGGGCGGTTCCGCCTTCTTCACCGCAGCGCTCCTGATACCCGAACAGAGGGGAACAGGCGGTCTGGTTCGCGCGGGAAGAAGGCGTGGAGGATCGGGCGGACATCACTGTCCGGTCGGTTTGACCAGCAGGGCTCGCCCCGCCGCAATCCACCAGACCACCTGTCCAGCCGACAGCAACAGCATGGCATGGACATGGGGATTGAAGGCCCCGCTCAGCACCCATGCCACCGGCATGAGGCCAGCAAAGGGGCTGAACAGTTTGAGTGCGCGGTGCCGCGCGGGTAAGGCCAGGCCATTGCAGGCCATGGCGAGGCCCATGAAGGCCACATAGCCGCGATCGCAAGCCCGGTTCAGGGCCACGCCCAGCCTGCCTGCTTCCTCGCTCAGTTCAAAGCCAGCCGGCGTGATCCAGCCACTGGTCAGCCCGGCGATGCAGACCAGCACGACCGCCAGCAGGTTGCAGCATAGCGCAAACCGGACCAGCGGTCGGTCCAGCCCGAGCCATTCGCCCAGAGCCCAGCAGCCCAGCAACAGCACCGGCATGAGGCCGACCCCCAGCGTGTGCGTGATCGCATTGATGCCCCAGGGGCCGATCAGCGGTGCATGATCGCCGCGCGTGGGGTGGATCAAAAAGACCAGCACGTTCAGCAAGCCCACAGCGATCAGGGCCCAACCTCCTGCGGTGCGATTGGCGGCGGACATGACATTCTCCGGCAAGACAAGGTGATGCCATTGTTCTAGGATGTCTTTTTGAGCCGGGGCAGCCGCTGTTCCCGGACAATTGCAAGGCCATGTCCGATAATGCCGATCGATCGCCGCGCCGTGGCCACCCGCAACCGCATCGGCGAGGCCTTTCTGCGGTTGGGCGGGATGCGGGCCATCGAGGCGATCCGGGTGGAAGACCTGGCGCGCGAGGCCGGAATCGCCCGCTCCACTTTCTATGCCCATTTCAAGGGCCTGGACGACTATATGGCGCGCAGTTTTGCCGCCATGCTTGAAGCACTTGCTTCGCGCGGTGCCGGAGAACGGATCTTGCCCGTCGAGGCAATCGTCAGTCATGTCACCGCTGTGGGTGAGGGCGCGCACCGGCTTGCCCGGCATCGGCATTTCCCGCGCATGCTCAGCGAGGGCGAGCGGGCCTTGCGGCGGGTTGCCGAACTGCGCCTCGCGGCCCGGTGCCCGTTGCTTGATGCGACCGAACGGTCGGCCATGGCGACGATGCTGGCCGCCGGTTTCCTCGCCCTGCTGCGGGACTGGATGGAGGATCCACACGGGCGCAACCCACAGGAAATCCCAAAACGGTTCGAAACCCTCGAGGTGCGGCTGGTCGGCGAAGCTCCTGTTCGCTAGGCGCGGGCAGGTGACCCGCGACGCCCTGCTTGACCACTTGCACAGCACTTTCGGTTTCAGCGCCTTTCGCGGGGTGCAGGAGCAGGTGGTGGGCCGCGTGCTGGCCGGACAATCGACCCTGGCGGTAATGCCAACCGGCGCGGGCAAGTCGCTGACCTATCAGCTGCCCGCGGTGATGCTGCCGGGGACCTGCGTGGTGATCTCGCCTCTGATCGCGCTGATGCATGACCAGCTGCGCGCGGCGAGCGCCAATGGCATCCGCGCCGCCAGCCTGACCAGCGCCGATCTGGACCGCGAGGCAACGATCGACCGGTTCCGCGCCGGTGAGCTCGACCTGCTTTATGTCGCGCCCGAACGCGCCAGCCAGCCGCACTTCCGCGAACTGCTGGGCAAGGCGGAGCTGAGCCTCTTCGCCATCGACGAAGCCCATTGCGTGTCGGAATGGGGCCACGATTTCCGGCCCGACTACCGCGCCTTGCGCCCGCTGATGGACGCCTTCGCCGATGTCCCGCGCCTGGCGCTGACCGCCACGGCCGATGCCCATACCCGCGCCGATGTGCTGGCCCAGCTGGGCATCCCCGCCGATGGGCTGATCGTCGCCGGGTTCGACCGGCCCAACATCCGCTATGCGATCCGCCATCGCGACAGCCCGGTGCAGCAGCTGAAAAGCCTGATGGCCGAGCAACCCGGCCCCGGCATTGTCTATGCCCCGACCCGCAAGAAGGTGGAGGAACTGGCCGAGAAGCTGGCCGCGGCCACGGGCCGCGCGGTGCTGCCCTATCACGCCGGGCTGGACCCGGCGGTGCGCGCCGCCAACCAGGCGGCTTTCGTCGCCAGCGAGGACATGGTGATGGTGGCAACCGTCGCCTTCGGCATGGGGATCGACAAGCCCGACGTGCGGTTCGTCGCCCATGCCGGGATCCCCAAGTCGATCGAGGGCTATTACCAGGAAACCGGCCGCGCGGGGCGCGACGGGGACGCCGCGTTGGCGCTGATGCTATGGGCAGCGGAAGACTTTGCCCGCGCCCGGATGCGGCTGGGTGAAGTGGAAGAGGCGCGGCGCGAGGGCGAACGGGCCCGGCTCGATGCCCTGGCCGCGCTGGTGGAAACCGCGGGGTGCCGACGCGCGCTGCTGTTGCGGCACTTTGGCGAGGACCCACCGCAAGCCTGCGGCAATTGCGACAACTGCCTCGATGCGCCGGGCGTCCATGATGCCACCGAACTGGCCCGCAAGCTGCTGTCAGCGGTCTATCGCACGGGCCAGACCTATGGCTTCGGCCATGTCGAGAAGGTGCTGACCGGCAGCAGCGACGAGCGCGTGCTGGCCCGTGGCCATGATCAGTTGTCGGTGTTCGGGATTGTCGGTTCGGATGAGGCGGCGCTGCTCAAGCCGCTGGTCCGCGCTCTTCAGGCCCGCGGCGCGCTGGTTCCGACCGAGCATGGCGGCCTGGCACTGGGCGGGGATGCCCGGTCGATCCTGAAAGGCGATGCGGCGGTGCTGGTGGCGCTGCCACTGCGCACCGGTCGCAAGGCACGGCGCGACAAGTCAGGTGGCAGCAATCCGGTCGGCAATCCGCTGTTCGAAGCGCTCCGGGCGCTTCGCCGCGATCTGGCAGCAGAGGCGGGCATCCCGCCTTACGTGATCTTTCACGATGCCACCCTGCGCGAGATGGCTATGGCCCGCCCCGCCGACCTGGCCCAGCTGGGCGAGATCGGCGGGGTTGGAGCGCGCAAGCTGGCGGCTTATGGCGAGGCGTTCCTCGCCGTCATCCGCCAGTATTGACGAGGCGGCCGATCAGGGCCGGATCTCGTCGTGGGGGATGTGCGGCGCGGCATCCTCGCCATGGCGGGTCTTCCACAGCGAGTAGAACACCCCGCCCGCGATCAGCGCCGCAGTGACACCCAGGCTCAGCACCGGCGGGAACTTTTCGCCGCCCATCACGAAGTCGGCGATGAAGATCTTCGAGCCGATGAACACCAGCACCGAAGCCAGCGCATACTTCAGGTAATAGAAGCGGTGCACCATAGCCGAGAGCGCGAAGTACAGCGCCCGCAGGCCCAGGATCGCCATGATGTTGCTGGTATAGACGATGAAGGTGTCGGTGGTGATCGCGAAGATCGCCGGCACCGAATCGACCGCGAAGACCAGATCTGCAAGGTTGATCACGACCAGCGCCACGAACAGCGGGGTCACGGCGGTGACCAGCTTGCCGGTCTTCTCGTCCGGCACCTTCACGAAGAAGTGCTGATCATGCAGCTGCGGTGTGACCCGCATATGGCTGGAAATCCAGCGCACCACCGGGTTCTTCGAGACATCGGGATCGTGATCGCCCGCGAAGAACATCTTGATCCCTGTGAAGATCAGGAAGGCGGCGAAGATGTAGAGCACCCAATAGGCCTGCTCGACCAGGGCCGCGCCAAGCCCGATCATGATGCCGCGCAGCACGATCACTGCCAGAATGCCCCACAGCAGCGCGCGATACTGATACTTCGGCGGGATCGCGAAAAAAGTGAAGATCAGGCTGATCACGAAGACATTGTCGATCGACAGCGCCTTCTCGATGAAGAAGCCCGTATAGTACTTCATCCCCAGATCGGCGCCCTTCTCGATCCACACCCAGACCCCGAAGGCCAGGGCGATCGAAATGTAGAAGACCGAAAGCTTGAGCGATTCGGCGATGCCCATCTCGCGATCTTCCTTGTGCAGGATGCCAAGGTCGAAGACGGTCAGCGCGATGACGATGCCGATGAACGCCAGCCAGAACCACACGGGGGTTCCCAGCCAGTCTGCGGTCAGAAATTCCATCGTTTAAAGCCCCTGTAAAAAAGCAAGGCGCCGGCGCGAGGGGTTAGCCCGCTCCGGCGCGAGTGTAGTAAGATCGCGCTGCCGTTATGCAGCAGCCCGCGGGCGGCGCAACAGGCGCGTGATCCGGTCCTTGATCGCCAGCTTGAGTTTCGTGAGGCGCGCGATCTCGAACGGATCGGCTGCACGGCGATGTTGCGCCAGGCGCAGGGCATCGTCGAGCTTCTGGTGACGCTCCATCAAGCGGAATACACGATCGGACATGACATATGCTCCCTTTCGAACGGATGCTGTTCGATCGGATGCGCCGAGCCGGAGCCCAGTATCTTGGGATGGGGGGACAAGAGTCCGGACCCTGGCATCGGCGTCATCCGATGCGGTCCGACATCACGCAAGCGCCCTGGCTGGGAAGGGGGATGGTGCCAGTGCGCCGCGCCAGAGGGGCCCGGTCCCGCAGGAATGTTTTTAAGAGTGATTCGTTCCGATTTCAAGTCCCCTTTTTGCGATCGGTTGACTCTATGCCGAATCACGATATTAATGTGATATCAGTTTATAGGGGAAATTCGATGTCCGATACCCATGCGCGCATGAATTCCAGCCGCGAAGTGCGCGCCTGGAGCACCAGCGGATACCTGATCTTCATCGCCTTCCTGGCATTGCTGACCCTTACCGCCTGGCGGATCATCGCCTTTGCCGGCAGCCAGCCGGATGACAGCGAGGTGTTCGGCTTTGTCGTTTCGACCGGCCTGATGGCGATCGCCCTGGTGATCCTGGCCAGCGGTTTCTACATGATCCAGCCCAATCAAGCCGCCGCAATCACCCTGTTCGGGGCCTATCGCGGCACCGATCGCAGCGAAGGACTACGTTGGGTCTGGCCGTGGATGGGCAAGACCAAGATCTCCGTCCGGGCCAACAACGAGATTTCGGAAAAGCTCAAGGTCAACGACCTGCGCGGCAACCCGATCGAGATCGCCACCAACGTGGTCTGGCGCGTGGCCGACACGGCCCAGGCGCTGTACGATGTCGATGATTACAAGGCCTTCGTCGAAGTCCAGATCGAGGCTGCCGTCCGCTCGATCGGCTCGCGCTATCCCTATGACGATATCGAGCACCAGGAGGTGACCCTGCGCGGCAGCCACGACGAGGTGAACGCCGAACTGCTGGCCGAGCTCAACCACCGCCTGCGCGTGGCCGGCATCGCAGTGGACGATTGCGGCCTGACCCACCTGGCCTATGCCCCCGAGATTGCCGGGGCCATGCTGCGCCGCCAGCAGGCCGAAGCCGTGATCAGCGCCCGCAAGAAGCTGGTCGAAGGCGCGGTGACCATGGTCGAGATGGCACTGACCCAGCTGAGCGAGAAGGGCGTGGTCCATCTCGACGACGAGCGCCGGGCGGCCATGGTATCGAACCTGATGGTCGTGCTGTGCGGTGAACGCGATACCCAGCCGGTGGTCAACGCAGGCAGCCTGTACTGACCTGCAGCCATGGCTGGCCCACCCAAGAAATCCTTTCCCCTGCGGCTCGATCCGGCGCTCTACGCGGCGCTGGAAAGGGCCGCAGCGGCCGATTTCCGCTCGGTCAACGCCCAGGTGGAAGTGCTGCTGCGCGAGGCCCTGGCCCGGCGCGGGATCAAGCTGACCCCGGCTGAGCCGCCGCGCCGGGGACGGCCACCAAAGGAGCAAGACAATGCGTGAAGATCGAAACGACGGTGCCTGGTTTGCACCCAAGCGGCTGGGCTATGGCGCGGGCCTGCCGATCGCCTGGCAGGGCTGGGCCTTGCTGGTCGGTCACATGGCCGTAATGCTGAGCGGGGTCTGGCTGTTGCAGCCCCAACCGGCCGCCGTGATGGCCTGGGTCTTCATCACGGCCCTGCTGCCGATGCCGCTCTACGCGGCCAAGACGCGCGGTGGCTGGAGATGGCGAGGTCCCGGCGGATCGTGAAAGACTCCCGTTGGCTCCTGCTCCGATCCGGGACGGGAGCAAAGGACTTTACCCTAGCTTGATAACCCGGTGCTATTCCTGCCCGCATGGATAGCCCCACCCGCCCCATGCTTGCTGCGACCACGCTGGTGGCCCTTGCCGCCCTTACGCTTCCCCCGGCCCGCGCCCAGGGCAATGCGCCATTCATCGTGACCGAGACCGGGCAGAGCTTTACCCGGTTGGCCGAAGCGGTGAACGCCATCGGCGATGGCAGCGGCACCATTGTCATTGCCCCCGGCCGCTACCGCGACTGCGCCGTGCAGAGCGCGGGCGAGATCCGCTACGTCGCCACCCAGCCAGGCCAGGCCGTGTTCGATGGCGGCGCCTGCGAAGGCAAGGGTACACTGGTCCTGCGCGGCCGGGCGGCCAGCGTTGAAGGGCTGGTCTTCGCCAATGTTCGCGTGCCCGATTTCAATGGCGCGGGGATCCGGCTGGAAAAGGGCAACCTGACCGTATCGCAAAGCTGGTTCCGCGACAGCCAGCAGGGCATTCTGGCGGGGGTGGATACCGCCAGCACGATCACCATCGACAAGTCGACCTTCACCCGCCTCGGCACCTGCGAAGGGCCGGGCGGCTGCGCCCATTCGATCTACATCGGCGATTATGGCGCACTCTCGGTCACCCGCAGCCGCTTCGAACAGGGGCGCGGCGGGCACTATGCGAAAAGTCGCTCGGCCCGGGTCGAGATCGTCGGCAACAGCTTTGACGATTCGGCCGGGCGCGGCACCAATTACATGATCGACCTGCCCGGCGGCGCCTCGGGCCGGATCGCGAACAACTGGTTCGTGCAAGGGGCGGACAAGGAAAACTGGTCCGCCTTCATCACCGTCGCGCCAGAGGGCAAGCAGTACAGCTCCGCCGGGCTGGTGATAGAGGGCAACGACGCCCGCTTCTCCCCCGGCGTCAGCCGCACCAGCACCTTCGTTGCCAACTGGACCGACGACCCGGTGCAGATCGGCACAAACCGCCTGGCACCGGGGTTGAAAGTGGAAGACCGGCGCTAACCGAATGCGGGAGCGTAGCGTAACGTGCCCTGCGGCGCTGTGCCGGACAAGACCTGAGCCCGGAAGAACTGCGCATCGTGCTCGGCCAAGGGAGCGAGGCCGGGAATGATCGCGAAGCCGAAGCGCTCGTAATAAGCCGGGTTGCCGACGACGGCGACGCCGCGCGCACCTTGCTCCTGCAAAGCCGCAATCCCCGTTCGGATCAGCGCCGAGCCGATCCCCTGCAGCTGAACCTCGGGCGAGACCGAGACCGGCGCCATCTGGAACCAGCCGCAGTCAGCACCATCGATCGTTACCGGACTGAAGCCAATATGGCCGCCGATCTCGTCAGCTGCGGTCACGGCAACCAGCGACAGCACCAGATCGCCCGCGCCGCGCAAGGCATCAACCAGATCGGGTTCGCTGCCATCGCTGAACCACATCGGTGCGAAGGCGCGGCGGACCAGATCATGGATGGCGGCCTGATCCTGCGGCTCTTCGCGTCGGATCATTGGCGGGCTCACAGCAGGATATGCCCGGTCCGGTCGCGCTTGGTATCGAGGTAGCGGGCGTTGTGCGGATTGGGCGGCAGCTGGTGGGGCACGCGTTCGCCCACGGTCACCCCGGCGGCGGATAGTGCCTCAACCTTCGCGGGATTGTTGGTCATCAGCCGGATCGGGCCGACGCCCAGCAGATGCAGCATCCGGGCCGCAACGGGGAAATCGCGCGCCTCGGTCGGCAGACCCAGCCGGTTGTTGGCATCAACCGTGTCGAACCCCTGGTCCTGCAGCTGATAGGCCCGCAGCTTGTTGACGAGACCGATCCCCCGCCCTTCCTGCCGCAGGTAGAGCAGCACGCCCCAGCCGCCGGTCCTGGCTTCCTCCGCCATGGCGCGCAGCGCAGCATCGAGCTGCGGCCCGCAATCGCATTTGAGGCTGCCGAGGATGTCGCCGGTCAGGCATTCGGAATGGAGCCGCACCAGCGGTGGCCGGTCGGCATTCTGCTGGCCGATCACCAGCGCGACGTGTTCGCGCAGGTCATCGGCCGAACGGAAGGCCACGATCTCCGCATCCTCGGCCGCCGCCACCGGCAGTCGGGCGCGGGTAGCGATGGCGAGATGGCGCGGATCGCTGAACTCTGCGAGATCGCCGGAAGACACGGCCTGCGCCTCACCGGCACCGTCGGGATCGACCAGGAAAGCCGGCAGGATGCCCGCCAGGCGCGCGAGCGCCAGCGCCGTCTCGGCAGCCCGCCCATGCTCGATATGCTCGGCCGCGAAAGGGCCCTTCATGGGCCAGTTGAGGTCTTCCGCCGGATCGGCCAGCACGCGCGCGGCGGGCAACGTGAAGGGTTCGGCCGCGCGGATCAGCACCGGGGCTTCGGGTACGGCAGCCTCGCGCTGATTGGCCAGCTTGAGCGTGGCGGCGCGCGCTGCGGAAATCAGCAGGCGCGGCGCACTGGCACCGGGGGCAAAGCCGGTTTCGGCCGGCAGCAGGCGCAGCACCCCGTCGACCTCGATCGGCCAGCCATGGCGCAAGGCGTCAAGCGCCAGGGCAACACGGCGGGTGGCTCTCAAAGCGCAAACTCCGTGATCAGCGGCACGTGGTCACTCGGCTGTTCCCAGCGGCGGGTTTCCTCGACGAAGCGGTGGCTGACCGACTGGGCGGCAAGCTCGGGCGAAGCCCACATGTGATCGAGCCGGCGGCCGCGATCCTTGTCCTGCCAGAAGGTGCGATAGGACCACCAGGTCCAGTTGCGTTCCGGCGCGGGGATATGCTTGCGGCCCAGATCTACCCAGCCATGGGCGTCGCGGAAGCGGTAGAGCTCCTCAATCTCGATCGGCGTGTGGCTGACCACCTTGATCAGCGCCTTGTGATCGTAAACGTCGCAATCGAGCGGGGCGATGTTGAAATCGCCGACGATCAGAGTCGGCCGGTCCAGCTTGTCCGCCCAGTGCGTCATCCGCTCCAGGAAGTCGAGCTTCTGACCGAACTTGGCGTTCTGGTCGCGGTCCGGAATGTCTCCTCCGGCGGGGATATAGACATTCTCGACCACCAGCCCTTGCCCGACGCCAAGCAGTTCCACCCCGATATGCCGCGCCTCGCCATTGGCCTGCCAATCGTGCCGGTCCAGCTCGCGCAGGGGAATGCGACTGACCGTAGCAACGCCGTGATAGCCCTTCTGCCCGTTGACCACCCGGTGGGCATAGCCAGCCGCTTCGAACACGTCGTGCGGGAACAGGTGTTCGGCACACTTGATCTCTTGCAGGCACAGAACGTCCGGCCCCTGTTCGGACAGGAACCGCACCACCTGATCGGCGCGCAGACGGACGGAATTGATGTTCCAGGTGGCAATCGAAACCATGGGGCTGGCTTTAGGTGTGATGCGACAGGGCGGCAAGGGTAGTGCACAATCGCCAGCAAAGGCTTTTCGCGCTCCAGATTGGCTCAGGCCGGAGCGAAAATGGTAGATGCGGAGAACCGGCGCGCAGCGACCATCAAGGTCGTGAGCACCGGAAGCGCAGGCGGCTGCCATTTGCAGCCCGGCATCAGCCGATCTGGTAGCGAAAAGGAAAACCCCCGGTCCGGGGGCATTGGACCGGGGGCTCCTTGGTGCGTTCGTCACGCTGTTGACGTTGCGGCCCTTACAGGAGGCTTGGGCAACAGGGGGGAAACCCGCCTCAGGCCGCGCCGTCGAGAACCGTTCTAGGCCCTTGCGGCTTGCTGGCCCATGAACAATCGCAAGGTTCGCGGTGCAGTTCATCGCAGCCAGCGCACATTCCGCGCCGGGCCGTTTCCGGTCATCGACGAGTGGGCGAGCGGGGGTCGTTGAAGCGGAAGGTGTTGTCGGGGACGGCCAGTCCGTATTGCTGATTCGAAAGCGTGACGATGGTCCGCCGCTTCTGCGAATCGAGCGCCGCCCAGCTGGAAAGTTCCAGCCCGCCCGGTACGCCGGCCTTGCGCACGAAGACCAGGGTGATCACGCCATATTCGGGCCGCGCCTTGTCGCGCACCTCGATGCTGACGATCCGGTCGCTGCCGGTCGGCATCACGCGGCCATACTTGCCGACATCGCGATTCGGATCGAGCAGCGCGCCCAGTGGACTGTTCCGGATCGGCCAGCGCTGGACCTGGCGAACTTCGTAATCGACAAAGGTCAGCGCGCTGCCGTCCGAGACGATCAGCATCGGCACGCCTTTTTCGTACTGGAAACGAATCCGCCCTGGCCGCTTCAGGGTCAGCACGCCCTTGATCTGCTGGCCATTCGGATCGGACTGGACGAAATCGGCGCGCATCGTGGAGATGGCGCGAAGTGCGGTCACCGCACTGGCCAGATCGGCCGAATCCTGGGCTGCGGCAGGTACTGCGACAGAGGCAGAAACGACAAGCGCCGCCGAAACGGCGGCACTTGCAAGCGATCGAAAGGTAAAGTGCAAATTCATGGCTGGGCGACTAGCCGCTGCGCCGTGAACAAGCCTTGAACCTTACTTGATCTTGGCTTCCTTGAACTCGACATGCTTGCGCACGACGGGATCGTACTTCTTGAACACCATCTTCTCGGTGGTGTTGCGCGGGTTCTTCTTGGTGACATAGAAGAAACCGGTATCGGCGGTGGAAACCAGCCGGATCTTGACGGTTGCGGGCTTCGCCATGGCGTACGTCCTGTTCTCTAAACGATTCGGCCCGAAAGCCGCAAAAACCAAGCGGGCGGCCGCGCGGCCGCCCTTCACGGAGCGGGCCATTGGCCCAGAAGCCCCGGAAAGTCAAGGCGCGCAGGCCCCACAATTGCGGCAGGCAATTGCAGCGACGAGGCTTCGCTGCTAGAAGTTGCAAACGAAACTATGTCCCAGACCGCAACCCTCGCTCCCGAAGACTTTGCCCGGCTGCCCGACCCGGGCCCGGACGTGTTCACCGCCCCGCTCCAGCGCCCCGCCCATGTCGGCGAGGACTGGCTCGAACCGGTCCAGCGCCAATATACGGCCGAAGAGCATGGGATCTGGGACGACCTGTTCGCCCGGCAGATGCAGGTTCTGCCCGGCCGCGCCGCCAGCGCCTTCATGGCCGGGCTCGACCGGCTGGACCTTGGCCGGGGGGGTGTGCCGGACTTCGCACGGATGTCGGAAGACCTGGGCAAGCTGACCGGCTGGTCGGTGGTGCCGGTGCCGATGCTGATCCCCGATCACGTGTTCTTCTGGCACCTCGCCAACCGCCGCTTCCCGGCCGGCAATTTCATCCGCACGCGCGAGACCTTCGACTACATCCAGGAACCTGACGTGTTCCACGATGTGTTCGGCCACGTGCCGATGCTGACCGACCCGGTCTTTGCCGACTACATGCAGGAATATGGCCGCGCCGGGTGGAAGGCGATGCGCTATAACCGGCTGAAGGCGCTGGGCGCGCTCTACTGGTACACGGTGGAATTCGGGCTGATCCTCGAGGCGGAAGGCCTGCGGGCCTATGGCGCGGGGATCCTCTCCGGCCCGACCGAGACGGTCTTTTCGGTCGAGGCGCAAAGCCCCAACCGGATCATGCTCAACGTCGACCGGGTGATGCGCACCGATTACGTGATCGACGATCTGCAGCCGACCTATTTCGTGATCGAGAGCTTTGGCGAGCTCTATCACGACACCGTCGATCGCGATTTCGACCGGCTCTACCGCTCGCTCGGCCCCGGATTCACCTATGCCAATTCGGCGGTGATCGACGTCGACGACGTGCTCCATCGCGGCACGCAGGAATATGCCCTGCGCGGCGGGCGGGGATCGGGCGCGAAACCGGTCTGAGCGCCTAGCGGCTGAGCAGCCAGATCGCGAAGATCCCCAGCACGATCCGGTACCAGGCGAAGGGGGCAAAGCCCGCGCGGCTCACGAAGGCGACCAGCGCCCGAACCACGGCCAGGGCCACCACGAAGGCGGTGACGAAGCCCACGCCGATTTCGGCCCAGCCGACCGGGCCGGTGCCGGCCATCAGCGCCGCCCGATTGTCCCACAATTGCAGGCTGGTGGCCCCCATCATGGTGGGCACCGCCAGGAAGAAGCTGAACTCGGCGGCGGTGCGTCGCTCGATCCCCATGGCCAGGGCGCCCATGATCGTCGCGCCGCTGCGGCTGACGCCGGGGACCATGGCGAGGCACTGGATCAACCCGACGCCCAGCGCCTGGCGCGCGGGCAATTGCGAGACGCCGCTCGCCGGGCCGGGCTTGGCGACCTTTTCAATCGCCAGGATCGCGATCCCGCCCAGCAACAGCGCCCAGGCCACCACCAGCGGGCTGCCCAACATCTGGTTGATCTGGTCCTTGAACAGGAAGCCCAGCACCGCGGCTGGCAGGAACCCCAGCAGGATGTTGCGGACGAAGGCCACGCTTTCCGGCCGCCATTTGAGCAGGCCGAGCCCAACGGCCCAGAACGTGCGCCAGTACAGCACCACCACCGCCAGCACCGCGCCCAGCTGGATCGCCACGGTGAACACCTTCCAGGTGGCCGGGTCATAACCGAACAGTTCGGTCGCCAGGATCAGGTGCCCGGTCGAGGAGACCGGCAGGAACTCGGTCAGCCCTTCGACGATACCGAGCAGGATGGCGGTAAGGATGGTGTCCATGGCCCGCCGATCAACGCGGCGGGCGCGGCCAAGTCAAGCCGCACCCGCCGGTTATGGCAAGTTTTTACCAGATCCGGACGCGCTGTTCCGGCGGCAGGTACATCTTGTCGCCCGGCTGGACGTTGAAGGCCTTGTACCATTCGTCGAAGTTCCGGACCACGCCGAGGATCCGGTACATGCCCGGCGAGTGCGGGCCGGTCTGCAGCTGGCGGCGCAGCGCGGCTTCGCGGAACTTGGTGCGCCACACCTGGGCCCAGGCCATGAAGAAGCGCTGGTCGCCGGTGAAGCCGTCGATCACCGGAGCCTCCTTGCCGCCAAGCGAGAGCTTGTAGGCGCGGTAGGCCAGGCTCAACCCGCCCACGTCGCCAATGTTCTCACCCAGCGAAAGCCGACCATTGATGCAGGTCTTGCCATCGTCGAGCGGGCAGAGCTTGCTGTACTGATCGGCCAATGCCCCGGTCAGCTTTTCGAAATTGGCCTTGTCCTGCGGGGTCCACCAGTCGCGCAGGTTGCCATCGCCGTC
This sequence comes from Novosphingobium sp., assembly GCF_027531025.1. GTDB lineage: Bacteria > Pseudomonadota > Alphaproteobacteria > Sphingomonadales > Sphingomonadaceae > Novosphingobium. The sequence continues at coordinate 116,714 of NZ_JAPZQX010000009.1, forward strand.
GCTCTTCGAACCCTGGTCGTCGAAGCCGTGGCCGATCTCGTGACCGATCACCGCACCGATCGCGCCATAGTTCACCGCATCATCGGCGCTCAGCGCGAAGAAGGGCGGCTGCAGGATGCCGGCCGGGAACACGATCTCGTTGCCCGAGGGGTTGTAATAGGCATTCACCGTCTGCGGGGTCATGAACCATTCGGTCCGGTCCACCGGCTTGCCCAGCCGCTGGACGCGGTCGGCCTGGAACCAGCGGGCGGCGGCTTCGGCATTGGCAAAGGCGCTGTCCGGGGTGACGTTGAGGCCCTTGTAGTCCTTGTACTTGTCCGGATGGCCGATCTTCAGCGAGAAGGCATCAAGCTTGGCCTTGGCAGCAACCTTGGTTTCCGGGCCCATCCAGGTCAGGTTTTCAAGGTTGTAGGCCATGGCGGTCCGCAGATTGCCGACCAGCTTGTCCATTGCCGCCTTGTGGGTGGCGGGGAAATGCCGTTCGACATAGAGCTTGCCAGTCAGCTCGCCCAGGGTGCCCTCGGTCGCGCTGAGTGCGCGCTTCCAGCGCGGGCGCTGTTCGGGCTGGCCGCCCAGGAACTTGTTGTAAAAGTTGAACTGCGCTTCGTCGAAACGCTTGGGCAGCACGGCAGCGCGGCCCGAAACATACATCACCGACATCCAGGCCTTCCAGGCCTCGATCGGCTCGCTGGCAATCAGCTTGGCCAGCGCCGGTACCCCGCCACCCAGCTTGGCAGCCATTTCCGGGGTATACTTGGCGGCTTCCAGTTCTTCCTTGGTCGGCGGCAGCTGCGCGACGATGATGTCCTTGGCCTGGCCCACGCCCAGCGCATCCATCGCCGTCTTCAGCGGAACGTTGGGCGCCAGCGCGAGGAATTCGGCGACCGGCATCTTGTTGTAGGTCAGGTCGCGGTTGCGGCCGAGCGCACGATCCCAGTTCTGGGCGGCCATCTTCTTCTCAAGCTCGAAGATCATGTTGGCCGTTGCGGCCGGATCGCCATAGCCCAGTTCGCCCGCCACGAAGGTCAGGTATTCCTTGTACTTGGTGACGATCTCCTGGTTGCGGGGATTGTCGACCAGGTAATAGTCGCGGTCAGGCAGGCCAAGCTGGGCCTGGCTGGCATAGAGCGCGTTGACTCGGCTGTCCTTGGCATCGGGCGAAACCCCCATGCCGACGGGCGAAGGGATCCCCGGCATGACAAACAGCTTGGCCAGATCGGTAGTGGTGCGGGCGGCCTTGATCCGGTTCAGGGTCGGCTGGGTGGGCTTCAGCCCGGCCTGCTCAATGGCATCGGTGTTCATGTAGGCATTGAACACGGCGGCAATCCGCGCCTCGTCGCTGCCCGGCTTGTGCTGGCCCTTGGCGATTTCCTCGATGATCGCCTTCATCCGAGCTTCGGACAGGTCAGCGAGTTCAACGAACGAGCCGAAGATGCTGCGATCGGCCGGGATCTCGTAGGTGTCCAGCCACTTGCCGTTGACGTAGCGGTTGAAATCGTCGCCCGGCTTGACCGAGACGTCCATGTAAGGGGTCTGGATGCCCCAGCCCCAGTCCGCGGCAGGCTTGGCCGCCTGGGCCGCGGGTGCGGCGGTGGTCTGGGCCAGCGCGGGCGTGCCGCAGGTCAGGGCCACCGAGCTGGCGGCAAGCAGGATCGAAGCGCGAAGATTCATGGCAAGTCCCCGAATATGATGTTCTATGGGACGGCCTGATAAGGTCTTGCGCGCGCGCGGGAAATGCGGACCTTGTGCTATTTGACGGGTTCGCTTGACGGTTCGTCGAATTGCAGCGCGGCCAGCCGGGCATAAAGCCCGCCAGCCCGGCTGAGCGCCTCGTGGGTGCCCTGTTCGACAATGCCGCCCTTCTCCATCACCACGATCCGGTCGGCCGCGCGCACCGTGGCGAGGCGGTGGGCGATCACCAGCGTGGTGCGGCTGGCCATCAGCCGGTCGAGCGCCTGCTGAACCAGCCGTTCGCTTTCGGCATCGAGGGCCGAAGTGGCCTCATCCAGCAGCAGGATCGGCGCATCGCGCAGCAGCGCGCGGGCAATCGCCATGCGCTGGCGCTGCCCACCCGAAAGGCGCGCCCCGCCCTCGCCCAGGTAGGTGTCCAGCCCCTCGGGCAGTTCACGGAGGAATTCGGCGGCATTGGCGGCTTCGGCGGCCTGCCAGATCGCCGCGTCTCCCGCCTCCCAATTGCCATAGCGCAGGTTGTCGCGGGCCGAGGCGGCGAACAGGATCCCTTCCTGCGGCACCAGCGCCATGTTGCGGCGGATCGTGGCCGGATCGACCGCGGTCAGCGGCACGCCATCAAGCTTCACCGTGCCGGCCTGGGGATCGTAGAACCGCTCAGCCAGCTGAAACAGGGTGGACTTGCCCGCACCCGAAGGGCCGACGATCGCCACAGTCTCACCGGGTTCGATGGTCAGCGAAAAGTCGGCCAGGGCCGAAACCTCGGGCCGGGTCGGATAGCGGAAGGTGACCTTCTCGAAGGCCAGCTTGCCGCGCACCGGCGAGGGGAGCTGGAGTGGCCGGGCCGGCATGGCGATGGTCGGCTTCTCGTTGAGCAATTCGTTGAGGCGACTAGCTGCGCCCGCGCCGCGCAGCAGGTCGCCATAGACCTCGGTCAGGGCGCCAAAGGCCCCGGCCACCAGACCGCCGGTCAGCACGAAGGCGGCGATGGTGCCACCGCTGATCGTGCCTTCGGCGACCCCGATCGCGCCTTCCCACATCAGCATGGTAATCGCCCCGAACACCAGCATGATGATGATCGCCGTCATCGCCGCGCGCAGCAGGATGCGGCGCTTGGCGGTGGCAAAGGTAGCCTCCACCGCGCTGGCGAAGCGCGCGGCCTCGCGCTCTTCCTGGTTGAAGGCCTGGACGATCTTCATCGCCCCCAGCACTTCGGCCACCATCGAGCCGACATCGGCCACCCGGTCCTGGCTGGAGCGCGAGACATTGCGCAGCCGCCGTCCGAACCAGACGATCGGCAGGACGATCAGCGGAATTGCGATGACCAGCGCCAGGGTCAGCCTAGGGGCCAGGGTGAACAGGTAGGCCACCCCGCCGATGCCCATGATCGTGTTACGCAGCGCCACCGAAACCGTAGTGCCGACCACCTGCTCGATCAGCGCGGTGTCGGACGTCATCCGGCTGGAAATCTCGTTCGGGCTGTTCTCCTCGAAGAAGCCGGGCGCCATGCGCAGCAGGTTGGCCTGCACCTGCAGCCGGATATCGGCCACCACCCGTTCGCCCAGCCAGGACACGAAATAGAACCGCAGCGCCGTGCCGATCGCGAGGGCCAGCACGATCAGCAGCAGGTACTGGAACCAGCGCCCGATGTCCTCGGGATTGCCCCCGGCGGCAAAGCCCCGGTCGATGATCAGCTTGAAGCCCGACGGGATCGCCAGCGTTGCCCCGGCGGTGATCATCAGCGCGAGACCAGCCATGGCCAGCTGCGTCGGATAGGCCAAGGCTGCGCGCCAGATCATCCGCAGCGGCCCCAGTGAACGGGCCGGCTTGGGTTCGGGGGCGGCAGCGGCAGTCTGATCGGGTAGGGAAGCCATAGCCTGCGGCCCTAGCGCAGCGAGGTTTAAGTAGCAAATCCGAACTTATTTTGCAGGCGCGAAAGGACTGCACCGAAATATTGCATTGCAACATGGAACGAATGGGAGCAGTTTGGCCTTAACAGTCCGGACATCCATTCAACCGGGGCCGGCGCGCAGGGGATCGTCGCTTTGCTCTACACCGCTTACGAACTGCAACGCTCGTGGCTGAATGCCGCCAGCACCTGGGCCTCGGTCGGGGCTGACCTGTTGTCGAATCCGGCCCTGCCGTTCGGCTATTCGGGCCTTGGTCCGGTCATGGCCTCGGCGCTGGAAGTCTTCGCCCATGCCTCGGCCCCCTATGGCAAGCCGGCGTTCGACATCGAGTCAGTCGAGGTCGATGGCACGAGCTATCCGGTGACCGAGGCGATCGTGATGCACCGCCCCTTCGGCAACCTGCTGCGCTTCAGCCATCCGGGCCTGCCCGCCGATGCTCCGCGCCTGCTGATCGTCGCGCCGATGAGCGGCCACTTCGCCACCCTGCTTCGCGGCACGGTCGCCCGCATGGTCGAAAATTGCGAAGTGTTCATCACCGACTGGGCCGATGCCAAGACCGTGCCGCTCGAGGCTGGCCGCTTCGATCTGGACGATTACATCGACTACCTGATCGGCTTCCTTGAGCACATCGGGCCGAACGCCCACATGCTGGCGGTGTGCCAGCCCTCGGTCCCGGCGTTGGCGGCCACTGCCCTGCTGGCCGGGCGCAAGCACCCTTGCCGCCCGCTGACCCTGACTATGATGGGCGGCCCGGTCGACACGCGCGAGGCGCCGACCTCGGTCAACGATCTGGCCATGCAGCGCCCGCTCGAATGGTTCAAGCACACCGTCATCGCCACGGTGCCATTGCAGTATCCGGGGGCTGGGCGGCGGGTCTATCCCGGCTTCCTGCAGCTGGCCGGGTTCATGTCCATGAACCTGGGCAACCACATGCTGAGCCATTACCACATGTTCAAGCACCTGGTCGCAGGTGACGGCGAAAGCGCCGAGGCGACCAAGGCCTTCTATGACGAGTATCGCGCGGTCTGCGACATGGATGCGGATTATTACCTGCAAACGATCGAACAGGTGTTCCAGCGCCAGTCACTTGCCCAGGGTGAATTCATGCACCGCGGCGAGCGGGTGGACCTGGGCGCGATCAAGGACACCGCGCTGCTGGCGGTCGAGGGTGAGCGCGACGACATTTCCGGGATCGGCCAGACCCGCGCCGCGCTGAAGCTGGCGGTCAACCTGCCCGAGAGCCGCAAGCGCTATCACCTGGCGCCGGAAGTAGGCCACTACGGGATCTTCAACGGCAGCAAGTGGCGCAACCAGATCGCGCCGGTGCTGGAAGACTGGATCAAGCAGCACGACAAGCCGCGGCTCAAAGTCGCAGCCTGAGGCTAGGGCCGATCAGCCGGGCCTTACCCGGCCCGGCGGTCCAGTTCGGGATCGAGTTCCTGACCCGGATCGAGCTGCACCCCGAAGCTGTTCAGCATCATCGAGACCTGGGTATACTGGCCCACGGTCATCACCAGATCCATCTGCTGCTTCTGGCTGAGGAAGGACAGGGCGGCCCAGCTGGCATCGGAAACGTGGAAATCGCGGGTGAGATCATCGGTCGCGCGCAGCATGGCGCGGTCAGCCTCGTTCCATGATGGATCGTCCGGCCCGGCCTTGATCGCCTCGATCTCTGCCTCGGTCAGCCCGGCATCGAGGCCGATGCGGGTGTGCTGGGTGAATTCATAGCCCGAACCGCAATTGAACCCGGTACGCAGGATCACGAGCTCGCGCTCGCGCTCAGCCAGGCTGTTGCGGCGCGAGAGAATGTAGCCGCCCCAGGCGAGAAAGGCGGTCAGCGCCTTGGGCGCGTGGACCAGGGTGCGAAAGATGTTGAGGACAGCCCCTTCGGACTTCGTCACATCCCGCGCGACCCCGGCAAAGACGGCCAGAGCCTCGCGCTGCTCGTCGTCGATCCTATCGAGATCGACGGGGGCAATGCGAGGCTCCGACAGCCGCATCAGAACACCTCGAACAGGCCGGCAGCACCCTGGCCGCCGCCGATGCACATGGTGACCACGGCATACTTGGCGCCGCGGCGCTTGCCTTCGATCAGGGCGTGGCCGGTGCAGCGCGCACCGGTCATGCCGAAGGGGTGGCCGATCGAGATCGAGCCACCGTTGACGTTGAGCAGCTCGTCAGGAATGCCCAGCTTGTCGCGGCAATAGAGCACCTGGACGGCGAAGGCCTCGTTCAGTTCCCACAGGCCGATGTCGTCCATCTTCAGGTTGAAGCGCTCGAGCAGCTTGGGGATCGCGAAGACCGGGCCGATGCCCATTTCATCGGGTTCGGTACCGGCCACAGCCATGCCGACATAGCGGCCCAGCGGGGTCAGGCCGCGCTTTTCGGCAACCTTGGCTTCCATCACGACGCAGGCCGACGAACCGTCGGACAGCTGGCTGGCATTGCCCGCGGTGATCACGCCGCCATCGCCCATCACCGGCTTCAGGCTGGCCAGTCCTTCCAGCGTGGTGTCGGGACGGTTGCAATCGTCCTTGGTGGCGGTGACTTCCTGGTAGGAGACTTCCTTGGTCTCCTTGTTGACTACGGCCATGGTGGCGGTGCAGGCCACGATTTCATCGTCGAACTTGCCGGCGGCCTGGGCAGCGGCGGTGCGCTGCTGCGACTGGAGCGAGTATTCATCCTGATATTCGCGAGTGATGCCATAACGCTTGGCCACCACTTCGGCCGTGCCGATCATCGGCATGTAGATGTGCGGATGCATTTCCAGCAGCTCGCGATCCGGCTCGACGAACATCTTGCCGCTGCCGACCACCTTGGAGATGCTTTCGACGCCGCCGGCGACGCAGATGTCCATGTTGTCGACCAGGATCTGCTTGGCCGCCGTGGCGATGGTCATCAGGCCCGAGGAGCACTGGCGATCGATCGTCATGGCCGGGACCGACACCGGCAGGCCGGCACGCAGCGCGGCGAGGCGCGCAACGTTGCCGCCGGTCGACCCCTGCTGGACGGCGGTGCCCATGATCACGTCATCGACTTCGGCCCCGGCAAGACCCGCACGCTCGACAGCGGCCTTGATCGACCAGGCGCCGAGCGTTGCACCGGTGGTGGTGTTGAAAGCGCCGCGCGCCGCCTTGGTCAGCGGGGTACGGGCGGTGGAAACGATGACTGCATCACGAGACATGGGAAATTCCTTGCTTGGTCGAATGGTTGTGACCCCCGGGGAGGGTGCAGATCACACGAAGAACAGCGTGATCCATTCGCAGATCAGGGCCGGCTTGTCCTCGCCCTCGATCTCGATGGTGATCTCGTTGGTCTGCTGCCACTGGCCGGGGCGCTTCTCGACGAGTTCGAGCAGCTTGGTGTGGGCGCGCACGCGCTTGCCGGCGCGGACGGGCGAGATGAAGCGGGTCTTGTTGCCGCCATAGTTGACGCCCATCTTTATCCCGTCGACGCGCGCGCCTTCAGTCATCGCGCCCAGCACCGGGATCAGCGACAGGGTCAGGAAGCCGTGGGCGATCGTCCCGCCGAACGGGGTTAGCTTGGCCTTTTCCTCGTCGATGTGGATGAACTGGAAGTCACCGGTGGCTTCAGCAAACTTGTTGATGCGGTCCTGGCTGACTTCGAACCAGTCCGACACGCCGATCACTTCACCGGTCTTGGCTGCGAGTTCCTGCGGGGTCATTTGCGCCTCTCCTCTGGAGCTGGAAAGGCGCTTACATGGCCCAAGGCGCGGCCTTGCGCAACGCATCTGCGCCTGCCGCTACGGCATGGAAGGGCCTGCGCCCCGTGCGAAGCGGCGAATCACTCGGCGGCGATGGCGGCCGGGCGCATGGCCCAGCGCGGCGGGCGGGCATTGAGCCAGCGCTGCGCCGGCTTTTCGAGCCCATGATACAATGCCATCGAGGCCGCCAGCACCAGTATCAGGAACCCGGCCAGCCCGGCCCAGCCAAGCTGGAGCGAAGCGTCAACGAAGGCGATCTTCCAAAGGATGAACAGAAAGAAGTGCGCCAGATAGGTCGAATAGGAAACCTCGCCCAGATAAACCACTGGCCGGGCCGACAGTAGCCGCACCAGCCACCCCCGGCCCAGCGCCAGGGCCAGCAGCCCGGTCAGGAAGGCCGCCGGGGCAAAGGCCGTTTCCGGCAGGCCGAGGCCCAGCCCGGCACAGATCACGCCAAGACAGGCCAGCCCGGCCAGCAGGCCGCCAGACGCGGCGCTGCGCCAGCGCTGCCATAACAAGCACATGATATTGCCCAGCATGAACGCGGCCAGGCAGCGCCACAGCCCCAGTTGCTCGATCCCGTACCCCAGGGCGGTATAGCCGTAAGCAGCGAACAGCAAATGGATCGCCCCCAGCAGGACCAGCGCGACGCAGACCAGCAGCGCGGTCGATGCCCGCTGCCAGTCCGCCGCCAGCACGATCAGCGGGAATACCAGGTAGGCCGCCAGTTCGGTGCTGATCGACCAGGCGGGATGGTTCCAGCTGAGCGCGGTCGTGAACCCCCAGTTCTGCACCAGCAGGAGGTGCAGCGGCAGTTCCCCCAACGGATAGCCCGCCGTGCTGCGCCCGGTTGCAGCAAGCACCGCCACGAAGGCCAGCATGGCCAGCAGGATCGCAGCGTGGAGCGGCCAGACCCGGGCGATCCGGCGCCACAGGAACAGCCGCGTCTCGGCCCCGCCACCATCGCGCAGGCGCTCGGCATAGTTGTACCAGATGACGAAGCCGGACAGGATGAAGAACAGATCGACTGCCAGATAGCCGCGCGCCATCACCGCGATCGCCTCGGGCGGGAACAGCCCGGTCAAAGACAGGCGGATGTGATAGAACACGACGGCCCAGGCGGCGATGCCGCGAATACCGGTCAGGGCATCAAGATGGCCGGGGCCGTCATTCCGGGCGGACGGGCTCATCCTGCCGTCACCCGCAATTGGGCGCGCGCACCGATCACCGGTGCCGCCACCGGCGCTTCGATCCGCCGGGCATAGGACCACAGCCCGCATTGCAGACCGATGATCATGAACATCACCGGCTGGAAGGCCACGCCGATAAACACCGCGCCGAGGAAATAGACGATCTGTGAAAGCTGGAGGGCATTGGCCAGTGGCGCGATCCAGGCGGTGTCAGGCCCCTTGCGATCCTTCCAGCGTCGCCGCAGTCGCTCCATCTGCCATACGCCGAGCAGCTGGATCCAGGCCCACAGCGCAAAGCCGAAGTAGCCCTGTTCGCCCAGCATCTCGAAATAGGCCGAGTGATAGGCCCGTGCCTTTTCCACGTGGTATTCGGTGACCAGGGTGACGTTGTTCTTCGGCCCGACCTCCTTCACCGTCGGCACCAGCAGGCTGTTGCCGCGATAGGCATCGAACCCGCCGCCAAACGGATGGTCCTGGACATAGTCCAGCGTCCACATCCACACCGCTACACGGGTCGAGGCCGACTGGTCGGACTGATGCTCGCGGATCGTACTCATCCGCTCGGTATAGCTGTCAGGCAGGAAGGGGATCGCGGCGAGGGCCAGCGCCCCGGCCGCGCCAAGGTAGAGAAAGCGGTGCTTCACCGCCCGCAACGACAATACCCCCAGCAGGGCAATGCAGAGCAGGCCGGTGCGGGTCTGGGTGCCGATCGGGATCATCAGCGCCGCGAAAGTAAGCGCCACCGCGAACAGCGTGACCAGCTTGCCCTTTGGAAAGATCGTGGTGTGGCGCGCTACCCACCAGATCAGCGGGATGATCATGATCGCCACGGTCGACAGGGTCGATCCTTCGTAGATCCCCGAGTTTTCGGCCACCAGCGTGCGCATGTGGCCATAGCCGCCGCCGCCACCCACGGTCTTGATCCCGCCAGAGATGAGAATCGCCCCCACGGTCAGCACCATGGTCGTCACCACCGCTTCGAACCGCAGGCGAGTGCGCAGGGTCAGTGGCAGGAAGATCGCGAAAAGCAGCGCCTTCCAGACCCATGACCATTTCTCGGCCGCCTCGACCGGGAACTCGGCAATGGTCGTGGTGATCCCGCAATAGGCCAGCAGGGCCACGATCAGCGCCTGGCGCAGGGTGAAGCGGGTGTCGCGCTTGTCATCCAGCAACAGCCAGCCGCCAAAGGCCAGCAGGAAGGCGATCAGCGAGATCGGTAGCGATGCCAGCAGCGACCAGCTGATCTTCTGGGGGGTCAGGATATCGATATAGAGATAGGCCAGCACCCACAGGAACGGCCGACGGAACCCCAGCGTCAGGAAGGCCAGGGTGAAGGCGGTGATGGCAAGGTCAAGCACGGGTGCGCAGCCCTGGCCTGACGGGTTTTGCAGCAGGCTTGTCCCCGGCCCGGTCGGGTTCGCGTTCGGCCGCAGGTTCGGGATCGCCATCCAGGTCGTCACGGAAAAGCAGCCGCCAGCCCGCAAGGGCCAGCAGCCCATGGGACAGGGCCAGGGCGAAATAGTCGACCATCGTGGCCTTGCCCTAGCAGGGCCTAGTTGACGCCCCGTTAAGCCTTGCTGCCCTAGGGAAACGGGCATGACCCGCGTTCTGCACGTCCTCGATCACTCGCTGCCGCTGCACAGCGGCTATACCTTTCGCACCCGCGCGATCCTGACCGCGCAGGCGGCGCTGGGGCTGGAAGTGCGCGGGATCACCGGGCCGCGTCATGTCGCACCGGGGCCGGACCGCGAGGAAGCCGAAGGGCTGACCTTCCACCGCACCCGTGGCAGCGCCGCTGGCCCGCCTGGCCTCAAGGAATGGCGCGAGATCGACTTGCTGGCCGATGCGATCGTCACGCTGGCCGGGGACTGGCGGCCCGACCTGCTTCACGCCCATTCGCCCGCGCTGTGCGGCAAGGCCGCGCTGATCGCGGGCAAGCGGCTGGGCATTCCGGTGGTCTACGAGGTTCGCGCCTTCTGGGAGGATGCCGCCGTTTCGAACGGGAATGGCCGCGAAGGCAGCCTGAAGTACCGGCTGACCCGCGCGCTGGAAGATCATGTCGTGGCCGGAGCCGATGCCGTGGTCACGATCTGTCAGGGCCTGAAGGACGATCTGGTCGCGCGCGGCGTGGCGGCGGACAAGATCTCGCTCAGCCCCAACGGGGTCGATCTCGACCTGTTTGGCGCGGCAGCTCAAGCCGATCCGGCACTGGCCGCCCGGATCGGGCTGCGGCCCGGCCCGGTGATCGGCTTCATCGGCAGCTTCTATGACTACGAGGGGCTGGACGACCTGATCGCCGCCATGCCGCTGCTGATCGCGCGCGAACCGGCTGCCCAGCTGCTGCTGGTAGGTGGCGGGCCGATGGGTGCGGCTTTGCGCGCGCAAGCGGCGGGCTCCAGCGCGGCGGACGCGATCCATTTCACCGGACGCGTCCCGCACAGCGAAGTGGAACGCTACTATGCCCTGATCGACGTGCTGGCCTTTCCGCGCAAGCGCAGCCGCCTGACGGAGCTGGTCACGCCGCTCAAACCACTGGAAGCCATGGCCCAGGGGCGGCTGGTGGCGGCATCCGACGTGGGCGGGCACCGCGAACTGATCACCGACGGGGTGACCGGCACGCTCTTTGCGCCCGATGATCCCGCTGCCTGTGCCGCAGCCCTGGCAAGCCTGCTGGCCGATCGCGACCAGTGGGAGGCTCGGCGCGCCGCCGGTCGCGCCCATGTCGCAGCGCGTCACGACTGGGCCGCGAATGTTCATCGTTATCAGGATGTTTACCAAGCCGCGCTAGGTCGATCAGTGCATTCACGGAACGCGGCGGCCGCCTGAACAGGGGGCGGAGGCCGCAGGGGACTGGACGGGATCGACAGGGTGGCACAGAGCAAACGCAAATCGGCGGGCAACAAGCCGATCACCAGTCATCCGCTGTTTGCGGCGGTGGTGGCGCTGTGGTTCAGCGCACTGTTCGGCCTGGGCAGCCTGGCAATCCGTCCCGCCCTGTTCGAAAGCCTGGTGCTGAAAAGCGGAATCGACCTGATCATTCCCGCCGCCGCTCCGCCACTGGGCGTCACCGCCCGGATCCTGATTGCCATGGCCATGGCGGCCTGCGGCGCGGTGATCGGCGCGATCCTGGCGCACCGCATGACCCGGCCAAAGGCGGCCCCGGTTGCGCGCAAGCGCGGCGTCCGCAGTACGGCCCCGGAACCGAAGGCGCGTCGCCCGATTTCGGCGCATGACGAACTGGGCGAAAGCCTCGACGCCCCCACCGAGCGCGAGAGCATCCTGACCAGCCGTCGCCGCCCCCTGTCGGTCGAGCACGAGGAACGCCCGTTCCAGCCGCCCGAGATGGCTCCGCTGCCCGGTGGTCTGCCCCCGATCCTGGCCGAAGCGCCAGTTGCCCCGGCTGCAACCCCGGCCCCCTTCGCGCCACCTGCCGCGCCCCAGGCCACGTCAGAGACCGAAGCCCCACTCGATCTAGGTGCCTTCGTCGCGCCGCTGGCCCAACCGGTCGCGCTCGACTGGGAGGCAGCGCAGCCGGTTGCCTCTGCCACGCCGCAATTCGAGGCACCCCCAGCATTCGCGCCATTTGCGGCGCCGCGCGCCGCCGAGCCTGCACCGCCGGTTGAACCGGTCACGCCGCCGCAGACCATTGCCACGGCCCGCCCAGCCAGCCTTGAGATGACCGACCTGGCGCTGCGGCTGCAGGAATCGATGGCCCGTCGCCGCGCCGCGCGTAACGCCGCCGCCCGCGCAACCGAACCCGAGGCTGCCGCCACCGCTGCCGCCGAGGCGGTACCAGTCGCCGCGCCAGCAGAACCGCCAGTCGATCTGGCCCCGCCGACAGCGCCGTTCGGCTCGGCCAACCTGTTCCTTGAACCGACCCCGGCCCCTGCCATTCCGGCTGCACCCCTGGCCATGCCGGCCGCGCTGCGCCCGCTCGACTTCGATATTGGCGATGATGAAGCCGACCTTGGCAGCCTGGGCCTGCTCGGCCCGCGCCATCTGACCATGCCGCCCGCACCAGCTACCGCCGCGCCGGTACCTGCAGCCACCTTCGCGCCCGAGCCGGAAGAGCAGGCAGCCGAGGAAGAGGCTGCACCGGCTTCCGAGCAGGCCTTTGGCTCGCTGCTTGACCTCGGGGCTGCCGCGCCGCGCACCGGCTTTGTCCGGATCGACGAGCCCGAACCGGCTGCCGCGCCGATCGAACCGGTGGTGATCTTCCCCGGCCAGCTCGCCGCCAGCCCGGCCGCACCGTTTCGCCGGTTCGATTCGCCTGCCAATGCGGCCCAGGCCGCGCCGGTTTCCGCCGCGCCAGCCGCCCCGGCGATCGAGGCCCAGGTCGCCGAGGCCGCGCTGCGCGCCGCGCTGGCCAATCTACAGCGGATGAGCGGCGCGGCCTGAGCCGCCTTCCCCCTTCCCGACCGCAATCCTATTCACAGCCACGCTTGGCCGCACCCAAGCGATTCTTGGCTTGTTCGCAGTTGCAAAAACAGCTTCCTGTCGTCATGGGAAAGCCTCGCGCAATTTTCGCTGCCTCTGGCGGCAGGGATTCTTGCGCTTAATTGCCGGATTTCCGGGGTTTGTGGCCAACTGGTGACGAATCGCGGCAACCGGGTGACGACAGGATGGGATTTCGATGGGATACCCGGCACCGCAAGGGCTTTACGATCCACGCAATGAGCACGACGCCTGTGGCGTCGGTTTTGTCGCCCATATCAAGGGCGCCAAAAGCCATGCGATCGTAACCCAGGCGCTGCAGATCCTGCACAATCTCGACCACCGTGGCGCCGTTGGCGCCGATCCGCTGCTGGGCGATGGCGCCGGCATCCTGATCCAGACGCCCGATGCGCTGTTCCGCAAGTGGGCCGACCGCGAAGGGCTGAAGCTGCCCACCGCCGGCGATTACGCGGTCGCCATGTGCTTCCTGCCCCAGGACCAGGCCAGCCGCGAATTCATCGTCGGCACCTTTGAAAAGTTCATCGCCAAGGAAGGCCAGCGACTGATCGGCTGGCGCGACGTGCCGGTGACCACCGATGGCCTGGGCAAGGCCGTGCTCGAACAGATGCCGGTGATCCGCCAGTGCTTCGTCGCCCGCGGCGACAACTGCGCCGACCAGGACGCCTTCGAGCGCAAGATCCTGGCGATCCGCAAGCAGACCCAGAACCCGCTGGCAGCCCTGGCCGAAAAGCACGGGATGCCGGGGATCGCCGATCTCTACATGCCCAGCTTCTCCAGCCGCACGGTGGTTTACAAGGGGCTCCTGCTGGCAACGCAGGTTGGCAGCTTCTACGATGACCTGCGCGATCCGGACTGCGTTTCGGCGCTGGGCCTGGTTCACCAGCGCTTTTCCACCAACACCTTCCCCAGCTGGAAGCTGGCGCACCCCTATCGCTTCATCGCCCACAATGGCGAGATCAACACGGTGCGCGGCAACGTCAACTGGATGAACGCCCGCCGCCGCACGATGGAAAGCGAGCTGCTGGGCGCGGACCTCGACAAGATGTGGCCGCTGATCCCGCACGGCCAGTCGGACACCGCCTGCCTCGACAATGCGCTCGAGCTGCTGCTGGCGGGTGGCTACAGCCTGGCCCACGCGGTGATGATGCTGATCCCCGAGGCCTGGGCCGGCAATCCACTGATGGATGCCAAGCGCCGCGCCTTCTACGAATATCACGCCGCGCTGATGGAGCCGTGGGACGGCCCGGCCGCCGTGGCTTTTACCGATGGTCGCCAGATCGGCGCGACGCTCGATCGCAATGGCCTGCGTCCGGCGCGCTTCCTTGTCACCGATGACGATATCGTGGTCATGGCGTCCGAAAGCGGCGTCCTGCCGATCAAGGAAGACAATATCGTGCGCAAGTGGCGGCTCCAGCCGGGCCGCATGCTGCTGATCGATTTCGACCAGGGCCGGATCATCGAGGACGAGGAACTGAAGGCCTCGCTCGCCGCTGCCGAACCTTATGAGGACTGGCTGGAAGCCGCGCAGTACAAGCTCAAGGATCTGGAAGTGGTCGAGCCGGAACTGGCTGCCCTGCCCCAGGAAAACACCAGCCTGCTCGATCGACAGCAGGCGTTTGGCTACACTCAGGAAGACCTCTCCCGCTTCCTTGAGCCGATGGCCGTCAATGCCGACGATCCGCTCGGCTCGATGGGCACCGACACGCCGATCGCGGTGCTCTCGAACCGCGCGCGCCTGCTCTACGATTACTTCAAGCAGAACTTCGCCCAGGTCACCAACCCGCCGATCGACCCGATCCGCGAGGAGCTGGTGATGAGCCTGGTCAGCATGATCGGCCCCCGCCCCAACCTGTTGGGGATGGAAGCCGGCACGCACAAGCGGCTGGAAGTCGACCAGCCGATCCTGACCAACGACGATATTGCCAAGATCCGCTCGGTCGAGGCCGCGCTCGATGGCGCCTTCCGCACCGAGACGATCGACATCACCTGGGATGCCGCCGCCGGTGCGGCCGGCCTCGAAATGGCGATCAAGGAAATGTGCTGGGCTGCGACCGAGGCCGTGCTGCAGGACAAGAACATCCTGATCCTGTCCGACCGCGCCCAGGGGCCTGACCGGATTCCGATGCCAGCGCTGCTGGCCACGGCCGCGGTGCACCACCACCTGGTCCGCCAGGGGCTGCGGATGCAGACCGGGCTGGTCGTCGAAACCGGCGAAGCGCGCGAAGTCCATCACTTCGCCGTGCTCGCGGGCTATGGGGCCGAAGCGATCAATCCTTATGTCGCCTTCGAGACGCTGGAGGACATCCGCGTCCGCAAGGAGCTGCCGCTCTCCGCCAAGGAAGTGCAGAAGAACTACATCAAGGCGGTCGGCAAGGGCATCCTCAAGGTCATGTCCAAGATGGGCATTTCGACCTACCAGTCCTACTGCGGCGCGCAGATCTTCGACGCGGTCGGCCTGTCGAGCCAGTTCATCGACAAGTACTTCACCGGCACGGCCACGACGATCGAGGGCATTGGCCTGGCCGAAGTGGCCGAGGAAACCGTGCTGCGCCACCAGGCAGCCTATGGTGACAACCCGATCTACAAGTCGATGCTCGACGTGGGCGGGATGTATGGCCTGCGCCTGCGCGGCGAGGAACACGCCTGGACCGCGCAGAACATCGCCGCGCTCCAGCACGCGGTGCGCGGCAACGTGCCCGACAAGTATCGCGAGTTCGCCCAGACCATCAACGACCAGTCGACCCGGATGTTGACCATCCGCGGGCTGATGGAACTCAAGCCGGCCGATAAGCCGCTCGACATTTCCGAGGTCGAACCGGCCAGCGAGATCGTGAAGCGCTTTGCCACCGGGGCGATGAGCTTCGGCTCGATCAGCCGCGAGGCGCACACCACGCTGGCCGTTGCCATGAACCGGATTGGCGGCAAGTCGAACACCGGCGAGGGCGGCGAGGAACCGGACCGGTTCAAGCCGCTGCCGAACGGGGATTCGCTGCGCTCCGCGATCAAGCAGGTCGCCTCTGGCCGGTTCGGCGTGACCACCGAATACCTCGTCAATTCGGACGACATCCAGATCAAGATGGCCCAAGGCGCCAAGCCCGGCGAGGGCGGCCAGCTGCCCGGCCACAAGGTCGACAAGGTAATCGGCAAGACCCGCCACTCCACCCCGGGCGTGGGCCTGATCTCGCCCCCGCCGCACCACGACATCTATTCGATCGAAGACCTCGCCCAGCTGATCCACGACCTCAAGAACGTGAACGGCAAGGCGCGGATCTCGGTCAAGCTGGTGTCGGAAGTCGGCGTCGGCACGGTTGCCGCGGGCGTTTCCAAGGCCCGCGCCGACCATGTGACGATCTCGGGCTATGAAGGCGGGACCGGCGCTTCGCCGCTGACCAGCCTGACCCACGCGGGCAGCCCCTGGGAAATCGGCCTGGCTGAAACCCAGCAGACGCTGATCCTCAACAACCTGCGCAGCCGCATCGCGGTCCAGGCCGACGGCGGCCTGCGGACCGGGCGCGACGTGGCCGTGGCCGCGCTGCTGGGGGCGGACGAGTTCGGCTTTGCCACCGCGCCGCTGATCGCGGCCGGCTGCATCATGATGCGCAAGTGCCACCTCAACACCTGCCCGGTCGGCGTGGCAACGCAGGACCCGGTGCTGCGCGCGCGCTTCACCGGCCAGCCCGAGCACGTGATCAACTACTTCTTCTTCGTCGCCGAGGAACTGCGCGCGATCATGGCCGAGATGGGCTTCCGCACGGTCGCTGAAATGGTCGGCCGGGTCGACCGGCTCGACATGAAGCAGGCGATCGATCACTGGAAGGCCAAGGGCGTCGACCTGTCGCGCATCCTCCACCAGGTGCCGCTGGGTGACAGCCCCTCGCTGGGCTGGAGCCAGACCCAGGATCACGGGCTCGACAAGGCGCTCGACAACGAGCTGATTGCGGCTGCCGCCGATGCGCTGGACAAGCAGCAGCCGGTGGTGATCGAGCGCAAGGTCATCAACGTCAACCGCACGGTCGGCGCGATGCTCTCGGGCGAAGTGGCCAAGCGCTATGGCCATGCCGGCCTGCCCGACAACACCATCAAGCTCAAGCTGACCGGGGTGGCCGGGCAGAGCTTCGGGGCCTGGCTGGCCCATGGGGTCACGCTGGACCTGACCGGCGATGCCAACGACTATGTCGGCAAGGGCCTGTCCGGCGGGCGGATCATCGTGCGCCAGCCGGCCCATGTCGAGCGTGATGCCAGCCAGAACATCATCGTCGGCAATACCGTGCTCTATGGCGCGATCGCTGGTGAAGCCTATTTAAACGGCGTCGCCGGGGAACGCTTTGCCGTGCGTAATTCGGGTGCGATCGCAGTGGTGGAAGGGACCGGCGATCACGGCTGCGAGTACATGACCGGCGGCGTGGTCGTGGTGCTCGGCAAGACCGGGCGCAACTTTGCCGCGGGGATGAGCGGCGGCGTGGCCTATGTCTATGACGAGGTCGGGCAGTTCGCCCAACTGTGCAACCGGGCCCAGGTCGACCTGCTGCCGATCAGCGCCGAACGCGACGAGGAAGACGGAGCGGGCCGGCCGCAGCAGCGCCCGCGCTCGGTCGACGATTTCGGCATGGGCGACATGCTGCGCCACGATGCCGAGCGCCTGCGCGTGCTGCTTGAGCGCCATCATCTCCACACCGGCAGCAAGCGCGCCCGCGCCCTGCTGGATGACTGGACCGTCACGCTGGGCAAGTTCGTGAAGGTGATGCCGAAGGACTATGCCCGCGCGCTCAAGCAACTCGAGGCCGAGCGGCTGGCTGCCGCTTCGGTGGCTGCGGAATAAGGACAGGAACGATGGGCAAGGAAACCGGCTTTCTCGAGCTTGACCGCCAGGACCGTGGCTATGCCGATCCCAAGGAGCGGCTGAAGCATTACAAGGAATTCGTGATCCCGCATCCCGAACCGGCGCTGAAGGCGCAGGCTTCGCGGTGCATGAACTGCGGCATTCCCTACTGTCACAACGGTTGTCCGGTGAACAACATCATCCCGGACTGGAACCACCTGGTCTATGAAGGGGACTGGCAGAATGCGCTGGAAGTGCTGCATTCGACCAACAACTTCCCCGAGTTTACCGGCCGCATCTGTCCCGCCCCGTGCGAGGCGAGCTGCACGCTGAACATCATCGACCAGCCGGTGACGATCAAGAGCATCGAATGCGCGATCGTCGACA
This sequence comes from Novosphingobium sp., assembly GCF_027531025.1. Classification (GTDB taxonomy): domain Bacteria; phylum Pseudomonadota; class Alphaproteobacteria; order Sphingomonadales; family Sphingomonadaceae; genus Novosphingobium. The sequence goes on from NZ_JAPZQX010000009.1 coordinate 134,888, forward strand.
AGGGCTGGGAGAACGGCTGGATCCACCCGCAGGTTCCGGCCAAGCGCACCGGCAAGACCGTGGCAGTGGTCGGCTCCGGCCCGGCGGGCCTGGCTGCCGCGCAGCAGCTGGCCCGTGCCGGACATTCGGTGACGGTGTTCGAAAAGAACGACCGCGCCGGGGGCCTGCTCCGCTATGGCATCCCCGACTTCAAGATGGAAAAGCACCTGATCAACCGGCGGCTGGTCCAGATGGAAGCCGAAGGGGTGCAGTTCCGCACCTCGACCGAGGTTGGTGTCCACGTTTCGATCGAGTCCTTGAAGGAAAACTTCGACGCGATCGTCCTGTCGGGCGGCGCGGAAGACCCGCGGCGACTGGAAATCCCGGGGGCCGAACTGCCCGGCGTGCGCCTCGCCATGGAATTCCTGACCCAGCAGAACAAGCGCGTGGCGGGCGACGATGAACTGCGCGCTGCCCCGCGCGGCACCCTGACCGCCACTGGCAAGCACGTGATCGTGATCGGCGGCGGCGATACCGGCAGCGACTGCGTGGGGACTTCCAACCGCCAGGGCGCCGCTTCGGTCACCCAGCTGGAAATCATGCCCAAGCCGCCCGAAAAGGAAGACAAGGCGCTGACCTGGCCCGACTGGCCACTCAAGCTGCGCACCTCGAGCAGCCACGAGGAAGGCGTCGCGCGTGACTGGTCGGTCCTGGCCAAGCGGGTGATCGGGGAAAACGACGTGACCGGCCTCGAATGCGTCCGGGTCGAATGGGTCGATGGGCGGATGCAGGAAGTGGCGGGCAGCGAATTCGTGCTCAAGGCCGACCTGATCCTGCTGGCCATGGGCTTTGTCGGCCCGCGCAAGCAGGGCCTGCTTGATCAGGCCGGAGTGGCACTCGATGGGCGCGGCAATGTCGCCGCCAACGTGATCGACTATCGCACCAGCGATCCGCAGATCTTTGCCTGCGGCGACATGCGGCGCGGGCAGAGCCTGGTCGTCTGGGCGATCCGCGAAGGCCGCCAGGCCGCCCGCGCGGTCGACGAGGCGCTGATGGGCGTCAGCGAACTGCCGCGCTGAGGCCTCAGGGCTTGGGGTTTGCCCTGGTCTGCACCGGGGCTATCGCCAGCCCGTCGCCCTGCACGCCCGCCGCCAGCTGGCCGATCAGCCGCCCGTCGGGGAAGCTGAATTCGGCCACGCGGTTGGTCCGGGTCAGCGCCGCGTAAAGCCGCTTGCCATTAGCCGAGAACAGCAGCGTCACCAGCTCGCTGGCGCTGCCGCCCGGCACTTGCAGCGTCTGGACCAGCCGCGCATTCGCCGTGCGGACAACCGAGATCGTCCCATCGCCGTAATTGCTGGTCACGGCATGGCGGCCATCCGGGCTCAGGATCACTCGCAGCGGCACCTTGCCCACGGCCACGCGGCGCCGCACAGCCAGGCTGTCGGGATCAAGCTGCATCAGCTGACCGGTATCGCGCGCGGTCACCCACAGGCTGCGGCCATCGGGGGACAGGGCGATCCCCTCGGTCCCGCCACCGGTCATCGCCTCGCGCAGCGGCTGGCCCGTGGTTAGGTCAATCAACGTCACGCTGCCGCTGCGCAGGTTGGCGGTCCAGGCGCGGGTCGCCCCGGCGTCGACGACCACCATGTGGCTGCCCGCGCGCGGTGCTGTTCCGGCGGGACGGGTGGAGATCGTGGTCACTTTCGCATCTGGCCCGGCTTCGGGCCGCTCGATCACGACCATCGCATCAATCCCCTCGGCCGAGGCATAGATCCGGCCATTGGCGTGCCAGACGATGCCGTGAGGCCGCGCGCCTTGCGGCAGGGGGATGGTGGTTAGCAGGGCGCGGCTGGCAACGTCGAACAGCGCGATCGCCTCACCCCCATAAGCCACCACCGCGACCCGGCGACCATCGGGGGCCAGCGCAACCTCGTGCGGGGCCGGGCCGAACGGCGCGCGCGCCACTTCACGGCCATTGACCAGATCGATGAAGCTGACGGTGTTCTCGCCCTTGTTCCCCACGACCAGCGTGTCCGCGCCAGCGGCGGCACCGGCCAGCAACATGGTCGCCCCCGCGATCAGAGGCAGCATCTGCTTCGTCATGTCCGTTCTCCCATCAGGCCCGAGTTATCACGCCCGGCTATCAGGCCGCATCGACCAGCACCAGTTCGGCGTCTTCCAGCGCGGTGACCTCGATCTGGCTTTCGCCGGTGATCGCCACGCCATCGCGCGCCGCCGCTTCGACCGTGCCGATCCGCACCCGCCCGGCCGCGGGCACCAGGTAAATGTGCCGATCGGGCGCGGTGTCATAGCGCACGGTCTCCCCCGCCTTGACGAAGGCCGCGGCGACCCGCCCGCTGGTGTTGATTTTCAGCGCCTCGGCATCGTCCGGCAGGCCCGAGGCCAGCACCTCGAACCGCCCGTCACGGCTGTCCTTGGGGAAGGGGCGCGTACCCCAACTGGGGGCATGGCCGCCGCGATCCGGCATGATCCAGATCTGGAACAGGCGGCACTCCTCGTCCTCGAGGTTGTATTCGGCATGGCGGATGCCGGTGCCCGCGCTCATCACCTGGACATCGCCCGCCTCGGTCCGGCCCTTGTCGCCCAGGCTGTCCTGGTGGGTAATCGCGCCCTGGCGGACATAGGTGATGATTTCCATGTCCTGGTGCGGGTGCGGCGGAAAGCCGCTCTTCGCCGCGATCCGGTCATCGTTCCAGACCCGCAGCGCGCCCCATTGGACTCGCGCGGGATCGTGATAGTTCGCGAAGGAAAAGTGGTGGCGGGCATCCAGCCAGCCGTGGTTTGCCGCACCCAGCGAGGCGAAGGGGCGAAGTTCGATCATCGTCAGTCTCCGGGGCCGATCCGCCGGGATCGGCTGTTGTGCGCCAGATAGGTGTTGTCTGGCGATCCGCCAGATGGAAGAGGGCCAATCGACCGTAACGAAAGCTTGCCCGTGCCGAAGATCGCCTTTCTTGCCTGCCCCGCCACCCTGCCCGGATCGCCCACCCGCCGCCCCGATGCCTTCGAGCATGACCTGCAGATCGGCGCGCTGCGCGATGGCCTCAAGGGTCGGGCCGAGGTAACCGAGATTGACTGGCGCGCACCGCTGGCCGAGCTGGCCGGGTTCGACCTCGCCTGGCTTGGCACCCCCTGGGACTATACCGAGGCCAAGGACGAGTTCCTGGCCCGGCTGGGCGAACTGGAAGCCGCCGGGGTGATCGTCTGCAATCCGCTGGAGGTGGTGCGCTGGAATGCCGACAAGCTTTACCTGAAGGAATTGGCGCAGCGGGGCGCGGTAACGATCCCGACGCTCTGGCCCGAACGCGCCGACCCTGCGGACGTGCATGCCGCCTTCGATCACTTCGCCACCGACCGGGTGGTGGTGAAGCGCCGGGTGGGCGCGGGCGCGATCGGCCAGGACAGCTTCACCCGCGACAATCCGCCACCCGCTGACTGGCGGATCGACCAGCCGGCGATGATCCAGCCCTTCCTCCCCGCGATCCAGCGCGAGGGCGAGCTGAGCTTCATCTTCGTCGATGGCGCGCTGAGCCACGCCCTGCTCAAGCAGGCGACCGGCGGCGACTATCGCATCCAGTCGCTCTATGGTGGCACCGAAACCCCGCTGGACCCCGCCCCGGCCGACCGCGCCGCTGCCGAAGCGGTCATGGCCCTGCTGCCCTTCGACCAGGCCCCGCTCTATGCCCGGATCGACATGGTGCGGCTGGAGGATGGGCAGCTGGCCGTAATTGAGGCCGAACTGATCGAACCCTATCTTTATCCCGAGCAGGGCCCGGGCTTCGGCCCCATGCTGGCCGAGGCGATGCTGCGGCGGCTGGCCTAGAGCGCCCAGTCCACCGCACTGCGACCCTGCGATGCCAGAAAGGCATTGGCCTGGCTGAAATGCTTGCAGCCAAGGAAGCCCCGGTGGGCCGAAAGCGGGCTGGGATGCGGGGCCGTCAGTACGAGATGATGGCTGTTCATCAGCCCCGGCACAGATTGCGCCTTGCGCTGGGCGTGGCTGCCCCAAAGCAGGAAGACGCAGGGCTCGGCCTTGGCCGCGACGGCGGCGACCACGGCATCGGTGATCTCCTCCCAGCCGCGGCCCTGATGTGAGGCGGGCTGGCCATCCTCCACCGTGAGGGCGGCATTCAGCAGCAGCACGCCCTGCCTGGCCCAGTTGGTCAGGTTGCCGTGGCGCGGGACGGCCAAGCCCAGGTCGCTAGCCAGTTCCTTGTAGATGTTGACCAGGCTGGGCGGCACCCGCACCCCGTCCTGGACGGAAAACGACAGGCCGTGGGCCTGACCCGGTCCGTGATAGGGGTCCTGCCCCAGGATCACGACCTTGACCGCATCGAGCGGGGTCAGCTCCAGCGCGGCCAGGCGGGTTCCGCGCGGCGGGTAGATCGCCTTGCCGGCGGCCTCCTCGGCCTTCAGGAACCCGCCCAATTTGCGCGACTTCGGACTGGCAAGGACAGGTTCCAGCACCGCCTGCCAACTTTCCGGAACCGCATCGCTGCCAGCCATTGCCGAAACCTCGTTCCTGCCCGTGCCATTGCGGGGCTTTCATCCCCGCGCCAATCGGCCTAAGCACCATCGGGATATGGCTGTCTATCTCCACGAAGAAGATCTCCCCGCAGGCGTGCTCGGCCCCGGCCCGATTGCCGTCGATACCGAAACCATGGGTCTGCTGACTCACCGTGACCGGCTCTGCGTGGTGCAATTGTCCGATGGTTCGGGCGATGAGCACCTGGTGCGCTTCAGCCCGGGCTCGCCCTATGCCGCGCCTCATCTCAAGGCGGTCCTCGCCGATCCAGGCCGGCTCAAGCTCTATCATTTCGCCCGGTTCGACCTGGCCGCGATTGAGCATTACCTCGGCGTCACCGCGGCACCGGTGTTCTGCACCAAGATCGCGAGCAAGCTGGTGCGCACTTATACCGACCGGCATGGCCTGAAGGACCTGGTGCGCGAACTGCTGGGCAAGGAGCTGTCGAAGCAGCAGCAGTCGAGCGACTGGGGCGGGCCGATCCTGAACGAGGCGCAGCTGGAATATGCCGCCTCCGACGTGCGCTATCTCCACGCCATGCACACCATCCTGGTGGCCCGGCTGGAGCGCGAGGGGCGCACGGCCCTGGCCCAGGCCTGTTTCGATTTCCTGCCTGTCCGCGCCCGGCTTGACCTGGCCGGCTGGGCCGAGAAGGACATCTTCAGCCACGAGGCCTGAGCGCAAAGCGGAACACCAAGCATGACCGAAGCCGCCGACCGGATCCGCGATACGCGCCGCCAGTGGGCCGCGCCGGGGGGATCGCATGACCGCCTTGTTCGCACCCTGGCGCGCTGGCTGCCGGGTGCGGTTGGCGTGGTGCTGGCGGCGATGATCCTCGGCCCCTTGTTCCCGCGCGGGGAAATCAGCTTCCTGCTCGATCGCAACAAGGTGGCGGTTACCAGTGAGCGGGTGCGGGTGGTCAATGCCATGTACCGGGGCGAGGACAACGAGGGCCGGCCCTTCACCGTGACCGCGGCCGATGCCGTCCAGGTTTCCGCCGCCGATCCGATCGTGCGGATGCAGGGCCTGGTGGCGCGGATCCTGATGGCGGATGGCCCGGCGCAGCTCTCCGCCGCAGGCGGAACCTATGACTATGACCGTGAAGCGGTCGAAGTGGCCGGCCCGGTCACCTTCACCGCCGCCGACGGTTACCGGATGACCACCGCCCATGTCGCGATCGACCTCAAGGGGCAGCGGGTGGTCGGCGATGGCGGGGTCAGCGGGGCCATTCCGGCTGGCACATTCGCCGCCGAACGGCTAGTAGCCGATCTCAACGCGCGAACCATCGCGCTCGAAGGAAACGCCCGGCTGGTGATGACCCCGGGCAAGCTGAGGATGCCGTGATGGCCGAGGTTCCGCTTTCCCGTCTTGCCCTGCGCTCGCTGCTGACGGGCCTGGCAATCGGCGCCGTTGGGATCATGGCGGTGAGCCAGTCGGGCGCCCAGGCGCTGGGCGGCCACAACACGGATGCCCCGGTCAGCTACCAGGCCGACCGCATGGAACTGCAGGACCGGCAGGACCGGGTGGTGCTGGCCGGCAATGTCCGGATCAGCCAGGGCAACCTCAGCCTGACCGCCGAACGCACCACCGTCGCCTTCACCGATACCGGCAGCCTGCAGATCCAGCGGATCGACGCCACTGGCGGGGTCAATGTGACCCGCGGGAGCGAAAGCGCGCGCGGCGACGTGGCGATCTATGACTTCAACCGCCGGGTGATCACCCTGGCGGGCAATGTTGCCCTGCGCCGGGGCGGCGATACGCTCAATGGCGGACGGCTGGTGATCGATCTCAACAGCGGCGTCTCCAGCGTCGATGGCCGTGGTGGCGGCGCCGGTGGGCGTGTTTCGGGCACATTCTCGGTCCCCAAGCGCAACTGACCGGCGATGGCGCGTGCAGGCGGAGCCACGGCCCGGCAGATCCTCGCACTGTTGCAGCCCTGTCCGGCGGGACTGGATCACCTGAGCGGCGCCGACTGGGCCGAACTTGACCGGATCGCTGCCCGGCAACGCCTGCAACCGCTGCTTCACGCCCGCCAGCGCGACAATCCGGCCGTGCCCGAAGCGATCCGCGCCGGGTGGGCCCAGGCCTATCGCGCCGCTGCGCTCGCCACGCTGACGATCCAGGCCGACCTTGCCGATTGCCTGGCCCTGCTGCGGGCACAGGGGATCGAGCCACTGGCGATGAAGGGCGCCTGGCTGGCCTGGCACGCCTATCCTCATCCGGCCGAACGGCCGCTGCGCGATCTGGACCTGCTGGTGCCGCTGGACCGCGCCCGCGAAGCGCTGGAACTGCTGCAGGCGGCCGGCTGGCCACTGAACGAACCGCTGGACCTGCCGATCGAGCAGTTGCTGGTGGTCGACAAGAGCCCGCCACCGCTGATCGCGCCGCGCGGCACCCCGATCGAACTGCACTGGCACGCCTGGTTCCCGGCGGGTCGGCTCGATCACTTCAGCCCCGCGCCCGACGATGCCGGGATGTTCGCCCGCGCCCGGCAGGGCAATGACGGGGTGCTTTACCCCTGCCCGGAAGACATGCTGGCCCACCTCGTCGTTCACGGGGTCTACAGCCACCGGCTCGATTGTGGCCCGCTCCTGCTGCCCGATATCGCCATGCTGCTGGCCAGCGGCCCGCTCGACTGGGCCGGGTTCTGGGCCAGGGCCGCGCGCGAAGGCTGGAGCAGCGGCGCGCGGCTGGTGCTGGACCTGGTCCGGCGGCATTGCCCCGAAGCCGCGATCGACTTTACCGGCGCTCCCGCGCAGACCCCGCCCGAACTGCTCGATGCCGCGGCCGAGCTGCTGCTGCAGGATCACGACACCCGGCTCAGCGCCGGGGTGATGGCGGGGGGCATCACCGGGCTGGTGCGCCGCCTGCGCCGTGAAGTGCGCACGGCCGATGGCACGGCGGTGCGCCGCGATTCGGATCGCGATGGCGGCTACCTGGCCTGGGCCGGATCGCGGCTGCGCCGGACCCTAGCCGATCTGGCCGATCCGGCGGTGCGCCGCCAGTCCCGCCGGATGGCGCAGATCAGCCGGTGGCTGGACCAATGAGCGGCCTGAAGATCATGCTGCTGGGGCTCAACTATGCGCCCGAGCCGGTCGGCATCGGCCCCTATTCGGCGGGTCTGGCCGAAACCCTGGCAGGCGAAGGGCACAGCGTGACCGCCGTGGTCGGCAAACCCTATTACCCGCAGTGGCGACCCGATCCGGCCCATGCCGGGGGTGGCTGGCGGTGCAGCGAGGAAGCAGGGGTGCGGATCGTCCGCTGCCCACACTACATCCCGGCCGAACCCGGCGGGGTGAACCGGATCGTGCACCTCGCCAGCTTCGCGCTCAGCGCCCTGCCCGCCGCGCTGGTTGCGGCCTGGCGGCAGCGTCCGCAGGTGGTCTTTACAGTCGCGCCGGCGCTGCTCAGCGTGATCACCGCCTGGATCGTCGCCCGCCTGTGCGGCGCGAAGCTGTGGATCCATGTCCAGGACTTCGAGGTCGAGGCGGCGCTTGCCACAGGGCTGATGGAGCAACGCGGGATCGGTACGCGCCTGGGCCGCTGGCTCGAGGGCTGGGTGCTGCGCCGGGGCGACCGGGTCTCGACGATCAGCCCGCAGATGATGGCCAAGCTGGTCGAAAAGGGCGTGGCGGCCGAGCACTGCTATGAACTGCGCAACTGGGCCAATGCCCGCTTCGCGCTGGACGCGGCCGGGGCCGAGAATGTTCGCGCCGAATGGGGCATCGGCGCGCGCAAGGTGGCGCTCTATTCGGGCAACATCGCCCGCAAGCAGGGGATCGAGATCCTGATCGATGCAGCCCGGCTGCTGGCGCACCGCGATGACATCATGTTCGTGATCTGCGGCGAAGGGCCCAACCGCGCGGCACTGGCCGAACGGGCGGCGGGCCTGGGCAATGTCCAGCTGCACGATCTGCAACCGGCCGAGCGGATGGGGGCCATGCTGGCCATGGCCGACCTGCACCTGCTGCCACAGATTGCCGGAGCGGCCGACCTGGTGCTGCCGTCAAAGCTCACTAACATGCTGGCATCGGGGCGCCCGGTCGTGGCGACGACCGAGGCCGGAACCGGGCTTTATGCAGAGGTCGATGGCTGCGGGCTGGTGGTCGATCCCGGCGATGCAGCCGGGCTGGCGCGCGCGATCGAACAGCTGGCCGACGATCCGGCCTTGCGGGCCGAACTGGGTCAGGCCGCAGCCGAGCGGGCGGTGGAACGCTGGCAGCAGCCGGCGATCCTGGCCCGCCTCATGGTTGAGTTGCAGCGTCTGGCGAACCCGCGTTAGCCGCTTCATCCGGCGGCGTGGGATCGAGCGGGGTGGTATCGGCCAGCGGCTCGCCAAAGCCGGGGCCTTCATCCTCTTCTGCGACCGGGGCTGGCGCCTCTGCCGGGGCGGCGACCGGCGCCGGGGCAGGTGCAGAACTATCGGTCACCTGCCGCGCGGCCCTGATCTCGGCCGCGCTCTTGGCCAGGTCTTCGTGGCCGCCACCTTCGGCAAAGAACGCTGCGACTCCGGCAGTCAGGCCGATGGCCCAGAGCAGGGCGAAACGCCAATCGCGGAACAGCAGCTGCTGCATGGCTCAGTTATCCTTCGCCCAGGGTGACTTGTGCGGGGCAGCCGGCTTGGCCGCTTCCTGCTGGCGCGCGCTATCGGCCATCGGCACGGTGCAATAGGCCGTTGCCAGGATGCCCAGCGACCAGAACACCGCTTTCCAGCGGCTCTGGAATACCGTGGTGATCCTTGGCCCGAACATTCCGCACGCAATAGCGGCACAAGGTTAAGGAACCCTGCAGCTCAACCTTCCGCTCCGGCCTCGCGCTTCAGGTCATAGAGCAGGTCCAGCGCCTCGCGCGGGCTGAGTGCATCGACATCGAGGCCCTTGAGCCGTTCGCGCAGCGTGTCGACCAGGTCGGCCCGTGCCTCGGCTGCTGCAGCGAACAGCGGCAGGTCGCCGAGCCCCGCGGCCAGCCCGCCGGTTTCGGCCCGGCCCTTTTCCAGCCGTTCCAGCACCGCCTTTGCCCGCGCCACAACCGGGGCGGGCACCCCGGCCAGCTTGGCGACCGCGAGGCCATAGGAACGATCCGCCGGGCCTTCCGCCACCTCGTGCAGCAGCACCAGGTCGCCCTTCCACTCGCGCGCGCGGACGTGGTGGAGCGACAGCGCCTCGCAGCTGTCGGCCAGCCGGGCCAGCTCGTGATAGTGCGTGGCGAAAAGGCAGCGGCAGCGGTTGACCCCGTGCACCGCCTCGACCACCGCCCAGGCGAGGGCGAGGCCATCGTAGGTGGACGTGCCGCGCCCGACCTCGTCGAGGATCACGAAGCTGCGCTCGCTCGCCTGGGCGAGGATCGCGGCGGTCTCGACCATCTCGACCATGAAGGTGGAGCGTCCGCGCGCGAGGTTGTCCGAGGCGCCCACGCGGCTGAACAGCCGGTCAACCAGCCCGACCCGCGCGGCCTCGGCGGGGACAAAGCTGCCCGCCTGGGCCAGCAGCACGATCAGCGCGTTCTGGCGCAGGAAGGTGCTCTTGCCGCCCATGTTGGGGCCGCCGACCAGCCACAGCCGGTCATCGGGCAGCAGGGTGCAATCGTTGGCGACGAACCGCTCACCCTTGGCCGCCAGCGCCGCCTCGACCACCGGGTGCCGCCCGCCGGTGATCGCAAGGCAGGGCTCGTCCACCACTTGCGGCGGGCACCAGCCGCCCTCGGCCGCGCGCTCGGCCAGGCCCGCGGCCACGTCAATCCGCGCCAGCGCCGCTGCCGTGGCCGCAATCGACTGCCGCGCGGCAATGGCGAGCGCGATCATTTCCTCGAAGTGCGCCTCCTCGGCGGCGAGCGCATGCCCCCCTGCCTCGGCGATCCGGCTCGCCTCTTCGTGCAGGGCCAGCGCGTTGAAGCGCACCGCCCCGGCCATAGTCTGGCGATGGGTGAACCCGCTGTCCGGCATCATCAACGCATCGGCGCGGCCGGCCGGCACCTCGATGAAATAGCCGAGCACGCCATTATGGCGCACCTTCAGCGCGGCGATCCCGGTCTGGTCACGATACTTCGCTTCCAGCGCAGCGATTGCTCGGCGGGCGTCGCCGGAAATGCGCCGCAACTCGTCCAGCGCGGCGTCATAGCCCTCGGCGATATAGCCGCCCTGCCCGCGCTCGGTCGGTGGGCTGGGGACTAGCGCGCGGGTGAGGTGGTCGACCAGCGCGCCATGGCCGGACAGGCTGGGCAGAAGCCGGTCGAGCAAGGCGGGCCGGTCGGCCCGGTGCAACAGATGATCGTGGATCCGCCGCGCTTCGGACAGGCCATCGCGCAGCTGGCCCAGGTCGCGCGGGCTGCCCCGCCCCGCCACGATCCGGCCCAGCGCCCGGCCGACATCGGGCGCGGCGCGCAGCACGGCGCGCAGGTCACCGCGCAGCAGGGCATCGCCATGCAGCCAGGCGACTAGCGCCAGTCGCTCCTCGATCGCCGCCCGATCGGTCAGCGGCGCGGCGAGGTCTTCGGCCAGCTGGCGCGCACCCGCCCCGGTAACGCAGCGATCGACCGCCTCGACCAGGCTGCCCTTGCGGCCACCCTGGCTCGAAACCAGGATCTCCAGGCTGGCCCGCGTCGCCTCGTCCATGGCGAGGTGCGCCGAGGCCCCGACGATCACCGGCGGCAGCAGCAGCGGCAATTTCCCGCGCCCGGCATGGTCGAGATAGGCGATCAAACCCCCTGCAGCCGCCAGCAGCGCGCGCGAGAACTGGCCGAACCCGTCGAGCGTGGCGACGCCGTGCACGGCCTTCAGCCGCGCCTCGCCCGCCTCGCTGGCGAAATCGCGCGAAGGGCGGGGAAAGGCTTCGGCGGGCGCATCGTCCCAGCCTTCTGGGGCGACCAGTTCGCTCGCCCCCAAGCGGGCGAGGGCCGCGCCCAGCCGCTCGGGCGGGCATTCCTCCAGCTCCATCCGCCCGGTCGAGATGTCGCAGGCGGCAATCGCGCAAGTGCCGCGCACTTCGCACACGGCCGCCAGCACATTGGCGCGGCGCGGTTCGAGCAGGGCTTCCTCGGTCAGGGTTCCGGCCGTGACGAAGCGGACGATATCGCGCGCCACCAGCGCCTTCGATCCGCCACGCTTCTTCGCTTCCTCCGGCGTTTCGACCTGTTCGGCGATCGCCACCCGGCACCCGGCCTTGATCAGCCGGGCGAGATAGCCCTCGGCCGAATGGACCGGCACCCCGCACATCGGGATCGGCACGCCCAAGTGCTCGCCCCGGCTGGTCAGCGCGATGTCGAGCACCTGCGCGGCAAGTTTCGCATCTTCGAAGAACAGCTCGAAGAAATCGCCCATCCGGTAAAACAGTAGGCAATCCCCGGCCTCGGCCTTCAGCGCGAGGTACTGCGTCATCATCGGGGTGGCGGGTGCGTTCACGGCTGCGGGGTTAGCCGGTTGAATACGATTCGCGCAAAGGCGCGCAGGCCAGCTTTCCCCTATCCCGTCGCGGCCAGTTCCGTTAGGGCGTGGGCGATTGAAGGAGATACCGGTGTCCGAAGAAGCCACCCCCAAGGAAGCCAGCCCCAAGGAAGAGAGCCGGGTCAGCTTCACCGAGCGCGAGGCGCTGTTCTATCACAAGACCATCCGCCCGGGTAAGATCGAGATCATCGCCAGCAAGCCGATGGCGACCCAGCGCGACCTGAGCCTGGCCTATTCGCCGGGCGTGGCCGTGCCGGTCCAGGCCATCGCCGACAATCCGGCCGACGCCTATGAATATACCGCCAAGGGCAACCTGGTGGCCGTGATCTCCAACGGCACCGCGATCCTTGGCATGGGCAACCTGGGCGCGCTGGCATCGAAGCCGGTGATGGAAGGCAAGGCGGTGCTGTTCAAGCGCTTTGCCGACGTCGATTCGATCGACATCGAACTGGCCAGCGAAGACCCCGATGCAATCATCGAGGCGGTGGCGATGATGGAACCCAGCTTCGGCGGCATCAATCTTGAGGACATCAAGGCCCCTGAATGCTTCGTGATCGAGCAGGCCCTGCGCGATCGGATGAAGATCCCGGTCATGCACGACGACCAGCACGGGACGGCAATCATCGCCGCCGCCGGCCTGGTCAACGCCTGTTTCCTGACCGGCCGCGAGTTCAAGGACGTGAAGGTGGTGGTCAACGGCGCAGGGGCCTCGGCGCTGGCCTGCACCGCGCTGATCAAGTCGATGGGCGTGCGGCACGAGAACGTGACCGTCTGCGACCGGTCCGGCGTGATCTATCGCGGCCGCGAGGGCGGCATGGACCAGTGGAAGAGCGCCCATGCGATCGACACCGCCGCGCGCGATCTGGAAGAGGCGCTGGTCGGCGCCGACATCTTCCTGGGCCTGTCCGCCGCCGGAGCGCTGAAGCCCGAATATGTGGCCAAGATGGCACCCCAGCCGATCATCTTCGCCATGGCCAACCCCGATCCGGAAATTCGGCCCGAAGAAGCCAAGGCCGTGCGGCCCGATGCGATCATCGCCACCGGGCGCAGCGACTATCCCAACCAGGTCAACAATGTGCTGGGTTTCCCCTTCATCTTCCGCGGCGCGCTGGACGTGCGGGCCACCGCGATCAACGAGGAGATGAAGATCGCCGCCGCCAAGGCGATTGCCGAGCTGGCCCGCGAACAGGTGCCCGATGAAGTGGCCGCCGCCTATGGCAAGAACCACCAGTTCGGCCCGGAATACATCATCCCCGCGCCGTTCGATCCGCGGCTGATGGAAGTCGTTTCCTCGGCCGTAGCCAAGGCGGCGATGGACACCGGCGTGGCCCAGAAGCCGATCGAGGATTTCGACGCCTATCGCACCAGCCTGAAGGCGCGCCTCAACCCCACCACCTCGGTCCTGACCCAGGTCTATGAACAGGTGAAGGCCAACCCCAAGCGGGTGATCTTTGCCGAGGCCGAGGACGAGATCGTGCTGCGCGCCGCGATCCAGTACCGGGATTTCGGTTATGGCGAACCGGTGCTGGTTGGCCGGACCGAACAGGTCAAGGCCAAGCTGGCCGAGCTGGGCGTGGAAGACCCGAATGCCTGGCATATCGAGAATTCGGCCGTAAGCGAACACGTGCCGGCCATGGTCGAGCTGCTTTACGACAAGCTCCAGCGGCGCGGCTTCCTGGAACGCGACGTGCGCCGCATGGTCAACCAGGACCGCAATGTCTTTGCCTCGCTGCTGCTCAAGCTGGGGGTGGGCGATGCCATGGTGACGGGCAAGACCCGCACCTTTGCCCAGACCATCCGCGAAGTGCGCCAGGTGCTGGAACCGCAGGAGGGCCGCCTGCCCTTCGGCATTCACCTGATGATCGGCAAGAACTATACCGTGTTCCTGGCCGACACGACGGTGAACGAGCGGCCGAATGCGGCCGAACTGGCGGTGATCGCCAAGGAAACCGCCGCCGTCGCCCGCCGCCTGGGACATGAGCCGCGGGTGGCCTTCCTGTCCTATTCCACCTTCGGCAACCCGCCGGGCCGCTATCTGGAAAACATCCGCGATGCAGTGGCGCTGCTCGATGCCGAGAATCCCGGCTTCGAATACGAAGGCGAAGTGGCCCCCGATGCCGCGCTCAACCCGACGGTCATGAAGAACTATCCCTTCAGCCGCCTGACCGCACCGGCCAACGTGCTGGTCATGCCGGGGCTGCAATCGGCCAACATCTCCGCCAAGCTGCTGCGCGAACTGGCGGGCAATGCCACGATCGGGCCGATGCTGATCGGGATGGAAAAGCCGGTCCAGGTCATCCCGATGACCGCGATCGCGCCCGATGTGCTGACCCTCGCCGTGCTGGCCGCGGCAGGCGTCGCGGGCTGATCTTCGCCGGGTCTGCCCTTCGCGGTGATTGTGCCGCGAAGGGCGCCCCGGTGGCGCGCGGGGGCTGGTCCACTTACCCCAGCGCGCGATAAACTCCGTAGCCGCTGGTCAGCGACAGCACGACGCCGACCAGGATCAGCATGGCCTTGGGCGGGAAATGCTTGGCCGCCCAGGCGCCGAGCGGCGCGGCCGCCACCCCGCCGATCAGCAGGCCCAGCGTCGCCCCGGCCACATCGGCCAGCCCGAGGTGATAGATGAAGGTGGCGCTGATCGTCAGCGTCAGGAAAAACTCGACCGAATTGACCGTGCCTACCACCTTGCGCGGGTCGGCCCCCTGGATCAGCAGGTTGGACGTAACCACCGGGCCCCAGCCGCCGCCACCCGCCGCATCGAGGAACCCGCCGACCAGGCCCAGCGGCGCCACCAGCTTCGCCTCGCGCAGCTTGGGCGGATAGAACAGCCCGCGCCACAGGAGGTAGAGGCCGATCCCGGCAAGGTAGGTCAGGACGAAGGGCTTGACCACGTCGGCATGGAGCGAGGTCAGCACATAGGCACCGGCGATGCCGCCGATCACGCCCGGCACCAGCAGGCGGAAGAAGAGCTTCCCATCGATATTGCCGTGCAGCAGGTGGCTGATTCCCGATGCCGCGGTGGTGAAGCATTCGACCAGGTGGACCCGCTGCGAGGCCTGGGCCGGGGGGACGCCCAGCACGCCGACCAGCAAGGTGTTCGAGATCACGCCAAAGGCCATGCCCAGTGCGCCATCGACCAACTGGGCGGCAAAGCCCACGGCAATGAAGGGGAGCAGGTAGGCAAGATCGATACCGGCAAGATCCACGACCGACTCCGCGCTCGGTTAATGTCGATCGAAAAGCTAGAGTTTGTAAATGACCGACGCCACAAAGTTTTTCGCTTCAGCGCCGAAGCGAAATTATCCTGCGGCGGGTCGCCCCGATCATCGGGGCGAGGCGTCCCGGCTGATATTGGTCAGCCCGCCTTGCGCCTATAGCGGAAGTACCAGACCTCGTGGCCATAGACGGCGCGGGCCTTGTGCTCATAGCGCGTTTCGGGCCAGCCGCCGGGACGGACCTGGAAATCGCGCGGCTCCTGCGTCAGCCATTCGAATTGATGGGCATGACGCCGCATCACCATCAGGGCGTGACGGACATAGACCGGGTGATCGGTGCCAAAGCGGAATTCGCCGCCCGGTTTCAGCTTGGCCGCGAACAGATCGACCGGGCCATCGTTCATCATCCGCCGCTTGGCATGGCGTGCCTTGGGCCAGGGGTCGGGATGTAGCAGGTACAGGAAGCTCAGGTGACCGTCTGGTATGCGTTTAAGGACATCCAGGGCATCGCCGTGGTATATCCGAACGTTGCCCAAAGGCGGGTGTGCCCCATGATCGCCCGACACGTGGACCAGCGCCTGGGCCACCCCGTTGAGGAACGGCTCGGCTCCGATGAAGCCATGGTCGGGCAGCATGTCGGCCCGCGCCGCCATGTGCTCACCCCCGCCAAAGCCGATCTCGAAATGGAGCGGGCAATCCTGTCCGAACAGGCCAACCGCCGTCACCTCGCCCTCTTCAGGCACGGAAATCTGCGGCAAAAGCTGGTCAACCAGGGCCTGTTGCCCGGCGCGCAGGGGCTTGCCCTTGGCGCGGCCATAGAGGCGGTTAATCGTGGTCGGATCGCCGGATTTGTGCGCGGTCATCCGCGCCCCTTACAAACCAAAACGGCCCGCCGAAAGGGGCGAGCCGCAATGGTATGGCAATGACACGGAAAAGATCAGGCGGCGACCGCTTCTTCACCCGGATCGCGCAACACATAGCCGCGGCCCCAGACGGTCTCGATGTAGTTCTCGCCGCCGCAGGCATGCGCAAGCTTCTTGCGCAGCTTGCAGATGAACACGTCGATGATCTTGAGTTCGGGTTCGTCCATCCCGCCATAAAGGTGGTTCAGGAACATTTCCTTGGTCAGCGTGGTGCCCTTGCGCAGCGAAAGCAGCTCGAGCATCGCATATTCCTTGCCGGTCAGGTGGACGCGGGCACCATCGACCTCGACGGTCTTGGCATCCAGGTTCACGGCCAGCTTGCCGGTGCGGATGACCGACTGCGAATGGCCCTTGGAACGGCGCACCACGGCATGAATCCGGGCCACGAGTTCCTCGCGGTGGAACGGCTTGGTCACGTAATCGTCAGCCCCGAAGCCGAACGAGCGCACCTTGGAGTCCATCTCGCTGATACCGGACAGGATCAGCACCGGGGTCTGGACCTTGGCGACGCGCAGCTTCTTGAGCACGTCGTACCCGTGCATGTCGGGCAGGTTCAGGTCGAGGAGGATGATGTCGTAGTCATAGAGCTTGCCAAGGTCCAAGCCCTCTTCGCCCAGGTCGGTCGAATAGACGTTGAAACCCTCGGTGGTGAGCATCAGCTCAATAGCCCGCGCCGTGGTCGGCTCGTCCTCGATCAGCAGTACGCGCATGGGTCGTCCCCCCTTTGCCCCGTTTACGACAACAACCCTTTCGTAAGGGTCATTGCCAGCCATTAACCATATGACCAATGAAGAGGAAAGGTTAATTTCTCGTAAACGCGCGGATTCCGGCGAGTCGCGGGGTATCGCGGTCAGGTTTCGATCACCTTTGTGGCCGGATGATGCCGATCCAGATGCTTGCGGATAATCCGCAGGTTACGGGTATTCGAGCGATAAAGCAGGTCGAAGAGATCCCCGGCGACAGGCACTGCGCCAATCAGGCTGTCAAATCCGACATTGGCCGCCATCCGCCACAGCTGCCACTTCGGCAGGCCCAGATTGCGGGCCTCCCAGACCAGGTAAAGCCCCAACCCGGCAGTCAGCAGATCGCCCACTACCGGTACTACCCCGGCAATGGCATCAAGGCCGACTTTGCGGCGCAGGACCGGGATTTCCACCAGCCCTTCGAGCAGGCGCTCCAATACCTCGATCCGGCGCCGGACCGACAGCGGATCGCTGCCGAGCGGGATATCCGTCGTCAGCGGATCCATGCGCCGGGGTCGGTTGAGCCGGTTGAGACTGTCCATCACCATTTCCTTGCCGCTAGCGATCGACCTGGCCGAGGCTGCCTATTTGACCCCCTATTTGGGGAGCATGGCCAGCGGCAACAAGGGATGCACGTTCCAGGGGTTGGGCATGAACCCCGTCGTGCTGCCACTGATCAGCGACCAGCGGATTGGTACGCCGAAGGGGATGAAGCTGTTGGCGATGGTCAGTTGGGCCTCAGCCTGGGCGAATAGGTCAGCGCGCCGGGCCGGATCTGTCTCGGCAAGGGCCTGGGCGGCCAGGCGATCGGCGGCAGCACTGCACAGGGTGCGGACATTGGTGCAGCTGAGCTGGTTGAGGAACCAGCCGGCGCGCGGATAACGCGCGACCGTGTCGACCAGCCGCAAGTCGGCAGGGGCATTTTCGGCAACCTTGCGGGAAGCTATGCCGATTGCCTCAAGATCGCTGCGCAGGCGGGTGAACAGCAAATCGCTGCCGGGTCCGGTGGGCAAGGCGATCCGCAACTGTGGGCGCCCCTTGTCCGCTCTCCAGCGCGCCACGCGCGCGGCGGCCGTGGCGCGGCGTTCCGCCAGTTCTTCACCGGGCCAGCGCTCGCCCACCGTCCCGTTATCGTCGCCCGCGCCCGGATTGACGATCCGCGTCGTGGCAGCCCAGCCGCCGACATTGAGCGCAATGGCCAGGGCATCTCGATCGATCGTCATGGCGATCGCTTCGCGGTTTTCCGCCGCGGCAAGAAATCCCTGGGGAGCGACAACCGCAAGGCCAAACAGGCCCGCCACCGGATCGAGCCGGATTGCCCCGCGCGACACGCCGCTCGCATCAAGCCGCGGGAAATCAGCCAGCCGCCCGCCCAGGACCACGTCCGCTTCGCCCGCGTTGAAGCGGGAGATCGCCCGCTCGGCAGGCAGTGCCGAAAGCCGCAGCTTGCGGCTCCGTTCCGCCCACCCTTCAACCTGGGGGAGGCCGCGATCCTCTGGCGCAATTGGAGTGAGCAGCACGCTGCCTTCTTCGCGCTTCAGGCGCATCGGCCCTGCCCCGCGACCCTTGCGGGCCAGGCCCAGCTCCGGCTGAGCCAGAAGTTGCAGGAAATCGGGCTGTTGCTGGCGAAGGCGGATTTCGACCACCCGACCCGCCATCGCCCGCACCTCGGCAATTCCGGACAGATCCTGCGCCAGGGCTGTGCCGCGCAGCGCGGCGATCGCCTGAACGAGCGCCGCCCGGGCATTGTCGCCAGTCAGCGGCGTCTTGTCGGGCCAGGTCCCGTCACGCAGGCGGAAGATGTAACTGAGCCCATCGTCTGTAACGATCCAGCGGTCGGCCAGCGCCGGAACCACTCGGCCGCGCTCGTCGAAGCCGACCAGTCCTTCGATGGTCGATGAACGCACCAGCTGGGCCGCCAGGGGAAGCCGTGGGCCACTCGCGAACAGCGAACCAGGTTCTCCGATAACCACCGCTTCGACCGCGCGATCGCTGGCCGAATTGCAGGCACCCAGCGCAACGAGCGGGGCAAGCGGAGACAACAGGCGGCGCAGCTTGGGCGACATGCACCCTGCTTAGCCGATTAGAACGAGGGCGGACAGGCCCGCGCGTCAGATCTTGCGCAGGGTCGTAAAGTCGGGCTGGGGGACCAGGGGCGTGCGGACAAACCGCGGCGGGCCATCCCCGGTCGTAACGGGCGCACGTGCCAGCTTCGGATCGATCTCTTCCCGGAAGGCGATCCCGCAGCGGCTGTCCTGGACCCAGGCGACCGTCCCTTCGACCCAGCCGATATTGCGAAGCTGGATCCAGACCAGGACGCCGCGCTGCAATTGCGGGCCACCGTCGGCCATGAGGCCGCCGGACGACAGGTTGCGCACGCGCACCTTGTGCTCGCCCTCGATTCCGTCGATCCGCAGGTCAGCCGAAAGGAACAGGCTGTCGCGCGTGATCTGCCGATGCTCGTTCCCGCCCATGGTCGCGTCTCGTACTCCTGGTTCCGTTCTAGGCCTGCCCCCTCGGAACAAGGGAACTAGCCGAGATGCCATCGCCGAAGACTAAACCGGAATGCCAAAGATGCGGTTAACGCCAGATCGGATCCCTGCGGGCAGCGCCGCTTCAACCGAGTTTTCGCCTGTCGGAAGGCTTAATCGTCGCGCGAAATCTTCTCGCGGCGCTCATGCGCTTCCTGGGCTTCGACCGTCATGGTCGCGATCGGGCGAGCCGACAGTCGACCCAGGCCGATCGGTTCCCCGGTAACCTCGCAATAGCCGTATTCGCCCTCTTCGATCCGGCGCAGCGCCGAATCGATCTTGGCGATCAGCTTGCGCTGACGATCACGGGTACGCAGTTCGATCCCCCAGTCCGTCTCGCTCGAAGCCCGGTCATTGAGATCGGGTTCCCGGATCGGGCCATCCTGGAGCGATTGCAGGGTGTCCTGCGCTGCCGACAGGATCAGCTTCTTCCATTCGAGCAGCAGTCGCCGGTAATAGTCCAGCTGCGCCTCGCACATGTATTCTTCGCTGTCACTCGGGGTATAATCGCCGCCAAGCGAACGCTTCGCCTTGGCAAGGACGTCAATCTCTTCGCCCAGAACCGTTGCCATAAACTCTCCACACCCAACCGAACGGACCCAGCGAGGTCCCTGCTGCCCCGGGTTTTCCCGATAGCTACCAGACGCCGGTTTTCGAGCGCGCCTATAGTGGGGGGGCAAGGCCCGCACAAGCGGCAATGCAGCGCTTTGGAGACATTCCACAGGCAGTTACCCATTTGCGCGTAAACCGGGGTTAACCGGCCAATTGCATGTCACCGAAAAGACTTTCTGCTGCGTTAACCTTTTGTTGACCAAGTTCCGCAAGTTTTGGCCTGTAACCGGGCAACAGGGACCCGGATCGAATTGGGGGTTGGAAAAATGAGCACGACCTGGATCCACACTGAAGCCTTCGCGACCGTGAAGCCGATGATCGAAGCCGGAGAAGACCTGCTGGTCGCCACTTGTCTGGCCGCCGCGGCCCAGGGGGATACGAGCGCCTACTACGATCTTGGTGTGGCCTATTCGACCGGCAGCCACGGCGTCGACTGCGACCTGATCGAAGCACACAAGTGGTTCAACCTGGCCGCCGCCGCCGGTCATGCCGAAGCCGCGCTCTGCCGCGCCGATGTCTCCGACGAGATGACGGCCCGCGAGATCGCCGAAGCCCAGCGGCGCGCCCGCGAATGGCTCTCGGCGGCCGTGCGCAAGGCGGCCTGAACGGCCTCAGCCTTTTCTGAAGGGCGCGCGTACCGCGAGGAACAGCCGGTCCGCTTCGACCCCGCGCCGTTCGCGATCAAGAAAATCTGCCACGGCCTCGCGAAAGCCGGGATGAACGATGTAATGAGCCGATCGTGTTTCGACCGGCTCATAGCCCCGGGCCAGCTTGTGCCCGCCCTGCGCTCCCGCCTCCACGCGATCGAGGCCCAGCCGGATCGCGGCGTCGATCGCCTGATAATAGCACAGCTCGAAATGCAGGAACGGCTTGTCGACGACGGCCCCCCAATAGCGGCCGTAGAGAGCATCCGGCCCGATGAAGTTCAAGGCGCCCGCAACCGGCTGCCCCTCGACCAGCGCCAGGATCAGCAGGATCCGGTCAGCCATCCGCTGCCCCAGCAGGCTGAAGGCCTCGCGGCTCAGATAGGGGCGCCCCCATTTGCGCGCGCCGGTATCCTGGTAGAAGTGCCAGAAGGCATCCCAATGGGTTTCAGACAAGTCCGCTCCGGTAATGTGCCGGATTTCCAGTCCGGCCTGGGCGGCGGCGCGTTCCTTGCGGATGTCCTTGCGCTTGCGGCTGGATAGTGCGCCCAGAAAGTCGTCGAAGCTGGCATAGCCCCGATTCTCCCAGTGGAACTGGATATCGCTGCGCAGCAACCAACCAGCCGTTTCGAACAGCGGCACCTGTTCTGGCGCGATGAAAGTGGCGTGGGCCGATGACAGGCCATTGGCCTCACAAAGCTGCTCGGCCGCGCGCAGCAGCGGTGTGGCCAGCGCCGGATCGCCCAGCAACAGACGCGGTCCGGTGGCCGGCGTGAAGGGTACGGCGATCTGGAGCTTGGGGTAGTAACTGCCGCCCGCCCGGTGCCAGGCATCGGCCCAGGCATGATCGAACACGTATTCGCCCTGGCTATGTCCCTTGAGGTAAGCCGGCAGCGCCGCTGCCAGGCGCCCATCGGCGCCGTTGATCGCAATCGGGGCCGGGGTCCAGCCAGTGCCAGGCCCGACCGAGCCCGAATCTTCCAGCGCGGTCAGAAAGGCATGGCTGAGAAAGGGGTTGCCCCCCGTCAGCGCATCCCACTCGGCGGCCGGCACTTCGCCCACCCTAGTCAGGACCCGCGCCTCGATCGGAGTACTGCTCACGCGATCCCCGCGCCCTCCGCAATCGGTGCATCGGCATGGATGGCGGCCCGTTCGCGGTGTTCGACGCTGCGCACCGTCCAGGTCGTGACAGGCAGACCGCGCGCGCGCTGGATGGCGGCAAAGCGGCTGGGCAGGTCGCGGATGTCATAGGCGAGGAACTGCGGCCGGGCATGCCACAACGACAGGCGGCGGCGGATCATGCCGGGCAACGCCTTGTCATTCTCCTCGGTCACAACGAGACCGCGCAGGGTCAGCGACGAATGATCGGCGAACCAACGGACAATCCGGGGATCGAAGCTCATGATCGCGTGCGGCCCCTGGTAGCCCTCCAGCACACGCCGGACCGACAGGCACAGCGCGCTGATCCGGCGGTGATCGTCCCTGGGCGACTTGATTTCGATCAGCAGCGGCACCTGGCCCGCCACCTGATCCAACAGCTGGCGCAATGTCGGGATCGTATCCTGTCCGCCAGCCAGGCCGATCCGGCCCAGTTCTGCGGCGCTGCGCCGGGCGACAGGACCGGTCTCGGTAGTCAGCCGATCCAGCGTGGGATCGTGAAAGACCATTGCCTGGCCGTCGCTCGAGCGCTGGATGTCGCATTCGATACCCAGCCCCCGTGCAATCGCCCCGGCAAACGCAGCTGGCGAGTTTTCCGGAACACCCGGGCCATGCAGACCGCGATGGGCAAACGCCCACTCGCGCAGCCAGCGCACCCGTGCCGGATCGGGCACGGGCACCCGCCAGCGGTCAATCGGCGCGAAGGGCGACAATGGCATCGACTTCGACCGCGCAGCCCAGCGGCAGGCTGGGCACGCCGACAGCGGCACGGGCATGCTTGCCCGCCTCGCCGAACACGGCGACCATCAGTTCCGAGGCGCCGTTCACCACCTTGGGCTGGTCAGTGAAATCGCCGGTGCAATTGACGAAGCCGCCCAGCTTGACGATCCGCTCGACCCGATCGAACGAACCGAGGGCAGCCTTCAGCTGGGCCAGGATCATCAGGCCGCAGCCTTGCGCGGCACGGATCCCGTCTTCGACTGTGAGGTCCTCGCCCAATCGCCCCTTCAGCAGCGCGCCATCGACGAACGAGACCTGGCCCGAAACGAAAGCATGCCCGCCCGAAACGACCACCGGGACGTAGGCCGCCACCGGCGCTGCCGCGGCGGGCAGGGTCAGGCCCAGTTCGGCCAGCTTCGCTTCGACTTCGGCGTCAGTCATTCTTCTCTCCATTGATCCGCCCAAGCAGCCACGGCAGCGCGTGGTCCCAGGTGTCGATCCGGGCGTGCGCGTTGCCCGCCTCAAAGGCGCAGGAAATGTGCGGGGCCAGCGTCGGTTCACCGCACAGGTGCAGCCGGTCGATATGCGGGGCAATCTCCTTCACCGAACCGTGGTGATTGGCGATATCGTCGATGAACACCGCGTGGCTCGGCCGATACTCGTCGAGGATCGCTTGCAGCGCCGGACCTTTCGGGCCCTGGTTGGTAAAGACCCGCGCCTCGATCCCGTGATCGAGGAGTTGCCGGCGGCGCGCCTCGTTGTGCTTGTCGTGCAGGTTGGTCAGGATCACCACGTCAGCATGTTCGGCCAGAGTGTTGATCGCGCTGACCGCGCCGGCGATCGGGTATTGCCGGTGCATCTCGTTGTCGAAAAAGCCTTGCAGGAATTCCCAGATCTTCGGCCCTTCGACCAGCTCGCCGCTGTCCTTCCAACGGACCGCGCGGCTGAAATCGTTGCCGACCATCGAGAACGATACGCCCTGCGTTTCGTCCAGCCATTGGGCAAAGGGGACGACCATGTGCAGCAGCACTTCGTCGCAATCGGAAATGATCAGGGGTTTCGTCATGTCAGCGAATCTCGTGCCGCGATCAAGGCCTGCGGCGCAACCCCCAAATGCTCGGCTGCGGCACAAAGGTCAGGTTCGTGTGCTGCAAGGAACTCAAGCACAGCGCCCAGCACGGCCGGATCGGCAAGGCCCGAGCGCAAGGCATCAGCATCCAGTCCGGTCAGCGCCAGCAGCCGCTCGGCCCTTGGCGAATCGGCCAGCACCCAGACGAGCGCGCCCAGCGCCAGGGCAAAGGGGTCGACGGGGGATTGGGGTTCGCGAAGAATTGCGGGCCTCTGCAGTAACAGTGTAGGACATTGCGCATGGCAAAGCGTATCCTGGTTGTCGAGGACAACGACCTCAACCGCAAGCTGTTCTGCGATGTGCTGCGCAGTCAGGGCTATGCCGTGGAACCCTGCGCCGATGGGCTGGAAGCGCTCGACAGGGCGCGCAGCTTCGTCCCCAACCTGATCATAATGGATATCCAGCTGCCCAACGTTTCAGGCCTTGACCTGATCGAGGCGACCAAGGCCGATGCCGTGCTGCGCCAGATCCCAGTACTCGCTGTCACCGCCTATGCCGGCAAGGGCGACGAAGAGCGGATCCGCGACGCCGGGGCCGAGGGTTATCTCGCCAAGCCGGTCTCGATCGGACCGTTCATGGCGGCCGTGAAGGGCTTGGTCGAAAAGGCCGTAGCTTGACTTTTAGTGCCCCGCGCCGCTTTTCCGCCCCATTCATCGGCCAGAGCGCCGCAAAATCAATCGGAGCATGAAGACAATGGATCGCGCCGCTACCGCTGAAAAGATCGCCGGGATCATCGAACCCTTCAACAAGAAGGGCGTGGAGATCACCGATGCGAGCACCTTTGCCGGGGACCTGGAGTTCGACAGCCTGACCGTGATGGATTTTGTCGCCGCGATCGAGGACGAGTTCGACATCATCATCAGCATGAACCAGCAGGCCGAGATCGAGACCTACGGCCAGCTGATCGATGCCGTGGTGAAGCTGCAGGGCTGATACGAGCGATGACCGACCTGTTCTCCAAGTTCGACCCGCTGATCGAGCTGCGCACCAATCTGCTGGCTCACGGCCAGGAAGACCCGTTCAATCTGGTGATGGAGCGGGTGATCTCGCCCACCGAGGCGGTGTGCAACGGCCGTCCGACGATCCTGCTGGGCACTTACAACTACATGGGCATGACCTTCGATCCCGATGTGATCGAGGCCGGCAAGCAGGCGCTCGATGATTTCGGTTCGGGCACCACCGGCAGCCGCGTGCTGAACGGCACCTATGCTGGTCACCGCGCGGTGGAAGATGCACTCAAGGAATTCTACGGAATGGACCACGCGATGGTCTTTTCCACCGGCTACCAGGCCAACCTGGGGATCATTTCGACCGTCGCCGGCAAGGGCGATTACATCGTGCTCGACATCGATAGCCATGCCTCGATCTGGGATGGCTGCAAGATGGGCGATGCCGAGGTGGTGCCGTTCAAGCATAACGATATCGAGGCGATGGAAAAGCGCCTCAAGCGCATTCCCGAAGGCGCGGGCAAGCTGGTCGTGCTGGAAGGCGTCTACTCTATGCTGGGCGACATTGCCCCGCTGAAGGAGATGATCAGGGTCGCCAAGGACAACGGCGCGATGGTGCTGGTGGACGAGGCGCACTCGATGGGCTTCATCGGCCCCAACGGGCGCGGCGTGGCCGAGGACCAGGGTGTGCTTGACCAGGTCGATTTCGTGATCGGCACCTTCTCGAAGTCGGTCGGCACCGTCGGCGGTTTCTGCGTGTCGAACCACCCCAAGTTCGAGATCCTCCGGCTGGTTTGCCGCCCCTATGTGTTCACCGCCAGCCTGCCGCCCAGCGTGGTTCACACCGCCAGCACCTCGATCCGCAAGCTGATGCATGCCGGGAACAAGCGGGCGCACCTGTGGGAAAACTCGCGGGTCCTGCACCAGGGGCTGCGCGACAAGGGCTTCCAGCTCGGCACCGAAAAGGCCGAAAGCGCGATCATTGCAGTGATCATGCCCGATCTGGAAAAGGGCGCGGCGATGTGGGAGGCGCTGCTGAAGGAAGGGCTTTACGTCAACCTGGCCCGCCCGCCGGCAACCCCCGCCAACATGACCCTGCTGCGCTGCTCGCTCTGCGCTGAGCATACCGCCGAACAGGTCCAGACCATCATTGGCATGTTCGAGCGTGCCGGGAAGGCCGTGGGGATCATCTGATGGGGCGCCTGACCGGCAGGCGTTGCCTGATTACCGGGGCGGCGCAGGGGATCGGCAGGGCCATTGCCGAGCGGTTTTCGGCCGAAGGGGCAGGGCTGCTGCTGGTCGATATCGATGGGCGAAAAGTCGCCGAAGTCGCGGATTCGCTGGGTCAGCAGGCCTTTGCTGCCGATGTTTCGCACAAGGCCCAGGTCGAGGCGATGATCGCCGCGGCCGTGGCCAAGCTGGGCAGGCTGGACGTGCTGGTCAACAACGCCGGGATCACCCATTCCGCCAGCCTGGACGAGCTGGCCGAGGACGATTTCGACCGGGTTTTCGCGACCAATCTCAAGTCCGCGCTGTGGGGGACCCAGGCGGCGGCGCGGGTGATGGCACCGGGCAGTGCCATCATCAACATGAGCAGTGTCAACGCGGTGCTCGCGATCCCCAACCAGATTCCCTACGTTGTATCCAAAGGTGCACTAAAACAGCTGACCAATGTAACCGCATTGGCACTTGCTGCGAAAGGCATCCGCGTCAACGCGATCGGGCCCGGTTCGATCGAGACCGAGATGCTGGCGGGCATCCTCGCCGAGGACGATGCCGCGCGCGATCGCATTCTCAGCCGCACCCCCCTGGGTCGTTGCGGCACGCCCGAGGAAGTCGCCGCCGTCGCCCTATTCCTCGCCAGCGAGGACAGCAGCTATGTCACCGGCCAGACGATCTATCCTGACGGGGGCCGGCTTGGGCTGAACTATACGGTGCCGGTCAACCGCCCGGCGTGATCACCAGCCGGGGCCGCCCGGTCGGCAGCCGATCGAGCACCAGCCGCCATGTGCCAGGTGCGGCGGTTTCGAACACCACGTTGCCGCCGCCGGGATCGAGCTTCAGCGTCCCGCCGTTGGCCTTCAGCCCGGCACCGGCACCCTGCCCCAGCGCCAGATAATCCCAGTCGGCGGTGGCCAGCTTGAATTCGTGGCGACCGGCGGGCAGCGTCACTTCGGCTGCAAAGCCCGCTCCTTCGCGCCGAAGCGGGGTGGCCGTGCCCCAGTCGTTCATCGAGCCGCGCAGGTAGAGCACGGTATCGGCCGGCAGGCTGGCCAGCGCGCGCGACTGGTATGCCGCCCAGCCATAGCGGTTGGCGGCAGCGCGGATAATCTCGTCCGCCAGATCAAACCCGCGGAAATCGTTAGCCATGACCACGATGCCATCGCCGCTTTCGGGGTGGATGAAGGCGCGGGTGAACATGCCCCAGCGGGTGCCATCATGCCCGAAGGAGAAGCCTGCGCCGCTGCCCTTGAGCTTCAGCCCCAGCCCCCAGTCGGCCGCCTGAACCTTGGCCATCTCGCGCGCGGCGGCTTGCGGCAGCAGCGTCGTATCGCTGCCGGTCCAGGCCCCGCGCAGCGCGATCAGCAGTCGCGCCAGATCACCGGGCGTTGACCACAGCCCGCCCGCCCCCAGTTCGGCGACGTTGTAGAACCGGTCGGCAAAGGGCTGGCCCAGGTGATGCCCGGCGGCGGTCGCAGCCAGCAAGGGCGCAGCAGGCGGCTGGGCAAAGGTCGAGCGGGTCATCCCCGCCGGAGCCAGCACCTGCTTGTCGGCCAGGGCGGCAAAGCCTTCGCCATACATGTCTTCCAGCGCGGCCTGAACGACCAGGTAGCCGCCGTTCGAATAGTCCCAGGCCCCGCCGGGCTTGCCGGTAACCCGCACCGGCTGGCCCTTCACCCCCTTGCCGGTAAGGATCGCCTGCAGACTGGGCAGCGGCGTGCCGGGGGCATAGCCGGTCGAATCCGGGCTGGAGACCCCGGCGGTGTGTGACAGCAATTGGCGCAGCGTCACCCGGTCCTTCGGATAGGCCTTGTTCATCGGCAATTGCCAGCGCGCCAGCGCCCAGTTGATATCGGCATCGAGCGGGTGCCTGCCCGCCTGCACCGCCTGCATGGCCAGCGTCGCGGTCACCACCTTGCTGACCGATCCGGCCTGGAACAGGGTATCGGCGGTCACCGGGGCGCAGGTCGCCATGTCAGCAGTGCCCCAGCCGCGCGCCAGCACGATCCTGCCGCCCCGGATCAGCGCCACGCTGACCCCCGGCACCTGCAGCGCCTGCATCCGCTTGGCCAAGGCCTGTGGCTTCACTTCGCTGCCGGTCCAGGCTGGGACGAGACCCTTGGCGAGCGCTTTGGCCTCGGCATCCATTGCCCCGCCGACGGTATCCTTGGGCGCCTTGCAGGCCTTGGCCGCGGCGAGCGGCGGCAGGCCTTCGGGCAGGGTTTGGGCCTGCGCGGGGGCCGCGAACAGGGCCGAGGCAAGAGCCAGTGTGGCAAACCGGATCATCGCTGCTGTTTCTCCTTGGCGCGCTGGAAGGCGGGCCGCTGGCTGAGCCGATCGAGATAGGCGCGGCCCGCTTCGGGCACCTGTTCCTCCAGCCCGATCGACATGGCCAGCATCACCGCATAGCCCACCGAGACATCGGCCATGGTGAACCGCCCGGCACAGGCGAATTGGGGTCCCATCAGCTTCAGCGCATTGTGCAGCCGGGCGCCGAACCACTGGGCATAGTCCGCCGCCGCTTCGGGGCAGCGGCCTGGCTCCAGCCGGGTATAGCGCAGGTGGATCGTCTGCGGGAAAGTCAGCGTCGCCTCACCC
This sequence comes from Novosphingobium sp., assembly GCF_027531025.1. Lineage (GTDB taxonomy): Bacteria > Pseudomonadota > Alphaproteobacteria > Sphingomonadales > Sphingomonadaceae > Novosphingobium. The sequence continues at coordinate 163,289 of NZ_JAPZQX010000009.1, forward strand.
ATGACGAGGAAGTTCATGTAAGCGGGATAGTCGGGCTCATCCGGGACCAGCGCCAGGGGCGAAGGGCCGAAGCGGGTAGCCAGCACGTGCGGGATCGCGCTGCTTTCGGTCATCAGCTGGCCGTCGATCAGGCAGGCAGGCACCGTGCCCAGCGGATTGACATCGCGGTACCCTTCAAACCGGGCGCGCGGCGGGAAGGGCATCAGGGTCAGCTCATAAGGCAGGCCCAGTTCCTCCAGCGCCCAGAGCGCGCGGAACGAGCGGGCATCGGCGCAATGGTAAAGGTGGATCTGCGGCACGCTCATCCCTGCATCACTCCCACGGCGGCGCATTTCGCGCTCGATTCCTTCGCATCGCCGCCAAGGTAGGCGACTGCGATGAAACCGCCAACCACCACCACCACGAAAGCGGCGGTGGCGAGGCCCAGGTACTTGTCGATGAAAGCCTTGATCGGCGCGCCGAACAGGCGGAACAGCACGCCCACGAACAGGAAGCTGATCGCGCGAGAGACAATGCTGGCCAGGATGAATGGCACCAGCGGCATGGCGATGAACCCGGCGGTGATCGTCAGCAGCTTGAACGGGATCGGGGTTGCCCCCTTGATCATGATGATCTCTGCCCCGAATTCGCGCAGGTAACAGGCCGCCTTGGGAAAGCTTTCCGACAGGCCGAGCAGGGCGAGCAGCTGGGTGCCAAGCGTATCGTAAAGCGCATAGCCAATCGCATAGCCTAGCAGGCCGCCTGCGACCGAGGCGAAGGTGGCGATCAGGGCAAAGCGCACGGCCTTCTTCGGTTCGGCCAGGCACATCAGCCCCAGCAGCGGATGCGGCGGGATCGGGAAGAAGCTGGCCTCGATAAAGGCGAAGGCCGCCAGCCACCATTCGGCATGGCGATGTGCCGCCTTGGCCATGGTCCAGTCATACAGGCTGCGCAGCATCGCGATATTCCCCCATTCCCGCCGCTTGCTTAGAAGCGCGCGAAGCGGGCGGCAAGCCGGACTAGCAGATAACCATATTGGTTATTTTGGCTTGACATTGTCACGCTTATTCGGTACATAGGTGGAACATCGCGATAGACCGATTCGGATCGGCCTGCCGCCTCCCCACCCCCTTTCAACAGGAGCATGCCCATGACTACGGCCCCACCGGGACCGCACAAATCCGCGCGTGCCCTAAAAGCCAAGGCCCTGAAGCCGAAACCGAAAGTGCGCCTGCCCGGCCGGGTGCGCGAAGCGGGTGACAATCCCGGCACCGGCCACTGGCGGACCTATTTCCTGGAGCACCTGATCGAAACCTCGAACATCACCGCCTCGGCCCACTTCGCCAAGACCGTGCCCAGCCGGGCCTATCGCACCCGCAAGCAGGACCCGGCCTTTGCCGCAGCCTGGGATGCGGCCCTGGCCGAAGGGTATCGCAACCTCGAAATGGACCTCTTGGCCTATCTCCGCAGCCCCAGCCCGGACCGCAAGATGGACGTGGCCAGCGCGATCCGCCTGTTGACCCTGCACCGCCAGGCCGTGGCCCGGAGCCGCGCCGAGGAGGACGAGCAGAGCGAGCAGGACGTGCTCGATTCGATCGACGCGATGATCGACGAGATGCGCCAGCGCGCCGCCGCCAATGCGGCGCTGTCCGCCGGAGAGGACGCCGAACAGGATAGGTCGGATGAGCAAGCGTAGCGACAGCCGCGCCGCCTGTCTGCTGAAGCTGGAGCGGCCTGAATGCCGCGCCTTGCTGGCGCAGATGAGCGAACGGCAGCAACATTTGCTGCGCCACTACTGGGGGCTGTGGGCGCATGACGGCCAGCTGCCGCCCGCCGGTGACTGGCTGGCCTGGCTGATCCTCGCCGGGCGCGGCTTTGGCAAGACCCGGGCCGGGGCCGAATGGGTCCGCGCGATTGCCGAGGCCGATGGTTCGGCCCGGATCGCGCTGGTCGGCGCATCGCTGGGCGAGGTACGCCGCGTGATGGTGGAGGGTGACAGCGGCCTGCTGGCCATCGCCCCGCGTGGCAAGCGGCCCCGGTTCGAACCTTCGAAGCGGCTGCTGCGCTGGCCCGGCGGCGCCCAGGCCATGCTCTATTCGGCCGGTGAGCCGGAATCGCTGCGCGGGCCGCAGCACAGCCATGCCTGGTGCGACGAGATCGCCAAGTGGGACAATGCCGGCGGCAAGGCCGGAGCCGCCTGGGACAACCTGCTGCTGGGCCTGCGCTTGGGCCAGCACCCGCGCGCCCTCGCCACGACGACACCGCGCGCGGTGCCCTTGCTGAAGCGGCTGGTGAACCATCCGGACGTGGCAATCACGCGCGGCCGGACCGAAGACAACGATCGCCACCTGCCGCCCCGCTTCCTGGCGGCGATGCGGCGCGAATTCGGCGGGAGCGCGCTCGGCCGACAGGAGCTGGACGGCGAACTGCTGGAGGATATCGAAGGCGCGCTGTGGACCCGGGCCCTGCTGGAGGCGGCCCGCGATGGGGCCGCCTCCGGCTTGCCCGGCGGCTGGACCCCGGTCCGGACCGTGATCGGGGTCGATCCGCCTGCTTCGGCGGGCGGCGATGCCTGCGGGATCGTGGTCTGCGCGCTGGGCGAAGATGGCCTGGTGCGGGTGCTGGCCGATTGCTCGGTCGAGAAGGCCAGCCCCGAAAAATGGGCCCGGGCCGTCGCCACTGCCGCCGAGGCCTGGCAGGCCGACCGGGTGGTCGCCGAAGCCAACCAGGGCGGGGCCATGGTCGAATCCGTGCTCCGCGCCGCAGAGGTCAACTTGCCGCTGCGGCTGGTCCACGCCCGCCAGGGCAAGAGCGCTCGCGCCGAGCCCGTCGCGGCACTCTATGAGGCTGGCCGGGTCCGCCACGCGGGCCTGTTCCCGCAGCTGGAGGACCAGCTCTGCGGCCTGATCGTGGGCGGCGGCTATGAAGGCCCCGGCCGATCGCCGGATCGCGCGGATGCGCTGGTCTGGGCGCTGACCGAGCTGGCGCTGCGCGCGCAGGTGGTGCCGCGGGTGTGGGTGGGCTGATTGATTAAGGGCAAATCCTTGGCCCGGAGCAGGCCCGGGCTGACATAATCTGAACCGGTAGTCAGCCCGGACTTGTTCCGGGCCAGTGCTTCCTTCAACTTCGGTCGATGCGGCCGTTCGAACCGACTGTCTACATTCTTGCCAGCCATTATCGCGGCCGACTCTATACCGGCATCACCACCGATCTGCTCGCCCGCGTGCACCAGCACCGAAGCGAGACCTTCGGCGGTTACACTGCTGACCGCGCCATCAAACGGCTTGTCTGGTTCGAACGGCACGAAGAGATCGAAGCAGCGATAGGCCGCGAAAAGACCATCAAGCGCTGGCCGCGCCAGTGGAAGTTCAACGTCATAGAAGCATCGAATCCCGATTGGCGCGACCTGGCTGAAGAGTTTGGTTTCCCGCCGCTGGGCTGATCAAGAACAAGCACTGGCCCGGAACAAGTCCGGGCTGACCCGGAGTTAGCAACATTACATCGTCGTTAGGTTGTCACCCCGGACCTGTTCCGGGGTGGTGCTTCCTTGCCGCACCACCACATCGACCGGAGACCACCATGTCCTTCCTGCAAACCCTGGCCGCTGCCTTCAAGGGCGGCGCGCCGGTTCGCGTGCCTTTGGCGCGCACCTTTACGTCGCCCTGGCTGTTCGCTGAGGGCACGGCCCGCGCGCCGTTCGAATATTCCGGCGCGGTGCGGCGGGCCTATCTGGAAAACCCGGTGGCGCAGCGCGCGGTGCGGCTGGTGGCCGAGGGGATCGGCGGGGCGCCCCTGCTGCCCACGGATCCCAAACTGGCCGCGCTGGTCGGGGCGACTTCGGCCGGGCAGGCGCTGCTCGAAACGCTGGCTGCGCAGCTGCTGCTCCATGGCGATGCCTATGTCCAGGTGATGAAGGACGGGGCGGGCCGCCCGGCCGAGCTGTTTGCGCTGAGGCCCGAGCGGGTCAGCGTTATTGCCGGCGAGGACGGCTGGCCGGCAGCCTATACCTATCGCGTGGGTGAGCGCAGCCTGACCATCCCGGTACTGGACGAGGATGCCAGCCCCAACCTGATCCACATCCGCCACTTTCACCCGGTGGACGATCACTATGGCGCCGGGTGTCTCGCCGCTGCCGACCAGGCCGTGGCGGTGCACAATGCCGCTGCCGACTGGAACCGCGCGCTGCTGGAAAACGCGGCGCGGCCCAGTGGCGCGCTGGTCTATGATCCGGGCGATGGCGGCGGGCTTTCGGCCGATCAGTTCGAGCGATCGATGGCCTGCTCCATGCCGCGATCGAAGGCGTGGCCAATGCGCCACCCATCGAGCCCGGCGAGGGCCAGTGCTGGCTGGTCGGGACGGCGCCAACCGGCGCCTGGACGGGCCAGGCCGGGCGGCTGGCACTGTATCAATCCGGCCACTGGCTGTTCCAGACGACGCGCGACGGGATGCGGCTGCTGGACCGTTCAAGCGGGGTGGAGCGCCGCTTTGCCGGCGAATGGCGCATGGCCAGCCGCCCGGCCCCGCCCAGCGGCGGGACGACTATCGATGTCGAGGCGCGCAGCGCCCTGTCCGCGCTGATCGATTCACTCAGCCAGGCCGGAATCCTGCCGGCGACATGAACCGGTACGACGAAGCGATGCATTTTCGCGAGGAGAGGTCGAAGAATCGCGACATTATTGCAACAGGTGAGCAGTTTGTCGGCTTGCACAGCCTTTTCGATACAGGTAGACAGACGCGAACTCGGTGGTTCAATCCTGTGCAAAGGGGAAAACGATAATGCGCAAACTGGTCATTGGGATGGCGCTGGCCTCTTCGGCCCTCGCGACGCCGGCCCTGGCTCGTGACGATTCCTGGTACGTTGAGGCTGATGCCGGTGCCATGATCGTCGAAGACATCAAGAACCTCACTGGTGTGGGCGGTATCGGGTCGATGGACCTGAAGACCGGCTATGACTTTGGCGGCATCGTTGGTTACGACTTCGGCGGTTTCCGTCTTGAAGCCGAAGCCAGCTATCGCAGCGCGAGGAACAAGGCGTTCTCGACCAACACCGTGCTGTACCCGGATGCCCAGGTGACCGGCGGCGCCAGCGCGCTCAGCTTCATGCTGAACGGCCTGCTGGACTTCGGTCCCGATGATGGCCTGCAAGGCTTTGTCGGCGGCGGTATCGGCGTCGGTCGTGTCAAGAACGAACTGGCCTCGCCCGCGGTTGCCCTGAACCTCAACGATTCGGACACCGGCGTTGCCTGGCAGGCTCTGGCTGGCGTTCGCACCCCGGTCAGCGACAATGTCGACATCGGTCTGAAGTATCGTTTCTACAACCAGGGCGGCAATGACCTGGTGAACAACGCCGGCACCGCCGTGCGCACCCGCTTCCGGTCGCACTCGCTGATGCTGACGCTCGGCTACAACTTCGGTGGCGCCGAACCGGCACCGCCGCCGCCGCCCCCGCCGCCGCCGCCTCCCCCGCCGCCGCCTCCGCCGCCGCCGCCGCCGCCGCCGCCGCCGCCGCCGGCTCCGGTGTGCAACAAGGGCCCGTACATTGTGTTCTTCGACTGGGATAAGTCGGACATCACTCCGGAAGCAGCGTCGATCCTCGACAGCGCGGTCACGGCTTACGCCAACTGCAACAACGTGCCGATCATGCTGGCCGGTTATGCCGACCGCTCGGGTACGCCGAAGTACAACCAGGGCCTGTCGGAGCGTCGCAACGCTTCGGTCCGCGCCTACCTGACCTCGCGTGGTATCGCCGATGGCGCCATCACCAGCCAGGGCTTCGGTGAAAACAACCCGCGCGTGCCGACTGCCGACGGTGTCCGCGAACTCCAGAACCGCCGGGTGGAAATCACCTACGGTCCGGGTTCGGGCATGTAAGCAGCCGCAAGGCGCTGAAAAGATCGGGGGGTCGGAGCAATCCGGCCCCCTTTTCTTATGAGTGGAGGGAGTGCAAGGAGAGAGACATGATCCGCACGGTTTCGCTTGCCCTGATCGCCCTTGGCCTGGCCGGATGTGCCACCACTGGGCAGCCCGCTGCCAGCTCCAACCTGGCCGTGGCCAGCCTCGCCGGTCCGGATGGCAAGGCGGTCGGCACGGCCGCGATCATGCGGCGCGGCGCGGACACGATGGTGACGGTCACCGTGACCGGTCAGCCTGGCGCGGTCCATGGCATGCACCTGCACGCGATCGGGAAGTGCGAAGCACCGGCCTTCACCAGCGCCGGCCCGCACCTCAATCCCGGCGGGCACCAGCACGGCAGGGACAATCCGATGGGTGCGCACCTCGGCGATCTGCCGAACGTGACGATCGATGCCCGCGGGATCGGCAGCATCACGGCCAACCTGGGTCAGGATAGCGCCGCGATCGACGCCGCGCTGCACGACGCCGATGGCACCGCGATTGTACTCCATGCCGCGGCCGACGATTACCGCACCGACCCCACCGGCAACAGCGGGGCGCGGATCGCCTGCGGAGTGATCAGGCGGATCTGATCCGCGAGATCAGGCGCTCTCTCCGGCCCGCTCGGCCAGCGTAGCCTCGGCTGCCGGGACCGACCGATAGGCAAAGATCAGCAGCACCACGGCGATCGGGGCCACCCCGATCAGCGACAGGATGCCCGTGCGCAGATCACCCACCAGCTTGCCATCGACCATGGTGCCAGCCAGGTCGGAGATCTGCCCGACCATGTAGGGACCGAAGCACAGCCCGACCAGCGTGGTGCCCAGGAAGAAGGCTGCGGTGGCGGTCCCGCGCATGCGCGGCAGCACCAGGTCCTGCGTCGTCGCCGCCGCCGCGCCGAGCGCCGCTGCGCCGAACAGACCGGCCAGGAAATTCATCACATAGAACAGCACCGGATCCGGGGTAGTGTAGCCGATCCAGATCGGCAGGGCCGGAGCGACCACCCCGAACAGGATCACCAGGATGCGCCCGGCGGGGTTCTTTGCCCGCAAGGCATCAGCCACCCGGCCGCCGATGATCACCCCCAGGAAGCCGCTGACCGCACCATTGGCGCCCAGGATGAAGGCCAGCTCGGACTTGGGCAGCTTGAGTACCTGCTCGGCATAGGGCGCCGACCAGAAGGCCAGGGCATAGGCAGCCAGCGACACCATGCTGTAGCCCAGCGTGGTGCAGATGAAGGCCGGAGTGCCCCAGATCAGCTTGAAAGTGGCCGGATCCTTTTGCCGCAGGACACAGGCCCACGAGAAGACGGCATAGTAACCCACGCCCACCGCCAGCCACTGGGCCAGGGCGCCGGTCAGCTGGATCATCCACCAGGCGAAAGCCGCAAGCCCAGCGGCGACCAGCAGGTTGATCGCCAGCGCGCCCGCACCGCGCCGCGCCGCGCCAATCACCGTGAAGGGCGGAACGATCGTCGAAAGATCGGCCACGAACTCGCCAAACGGGTTGGGCGCCGACCTGGCCGGGGTGCCGTCCATGATGCCGCGCACCGGTTCGCGCAGGGTGGCAACCCACAGGGCCACCAGCAGGCCAGGGACACCCACCGCCAGGAACGCAGCCTGCCAGCCGACCAGCCCCATCGGGCCACCATCGGGATAGGCTGCGTTCCAGGCCTGGACGATCTCCGCCCCGATGAACAGCGAGATGCCGCCGCCGAGATAAAGGCCGGACGAATAGATCGCGAGCGCGGTGGCGCGCTGACGCTTGGGGAAATAGTCCGAGATCAGCGAATAGGCCGTCGGGCTGGCGGTTGCCTCACCAATGCCCACGCCCATCCGGGCCAGGGTCAGCTGCCACTGGTTATGGGCAAAGCCGGATAGCGCGGTCATCGCCGACCACAGCGACAGGCCCAGGCTCAGCAGCTTGACCCGGCTCCAGTTATCGGCCAGCCGCCCCAGCGGAATACCGAACAGGGCATAGAACACGGCAAAGGCCGCACCACCCAGAAAGCCCATGTCGCTGTCAGTCAGATCAAGGTCGCGCTTGATGTCGAGCGCCAGGATCGAGATGATCTGCCGGTCGACGAAGTTCAGGATGTAGACGACGACCAGTACGCCGAGCACATACCAGCTGTAGGATGTCGCCTCGCGCGGGGCCGGTGCCGTTTCCTGAGCTTCGTTCACCTGGTCTCTCCCTTGTTTCCGTTTACTCTAGTCGGTTCATTGGGCGTAGCGGGTCGGATCGACCAGCCCGGCCTTGGCAAAGCCTTCGCGCCGCAAGCGGCAACTGTCGCACAGGCCGCAAGCCATGCCATCGGGTTGCGGATCATAGCAGGACCAGCTCATACCCGCATCCAGTTCCAGCCGCGCGGCCTCGGCCGCGATCTCGGCCTTGCCCATGAATTGCAGCGGCGCGTGGATACGCCAATCGTCCCCCTCGGCCCCAGCCTTGGTCGCGAGACGCGCCAGGTCCTGGAAGGCGGCAATGAATTCAGGCCGACAATCGGGATAGCCTGAATAGTCCAGCGCATTGACCCCGATAAACAGGTCACGCACGCCGATTGCCTCGGCCCAGGCCAGCGTCAACGACAGGAACACGAGGTTGCGCGCTGGCACGTAAGTGACCGGAATGTCAGTCCCGACGCCGTCCTTGGGCACGGCGATATCGTCGGTCAGCGCCGATCCCCCGAACCGGGTCAGGTCAAGCGGCAGAATCACATGACGTACCGCGCCGATATGGCGGGCAATCTCCGCCGCTGCAGTCAGTTCACGGCGATGGCGCTGGTTGTAATCGATGGTCAGCGCGTTGATCGCATAGCCGGCTTCACGGGCCAGCCCCGCCACCACCATCGAATCGAGCCCGCCGGAAAGCAGGATCACGGCCTGGCGCTGCGCTGTCGGGGAACTTGCGGACATTTCCCCCGAGCTAGCCTGCGCGCCGCGCCAAGGCAATCACCCTGTTGGCAACTGCGTCCTGATCAGCTGCAGGAACCGGTGCGGCGGGCCTCGGCCGCGAATTCGAACGGCAGGCCCTCGGCAATGCCCTGCGTTTCGATCTGGAGCAGGCGATTGGTTTCGCGGCGGATGCTGGTGCGGCCATAGCCCCGCCCACGACAGGTATACTGCACCGTCACCTCGTCAGGCCGGTCATCGACAATCACCCGGTCACAGGCCAAGGCCTCGTGCCGCAACTGGATCAGCTGGCGGCCATTGCCGACGCAGACCGGATAGGTTCGGCGAGTGGCGTCCCGCAAGCGGATCTCCCAGCGCCCAGACTCGATCTGGTCAAGCATGGCAAGGCTGCTGCGCTGGCCCTCGGCGGGCGCGGCAGGCACGACCATGGCGGCAGACCCAATGGCCGCCAGCCCGATCGCCGACATTCGCATCGCCAAACCGCGCACACGCGCTCTCCTTGTTGCTCTGGCTGCAGCTCATTTGGCCACAAACCGGGAATCGGCTTGTACCATAACGACGCGAGTCGCCAAATCGTGCATTTCTATCGACGAAACGTTGTCAGATATCGATCTGGAACAGTTTCGAGCAGAAAGCGCAGTCGACCATGATCAGGCCTTGCTCGTCGCGCATCTCGACCCGGTCAGCTTCGGGGAACTTGGCCAGCACGGCCTGGTAGTGCTCGATCGTGCAGCGGCAGCCCCGCTGGAGCACGCCGCCCGGCTCCACCCGAACCTCTGGCTCGTCGTGGAACAGGCGCCAGATCAGCGCCTCCTGCGAAAGGTCCGGATCGACCAGCTCCTCCAGCCGCGTGCTGCCGGCCAATACGGCGACATGTTCCCATTCGGGGTGATCCATGCGGACGTGGAGCCGCTCGCGCCCTGCCTCGCCCTCGGCCAGGTGCTGGACCAGGATGCCGCCGGCAATGCAGCCAGCCGCACCATCGCCGATCCCGACGCGGATCAGAGTCGGCACTTGTTCGCTTTGCGCGAAATAGCTCTCACAGGCTTCCGCCAGGCTGTCGCCTTCCAGCGGGACGATCCCCTGATAGCGCTGACCAGTAGCGGCCAGGTCGAAGGTCACAGCCAGATAACCCTGCCCGAACAGGGCATGGAGCGAGGGATTGCGCCCCAGCATGGCCAGCCGCTCAGCGTCGTGCCGGACATAGCCGCGCAATTCTCCGTCGCAGTAATCGCAGACCAGCAGATCGACCACCCCGGACTGGGTCTGGGCCTGCATGGTAAGCTGGCTGCCTTCGTCCTTCAGCAGCGTGCCGAGCAGCGCGGTCAGCACCAGCGCCTCGGCCAGCAGTCGGCGGATCGGCGGCGGATAGTCGTGAGCGGTCAGGATCGTGTCGAGCACCGGGCCCAGTCGGACCGAGCGCCCACGTGCGTTGCGATGGGGGATCGAAAAGCGCAGCACCCGGTCATAACCGGTTTCCCCCGCCATGATGTGTTCCGGCAGGCTCACAGCTGTCCGAATACCCAGCGCAGCACGCTCTTCTGGGCGTGGATGCGGTTCTCCGCCTCGTCCCACACCGCCGATTGCGAGCCGTCGATTACAGCATCGGTCACTTCTTCGCCGCGGTGCGCGGGCAGGCAGTGCAGGAAGGTGGCCTGCGGACCGGCGAAGCCCATCAGCCGCTCATCCACCTGGAACGGCGCCATCGCCGCCAGCTTGTTGTGCGCATGCTCCTGCCCCATCGAGACCCAGGTGTCGGTCACCACGACATCGGCCCCGCGCGCCGCTGCGGCGGCATCGCCGGTCAGGGTGATCGTTGCGCCCCGGGCGCGGGCCTGCTCGACATAGCGCGGATCGGGTTCATAGCCCTGCGGCGTCCCGACCCGGACGTTGAAGTGCAGCAGCCCGGCCGCCTCGAGGATCGAGTTGAGGACATTGTTGCCATCGCCCAGCCAGGCCACTTCCAGCCCCGGCAGCGCCTTGCCGCGTTCCAGCAGGGTGAGGAGGTCGGCCATGATCTGGCAGGGGTGGCTTTCATCGGTCAGCCCGTTGATCACCGGAACGGTGGCGTAATGCGCGAGCTCCTCGATCTTGGCGTGATCGTCGGTTCGCAGCATGATCGCATCGACCATCCGGCTGAGCACGCGGGCCGTATCGGCAATGGTCTCGCCCCGGCCAAGCTGGCTGGTCCCCGATTCCAGCGTGATCGCGCTGCCGCCCAGCTGGCGCATTGCCATGTCGAAAGAGACGCGGGTGCGGGTGGAGTTCTTTTCGAACACCATGGCCAGTACGTGCCCGGCCAGCGGCGCATCGGCATCGACGCGCCCCTTGGGCCAGCTGGTGCGCGCTGTCTTGCGATCCAGCGCATCGTTCAGCATCGCCGCCAGCCCATCGCCCCCGGCGTCGACCAGGTTCAGGAAGTGCCGGGTCATGCGGCGGCTTCCGGTGGCTGGTAGCTGGCGGCACCGGCAGACAGCTTGTCGAAGAATTCATCGATCTCGGTATCGCCGATCACCAGCGGCGGGACCAGCCGCAGCGTGTTGTCGCCCGCCGCCACGGTCAGCAGATGGTGCTGATCGCGCAGATGCGCCACGAAACCGCGGCTCTCGAACTTCATCTTGATGCCCAGCATCAGGCCCTTGCCACGGACCAGTTCGAACAGGTCGGGGTAATTGCCGATGAACTGTTCCAGCCGACTGCGCAGGCGTTCGCTGGTGACGCGGACCTGGGCCAGGAACTCGTCATTGGCGACGGCATCCAGCACGGCTTCGGCAGCCGCCATGGCCAGCGGGTTGCCGCCATAGGTTGAACCGTGGGTACCGATCACCATCCCGCGCGCGGCCTTTTCGGTGGCAAGGCAGGCCCCGATCGGGAAGCCGCCGCCCAGCCCCTTGGCCGTGGCGAGCACGTCGGGCTCGATCCCGTACTGCTCATAGGCATAGAAAGTGCCCGAACGGGCGACACCGCATTGGACTTCGTCGAGTGCCAGCAGCAGATCATGCTCGTCGGCCAGCGCGCGCAGGCCCCGCATGAACTCATCAGTTGCCGGACGGATCCCGCCTTCGCCTTGGACCGGTTCGACCAGGAACCCGGCGGTGTTGGGGCCAATCGCGGCCTTCGCGCCTTCAAGGTCATCGAAATCGACGTACTTGAAGCCCTGCAGCAGGGGCAGGAAGCCCTTGTGCATCTTCTCCTGGTTGGACGCGCTGATCGTCGCCATCGTCCGCCCGTGGAAGGCGTTCTTGAAGGTGATGATCTCGAACTTGTGCTCGTTGCCAACGTGCTGGTGATAGGCGCGCACCGTCTTGATCGCGCATTCCACCGCCTCGGCCCCCGAATTGGTGAAGAACACCGTATCGGCAAAGGTCAGGTCGACCAGCCGCTGGGCCAGGTGCTCGCCCTGGGGGCTGCCATAGAGGTTCGAAACGTGCATCAGCGTTTCCGCCTGGCGCTGGATCGCGCCGATTAGGCCGAGGTGCGAGTGGCCAAGCAGGTTGACCGCAATGCCTGCGGCGAAATCGAGGTATCGCTGTCCGTCTTCCCCGATCAGGTGGCAGTGCTCACCGCGCACCGGCCGGAAGCCGCAGCGGGGATAGACTGGCATGAGCGGAGTGATCGACATCGCGGTGTTCCTTTGCTGGATGCGCGCCAAGCGCAAATCGGAAAACGACAAATGGCGGCCCCGCCAAGGGCCGCCATTCATGGTTGTCTAGGCCGTGCCGACCACGGGGGCAACCCCCGTGGCGGTACCGAACGGGCTCAGCCCTGAATCGGCACCAGGTTCACGGCCGAATACTTGCCTCGTCGATCGACTTCGATGTCGAACTCGATCCGGTCGCCCTCGTTGAGGCCGGACATGCCCGAGCGTTCCACCGCGCTGATGTGCACGAAGGCATCGGGCTGGCCGTCATCACGGGTGATGAAGCCGAAGCCCTTCATCGAGTTGAAGAACTTGACCGTACCGGTGGCCTTGTCGCCGGTGAGCTGGCGCTGCGGCGCGGCTTCCCGCTTCTGCACCGGGATCACATCGCCCACCACTTCGAGATCGCTGGCGGAAATCTTGCCGCCGCGATCAACCAGGGTGAACTTCAGCTGCTGGCCTTCGGCCAGGCCTTCAAGGCCTGCGCGCTCAACCGAGCTGATGTGCACGAAGACATCTTCGCCACCATCGTCGCGCGAGATGAAGCCGAAGCCCTTGCCCGAGTTGAAGAACTTGACCGTGCCGGAGCCTTCGCCAACGACCTGGGCGGGCATGCCACCACCGCCGCCGCCACCACGCGGGCCGCCGCCGAAGCCGCCGCCACCGCCGCCACGCGGGCCGCCGCCGAAGCCGCCGCGGTCACCACCGCCGAAACCCCCACGACCGCCGCCGCCGCCAAAGCGGTCACCGCCACCGAAGCGATCGCCGCCGCCGAAACGGTCACCACCGCCAAACCGATCGCCGCCACCGCCGCCGCCAAACGGATCGAAACCCTCTTCGCCGAACCCGTCACGCTTGTCACGGCCACGACCGCGACGTCCTCTATCAAAACCCATAAACCCGAACGCACCTTCGCTTCGCCCAATTGGTAGCATCCCCGGCCGTACGGACGAAACGCACCGGGAAAGCAGGCGATAACTGGCTGAAAGCCACAACCCTGCACTGTGCGTGATAACCCATCCGCGGGCGCTTGGCGAATCGAATCGGTGGCGGGAAAATCGAGTTCCCGGCGGTGTGACATTTCTGCCGTGGCGCCCACCGCCAAATGCCTTGGCAAATCCCTTGGCAGGGCGCGACGGCAAGGCTAGGCGAAGGCAAGTTCCAGTCTGCCAGACCCGGGGGTCCATCAATGTTTCGCCGCTTGTCCGACCAGGTGCTCGCCAGTCCGCAGATCTCGCTCAATGACCTGGCCGAGGCCAAGGCGCTGGGCGTCGGCCTGGTGATCAACAACCGCCCCGAGGGCGAGAGCGACGACCAGGTTCCGGGGGCCGAGGTCGAAGCGACAGCCCGCGCGCTGGGTCTGGACTATGTCGCGATCCCAGTCACCCACGCCGGGTTTTCCGGCCCGCAGGTCGAAGCCATGGCCAGCGCCCTGGCCGGCGCGCAGGGCCAGGTGCTGGCCTATTGCCGGTCGGGCACCCGCTCCTCGCTGTTGTGGGGCCTGGCCGAAGCCAGCCTCGGGGGCGATCCCCATGCGCTTTCCGCCCAGGCCGCCCAGGCGGGCTACGATCTGGGCCCGGTGCGCGCGCTGATGGACATGCTCAAGGCGAAAAGCGGGGCCTGAGCAGCTGTGGGGGGCATCTGGATCGATCTGATCAAGCTGGCAGCATCGGCTATCGCAATCCTAGCGGTCGCCGGGCTGGTACGCTGGATGGGATTGGGTGCGGACGTGCGGATCCGCAATGCGGACCACGCCCGCTTTCTGGCGAGTCAGGCGGCTGACGGGTTCGAGGCGGTCGATGTCGCGCTGGACCGGGCGGGGATCGGCGCGCTGCTGCGCGATGCGGCCGGGCGGCAGATGCTGCTGCGACGCCACGGGGCAATGTGGGTCGGCCGCCTGCTCGATGACCGGGTCGAGGCCCGGCTTGACCGCGATTTCCTGACCATCGGCACGGGTGAGCAGACCTTCGGCAAGATCACGCTGCACTTGGGCGATGCCGCCCAGGTCTGGGCGGCGGGGCTGCGGCGGTTGCCAGCATCAGGAGTTGCCCATGGCTAAGCTGCCGAACCCGGTCGACTATGCCGTGCCGTTCTTCATCCTGCTGATCGTGATCGAGATGTTCTGGGCGCGCCGCCGGGCGCCCGAGAAGTACGAGCCGCGCGATACCCTGGTTTCCCTGTCGTTCGGGTTAGGCAGCACGGTTGCCAGCCTGATCTTCGGCGGGGCGATCTATGCCCTCATGCTGCAGGTTTGGGAATTCCGGCCGGTCACCGTGCCGTGGACCTGGTGGGCCTGGGCGCTGTGCTTCGTGCTCGACGATTTCCTCTATTACGTCTTCCACCGCTCCGCCCACCGGGTGCGCTGGTTCTGGGCCAGCCACGTCAACCATCATTCCAGCCAGCATTACAACCTGTCCACCGCGCTGCGGCAGACCTGGACCGGCTGGCTGGCGCTGTCCTTCGTCTTCAAACTGCCGCTTGCGGCGATCGGCTTTCCCCCGGCGATGATCCTGTTCTGCACCGGGGTGAACCTGATCTACCAGTTCTGGATCCACACCGAAGCGATCAAGCGCTTCCCGCGCTGGTTCGAGGCATTGATGAACACGCCCAGCCACCACCGCGTGCACCACGCCACCAATCCGCGCTATCTCGATGCCAATTACGCCGGGGTCTTCATTATCTGGGACCGGATATTCGGCACTTTCGTGGCGGAAGTGGATGACGAGCCGATCCGCTATGGCATCGTCCGCCAGCTGGGCACCTTCAACCTGCTTTACGCGGTGTTCCACGAATGGATTGGGATCGCCAGGGACGTCTGGTCCGCGCCCTGGCGGCACAAGCTATCCTACCTGTGGCGCGAGCCGGGCTGGAGCCACGATGGCAGCCGCGACACCTCCGACACGATCCGCGCCCGCTGGCAGGAGCGGCAGATGGCCGATCCCGCCGAATAGCGATTGCGCGCGCTTAAGCGCTCGCTTAACGCTGCTTCCAACAAGCGGAGAGCACAAATGGATCAGTTCGATATCATCGTGATCGGCGGCGGCAGCGCGGGCAGCGCGGTGGCCGGGCGGCTGGCGGAAGATGGCAAGCGCCGCGTCTGCCTGCTTGAGGCCGGGCCCGATAACGACACGATCCGGATCAAGACGCCGGGCTTCATGCCCTTCATCCCGGAAAAGTCGAACTGGCGCTTCGATACCGTGCCGCAAAAGGGCCTCAACGGCCGGACCGGCTACCAGCCGCGCGGCCGGGGCCTGGGCGGATCCAGCGCGATCAACGCCATGGTCTATATCCGCGGCAACCACTTCGATTACGACCAGTGGGCCGAGCTGGGCTGCACCGGCTGGAGCCATGCCGATGTGCTGCCCTATTTCAAGCGGGCCGAAGGCAACGAGCGCGGCGGCAACGAATGGCACGGCGGCGACGGCCCGCTGAGCGTGATGGACCAGCACTGGCCCAACCCCGGCAGCAAGGCCTTCGTCGCCAGCGCCGCTGCGCTCCAGCTGCCCGAGAACAACGATTTCAACGGCGCCAGCCAGGACGGCTTCGGGCTGTATCAGGTGACGCAAAAGGGCGGTGAACGCTGGTCGGCCGCGCGGGCCTATCTGACGCCGCGCCCGAACCTTTCGATCCGCACCGGGGCCCTCGTCGAGAAGATCGTGGTCGAGAATGGCCGCGCTGTGGGCGTCCAGGCGCGCTTTGGCGGCAAGAGCGAGGTGCTCCGCGCAGCGGGCGGCGTGGTGCTTTCGGCCGGAGCCTTCGGCAGCCCGCAGGTTCTGATGCTGTCGGGCATCGGTCCGGGCGCGCACCTGGCCGACAAGGGCATTCCCGTGGTGCTGGACCGCGCCGCCGTGGGCGAAGACCTGCAGGACCACATCGATTTCGTCGCCAGCTGGCAGACCAAGTCGACCGATTTCATCGGCTCGAGCCTCGCTGGCACCTGGCGCATGGCCAAGGCGGTGATCGAGCACCGCCTGAAGCGCACCGGGATCATGACCACCTGCTATGCCGAAGGCGGCGGGTTCTGGCGGACCAATCCCGACCTGCCTGCCCCGGACATCCAGTATCACTTCGTGCCGGCCATGCTGGAAGACCATGGCCGCACCAAGGTGCCGGGCCATGGCTTCTCGATCCATGCCTGCGTGCTGCGCCCCGAAAGCCGCGGCACGGTGCGGCTCAGTTCGGCCGATCCGACCGCCGCCCCGGCGATCGATCCCAACTTCCTCGACGATCCGCGCGACATCGCCACGCTGCGCGCGGGCGTGCGGCTGATGTACCGCATCGTCGAGGCCCCGCCGCTGGCGGACTATGCCGGAACGCCGCGCCAGCCGGTCAACCTGGCCGACGATGCCGCGGTGGACGAGCTGATCCGCAGCCGCGCCGATACGGTCTATCACCCGGTCGGCACCTGCCGGATGGGCGGCGATGCCGACAGCGTGGTCGATCCGACGCTCAAGCTGCGCGGGATCGACGGGCTGTGGGTGGCCGATGCCTCGATCATGCCGCGACTGGTATCGGGCAACACCAATGCGCCGAGCATCATGATTGGCGAACGCGCCGCAGACTTCGTCCGCGCCGCCCTCGCCTGATGCTCGGATCGTTGCCTGCTCGCACCTCCGGGCGCAAAAGTGGTGCCCACTTTTGCTGAGGTGCGAGGGCATCATGATCGGCGAACGCGCCGCAGACTTCGTCCGCGCCGCTCTCGTCTAACCAGCCGCCGAATCAGTGGTGGCAGGCGAGCGCCTCGACCACGTCATCCAGCCGGGCCGGATCGCCGATCGCCAGGACATGCCCCGGGCTGGCAGCGTGGAGCGGCTCGCCGTTCCAGTCGCACATGGTCCCGCCGGCTCCTTCGACCACTGGCACCAGGGCGGCATAATCGTGCAGCTTCAGGCCCGCCTCGCAGACCAGGTCGATATGGCCGGAGGCCAGCAGGGCGTAATTGTAGCAGTCGCCGCCCATCACCATGCGCTTGTGATCGGTCTTGGCGGCCAAGCCCATGAAATGCCCGCCATCGTGATCGTTGAAGTAATGCGGCCCGGTGGTCGCCAGCGTCGCCTCGGCCAGGGTCCGGCACGGGCGGGTGCGCACTTCGCGGCCGTTGAGCGTGGTCGGCTGGCCGGTCGCGCCCAGCCAGCGTTCGCCCAGCACCGGCTGGTCGATCAGCCCCAGCACCGGCCAGCCATCGACCACCAGCGCGATCAGCGTGCCGAAGATCGGCCGCCCGACCAGGAACGAGGTGGTACCATCGATCGGATCGAGCACCCAGGTGCGGCCCGACGAGCCGTTCTCGGTCCCGAATTCCTCGCCGTGCACCGCATCGCGCGGACATTCGGCCTTCAGGATCCGCCGCATCGCCTCTTCCGCCGCGCGATCGGCCAGGGTGACCGGCGTCGCGTCGCCCTTGCGCTCGCTGGCCACCCCGCTGCGGTAATGCGGCAGGATCGCCGCCCGCGCGGCATCGGCCAGGCGATGGGCAATCGCGATATCGGCGGACAGGTTCATGTCAGTCGAACAGCGAGCTGACCGAGCTTTCGTCGGCAATGCGGCGAATTGCTTCTCCGATCAGCGGAGCGATCGGCAGGATGCGGATCTTGGGGCTGCTCAAGGTGGCCTCGGTCGGCTGGATCGAATCGGTGATCACCAGTTCCTTGAGCGCCGAATTGGTCACCCGTTCTACCGCACTGCCTGACAGGACGCCGTGAGTAAGATAGGCGGTAACGCCGTTCGCCCCCGCTTCCATCAGGGCCGCCGCCGCGTTGCACAGGGTGCCACCCGAATCGATGATATCGTCGATCAGGATGCAGTCCCAGCCCTTCACATCGCCAATGATGTTCATCACTTCGGACGAACCCGGCTTGTCGCGCCGCTTGTCGACGATGGAGAGCGGGGCATCATTGATCCGCTTGGACAGCGCCCGCGCACGCACCACCCCGCCCACGTCGGGCGAAACGACCATCAGGTTCTGGCCACCCGTGCGCTCAAGAATGTCGGTCGCCATCACCGGCGCGCCATAGAGGTTGTCGGTCGGGATATCGAAGAAACCCTGAATCTGCCCGGCGTGGAGGTCCACCGCCAGCACCCGGTCGGCCCCGGCCGTGGTGATCAGGTTGGCCACCAGCTTGGCCGAAATCGGGGTGCGCGGCCCTGGCTTGCGGTCCTGCCGGGCATAGCCGAAATAGGGCACCACCGCCGTGATCCGCTTGGCCGAGGCGCGGCGCAGCGCATCGATCCCGATCAGCAGTTCCATCAGGTTGTCATTGGCCGGGTAGGAAGTCGACTGGATCACGAACACGTCTTCGCCGCGCACGTTCTCATGGATTTCGACGAACACTTCCTCGTCCGCGAAGCGCCGGACGGAGGCATCGGTCAGCGGCACTTGCAGGTAAGCCGCAATGTCCCGCGCCAGCGGCAGGTTGGAATTCCCGGCCATCAATTTCATCGTGCAGCCTTCCCCGCGATTCTTGCCCGCGCCCGGCTCTAGCCAAGCCGACAGGGATTGCAACGCGCTTCACGGAGCACCGTCCGATCGATGCACAGGTACCGGTACGCCGGGCCATTTGCTTCACAAAAGATAGTCTAAGATATATCACAGATCAGTGTGATTCTTACCCGAGGTATGCCCCGCCATGATGCAGCAAGCCCCCCTGACCCGAATTTGCGGAGCGATCTATCTAGTCGTGGTGGCGACCGGCATTTTCAGCCTGGCCTATGTTCCCGGCCAGACCATGGTGCCGGGCGATCAGGTCGCCACGCTCGCAAGCATCCGGGCCAATGAAGCGCTTTACCGGATGGGCGTGGCCGGCCTGCTGATCAACCAGCTGGCCTTCTTCGTGCTGCCGCTCGCCCTGTTCGCGCTGCTGGAGCAGATCGACCGGACCATGGCAAAGGTGATGGTGCTGGCCGCCCTCATCGGGATCCCGCTCGCGCTGGCCAGTGCGGCCGAACGGCTCGTCCTTTTGGACCTTGCGAATGGCACGCTGCCAGTGGCCCAGGGCTCCTTGACCGAGTTCGCTGCCGCAACGAGGGCCAGCGCCGGCAAGCTGATGCTGTTTGCCACGGCCTTCTGGGGCCTGTGGCTGCTGCCGTTCGGCTACCTGGTCTATCGTTCCGGCTTCCTGCCGCGGGTGCTTGGCGTCCTGCTGATGCTGGGCTGCGGCGGATACTTGATCAACCTGTTGGGGCTGATCATTGTCCCGGGTTATGCCGAGATGACCATAGCCTCGGCCCTGCGCTGGCCGGCCACGCTGGGCGAGATCGGGATCTGCCTGTGGATGCTGGTGATCGGGGCGCGACCACGCGATCGCGCGGCCTGATCGGCCTAAAGCGGATCACGGAAGGCTGCGGCCGAAGCGGATCAACGCTTGTTGCGGTGTTCCCCGCGAACCCAGCGGACCGTGCCCGAGCTGGCGCGCATCACCACGCTGTCGGTGGTCATGACCCCGGTCTTGTGGCGCTTGACGCCCTTCAGCATCGAACCGTCGGTCACCCCGGTGGCGGCGAAGATGCAATCGCCCTTGGCCAGCTCGTCGCGGGTGTAGATCCGGTTCAGGTCCTCGATCCCCCACTTGCGGGCGCGGGCGCGCTCGTCCTCGTTGCGGAACACCAGCCGCCCGTTGAACTGCCCGCCGACACAGCGCAGCGCAGCGGCCGCGAGCACGCCTTCGGGCGCACCGCCCTGGCCCATGTAGAGATCGATATTGGTTTCCTCGTTGGTCACCGCGATCACCCCGGCCACGTCGCCATCGGGGATCAGCGCGATCCCGCAACCCAGTCCGCGCAGTTCGGCGATAAGATCGGCATGGCGCGGCCGGTCGAGCACGCAAACAATGATCTCGTTCGGCTGGACGCCCTTGGCGGCGGCCACGGCCTTGACGTTCTCGGTCGGGCTCTTGGCCAGGTCGATGATCCCTTCGGGATAGCCCGGACCGACCGCCAACTTGTCCATGTAGACGTCGGGCGCGTTAAGCAGGTTGCCCTCTTCCGCCACGGCCAGCACGGCCAGCGCATTCGGCCCAGCCTTGGCGGTGATCGTCGTGCCTTCCAGCGGATCGAGCGCGATGTCGATCCGGGGGCCCTGGCCCTGCGCCGAACCGACCTTTTCACCGATATAGAGCATCGGCGCCTCGTCGCGCTCGCCCTCGCCGATCACAACGGTGCCATCCATCGGCAGCTTGTTCAGCGCCTCGCGCATGGCTTCGACGGCGGCGGCATCGGCGGCCTTCTCGTCGCCGCGCCCTATCAGGGTGGAAGCGGCGATCGCCGCTGCTTCGGTCACACGGACCATCTCGAGCACGAGAACGCGATCAAGCACCTTGCTGGCGGGGGTGGCGGTTTTGGTCATGGTAAGGCCCGGGCTCCCAATAATGGCTGTTCTTGCATACCTATGCGGTCTGGGGCGCTTAGCCACCGCAAGTCGAACTGTCGAGTGCGCGAACGCCTTGCCAAGCATGCGCGCGGCAGGCAGCCTGTCCCGGTAGCCCGGGCAAGGAGGTCCCGCCATGATCCTTACCAAGCCAACCCTTCGCGCCATCCTCGCCAGCGGGATCACCCTGGCCCTGTTCACCGCCGGTGCCGCCCGGGCCGAGGATCCACTGGTCGCCAGCCGTCTCACCGAGCGGGGCATGAAGTTCGAACTTGATGCCGATGGCGATTACAAGGTCACTTACAACTATGCCAAGGAAGGCCGCAGCCAGCTGGTCTTCGTCTCGGGCCGGACCGAGACGGTCGGCGGCCTGACGATCCGCGAGGTCTATTCGCCCGCCGCCCGGGTCGCCAAGGACGGGATCGACGGAGCGAAAGCCCTCGAACTCCTCCGGCAGAGCGGTCGCAACAAGCTGGGTTCGTGGGAAATGCGCGGTGACGTGGTCTATCTGGTGATCAAGGTGCTGGATTATCTGAGCGCCGCCCAGCTCGAAGCGGTGATGGATGTCGCCGCCGAGACGGCCGACAACATGGAGCTGGAGATCAGCGGCGCGCGCGACGATCTCTAGCCGCGCTCCCCGGCTTCGCCAGCATTCACAAGCGGTTAAGCCGTGCTCCGCTCCAACCCGGCGATGCGCATGGGGGCTATTCTGGCATTACACCTGCTCTGGCTGGCGCCGGGACAAGCCGCGGCACAGTCCGGTGCGCTTGACGCTGTGGGTGAGGCCGAAGGCGAGCCCGCAGTCGATCCGGCTGTGCGGGCCCGGCTCGAAGCCGCCCGCCGCCGCACTGCGGTCACCTCGGTGCAAAGCCGCTGCGACCGTCCGCGCCAGGGTGACGAGATCGTGGTCTGCGTCGATCGCGGCGAGGATCTGCGCGTTCCCACCACGGCGGAGAGCGATCCGTCCTCGCTGGCCGCGCGGCGGGCGCGCAACAATGGCGTGCCGCTGGCCCCGCAGCTCGATCGCGGTTCGTGCAAGGGGCAGCCGGGCTGCATAGTCGGCGGCTGGACCCCGCCGCCGCTCTACCTGATCGACCTGAAGGCGATCCCCGAAGCCCCCGAAGGTTCGGACGCCGACAAGGTCGCCAAGGGCGAGCTGTCCGACCGTTAGGGCCGGGCCGCTCAATCCCCCAGGATCTGCAGCACCAGCGGCGGCTCGGTGAGGCTCTCGGAGCCTTCCAGGAGCCGCACCGCCTCGGCCACGGCGCTTTCCGGGCCTTCGTGGGTGACCATGGCGACCATCACCGCCCCGGCATCGCCCGCACGGCCCTTCTGGATCAGGCTTTCGATCGAGACACCGGCATCGCGCATCGCGGCGGTGATTTCGGCCAGCACGCCTGGCCGGTCGGCCACCATGAAGCGCAGATAGGCCCGGCCCTGGCGGTGCCCGGTGGGGGCCGGAACCATGGCTTCAAGCTCGGCCACGGGAACGGAGAACGGCGCCCCGATTTCGCCCCGCGCAATGTCGATCAGGTCGGCCACCACGGCGCTCGCCGTCGGCCCCTCGCCCGCGCCCGCGCCCTGGAACAGCAGCCGACCCGAAAAGTTGCCTTCCGCCACCACGGCATTGGTTGCCCCGTCGACATGGGCCAGCGGGTGATCGAACGGGACGAGATGCGGCTGGACGCGCTGGAACAGCTGGCCATCACCGGCTTCGGCCATGCCGATCAGGCGGATTACATAGCCCAGCGCATCGGCCTGGGCGATGTCGGCGGCCTTCAGCCGGGTGATCCCGGTGGTATCCACGCCGGGGAAGTCGATCTGGCTGCCAAAGGCGATGGCCGCCAGGATCGACAGCTTGTGCGCCGCGTCGGTCCCCTCGATGTCAAAGGCCGGATCGGCCTCGGCATAACCCTTGGCCTGGGCCTCGCGCAGCACGTCGGCGAAATCGCGGCCGGTGTCTTCCATGGTCGAGAGGATGTAATTGCAGGTCCCGTTGAGGATGCCATAGACCCGCTCGATCGCATTGGCTGCGGCCCCTTCGCGCAGGCCCTTGATCACCGGGATGCCCCCGGCCACCGCCGCTTCGAACTTCAGTGCCACCTTGGCCGCCTCGGCCTTGGCCGCCAGTTCCAGCCCGTGGTGCGCGATCATCGCCTTGTTGGCGGTGACGAAGGCCTTGCCAGCCTCGATCGTCGCGCGGGCACAGGCCAGCGCCGGGCCATCGGCCCCGCCGACCAGTTCGACCACCACGTCGACATCCGGGCGTTCGCCCAGGATCACCATGTCATCGTCCCATGTATAGGGCGCCAGATCGACCGACCGCTTCTTGCGCCGGTCGCGCGCACTGACCGTGGTGACCACGATCGGCCGCCCGGCCCGGCGCGCGATCAGCGCGGCATTGGCCTCGACCAGCCGGATCACCCCGGCGCCGACCGTCCCTAGTCCTGCCAGCCCCACTCTCAACGGTTCAGCCATCTGCGGCCCCCTTTCGCCCGCGCGCCCTATGCCAGCCGCGCCAGCGGCGCAACCATCGGCCGCGTCAGCGACGCACCCGCTCGCATGGACCAAGCTGGTCGAGCACGAAGCGATAGTCGCGTCCGGCCGCCTGCCGCTCGGCCGGACTGCCCGAGACATTGGCCCCGCCTGGCAGCAACGGCGGCAGGAAGCAGGCCAGGCGATACCAGGTCAGGCTTTCGCGCTGCGGCGGCGGCGCATCGGTTTCGACCACTTCGGAAAACGAGACGGTCCAGCGCGGCGGCGCACCGGCGCTGCGGGTAACCGTGATCGCCGCCGGTTCGCCCGCCGCCGTGGCCAGGAAGAACTGGGTCTCGCCTTCTCCGGCAAGCTCCCCGGCGACATGGATCGCCTCGCGCACGCCGGTAACCCGCAACGGCGCGCCCGGGGCATAAAGCTCGGCCAGGATGCCCTTCACCCGTTCTTCCAGCATCGGATCCCACAGGATCTGGGCGTCGGGTGCCACCAGCTGCAGTTCGCCGGGACGGGCCGCGACCGGGCGGGCGAAGATCACCACGCTGCGCTTGCCCAGCTTGGGCGGCTTGCCCTTGGCATCGCGCGGCACGTCGACCAGGTAACGGATTGCCTCCCCCAGTGCGGTGCGCCCGCCCAGTACGGCCTCGGTCCGCGCCTCGATATAGAGCCGCGCCCAGCCGGGGCGCAGGCCGGGGGCGCGGGCCGACTCTACCTCCGCTGCCTTGCGTACCTGCGCGCGGACCACGAGCGGCGCGGCATCGGCAAGGTCGGTCAGGTCAGCATAGCTGGGTACGGGCAACTGCGCCGGGAGCGGCGCCGGCGCGGCCGCTGCACGGGCCGCCCGCGGCGGCGAATCAGCCTTTAGCTGGGCCGGAACCAGCAGGGCCAGGGCCAGCATCGCGCCGGCGCGCCAAGCGCTTGGCAGCGAGCCGTTTAAGCGGGAGGGGAGCATTTCCGAAGCCTTCCAATCACGGTCCTACCCGCAGATTCAGCGGGCCTTTCAGTCTGTTCCAGCTTAACACAGGTGAATCGCGCGTTAATGGATAAAGCGTTGCGTGTCTGCGCCCTCGCGGCTAAAGCACGAGGAAATCCGTGCCATAGAACAACAAGGGCACGCATTCTGATCCGACCGGGCAACTGGCAGAGCCGGAAGATCCGGGTGGGTCGGCAGGGTGGATATTAAGATTTTGGGTGCCCGTGCCTTTACTGGGGTACGGTCACCGGGTCCCGGGTTTTGGCCCGGGACGGGGACTGACTAGGAGTGATGCGTCTGAATGGCTTACGCAGATCGTGATAGAACAACCGAGAATACGGTCGGGATGATAATCTCTGCCGTGCTCATCGCGGTAGTCGGTTGGGCCCTTGTTTCGGGCTTGGCCTACGAAGGCGTGAAAGAGCTCGTCAAGAAGGTAACGACCGTCGACATCAAGGAACCGGAGAAGCCGAAGGAGCCGCCGCCGCCGCCCAAGCAGGATGCTGCGCCGCCGCCGATCGTCGCTCCGCCGCCGCCGGTCAACATCAACGTGACCCCGCCGCCGGTGACTGTCGTCACGACCCCGCCGCCCCCGGCGCCGGTCGTGCCGATCATCGCCCCGCCGGCTCCGGTGGTGGCGCCGGCCCCGCGCGTGCAGCCCAAGGGCGCAGTACCGCGTGGCAACCCGGCCAACTGGGCAACCACTAACGACTACCCGACCCGGGCCCTGCGCGAAGAGCGCGAAGGGACCAGCGGCTTCCGCGTGACGGTAAGCCCCGAAGGCCGGGTGACCAGCTGCGAAATCACCAGCTCGAGCGGCAGCTCCGACCTCGACGAGGCCACCTGCTCGAACGTGACCCGCCGGGCGCGCTTCAACCCCGCGACCGATGGTGAAGGGCAGCCCACCACGGGCTCCTATTCGAACCGCATCCGCTGGGTGATCCCGAAGGATTGATGTCGTTTAAGTTTCGGCCCGGTCGAAGCCGGGTCATTGCCGGAACCCTGGGGCGCCGGCGCAATGCCAACCTATTTCGCTTGAGAGGAATACCCGCATGTTTACCGTTGACCTCCTGACCGCTGCGGCCGAAGCAGCTCCGCAGAACAAGTTCGGCTTCTGGGAAGCCATGGAACAGGGCGGCGCGATCGCCTGGGCCACGCTGATCATTCTTGCCATCATGCTGTTCGGCTCGCTGTTCATCCTGTTCACCAAGTACCTTGAGCAGGCCAAGATCCTGAAGCAGTACGAAGGCGTGAAGACCACCTTCTGGCGCGCTGCCAGCCTCAAGGAAGGCGCAGCCAAGCTGGAGAAGGACAGCGCCTGGCGCCAGATCGTCGATGATGGCATCGCCGCCGAGGAAGCCCACGGCAAGATGACCGACGCGCTCGAAGCCCATGACTGGCTGCATGGCTCGCTGGCCCGTTCGGAAGCCTCGATCAACTCGTACCTGTCGAAGGGCCTGCCCTGGCTGGCCACCACCGGCGCGACCGCACCGTTCGTCGGTCTGTTCGGTACCGTGGTCGGCATCTATCGCGCGCTGATCAACATCGGCATCGCCGGTTCGGCCTCGATCGACAAGGTCGCCGGCCCGGTCGGTGAAGCGCTGATCATGACCGCGATCGGTCTGCTCGTCGCGGTTCCGGCCGTGCTTGCCTACAACTACCTGCAGGCCCGCAACAAGCGCATCGCCGAGCTGCTCTCGGGCTTCTCGACCGACGTGCTGGCCAACATCAACTCGAAGGGCGCCGTTAAGCCTGCCGTGCCTGCCGCTCCGGCCGCCAAGCCGGCCGCTGCTGCCCCGGCCGCGAAGGCCTAAGCTGCGAAGGGCTGCCGCAGCATTCCGCCGCGGCAGCCCATCAGCCAACCCGGCCCGGCTCAGGCCTGGCAGAGGTTGGTCCAACTTAAGGACAGGATGTAACCCATGGCGATTTCGATGGGCGGCGGCGGCGAAGAAACGCCAATGTCGGAAATCAACACCACGCCACTGGTCGACGTGATGCTGGTGCTTCTGATCATCTTCCTGATCGCGATTCCGGTCGCGATCCAGACGATCGAGAAGCTGAAGGTGCCGGTGATGGTCTCGGAAGAGTCCAAGGACAAGGTCGAGAACCTGCTGCTCACCGTAACCACCACGGACTCGGCTGGCCGCAGTGCCGGCGATCCGGGCTACGAAGGTGCGAACCTGGGCGGCGAGTGCCGGATCTACTTCAACAACACCACGCCGATGGACTCGGTCGAACTGCGCGAACAGGCGTTCAAGCGGCTTGACGGGATCGTGAAGCGCGCGGGTGGCCCGGAAGCCCTCAAGGCCAATCCGGACCTCATCCCGCAGGTCCATATCCGTGCTGACCAGTCTGCCCCGTGGCGCTGCGTGGCCGGTGCGATCTACAACTCGCAGATCTCGGGCTATCCGACCGTCGGCTTCATTTCGACCCCCGTCGAACCGGGCATCTGACCCGGTTCGCTGGCCCGAACAATTCAGGAGTAACCCAACATGGCAATGTCAGGCGGCAAGGATGATGGCTCGCCGATGATGGAAATGAACACGACGCCGCTCATCGACGTCATGCTCGTTCTCCTCATCATGTTCATCATCACGATCCCCGTGGCGACCCACGCCGTGAACATCGACCTGCCGAGCCCGGCCGCGCCGCCGCCCGACGTGATCGTCGAGCGGACCAAGAACAAGGTCGTGATCATGCCGGACAGCACCATTCTGTGGAATGGCAGCCCGGTGAACGTGAACCAGCTGTCGGGCCTGCTGCAGGCTACCCTGGCGATCCAGCCGGAGCCGGAACTGCAGTATCAGCCGGATGCCCAGGCGCCCTACGACACCTCGGTCCGCGTGCTGAACATCATCAAGGGTTCGGGCGTGACGGCTTTTGGCTTCGTCGGCAACGAACAGTTTTCGGAATTCGGCAAGGCTCCGGGCGCCAATTAAGCGCACGGGACTACCGGAAACGAACGAAGGGGGCGGAGCGATCCGCCCCCTTTTCGTTGGCCTGTCCCGAAACGCCGCCGATCAATCCCGCGCAGGCCGCATGGCCAGTCCTGCCAGCCCCTCGGCCTCCAGCAGCAGCTCCTCGTCGGCCTGTCCCTGCGGTGTAGACTCGCGGCCGACCATCACCAGCACCGGCACGGCCAGCGGGCTGACCCGGTCGAGCCGGACGTGACGCAGCTGGTACTGCGCCCGGTCGAGCACCCCCGCCAGTCGCCCCACGTCGGTCATCCGCGCCCGCGCATCGGCCCACGCGGCCTCGATCAGCAGATGATCGGGCTCATGCTTCAGCAGCACGTCATAGATGAGGTCAGTTGAAAAGGTGACCTGCCGCCCGGTCTTGCGCTTGCCCGGATGCTGGCGCTCAACAAGGCCTGAGATCACCGCCACTTCCCGGAAAGCCCGCCGCAACAGGTAACTGTTCTGCACCCAATCGACGAATTCGTCGGCCAGGATATCGGGCGAAAGCAGTGCAGCCGGATCGTCGACCGTCTTCAGGCCCCAGACCGCCAGAGCATAGTCATTGGCCACGAAGCCCAGAGGCGCCAGCCCGCGCGCTTCCATCCGCTTGGTCACCAGCATTCCCAGCGACTGGTGCGCCGGCCAGCCCTCGAAGGTGTAGAACACGGTGTAGAACCGCCCCTGGTGCGGGAAGCTTTCCACCAGCAGGCGACCAGGGGCGGGCAGTTCCGATCGCCAGTCCTGCATTTCCAGCCATTCGCGCACATCGTCGGGGAAGCGCGCCCAGCCCGTGCGATCGGCCAGCAGCGCCTGGACCCGTTCCGACAGATGCGTGGTCAGCGGCATGCGTGCGCCCATGTAGCTGGGAATCTGACCCGATTTCTTCGCGGCGCGCACCCACAACTCGGTCTCGCGCATTGCCTCGACCTCAAGATCCAGCCCGGCAAACCGGAAGGTCGCACCGGGCTTGAGACTGGCAGCAAAGCTCTCTTCCACCCGGCCCAGCGCCTTGCCATTGCGGAACCGCACCCCGATCATCTCGCTGTCCATGATGATCCCGGCATTGAGCCGGTGGCGCGCGGCGTGTTCGGGGTGGGTCAGCCGCCAGAGCTTGTCGCGCCCCTTGGTGATCCGCTGGAACCGGTCATAGGCGCGCAACGCATAGCCACCGTTGGCGACGAACCCCAGCACCCGCTCCCAGGTTGCGGGATCGACCCAGCGATAGGAATCGGCCGATTGCACCTCGGCCAGCAGTGCATCACCGTCGAACGGGCCGGCACAGGCACAGGCCATCACGTGCTGGGCCAGCACATCGAGCCCACCGGGACGAAAGGCATCGCCATCGCGCTGCCCGGCGGCGACCGCTTCCTGTGCGGCAAAGGCCTCGAGGAACTCGAACCGATTGCCGGGGGCGAGCAATGCGCGGCTGGGCTGGTCAAGCCGGTGATTGGCCCGCCCGATCCGCTGGAGCAGGCGCGAGGAGCCTTTGGGCGCCCCCATCTGCACCACCAGGTCGACATCGCCCCAGTCCACCCCCAGGTCGAGGCTGGCGGTGCAGACCAGCGCGCGCAGCTTGCCCGCCGCCATCGCGCTTTCCACCTTGCGCCGCGCCTCGACGGAGAGCGAGCCGTGATGGATCCCGATCGGCAGATTATCCTCGTTGGCGTCCCACAACTCCTGGAAAATGAACTCGGCGAGAAAGCGCGTGTTGCAGAACACCAGTGTCGTTCGGTTGGCCTTGATCGCTTCGTATAGCTGCGGCACGGCCCAGGCGGCGGCATGGCCACCCCAGGGCACCCGTGCTTCCTCGGGCAGAACGATCTCCAGCTCGGGCGGTGCCCCCGCCTCGCCATCGACCAGCGCCACCGCCTCAGCGGCACCACCAGGCGCCAGCCAGCGGCGATAGGCATCCGGTTCGGCGAGGGTAGCCGACAGTGCCACCCGCTGCATGGCCGGGGCCAGCGCCTGCAATCGCGCCAATGAAAGGGCCAGCAGATCGCCCCGCTTGCCGTTGGCAAAGGCATGAACCTCGTCCACCACCACCCGCTGCAACCCTGCAAACAGGGTGGCGGATTCCGGATAGGATAGCAGCAGGGACAGCGATTCGGGCGTGGTCAGCAGGATATGCGGTGGCCGGGCCCGCTGGCGGGCCTTGCGTTCCGACGGAGTATCCCCGCTGCGCGTCTCGATCCGCACCGGCAGGCCCAGCTCCTCAGCCGGGAGCAGCAGGTTGCGCCGCACATCGTGCGCCAGCGCCTTCAGGGGTGAAACATAGAGCGTGTGCAAGCCATCGGGCGGGAGTGCGCCCTCCAGCCGGGAGGGGCAGAAGTCGGCCAGCGAGGGCAGGAACCCCGCCAGGGTCTTGCCTGCCCCGGTATCGGCCACCAGCAGCGCGTGCCGCCCCTGTTCCGCCACGGCCAGCATCTCCGCCTGGTGCCGCCGCAGCCGCCAGCCCCGCGCGGCCAGCCAGCCGGCAAGTTCGGGGGGAAGCAGCGCGGAATCCATCATCTCCATCTGGCATGGCGCGGCCCACTTGTCTTGCCCCGCAAGCGCGCGCCTGCCATCACCGGGGCGGAGGTGGATACGATGCAGAACCTGGTCCCCAGCGACCTTGCCAGCCTCGAAGGTGTTGCCCTGGGTCTGGCGCTGGGCTTGCTGGTTGGCATCGAGCGCGGCTGGAGCCAGCGCGAAAGCGCCGATGGCGCGCGGTTCGCCGGGATTCGCACTTATGGCCTGCTCGGCCTTGCCGGTGGCCTGGGCGGGGCATTGCAGGCCACCATCCCGATCCTGTCGAACCTGTTGCTGGTGGCGACCGCCGCGCTCGTCGTCCTGGGCTATTGGCGCTCGACCAGGGTGCAGCCCTCGATCAGTGGTACCGGCAGCCTGGTCGGCCTGCTGACCATGGCGTGCGGCTTCCTGGCCGGCGCCGGGGGCTTTGCCCTCGCCAGTGCGGCTACCGGCGTGATGGTGCTGGTGCTGGCCATGCGCCACCAGTTGCACGACTGGGTGCGGGCGCTGGAAGAACGCGAAGTGCTGGCGATCGCGCATTTCGCGCTGATCTCGCTGGTGATCCTGCCGCTGCTGCCCGATACGCCGATGGGTCCGCTGGAGGCCTGGCGGCCGCGCCAGATCTGGCTGATCGTGGTGCTGGTCTGCGGCTTTTCGTTCCTGGGCTATATCGCGGCCAAGCGGCTGGGCGCCTCGCGCGGGACCCTGGCCACGGCCGCGGCGGGCGCGGTGGTCTCCTCGACCGCCGTCACGGCATCGCTGTCTGGCCGGTTGCGCGATGGTTCGGGCGATGCCGCCGTGCTCAATGCCGGGATCGCGCTGGCTTCGGCCGTGATGTTCCTGCGCGTGGTGACATTGGTGGCAGCACTGGCGCCCTTCGCGCTGGGCAACCTGCTGGTCTGGGCGCTGCCGGGGCTGATCGTCAGCCTGGCGGGTGCCTGGCTGGCCGGGCGCCGCCGCGCCGGTCCGCTCGATCCGCCCGATGGTGAAATGCGCCTGCGCAATCCCTTTGCCCTGGGCCCGGCGCTGATCCTGGCTGCACTGGTCATGGCGCTGAGCGTGATCGCCCGCTGGGTGCTGGGGCAATATGGCGATGCCGGACTGGCCACGGTGCTGGCGATTTCCGGCATGCTCGATGTCGATTCGGCGATCATCACCATGGGCAATCTGCCCGAAGACGCGATCGACCCCCGCCTCGCCGCGCTGGTGCTGATGCCGCCCGTGCTGCTCAACACGCTGATCAAGGCCGCGATGGCTGTTGCCGTGGCGGGCAGGCGCAGGGCAGCCCCAGGGGCGCTGGTCCTGCTGGCCAGCGCGCTGGCGCCATTGGCGGCCCTGCCGTTCCTGCTGGCCGCGACCTGATCCGGTAAGGCCTAGTGCCCCGCCTGCGGGCCACGCTGCAGCCCGCTGGCAGCCAGCTGGGCATCAACCTCGGCCAGCAGGCGCTCGCAGCCCGCAGCGCTGTCGCTTTCGGCGCGAGCGACCAGCACGTCCTGGGTGTTCGAGGCGCGCAGCAGCCACCAGCCATCGGCAGTTGAAACCCGCACGCCGTCGATCCCGTCGACATCGGCCCCGGTCTCGGCCAGCCGGGCCTTCACTTCGTCGATCACCGCGAACTTGCGGCTTTCATCGACCTGGAAGCGCAGTTCTGGCGTGTTGACCAGTGCCGGCATGGCCCCGCGCAGTTCGGTGACCGACCGGCCCAGTCGGGCCGATGCCGCAATCAGCCGGACCGCGGCGTAGAGCGCATCGTCATAACCATAGTAATCGTGCGCGAAGAACACGTGGCCGCTCATCTCACCAGCCAGCGGCGCGCCAGTCTCCTTCATTTTGGATTTAATCAGGCTGTGTCCGGTTTTCCACATAACCGGCTGTCCACCCAATTCACGGACCTGATCGAATAGCGCCCGACTGGCCTTCACATCGGCGATAATCGTCGCTCCGGGCACTTGGGCAAGCAGGTCTTCGGCATAGATCATGAGCAACTGGTCACCCCAGATCACCCGGCCCGCGCCATCGATTGCGCCGATCCGGTCGCCATCGCCGTCGAAAGCAATTCCGAAATCGAGCTGCTTGGCCGCGACCAGGGCCTTCAGATCGGCCAGGTTCTTCTCCTCCGTGGGATCCGGATGATGGTTCGGGAACGTCCCGTCCACTTGGGTGAAGAGCAGATGGTGTTCGCCAGGAAGCTGATCGACCAGCAGTTCGAGCGCGGGGCCGGCGGCCCCGTTTCCGGCGTCCCAGCCGATCTTGAGGTCGGCGAGGCGCGCGCGGTCGATCCCGCCAAGTCCTTCGACCAGCCGCGCGACATAGGCGTGCTGGACCTCACGCCGCTCATGGCTGCCCTCGCCGTCGAGCCAGGCCCCGGTCGCGGCGATCCGGCCCAGTTCCTGGATGTCAGCGCCAAAGAACGGCCGGCCCATGAATACCATCTTGAAGCCATTGTAATTGGCGGGATTGTGGCTGCCGGTTATCTGGATGCCGCCATGTACATCTTCGGCTGAAGCCTCGGCATAATAGAGCATCGGGGTCGGGCCCATGCCGATCCGCACCGCATCGACTCCGCTGGCGTTGAGCCCGGCGACCAATGCTTCTTCCAGTTCGGGTGAGCTGATGCGGCCATCATAGCCCACTGCCACCCGGCTGCCACCAGCCTGGCGCAGCAGCGTGGCAAAGCTGCGACCGATGGCATAGGCATCGGCGGTACCCAGCGTCTGGCCAATGATGCCGCGGATATCGTACTCGCGCAGGACGGTCGGATCGAACAGGTGGCTCATGAATTCTCCGGAAGGTTGCGATCGAGCCGGGCCAGAAGCAGATCGCGCGCCGCATTGGCCGCATGGACCTGCTCGGCGGTGCCACCCCGGTCCGGATGGACACGGGCGATCAGGCGCTTGTGGGCCTCGACTATGGTGGCCCGGTTAGCCGAGCGATCGACTCCAAGCAAGGCGCGCGCGCGCGCTTCTGCCTGAGATCGTTCGGAAATGGTCCAGAGCTGCCAGGGCCAGCGGCCGGTCAGCAGGCGGCAAGCGAGCAGCACCAGGGCCAGGATGACCAGCAGCTTGGCCAAGTGGCGCGCCTCAGCCGGGCAGGGCCAGCGCCAGTTCGGGCGCAGGCGTGGAGGGCAGCGGCAGGTGCAGGTTGGCAAGCAGGCTGCGCAGTTCCTGACGGGCAACCAGGTGGCTGGTGCCCAGTTCGCCCAGGTGCCCCTTGTCGAGCAGGGTCAGTCCCGAGGGGAACAGCTCGCGATAGATGACGCGCTCGGACAGGCCCTGGGCGATCCGGAAGCCGACCCGCTTGGACAGTTCGGTCAGCGCGTTGTCGAGCCGCCGCATGTTGCGCGCCTCGACATGCTGGGTACGGTTGCGGACCACCACCCAGTCCATCTCGCGGCGCTTGTCCTGGATCGTGGCCATGGCCCGCTTCTTGCGCGCCTCCCAGATCAGTTCGGCATAGAAGGACAGCCGGCGGACCTTGAAGGTCTCCGGATCGACCTGGCCGATCAGGTCGAAATCGACGAAGCTGTCGTTCAGCGGAGTGACCAGCGTGTCGGCCGAGGTGGCAACGTGGCGGGCCAGCGGATCGTCCTTGCCGGGGGTGTCGAACAGCAGGAAATGCTGCCCCTCGGACAGTTCATCGGCAAGGCGGTCCAGCTCGGCCGGATCGGTGCCATCGAACACGGCAAAGCGCGCCATCGGCAGCTCAATGCCCCGGCGCCGCATGGTTTCGGCGCGGTTCTCCAGATAGCGGTGCAAGGTGCGCTGGCGCGGATCGAGATCGATCGCGGTGACCCTGGCCCCCTGGTAGGCGAGCGCCATGGCCACGTGAACGGCGGTGGTCGATTTGCCGGTGCCGCCCTTTTCATTGGCGAAGACGATGCGGTGGGGGGCTGCGGAAAGGGTCACGGGGAAAACTGGCTCGCCTGGATGGTTGCTTGGGGCACGGGCGCGCGGCTAGGGCGGCGCGTAGTGGCCTTCTACCCAAGGGGATTCGTCCGTGCAAACCATCACCCGGCTTGATCCACTGCGTGATGCAATTGCGACCCTGCGCGCCGACGGGCCGATCGCGCTGGTCCCGACGATGGGGGCGCTGCACGAAGGCCACCTGACCCTGGTGCGCGCGGCGCAGCGCGAGGCGGCCCACGTGGTCGCCTCGATCTTCGTCAATCCGCGCCAGTTCGGGGCGAACGAGGATCTTGATGCCTACCCCCGCCAGCTGGCGCGCGACCAGGCGCTGCTCGAAGGCGAGGGCGTGAGGCTGCTCTGGGCGCCCGACGCCGAGGCGATGTATCCGGACGGTTATGCCACCAATGTTTCAGTCAGCGGGGTCAGCGACGGGCTGTGCGGTGCGGCGCGGCCGGGCCATTTCGATGGTGTCGCCACGGTGGTGTGCAAGCTGTTCAACCAGGTGCAGCCAGACCTGGCCTTCTTTGGCGAGAAGGACTGGCAGCAGCTGGCCGTGATTCGCCGGATGGCGCGCGATTTGGACCTGATCCGGCCGCACGTCGATGCGATCCACGGCGTGCCCACCGTCCGCGAGGCCGATGGCCTGGCGATGAGTTCGCGCAACGCCTATCTTTCCGACCAGCAACGCCAGCAGGCGGCGGCCCTACCCCGCGCCATGGCGAGCGCCTGCGAGGCCGTCCGCGCCGGTACCACTCCCGCAGCGGCCCTCGCGCAGCTGGTCGATGAATTGCTGGCCGCCGGGTTCAGCGCTGTCGATTACGCCCAGTTACGCGATCCCGATTCGCTGGCGGTCGTTGCCGATCCGGCCAGCCACCCGGCCCGGTTGTTCGTGGCTGCGCGGATCGGCGGCACCCGCCTGATCGACAATCGCGCAGTCTGATCGCTGCGCGGGTGTCCAAGGCACCATGACGCAATTGTGCAAGACATCAGGCGGTTGATGGGGCTAGTCTCCGTCGTGTCGGCCCGCGTCCACCGAGGGATCGGATCTGCGCCAGCCGGATTTGAGGGGAGTTTTCTTATGCGCAAGATTTTCGCCAGTGCAGTGGCCGTGGCCCTGATGGCCACCGGGACCAGCGTGCCCGCCTTCGCCAAGGACACCAAGGGTTCCTCAGGCCGCCAGGCCCAGACCAAGGGCACGCGCGAGATCCCGCGCTGCACCAAGAACCTGGGCGCGATCGCAATTGTCGAGCCGGACAACCAGTGGTGGCGCGAACTGAATCTGGGCAGCCCGGAAGCAATCCTGCGCGTCTTCGTGCAGCAGTCGGGCTGCTTCACGCTGGTGAACCGCGGCCGCTCGATGCAGAGCCGGGCGATGGAACGCGCCATGGCCGACCAGGGCGAGCTGCAGAAGGGTTCGAACCTCGGCAAGGGTCAGGTCCGCGCGGCCGACTATTTCCTCGAGCCCAACATCGTTTCCGCCAACCGCAATTCCGGCGGTGGCGGCGTGGGCGGGATCCTGGGCGGGATCGGCGGTGGCCTGTTCGGTCGCGCGGCCGGGGCCATTGCCGGCGGGATCAACATCAAGAAGGGTGAAGCCAACGTGACCCTGTCGGTGGTCAACGCCCGCACGACCGAGGAAGAGGCGCTGGTCGAAGGCTACTACCGCAAGTCCGACCTGAGCTGGGGCGCGGGTGGCGGCCTGTTCAGCGGCGGCACCTTTGGCGGCGCGGCTGGTGGCGGCTATCAGGATACCGCGATCGGCCAGATCATCGTGCTGGCCTATCTCGATGCCTATACCAAGATGGTGACCCAGCTGGGCGGCCTGCCGGAAAATGCCGCGGCTGCGGCCCCACCGGCAAAGTAACAGCCGACTTTAGCCTTGATCGGGGCGGTTCCGGCACCAGCCGGGGCCGCCCTGTTCATTTCGGTCAATGGCGGTAAGGGGAACCTAAAATGATAACCATACTATTGATTTAACGTATTTTTATACTTCAATTGCCCAGGATGGCCCCCGATGTGGCCCCCAATCTTCGCGGTTGCATCCGAACTGCAACGAACAAATCATCGATGGCGGGGGCAGATCGCACTTCGAGACGCCCCCACCCCCTATCGAAGTCCTGCCCGGCCAGACCCTACCGGGGTGGCACCCCCCAGATGCTGCAGATGGGACCCAAGCTTCCTTGGTGCATACTATTGTGCGCAGTCGGTTGCAGGCCAACGGCATCAGAAGACCTTGCGGATTTCCACGAGTGCGTCGCACCCCTGCTGCACATAGTACCGGATGGTGGAGTGGGTGAAGTCACATGTCAGTCCCATAGCAGGGATGAAAGGCCCCAGCCTGAACCTGTCAGAGCTCAGCGCGATTGAGCCAGCGGCCCCTTGTTGAAGCGCATTGGCATACCGCGTCACGGATGCACTGAGAGATAGCTTCTGCCTTGTTCGATCGCCAGGCTAAACGCCGTCGGGCATGGACATCCGATACCCAACCCCGGGTTCGGTAATGATGATCCGGGGGTTCGATGGGTCGACTTCGATCTTTTGGCGCAGCGAGCTGATATAAATCCGCAGATACTGCATGTCGGCATTCTCACTGCCCCACACTTTGGCGAGCAGGCTCTTGTGAGTGGTAACTCTACCAACGTTGCTCGACAGCTCTCTGATCAAGGCAAAGTCCTTTGGGGACGTATTCACCCTTTCGCCCATGAACATGATTTCGCGATGGACGAGATTGATCGACAGGTTCTCGTAACTAAGGACGCTTTGGCGGCTACTGATGTTCTGGGACCGCCTGATCGCGGCCCGGACACGGGCGAGCAGCTCGCCAATTTCGAAGGGTTTATCGACGTAGTCATCTGCTCCGGCATCCAGAGCAGCGATCTTCTCGTTTTCCTGATGCCGGGCAGAGATCACGATGATAGGCAAATTGCTGGACAGCCGGATCTCATGGATTGCCTGCTTCCCATCCATGTCGGGCAAGCCCAGGTCGAGCAGCACCAGGTCATGAGCCGCCGTCAGTGCAGCGGTAACCGCAGAGGAGCCGTCGCTGACGACAGTGACCGCAAACCCCGCCGCCTCAAGGGTGGGCGTCAAGGCTGCAACCAAGGCCGGCTCATCATCAACCAGGAGCACCTCATTGCCCATTATGGTTCAGCCTATTGGTAGAGCGGGCAAGCTAATCGTGACCGCCGTGCCCCTGTCGCCGATGACAGGGGACTCAATATTGATTGAGCCGGCCGACACTTCCACGAACCCCTTCGCAATGGCGAGGCCCAGGCCGCTGCCTCTGGTTGATTTCTCAGTCTGCTTGACCCGGTAAAAGCGCTCAAAAACCTTCGATTGCTCGTTTAAGGGGATGCCAACCCCCTGGTCAATCACTGACACAAAGCAAAGGCCCTCCACTAGCGACACGTCAATATCGACCCGCGTGCCAGGCTCGCTGTAATTGCAGGCATTTTCGAGCAAGTTCAGCAAGGCAAGCTCAAGCAGGTAGAAATCGACTTTCACATAGACATCTTCGTTGAAGATGTTGACGCGGATGTGCCTGTCAGGCTCACGAGACCTTAGCCGGTCCGCAACCGAATTGACCACATCGAGAATGGAAACCGCTTCCATTTTCAGATGGCGTGACGCCGACTGCATGCGGCTGAGTTCAAGAATGTTCGCGGTCAACCGGTTGAGCCTGTCACATTCACTCACGATACCAGATAGCAGTTTTTGCGACGTTTTGTGTTCAAAGCTGTGACCAAATGCGAGCAGACTGGACGCCGAGGTTCTGATAGTTGTGATCGGCGTTCGGATGTCGTGGCTAACCGATGCGAGCAGGGTGGATTTCAGTTCTTCGGCATGAACCTGCGCCTTTGCTTCATACACTTCACTCGACAGCCTGATCCGCTCGAATGCGAGGCCCACAATCTGCGCCAGCGCCAGCAGGAAATTCTCGGCAACGGGGCCATCAACAGTGTTGTCGATGACCATGATGCCCACTGTCGTATCAAGGCCCGGCAAGCGAAAGGCAGTCATGCCCAGCCGTGCCGCGCTTTCCTCGGCTGACTCTAGTGCGGCTTGAGCCGCCTCGACCCAGGCGGTCTCAACGCTGGCCTCGCCGATTGGCGCCAGAGCGTTGTTCTCGACCTTGAATAGCCTAATGCTTGCGCCCTGAAGGATGGGCACGCCGCTATCGATGCTGGTAAATAGTTCGTCCTCGCTCGCCGCGCGTTGCAGACTACGGCTGGTGGCCAGCAGGCTTTGCAGCTGCAGATTGGCCTCGCTCAATCGAACGGCGCGGTCGTGCAGACGGCCGGAAAGGAGGCCTGAAACGAGGGCCGAGGCGGCAAAGATGGCCGGAGGGGCCAGATCATCACCGGTCGTCAGGCGGAAGGCCAGCGGCGGATCGGCGATAAGGAAGTTGAAGATCAGCGACGATGCGACGGCGCAGGTCATGGCTGGCAGAAGTCCGGAGTTTGCGCCAACCAGCATGATGCCGATGACGAAAAACAGGCCACCTGATATTTCGCCGTAGAGGAGCGACTTTAGATTTACCGCCAGCACCGTCGAGGCCAGAACGACTATGATCGCCAGTTGCCAATCGCCAAACTTTTGCGATCGGTTGGCTCGCAAACGCTTCAACAAGCCGTCCACTCCACATCTCACCCTATCATGCTGTCATTTTTGCTGCGTTGATGATTTCACCTGTTGGCCAAGTGAGTCGTAGGTAGTCGAGACCATTCCCCCTAAGTCCTGCAGTATGAAAAAGATGGCCATAGCAATAAGGCCGAGGACCAGTCCGTACTCAATCGTCGCTGCGCCGCGATCGTTACCTGCCACTTTCCAGATAAAATTTTTGA
>NZ_JAPZQX010000007.1 GCF_027531025.1 Novosphingobium sp.
TCGAACCTGATCCGAACTCAAATCACTGCGCACCCTGATCGGCGCCGCCATCGCAAACCTCCAACAGTTTGCCATGGTGAATCACGCCCAACGCCAGAGCAAAACCCTCCGTGAGTCAGATTCCACAGGTTTCAGTATAACATAGGCATTGTCGCTTGTCCGGCATGGCAAGCGCATGAAAATCCTGTTCTTTTGGCGTGGAACGCGTTGCCGATCCCCCGAAACCGGGCGATCTGCTGCCGCGATTTGCCGGGCAGGCAGGCGGTCAGGCCGCCCGTTTCGTCACAGCCCGAGCTGCGCCTTGGCGATGATGTTGCGCTGAATCTCGTTCGAACCGGCGTAGATCGAGCAGGCCCGGTCGTTCAGGTACCTGAGCGGAGCGACTGCCGCTTCCTGCGGACCGCGCAGGCCGGGCGAGTGCGGGATCAGGTTCGGCCCCCCGGCCGCGCCGGCGTCCGGCTGGAAGGTCAGGCCATAGGGGCCGACCGCTTCAACTGCCAGTTCGGTCAGGTGCTGGCTCAGCTCGGTGCCCAGGATCTTCATGATCGAGCCGCTCAGGCCTGGCCGGCCACCGCGCGCCGCCGCGCTCAGCGCGCGCAGTTCATAGACCTCGAGTACTTCGATCCGGACCTGCGCGGCGGCGAGGCGCCAGGCGAACAGGCGATCGCCGAGCAGGCCGTTCTCGCGCGCGATCTCCCGGATCCGCTCAAGCTTGACCTGAAGGCCTGGTGCATAGGCACTGCCGCCCCGCTCGAATTCCAGCAGGTACTTGGCCACGGTCCAGCCCTGGTCGATTTCACCCACCACGTTGGCCACGGGCACGCGGACGCTATCGAAGAAGATCTGGTTCTGGATATGCTCGCCCGAGGTCATCACGATCGGGCGCACTTCCACGCCGGGGCTGTCCATCGGGATCAGCAGGAAAGTGATGCCCAGCTGCGGCCGGTCATAGTTGCCGGTGCGAACGAGGCAGAAGATCCAGTTGGCGA
Source organism: Novosphingobium sp. (assembly GCF_027531025.1). Classification (GTDB taxonomy): domain Bacteria; phylum Pseudomonadota; class Alphaproteobacteria; order Sphingomonadales; family Sphingomonadaceae; genus Novosphingobium. Next base: position 990 of record NZ_JAPZQX010000007.1, read on the forward strand.
CATTGGCGTGGGTGGTCCAGATCTTGGTCCCGCTGCAGACCAGGTGATCCCCGTCGCGCACGGCCCGCATCTGCAGCGGGGCCAGGTCCGATCCGGCCTGCGGTTCGGAATAGCCCTGGCACCAGAAATGCTCGCCGGTCAGGATGCGGGGCAGATAATGCGCCTGCTGTCCCGGGCTGCCATGCCCGATCAGCGCGGGTCCGCACATCGCGATGCCCATGGGGGACAGCGGCGGTGCCCCGGCCAGCGCGCATTCCCGGGCAAAGATGAAACGCTGGGTGACGCTGAATTCTGCCCCGCCATGCTGCTTGGGCCAGTTTGGCGCGGCCCAGCCGCGCGCGTGCAGCCGGCGCTGCCATTCCATCGATGCATCGTGATCGCCATAGACGCTGGTCATCCACCGGCCGGCGGCGCGCAACTCATCACTCAGTTCGCGATCCAGAAAGGCGCGGACTTCCTGCGCAAAGGCGCGGTCCTCGTCATTCAGGGCCAGTTCCATCCGGCGTTCCTTTCGATTGCATCCGGTCCCGTCCGATAGCATGAGGCATCAAGAGCAGAATACCAATGGGGCAGGTTATGCAGTTCGAACCGGGCGAAGAACAGCAGCAATTGCGCAGCGGACTGGATCGCCTGTTTGCCCAGGTCAACGACCATGCCGCTCGGATCGCGGCCCTGCGCGGCGAGCCGGGCTGGCGGCCTGAACTGTGGCGCCGCCTGGCGCAGGACCTTGGGGTGCTGGGCGTCGGCCTGCCCGAGGCGGTGGGCGGCTATGGCAATGGGCTGGACCAACTGGTGGTGATGGAGGCGGTGGGCCGCGCGCTGGTGCCCGAACCGTTGGCCGAAACGCTGTTCCAGTGTGCGCCGCTGCTGGCCCGCCATGCGGCGGGTGCGTCGGACCTGATCGGCGGCGTCATGGCCGGCGACGTGCGGCTGGCCATGGCGCTGGGCGAAGCGGGGCTCCGTGATGACCTGGCGACTATCGCCATGCCCGCGCACCGGTCCGGCGATGGCTGGGTGCTGACGGGCGAGAAGCAGGTGGTGATTGCCGCGCCCTGGGCCACCCACCTGCTGGTGGCCGCGCGCACCGCCGGGCAGGGCGGCGAAGCAGCGGGTCTTTCGCTGTTCGTGGTGCCGGTCGATGCCCCGGGCGTGACGCTGCAAGCTTACCGGATGCTCGACGAGCGCCGGGCGGCCGATGTCGCCTTTGCGGCAGTGGCTGTTCCCGCCAGCGCGCTGGTCGGACCGGAAGACGGCGCGCTGCCCTTGCTCGAGGAATGGCGCGACCGGGCGATTGCCGCCGCTGCCGCAGAGGCTTCCGGCCTGCTCGAACGGCTGCTCGATGATACGGTAGCCTATGCCAAGCAGCGCGAGCAGTTCGGGCAGAAGATCGGATCCTTCCAGGCCCTGCAGCACCGCATGGTCGACATGTACCTGCAGCTTGAACTGGTGCGCTCGGCCGCTTTGCTCGCTTGCCAGACGCTCGACGGCGATGCGGCCACGCGGACCCGCGCCGCTTCGGCCGCGAAGATCACCATCGCCGAGGCCGGCCGCTTCATCGGCCAGAATGCGGTGCAGATTCATGGCGGGATGGGCATGACCGACGAACTGGCGATCGGCCATTACTTCAAGCGCATGACGGTGATCGAGCACAGCCTGGGCAGCACAAGCTGGCACCTTGGCCGCCGGGCCGCGCTCGATGGGGGTGCGGACGGCTGAGGGCTGTCTGTACCGGGCAGCCAGAAACGGTTTGCCGTGGCAGGCCGCATCTGGAACACTTCTGCCGGGAAGCCGATGCGGCACAGGATGCTGGAGAGGGACTGGGCGTGGCGCAATTCGATCTGATTATCCGGGGTGGAACCATTCATGACGGAACCGGGGCGCCGCCCCGGATCGGCGATGTCGGTATCAGGGACGGCCGCATCGTTGCCGTGGGCCAGGTCGAAGGCGATGCCGCCGAAGTGATCGATGCGGCGGGCAAGCTCGTCACGCCCGGCTTCGTCGATGTTCATACCCATTTCGATGGCCAGGTGACCTGGGAGAACCGGCTGTCGCCCTCATCGGGCCACGGGGTGACTACTGCGGTCATGGGCAATTGCGGGGTTGGCTTTGCCCCCTGCCGTCCCGACCAGCGCGACACGCTCGTCAAGCTGATGGAAGGGATCGAGGACATTCCCGAAGTGGTGATGGTCGATGGCCTGCCATGGAACTGGGAGACCTTTCCCGAATATCTCGACGCGCTGGAGCAGCGCCGGCTCGACATCGACGTTGCCGCCCAGATCCCGCATTCGGCGCTGCGCGTCTATGTGATGGGCGAAAGGGCCGCGCGGCGCGAACCGCCGACCGGCGAGGACCTGGCCGCCATGCGCCGACTGGTCGCCGAAGGGATCGCCGCGGGCGGGTTTGGCGTCACCACCTCGCGCAATGTGATGCACCGCACCCGCGCGGGGGAGCTGGCGCCCAGTCTCTATTCCGATGTCGACGAGCTCTGCGCGCTGGCCGCCGGGCTCAACGATGCCGATGCCGGGGTGTTCCAGATCATCCCCGCCCCGGCCGAGCCGGCCGAAGTCGAATTCCCGATCCTGCGCCAGGTGGCCGAACAGTCGGGGCGGCCGATCTCGTTCACCCTGCTCGACGTGCCGGGCCAGCCGGGCGAAGGCTGGCGCCATCACCTCGCCGGGCTGGAACAGGCGGCGGCCGACGGGCTGCAGATGCGCGGCCAGGTCGCCCCCCGTCCCGTGGGGATGTTCTTCGGCCTCGACCTCTCGCTGCACCACTTCAGCAGCCATCCCAGCTACAAGGCGATTGCCCACCTGCCCTTGGCGGAGCGCGTGGCGATCATGCGCGATCCGGCCTTCAAGGCCCGGCTGCTGGCCGAAGCGCCCGAAGATACCAACCCGACCACGCTGATGCTGATCGCGACCTTCCGGGGCACCTACCAGTGGGATGACACCCCGAATTACGAACCGCAGCGTGATGACCGGGTCGATGCGCGTGCGGCCGCAGCCGGGCTTTCGCTGGACGAATATGCCTATGAGGCGCTGCTCGGCAACGATGGCCGCGCGGTCTTCTATCTGCCTGCGGCGAACTATACCGACGGCACCCTGCGACCGGTGCGCGAAATGCTGGGCAGCCCCCACACGGTCATGGCCCTGGCCGATGGCGGGGCGCATTACGGGCTGATCTGCGATGCCAGCTTCCCCACCTTCTACCTGCAACGCTGGGTGCGCGATGCGGCCCCGGACGAGCGGATCGACCTGCCCGAGGCGATTGCCGAACTGACCAGCCGCCCGGCGGCACTGGTCGGGCTGACCGATCGCGGCCGGATCGCCCCGGGGCTGAAGGCGGACCTCAACGTGATCGACCTGGCCGCCCTGCGGCTGCGCGTACCGACGATCGAGTATGACCTGCCCGCCGGTGGCAAGCGGATGCACCAGCAGGCCGACGGGATTGTCGCCACCGTGGTGTCTGGACAGGTGACCTATCGCAACGGCGTCCATACCGGGGCGCTGCCGGGCCGGCTGGTGCGGCGCGGGCAGGCGGCTCTTGCCGCCTGAACCGTCAGGCCGGGCAGGCATTACCGGACCAATGGCCATGGCGGGATCCGATCAGGTGCACCGGCGCTACAATCCGCTGACCGGGCGCTGGGTGCTGGTCTCACCCCACCGGACCCGGCGACCCTGGCTGGGCCAGCTTGAACCTTCGGCCGAGGCCCGGGTGCCGGAGCATGATCCGGAGTGTTACCTGTGCCCCGGCAACCGGCGGGCCAATGGCGCGGTCAATCCCGGCTATTCCGGCCCCTGGGTGTTCGAGAACGATTTTCCCGCGCTGCTGCCCTGGTCTGAAGCGCAAGGCCTCGATGCGGACATCGCACAAGATGACCTGTTCCGGGCCGAGGCCGTGGCCGGAGAGTGCCGGGTCCTGTGCTTCTCGCCCAATCATGCCCTGACGCTGCCCCTGCTGCCGCTGGCGGGGCTGCGCGCCGTGATCGATTGTTGGGCCGACCAGTCGGCCGAGCTTGGCCAGCGCTATGCCTGGGTTCAGCTGTTCGAGAACAAGGGCGCGGCGATGGGCTGTTCCAACCCGCATCCCCATGGCCAGATCTGGGCCAGCAACCATCTCCCGGATGAAGCGGCGATCGAGGATGCGCGGCAAGCGGCCTACCTGCGGGAGAACGGCACTCCCCTGCTGCTGGCCGTTGCTGAACGGGAAGCGGGCGGGCCGCGCGTGGTGGTGGAAACGCCAGGCTGGCTGGCGATCGTGCCCTGGTGGGCGGTCTGGCCGTTCGAAACGCTGCTCTTGCCGCGTTTCCCGGTGCAGCGGATCGAGCAGCTGACCCCGGACCAGCGCGACGAACTCGGCGCGGTCCTGCGCGAACTGACCGCCCGCTACGACAACCTGTTCGGCTGCTCGTTCCCCTATTCGATGGGCTGGCACGGCGCCCCCTATCAGCCTGGCGCGCAGCAGCACTGGACCCTCCATGCCCATTTCTACCCGCCGCTGCTGCGCTCCGCCACGGTCCGCAAGTTCATGGTCGGCTATGAAATGCTCGCCGAAGCCCAGCGCGACCTGACCCCGGAACAGGCGGCCGAACGCCTGCGCGCGGTGCCAGCGGTGCATTACAGCCTGGAAGATCCCGCATGACCCGGCCAGACCCGCTGGTGGAACGAACCATCGCCGCCTTTCGCCACGCCTTTGGCGAGGAACCGTCGGTGGTGGCCTTCGCGCCGGGCCGGGTGAACCTGATCGGCGAACATACCGATTACAACGACGGGTTCGCCCTGCCCTGCGCGCTCGACTGCGGGACAGTCGTGGCCCTGGGGCCGCGGGCGGACCGGCGGATCGTGGCCCATGCGATCGATCTTGGCGCTGCGCCGGGCGAATTCGCGATCGACGGCACCATCGCCGTGCTACCGACCGGCCACTGGCAGAACCACCTGCGCGGCGTGGTCGCCGGGCTGCCGTGCTTCGGCCTGCCGGTGACCGGCGCCAACCTGGTCGTGTCGGGTGACATTCCCCAGGGCGCGGGCCTTTCGTCCTCGGCCTCGCTCGGCGTCGCGCTCGGTCTTGGCCTTGCCCGGCTGGCGGGGGAGGCCAGGCCTGACCATCGCACCCTGGCGCGGGTCGCCCAGTGGTCGGAGCATCACTATGTCGGCTGTGCTTGCGGCCTGATGGACCAGCTTGCTTCCGCCTGCGGCGAGCAGGATCATGCCTTGCTGCTCGATTGCAGCACGCTTGAAACCCGGCCGATCCCGTTCCCGCCGCAAGCGACGATCCTGATCGTCGATTCCGGCGTTCAGCGCGGGCTGGTCGACAGCGCCTATAACGAGCGCCGGGCCCAATGCGCCAGCGCGGCGGCTCATTACCGGGTCACGGCCCTGCGCGATCTCGATCCTGCGCGCCTCGTGGCTGACCGGGCCGGGCTTGACGAAACGACCTATCGCCGGGCGCGCCACGTCGTGTCTGAGAACGCGCGCACCCTGGCCGCAGCGGCTGCGATGGCTGGCGGCAATCTGGTTGAGCTGGGCACGGCCATGCGCGCCTCGCACGCCTCGCTGCGCGACGATTTCGAGGTCAGCGTCGCGCCGGTCGATGCCCTCGTCGAATGCCTCAATCAGGCGATCGGTCCCGCTGGCGGAGCGCGGATGACCGGTGGCGGGTTCGGCGGCTGTGTCGTGGCAGTCTTCGCGCCAGACCGGCGCGGCGCGATCGATGATGCGCTGGCGGCCTTCTGGCAGCGGCAGGGTACGCCGCCGCAGCGCACGATCAGCGCCCGGCCATCGGGCGGGGCCCAGCTGATCAACCTGAATCTTGAGCAGGAACAACCATGAAGCTGGGCACTTGCTATTATCCGGAACACTGGCCCGAGGCGTGGTGGGCTGATGATGCCCGGCGGATGGCCGAGACTGGCCTGGCCCAGGTGCGGATCGGGGAGTTTGCCTGGAGCCGGATCGAGCCGGAGCCGGGGCGGTTCGACTGGGGCTGGCTCGACCGGGCGATCGACACGCTGCATTTGGCCGGGCTGGAGGTGATCCTCGGCACGCCAACCGCAACCCCGCCCAAGTGGCTGGTCGACAAGATGCCGGATATGGTCGCGATTGATGCCCAGGGCCGCCCGCGCGGGTTCGGATCGCGGCGGCATTACTGCTTCAGCCACCAGGGCTATCGCGCCGAGGCGGTGCGGATCACCCGCGCCGTGGCCGAGCGTTACGGGCATCACCCGGCCGTGGTCGCCTGGCAGACCGACAACGAATATGGCTGCCACGATACGGTGCTGAGCTTCTCCGCGGCCGCGCGGGCCGGATTCCGGCGCTGGCTGGCGCAGCGCTATGGCACGGTCGCGGCGCTCAATGCGGCCTGGGGCAATGTCTTCTGGTCGATGGACTATCGCTCGTTCGACGAGGTGGACCTGCCCAACCTGACCGTGACCGAGGCCAACCCGGCGCACTGGCTGGCTTTCCGCCGCTATTCCTCGGACCAGGTGGTTGCCTTCAACCGGGCCCAGGTGGAGGTGCTGCGCAAGCTTTCGCCAGGGCGCGACGTGGTCCACAACTACATGGGCTTCTTCACCGAGTTCGATCACCACGCGGTGGCGGCCGATCTCGACGTGGTCGGCTGGGATTCCTATCCGCTCGGCTTCCTCGATACCTTCCGGTTCAGCGAGGCCGACAAGCTGGCCTATGCCCGCCAGGGTCATCCCGATATCGCCGCCTTCCACCACGACCTTTATCGCGGCTGCACGCCCGGCGGGCGCTGGTCGGTGCTGGAACAGCAGCCGGGGCCGGTCAACTGGGCGCGGCACAATCCGGCGCCGCTGCCCGGCATGGTCCGGCTCTGGACGCTGGAGGCGATGGCCCACGGTGCGGAACTGGTCAGCTATTTCCGCTGGCGCCAATTTCCCCAGGCCCAGGAACAGCACCACGCGGGCCTGCTGCGGCCCGATAGCGAGCCGGCCCCCGGCCTCGCCGAAGCGCGCCAGGCTGCCGACGACATTGCCGCGCTTGGCCCGGTCGGCGCCCCGCCGAAAAGCGTCGCGCTGATCTTTGCCTATGACGCGGACTGGGTCACCGGCATCCAGCCGCAGGGGGCGGGCCTCTCGGCGCTGTGGGCAGCGTTCGATTGCTATTCTGCCTTGCGCGAACTGGGACTGGACATCGATATCGTGCCGCCGGGCACCGCGCTCGATGGCTTTGCGCTGGTTGTGATCCCCTGCCTGCCGATCGTGCCGGAGCATCTTGTCGAAGACCTCAAGCGCTTCCCCGGCCAGATCGTCATCGGCCCGCGAACGGGCAGCCGGACGGTCGACTTTGCCATTCCGGCGGGCCTTGCGCCGGGTGACCTGTTCCCGGCCAAGGTTGCCCGAGTCGAAAGCCTGCGCCCCGGACTTGAGCATCGCGGCGACGGCTGGGCCATCGCGCGCTGGCTCGAACATCTCGAAACGGCGGCCGCACCGGAACTGGTGGCAGGCGATGGCACTGTCGCCAGCTGGCAGTATGGCAACCGCCGCTATCTGGGGGCCTGGCCCGATCGCGCGCTGGCGCTGGCGCTGCTGGGCCGGGCCGCAGCCGATGCGGGCCTTGCCACCCACCGCCTGCCCGAAGGCCTGCGCCTGCGCCGGGCCGGATCGCGCCTCTTCGCCTTCAACTATGCGGCCCAGGCGGTCGATCTGCCCGCCAGCGTCGTGGGCACCGCGCTGCTGGGTGGGCCTCGGCTGGAGCCGGGCGGTGTCGCCGTGCTGGCCCAGGAGTGAGAGTGACCGCAGTAATGCCGGGCCTTGCCAAAACCCTGCCGGTCAGGCCAGCTTCGTGCTAACTGGCTGGTGAGCGAAGATCGCCAGCCAGCCGGAACCCGCGAATGAAGCCTACTGATCTGACCGATCTCAAGACCAATGCCGCCGCCATGGCGGCCCGGCTCAAGCTGATGAGCCATCCCGAACGGCTGGTGATGCTGTGCCGGATGGACGAGGGCGAAGTCAGCGTGAGCGAGCTCGTCGCCCTGTCCGGCCTGTCGCAATCGGCGGTATCCCAGCATCTGGCCATGCTGCGCGACGAACGCATCGTCAGCAGCCGCGGCGAAGCGCAGACCCGCTTCTACAAGCTGGAAGACCCGATTGTCCGCGCGTTGATCCACATGATGTGCGAGCTGAGCGGCAAGGACCCGGCGATCGGCACCGGCGGCTGAGCGCTTCGTCTTGCGCCGATCTGGCTGGACGCGGCGCTAGTAGAATTACGAAATTGTTGCCCCGCCATTAACCCAGCACATAGCGTGTCGGTATCCCCCGTCCGGGATGCCTGCTGCTGGATTTGGCGCGCGTCGCCATGCCGGAACTGTTCCGGCGTGGGCGGAAGAGTCGTGCCCGTCGGCCAGGCCCCGGACCTACGTGTGAGGCAGCGATGATCCGCAAGACCATGAACGCCCTGGCCCAGGTGCTTATCCTGATCCTGTCGCTATTGGCCTTCCAGACCCAGGCGCTTGCCGCCTCCACACACACGATCAACGGCATCACCGTGGATACCAACCTGCCCAATGGGCAGAACGGCTCGCAATACAGCTACCAGATCCAGCCAACCGGAACCGGGACCGCAGCCGGACCCTATACCTTCCAGCTGATCGGCGGGGCCCTGCCGCTGGGGCTGACCATATCGCCAACCGGGCTGATCACCGGGATCAGCTGCGAGCATACCAATGGCGCGCACGAGTTCGACCTGCGGATTACCGCCGCTGGGGGGGCCTCGGCCGATTTCACCGGCCAGGCCCGCTTCCGCGTGAACATGACGGCAGTGGGCGGCGGCAGCGGGCAATGTTCGCTGACGCTGGGCAATATCCCCACCACCGGCACGGTCGGAATTCCCTATAGCGGCACGATTGTCGCGATCGGCGGCTCGGGCACCGGCTATTCCTATTCGCTGGCCAGCGGCACCCTGCCCGGAGGCCTGACCCTTGGCACCAATGGCGTGCTGAGCGGCACCCCGACGCTTGCCGGAACCTATACTTTCACCGTCCTGGCGGTCGATTCCGCCGGCAACAACGGGGTGCGGACCTATACGCTGACGATTGGCGTCCCGCCGGTCGTGGTCAATCCGCCCACCCTGGGGCCAGCGATCAACGGAACGCCATTCACCGCGACCGTGACCGCCACCGGTGGCACTGGCACTGGCTATACCTTCGCGGTGACAGCCGGCGCACCGCCCCCCGGCCTGACGCTGACCAGCGCGGGTACACTGAGCGGCACCCCCACCGCCGCCGGGACCTACAACTTCACCGTCACCGCCACGGATTCTGGCGGCAATACGGGGTTCAGGGCCTACAGCCTGGTCGTCCAGCCCGGCGCCGTGCTGACCGTTGCGCCGCCTACCCTGCCCAATGCGATCGAGGATTCGGCCTATTCCCAGACAATCACCGCCAGCGGTGGCACGGGGACAGGCTACAGCTTTGCCGTGACGGCGGGCAGCCTGCCGCCGGGCCTGACCCTCGCATCCTCAGGTGCCCTGACCGGCACGCCGCCGACGCCGGGTACCTATACCTTCACCGTCACCGCCACCGATTCCGCCGGCAATACGGGGACGCGGGTCTACACCCTGATCGTCCAGCCGATCGGCGCGATCGTGATCAGCCCCCCGGCCCTGCCCAACGGGACGATCCTGGCGCCCTATTCGCAGACCATTTCCGCGACCGGCGGCACCGGCACGGGCTACAGCTTCGCGGTGATCGCCGGGACGCTGCCGACCGGGCTGGCGCTCGATGCCGGGACCGGGGTGCTGTCGGGAACGCCGACGGCGCGCGGCACTTTCACCTTCACGGTCGAAGTGACCGATTCCGGCAGCCATACGGCGTCCCAGGCCTATAGCATCACCATCCTGGGCCATACCCTGACGCTCGCCCCGGCGACCCTTCCGGGGGGTACGAACGGTACGCCTTATGCCTCGCAGACACTCACCGCATCGGGTGGGGTCGCGCCTTACAGCTATGTCGTCACTGCCGGGATCATTCCGCCGGGACTGACCCTGACCACTGGCGGGGTCCTGTCGGGCACGCCGACTTCGGCCGGAACCTTCGGCTTCACCGTCACAGCCACCGATGTCGATGGCGATACCGTCGCCCGCACCTATTCGGTGACGATCGCGGCAGGCGACGTGCTGACCGTGCTGCCAGTCACCCTGCCTGGCGGGTACTGGAACGCGCCCTATTCGGCGACCGTCACCGCGGTGGGCGGCACCGGCACCGGCTATAGCTTCGTGATCACCGCGGGGAGCCTGCCGGCGGGTCTCACCATGACCACCGGTGGGGTGATCTCCGGTTCGCCGACGGTGACCGGCAGCTTCACCCTGACCATCCGGGCGACCGATTCGGCCGGCAACTGGGGTTCGCGGGTCTACACGATCCAGATCGCCCCGCGCGCTGCCCTGACGATCAACCCGGCGACGCTGCCCGCGGGCATGCAGAACGTCCCCTATAGCGCCACCGTGGTGGCGAGCGGCGGGGTCGCGCCCTACAGCTACGCGGTGCTGGTCGGGGCGCTGCCGGCCGGCCTGACGCTCAACCCGGCGACCGGTGCGATCACCGGCACGCCGCAGGTGTCCGGGGTCTTCGTGCTGACCATCGGGGCGACTGACTCGCTCGGCAACTATGGCAGCCGGATCTACAACCTGACCATCGCGGTCCGCCCCGATCCGTCGAAGGATCCGGAAGTGATTGCCCTGGTCGATGCCCAGTTCACCCAGGCCGGCCGCTTTGCCGAAGGCCAGGTGAACAACGCCATGCGTCACATGGAAGGGCTGCATGGGGGCTTCGATTGCGCCACCGACAACCAGCTGCGGGTAACGCAGGATCCCAATGCCCACCGCCTGCCCGGCCAGGCCGATAGCGGCCGTGGCACCGGCACCAGCCAGGCCGGTCAGTCTGCCAATGACCAGGTCGCTGGCAAGGCTGAGTGCAACCGCAGCGTGCGGATCTGGTCGGCCGGTTCGATCGACTTCGACCGCGACGGCTCCAACCGGTTCGACAGCGAAGCGGTGACCATCGGGCTCGATGCCAAGCTGACCGACCGGGTGATCGTGGGCGCGGCCTTCGGGCTTGGCTTCGGCGATGAACGGGTTGGCCTCAACGGCACCGGGATCAGCGGCGATGCCACCTCGGCCTTCGGTTACCTCAGCATCAACCCGGTCAAGTCGATCTACTTCGATGCCCTGGGCGGCTACACCTGGGTCAGCATCGACAGCCATCGCTATGTCACCGCCAATGGCAAGAACCTGGCGGGTACCCGCAAGGGCGATGTCGGCTTCTTTGCGGTGGCGCTGACTGGCGAGGTTCGCCTCGGCCAGGTCGATTTGGCCGGCTATGCCCGGTACGACTACTACCGCATCAACCTCGACGAGTTCACCGAAGCCAGCTCCGATCCCTTCGCGCTGACCTTCCTCGCTTCCAAGCAGAAGCGCGAAGTGGCGGTGCTGGGGCTGCGGGCCCAGCGTGACTTCGAACAGGGCTGGGGTATCCTGCGGCCCAAGGCGCGGGTTGAATACCGCCACCGGTGGAATGGCTCCTACAGCCAGCTGCTCGCCTACAGCGATACGCCCGGCACGCTCTACACCCTGACCCGGCCCGCCACCACGGCTGACAACGTGGCGCTGACCGCCGGGGTGGAGGCGCTGACCAACGGCCTGTCGATCAGCCTCGAATACGGCACCTCGGGGATGAGCTTCCGGACGCTGGGCGGCCAGACCATCCGGCTGATGGTCCGCAAGCAGCTCTGACCGGGACTGGTCCTGACCGGGTGGGTTCCAAACCTGCCCGGTCAAACCGCACCCGGTCAAAGTCCAACCGGTCAAGACCCTAATCGGGACAGGTAGCAATTGCCCGGCGGCGGTGCCATGCCGCATCAAGCATGCAACCCTCCCGCAACCTGATCGTCTGGTACGACAGCGCCTGCCTGCTGTGTCGGCGCGAAATCGCGCTGCTGCGGCGGCTGGACCGCGCCGGGCGGATCACCTTCATCGATGCCGCCGATCCGGAAGGCTCTTGTCCGCTGGACCGGGCCGCCCTGCTGGCGCGGTTCCACGCGCAGGAAAACGGCCGGATGCTGAGCGGCGCGGCGGCCTTTGCCGCGATGTGGCGGGCAATTCCCCTGCTCTGGCCGCTGGGCCAGGCGGCGCGACTGCCGCTGGTCGAGCGGGCGCTGGAATGGGCCTACCTGCGGTTCCTGAAAGTCCGGCCCCGCCTGCAAGGGCTGCTGCGATGAGCCAGGATCGCTATCGCAAGGTGCCTTCGGTGCGGCTGTCGCGGCTGGCCTCGTTCGGCCAGCTGGCAGGCGGGATCGCCGGGGGGATGATGGCCGAAGGGGTGCGGCGGCTGGCCCGGGGCGAACGGCCGCAAATGTCCGACCTGCTGCTGACCCCCGGCAATGCCATGCGGCTGACCGATCAGCTGTCCCGCCTGCGCGGCGCGGCGATGAAGCTGGGGCAGATGATCTCGCTGGACGCGGGCGACCTGCTGCCGGCCGAACTGACCGCGATCCTCGCCCGGCTGCGCGATGCCGCACACTTCATGCCGCCGGCCCAGCTCAACCAGGTTCTGCAAACCGAATGGGGCAAGGACTGGCGGCGGCGCTTTGCCCGGTTCGAGGCGACCCCGGTGGCCGCAGCCTCGATCGGCCAGGTCCACCGCGCCACCCTGCCCGATGGGCGGGTGCTGGCGATCAAGGTGCAGTATCCGGGCGTTGCCGCCAGCATCGATGCCGATGTCGACAATGTCGCCACCCTGCTGCGCCTGTCGGGCCTGCTGCCCGAAACGCTGGATGTCGCGCCCTTGCTGGCCGAGGCCAAGCGCCAGCTGCGGGAAGAGGCTGACTACTTGCGCGAGGCCGATCAGATGCGCCGCTATGGCGCACTGCTGGCCGATCATCCGGCCTTCGTCCTGCCCGCCCCGGTCGCGGAACTGTCGGGTGAGCGGGTGCTGGCGATGGATTTCCTGCCCGGCCAGCCGATCGAAACGCTGCTCCAGGCCAGCCAGGAGGTGCGCGATCAGGCCATGGCCGCGCTGCTCGAGCTGGTCCTGCGCGAACTGTTCGAGTTCGGCTATATGCAGACCGATCCCAACTTCGCGAACTTCCGCTGGCAGGCGGACACCGGCCGGATCGTCCTGCTCGATTTCGGAGCGGCGCGGGCCGTGCCGGATGCGACGGTGGCGGCCTATCGCCGCCTGATGCACGCGGGCCTTGCCGAAGATCGCGCCGCGCTGCGCGATGCCCTGCTGGCGATCGGCTTTGTCTCGCCGGTCACGCTGGAACGGCACAGCGGTTCGCTCGATGCGATGATCGACGTGCTGATCGGGCACCTGGGGCGGCCGGGGTTGTTCGATTTTGCCGACCGCTCGTTCGTGGCCGAAGTTCGCCGCCATGCCGAAACCATCGCCGCCGACCGCGCCGCCTGGCACATTCCCCCGGCCGATACGCTGTTCGTCCAGCGCAAGGTCAGCGGCACGGCGCTGCTGGCGGTGCGGATGGAGGCGCGCTTGCCGTTGCGCGACATGGTGGCAGCGAAGCTCGCTTAAGGCAGCGCGTCGATCCCCAGCATGGCGGCCATGCGGCCGATGTCGGCGCGGTGGCACAGGTCGGTACCCGGCGTCAGCACCGCGGCCGTGCCCGCCGCGATCCCCAGCCGGAAGGCACGGTGGCTGTCCCACCCGGCGGCGAGGGCATGGGTCATGCCTGCCACGAAGCTGTCGCCCGCGCCCACCGCGCTGCGCGCTTCGGCGGGAATGGCGGGGAGGGCCAGGCTCCCGGCGGCCTCGACCAGGATCGCGCCGCGATGGCCCATGCTGACCGCCACGCTCTCCGCCCCGCCGCTGGTCACGATCTCTCCGGCGGCGGCGACGATCTCGGTCTCGCTGTCCAGCTTGCGCCCGGCGAAGGCTTCCAACTCGCCCAGGCTCGGCTTGACCAGCCGCAGCCCGCCAGCGGCCAGCGTGGCCTTCAGCGCTGCGCCGGAAGTGTCGAGCACCACCGCCATGCCGCGCGCGCGGGCCGTGGCGACGATCCGGGCATAGAAATCATCGGGCAGCCCGCGCGGCAGCGATCCGCTTAGCACCAGCCACTGGCAGTCCAGCTGCTCGACCAGCGCGAGGCATGCAGCTGCTTCAGCCTCGCTCACCAGCGGGCCCTGGGGGACGAAGCGGTATTCCTTGCCGCTCTGCAATTCGTGGACGGCGAGGCTGATCCGCGTGTCCCCGGCAATCGGCACCACGCGGTGCGGCAGGCCAGCGCGGTCCAGCAGCCCGCCCAGCACCGGCCCGGTCACCCCGCCGGCCAGATAGACAGCCTCGACATCGGCGCCCAGCCGCGCCAGCACCCGCGCCACGTTGATCCCGCCGCCGCCGGGATCGAACCGCTCGTTGACGGTGCGCACCTTGTGGGTCGGCTGGACGGTGGCGGCATCGCTCGAACCGTCGATCGTGGGGTTGAGGGTAAGGGTCGCAATCCGGGCCATCAGGCGCTCCCAAGGGGGGTGACGGACCTTTTCATTCGGCGGTGGCAATGGCAAGCCATCCGTGGCAATCGTTCCGGGCAATCAGGGACAAAGCGACATGGTGAAGTTCACGATCAACGGCGAGGCAAAGTCGGTCGAGGCCGATCCCGCCATGCCGATCCTGTGGGCGGTGCGCGAACAGCTGGGGCTGAACGGCACCAAGTTCGGCTGCGGCGCAGCGCTGTGCGGGGCCTGCACGGTCCACCTCGATGGCCAGCCGGTGCGCAGCTGTTCCACCCCGATCGGCGAGGCCGAAGGGCGGGCGATCACCACGATCGAGGGGATCGCCGGACCGGAAGGTGAACTGACCAAGGTCCAACAGGCCTGGATCAGCGAACAGGTGCCGCAATGCGGCTATTGCCAGTCAGGCCAGATCATGGCTGCCACGGCCCTGCTGCGCGACAATCCGCGCCCCAGCGATGCCGATATCGATGCCGCCATGGCCGGCAACATCTGCCGCTGCGGCACCTATGTCCGCATTCGCCATGCGATCAAGGTGGCGGCCGGGATCGAGCCGGCGCGGGCGGCACCAGGGGCTGCGCCGCTCAGCGGGGGAGCCAAGGCATGAACGACATGGCAAAGCCGCCGCGCAGCCGCGCGGCCAAGTGGACCCGCCGCGGCTTCATCGGCGCCGGGGCGCTGGCAGGCGGCGCGCTGATCGTCGGCGTGGCGGTGCGGCCGGGCAACCCGGTCGGCAAGCTGGGCCCGATCGTTGCGGGCGGCGAGGGCGAGCAACTGGTCAACAGCTGGGTCAAGATCGGGGCCGACAACGTGGTCACCGCGATCGTGCCGCATTGCGAGATGGGCCAGGGCGCCCATTCGGTGCTGGCGCAGATGCTGGCCGATGAGCTGGACGCCGACTGGTCGCTGGTCCGCGTGATGCAGGCTCCGGCCGATGGCAATTACGTCGTCACCGATACGGCACGCGGTTTCGTCGCCCCCGGCACGCTCGACGCGCCGGACTGGCTGGAGCCGACCTGGAACGGCCTGTTCACCAAGATCAGCCAGCTGGGCGATGTGATGATCACCGGCGGCTCATCCTCGATCCGCACCACCGGCCAGCGCACCATGCGGATCGCGGGTGCGGCAGCGCGGCAGATGCTGATCGCGGCGGCGGCGCGCGAATGGGGCGTGGCAGCGGCGGAGATCGTCACCGCGAACAGCACGCTTAGCCACCAGGCTTCGGGCAAGTCGGCCCCCTATGCGCAGTTCGCGGCCGCGGCGGCGGAAGAGGACATGCCGCAGACCCCGGCGCTCAAGGCGCCCAAGGACTATCGCCTGATGGGCACCGATGCCCCGCGCACCGATATCCCGGAAAAGGTGACCGGCGCGGCGCAGTTCGGGATCGATGCCACGGTGCCGGGCCAGAAGCTGACCTATGCCGCCGTCCGCAAGGTGCCGGTGCCGGGCACCCGGATCGCCAGCATGAAGGCCGATGTGGCCAAGACCATGCCAGGGGTGCTGCAGATCCTCAACATGGGGGATTTCCTCGCCGTGGTGGCCGACAGCTACTGGCAGGCCCAGCAGGCGCTGAACACCGTCGAGGCCGAATACACCAGGAGCGAAAGCGCGATCCGCTCCACCGCCGACCAGTTCGCCGCCTTTGCCGCGGCGCTGGATCAGGCCGGGGACCAGGGCGGCAAGGAACTGGTGGGCAAGGGTGATGTCGCCGGGGCGCTCAGCGTTTCGGCCAAGACGTTCACCGCCGAATATCGCGCGCCCTACCTGGCCCATGCCCCGCTCGAGCCGATGAACGCCACCGTCTGGGTGCGCGATGGCAAGTGCGAGATCTGGACCAGCACCCAGGTGCCGCTGATGGCGCGCAGCGCGGCGGCCAAGGCAATCGGCCTCTCGGCTGACGATGTGACCATGCACCAACCCACGCTGGGCGGCGGGTTCGGGCGGCGGCTGGAAAGCGATTACGTGGTCATGGCCGCGCGGATCGGCCTTGCCACCGGCTATCCGGTCAAGATGATCTGGTCGCGCGAGGAAGATACCCAGAAGGGCCTGTTCCGCTGCGCCGATCTCAGCCGGTTCACCGGCGGGATCGATGCCAAGGGGCGGCTGGTAGCCTGGAACAACGTGTTCACCCAGCACAACGACCCGGCCGAAGCCTGCGATGCGCCGTTCTATGACGTGCCGCACAAGTCGATCCGCGTGGCCGAGGCGGAACTGCATCTGCCTTTCGCTGCCTTCCGCTCGGTCGATCACAGCCAGCAGGCCTTCTTCGTCGAATGCTTCATCGACGAGGCGGCCCATGCCGCGGGCCGCGATCCGGTGGAATTCCGCCTGGCCATGCTGGGCAATTCCCCGCGCCACAAGGCGGTGCTGGAAAAGGTCGCGGCCATGTCTGGCTGGGGCACCAAGCCCGCCGCGGGGCGCGGCCGGGGCGTCGCGCTGGTCCAGTCGTTCGGCACGATCGTGGCCGAAGTGGTCGAAGTCGACATGAGCCAGGGCAAGCCGCGCCTGACCCAGGTGTGGTGCGCGGCCGATCCGGGCTTCGCGATGAACCCCGATGGCTTCCGCAACCAGATGGAAGGCGGGATCGTCTTCGGCCTGACCGCCGCGCTCCATGGCGAGATCACGCTGAAGGACGGCGCGGTCGAGCAGGGCAATTTCAACGATTACCCGATGCTGCGGATCGACGAATGTCCGCCGATCGCGGTGGAGATCATCAACGCCGATCCGGTCCACCTGGGCGGGGCGGGCGAACCCGGCCTGCCGCCGATCGCCCCGGCGCTGGCCAACGCGATCTTCGCCGCCAGCGGCAAGCGCATCCGCGAACTGCCGATCGCCAAGCACTTTGCCTGACCGGGCCAGAGGGAACTGACCATGATGCACCGCTTCGCACTTGTCGCCATCGGCGCCCTGGCCCTCGCCGCCTGCGGATCGAAGGTGGAACCGCCGGTCGAACAGATCGTGTTGCGTGAACCCGGCCAGCCTGCTGGCGCGGCCCCTGCCGCCGCAACCGACCTGGTGGCGGCAGGCAAGGCGGCTTTCGCGGTCTGCGCCACCTGCCATGCGGTCGAAGCGGGCAAGGCTTCGGGGATCGGGCCGAACCTGAATGGCGTGGTCGGGCGCAAGGCCGGGGCGCTCGCCGATTTCGGCTATTCGGCTGCGCTCAAACAGTCGGGCCTGACCTGGACCGAGACCGAGCTTGACGCCTTCATCGCCAACCCATCGGGCAAGGTGCCGGGTACCAGCATGGCCGCAGGGGCAGTGAGCGATGCCGAGCGGCGCAAGGCCATTGTCGCCTATCTGGCCAGCCTGACGCCCTGATCGCCTGACCTTTCGTGGACCAGCGCCGGATCTTCCAGTTCCTGGCCGATCGGATCGCCGCCGGGCAGTCCTGCGCGCTGGTCACCGTGCTGGCGGTTCAGGGCAGCGCGATGCGCAACCCCGGCACGCACATGGCAGTCTGCGCCGATGGCAGCTTCGTCGGCTCGCTGTCGGGCGGTTGCATCGAAAATGCCGTGGTGGCCGAAGCCTGCGCGGCGCTGCGGGCGGGCGCGGCGCGGATCGTGCGGTTCGGGGCGGGATCGCCTTATCTCGACATTCGTCTGCCCTGCGGCGGCGGGCTGGATATCCATTTCCAGCCGCTGGCAAGCGCCGACCTGCCGCAGGCCTGCCTTGCCGCGATTGCCGCGCGCCAGCCCTATACCGTGGTCATCAGCCCGGCGGGGACGACCTGCCGCAGCGGCTGGCATCCCGCCCCGTTCGATCCCGCCACGGGCACCGGCGCTTATGGCAACTGGCCGGCGGCGCGGCTGATGCTGGTGGGCCATGGCGAAGGCATTGCCGCGCTGGCCCGGTTGGCGCTGACCCTGGGGCTGGAGCTCGACGCGCTGTCACCCGACGAGCGCGCACTGGCCGCGCTGCGCGATCTTGGCCTTACGCCGCGCCAGCTGGAGCGGACGACTGACACGCACCTGCTGACCAGCGATCCGTGGACGGCCATCGCTTTCCTGTTCCACGATCACGACTGGGAAAGCGCGCTGCTGCAACGCGCGCTGGCCCTGCCGCAGTTCTATGTCGGCGCGATGGGCGGGCGGCGGGCCCATGCCGCGCGCTGCGCCGCGCTCAGCGCGCTGGGGGTGAGCGCGGCGGCGATTGCCGCGATCCGCGCGCCAATCGGCCTGTTTCACTCCTCGCGCGATCCCGACACGCTGGCGCTGTCGACCCTGGCCGAGATCGTTCGGGCCTATCAGGCTGCCGACTTCGGGGCGGCGCATGCCTGAAGCCCCGCGTCTTGCCGTCGCCGTGCTGGCGGCGGGCCAGTCGCGCCGGTTCGGCAGTGCGGACAAGCTGGCGGCTCCGCTGGGGGACGGCCTGCTGGGCGAACATGCCTGCCGCACGCTGGCCGGGCTGGCCTCGGCGCAGCGCTGGGTGATTGCCGCCCGGCCGGATCATCCCTGCGCCCCCGGCTGGCGGGCGGCGGGGTTCGAAATTGCGGTCAACCCGGCGGCGGAGAGCGGGATGGGCAGCTCGGTCGCCCTGGCCGCGCGGCTGGCGCGGGAGGCGGGCGCGGCGGCCCTGTTGATCGCGCTGGCCGACATGCCGCTGGTGCCGCTCAGCTATTCTCAGGCGCTGGTGGCGCGCGCGGCCGGGCTGGGCGCGGATGCCATGATCGCGTCTGCCGCGGGCGATGTGGCGATGCCGCCCGCCCTGTTCGGTTCCGCCCACTTCGCCGAACTGGCGCGGGCCAGCGGCGATGCTGGGGCGCGGCACCTGCTCGCCGGGGCGGAGCGGCTGGCGGGCGATCCGGCCTGGCTGATCGACGTGGATGATGCAGAGGCGCTCGACCGCGTGCGGGCACGGCTGGCCTAGGCTTCGCCCACCCGCGCGGCAAAGCGGGGCCGTCCGGCCAGCAGGAACAGGCCCGCGCCGATCGCGACGGTCACCGCGCAGAGGGTCAGGAACCCGACATAGCCGCCGCCCTCGCCCAGCATGCCTGACAGCAGCACCCCGCCAAAGGCCGCGGCAATGCCGATTGCGGCGGTGATGATCCCGGCGACCGTGCCGAACAGCTCGAAGGTGAACTGCCGGGCGACGAGATAGGCCACGATGTCGCCTTCGGCGCCCTGGCTCAGCCCCAGCAAGGCCATGGCCAGGGCCACCAGCCACAGCGCATCCGGCTGGCTGGCCAGCAGCAGCAGACCGAAGGCTGGCAGGCCCATTGCCACGGCCGCGACCCGGTGGGCGGGGAAATGATCGAGCGCCAGCCCGCAGGCCAGTCGTCCGGCAAGGACCCCGGCGGCATAGACCGAGACCAGCCAGGCCGCCGCTTCTCCCGGCACGCCCAGGCTGAGCAACATCGGCTTGGTCTGAAGGCTGATCATCAGCGCGGGCAGGTTGCAAAGCAGCATGGCAGCCACCAGCAGCCACAGCACCGGTGCGCGGGCCAGCACGGCATAGACCCGGCCGGTCGTGGCGAAGGCCGGGGTCACCCCGCCAAAGCCGGGGCCGCGATCGCGCGGCAGCATGAACCAGCCCGCCGCGCCCAGCACGGCGCTCAGCCCGGCGAGGAACAGGTAGCCGGTGCGCCAGCCGCCCGCGTCGATCACCAGGCTGACGACCGGCGCGGCCAGCCCGCCGATCACCGGTGCGCCGCCGATCGCCAGCGCCAGCGCGAGGCCGCGCGCCGCCATGAACCGTTCCGCCGTGACCCGGGCATAGATCACCGAGGTGGTCGTGGTGCCGATCAGCATCTTCAGCGTGAACAGGGCGTAATAGTGCCGGATGTCGCCGGTCAGCTGGGTGAAGGCGATCCACACCAGCGGCAGGCCGACAACCCCGACCAGCGCCACGCGCCGCACGCCAAAGCGGTCGGCCATCCGGCCCGAAATCAGTACGCCCAGCGTCGCCCCCAGTGCGGCCACCCCGGTCAGCGCGAACTGTTCGTCAGTCCAGCCGAACTCGCGCGAGAGGTGGGGCAGGAACAGGCTGTTGAGATAGATGCTCAGCGCCACCCCCGCGCCGATGCCCAGCGTAGTGCCCACCAGGGCGCGCCAGTGGCTGGAAAACTCCGCGCGATAACCACTCGCGAACAGACTCATCGCGGCACGATCCTTTGGTGAGGGGGAAACTTCAGCGCGTGGCGATGCTATCGTGCCGTCGCGCGGTTTTCCAGCGCTTATCCGGCGAGGCGCCTGCCCCACAGCGGCTTGAGCCGTTCGAGCAGGACCAGCGCGGCGAGGCTCAGCCCGGCCAGAACCAGGAACTGCGGCCCCGAGACCGGCGCGAAGGCGAATAGTCCGGCGATTGGCGGCACGAACTGCGTCGCCAGCAGGATCGCGCCGACCACGCCCAGGATCGCGGCGAGCACCCGATTGGGCCGGACAATCGCCCCGGCCAGCGAGGCGCCGAACCGGCGGTTGACCAGGATCAGACTGGCGATGCCCAGCACCAGCGCGATGAAGCCGATCGAGCGGAGCTGCTCTTCAGCGGCGCCGGCCTGCCAGAACCACAGCACCAGCCCGGCGGCCACGGCGAAGATCAGCCCGCCTTGCACCACCGCCCAGCCGACCAGCCCGCGCGAGAGCAGCTGCGCATCGGGGCGGCGTGGCGGGCGTTTCATGATGTCGCGCTCCTCGCGCTCGGTCTCGAAGGCCAGGGCGCAGACCGGGTCGATGATCATTTCCATGAAGGCGATGTGGATCGGCCCCAGCAGCAGCGGCATGCCGGTCAGCAGCGGCAACAACGCCAGGCCGGCGATCGGGATATGGACCGCAACGATGAAGCCCATCGCCTTGCGCAGGTTGTCATAGATCCGCCGCCCCATCCGCATGGCCGCGACGATCGAGCCGAAATCATCGTCGAGCAGAACCAGCGCCGAGGCCTCGCGCGCCACGTCGGTGCCGCGTCCGCCCATCGCCACGCCGATATGCGCGGCCTTGAGCGAGGGGGCATCGTTGACCCCGTCGCCGGTCATCGCCACCACCTCGCCGCGCGCCTTCAGCGCCTCGACGAGCCGCAGCTTCTGTTCGGGCATGATCCGGGCAAAGACGCCGGCCGTGGCCACCGCCTCGCGCAGCGCGGTATCGTCCATGCCGGCCATGTCCGCCCCGGTCAGCACCCGGTCCCCCTCGATCCCCGCCGCCTGGGCGATGGCGAGAGCCGTCTGCGGATAGTCGCCGGTGATCATCACGATCCGGATCCCTGCCGCGCGGCACTGGCGCACGGCCTCGGGGACCGAGGGCCGCAGCGGATCGGCCAGTCCCACCAGCCCGCGGAAGGTGAAGGCAAAGCCGCGCTGCGTGGCGGGCAGATCACCCTCCGGCCAGCGCGCCTCGGCCACGCCCAGCACACGCAGGCCCTTGGTGGCCATCTCGTCGACCGCGCGGGCCATGGCGTCGCGCTCGGCCACGGGCAGGCCGCAGAGCTCGGCAATCGCCTCGGGCGCGCCCTTGGTGGCGATCACATGGTCGGCTTCCGGTTCGTCGCTGCGCCAGACATGCGACATGGCCAGCAGTTCGGGAGCCAGCGGATAATGGTGATGCAGCGTCCAGCCGCCCTGCTGGCGGGCGCGGATTGCCTCGCCGCCATGATCGATGCCCAGCTCGTGCAAGGCCACTTCCATCGGATCGACCGGATGCTGCGCGCTGGCTAGGATGCCCAGCTCGGCCAGCAGGTGGAAATCGTCGGTCAGGGCTAGCGCTCCGCTTTCGTCATGGGCCAGAATCGAACCATCGGGCAGGCGCAGCTCGGCGATCTGCATCCGGTTCTGGGTCAGCGTGCCGGTCTTGTCGGTGCAGAGCACTGTGGCCGAACCCAGCGTCTCGATCGCGCTGGCGCGGCGGGTCAGCACCCGCTGGCGCGACATCCGCATTGCCCCCATGGCCATGAACACGGTCAGCACCACCGGGAACTCCTCGGGCAGCATCGACATGCCCAGCGCGATCCCGGCCAGCGTCGCTTCCAGCCAGTCACCCCGCAGCAGGCCATAAAGCAGCGCCGCGAGCAGGCTGGCGGCAGCACCCAGGGCGGCGAACCACAGCACCAGCCGCCGGGTCTGCTGGCGCAGGCGCGGTGCTTCGGGTTCGAGCGTGGCGAGTGCCTGGCCGATTCGGCCGATCTCGCTCGCGCCGCCGGTGGCCATGACCAGGCAGAGCCCGGCCCCGCGCACCACCAGCGATCCGGCATAGACGAAGGGCAGGTCATCGCCGCCGGGGCGGGGCACGGTGGCGGGCTGGCTGGCCCCGCCCGCTGCCTTGCGCACCGCCACGGATTCACCCGTGAGCAGCGATTCATCGAGATGCAGCCCATCGTTCTCCGCAATCCAGGCATCGGCGGGAACCCGGTCTCCTTCGCTCAGCACGATGAGGTCACCCACCACCACCTCGCGCCCGGCAATGCGCAGGCGCTGGCCATCGCGGATTACCAGCGCGCGCGGGCTGGTGAGGTCGCGCAGCGCCTCCAGCGCGCGCTCGGTCCGGCTTTCCTGGACCACGGTGATCACGATCGAGAGCGCGGCAAAGGACACCAGCACCAGCGCCTCGCCCAGGTCGCCCAGCACGAGGTAGATCAGCCCGGCCCCCAGCAGCAGGGCCAGCATCGGCTCGCGCAGCACGTCCAGCGCGATCCCGGCCAGGCCGCGTTGCCTTTCGCGGTGCAGTTCGTTGGGGCCATCGGCGGCCAGCCGGGCCGCGGCCTCCGCCTGGGTCAGGCCGGTGGTCAGGACGGTTCGCGCTGTCACGCCGGGGCTGGCGCGATCCGCACGCGCCAGATGTGCAGTAAAGCCTGGGCCAGGGCCACGACCAGCGGACCCAGCACGATGCCGTGCGCGCCGAACAGCACCAGCCCGCCGATGATCGCGATGAACGAGACCATCGGATGCAGCGACAGCCGTTTGCCGACCAGGATCGGGTAGACGATATTGTCGATCAGGCCGACCACCAGCGTGCCCCAGACGGTCAGGACCAGGGCCGAACCCCAGTCCCCCGCCAGCGCCAGCCCGATCGCGGCAGGCACCCAGACCACGAAGGCCCCCAGGAACGGCACGATTGCCAAGAGGCCCATCACCACGCCCCAGAAGATCGGCGCGGGCAGGTCGAGCATCCAGAACATCAATCCGCCCAGCAGGCCCTGCAGCGCCGCCACCGCCGCCGTGGCATAGACCGAGGCGAAGACCGTCTGGCTGGTCTTCGCCACCAGTTCGTGAAACTCCCCGGCATCAAGCGGGACCAGGCGCTGCAAGGCCGCGAGCGCCTTGGCCTTGTCGCGCAGCAGGTAGAACAGGAAGTAGAAGGTCAGCAGCAGGGTGACGAGGCCGGTGGCCGATTCCTGCACCACCCGCCCGCTGAGCAAGCCGATCTGTGCCGAGATGAACTGGCGCAGCTGCGCCAGATCGAACCATGGGTCGAACCGGGCGAGGAATGCCGCCGCCTCGGGCCAGCCCTGGCGCAGCGCGTCTGGCGACAAGAGTGCGCCATAGGTCTGCGCGCCGGCAATGATTTCATCGAGCAGGGCGGATACCACCAGTATCACCGGGATCACCACCAGCACGGCTGCCAGCAGCAAGGTAACGCTGGCGGCCAGCGCAGGGGATCCTGTGCGCGCCCGCAGGCGGCGCTCGACCGGGGCGAACATCACCGTGAGGGTCAGCGACCAGACCAGCGCCGGGACAAAGGGCTGAGCGATCAGCGCCAGCACCACGATCAGGATCAGCATCAGGCCCGACAGGATCAGCATGGCGGGCAGGTGCGGCAGGGGGCGTTCGGGCTCCATCGGTGGCGTCTCCGGAAAGGCCGGGGGTGGTTGCGGTGCCATCATAGCAGCCCCGCCCGGCGGATCGCAGCGGCGAGTGCTGCCGCCAGCGGGATCGTCGCGGCGGGGCCGGCCACGCTGTCGGTCGCCATGACCGGGCCGATCCCGGCAGCAGCGAGGGCGGCGAGGTCGTCCGTACTGGCAAGGCAATGGGTCGCCGTCGCGCCGATGATCCTTGCTCCCGCCGCCGCCAGCAGCCGCGCGCATTCGCGCAGGGTGCCGCCGCTGGAAATGAGGTCATCGACCAGCAGGACCGGTCGCCCGGCGGCGCGGGCCGCATCGGGCTGGACGATCTCCACCTGCCGGTCGCCCCGCCGTACTTTCTCGCCCACCAGCATGTCCAGTCCCAGTGGGCGGGCCACGGCTTCCACCCAGGGGCGGGATTCGCCATCGGGGCCAACCAGGATCGTCTCCGGCGTGACCCGCGCCGCGATGGCTTCCGCGATCACCGGGGCCGCGGCGACATTCACGGCGACGATCCCCGGCACCACATCGGCCAGGCTGGGCGTGCGGTGCAGGTGCGGATCGACGGTGACCAGTCCGTCACAGGCCGTCGCCAGCAACTGCCCGATCACCCGCTGCGACACCGCCTCGCCGGGGTTGAAGGCCACGTCCTGGCGCATGTAGCCAAGGTAAGGCGCGACCAGCACGACCCGCTCCGCCCCGCCATCGCGCAGCGCCGAGATCGCCAGCAGCAGCCGGACCAGCCGGGTATCGGGCTGATCGAGCGGGCAATAGACCAGCGCCGTGCCGGGCGCAGGGTTCACCCGCACCAGGCTTTCGCCATCGGGAAAGGTGCGGAGCGCAATCGGTCGCGCGGCGATGCCAAGAGCCGCTGCCAGCCGCTCCGCCACGGCGGCATGATCCGGAAAGTGATGGACCAACCCCGTCATGATGCCAGGCTATAGCCCGAGGCTTCGCTGGCCAGTTCGCAAGCGAAGCCCAGGCCCGTCTGCGACGTGGCGTGGATCCGGTAGAGCGGCTCGCCCCGCTGCACGGGATCGCCCACCTTGCGCAGCAGATCGATCCCCGCCCCCTTTTCCATCGGCGCCCCGGCCAGCCGGGCGATGCGGGCGATCAGGTGGCAATCGATCGCGGTGATCCGGCCATCGCGCAGGGCCAGCACTTCGTGGCTCAGCGGGCCAATGGCGGGCCGCTCGGTCTTGGCGCCCTGGGCCGCGATCAATCGCTCCATGGCCGCGAGAGCCGCGCCGGAATCGAGCAGTTCCTCCGCCCGCTGGCGTCCCTCGCCGCCCGGCAGTGCCGGGTCGAAATCAAGCACCCGCCCGGCCAGCATCAGCGCCCGGTCGCGCAGGTCGGCGGGGGCGGCGGGATCGCCGCGCAGCACGGCCATCACGTCGCGCGCCTCCAGCACCGGGCCGATGCCCCGCCCGATCGGCTGCGAGCCATCAGTCAGCACTACGTCGACCACGATCCCCAGCTGGGCCGCGACATGTTCGAACAGCTTGCGCAGCCGCACCGCCTCGCCCTGGCTGCGGACCTTGGCAGAGGGGCCGACCGGGATGTCGATCACCAGGTGGGTTGATCCGGCGGCCAGCTTTTTCGACATGATCGAGGCGACCATCTGTTCGAAGGTATCGATCCGCAGCGGCCGCTCGACCGAGATCAGGATATCGTCCGCCGGGGACAGGTTGACCCGCCCGCCCCAGGCCAGCACGGCGTTTTCCTGCGCCACGATCTGCTGCAGCCGCTCGGCCGAGAAATCGACATTGGCCAGCACTTCCATTGTATCGGCCGTGCCCGAGGGCGAGGTGATCGCGCGCGACGAGGTCTTGGGAATGATCAGCCCGTGCGCGGCCACGATCGGCACCACGATCATCGAAGTGCGGTTGCCGGGAATCCCGCCGATGCAGTGCTTGTCCACCACCAGCGGGAAATCCCAGGTGAGCTTGGTGCCGACATCGGCCATGGCGCGGGTCAGGGCCAGGGTCTCGTCGGTGGTCATGAAGGCGGCGCAGGCCACCAGGAAAGCCGCGATTTCCATTGGCGAGTAATGGTGCCGGGCCACGTCGCGGATGATCGCACCGATCTCCGCGTCGGTCAGGCTGTTGCCGCCGATCTTGCGGCGCACCGCATCGAGGCTGGCCGGGGGCTTGGCCTGGGCGATCGACACCTCGGTCCCTTCGGGCAGGCCGAGGCGGCGGAAGGCCTGCTCGCCCAGGCCGATCTCGCCGCGCTGGAGCAGGTGTTCATCGTCCATGATCGCCAGGGTAGCGAGGATGCTGCTGTCCCCCCGGCAGATCTCGATCTTGCGCAGCGCCTGGAACTGTTCGGCACCATAGCCACTGTCGTTGCGCGGCAGGAACGCGGTGTTTTCCGGGTAGGTATCGATTGCGACCGAGCGGATCCTGAACATTGTGCCACAGCCCCTGCCTGTCGTTCGTGCCTGCCAGTCGTGCCGGGCGAGAAGGCATTCCCCGCGCGGTCTCCCGCCCCTGCCTTACCCGATTCGGGCGCCAGGTTTATTGCGCTGGCGCAATCGGACAGGAATTGAGGGATTGTTTGACCAGTGCCGCCCAGTTGGCAATAGGCACTTGGCAATAGGCACTGGCAAGGATTGTGCAGGGAAGGGCTGGCAGCGATGCAGCATTACGATGTCCTGATTGTGGGTGGCGGGCATGGCGGGGCCCAGGCGGCGATCGCGCTGCGCACCCAGGGCTTTGCCGGGTCGATCGCGATCCTGGGGCGCGAGGATGAGCCGCCCTATGAGCGGCCGCCCCTGTCCAAGGAGTACCTGGCCCGGGAAAAGCCGTTCGAGCGGCTCTATCTGCGCCCGCGCGAATACTGGGCCGACAAGGCGGTGGACCTGCTGCTGGGGCGGGAGGTGACCGCGGTCGATCCCGCTGCCCGCCAGGTGACCTGCGCCGATGGGGCTGTGCTGGCCTATGGCGAGCTGGTCTGGGCGACCGGTGGCGATCCGCGCCGGCTGACCTGCCCGGGGGCGGAATTGGCGGGCGTGCACTATGTCCGCACCCGCGCCGATGTCGATGCGCTGATGGCCGAGCTGCCGGGGGTTACCCGCGCGGTGGTGATCGGCGGGGGCTATATCGGGCTTGAGGCGGCGGCTGTGCTGACCAAGCTGGGCAAGGCGGTGACCCTGATCGAGGCCCTGCCGCACGTGCTGGCGCGGGTGGCGGGTGAAGACCTCTCGCACTTCTATGAGGCCGAGCACCGCGCCCACGGGGTGGACCTGCGCACCGGCTGCGGGGTCGAGGCGCTGCTGGGCGAGGGGCGCGTGGCGGGGGTCCGGCTGGCCGATGGCACCGAACTGCCGGGTGACGTGGTGATCGTCGGCATCGGTATCATCCCCTGCGTCGAGCCGCTGCTGGCCGCCGGGGCCGAGGGCGGCAACGGCGTGCTGGTCGATGGCCAGTGCCGCACCAGCCTGCCCCACGTCTTCGCGATCGGCGACTGTGCGGCCCATGCCAATGGCTTTGCCGAGGGAGCGGTGATCCGGCTCGAATCGGTCCAGAACGCCAATGACCAGGCGACTGTCGTGGCCAAGGTCATCACCGGGCAGGAGGCCAGCTATGGCGCGACGCCGTGGTTCTGGTCGAACCAGTATGACCTCAAGCTGCAGACCGTCGGCCTGTCGACCGGGCACGATGCCACCGTGCTGCGCGGCGATCCGGCGACCCGCAGCTTTACCGTGGTCTACCTGAAGCAGGGCCAGGCCATCGCGCTCGACTGCGTCAATTGCGCGAAGGATTACGCGCAAGGGCGCAAGCTGGTCGAACAGCGGGTGAACGCCGATCCGGCGGCGCTGGCCGACCCGGCAATACCGCTGAAGGAACTGGTCCCCGCCGGTTGATTTTCGCGGCCATCCGCTTAGGGACTTAATCGAACGATTAAGACGGAGTCGGATGGATGGGCATGCTTGAGGGCAAGGTTGTCGCGGTGACCGGCGCGGGGCGCGGCGTCGGGCGCGAGATCGCGCTGCTCTGCGCCAAGCATGGCGCGGCGGTGGTGGTCAACGATCCCGGCGTCGGCGGCGGCGGTGAGGGCGGGGATGAAGGCCCGGCCCAGGAAACCGTCAACGACATCGTGGCTGCGGGCGGCAAGGCCTGGGCCAACCTCGCCTTCGTGAACGACCCGGCCGGGGCGACCTCGATCATCGAGGATGCGGTCCAGCGGTTCGGGCGGATCGATGCCGTGGTCAACAACGCCGGGATCCTGCGCGACACGATCTGGCACAAGATGAGCCATGAAGACTGGCGCGCGGTGATCGACGTGCACCTCAACGGCACCTTCAATGTCTCCAAGGCGGCAACGCCCTATTTCCGCGAGCAGCAATCGGGCAGCTTCATCCACTTCACCAGCACCAGCGGCCTGATCGGCAACATCGGCCAGGCCAATTACTCGGCGGCCAAGCTGGGGATCGTCGGCCTGTCGCAGTCGATCGCGCTCGACATGGCCCGCGCGGGCGTGCGCTCCAACTGCATCGCGCCCTTCGCCTGGAGCCGGATGACCGCCTCGATCCCGGCCGAAACGCCGGAGCAGAAGCAGCGGGTCGAACGGCTCAAGACGATGAGCGCGGACAAGATCGCCCCGCTGGTGGTCTACCTCGCCTCGGACGCCAGCCGCGAGGTTACCAACCAGATCTTCTCGGTCCGCAAGAACGAGATCGTGCTCTACAACAAGCCGCGCCCGATCCGCTCGATGACCAAGCTGGAAGGCTGGACGCCGGAGTCGATCGCTGACGAGTTGATCCCCGCCTTCAAGCCCAGCTTCGCCCGGGCAGACGAGGTTTCGGCCCACGTCTTCCCCTACGATCCGATCTGATTTGGCCCATCTGAGGAGCACCAGACTATGAACCCCGGCATGGACCCCGAAATCTTCGACCAGTTCATCGAACAGCTGCGCCGCTATGTTCGCGAACGGCTGATCCCGGCTGAGGACGAGGTGATCGCGCAGGATCGCATCCCCGACGATATCCTGGCCGAAATGCGCGACATGGGCCTGTTCGGGATCACCATCCCCGAAGAGTTCGGCGGCGCCGGCATGAACATCAGCCAGTATATCGAGACGGTGAAGCAGCTGAGCTATGCCTCGCCTGCCTATCGCTCGACCATCTCGATCAACATCGGGATGACGGGCTCTGCGATCAAAAATTTCGGCACGCCCGAACAGAAGGCCGAATGGCTGCCCCGCATCGCCAGCGGCGAGATCGCCTGCTTCGGCCTGACCGAGCCGGGTTCGGGGTCGGACAGCGCGGCGATGCAGACCTCTGCGGTGCGCGATGGCAACGGCTACAAATTGAACGGCACCAAGCGCTACATCACCAACAGCCCCTCGGCCAAGATCGGCCTGATCATGGCCCGCACCAGCAAGGAAGCGCTGCCCAAGAACGCGCACGTTTCCTGCTTCATCGTCGACATGACCACGCCCGGCATCACCATCGGCAAGCCCGACAAGAAGATGGGCCAGTCCGGTGCGCATATCGCCGATGTGATCATGGAAGACGTCCATATCCCCGGCTCGGCGCTGGTCGGGGGCGAGGAAGGGCGCGGCTTCCAGATCGCGATGCAGAGCCTCGACAACGGGCGGCTTTCGGTCGCCGGGATGAGCGTCGGCATGGGTCGCCGCGCGCTCGATACCGCGATCCGCTATGCCACCGAACGCAAGGCCTTTGGCGAGCCGATCGCCAATTTCCAGCTGATTCAGGCCATGCTGGCCGACAGCGAGGCCGAGCTTTACGCCGCCGAATGCATGATCGCGGATGCCTGCGCCCGGGCTGACCGGGGCGAGAATATCCAGCGCAAGGCCGCCGCCGCCAAGCTGTTCGCTTCGGAAACCTGCGGCCGCGTCGCCGATCGCTGCGTCCAGGTCTATGGCGGGGCCGGCTACCTGGCGGAATATCCCGCCGAACGCTTCTTCCGCGATGCCCGCATCCTGCGCATCTACGAAGGCACCAGCCAAATCATGCAGCTGCAGATCGCCAAGCACCTGCTGCGCGAATTCGCCAGCGAAGGGTCGGTCTGGTAAGCCATGTACCAGCTGCTCACCGGGCTCTCGATCGTCGAGGTTTCGTCCTTCGTCGCCTCGCCCACGGCGGGGCTCTACTGCGCCCAGATGGGGGCCGAGGTGATCCGCATCGATGATCGGCGCGGCGGGCTCGATTACAAGCGCTACATGATGACCCGCGAAGGCCGCTCGCTCTCGTGGGAGAACCTCAACCGCGCCAAGAAAAGCGTCGCGCTTGATCTCCAGACGGCCGAGGGCCGCGAACTGGCGGTACAGCTGGCGCAAAAGACCGGGCAGCTGATCACCAACCTGCCGCTCGACAGCTTCATGGCCCATGACAGGATCGCGGCAGGCCGCCCCGATCTCGTTTCGGTGCGGATCATGGGCTGGCACGACGGGCGCCAGGCAATGGACTTCACGGTCAATGCCGCCTCGGGCTATCCGCTGATGAACGGGCCGGAGGAATGGGATCCCGCAACGGCCCCCCCGGTCAACCAGATCCTGCCAGCCTGGGATTTCATCACCGGGGCCTATTGCGCCTTTGCCCTGCTGGCCGGGCTGCGCCACCGCGATGCCACCGGCGAGGGCAGCGAACTGCGCGTGCCGCTGGGCGACGTGGCGATCGGCACCGCCTTCAACGCCGGGGCGGCGGCGGAAATGCTTTATCGCGGGGCTGACCGCGAACGCATCGGCAATGCCATCTGGGGCGCTTTTGGCCGCGATTTCCGCAGCCGCGATGGCCACCGCTTCATGGTCGCGGCGCTCACCCCCAAGCAGTGGAAGGCCACGGTCGAAGCCTTTGGCCTCGCCGATGCGGTCGCCGCGCTGGAAGCGGAACTGGGCGTCAGTTTCCTGGCCAGCGATCACGAACGCTTCGTCCACCGCCACCGCCTGTTCGACCTGTTCCAGCAGGCCGCCGACGGCTTTGACTATGCCGACCTGGCCGCGCGGCTGACCAAGGCCGGGGCCACGTTCGAGCGCTATCGCACCATGTACGAGATGGCCCGCGATCCGGAACTGGTCACGGGCAACCCGCTGTTCGGGCCTTCCCCCGCCAATCCCAGCGGCTTCGAATATCCCGCCACCCGCAGCTTCGCCAATATCCCGGACCGCCCGGCCGGCGATCCCAAGGCCGCGCCCTACCTTGGCGAACACAGCGAGGAAGTGCTGGCCGAGCGGCTGGGGCTGTCCTCGGGCCAGATCGCCGCGCTGATCGATCGCGGCGTGGTGGCCACCAGCGACCGCGACCGTGGCTGAGGCCATGGCCCCGATCCTGTCCTGCACGGTCCTGTCCTACATGGCCCGGCCGTGGCATGATCGGGCCATGCCTGCCCGCTGCCTTGCCTCGACCAAATCCGCCGTGACCGGGCCTTTGCACCCGGCCGGTTTTTTCGCGCCTGAACTGTGGTCCAGGCGGTCCAGGCGCCCCTAACGAGAGACGAACCGATGCCCCAACCCAGCTTACGCCGTGCAGCCATCGTCGCCCCGATCCGTACCGCCGTCGGCAAGTTCGGCGGGTCGCTCGCCCCGCTGACCGCCGGTCAGCTCGGCGCGACGATCCTGAAGGCGCTGATGGAGCGCACGAAGATCGATCCGACCCGCGTTGATGACGTGATCTTCGCGCAAGGCTATGGCAATGGCGAGGCGCCGTGCATCTCGCACTGGTCCTGGCTGCTGGCCGGCCTGCCCGAGGAAGTGCCCGGCTATCAGCTTGACCGGCGCTGCGGCTCGGGCCTCCAGGCGATCGTCAATGCGGCGATGATGGTCCAGACCGGGGTGTCCGACGTGGTCGTGGCCGGTGGCTGCGAGTCCATGTCGAATGTCGAGCATTACACCACCGAACTGCGCAAAGGCGTGCGCGCCGGGAACCTCACGCTGCATGACCGGCTGACCCGCGGCCGCGTGATGAGCCAGCCGATCGAACGCTATGGCTTGATCAGCGGCATGATCGAGACGGCCGAGAACCTGGCCAAGGACTGGAACATCAGCCGCGAGGCCTGCGATGCCTATGCCGCGCGCAGCCACCAGCGCGCCGCCGCCGCCTGGGCCAATGGGCTGTTCGCCGATGAACTGGTGCCGGTGGAAATTCCCCAGAAGAAGGGCGATCCGGTGATCTTCGCCCATGACGAGGGTTACCGTGCCGACGCCTCCATGGAAACGCTGGGCAAGCTGAAGGCGCTCGAAGGCGGCGTGGTGACGGCGGGCAATGCCAGCCAGCAGAACGATGCCGCGGCCGCCTGCCTGGTCGTGGCCGAAGACAAGCTGGACGAGCTGGGGCTGGAGCCGATTGCCTGGTTCCATTCCTGGGCGGCGGCGGGCTGCGATCCCAGCCGGATGGGCTTTGGCCCGGTTCCGGCGACCGAGCGGCTGTTCGCGAAGAACGGTCTGTCGTGGAACGATATCGGCCTGATCGAGCTGAACGAGGCTTTCGCGCCGCAGGTGCTGGCCTGCCTCAAGGGCTGGGGCTGGGCTGACGATGACAGTCGGCATGACCTGCTCAACGTCAACGGCTCGGGCATCTCGCTGGGCCACCCGATTGGCGCCACCGGGGGCCGCATCCTCGCCAACCTGACCCGCGAAATGCAGCGCCGCGACGTGAAGTATGGCCTCGAAACCATGTGCATCGGCGGCGGCCAGGGCATCGCGGCGGTGTTCGAGAAGGCCTGAGCCTTGGACAGCATCGACCTCGGCAAGGTGCTGGGCGCGGCGCAGGGCTATCGCGACCTCGCCCGCGCGGCGGTGGCGGAGATCCCCGCCACCAACCAGCGCGCCCATCACGGCTTTGCCTGGATCGCCACCAGCGTTGCCGCGCTGGAGGCCGTGGCGGACTGGCTCGCAGCCAATGGCGGCGGGACCGGGCTGGACCGCCAGGTCGCGCTGCTGGGTTTTGCCGAGACGGTCGCCCAGCTGACCGGCGGCCTGCCGATGGGGCAGAACGAGCTGCTGCGCCCGGGCGACCTGGGGCTGGGCCCGGCGGCGCGCGACCTGGCTCATGCCTGTGCTGACCTGGTCGAGGGCGATCATGCCGCTACCCGCGCCGCTGTCGCCGCCGCGCTGGCGGCAGGGCAATGGCTCAGCGAAGGGCTGCACGATCCCGAACTCGACACGATCCGGGACCAGTTCCGCCGCTTTACCGAGGCGGAAGTGCTGCCCCATGCCCACAAGTGGCACCTGGCCAATGCCCTGATCCCCGATGCGACGGTGCAGGCGATGGCGGACCTCGGCACCTTCGGCGCGACCATCCCCGAGGAGTTCGGGGGACTTGGCCTGTCCAAGCTGGTGATGTGCCTGATCACCGAGGAGCTGTCGCGCGGGTGGATCGGCGCGGGCTCGCTCGGCACCCGCAGCGAGATCGCGGGCGAACTGATCGCGATGGGCGGAACGGCCGAGCAGAAGCAATACTGGCTGCCCCGGATCGCCAGCGGCGAAGTGCTGCCGACTGCGGTTTTCACCGAACCCGATACCGGATCGGACCTTGGTTCGCTGCAGACCCGGGCGCGGTTCGATGGGGATGAATGGGTGATCGACGGGGCCAAGACCTGGATCACCCATGCCAGCCGGTCTGACCTGATGACCCTGCTGTGCCGGACGCTGCCCGACGCCAAGGGGTACTCGGGCCTGTCGATGCTGCTGGTGCCCAAGCCGCGCGGGACCGATGCCGACCCCTTCCCGGCCGAGGGGATGAGCGGGAGCGAGATCGAGGTGCTGGGCTATCGCGGGATGCGCGAATATGCGCTGCAGTTCGATGGCCTGCGCGCGCCGGGCCACGCCCTGCTGGGCGGCGAACAGGGGCAGGGCTTCAAGCAGCTGATGCGAACCTTCGAAGCCGCCCGGATCCAGACCGCCGCCCGCGCCGTGGGCGTGGCCAAGCGCGCGCTGGAGCTGGGGCTGGACTATGCGCTCAGCCGCAAGCAGTTCGGCCAGGCGCTGGTCCACTTCCCGCGCGTGGCCGACAAGCTGGCGATGAGCCTGGCCGATTTCGTGCTCTCGCGTGAGCTGACCTATGCTGCCGCGCGGGCCAAGGACACCGGCAAGCGCTGCGATATCGAGGCGGGGATGGCCAAGCTGCTGGCAGCGCGCGCCGCCTGGGCCAATGCCGATGCGAGCCTGCAGATCCACGGCGGCAACGGTTATGCGCTGGAATACGAGATCAGCCGCGTGCTGTGCGATGCGCGCATCCTCAATATCTTTGAAGGCGCGGCCGAGATCCAGGCCCAGGTGATCGCGCGCGGCCTGCTGGAAGGGCGGAACTGATGAGCGACTTTGCCGCCTGGATCGGGCGCGAGGAACACCGCGCCGACCGCGCCGACCCCGGCCTCTTCGCGCGCTGGTGCGCCACGCTGGACCGCGCTGCGCCCGCTGGCGGCACGGTGCCGCAGGGCTTCCACTGGTGCTTGTGCACGCCCGACGCGCCGACCGCCGCGCTCGGCCCCGATGGCCACCCGCGCCGCGATGACCGTCCGGACAGCTTCCTGCCTCCGGTGCCGCTGCCGCGCCGGATGTGGGCCTCCAGCAAAGTCGAATTCCTCGCGCCGCTGACCGTCGGCGAGGCGGTGACACGGACCTCGCGCGTCGCCTCGATCACCGAGAAGAGCGGCGGCAGCGGGCGGCTGGTCTTCGTCGAAGTCGCGCATGAGACGTCGGGCGAGCAGGGCCTCGCCGTGCGCGAGGTTCAGTCGCTGGTCTATCGCGAACCGGCCGCGCCGGGCACGCCGCCCGCTCCGCCGCCGCTGGGCGAAGGTCGCTTCGATCCCGCCGGGTGGGATCAGCACCGCGTGCTGGAGCCCGGCGCGCCGCTGCTGTTCCGCTTCTCGGCGCTGACCTTCAACTCGCACCGCATCCATTATGACGCGCCCTATGCCGTGGGTGAGGAAGGCTATCGCGGGCTGGTGGTGCACGGGCCACTGACGGCCACGCTGCTGCTTGACCTTGCGCAGCGGGCGCTGGGGGACAATGCGCTGCGCAGCTTTGCCTTCCGCGGCCTCAGCCCGGCCGTGGCGGACGAACCGCTGCACCTGGTGATGCGCGGGGCTGGCGATGGGATCGAGCTGGGGGCATTCGCGGCCGATGGCCGCCAGGTGATGAGCGCGAGCGCGGCGGCTTAACCTTTCGGCAACCTGCCACGCCGATAAGGCGGGCATGGCCAAAGCTGTCGCCCTTGCTGTTGCCCGCTCCGACGAAGCGCTCCGCACGCTGATCGTTTGCGGTTGCGCGTTGGCCTTGATCCTGGCCCGCTAGGCCTGCACCAGCCGCCACAGCGCGGCCAGTGCCGACAGGCCCAGGACCAGCCCGACAAAGGTCCGCCAGGCCGCATCGCTGACCTTGCCGAAGGCCTTGTTGCCCAGCCAGTTGCCCGCCAGCACCGCCGGGAACAGCAGGCTGGCCAGCAGCAGCTCACGCCAGGTTGCCACTTGCAGCGCCATGGCCGAGCCGACCCCGGCAACCGACGTGGCAAGGAAGATCGTCATCATCGAGGCCCGCGCCAGCTGCGGGGCGATCTGGCGCCGCAGGTAGAAGGGAACCACCGGCACGCCCGGCATCCCGGCAAAGCCGGTCAGCACGCCGCAGGCGATCCCGGTGCCGCCGGTCTCGATCCCTGAGGGGCGGTGTCCGTCGGGCCGCTTGGGCAGCAGCACCAGGGCGAAGGCCACCAGCGCGACCAGCGCGATCAGCAGCCGCGCCAGCGCCGGATCGGTAACCGAGAGCAGCCAGACTCCCAGCGGCGTCGCCACCATGGCGAGGCCGGCGATCGTGAAGGCCGACCGCTCGCTCGCGCCCAGCATGGCGCGCAGCCCAACCAGGCCGATGAAGATGCCCAGCCAGTTGGCCGTCACCACCGCTTCAGTGGGCGGGATAGCGAGGCCCAGCACCGGGACCAGCAGGATCGCCATGCCGAAGCCGGCCAGCCCGCGCACGAAGGCGGCGGCCAGCGCGGCGACCAGCGCCACCGCGAGCTGCTCGGGCGAAAGGCCCAGCAAGTCAGCGCCGGTCCGGCGGGGTCGTTTCGGACTTCAGCAGGGCGATGGCCTCGGCCAGCGGCATGACCTTCTGGTGCTCGGCCCCCAGAGTGCGCAGCGCCACGGTGCCTTCCTCGGCCTCGCGCTTGCCGACCACCAGCAGGTGCGGGACCTTCTGCAGCGAGTGTTCGCGCACCTTGTAGTTGATCTTCTCGTTCCGGCAGTCGGTATCGACCCGGATGCCCGCCGCCTTGAGCTGTTCGGCCACTTCGGCGGCATAGGGATCGGCGTCCGAAACAATGGTTGCGACCACGGCCTGGACCGGTGCGAGCCAGACCGGCAGCTTGCCGGCAAAATGCTCGATCAGGATGCCGATGAAGCGCTCGTACGAACCGAAGATCGCGCGGTGCAGCATGACCGGGCGGTGCTTCTCGCCATCTTCGCCCACGTAAGTTGCGTCGAGCCGCTCGGGCAGGACGCGGTCCGACTGGATCGTGCCGACCTGCCAGGTCCGCCCGATCGCATCAGTCAGGTGCCATTCGAGCTTGGGCGCATAGAACGCGCCTTCGCCCGGCAGTTCCTCCCAGCCGTATTCCTCGGTGGCGAGGCCGGCCTCGATCACCGCATTGCGCAGCTCGTCCTCGGCCTTGTCCCAATCGGCATCGCTGCCGAAGCGCTGCTCGGGGCGCAGCGCCAGCTTGATCGAATAGGTGAAGCCGAAGTCCTTGTAGACCCGGTCGGCCAGTTCGCAGAAGGCCTTCACCTCGGCCACGATCTGGTCCTCGCGGCAGAAGATGTGGGCATCGTCCTGGGTAAACTGGCGCACCCGCATCAGCCCGTGCAGCGCGCCGTGCGGTTCGTTGCGGTGGCAGCAGCCGTTCTCGTAGATGCGCAAG
This sequence comes from Novosphingobium sp., assembly GCF_027531025.1. Taxonomy (GTDB): domain Bacteria; phylum Pseudomonadota; class Alphaproteobacteria; order Sphingomonadales; family Sphingomonadaceae; genus Novosphingobium. The sequence goes on from NZ_JAPZQX010000007.1 coordinate 38,109, forward strand.
GGCAGGTCACGATACGACTTGATCCCCTGGCGGAAGATCAGGACGTGAGCCGGGCAGTTCATCGGCTTCAGGGCCATCCAGTCGGCCTCGCCGCTGATCACCGGGCCCTCGTCGTCGACGTTTGGCACTTCGTCAGGGATTACGAACATGTTCTCGCGGTACTTGCCCCAGTGGCCGGACTGCTCCCACTGGCGCGCGTCCATCACCTGCGGGGTCTTGACCTCGCGGTAACCCGCCCCGTCAATCGCGCGGCGCATATAGGCCTCCAGCTCACGCCAGATCAGGTAGCCCTTGGGATGCCAGAAGACCGAGCCATGGGCTTCCTGCTGCAGGTGGAACAGGTCCATTTCCTGCCCCAGCTTGCGGTGGTCGCGCTTGGCGGCTTCTTCGAGCCGGGTCAGGTGGGCGTCGAGCTGCTTCTTGTTGAGCCAGCCGGTGCCGTATATGCGGCTCAGCATCGCGTTCTTCTGGTCGCCGCGCCAATAGGCACCCGAAACACGGGTCAGCTTGAAGGCCTGGGGATCGAGCTTGCCCGTGCTGGGCAGGTGCGGGCCGCGGCACATGTCGAGCCAGTCGTCGCCCGACCAGTAGACCGTCAGCTCCTCGTGCTCCGGCAGTTCGGCGGCCCATTCGGCCTTGAAGCTCTCGCCCTGCTGCTTCCAGCGGCTGATCAGCTGCTCGCGGCTCCAAACCTCGCGGCGCAGCGGCTTGTCGGCCTGGATGATCTTGCGCATCTCGGCCTCGATCGCGGGCAGGTCCTCGTCGGTAAAGGGCCGTGTCGCAGGCGCGAAGTCGTAATAGAAGCCGTCGTCGGTGCTCGGGCCAAAGGTGATCTGCGTACCCGGAAACAGTGCCTGCACCGCTTCGGCGAGGACGTGGGCATAGTCATGCCGAGCCAGGTCCAGCGCCTCTGCTTCATCACGCGAAGTAACCAGCGCCAGGCTGGCATCGCTGGTGAACGGCCGGGTCAGGTCAACCAGCTCGCCATCGATCTTAGCGGCCAGCGCCGCCTTGGCGAGGCCCGGACCGATCGCCGCGGCGACATCGGCCGGAGTCGATCCCAGTGGCATCTCGCGCACGGAACCGTCGGGCAGGCTGATCTTCAACAACTCGGACATTTGCGTAACTCTCACCGGTTTGGGCGCGCTTTGGCACAAGCCGGTGCGCACCGGAAGGGGCGGCGTCTGGTTTCGGCAGGTTCGGGAGGAAACGCCAGCCGCCCGAACCCGGACGGCGGCCCTGCGCTTCGCTTCAGGCGAAGGCAGCCCGCCCCGGGAAGCCCGGGGTGGTGGTAGTAGTCGACAGGGCGCGCAGCGACGTCATGGCTCGCGCCTTAGCAGCGCCGGACTTAACGGGCAACTAAGCCGAAAAGCGCTTCTGCCCCGCCAGCACGGTCATCCGCCTGGTGCCCGCCAAGGCGGTACCCTTTTGCCGGACGGTTTGCAGGAAGCGCCATTCGCCGGTGGCCGCCTTGGGTGTCAGTTCAACCGCCAGATAGCCGCGCTGGCTGGTGTCGCACCATTTGAGCGCGGGGCTGGCGGCCATGACGCCGGCAGCCAGGTCCGCGGGCTTTACCCAGCGCAGGTAATGTTCGAAGCCTGGCGAGGTCACGCTTTGCCCAGCCATTTCCACGCCCACCCGCTGCCCGGCATGGCTGTGATCAAAGGCCCAGGCATTGTGGCTGTCGCCCGCCAGCACCAGCAGGTTGGCATTGGCCTCCAGCGCGGCGCGATAGAGCCGCTGGCGGGCCGCCGGATAGCCCGACCACATGTCCATCGCATAGGGAATGCCGCTCTGCTGGACCCGGTCGGCGGCGAGAATTCGCGCCCGCATGCCCTTGTCGACATCCTGGGTCATGCCTTCCACCACGGTTCGGGCAAAGCCGAACTGGCCCATGATGATCTGCTGGGCCAGCACCTGCCAGGGCTTGCCAGACCGGGTCGAAGCCTTGAGGCCGCTGGCCAACCAGGCTTCCTGTTCGGCCCCCAGCAGGGTCCGTTCGGGCGCCTGCCACGCATCATCGCGGAAGGCGGTGAGCGCGGCTTCCAGCTCCGGCCCGCGCTTGCCCTTCATCAGGTCGCCCAGGTCAAATGGCTTGTCGCGCGCGATATGGCGGGTTTCCAGCCGGAACAGCGTGGCCAGCTTGCCGATCTCGTACTGCGCCCAATAGGCGTCCGATACCGGCAGCCATTCGCGATAGACCTTCTCCGCCACCGCCTCGCGCACGGCATAGGGGCCTTCCTTGTCCGGCTGGTGGTTTTCGGCTCCGTCCTTCCAGGTGTCATTGGCCACTTCGTGATCGTCCCACATCGCGATCACCGGATAGAGCTGGTGCAGCCGCTGGAGATCGGGGTCGTTGCGGTAGGTCGAAAAGCGTTCGCGATACTGCGCCATGGTCACGGTTTCATGATCGGGCAGCAGGCGTTCGGGCAGGCCCTCCCTGGCCGAAGGGTAGTTGCCGCGCTCGTATTCGTAGAAATAGTCGCCCAGGTGCAGCACCAGGTCGAAATCGCCCGCTTCGGCGGCGTGGCCATAGGCGTTGAACCAGCCGAAACCGTAGTTCGAGCAAGAGAATACCGCGATCCGGAACCTGTCGACCTTGCCGACCGGGAGCGTCTTCGTGCGCCCCACCGGGGACTTCTCCCCATCGGGGGCGATGAAGCGGTAGAAGTACCAGCGGCCCGGTTGCAGCCCCTTGGCCCAGGCCCTGGCGCAGCAGTCGTTGGCGGGGGAGGCGGTGGTTTCGCCTTGCGCGACAATCTGGCTGAAATCGGCGCTTTCGGCCAGTTCCCAGGCCAGTTTGACCTCATTGTCGCTGGCATAGCGGGTCCAGAGCAGGACTTGCGTTGGCCCCGGTTCGCCGCTGGCGACGCAATGGGTGAAGCCCTTGCCGCCTGCAGCCAGTGCCGGAGCGCCGATTCCCGCCAGTCCCAGCAGGCCAAGCCGCAGCGCCTGGCGCCGGTTGGCGGCGAGCAGCGGGGCATCGGGCGGGGCTGGCAGCATGGTTCTCTCCCTCGTTTTTCGCCACAGTAACGCGGCGTGGTGGGCTGACAAGCAGCTGGCACACAGGCATGACCAAGGGATGACACAGCTGTACCACCACACGCACACCGATGGCACCAAGATCGCCTTCAAGCATACCAAGGGCGCCACACCGACCATCGTCTTCCTGCCGGGCTACATGTCCGACATGGCGGGCGGCAAGGCGACCGCGGTTTTCGACTGGGCCCAGGCCAATGGCCGGGCCTGCCTGCTGCTCGATTACTCGGGCTGCGGGGAGAGCGAGGGGCGGTTCGCCGATGGCACGCTCCGCCGCTGGCGGGACGAGGTGCTGGGGCTGATCGCGGCGCAATGCGAAGGCCCGGTGGTGCTGGTGGGCTCATCGATGGGCGGCTGGCTTATGCTGCTGGTGGCGCTGGCCATCCCGGAGCGGGTCCATGCCATGGTCGGGATCGCCGCTGCGCCGGACTTTACCGACTGGGGTTATGACGCGAACCAGCAAGCGCGGCTGGCAGCGGGCGAGACGGTGCTGGAGGACAACCCCTATGGCCCCGAACCGACGCCGACCCATGCCGCCTTCTGGGCCGATGGCCAGGCCCAGCGACTATTGGAGGCGCCGATCCCGCTGACCTGTCCGGTCCGCCTGCTGCATGGCCAACGCGATCCCGACGTGCCGTGGGAACTGGCGCTGCAATTGGCCGAACAGCTCCATTCGGACGATGTTCAGGTGACCCTGATCAAGGACGGCGACCACCGCCTCAGCCGCGATGCCGATATCGCGCTGCTGCTGCGGACTATTGCGGAGTTGCCATGATCCTTTCGCTGTTCCTGCCGCTCCTGGCCCAGGTCGGCCCCTCGGTCGCGCCGGGCGCGGGCGGGGCCCTGCCGCAGGCGCCGATCGTCATCCCGCGTGGCAGTCCCACCAAGCCAAGCACAACCCCGCTGCGCCGCAGCCAGTGCCTGGACCTGGCCCGCAATGCTCCTGCCGCCGCCCTGGTCGAGGCCGAAGGCTGGCTGGGCGAGGCGCGGGGCAGCGCGATGGGCGAGGCGGCCGGGTGCAAGGCACTGGCCTTGGCCGGGCTGGAGCGCTGGAGCGAGGCCGAGGCCACCTTCCTGTCGGCCCGGGCGCTGGCCGCCCCCTCAGCCTTGGCGAACCGCAGCGAGCTGGCGGCCGGCGCGGCGCTGGCGGCGGAAAGCCAGGGCGAATATGCCCGCGCGCTCGAGCATTTTGCCGTGGCGCTGAATGACGCCCGCGATGCCGGGGCAACTGGGCTGGCCGCCCGGATTACCCGCGACCGGGCCAATGCACTGGTCCAGCTGGGCCGGATGGACGAGGCAGTGTCGACCCTGGCCGAAGCCCGCGCCGCCCTGCCGGAAGATGCGCTGGCCTGGCTGATCTCGGCCCGCCTGTCGCGCCGGCTTGAGCGGCTGGGCGAGGCCCAGGCCCAGATCGAAACCGCCGCCCGGCTCGCCCCGCGCGATGCCGAGGTGGGGCTGGAAGCGGGGTTGATTGCCGCGCTGCAAGGCCGCGATGCTGCGGCGCGGCGATCCTGGCAGTCGGTGCTGCAGACCGCGCCGGGCAGCGAAGCGGCCAGGACCGCGCAATCGTGGCTTGACCGGCTGGGGCCTGACCCGGCACCATCGGGCCGGTGATCCCGCTATCCGTTCTTGACCTGATTCCTGTCCGCGAAGGCGGCACCGTTTCCGCAGCCCTGACCGATGCCGCCAACCTGGCCCGCGCGGCGGAAGGCGCGGGTTACAAGCGGTTCTGGGTGGCGGAACATCACGCGATGGACGGGATTGCGGGTGGGGCCACGGCGGTGGCGCTCGCCCATATCGGCCATGCCACCAGCACGATCCGGATCGGTGCGGGCGGGATCATGCTGCCCAACCACAACCCCTTCGTGATCGCCGAACAGTTCGGCACGCTCGATGCGCTGTTTCCGGGCCGGATCGACCTGGGGCTCGGCCGCGCGCCGGGGGCGGACAGCCGGATCGGCCAGGCGCTGCGCAAGGACCTGATGCGCGCGGCCGAATACTTTCCGCAGGACGTGGTCGAACTGCGCGCGCTGGTGACGGGCGAGCCGGAACTGGGCCTGCGGGCCACGCCGGGGTTCGGCGCGGCGCTGGAATTCTGGATCCTCGGCTCCAGCCTGTTCGGCGCGCAGCTCGCCGCCGCGCTGGGCATGCCCTATGCCTTCGCCTCGCACTTCGCGCCCGATCACCTCGATGCCGCGCTCAGGCTCTATCGCGAACGCTTCACGCCCTCGGCCGCGCTTGACCGACCCCATGCCATGGCGGCGATGACCGTGCTCTGCTCCGAATCCGACGCGGAAGGGCGGCTGCTCGCCTCCTCGCTCGAACAGAGCTTTGTCGCCCTGCGCAGCGGTACGCCCGGGCGGCTCAAGCCGCCGGTGCCGGGCTATCGCGACAGCCTGCCGCCCAGCACCCAGGCCATGCTCGATCATCTCGGCCAGGCCCGCGCCGTAGGCAGCCCGGCGACCGTGCGCGCCGCCATCGGCCGCTTTGTCGAGCGGACCCAGGCCGATGAAATCATCGTGGCGGGTGCCACCTTCGATCCCGCCGCGCGCGAACACTCGCTGGCGCTGACGATGGAAGCGCTCGCCGGATAAGCCCGTTTTGCATCGGGCGGTTAGGCAGGTTTCCCTAGCGGCAAACTGGTTGCAGTGGAGACCAGTTGGGCCTAAGATGAATACGAATGCTGCGCTAGACGGCAATAATCTTGTTTGCAGGGGTAACGACCTGTCGGTCGGCCCGGAGGAGTGCTGACCCGATGAGTGCCCCGATAAGTGCCAAGTCCGCGCAGAGCGATTCCGCAGCTCTTGAACAGGCCCTGGCCCAGCGGCTCAGCGCCGCGCTGTTGCCCGGCGATGCGGCCTTTTCGGCCGAAGGACTGGCGGCGGCGGCAGCCTTCATGTGCGGCGCGGCGGCCCGGCGCGAGGCCGGCGAAGTGGCGATCACGATCGAGACCGTTTCGGGCAGCGCGGCCGAACGCTTCATGCGGATCGGCGTGATCAACGATGACATGCCGTTCCTGGTCGATTCGATTGCCACCACCGTGGCGGCGCAAGGCTTAGCGATTGACCGGCTGGTCCACCCGGTGCTGCCGGTGCGCCGCGATGCGGAAGGTGCGCTGACCGAAATCGTGACTGGCGATGCCGCGGGCGAAAAGCGCGAATCGATGGTCTACCTCGAAACCCGCCGCGCCGATGCCCGCGCCCGCCGCGAGCTGGAATCGGCGCTGCGCGCCACGCTGGGTGATGTCCGCGCCGCCGTGGCCGATTGGCCGCGTTTGCAGGAAGCCATGGCTGCCGATGCCGATGGCCTGGCCGATGGCGAGGGCGCGGCGCTGCTGCGCTGGTTCAAGGACGGGATGCTGACCCAGCTGGGCCATGTCGTGCGCCACCGCGATGGCACCCAGACGGGCGCGCTGGGCATCTGCAAGCGTGGGGCCAAGGCACTGCTCGGGCCGATTTCCTATGACCGCGCTTTCGCCTGGTTCGAAGGGAAGGGCGCGGGCAATCGGGCGCTGCTGGTGGTCAAGTCCAACACGGTCAGCAATGTCCACCGCCGCACTCCGCTCGACCTGTTCATCGTTCCGGTGTTCGAACAGGGCAAGCTCGATCGCCTGTCGGTCCATGCCGGGATCTGGACCAGCGCGGGGCTGGCCGCCGCGCCGACCCAGGTGCCGCGGATGCGCGCGCAGCTGTCGGACCTGATGGCCCGCTTCGGCTTCGCGCCCCAGGGCCATGCCGGCAAGGCGCTGGTCCATGCACTGCATGCACTGCCGCACGACCTGCTGATCGGCTTTGCCGAGGATGACCTGCAGCGCGTCGCCACCACGATGATGAGCCTGGTTGACCGGCCGCGTCCCAAGCTTGCGCTGGTTCCGGCCGCGCTGATGCGCCACCTCTTCGCCTTCGTCTGGCTGCCGCGCGACATCATGTCGACCGGCACCCGCCTGCAGGTGGAAGCCATGCTGGTCGAAGCCGCCGGGGCACCGGTGCTCGACTGGAGCCTTGAGGTCGAGGGCAGCCTCGCCATGCTGCGCTATGTGCTCGACCTGCCCGAAGTGGCGAGCCTGCCGGACGAGGCCGCGCTCGATGCCCGCCTGCAAGGGATGCTGCGCGGCTGGAACGAGGCGGTCGAGGGTGAGATTGCCGCCAGCGAGGACCCCTCGCGCGCCGCCGCCATTGCCGCGCGCTACGCCGAGGCTTTCCCGCTGGCCTATCGCGGCGCCTATGGCCCCGCCGAAGCCGCGCAGGACATTGCCCGGCTGCGCAAGCTGGCCGGAGAAGGAGAGGCCGGCCCGCGCCGCGATGCCCGCCTCCACACCATGGCCGGGGACGAACCCGGTACCCTGCGGCTGAAGCTTTACCAGCGGGCCGGATCGATCGCGCTGTCCGATGCGGTCCCGGCGCTGGAGAACTTCGGCTTCCGCGTGGTCGAGGATGTGCCGACCGACCTTGACCAGGGGCGGATGGGGACGATTCACGATTTCCAGCTGGCCCTGCCCGGCGGGCTGGACCCGGCTGCGGTGATGGCCCGCGCCGCGATGATCGAGGCCGCCTTTGCCGACGTGCTGAACGGCGCGGCGGAAGACGATCCGTTCAACCGGCTGATCACCACGGTCGGGCTGTCGGCGGCCGAAACCAACTGGCTGCGCGCGTGGTATCGCTATCTGCGGCAGGCCGGCCTCAACTATGGCGTGCCGACCGCGGTCGATGCGCTGAACAATGCCCCGGCGGTAACGCGCGGGTTGGTCGCGCTGTTCGTCGCCCGCCACGATCCGGCCTTCAAGGGTGACCGAGCCGAGGCCGAGGCGGCGGCCCAGGCGGCGATCCGCGATGGCCTGGCCCAGGTTTCGGCGATCAACGACGATCGCCTGCTGCGCCAGTACCGCGCCGTGGTGGAAGCCATGCTGCGGACCAATGCCTTTGCCCCGGCGGGTCAGCAGGCGCTGGCCTTCAAGCTCGATTCCGCGCTCGTCCCCGGCCTGCCCAAACCGCTGCCCTGGCGCGAGATCTTCGTCTATTCGCGTCGGGTGGAGGGCATCCACCTGCGCTCGGGCCCGGTCGCGCGCGGCGGCCTGCGCTGGTCCGACCGGCGCGATGACTTCCGCACCGAAGTGCTGGGGCTGATGAAGGCCCAGCGGGTCAAGAACGCGGTGATCGTGCCGGCCGGGGCCAAGGGCGGGTTCTATCCCAAGCAATTGCCCGATCCGGCGCGGGACCGCGATGGCTGGCTGGCCGAGGGCAAGGCCAGCTACCAGGTGTTCATCCGCACCCTGCTGTCGATCACCGACAACATCGTTGGTGCCAAGGTGGTCCATCCCCGGCACGTCGTGATCCGCGACGGCGAGGATCCCTATTTCGTGGTCGCGGCCGACAAAGGCACAGCGACCTATTCCGACACGGCCAATGCCATTGCCGAAGAGCACGATTTCTGGCTCGACGATGCCTTCGCCAGCGGCGGCTCCAAGGGCTATGACCACAAGGCGATGGGCATAACGGCGAAGGGCGCCTGGCTCTCGGTCCAGCGCCATTTCTTCGAACAGGGCGTCGACGTGCAGACCCAACCGGTCCGCGTCGCGGGCTGCGGCGACATGTCGGGCGACGTGTTCGGCAACGGCATGCTGCTGTCGAAGGCGCTGAAGGTGGTCGCCGCCTTCGATCACCGCCACATCTTCCTCGATCCCGATCCCGATCCGGCGAAGAGCTGGGCCGAGCGCGCGCGGATGTTCGCCCTGCCGCGCTCGAGCTGGGACGATTACGACAAGGCGCTGATCTCGAAGGGCGGCGGGGTCTTTGCCCGCAGCCTCAAGGAAGTGCCGCTCTCGCCTGAAGTCCAGGCCATGCTGGGGCTCGACCAGCCGAGCGTCGATCCCGACGGGCTGATCACCGCGATCCTCAAGGCCGCGGTCGACCTGTTGTGGTTCGGCGGGATCGGCACCTATGTGAAGGCCAGCACCGAAAACAACGTCCAGGTGGGCGATCCGGCCAATGATGCGCTGCGCGTCAACGGCGCGGAGCTGCGGGCGAAGGTGATCGGCGAGGGCGCCAACATGGGTTGCACCCAGGCGGGCCGGATCGAGTTCGCGCTGAAGGGCGGCTCGATCAACACCGACTTCATCGACAATTCGGCCGGGGTCGATTGCTCGGACAACGAGGTGAACATCAAGATCGCGCTGGCCGGGGCCAAGCGCGCCGGGCGGCTGGACGAGGATGCCCGCGTCAAGCTGCTGGCCGGGATGACGGATGAGGTTGCGGCAATCGTGCTGGAGGACAATCGGCTCCAGGCGCTCGCCCTGTCGATCGCCAGTGCGGGCGGGGCGGCGACCACCGCTTCGCACCTGCGGCTGATCGAGACGCTGGAAGCCGCTGGGCAGCTCGACCGCAAGACCGAGGGGCTGGCCGAAAGCGACGTCCTGGCCCGCCGCGCCAGCGAAGGCCAGGGGCTGACCCGGCCGGAACTGGCGGTGGTGCTGTCCAGCACCAAACTGGTGCTGCAGGACGCGCTTGAAGCCTCGACCCTGCCCGACGATCCGCTGCTGGAGGATGAACTCCTCGCCGCTTTCCCGGTGCCGATGCGCGAGGCCTTCCGCGAGGATATCCTGGGCCACCGCCTGCGGCGCGAGATCATTGCCACCAAGCTCGCCAACCGCATGGTCAACCGGCTGGGGCTGATCCATCCCTTCGAACTGGTCGAGGAAGAAGGCGCGACGCTGGCCCAGGTCACCACCGCCTTCGTCGCTGCCGAGTGCCTGCTGGGCATGGCCGCGATCTGGCAGGGGATCGAGACCCGCCCGATGCCCGAGACCGCGCGGATCATGCTGTTCGACCGTGCTGCCGCCGCCATGGTCAACCACATGGCCGACCTGCTGCGGATATCGGGCGGGACGCTGTCCGCCGGGGAACTGGTCGAGCGGCTGACTGGCGGGGTGAAGCTGTTGTCCGAGGCGACCGGCCACCTGTTGTCGTCCGAAAGCAAGGCCCAGTCGGCCACGCTGCAGGCCCGCTTTGCCGAGGCCGGGGCACCGGCTGACCTGGCCGCCGAAGTGGCTCACCTGTTCGAACTTGATGGCTCGGTCGGCCTTGCCATGCTGGCCCGGCAGACCGGGACCAAGCCCGAAGTGCTGACCCGCGCCTTCATCGCGCTGGGCCAGGATCTGGGGCTGGATTGGGCGCAGCAGGCGGCCGAGCGGCTGGCGCCGAGCGATCCGTGGGAGCGCCTGCTGGTCAACAGCCTGGCGCGCGACATGCAGCACATGCGGCTCGATTTCCTGCGCCGCCATGCAACCGACCAGGGTGATCCGCTGGCGGTGGTGCAGCACTGGCTGGCCGGGCAGGCAGCGGCGATCGGCCAGTTCCGCGCCGTCGTTACCCGCGCGCAGGGGTCGCCGGTGCTGTCCCCCACGATGCTGGCGCAGCTGGGCAACCAGGCGCGGAACCTGCTGGGGCGCTAGGCGGCCCCCGGTTCAACAGGCAATTCCGCCAGCGCCCATCGGGCGGCATCGGCCACAGCCGGATCGGGATCGGCTGTCAGCGCGCGCACCTGCGGCAGCAGCGCGGCATCGCCGCTGTTGCCCGCGGCATAGAGGCAGTTGCGCACGAACCGGTCCCGCCCGATCCGCTTGATCGGTGAGCCGCTGAACAGCTTGCGAAAGCCCGCATCGTCGAGCGCCAGCAGTTCGGCCAGACGCGGCGCGGCCAGCTCGGCGCGGGGCAGGAAGGCGCGCGTGGCGTGGGCGGCGTCGGCAAACTTGTTCCACGGGCAGGCTGCCAGGCAATCATCGCAGCCATAGATCCGGTTGCCCAGCGCCCGGCGGAATTCCTCGGCCACCGGCCCCTTGTGCTCGATCGTCAGGTAGGAAATGCAGCGCCGCGCATCGAGCCGGTAGGGCGCGGGGAAGGCCGCGGTCGGGCAGGCGACCTGGCAGGCATTGCACGATCCGCAGCGGTCCGTGCCGGATTGGTCCAGCGGCAGGTCCAGCGTGGTATAGATCGCCCCCAGGAACAGCCATGAGCCATGTTCGCGGCTGACCAGGTTGGTATGCTTGCCCTGCCAGCCCAGCCCCGCCGCCTCGCCCAGCGGCTTTTCCATCACCGGGGCAGTATCGACGAAAACCTTTACGCCAGCCTCGCCCAGCCCGCGCCGCGACGCTTCGGCCACCAGCCAGCGGGCGAGGTGCTTGAGCGCCTTCTTGACCGTATCGTGATAGTCCGCCCCTTGGGCATAGACCGAGATCTGCCCGCGCGATGGATCGCCGTGCATCACCTGGGCCGGGCTGGCCGGAGCGTAGCTCATGCCCAGCGCAATCACGCGCCGCGCCTCGGGCCAAAGCCCTTGCGGGCTGCGGCGATGGTGGGCGCGGCTTTCCATCCATTCCATCGCGCCGTGCAGCCCTTCGCCCAGCCATTGTTCCAGCCGCGCAGCGCGCAGGGGGTCTTCCGCCGCCGGGGCAATCCCGCAGGCGGCAAAGCCCAGCCGCCGCGCCTCGGCGATCAGATCGGCCTTAAGCGCCGTGGTATCGGCGGCGTTAACCAAACTTCCTGTTGCTCCTGTTCATGACCCCTCCATAGTGGCGTCAAATCATGAAGCTAGGGGAATGGCAGATGGCGGGCAACGGCGCGGACGGGGAAACGGCGCGACCGTTGGCAATCGAGGCCCGCGGGCTGGTCAAGCGGTTCGATGGCTTCACCGCCGTCGATGGCGTCGACATCACCGTCCCACAAGGCGCGATCTATGGCATTCTGGGTCCAAACGGCGCGGGCAAGACCACCACGCTGCGGATGCTGCTGGGAATCATCGATCCGGACGAGGGCGTGCGCCGCGTGCTCGGCCACGAACGCCCGCACGAGATCAGCCACCTGATCGGCTACCTGCCCGAGGAACGCGGGCTCTACCCCGCGATGAAGGCTTACGAGGCGATCGGCTTCCTGGGCGCCCTGCGCGGCCTGCCGCTGGAGGAAGGGCGGCGGCGCGGCAAGATCCTGCTGGAGGAGCATGGCCTGGGCTATGCGATCGACCGGCAGATCCGCCAGCTGTCCAAGGGCATGGCCCAGCAGGTGCAATTGCTGGGCACGCTGGTCCACGAACCCAAGCTGGTGGTGTTTGACGAGCCGTTCTCCGGCCTCGACGCGCTGAACCAGGGCAAGCTGGAACGGATGATGCGCGGCCTGGCCGAGAAGGGCACGACCGTGATCTTTTCCACCCACGTGATCGCCCATGCCGAACGGCTGTGCGACGAGGTGGCGATCATTGCCGGGGGCAAGGTGCCCTTCGCCGGTCCGGTCGATGTCGCGCGGGACCGGATCCCGGCCCAGGTGCGGCTGGAAACCCGCGCCGGGGATGGCCCCTGGCGCCAGGCCCTGCCCGCCGATGCCCGGCATGAAGGCCATTACTGGTACTTCTCGCTCCCCGAAAGCGGGATCGAGCCGCTGCTGCGCGCCCTGATCGAGGGCGAGGCGGGGATTCTTTCGCTGTCGATCGAGCGGGCCGGGCTGCACGATGCCTTTGTGGCCATCGCTGGTGAGGCGGCCGCGCGGGCGCTGGCCGAGGACAAGGACGAATCACGATGAGCGGACGCCTTTCGACCCTGGCTGCGGCGATGGTGATCGCCCGGCGCGATTTCACCGCGATCCTGTTCTCGCGCTCATTCTTTTTCTTCCTGCTGGGCCCGCTGTTCCCGATCCTCGTTGGCGGGCTGGCCGGGGGGATCGGCAAGGATGTGCAGAGCAGCGCCGCTCGGCCTGAACTGGGCGTGGCCATGGCGCCGGCCGATACCAGGGCCATGCTCGCGGCCTATCGCCAGTTGCAGCCGGAACTGGGCCGGGCGTTGCCGGTGCTGGTTACTGTGGGTGACCTGCAGCCCGGCCAGCAGTTCGATCCCGCCGCCGCCGTGCAGGACAAGCGGCTGAACCTGGCCGCCGTGCTGACCGGAACGCCCGGCCAGCCGGTGCTGACCGGTCCGGCCGAACGGATCGAGCAATGGCGCGGCCCCGTGGCCCTGCTCGCCGCCGAGGCGCAGCGCGGCGCGGCCACCAGCTATCCCGAAGTCGGCCTGAAGCCCCTGGCCCTGGCCACCACCGCCGACGAGGCGCGCAGCCGGATGCTGACCGCGCAGCTGGGCCAGACCGTGCTGTTCCTGCTGACCATGCTGCTGGCGGGCATGGTCCTGTCCAACCTGGTCGAGGAAAAGGGCAACAAGATCATCGAGGTGCTGGCCGCCGCGATCCCGATGGATGCCGTGTTCCTGGGTAAACTGTTTGCCATGCTGGCGGTGTCGCTGGTCGGGATCACGGTCTGGGCCGGGGCGGGCGGGGCGATCTGGTTTGCCGCCGGCAACAGCCTGGGCCAGTTCCCGGCCCCGGCCGTCGGCTGGCCGCTGTTCTTCGTGCTGGGCACGGCCTATTTCGCGATGGGCTATCTGCTGCTGGGTTCGCTGTTTCTGGCGATCGGTTCGATGGCGGCAACCGTGCGCGAGGTGCAGACCCTGTCGATGCCGGTCACGATGCTGCAGCTGCTGAACTTCTTCTTCGCCTCGTGGGCGATGGCGCGCCCTGGCAGCCTGGCCGAACTGGCGGCGATAGCCGTGCCGTTCAGCAGCCCCTTCACCATGCTGGCCCGCGCGGCGCAGGACGATGCCCTGCTGCCCCATGCCTTGGCGCTGGCTTGGCAGGTGGTCTGCGTGGCGATCTTCGTCCGGGTCGGGGCCAACGTGTTCCGCCGCTGGGTGATGAAAAGCGGCCCGGCGCGGGGCGGTAGCGAGCGCAAGGGACTGCTGGCGCGGCTGCGTTCGCGCCCAGCCGTGCGCTGATTAGGTTGTCCGCCCTAGGGCCTATTGACTCTCTGGTAAGTTAGTCCAGATAAGTCTCGATGGGAAACTGATTGCGCACAGCCGCAAGCGGAAGAGGATATGTCATGGCCACGCAGATTGCCGATGCCCCGTTCAAGTACCGCACCTCGCCCACGGCGATCGAGGCTTTCGAAGCCTGGCTGAAGGAACACGGGCAGGAACTGCCCAAGCATACCCATCCGTGGGACGTTTCCCGGTCCGACATCTTTGTCGAGGACCGCTGGCAGCCGATCTTTGCCGAGATGCGGGCCAAGGCTCCGGTTAACTGGGTCGAGGGGACGCCTTATGGCAATTACTGGAACGTCACGACCGTAAAGACGATCCAGCACGTCGAATCGCTGCCCGAACTCTATTCCTCCTCGTGGCAGTATGGCGGCATCACGATCGGCGATCCGCCGGAGGATGTGACCCCCGAACATCTCGAGGAACGCCGCCTGCCGATGTTCATCGCGATGGACCGGCCCGAGCATACCGGCCAGCGCCGTACCGTGGCCCCGGCCTTCACCCCCGGCGAGATCGACAAGATGGCGGCCGAGGTGCGGATGCGCACCGCCGCCGTGCTCGACAGCCTGCCCTGGGGCGAGGAGTTCGACTGGGTCGACAAGGTCTCGATCGAACTGACCACTGGCATGCTGGCGATCCTGTTCGGCTTCCCGTGGGAAGACCGCCGCCTGCTCACCTTCTGGTCGGACTGGGCGGGCGATGTCGAACTGGGTCTGGCGCGCGAGCTCAACGACACCCGCTTCGAGATCCTGCAGGAAATGGCCCAGTACTTCGGCCGCCTGTGGATGGAGCGCACCGGCGCGCCGCCCAGCCGCGACCTGATCTCGATGATGATCAATTCGGACGCCATGAACCACATGAGCCCGCAGGAGTTCATGGGTAATCTGGTGCTGCTGATCGTGGGGGGCAACGATACCACCCGCAACACCATGTCGGGCATCGTCCAGGCGCTTGACCAGTTCCCTGACCAGCGCGCGATCTTTGAAGCCGATCCCTCGGTGATCCCCAACGCGGTGCAGGAATGCATCCGCTATGTCACCCCGCTGGCCCACATGCGCCGCACCGCGACCGAGGATGCTGACCTGTTCGGCCAGCAGATCAAGAAGGGCGACAAGCTGATCCTGTGGTACATCTCGGCCAACCGCGACGAGGCCGTGTTCGATAACCCGGACAAGCTGATCGTCACGCGTGAGAATGCCCGGCGCCATCTGTCGTTCGGCTATGGCATCCACCGCTGCGTGGGTGCGCGCCTGGCCGAGCTGCAGCTGAAGATCCTGATGGAAGAAATGCACGCGCGGCGGATGCGGGTGAATGTCACCGGCAATGTCCGCCGGGTCCGCGCCAACTTCGTCCACGGCTTCCGCGAACTGGGCGTGACGCTGTCCAAGTTCTGATGGCCAAGTTCTGATGCTGCACCGTCGGCAGTTGCTGGGCTGGCTGGGTGCCGGGGCGGCCTCCGGCGCGCTGGCCGCCTGCGGCCAGGCCGAGGCGCGGACCTGGCCGGTCCGCTACAGTGATGCCGAGTGGAAAAAGCGGCTGACGCGCGAGCAGTACTACATCCTGCGCCAGAAGGGCACCGAGGTGCCGGGCACGTCGCCCTTGCTCCATGAAAAGCGCAAGGGCGTGTTCGTCTGCGCCGCAGATGGCAATCCGCTGTTCGATTCGGCCACCAAGTATGACAGCCGGACCGGCTGGCCCAGCTTCTGGGAGGTGCGGCGCGGGGCAACCGGGTTCTCGATCGACTATGACGTCGGCTATCCGCGCACCGAGGTGCATTGCGCGCGCTGCGGCGGGCATCTGGGCCACGTGTTCGACGATGGCCCGCGCCCGACGGGCAAGCGTTACTGCATAAACGGTGACGCGCTGCTGTTCCGCCCGGCCTGACGCACCCGATAGACTTTGAGCGGCCCCGTGGCGAAGGCGGGTACGGGCATCAGCCAATCCGGCAGCTGGCCGCTCGTCAGCATCCGGGCCAGACTGTCGGCGCGCTGCGCGGCAAGGAAGGCCGGTTCGATATCGCTGGCGCAATAGACCAGGTAATCGGACCGGTATGACCGGACGATGGCTTCGGCCCCGTCAAGCGGCCCGGCAAAGGCCTGGATCACAGCGTGGATCTCGCGGTCGGAGCGGTGATAGGTGCCAGCAATGGTGCTGTGCGCGCTCTTGGCCATCAGTTCGGATGATTTCGCGATCGGGGTGAACAGGCGGCTGGGCGGCAGCTGGCCAAGCTGGCGATAGTCGCAGCGATAGATGCTGCCGACATAAGGCTGGGCTGCGCGGTCGAAGGGCAGCGGCTGGTCGAAGTGGGTGGCAAGCGCGGTCGGCAGCACCGGGGTCAACAGCCCCAGGCAGGCCAGCGTGGCCGCGAGGCGGCGGGTCAGCTGCGGCACGGCCTGGGCCCGCGGCAGCCAGGTGGCGACCAGTACCGCACAGATCGGCACGGCCAGCAGCTGCGCGGCGACGGAAGCGCGCAGCAGCACCAGCGAAACCGCGGCGGCCAGCATGGCCAGGACCCAGGCGGTCAGCCAGCGGTCGCGGCGGTGCGGGTCGGCGGTGCCTCGCACGATCGACCAGCCGCCCAGGCCGGCGAGGAGCGCGGTCGACAGCAACATGACCTGCGCCGAGAACTGTTGCGCGGTGATCGGCAGAGCTTCGATGAAGCGGTCGAAAAACAGCGACCGGGCCAGGGCATCGACATTGGCCAGCGGGCTGACCGCGCAGATGCCCAGCGGCAGCACGATCAGTGCGGCGGCCAGGACCGGCACCGGCAGCAGGACCAGCAACCGCACGGCCCGGCTGGCACTGGTCGGCACCCGGCGCGTGGCGAGGATCAGCGCGGCAGTGGCCGCGAAGGCCATCAGGTGCGGCGCCGAGAGTACGTCACAATAGGGAGTGAGGAGGTCCGTTGGCGGCCGGAAGACCGGGACCAAGGCAGCCGAACCGAGCGCCAGGCCCAGGAAATAGGGCTCATGCTCGCGGCGGCCCTGCCACCAGTAACGCGCTGCCAGCCAGCCTCCGGTACCGATCACGAAGGGCATGGTTTCCAGCGAGAGCACCAGCGCGATACTCGCCACGATCCCCGCAGCCAGCAACCTCGTCCAGCCGCCCGCGACCGTCAGCCAGGTGATCGCCAGCGCGCAGACCGCGAGCCAGCCGTGATAATCGACCCGCAGTGGCGCGAAGGTGCCCAGCAGCACCGGAAAGGTCGGCAGCATGATCAGGGCAATGGTGCGCGTGGAACGGGGCAGATCCAGCGCAGCGGTCAGCCGGTTCATCACGGCCATGGCCACCAGCAGCTGCAGCAGCGGGACGATGGTCATCGCGGCGATCTCGGCGGTGGTCCGCTCGACGATCTGCTGCAACGGGTAAAGCACGGCGGCGAGCGGCAGGTCGCCCAGCCGCACCCAATGGATGTCCCCCCCGAACGGCGGGTTCCAGCGATATTGCCGCGTATCGAACCAGTCCTGTCCGGCCAGCCAGTCGCGCACTTGCAGCAGCCGGGTATAGTCGTCCGGATCCCGAGCCTGGAACGCGAGGATCTGGGGCGCGTTGGCCAGCAGCAGCACCGCGCAGGCGATCAGCCAGACGCGCCACAGGCCGAAATGGCGCAGCAGCGGAAAGTCGCGGCTTCCGGCCGGGTTGGTCGAAGCGATCAGGTCAGCCATTTGAGGACGCGGATCACGCCCATCCGGGTGGCCTGGCGGTGCGCCGAAACATCCTTGCGCGCCGCGATCTCCAGCCGGTTGGCGTGGTAATAGCGATAGGCCTTCAGCATCATCTCGCCGTTGGTCAGCGTCGGCTGCCAGCCGAGCACCCGCTTGATCGCGGTGGTATCGAACACGAACGAACTGGCGATCATCCGGTAGTGATAGGGGCCAAGCGGCGAAATCCGCAAATGGTGAGCGATCTGCATCGCCAGGATCATCGGCGCCTTGGGCAGGGCCAGCAAGCGCGAGCGGCTGTTCGCCCCGTCGATCACCTGCTGGAAGCACCCGGCCATGGTCGGCACATTGTCCGAACCGATCCCGAAGGTGTGGCTGCCCTCGCAGTGCGCGGCGCGCAGCATCGCGTCGATCAGGTCGGCAGCATAGATGAACTGGTACCGGTTATCGCCCTTGCCGACCGTGACCACCCGGTTCCCGTCGGCGATGAATTCGAACAGGATCGCCAGCAGCCCCAGCCGTCCCTCGTCGATGATCGTCGGGCAGCGGATCGTGACTGTCTCGAACCGGTTGCCGAACCCGGCGAGGATCCGCTCGCCCTCCAGTTTGCTGACCCCATAGGGCTCGCAGGGGGCGGGTTCTTCGGCTTCGGTCACGGGCCGGTCGAAACCATGGCCCCACAGGCAATTGCTCGACAGGTAGACCAGCTTGCGCACCCCGGCATCGGCGGTAGCCTCGGCTAGCACGCGGGTGCCATGGGCATTGTGGCTCATCAGCTCGGCCTCGGTGATCGAACCGTGGGCAAGCAGCGCAGCGCAGTGGAACACCGCATCGGGCCGCACCCGGGCATAGATCGCGTCCAGCGTCGCCCGGTCGCGGATATCGCCCACCACGGCATCGAGCCGCGGATGGCTGAGGGTCGTTTCGAGGAGGTCGATCGAAGTGACCCGGTGCCCGTCATCGAGCAGCTTCGTGACCAGCAGCGTGCCCAAGAAGCCCGAGCCGCCGGTTACAAGGTATTCGGCCATGATCCTGTCCCTGCCCGTCGGTTCACGCTGCCTGCCGGGCAGCGGTGAAGACGTAGTGCTTGCGAATGAAGTAGTTGAGAACGAAGCTGAACACCACCGCCACGCCCTTTGACAGGCGCACGTCCGCGCCCAGCGCATCGGCGGCGCTGACAATTGCGGTGGTCAGCGCCAGGCCGCCCCAGGTCGTGAACAGGAAGACCGCCTTCTGCACGGTGCGCGCCTTGCCGGGCGCATGGGTCCCGGCTTCGAAGACCGAGCGACTCAGGAGGATCCAGTGCGCCACGATCCCCAGGGTATAGGCGATCGCCGCGCAAAGGCCGGCGGGCAGGGCCGTTTCCAGCAGCAGCAGGAAGCTGCCCATGTCGACCGCCAGCGCACCGACGCTGGCCACGAAATAGCCCAGGAATTGCCGGTGCCGGTTCAGCAAGCGCGCAGCCAGGACGCGAGGCTGGAGCATGGCGGGGTTCCCGATCACGCCGCGCGGCGCTTGGGCGCAACGCGCTGCGGCACTTCGCGAACCGAACCCAGCGCGGCAGCCTGGTCTTCGGTCAGTTCCGCGCGAGCCGGGGCCAGCACCTTTTCGGCACCTTCATCACCGGCTTCGTGATATTCGGCGTCCTCGTTGACACACCAGGTGTCGTAAAGGCGCTGCCCGGCGACGATGTTCTCCACCGTCAGCATGGCGGTCATCATCGCGTGGTCCTGGTTGTTGTAGCGGTGCATGCCGTTGCGGCCGACGAGGTGCAGCGTGGGCCAGGCGGCCTCCAGCTCTCGGCGCATGGCCTCGACATGGGCGGCATAGTCCTCGTCATAGACCGGATAGGCCTTTTCCTGGCGGACCACGACGCCGCCAATCACCTGCTTGGCCGAGACCAGGCCCAGCTGGGCCATTTCGCGGGTGGCGAGTTCGACCAGTTCGGCATCGGCCATCGACCACAGGCCGTCACCCTCGAAGCAGAAGTATTCAAGGCCCACGCAGGCCACGCCCTGATCCGGCACCATTTCGGGCGACCAGGAACGGAAGTTCTGGATCCGGCCAACCTTCACCTTGCTGTCGTGGATATAGATCCAGTTGTCGGGGAACATGTCCTCGTCGGCGCGGATCTTCAGGGCGACAGTCAGGAAGTCCCGATACTTCAGCTGCTTGGCGTTGAAGCTGGTGGCCGGCAGCGGATGCAACCGGGCCGCCAGTTCGCGCATCGGGGCTGAGCTGATCACGTGGGCGGCATTGATAACGGTATCGCCTGCCGGGCCAGTCGCGGTCATCCGCCAGCCGCCGGCATTATCGCTGGCCAGTTGCTTCAGGGCATGGCCCATCAGCACCTCGCCCTTGCCGGTTGCCAGGATCTTGTCGCGCGCAGCGTCCCACATCATGCCGGGGCCAAGCCGGGGATAGCGGAAGGTTTCGAGCAGGGTCTTGGTCTGCATCCCGTCGTTGGGCCGCTTGTTGAGGCCGAGGCTGCGCTTCAGTCCATCGACCACCGCGCCCCACAGCGACAGGCCCTTGATCCGCTGGGCGGCCCAGTCGGCGCTCATTTCGTCGCAGGGCATGCCCCAGACCTTCTCGGTATAGGTCTTGAAGAAGATCGAATAGAGCTTCCAGCCGAACTGGTTGACGGTCCAGTCCTCGAACGACTTCACGGCCTTGTTCGGAAAGGCCTTGGCCTTGGCGAAGCTCACCATGCACAGCGTGGAGCGGACGATCCCCAGGTTCCACAGGGCCTCGAAGGCGCGCAGCGGATAGGAATAGAACTTGCCCTCGTAATAGATCCGGCTCATCCGCGGGCGCTGGATGAAATCGTCGGGCAGGATCTCGTTCCACAGGTCGACCACCTGCTGGCTCTTCGAAAAGAAGCGGTGTCCGCCGATATCGAAGCGATAGCCTTCGTGCTCGACCGTGCGGCTGATCCCGCCGACATAGGTTTGGTCCTTCTCGATGATCGCTACCGACAGGCCCCGCTTGGTCAGCAGATAGCCGGCAGTCAGGCCGGCCGGCCCCGCGCCGATGATCACCACGTCCACTGTGGCGCCGCGCGGCGGGTTGGTCGCGGTAAAGCCATGACCCGAGAAGTTCTGAACAGACATTGTGCCCCCGTTGGTTCCGGTAGGCCAAAAGTGAAGGAAAATGCCTAATCAGTGATTAACGCGCTGGCCGATCCGATTGATGACAGGCGGTTTCTGCAGCCGCTCGACCAGCAGGGCCAGTTCGCTGAGCGTGAAGCCTTCGTGAAACACCAGCCCGTGGGCATTGCCCTTGCGCCAACGCACCCGGGCGTGCCGCACCGGGAACGGGCCGCCGCCGATCTTGACCAGCTGGCGCAGCGCCAGGAAATGATCGAGTTCGACCAATGCGCCATGCAGCGACAGGTCGCGCAGCTGGCCGACCAGGGCCATGTCGCCCACCCCCAGGTCGATCGGCAGGTCCAGCTTCAGCCGCAGCTGCCGCTTGGGATAGAGCCCGGCCTCGTCGACCAGCGCCGACAGTTCGATCGGGCCATCGTGAAACTGGAAGCCGACATGGCCATCGGCTTCCCAGACCGGTTCGAGCAGATAGCGCGCGCCGTTGCCCAGTTCGAGCGCGATCGGCTCGCCCGGAGGCAGGGGGTGAAACAGCTTGGCTTTCAGGCCGGTCGCCGAAACGTCGCGCAGGATGCACAGGTATTCGCCTGCCGGGCTGACCAGCTTGGCCGCCCGCAGCATAAGCGAAACGCGCGGCGCGGTGCGCAGTTCCGCACCGTCCGGTTGTTCCCCAGGACCTGTCACCCGATCGTGCACCCCAACGATCTCCTGGCTGCCAGAAAACGGCAGTCAGGCAGGCTGTTAGCCCGCAAACCGTTATCAACCCGCTAAAATGGCTGGCGTAACAGTCCTTGGCCAATGGTGCGGACGGTGGGACTCGAACCCACACGAGCAAGGCTCAGGGGATTTTAAGTCCCCGGCGTCTACCATTCCGCCACGTCCGCGCGGTTGCCCGCCTTACGGCGGCGCGGCTGGATAGGGAAGTGGTTCGGTGCCGCGCGGACCGGCCGCTTGGCTCGTTCGGCCTCAGTCCGAATTGAGGCGCGCGCGCATTTCCTTGCCTGGCTTGAAATAGGGCACCTTCTTGCCGGGCACCGCAACGCTGGCGCCGGTCCGCGGATTGCGACCCTGGCGGGCGTCGCGCTGACGGGTGGAGAAGGCCCCGAAGCCGCGCAGTTCAACCCGGCCACCCTGGGCCAGGCGCTGGGCGATCTCGTCGAAGAAGGTATTGACCACCTTCTCGATCTCGTCGGCCTTGAGGCCGGGATTGTCGCGGGCAAGGGCCTGGAGCAATTCGGATCTGATCATCGCACGCCTTCCTTACGGATTGCAGGGCAACCCTATGGTTTTTCTCTGTTTCGGCGTGATGCGACTCTCGACCCGGTGCAAGCCGCACTGCCTGCCCGATTAGATGCCAGAGTGCGGCTCTGTGCGCAATTCCCTATTCAGGTGGTCAGCAAGTCTTTGGCAACCAAGCCCAGTCGCTCCATCCGGGCGCGGATCTGCGGCCATTCGTTGGCCAGGAAGGCCTCGCGCTCGCTGCGGCGCAAGCGTTCGGCCGCGCCGCGGGCGACGAACATGCCGACACCGCGCTGCACCTCGACCAGGCCATCGAGCTGGAACTGCTGATAGGCCTTGGCCACGGTCAGTGGGTTGGCGCCCTGTTCGGCGGCCAGGGCCCGGACCGAGGGCAGCATCGCCCCTTCGGGAAAGGTGCCATCGATGATGCCGGCGGCGATCAGGTCGCGCAGCTTGAGGTATACGGGTTGAGAATGACCAGCCATGCTGTTTGACTGCCATAATACAGCGCGGCAGGCAAGCGGATTTGCCGCTCCGCACGCCGTGCAACCGGGCGGTGGATCATTGCGGCGAATTGAACGATTTTTGCTTCACAGCGCCGGAATCACGGTTAGTGTCCCCGCGCATGATGGCCCGCGCCAGACGCGGGCCCACGGCGATTGGGGAGCATTTCATGAAAGACATGGGGCTTTGGAACGAGGGTGACTGGATTGCGGCAATCGCGGTCTTTGTCCTGGCGGTGTTTCTGGCGATTGGGGCGCGGATCTCGATCCAGAAAGAACCGGAGTTCGCGGGCCATCCCAAGGGCCTGTACATGCTGTTCTTTGCCGAGATGTGGGAGCGGTTCTCCTACTACGGCATGCGCGCCCTGCTGATCTTCTACCTGACCCAGCACTGGCTGTTTTCCGACAGCAAGTCGAACCTGATCTATGGCGCCTATGCCAGCCTGGTCTACATCACCCCGGTGCTGGGCGGCTATCTGGCCGACCGTTACCTGGGCCAGCGCAAGGCCGTGCTGTTCGGCGGGGTCCTGCTGGCGGCCGGGCACAGCCTGATGGCGGTCGAGGGCGTTGGCGGGCAGAGCGATCCCACGATCAACGTGTTCTGGGCGGCACTGGCCTTCATCATCGTCGGCTCGGGCTTCCTCAAGGCCAATATCTCGGTGATGGTTGGCCAGCTTTACAAGCTGACCGACGTGCGCCGCGACGGGGCCTATACCATCTTCTACATGGGGATTAACCTGGGCGCGGCGGTTGGCACGATCCTGGTCGGCTACCTTGGCCAGACCATCGGCTGGGGCTGGGGCTTCGGCCTCGCGGGCCTGGGCATGCTGGCTGGCCTGGTGGTCTTCGTGCTTGGCAAGAGTGCCCTCAACGGCGCGGGCGAGGCACCGGCCCCGCTCGCCAAGTCGACCGAGTGGCTGCTCTATGCGATCGGTGTGGCCTCGGTCGGGGTGATCTGGGCGCTGATCCAGTACCAGGACGTGATCCAGAACCTGCTGGTGGTCTCTGGCCTCGCGCTGCTGGGCTATGTCCTCTACGAAAGCTTCAAGCTGCCCAAGGAACCGCGTGAACGGATGTTCGCGATCCTGTTCCTGATCAGCCTCAACCCGCTGTTCTGGGGCCTGTTCGAGCAGGCCGGCGGTTCGATGAACCTTTTCACCGACCGCTTCGTCGATCGCGGTGATGTCCCGGCCGCGATCTTCCAGTCGATCAATCCGATCTACATCATCCTGCTGGCCCCGCTGTTCGCAGCGCTGTGGCAGTGGCTGGGCAGGCGCGGCAAGGAACCTTCGGCCCCGGCCAAGTTCGGCCTGGCCCTGGCGCAGATGGGCCTTGCCAACCTGGTGCTGGTCTGGGGTGCCGAGGCCTATGGCATTGCGGCGATGACCCCGGTGATCTTCGTCTTCCTTTACTACCTGCTCGCCACCACTGGCGAACTGTGCCTCAGCCCGGTTGGCCTTTCGGCCATGAACCGGCTGGCACCCTCGTTCCTGGCCTCGCTGATCATGGGGGCCTGGTTCTACATGACGGCGGTGGGCAACTTCGTGGCTGGCAAGATCGGTGAGGCAACCGGTGGCCATGGCGGGGAAATGAGCAAGGAAAAGCTGCTCGAGATCTATGCGCTGTTCGGCTGGATCTCGATCGGTGCGGCGGTGGCCGTGCTGCTGGTTTCGCCGATCGTGAAGCGCTGGATGCACCTTGATACGCTGGAGGACCGCCCCTGATGCGCACGCGTTCCCTGATTGCCGGGGCTGCGGCCCTGGCCCTGCTGGCGACGCCCGGCCTTGCCAAGAAGAAGGATCCCGAACCCTCGCCTGCCGCCAAGGCCGCGCGCGAGTTCAACAAGGATCCTTATCCTTCGACCTACAAGCCCTATCCGGGCGAGGCCACCGCTCTGGTCGGCGCAACCGTGTTCGATGGCGCGGGTGGGCGGATCGACAATGGCACGGTCCTCTTCGCCGATGGCAAGGTGGTGGCCGTGGGCGGCGCGGATCTGGCGATCCCGGCCAATTACCGGCGGATCGACGGCACCGGCAAGTTCGTGACGCCCGGGATCATCGATATCCACTCGCACCTGGGGGACTATCCCAGCCCCAGCGTGGATGCCCATTCGGACGGGAACGAGGCGACCGCGCCGACCACGCCCGATGTCTGGGCCGAACATTCGATCTGGCCGCAGGACCCGGGCTTCAGCCGGGCGCTTGCCAATGGCGGGATCACCGCGCTGCAGATCCTGCCAGGTTCCGCCAACCTCGTCGGCGGGCGCTCGGTCACGCTCAAGAACGTCTATGCCCGCACCATCCAGGGAATGAAGTTCCCCGGCGCACCCTATGGCCTGAAGATGGCCTGCGGCGAGAACCCCAAGCGGGTCTATGGCAGCAAGGGCCGGATGCCCTCCACCCGGATGGGCAACATGGCCGTCAACCGCGCGACCTGGATCAAGGCCAAGGAGTACAAGGCCAAGCGTGACGCCGGCAAGCTGGAGAGCCGCGATCTGGCGATGGAATCGATGGTCGGGGTGCTGGAGGGTGAAATCCTGATCCAGAACCACTGCTACCGCGCCGACGAGATGGCGCTGGTGCTCGATATGGCCAGGGAGTTCGGCTACAAGGTCACCGCCTTCCACCATGCCACCGAAGCCTTCAAGATCGGCGATCTGCTGAAGGCATCGGGCACCTGTTCGGCGATCTGGGCCGACTGGTGGGGCTTCAAGATGGAAAGCTATGATGGCATTCCCGAGAACGCTGGCATCCTCCACAAGACCGGCGCCTGCGTGGTGATCCACTCGGATGACGAGAACGGCATCCAGCGCCTCAACCAGGAAGCCGCCAAGGCGCAGGGCGATGCCCGCCGCGCCGGGATCGACATTCCCGATGCCGAAGTGATCCGCTGGCTGACGCTGAACCCGGCCACCGCCATGGGGATCGACAAGCAGACCGGTAGCCTTGCCGCCGGCAAGATGGCCGATGTGGTGCTGTGGAACGGCAACCCGCTGTCGGTCTA
This sequence comes from Novosphingobium sp., assembly GCF_027531025.1. Classification (GTDB taxonomy): domain Bacteria; phylum Pseudomonadota; class Alphaproteobacteria; order Sphingomonadales; family Sphingomonadaceae; genus Novosphingobium. Next base: position 63,505 of record NZ_JAPZQX010000007.1, read on the forward strand.
TTCGCGGCCCGACAAGGTCTGGGTCGATGGCGCGCTGCTGTTCGATGCGGCCGATCGCAAGCGTCGCCCGGTCAGCGATTTCGAGCTGGGCCAGGTCGGTGAAGGAGACGTGAAATGAGCCTGCGTCGCACGCTGCTGGGCGCGGCTGCGCTCATCGCCTTTGCCACCCCTGCCGTGGCGCAGGATGTCGCGATCACCAATGCCACTGTCGTGATCGGCGATGGTTCGGCCCCGATCCAGAACGGCACTGTGGTGCTGCGCGGGGGCAAGGTCGTCGCTGCTGGGGCCGGCGTGGCCGTGCCGGCCGGGATCCGCACGGTCGATGCCGGCGGCAAGTGGGTCACGCCCGGCCTCGTCGTGGCTGTAACCGATATCGGCCTGTTCGATGTCGAGGCGGTAAACGAATCCAACGATTCGGACAGCAAGTCGCCGTTCAACGCCGCGCTCGATCTCTCGCCCGCGATCAATCCGCTGGCCCAGCACATCGCCGTCAGCCGCGCCGGGGGCGTGACCCGTGCTGCGGTTGCGCCGATTGGCACCGGCGCGATCTTCGGCGGGCAGGGTGCGATCATCGACCTCGCCAGCGATGGCCAGCCGATTACCCAGGCCCGCGCCTTCCAGTATGTCGAGCTGGGCGAGGCCGGGGCCCGCGCCGCCGGGGGCAGCCGTGCCGCGGCCCATGCCGTGCTGCGCAATGCCTTCATGGAAGCGCGCGAACTGGCCCGGCGTGGCGGCGGGCAGGGGGCCGATCCCCGCCTGCAGGATGCTGCGCCCGAACGGCCCGGCGATGCTTTGCTGACCCGGTTCGATGCTGCCGCGCTGGTCCCGGTCGTGACCGGCCGTCAGCCGCTCTATGTCCGGACCGAACGCGCCGCCGATATCCGCATGGCGCTGGCGCTCAAGGCCGATTTCCCGGCCCTGAAGCTGGTGATCGTGGGGGCGAGCGAAGGCTGGATGGTGGCGCGTGAACTGGCTGCGGCCGGGGTGCCGGTGCTGGCAACCCCGCTCAACGACCTGCCCGCCAGCTTCGAGCAACTCGCCGCCACCCAGTCCAATGTCGGGCGGATGGCGGCGGCAGGCGTGCGGGTGGGCCTGGGCGCCTTTGGCGATCAGCCGCGCTATGCCCCGCAATATGCCGGGAACCTCGTGTCGCTGACCAGGGTGCCGGGGGCCAGCGGCCTGACCTGGGGCCAGGCCTTTGCCGCGATCAGCTCGGTTCCAGCTGCGATCCTGGGGATGGACAGCCGCTTCGGCAGCCTCAAGCCGGGCCTGTCCGGCGATGTCGTGATCTGGGATGGCGATCCGCTGGAAACCACTTCGGGCGCGGTGCAGGTGTTCATCGACGGGGTCGAGCAATCGCTGGAGAACCACCAGACGAAGCTGCGCGATCGCTACAAGGTGCCGACTGAAGGGGCGCTGCCCAAGGCTTACGAGTGGTAATCCGCAGGCAGTCCCTTTGACCAAACGGGGCTTGCACGGGCCGATGCCTGTGTTAGCTATGTTGACGTCGTAAACATGGGGGCCGAACGATGGACCAGCCGCTTGCTAACCTGATCGCCGCTTCGGCCGCTTTTGTCGGCAGTCACTTCGCCATGTCGCATCCCTTGCGGGCCGGTCTGGTCGGCAAGCTGGGGGACAAGGGGTTCCAGGCGGTCTATTCGCTGGTTTCGCTGGGGACCATGGCCTGGATGGTGCTGGCCTTCCGTGCGATCGAACCGGGCGGCGTGCCGCTGTGGGATGGCACGGCGCAGTTGCCCTGGGCGATCGGGACCGTACTGATGCTGCTGGCCAGCGTACTGTTCGTCGGCAGCCTGTTCGGCAATCCGGCGCTACCCGCCCCGGGCGCGGCGGCACTGGCCGACAAGCCGGTGCACGGTGTGTTCCATGTCACCCGTCACCCGATGATGTGGGGCTTTGCGCTGTGGGCGCTTGCGCACATCATCGTCAGCCCCACCCCGCGCTGCCTGGTGCTGTGCGGCGCGATCGGCCTCCTTGCGCTGGTCGGTTCGCACATGCAGGACCGCAAGAAGGAAGCCCTGATGGGCGCGGCCTGGGCTGGGTGGGAAGCCAGGACCAGCTATTGGCCGCGCCTTGGCGGACTGGCGAGGGCCGGGGCCGTCGCCTGGATCGGCGGGTTGTTGCTCTGGCTGGTCGGCAGCTGGGCGCATATCTCCGCCATCGGCATGGCCGCCGGAATCTGGCGCTGGTTCTAGCACCAGATTCCCTGCCACCCTGCCAGTTTCAGGCGTGTTCGACCACGTCCTCGCCAGCTGCGGCCAGCCGGGTGCGCTTGTCATAATCGCCCAGCACGGCCTTGGTCAGCCCGAAGTCGGTGATCGCCAGGATCGTCAGCGGTTCGCTGTCCGAGAGGTTGCGTGACTGGTGGAACACCCAGCGCGGCACGAAGGCCAGCCCGCCGGGTTCCAGCACCAGCCGGTCCTCGCCGATCCGCACTTCGGCCTTGCCGCTGATTACGTAGAACAGTGATTCATGGGCGTGCTTGTGCAGTTCGTTGTTGGCAGCCGGGGCGATCCGCACTACCCGCGCATCAAACGCCTGGGTGCCGGGGAAATCGAGTACGTCGACCGAGAAGTCGATGCCCAGCTTGGGGTTCTGGTTGCGATAGATCTCGCGATGCGAGTTGACGAGATCGGCGTGAAAGGCGCTGGCGGGATTGCCCTCGGCCAGCGGCTTGCGATCTTCGATGTTGCGGATCAGGTCCAGCAGATCGGCGTTCATGATCGGGATGTCCTTGCAGAGAAAGGCCTGGCCCGATCGGCGAACCGACCGGGCCAAGGAGCCCAGGCAATCGTCAGGCCAGCGCCAGTTCGCGCTGGCCGGCCTTGGTCAGCGCCCGCTCGTGTAGCCAGTCCCAGAAGGATGAGCGGAGCGATAGCGCCTTGATCATGCCCCGGCGCAGGTCGCCCTTGCCGCTCGGCGTCGCGGCGAAAGCCAGGGAGATTTCCTCCAGCGCTTCCTGGTGGTGATCGTCCACCGCGGTGTGCAGCGGGAAGAACACCGTATCGCGCGGCGCGAGATCGGTCCGGGCGATGGCCTGGACAAAGGGCACATAGATCGTGCTGACGATGTTCTCGGTCCCCAGCCCCAGGGCACCCAGCGCTTCGGCGGCCGTTCCATAGGTCAGCGTGGCCAGAAACGATTCCCGCCAGCAAACCAGTTCGATTGCCTCGTTCTCCGGATCATGCGGCGTGGTGATGCCGGTCGCCTCGCGGAAGCGGCGGAACAGCTGCGGATGTGGAATCCCCTCGATCCACTCGCGCTGAACGCCGATTGCCGCCAGTTCGGCCAGCTCCTCTTCGTCGTAGTGCCCCGATTCCTCGGTCAGGTTCTGCAGCAGGCTGGTGCGATGCGCCGGTACTTCCAGCTTGGAGATGACCGTGGTCAGGTAGCGCGGAAAGTGCAGCGAATAGCCATAGTAGTGATCGGCAAAGTCACGCAGGGCCCAGTCCACGTCAGGCAGATCGCCATTGCCCAGGGCTTTCAGATAGGGATGATTGACGGCGCGGTGCGCCAGCGATTCCTCGATAAGATCCTTGATGGAAAGGGACACAAAACCTCCAGGTGTTACGCATTTCTGTTTTCGGGATTGGGGTTTCATGCGTGACGATTTGACCAAGGAGGCGGCGCATAGCCGGGGGCGCAGCGGGGCGTCAGCCGCAGCATGGCACCGGTACATCGGGGTCAGGTAGGCTTGTGAATCAGAACCTTACGCGCAGCGAAGTCGAGTAAGAGCGGTGGTCGAGCAACGTGCCAACCCTGCCGTTCCCCTTCTGATCAGGCTTGGCCCTCGGCTGCCGCTACCCGCGCTGCCAGGTCGCGTTCGAACCTGGTTGGCACGATATGGGCGTTGATCGCGGCGAAGATTTCAGCCTTCGAGGCGTTGTATTGCGCGGTCCAGATCCAGGCATCGCCAAAGAAGGGGCGCGCCTGGCTGCCGTTGATCCGATAGATAAAGCGCCGCAGCGGGCGCTCGATCGGATACTTGGCCGGCTTGTGCAGAAACAGCATGATCCGGCCGCTGTCCAGTCCGGCTTTACGGATCGAGCGCAGCGGAATGGCGCGCGCGGAATGGGCGCGCAGCAGCAGCCCGTCGCCATCGATCCGCAGCTGGACCCGGCGGTCGATCAGGGAGCGTAGCAAGCCCAGGAGTGCGTCGCCGAAGAACAGCAGGCCAATCGCGCCAAGCATTGCCACGAACAGGCTGTTGCCACGAACCCCGCCGACGAGCAGTACAGCCGAGAATGCCGCAAAGGGTGCGACCAGCAGCACCCAGCCCAGCAGCTTCGGGATCGAATAGCGCGCCTCGAACGGAGCAGCTGCGCCCTCCGCCATGTCAGGCGCGCGCTTCCTCGATCCCGGCCGAATTGTGGCGTAGCGCCTTCAGCACGGCTTCGACGATCTGCGGGGCATTGAGCCCGGCCTCGTCATACTGCTTGTCGGGCGCATCGTGATCCTGGAACGTGTCGGGCAGGCGCATGGTGCGGATCTTCAGGCCGGCATCGAGCAGCCCCTCGTCGCTGGCCATGGTCAGCACGTGGGCACCCAGCCCGCCGATCGCGCCTTCCTCCACCGTCACCACGACCTCGTGGCTGGCCATCAGGCGGCGGATCAGGTCGGTATCGAGCGGCTTGGCAAAGCGCAGGTCGGCCACCGTGGTCGACAGCCCGCGTGCTTCCAGCGCATCGGCCGCCTTGAGCGCTTCGGCCAGGCGTGTGCCGAGCGAGAGCAGCGCCACCTTGGTCCCTTCACGCACCACCCGGCCCTTGCCGATTTCCAGCCGCTCGGGAACCTCGGGCAGCGGCACGCCCACGCCATTGCCGCGCGGATAGCGGAAGGCGATCGGGCCGCTGTCATGGAGGGCAGCGGTATAGGTCATGTGGACCAGCTCGGCCTCGTCGGCCGCGGCCATCACCACCATGTTGGGCAAGGTGGCGAGGTAAGTGATGTCGAAACTGCCCGCGTGGGTCGCGCCATCGGCACCGACCAGCCCGGCGCGGTCAATCGCGAAGCGGACCGGCAGGTTCTGGATCGCGACGTCATGCACCACCTGGTCGAAGGCGCGCTGCAGGAAGGTGGAATAGATCGCGGCGAAGGGCCGCATGCCCTCGGCGGCTAGGCCCGCGGCAAAGGTGACCGCGTGCTGTTCGGCAATGCCCACGTCAAAGCTGCGATCGGGATGCGCCTTGGCGAACTTGTCCACCCCGGTCCCGCTCGGCATGGCGGCGGTGATCGCGCAGATTGTCGGATCGCTGTCGGCCAGCTTGGCCAGAGTTTCCCCGAAGACGTTCTGATAGGCCGGGGCCTTGGCCACCGCCTTGACCTGTTCGCCGGTGATCACGTCGAATTTCTGGACGCCGTGATACTTGTCGGCGCTGGCCTCGGCGGGCGCATAGCCCTTGCCCTTCTGCGTCACGACATGGATCAGGCACGGCCCTTCGGCAGCATCGCGCACGTTCTCCAGCACCGGGATCAGGTGATCGAGGTTATGCCCGTCGATCGGGCCGACATAGTAGAAGCCCAGTTCCTCGAACAGGGTGCCGCCCATGGCCATGCCGCGGGCAAATTCGTCGGTCTTGCGGGCGGCAACGTGCAGCGGCTCGGGCAGCTTGCGTGATAGCTTGCGGGCCACTTCGCGGAGTTCCAGGAACGGGCGCGAGGAGACGATCTTGGCGAGGTAGGCCGAAAGCCCGCCCACCGGTGGCGCGATCGACATGTCGTTGTCATTCAGGATCACGACCAGCCGGTTGCCGGCCTGTTCGGCGTTGTTCATCGCCTCATAGGCCATGCCGGCGCTCATCGCCCCGTCGCCGATCACGGCAATGCCCTTGCCCGGCTTGCCCTGCAGCTTGGAGGCCACGGCAAAGCCCAGCGCAGCCGAGATCGAGGTGGAGCTGTGCGCCGCGCCGAACGGATCGTATTCGCTTTCGCTGCGCTTGGTGAAGCCCGACAGGCCGCCGCCCTGGCGCAGGGTGCGGATCCGGTCGCGTCGCCCGGTGATGATCTTGTGCGGATAGGCCTGGTGGCCCACGTCCCAGACCAGCTTGTCGTCCGGCGTGTTGAACACATAGTGGATCGCGACGGTCAGTTCGACCACGCCCAGCCCCGAGCCGAGATGGCCCCCGGTGGTGCCCACGGCGCTGATCATCTCCGTGCGCAGTTCATCGGCCAGCTGGCGGAGCTGGTCGGGCGCAAGGCGGCGCAGATCGGCCGGGACGTTTACGGTATCTAGCAGCGGAGTTGCGGGATTCTCACTCATCCACCAGCCCTTACACGCTTGAAATAGTGGTGTCGATTGAGACTATCGGGCAGGAACGGTGCAGGATTGCTGGAGAACCTGTCATGAGCCTGCCCCAAGCTGCCGCGCCCGTCTGTTTCGTGCTCACCGCCGACCGGACCCGGTCGAAACCGTTCTATGCCGAAGTGCTGGGACTGCGGCTGCTGGGGGAAGATGCCCATGCCGCTACCTTCGACCTCGGCAACCGCACACCGCTGCGGCTGACCGACATGCCGGGCCATCGGGGGACGGGCCATACCGTGGTGGGCTGGAACGTGGCCGATATCGTCGGCACGGCGCGGGCCTTGCGGGCGAAGGGCGTGACCTTCACCATTTACGACGGGTTCGGCCAGGATGCCGACGGCATCTGGCATTCGCCGGATGGCGGGGCGAAGGTGGCCTGGTTTCCCGATCCCGACGGCAACCTGCTCAGCCTGACCCAGTTCGGCTGACGGCGCGATCCCGCTAGCTGCAGCGCGCGCAGACCCCGCGCAGTTCCACCACCGGGCGGATATCGGCGAAGCCCGCGCCGTGGGCAGCCGCGACCAGCGCGCCGGTCAGCCGATCATCGTCGATGTGTTCGGCCCGGCCGCAGACATCGCAGATCAGGAAGATGCAATCGTGGCGGCAGCCGGGGTGGCTGTTGGCGATATAGGCATTGGCGCTTTCGACCCGGCGGGCGAGGTTGGTCTTCACGAACAGGTCGAGAATCCGGTAGACCGAGTTGGCCGCCACCCGCTTGCCCCGCCCCTTGGAGACGTTCTCGGCAATGTCATAGGCGGACACCGGGCGATCCTGCGCGGCGAGGGCGTGGAACACCTCGGCCCGCATGTCGGTCCATTGCTCGCCCGCAGCAGTCAGCGCGCGGCGCGCGGCTTCGATCAGGCCGGGGCCGGAATGTTCGTGATGGTTGTGCAGGCTTGCCATGCGGCCGTTATAGGCCCAGCTCAGCCCTTGGTGAAGCCCGGCTTGAAAAAGCCCGGAAACCGGCGCTTCAGCGCCCGCACCTTGGCCACGTCCCAGGCCTGGATGTAGGGGTGCCGGGGGTTCTTCAGCATGAAGTCCTGGTGATAGGCCTCGGCCGGATAGAACTTGCGCAGCGGCTCGATCCCCGTGACGATCGGCCGCTTCCAGATGCCCGAAGCCCGCATTTGCGCCAGGTAGGCACTGGCGACCAGCCGCTGCTCCTCGCTGACCGGAACCAGCGCGGCCCGGTACTGGGTGCCTTCGTCCGGCCCCTGGCGGTTCTTCAGCGTGGGATCGGCCACCACCGAGAAGAAGATCCGCACCAGCTGGTCATAACGCACCACGGCGGGATCGTAGGTCACCTGCACCGCCTCGGCATGATCGGTCAGGCCTGTGCTGACGAGGTCGTAAGTCGCGCTCCGGGCTGTGCCACCGTGGTACCCGGTGAGGACCGAAGTGACCCCCTGGACGTGGCTGAACACACCCTCAACGCCCCAGAAGCAGCCCCCGGCGAAGACCGCGGTCTTCAGCCCAGGCGCTTCCTTGGCCTGGCGGGCGGCAGCGGGCGCGAGGACGTCAACCTCGCCCGCGCTGGCGGCAACTGGCTGGCAAATGGCGGCGAGCGCCAGAACGATGGAAAAGGCAAGGCCGCGCCTCACCGGGGGATCACCGGGTCCGGTCGGGCAAGGGCGCGGCTTCGGCCTTGGGGATCACCTTGCCGGTGATGCCGTCTTCGCTTTGCGCCCAGAGCGAACCGACCAGCAGCACGGTGCCAAGGGCAAAGCCAAGGCCCAGCGAACGGAACAGGTCGGGTTTGAACAGGCCCATGAGGATCGCAATCCGAAGAAGCGTTATCGATGCGATGGCTCTCCTGCCGAAATTCGCCTTACCGTCGAGTGAACAATCGCGAAACCTGCCCGGCCGAGCGGCGAAGCGAGCAGGGCTTGCGGCAAAGCGATGGCGTCAGTGGCGGAAGTGGCGCATTCCGGTGAAGACCATCGCCAGCCCTGCCGCGTCGGCGGCGGCGATCACCTCTTCGTCGCGAATCGAGCCACCCGGCTGGATCACCGCCGTGGCGCCAGCCTCGGCCGCGGCCAGCAGGCCATCGGCGAAGGGGAAGAAGGCATCGGAGGCAACCGCGCTGCCGACCGCGCGGCTTTGCGCCCAGCCGAACTTTTCCGCAGCCTCGGCGGCCTTCATCGCGGCGATGCGCGACGAATCGCGGCGGTTCATCTGCCCCGCGCCGATCCCCGCGGTGATTCCGTCCTTGGCATAGACGATGGCGTTGGACTTGACGTGGCGGGCTACCGTCCAGGCAAACAGGCAGTCCTTCAGCTCCTGCTCGGTCGGCGCGCGCTGGGTCACGACCTTCAGGTCATCGCGGCCAATCGCGCCATTGTCGCGGCTCTGGACCAGCAATCCGCCGGTGATCGGCTTGACCATCAGCCCGCCCCGGCGCGGATCGGGCAGATCGCCGGTCAGCAGCAGGCGCAGGTTCTTCTTCTTCGCGAAGGCAGCAATCGCGGCCTCGTCGGCATCGGGGGCCACCACCACTTCGGTGAAGATCTGGCAGATCGCCTCGGCGGTCGGGCCATCGAGGGTCGTGTTGACCGCCACGATCCCGCCGAAGGCCGAAACATCGTCGCACTGCAGCGCGCCCTGCCAGGCATCGAGCAGGCTGGCACCCTGGGCCACGCCGCAGGGGTTGGCGTGCTTGACGATCACCACCGCCGGGTCCTGGCCGCGGAACTCGGCGGCCAGTTCCAGCGCCGCATCGGCATCGTTGTAATTGTTGTAGGACAGCTCCTTGCCCTGGAGCTGACGAGCCTGAGCGATCCCGCGACCGTGCGGCCCCTTGGGCAGATAGAGCGCAGCCCGCTGGTGCGGGTTTTCGCCATAGCGCAGCTCGGCCGCGCGGCGGCCCATCACGGCCAGCGTTTCGGGGAAGGTTTCGCCCTGGTCGGCAAAGGCGAACCACTGGCTGATCATCGCGTCATAGGCGGCGGTCGCGGCATAGGCCCGCGCGGCCATCAGGCGGCGGAAGTCATAGCGGGTCGCCCCGCCGGTTTCCTCAAGTTCGGCCAGCAGGCCGGGATAGTCCGCCGGGTCGGTGACGATCGTCACATAGGCGTGGTTCTTGGCTGCCGAACGGACCATGGAGGGACCGCCGATGTCGATGTTCTCGATGATCTCGTCGCGGTCGGCGCCCTTGGCCACGGTCGCTTCGAAGGGATAGAGGTTGACTACCACCAGGTCGATCGCGCCGATTTCGTGTTCGGCCATGGCAGCGGCGTGTTCGGGGTTGTCGCGCACGGCCAGCAGCCCACCGTGGACCTTGGGGTGCAGGGTCTTGACCCGCCCGTCCATCATCTCGGGAAAGCCGGTCAGCTCCGAGATGTCCTTTACCGCCAGCCCCGCATCACGCAGCGCCTTGGCCGTGCCGCCGGTCGACACCAGTTCCACCCCGCGCGCAGCCAGGGCCTGGCCCAGTTCCACCAGCCCGGCCTTGTCGGACACCGAAAGCAGCGCCCGGTGGATCGTAACCTCGGTCATGTAAATGCTACCCCATTTTCTTCAGCAGCCAGGCAAAGTTGCCGCCGCCGCGTGATACCAGGCCCTGCAGCACCAGTTGCTGCACGGGCTGCGGGCGGCCCTGGCCGTCCGCCCAGATGCTTTCTTCCACCGTGACCTGGCCCCCGGCGCGGAACTGCCAGTAGGAGCCATCGGGCAGGGCGAGGCCCGCACCCTGGCCATCCTCGGCCAGGCCAACCTCGATCCCCGGCCCCAGGTGGAACCGGATCGCGAAGGCGACCTTGCCGCTCTTGCCCTTGCCCCCGGCGGGAACCAGCAGGTCTTCGCCGCGCAGCTCGGTGCCCTCGTCGCGCAGGATCAGGATCCGGCGGTGCGTGAGGCCATAGCGCGCGACATAGCCGTTGTGACTGGCTTCGAGCCGGGTCGCGCCGGTCAGCTTTTCGCCCGCCAGGGTGCGCCGATCGACCTCGACCTCGGATACGCCGCCGCCGATCCGGCCATTGATCAGGATCGCGGTGGAATTGGCATCGTCCAGCACCAGCGTCGAATGGGCGGCCGTGGCGCGCAGGCCCTGTTCCAGCCGCACCGGTATCAGCCCGCCCGCGCTCGCCGCGCCGCCGCAGTTGACGATCAGCCGCTGGCCGTGGTGCGACAGCTCGAAGGCCAGGGTAGAAGCGCAGCCCGATCGGGCATGCTTGGCCAGCGGCGGTGGGGCGGCATCGAATTGCAGGATCGATTTCTGCGCCACGACCCGCTGATAGCCCCACTGCCGCACATCGCGCAGCGGCCGGGTGCGCACGCCCGATGCGGCGATCAGCGCGGCGAGGTCGGCGGCATCGACGGCCCAGCCGCCCTGCCAGGAACCGAGCGAGCCATCGCCGTGAGTCAGCGCCAGCAGAGGCGGCACCAGCAGCGCCAGGATCGCCTCGAGCGCGGCGGGCGGATCGCGCCGTACCGCCTGGTAGCAGGCGCGCAGCTTCACGATCAGCGCGATCGCTTCCATCTGGGCCAGCGAGCTGCGCGACAGGACGCCGCCATCATCGCCGACCAGTTCGCCCAGTGCCTTGATCAGCCCCGCCTCGCCAAACAGGCGGCGCGGCTTGCCATCGGGCAGCAGCAGCCCGGCAGCCACGATCCCGCACCAGCCGGCCACTTCGCCCAGCAGGTCCTCGGCCCGACCAACGTTCTTGTCGAGCCAGCGGGCGGTCTCGGTCATGGCCGCCAGCACGCGCGCACGCTGGGCCTTGTCGTTGCCCGACAGGATCAGCGGGGCATGGACCAGCCAGTTGAGTTCGCGCAGGCCGGCATTGGCCACGGTCCAGGCCGGCCCCTTGCCGGGGCGGGACGGAGGCGCGGGATTGGCGGCCAGCCAGGCGGCCAGCACCCGTTCGGCCACCGGCACCACCTGTTCGCGCGGCGCGGCGGCTTCGAGGTCCGCCAGCCAGGCAAACGAATGGACCACCCGCTCAAGCGGGGGCGCGAGCCGAGCTGCCCCGGCAAAGTCGATCTGGGTGATCGGGGCCTTGACCCCGTGGACCATGAAGTGCCCGGCGCGCAGCGCGGTGCCCGCCACCTTGCTGCCCGGCAGCGGGTTGAGCACCGTGGCCAGCAGGCGCGGCTTGGCCGGCTTGCGGAACGGCGCGGCGAGTGTCGGCCCCGGCACGCCCAGGCGATAGGCCAGGCGGATCAGCCGCTCCCCGGCGGCGAGGGCAGGGGGCGAGAAATCGGCCAGGGCCAGCGCCCGGCCCGGTTCGATCAGTTCGCTGGGCGGTGCGGACGCAGGGGCGGCGGCAATCACCGAGGCTTCGCTGCCATCGCCCAGCGGGATCGCCATGTCGGGCTCACTGCTACCGGGCAGGCTATCGTCGCGGGTTGGGGCCATCGCCTCGGCCATGCTCAGCCCGCGCCCTTCAGCGCCGCGATATTGGCGGCGTAACGCTCCGGCCCGCCGCGGAAAGTGGCCGTGCCGGCCACCAGCACGTCGGCCCCAGCGGCGACGCAGAGCTTTGCGGTTTCGACATCGACCCCGCCATCGACCTCCAGCCGGATGTCGCGCCCGCTCTTGTCGATCGCCTTGCGCACGGCCTCGATCTTGCGCAGCTGGCTGGAAATGAAGCTCTGCCCGCCGAACCCGGGATTGACGCTCATCACCAGCACCAGGTCGATGCCGTCGATCAGGTAGTCCAGCATCTTGGCGGGCGTGCCGGGATTGAGCGAGACGCCGGCCAGCTTGCCCAGGCCCTTGATCGCCTGGACCGTGCGGTGAATGTGCGGCCCGGCCTCGGGGTGGACGGTGATGATATCGGCCCCGGCCTCGGCAAAGGCGGCCAGATAGCTGTCTACCGGGCTGATCATCAGGTGCACGTCCAGCGGCTTGGCCGTGTGCGGGCGCAGCGCCTTCACCACCATCGGCCCGATGGTGATGTTGGGCACGAAATGCCCGTCCATCACGTCGACATGGATCCAGTCGGCCCCGGCGGCGTCAACAGCGCGCACTTCCTCACCCAGCCGGGCGAAGTCGGCAGACAGGATCGATGGTGAAATCAGCGGTGCGGGCATGGCTGCGGCACTGGCCTCCCTTTACCGGCGCTTACCCACCACATCTGGTAGCGACAACCGCACGGCCGCCGTTTTCCACACGGTATCTCGCGTTTTCTTCGTGGCGGCGACCTGGCGTCATGGCGGTTGACCGGTTGTTGGCGGCGCGGCACAGCGGCAGGGATGATTGCCGAGCGCACTCCCGAACAGGCCCAGGCCCTGCTGGCCCGCGAAACGCGCTGGCGGCGCGGCCCGGTTCCGCACGAACTGGGCGGGATTGCGGTGGCGCCGGGTTTCAAGTGCATCGCCGAAGGTTGTTTCCTGCTGCGGTGCGAGAGCGGCTATGGCTACCTCTATCGGCCGGGCGAGGGGATCACGGTTGAACGGCCCGACCAGGCCGATTCGGACGAGGAATTGCTGTGGCTCAACGGCAGTGTCTATGCGGCGGTTGCCTGCCTTAACGGCTTTCTGCCGTTCCATGCCTCGGCGGTGGCGCACCGGGACCGGGTGATTGCCTTCACCGGCGCAACCGGGGCGGGCAAATCGACCCTGGTGGCGGGCCTGGGGGCGAAGGGTTTTCCGCTGTTCTGCGACGATACGCTGCTGGTCGACCTGGCCTGCGCGGACCGGGTGCTGTGCATGCCCGGCCACAAGCGGCTGAAGCTGTTGCCCGATGCGCTGGACCTGACCGGCAGCGTCGCGGTCCAGGCGGTGGGCGCGGAGACGGGCAAGCATTATGCCCGGCCCGCGGCGGGCGATGTCGGTCAGCCCTTGCCGCTCGATACGCTGGTGTTCCTGGCCGAGGGGCCGGAACTGGGCTGGGAGCCGATCCGCGGAGCGGAGCGGTTCGCCTTGCTCGAGGACGATCACTACACCCAGGACATCTTCCGTGAAGCGGCGCGGCTGGACCGGGCCGAACTGTTCGCGCTGCGGGCCCGGATCGCCGGGCAGATCCGCATGGTCCGCCTGACCCGCCCCCGCTCGCGCGAAGGATTTGCCGCTTCGCTCGATTTTGTGGCAGAGAGGCTCCGGGAATGGGTGGTTTCCTCTACCGGGGTTTACTGATGATACTGGCAAAGGCGGCGGGCTCTTACACAGAGACCGCGATTGACGATGAAATCGTGGTGATGAGCCTGGCGAGCGGGGACTTCTTCTCGCTGACCGGTACGGCGCGCGACATCTGGTTGCGAATCGACGGGACAACCGATCGCGAATCGCTGGTTGCTGGCCTTGCTTCCGATTACGGAGTCTCTGCAGAGGTAATCGGCGCCGACGTCGATGACTTTGTCGCGCAGCTGCGGGGCGCGGGCCTGCTGGCGGCGGGGTGATGCGCTGGCGGCTGCTGGTCGTCGAGGCGCTGGCGCTTCTGGTTCTCGCCCGCTTGCTGGTGGCTGGGCCGCCGCTGGGCTGGTGGCGCCGCTGGCTGGGCCCGGTAGCTGCCGCGGCCCTGGCGGACCTTCCCCAGGCCGCTGACCGGCAACTGGCCCGGGCGGTCGAGCGCGCGACCCAGCGCTTGCCGGGCGGGGCCAAGTGCTTGCCGCGCGCCATGGCGCTCCACTGGATGTTGCGTCGTCGTCAACGGCCCAGCCAGCTGGTCATTGCGGTCTTGCCGGGGCAGGTGCGCGGCGGGGTGGATGATCTCCATGCCTGGATCGAGACTGGCGGTGAAATACTGATCGGGGAACTAGACCAACCGTTTCGTCCGATTGCCCGATTCAACTGAACGTTCTTAACACTAGCATTTGCCTGCATGTCGGTATAAACACCTAAGTGAGAGTTTCTTCCGTGGTTGGAGTGTTAATCGATGTCGCAGCAAAAGATCGTTTCGGGTTGGGCCAAGCCGCAGCTCAGCCGCCTTGGCCAGCTCAAGGATGTTGCCCCGGGCATTCCGGGCGCTACCGAAGGTGGCAGCGGCAAGTCCTGATCCCGACTGCGAAATCTGATGGGCGCCCGGCGGGGGCGTCATGATTGCAGTTGAATGGTTGCGACTCCCGGAGGGCACATTCTCTCCGGGCTCGCTTTCCCAATCCCTTTCGGCGGGCACGGCCCGCTACCCCGTACATCACGATACGCAGACCGCCCGATTCGCGGCCTTGCGCGAGCGGCGCAGCCTCGTCCCATGGCGTCCGGCGCTGGTCGGGCCCTGGCATGTGCTGTTCGCCGGGCATCTCGACAATGCAGCCAGCATCGCCGCGGAGCTTGGGCTCTCTGCCCCCTTGCCGGGTGATGGCGATGGGCTGGCCCGCCTCTATGGCGCAGCGCTGGCAGCCTGGGGCCCGGCTGCAGACCTGCGGCTGATCGGGGAATACGCGACGATCGCGCTCGACGCCGAGCGAGGACACCTGCGTCTGGCGCGCAGTCCACTGCGGGCGCCGCCGCTACACTACCACCTGGCCGATGACCGGGCGATTGCCGCCTCGGTCCCGCGCGCGATCTTTGCCTGCGGGGTGCCGCAACAGCTGGACGAGACCAAGCTGGCCGACATGGCCTGGTTCAACGCCAGCGAGGAGCAGCGCAGCTGGTTTGTCGGCCTGAACCGGGTGCCGCTGGGCAGCACAGTCGAGATCGAGCGCGGTGGTCCGGCGCGGACCCGGCGCTATTACGACTTCTCGGCCATCCCCCGCCAGCCGCGCGCCAGCGCGGCGGAATACCTTGAGCAGGCAAACCGCCTGCTGGCTGAAGGCACCCGTGCCGCCCTGGCCGGATCCAGCCGTCCGGCGGTGATGCTGTCGGGCGGCCTCGATTCGCCGCTCATCGCGCTCAAGGTGCTGGAACAGCGCCCCGATCTGGCCCGGCTGAACGCCTACACGATCGTGCCCGAACCCGGCTGGGGCGGGCTTGACCTGCCCGGACGGTTTACCGACGAACGCCCCCTGGTCGAGGCATTCTGCCGGATGCACCCGCGAATTGCACCGCAGTTCATCGACAATGCTGAAGCCCGCATGGACGACCGGCTTGTCGCGATGTTCATGGCGGTCGGCGGCGCCCCCCAGGGTCTGGCTAACCTGTGGACCTGCCACGCGGCCTGGGATGCGGCCCGCCATGATGGCTGCGACCGGGTGCTGCTGGGCGAATTGGGCAACCTGACGGTCAGTGAATCGGGCAGCTGGGGTTACAGCGAGTACCTGCTGAAGCTGCGCTGGCGGCAGCTATACCGGGCCTTGCGCACGGCGCCGAACGATGACCGATCGCTGTGGCGGCGGTTCCTGGCCCTCGCTGTGCTGCCGATCCTGCCCGACCGCCTGTGGCATTGGCAGGAGCGGCTGCGCGGGCGCGACCACCGCTATGCCGCCTTCTCCGGGCTGCGGCCGGATTACACCGCTGCGCAAGGGGTGGAAGCGCGGGCGATTGCCGCCGGACTGCCCAATCCGCGCCATCCGGTGCGCGACCGGCTGGCGACCTTGCGCGAAGTGCATGACAATGCCTGGGGTGAGTTTTCCGACATCTACCACGGATTTGCCCAGATCCACGGGATCGAGCAGCGCGACCCCACCGCCTATCGCCCGCTGGTCGAATTCTGCGCGGGCCTGCCGACCGACATGTTCCTGCGCGATGGCCAGGAACGCTGGCTGGCGCGTGAACTGCTGCGCGGGGCCATGCCCGAGGAGCAGCGGCTGACCACCCGGACCGGTCGCCACAATGCCGATTGGCACGCCAAGATCGGACGCCAGCGCGAGGACTTCCTGCGCGAGTTGGACAGGCTGGCCGACAATCCCCGGATCGCTGCCATGTTCGACCTCGATCGTGCCCGCGACGCGCTGGAAGACTGGCCGGACAGCGGCGCTGTGAGCGACGCGGTGCGGATCGCCTGCGAAGTGGTGGTGCCGCGCGCAATTATCATGGGTCGGTTCGTCAACTACGTCGAAGGGCGCAACTGACCGGCGCGGTTGGGCCTTGCCTGCGCCGCTGGCAGCGTCAATGAACGTACGGAGGACCCTGCCGATGAAACCCCTTGCCCGCCTGACCGATCCGCGTGTGCGCCATCTGGCGCCGCTGGTCGTCGCGCTGCAGATGCTTGCGGCACTGACTGAAGGGCTGGGGCTGGTCCTGCTGGTGCCGATGCTGGGCCTGCTGGCCGATCCCGGCGACACCGGCGGGGCAGGCCTGGCCGGGCGGCTCGCCGACTTTGGGCTGCCGACCGATCTGGCCAGCCTGCTGGCGCTGTTCGTAATGCTGGTCGCGATCCGGTCGGTGCTGGTGCTGTGGCGCAACCGGGCGGTTCTGGAACTGGAGCTGAAGCTGGTCGATGGCTTGCGGCGGCGAGCCTGGGCCAGCCTGCTCCACGCCGATTGGCGCCTGCTGAGCGCGCTGCGCCGCTCGGACCAGGCCAGCCTGCTGATCTCCAACCTGGATCGGGTGGGGCTGGGCATCAACCAGCTACTGGTGGCCACCACCACGGTTGTCACCCTGCTCGCGCTCGGGCTCGCGGCCCTGGCGATCGCCCCGCTGCTCGCATTGGGCGCCGGCCTGTCGGGCCTGCTGGTTCTGCTCGCCTATCGCGGCCTGCGCCGCCGCGCGACGCAGCTGGGTGAGGCGCTGGGTACGGTCTGGAACCGGCTTCACGCCGTGATCGGCGAATCGCTGGCAGCGCTGCGCACCATCAAGCTGCTGGGCGGTGAGGACCGGGCCGAGGCGGCGGTGATGGACCGGTTCGCAGCCCTGGGTGAGGCGCGCCATGCCTATCTGCGCAGCACGGGCCTGGGGCAACTGTTCCTGCAGACCGTCGGCGCGGCGGCGCTGGCCCTGCTGGTCTGGTTCGGATTGACTGCCTGGAACTTGCCGCTGGCCACGATCCTGCCGATGGTGGCGCTGTTTGCCCGCGCCTTACCCTTGCTTGGCACCTTGCAGGAAGCCTGGCAGCGTTGGCTTCACGCCCGGCCCGCGCTGGCCGCAGCCCAGCAATTGATTGCCGAGACCGATGCCGCGCGGCAGGCCGACCTGCCCGCCGGTCCGCCACCCCGGCTGGAGCGGCTGATCGCGCTGGACCGGGTGCGGGTTCAGTTTGCCGGACAGCCGGCGGCAGCGCTCGAGCAGGTCTCGCTGGAGATCACGGCCGGTTCGATCGTGGCGCTCATCGGGCCATCCGGGGCGGGCAAGAGCACGCTGGCAGACCTGCTGGCTGGCCTGACCGCGCCCGATACCGGCCAGTTGATTCTCGACGGTCAGCCGCTCGATCCGGCCGCGCAGCGGGCCTGGCGCGGGGCGGTGGCCTATGTCGAGCAGGATCCGCTCGTGCTTGCGGCCAGCCTGCGCGACAACCTGCGCTGGGCTGCGCCCGAGGCTGACGATGCCCGGCTGTGGACCGCGCTGGAAGATGCCGCTGCGGCCGCTTTCGTGCGCGACCTGCCAGAGGGGCTCGATACCATGCTGGGTGATGGCGGGCGGCAGCTGTCCGGTGGTGAGCGCCAGCGGCTGATGCTGGCCCGGGCCCTGCTGCGCGATCCGCAGCTGCTGATCCTCGACGAAGCAACCAGTGCCCTCGATCCTGCCAACGAGGCGGCAATCGCCACGGCGCTGGGGCGACTACGCGGACGCATGACGATCGTGCTGATCGCTCATCGCGGCGCGCTGACCCGGCTGGCGGACCGGGTGGTCCGGCTCGAATCCGGGCACGTGGTTGACGAATCCGCCGGTTGATTCCAATTCTTGCCCAATTCACCGGCTATTCAGCGGCCGAATCATAACCGGGGAACAATGAACGGAACCGCGCCCGCCCATTCGGACCATGGTGCGCTGTTCTGCCCCCCAGCAACAGGACGATGACACGATGATCCTGCCCCGACGTGCCCGCGCCGCGGTGCTTGCCCTTGCTACCCTCTCCCTCGGTTCGGCCGCGGCGCAGCCATTGGCCGCCGAAGGCCCGGCCCGCCCGCCCGCCGGCTGCACCGGCCCGGCCAGCGACACCTGGCTCAACGTGGTGGCGGAGAACGTGCGCAACAACAACGGCGTGATCGCGATCACCCTTTATGCTGACAACCCCTCGAAGTTCCTGGTCAAGCGCGGCTCGCTTTACGTCGGGCGGGTCGATGCGACCACCGGTACCACCCGTGGCTGCATCTTCGTGCCCAAGCCCGGCGTCTATGTAATCGCGCTTTATCATGACGAGAACGGCGACGGGAAGTTCGACCGGACCGGGATCGGCCTGCCCGCCGAAGGCTATGGCTTCTCGAACAATCCGGCCACTCTGGCCGGCTTGCCGCAGTTCCGCTCGGTCCGCCTTGGCGTGGCCAAGCCGGGCCTGACCACCCGCATCACGATGAAGTATCCCTGACCTTCCGGGTCAGGGCCGGGTGTAGACTTCGGGTAGCTCGGCCGGGGCCTGGGCCTCGGCCAGTTCGAAGGCGCGCGGATCGTCGACATCGAGCCACCAGGCCGTGCCGATGTCCCAGGTCGCTGCGCGACCGGCATCGGCCAGCCGCTGCATCCCCTCGGACAGGCTGCCTGCCTTGCCTGCGGCAATGGCGGTGCGGATCGCCTCGGCCAGTTCCGGGGTCGCCAGGAATGCTCCGCAATCGACCGCGTCATAGTCGGGAATGGTCTTGCCGATCGCACGGATGAAGCCGCGGGCGTCGGTCTGCACCCAGGTGGCATCGTCGGGATCGACCAGCGGATTGTCGCAGCGCCGGTCGATCGCCAAGGTCACGCCGCGATCGGCGCTGCCCTGCCGCGCCAGGCCCGCCAGGATCGGGGCGGAAAAGATGTGGTCGCTCATCATCAGCAGGTAATTGCCCGCGATGACTTCGGCCCCGGCGATCACCGACCAGCCGTTGGGCTTTGTCCAGTCGGCCACCCGCTGTGCCACCACCGGCAATCCGGCGCGATCGGCAATCGACGGCAGGGCGGCCTCGATCCGTTCGGCCTCATGCCCGGTGACCACGACCACGCGCTCGGCCCCGGCGGCACGGGCCTGGCGCGCGCCCAGTTCGAGCAGGGGAATGCCCGAGATCGGGGTCAGCGGCTTTGAATCCGAGACATCGCGTAGGCGGCTGCCGAACCCGGCGGCAATGATCAGGGCGTCCATCGGGGCATCCTCACAAACGGAAACGGCGCCGGATTGCCCCGACGCCGCTCCAGTTTCCAGTTCGCTGGCCTTATTCCGCGGCGATCGCGGCGTCGGCGATGTATTCCTCGACCATCTGGGCGGCGAGGTCATCGTTGAACTGCTGCGGCGGGTGCTTGCAGAAGTAGGCCGAGGCGCCGATCACGGCCCCGCCCTCACCGCGCTCGGAAGCGAGCTTGGCGCAGCGGATCGCGTCCATGACGCAGGCGGCCGAGTTGGGGCTGTCTTCCACCGAGAGGCGCAGTTCCAGTTCCATCGGCACGTTGCCCCACTGCAGGCCTTCAAGGCGCAGGAAGCACAGCTTGTTGTCCTTCTGCCAGGGCACATAGTCCGACGGGCCGACGTGGATGTTCTCGTCCTCGAGGCGCTGGGCCAGCATGGCCTGCACGGCTTCGGTCTTCGATTCCTTCTTCGAACCCAGGCGCTGGCGGTCCAGCATGTTCATGAAGTCGGTGTTGCCGCCGGTGTTGAGCTGGTAAGTGCGCTCGACCGTCACGCCGCGGGCGGCGAACAGGCTGGAGAGCACGCGGTGGACGATCGTGGCGCCGACCTGGGCCTTGATGTCGTCACCCACGATCGGGATGTTCTTGGCGCGGAAGCGGGCTTCCCACTCCGGGTTGCTGGCGATGAACACCGGCATGCAGTTGACCACGGCAACGCCCGCTTCCAGCGCGCATTCCATGTAGAATTCGGTGGCTTCCTGCGACCCGACGGGGAGGAAGTTGACGAGCACGTCAGCGCCCGAATCCTTGATCGCCTGGACGATCCGGGCCTGATCGGCTTCCGGTTCGCTGGCAACGATGAAGCCCTTTTCGCCGACGGTGGTCATGTGCGGGGCAACGCCGTCCGAAACCTTGCCCATGATCACCTTTGCACCGGTCAGCGGCACGTCGGCCTGGAACACCTTGGTGTTGTTGGGCTGGGCGAAGATCGCCTCGGCAATGTCCTTGCCGACCTTGCGGGCATCGACATCGATCCCCAGGACGAAATCGACGTCACCCGCGCCATAGCCGCCGATCTTGTCGTGGATCAGACCCTGCGACGAGTTGTTCTGGCGATAGTAGGTAACCCCCTGGACCAGCGAGCTTGCGCAGTTGCCAACGCCAATCATGGCGACCTTGATAGGCTTCATTCTGACTCAATCCTTCTCGAGCGGCGCATTGCGGCCTTAAGCAAAGGCCGCCGCATTATGAAATCGCGCGCCAAAAGCAGGAAGTTTGGCGCAGGTCAAGCCGAATACCGAGAGGGCGCTGGCGCAATGGCCAGGCGCGTCCCCCTGCCTCCGGTGCCGATTCTGACGGAAATCCATGCGAATCCCGCTGCACGTCGGCATTGTGCCTGCGCAAAGCAGGCCTGCTAGCATAGCAGCATTCGCGGGCAGGGCAAACTGGCTGTTGCGACACCCGCATAATCCGGTGTTCGTGGCCCAATCCGCTTGTCGCGCCGGGGGCAAGGCCTCTAAGGGAAGGCTTGGCGGCATGAGCCGCGATCATGAGTTTCCGGGGGCGCAGTGACACAAGCCAAGGCGAACGCCGAACAGTCGAAACCGCAGCGCCCCCAGCGTCCACGCGAGCTGCAAGACGGGCTGAACCATTACCTGTATCACCCGCTGGCCTGGCAACTGGCGCGGGGCCTGGCCCATACGCCGATCACCCCTAACATGGTTTCGGTGTTCGGCGCGCTGATGGTCGTGGCGGCCGGGGTGGTCTATGCCAACCTCGCCTGGCCGGTGGGCGCGGCGCTGGGCATGGCGCTGCACATGGGCTGGCACGTGGTCGATGGCGCCGATGGCGATCTGGCGCGGCTGACCGGCCGGACCAGCCCGGTCGGCGAGATGGTCGACGGGCTGTGCGACTATCTCAGCCACGTAGTGCTCTACCTGATTCTCGGCTGGCTGCTGGCGCAGGGGCCGGGCTTCTTCCACGGCGCAGCCGGCTGGGTTCTGCTGGTGGTGGCGGGGATCAGTCACGCGGTGCAATCGAACCATGTCGAGGTGCAGCGGCGGCAGTACCAGTGGTGGGTCTATGGCACCCCATGGCTGCGCCACAGCCACGGCAAGGACGATTCGGCCACCAGCAAGAGCTTCTTCGGCGTCCTCGTTTCGGCCTATCTCAATGCTGCGAGCGGCATGACCCCGCATGCGCTGAAGATCGACGCGGCGATCGATGCGGCCCAGGGCGATCCCGCGCGGCTGGCGGCGATTGCCGCTGCGGTGAAGGCCGAGGCGCCGCCGCTGCTGTTCGTCTGCAAGGTGCTGGGGCCGAACCCGCGTGCGATCGTGCTGGGCCTGTCGATGTTCGCCGGCAGTCCGCTCTATTACCTGCTTTATCAGGCCGTGCTGCTCAACGTGCTGCTGGTAGTATCCGTGCGCATGCACAATGCCGCCGCGCGGCGGATCTCGGCAGCAATCGGGGCCTAGACGGCGGCGGCGAGGCGGCTATCATCGCCCCATGCTGCACGCCCACCTGCTTGACGCCGCCCGTTCGATTTCCGGCGAGATTGTTGCCCTGCGCCGCGCGATCCATGCCGAGCCCGAACTTGGTCTCCACACCCCGCGCACCAGCGCCAAGGTTCGCGCTGCGCTGGCCGATCTGCCGCTGACCTGGCGCGAGGGCCCTTCGACCACCGGCCTCGTGGCCACGCTGGTCGGTGGGGCGGGGCCGGGTCGCCATGTGCTGCTGCGCGGTGACATGGATGCCTTGCCGATGCCGGAGGAGACCGGCCTCGATTTCGCCTCGCAGGTGCCGGGCGCGATGCACGCCTGCGGGCACGATGCCCACACCGCCATGCTGGCCGGCGCGGCGCGGGTGCTGGCGGCGCGGCAGGCGGAGCTTCAGGGCACCGTCTCCTTAATGTTCCAGCCGGGGGAAGAAGGGCACCACGGCGCCCGCTTCATGCTGGACGATGGCCTGATCGATCCCTTGCCCGATGCGGCCTTTGCGCTTCACGTGATGCCCAATGCCAAGCATGGCCTGGTGGCGGGCCGGGCCGGACCTTTGATGGCCGCGGCCGACCAGTTCGAGATCACCGTGCGCGGCGAAGGCGGCCATGCCTCGATGCCGCACCAGACCCACGATCCGGTGCCGGTTGCCTGCGAGATCGTTCTGGCGATCCAGGCCATGGTCACCCGCCGCTTCAACGCCCACGATCCGGTGGTGGTGACCGTCGCGCGGATCGAGGGCGGGACGGCCCACAACGTGATCGCCGACTTCGCCACACTGAAGGGCACGATGCGCACGCTATCTGCGCATCACCGCGCCCAGCTTCATGATGCCTTGCGCCAGCTTGCCGGCGGGATTGCCGCCGCGCACGGCCTCACCGCCGTGATCAACATCATCGAAGGCTTTCCGGTCACCGTCTGCGATCCCCGCGCAGTCGCCTTTGGCGAGGCCGTGACGGGCGACCTGTTCGGTCCCCAGGCTTGGCAGACGCTGGCGACACCGATCATGGGCGCGGAAGATTTCTCCTATGTGCTGGAGAAAGTCCCTGGCGCGATGTTCTTCCTGGGCGTGGCCGAGGATGGGGCAGACTGGCGTTCGTGCTGCGCGATCCATTCCACCAGGATGATGGTGGATGAAAAGGTCCTGCCCAACGGCACGGCGCTGTTGGCCGGGCTGGCGGCCGCTTTCCTCGAACGCGGATTCTGATCGTCGGCTAGCGCGGCCGGATCACCATCCGGTCGCCGCTCAGTTCAACCTTGCCGAGTTGGCGCAGCACCGACTGGCCCAGCAGGTTGACCGTCAGGCCTTCGACCACCACCGCCGGCACGCCGCGAAACTCCTGCCCGCCCACTTCCAGGCTGTCGATCGTGACCGGGGCGCCATAGCCCACGCCCGAGGCGGTCTGCATCATTGGCTGGAAGCTGCCGGGATCGACCTGCAGGCCAAGCTGTTCGGCCTCGTCGATGGTCAGGGCAACGACATCGGCCCCGGTATCGACCAGGAACCGGACGTCCTGTCCTTCCACCAGCGCTGTGACGTGAAACTGTCCGCTGCCATCGCGGCGCAGGACCAGCGCCTGGCCATCACCAACGACGGCTTGCGGCGACTGGGCGGGAGCCGGTGCGACCGTTCCGCTGCTGGCGCTATCCGCTTCCGGCATGATTGCCCCTGCCACCAGCATCATGGCCAGGATGGCCCCAAAGGCGATGGCGAAAAGGCGGATCATGGCGGCAGGATAACCGCCTGTTCCTAAGGCTTTGCGAACGCGGCGCTCAGGCTACCTTGCCGTGCAGGCTGTCCATGCTGGCAACGGCCCCGCTTTCGATTTCGGCGGCCTTTTCCTCGACCAGTTTGACGATGTAATCGATCATGCCGTCGTCGGCCACGTGGTGGTCGGTCACTCCGCGCAGATAGACCATGTGCTTGCCGTTGCCGCCGCCGGTCACGCCAATATCGGTCTCACGCGCTTCGCCGGGGCCATTGACCACGCAGCCCAGCACCGAAAGGCTCATCGGCGTCTTGATGTGGCCGAGGGCATCTTCCAGCTTTTGCACGGTGCGGATCACGTCAAAGCCCTGCCGCGCGCATGAGGGGCAGGAGACGACGCGGACGCCGCGGGTGCGCAGGCCCAGCGACTTCAGGATCTCGTAGCCGACGCGCACTTCCTCTTCCGGCTCGGCCGACAGGCTGACGCGGATCGTGTCGCCGATCCCGGCCCACAGCAGGTTGCCGATGCCGATCGCCGACTTGACCGTGCCGCCGATCAGGCCGCCAGCTTCGGTAATGCCGAGGTGCAGCGGGCAGTCGACCGCTTCGGCCAGCCCCATGTAGGCACCCACGGCCAGGAACACGTCGCTGGCCTTCACCGCCACCTTGTATTCGTGGAAATCGTGGTCCTGCAGCAGCTTGATGTGATCGAGTGCCGATTCCACCAGCGCTTCGGGGCAGGGTTCGCCGTACTTTTCGAGCAGGTCCTTTTCGAGGCTGCCGGCATTGACGCCGATCCGGATCGCGCAGCCATTGGCCTTAGCGGCGCGGACCACTTCGGCCACCCGCTCGCTCGAACCGATGTTGCCGGGGTTGATCCGCAGGCAGGCCGCGCCCGCATCGGCGGCTTCGAGGCCGCGCTTGTAGTGGAAATGGATGTCCGCCACGATCGGTACGCGCGCCGCCTTGACGATCTTGGACAGCGCCGCGGTGCTTTCCACGTCCGGGCAGGACACGCGGATGATATCGGCCCCGGCCTCCTCGCAGCGACGGATCTGGTTGATCGTTGCCACCGGATCGGAGGTGAGCGTGTTGGTCATGGTCTGGACCGTGATCGGCGCATCGCCCCCGACGGGGACCTTGCCAACCATGATCTGCCGGGACTTGCGCCGCGCGATATCGCGCCAGGGACGGACTGAGGACATGGGCGGCGATATAGGGTGCTAGAGCATCCGTGCGAAGAGGAATTCCTCATCCAGCTGCTCGCCGACCCGAAAGGTGATGTCGGCCACCTTGTCGAAGCCATAGCGGCGGTAGAAGCGGTGGCCGCCGTCATTGTAGGCATAGACCGAAATCTGCACCTCGTCCGCGCCGCGCGCCGCGAATTCGGCCATGGCCCAGTCCATCAGCTGGCCCCCGATCCCGCCGCCGGTAGCCTCTGGCGCGGTATAGAGCTGCTTCAGCTCCATCACGCGCTGGCCGCGGGCATGTTCGGGAAAGCCGCAGGTCAGGCTGATCTTGCAATAGCCCACCAGCTCCCCGGCGCGCTCGGCCAGGCGGTAAACCCGGTCTGGGTTGGCCAGGTCGGCGGCGATTGCCGGTTCTGACAGGCTCTCGGCGAGGAAGGTGTTCAGGTCCGCCTCGGAATAGAGCGGGCCGAACTTGGCCACGAAGGCGCGGATCGCCAGCTCGGACAGGGCTGGTCTGTCGGCGGCGGTGGCGGGGCGCAGGATCAGGTCGGTCACAGGCTTCTCGTCATGCAGATGCTGAACGGGTCAGCGACATAGTCGGCAAATGGCGGGCACTCCGTGAAGCCATGGCTGGCATAGAGCTGCCGCGCCGGGCGGAAGGGTTCGGGGCGCCCGGTCTCCAGGCTGACGCGGACGTAACCGCGCGCCCGTGCCACTTCGAGCAGGTGCAGCAGGATCGCCTTGCCTGCCCCCTTGCCACGATAATCCGGGTGGGCGCGCATCGATTTCAGTTCGCCATGATCGGCATCGAGATGCCTGATTGCGCCGCAGGCAGCGAGGTTCGACCCGTCCCAGGCGGAAAAGAACGTGACATCGGCCTGGCGCAGTCGCTCAATCGGCATGGCGTGCACGCTTTCGGGGGGCGACCACTGGTGCATTTCATCAAGGTGAAGGCGCAGCAAGCCGCGAATCTCCGGGCCGGTCAGGTCATCGTCGCGGATGGCATAGGCAATCATCGCCGGGCTTGTTTCACGATCCGGCGGCAGCCGCAAGCAGGGCCGAAGCAGAGTTTGACTCTGCCTGCGGCCAGGCTTAGCCTCGCGTTACTTGGGGGCGGATTTGCTGTAACAATGGGGTCTCCCGACTCTGAGCCAAAGGCGCGAATTGTGCCAGCCGGAGGTTGTCATATCCTCGCGCCATAACGAGGAGGGAATGCCATGAAGATGATCCGTAGCGCGGCCGTGCTGGCCGCTTCGATGTCGCTTGCCTGGGCCATGCCGGCCATGGCGCAGAGTAACCCGATGGCTGGTGGGGAACTGGTCGAGGTGTCCTCGATCACCATCGAAGACGGTCACGGTCTTGACTATGCCCGGCACCTGGCCGGGATGTGGCGCCAGCAGCAGGAATACGCCAAGTCGCAAGGCTGGATCACCGGCTATGAAGTGCTGGCCAACGTCAACAAGCGCCCGGGCGAACCGGACGTGATCCTGGTGGTCCGCTTCAAGTCGATCCCCGATGCCGCGGAAGACGAACGCCGGGCCAAGCAGTTCCGCGACAACGTCAAGCAGACCGACGCGCAGATGCAGGCTGCATCTGGCGAACGCGCCAAGTATCGCAAGGTGCTGGGTTCGCAACTCTGGCAGGTGCTGAACTTCCGCAACTGATAACCCTTCGGGCAGGCGGTCGGCAGCCTCAGCTGCCGGCCGCGTGCTTGTCGGCCTTGCGTTTGCCCAGCCGCATGCCGGTTTCCAGCCGGGCGCGCAGCTGGGTATAATAGGCTTCAAGGAAGGCCCGCTCGTCGCCCGCGCCGGGGTGCCAGCCGATCTTGCGACAGATCGCCTCCTGCACCGCCGCCAACGCCTCGGGCCGGTCCTCGCGCAGCACGCGCTCCAGCGTCTGCAACTCGTATTCGCCATAGACTGCCAGCTCGGCCTCACCGAAGCGGTATTCCGCGCCGGTCGCGGCGCTGGTGCCCTGGGCGGCACTGGCCCCGGTGCTGAGTGCGGCGGCCAGGCTGGCGCGCGGGGCCTCGATCACCCAGGTTCCGGCGATCAGGTCCCCGGCCCGCAGCCGGTCGCGGTTGAACACCGGGAACAGCGCGAAGAGCAGGAACCAGCCCGCCGCTGCCCAGCCGACCGGGTCCCATTCAGTCTGGTCGAACTGACCGAGCAGCATGGTCAGCGGCAGGAACAGTTCGATATCGCGCACCAGGTTGCGGGCTAGGATCATCTCGGGCCGCAATTGTCCGCCATCGCGTGCCGCCACGCGCAGGCCCAGCGCGCGCTTTCCGGGCGTTGCGCCGCGCGGGCCGAGCTCGAAGTAGAGGAAGTAGCCGTGGCGAAACAGGAACATCACCGCGAACCACAGCACGGCCAGGAATTCCAGCACCTGCCTTGCTCCGCCCTTGGTCTGGTCGATCTGCCCGCCCAGCACGGTATCGAGTCCCGCCGCACCCAGCGCCAGCACCAGGGTGGTGACCACGATCACCAGGATCAGCACCAGCAGGTCCATCGCGATCGCGCCAAACCGGCTGCCCCGGCTGGCCAGGGTGACCGGCAGGGCCAGCCCTTCGGGCGTGACCAGGGTGCGGCGGCGGTCCTTGCGTGGGGGCAGGGTCGCGGCGCTCATGCGGCCGATCCATTGCCCGCGCGGCGGCGAAACAGGAAGAAATAGGCCAGCCAGAAGGCCAGCATGGTGCCGCCCACGCCATAGCGCCCGGCGGCATGGTCGATCAGCTGGCGCCCGAACCCTTCGAGGATCGCGGCCACCACCATCATCAGCACTACCCCGGCCATGACCACCGCCGCGCGCTCGCCCGCCTCGGCTGCGGCGACCAGCACGGCGCGGTTGCCCGGAAAGGCCATCGACCGGCCGACATGCAGCCCGGCCCCGCCCGCCAGCAGGATCGCCAGCAGTTCGGTCGTGCCGTGGATCGCCAGCCAGCCGACGAAATCCCACCCCAGCCCGGCCTCGAAGAACAGCCACAGCATCGCCCCCAGCCCGGCCGTGTTGTGGACCAGCAGCAGCAGTGGTGGCACGCCGAAGGCAAAGCCCAGGGCAAAGCACAGGATTGCCACCCCGGCATTGTTGCTGAACAGGCTGGCGGCAAACACGCTCATCCCGTCCTGCCCGGTATTGCCATAGATCGTACCGCGCAGCACCTCGGCTCTCGCTCCGGGCATGCGCTCGTCAGCAAAGGGGACCAGCGCGTGGTACCAGTCGGGGTCGCTGGCCACGAGCAGCCAGCCGACCAGGGTGCCCGCCACCATCAGCGCGAGGGCAACCAGCAGTTCGGGCCAGATTCCGCGCACCGCCGCGCTCCAGCCGCCGCCGAAGAACTGCCGCAACCAGCCCCACAGCCCCAGCCGTGGGCCATAGACCTGGAACCAGGCGCGGCGCACCAGCGCTTCGAGATAGGCCAGGGTATTGGCATCGAGCGAGGTCTCGCGCGCGACCGACAGGCTGGAGGCGGCGGTGCGGTACAGCACTGGCAGGGCCAGCACGTCCTCGTCCGACAGGCGGCGCAGACGGCCCTTCTCCATCGCGGTGACGATCGCGTCGAGCCGCTGCCAGTCCGGCTCGCGGGCCTGGCGGAACCGGTCGGAGCGCAGCGCGGCCGCCTCGATCGCCGCCTGCTGCGCCTGGGCGCGGGTGCCGAACAATCCGAACAGTGCCATCAGCGTCCCCCGCCGGTTGGGTCGTGCCTCATCCGATTGCCCCCCGCGCCTTGATCGCGAGGTAGGCATCAATCAGCCGCATCCCGATCCGGTCATGCGGGGCCTCGATCACGTCCACCCCCAGTGCCCGCAGGCGTGAGAGCACCAGCGCTCGCTGCCTGAGCAGGGCATCGGCACCGACCGCCATGGCCAGCGCCTGCTCGTCCTGCGGGGCGGCGGTAGCCATGCTGTCCAGTTCGGCATCGGCCAGGGTCACGAACAGCACCAGGTGGCGGCTGGTCAACCGTCCGATCGATTCGATCATCAGTTCGGCGCTGGTCGGATCGGTGAAGTCGGAAAAGACCACCACCATCGAGCGGCGCTGCAGCTGGCTGGCGAGGGTGGCAAGGGCCAGGGTGAAGTTGGGTTCCTGCGGCTGGTATTCCAGCCCGGCTGCCGCCTGTTGCAGCCGCCGGAAGGCGCGGCTGTCGGTAACGAAGGGGGTAAACAGCTGCGGCCGCGCGGCAAAGCCGTACAGCGCGACCTTGTCCCCGCCCTTCAGGGCGACATAGGCGGCGGTCAGCGCGGCGGTGATTGCCCGGTCAAGCCGGGGCAAGCCAGGGTCTTCGCTGCCCGCTGGCCCGCCCGCTGGCCCACCCACGGGTTCGCACATCGCCTGACCGCAATCGAAGGCGAAGACGATCTGGTTGTTGCGCTCGGCCTCGAATTCCTTGGCATAGAGCCGGGCGTGGCGGGCGCTGGCTTTCCAGTCGATCCGGCGGCGATCCATCCCCGGCTCGTAATCGGCCAGCGCCTCGAACTGGGTGCCCTCGCCGCGAATGCGCCGGGCAACCAGGCCGAACTGGGCGTCCTTCAGGAAGGTCTGGAGCGTGGGGGAGCGGACCGGCGCGACATTGGGCCAGACCCGCACCGCGCGGTCGATTGGCACCTCGCGCTGGCGCGCACCCAACCCCAGCGGCCCGGTCCAGCGCAGCCACAGCCGCTCGACCAGCCCGGTCCCGCGCCGGCTGGGCACGAACCGCGCTGTGCCGTGCCAGCTGTCCCCCGCCTGGGCCAGCGCCAGGGTGGTCCGCCCGCCGGGGAACAGCCGCGGATCGCCCTCCAGCGCCGCCTCGATCCGGTGCGGCCAGCCGCGCGCGGCGGGCAGGCGGGCGGCGATCTCGCCCGCTTCGCCCACCTCGGTATCGCCGGGCAGGGTCAGGCCCACTTCGCTGCCGGAACCGGCCAGCACGGCGTCGAGCAGGACCAGCGCCAGGACGATCAGGGCCAGCACCGGGGCCACTACCCACAGGCCCGGCGCGGTCGCGGCCACCAGCAGCGCGACCGGCGCCAGCCCGGCCGCGACCAGCGCGGCGCGGCCTGTCGGCACGATCCAGGCCCGCCCGGCGGCCATGGTCAGCGCGGCGCCTCGGTGCTTTCGACCAGTTCGGCGACCAGCGCCTCGACCGCCTTGCCCTCGATCTCGGCGGCGGGAGACAGTAACAGCCGGTGGCGCAGCGCGGGCGCGGCCAGGGCCTTCACATCGTCGGGCAGGACATAGTCGCGCCCTGCCAATGCGGCCCGTGCCCGCGCGGCATTGGCCAGCAGCACCGCCGCTCGCGGCGATGCGCCCGAGGCGAGGTCCGCGCTTTCGCGCGTGGCGCGGACCAGCCGCACGACATAGTCGATCACGCTTTCGGCCAGGGTCACGCCCTTCACCGCACGGGCGGCGGCGGCAATCGTGGCGGCATCTGCGACCGGGCCGACGCCCAGGTCTGCCGGACGCTGCGGTCCGGCCCGCTCGCCAAAGGTGGCGACGATCCGCGCTTCCTCCGCGGCCGAGGGATAGGGCACCAGCAGCTTGAACAGGAACCGGTCGAGCTGGGCTTCGGGCAGGGGATAGACCCCCTGGCTCTCGATCGGGTTCTGGGTCGCCACGACCAGGAAGTGGTCCGGCAGCGGATGGGCGGTGCCGTCCAGCGTGACACGGCGTTCCTGCATGGCTTCGAGCAGCGCGGCCTGGGTCTTGGGCGGGGTGCGGTTGATCTCGTCGGCCAGCAGCAGTTCGGTGAAGATCGGCCCGCGCGTGAGGGTGAACTGGCTGGTCTGGAAGTTGAACAGGTTCGAACCCAGGATGTCGCCCGGCATCAGATCGGGGGTGAACTGGATCCGCCCGAAATCGAGCCCCAGACTGGCGGCGAAGCACTGGGCTAGGAACGTCTTGGCCGTGCCCGGCGGCCCTTCGAGCAGGACGTGGCCCTGGGCCAGCAAGGCGACGAGCAGGGCATCGACCGTCTCGGCCTGGCCGACCACGGCCTTGCCCACCTCGGCGCGGATCGCATCGGCCAGCTGGCCCACGTCCGCCAAGGTCATCGAAGCCGGGGTCATGGTGGCTGCTGTCATCGTTTCAGGGTCCTTTCGAGCGAATGGAGCACTTGCGCCGCCTCGACCAGTTCGGCCGGACGGCGCGCCGCGCGCATTGTGGCGGCGGCGGTGGAAAAAGGCGTGGCGCTGGCATCGCGGGCGGCCAGCGCGCGGTCGATCGCCGCTTCGGTGGCGGCGGGATCGAGTCGGTGCGGCAGGGCCAGCGCCCGCGCGATCCGTTCGCGCGCGGCATCGGCATAGGGCTGGCCCGCCAGGTGCAGCCGCCCGGCCCGGCGCAGCAGCGCGGCGGCGTTGCTCACCAGCGCCTGCTTGCCAAAGGCCAGCGCCGGTCCGTTGGCGAGCGGTGGGCCAAAGCGCAGGAAGGCCCGCCAGCCCAGCACTAGAGCGGCCAGCAGCAGGCACAGCGTGGCGGCCAGGAACGGCGGCTGGAAGGCCAGGGTCAACAGGTTGCTGGACCGGGCGAAGCCGTTGAAGGTGAGGTCGAAAGTGACCCCGTCGTGCCCCTCGTGATTGTCGAGCGCTGCCCGGACCAGCCGTTCGCCCAGCGCGGCATTGACCGCATCGCCCAGGCCATAATTGTTGAGCAGGTCTGGTTCGAACACCAGGATCACCGGGTGGATGTCGGGATCGATCTCACCCTCGTCGTCCGGTACCGGTTCGGGGGCGGTTCCCACTGCCAGGGCGCGCAGCGCGGGGTAGTCTCCCGCATCGTTGAGATAGCCGGCCAGGATCCGGCCATCCTGTTCGCCCACCACCAGCGGCACCAGCCCCGGCCCCTGCCCCGACAAGACGTTTTCCGAACTGGGCAGCTCCCCACCCAGCCCTAATCCGCGCCAGCGGGCTGGCTGCCCCCCCGCCCGCATCGGCGCAAGTCGCACTTGCAGGCCGTTCTCGAAGCCTTCCCAGCGCGGCGGCTCGGGGTCGGTGATTTCCACCCAGCCGCGCTTGAACACCTTGCTGCGGCGCGGCACCGGCTGGCCGGTCCATTTCGGGGTCACCACCAGGGTCGGCCCCATGTAGCGGCGCTGGGTGACCAGCTGCGCAATCGCCGCGCCATCGGCCTCGCGTGGCGGGGTCAGGATCAGCAGGTCGTCCTGTTGCAGCGCGCGCGGGGTGCGGGCGAAGGCCACCGGCTGGCCGCGCTGCTCAAGGTAGGCGGCCAACGCGGCATAGCCAGTCAGCCCCTTGCTGGCTCCGTGGGCCTGGCCGTCGTTGGCCTGGTTGTTGCCCAGCCCGGCGCCGATCAACCACAGCAGTAGCACGAACAGCAGACCGCCGCCCAGCACCAGCGCCAGCACGGCGCGGGGGGAAAAGGGGGATCGCCCCGCGCTCATCCCGCTGTCATCGGCAAGCGGGCCAGCGCGAATTCGGCATAGGCCGCGCGGGCCTCGTGCCAATCGGCCGCGTCCAGCGGGTGCAGGGCATAGCGGCTGCGCTCGACCATCCGGGCCAGCGCCGCAAAGGCGGTCCGCGCCGCATCGGGCAGGGCCGGCAGGTGCGCCAGCTCGCGCGCGGTGCTGGCCGGGCGGACCCATTCGGCCCGCGCGGCGGCAATCTGGCTTACCGAGCGGCGCAGCAGGAGGTGCGTCGCCTCGTCATAGCGCCCTGCGGCGGCGAGGGCATCGGCGTCTTCCAGCAGCGCCTCGGCCTCGGCCCGGTCAGGCCGCCACTCGGAGGCAGGGTCTTCGGCGCGCGGCCGGGACCGCCCCAGCAGCGGTCCGATCAATTGCCAGGCCATGTAGAGCGCCAGCGCGACGAAGAAGGCCAGCAGCACCCATTGAAGCACCGGCCAGGCCCCGGCAAAGCCTTCACCCAGGGCGCTCAGCAGGTCTTTCAGCCATTGCGGGTCCGGTCGGACCGGTTCGGGCGGCACGGTAACCGGGGCAAACTGGATCGTTTCGTCGCCGCGCACGGCGCGCCAGGCCTGTTCGGCTTGCCCCGCGGCTTCGGCTCCCGTGATCGCTGCCCCTGGATTGCTCACCGCTCAGGTGGTGGCACGGCGCCGGGGCCGGCGCAATGCCCCGCGGTCAGCCGCGCGCGCGTTCCTGCGGATAGGTGCCGAGGATCCGCAACTCCTTGCAATGAAAGGCCAGTTCATCAAGCGCCCGGTCCACCGCCGGATCGCCCGGCGCGCCGACGATATCGGCATAGAACCGGGTCGCCGCAAAGCTGGCACCCTTCTGGTAGCTTTCCAGCTTGGTCATGTTGACACCGTTGGTGGCGAAGCCACCCAGCGCCTTGTAGAGCGCAGCCGGAATGTTCTTCACCTCGAAGACGAAGGTGGTCATCGTGGTCTGGCCGACAAGGCCAGCCGGATCGCGCGGTTCGCGCGCCAGCACGACGAAGCGCGTCATGTTGTCGGCCGCGTCCTCGACGTTTTCGGCAATGATCTTGAGGCCATAGAGCTCGGCCGCGATTTTCGGCGCGATCGCGCAGGCGTCGGGATCGCCCTGTTCCGCGACGAAGGCCGCCGCCCCGGCGGTATCGGCATAGGCCAGCGGCACGATCCCCCGCTCGCGCAGGAAGAAGCGCGACTGGCCCAGCGCCTGCGGGTGCGAGTAGCAGGCCTTGAAGGGGCCATCGCCGACGGCCATCAGATCGTGGTGGATCGCCATGAAGTGCTCGCCGACGATCGACAGGCCGGATTCGGGCAGCAGGAAATGGATGTCCGCCACCCGGCCATGCTGCGAATTCTCGATCGGGATGATCGCCCGGCCGGCCCGCCCATCCTTCACCGCTTCCAGCGCGTCCTCGAAGCTGAAGCAGGGCAATGGCAGGCAATCGGGGGCATATTCGGTCGCGGCGCGATGGCCGTTGCAGCCCGGCGCGCCCTGGAACGACACCGCGCGCGCCGGTTCGGCCGCGGCGGCGCGGACCATTTCCTCAACTCGGGCGAGCGCGGGGGCGGGATAGGAATGCATGACGCGAAGCCCCTAGGCCGCACGGGCGCGCTCTGCAAGCTGGCGGCGCAGATAGGGCCGCACCGGATCGCGGCGCGGCGCGGGCAGGGCGGACTGGCCCAGCGCCTTCAGCACGTGGCCCAGCTTGGCCATGGTCGAGGTGGTGACGCGGTGATCCCAGGCCTGGGCCCCCGCCTGATCCACCTTGCGCCCGATCGCGCCATAGATGCCCGCTGCGGCCAGCACGGCCCAGCGCTGGCGAAAGCCCAGCCGCGCCGCGCCGATCCGGGCCGAGGCCTCGTAATGCCGGGCCATGTGGCACATCCGGTGGACCAGCGGCACCAGTGCCTGGCGATAGCGCGGCTTCATCTGCTCGCCCGGCGGGATATCGGCGGCGACCAGCCATTCGAGCGGCAGGTAGCAGCGCCCGGCGGCGTCATCTTCCGAAAGATCGCGGGCAATATTGGACAGCTGGAAGGCGAGGCCCAGGTCGCAGGCCCGGTCAAGCGTGTCCTCGTCATCCGGGCTGACCCCCATGACCACGGCCATCATCACCCCCACGGCCCCGGCCACATGGAAGCAATAGCGCAACAGGTCGATCTCCTCGCGCGGGCGCCAGTCGGCGGCATCGAGGGCGAAGCCGGCGATCACGTCCTCGGCCATGGCGCGGGTGATCCCGGTTTCGCGCGCGACCAGGCCAAAGGCATCGAAGGCGGGATCGCCGGTGGCCTCGCCGTTCAGGGCCCGGTCGGTCAGGTCGCGGATCATGGCGAGGCGCGCGGGCGCACCGGCCTGAGACCCCAGTGTGCCGCCATGGTCCTGGTCATCGGCCAGGTCGTCGCAGCGGCGGCACCAGGCGTAAAGCAGCCAGACCCGCTCGCGCGTGGTCCGGTCAAACAGGCGGCTGGCGGCGGCAAAGCTTTTCGAGCCGCGCACGATGGAGAGGCGCGCCGCCTCGACCAGCGCGGCGCGATCCGCGCGGTCTGTCACAAATCGGAGGCCTTCATCGCGAAAATCGGCGTGTGCGGTTCGTGCGCGGCCATGCGCGTCAGCAGCAGGTCCAGCTCGGTCTCGGCGATGATGATGCCCTGGTGGGCAGGGCGGATGAAGCCCACTTCCACCATGTGGCGGTTGAAGGCCAGCAGGTGATCGTAGAACCCGAAGGCATTGAGCAGGCCCACCGGCTTGGTGTGATAGCCCAGCTGCGCCCAGCTGACCGCTTCCCACAGCTCGTCCATCGTGCCCACCCCGCCGGGGATGGTCAGGAACCCGTCGGACAGTTCGGTGAAAGCCAGCTTGCGCTCATGCATTCCGGAAACGACGTGCAGTTCGGTGCAGCCGCGATGCGCCACTTCGGAACTGACCAGGGCTTCGGGGATTACCCCGATGACTTCGCCGCCGGCCGCCAGCGCAGCATCGGCCACGGCGCCCATCAGGCCCAGCCGGCCACCGCCATAGACCAAGCCGATCTCGCGGTCAGCCAGGGTGCGGCCGACTTCGGTGGCGAGTTCGAGGTAGCGCGAATCCGCCGGGCTGGCCGATCCGCAGTACACCGCAATCCGTTTCACCGCAGATCCTCCAGCATCAGCCGGGCGGTGGCCTTGGCGCTGCCGACCACGCCGGGGATGCCTGCGCCAGGGTGGGTGCCCGCGCCGACCAGGTAAAGGTTCTTCACCTTGTCGTCGCGGTTGTGGCCACGGAACCAGGCGCTCTGCGTCAGGATCGGCTCAAGGCTGAAGGCGCTGCCGAGATAGGCGTTGAGATCGAGTGCGAAATCGCGCGGGGCATAGTGGAACTTGGTCACGATCCGGTCGTGAATATCGGGGATCAGGCGGCGGCCAACCTCGTCGAGGATGCGCTTTTCGATCAGCGGCCCCACGGTTTCCCAGTCGATCGGCAGCTTGCCCTGGTTGGCGACCGGAATCAGCGCGTAGAAGGTGCTCTTGCCCGGGGGGGCGACCGAGGGATCGGTGACTGAGGGGTGATGCAGGTAGATCGAGAAGTCCTGCGGCAACACGCCGTGCCGGTAGATGTCGTCAAGCAGCCCTTTGTAGCGCGGGCCGAACAGGATCATGTGGTGCGGGATCCCCGGCCAGGTGCCTTCGAGGCCGAAATGGACCACGAACAGGCTGGGCGAGAACCGCTTGCGCGCCAGGCTGCGCGCCATCTGCGGCCCGCGCGGGCTGGCCGACAGGAGGTCGCGATAGGAATGCATGATGTCGGCATTGCTGGCCACGGCATCGAAGCGTTCGGTCCAGCCGCTCTGGGTTTCAACCTCGGTCGCGCGGTTGCCCAGGGTGTGGATCTGCACCACCGGATCGTGCAGCCGCAGCGTGCCGCCGAGCCGCTCGAAATGCTTGACCATCCCGGCAATCAACTGGTTGGTGCCGCCCTTGGCCCACCACACCCCGCCGTCCTTTTCCAGCTTGTGGATCAGGGCATAGATCGCGCTGGTGGTCATCGGGTTGCCGCCGACCAGCAGCGTGTGGAAGGTCAGCGCCTCGCGCAGTTTCTCGCTCTTGATAAAGCTTGAAACCATCGAATAGACCGAACGCCAGGCCTGGTACTTGGCGAGCGCCGGGGCCGCCTTGATCATCGAGGCAAAGTCCAGGAAGGGCACGTGGCCCAGCTTGACATAGCCTTCCTCGAACACTCCTGCGGAGTATTGCAGGAATTCCTCGTACCCGGCGAGGTCACCGGGGGCGACGCGGGCAATTTCCCGCGCCAGGCCCGCCTCGTCGTTCGAATAGTCGAAATTGGTGCCGTCCGGCCAGTTGAGCCGATAGAACGGCATGACCGGCATCAGCGTCACGTCCTCGGCCATGTCGTGGCCGGTCAGACCCCACAGTTCGGTCAGGCAGGGCGGATCGGTGATCACGGTTGGCCCGGCATCGAAGGTGAAGCCGTCCTTCTCCCAGAAATAGCCGCGCCCGCCGGGCTTGTCGCGCGCTTCGACCACCACGGTCTCGATCCCGGCCGATTGCAGGCGGATGGCGAGTGCCAGGCCGCCGAAGCCTGCCCCGATCACGCAGGCGCGCTTACCGGTCGGCACGGGAAGGGTGGGAGAGGCGGGAACTACAGCTGTCATTGTCATGCTCTTTCGGCCATTGGCGCGCCGGAAGCAAGCAATGCGCGCATTGCCCCCAGCACGGGTACCGGCGGCTTGCCCACCAGCACCCGGGCCATGTCTGAGATGGTGGAACGGGCGGCGTAGAACCGCTCCACCGTGGGTTCGGGCAGGCGGTAGAACCGCTCGAAAATGCGATAGCGCTGGTCGGGCTCGCCCGCGCCGAACAGCATGGCCCCCAGCTTGCGGTAGAAGGCCGTGCCGCGCCAGTGCCGCGCCGCCTCGCCTTCGACCAGCGCGGCCAGTTGCTCGCCCGGCAGGTCTGCTTCCTGCGCGATCAGCCGGGCCAGGGCTGCCGCCTGAGGCAGGGTATAGCTGGTCAGTGGATGAACGAACCCGGCCCGCGCCCCGGCCCGGGTCACGCCAGGTACCCGCAGGCCTTCCTGCCAGGCGGCAAAGTTTCCGCCGGTCACCACCGGCAGGACCCCGGTTTCGTGGCCCAGCAGCTCGCCCTGCCAGCCCTGCACGGTGCAATAGGCGTCGATCCGGCCGGACAGGGCGCTGCGATCCAGCTGCGGGCTGTCGGCGTAATAGGTGTCTTCAACGAAAAGCTCGTCCAGTCCCAACGGCAGGACGTAGACAAAGCGATAGGCGCCGTGCTGGGTAACGCAGGCGTCCATGATCACCGGGCGGGTCAGGCCATGCGGCGTGGCGGTGCGCAGGTGGCGGCCCATGAAGACCTGCCAGCCGCCCGCCAGGTGCGGGGTGGGTTCGAACCCGCGGCAGTCGATCACGGTCCGCGCCGCGATCCGCTCGCCGCTTGCCAGCGTCAGCCCGCTGGCATCGAGTTCGGCAACCGGGGCGTTGCAGCGGATCGTGCCGGGGGCCAGCTCCCGCGCCAGCCCGGCGGCAAAGTCGACCGAGGAAAGCGAGTGATATCGCGTGGTCAGCGTCCGCCGATGGGCCGGGAAGGCCACATCATAGCCCTCATCCCAGCGGGTCTGGCGCAGGGGGGAGAGCAGTTCGGTCCCAGCGCTGTCGAGATCGCTGGCGAACCAGCTCCAGCGGTGGTTGCCGCCGATCGCAGGGCCACCTTCGATCAGCACCACGTCCAGCCCGGGCCGGGCACGACGCAGCGCAAGCGCGATCAGGCCTCCGGACAGGCC
This sequence comes from Novosphingobium sp., assembly GCF_027531025.1. GTDB lineage: Bacteria > Pseudomonadota > Alphaproteobacteria > Sphingomonadales > Sphingomonadaceae > Novosphingobium. The sequence goes on from NZ_JAPZQX010000007.1 coordinate 101,408, forward strand.
TCCTCCGGCAATGGCAATATCGTGGCGGCGACCGGTCATTGGCAGGCCTTCTAGCGGCACTGCACCGGCACGCAACGGGCCTTTAGGCGTACCTTCAGGCGTACTTGGTGCCCTTGGCGCGTTCCATCGCTTCGACGATCAGGCGCTTGGCCGTTTCGGCATCGCCCCAGCCCTTGATCTTCACCCACTTGCCGGGCTCCAGATCCTTGTAATGCTGGAAGAAGTGCTCGATCTGCTGAGTCACGATCGGCGGCAGGTCATCGTGGCCGACCACTTCGCGGTAATAGGGGAAGGTCGAATCGAGCGGCACGCAGACCAGTTTCTCATCGCCGCCCTTGTCGTCTTCCATCAGCAGCACGCCCACGGGCCGTACCTTGATCACGGCCCCGGCCATGATCGGCGAACGGGCGATCACCAGCGCGTCGAGCGGATCGCCGTCCTCGCCCATGGTGTGGGGAACAAAGCCATAGTTGGCCGGATAGCGCATCGGGGTGTGCAGGATCCGGTCGACGAACAGCGCGCCGCTGGCCTTGTCGAATTCGTACTTAACCGGTTCGCCGCCAATCGGCACTTCGATCAGGACGTTGAGCTCTTCGGGCGGATTGTCGCCGGCGGGTATAAGGTCGATACGCATGGGCAGGGCCCTTAGCCGCGCCCATGCTGCATCGCAACAATCAACTCGCCTTGCACCATATTTGACGGATCACTTGCGCGCCTTGGGCTTTGGCAAGGGTCGCCGCGGCACCAGCAGCTGGTCCAGCCCGGTCGGCGCGGTGCCGGGGGCGGCGCGTTCCAGCCAGGGCCAGCGCAAGCCGCCGGTGTAATCCAGCTTGTAGGTGATGAACCGGTCGCCGCGCTTGACCAGCAGGTCCAGCGCGCCGCCCGTCTTGGCCGCGGTAATCGCGTTGCGCAGCTCGTCGGGAGTATAGGCCACGCCGTTCACCGCCAGCACCGTGGCCCCGATCACGATCCCCGCCTTGAAGGCCGGACTGTCCCACCAGGTAGCGGTCACGCGGGCGTCCTTGTCGATCACCAGGCCGATCGAATGGGTGAGGTTCAGCACTTTCGAATCCGCCATCACGTCGCGGACGAAGGGGTTGGGATATTCCTTCCACACCAGCTTGTAGCCGCCCAGCTCGATCCCGCGCACCGGGGCGGGCTGGCCGGGGGTGTTGATCCGCCGTTCGATCAACCCGGCCCAGTCATGGGGATAGACCTGGTTCAGCTTGGTGATGATCTCGTCGTTTTCGTAGGTCAGCTGGCCCCAGTCGCCATCGCGCATGCCGAAGAACAGCTTGGCGAAATCGTCGATCGACTTCTTGCCGCCGGTGCCCTGCCGGATGATCTGGTCGATCTCCAGCCAGATCAGCGCGCCTTCGGTATAATAGTCCTCGTTGCGCGACAGGCTGGGGAAGGGCTTGGGCTTGCGCGCGGCGATGATCGGATCGTGGCCCGTATCCTCGACCGAGCGCCAGCGCCGCCCCGGCTGTTCGGAAAATGTGCCGGCCCAGGTCGCCAGCATGCCCAGCACCATGTCCTTGCCCTGCAGGCCCGACCGCGCAGCCAGCACGGTGCCCCAGAACTGGTCCTGCCCTTCATAGGTCCAGAGCAGGTCGTCCTGCATCGGCTGGCGATAGTCCGGCGTCCACAGCCGCGCCGGGCGGCGGAACTTGCCGATCCACGAATGGGCATATTCGTGCGGCAGCAGGTTGCGGTCGAATTCGAACCGGTCCCAGTCGGTAAAGGCGCCCGGTTCCAGCTGGTTCTCGCTCGACCGGTGATGCTCCAGCCCGATCCCGCCCATCCGGTCGGTCAGCGCCAGCAGGAATTCGTAGCGATCGAACGGGTTGGCGCCAAAGGCCAGCCGCGCCTCGGTGATCAGGTTCCGGTGCAGCTCGATCTGCTCAGGCTTGGCCGCCAGTTGCTCCGGCTTGTCGGCAATGACGTTGAGCGCCACCGGTTGCCGCCCTGGTTCGCCCAGGTCCCACTTGCGGAAATGCTTGCCGGCAAACAGCGGCGAATCGACCAGCACTTCATAGCTGTGCTCGCCCCAGGTCCAGCGGTTGCCTTCGCGCTTCAGCCCGTCGAGCGCCCCGGCCACTTCCCAGCCGGCCGGCACGGTCACGCTGGGGCGCACCCTGATCTGGCGCACGTAATGCCCCGCGGGATAAAGCGTCATCTTCTCCCACTGCAGGTTGAGCATTTCCTGCGTCATGGTGATCCGGCCCTCGCTCGATTGCAGCGGGCTGGTGTGGATGAACCTGGCCACCACCTCGCGGGTTCCGGCGGGCAGGTCGATATGGAAGGCGTTGGGTTCCAGCGGATCGCGCTTCCAGCGCAGCAGCTGGCCACCGCTGGCAAAGGTCACGTCGACCAGTTCGGCCAGCGGCCCGCGCGGCGCGTGATTGCCGGGCAGCCACTGCGGGAACAACAGGGTCAGGCGCCGTGTTTCGGCCGTTACCGGCACGGTCTGGGTAATGCGATAGACCCCGCGCACCGTATCGGTGGCGTCGATATCGATCGCGATCGTCCCGCCCGGATAGGGGGTGTCCACCGCATCGGGCACCTGGCGCGAAAGCGGCACGGCCGTGGGCGCGGACAGGGTGGCGGGAATGGCCGGGGCGGCAAGCGCAAGCCCCAGCGCGGCGATGATGGTCCCGGCGGCGATCTTCATGGCGCCGCCTTCTGGCGGGGACGATGCGATCCTGCAAGATTTGCCTGCGCTCTTTTCGATCAAGGCCGTCGCGGCGCTGCCAGTTGGCGCTTCGCCGGATGCGAAAAACCGGTTCCCACTTTTTCACGCGAAGCTTATGGGCGCTGCATCATGAGCACACCCCAAGCTATCCGCGGCACCCAGGACATCTTCGGCGCAGAGGCCGAGGCTTTCGCGCACGTGGTCGAAACCTTCGAACGGATCCGCAAGCTCTACCGCTTCCGCCGGGTCGAAATGCCGGTCTTCGAAAAGACCGAGGTGTTCAGCCGGAGCATCGGCGAGACGACCGATGTCGTCTCCAAGGAAATGTACAGCTTCGAGGATCGCGGCGGAGATTCGCTGACCCTGCGGCCCGAATTCACTGCCGGGATCTGCCGTGCTTACCTGACCAACGGCTGGCAGCAATATGCGCCGGTGAAGGTCGCCACCCACGGCCCGCTGTTCCGTTACGAGCGCCCGCAGAAGGGCCGCTATCGCCAGTTCCACCAGCTCGATGCCGAGATCATCGGTGCGGCGGAACCCCAGGCCGATGTCGAGCTGCTGGTCATGGCCGACCAGCTGCTGAAGGAACTGGGGATCGCGGACGGTGTCACGCTGATGCTCAACACCCTGGGCGACGGCGCCAGCCGCGAGGCATGGCGCGCCGCGCTGGTCGAATACTTCCGCGCCCACAAGGCGGACCTGTCCGAAGATTCGCAGGACCGGCTGGAACGCAATCCGCTGCGCATCCTCGACAGCAAGGACCCGCGCGACAAGGTGTTCACCGATGCCGCGCCGAAAATCGACGATTTCCTGAGCGGTGAGGCGCAGGACTTCTTTGGCAAGGTCACCGCCGGTCTCGACGCCGCCGGTGTCGCCTGGACTCGCGCTCCGGCGCTGGTCCGCGGCCTCGACTATTACCGCCACACCGCCTTTGAATTCGTCACCGACCGGCTGGGCGCGCAGGGCACCGTGCTGGGCGGCGGGCGCTATGACGGGCTGATGGAAAGCCTGGGTGGCCCGCACACCCCGGCGGTCGGCTGGGCGGCCGGCGTCGAGCGGCTGGCCATGCTGGTGGGGGAGACGGCGCCCGAAGTACCAGAGGTCGCGCTCGTCCTCGAACATGATGATTATCTCGACTTTGCCAATGCGTGCCTGGCCAACCTGCGGCGCGCCGGAGTGTCGGCTGACTTGATCGCCTCCGGATCGCCAAAAAAGCGGTTCGACAAGGCTGCCAAGCTGGGCGCGCACCGAATTGCGACGATTTCGCAGCGCGACGGGGCGAGGTGGGTCAACGTGCGCGGTGCAAACGCCGATGATCACCGTACAAGGTTGATCCACTCGCTACTCACCCTTTAGCAGTCACCCCGGACTTGTTCCGGGGCGGTGCTCCTTTTGAGGGCCGCGAGGACGAAAAGCACTGGCCCGGAACAAGTCCGGGCTGACCAGATGAGTTTATCAAGACCGTGAGCATTTCCGACGCCCGCCTTGCCCAGATCGCTGCCCGCTTCGCCGAACTCGAGGCGCGGCTGGCTTCGGGCACGCTCGAGGGCAAGGACTTCGTTGCCGCCAGCCGCGACTTTGCCGAGCTGGAGCCGGTTGCCCGCACCGCTGCCGAGGTGATGGCGATGCGTGGGGAACTCGCCAGCCTCGCCCAGCTTGACGATCCCGAAATGCGCGAGCTGGCCGAAGAGGAAATCGCCCGGCTGAAGGTGGAACTGCCCGAGGCCGAGCATCGCCTGGCCGTGGCCATGCTGCCGCGCGACCGGGCTGACAGCCGCTCGGCCATGCTGGAAATCCGCGCCGGGACCGGCGGCGACGAGGCCGCGCTGTTCGCGGGCGACCTCTACCGGATGTACGAACGCTTCGCCGCCGAACAGGGCTGGCGGATCGAGCCGGTCAGCATGAGCGCATCTGAAGTCGGGGGCTTCAAGGAAGTGGTGGCGCAGGTCTCCGGGAACGGGGTCTTCGCCCGGCTGAAGTTCGAAAGCGGCGTCCACCGGGTGCAGCGCGTGCCGGTTACCGAAAGCGGCGGGCGCATTCACACCTCTGCCGCGACTGTCGCCGTGCTCCCCGAGCCCGATGAGGTCGATGTGCAGATCGAGGACAAGGACCTCAAGATTGATGTCTACCGCGCGAGCGGGGCAGGCGGGCAGCACGTCAACACCACCGATTCGGCGGTGCGGATCACGCACTTGCCGACCGGCACGGTGGTGACCTGCCAGGATGGGCGCAGCCAGCACAAGAACAAGGAAAAGGCGATGCAGGTGCTGCGCGCCCGCCTGTTCGAGGCCCAGCGCGATGCCGCCCAGGGCGAAGAAGCCGCCGCGCGCAAGGCGATGGTCGGCTCGGGTGACCGGTCTGAACGCATCCGCACCTACAACTTCCCGCAGGGGCGCGTGACCGATCACCGCATCAACCTGACCCTCCACCGCCTGCCCGAGATTCTCGAAGGGCCGGGGCTGGGCGAACTGGTTGACGCGCTGATCGCCGAGGACCAGGCCAAGCGCCTTGCGGCCCTCGGTGAATAATGGCGCGCGAGTGAAGCCCGACCCGACCCGCACCGTTGCCGATGCGATCCGCGCGGCGACCGAACTGCTTGGCGCGCGGACCGACTCGGCGCGGCTCGATGCCGAGCTGTTGATGGCCGAGGCGCTGGGGATCAGCCGGTCGGACCTGTTCCTGCGCCACATGCGCGAGCCGGAACCGGCCGGCTTTGCCGCGCTGGTCGCCCGCCGCGCCGCGCATGAGCCGGTGGCCTATATTCGCGGTCATCAGGAGTTCTTTGGCCTGCCATTCATGGTTTCGCCCGATGTGCTGATCCCGCGCGGGGATAGCGAGACGCTGGTCGAAGCCGCGCTGGAGGCCCGGCCCGATGCGCGGCGGGTGCTCGATTGCGGCACTGGCTCGGGCGCGCTGCTGCTGGCGGTGCTGAACGAACTGCCTCAGGCCAGCGGCGTCGGGATCGACCGTTCGGGTGGGGCCGTTGCCATGGCCCGCGCCAATGCCGAGCGGCTGGGGCTGACCGCGCGGGCGCGGATGGTGGAGGCGGACTGGCACCGGGCGGGCTGGGCCGACGGGCTGGGCGGACCCTTCGACCTCGTCCTGGCCAACCCGCCCTATGTCGAAGCCGATGCGGCGCTGATGCCCGATGTCGCGGCGCACGAACCAGCCAGCGCGCTGTTTGCCGGGCCGGAGGGGCTGGACGATTACCGTGTGCTGGTGCCGCAGCTGCCCGCACTGTTGGCCGAGGACGGCGTGGCGCTGGTCGAGATCGGCCACACCCAGGCCGAGGCGGTCAGCGCGATTGGCGCTGCGGCTGGACTGGTGGCGGTGTTGCACAAAGACCTCGGCGGGCGGCCGCGCGTGCTGGAATTCAAGAAAGCGCTTGGCAAGGGGCATGCCAGCGCGTAAGCGCCAGAGCAGGTCGAGGCTGGCACGCAAGGTTTGCGTCCCCCCGGCTCACTCCAGCATTTGCGATGATACTGGCCAGACCGGCCAGCACAGGCTGCAGATGTCGGACCCCCGGCGAGCGATGCGTGCTGCCGGGGAGCTAAGGGTCACGCGGCCCCGCAGCCGGAATTCCGGTGCAGCCGCTGGTACAGGGAACGGACACCCTTGAACAACAATCGTGGGAATAACCGTCGCCGTGGTCGCGGCAATCGCCAGGGTGGCGGCGGTGGTGGTCAGCAGCTCAACCGGATCGACAGCCGGGCGCGCGGCAATGCGCCCCAGCTGCTCGAGAAGTATCGCAAGCTGGCGCAGGATGCGCACATGAACGGCGACCGGGTGCAGTCGGAATACTACCTGCAGTTCGCCGACCACTATTTCCGCGTGATCGCTGACCAGCGCCTGCGCCAGGAAGAGCAGCGCCGCCCACGTGATGAGCGCTGGCCGGAAGGCGGCGAGGATGAACGCGAGGATGGCGATGATGCCGGCGAGTTCGGCGACAACAACGATTTCCCGAGCTTTGACCAGCCGGTTTATACCCGCCGCGAGCGCGAGGATCGTCCGCGCCGGGAAGAGCGCGACCGCGATGACGAACCGCGCGGCGGTGAGGATGATGCTGGCGAGGAAGCGCGCCGCAACCCCTATGAACCGCCCGAGAATCCCTTTGTCCGCAGCGATCGCGGGAATCGTGACGAACGTGGTGGGCGCGATGACCGGGGTGGCCGCGAAGAGCGCGGCAGCCGGGGTCTGCGCCCGCGCCGCGACAGCCGCGAACGCCGTGAGGACCGGGGCGAGGAAGCCGCAGCCCCGGGTCTCGATCCCAGCCTGCTGCCGCCCGCGATCGGTGCACCGCGCGATGAAGCGCCCGCTGCCGAAGCTTCGGTCGATGGCGAGGCCAAGCCGCGCCGGGGCCGTCCGCGCAAGCCGCGCGCCGGCGACGATGCCGGCGAGACGCTCGAAACGGTGAACTGACAGCCCCTTGCGCCGCTGGCTGGACCTTGCATTCGGCCATCCGCGCAAGGCCGCATTGGCGCTCGGCGCGCTGGCAGCCACTGGCTTTGCGCCGCTGGGCTTCTGGCCGCTGACGCTGCTGGCGCTGGCCGGGCTGATCGCCCTGGTCCGCGCCGCGCCGCACTGGAAACAGGCGGCGCTGATCGGCTGGTGCTTCGGGGTCGGCCACTTCACGATCGGCAACAACTGGATCGCCACGGCCTTTACCTATCAGGCCAACATGCCGGCCTGGCTGGGCTGGGTGGCGGTGGTGCTGCTCTCGCTCTACCTCGCGGTCTATCCGGCCCTCGCGGCGCTGGCCGGCTGGTGGGCCCGGCGCAATGCGCTGGCCATGGCGCTGGCTTTCGCGGGCGGCTGGATCGTCAGCGAATGGCTGCGCGCCTGGGTTTTCACCGGCTTTGCCTGGAATCCGCTGGGCGTGGCCGCGCTGGGGCCGTTCGAGCGCCCGGGCCTCGCCCTGCTTCTCCCTTGGCTGGGGACCTATGCGCTGTCCGGCCTGATCGTGCTGCTGGCCGCCTGCTGGTGGGCGGCAGCAGCGCGCGGCAAGCGCGACGGGGCGGGCGCGCTGCTGATCGTCGTTCCGCTCGCCGCCCTGCTGCTGCCGCAACTGGTCAGCCCGCCCGACCGCCCTGGCCAGCAGGCCTATACCCTGGTCCAGCCCGATATCCGGCAGGAAGTGCTGAACGACCCGGCCTGGTTCGAATGGCAGTTCCAGCGCTATGCCGCCCTCTCCCGCCCGGCTTTGCAGCAGGGCCAGCGGCTGGTGCTCTGGCCTGAATCCGGCGTGCCGGATTACCTGCGCGAGGGCTATCCGGAGCGCTATTACCTCGACACCTATGGCGCCGACCCGGTCCTCGCCCGCCAGCGGATTGCCCGCGCGATCGGGCCGGAAGCCATGCTGCTGACCGGCACGGTTGACCTTGAGATCGCCAACGGCAGGGCGGTCGGCGCGCGCAATGCGGTCACCGCACTGGATGGCAGTGCAACCATTCGCGGCGGCTATGCCAAGGCGCACCTAGTGCCTTATGGCGAATACCTGGCGCTGCGCTGGCTGCTGGAACCGCTGGGGGTGGAGCGGTTGGTGCCGGGCGGCATCGATTTCTGGCCGGGGCCGGGGCCGCGCTCGCTGGGCCTGGGCCAGTTCGGCAAGGCCGGGGTGCAGATCTGCTACGAGATCATCTTCTCGGGCCAAGTGGTCGATTCCACTGACCGGCCCGATTACCTGTTCAACCCGTCCAACGATGGCTGGTTCGGCGCCTGGGGTCCCCCGCAGCATCTGGCCCAGGCGCGGCTGCGCGCGATCGAGGAGGGCCTGCCGGTCCTGCGCTCCACCACCACCGGGATCAGCGCGGTGATCGATGCGCGCGGCGTGGTTCGCGCCCACGTGCCGCGCCACCAGGCCGGGCGGCTTGACGGGCAGGTGCCGCAGGCCCTGCCGCCGACGCCGTTTGCCAATCTTGGCAACCTGTTACCACTTGGCTGGGCAATAGCACTTCTTGTCGCGGCACTGGTTGCCAGCCGCCGCCGAGCGGGTTAGAGGAGGCATATAAAGAATCCTTTATATCGAGGACGCGATGCGCAGCACCTACCTCTTCACTTCCGAAAGCGTTTCCGAAGGCCATCCCGACAAGGTTGCGGACCAGATCTCGGATTCGATCGTTGACCTGTTCCTGTCCAAGGATGCCGAAGCGCGCATCGCCTGCGAAACGCTGTGCACCACCCAGCTGGTCGTCCTGGCCGGTGAAATCCGCTGCAAGGGCGTCTACGAAAACGGCGAATGGGCCCCCGGCGCCAAGGAAGAGATCGAGCGCGTTGTCCGCCAGACGGTGAAGGACATCGGTTACGCGCAGGCCGGCTTCCATTGGGAACAGTTCGAATTCATCAACCGCCTGCACGGCCAGTCGGCTCATATCGCCCAGGGCGTGGATGCCAATGCCAACAAGGACGAAGGCGCGGGCGACCAGGGCATCATGTTCGGTTACGCCACCGACGAAACGCCCGACCTGATGCCGGCGACGCTCTATTACAGCCACAAGATCCTCGAAAAGATGGCCGAAGACCGCCACTCCGGCACGGCCCCCTTCCTTGAGCCCGACGCCAAGAGCCAGGTGACCCTGCGTTATGAAGGCAGCCTGCCGGTGGCCGCGACCGCCGTGGTGGTCAGCACCCAGCACGCCCCCGGCTATGACGAGGGCGAAAAGGAAGCCGAACTGCACGCCTATGTGAAGCGCGTGATTGCCGAAGTGATCCCGCCGGTCCTGCTGCGCGAGACCGAATACTTCATCAATCCGACCGGCAGCTTCGAGATCGGTGGCCCCGATGGGGATGCCGGCCTGACCGGGCGGAAGATCATTGTCGACACCTATGGCGGCGCGGCACCTCACGGCGGCGGCGCCTTCAGCGGCAAGGATCCGACCAAGGTCGATCGCTCGGCCGCCTATATCAGCCGCTACCTCGCCAAGAACGTCGTCGCCGCGGGCCTTGCCACGCGCTGCACGATCCAGCTGGCCTATGCGATCGGCGTGTCAAAGCCGCTGTCGCTCTATGTCGACACGCACGAGACCGGCACGGTCGGCGACGACCAGATCGAGGCCGCGATCCTCGGTCTGCCGGTCCTCGGCGGGCTGACCCCGCGCAGCATCCGCACGCACCTCGGCCTCAACAAGCCGATCTACAAGCCGACCGCGGCCTATGGTCACTTTGGCCGCAAGGCCGAGGGCGACCTGTTCCCGTGGGAACGGCTCGACCTGGTCGATGACCTGAAGGCCGCGCTGGGCTGAGGAGGCTGCGGGGAGCGGGTGATGACCCGCCGCACCGTCTATCTCCACGGGCTACCCGGCTCGTCGGCGGAATTGTCGCTGGCAGGGCCGGGCAGCGTGTGGACCGATCCCGCGCTGGTTCTTGCCCCTGATCGCAATGGATTGGCGGAGGGCGTGTCGGCCTTGGCCCGGCAGATCACGGCCTGGGCTGGCGACAGTCCGATTGACCTGGTCGGCTTCTCGCTGGGCGGCGCGGTCGCCTTGCGGCTTGCGCCGCAACTGGGCCAACAGGTTGCCCGGATTGACCTGATCGCCCCGGCTGCCCCGCTGTCGCTGGGGAGCTTCCTGCCGGACATGGCTGGCGGCGCGTTGTTCGGCATGGCCCGTGATCGTCCCCGGCTCTTCGCCCTGGTTTGCGGTGTGCAGGCGCTGGCTTCCCGGATTGCCCCGGCGCTGCTGGTCAAGGCCTTGCTGGCCGATGTGCGCGGCGGGGATGCCGGCCTCGCCCGCGAGCCCGCATTCCGGGCGCTGCTCGCCGCAATCCTGCGCCAGACCTTCGCGACCGGCGCGAGCGCCTATCGGGCCGAGATTGCCAACTATGTCAGCGATTGGGAAAGTGTGCTGGACGCGGTCAGCCATCCCGTGAATATCTGGCAGGGTGATCAGGACAACTGGGTGCCACCGCAGATGTCTCGCGCCTTGGCATCCCGGCTGCCGGCCGGGGCGCGGCTGGAACTACTGCCCGGCCTGTCCCACTATTCCGCGTTGCAGGAATTTCTTGCCCGGTTCAGCCCTGGCGATAGTCGGCCGTGATCACCCCGGCGGTGGCCAGTTCCGCCTCGTGCGCGTCCTCGCGCCAGGTTTCGGCCAGGGCCTGGGCTTCCCAATCCACCATGGCCGGGTGGGCGAGGACCTGCTCTACCCAGGCCTGACCCCTTCCGACATCCAGCCCGTAGGTGCGGATGCGAAAAGCCACGGGTGCGTAGAAGGCGTCCACGGCGGAGAATTCCGGCCCGGCCAGCCACGGCCCGCCGAACTGCGCGAGGCCTTCCTCGAAGATCTCGCGCACGCGGGTGACATTGCGCTTGAGGCCTTCGCTCATCGGCTTGGGGGTGACGCGCACGCCCACGTTCATCGTGCAGTCGTTGCGCAGGTGGCCAAAGCCGCCATGCATTTCGCAGACCGCACCCATGGCAAAGATCCGCGCTTCGGGATCGGTAGGCCATATCCCTGCGTGCCGGTCTGCCAGGTACAGGGTAATGCCCAGTGAATCCGGCACTTTCCGTTCGCCGTCGATCAACACCGGCACCTGCCCGGTGGGTGAGAACTGGCGAAAGTCCTGGTAATTGTCGGGCTTGGTGAACGGCTCGATCCGGTCATCAAAGGGGATGCCGAGCGCCTTCATCAGCAGCCAGGGCCGCAGTGACCAGCTTGAATAGTTCCGGTTGGCGGTGATCAGGGTGTAGGTCATGCCTGAGACCTTACCCGGCCCCGACGGCCTCCGGCAAGCCGTCCGCCTCATCCGGCCACCGCGCCATCCGCGCCCGCCCGGCATCGAGGAATAGCGCGGGCAGCTTGCCCAGCATCAGCACCTTGTGGATGCACCAGTCGGCCGCGCATTCGTTCCATCGCGCGGTGGCGCGACCCTGCCCCTCCAGCCAGCGCTGATAGGGCAGGAAGTGATCGGGTTCGTCGCGGTGGACGATCTCGAAGATCTTCCTCATCACCGGGTCGGACATGATCAGCCGGTTCTTGAGGATGACCTCGACCTGGCGGTAACCGCGCTGCTCGGTCAGCATGATCACCCGGCAGAGCCGTTCGAACTCGTCGGGTTCGGTCACGATCCGGTGGGTATCCAGTTCCTCGATCGTGCAGTGGAACACCCACTGGATGAACCGGTCGATGTGGCCCACGCCGCGGTCCACGACGAGCGGCATCCGCCCCTCCCGTTCGAACCAGCGCCGGAACATCAGGTAATGCTTGCGCTCGTCGGCGCGGTGCTTGGCAATCTCGGCCTGGAAGGCATGATCGCCGGGACAGCGCTCGCGCACAGCCTCCAGAACGCGGTCGAGCGAGGTATAGCCGCGGTGTTCGTTATAGAGATAGATCGACGCGAGGACGTCGAGGTAGCGGGTCCGGAAGGCAGTCCGGAGGCCCACTCAGCCCAGCATGCCGTTAAGCTCGCCCACGGCCTCGATGAACTCCTCGCGGAAATCCTGGACCACGCCCCTGGCGCTGCGCACCTGGTCGACCAGGCCCACGCCCTGGCCGACGAAGTAGCTGACGAGGTCGCGCGCGGCTTCGTTGCCGTTGACCACCGACTTCTCGATCCGCTGGAAGGCTGGTTCGGAGACCATGCCCATCAGCGGCATCGGCAGCGGGCCGGGGCCTTGCGGGTTGTCCCAGGCCTCGTGCCATGCAGTCTTGAGCTGGCGGGCGGGCTTGCCGGTGCGGCTGCGGCTGCGCACGGTATCGCGGCTGCGCGCGGCGATCATCTTCTCGCGGAAGGCCTCGCTGGTCTCAGCCTCGGTCGTCGCCAGCCAGACCGAGCCGGTCCAGGCGCCCTGCGCGCCGGCGGCCATCATCCCGGCCATCTGCGCCCCGGTCATGATCCCGCCGGCGGCCAGCACCGGGATGTCGTAACCAGCGCCTTTCAGCGCACGGACCACTTCGGGGATCAGCACCAGGGTCGAAACCTCGCCACAATGGCCGCCAGCTTCGGTCCCTTGCGCGACGATGATATCGACGCCCGCAGCGGCCTGGCGCAGCGCGTGCTCCTTGGCACCGACCAGTGCCGCCACGGGTACGCCGCGCTTCTTGCCCTCCTCGATCATTTTCGGCGGGGCGATGCCAAGCGCATTGGCGATCAGCCGGATCGGGTGGCGGAAGGCGACTTCCATCTGGGCATAGCCGTTTTCCGGCGTGATCCCGGCGCGACCTTCATAGCGGACCACTTCCTCGGGCGAGACGTCGACACCGTATTCATTGAGCAGCCGGGCAGTGAACTGGCGGTGCTGCTCGGAAATCGCGGCGGCGCGCTCGGCATTGTCGTGGAATTCGGCCACGCGCGGATCGACCACTTCGGGTACCAGCACGTCCACGCCATAGGGCGCGCCATCGATATGCGCGTCGATCCAGGCCAGTTCCTCTTCCAGCTGTTCGGGGGTGAAGCGGGTCGCGCCCAGCACCCCGAACCCGCCCGCCTTGCTGACCGCCACCACCACATCGCGGCAATGGCTGAAGGCAAACAGCGGAAACTCGCACCCGACCATCCGGCAAACGGCATTGTTCATGATTCTCTCCCTTGGCGGGAGCGATCATTGCGCGCAGGCTGGCAGCCTGCAAGCCCGTTTAACCGGATGATTAAGCCGTGTAGTGCGCCGTGGTCTTTGCCGCCACTTCCTCGGCCGTCACGCCAGGGGCCAGTTCGATCAGCCGGAACGGGCTGGCGTGATCGGGACGCTGGAACACGGCGAGGTCGGTGATCACCATGTCGACCACGTTGCGCCCCGTCAGCGGCAGGGTGCAGGCCGGGATGAACTTGGGGCTGCCGTCCTTGGCGCAGTGCTCCATCACCACGATGATCTTCTTGACCCCGGCGACCAGGTCCATCGCCCCGCCCATGCCCTTGATCATCTTGCCGGGCACCATCCAGTTGGCGATGTCGCCGTTTTCGGCCACTTCCATCGCGCCAAGCACGGTCAGGTCGATCTTGCCGCCGCGGATCATCGCGAAGGACTGGGCACTGTCGAAATAGGCCGAATGGGGCAGTTCGCTGATCGTCTGCTTGCCAGCATTGATCAGGTCGGCGTCGACCTCGGCCTCGGTCGGGAAGGGGCCGATGCCCAGCATTCCGTTCTCCGATTGCAGCGTCACGGTGATCCCGGCGGGCACGTGGTTGGCCACCAACGTCGGAATACCGATCCCCAGGTTCACATAAAAGCCATCGCGCAATTCCTGCGCGGCGCGGGCGGCCATCTGGTCGCGGGTCCAGCCCTTGGTTTCCTGCGTCATCAGGCGGCCTCCCTCACGGTTCGGAATTCGATCTTCTTGTCATAGGGGCTGCCCACGATCAGCCGCTGGACATAGACGCCCGGCAGGTGGATCGCGTCGGGATCGAGCTGGCCCGGTTCGACCAGTTCCTCGACCTCGACCACGCAGACCTTGCCGCAGGTCGCGGCGGGCACGTTGAAATTGCGCGCGGTCTTGCGGAACACGACATTACCAGTGGCGTCGGCCTTCCAGGCCTTGACCAGCGCCAGGTCGGCAAAGATCCCGCGTTCGAGGATATACTCTTCCCCGTCGAAGACCTTGCTTTCCTTGCCCTCGGCCACCAGCGTGCCGACCCCGGTCCTGGTATAGAAGCCGGGGATCCCCGCGCCGCCGGCGCGCATCCGCTCGGCCAGCGTCCCTTGCGGGCAGAATTCCACTTCCAGCTCGCCCGAGAGGTACTGGCGCTCGAACTCCTTGTTCTCGCCCACGTAGCTCGAGACCATCTTCTTCACCTGCCGCGTGCGCAGCAGCTTGCCGATGCCCTCGTTGTCGATCCCCGCGTTGTTCGAATAGAACGTCAGGCCCGTCACCCCGCTGTCGCGCACCGCATCGAGCAGGCGTTCGGGAATGCCGCACAGGCCAAAGCCGCCGCAGGCGATGTGCAGGTCGTCGCGCAGCAGACCGTCAAGCGCAGCTGCCGCATCTGGATAAAGCTTTTTCATTCCCGCTCCGTGACTGGGATAGCCGGTTTCCGCTAGGGAATTCGGGCGGTGAAGGCAATTGCAACGCGCGCTGATGCACTTGCGCGAAATGCACCAGTTAGGCGGCGCCCATCAGGCGATCCCGATCAGTCAATCAGCGTCATGCCTAGCAGTTCGCCCAGCTCGGCCAGCGCCTGTTCCCCGCTGGTCACCTTGATCGCGGCCATGCCCAGCTGGGCGGCGGGCTTGCAGTTGATCCCCAGGTCATCGAGGTAGACGCAGGAACCCGGTTCCAGCCCCAGGTGCTCGCACATCATCAGGTAGATGCGTGGATCGGGCTTGCGCACTCCGGCCTTGCTGCTTTCGATCACGTGCTCGAACCGGGCAAAGACCTGTTCATAGGCATCGCGCTTGTCGCCGCTGCGGGCCATGCCGGCGCCGTGCCCGGCCGGTACGTTATTGGTAATACAGGCCAGGCGATAGCCTTCGTCCTTCAGCCGATCGAGCGCGGTGACCATGGCCGGACGGATCGATCCGGACAGGACCGCCAGCACCGAGGCGCCGTCCAGCTCGTGGCCAACCGCCGCCGCCTCGGCCGCGAACAGGCGATCGAATGTGGCGGCATCGATCTCGGCTCGCTCGAACAGGGCCCAGGCATTGCTGTCGGGATTGGTGGCATTGACCCGGCGCACGAAATCGCGGGGCAGGCCGCGTTCCTCCTCCAGCCGATTGAAGGCTTCGAAGGGGGAGGCGGTGATCACGCCGCCAAAGTCAAAGATCACGGCCTCGTAACTGCCCGCCATGGCGCAAATTCCTGTCTGGTTGTCGCGCCGTCAGTGGCCCAAGCCGCCGGGCCGTGCAAGCATCGCGAATTGATCGCGATCATGGAATCGGTCGGTTGGCGGGTCTAGAAGGCTCTGGTCGAAAGGAGGCAGGCGATGCGTTCAATCCTCGTACAGGGCGGGCACGACCCGCAGATGGGGGTCCGGCTGGATACGGCGATGGACCTGGCGCGGGTGCACGGCGGGCACCTGACCGTGCTGGTCGATACTCCGATCGATCAATATGTTACGGTCGACCCCTATGGCGGCGCCCTGCTGGCGCGCGATGCGCTGGAAATGGCGATCAAGCAGGACGATGCCCTGGCCAAGGCCCTGGCCGAGCGACTCGGCAACGACGATGTGCCGTTCGATGTCGCCAAGGTGGAAATGCCGCTGATGGATGCGCTGGGGCGCAGTGCGGACCTCGCCGACCTGGTGGTCGTCTCGCGCAGCACCGGCAATCCCGGCGATCTGGCCCTGGTGGCGACCTGCCCCGTGCTGGCTCTGCCCGACGATACCCCGCTGCGGCTGCCGGTCGGCACCGCCTGTGTGGCTTGGGACGGCAGCAGCCAGGCGGCGCGTGCGCTCAAGGCCGCCGTGCCGTTGCTGGCGGCGGCGGGCAGCGTCCGGGTGCTGACAGTCCTGGTCGAAGGCAGCGCCGAATTCCCGGCAACCGATCCGCTCCGCTACCTGGCCCGCCACGATATCAAGGCGGAATTGACCGAGCTGCCGTGCGGCAAGTCGGTCGAGGAGACCCTCGCGGCCGAAGTTGCTCGGGTGCAGGGGAACCTGCTGGTCATGGGAGCCTATGGCCACAGCCGCCTGCGTGAGTTCCTGTTTGGCGGGGTGACGCGGTTCTTCCTTGATGAACTGACCGCCCCGCCGCTGTTCCTGGCGAATTGAACGCTGTCACTACCTAGCCTTTAGTCCGTGCTGCGGTGCAGCATCGATGCTTGGTGGCGGCTGGCTTGTGCCCGGCAAACCCCGGAAATCCGCGGTAAAGACCGACCTGATTTCAAACACCTTGCTCGCGGTTGAACAATGATTGCAAATTACGCAACTGACTTTGAGCTTTTCGCACTTGCACAAAATGCGGCACTGCACCATTTAGAGCCTGCCTTTCAGGCATCCTCTCCCAAAACTTCCAAGGCCCGGTCGGCAACGCCCGGGCCTTTTTTTGTCCAGCGCCGGAGAAAGGCGCGGCTCCGACACCTGATGCCCGCCCCGTTGCAATCGCCCGGCCAGTTCCTAGCTTTGCCTCAGGCGTTCCGTTCCGGGGCGCGGCAGGATGGGACCCATGGCTGACACCGAAACCAACGCAGCTGACAAGGCCGTGCGCCTGCAGGTCGCCGCCGCGCGCCAGGAAGAAAGCGGGCAGGGCATCGCCCGCCTGCCGAAAAGCGCGATGGGCACGCTGGGCATTACCGAAGGCGATGTGATCGCGATTCAAGGCAAGCGCGCCACCGCTGCCCGCGCGGTGCTGGCCTATGCCGAGGACGAGGGGCTGGAAGTGATCCGGCTCGATGGCCTGCAGCGCGCCAATGCCGGGGTCGGCTCGGGCGATCACGTGCAGGTCAGCAAGGCGGAAAGCCGACCCGCCAGCCGCGTGGTCTTTGCTCCTGCGCAAAAGGACATGCGGCTGCAGGGGCCGGGCCAGGCGCTGAAGCGCAATTTCTTTGGTCGCCCGCTGATGGCGGGCGATCTGGTCGCCACCACCGGCCAGACCCCGGTGCGCGACATGCCCCCAGAAGTGGCGCGGATGCTCAATGCCCCGGCCTTCGCGCTAACCCAGATCCGCCTCACCGTGGTGTCGACGGTCCCCAAGGGGCTGGTCCACATCGACGAGAATACCGAGGTCGAACTGCGCGAGGAGTTCGAGGAAGCCCGCGGTTCGCGTGGCGATGTGAACTATGACGACGTTGGCGGGATGGGCGACACGATCCGCCAGCTGCGCGAAATGGTCGAACTGCCGCTGCGCTATCCCGAGCTGTTCACGCGGCTCGGCGTCGATCCGCCCAAGGGTGTGCTGCTGCATGGCCCGCCGGGTACCGGCAAGACCCGGCTGGCCCAGGCGGTTGCCAACGAAAGCGAAGCCAGCTTCTTCACCATCAACGGGCCCGAGATCATGGGCAGCGCCTATGGCGAAAGCGAGCGCCGCCTGCGCGAGGTGTTCGAGGAAGCGGCCAAGAACGCCCCCTCGATCGTCTTCATCGACGAGATCGATTCGATTGCGCCGAAGCGCTCCGATGTCCAGGGCGAGGCGGAAAAGCGGCTGGTCGCCCAGCTGCTGACGCTGATGGACGGGCTCCACGCCCGCTCGCACATCGTCGTGATCGCCGCCACCAACCGACCGGATGCGCTGGACGAGGCGCTGCGCCGTCCCGGCCGGTTCGACCGCGAGATCGTGATCGGCGTGCCCGACGAGGGCGGCCGCCGCGAAGTGCTGGGGATCCACACCCGTGGCATGCCGTTGGGCGAAGGGGTCGATCTGGACGAGCTGGCGCGCACCACGCATGGCTTCGTCGGTGCCGATATCGCTGCCCTGGCGCGCGAGGCGGCGATCGAGGCGGTGCGGCGGATCATGCCGCAGCTCGATCTGGAAGCGCAGACCATCCCGCCGCAGGTGCTGGAAACGCTGGTCGTCACGCGAGAGGATTTCCTCGCGGCGCTGAAGCGCATCCAGCCTTCGGCCATGCGCGAGGTCATGGTGCAGGTGCCCAATATCGGCTGGGCCGATATCGGCGGCGCCGACGAGGCGCAGGCCAAGCTCAAGGAAGGGATCGAACTGCCGCTGAAGCATCCCGAAGCCTTCCGCCGGCTGGGCATTCGCCCGGCCAAGGGCTTCCTGCTCTATGGCCCGCCCGGCACCGGCAAGACCCTGCTGGCCAAGGCCGTCGCCAAGGAGAGCGAGGCCAATTTCATCTCGGTGAAGAGCTCGGACCTGCTCAGCAAGTGGTACGGCGAAAGCGAACAGCAATTGTCGCGCCTGTTCGCCCGCGCCCGGCAGGTCGCGCCCTGCGTGATCTTCATCGACGAGATCGACAGCCTGGTCCCCGCGCGCGGCACCAGCGGCAACGAGCCGCAGGTGACGGCGCGCGTGGTCAACACCATGCTGGCCGAAATGGACGGGATGGAGGAACTGGCCTCGGTCGTGCTGATCGGCGCCACCAACCGGCCCGGACTGGTCGATCCGGCCTTGCTCCGCCCCGGCCGACTGGACGAACTGGTCTATGTCGGCACGCCCGATGCGAAGGGGCGCGAGCATATCCTGAAGATCCACACCGCGAAGATGCCGCTGGCCAAGGATGTGGACCTGGCCGTGATCGCCCGCGAGGCGGAACGCTTCACCGGGGCCGATCTTGAGGACGTGGTCCGCCGCGCCGGCCTTGCCGCGATCCGCCGGGCCGGGGCCGAAGCCGCGCAGGTGACGGGCGCCGATTTCAAAGTGGCGCTGGCTGAATCCCGCGCTACCGTTTCCGCCGAGATGGAGGCCGAATACCTCAAGATGAAGGGCGAGCTGAAGAAGCGCGCGGCCGAGGTCTCATCCAGCCAGATCGGCTTCCTGGCTCCCGGCATGGTCTCTTCAACGCGCGAAAAGAAGCACGGTTAGGCCGACGGCAAATTGCTCGGGCGCGGGTCAACTCTCGGTAACGAGGGCGGCGGGCTCGTTGGCGGCCAGCCACGCCAGCATGGCTTCGCGCATCGCCGGGCGTAGCCGATTGAGTTCGGTCGGCCCGCGCGCGCTCATCACCAGTTTGAGGTCGACCGAGCCGGGCCGCACTTCGGACACGTCTAGCGAACCGGTCCGCCGGTCCCAGTCCTCGTGCGCTTCCAGTGCGGCGAGGTAGGCCGCCCGGATCGGTTCGATCGGCTCGCCGGGCCGGATTGGCAACACCACCGACCCGGTGATCCCGCCGCCGACCCGGCTCCAGTTCTGGAAGGTTCCGTCCAGGAACTTGGCTGTGGGCACGATGATTCGCCGCTCGTCGGCAGTGCGGATCACCACGTAGGACAGGCGGATATCCTCGACCCGGCCGCTTTCCCCGTCGATCAGCACGAAATCGCCCAGCCGGATCGGCTCGGTCAGGGCGATCTGCAGGCCTGCGATCAGCGACTTGAGCGCCGGCTGGGCCGCAGCGCCGACCGCCAGGGTGGCAAAACCGGCCGAGGCGACCAGCGTGACGCCGACATTGCGCACGCCCGGAATGCCCAGCAGCATCAGCGCCACGGTAAAGAACACGATCAGGAAGCCCAGGGTGCGCGAAAAGATTGCGATCCGGGTGCGGCGGCTGCGCACGGCGTGGACGTCGTCGCCTGCCTGGGCATGGCTGTCCATCACCGAGGCAAAGCCCTTGACCAGAGCGTAGCCGGTCCAGCCCAGCAGCGCGGGCACCAGGAAGCGGGCCAGCAGTTCCCAAACCTTGGCGACCAGCGGACTGGCTTCGGCTGTGAGTGCCAGGGCCACGGCGATCAGCCCAAACCGCAGCGGCTGGCGCAGGCGGCCGAATATCACCTCGTCCGCCGTAGAGGCCGACAGGCGGGCTGCCCGGTCAAGCACGGCGAACAGGATGAAATGGACGGTCAGCGCAATTCCCACGGAAATCGCGGCATGGATCGCGGCGAGGCTCATCGCCTCGGTCCATTGCCAGACCTGCCCGGCGGAAGGGATGGTGGCGGTTCTCAATGGGCGGCTCCCCAGCTTGGCCCGGTGCCGATTTCGACCCCCAGCGGGACCGACAGCTTCACCGCCGGTTCGGCTGCTCCGGCCATTACCGCGCGGATCACTTCGCTGGCGGCGGCAACATCGGCTTCGGGCAGTTCGAACACCAGTTCGTCGTGGACCTGGAGCAGCATCTTCACATGACCCAGCCCGGCAGCGGCCAGCGCGGGCATCATCCGGGCCATGGCGCGTTTGATGATATCGGCGCTGGTGCCCTGGATCGGGGCGTTGATTGCCGCCCGCTCCGAACCGGCGCGCTCGTTGGGGTTGCTTGAGCCGATCCGGGGGAACCAGCATTTCCGGCCAAACAGGGTTTCGGAATAGCCCTTCTCGCGCACGCTCTCGAGCGTGGCGTGGATATAGCCGCGGATGCCGGGGAAGCGTTCGAAATAGCGGTCGATCATTGCCTGGGCCTCGTCCGATGAAACGCCCAGTCGCCCGGCCAGCCCCCAGCGGGAAATGCCATAGAGGATAGCGAAGTTGATCGTCTTGGCCCGACCGCGGGTATCCCGGTTGACCTCGCCGAACATTTCCAGCGCGGTGCGGGCGTGGATGTCCTCGCCCTTGGCAAAGGCGTCCTTCAGTTCCGGCACGTCGGCCATGTGCGCGGCGAGGCGCAGCTCGATCTGGCTATAGTCGGCCGCGAGCAGCACGTTACCCGGCTCAGCGACGAAGGCGTCGCGGATCTGGCGGCCCAGCTCGGTGCGGATCGGGATGTTCTGCAGGTTCGGCTCGGTCGAGGACAGCCGCCCGGTCTGCGCGCCAACCAGGCTGTAGCTGGTATGGACCCGGCCGGTATCGGGATTGATCGCGGCCTGCAGCGCCTCGGTATAGGTGCTGCGCAGCTTGGACAGCTGGCGCCATTCCAGCACCTTGTCGGCAATGGTGGCGCCTTCGCCCGACAGGCGTTCGAGCACGCCCTGGTCGGTTGAATACTGGCCGGTCTTGCCCTTCTTCCCGCCCTTGTAGCCCAGCTTGTCGAACAGGATCTCGCCAAGCTGCTTGGGGCTGCCGATGGTGAAGGGCTGGCCGGCAATTTCGTGGATCTCGGTTTCCAGCGCGGCAATGGCTTCGGCAAAGGTTGCCGAAAGCCCGGCCAGCCGCTCGCGATCGACCTTGATCCCGTGGCGCTCCATCTGCGCCACCACCGGCACCAGCGGCCGGTCGACCCGCTCATAGACCGTGGTCGCCGCTTCGGCGGACAGGCGCGGTTTCAGCAGGGCGTGAAGCCGCCAGGTCACTTCGGCGTCCTCGGCGGCATATTCGGTGGCGCGGTCCAGCGGCACTTCGGCGAAGGAGATCGCCTTCTTGCCGGTGCCGCACAGGTCCTTGAAGGCCAGGGTGGTGTGGCCGAGGTGGCGGGTGGCCAGCTCGTCCATCCCGTGGCCCCCACCGATCCCATCCTCGCTGCGCCCGGCGTCGAGATCGAAGCTCATCACCATCGTGTCGTCGAGCGGGCCGACCGCGATGCCATATCGCGCCAGCACGTTGAGATCGTACTTGGCGTTCTGCCCCACTTTCAGCACGGCATCGCTTTCCAGCAATGGCTTGAGGCGGGCCAGCGCCGCCGCGCGGTCCACCTGTTGCGGCTTTTCGGCGAACATGTCGGTCCCGCCATGCCCCAGGGGAATATAGCAGGCATCGCCCGGCCCCAGCGCCAGGCTGACCCCGACCAGGTCCGCCCGCATGGCATCGAGCGCGCTGGTTTCGGTATCGAAGGCCACCACCCGTGCGGCAAAGGCGCGGGCGATGAAGGCGTCGAGCGCGTCGAGCGTCTGGATGCAGGGGTAGGCACTGCGGTCGATCGCCGGCCATTCCGGCGCGCTCTGGCGGTTGCCCTGCTCGGTCCCGCTCGCGGCGGCGGTGACGGCCTTGGCCGGATTGAGCTGGGTCGCCCGTTCCGGGCTGCCGCGCCCGCCGTCCAGCCGCTTCAGCAGGCTGGTAAAGCCGTGTTCCTGCAAAAAGGCGGTGAGCGGGGCGGGCGGGATCGCGCCCAGCTTCAGGTCATCGAGCGCCACGGGCAGGGCGCAATCTTCCTTCAGCGCCACCAGCACGCGCGACAGGCGGGCCATCTCGGCCTGTTCGATCAGGCTTTCGCGCAGCTTGCCGGGCTTCATTTCGGGGGCGGCGGCGAGAGCCGCCTCCAGCCCGCCGTGTTCCTGAATCAGCTTGGTCGCGGTCTTCGGCCCGATCCCGCGGATGCCCGGAACATTGTCAACCGAATCGCCCATCAGCGCCAGGACATCGCCGACGAGCGTCGGCGGCACGCCGAACTTCTCGACCACTTCCGGGGTTTCGATCCGGATGTTCTTCATGGTGTCGAGCATGTCGATCTCGCCCCCGGCATGGGGGCCGACCAGCTGCATCAGGTCCTTGTCCGACGAGACGATCGTCACGTCCCAGCCGCGCTCGCAGGCGGCGCGCGCATAAGAAGCGATCAGGTCGTCGGCTTCCAGCCCCTGTTCCTCGATGCAGGGCAGGCTGAAGGCGCGGGTGGCATCGCGCACCAGCGGGAACTGGGGTTTCAGGTCTTCGGGCGGGGGCGGGCGGTTGGCCTTGTATTCGGGATAGATGTCGTTGCGGAACGACTTGCCCGAGGCATCAAGGATCACCGCCATGTGGGTCGGGCCATCGGCCTTGTTCAGGTCCTCGGCCAGCCGCCACAGCATCGTAGTATAGCCATAAACCGCCCCCACTGGCACGCCGGCCGGGTTGGTCAGCGGCGGCAGGCGGTGATAAGCGCGGAAGATATAGGCCGAACCATCGACCAGGTAGAGATGCTGCTTGGGCTCCATCAGGCCACGCTAGCAGGCTGGCGCGCGGTGCGTAAGGGCGCGAATCGGCGTGTTTTCCGGGGTGGGCCAGACTGGTCATGGCGCTGCCACAATTGCCTGCTAGCGCCGGAAATCGCAGGAATTGCACGGCCTTCGGGAAACCGTGCGACAACCTCTTGCATCGCTTTGCGAAGCGCACTAATTGTCCCCGCGAAGTCTACCGATACAGTAGGCTTTCCGTTCGGCTGTCCGCGCCTCTGCTCGGATACCGCGCGTGGTCCACTCGCTGTTCAAGGAATACCATTCATGCGCAAGATCATTCTCGCCGCCGGCGCCGCTCTCGCTCTCGCCGCTTGCTCGTCGGAAAAGCCCGCTGACGAAGCCGCTGCTGCCGCCACCGACGCTGCTGCCGCCGCCACCGAAGCTGCCACCGAAGCTGCTGCTGCCGCCACCGACGCTGCTGCTGCCGCCACCGACGCCGCTGCCGGCGCTTCGGCTGCTGCCACCGACGCTGCTGCTGCTGCTTCGGACGCTGCCAAGAAGATGTAATCTTCGCCGCACGGCACAAGATTGGGGCGCGAGGGGTAACCTTCGCGCCCTTTTCTTTTGCCCGCCGGATAGTTGCCCCACCCGATCGCTGGCTGGTTTAAGCGATCGATTAAATTGCCCTTGCAATGCGCCCCGGCCCTCGGCACCTTGCGGGTCATGACAACGATAACGGGGCAGGAGGAACTGGCAGCGGGGCTGGCGCGCGCACTGGCGCGGATCGGTCTGCCCGCGGCGACCGGGCTGGAACGGCTGTCGGGCGGGGCCAACATGGAAAGCTGGCGCTTTGTCGCCGGGAACGATGCCTGCGTCTTGCGCCGTGCGCCTTCGCTGGAGATGATGGCCGGCCGTCCGCTCGATCATGCCGCCGAAGCCGCGCTGATCCGCGCCGCCCGCGCCGCCGGGGTGACCGCGCCCGAGGTGCTGGTCGAACTAGGGCCGGACGATGGCATCGGCAGCGGCTTCGTGATGCGCGCCCTGCCAGGCGCCCCCAACCCCGCCCAGATCCTGGCCGAAGCCGATCCCGCCACCCTGCTGCCTGAAATCGCGCGTGAACTGGCTGCGGTGCACCGGACCGACCCGGCCAGTGTCCCGGTGCCGGTGATGGATACGGCAGCGGCCCTCGCCGAACTCAAGGCTCGGTTCCTGGCCTATGGCGGGGATCGCCCGATTCTGGCGCTGGCCTGTCGTTGGCTGGAGGCCAACCTGCCTGCCCCGGTCGCCCCGCGCCTGGTTCATGGCGATTTCCGTCTCGGCAATCTGCTGATCGAGGGCAGTCACCTGACCGGGGTGCTCGACTGGGAGCTGGCGCACCTGGGCGACCCGCACGAGGACCTGGCCTATGGCTGCATGACTGTCTGGCGGTTTTCCCGGCCCGATCGCCCGGCCTATGGCCTCGGCTCGGTGGCGGACCTCGCCAGCGCCTATGAAGCGGCCGGTGGGGATGCCTTTGATCCCGCGCGGTTCCGGTTCTGGCTGGTTTACCGCACCTTCTGGTGGGCGCTTGGGTGCCTGCAGATGGGCGGCTTCTGGCGCGCCGGGCATGACCGTTCGGTCGAGCGCGTGGTCGTGGCCCGCCGCTGCGCCGAGCAGGAGCTCGACCTCTTGCTGCTGCTCGAAGGCGATGCGCCCCAGGCGGAACGCAGCCGCCCTCTTCCGCCACCCGTACCGGTAGCCGAACCCGGCCCAGGCGAGCCAAGCGGCGCGGAGATCCTGACTGCCGTGTCCGAATGGCTCAATACCGAGATCAAGCCGCTGGTCAGCGGGCGCGCGAAGTTTGACCTGGCGGTAGCGCGCAATGCCCTGGGTATCGTTGCCCGCGAATTCGACCAACGCCCGCAAGCCCACGATGCCGCCCTGGCCGCCGAACTGCTGGCCGGGCAGGCCGATCTTGCCACCCCGGGCCTGCTCGCCCGGTTGCGCCGCATGGCGCTCGACAAGCTATCTGCCGACATGCCGAAATACCCCGCCCTGGCGCTGGCCCGGGCGCAATGGAATCAAGGAGAGACCTGATGGATTTTGCGCTCCCCGCCGACCTTGTCGCTTACCTTGCCGAGCTGGACGCCTTCATCGCGGCCGAAATCAAGCCGCTCGAGCAGCAGGATGACAACATCCGCTTCTTCGATCACCGCCGCGAATGGGCGCGGACCGATTTCGAGAACGGCGGCCTGCCGCGCCACGAATGGGAAGCGCTGCTGGGTGAGGCCCGGCGCCGGGCCGACAAGGCCGGGCACTGGCGCTTTTCCGCGCCCAAGAAGTATGGCGGCAAGGATGGCTCGAACCTGTGGATGGCGGTGATCCGCGATCACTTCGCCCGCCAGGGGCTGGGGCTGCACAACGATCTGCAGAACGAGCATTCGATCGTCGGCAACTTTCCCTTCGTCGCCATGTTCGAACAGTGGGGCACCGAAGAGCAGAAACAGGAATTCATCCTCGGCGGGTTCGAGGGCAAGCGCCGCGTGGCCTTCGGCCTGACCGAGCCCGACCATGGCTCCGACGCAACTCACATGGAAACCCGGGCGGTGCGCGAAACCCGCGACGGGGTGTCGGGCTGGCGGATCGACGGGCGCAAGATGTGGATCACCGGCATGCATGTGGCCACCCATTGCGCCATGTTCGCGCGGACCGAGGGCAAGGATGGCGACGCGCGCGGCATCACCTGCTTCCTCGTCCCCAATCCCACGCCGGGGCTGGAGATCGAGGAGTACCTCTGGACCTTCAACATGCCGACCGATCACCCGCGGCTGAGCGTCAACAACGTCTGGGTGCCCGACAGCGCGATCCTGGGCCAGGAAGGGCTGGGGCTCGCGCTGGCGCAGAGCTTCGTCCACCAGAACCGCATCCGCCAGGCCGCCAGCTCCCTGGGCGCGGCGACCTATTGTGTCGAGGAAGCGGTGAAGTATGCGCGCGAGCGCAAGCCCTTTGGCGAGGAACTGGCGCGCAACCAGGGCATCCAGTTTCCGCTGGTGGAGCTGGCCACCCAGTGCGAGATGTTGCGCCTGCTGATCTACAAGACCGCCTGGGACATGGACAACATGCCGCACGAGATGGTCGAGAAGACCATCTCCGACAAGGTCTCGATGTGCAATTACTGGGCCAACCGGCTGGTCTGCGAGGCAGCCGACCGGGCCATGCAAGTGCATGGCGGGATTGGCTATTCGCGGCACAAGCCGTTCGAGCACATCTATCGCCATCACCGCCGCTATCGGATCACCGAGGGCGCTGAGGAAATCCAGATGCGCAAGGTGGGGGCCTACCTGTTCGGCTATCTCGGCCCGCGCCGGGCGCTGTTCGCCAAGTAGCGGAGCGTGACCGGCAAGCCACAACCATAAGCGAAATTGCCGATAGAACGTTGCCAATGGTTGGATTCATGCGGTGATGGCTTAAAAGCTGCGACAATATTGCCGTGGCGCTGGTTGGACGCGCCCGGCCCAACCGGGGAATTTGCATGCGATCGACAATCCGTCTGAGCCTTCTGGCTTCGCTTTCCGCCCTCCCGCTCGCCGCGCCGGCCCTGGCGCAAGACACGGCGGCCGATGGTGCCGACGAGCAGGTGATTATCGTTACCGGTACGCGATCGACCGCCCGCACGGTTGAGGACTCGCCGGTTCCGGTCGACGTCCTGTCGGGCGATACCCTGACCGAAGGCGGCCAGGTCGAAACCAACAAGATCCTCAACAAGCTGGTGCCCAGCTTCAACTTCCCGCAGCCGGCCATTGCCGACGGGTCCGACGCGCTGCGCCCGGCCACGCTACGCGGCCTTGGCCCGGACCAAACGCTGGTGCTGGTCAATGGCAAGCGCCGTCACGTTTCGGCTCTGCTCAACATCAATGGCACGGTCGGGCGCGGTTCTGCGGCGGTCGACATGAACTCGATCCCCGCGCTGGCGATCGACCGGATCGAAGTGCTGCGTGATGGCGCTTCCTCGCAGTACGGTTCCGACGCGATTGCCGGGGTGGTCAACATCCGCCTCAAGAATGCCAGCGAAGGCGGCCGGGCTTCGATCAGCTATGGCAAGTACGACACCACGATCAGCGGCGTCGCCAATGTCACCGGCCTGGCGCTGACCGGCGGCGCGCCTTCGCTCGATCCGACCGATAACCGCTATTTCCTCGCCACCACCGATGGTGAGCGCAAGGCCCGCGACGGGGAGAGCTATTCGGTTGCCACCAATATCGGCCTGCCCTTCTTCGGGGTTGAGGGCGGTTACATCAACTTCACCGCCGAATATCGCCGCCGCGGCTTTACCAACCGCCAGGGCCACGATCTGCGTCCGAACTACATCCGTCCGACCCCGACCACCTGGGATCCGCGCGAGATCACCTTCAACCGCCTGCAGTTCCGCTTCGGCGATCCCAAGGCCGACGATTTCATCCTGTTCGCCAACATGGCCATGCCGATCGGCGACAGCCTGGAGCTTTACAGCTTTGGCAGCTTCAACCAGCGCGATTCGCTGTCGGCCGCCAACTATCGCCAGGCCAATGCCGCCGCGAATCGGAACTTCGCGGTCCTGCTGCCCAGCGACACGCCGAACAACGCCAACTTCGTCGGTCTGACCCCGGACGGCTTCCTGCCCTTCATCCAGTCGGATCTGACCGACCGCGCCTGGACCACGGGCCTGCGCACCACTTCGGGTGAATGGAATGCCGACGCCTCGCTGACCTGGGGCAAGAACAACTTCGACTACCGCGTCGAAGGTTCGGTCAACACCAGCTTCGGCCCGGCCACCCAGCGCGCCTTCGATGCCGGTGGCCTGTCCTATCGCCACCTCCTGGCCAACCTTGACCTGAGCCGCGAATTCGATGTCGGTTTTGCGGGTCCGCTGACCGTCGCCTTCGGTGCGGAGTACCGCAACGAGGAATTCAAGATCCGTCCGGGCGAAACCCAGTCGTGGGCCACCGGGCCGATGTTCCGGGCTTCGTTTGCCACCAACTCGGCGTTCTGCGCTTCGCAGCAGGGCGTGTTCAACGCTGGCACCGGGATCTGCAGTTTCCCGGGCCGGGCCGCGCCCGCTGGTGCCCAGGGCTTCCCGGGTATCCCGGCCACCAGCGCAACCCATGCCCGCCGCAGCAACGTGGCCGGCTATGTCGAGCTTGATGCCGAAGTGGCCGATGGTTTTACCGCCACCGCCGCAGCGCGTTATGAGCACTTCTCCGACTTCGGCAGCACGCTGACCGGCAAGTTCGCCGCTCGGTACGAGTTCGTCGATGGCTTTGCGCTGCGTGGTTCGATCTCGAACGGCTTCCGCGCCCCGTCGCTGCACCAGCAGTTCTTTACCACCACCTCGACCAACTTCATCGCCGGGGTCCCGGTCGATATCTCGACGGTGGCGGTGGGCAGCCCGGTGGCCCGCGCGCTGGGCTCGAAGGACCTCAAGGCCGAGAAGTCGTTCAACCTCTCGGCCGGCTTCACCGCCAACCCGGTTTCGGGCCTGACGCTGACGGTCGACTACTACAACATCCGCATCAACGACCGGATCGTGCTGACCGAGAACCTCGGTGCTGCCGGTAGCGGGACGGCCGCGGTCAATGCCGCGGTCAAGGCCGTGCTCGATGCCAACGGGTTCAACTCGGTCGGTGCCGCGCGGTTCTTCATCAACGGCCTCAACACCCGCACCCAGGGTGTCGATGCCGTGCTCAACTGGCGCCTGCCGGTCGAGGGCGTGGGCAAGTGGACGCTGACCGCCGCTTACAACTACAACACGCAGAAGATCCTGGCCCGCAAGAACGACCTCGGTCCGCTCGCCACGATCCCCGGCCTGATCCTGTTCGGCCGCGTCGAAGGCATCCGCTTCACCGAAGGCCAGCCGCGTGACAAGGTGGTGCTGAGCCTCGATGGCGATGTTGGCATCTTCGGTCTGACCGCCCGCTCGACCCGCTATGGCAAGGTGGTGTCGCCGGGTTCGGCCAATCCGACCGCCGGCGATCCGCTGACCGCCTATGGCCCGGACGATATCTTCCTGCGGGCCAAGTGGATCACGGACCTCGAACTTCGGGTCAAGCCGATGGAGCGCCTGAGCTTCGCGATCGGTGCCGACAACCTGTTCGATGTCTATCCGGATCGCTCGCCGTTTGGCGCGCGTCCGGCGGCGATCGGCGGGGTCTATCCGGCCAACCAGCAGTACATTCCGTTCTCGATCTTCTCGCCCTTCGGCTTCAACGGCCGTTACCTCTACGCGCGGGCCAGCATCGAGTTCTAGGATACCCTTCTGGGGAGAGGGGGAAGGCGCGCAGGGGCAACCTTGCGCGCCTTTTCAATGGCGCGCGCGATGCGGCAATTGCAGTAGCTGCGCCAGATCAGCGATGTCAGGGAATCAGCGCGACGCGGTGCGGCGCAGGCTGGAGCTTTCGGTCAGGTAACCGTCATAGACCGCGCGGCTGATCGAGGCGATCCGCAGGTCGCGGTTGGCGCGGCTGCCCTGGCCGGTGACATAGACGGCAATGGCAATCGCGCGACCGTCGGGGGTGTGGATGATGCCCACATCGCTCGACGTGTTGTTGAGCGTGCCAGTCTTGTGCGCCACGCGGGTGTTTTCCGGCAGCATGGCGGGCAGGCGGCGCCTGCCGGTGACGCAGCGTTCCATTGCGCCGATCAGCACTGCCCGGCTCGACCGGCTCAGCCAGCGGCCCTGGTACAGCCCTGACAGCAGCTGGACCATGGCCAGCGGGGTCGCGCTGTCGCGCAGGTCGACCGTCGTGGCCGGGTTGAATTCGCCATCGTCACGCACCAGCGTCGCGATATCGCGATCGAGCCGCATGCCTGACAGGCCCGCGCGCTGGATCCAGCGGTTGACCGCAGCGGGGCCGCCAACCGCCGCCAGCAGGGCATCGGTGGCCGGGTTGTCACTGCGGGTGATTGCCAGCTCGATCAGCCCTTGCGCAGTCAGCATGGCACCGGGCCTGACCGGGGCCGCCGTGCTCGAGAACCGGGCCGAGCGTTGCGGGATCATCAGCGGAAAGCGATCATCCAGCTTGAACTTGCCCTGGTCGACCAGGTCCAGATAGGTCGCCACGATCGCGATCTTGCTGGTGCTGGCCATCGGGAACGGCTGGTCGCCCAGCATCGAAACGCTGCGGCCGGTGGACAGGTCCATCGCCGCCACGCCGATCCGTCCCTGTGCCCCGTTGGCCAGGGTAGCCACAGCCTCTTCCAGACTGCCGCTGAAGCTGCTGAAACCGGGACTGGCCGGGGCGACAAACGGGCGGACCGGAGCTTGAGCCGGAGCCGGGCGCGGGGCACGCTTCTCGGTGCCGAACAGCTTGTCGAACTCGCTCTCGAAACTGTCGGCGCGGGCCGCCCCGGCTGGCAGTGCCAGCGCGGAGGCCATGGCCAAGGTGGCCAGCAGGCGAGAGAAACGCGGTTTCTTCACCGGATCAGCGATAACCCAAACATGGTTATAGAATGGCTAACGCAGCCCAGCCGTCCATCCATCGCGCGACGAGTTGCCCCCTGCCTGCGGGAAACTGCGTAATTTGCTGCCTGCGGCCCGGTTCGAGGAGCCGTTTACTGGCCTTGCCCGAGCGAATAGCCCGGAACACCATCGAACCGGTAGAGCTGTTCGGTCTTGACGAATTCGATCCCCGCCGCGGCCAGGCGGCGAAGCAGTTCGACCGCCATTGCCGGGTTGAAGGCCTTGCCGGCCGCAGGCTGGAACCGGCAGCGCCAATGATCGGTGCACAGCGTTTCGGCATGGCCGGCGGGCCAGACCTTGACCCCGCGATTGGTGATCATCGCCAGCGGCACCAGCGCGCCCACTGCGGCCTGGAGCTGTGCGGCCAGCTCGTCGGGGCTGGTCCGCGCGCAGACGAAGACGTCGATCCCGTCGAGGGTCTTTGTGGCCTTCACGCTGGTAGGCTGGACAAGCGGCGTGGCGGAAGTGGTCGGCTGGGCAGGCGCCGCCGCATAGCGCACCGGCTCAAGCTGCACCGGCAGCTGGCCTAGCCGCTCGATTACCGCATCGGCAAACCGTTCCGTACCCGCCAGTTCCAACGACTGGCCGGGGCGATGGATGTCGGCCGGGTGGATGCCATCCTCGATTGCCCGCAGCCAGGCGTTGTGGATCCGCTCGGCCACGCCGTTCTGGCCAAGATGGACCAGCATCATCACCGCAGCCAGCAGCAGCCCCGAAGGGTTGGCGATCCCGCGGCCGGCGATGTCTGGTGCCGAACCGTGGATCGCCTCGAACATGGCGCTACGCAGGCCAATGTTGGCCGAAGCGCCCAGCCCAACCGAGCCCGCGACTTCGGCGACGATGTCGGAAACGATGTCGCCATAGAGGTTGGAAGTGACGACCACGTCGAAGTCTTGCGGCCGCGCCGCCAGCCGCGCGGCGCCGATATCGATGATCATGTGATCCTGCTCGATCTCGGGATAGTCGCGGCCGATCTCGGCGAAGACCTGCTGGAACAGGCCGTCGGTCAGCTTCATGATGTTGCTCTTGGTCAGGCAGGTGACCTTGCGGCGGCCGTTGGCCCGCGCGAACTCGAAGGCGTGGCGCACGATCCGCTCGCAGCCGGGGCGACTGACCAGCTTGAGGCACTGATAGACCTCTTCGGTCTGGCGATGCTCGATCCCGGCGTAGAGGTCTTCCTCGTTCTCGCGCACGATGACCACGTCCAGCGTCGGCACGAAGGGGGTATAGGCGCGGCTGGGCCGGACATTGGCGAACAGGCCCAGCGTCTTGCGCAGGGTGACGTTGAGGCTCTTGTAGCCGCTGCCCAGCGGGGTGGTGATCGGGGCCTTCAGGATTGCGTCGGCCCGGGTGATCGTATCCCAACCCTCGGCCGTGATCCCCGCGCTGTTGCCAGCCAGATAGACCGCCTCGCCCAGTTCGAGCGGTAGGCAGTGCAGCCGTGCACCGGCCGCATCGAGCACGCGCAGGGTGGCGTCCATGATCTCGGGGCCGATCCCGTCGCCATGGGCGATAGCGATCGTGGCAACGGGTGGCTGGACCGGATTGGCGGTGCCGGTCTGCGGGGTGGGGGCGATGGTGGCCATGGGTCTTGCTCCTGGGGTTTGCCTGGGGCGCAAGTGGCGGTGACGGTTCAATTCCGCAAATTGATTAAACGCAGCTCATCTATTACAAAACGTAATCATGCAGCCCAACCTCGATCCCGACTGCCTGCGCGCCTTCGTGGCCGTAGCCGAAACCGCCAGCTTTACCGCCGCTGGGCAGCGCCTGCTCCGCAGCCAGTCGGCGATCTCGCTGCAGCTCAAGCGGCTGGAGGCGCAGCTTGGCGTGCGACTGCTCGATCGTACCCCACGCGCGGTGGCCCTGACCGTGGAGGGCGAACTGGTACTCGACCAGGCCCGGCGGCTGCTGGCGCTGAACGACGAGCTGGTGGCCCGCGCGCGCGAACCGCAGTTGAACGGCCTCGTGCGGCTGGGCGTGCCCGAAGACTTTGCCACGGCCCGCCTGCCGCGCCTGCTGGCCGGCTTTTCTCGCGCCCATCCCGGCGTGTCGCTGGAAGTAACCTGCGAGCTCACCCTGCCGCTGCTTGACCGATTCGGCGCTGGCGAGCTGGACCTCGTCCTGATCAAGCGCGAGCCGACCGGTCCGGCCACCGGGCGGCGAGTCTGGCGCGAGCCGCTGGTCTGGGCCGCCGCCTCGCCCTTTGTTCTGCCGCCCGTTGGCATGCCGCTGCCGCTGGTCTGCTCGCCCCGGCCCTGTGTGCTCCGCCAGCGCGCGGTTCAGGCGCTCGATGCGGCTGGCCAGACCTGGCGCGTCGCCTACAGTTGCGCCTCGCTGGCGGGCAACCACGCGGCCCTGCGTGCCGGCCTGGGCATCGCCGTGCTGCCACGCGACATGGTGCCCGCGGACCTGGCCGTGCTTGACGATCATGGCCTGCCGACCCTCGCGGACCTTGAAGTGGCCCTGATCGAAACCCCGGTGCTCAGCCCGCCCGCGGCCCGGCTGCGCGATACGATCCTGCATGAACTTGAGCATGGCGGAGCGCGGACGCCATAAGCAGAAGGGCCGGAAGGATTGCTCCCTCCGGCCCCCTTGTGCCTTGGCAGGTGGTTGGACTTAGAAGTCCATCCCGCCCATGCCGCCGCCCGGCATCGCCGGCATGGCCGGCTTGTCATCCGGGCGTTCCGAGATCGCGGCTTCGGTGGTGATCAGCAGACCGGCCACCGAGGCGGCGTCCTGCAGGGCGGTGCGCACGACCTTGGTCGGGTCGATCACGCCGGCCGCCTTGAGGTTCTCATAGGTGTCGGTCGCGGCGTTGAAGCCCTGGTTCTGATCGCCTTCGCGCAGCAGGTTGCCCGAAACGACCGCGCCATCGTGACCGGCGTTTTCGGCGATCTGGCGCAGCGGGGCCATGATCGCGCGGCGCACGATGTCGATGCCCTTGGTCTGGTCGTCGTTGGCGCCCTTCAGGCCTTCGAGGGCCTTGGTGGCATAGAGCAGCGCCGTGCCGCCGCCCGGAACGATGCCTTCTTCCACCGCGGCGCGGGTGGCGTGGAGGGCGTCGTCGACGCGGTCCTTGCGCTCCTTCACTTCGACTTCGGTGGCACCGCCAACCTTGATCACGGCAACCCCGCCAGCCAGCTTGGCCAGGCGTTCCTGCAGCTTCTCGCGGTCATAGTCCGACGAAGTGGTGTCGATCTGGGCGCGGATCTGTTCGACCCGGGCCTTGATGTCGTCAGCCGAACCGGCGCCATCGACGATCGTGGTGTTGTCCTTGTCAATCGAGACCTTCTTGGCCTGCCCCAGCATGCCGAGCGTGACCGATTCCAGCTTGATGCCCAGGTCTTCGCTGATCATCTCACCGGCGGTGAGGATCGCGATATCCTGCAGCATGGCCTTGCGGCGATCGCCGAAGCCCGGCGCCTTGACGGCGGCAACCTTGAGGCCACCGCGCAGCTTGTTGACCACCAGGGTGGCCAGCGCTTCGCCTTCGATGTCTTCGGCGATGATCAGCAGCGGACGGCCCGACTGGACGACGGCTTCGAGCACCGGCAGCATCGACTGCAGGTTCGACAGCTTCTTCTCGTGGATCAGGATATAGGGGTTATCCAGTTCCACGGTCATCTTTTCGGGGTTGGTGATGAAGTAAGGCGAGAGGTAGCCGCGGTCGAACTGCATGCCTTCGACGACATCGAGTTCGAATTCGAGGCCCTTGGCCTCTTCCACGGTGATCACGCCTTCCTTGCCGACCTTTTCCATGGCTTCGGCGATCTTCTCGCCGACTTCCTTGTCGCCATTGGCCGAAATGATGCCGACCTGGGCGATTTCGGCCGAGCCGGCCACCGGGGTCGAACGGGCCTTGAGGTCTTCGACGACCTTGGTCACGGCGAGGTCGATGCCGCGTTTCAGGTCCATCGGGTTCATGCCGGCGGCGACCGAGGTCATGCCTTCGCGCACGATTGCCTGGGCCAGCACGGTGGCGGTGGTGGTGCCGTCACCGGCAGCGTCGTTGGCCTTGCTGGCGACTTCGCGCAGCATCTGGGCGCCCATGTTCTCGAACTTGTCCTTCAGTTCGATTTCCTTGGCGACCGAAACACCGTCCTTGGTGATGCGGGGAGCGCCGAAGCTCTTGTCGATCACCACGTTGCGGCCCTTGGGGCCCAGGGTGACCTTCACCGCGTTGGCGAGAATGTCGACGCCGGCGAGAATGCGCTCACGCGCGTCGCGGCCGAATTTTACGTCCTTGGCAGCCATTATGCTGTTCCTTCGATCAATGGTTTATCTACACTTGGACCGCTTGGACCACTGTCCAGAGCGGAAAAACATGCCTCAGCCGATGATGCCGAGGATGTCCGATTCCTTCATGATCAGCAGGTCTTCGCCATCGAGCTTGACCTCGGTGCCCGACCACTTGCCGAACAGCACGCGGTCACCCGCCTTGACGTCGAGCGGGGTGACCTTGCCGTCTTCGGCCTTGGTCCCGGCGCCAACGGCAACAACTTCGCCCTCGGCCGGCTTTTCCTTGGCGCTGTCAGGGATGATGATGCCGCCGGCGGTCTTTTCTTCAGCCTCTACGCGGCGCACGAGCACGCGATCGTGCAGCGGACGGAATGCCATGGGGTTTACTCCCTTTTGCGTTGATACGATGTCGATTGGCACTCCCCCCTGGAGAGTGCCAGCGGGGCGCATATGGGTGCGCGCCCATGGGGCGTCAAGCGGAGTCTGCGCGAAAAATTGCTTGTCAGGCCGGCAGCAGGCCCAGCCGTTCGCGCCAGTGCCAGCGCCAGGTCAGCAGTGCTGCCACCACGACCAGGCCCACCGCCAGCCCCAGCCACACGCCGATCCCTTCGAGCGGGGTATAGAAGCCCAGCCAGATCGCGGTGACGAAGCCGATCGCCCAGTACCCGAACACGGCAATGACCATCGGCGTGCGGGTGTCCTGCAACCCACGCAGTGCCCCGGCAGCCACGGCCTGGGCCCCGTCGAACAGCTGGAACGCGGCGGCGATCATCAGGTATTGCGCCGCGAAGGCCACCATCGCCGTATTCTGGGCCGCAGCGGGATCGACATAGAGCCCCAGGATGAAGTGCGGCGCCAGCACCATCACGCTGGCCGTGCTGCCCATGATGATCATGGACAGGCCCATCGCGCTCCATCCGGCGCGGCCTGCCGCGGCGCGATCACCGGCACCATAATGATAGCCCACCCGGATCGTCGCCGCCTGGGCGATGCCGAAGGGAATCTGAAAGGCCAGCGCCGCCAGGTTCAGCGCCAGCGTATGCGCGGCCAGC
This sequence comes from Novosphingobium sp., assembly GCF_027531025.1. Classification (GTDB taxonomy): domain Bacteria; phylum Pseudomonadota; class Alphaproteobacteria; order Sphingomonadales; family Sphingomonadaceae; genus Novosphingobium. The sequence continues at coordinate 137,076 of NZ_JAPZQX010000007.1, forward strand.
TCGGTCTCTCCGATCCGGCCCATCAGCAGCGCCGCGCCGCTGAACAGCCCGCCTTCGGCCAGCACGGTCAGCGCGATCGGGGTGCCGATCACCATGATCTGCTTCAACCGCTGCCATTCCGGGCGCCACCAGCGCCCGAAGATGCGATAGCGCCGCAACTGCCGGTCGCGCCCGATCACCACGACATAGGCCGCCAGCATGGCCAGCGAAGTGATCACGCTCGACAGGGCCGAGCCTTCCAGGCCCAAGGCCGGAGCGCCGAGGTTGCCGAAGACCAGCACCCAGTTGCCGAAGACGTTGGTGCCCAGCGCCAGCAGGGTGATCGCCGTGGCATAGGCCGGCTTGCCCAGCGCGGCGACGAAGATGCGGAACACGCTGGCCATGATCATCGGGATCATCGCCCACGACAGGATCGTCAGGAAATCGCCCGACAGCGCGGCAATCTGCCGGTCCTGCCCGGTGGCGAGTAGGATCGCCTCGCCCGCAAAGCCGATGCCCATGCCGACCAGCCCGAAGCCGACCGAGACCCACAGGCCCATCCTTACCGTGCGGCGTACTTCGCGCACCGAGTGGCGACGGCGACCGAGTTCGGCGGCGATCAGCGGAGCACAGGCGCCAGTCAAGCCGGTCATCCCCCACATGGTCAGGCCGAAAATGGCAAGCCCCAGGCTTGATGCGGCCAGCGGCTGGTCGCCAAGGCGGGCGATGAAGATCACGTCCACCGCATGGATCAGCATCTGCAACAGGTTTGTCGCCGCCAGCGGCAAGGCCAGCCGCAGCGTTGCGCCCAGTTCGGTGCGCCATGGGTTGAGGGCGGGATCGTGTGCCATGCGGTCGGCCCGGATAGGCGCGCAAGCTGTTTCGGCCAAGGGATTTATCGGCAAGCGACATGCTGCAGACAACCGGGTCGCTGCGCAGGCTTGCAACTCCTGCATGGGATAATGCGACCTCTGCACTACACCTGCGACCCGCTCGGAGATAAGGTGCGGCCGCAAGATGCGACTAGCGCTGCCCGGCCCGATGGCCAGGCCAAGGAGGGAACGATGATGTTCAAGCATAGCAGGCAGGCCCTAACCGCAGCCCTGGCGCTGGCTCTTGCCGCTTGCGGGGGCGCCCCGCCCGAGCAGGCCTCGACGGGAGATTCAGCCGCAACCTCGGCTCCGGCAGGAGATGCGGCCAGCCCGACGGCGACTGTGGCTGCGGCTGCCGGAGCAAAGCCGGCCGCCTATGCCCAGTGCGCTGCTTGCCATGCGGTCGAGCCCGGCAAGCACGGGATCGGGCCGAGCCTGCACGGGGTCTATGGCACCAAGGCTGGCGAAATCCCGGGCTTTGCCTTTTCCGAAAAGCTGAAGGCTTCGGGCCTGACCTGGGACGATGCGACGCTCGACAAGTGGCTGGAAGCGCCAATGAAAATGGTCCCGGGCACCAAGATGTCCTATGCCGGGCTGAAGGATCCGGCCAAGCGGGCCGAGCTGATCGCCTACATGAAGACGCTGAAGTAAGCCGGGCTGGCGGTTGGCTGGCGGGGTTACAGGCGGTCGGCAACAAGCCTTGCCGCCCATTCCGCCAGTAACTCCTTCAACAGGCATTCGCGGGTGAAGCCGCCAATCTCGTCGTCGATCCGCTCGAGGATTTCGAACAAGAGGCCGGCTTCGCCATGCGCGGCCCAGGCTGCCTGCAAGGCTGCGGCAGGGTGGCTGCCATTGCGGAGCGTGAACCAGTGCCGGTTCCTGATCGTGGCCAGATCGGGCGCGATCCCGACCCAGGCACGGCCCGCGGCGGGGCAGCGGATTGCATAGATGCCGCTTTCGACCTTGCGCTCCTTGTAGGCAGCCACCGCGGCCTTTCGCTTGTCATGTTTCATGGTCGCTGGCGCTCCTGCCGCCCGATGATTCGTCGTGCCGGGCCTAATAATATTATCCGGGTATATTGACAGGAAATAATTCACCCGGGTAAATATATCGACCATGAGCACGCCGACTTCAGCCCCGCCAACGACGCCCTGCACCGCCTTTGCCGGACATCGCCGCATCGCCAGCGGTCTGCTGGGCGAGGTGGCACTGACCATCAAGGCCTGCGCCAGCGAGGATCCGGTGCTGGTGTTCGATGATGCGACCGGACGGGTGATCGATCTGGATCTGCGTGGCACCGACGCCGAAGTGCTGGCCCGGCTGGCCCCTGTTGGGCGCGATGCGGACAAAGACCTGGCCGGGCGGCCGCATGGGCGGCCACGCGGCCGGCCCCGGCTGGGGGTGACCGCGCGCGAGGTGACACTGCTGCCGCGCCATTGGGAATGGCTGGCGGCGCAGCCGGGCGGCGCTTCGCAAGCGCTTCGCCGGCTGGTCGACGAGGCGCGTCGGAACGATGGCGGGCAGTCCCGCTCGAAGGCTGCGCAGGAGCGGGTTTATCGTTTCCTCGCGGCGCTCGCGGGAGATTTGCCGGGTTACGAAGAGGCGATCAGGGCTCTGTTTGCCGGTGATATTGGCGGGTTTGCCGACCGGATCGCGGCCTGGCCGCCAGACCTTGCAGCATATGCCCTGCACCTTGCGCAGGATGCACCAACACAGGAGCAGGAATGATGCCGTTGATTTCGCGAAAAGGCCAGCTGACGGACTTTATCAGCCGGGTCTGGGACAACGGCGATCTTGATGCTGTTGATGACCATCTGGCCGACACCTACACCATCCACCACGATCCGGGTGATCCGTGGGACGGGCAAGCCCTGGACCGGGTGGGTTTCAAGGATCGCGTGGAAAAATCGCGGGCCGCATTTCCCGACCAGCGCTTCGATATCCAGGCCTTGATCGCCGAAGGCGACAGCGTGGTGATGACCAGGCTGTGGAGCGCCACGCATTGTGGCGATCTGCCCGGGTTTCCCGCGACCGGGCGGACTGTCCGCATGTCGGGCGCGACGGTCTATGGCTTTGACCGGGACCTGCGCCTGACCGGGCACTGGCAGATCACGGACCGGCTGGGCATCTATCAGCAGCTGCAGCAGAATCTGGTGGCGCAATCCAGTGCTGCCCGGGGCGGGACCGGCGCCTGAACGAAAAAGGGCGGCTCCGTGGGGAGCCGCCCTTGATCTTGATCCGGCAAGACCGGAGTCGAAGCTTACTTGACTTCGACGGTGCCGCCAGCAGCGGTGATCTTGGCCTTGATGTCTTCGGCTTCGGCCTTCGACACGCCTTCCTTGATCGCCTTCGGAGCGGCTTCCACCAGCGCCTTGGCTTCGGTCAGGCCGAGCGAGGTGATCGCGCGGACTTCCTTGATGACGGCGATCTTGTTGCCGCCGTCGCCGGTCAGGATGACGTCGAATTCGGTCTTTTCTTCAACCGCTTCAGCAGCGGCGGCCGGGGCAGCAGCCACGGCAACGGCGGCAGCAGCCGAGACGCCCCAGGCTTCTTCCAGAGCCTTGGCGAGGTCAGCGGCTTCCAGGACGGTCAGCTTCGAAAGTTCTTCAACGAGCTTGGCGATATCGGCCATGATGTTTCACTCCACAATTTGATGGCTACCGGACCCTTCGGCTTGAAGTGTCTGGTCCGGCAAAACGTTTGATCAGTCTTATGCGGCTTCCTTGGCGTAGGCACCAAAGACGCGGGCCAGCTTGCCTGCCGGGGCCGTGACAACCTGGGCGATCTTGGTCGCCGGTGCCTGGACCAGGCCGATCAGCTTGGCGCGCAGTTCGTCGAGCGACGGCATCGCGGCAAGTGCGCGGATACCGGCTTCGTCGAGGACCTGCGAACCCATCGCGCCGCCAACGATTTCCAACTTGTCGTTGGTCTTGGCGAATTCGACGATGATCTTTGCCGCGGCAACCGGATCGACCGAAGTCCCCAGCGCCACCGGACCGGTGAGCAGGTCACCAATCCCGGCATAGTTCGTGTCTGCGATGGCAAGCTTGGCAAGACTGTTCTTGGAAACCTTGAACGATGCACCGCTTTCCCGCATCTTCACGCGCAGGGCCGTGGTCTGGGCCACGGTCATGCCACGGTTGCGGGTGACTACCACCACGCCAACCTCGTTGAAGGTTGCGTTCAGCGCTGCGACCGCGTCGGCTTTCTGCGAACGATCCATGCTTACTCCTTCACGTGTTACCGCACGGAAATACCGTGCGGCGTCACAATTGACCGCCCGGAAGACCCGGACGATCGGCTACGTTGTCCATGCCGGCGAGCCGGCACGGGCGAGTCCGTGATGGGGAAGGAGGTGTGCCGGTTCGTGAAACGGCACGGCCGCGCAGCCTTGCGGCTGCCGGAATATCTCTGTCCCCGTCTAGGCTGCGGATTAAGCCGGAAACCGGCAGCAGCTGTCTCGGACGGATGACGCACAGCCCGAAGGCGGCGGTCGGGGCGGGCCATTAGCGGGATTGACGCGCGAGTCAAGCAATTCGGCCGAATTGGACCGGCGGCAGGCAATGTGTTAGGCTTCGAGCCGGGTCGCATCGACAGCGGGGAGACTGTCCGATGCCTTATCGTCACGCGCCATATTTCGTGGGTTTCGTCTTGCTGACCGTGCTGCTGGGCTTCTGGGCCAGCTATTGGGCCCCGATCGGCAAGGTGCCCATCGCGTTCCACGTTCATGCGATCACCTCGTCGATCTGGCTGATCCTGCTGATCGTCCAGCAAGTGGCCATCCAGCGTCGCCGGAATGACCTGCATCGTCAGCTGGGACTGGCCAGCTTCGTGCTGTTCCCGCTGCTGATCGCGGGCTTCATGATGATCGTCGACGTCTCGGCCCAGGGCTATATCGCCGCCAAGAGCCCCTTCGCGCTGCACAATAACCCGTCGTTCGGGATCGGCACTTTCATCGCGATCGCGGCTTACTTGACGCTGTTTTATCTGGCGCTGAAGCACCGCCGCAATGTTCGCCTGCACGCCGGCTTCATGCTGGCGAGCCCGATCATCCTGTTTGAATCGCCGTTTTCGCGGGTGCTGCCGGAATACCTGCCCTGGCTGAACGTGATCGGCAGCACCGGGCCGCAGGAAGTGCAGGATACGATCCTGATCTCGGATCTGATCGCCACCGCCTTTGCCCTGGCGCTCTATGCCATGCATCGCAAGCATGGGCTGCCCTGGCTGCTGGCGGCCGCCTTCACGGCGGTGCAGGGCGTGGTCATGTGGTATGCCCCATTTATCCCGCAGCTTGGCCCCTGGTTTGGCACCTATGCGCAGATCCCGCTGCCACTGACGATCAGCGCCGGGATCGCGGCGGGGGCACTGGTGACCTGGCTCGGCTGGCGCACGGGCGCCGCGCCGCCGCAGCCCCGCGTCACGGCTGCGACCTAGGGCTGGCCCGGCGCTAAGCCATTCTTAACCATACCCTGCGATCAGACTAGGTGAATGTCCTTATCGGGACGCTGCCCAGGATTGATCAGCCGATGCATGCCTCGCTCGACCAGACTACCGCCAGCAAGGGTCCGCCCGCCTGGCTGACCCCGCGCCGGCTTGATCGGGCCGAACAGGTCACCATCGTCCTGCTCTGGGCGCTGCTGGCACACCGGGTCTATGAAGCGAGCAATCCCTTCGCGCCGCTGGTGATGCTGGCGGAAACCAGCGTGGTGATCTTCGTCCTGCTGCGCCGCCCGACCGAAAAGATTTCGATGCGGCTGGGCGACTGGCTGCTGGCGGCCACGGCTACCTATGCGCCGCTGCTGATCGTGCCCGCGCCCACTACGTGGGATGCGCTGATCCCGCTGGCGGTGGGCCTGGTGCTGTTTGGCAACGTGGTGCAGATCGCGGCCAAGCTGTTCCTGCGCCGTTCGTTCGGGATCGCGCCGGCCAACCGCGGGATCAAGCAGGACGGGATGTACCGGTTTGTCCGCCACCCGATGTATGCCGGTTACCTGTTTGTCCATATCGGCATCTTCCTGCTGATGCCGAGCCTGGTGAACCTGGTGATCTATGCGCTGGGGTGGTGGGCGCAGATCCTGCGGCTGCTCGCCGAGGAGCGCCTGCTGAGCCAGGATCCGGCCTATCGCGACTACATGCAAAAAACGCGCTGGCGACTGGTGCCCGGCATTTTCTGAGTTATAGAGACCCACAGCGGGGGCAAAGGGAAGGGCGGTACATCGGGGGATGGTGCCGCCCTTCTTGCTGGTCCGGTTCGGGCCAATTCAACCTGGATCAGTCCGGCTGGTAGCCGATCAGGTCACCCGGCTGGCAATCGAGCACCGCGCAGATCGATTCCAGCGTTGAAAAGCGGATCGCCTTGGCCTTGCCGGTCTTCAGGATCGAGAGGTTGGCAAGGGTGATGTCGACCCGCTCGGCCAGTTCGGTCAGCGTCATGCGGCGCTGGTGCAGCAGTTCGTCAAGCTTGATCACGATACGGTCTCCGGCGGTCGGCTCATTTGCAGCAGGTGCCATCACACGGTCCCTTCCAGATCGGCCCGCATCGCGGCGCCGTGGCGGAACACCCGGGCCAGGATGAACAGGATCAGCACCAGCAGCACACCCGTCATGTCGAGATCGAACTCGAGGTCGATCGGCTTGCCGGCCTTGATGGCATAGGGCTCCAGCACCTTGACCACGCCCTTGAGCGCCAGCGCGACGCCTTGCCCGCCGATCGCCAGCCAGCCCATACGGCTCAGGCGTGTGCCGTTCTCCGGCGCGAAGGGATCGCCGGTGCCGACCGTGTCCATGATCCCGAACAGTTCGAGCAGGAAGCGCACGCCCAGGAACAGCAGGCCGAAGCCCAGGGCGAGTGCCACAGCCACCAGCCAGACGAGGTTCTTCGGCGCGCCGACCTTGGCGAACTGGGCGATCAGCTCAGCCCGCTCAACGGTAACAAGCGCGCCCATGCCGATACCGATCATCACCATGGCGAAGATCATGATGCCGATGCCGAAGCCGACGATCAGCTTGGCGGCCAGCAGCAGCGGGTCGCCGGATTTGAATTTGTCGAAGAGGGTCATGGCGGGGGTTCCCCTGTCAGCGGGTTGTGTCAGCGGCTCAGGCCAGCGGCGCGATGACGACCACCTGGGTCGCTTCCTGCGCCGAGGCGGGCAGGGTCAGCGGCCAGATCGCGGCAATCGTGAAGACGGCGGCGAGAGCCATGGCGAGGGGGTTAGACTTGCGGGTCATTGATTGTTCTCCGATATGCTCGATATCGACAATCAATAAACCGAGTCGGACTTATTGTCAAACGATAATATCGTAAAACGATAAGTGGCTTGAGCGAACCGCGAAACGGCGCAATTCCGCGGCCTCCGCCCGCTGTGCGGTTTGACACCTTGGCGGCCTTGGCCTAAGGGGCGCGCTCGCTCGGCGCTTCGAGCAAGGCGGGTCCATGCGCGGGGATCCTCCACGGGAAGGAAGCACCGGGTTTCCAAGTCGACGCAAACGCTGCGGGCCGTTCCCGAAATGGGGGCGTTTGCCGTGCGGCCTTTTTGCGTTGCCGAGGAAAGCCACCGCCCGCGCGTGGCACAGTTTTCCGCCGGTTTTCCGGCACATTTGAAGAGGCAAGACCCTCCCATGGCGAAAAAGGCCCTGACCCCCGCTGCGTCGAACGGCGCTTCGGCCAAGAAGCGGATCCGCAAGATCTTCGGCGACATCCACGAAGTGGTGCAGATGCCGAACCTGATCGAGGTTCAGCGCGAATCGTACGAGCAGTTCCTGCGCTCCGATCCGGCGACCGGCTATGTCTCGGGCCTCGAAAAGACCCTGCGCTCGGTTTTCCCGATCCGCGACTTTGCCGGGACCAGCGAACTGGACTTCGTCCATTACGAACTGGAAGATCCCAAGTACGACACCACCGAGTGCCGTCAGCGCGGGATCACCTATGCCGCGCCGATGAAGGTCACGCTGCGCCTGATCGTGTTCGAGGTCGATGCCGAAACCGAAACCCGTTCGGTCCTCGATATCAAGGAGCAGGACGTCTACATGGGCGACATGCCGCTCATGACCGAGAACGGCACCTTCATAATCAACGGCACCGAGCGCGTGATCGTGTCGCAGATGCACCGTTCGCCGGGCGTGCTGTTCGATCATGACCGCGGCAAGACCCACTCCAGCGGCAAGTTCCTGTTCGCCGCCCGCGTGATCCCCTATCGCGGCTCGTGGCTGGACTTCGAGTTCGACGCCAAGGACATCGTCAACGTCCGTATCGACCGCAAGCGCAAGCTGCCGGTTACCGCGCTGCTCCACGCGCTGGGCCTGGGCGACGAGGAAATCCTCAGCTACTTCTACCAGACCGTCACCTGGCGGCGCGGTGAGGGCGGCTGGCGCCTGCCCTATGTGGCCGAAGCCTGGCGCGGCGCGAAGCCGGCCTTCGACATCGTCGATGCCAAGAGCGGCGAAGTGATCTTCCCCGCCGGCACCAAGATCAGCCCGCGCGCCGCCAACAAGGCCGAAAAGGATGGCCTGGCCGAACTGCTGATCCCGACCGAGGAAGTGTTCGGCCGCTATTCGGCCCGCGACCTGATCGACGAAAGCACCGGTCGCATCTGGATCGAGGCGGGCGATGAAGTCTCGCCGGAAAACCTCGAGGCGATCGACAAGGCCGGGATCGACCAGCTTGAGTTGCTCGACATCGACCACATCAACACCGGCCCGTGGATCCGCAACACGCTGAAGGCTGACAAGGCCCCGGATCGCGACCACGCACTGGCCGATATCTATCGCGTCATGCGCCCTGGCGAACCGCCGACGCGCGAAACGGCCGAAGCGCTGTTCGAAGGCCTGTTCTTCGATGGCGATCGCTATGACCTTTCGGCCGTGGGCCGCGTCAAGCTCAACATGCGCCTGGCGCTGGAGTGCGAAGACACCGTCACCACCCTGCGCACCGACGATATCCTCGCCGTGGTCAAGGAACTGGTGAACCTGAAGGACGGCAAGGGCGAGGTCGACGACATCGACAACCTCGGCAACCGCCGCGTCCGTTCGGTCGGCGAACTGCTGGAAAACCAGTATCGCGTCGGCCTGCTGCGCATGGAACGCGCGGTGAAGGAGCGGATGAGCTCGGTCGACGTGTCGACCGTGATGCCGAACGACCTGATCAACGCCAAGCCCGCCGTGGCCGCGGTGCGCGAGTTCTTCGGTTCCTCGCAGCTCTCGCAGTTCATGGACCAGACCAACCCGCTCTCGGAAGTCACCCACAAGCGCCGCGTTTCGGCGCTTGGCCCGGGTGGTCTGACCCGCGAGCGTGCCGGCTTTGAAGTGCGCGACGTTCACCCGACGCACTATGGCCGTATCTGCCCGATCGAAACGCCGGAAGGCCCGAACATCGGTCTGATCAACTCGCTGTCGACCTTCGCCCGCGTCAACAAGTACGGCTTCATCGAAACCCCGTACCGCAAGATCGTCGACGGCAAGGTCACCGGCGAGGTGGTTTACCTCTCGGCGATGGAAGAGGCCAAGCACACCGTGGCCCAGGCCTCGGCCGAGCTGAACGCTGACGGCACCTTCGTGGAAGAGCTGGTTTCGGCGCGTGAAGCGGGCGAATTCGTGATGGCTCCGCGCGAGCACATCACGCTGATGGACGTCAGCCCCAAGCAGCTCGTCTCGGTGGCCGCCTCGCTCATTCCGTTCCTGGAAAACGACGACGCCAACCGCGCGCTGATGGGCTCGAACATGCAGCGCCAGGCCGTGCCGCTGGTGCGCGCCGAAGCGCCGTTCGTCGGCACCGGGATGGAAGAAACCGTGGCCCGCGACTCGGGCGCGGCGATTGCCGCCCTGCGCGGCGGGATCGTCGACCAGGTTGACGCCACCCGTATCGTGATCCGCGCCTCGGGCGATATCGAACCCGGCCAGTCGGGCGTCGACATCTACCGCCTGCAGAAGTTCGAACGTTCGAACCAGTCGACCTGCATCAACCAGCGTCCGCTGGTGAAGGTGGGCGATGTGGTCAACGCCGGCGACATCCTGGCCGATGGTCCCTCGACCGAGCTGGGTGAACTGGCGCTGGGCCGCAACGTGCTCGTCGCGTTCATGCCCTGGAACGGGTACAACTACGAAGACTCGATCCTGATCAGCGAACGCATCGTGAAGGACGACGTCTTCACCTCGATCCACATCGAGGAGTTCGAGGTCATGGCCCGCGACACCAAGCTCGGGCCGGAAGACATCACCCGCGACATCCCGAACGTCGGCGAGGAAGCCCTGCGCAACCTCGACGAGGCGGGCATCGTCTACATCGGCGCCGAAGTGCACCCGGGCGATATCCTGGTCGGCAAGATCACCCCGAAGGGTGAATCGCCGATGACGCCGGAAGAAAAGCTGCTGCGCGCGATCTTCGGCGAAAAGGCCAGCGACGTGCGCGACACCTCGCTCCGCCTGCCGCCGGGCGTTTCGGGCACCATCGTCGACGTGCGCGTCTTCAACCGCCACGGGATCGAGATCGACGACCGTACCCGCGCGATCCAGAACGAGGAAATCGAACGCCTCGCCAAGGACCGCGAGGACGAGCGCGCGATCCTCAACCGTGCGACCTTCAACCGCCTCAAGGACATGCTGATCGGCCAGGTCGCCGCAGCTGCACCCAAGGGCTTCAAGAAGGGCGAAACGATCACCGAGGACAACCTGGCCGAGGTCGAGCGTTACGAATGGTGGAAGTTCGCCGTCGCCGACGACAAGGTCCAGGGCCAGCTCGAAGCGGTCAAGGTCCAGTACGACGCGACCGTCAAGGCGATCCAGGAGAAGTTCGAGGACCGCAAGGAAAAGCTCGAGCGCGGTGATGAACTCGCCCCGGGCGTGCTCAAGATGGTCAAGGTCTTCGTCGCGGTGAAGCGCAAGCTGCAGCCCGGTGACAAGATGGCCGGCCGTCACGGCAACAAGGGCATCATCAGCCGCATCCTGCCGTCGGAAGACATGCCCTTCCTCGAAGACGGGACCCCGGTGGACTTCGTGCTGAATCCGCTGGGCGTGCCGAGCCGCATGAACGTCGGCCAGATCTTCGAAACCCACCTGGGCTGGGCCGCGCGCGGCCTGGGCAAGAAGATCGGTGCTGCGCTCGATGCCTGGCGCGAAGCCAATCCGAACCCCGTGGCCGGCCAGGCGCCGGAAGCGGTCAAGGAAGTGCTGCTCGACATCTATGGCGACAACTACTCCGCCGAGATCGAGGCTCGCTCGGCTGACCAGATCGTTGAACTGGCCGAGCACGTCCGCGGCGGTGTGCCGATGGGCTCGCCGGTGTTCGACGGCGCGGTGGAAGCCGATGTCACGGCCATGCTGCGCAAGGCCGGGCTCGACGAGAGCGGCCAGGTGACGCTGTACGATGGCCGTACCGGCGAAGCCTTCGACCGTAAGGTGACCGTGGGCTACAAATACGTGCTCAAGCTGCACCACCTGGTCGACGACAAGATCCACGCCCGTTCGATCGGCCCCTACAGCCTCGTCACCCAGCAGCCGCTGGGCGGCAAGGCCCAGTTCGGTGGCCAGCGCTTCGGGGAAATGGAGGTCTGGGCACTGCAGGCTTACGGCGCGGCCTACACGCTGCAGGAAATGCTGACGGTGAAGTCGGACGACGTGGTCGGCCGCACCAAGGTCTACGAAGCGATCGTCAAGGGCGACGACACCTTCGAGGCCGGCATTCCCGAAAGCTTCAACGTGCTCGTCAAGGAAATGCGCTCGCTGGGTCTCAACGTGGAACTGTCCTCGCTCACTGACGACAGCGACGACGATTTCGCGGAGGCCGCGGAGTAACGGGACCGGGCGGGGCGCCAAGCCTCGCCCACCCTGCCCCGCCCAAGAGATTCACCCTTCAAAGGGACTGAAAAATGAACGACCTGACCAAGTTCACCAACCAGATGGCGAAGCCCGAAACCTTCGACCAGATCCAGATCGGCCTCGCTTCGCCGGAGCGCATCCGCTCGTGGTCCTTCGGCGAAATCAAGAAGCCGGAAACGATTAACTACCGCACCTTCAAGCCGGAGCGCGACGGCCTGTTCTGCGCCCGCATCTTCGGCCCGGTGAAGGACTACGAGTGCCTGTGCGGCAAGTACAAGCGCATGAAGTACAAGGGCGTCGTCTGCGAAAAGTGCGGCGTCGAAGTGACCGTGACCAAGGTCCGCCGCGAGCGCATGGGCCACATCGAACTGGCCGCGCCGGTTGCGCACATCTGGTTCCTGAAGTCGCTGCCCTCGCGCATCGGCCTGCTGCTCGACATGCAGCTCAAGCAGCTTGAGCGCATCCTCTACTTCGAAAGCTACGTGGTGATCGAGCCGGGCCTGACCCCGCTTGAAAAGTACCAGCTGCTGAGCGAGGACGAGCTCTACGATTACCAGGACGAGTACGGCGAAGATGCCTTCTCGGCCGGGATCGGGGCCGAAGCCGTCAAGCACATGCTGATGAGCCTCGACCTCGAGCAGGAGCGCGCCGACCTGCTGCAGGAGCTTGAGACCACCAAGTCGGAACTCAAGCCCAAGAAGATCATCAAGCGCCTCAAGGTCGTGGAATCTTTCATCGATTCGGGCAATCGCCCGGAATGGATGATCCTCGATGTCGTGCCGGTCATTCCGCCAGAACTGCGCCCGCTGGTGCCGCTCGACGGTGGCCGCTTCGCCACCTCGGACCTCAACGACCTCTACCGTCGGGTCATCAACCGCAACAACCGTCTCAAGCGCCTGATCGAGCTGCGCGCGCCGGACATCATCGTCCGCAACGAAAAGCGCATGCTGCAGGAAGCGGTTGACGCGCTGTTCGACAACGGCCGCCGCGGCCGCGTGATCACCGGCGCCAACAAGCGTCCGCTCAAGTCGCTGTCCGACATGCTCAAGGGCAAGCAGGGCCGCTTCCGCCAGAACCTGCTCGGCAAGCGCGTCGACTATTCGGGCCGTTCGGTGATCGTGACCGGTCCCGAACTGAAGCTGCACCAGTGCGGCCTGCCCAAGAAGATGGCGCTCGAGCTGTTCAAGCCGTTCATCTATGCCCGCCTCGATGCCAAGGGTCTGTCGATGACCCTGAAGCAGGCCAAGAAGTGGGTCGAGAAGGAGCGCAAGGAAGTCTGGGACATCCTTGACGAGGTGATCCGCGAACACCCGGTGCTGCTCAACCGCGCGCCGACGCTGCACCGTCTGGGCATCCAGGCCTTCGAACCCGTGCTGATCGAGGGCAAGGCGATCCAGCTGCACCCGCTGGTCTGCTCGGCCTTCAACGCCGACTTCGACGGTGACCAGATGGCGGTCCACGTGCCGCTTTCGCTGGAAGCCCAGCTCGAAGCGCGCGTGCTGATGATGTCGACCAACAACATCCTCAGCCCCGCCAACGGCAAGCCGATCATCGTGCCTTCGCAGGACATGGTGCTGGGTCTGTACTACCTGTCGATGGACCGCGAAGGCGAGCCGGGCGAGGGCATGATCCTGTCCGACATGGCCGAAGTGCACCAGGCGCTGAATGCCGGGGCGGTGACGCTCCACTCGAAGATCACGGCCCGGGTGCCGCAGACCGACGAGCAGGGCAACCAGTACATGAAGCGGTTCGAGACCACTCCAGGCCGCATGCTGATTGGCGAATGCCTGCCCAAGAGCCACACCGTGCCCTTCGACGTGGTCAACCGCCTGCTGACCAAGAAGGAAATCGGCGACGTTATCGACCAGGTCTATCGTCACACCGGCCAGAAGGACACCGTCCTGTTTGCCGACGCGATCATGGCCCTCGGTTTCCGTCACGCCTTCAAGGCCGGCATCAGCTTCGGCAAGGATGACATGATCATCCCCGACAGCAAGGTGGCCCTGGTGGAAGAAACCAAGGCGCTGGTGGCTGACTATGAGCAGCAGTACCAGGACGGCCTGATCACCCAGCAGGAAAAGTACAACAAGGTGATCGACGCCTGGAGCCGCTGCGGCGACCAGGTGGCCAACGCCATGATGGACGAGATCAAGGCCAGCCCGATCGATCCGGAAACGGGTCGTCAGAAGCCGGTCAACTCGATCTACATGATGAGCCACTCCGGTGCGCGTGGTTCGCCAACCCAGATGAAGCAGCTGGCCGGGATGCGCGGGCTGATGGCCAAGCCTTCGGGCGAGATCATCGAAACGCCGATCATCTCGAACTTCAAGGAAGGTCTGACCGTTCTTGAATACTTCAACTCGACCCACGGCGCCCGCAAGGGTCTGGCCGACACCGCGCTCAAGACGGCGAACTCGGGTTACCTGACCCGCCGTCTGGTCGACGTGTCGCAGGACTGCGTCGTCGTGATCGAGGACTGCGGCACCGAACGGGCGCTGGAAATGCGCGCGATCGTGCAGGGCGGTTCGACCATTGCCTCGCTGGGCGAGCGCATCCTGGGCCGTACCCTGGCCGAAGACGTGGCCGACAAGGACGGCACCGTGATCGTGGCCAAGGGCACCCTGCTCGACGAAGCGGCGACCGCCAAGGTCGAGGCGACGGGTATCCAGGCCGTCAAGATCCGCTCGCCGCTGATCTGCGAAGCCGAACAGGGCGTCTGCGCGACCTGCTATGGCCGCGACCTGGCCCGCGGGACTCCGGTGAACATCGGCGAAGCGGTTGGCGTTATCGCCGCCCAGTCGATCGGTGAACCCGGCACCCAGCTGACAATGCGTACCTTCCACATCGGTGGTGCGGCGCAGGTCAACGAGCAGTCGCACCTCGAGGCGATCTGCGACGGTACCGTGGTCTATCGCGACATCCCGACCATCACTGACAAGCGCGGCCGGCGCCTGTCGCTCGCCCGCAACGGCGAAGTGGTGGTCATGGACAGCGAAGGCCGTGAGCGTGCCATGCACAAGGTGCCTTACGGTACCCACCTGCTGCACGAGGACGGTGCGATCATCAACGAAGGCGATCGCCTGGCCGAGTGGGATCCCTTCACCACGCCGATCATCACCGAAAAGTCGGGTGTGGTGAAGTATCAGGACCTCGTCGACGGCAAGACCCTGACCGAACAGACCGACGAAGCGACCGGCATGTCGAGCCGCGTCGTGACCGAGAACCGTTCGGCCAGCCGCTCGAAGAAGGAAGACCTGCGTCCGCGCCTGACCCTGCTAGACGATGCCAGCGGTGAAGCCGCGCGCTACATGATGGCGCCGGGCACCACCCTGTCGGTCGAGGATGGTCAGACGGTCGAAGCCGGTGACGTGCTGGCCCGCGCCAGCCGCGAAGCCGCCAAGACCCGCGACATCACCGGTGGTCTGCCGCGCGTGGCCGAACTGTTCGAAGCCCGCAAGCCGAAGGACAATGCGATCATCGCCAAGGTTTCGGGTCGGATCGAATTCGTCCGCGACTACAAGGCCAAGCGCAAGATCGCGATCATCCCCGAGGAAGGCGATCCGGTGGAATACCTGATCCCGAAGTCGAAGGTGATCGACGTCCAGGAAGGCGACTGGGTCAAGAAGGGCGACAACCTGATCAGCGGTTCGCCCGATCCGCACGATATCCTGGAAGTGCTGGGGGTTGAGGCGCTGGCCGAATACCTCGTGGCGGAAATCCAGGAAGTCTATCGCTTGCAGGGCGTGAAGATCAACGACAAGCACATCGAGGTGATCGTTCGCCAGATGCTGCAGAAGGTCGAGATCACCGACGGTGGCGACACCACCCTGCTGGCCGGCGAACAGGTCGACCGCGAGGAAATGGACGAAACCAACAGCAAGCTGGCCCCGGGCCAGAAGCCTGCCGAAGGCAAGCCGGTGCTGCTGGGGATCACCAAGGCCTCGCTGCAGACCCGCTCGTTCATCTCGGCGGCCTCGTTCCAGGAAACCACCCGCGTGCTGACGCAGGCGGCGGTCGAAGGGAAGAAGGACTCGCTGATCGGCCTGAAGGAAAACGTCATCGTTGGCCGTCTCATCCCCGCCGGGACCGGCGCGGGCATGAACCGCCTGCGGGTGGCCGCTTCCAGCCGCGATGCCGCGCTGCGCGCGTCCTATCGCAAGCTGCAGGAAAGCCTGATCGCTCCGGCGACGGCGGCGGAAGAGCACGCTGCGGAACTGGCCCAGGGGCCGGAAGCCGCGATCGGCGACGATCCGCTGGCCATGGTCGAGGGTGAAACCCACGGCCTCGACGCCGATGCCGGTGAATACCTGAACCCCGAAGCGGCGGACGGCGAGGAGTAAATCCCGCCCCCGTCGAAGGGCTAAAGAAAGACCCCGCCGGAGCGATCCGGCGGGGTTCTTCTTTTTGACCTTGCGACAGTGCTGGATCAGCCGTCAGGGCTGATGCGGCGGACGATCTCGCCCTTGTCATTGAGGAACAGGATCGCCGATCCGCCATCGGGTTCGACCGACATGATCAGGCGGGGGCGCCCGGCCTGGTCCTGCAGCATGACCACGGCATTGCGATCACGCGAGCGACCCACGAACAGCCGCGGCGCTCCGCCTATTCCCGCTGCCTTCATCGCCTCTTCCCGCGCGGCCGGATCGGTAAGCGCCTGGGCCCTGGCAATCGCCGCATGATCGAAGGGCGTGGCTGGTCGGTCTGAGAAGATCAGCGCCGACCCATCGTGGGTGCCATTGTCGGTCTGCAGCAATTGCACGGTCTGGTCGTTGCCATAGCGGTCGAAGGTCAGGCTGGCCCCGGCGTTCACTTCGCCAGCCGCGTTCTTCTTGCCCGCCCAGATCAGGCCGCCGTTCTCGGTCCCCTCGTCATTGAGGAACAGCATCCCCGCCGCGTGCTTGCGGTCGGGCCGGGGGATTTCCTTGCCCCGGTCGAACGAGCCGGGAAAGGCATCGCGGCTGGCCAGCACGAAGCGCAACGTTCCATCGCTTTCCCGCACGTTGATCCGTTCGACATCAATTGTCTTGAAGCGGGTGGGCTGACCCGCCCCCGTCAGCAGCACCGTTGCGGCGACCAGCGCGCCGCCCACCAGCATTCCCTTGGCAAATCCCATCTTTATTCCCCTTTCGTGTTACTGTCATAAGGCAGCAATACGAAAGGGGGAGGGGTCTGGCCGTACCGGTGCACCGGCGCTGCAAGCTTGGCCCGACCGGCCCGGAAATCAGCTCTGCCGGGCGGCGTGGTACCGGGCCACGGCGCGCGAGACCGATTGCATCATTTCCATCCGGGCGCGGATCGGCTGACGGGTTGCGCCGATCATCACGGCAACGCCGTAATAGGCGCCATCCGGCGCTTCGATCACGGCAACATCGTTGTAGCCGGTGGCAAGCGAGCCCAGTTCCTGGCCGGTGCCGGTCTTGTGATAGACCTTCCAGCCAGGCGGAATGCCTGCCTTCAGGCGCATCGGCCCGCTGCGCGACTTGCCCATGATGTCCAGCAGCAGCCGGGTCGATTCTGGCGAGAGTAGTTCGCCCTTGGCCAGCCGCGCCAGGCCCTTGGCCAGCCCTGCCGGAGTGGCGCCGTCCAGCGGATCGTCAACATAGCGTGCCAGCGCCGCTTCGCGCAATTCGCGCGGCAGGCGAGCACGGGCCTGCTCGAAATTGCGCCCGACCGCCAGTTCCGGCGACCAGGTCATCCCCGCGACCTGGCTTTGCAACAGCCGTTCACCCGGGCCGAAGCGGATGCCGCCAATCTCGCGCTCTCGCAGCCAGCCGCGGACATGGTCCGGGCCACCGATGGTCCACAGCAGCCGGTCGTTGGCCGTATTGTCGGACAGCGACATGGCGTTCTGCATCAGCATCTGTACCGGCCGCTCGATCGCGCCCTTCTCCAGCACTTCCCATTGCAGCGGCTGGTTGAACAGGGTCAGGTGCTCGGGCCGGATAACCAGCGACTGGTCGAGTCGCATCCGCCCCTGGTCAACCGCATCGAGCACGGCCATCGAGACCCACAGCTTGGAGACGCTTTGCTGGGGGAACCATTCGTTGAGGCGTGCGCCGACCAGCCAGTCGCAACCGGCCTGGGTCACCCCGATCCCCACCTTGCCATCGAAGCTGGCAGCGATCCGGGCCAATTCCTGCTCCAGCGCAGCGGGCGCGCCCCGGCAATCGGCCTTGAACGGCGGTGGGCGGCGATCGACCAGCTTGGTCAGGTCGAGCACCAGCTGCGGTCCGCCACCCGTGCCGACATTGCCGAAGGCATAGCCAGCCAGCCCCAGCAGCGACAGTCCGGCCAGGCCGCCGATCAGCCAGCGCCGCCCACGCCCCGAGCCCTGCCGCCGCGCGAGGCTGGCGTTGAAGCTTACGGGATGGTCGCGATCGATCAGCATGAGCCCTTCGGCAAGGCTTCTAACCAGCAGAGTACGGCTCTGCCAAGCGGCATCACCTCAGAATCCTCAGGCATAGGCCATGGCTTCAAGCGCGCCGAAGGCGGCCAGTGCGCCGGGATCGCCGAATGGCTGCAACTGGCTGACGAAAACACCGCCCAGACCCGCTGCCGGATCGATCCAGTAATAGGAATTGAAGATCCCGGCCCAGGCGAGGCTGCCGGGGGAACGCCCGTTGGGCCCACGCCCCGGATTGATCAGGAAGCCCAGGCCCCAGCCGGTGTGCTGATCGGGGAAGGTGTCAAAGGGCTGGGCCAGCTGCGGCATGGCGCTGCCCATGTAACCCGCGCGCAAGGGGGCAACCTGGTTGCGGCCCATTTCGGCGACGGTCTCGGCGCGCAGCACGCGCTGCCCTTCCAGCTCGCCCTGGTTCAGCACCATCCGCACGAAGCGGGCATAGTCTGGCGCGGTCGAGGTGATCCCGCCGCCACCGCCATCGAATTCGCCTCCACCCAGGTAGATCTCCACCGGGGTGAGTGCACCTTCCCCCGCCCGCACATGCACCCGCGCCGCTTCCGTCGGCAGGGCGGGACGGAAGGCGGTCTGGTTCATGCCCAGCGGCGCAAACAGGTTGGCGGTGAGGTAATCGTTCAGCCGTTCACCCGACGCCGCCTCGATCGCGAGGCCAACCCAGTCGGTCGCCACCGAATATTCCCAGCGGTCACCGGGATCGAACATCAGCGGCATGGTGACCGAGGCGCGGGTGCCCGGCATCGGCATCCCAACCGCGCCGAAATACTGCAGCACTTCGGGGTGGATGAAGAAATAGCCGAGGCCCGCCGTATGCGTCAGCAGGTGGCGCAGGGTGATCGCTCGGGCCGCGGGGCGCAGCTGCGGCTGTCCCGCCGCATCAAAGCCGGTCAACACTTGCGGAATGGCCAACTCGGGCAGCAGCGCGCCGATATCGGCATCAAGGTCGAGCCGGCCCTGTTCGACCAGCTGCATCGCCCCGGCCGACACCAGGGCCTTGGTCATGCTGGCGATCTGGCACAGGGTATCGACCTCCATCGGCGTACCGCTCGCCACGTCGGCGTGGCCAAGGGCCTCGGCATGGCGAATGCCATCGCGATCAACAATGATGCCCACGGCACCGGGCAACTGGGCTTGGGCAAAGGCGGCGGCGAAAGGCGTCTGACTGGTCATGGGTCGAACGCTAGCGCTGCACAGGCGCAAGGGGAAGCGCGATTGCGGCAAGCGGCATTGCAGGCGCGGGGTGACGCGCGTAGTGACGCGGCCATGACCGTAACGACCCGTTTCGCGCCTTCGCCCACCGGCCACCTGCATGTCGGCAATGTCCGCACGGCGCTGCACAACTGGCTGCTGGCGAAACAGGCGGGCGGGCGCTTCCTGCTGCGGATCGACGATACCGATGCCGAACGCAGCCGCGAGGACTATGTCGAGGCGATCCGCGCCGATCTGAACTGGCTGGGGCTGGTGCCCGATGGCGAGGAGCGGCAGTCCGCCCGGTTCGATCTTTACGAGCGCGAGTTCCAGAAGCTGGTCGCGGCAGGCCGGGTCTATCGCTGCTACGAGACCGCGCAGGAGCTGGACCTCAAGCGCAAGGTCCTGCTCGGGCGCGGCCTGCCGCCGATCTATGACCGGGTGGCGCTGAAACTGACCGAAGCCGATCACGCTGCCAGGGCCGAGGCGGGGGAACGGCCACACTGGCGCTTCCTGCTCGATCACGACGCGCCGATCGAATGGACCGACGGTATTCGTGGGCCCCAGCACTTCGATCCGCGCCAGATGTCGGACCCAGTGGTGCGCCGGGCCGATGGTTCTTGGCTCTACATGCTCCCTTCGGCAATCGACGATGTCGGCATGGGGATCAGCCACGTGCTGCGTGGCGAAGATCACGTGTCGAACACCGCGACCCAGGTGCAGATGTTCGTCGCGCTGGGGGCCGAACCGCCCAAGTTTGCCCACGAGGCGCTGCTGGTCGGGACCGAGGGCAAGCTGTCGAAGCGGCTTGGCTCGCTGGGCATGGCCGAACTGCGCGAAGCGGGGATCGAGCCGCAGGCGGTGATTGCCCTGCTGGCGCGTCTGGGCACTTCCGATCCGGTCGACCCCGCGCTTGATGCCGATGCCCTGGCGGCGAGCTTCAACCTCTCCCACTTCGGCCGTGCCCCGGCCCGATTCGACGAGGCGGACCTCGCCCGCGTCAACGCCGCAGTGATCCACCGCCTGCCCTTCGCGGTGGTGGCGGGGCGCTTGCCGCCGGGCATGGATGAAGCGGCCTGGGACGCGATCCGCCCGAACCTGTCGACCGTCGCCGAAGCGGCCGACTGGTGGCGGGTGGTGACCGGTCCGGTCGAGGCCCCGGCGCAGTCGGATGAAGACCGCGCTTACCTTGGCACAGCCGCCACCATGCTCGAACAGGTCGGGGCGGACTGGGCGGCGCTGACCGCCGCGCTCAAGGAGCAGACCGGGCGCAAGGGCAAGCCGCTGTTCCTGCCATTGCGCCAGGCACTGACCGGGCATGACCACGGCCCGGAAATGGCCGCGCTACTGCCGCTGATCGGCCATAACGCGGCGCTGGAGCGCCTGCGCGCGGCGGCGGCCTAGGCCGCTACCTCTACTGTCTCGTCGTCCGCCGCTTCAAGCAGGCGCTTCTCGACCGACCTCAGCCGCTGGACGCCGTCCACCTTCTCGCCCAACAAGTCGGTGACGTAGAAGGTATCGGCCGCGCGTTCGCCATAAGTGGCGATATGGGCCGAATGGACGATCAGCTTGGCCTCGAACAGCGCGCGGGCCAGGCGGTTGAGCAGGGCCGGGCGGTCGCGGGCATTGACCTCGATCACGGTGAAGCGGTTGCTGGCCTGGTTGTCGAACTCCACGCGCGGGGCAACGTCGAAGGCATCGGCGCGCGGACGGGCCAGCGGGCGGGCGGCCAGCTGGGTCACCAGCTTGATCTTGCCGCCCAGCGCATCGCCGATCATGGTCCGGATCCGGGCCAGCTGGCTTTCTTCGGAAAACGGCCGACCCAGCGGGTCCTGGACCAGGAAATTGTCCACCGCCATGCCATTCTTCGCGGTGTGGATCCGCGCGTCGATGATGTTGCCGCCGGCCAGGTGGATGCCCCCGGCAATGCGATAGAACAGCCCCGGATGGTCAGCCGCGATCACCGTGACCAGAGTGGCCCCGCGCGCGGCATAGTATTCGGTGTGAACGTCCAATGCCTTGCCGGCGGCTTTGTCGAGCTGGATCAGGTTCATCGCGATGATGTCGTCCGGCTCGGCGATCCAGTAGGCATCGCCCAGCTGTTTGCCGACCGTCTCGACCAGACCTGCCCGCTGGCCCAGCCGTTCGCCGACGACCCGCTGCTTGGCGGCGATCCGCTCGGCCCGGCCGTGCTGGACATGGCCCAGCCGCAGCCGCTCCTCGGCGGCTTCGTAAAGCTCGTGGATCAGCTGCCGCTTCCAGCTGTTCCACACGCCGGGGCCGACCGCGCGGATATCGACGATGGTCAGCAGCGCCAGCAGCCGCAGCCGCTCGATCGATTGCACCTGGCCGACGAAATCGGTGATCGTCTTCCAGTCGGCCAAGTCGCGCTTGAAGGCGGTTGCGCTCATGATCAGGTGGTTGCGCACCAGCCAGGAAACCAGCTCGGTCTCCTTCTCATCCAGCCCGAAGCGCGGGCACAGCTTCAGCGCCACGTCCGCCCCCAGCACCGAATGATCGCCGCGCCGCCCCTTGGCAATGTCGTGCAGCAGCACCGAGGCATAAAGCGCGCGGCGGTTGACGATCTTGTGGACCAGCGCGGTGGCGAGCGGATGGTCCTGCTTCATCTCGCCGCGCTCGATCCGCGCAAGCAGGCCGATGGCGCGGATCGTGTGCTCGTCCACCGTATAGTGGTGGTACATGTCGAACTGCATCTGCGCGTTGACCCGCCCGAAATCGGGCACGAACCGGCCGAAGACGCCCGCCTCGTTGAGCCAGCGCAACGCCGTTTCGGGGTCCTTGCGGCTGGTCAGCAGATCAAGGAACAGCGCGTTGGCGCGCGGCTCGGTGCGCAGGCTATCGACCAGGCGGGCATCGCGCACCGCCAGCCGCATCGCTTCCGGGTGCAGTTCGAACCCGTTGCTGTCAGCCAGGGCGAAGATTTCCAGCAGCCGGGCCGGATCGCCCGCGAACCAGTCGTTCGCCGGCACGTTGATCCGGCCGCCGAACACCGGATAGCCGCCCACCATCCGCCGCCGCGCGCGAAAGCCCGCCAGCAGTCCGCGCGGCTGCCTGCGGCCCGATTGCTCTTCCAGCTGGGCCAGGAACAGCCCGGTCAGGTGGCCGACGGTCTTCGCCTGGAGAAAGAAGAACTGCATGAAGCGTTCGACCGCGCTCTTGCCCGGGCGATCGGCAAACTGCATCCGCGCGGCCACCTCGCGCTGCAGGTCGAAGGTCAGCCGGTCCTCGGCGCGGCGGGTGATGGTGTGGAGGTGGCAGCGCACCGCCCAGAAGAAGTCCTCGGCGCGGCGGAACTTGCGGTACTCGGCCGGGGTCAGCAGCCCCACCGTGACCAGCTCCGATGAATCGCGCACCTTGTGCAGGTATTTGCCGATCCAGTAGAGCGTGTGGAGGTCGCGCAGGCCGCCCTTGCCTTCCTTCACATTGGGTTCGACGACATAGCGGCTGTCGCCCAGTCGCTTGTGCCGCTCGTTGCGCTCGGCCAGCTTCTCGGTGATGAAATCGCGCTCGGTCCCGGCGACCACTTCGGCGCGGAACCGGGCCTGGGCCTCGTCGAACAGGGCCTGGTCGCCCCAGACATAGCGCCCTTCGAGCTGGGCGGTGCGGATCGTCAGGTCACCGCGCGCCATCCGCACCATCTCGTCGAGCGAGCGGCTGGAATGGCCAACCTTCAGCGACAGGTCCCACAGGAAATAGAGCATCGCCTCGATCACCTGCTCGCACCAGGGCGTCTGCTTGATCGGGGTGAGGAAGGCGATGTCGACGTCCGAATGGGGCGCCATCTCGCCCCGGCCATAGCCGCCGACCGCCATGATCGTCAGCCGTTCGCCCGACGAGCGGTTGCCCGATGGATAGACGTCGGCCACCACGTGATCGTGGACCACGCGTACCAGCTGATCGACCAGGAAGGCCTGGGCGGCGGCGCTGTCACGCCCGGCGCTGGGCTTTTCAGACAGGCGGCGCGCGATCTCGGCCCGCCCGGCCGCCAGCGCGCCGCGCAATAGCTCCACCACGGCCGGCCGTGCCGCTGCCGCGCCCTTGTCGGCCACCAGATCGGCAATCGCCCCGGCCAGCGCGCGCCGATCGACGATCGCGCGCTGGTCCGGGATGCTGCGCTGGCTCAAGCCGTGCTCTTCTGCTCGCTTTCCCACACCGAGAGGTAACGGGCCTTCAGGGTGCGCTTGTCAACCTTTTCGGTGCCAAGGCGCGGCAGGGTTTCGGTTTCCTGCCACAGCCGCACCGGCACCTTGTAGGCGGCGATATTGGCTTTCAGGAACTCGCGCAGTTCTTCCTCGGTCAGGCTTTCGCCGTCCTTGGCCAGGAATACGCCGGTCGGCAGTTCGCCATAGCGTTCGTCCGGCATGCCGAAGACGCTGCATTCGGACACCTTGGGGTGGGCATAGATCGCCTGCTCCACCTCGATGCAGCTGATGTTCTCGCCGCCGCGGATGATGATGTCCTTCTTGCGGTCGACGATGAACAGGTAGCCGTCCTCGTCAAGGTAGCCGAGGTCGCCGGTGCGGAAGAACCCGTCCGGCATGATCGCGGCCTTGGTCGCCTCGGTGTTGTTCCAGTAGCCGAGGAAGTTGGCGATCGAGCGGATCGCCACTTCGCCGATCTCACCCGCGGGCAGACATTCGCCGGCGTCGTTGAGGATGCCGATCTCGACCAGCGGCTTTGAGGCCGTGCCGGTCGAACCGGGCTTGGCCAGGTAGTTCTCGTTGAAGTTGCCGCAGCCCACGCCGTTGGTCTCGGTCAGGCCATAGCCCAGCAGCGGGAAGGCATTGGGCAGGTTTTCGCGAATCCGCGTGACGTGATCGACCGGACGCGGCGCGCCGCCCGCGGCAAAGGCGGTGCAGCTCGACAGGTCGTACTTGTCGCGGTTGGGATGGGTCGCGATCTCGAAACTCATCAGCGGGACGCCGACGAAGTAGGAGACCTTTTCCTTTTCGATCAGCCGCATCGCCTCTTCGGCGTTCCACTTGGGCATCAGCACCAGCTTGCGGCAGATCGCGAAGGACTGGAGGAACAGCGGGACCATGCCGGTAACGTGGAACAGCGGCACGTTGACCAGGCTGCACGGCTGGCTGCTGGGCGCCTCGCCCTTCGAACCCATATAGGTGAAGACCATCAGCGTCTGCGCGGCATAGTTCATCGTGGCCTGGACCACGGCGCGGTGATCCGACCAGGCACCCTTGGACTGGCCGGTCGAGCCCGAGGTGTAGAGGATCGTCGCCAGGTCATCGCCGGTCAGTTCCGGCAGCGGGGTATCCGCGCCGCCGCCATGGGCTAGCAGCTCGGACAATCCTTCCTGCCAGGGGCAATCGTGGCGGAAAGTCACGAGCTTGCCGGGATAGGTGAAGCCCTGCAGGCGTTCGCCACGCTGGTGATCGACCAGGATGATGGAGCATCCGGCCAGCTCGATCCCGCCGGCCAGTTCCTCGCCGGCCCACCAGCCGTTGAGCAGGGTTGCGCAGCCGCCGGCCATCAGGATTGCCATATAGGCGACGATCCAGTTGGCCGAATTGCGCGCGGCGATCCCGATCCGGTCACCCTTCTGCACGCCATGGCCGGCCACCAGCCCGCCCGCCACGGTGCGGGCGGCGGCATGGATCTCGGCAAAGGTCAGCCGGATATCGCCATCGACGATGAATTCCGCCGCGCCATGTTGGGCGCAGTAATGATCGAAATAGTGCACCAGCGTAGGCGGCGCGTTCTTGAGCATCGGCAGGTGGCGACCGAAGCGTTCGATCTCCACCGTTTCGAGCGGGGCACCAGGGGCAGTCAGCATCGAGATGATGCTGTTCAGGGCATTGTCGAGTTCACTCGGCATGCGACATCCTTATCCTCATGTTGAGGGACGCCCCCCGTCCTGGCGTCCTGTCGGGTTTGTTTCCCGGCTTCGTCTGTGCCAGAAGGCCGCGCGTATGGTCGCGTCGGAATCTCCTCTGGCAGCGCCCATTTAGGGAGATACTTGCGTGCTGTCACTAGCGCTTGCCGTAGCGGCCAATCCTGAGCCGATTCACTGGATCGACCTGGGCCTCAAGCCCTATCTGTTCGAGATCGGATCGTTCCAGTTGCGCTGGTACAGCCTGGCTTACCTGGGTGGAATTCTGCTGGGCTATTGGCACCTCGGCAAGATGATCAAGGCCCCCGGCGCACCGATGGCGCAGCGCCACCTCGATGACCTGTTCTTCTACTGCACGCTGGGGATCATCCTGGGCGGGCGGCTGGGCTATGCCACGTTCTACAGCCCCGAACTGTGGTCGAACCCGCTGGAACTGCTCAAGCTGTGGAACGGCGGGATGAGCTTCCACGGCGGGCTGGTCGGCACGGTGGTGGCGATGGGCTGGGTCGCCTGGCGCGGTGGGCTCAGCTTCTTGCGGGTGATCGATTATGTCGCCGTGGTCGTGCCCTTCGGCATGCTGTTCGGGCGGCTGGCGAACTTCATCAATGGCGAGCTGTGGGGCCGCGTGGCGGAAAGCCCGATCGCCTGGGCCATGATCTTCCCCGGGGCCGGACCCTATGCCCGCCATCCCAGCCAGCTTTACCAGGCGGGCCTTGAAGGCCTGCTGATGATGCTGGTGATGCTCTGGCTGTTCTGGCGCACCAAGGCGCGCTGGCGGCCGGGCCTGCTGGGCGCCACCTTTGCGACCGGCCTGGGCCTGGCGCGCTTCGTGGCCGAATACTTCCGCGAACCCGATGCCCAGCTCAGCGAATTTGCCGTCCGTACCGGCCTGTCGATGGGCCAGTGGCTGAGCCTGCCGTTGCTGGTGGTGGGCGTGGTCTTCCTGGTCCGGGCGCTGGTCCGCCCGCCGCTGGGCGCGGCCAAACAGGCGTAGGCCGGGGATGGAGCCGGCCGGGGGCGAGCCGCTCGCCGCGATCTTTCGTCGGCTGGTCGCCAATACCGGGCCGATCAGCCTGATGCATTACATGGGCGAGGCGAACGCCCGGTACTATTCCAGCCGCGATCCGCTCGGCAGTGCGGGCGATTTCGTCACCGCGCCCGAAATCAGCCAGATGTTCGGCGAACTGATCGGGCTGTGGCTGGCCGACATGTGGATCAACGCCGGGCGCGAGGAACCGGTCCACTATGTCGAGCTGGGGCCAGGGCGCGGCACTCTGGCCAGCGATGCCCTGCGCGTGGCCAGGCGCTATGGTCTGACCCCTTCGATCCACTTCGTCGAAAGTTCCACCGCGCTCAAGGACGTGCAGCTCGCCACGGTGCCGGGCGCTCAGTGGCACCACGATCTGTCGACCGTGCCACCCTATGGCCCGGTGCTGATCGTCGCGAACGAGTTCCTCGATGCCCTGCCGGTGCGGCAACTGGTCAAGACGCCCGATGGCTGGCGCGAACGGATGGTCGTGCCGGATGGTGACCGCTTCGTCTGCGTGGCCGGGCCGCAGCCGATGGACCCGGCCGTGCCCGAGGCGCGGCGCATTGCGCCCGATGGTACGATCTACGAGCTGTGCCCCGGTGCGGCAGCCACGGTCTATGAAGTGGCCGGGCGGCTGAAGGAGCAGGGCGGGGCGGCCCTGTTCATCGATTATGGCCACGATGCGCCGCGCGATGGCTCGACCCTGCAGGCGGTGCGCGCCCATCTCAAGGTCGATCCCTTCGTGGGGCCGGGCGAGGCGGACCTGACCGCCCATGTCGATTTCGCCGCGCTCGCGCCGATTGCCCAGTCGCGCGGGGTGCGCTGGCTGGGCACCGTGCCGCAGGGCCGCTGGCTGCGCGAGCTGGGGATCGAGGCGCGGGCCGAGGCGCTGGCCGCGACCGCGCCCGAACATGCCGCCGCGATCCACGAGGCCAAGGACCGGCTGATCGGCGAAGGGCAGATGGGTCTGCTGTTCAAGGTGATGGGCCTGGCCGCGCCGAACTGGCCCGGTGGGGCCGGGTTCGCCGGTTAATTTCAAGCGTAACCGGTTTGCGATAGCGTGCTGGCTTGCTATGCGCTTGGTCTCAAGGAGTAACCATGCGCGCCACCCCCGATTTCGATTTCGCCCTGCCCGAAAGCGCCGCGATGATCCGCGAGGTCACCGCCCGCTTTGCCGATGAACAGATCGCGCCGCTGGCCGCGAAGGCCGATGCCGAGGACTGGTTCCCGCGCGCCGAATTGTGGCCCGCGATGGGCGAGCTGGGCCTGCACGGGATCACAGTCGAAGAGGAATGGGGCGGGCTGGGCCTGGGCTATCTCGACCATGTGATCGCGGTGGAAGAAGTCTCCCGCGCCTCGGCTTCGATCGGCCTGTCCTATGGGGCGCACTCCAACCTCTGCGTCAACCAGATCCGCCGCTGGGGCAATGACGAGCAGAAGACGAAGTACCTGGGCAAGCTGATCTCGGGCGAGCACGTCGGCAGCCTCGCCATGTCGGAAGCCGGGGCCGGGTCGGACGTGGTTTCGATGAAGCTGAAGGCCGATGCGGTGCAGGGCGGCTATGTGCTGAACGGCACCAAGTTCTGGATCACCAACGCGACCTATGCCGATACCCTGGTGGTCTATGCCAAGACCGCGCCCGAGGCCGGATCGCGCGGGATCACCGCTTTCCTGATCGAAAAGGGCGATGAAGGTTTCAGCATCGGCCAGAAGATCGACAAGATGGGGATGCGGGGCAGCCCCACGGCCGAGCTGGTGTTCAACGACTGCTTCATTCCCGAAGAGCGGATCATGGGGCCCCTTCATGGCGGCGTCGGCGTGCTGATGAGCGGCCTCGATTACGAGCGCGTGGTCCTGGCCGGGCTGCAGCTGGGCATCATGCAGGCCTGCCTCGATACGGTCATCCCCTACCTGCGCGAGAGGAAGCAGTTCGGGAAGCCGATCGGCGCCTTCCAGCTGATGCAGGCCAAGGTGGCGGACATGTACGTCGCGCTGCAATCGGCCCGCGCCTATACCTATGCCGTCGCGAAAAGCTGCGACGCCGGGCAGACCACCCGCTTCGATGCGGCCGGTGCGATCCTGCTGGCCAGCGAAAACGCCTTCAAGGTCGCGGGCGAAGCAGTCCAGGCGCTGGGCGGGGCGGGCTATACCAAGGACTGGCCGGTGGAGCGTTATCTGCGCGATGCCAAGCTGCTCGATATCGGCGCCGGCACCAACGAGATCCGCCGCATGCTGATCGGCCGCGAGCTGATCGGGGCCTCTGGATGAAGGCTCCGCCGAGAAAGAAATTGTACCACTTGTCTGGCGAGGGGCAGGTCAATGGCGATGGCTCTCACAGACAGGCCATCCTGAAATCATGCCTTCCTGGCATGTCTGTCGATTTGGTTCGCGAACCGAACAACCCTTACGACCCAAATGCTATCGCAGCTCATGTCAATGGCATGTGTATTGGTTATATCGCTAGAGAGGATGCAGAGGCGCTCGTAGGTCACATGGAGCTGGGTCGGGTTTTTAAGGCTCAGATCAACGAGCTTAGAGGTGGGATGCGGGACTTTCCCAATTTCGGTTGTGTTCTATGCGTCGTGGACGAGGCCCTTCCATTCTTGAGCCCCAAGCCACTGGAACCGACCCAAGTCTTTTACCGTGGTTTAGGTTACTCGCAGTCTGGCAACTCGTCCGGGCCAAGAAACTCTCAGGGTCTAATCGGGCGATTTCTGACTGGCTTAATGAGTGCGATAAAGCGGTAACCGAGGTTAGTGGGTTCGCCGGCGAGACGAGAAGTCTGTAGTGGCTGGACCGGACTATACAGCCCGTTATAGATCAGGGTGATGGGGAATTAAGGAGTAGCTATGGTCGATTCCCCTGACGCGTCGACGCGCGGTTTCCTGGGCTGGGTTGAACGGGTTGGCAACAAGCTGCCGGAACCGGCCATGATCTTCGTCTGGCTGATTGCCTTCCTGATGCTGCTGTCGGCGCTGGGCGCTGCGCTCGGCTGGTCGGCTTCGCTCAATTACACAGGCAAGGAAGCGCCGCAGTGGGGTGAGCTCAAGGACGGGGTGCTGACCTATCGCGCCACCAGCCTGTTCTCGGAAGAGAACATGGCCCGCCTGTTGACCGAGATGCCCAAGACGCTGACCGGCTTTGCCCCGCTCGGCATGGTCATGGTGCTGATCCTCGGCGCGGCGGTGGCCGAGCGGACCGGGCTGCTCTCGGCGTTGATCCGTGCTTCGCTGCGCAATGCCCCGCGCGCGGTGATGACCCCGATCGTGGCGGTGATCGGGATGGTTTCGCACCATGCCTCGGACGCGGCCTATGTGGTATTCATCCCGCTCGCGGCGATCCTCTACGCTTCGGTCGGGCGGCATCCGCTGGTTGGCCTCGCCGCCGCTTTCGCCGGGGTTTCGGGCGGCTTTGCCGGCAATATCACGCCGGGTCAGATGGACGTGCTGCTGTTCGGCTTCACCCAGGAGGCGGCGCGGATCATCGATCCGGCCTGGACCATGAACCCGCTGGGCAACTGGTATTTCATCGTCGCGATCGTGGCGGTTTTCACCCCGATCATCTGGTACATCACCGACCGCGTGATCGAGCCGCGGCTGGGCCAGTGGAGAAGCACGCCCGATGAGGAACTGCGCGCCGAACTGGCCAAGTCGGAAGTGACCGCAATCGAGCGGCGCGGGCTGCGCCGGGCAGGCCTGGCTGCGCTGGCGGTGATCGTGCTTTATGCCGCCCTCAGCCTGTGGACCGGCTATACCCCGCTGATAGACGAAACCAGGACCGGCCCAGCCCAGCTCCAGCCGTTCTATTCGGGGCTGATCGCGGGCTTCTTCCTGCTCTTCCTGGCCAGCGGCACGGCCTATGGCTTTGCCACCGGCGTCCTCCACGGTTCGAAGGACGTGATCGCGATGATGCAGGAAGGGGTGCGGATGCTGGCGCCTTACCTGGTTTTCGTGTTCTTCGCCGCGCACTTCGTCGCCATGTTCAACTGGTCGCGGCTGGGGCCGATCTTCGCGATCGACGGCGCGCTGGCGCTGCAACAGATGGCCGTGCCGGCACCGGTTCTGCTGGCCGGGGTGCAGTTCGTCTCGTCCTTCCTCGACCTGTTTATCGGCTCGGCTGCCGCCAAGTGGAGCGCGATGGCCCCGGTCGTCGTGCCCAAGTTCATGCTGCTGGGGATCAGCCCGGAAATGACCACGGCGGCCTATCGGATGGGCGACAGCTATACCAATATCATGACCCCGCTGATGAGCTATTTCCCGCTGATCCTGGCCTTCGCGCGGCGCTATGACACATCGCTTGGCGTGGGTTCGCTGCTGGCGCTGATGCTGCCCTATGCGCTCAGCTTCATGGTAGCCGGGCTGGTGATGACGGTCGGCTGGGTCGCGCTCGATCTGCCGTTGGGGCCGGGCGCGCAGGTGTTCTACACGCCGCCGGTGGAGGTTTTGAAATGAACTGGTTCCTGATCAGCGCGCTGGCCATGGTGGCTACGGCAGTCATTCACTCGGTCGCCGGCGAACGACGGCTGGTCGGACCCGCCCTGGCCGGGCGGCATGGCGTGTTCGCCAATGCCCAGTCCCGCAAGGTGCTGCGCGGTGCCTGGCACCTGACCAGTGCCTTCATGCTGCTCACTGCCGCAGTGATGATCTGGCCTGATACCGATGGGCAGCTGAAGGCGCTGGTGGCGGGAGTGTGGTTGGTGATCGGTCTGGTTTCGCTGGTATCGACCCGCGGCAAGCATGTTGGCTGGCCGACGCTGACGCTCTCGGGTATCGCCGGTCTGGCAGGAGCCTGGGCATGACCGCACCAACACTTTCATCGAACCTCAACCCCGACGATCCGCAGGCCCGGGCGCGCGCCGCGCACAATCGCGCGCTGGCCGCAGACCTGCGCGCCAGGGTGGCCCAGGCGGCGCTGGGTGGAGATGAACGCGCGCGCGAGCGGCACACCGCGCGCGGCAAGCTGCTGCCGCGCGAACGGGTCGAACGCCTGCTCGATCCGGGCTCGCCCTTGCTCGAGATCGGGCAACTGGCCGCTGGCGGGGTCTATGGCGAGGACATTCCCGGCGCGGGCATCATCACCGCGATCGGGCGCGTTTCGGGCCGCCAGTGCATGATCGTGGCCAACGATGCGACGGTGAAGGGCGGGACCTATTATCCGCTGACGGTGAAGAAGCACCTGCGCGCGCAGGAGATCGCCGAGGCGAACCACCTGCCCTGTATCTACCTGGTCGATTCCGGCGGGGCCAACCTGCCGCACCAGGCCGAGGTCTTTCCCGATCGCGATCATTTCGGCCGGATCTTCTTCAACCAGGCTAACATGAGTGCCAAGGGCATCGCACAGGTCGCTTGTGTGATGGGTTCGTGCACGGCGGGTGGTGCCTATGTGCCTGCCATGTCGGACGAAACGGTCATCGTGCGCGAACAGGGCACGATCTTCCTCGCCGGCCCGCCATTGGTCAAGGCCGCCACGGGCGAGGAGATCAGCGCCGAGGATCTGGGCGGTGGCGATCTCCACGCCCGCAAGTCTGGCGTAGTCGATCACCTCGCCGAAAACGACGAACACGCCCTGACCATCGTGCGCGACATCGTCTCGCACCTCGGCCCCCGGCACGATCACGGCCTGCCGCTGAAGGAGCCGCGTCCGCCGAAGTATGACGCGGAAGAGCTTTACAGCCTGATTCCTGAGGATGTCCGCGCGCCATACGACGTCCACGAAGTCATCGCCCGGCTGGTCGATGGCAGCGAATTTCACGAGTTCAAGGCGCATTACGGCATCACCCTGGTCTGCGGTTTCGCGCACATCTGGGGCATGCCCGTGGCGATCCTTGCCAACAACGGCGTGCTGTTTTCCGAAAGCGCCGTGAAGGGCGCGCACTTCATCGAGCTGGCCTGTCAGCGCAAGATTCCGCTGCTGTTCCTGCAAAACATCTCGGGCTTCATGGTCGGCGGCAAGTACGAGGCCGAAGGGATCGCCAAGCACGGCGCCAAGCTGGTCACCGCGGTCGCCACGGCGACTGTACCCAAGATCACCGTCCTGATCGGTGGCTCTTTCGGTGCGGGCAATTACGGCATGTGCGGCCGGGCCTATTCCCCGCGGTTCCTGTTCACCTGGCCCAATGCCCGCATTTCGGTGATGGGCGGGGAGCAGGCGGCCTCGGTGCTGGCGACGGTCCACCGCGATGCCGCGAAGTGGAGCCCGGAAGAGGCCGAGGCCTTCAAGAACCCGATCCGCGCCAAGTACGAGGACGAGGGCAATCCCTATTACGCCACGGCCCGGCTGTGGGACGATGGGGTGATCGATCCGGTCCAGACCCGCGACGTGCTGGGCCTCGCACTCGCTGCCAGCCTCGAAGCCCCGATCCCAGATCGCCCGGCCTTCGGCGTGTTCCGGATGTAGACGGGCACCCGCGCACCCGGCCAAAAGGCGTATCGACGCAGGGCAAGCCTGCCCTTATGACCGATCGCCAAGACCATAATGATTTGCGGAGAGATCCCTGAATGACCGAGCGCCGCCCCACGCTGCTGTCCCGCTTCGTGCAGTGGGTGGTGTTGTGGCTCTATCGCTGGAAGGGCTGGACCATTGCCGGGGACGCACCCACGGCGCGCAAGTTCGTGATTACCGGAGCGCCGCATACCACCAACTGGGATTTCATCTTCTTTGTCGGCACGATCAACAAGTTGGGGTTGAAGCCCAGCTTCGTCGGCAAGCTCAGCCTGTTTCGGGGCCCGCTCAAGTGGTTCATGTATGACATGGGGGGCCTGCCGGTCGATCGGTCGAAGCGGAACAGCAAGTATGTCGAACAGACTGCTGCCTACTTCGAGAAGATGGACGACCTTGCTCTGGTCGTCGCACCAGAAGGGACGCGCGGTAGCGATGGCACCTGGCGCAGCGGGTTCTACCACATCGCGCTGAAGGCCGGGGTGCCGATCGTGCCTGCCTGGGTCAATCATGCCACGATGAAGGGCGGGATCGGCCCGGCGATCATGCCAACCGGGGACTATGCGGCGGACCTGGCCAAGATTGCCGCGTTCTATCGCTCGGTCATGCCCGATTGCCTGCGGTTCGAACGGCTGGCCGCTTCGGCTGCCGCATTGAAGGACGCTGCTACCGAAAGCCTGAAGGAGAAGCTGCCATGATCGAAGCCATGTTGATCAATGCCGCGGTGGCGGCGGTGCTGTTGCTGCTCGGCTGGTTGATTGCCGTGCGCATCAGCGACGTATCCTTCATCGATGCAATCTGGGGCGGCGGCATGGCGGTGCTGGCCATCGCCAGCTGGCTGCAACTCGGCGCGCCAGGTGACCGTGCGACGCTGATCGCCGGCATGGCGGCGCTGTGGGGCCTGCGCTTGTTCTGGTACCTCTATACCCGCTGGCGCGGCCACGGGGAGGATGT
This sequence comes from Novosphingobium sp., assembly GCF_027531025.1. GTDB lineage: Bacteria > Pseudomonadota > Alphaproteobacteria > Sphingomonadales > Sphingomonadaceae > Novosphingobium. Next base: position 170,633 of record NZ_JAPZQX010000007.1, read on the forward strand.
GCGCTATGCCCGGATGCTGGGCAAGGCGAAGGAACAGGGCCGCTTTGCTCAGGCCGCACTGACCAAGGTGTTCGGCCCGCAGGCCTTCCTGCTCTACCTCACCTGCCTGCCAGCCCAGCTGGGCGTGCTTGCCAGCGCCGATCCCGCGCCGCTTGGCCCGCTGGCCCTGGCCGGCGCGGCGCTGTGGCTGCTCGGCATGGTCTTCGAAGTTGTGGGCGATGCCCAGCTCACCGCCTTCCGCGCCAATCCCGCCAACAAGGGCAAGGTGCTCGACACCGGTCTGTGGCGCTATACGCGCCACCCCAACTATTTCGGAGATACCTGCGTCTGGTGGGGAATCTGGCTGGCTGCGGCCGATGCCGGGCCGTGGATTGCGCTGGCCAGCTTGCCAGGGCCGCTGTTCCTGACCTTCACGCTCACCAAATGGTCGGGCAAGCCGCTGCTCGAATATGGGCTGAAGAAGAACCGTCCGGGCTATGCGGAGTATATCGAGCGCACGTCCGGCTTCATCCCCTGGCCGCCGAAGAAGGGCTAACGATCACCATAGCTGGGCGCGCGCTTCTCGAGGAAAGCCAGCCGCGCCTCGTTGGCATCGGCGGTGTGCCCCAGCAGGATCTGCTGGCGATCCTCGATCGCGAAGGCGTGTTCCATGCTGGCCGCATCGATGTTGAGGTTCAGCGCGTCCTTGGTCAGCCGCAGGCCCATCGGGCTGGTCAGCAGCATTTCCTCGGCCAGGGCCAGCGCCTTGGGCAGCAGGTCCTCCTGCGGCACGATCTCGCTCATCAGCCCGCAGGCCTGTGCCTTTTCGGCGGTCATGAACCGGCCGGTCAGCAGGTACTCGCTCGCCACCGATGAGCCGACCAGCCGCGGCAGGAAATAGCTCGCGCCCATGTCGCAGCCGCCCAGCCCGATCTTGATGTAAGCCGCATTCATTCGAAGGTCGGGCGCGCCATAGCGCACGTCGCTGGCCAGCAGGAGCGAGAAGCCCCCGCCGCAGGCCGGCCCCTGGGCGCAGGCGATCACCGGTTGCGGGCACTTGCGCATCGCCTGCATCACCGCCGCGATCATCCGCTGCGTGCGCCACGATTGGTGAATGCGCCCAGCCTCGGGATCGAACGGCCAGCCGGTCAGGTCGAGACCGGCGCAGAATGCCCGGCCCTCCGCCCGCAGGATCACCACGCGCACTTCGGGTCTTGCAGCAAGGCCGGTGAAGTAATCGAGCAGCGCCTGGATCAGCGGCTCGTTCATCGCGTTGAGCCGATCGGGCCGGTTGAGGCTGACCACCTCAATCGCTCCGCGCGCCTCGATCACCACCGGTTGTTCGCCCATCAGCCTGCTCCCATCTGTTTCCCGCCCATTGACCTATCCGGTGCCCCTGTGGCAAGGGGCCGCCTCGTTCACCGGCAAAGACCGGGCCGGACGCACCCGGGCGGGTGTAGCTCAATGGTAGAGCAGAAGCTTCCCAAGCTTACGACGAGGGTTCGATTCCCTTCACCCGCTCCACTTCCAATCCCGGGAACAGGTTTTACGTCCGTAGCGGCATGCCCGCCGGCAAGTGATGCGGGACGCCAAAGTGGTCGGCCAGTTCGACCCCCGAATAGCCGTGCGTGAAGCTGTCCGCGTCGAGCGGCAGCATCTGGGCTTCCCAGGCCGCGAAATGTGCCTTCAGGTCCGCGAAGAGTTCTGGTTTGACGGCCTTGAGGTTGGCGCGTTCGAGCGGGTCGGCTTCCACATCGAACAGGAAGCTGTTGCCAGCGATCTCGAGGTACTTGTAGCGCCCGTGGCGGCATGCCTTTTGGTCAAGGTGCTTAAAGCGCCAGCACAGCGTCCGCTCTACCGGTGCCGCTCTGGCCAGCGCGGGGGCCAGGTCGATCCCGTCAAGCGGATGGGCCGGATCGGGCGCGCCGCCGCCAGCGCCCAGCAGCGTTGCCGCCCAATCCATGGTAATCGTCACCTGGTCGCTAACCAGCCCCGGCGCGATCCGCGCAGGCCAACGGGCCACCAGCGGCACGCGCAGGCCCCCTTCCAGCAGTTCGGTCTTCATGCCGGTGAAGGGCCAGTTGTCGGAAAACCGCTCTCCGCCATTGTCGCTGGTGAAGATCACGATGGTGTTGTCGGCGATCCCCGCCTGGTCGATCGCATTGAGCACGCGGCCGATCTGGTAATCCATCCGCACGACCATCTCGCCATAGGTCTTCGCTGTACCGCCGTCGAAGTGGAAGATCGCGAAAGGGTCCTTCTTGGCCGCCAGTCGCTGGGATTCGGCGCGGTCATTGGGCCCTTCCCAGGGCCAGTGGGGCGCGTTGAAGTGCAGGCTCAGGAAGAACGGCCGATCGCCGCCAGCCTTCTCTGAAACGTAATCGACCGCCCGGTCGCCAAGCAGGTCGGTCAGGTATCCTTCGGCCGAGGTCCGCGTGTCATCATCCCACAGGTCCGGGCCCATGGCATTGGCGTGCGTGAAATAGTCGACCGCTCCGCCGCGCATCCCCCAGAACTGGTCATAGCCGCTCTTGAGCGGGCCGTAATTGGGTAAGCGTCCAAGGTGCCACTTGCCGATCAGGGCGGTGGTGTAGCCAGCGGCGCGCAATAGCGAGGGCAAGGTGGGATGTTCGGGTGGCAGGCCCACGTCGCGCGCGACCAGCGGCTCCTCGAGGCCGATCGGCAGGCGGTTCTGGTATCGGCCGGTCATCAAGGCGGTGCGGGTGGCCGAGCAGACCGCCGAGTTTGAATAGGCCTGCAAAAAGCGTGCGCCTTCTGCAGCGATCCGGTCGATCGCCGGGGTCTGGTAGTCGCGGCGACCATAACAGCTGACGTCGGCATAGCCGAGGTCATCCGCCATGATGAACACGATGTTCGGCTGCATGGTCATCCCCAGGCCTCCAGGAGATCAGCGGCCTGGCCCGAGCCGAAGACAAACCGGTCCGGGCGGACGAGCACGGCTTCGGCCTGGTGCTTGTCGAGCCAGTGACCGATCTGCCGGGCGAAGGGGGAGAGGCGCGGTGTTGCGAGGTCGGCGCGGGTGATCAGCGCATGGCTGAGGCCCAGCACCTCATCCAGCCTGGTGCCATCGGCGGCGATCGCTTGCGGGAAATAGCTGCCCGCGCCTGGCGTACCGGCCATGATCCGGCCGGCCGAGATCGGCGGATAGGCCGGCGGGCCATCGGGCAGCTTGCCCAGCTTGCGGGCCAGCTTGAACTTCAGGTCGCGCAGCCAGGCCGACCAGCGGTTGGTGATGCAGACCGTCTTGCCCATCATGATCGCCATGTCGATCGTGGCGCGCAGGTTGGGTGCGCGTTCGGGTTGGTAGCTGTCGAGCAAGGCGTCGTCCGCACCATCCCGGACCACGGCGGCCAGCTTCCAGGCCAGGTTCGCCGCATCGCGCAGGCCGGAACACATGCCCTGCCCGGCAAAGGGCGGGGTCTGGTGGGCCGCGTCGCCAGCCAGCAGGACGCGGCCCTGGCGCCAGTGCTTGGCAATCCGGGCGCGGAAGGTGTAGACCGCCTTGCGTTCCAGCCGCACTGCGCCCTTGACGTTCCAGGGTTCCAGCAGCTTCTCGATGAAGGCGTCGTCGCTCACCAGCTCGGCGGTTTCGCCGGGCTTGATCATGAACTCCCAGCGATGCCGCCCCTCGCCCATCAGCACGCAGGTGGTGGGGCGGGCCGGATCGCAGATCTGCAGGTTCTCGGTCGGCAGTTTCGAATAGTCGTCTACCAGCACGTCGACCACCAGCCAGGGCTCCTCGAAGTTGAGGTCCTCGAAGGCTATGCCAGCGGCCTCGCGCACCGGACTGCGGGCACCGTCGGCGCCGACGAGGTAGCGGGCGCGGATCGTGCGTTCGCCGTCCGGGGTGGCGATGGCTGCGGTGACGCCTGATCCGTCGTCTCTGAAACCGGTCAGCTCCCAGCGGTTGTGCAGTTCCGCTGTGGGCTGGGCAGCCAGGGCCTTGCGCAGTTCGGCCTCGACGCTGGGCTGGTGGATCATGTTGGCGGCAGGCCAGCCGCCGGGTCCGATCTGCCCCGCGCCCTCGAACCGCAGCAGCACCTCGCCCTTCGCATTCATGAAGTCATAGCGGTTGGCGCGGCGCGCGGTCTTCATCACCGCCTCGGCCACACCGGCTTCCTGCAAGATCCGCATGCCCTCGTGATCGATATGCGCGGCGCGCGGCAGCGGATAGATGTCCGCCTCCTTCTCGGCAACGATCACCTTCACGCCCCGGCGGGCGAGTAGCACGGCCAGGGTCACACCGGTCGGGCCACCCCCGACAATCAGGACATCACAGGTCTGGTCGATCGGCTTTGACATGATCAGTAGCCTTGCGGTTTTGTGCCGGTCTGGCCGACCGGCAGGGCCAGCCCCACGCGCTTGCGGGAATAGGGTCCGGCAGGTTGCAGATCGTCGAGAATGACGCGCGCGGCGTCCTCATAGGTAACGATCATCTCGGGCATCCGCTGCTTGAAGGCTTTCAGGATCCGGATCGTGCGGAACAGCCCGCCCGGTGCCGGGCCTTCGACCGGCCAGATGTTGGCGCTGATCCTGAGCCCCGGCGTGGGCTGACCGGATGGCGATGGCACCATCGGCCCCGGGCAGAGCATCGACCAGTCGAGCGCGGTTTCCGCAACGCGCGCCAGGGTGTGGACGTGCTGCTTGTAGACCTTGGGGATGACTGGCAAGTCGGCCGCCCTGACCGGGTGACCGGGTACGTCAAGCGCGGCCGCTCCGCCGAACAGCCAAAGCCGCCCGCGGGGGCCAAGCGCGCGTTCGGCCGCGCCAATCACCGCATGAACCATTGGCACGAAGTCCGGATCGATGGTGGCATTGCCGGCTGCGTTGATCACGGCGTCCTGTCCGGCCATGGCTTCGACCAGGGCCGCGGTATCGCCAAGCGTGCCGGTGCGGATCGTCAGGCGGGGGGAGTTGCCTTCGCTTCCGAGCAGGGTTCGCAGCTTCTCGGCATTGCGGACATAGGCCGTGACATCGAGACCGCGCGCCAGGGACATTCTGGTCAGCGCGAGGCCGCTGTTGCCCGTGGCCCCGATGATCAGCACGCGCATGGCTCAGCCTTCCGCCACCATGGTGCCTTCGATATGGCCCAGCCGGTCGATCTCGCAGCGGACCACGTCGCCCGCTTTCAGGAACTGCCTTGGGTCCATCGCCGCGCCGATCCCGCCCGGCGTGCCGGTGAACAGGCAGTCGCCCGGTTCGAGTGTCATGCCGAGCGAGAGATGCTCGACCTGCTGCCAGACGTTGAACACCAGGTGTTCGGTGTTCGAATCCTGCCGCTTCTCGCCATTGACGTAGCAGCGGATGCCAAGCCCGTGCGGATCGCCCAGTTCATCGGCGGTCACGATCCACGGGCCCATCGGCGCGTGGGTGTCGAAGCTCTTGCCAAAGCTCCATTGCGGCGTGGCGTGCTGGGCCAACCGTTCGGTGACATCGTTGCCCACGCAATAGCCAAAGATCGCCGCCGGGGCCTCGCCCGCGCCGATGTGCTTGCCGCCCTTGCCGATCACGGCAACCAGTTCGACCTCGTAATCGTTGGTGAAGGCGCCGCGCGCGATCAGGATCGGGTCATAGGGTCCGTTGACGCTGGTCTGGGCCTTGGTGAACCACACCTGCTTGTCCGGCGTGCCCATGTTCGATTCCGCGATGTGATCGGCATAGTTGAGGCCGATCGCGAAGATCTTGCCGGGGCGCTGGACGGGGGATTCCAGCTTGACCGAGACCAGCGGCACGCCGCCGCCAGCCGCTGCCCTGGCCTCCAGCTCGGGCTTCAGCCGGTCCCAGTCGCGGATCAGGTCGATCATGGTGCCTGGCACGCCCGTATCGATCACGCTGTCGCCCACCACGATCCCGGTGCGGGTCTGGCCGTTGGCGGTATAGGTGCAGAGCTTCATGCGGTGGTTCCTTCGGGATTGCGGCGAAACAGGCGCTTCAGGCGCAGTTGTAGGGCGGTAACGAACGAAATCAGGCTGGGCGGCGGGGGCAGCTTGCCTGCGAACATCGGATGGGGAGCACCCCACTGGACGGCGAGCAGCGCGCTCATCGGCTGCTTCTGCGGCGGGTCGGCGGCGGTGAACAGGTCGCCGTCGGTCCAGTGCTCCAGCTCGTTGCCGAATGGATCCTTCCAGTAATCGAAAATCTGGCTGCCCATGATGTGGCGGCCAACGCCCCAGGCGGGCTGGCGCTTTGCCGCTTTCAGGTGCTGGTGGCCCAGCATCAGGTCATCGAGGTTGGCCACTTCGAAGGCGGCATGCAGAATGCCGAGTTCACCCGGCAGCTGCGCCAGGAACAGGGTGTGGTGATCGGCCGGCTTGTCCCCCCGGTCACAGCGCATGAAGGCGCCCAGCGGCACGTCCTTGGCTGCCTCGACCTCGTCCGAGGTGATGAAGCCGAAGCGGTCCTTGTACCACTTTTCCGAGGTGCGGAAGTCGCGCACCTTGAGCACGGCATGGCCGATCCGCTTGACGTGAGCCGGAGCCGGATCGAGCCGCACGGTGCGGCGCAGGCGGGGCTTGGCGGTGGCGGAATTGAACGGCTGGTCTGTGGGTAGTGGGGCGGGGTCGCGCTTGGTCTGTCCGGCCACCACTTCCACCAGGTAGCCATCGGGATCGGTCAGCCGCACGACCTTGCCGCCGCCGGGTTCGCCCAGGTCATCCATCGTAACGCCTTCGCTGGTGGCCAGTGTTTCGAGATCGGCGAGGCTCTCGGCGCGCAGACCCACGGCCAGGAACCGCGCTTCGCCCGGTTCGGTCACGTGGACGAAGGGGCGACCATCACTGCCCCGGCCATAGAGCCGCCCGCCCTCCTCGAAGCAGTCCATTCCGAAGTCTTCCAAAAAGGCGCGCATCGCAGAAAGATCAGGTGTGGCATAGCGCACGTGGGCAATGTCCTCGATGCGGATCGTGCTCATGGCATCCTCTCCCGTGGCGGGCTCTGCTGGCCCGAATCACGAATTGACTATTTGGTCAGGTTATTGACAAATGACTATCCGGTCAAGTACTGACGGGGCATGACGGTGCAGACCCTCAGCCCGCGCGCCCAGCGCACCTATCGCGCCCTCGTCGATGCCGGGCTGGAACTGCTGGCGGAACGGCCGATCGATGCCCTCGCGATTGACGAGATCGTGGCCCGCGCCGGGGTGGCCAAGGGCAGCTTCTTCAACCACTTTGCCGATAAGCCCGCCTTTGGCCGGGCCATCGGGGCGGAGATCCGGGCTGAACTGGAAGAGCGGATCGGTGCCGCCAATGCGGGGGTGGGCGATCCTTTTGCCCGACTGGCGGGGGGAATGCGCACGGGCCTGGCTTTCGCGCTCGATGAACCGCGCAAGACCGCGATCATGATCCGCAATGCCGGTAACTCTACCCTGCGCGACCAGCCGCTTAACCAGGGCGTCGCCACCGACATGAACGCGGCAGTCGCCACCGGGCGGCTGCGGGCCGAGGCGCGGGCCAGCGGCGTACGGTTCTGGCTGGGCCTGTGCCAGGTGCTGATGGCCAATGCCGTCGAGCGCCGGATCGACCGGACCGAAGGGGCCGTGCGGCTGAAGGAAATGCTGGTCCTGGCGCTGACCGGGCTCGGCCTGCCACCGCCAGACGCGGCAACCTATGCGTCAGAAAACGCGAGCATCCTCCAGCTCGGGCGCTAGCGGCGGCAGGCGCACTGCCCATACCAAGATCGCACCAAGTGTGAGCGCGGCCATCGCCAGACCCTGAGCCAGGCCATAGCTGCCGATCGCATCGTGCAGCCACCCCACCCCGACAATCCCGATCGCATTGCCGATCCAGCCAAAGCCATGCAGCGCGCCATAGACCGTGCCATACTGCGCAATCGGGAACCGCCGGGCGACGAAATAGGCGAACAGATCAACCTCGATCCCCTGTTGCAGCCCGATCATCGCCGCGGCGAGGATGGCGGCCCACAGCAGCTGGTCGGTCAGCAACAGCAGCAGGAAGCCGCTGCCCGGAATGACCGTGAAGACCAGTGCGACGATCTGCGGCCGGAAGGTGTCCAGCAGCCAGCCGCCCAGCAGGCGCCCGACGAATTGCCCGGCGGCAAAGACCGAGACGGCCAGCGCCCCGGTAGCGGCGGAGAAGCCTTCCTCCTGCACGATCGGTGAAAGCTGGCCAACGAACCCGGCAGTGGCCGCGCCCATGGCGATCAGGCTGGCGGCCATCAGGATGAAATCGCGGGTCTTGAGGAACGACCAGTCCCCGCTGCCGCCACCCATCGCAACAGCGGTATGGGCGCGGCTGGCGCTCGTCGGCACGATGAACATTACCGCCGGAATGCCGACCAGCGCGGTGAACCCGGCCAGCGCCAGGAAGCCGCCGCGCCAGCCGTACTGTTCGACGATCGGTGCCAGGATCAGCGGCGCAATCACCGCAAAGACCGAAACGCCTGTGGCGACGAGGCCCAGTGCCCGGCCGCGATAACGGCGGAAATGGGCATTGACCGGGCGCGTGGTCACCACACCGGTCGTCCCAACCCCGAAGAAGCCCAAAATGGCGACGCTTATCGCCATGTGGGTCAGCGTCGTACCAAAGGACACCGACACGATCTGGCCCACGATCACGATCAGAGCGCAGGTCAGGTAGACCGGCTTGAACCCGAACCGGTCAACCGCGCGCCCGATCACCACGGCGCCCAGCGCGCCCGTGACGATCAGGGCCTGGATCGAGCTGATCTCGCCCCGGGTCACCCCCAGTTCGCGCGCCATCGGCAGCACGAACATGTTGAAGGTGAAGAACAGGAGGACGATGCCGGCACCCGCGCCGAGCGCGCAGCCCAGCACGATCCGCCAGCCGACAGTCCATTCGCTCTCCTCGCGGGGAGCTACAAGGGGCTCGCTCATTCCTCGACCGCGAAGGTGATCTCGGCGTGATCCTGCAGGCGCTTGACCAGCGCCGCGCCCAGCAGCGCCCCCGGCGTGGCGACCCCGCCGCCAGCCTGGCAATCGAGCAGGGCAATCCCGGTCTCGGCCAGCATCCGGCTGGTCGAGCCATAACCCGGATCGTAGCGGCCCTTCACGCCATAGCGCAGCTCCTTGCCATCGGGCCACTGGCCGATGAACAGCACGTCGTAGAAGCCGTTCTCGCGCTCTTCCTTGCTCGGGCCTTCGCCCGGCTTGGGTGGCTTGGCGCCGAACGGGTTCTTGAGCATTTCGGCCACAGCATGAGCCGCCTTCTCGCCCAGTTCGCCGGGGCTGGTCAGCATCATCTCGTCATACTTGAAGTCCGCGCCATAGGGGTGGCCCAGCAGGAAATTGGTGCGGTGGACGTTCTTGGTGTTGATCGTCGCCATGATGAACGGCGCGGCCCACTTGCCCACGCTCTCGTCATATTCCGGCATCAGGCCCATCGGCTGGCTCGGCCCCTCGAAGCCCGGCGTCAGGCCGAAGGGGCTTTGCAGGATCGGGATCAGGCTGGGCTTCTTGGCTACGGATTTCATCGTTTCGGTCAGGCTCGCCGCCGTCCCGCCAGAGAAAGTGCCCTGCATCCCCCGGACGCGACCCTTCACCCGCGGAGCGGCGCTGCCGAAGCGCGCCTTGGCTTCCTGCTGCAGCATGAACACGCCAAGGTCGAACGGGATCGAGTCAAAGCCCGAGGAGAAGGCGATCCGCGCGCCACTGGCCTTGGCCGCCTCGTGGTACTCGTCGATCATCTCGCGCATCCAGCCAGGCTCGCCGCAGAGGTCGGCATAGTCGGTTCCGGCCGCGACACAGGCCTTGAGCAGCGGTTCGCCATAGAGTTGGTAAGGGCCGACCGTGGTCACCACCACGCGGGTGCTTTCGGCCAGGGCCTGCATTGAGGCGGGGTCGTCCGAATTGGCGACCACGAGGGGCGTGTCAGCCGGCGCGCCAATCAGGTCGCGCACTTCGGCCAGCTTGTCCGCGCTGCGCCCGGCCATGGCCCATTTGGGGCCCTTCCCCTGGTAATGATGGGCCAGATATTCCGCGACGAGGCGACCAGTATAGCCGGTCGCGCCATAGACCACGATGTCAAACGGACGGTCTGCCTTGGCAGTCATGTGATGCTCTCCATTGCCCCGAATCTGTGCAGTTCGGTCGACCGAAAACTGCACAGTTCGGTGGCAATGTCGAACCTATTCTGCCTGACGCTACGGCAGGCTGGCAGCAGTTACCCCGCCTTGCGGGAATCGAGGCTCATTCCGCCTGCGCCATGGACGTAAAGCGTCAGGAACCCGCCCGCGAGACCCAGGTTCTTCATGAACATGATCATCTGCACCTGGTCGGCGAAATTGGCATGAAACAGCGCGGCGGTGACCACGCAGAAGCCCGCCAGCAACAGTGCGACCAGCCGGGTCTGCCAGCCGACGAGGATCGCGATGCCGGCCAGCAATTCAAAGGCTGCCGCCGGACCGGCCAGGATCGCCGGCAGGCCAACCGTTTCCATGTAGGCGCCAGTCCCGGCCAGATTGCCGAACTTGCTGGCTCCGCCCAGAATGAAGATCAGTGCAAGAAGCAGGCGCCCAAGCGGCGCAGCATATGCGGTCATGATGCTCTCCCCCAATTGCGGGGTCCGCGAGGGGCGCGGCCCCGTGGCGGGAGTGAACGCGCCACGCGCTGAAAAGGCAAGTCTTTTCAGAACCGGTACTGGCGGCTGGCAAGGTCGAACATGATTTCCTCGCTGCCCCCGCCAATCGCCATCACCCGCACCTCGCGGTAGATCCGCTCCACCCGGCTACCGCGCATGAAGCTGGCCCCACCGATGATCTGGCAAGCCTCGCGCGCGCAGAATTCCATCGTCTGGGTCGCCTGGACCTTGAGCAGGGCGAAGTCGCCGGGGAAGGCGCAGCCGTTTTCGACTGTCCAGGCGCAGTGATCGATCCAGGCCTGGGTAGCGGTTATCCGCCGCACCATGTCGGCCAGCTTATGGCGGATCACCTGGTTGGTGATCAGCGGCTTGCCAAAGGTTTCGCGTTGCCGTGCCCAGTCAAGCGCGTCCTCGTAGCAGATCCGGGCAAAGGCATTGGCCTGCTGGCTCATGCCCAGCCGCTCGCCGTTGAAATTGCGCATGATCCCGGCAAAGCCGCCGTTCTCCGGCCCGATCAGGTTGTCGACCGGCACTTCGACATCGTCGAAATGGATCGTGGCGGTATCGCTGGCGTGCCAGCCCATCTTGGCCAGCGGCGTGCGGCTGACGCCCGGCCGGTCAAGCTCGACCAGCAAGAGCGAAATGCCGCCAAAGCCCGGACCGCCGGTGCGCACGGCCAGTGTGACATAGTCGGCCCGCATCCCGGTCGTGATATAGGTCTTCTCGCCATTGACGATATAGGCTGCGCCCTTGCGCTCGGCTTTGGTGCGCAGGTTGGCCACGTCCGAACCGCCGCCGGGTTCGGTGATGCCCAGGCAGATCAGCTTCTCGCCCGCGAGCACCTCCGGGGCGATCCGGCGCTGCAGTTCCGGGCTGCCTATGGCCAGGATCGGCGGCAGGCCGATGCCGTGAGTCATCAGCGAGGCGCAGATCCCGCCCGCGCCGGGCCGGGCTAGTTCCTCGGTCTGGACCAGGCTGTGGAACAGGCCAAAGGCGTTGCCGGTGCCGCCGAACTCTTCCGGGTAATTCAGGCCGATGATCCCCGCTTCTGCCGCCTTGCGGTGCAGGTCGCGCGGCAACTCGCCGGCAGCTTCCCAGGCATCGACATGGGGCGTGATTTCCTTCGCCACAAAGGCGCGGACGGTATCACAGACCGCCTCATGGCTATCATCGTAATGGGGGGAGCGGGCGCGCCACTGGTCGAACAGGGGGGTATCCATTGCGCCTCTCCACTTACAGTTTTGGCAGGGTTACCCCACGCTGGCCCATGTACTTGCCGCTACGGTCGGCGTAGCTCGTCTCGCAGGGCTGATCGCCCTTCAGGAACAGGAACTGGCAGGCGCCCTCGTTGGCATAGATCTTGGCTGGGAGCGGCGTGGTGTTGGAAAACTCCAGCGTCACGTGGCCTTCCCATTCCGGTTCGAGCGGGGTGACGTTCACGATGATCCCGCATCGGGCATAAGTGCTCTTGCCGAGGCAGATCACCAGCACGTCGCGCGGGATGCGGAAGTATTCGACCGTCCGCGCCAGGGCGAAGCTGTTGGGCGGGATAATGCAGCAGTCGGTCTTCACGTCGACAAAGCTGTCGGCTGAAAAGTTCTTGGGATCGACCACCGCCGAATGAACATTGGTGAAGATCTTGAACTCGTCCGCCACCCGCGCATCATAGCCATAGGACGAGAGGCCATAGCTGATGCAGCCCTCGCGCTTCTGATGCTCGACGAAAGGCTCGATCATGCCGGCATGACGCGCCTCGTTGCGGATCCACTTGTCGGAAAGAATCGCCATGCAGGGGTGATTGCCCATGCGCGGCGCGGCTTCAACCCTTACAGCCCGTGGTATTCCCGGTACCAACGCACAAAGCTGGGGACACCCACCTCGATGCTGGTCGTGGGAGCATAGCCCAGGTCGCGCGAGATTGCGGTGACATCGGCATAGGTGGCGGTCACGTCGCCCGGCTGCATCGGCTGGAAATCGATCTCGGCCTTGCGCCCGCAGCACTCCTCGAGCAGGCCGACGACCTTCATCAGGTGTTCGGAGCGGCTGTTGCCGATGTTGTAGAGCCGGTGCGGCTTCACACTGCCGCCCGCCTTTTCCAGGCCATCATCGGGCGGCGGATTGTCGAGGCAGGCGACCACCCCGGCGATGATATCGTCGATGAAGGTGAAGTCGCGGTGCATCTCGCCATTGTTGAAAACCGGGATCGGCTCGCCCGCCAGGATCTTCCGGGTGAAGATCCACATCATCATGTCCGGACGCCCCCAGGGGCCGTAGACGGTGAAGAAGCGCAGGCCCGTTTGCGGCAGGCGGTAGAGGTGGGCGTAGCTCTCGCTGATCAGCTCGTCCGCGCGCTTGGTTGCGGCATAGAGCGAGACCGGATGGTCGGTGCGGTCCTCGACCGCGAAGGGCAGCTTGGTGTTGCCGCCATAGACCGAGCTGGAACTGGCATAGACCAGGTGCTCCAGCTCGCGATGGCGGGCCAGTTCCAACAGGTTGAGGTGCCCGACCAGGTTCGATTGCATGTAGGCATGGGGGTTCTCGATCGAGTAGCGCACCCCGGCCTGGGCCCCCAGATGCACCGCGCGGTCGATCTGCACGCCATCGAGCGCCTTGGTCAGCGCGGCATTGCCGGCAAAGTCGATCTCGTGAAAGGCAAAGCGGTTGCCGGCCACGGCGGCAAGCGCAGCCAATCGGTCCCGCTTGAGGCTGACCTGGTAATAGTCATTGAGGTTGTCGACCCCGATCACCACGTCGCCGCGCGCCAGCAGCGCCCGGGTCAGATGGAAACCGATGAATCCGGCCACGCCGGTAACAAGAACACGCATGAGAGCCCCTTAATTCGGCGGCCTTATTTCATGGTTAACCCCTCGATGGTAGGGGCAAAGCATGACTGAACCGGCAAAAATCCTCGTCATTTTCGGCACCCGGCCCGAAGCCATCAAGCTGTTCCCGGTGGTCCGCGCGCTGGAAGCCGATCCGCGTTTTACACCCGTAGTCTGCGTTTCCGCGCAACACCGGCAGATGCTCGATCAAGTCCTGGAGATCGCCGGAATCGTGCCCGACCACGATCTCGACCTGATGCGGCCCGACCAGACGCTGGACGGCCTGACTGCGGCGCTGCTCACCGAGTTGGGCCGGGTGATGGACGTGGTCCAGCCGGCGCGCGTGATCGTGCAGGGTGATACGGCGACCGCCATGGCCGGCGCGCTCGCCGCCTATTACCGCAAGCTGCCGGTCGACCATGTCGAGGCCGGCTTGCGCAGCGGCAACATCTATCACCCCTGGCCCGAGGAGGTGAACCGCAAGATCATCGGCACGATCGCCAGCCTGCATTTCGCCCCGACCGAGGTTTCGCAGGCCGCCTTGCTGGCCGAGAATGTCGACCCCGCTCGCGTCCACATTACCGGCAACACGGTGATCGACGCGCTGCATTGGGTGACGGCGCGGATTGCCGCCAAACCCGCGCTAGCCGGGGGCCTGGCCGCGCTGGAGGCACGGTTTGCGGGCAAGCGGATCATCGGCGTTACCAGCCACCGGCGCGAGAACTTTGGCGATGGCATGGAGAACATCGCCGAAGCGATCCGCCAGATCGCCGCACGGCCCGACGTAGCGGTGATCTTCCCCGTCCACCTCAACCCCAATGTCCGCAGCGTGATGAACGCCGCGCTGGGCGGCCTCGACAATGTCGCGCTGATCGAGCCGCTCGACTATCCGCACTTCGCCCGCCTGCTCTCGCTCGCCGAGATTATGCTGACCGACAGCGGCGGGGTGCAGGAAGAGGCCCCCGCGCTCGGCAAGCCGGTGCTGGTAATGCGCGAGACGACCGAACGCCCCGAGGGTGTGACCGCCGGAACCGCCCGACTGGTCGGCACCGATGTCACCCGTATCGTTACCGAAATCTTCAACCTTCTCGACGATAAGGCCGCCTACGAGGCCATGGCGCGCGCCCACAATCCCTTCGGGGACGGGCAGTCCGCGCGCCGTATCGTGGAGTTGATCGGGGATGAAGTCGGACAATAGGCCTGACGTTTGCGTAGTCGGGCTGGGTTACATCGGCCTGCCTACTGCCGCCATCGTGGCGCGCGCCGGGTGCCGGGTCCACGGCGTCGATGTGACGCAAAGCGTGGTCGACACGATCAACCGCGGCGAGATCCACATCGAGGAAGTTGACCTCGACGGCCTTGTCCAGGGCGTGGTCGCCCGCGGCCTGCTCAAGGCCTCGACCGAAGTGGCTCCGGCCGATGTCTTCATCATTGCCGTGCCGACACCGTTCGACGCCAACCACGCGCCGGATATCTCCTATGTCCTCGCCGCCGGGGAAGCCGTCGCCAAGGTGCTCAAGCCCGGCGACACGGTGATCCTGGAATCGACCTCGCCCGTCGGCACCACCGAAGCCTTGCGCGACCTGATCGCGGCCCGCCGGCCGGACCTCAAGTGCCCGGGCCTGACCAGCGACATTCCCGACCTCTCGATCGCCTATTGCCCCGAGCGGGTGCTGCCGGGCCGGATCCTTGAGGAGCTGACCAACAACGATCGCTCGATCGGCGGGATCACGCCGCGCTGCGCCCGCAAGGCGCTCAGCTTCTACAAGCTGTTCGTGCGCGGGGAATGCGTGGTGACCGACAGCCGCAGCGCCGAGATGACCAAGCTGGTCGAAAACGCCTATCGCGACGTCAACATCGCCTTCGCCAACGAGCTCTCCATCGTGGCCGACAAGATGGGGCTCGACGTGTGGGAGGTGATCCGCCTCGCCAACCGCCATCCGCGCGTCAACATCCTTCAGCCTGGGCCGGGCGTCGGCGGGCACTGCATTGCGGTGGACCCCTGGTTCATCGTCCACGGCGCGCCCGAGCATACCCCGCTGATCCGCACTGCGCGCGGGGTCAACGATGGCAAGATCCACCACGTGATCGCCCGCGCCGAAGCGCTGATTTCCGCCAATCCGCAGGCTCGCGTCGCCTGCCTTGGCCTCGCCTTCAAGGCCAATATCGACGACTTCCGCGAAAGCCCGGCGCGGCTTGTGGCGGTCACCCTGGCCCGCAAGTTCGGCGCGCGGATCAAGGTGGTTGAACCCTATGCCGCCGAACTGCCCCGCGAATTCGCCGGGACCGAGGCCGAACTGGTCGATCTCGACACCGCGCTGGAAACCACGGACCTGCTCATCGTGCTGGTCGATCATGACCAGTTCAAGGCCGTTCCGCTGGCCGAACGCGCGCGGCACCTGGTCTATGATACCCGCGGGATCTGGCTGGACCAGCCGCAGGCGGTGGCCGTCGCAGCCGAACCGCTGCGCAAGGCTGGCTGAACCCGGCCCTTGCCGGGTGGCGGGCCTGCTGCCACGGTGGGGGGCATGACGCTTCGCCCCCTGCTTGTCGCCCCGCTCGCGCTCCTCGCCGCTTGCCAGACCACCCCGCCTCCTGCCCCGCAGGATGCCTTCTGGAGCGCGCTTTCAAGCCATTGTGGCAAGGCCTATGCCGGGCGGCTGGTGAGCGACGAGGCTGCCGATGCCGAGATGCGCGGGATGGCCATCGCGATGCATGTGCGGAGCTGTTCGGCAGGCGAAATCAAGGTGCCGTTTCACATCCAGCGCGCCGATGGCACCTGGGATCGCAGCCGCACCTGGGTACTGACCAGGACCACCACCGGGGTCCGTCTCAAGCACGACCACCGGCACTCCGATGGCACCAGGGATGCACTCACCATGTACGGCGGGGACACTGAAACGCCCGGCAGCGGCACCGCCCAGGATTTTCCGGTCGATGCCGAATCCATCGCCCTGTTCAAGGCCGAGGGGCGGACCGTGTCGCTGACCAATGTCTGGCGGGTCGAGGTGGAGCAAACCCGCTTTGCCTACCAGCTGACCCGCCAGCCGCCCAACGCGCGCCTGTTCCGGGTTGAGTTCGACCTGACCCGCCCGATCCCCGCGCCGCCTGCCCCCTGGGGACACTGAGCGGGGCTAGTCTCCGCCGCCGCCGTCCCCGCCACCGCTATCGCCGCTGTCCGCGTCATTGCCATCGCGGTCATGGCGTCCGGAGCTGCCGGCATCGCCGCTGCCGGTAGTGCTGCCCGTGCCTGACCGGTCCGGCTGCTTAGCCCCGCCGCGCTTGCGGAAGATCGCCGGGGCGACGGCGATGAACACCACGGCCAGCGCAATCCAGATTGCATATTCCATCGCCAGCTCCTCTCCGGCGCGCTTCCTGGCCGGTCGGATCGCAGCCTAGCCGCGCGACAGGGCGAGGCCAAGCTGCTATGATTGCCCGGATGATCGTGCTCCGCCCTGCGCTGGTCTACTTCGCTGCCATCTTCGCGCTCGGCTTCGTGCTGGGCACGGTCCGCACGCTGTGGCTGGCCCCGGCGATCGGCCCGACCGGCGCGGTCCTTGCCGAACTGCCGGTGATGCTGGCGGCCAGCTGGCTGCTCGCCGGCCGCATCGTCGCCCGCACCGCGCTGCCCCATGCCCGGGCGGCGCTGGCGCTGGGACTGATCGCCCTGGCCCTGCTGCTGGCTGCAGAGCTGGCACTGGCCATGGCCGCCTTTGGCGAGACGCCGGGCGCATGGCTGGCCATCCTGGCCCGCCCGCCCGGTGCCCTGGGGCTGGCCGGGCAAGTGCTGTTCGGCCTGCTGCCGGCGCTCGCCTGGCGCAGGCAGCAGGGCTGAAAGCAGCCGCTATTTTGCCGCCGGGCTGGCCGGTGCCGCCGCCGCGCCGGTGGCGCTGTCGACCGGCACGTTGGTCATCGGCGTTTCAGGCAGGTCCACCTTGACGGCCGGGGTGGCCGGGTTCTCGGTGGTCCATTCGGTCGATTGCGGGGTCGGCTGGCTGGCCTCCGGCTCGGTCGGCTGGTTGTTGCAACCGGCCAGCGCCAGCAGCGCGGGGGCGATCAGGGCGGCGGTCAGGACGGGACGCTTCATCGGGCAGGCTCCTCTTGGTCGGATGGAGCCGCCATCATGCCGCGCCCGCCGCCCCTGTCGCTGATCCCGATCAAGTTTCGCGCACGGATTTCACCGCCGACAGCGGCAGCGCGGCGTAGTGGTGCGGGAACAGCGCCCCGCCACGCGATACCTCCCACCGCACGGCATCGCCCAGCGCGATCAGGTCCACCTCGGCCACCACCAGCCCGGTCTGCCCGGCAAAGTGCTTGTCGATCGTGCCCTGCAACTGGTCGGCGGTGGACATGTGGATATAGCCATCGGCCAGGTCCACCGGCGCGCCGTGAAACTGGCCCTCGGCCGAAAACTGCGCCCACTGCCCGGCGGTCAGCACCTTGAAGGCGGTGCCGGGCAGCTCGGCGGGCGACAATTCGGCGGGCGTCGCATCAGCAGTCACGGGTACGCTCACAGGCCTTGCGTGAGCACCACGCGATAGTCCGCGCCCTGGAAGCGGTGCTTGCGGGCATCCTGGTAAGCGGGCGAATTGTACCAGGCGCGCGCCGCCTCCATGTCGGGAAACTCGATCAGCACACAGCCCGCCGCCTCGGCCCCTTCCAACGTCTCGGTCGCGCCATAGAAGGCCAGCGGCTTGCCCGGATGCCCGGCCAGCGTGCCGCCCGCCTTCTGGCCATAAGTGGCCATGGCCGCGGCATCGTGTTCGCGTTCCTTGATGAAGATGATGTAGGCGCTCATGCAGTCTGTTCCTCTTCCCTGGCCGGTTCTGGCCTGCGCGCACGACCATGGCGGATCGGCAGCGCTTGGCAAGGGGCGGCAAGGGAAATGCCGCCCGTGGATCAGACCTTGGACCGCGCCGTGGACCAATTGGACCACTGTTCAGGGACAAAAAATCCGGCTGGCCCGAAAGCGGCCCGGAACACTGGCAAATCGGCGGAATCAGAAGGCGGGCAGGCAGGCGGTCCATGCCCGCAGCCAGCCATGGAACGGGGGTTGTAGGACAGCGAAATCTAAGGCCGCGAGGTTACGGGTACGAGCGGTTGGCCTTCTGGGTCACACGAAGACACGCTCGCAGCTGCGCAGCTATCCTTGGGATTTTTGGTGTTTGGCTCAAACTTCGGCACCATAACGACCCCCGCGAAGCCTGTTGGCTTCACGGGGGGCTATTTTACTATAGCAGTTATATAAATCGGTTACTCAGCTGCTTGGGTTCCAAACATATCCGGCTCGCTCGCCTCGGCCTCGTTGGCCGCTTCGCCCACGCCCTTGGCCTTGCGGCGGCTGTCGAAGTTCGACCAGACGTCCTGCCAGTTCCCGCGGGTGGCGCCCTTCGAGTATTCGGTCGCGCGGGTTTCGAAGAAGTTGGCGTGTTCCACCCCGTTAAGCAGCGGGGCGAGCCAGGGGAGGGGGTGATCCTCGACCATGTAGATCGCCGGCAGGCCCAGCTGGCCCAGCCGCCAGTCGGCGATGTAGCGGATGTAGCGCTTGATCTCCTTGGGGCTCATCCCCGGCACCGGGCCCTGTTCGAAGGCCAGGTCGATAAAGGCATCTTCCAGCCGCACGGTCTTCTGGCAGCAATCGATGATGTCTTCCTTCACCGCCTTGGTCAGGCAGCCGCGCTCCTTGGTGAAGGCGTGGAACAGCTTGGTGATCCCTTCGCAGTGCAGCGATTCATCGCGCACCGACCAGGACACGATCTGGCCCATCCCCTTCATCTTGTTGAAGCGGGGGAAGTTCATCAGCATGGCGAAGCTGGCGAACAGCTGCAGCCCTTCGGTGAAGCCGCCGAACATGGCCAGCGTGCGGGCGATATCCTCGTCCGTATCGACCCCGAAGGTGTGCAGGTAATCGTGCTTGGCCTTCATCTCCTCGTATTCGAGGAACATGCCGTATTCCGCCTCGGGCATGCCGATGGTGTCAAGCAGGTGGCTGTAGGCCGCGATGTGGACCGTTTCCATGTTGCTGAACGCGGCCAGCATCATCTTGATCTCGGTCGGCTTGAACACCCGGGCGTACTTTTCGTGGTAGCAATCCTGCACCTCGACATCGGCCTGGGTGAAGAAGCGGAAGATCTGGGTGAGCAGGTTGCGCTCGCTCTCGCTGATCTTCTGCGCCCAGTCGCGGCAATCCTCGCCCAGGGGGACTTCCTCGGGCATCCAGTGGATCTGCTGCTGCCGCTTCCAGAACTCGTAGGCCCAGGGATATTCGAAGGGCTTGTAGGTCTTGCGGGCTTCAAGAAGGGGCATCTTACGACTCCGGATGAGCGATCAGGTTATAACACGAAACGGTTGCGGCGGCGCCTAGGGCACAAGCTCCAGCGATTGGGCGCGGGTGAGGAGGACGGTGAGGACAATCGCCGCCAGCCCAAAAGCGAGCAGCATGGTCCCCGCGATCCGCCGCGCATAGCGGGCGGCATCGCCGGGCGCGGGCCGGGTCAGCACGGCCAGGCCCAGCAGGGCCGAAACCCCGCCGACCGAGGCCAGCGCGATCCGCCCGGCGTCCATGCCCTATGCCGCCATCACTGGCACGCGAGGCATTCCTCGTAATCGGTGGCGGCGGCGAGTTCCATGACGGGGGCGTCGGCGGTGTTGTCCGCCTCTACCCCGCCGGCGAACCCGGCGCGCTGAACCGACTTGGAGCGCAGGTAATAGAGCGACTTGATGCCCTTCTCCCAGGCCTGGAAGTGCAGCATCATCAGGTCCCACTTGTCGACATCGGCCGGGATATAGAGGTTAAGGCTCTGCGCCTGGTCGATATAGGGGGTGCGATCGGCCGCGAATTCGAGCAGCCAGCGCTGGTCGATCTCGAAGCTGGTCTTGTAGACCGCCTTTTCCTCTGGCGAGAGGAAATCGAGGTGCTGGACCGAACCGCCGCGTTCCAGGATCGAGTTCCAGACGTTGGTCGAATCCTTGCTCTTCGAAGCCAGCAGCTTTTCCAGGTAGGGGTTCTTGACCACGAAGGAGCCCGACAGGGTCTTGTGGGTATAGATATTGGCCGGGATCGGCTCGATGCAGGCGCTGGTGCCGCCGCAGATGATCGAGATCGACGCGGTCGGCGCGATGGCCATCTTGCAGCTGAAGCGCTGCATCACGCCCATGTCGGCGGCATCGGGGCAGGCGCCCCGTTCCTGGGCCAGCAGCAGCGAGGCCTCATCGGCCTTGGCGGCGATGTGCTTGAACATCTTGAGGTTCAGCGCCTTGGCCATCGCGCTTTCAAAGGCGATGCCCTTCTGCTGCAGGAACGAGTGGAAGCCCATCACGCCCATGCCGACCGACCGCTCGCGCGCGGCGGAATACTTGGCGCGGGCCATCTCGTCCGGCGCGCGGTCGATATAGTCCTGCAGCACGTTGTCGAGGAAGCGCAGCACGTCCTCGATGAAGCGCTCGTCCTTGTTCCACTCGTCCCAGGTTTCGAGGTTGAGCGACGACAGGCAGCAGACCGCGGTACGATCGTTGCCAAGGTGGTCGATCCCGGTGGGGAGCGTGATTTCCGAGCAGAGGTTCGAGGTCGAGACCTTCAGCCCCAGGTCGCGGTGATGCTTGGGCATCATCCGGTTCACCGTGTCGGAGAAGACGATGTAGGGCTCACCCGTGGCGAGGCGGGTTTCGACCAGCTTCTGGAACAGGCTGCGGGCATCGACCGTGCCGCGCACCGACCCGTCCTTGGGGCTGCGCAGGTGGAACTCGGCGCCATCGCGCACGGCTTCCATGAACTCGTCGGTCAGCAGCACGCCGTGGTGCAGGTTGAGCGCCTTGCGGTTGAAATCGCCCGAAGGCTTGCGGATTTCGAGGAACTCCTCGATCTCCGGGTGGCTGACGTCGAGATAGCAGGCGGCCGAACCGCGCCGCAGCGAACCCTGCGAGATCGCGAGGGTCAGGCTGTCCATCACGCGGACGAAGGGGATGATCCCGCTGGTCTTGCCGTTGAGGCCAACCGGCTCGCCGATCCCGCGGACCTGGCCCCAATAGGTGCCGATCCCGCCGCCGCGCGAGGCCAGCCAGACGTTCTCGTTCCAGGTGCCGACGATGCCTTCGAGGCTGTCCGACACCGAGTTCAGGTAGCACGAGATCGGCAGGCCGCGCCCGGTGCCGCCGTTCGAAAGGACTGGGGTTGCCGGCATGAACCACAGCTTCGAGACATAGTCATAAAGCCGCTGGGCGTGCGCCTCGTCATCGGCATAGGCATCGGCCACGCGGGCGAACAGGTCCTGATACCGCTCACCGGGCAGCAGGTAGCGGTCGTCCAGCGTTTCCTTGCCGAAATCGGTCAGCAGGGCATCGCGGGCGTGATCGACCTCGATCTGGAAGCGGCGCGGCTGGACCGACTTGGAATCATCGAGCTTCGGTGCCGCCACGGCCTTGGCCAGGGCATCCGCCGCCGCCTGGGCCACCAGTGCTTCCGAACCGAGATCCGCCTTGTCCGTCATGCTCACCGCCGGGCTGCTGCCCGCCTCCTTCTTCTTCGTCTTGACCGGGGCATCTGCCGCCATCCCGCCTGCCGCCATCATTGCATCCAATTCGCCCATTGTCGGCTCGTCCCCGGACCTGAATTCCACTTGCTGCCCCCGTCTTCCTGTTGTCAGTTCCGCGCGTTTCCGCCGGTCTGTGATGTTCCACATTCGTTCGAATCGGCAGCCAAGCCACCATCCTACCAAACCGGGCGAACAAACGGCGAAAAACTTATCCCCAATCGTTCCCCAGACCTGCCCTTCAGGGGGTTGCTACCGGACCGAATCCGCTCCCGTCCGCGCTATCCGCGGGCCAGGGAATGAATCTAGGTCTAGAGGTCCCCCCAAGTGCCGGACCACTATCAATAGTGCCCAATCGCGAATCCGGCGCAAGAGGGTAAATCTGGCGTTCATCTTGTTCAGGGGTGGTTTCGGCCGATCCGGCACCTTTCGCATTGCAGCGACGCGCGGGAAACTGGGCACTGGTGCGCGGCGCAAGAGTCAAAGTGAATCTGTGAAAAAATTTTTGTCCGGGGAGAGGGGGTCCGGCGCCTTGACTAAGGATAGAATCGCACCCGGCAACGATCTTGCGCGGTCGACTGCAAGGGCTAGTTTGCACTTCCCCTTAGAAGGAGCGCAACCAACATGGTCAACCTGATCGGAATCATCGCCTCGGGCCTGTTCGTCGGCGTGCTCGCCCGGTACTTCTATCCCGGCGCGGTTGACCTCGGGTTCGGGATGACCGTGCTGCTGGGCGTGGGCGGGGCGCTGGTGGTGGGCCTGATCGCCAACCTGACCAGCGGCCGCCCCCTGCGCGACGGGTTCAACCGCGCTGGCTGCTTTTCCTCGCTGCTGGGGGCGATGCTGCTGATCTACATCGGCCGTCAGCTGGGCTGGGGGTTTTAGCGCGCCACTCCGGCGATTGCGTCGGCCACTTCGTCGACCAGCTCGAGCGGCAGGTCGTGGCCCATGCCGGGAATCTCGTGCAGGCGAGCGCCGGGGATGTGCGCGGCGGTGTCGCGCCCGCCTTCGACCCGGACCAGCGGATCGTCGACGCCGTGGATCACCAGGGCCGGTGCCTTGACCCGCTTCAGCCGCTCGCGTCGGCAGCCATCGTCGATGATCGCAGCGAGCTGGCGGGTCGAGCCGGTGGGGTGGAAGCTGCGGTGGAAATCGCGGGTGATCCGTTCGACCAGCCGGTCTTCGGGCGCGGGATAAGCCGGGCTGCCGATCGCGCGGGCAATGCGGGTCACATGGGGGACAATCTCGTCCAGCGTGGCATTGGCGGGCGGCGGGGTGGTCAGCGCCTTGAAGGCCTCGGGCCGGGCGGGCGGCACGCGGCGGTTGCCGGTGGTCGACATGATCGAAGTCAGCGACAGGATCCGCTCCGGCCAGGTTGCCGCCACAAGTTGCGCGATCATCCCGCCCATCGAGGCGCCGACCACATGGGCGCGCTCGATCTCCAGCGCATCGAGCAGACCCACGGCATCGGCGGCCATGTCGGTCAGCCGGTAGGGCAGCTTCGGGCGCAGGCCGAACAGCCGCATCAGCGCCACCTTGCGGATATTGGGCACACCATCGTCGGTGAACTTGGTCGACAGCCCGATATCGCGGTTGTCATAGCGGATCACATGATAGCCGCGTGCCACCAGCGCCTCGACCAGCTCGATCGGCCAGAGCGTCAGCTGGGCGCCCAGCCCCATGACCAGCAGCAGCGGCGGATGGGCGGGATCGCCATAGGCTTCGTATTCAAGGTTGATTCCGTTGGCGGCGATCTGCGGCATCTGTTTCTTCTCCCCAACCCCCATCATGCCCGGCAATGCGGGAACCCGGGGCTTCATCGCAAACCAAGCTGAATTGTTCCGCCAGATCAAGCCAGCAGTGCCGAACCTTACTGGATAGCTGGCTTGTCCGGTGCCGTGGGTAGCGAAGGCGATCCTGCCAAGCGCCATTCGGGGCCGCTGATGACCAGACCCTGGGTCTCGAGCCGGTCCAGAACTCCGTCTGGCTCAGCCAGGACCCGCAGCGGAGCAACCGCCAGGGTAACCCCATCCAGCTGCGCGGCGCGATTGATCGCCGTGATCCACTGGCCGCGCAGTTCGCCGCCGACCGACTGGTCGGCCCAGGGCCAGCACTGCCCCAGCGCCTGCTCCAGCGGGTTGGCCATGACTGCCGGCACGTCATAGGCGCGCCAGTCCGCGCCGCGCCGGGCAATCAGCTCCGGGCCGATTTCGGTCGCGGTCATCGCCGCATCGAGACAGGTCAGGTGCGTGGTGGGTGCTGCTTCGGCCAGGCTGTCGAGCATGTCCTCGCCGCGCATGGTCCCGACCGGCTCGGTCGGGACTTTCGCCTTGCGTGCGGCCTTCTCCACGACATCGGAGGCATCCTTGCCGGTATCGCGGGTGAAGCCGAGCCGGCGCGCCAGCAAGTCGAACGAAGTCATCAGGAAGCTGGAGCGGGAATAGTCCTTCTCGTACTTTTGCTCGAGCGCGCCAAGGCGGCGCTGGCGGGTTTCGTCGAGATAGTCCCTGGCCAGGGTGTCCTTGGGCAGCCTGGTGATCTTGCCGCCGGCAAAGATGATGCGGAACAGGTCGCCAGGCGAAAACTTGGCCTTGACTCCCAGGATCACGCGATCGGATGCGGCCGTGGCTTCTTCAAGCTGGTCGGGAAACCATGGCGTCGCCTTGGGCACGGCCTGGATCTCGCCGACCAGCACGATTGTTCCGCGCGCTGTCTCGATGGTCCACATCGGCGCGCCGGATCGCTGCGCGGTAACCACGATCTCGTTCGTTGCCGCATCGCCACTGGCCCAGGCCGGAGCAGTACAGGCCAAGGCGCAGGCTGCCAGTATGGCGCGCGCAGACCTTATGGCATCAGCACCGTATCGCGGGCCTCGGGCAGCAGTTCGGGGTAGTCGAGGATGAAGTGCAGCCCGCGGCTTTCCTTGCGGGCAAGGGCCGAGCGGACGATCAATTGTGCGCATTGCAGCAGGTTCCTCAACTCAATCAGATCGGTGGAGACGCGGAAGTGGCCGTAGTAATCGTCCACTTCCTCCATCAACAGCGCGATCCGATGAGCTGCACGCTCAAGCCGTTTAGTGGTGCGCACGATGCCGACATAGTTCCACATGAAGCGGCGGATCTCGGTCCAGTTCTGCTGGATCACCACTTCCTCGTCGCTGTCGGTCACCCGGCTTTCGTCCCAGGCGCGGACCGGCGGGGGTGCGGCGAATTCATCCCAGCGGGCCAGGATATCGGCCGCCGCCGCCTCGCCGAAGACGAAGCATTCGAGCAGGGAATTGGAGGCCAGGCGATTGGCGCCGTGCAGGCCGCTTTCGGTGCATTCGCCCGCGGCATAGAGCCCCGGCAGGTCGGTCCGGCCGTTGAGGTCGATCACGATCCCGCCGCAGGTATAGTGCTGTGCGGGCACGACCGGGATCGGTTCCTTCGTCATGTCGATGCCCAGCCCCAGTAGCTTCTCGTGAATGTTGGGGAAATGCTCGCGCACGAATTCGGGCGGCTGATGGCTGATGTCGAGGTGGACATAGTCCAGCCCGTCGCGCTTGATCTCGCTGTCGTTGGCCCGCGCCACGATATCGCGCGGGGCCAGTTCGGCGCGCGCGTCATAGTCGGGCATGTAGCGGTGGCCGGTCCTGGGATTGAGCAGGCGGCCCCCTTCGCCGCGCACCGCCTCGGTGATCAGGAAGTTCTTGATCGAGAGGTTGTAGAGGCAGGTCGGGTGGAACTGCATCATTTCCATGTTGCCGACGCGGCAGCCCGCGCGCCAGGCCATGGCAATGCCATCGCCGGTCGCGCCGCGCGGGGCGGTGCTGAACTGGTAGACGCGGCCCGCCCCACCGGTGGCGAGGATCGTGGCGCGGGCGGTATGGGCCTCAACCTGGCCGGTCGCCTCATTCAGGGCATAGACGCCCCAGACCCGGCCCGAGCCGGAATAGCGTTCCTCGTGCCGGCCGGTGATCAGGTCGATCGCCGCGCGGCCGGACAACAGGGTGATGTTGGGATGATCCTCCGCCGCCTTGACCAGCGCGGACTGCACCGCCCAGCCGGTGGCATCGGCCACGTGGACGATGCGGCGGTGGCTGTGCCCGCCTTCGCGCGTGAGGTGCAGGTTGGGCCCATCGGTGTTGAACGGCACGCCCAGGTCGATCAGCCGGTCGATCGCATGGGGTGCGCGTTCGACCACGAATTCGACCGTTTCGATCCGGTTGAGGCCCGCGCCCGCGACCATGGTGTCGCGGATATGGTCCTCGAAGGTATCGCCTGCGTCGAGCACGGCGGCGATCCCGCCCTGGGCCCAGGCAGTGGAGCCGCCGGTCAGGCTGCCCTTGGCCAGGACCAGCACTTTCAGCCGATCGGCCAGGGCCAGCGCCGCGGTCAGCCCGGCCGCGCCGGAGCCGACGATGATCACGTCGTGAGGCGACAGCGGCTGGGCGGGGCTATGCGACATCGCCTCCCTTTGCCCGCGCGGTGCGGCACCGACAAGGGCAAAGCCCGCTGGCCGCTACGGGATTAAGGCCCGGCGTCAGGACTTTCATTGTCCTGTCATTATTTATACGTATGTATGCGTGATTAGGCGAATCGGATAGGGCGCTGCCGATTGGCCTGTGGTGCGCAGTCCTTGCGCGTTTCTACTTCGTGAGCTGTTCGATGGCCCTGTCGATACCCCTGTGCCTGTTCAATCGTCACCGCCCGAAGCATGGTACGGTCGCCTGGGACGGACGCGGCTATGTCGGCACTTGCCGCCACTGCGGAACCGATATCATCCGCCAGCGCCGCCGCCTGTGGCGCCGTATCGGCACCGAGCCTACGAACTTGTCAGACTGACGAACACGTCCTCGAGGTCGGCCTCGCGGGTGGAGACATCGACGATCGCAAAGCCCATCGACTGGACCAGCGAAAGCACTTCGCCTGCGTTGGTCTTGTCCTTGTCGTACGTGATCTCCAGCGTGAGCTCGCCGGCCTGCTCGCATTTCAGGAAGGCTGCGTGGCTGGGGCAGGTTTCGATCGTCTTGTCGACGGTCACCACCACCACCTTTTCCCGCGCCATTTCCACCAGCTCGCGGGTCGGCTTGTTGGCGATCAGTTCGCCGTGGTTGATGATGGCGATGCGCTGGCAGAGCTGCTCGGCCTCTTCGAGGTAGTGGGTGGTCAGCACCACGGTGACGCCTTGCGCGTTGAGTTCGCTGACCAGTTCCCACAGCTGGCGGCGCAGCTCCACATCGACCCCGGCGGTCGGTTCATCCAGCACGATTACCGGCGGCTGGTGGACCAGCGCCTTCGCGATCAGCAGGCGGCGCTTCATGCCCCCCGACAGGGTGCGGGCATAGGCATTGGCCTTGTCGCTCAGGTGCACTTGCCCCAGCAGTTCCAGGCTGCGCCGCGCGGCCTTGGGCACGCCATAGAGCCCGGCCTGGATATCCAGCACCTCCACGGGCGTGAAGAAGGGGTCGAAGACGATTTCCTGCGGCACGATGCCGATCGCCCGCTTGGCGTTGCGGGGGTCGGAATCGATATCGAAACCCCAGATTTCCGCCGTCCCGCTGGTCTTCATCACCAGCCCGGCCAGGATGTTGATAAGGGTCGACTTGCCCGCGCCATTGGGGCCGAGCAGGCCGAAGATCTCGCCCTGGGGCACGTCGAAGGACACGCCCTTGAGGGCCAGTTTACCCTCACCCCCGTTTTCCCTGGGACCAGCGGGGGCATAACGCTTGACGAGATCGCGGATACGGATGGCGGCGGGCTGGCTCATGTCCGCGCTCTTGCGGCAGGATTGGCCCAAGGTAAAGCCCCGCCGGGCCGCGGTTGTTTACCGGTCCGTTAACCATCCTCGCTATGCATGGCTTCATGGGCTGCACGCTAGGGCCATTGCGATGACTTGGGGGGACCTTGCCAACAAGCCGGTGAGCCGGACAGTGCGCGCATGTTGCGCGGCGCTGGCTTGCGCCTTGATGGCAGCCACTCCGGCCCGCGCCGACACGGCCACGACCACTGCCACGGCTCAGGCGATCATCGTCGCGCCGCTGTCGCTGGTAGCGAATCAGACCATGAACTTCGGCCGGATCGCCCCCACTCCGGCGGGCGGCACGGTGGTGCTCAATCCCGATACCAATGCCTGCACCACCACCGGCACCATTGTGCGCGTGGGAACCTGCCGACCGGCAGAGTTTTCCGGCATGGGGGTGCGGCGGATGCGTGTACGGATCACCCTGCCCACCACGATCACCCTGACCCGCGTCGGCGGGGGCGGAACGATGACGGTGAACAACCTTGCGCTGGATCCCACGCCGGACCTGGTCCCCATTGGCAATGGCAACAGCCGCCGCTGGGAAATCCAGCCGAACAACGGCATCTTCGACTTCCGCGTCGGCGGCACCCTCAATGTCGGCGCGAACCAGGCGGGGGGAACCTACGACGGCACCTTCGTTGTCACGGTGCAGTATCAGTAGTCTGGAAATCGCCGCGCTGCCCTGCTAGGGGGCGGCGCATGAGCCAGCAGCCCGAAACCGCCTTCGTCACCACCACCCGCGTTTCCTGCGACGGCGCCTCGGATATTCCGGGCGGCGCGGCGCTGGGCCATCCGCGCGTCTGGCTGGAAATCGACGAGAAGGGCTATGTCGATTGCGGCTATTGCGACAAGCGCTTCGTGCTGAAGGGTGGCCCGGCCGACCAGCAGGCGGCCTGATCGCGTTTCAGCCTATGGCGCTTGGGATCAGAGCGCCTATATCTGCGGCATGACCACTGCCGACCCCCGCTCGCTCCTGTACCGCCAGCTCGATCCCGCCCGCGCCGCGGAGCTCACCCGCCAGGCGCTCAGCCGCTGCGACGATGGCGAGCTTTACCTGCAATTTACCGCCAGCGAGATGTTCGGGTTCGACGATGGCCGGCTCAAGACGGCGGACTATTCGCGCGATGCCGGCTTCGGCCTGCGCGGCGTTTCGGGCGAGATGACCGGCTTTGCCCATGCCAACGAGATCAGCGAGGCGGCCATCCGCCGCGCCGCGCAGACGCTGGAACTGCTCGATCCGGCCGCCGGGCCGATCGCCGCTCCGCCGCGCGCCAGCAATGTCCGGCTCTATACCGATGCCTCGCCGCTTGACCTGATCCCCTTTGCCGAGAAGGTGAAGCTGCTCGAAACGATCGATGCCGCCGCCCGCGCCCGCGATCCGCGCGTGGTACAGGTGTCCGCCAGCCTGGCGGCCAGCTGGTCGGTGGTGGAAATCGTCCGCCCCGATGGCTTTGTCGCCACTGACGTGCGCCCGCTGGTGCGGCTCAATGTCGGGATCGTCGCCGAAAGCAACGGGCGGCGCGAAACCGGCAGCTTCGGGATCGGTGGGCGGCGGCTCTATGACGATCTCGTCGCCCCCGAAACCTGGAGCCGCGCGATCGACAGCGCGCTGGCCCAGGCCCTCACCAACCTTGAAAGCGTGGCGGCCCCGGCGGGCGAGATGACCGTGCTGCTCGGCCCCGGCTGGCCTGGCGTGCTGCTGCACGAGGCGGTCGGGCATGGCCTTGAGGGCGATTTCAACCGCAAGGGCACCAGTGCCTTTTCCGGCCGGATCGGCCAGCGGGTGGCTGCCCCCGGCGTGACCGTGGTCGACGATGGCACCATGCTGGGCGTGAACGGCCAGGGCCGGCGTGGCTCGCTCTCGATCGATGACGAGGGTACCCCGACCAGCGAGACCGTGCTGATCGAGGACGGGATCCTGAAGGGCTACATGCAGGACCGGCTCAATGCCCGGCTGATGGGCGTGGCCCCCACCGGCAACGGGCGGCGCGAGAGCTATGCCCATGCGCCGATGCCGCGGATGACCAACACCTTCATGCGCGGCGGGAACGACGATCCGGCCGAACTGCTGAGCCGGGTCAAGAAGGGCATCTTCGCCAAGAGCTTTGGCGGCGGGCAGGTCGATATCGTCTCGGGCAAGTTCGTGTTCTCCTGCACCGAAGCCTACCTGGTCGAGAACGGCAAGCTGGGTGCGCCGATCAAGGGCGCCACGCTGATCGGCGACGGGCCGACCGTGCTCACCAGGGTCAGCGGCATCGGCAACGACCTGGCGCTCGACGAAGGCGTGGGCGTCTGCGGCAAGGGCGGCCAGTCGGTCCCCGCCGGGGTAGGCCAGCCCACCTTGCTGATCGATGGGCTGACCGTGGGCGGCACGGCCTAGGCTGCGGTCAGGTCTGTCAGGCGCGGTTCAGGATTTTGTGCTAAGCTTGCGCCCGCGTTCAGAACGGAGATTCCCATGCGTGCCCACGCCCCCAAGCTTGCCATTGCCCTTGCCGCCACAGCGCTGGTCGCCGGTGGTGCTGCGCTGGAAGCAAAGCCCCGGCTGACCCCGGAACAGCGGCTCGAAAAGCTGCTTGAAGGGCGCGAGGCGGGCAAGCCGACCAGCTGCATCTCGCTGGCCGACAGCCGCGATCTGGAGATCCTCGATGGCGTCGCGCTGGTCTATCGCTCGGGATCGACGCTTTATGTCAACCGTCCGCAGAACCCGAAGGATCTCGATTCGGACGATATCCTGGTGACCCGCCCCTCGGGCAGCCAGCTGTGCCGGCTCGACATGGTCCACACCGTCGATCGCACCAGCTATTTCATCACCGGGTTCATCAACCTGGGTGATTTCGTCCCCTATCGCAAGGTCAAGCCAGCGGACAAGTAAGGCATCGTGGCGCTGGTCCCGCGCCGCTGGGCGGCGGACCTGCTTCACGTCTGGTTCCACCGGCTTCGCCCGCCGCAGTGGTTCATGCGCGACGATGCCGTCGATGCGCTGTTGCGCCGCCGCTTCGCCCACCTGCTGACCGGTTTGGCCCGGCGACCGGCGTGTGAATTCCTGTGCGATCCCCTCACCGCCCGCGCCGCGATCCTGCTGTTCGACCAGGTGCCCCGCAACAGCTTCCGTGACAGTCCGCGTGCCTTCGCGACCGACCGGCTGGCTGCGGCCATCGCGCGCGGTGCCCTGGCCCGCGGCTGGGACTGGCGGCTGAGCCGCGCCCAGCGCCAGTTCCTGCTGCTGCCGCTAATGCACAGCGAGGCGATTGCCGACCAGCGCCTGTCGCTGCGCCGCTTTGCCGCCAATGGCGATGCCGGGCGGCGCGGCTTTGCAGCCAGCCATTACCGGATGATCGCGCGGTTCGGCCGCTTCCCGCACCGCAACGCCGTGCTCGGCCGTCGCTCCACCCCGGCCGAGGAGAGGGCCGTGGCGGCGGGACACGCCTGGTAGCGGCTTGACTCGATCCTCGCACTCGGGCATTTAGGGTTCATACCCTAAAAACGGGGAGAGGGGAAAGCCATGGCTACTGCTGCAATCGATCGCGCCGCCGATCCGTTCGACGTCTCGCGCCCGGAACTCTATGCCGAGGATACCTTTGAAGAGGTGTTCCGCCGCCACCGGGCCGAGGCGCCAATCCATTACGTCAGCGATTCGGGCTTCGGTCCCTACTGGTCGATCAGCACCTACAAGCCGATCGTCTATGTCGAGGCCCTGCCGAAGATCTTTTCGTCAAGCTGGGAGCGCGGCGGGATCGCAATCTCAGGCAATCCAAAGCTGGCCGAAGAATACAACATGCGTGAGCCGATGTTCATCGCGATGGACCCGCCGCAGCATACGGCCCAGCGTCGTACCGTGGCCCCCAGCTTCGGCCCGTCCGAAGTGGCGGCGATGAAGGCCGAATGCGCCGCGCGGACCGGCGAGGTGCTGGACAGCCTGCCGGTCGGCCAGCCCTTCGACTGGGTGCAGCGCGTCTCGATCGAGCTGACCACGGGCATGCTGGCCAAGCTGTTCGGCTATCCCTGGGAGCAGCGCCACCATCTGACCGAATGGTCGGACTTCGGCGGCGATGTCGAGCTGATCAAGAACCCGGCCACGATTGAGCTGCGCCTCGCCAAGATGCAGGAAATGGGCATGGCCTTTGCCGCGCTGTGGCAGGACCGCATGGCCAATCCCGGCGGCAAGGACCTGATCTCGGTCATGTTGCGGTCCGACGCGATGAAGGAAATGGCGCCGGAGGAATTCATCGGCAACCTGATCCTGCTGATCGTCGGCGGCAATGACACGACCCGCAATTCGATGTCGGCCTATGCCTATGGCCTCAACAAGTATCCCGAAGAGCGGGCCAAGCTGGAAGCCGATCCGGGGCTGATCCCCAATGCGGTGCAGGAACTGATCCGCTGGCAGACCCCGCTGTCGCACATGCGCCGCACGGCCACCGAAGATACCGAGCTTGAGGGACACAAGATCAAGGCCGGCGATGCGGTGGTGATGTGGTACATTTCCGCCAACCGCGACGAAAGCGTGTTCACCGATGGCGAGCACATCCGCGTCGACCGCGAGAATGCCCGGCGGCACCTGTCGTTCGGCTATGGCATCCATCGCTGCGTTGGTGCCCGCGTAGCCGAACTGCAACTGCTCACCCTGCTGGAAGAGATGGCCAAGCGGCGGCTGCGGGCGAACGTGATTGGCGAGCCGACCCGCGTGCCGGCCTGCTTCGTGCACGGTTACAAATCGCTCACGGTCGAGCTATCGCGCTACTGATGAAAACCCGCGATCGCATCCTGGTCACCGCGCAAAGCCTGTTCAACGAGGTCGGCTATGGCGCGGTGACCACCGCCCTGCTGGCCGAACGGCTGGGCATTGCCGAAGGCAACCTGTGGTATCACTTCAAGACCAAGCGGGCCTTGCTCGATGCGATCGGCGAACGCTTCGCCACCGCGATCGAGGCGCGGCTGGCACTGGTTCCCCAGGGCGATCCGCTGGGCGACTATGCCCGGCTGCTGCGGGCGATGATGACCGAATTCCGCGACTTCCGCTTCCTCTATCGCGATCAGTCCGCCTATGGCGACCATGCCGAAGTGATTGCGGCCGGAGCCAGCGGCTGGACCCGGCGCAGCTTTGCCCAGATCGAGGCCCACCTGGCCGCACTGGTCGAGGCCGGGCTGCTCGACTGGCCGCGCGAACGGCTGGCGGATCTGGCGATCAACGCCACGATCCTGCTGCGCTTTGGCCTGGAGCATGAGCGCGAGATGGGCACGCCCACCGCCAGCGGCACCGGCGCGGTACGCCGCATCCTGCTGCGGCACTTGACCCTGTTCGAACATGCACTCGATCCCGCCGCCGCCCGACAACTCAAGGCCGAGATCGAGCGGATCGAGGCGGAAGAACCGCTGGCGGCCTAGGGCCAGACCGCCGTATCGTGATCGGGATGCTGGCGATTGCTGGCCTTGATCGCTGCGGCCCAGTCGGCTTGGCTCGGCTGTTCGGTCTCGCCATGATCCGGAACAGCGGCCAGGTCAAAGAACCAGGGCATCCGGCCTTCGGTGCCATCGTGGCTGATTGGCCGGAACAGGACCGGATCGTCCAGCGAACCCAGCGTCACCGAGATGTGATCGCCCGCCAGGTTCTCATAAAGCAGCGGGGTGCCGCAGGCGGCGCAAAACCCCCGGTCAACCTGGGCGGATGACCGCCAGCGGGCCGCCTGCCCCCGCGTCCAGACCAGGGCATCGCGCGGGGCGGAAACCAGCGCGGCGAACAGCCCGCCGACCGCCTTCTGGCACATCCGGCAATGGCACAGGTGGGCATTGTCCAGCACTGCGCTGGCCCGATACCGTACCGCGCCGCACTGGCATCCGCCGGTGATGGTCCGTTCGATCCGCTGCATCAGACTTTCCTTCCTGGTCCTCGTGGCACAGGCCTAACGCGAGCTGGTGCGATGGCAAACGGGGTATTCGTATGTTGCGATGCGGCCTGGCCTGGCTGCTTTGCCCTGACCGGCCTGCTGGGCTAAGGGGCAGGGATGAGCATCCTCGTCCTCACTACCGGCGGTACGATCGACAAGGCCTATTTCGACGCGCTGAGCGAATACCAGATCGTCGATAGCGGCATCCCGGACCTGCTGCGCGAAGCCCGCGTGGCCTTGCCGCTGCGGGTGGTCGAACTGATGCGCAAGGACAGCCTGGAACTGACCGAGGCGGACCGCGCGCTGATCGCCAGCACCGCGCGCGAGGCGCCGGAAACCCAGATCGTCGTGACTCACGGCACCGATACGATGACCGAGACGGCGAAAGTGCTGGCCGCCGCAGTCCGCGGCAAGACCATTTGCCTGACCGGCGCGCTCAGCCCGGCGCGCTTTGCGGAGACCGACGCGAACTTCAACCTCGGCATGGCCATCGCCACGGTGCAGGTCGCGCCGCCGGGGGTCTACATTGCGATGAGCGGGCAGGTGTTCGACGCGCTCAAGGTGAAGAAGGATCGCGCGGCGGGGAAGTTCGTGGCGGTTCAGGGATAGAACCGCGCCCGGAACCGGTCGGTATGGCGGGCGAGGTTTGCATATTCCTCGATCATCGCCTGCATCGGGCTGGTGAATGCGGGGTAGCGGATATTGGCGAGAAGGCTGAACACGGTCGCGTCGGCCAGCGTTGGTTCGCTACCGAAGAACCAGTCCTGATCGCCGAGCATGGCGGACAGCGCGGAGAGATCCCGCCGGGCAATCGCCTGGATATCGGCATCGGAATGCAGCCCCATGCCGTGCCCGGCGAGCTGTTTCTTCACCCCGCGCCGGGCCAAGGGCGCAATCAGGCCACGGACCGGTGCGGCAATTTCGCCCAGCACCGAGCCTTTCAGGATCGGCCAGTTCTCGTCCCGCACCCAGCGGTCGTAGACCATCGCCCAGTAGAGGTTTTCCTCCACCAGCCGCTGGATCGCCACCGCCTGGCCGCGCTGGGCCGGGGTCAGTGCGGCATCGGGATCCACGCCGAACCGCTCGATTAGATAGGCGATGATGAAGGCCGAATCGCCGATCGTGCGCCCGTCATGCTCGATCCAGGGCGCCTTCTTCTTGGGGCCGGCAAAGGGCGTGGCGGCGGTGACCGAGCGGTGCGGGATGCCCGCCATCCGCAAGAAGGCATCAAGCTTGAGGCAGAACGGGCTGACCGAAGCCAGCCCCCAGCGCCCCGGCAGGTGATAGGCTGTCAGCTCGCTCATGCTGCCCCCCTTTCGATTGGTCAGGCGTCGTAGATGAAGCTCATCTTGTTGCCATCCAGATCGCGGGCATAGGCCGCATAGACGTTTGGCCCATAGAGCGGACGCGGGCCCGGTGCGCCTTCGCAAGTGCCACCCTGCGCCAGTGCCGCGGCATGGGCGGCATCGACCTCGGCCGGAGAGGCGCAGCCGAAACCGGGCATCGAGCCGTTGGCGGGGCGTGCTTCCTGCTGGTCATGCGGGCGGGCAATCCAGGCGCGCGTTCCGTTACGGAACTTGTAGCCGAAGGTCATGCCCGGATAGTCGGCATCGAGCACGCCACCGATCGCCGGAAAGACCGCATCGTAGAACCGGCGCGCCCGATCCAGATCATTGGTGCCGATCATCACGTACTCGATGGACATGCCCGCTTCTCCCGCCTTGCAGTCGGGAGAACAATAATAGAACATGCCCTATCGTCAAGCCGTTATGGTCATTCCCACTCGATCGTGCCGGGCGGCTTTGACGTATAGTCATAGACCACGCGGTTGATGCCCTTGACCTCGTTTATGATCCGGGTCGCGACGCGGGACAGGAAGGCGGCGTCGAAAGGATAGATGTCGGCCGTCATGCCATCGGTGCTGGTCACGGCGCGCAGCGCGCAGACATTGTCATAGGTCCGGCCATCGCCCATCACGCCCACGGTCTTGACCGGCAGCAGTACCGCGAAGGCCTGCCAGATCGCATCGTAAAGCCCGGCGTTGCGGATTTCCTCGAGATAGATCGCGTCGGCCTTGCGCAGCACGTCGCAGCGCTCGCGGGTCACTTCGCCGGGGATGCGGATCGCAAGGCCCGGCCCCGGGAAGGGATGGCGGCCGACAAACACTTCGGGCAGGCCCAGTTCGCGGCCCAGCTCGCGCACTTCGTCCTTGAACAGTTCGCGCAGCGGCTCGACCAGGCTCATGTTCATGCGCTCGGGCAGGCCGCCGACATTGTGGTGGCTCTTGATGGTCACAGAAGGACCGCCAGTGAAGGAGACAGACTCGATCACGTCCGGGTAAAGCGTGCCCTGGGCCAGGAAATCGGCGCCGCCGACCTGCTTGGCCTCTTCCTCGAACACGTCGATGAAGGTCTTGCCGATGAACTTGCGCTTGGCCTCGGGATCGGTGACGCCGGCCAGGCCATTGAGGAACAGCGCGGAGACATCCTTGTGCACCAGCGGGATGTTGTAGTGCCCCTTGAACAGCGAGACGACCTGTTCCGCCTCGCCCAGCCGCATCAGGCCGTGGTCGACGAAGACGCAGGTCAGCTGGTCGCCGATCGCCTCGTGGATCAGCACGGCGGCCACGGCGGAATCGACCCCGCCCGAGAGGCCGCAGATCACCTTGCCCGTGCCAACCTGCTGGCGGATTTCCTCGATCTTGGTCTTGCGGAACTCGGCCATGGTCCAGTCACCGGCGAGGCCGCAGACGTGGCGGACGAAGTTCTTGAGCAGCCTGGCGCCATCGGGCGTATGAACCACTTCGGGGTGGAACTGCATCGCATAGATGCGCGCCTGGTCATTGGCGATCACGGCATAGGGCGCGCCGGGGCTGG
Source organism: Novosphingobium sp. (assembly GCF_027531025.1). GTDB lineage: Bacteria > Pseudomonadota > Alphaproteobacteria > Sphingomonadales > Sphingomonadaceae > Novosphingobium. Next base: position 207,081 of record NZ_JAPZQX010000007.1, read on the forward strand.
CCGCGACCGAACGGAAACCGGGGGCCAGCGCCGTCACCTTGTCGCCGTGGCTCATCCAGACCTGGTGGGTTTCGCCTTCGGCCCAGAGGCCATCGAACAACACGCAGCTGTCGGAAATCTCGATGAAGGCGCGGCCGAACTCGCCGCTGTCCCCCTGGAGGACCTCGCCGCCCAGCTGGTGCATCAGCGCCTGCTGGCCATAGCAGATCCCCAGCATCGGCAGGCCGCTGGCGAGGATCTCGTCCGGGATGCGTGGGCCGTTCTCGTCGAGCACCGAGGCCGGGCCGCCCGACAGGATGATCCCCTTGGGCTGCATCCGCTGGAATGCGGCGGCGGCGTGGCTGAACGGGGCGATTTCGGAATAGACCCCGGCTTCGCGCACGCGGCGGGCGATCAGCTGGGTCACTTGCGAGCCGAAGTCGACGATCAGGATCGAATCTGAAGGCTGGATGCTCATGGCTGGCCGATAAGGAAGCCGTGCCACGCTGGCAAGCGCGCGCCGCCGCCTGCCAACACTTGATGCGCATCAATGTTCGCGCCAGCATTGCTGGCATCCTGCTTGGTGGGAGAGGAACCGATGACAGAACCACCGCAGGTACCCTATCCGCGCTTTCCCGTGGCGCGTGATCTCGGAATTGGCGATCTGGGCGCGGCCCTGGCGGCGGGCGCGCGGGATTTCCTGACCCATCCGCTTTACGGCCTGTTCTTCGCGGCGATCTATGTCGCGGGCGGGCTGGGCGCCTGGTACGCGCTAGTGACCAAGGGGGCGAGCGCTTGGCTGATCCCGCTGGCCGCCGGCTTCCCGCTGATCGCGCCGTTCACCGCTGTCGGCCTTTACGAGGTCAGCCGCCGCCGCGAGGCGGGCCTGCCGCAATCGTGGGGCGGGGTGCTGGGCGCCTTGCGCGGGCGCGGCGATGACCAGCTGCTGCTGATGGGCGGCTTCATCTTCGTGGGCTTCACTTTCTGGATCATCCTGGCCCACGGCATCTTCGCGATCTTCGCCGCGCAACTCGGCGCGGGCGGGGAATCGCTGGCGATGCTCAAGACGCCGACGGGCCTTGCCATGCTAGCGGTCGGCAGTGCGGTGGGGGCCTTGGTCGCCTTCGTGTTCTATGCCGTCACGGTGATGAGCCTGCCGATGCTGGTCGACAAGGATGTCGATTTCCTGACCGCGATCATCACCAGCCTGCGCGCGGTCCAGGCCAACCGCGCCATGCTGCTGGCCTGGGCCGGGCTGATCGCCGTGATCCTGTTCGCGGCGATGATCCCGGTGTTCCTCGGCCTGCTGGTGGCGCTGCCCGTGCTGGGCCACGCCACCTGGCACCTTTACCGCCGGACGGTGAGCGAGACCCCACAAGGCTAGGTTGCGCGCGTACGCCAAACGGCTAGGGCAGGCGGATCAGTCGCCAGGAATTCCATGCCATGCCCAATCACACCCCGCCGGGGCCAGACAAAGCCTCGCTGGGCGTCGTGTTCGTCATCTTGCTGATCGACATGCTGGGCTTCGGCCTGGTCATGCCTGTGCTGCCCCACCTGATCATGGAACTGGGCCAGATGCGGGTGGAGGCGGCTGCGGTCTGGGCCGGATGGCTGGGGGCCTGCTATGCCGTGATGCAGTTCGTCTTCGCGCCGATCCTGGGCAGCCTGTCCGACCGGTTTGGCCGTCGCCCGGTGCTGCTGGGTTCGCTGCTGGGTTACAGCATCAACTATGCGATCATGGCGCTGGCACCAACGCTGTGGTGGCTGGTGCTGGCCCGCGTGATTTCCGGCATCACCGGGGCCAGCTGGAGCGCGGCCTATGCCTATGTCGCCGATGTCAGCCCGCCGGAAAAGCGTGGCCCCGCTTTCGGGCTGATGGGCATGGCCTTCGGCTTTGGTTTCATCGTCGGCCCGGCCATGGGCGGCCTGCTGGGCAGTATCGACCTGCGCCTGCCCTTTGTGGCTGCGGGCGGGCTGGCGCTCGTCAACGTTGCGGTCGGCTGGGTCATCCTGCGTGAAAGCCTGCCGACAGAGCATCGTCGCCCATTCGAATGGGCCCGCGCCAATGCCCTTGGCGCTCTGGCGGCCCTGCGGCTGCAAAGCGGGGCCGTGTCCTGGTTCGTCGCGGCGCTGGGTATGTGGCAGCTGGCCCATGTGGTCTATCCGGCGGTCTGGGCCTTCGTGGCGATTGCCGCCTGGGGGCTGGACCAGGCCGAAGTGGGCCTGACCCTGGCCGTGGTAGGGCTGTGCAGCGCGCTGGTCCAGGGCCTGGGCCTGCGCTTCATTGCGCCGCGACTGGGTGAGCGGCTGGCCGTGATCATCGGCGTGCTGTCTTTCGTTGTCTCGGCGGTGATGTACGGCATGGGCGTGTCGCTGGCGTGGATTTACCTGACCATCGTGGTCGGCTCGCTCCAGGGCTTCATCCAGCCCTCGATCAGCGCGATCAACAGCCGGGCGGTCGATCATGCCAGCCAGGGCGAATTGCAAGGCGCCGTGCAGAGCGTGGGGGCCATTGCCATGATCATCGGCCCGCCGCTCTATTCCGGCGTGCTGGCCCGGTTCAGCGGGCCGGGCGCGGTGGTGCAATTGCCCACCATGCCGCTGCTGGTCGCCGGGGCGCTCGCATTGGTGGCGCTGGCCCTGTTTCTCCAGGGCCAGGCCCGCATGGCCAGCCAGTCCGCCTAGCGCGGCTTGACCGGCACCAGTTCGCGCAGGTCCGTCTTGAGCAGCTTGCCGATGTGGCTGCGCGGCATTTCGCCGATCGCGTAAAGCTCGGCCACCCGCTGGGTCTTGCCGAGGCGGCTGTTGGCGACATTGCGGATGTCCTCCAGCGCCTCCTCGCCCACGCCCGGCTTCAGCACGACGAAGCCAACCGGGGTTTCGCCCCACTTTTCGGACTGGACGCCGACCACTGCGGCTTCAACGACGCGGTCATCCTTGGCCAGTTCGGCTTCCAGATCGATCGGGAAGATGTTGAACCCGCCCGAGATGATCACGTCCTTGGTCCGCCCGACCAGTTCGACGAAGCCATCGGCATCGACCCGGCCGACATCGCCCATCCGCTGCCAGACCGAGCCGTCCTCGGGATCGATCCAGTAACCTTCGCGGGTCTTTTCGGGCTGGTTCTTGTAACCCAGCATCATGGTGGGCGATTTGCCGACCAGCTCGCCCGGCGTGCCCGGCGGCACTTCGTTGCCGTGCTCGTCCAGCACTTTCAGGAAGTGGCCGGGCGCGGGCTTGCCCACGGTGTGGAGCTTGTCCGGGTGTTCGTGGACCGGGAAGATGCAGGCGACGCCGCCTTCGGTCATGCCATAGATCTCGATCAGCCCGCCCGGCATGCGCCGCAGCACTTCGCCCTTCAGGTCGGCCGGGAATGGCGCGCTGGTGCAGTACTTCATCTTCATCGACGACAGGTCATAATCGTCGAAGCGTTCGAACTGCATCAGGCGGCGGTACTGCACCGGTACCAGCATGGTGTGGGTGATCCGCTCGGCCTGGGCCCGTTCCAGCCACTTCTCGACATCGAACTTGCCCATCAGCGAGACATAGCCGCCCGAATAGAGCGTGGGCAGGAACACCGCCATGGTGGTGTTCGAATAGAGCGGGGTCGAGGTCAGCGTGCGGCTGTCCTTGCCGTAATTGAGCGAAGCCCGGAACGTCATCTGCCGCCAGCGCATCCCGTGGCTGTGGACGATCCCCTTGGGAATGCCGGTGGTGCCCGAGGAGTAGATGATGTTGAGCGGATCGGCATCTTCCGGCTCGAACGGCGCGGCCTTGGTCCCGGCTGGCGCCATGAAGGCTTCCAGCTCCTCGTCGAGGACAATCTGGCGCTCCACCGGCAGCTTGAACTCGCCCAGTTCGGTCAGCTTGGCCCGGTCGATGAACAGGTGCAGCGCGCCCGAATCCTTGGCCATCCCGGCCAGTTGCTCGGGGCTGGCGCTGGTGGTCAGCGGCGCGGCGCAGCCCCCGGCGCGGATCGCGGCGAGGTAGATCAGGGCATAGTTGACCGTGGTGGTTCCCAGGATCGAGACGGCCTGGCCACGCTGCAACCCATCGGCCTGGAGCCGGGCGGCAATCCGCTCGACCCGGTCCGCCACCTCGCGCCACGACAGGGTCACCGTGCCGTCGTAAAGCGCCGGGGCATCACCGCGATAGTCGCCCCACGCAGCGATCAGGCCGGGGAACGAACCGAACGGCTGGTCAAGCTGAGTGGCGGGATCGGCAATTGACTGGGCGGGCATTGGGGCAGGGTCCTCTCTGGTTTCTTTTGCTTTGCCCCAAGGAAGCAAGTGGCGGCGCGCCATGCAAGCCCGGAGTGTTCCTCTGCCTGAATTGTGCCGCGCAATACCCTGTTGCATAGTTTGCAACAGCTGTTCCGGCCTTTGCACTGGTAATCTCTACCAAAATGCTTATGTTGCATCTGCGAACGGAATGAACCGTTCGTGACAAACCCAAGGAGCACACAATGCGCAAGTTCACCAGCGTTGTGCTGCCGATCATCGCCGCTGCCAGTCTCAGCGGTCTGATGCTCTCCGCCACCATCGCCTAAGGGCGCTGGAACCGGCGGGACAGCACAATCCCACCGAAGGCCGCCGCGCCCATCACGGCGCGGCGGCCTTTCGCTTGTCAGAGCTGGTCCTCAGGGCCGGATCACTTGTTCGCGTAAGCCTCGACCAGTTCGGTCAGGAAATCGCGGCCGGTGTAGAGCGAGGCCACCTCGATCCGCTCGTTGAGGCCGTGAACCCCGTTGCCATCGGGATCGAGCCACATGCCCGGCACGCCATAAGTCGGGATGCCGACCGCGCCCAGGAAGGTGGCATCGGTATAGCCGTTCTGCATCATCGGTACGAGCGGCACACCGGGGAAGTACTTGGCCACCAGTTTGCGCGCCGGGTCCATGACCTTGGGATCGAGCGGCGGATTGGGCGGGGAAGGGCGCAGCGGTGCCAGCGCGGTGACAGTCACTCCCGGATCGGCGATGATCCGCGCCAGTTCCTGCCGGATCGCCTCGACCGAATGGCCGGGGAAGATCCGGCAATTGACGTTAGCCCGCGCCCGCTGAGGCAGCGCGTTCTTCGCGTGGCCGGCATCCAGCATGGTCACGACGCAGGTCGTGCGCAGGTTGGAATGGAGGAAGGGCAGGGTGTTGACCACCGCCTCGGCCTCCTTGTCGGCCGGGTTGGCCGCCAGTGCCACCATCGCCCGGCCGATCGCATCATTGCGTCCGGCCCCCGCAACCTGGAAATAGGTGCGCGTGGTGTCGGTGAATTCGACCGGGAAGCGGTGCGCCGCCAGCTTCTGCAACGCGGCGTTCAACTGATAGATCGCATTGTCGGGCCGGGGGACGGAGCTGTGCCCGCCGGGGTTGCGCGTTTCCAGCTCGTAATTGGCAAAGGTCTTTTCCCCCACCTGCATCGACTGGCCGACGACCTTGCCGCCCTTGGCGATCGGGGTGCCATTGCTCTGCCCGCCACCGCCTTCGTTGAGGGCGAACTCGGCATCGATCAGATCACGCTTGTTGGCGGCCAGCCATTCGATCCCGTTGAAGGCGCCATTGGTTTCCTCGCCGCAGGTCAGCGCCAGCTTGATCGTGCGCTTCAGGCGTTTGCCGGCCTTGGCATGGCGAACCAGCAGGTCGGTCCAGACCGAAGCCAGCGCCTTGGCATCGACCGTGCCCCGGCCATAGAAATAGCCGTCCTCCTCGATCAGGGTATAAGGATCGCGCACCCAGTCCTCGCGCCGGGCCGCCACCACGTCGATGTGGGCGATCAGCAGCAGCGGCTTGAGGGACTTTGACGTGCCCGGCCAGACCGCCACCAACCCGCCTTCCGAACGGTTTTCGGGAATGGCAAACAGGTATAACTGCTCGTCACTGAACCCCGCCGCCTTGAGCCGGATCGCCATCCGTTCCGCCGCCAAGGTGCAAGAGCCGGTGGTGAGCGAGGTGTCGGTTTCCACCAGCTCCTTGTAAAGCGCCCGGAACTCGGCCTTGTCCGGGGCGAGCGGTGCAGGCTGGGCCGTGGCAGCCGTCGCCGAAAGGCCGGCGGCAAGGATGGCCAGGATACCCCTGGCAAGGATTACGCCACGCGACTTTGGCATTGTCCGTCCCCCATCGATCGAAGAGGGACTAGAGCATGATCGACCGGCTTTTTTAAGTGCTAATCGCGCGCGGCATCCAGCGCCGTGCGCAAGGCGCGCAGCAGCGCGAGGGCCTGGTCCAGCTCGGTCGGTGCCAAGGCCGTCCCGACCAATGGCAGCAGCGGGGCAACGGCGGCGATGCAGTCCCGCCGCATGGCCTCGCCCGCCGCCGTCAGCCGCACCTGCTTGCCGCGCCCGTCGGCCGGGTCGGGATCGATCGCCACCAGCCCGCGCGCGGCCAGTCGGCCGAGGGTGCTGGTCATGGTGGCGCGGCTCACCTGGATGGCATCGGCCAGCGCCGCCGGTGACTGGCTGGGCGCGGCGCGGCGATGCAGGTGGTGCAGCACGGTGAACTGCGCCCGGGTCATGCCCGCCGGCAAGGCGCGCTCAAAGGCGTTGCCGGCCAGCTGGTCGATGATCCCGATCTCGGTAAACAGCTGGAAGGCCTTGGGATCCTCGGTCATGTCAGCAGGTGAGCCTCCAGCGGATAGCGGGCAGCGGGGCGGACCGGCGCCGCCAGCCCGGCCCGGGCCAGCATCTGCACCTGTCCGCCGTCCGGGGCAAGCAGGCTGTGAACCTGCGCAAAGTGGGCGGCCATGGCGGGATATTCCTGCAACGACTGGCTGAGCGGATGGACCGCCACCCCGGCCCGCGCGGCGCGCAGGGTGGCGCGGGCATAGGCGCGTCCGGCAGCGATCTGGCTGGCGCGGCTGTTATCCGGCGTGGTGATCCACAGCGCCGCCGGGATCGAGCCATAGGTGCGCTGCAGGTCTTCCAGGCCCAGCCGGTACGCCGTGCTGGCCGGATCGGCGAGCGCGGCGCGCGTGGTGAGGCCCACAAGGCTGGTCGCCTCGATCATTGGCCCGGAGAGGGCGATGCCATCGGGCATGGCATCGATTTCGGCCGCGCCGATCCGCATCAGGTTGACGCTTTCCATGTGCGCCGCCGGGGTTTCCATCTCCCCGGTGATTGCCGCGACGGTAATCCGGGCGAGCCGGGCCAGCAATTCCGCATCGTCGCTCAGGGTGACACCGGGTTCGGCCAGCGCCGCCAGCCGGCCCGGCGGCAAGGATGCGTAGACCTGCCGGTTGGTGCGGCGCAGGGCAATCGCGGCGGCCAGCGGATCGCGGGGCAGGGCGGGATCGGCCACCCAGCGCAGCCGGGCGACAGGGCGGTGGTCAAGCCGAGGTTGCGGCTCACCCTCGGGGAAGGGCTCCACCTCCAGCCGGTACCCGCGCTGGCTGGCAGCAATCGCGGCCAGTTCGATGAAGGTGCCGAACCCGATCGTGATCTGGCGGTCGAAGGGGTCGGTTTCGGGCAGGCGCTTGGCCAGGTCGCAGGTCAGCACGGCGCTGTCGCTGCCGTCCAGCCGGATCAGCCAGGGCTGGCGGTTGTGCGGGTTGGGGGCCAGGATCGCATGGCGCAAGGCATCAAGCCGGGGGTCGGCCACCGGCTGGGACAGGGCCTGCCAGGGCGCGATCGCATTGTCCGGTTGGCGCATCACCCGCCATGTGCCCGCTGCTGTCCCGGCCACCAGCGCGCCGCCCAGCCCAAGAATCACCTGCCGCCGCGATGCCATGCTTCCCTCCTCTAATTCGATATCGAACTAGATAGTTTGATATCGAATTAGAGTCAAGGCGGGGTGGTTCGGCCTGGTTTTCGGCCTAGTTTTCGTTCGCTACCGCGCGGACCAGGTCGGTCAGGAAATCGCGCCCGCGATAGAGCGCCAGCACCTCGAGCCGCTCGTTGAGGCCGTGGGTGTTGTTGTTGTCGGTATCGCGCCACAGGCCGGGGACGCCATAGGTCGGGATCCCGGCCGCGCCGGTGTGGACCGCATCGGTCGCGCCGGTCGCCATGGCGGGGAGCAGCGGCACGCCGGGGAAGTGTTTGGCCACCAGCCGTTCCGCCGGGCCCATGATGCGCGGATCGAGCGGCGGCTGCTTGGCGATCGGCCGACCTTCGTCGCGCCGCTCCACCTTGATCGCCGGATTGGCGATCGCCGCCACGATCTGCGCCCGCGTCTCCTCGGCGGTGCGGCCCGGATACATCCGGCAATTGACGTTGGCCTTGACCGTCTGCGGCAGGGCATTGGGGGCATGGCCACCTTCGATCAGCGTGGCAACGCAGGTCGTGCCCAGCAATGAATTGAGCATCCGGTCGCGCCGTACCACGGCTTCGGCGGCGGCATCATTGGGGTTGTTGGCCAGCGCGACCATCGCCGCGCCGAGGTCCCCGCCATACATCGGGCCGGAGCGGGCGAGGAACAGCCGGGTCACGTCGCTGAACTCGGTCGGGAAGGTATAGTCGCGCAGCCGCGCCAGGGCATCGGACATTGCGTAGATCGCATTCTCCCGCACCGGCTGGGAACTATGCCCGCCGGGGTTGGTCGCGGTCAGGATGAAGTCCTGATAGGCCTTTTCACCGATCTGGATCGACTGGCTGACCAGCTTGCCCCCCTTGGCCAGCGCCGTGCCGCTGGTGCGCCCGCCGCCACCTTCGTTGAAGGCGAATTCGGCATCGATGAGTTCGCGGCGTTCCTTGGTCAGCCATTCGGCCCCGTTGAAGGCGCCCACGGTCTCCTCGCCGCAGGTCAGCGCCACCTTGATCGTCCGCTTGGGTCGCTCACCGGCCTTGGCCATGCGGACCAGGATATCGGTCCAGATCGCGGCCTGGGCCTTGTTGTCGGACACCCCGCGCGCGAAGAAATAGCCGTCCTCCTCGACCAGCTTGAACGGATCGCGGGTCCAGTCCGACCGCTTGGCCTCGACCACGTCGATATGGGCCAGCAGCAGCAGCGGTTTCAGCGTCTTGGAGGTGCCGGGCCAGACTGCCACCAGCCCGCCTTCGCGCGGCTTGTCGGGCGGGAAGAACACGGTCAGCTGGCTGTCCTGCATCCCCGCCGCCTTGAGCCGGGCGGCCATCCGCTGCGCCGCTAGTGTGCAGTCGCCCTCGGACAGGGTGGTATTGGTTTCGACCAGTTCCTGGTAAAGCTCGCGGAAGGCCAGCTGGTCGGGCCGCAACTGGGTCTGCTGCGCCAGTGCGGGCGCGGAAAAGGTAACCAGGGCAGCCTCGGCGAGGGTCATGGCGGCTCGCAGCATCGATTGTCCTCCCCGAAATCCAGAATGGCCCGTTTGCCGGGAATAGGCTGTGGAAGGAAGGGGGGCATATGCACCGGTTCGCTTCCCCCGGGCGCATCGAGTGCCTATATGCTCGACCATGTCCGAAGCACCCGAAAACACCCCCAACGCCAACGCCTATGGCGCCGATTCGATCAAGGTCCTCAAGGGGCTCGACGCCGTTCGCAAGCGGCCCGGCATGTACATCGGCGATACCGACGACGGATCGGGCCTGCACCACATGGTGTTTGAGGTTTCGGACAACGCGATTGACGAGGCGCTGGCCGGGCATTGCGACCTCGTCCTGATCGAGCTCAACCCCGATGGCTCGGTCTCGGTGGAAGACAATGGTCGCGGCATTCCGACCGATATCCACGCCGAAGAAGGCGTTTCGGCGGCCGAGGTCATCATGACCCAGCTCCACGCGGGCGGGAAGTTCGAGAACACCAGTGATGACAACGCCTACAAGGTTTCGGGCGGCCTCCACGGCGTGGGCGTCTCGGTGGTCAATGCCCTGTCCGAATGGCTGGAGCTGACCGTCTGGCGCGATGGCAAGGAACACTGGATGAAGTTCGCCCACGGCGATGCCGTGGCGCCGCTCAAGGTGACGGGCGATGCCCCGATCGCCACCGAAGGTTCGCGCAAGGGCCAGCCCAAGAAGGGCACCCGCGTTACCTTCCTCGCCAGTGATGAGACCTTTAAGAACGTCACCGTCTATGATTTCGACAAGCTGGAACACCGCTATCGCGAACTGGCCTTCCTCAATTCCGGCGTGCGGATCCTGCTGCGCGACAAGCGCGGGGAAGAGGTGAAGGAGCACGACCTGTTCTACGAGGGCGGCATCGCGGCCTTCGTGAAGTGGCTGGATCGCAACAAGCAGGCGCTGCTGCCCGATCCGATCGCCATTTCCGCCAACCGCGACGGGATCGGGATCGATGTCGCGCTGGAATGGAACGATTCGTATTACGAAAACGTCCTGTGCTTTACCAACAACATCCCCCAGCGCGATGGCGGTACGCACCTGGCCGCGTTCCGCGCGGCGCTGACCCGCACGCTCAACAATTATGCCGAAAAGACCGGCCTTCTGAAAAAGGAAAAGGTCAGCCTGACCGGCGATGACATGCGCGAAGGGCTGACCGCGATCGTCTCGGTCAAGCTGCCGGACCCGAAGTTCTCCAGCCAGACCAAGGACAAGCTGGTCTCCTCCGAAGTGCGCCAGCCGCTTGAAAGCCTGATGGGCGACAAGATGACCGAGTGGCTCGAGGAAAACCCGGCATATGCCAAGGCGGTGGTCCAGAAGATCATCGATGCCGCCGCCGCGCGCGAAGCCGCCCGCCGCGCCCGCGAACTGACCCGGCGCAAGGGGGCGATGGACATCGCCAGCCTGCCCGGCAAGCTGGCCGATTGCCAGGAACGCGATCCCAGCAAGTGCGAACTGTTCCTGGTCGAGGGTGACTCGGCCGGTGGTTCGGCCAAGCAGGGGCGTGACCGGCATTACCAGGCGATCCTGCCGCTGAAAGGCAAGATCCTCAACGTCGAGCGCGCGCGGTTTGACCGGATCATCTCGTCGAAGGAAGTCGGCACGCTGATCCAGGCCATGGGCACCGGCATCCGCGACGAGTTCAATCTCGACAAGCTGCGCTATCACAAGATCGTGATCATGACCGACGCCGACGTCGACGGCGCGCATATCCGCACGCTGCTGCTCACCTTCTTCCACCGGCAGATGCCGGAAATCATCCGCAACGGGCACCTCTTCATCGCTCAGCCGCCGTTGTACAAGGTCAACAAGGGCCGCTCGGAGGTTTACCTCAAGGATGCGGCCGCGCTTGATCGTTACCTGGTCGAGGCGGGCATTGCCGGCCGCGTGCTCGAAACGCCGGGCGGCGCACGCGCAGGTGCCGAGCTTGAGGCGCTGGTCGAACATGCCCTGCGGCTGCGCAGTCTGATGGGCTTCGTGCCGCGCCGCTATGATCCCGCCGTGATCGAGGCGCTGGCGCTCGATGGCGCGCTGGAGCCGGAACTCGATCCCGCCGGCCGGCGCGCCGCCCTCGTTCGTGTGGCCGACCGGCTCGGCCGGGGCGACCGCGAGGCGCGGTGGAGCGCGAGCCTGCGCGACGATGGATCGGTGCTGGTCGAGCGGATCTGGCGCGGGGTGACCGATGCCTATCCGGTCGAGGCTGCCTTCCTGACCAGTGCCGAAGCGCGCAAGCTGGCCCGGCTCGCCGCCGAACAGGCTGACGTTTACACCGGCGTTGCTCGGCTGGTCCGCGCCAGCACGGTCGAGGTCGAGGTCGAACCCGAAGCCGAGGCCGAAGGCGACGAAGCCGAAGCCGCTCCGGTGCGGGCAATTGCTGGCGATGGCGGGATTACCAGGCCGAGCCAGCTGCTCGACGCCGTGCTGGCGACCGGGCGCAAGGGCCTGTCGATCGCGCGCTACAAGGGGCTGGGCGAAATGAACGCCGAGCAGCTGTGGGAAACCACGCTCGATCCCGACAACCGCAGCCTGCTCCAGGTCAAGGTTGAGGACGCCGACGTGACCGACGAGATCTTCACCCGCCTGATGGGTGACGTGGTCGAGCCGCGCCGCGACTTCATCCAGGAAAACGCGCTCAACGTCGCCAACCTCGACGTCTGATCGTCAGCGCGGGCAGCGCTGCAACAGCACGGGTTCGCTCCCGAACCCTTCGCTGCGGCGCAGCCACTGTCCGTCGAGCGAGATATCCAGCCCGATCCCCAGTCCGCGATTGCGGGCATGGCGCAATCGCACGAAGATCGCGGGGTGATCGCTATAACCGTTTACCTCCGCAATCCGCCGATCGTTCAGCGTGGTGCCGGTGATGCGCAGGCGCTTGTTCGCCAGGCGACAGTTGGCCGGGCTGCGTGCCCAGGTGCCATGATATTCGGCCGGAATGGCGGCGCGATCGAACGGAAAGGGCATGCCCTTGAAGACCGGGTCGGTAAACTCCGGCGCCCCGGCCAGGGCGGGGCTGGCTGACCAGGCTGGCAATCCGAGCAGTAGCAAGGGGGCAAGGCATCGGCCTGACATCACGCGCTGGTCTCCCGCTATCCGCAGCCTAGCCCGCGCCGGGCCGCGCGGAAAACCGGCGCGGCGTACCGGTGCCCCGGCGCGATTGAGGCCGGACGGCCAGGGCCATAGAGCCGGTCGCGGGGCGAGACACGGAGATTGCCATGGCTGGCCAGCGGGTTGCGACGATCGAAAGGGGGACCGTGCCGTGCTGGCGCTCGCTGATGCTGGCCGTGCTGCTCATGCTCGTCTGGACGGCGCTGGTGCCGCCGCCCGCCCTGGCCCAGGCGCCGACACCGGTGGCCACGACCAGCGAGGCGCGCCGCGATCCGCTGCCGGTCGATATCCCGCCGCCGCCCCCGCTTTCAGTGCCCGCCCCGATCAACCGCGCGCATGGGCAGGAGCTGTACCAGCAGGCCCACGATGCGCTTGCCGGCGGCGCGCCGGAACTGGCCAACCGATTGTTCGAACAGGCCTGCCGGTTTGACGAGGCGCGCAGCTGCTTCAACACCGGGCTGGACCTGGAAACGCGGACCACCAAGCCCGGTGCGGCGGTCCAGTTACGCGCTGCCGCGCTCCGCGCCTATCAGACCGCCTGTGCCCTGCGCTTTGAACGCGGCTGCGTGGCCACCGGGTTGCTGCTGATCGACCCCCGGTGGGGCACGCCGGACCCGGCGCGGGCCCTGCCGTTGTTCGAGGCCGCCTGTCGCCGGGGCGAGCCCGAGGGCTGCGAGGAACAGGCCGACCTGCTCTACCAGGGCGAGGGGGTGGCGCAGGATTTCGCCCGGGCCGCCGCGCTTTACCGGCAGGCCTGCGATGCCGCCAATCGCCCCAACAGCTGCTTCAACATAGGCCTGATGGCCGAGCGCGGCCGCGGCGTGGCGCGCGATTACGACGCGGCCCTGCGGTACTATCGGCTAGCCTGTCGGGCCGGGTCACTGGCGGGATGCCACAACCTGGCGGTGTTCTATGCCGAACAGAGCAAGGTGCCAGACCGGTTGGCGTTGGCCCGCAACCTGCTGCGGCAGGGCTGCAACCGCAATTACCTGACCTCATGCACCTCGCTGGGCCAGCTGATCCGCGAGTTTGACAAGCCGACCGATAGCTATGCCGAAGCGGTCGCCGCCCTGACCAAGGCCTGTGATGGCAAGGATGGTTCGGCTTGCCGGGTGCTGGGCAACATGGCGCATGACCGGATCGGCCTGCCTGGCGGCAACCTGGCGGCCAATCGGTTCTACGCGCGCAGCTGCAAGAGCGGCTTTGGCGATGGCTGCTATAACCTGGGACTGGTTTACTGGTCGGGTTACCGGGTCAAGACCAATGCCGAAACGGCGATTGCCTGGTTCGGCGAAGGGTGCCGCCTGCGCTCGGCCTCAAGCTGTGCCGGAGCCTATCTCGCCACGCTCAACCTGCTCAAGGGGCATCCGCTCGCCGGGCAGGACATGGCCCGCCGCTGGCTGGCACTGGGCACGGCAATCGATCCGGGCAACAACCTGGTGAAGACGGTGCAGGAAGCTTACGAGAGCCGCAAGGTTGAAGCAGGTCAGCTGGCCAGCAAGCCCGACCGGCGCTGAAGCTCAAGCCGCGCGCAGTCCGGTGACCGCCGCCGCCCCGCGATCGACCGCCGAAAGCCCGTCGAACACGGCATCGATGATCCGTGCCAGTTTGGCTTCCGACAGCTTGGGCATCAGGTACTGCATCACGCCGATGTTGGTGTAGACGCTGGTCATCTGGTTGATCAGGCTGATCGCCTCGTCCACGTCGAGCCCGGCGAAGTGCCCTTCGGCCATGGCTTCGGCAATGATCTCGCCCAGGTAGTGATCGCCCAGGTCAATGAATCCGCGCACCAGTTCAAAGTGCTCGTCGCCCAGCTCGCAATAGGTTGCGAAGGCCACCGGATCGCGTTCCCACATGGCCCGCACGTGGCTGAAGTGGCGGGCGTAGAATTCGTACATCTTGCGGCGCGGGGGCAGATCGCTGGCGGCGATCTCCTCCATCATTTCCACCTTGGGCCGGAACCAGCGCTCGGCCACGGCCTCGATCACCGCTTCCTTGCTGTCGAAATAGCGATAGAGGCTGGCCGGAGACATGCCCGCGCGCGCCGCCAGTTCGGTGACGGTGAAGCCGACATTGCCGCGCTCCTCGATCATCGCGATCACGATGTCGATCAGTTGTTCCCGTCCGGCTTCGATGTCCGTCTGCGGCCGCGCCATCGCGCATTTCTCCCCAAGGATTAGGCCCGTAATATAGAATGCATCCGACAATCTTTCAAGAAACTGTCTTAATTGCATAATACGCACGGCTTGCCGCGACCCGGCGAGGCGCTAGGAAGGCTCCATGTCACTATTCTCCAGATCGTCGATTCTCCGCATGGTCCCGCTGGCCGTCCTTCCGCTGCTGGCGGCCTGTGCCACCCCGCAGGGTGGATCGGCCACTGCGCCAGTCAAGGTCAGCATCCTGGCGATCAACGATTTCCACGGCGCGCTGGAAATGCCGCGCCAGTCGGTCTTCGTGCCCGATGGCCAGGGCGGCGCCATGCCGGTGCCGGCCGGGGGCGCGGCTTACCTCGCCAGTGCAATCGACAGCCTGCGGGCGCAGAACCCCAACCACCTGGTGGTCAGCGCTGGCGACCTGATTGGCGCTTCGCAGCTGGTCTCCTCGCTGTTCCTCGATGAGCCGACGATTGAGGCGATGAACCGCATCGGGCTCGATTTCAATGCGGCGGGCAATCACGAATTCGATCGCGGCCAGGACGAGCTGCTGCGGATGCAGGCCGGTGGCTGCCAGCAGCACACCACGCGCAAGCCCTGCCAGGTAGAGCCGTTCAAGGGTGCGAACTTCCGGTTCCTGGCCGCCAATACGCTGAAGCCGGATGGCTCGACCCTGTTCCCCGGCACCGCCATCCGCAGCTTCGGCTCCGGGCGCGACAAGGTTGACGTAGGGCTGATCGGCCTGACGCTGGAAGGGACCAACCAGCTCGTCTCGCCCGAGGGCATCAAGGGCCTGACCTTTGCCGACGAGGCCGAGACGATCAATGCCGCCGTGCCCCGGCTGCGCGCTGCCGGGGCCGATGCCATCGTGGTGGTGATCCACGAAGGGGTGCGGACCCAGGGCATACCCAACCCGCAGGGTTGCGAACAGGCCAGCGGCGATCTGGCCGGCATCCTCCAGCGCCTGACGGTCGATGTCGATGTCGTCGCCTCGGGCCACACTCACTGGGCCTATGTCTGCGAATGGCCGGGCCGCGATGCCGCCCGGCCGATCCTGCTGGCCAGCGCCGGTTCGCAAGGCACGCTGGTGACCGACATCAGCCTGGAAATCGACCCGCGCGCCAGTCGCGTCGTGGGCCGCAGCGCGCGCAACGTGATCGTGCAGAGCGAGGGCTATGCCCCCTCGCCGGGACGCTTTTCGGCCAATACCGACCGGTTTCCGCGCTTTGCGGCCCGGCCCGACGTGGCGGCCCATGTCGCCAAGTATGCCGAGGCGGCGAAGGAATTCGCCTCGCGCCCGGCCGGGCGGATCGGGGGCGAAGCGCGCCGGGGCGGCGATGCCGACAATACCGGCGGCACGCTGGGCCTGCTGATCGCTGACGCCCAACTGGCGGCCACTGCCGGGGCGGGCGCGCAGATCGCTTTCATGAACCCCTTCGGCATCCGCTCGCCATGGCGGCTGGCGCCGGGGCCGGATGGGCAACTTACCTTTGGCGAACTTTACCGGGTCCAGCCCTTCAACAACACGCTGGTAACCCAGACGCTGACGGGCGCGCAGCTGCGCGAACTGCTGGAACAGAACTTCGATGGCCAGGGTCCCAACCAGGTGCTCAGCCCGTCGCGCGGGTTCGCCTATGCCTATGACCTGTCGCGCCCGGTCGGCAGCCGGATCGTGTCGGTCACGCTCGATGGCCAGCCGATCGACCCGGCGGCGAGCTATCGGGTAACGACCAGCGACTTCCTGGCCAGCGGTGGTGATACCTATTCGGTCCTGCTCAAGGGGCGCGACCGGGTGATCGGCATGTCCGACATCGCCGCGCTTGAAGCCTGGCTCCAGGCGATCCCCGCGCGGCCGGTGCCGCAGGAACAGCGGACCAGCGACCTGACGCCGAAGCCCTGATGTTCCGCACCGGACGGGTTCACTCGCTGCCGACTGGCCTTTGCACAATCCGGGTAGAAGAACGTCCTGCGAGGCGATAAGCCTGCACCTCTCATTCTTCTGTTCGGGGCAGCATGATCCGGTCACCGCTTGCGATGAAGTACGGTTTGGCCGCAGTCGCCCTGATCCTGGCCTCCATCATGTCTTCGGGTTCAGCCCTTGCGCATGCCGTGGCTGAGGGTGACAAGGGTTACATACAGGAGATAACCGGACCCAATATAATCGCCTTCATCTATCTCGGTGCCAAACATATGGTGACCGGATATGATCATATCCTGTTTTTGCTAGGCGTCGTATTCTTTCTCTACAAGATCAAGGAAGTGATCATTTACGTCAGCCTGTTTGCGGCAGGCCATTCCTTGACAATGCTATTGGGCGTCTATCTGAATATCGGCATAAATGCCTACGTTATTGATGCGATCATTGCTCTTTCGATCGTGTACAAGGCTTTGGATAACATTGGCGCATTCCAGGTCTGGTTCGGATTTCAACCAGACACAAAAGCCGCCACGCTGTTGTTCGGATTATGTCACGGATTTGGCCTGGCATCGAAGATACAGGATTACGAGATATCGCCGGATGGCCTGCTGACCAACCTGATCGCTTTCAACATCGGTGTTGAAATCGGACAGGTGCTTGCCCTGGCCGCCATTCTTATCCTGATGGGCTTCTGGCGGCTTACACCTGGCTTCATCCGGCATGCCTATACCGCCAACATCGTGATGATGTTCGCTGGCTTCCTGCTGTTCGGTTATCAACTCGTTGGTTATCTTGTTTCCTGAGAGGATAGTCAGATGTACAACAGCGATCTGCCAACGCGCGCTGACCTGCCGACCGTGGGACAGCTCATCCGTTCCACTGCCATTGCGGCTGGTGCGGCTGGCATCCTGCTGGTGACGGTCGTGCTCCCGGCCGAATATGCTGTCGATCCGACCGGCATTGGCGCGGTGCTCGGGTTGCAGGAAATGGGTTTGATAAAGCAGCAGTTGCAGCAAGAGGCAGAGCTTGATGCGGCCTCGGTGCCTGGCAACTTGGCCGATGGTGCATCCGCCATGGCCCCGGTTGCGGGCGCCAAGCTGGACCCGGAAGCACCGGCATCAAGTGACAGCTTCGTTGTCACACTGGCTCCCGGCCAGGGAGCCGAAGTGAAAGTGTCACTGAAGCGCGGAGCCAGGGTGTCCTATGAATGGACTGTCGATCAGGGACATCTCAACTCTGACCTTCATGGCAATGGGCTTGCAGGCGAGGCCCGCAGTTATCGCAAGGGCCGCGCCGAAAGTTCCGATCAAGGAGACCTGATTGCCGAATTCGAAGGGGATCATGGCTGGTTCTGGCGCAATCGCAGCGAAGTTCCCGCCACGATCACCTTGCGCCTGCGCGGCCAGTACTCCGGATTGAAGCGCGTGTCGTAGCCCGCCATGAGGTTGATCAGCGGCCACAGGAATTCTCTGCGGCTGCAAGGGCGAAAACCGCAACAGGTGCTCGGCCAGTGAGCCTGCGGGGCTTGCTCGAACTTGAAATTCGAACCTAGGCCTGGCTGCGGCCGCGTTCCATCACCGCGCGGCGGCGGGCTTCGACCTCGGCCCCGCTGACGCGGGAATTGGCGGCGGTTGATTCGCGCTGCTCGAGCGCCATCGCCTCGCCAAAGGGCAGGGCATAGCCATCATCGATCAGCCGCTTGTAGGTCTGCACCTTGTCGGGATCGATCGAGGCGATGTCGGTGGCGAGGGCGCGCGCGGCGGGCAGCAGTTCGTCGGCTGGAACCACGCGATTGACCAGCCCCCAGGCGCAGGCGGTCTGCGCGTCGAGGAAATTGCCGGTCAGCGACAGTTCCTTGGCGCGGCTGATCCCGATCATCCGCGACAGCTTCTGCGACAGGCCCCAGCCGGGCATGATCCCGACGCGGGCATGGGTATCGGCAAAGCGGGCATTCTCGGATGCGATCAGGATGTCGCAGGCCAGCGCGACTTCGAACCCGCCGGTGATAGCGACGCCGTTGATCGCGCCGATCACCGGCTTGCGGCACTGTTCGATGGCTTTGACCGGGTTGGCCTCCGCCTCGGTCGCATTGGCCGCACCCAGCCCGTCGACGCCCAGTTCCTTGAGGTCGAGCCCGGCGGTGAAGGCGCGGGTGCCCGCCCCGGTCAGCACCACGGCGCGTACGCCATCGTCACCGTCGAGCGCGCGCATCACCGTGGCGAGCTCCGCGCGCAGGCCGCGCGACAGGGCATTCATCGCCTCGGGCCGGTTGAGGGTGACGACCGCAATCGGCCCATCGCGTTCCACGGTTACCAACATGGCGGGCGCTCCCCCTACTTGCGCAGCCGCACGGCCGAGCTCTGGCCGTCGTCAATGCGGATGATCGCGCCGGTCACGCATTCGCTGGCCGGGGCGACAAGGTAAAGCAGGGTCGAATCCATCTGTTCCGGCACCGGCACGCGTTGGCGGGCAAGGTGCGGCGCGGGGTTGCCGCCCATCCGCTCGAACATCCCGTCGGTCATTTCCGAAACGAACATGCCCGGCGCAATCGCGTTGACGTTGATGTTGTAGGGCGCCCATTCGACGCTCAGTGCCTCGGTCATCCGGGCGATCGCGGTCTTGGTCACGGCGTAGAGCGCCGCGCCGCTGCCATCATAGCGGAAGTGCGCGACCGAGCTGATGTTGACCATCCGCCCCGGCTTGCCCGCCGCGATCAGCCGCCGCGCCACTTCGCATGACAGGATCCACGGGCCGCGCAGGTTCACGCCCAGCACGTTGTCGATCAGCTCCAGGCTCATCTTGTGGGCGCGCTGGGCATCGGGCATCCCGGCGTTGTTGATCAGGATGTCGACCGTGCCAAATGCCTCTTCGGCCGCGGCCACCGCCGCGATCATCGAATCCGCGTCGGTCGCGTCCATCTGCACGGCCAGGGCCCGGCCTCCGGCGGCGCGGATCTTGTCGGCCAGGGCTTCCAGCCGGTCCTTGCGGCGCGCGGCCAGCACCACGGCCGCGCCCTGGCTGGCCAGCACTTCGGCAAAGCGCGCGCCAAGGCCGGATGAGGCCCCGGTGACCAGCGCGACGCGGCCGGTCAGGTCGGACGAATTGTAGGGCAGGGGATATTCGCTCATGTCAGGCTCCCGCAAGGACGGGCGGTTTAACCGCTCAGTTAAACCGCACCATGCATGGGCCGGGGCCGCTTGGCAAGGTTCAGCCGGTGGCCGCTTCCACCACGTCGCGCAGCCGGTCCTTGCCGAACCACATCTCGTCGCCGAGGAAGAAGGTCGGCACCCCGAAGGCGCCGCGCGCCACGGCGCGTTCGGTGCTGGCGACCAGTTCCGCCTTCACCGCCTCGTCCTGCACCAGCGCGCCCAGCGCCGCCGCATCCAGCCCCGCCCTGGTCAGGACATCGGCCCAGACCTCGGGCTCGTCGAGCTTGAGCCCATCCTGCCACAGCGCCGTGTACATCGCCTCGCGATAGGCCGGGCCGCAGCCCAGCCGCTCGGCCGCAATGGCCCCGCGCATGGCCAGCAGGGTGTTGACCGGAAAGTGGGGGTTGAAGCGGAAGCCGGTGATCCCGTGGCGCGCCATGAAGCGGTCCATTTCCAGCCGGTCATAGGCGACCTTGGCCTCGACATGGCCATAGGTCATCAGCGGCGGGCGGTTGCCGGTAGCCTTGAAGATCCCGCCCAGCAACACCGGCACATAGCGGAAGCGGACCTTGCCCTGCGCCTCGATCGCCGGGATCGCGCGGTGGACGAACCACGAGTTTGGCCCGCCAAAGTCATAGAGGAACTCGATCTCGCGCGGGTTTGCCTCAGCCATTACCATTTCTCCCCGTATGGCCTGATTTCCTGTTCGAAGGTCCAGGCCGATTTCGGCTGGTTGTAAAGCGACCAAAAGGTTTCGGCCACGGCCTCGGGCGGCATCAGCAGGTCGGGCTGGGCGGCCAGCGCCTCGGCCCCAATCCGCTCGATCACCCGGGCGCGGACCCATTCGGTATCGACCCCGGCGTCGATCACCAGGTGCGCCACATGGATGCCCTGTGGCCATAGCTCGCGTGCGGCCGATTGCGCCATGGCGCGCAGGCCGGCCTTGGCGGCGGCGAAGGCGGCATAACCCGGATTGCCGCGCAGGCCGGCAGTGGCCCCGGTCACGAAGATCTTGCCGGTGCCGCGCGGCAGCATCAGCTTCGCCGCTTCGCGCACGGTGGTGAAGCCGGCAAAGCAGGCCATTTCCCAGACCTTGCGGAACACCCGGTCGGTCGTCTCGGTCAGCGGGAACTGGACGTTGGCGCCTACGTTGAAGACCACCAGCGCCAGTGGAGCGATTGCCTCGGCCTCGGCCAGAAAGGCGGTCACGTCCTCGCTTTCGCGCGCGTCAAGGCTGCGGCCGGTGACGCGTTCGCCAAGCAAGGGGGCAAGCTTCTCGCCATTGCGCCGCCCGGCGTGGACGTGAAAGCCCTCGGCGGCAAAACGGCGGACGATGGCGGCGCCGATGAAGTCCCCGGCGCCGATCACCGCGACCGAGCCGGTCACTTGCGGTCCACCGGGATCACCGCAACCGTAAAGCGCGAAATGCAGATGAGCTTGCCCGCTTCATCCTCGATCCGGATCGTCCAGACCTGGGTGGTGCGGCCCAGCGCCTCGGGTCGGGCCGTGGCATAGACCCAGCCCGAATAGGCCGGACGGATGTGGTTGGCGTTGATTTCCATGCCAACCGCGACGAACTTTTCCCGATCGACGCAGTAACTTGCGGCGACGGAGCCGATCGTTTCGGCCAGCGCGACCGAGGCCCCGCCGTGAAGCCGCTTGAACGGTTGCTGGGTCCGTTCGTCCACCGGCATCCGCGCGCGGACCCAGTCATCGCCGCAATCGACGAATTCGATGCCGATATGGCCGGGCAGGGCATTTTCGCCCAGCGCGGTCATGGGTTGCAGCGGCGGGTGCACCCCGCCCCACCAGATCATTGCGTTGCTCATTGCAACTTTCTGGCGCAAAGATCGGGCGCTGGCAATTCCCCTGGCGCGAGCGGCCAGGCGGGCAACCGGAAATCCAGCACTGCTTGCGCCGAGTGCAGCCGGGACTAGGCGACCTCGGTAAGCCGCTGCACCGCGCGCACCCCGTCATAGACGAATTCCGGCCCGTCGAGGTCGACCTGCGGCCAGGCCTCACGGTCGTACCAGTAGTCCTGGCTGTCGCGCCATTCGATCCGGTCGATCCGCTTGGGCAGCTTGTCGAGGTCGCGCTTGAGGTAGGTCGGGTTGAAGTTGTCTTCCTCGATCCACGGCAGCCGCGGCAGGTGCGCATCGGCATCGGGGATCCGCACCTCGGCCTGGCGCACCCCGTGCTCGTCCATGTGATTCAGCAGGCGACAGACGAAATCGCCGATCAGGTCGACCCGCAGCGTCGCCGAGGCGCGGAAGTAGACCATCATCCAGGCGAGGTTCGGGACATCGGAGAACATCATCCCGCGCCAGCTGACCGTCTGGGAGAAATCGACCGGCTTGCCATCGACCGAGAAGGCGATCCCGCCCATCACCTTGAGCCGGAACCCGGTCGCCGCAATGACGACATCCGCCGGGATCACGGTCCCATCCCTGGTGACGATGCTGTCGGCGGTGAAATGGTCGATCTCGTCGGTAACGACATCGACCTTGCCCGCCGCGATTGCCGCGAACATGTCGCCGTCAGGGACGATCGCCATCCGCTGTTGCCACACGCGGTAGCGCGGGGTGAAATGCGGTTCGAATTCGAAATCCTCGCCCGCGTGCTGGCGGATCAGGTCCTTCAATTCCTCGAACACCGCGTCGGGCTCCTCCACGCAGCGGCGGACCAGCTCGCGGGAGTCATGATTGACCTGTTCGCGCACCACGCGGTGGATGGTCGGCTCGTCGATCCCGATCTGGTGCAGCCGGTCGGCCAGCTCGTTGGCGTTCGGCATGCACCAGTAATAGGTAGGCGAGCGCTGCAGCATGGTCACCTTGGCGGCCTGGTCGGCCATCGCCGGAATGATCGTCGCCGCCGAAGCGCCCGAACCGATCACCACCACCCGCTTGCCGGCATAGTCAGTCTTGGGATCCCACAGCTGGGCATGGACCAGCAGGCCGCCGAACTGCTCGGCTCCCGGCCAGTCAGGCATGTAGGGCGTCTCGTGGTCATAATAGCCCTGGCACATCCACAGGAAGTTGCAGGTGAAATCGGCGCTGGTCCCGTCGGTGCGGGTCGCCTTCACCGTCCAGAGCTTGTCCGCGCTCGACCACAAGGCTTGGCTGATGCGGTGGCCATAGTGAATGTGCGGGGCGAGGCCGTATTCCTCGATCACCTCGCCCATGTATTCACGGATCGCCCCGCCGCTGGCGATCGGCGGGCCAACCCACGGCTTGAACCGGTAGCCATAGGTATAAAGATCGGAATCGGACCGGATTCCGGGGTACTGGTAAGTTGCCCAGGTCCCGCCGAAGGTGTCCTTCATTTCGAGGATCGCGAAGGTCTTGCCACGGCATTGCTGCGTGAGGTGGACCGCGGAGCCGATCCCGGCCACCCCGGCCCCGACGATCAGCACATCGAAATGGGTGGTCTCGGCCGCCGGCCTGGCGGCAGTTGCTATGGCGTTCATCGGCGATTCTCCCAGTCCCTTATGGACCGAGTAAGCGCCCAAACCGCGCAAATGCCAAGCCGGTAATGTATTGCGTGTTCTAGGCGGCCTCGGTCTCTCTCGGCGCCGCGCCTTTCTGGCTGCGCTGGCCGTCATAGAGGAACTCTGCACCGGTCAGGTCGATGTTCGGAATCTCGCCGCGCTCGGCCCAATAGTCCTGGTTATGGCGCCATTCGGGCTTGTCGCCGCGCCGAGGCATCTGCTTCAATCCGCGTATCAGGTAGCTGGGATTGAAGTTGTCGCTTTCGATCCAGTCGTGCAGCTCCATGTCGCGATCTTCGTCGCGCAGTGCCACTTCGACCCGCTTCACGCCTTTCGCATCCATGTGGTTGAGCAGTTTGCAGACGAAATCGCCCATCATATCCACGCGCAGTGTCCAGCTGGCCCGGAAATAGCCCATCACCCAGGCCATGTTGGGCACGCCGGTGAACATCATCCCGCGATAGTTGATCGTTTCGTGCCAATCGACCCGCTGGCCGTCGACGAAGAACGGAATGCCGCCCATCATCAAGAGGTTGAAGCCGGTGGCGGCGACGATGATGTCAGCCTCGATCTCTTGGCCCGACTTGGTCCGCACGCCCTTCTCGGTGAAGGTTTCGAGCTCGTCTGTGTGAACCGTCAGCTTGCCGGCTACGGCGGCGCGGAAGATGTCGCCTTCGGGGCAGAAGGCCAGACGCTGCTGCCAGGGGCGGTACTTCGGGGTGAAGTGGGGTTCGAACTCGAAGTCTTCCTTGCCGGTGAAAGCGCGAACCAGCATCCGCAGTTCCTCGATCACCACCTCGGGCTCATCGATGCAGCGCTGGGTCATCACGTTCTGGTCGTGCATGATCTGGGCGCGGACCACCCGGTGGATGGTCGGCTCGTCGATCCCGCCGGCACGCAGCTTGTCGGCCAGTTCGTTCTTGTTCTCGCTGCAGAAGAAATAGGTCGGCGAGCGCTGCAGCATGGTCACGTGGGCGGCCTTTTCGGCAAAGGCGGGGATCACCGTGGCGGCGGTCGCGCCCGATCCGATCACCAGCACGCGCTTGCCGGTATAGTCGATCTTGGGATCCCACAGCTGGGCGTGGACCAGCAGGCCCTGGTAGCGGTCCATCCCCGGCCAGTCGGGCATGTAGGGCTTTTCGTGATCGTAATAGCCCTGGCACATCCACAGGAAGTTGCAGGTGAAGGCCACCTTGGCCCCGTCGCTCGAGCGGGTCGCCTCGACTGTCCAGAGGTTGGTCTTGCTGTCCCACGCGGCGCGGGTGATGCGGTGGCCATAGCGGATGTGCGGGGCGATCCCGTTCTCCTCGATCACCTCGCCCATGTACTTGAGGATTTCCTCGGCACTGGCGATCGGTGCGCCGATCCAGGGCTTGAAGCGATAGCCGAAGGTGTAGAGGTCGCTGTCCGAACGCACGCCGGGATACTTGTGGGTTTCCCAGGTCCCGCCATAGGTGTCCTTCATTTCCAGGATCACATAGGACTTGCCGGGGCACTGGTCTTGCAGGTGATAGGCCGATCCGATCCCTGAAATCCCTGCGCCAACGATCAGCACGTCGACATGGGTCACTTCGGTGGCCGGGGCCGTGGCAACTGCGTTCATGGCGACTCTCCCTTCGCTCTTAATCGTCCGATTAAGCCGCTAATGAAGGGAATTGCCAAGCCCGTAATTGATGCTGGTCAAACCGGTTCGACTTCCGGCGCGGCTGCGCTGCCCGGCCCGAGGCTGCGCTGCATGTACAGCGTGTCGAGCCAGCGGCCCTGCTTGCGCCCGATGCCGGTCAGCCGCCCCGCCTCGGCAAAACCCAGCCGGGCGTGGAGCGCGGCCGAGGCTGGTTCCGCCCCGCCGATTACCGCCACCATCTGGCGGAAACCGGCTTCCTCGCAGGCCGCAATGAGGGCGCCGAGCAGGGCCTTGCCCACGCCTTGCCCGCGCGCATCGTCACGGATGTAGATCGAATCCTCGCAGACATAGCGATAGGCCGCCCGGTCGCGGAACTGGGTGGCATAGGCATATCCCAGCAGTGCGCCAGCTTCATCCTCGGCCACCAGCCAAGGCCAACCATGGCCCAGCACGCGGGCGATGCGCTGGCCGATCTCGGCCGCCTTGGGCGGGACGGTTTCGTAACTGGCCGTGCCGTGCAGCACGTGGTGGGCATAGATCGCCGCGATTTCCGCCGCATCGGCGGGATCGACCGGGCGGATCCGCATGGCGCTCAATCGCCCGCCACGGTCATGCCATCGACCCGCAAGGTCGGCACGTTGACGCTGCGATACCATTCCAGGTCATTGGCGGGGACCAGCGCGGCGAACATGTCGATCAGGTTGCCGGCCACGGTGAATTCGGCCACCGGCCCGGCCAGCTGGCCATTGACGATGCGATAGCCCGATGCGCCCCGGCTGTAATCGCCGGTAACGCCGTTGACGCCGTGGCCGATCAGTTCGGTGACATAGACCCCGTCGGCAATGTCGGCCATCAGTTCGGCGGGGGTCATGCTGCCCGGTTCAAGGTGCAGGTTGCTGGTGCCGACCCCGGGCGATCCGCCCGCGCCGCGCACGGCATGGCCGGTCGGCTGGCCGCCCAGCTGGCGGGCCGCCGCGCTGTCCATCAGCCAGCCGGTCAGCCGCCCGCCCTCGACCAGCGCGCGGCGCGCCACCGGCAGCCCCTCGCCATCGAAGGGGCGCGAGGAGAGCCCGCGCAGCCGCAGCGGATCGTCGACGATCGTGATGCCGGGGGCAAAGATCTGCGCGCCATCGCGGTCAAGCAGGAAGCTGGCGCGCCGGGCAATCGCATTGCCCGACATCGCGCCGGCCAGGTGGCCGAGCAGGCTGCCGCCCACCCGCGGATCGAACACCACCGGCATGGGGCCGCTCTTGAGCCGGCCCGGATTGACCCGGCGGACAGCGCGCTCACCCGCTTCCCGCCCGATCGCCTCGGGCGCCGGCAGGTCGGCCAGGTGGCGGGCGGTGCGCCAGTCGTAATCGCGCTGCATCGCATCGCCAGTCCCGGCAATCACCACCGCGCTGGAGGAATGGCTGGTCCCGGCATAGGCCCCGGCGAACCCGTGGCTGGTGACCAGCGCCATGACCCGGTGCGAAAAGCCGGCCGATCCGCCTTCGCTGTTGGTCACGCCGGCCACGGCGCGCGCCGCATCCTCTGCCGCCAGCGCCCGCTCGCGCAGGATCGCCGGGCTGGGCTCGGCCGGATCGTCAAGATCGAGCGCGGCAGGCGCCGCGCGCAGCAGCAGGTCTTCGGGGGCCAGCCCGGCATAGCGGTCTTCCGGCGCAGCCCGCGCCATGTCCACGGCCCGCGCGGCCAGTTCGGCCAGCGCCGCGTCCGACAGGTCGCTTGACCCGATCGAGGCCGAACGGCTGCCGACAAAGACCCTTAGGTCAAGGTGCTCGGTCTCCGAATGCTCGACATCTTCCAGCTTGCCGAGCCGCACTTGCACGCCTTCGGACAGGCTGCCGGAATAGATCGCATCGGCGGCATCGGCCCCGGCCTTGCGCGCAAGGTCGATCAGCGCGGCGGCGCGGCTCTGGGCGGCTTCGGGGGTCAGCATGGGAAACGGTCACTCCAGTCGGGGAGTGGCCGATCTAGGGACGGCAGGCCGAAAGGGCAATCAGGCGAGGATGTAGGCCAGCAGTTTGAACAGCCCGGTCAGCGCCAACGGCAGCGTGATAGCCAGGATCCACAGCCAGGCCCGGTCATGCCGGTAATAGCCTGCCAGTGCCGGATCGGCGGCCTGTTCGTCGCTCAGCCGGTTCCAGCGGCGCTCGAAGCTGCGGCAGGCCGGGATGATCCCCGCCACCAGCACGACCAGGGCCAAATAGGGCAGCAGCGATCCGCTGCGCACCTGCAGCGCGCCCATGGTCAGGAAGATCTGGAGACCGGTATAGACCAGCAGGGCATAGGCGATGTTGTCGCTCATGCGCTTGCGCCAGTCGAGCGGTTTGGTCGAAGCGCGCTGCGATCGCGCAATGCCTTGCCAAGCCTTGATCATCGCCAGTCCCCTTGCAGCATCCCCAGCGGTCCGTGCGGTCTTGTGCCGATCATCGGACTCGTTGGGGGAGTAAAACACCGATGGGCCGCGCAATCAAGCACCGTTTACCATGCCGTTTACCGTCCCTTGCCCATGCTGTTCGTCGAAGCCCCATGCATGAAACTTGCCAATTGCGATCCCGCCGCCTTGCCGAGCGCGACCGGTGCGCTTAAACAGCAGCTTGCAATGACCGACACCGCGCTTGCCCCTGCCGCCCGCACCGATCCCCCCGCCATGCCGCAGGGCGGGCTGGAAGTGATCTCGATCGCCAAGTCCTATGACAAGCGCGCCGTGCTGACCGACATTTCGCTGTCGGTGGCCAAGGGCGAAGTGCTGGGCCTGCTTGGCCCCAACGGCGCGGGCAAGACCACCTGTTTCTATTCGATCATGGGGCTGGTGCGGCCGGATTCGGGCCGGATCCTGATGGACGGGGTCGATGTCACCAACCTGCCGATGTATCGCCGCGCGATCCTGGGCCTGGGCTACCTGCCGCAGGAAACCAGCATCTTTCGTGGCATGACGGTGGAACGGAACATCAATTGCGTGCTCGAACTGGTCGAGCCGGATGCCGATGTCCGGCGCGAGGAGCTGGAACGCCTGCTGGGTGAATTCGGCCTGACCCGGCTGCGCGAAAGCCCGGCCATGGCCCTGTCCGGCGGGGAGCGCCGCCGCGCCGAAATCGCCCGGGCGCTGGCCGCCAAGCCTTCGATCATGCTGCTGGACGAGCCCTTTGCCGGGATCGACCCGCTCTCGATCAGCGACATCCGCGATCTGGTGAGGGACCTCAAGCAGCGCGGCATCGGCGTGCTGATCACCGATCACAACGTGCGCGAAACGCTGGATATCTGCGACAAGGGCTGCATCATCTACGGCGGCCAGGTCCTGTTCGCCGGCAGCCCCGGAGCGCTGGTGGCCGATGAAAACGTGCGCCGGCTCTACCTGGGCGAGGGCTTCACGCTTTAGGGCGGGCCTCTTTTATGGCGCTTGGGCCTCGCCTCGACTTACGCCAGTCCCAATCGCTGGTGATGACTCCCCAGCTGCAGCAGGCGATCAAGCTGCTGGCGCTGTCCAACCTCGAAATCGAGGCCTTCATCGGCGAGGCGCTGGACGCCAATCCCTTGCTCGAGATCGGCGAGGCCGCACCCGCCGCGCCCGAAACAATCGACCTGCCGGATGAGGCACGGCGCACCACGCTGGAAAGCTCGCCGGTCGATCAGCTGGTCTCCGAAGGCCGGGCAGACGATGACCGGCCGCTCGATATCGATGCCACCGCGCTCGACCGGGATCGCGATACCGGCGATGGCGAATGGGGCTCGGCGCTGCGGATCGGCCCGGCGGGCGAGGACGGGCCGGACATCGACGAGCGCGGCGAGAGTGACAAGGACCTCGCCACCCACCTCCACGACCAGCTCGGCGCTCAGTCCCGCGATCCTCGCCTCGCCGCGATTGCCCGTTACCTGATCGACCAGCTGGACGAGGCCGGCTATCTGCCCGTCACCCTGCGCGAAGTGGCGAGCGAGCTGGGTGTGGCCCTGGCCGAGGCGGAAGCGGCGCTGGCGCTGGTCCAGTCGCTTGATCCCAGCGGAGTGGGCGCTCGCTCGCTGGGCGAATGCCTGGCGCTCCAGGCGATCGAGGCCGATCGCCACGATCCCTGCATGGCCCGCCTGCTCGAAAACCTCGATCTCCTCGCGCGCGGCGAGATTCCCCGGCTCAAGCGGATGTGCGGGGTCGATGACGAGGACTTTGCCGAAATGCTGGCCGAGCTGCGCGGCTATGACCCCAAGCCCGGCCTGCGCTTCAATCGCGGCGGGGGCGAGGCGGTGGTGCCCGATATCCTGCTGGTGCCGCGCGCTGATGGCGGCTGGGACATCAGCCTCAACCAGGCGACCCTGCCGCGGCTGATCGTCAATCGCGGCTATTATGTCGAGCTGCGCGGGACCTGCGAGGACAAGACCTCGCGTGGCTGGCTTTCGGAAAAGCTGGCCGATGCCAACTGGCTGATCAAGGCGCTCGACCAGCGGCAGAAGACGATCCTGAAAGTGGCGAGCGAGATCGTGACGCAGCAGGACGGGTTCTTCCGCCACGGTGTCTCGCACCTCCGCCCGCTGACCCTGCGCGCCGTGGCCGAGACGATCGGCATGCACGAATCGACCGTCAGCCGCGTCACCTCGAACAAGTACCTGCATTGCCCGCGCGGCACCTTCGAGCTGAAGTACTTCTTTACTTCGGGCGTCGGCGCGGTCGATGGCGAGGGCGGGGCCTCGGCCGAGGCGGTCAAGGCGGCGATCAAGGCGCTGATCGATGCCGAGGATCCCAAGGCGATCCTGTCCGACGATACCCTGGTCGACCTGCTCAAGGCCAAGGGCTTCGACCTCGCCCGCCGCACGGTCGCCAAGTACCGCGAGGCGATCGGGTTGGGTTCTTCAGTCCAGCGCCGCCGACAAAAGGCACTGGCGGGGATGCGCTGAGGCGCTAGTGTCGCGCCCCAGAACGATGGGGAGATTCCACGACATGAACTTGCGCCTCCTGGCCGCTGCCGCCCTGGCGACCACTTTCCTGGCCCACCCGGCCCTGGCCCAGACCCAGGAATACCGGGTGCTGACCCAGAACCGCGATATCGGCCACCTCAAGCTTGACCGGCAGGGCCAGACCATCGCCGTCGATTACGATTTCAAGCAGAACGGGCGCGGGCCGACGATCAAGGAGCAGGTCACGCTCGACAAGGATGGCGCGCCGGTCAGCTGGACGATCACCGGCCGGACCACCTTTGGCAATGCGGTGAACGAAAGCTTCAAGCGCACGGCGACGCAGGTCAGCTGGCGCGACCTCTCCGGTCCCGGCTCGCTGAAGGGCAAGGACCTGCCGAAGTACTATGCCGCGCAGAACGGTTCGCCGCTCGATGTCGCGCTGCTGGCCAAGGCGCTGCTGGCCGATGCCGACCGCACCATGCCGGTCGCCCCCGGCGGCACCGCGCGGCTGACCGAGCGCGCCCGCAACAGCTTCGATGGCCCCGACGGCAAGCTGGAAGTCATCACCTATGAACTGTCCGGCCTGTCGCTCAACCCGACCTACATCACGCTCGATGCCAAGGGCGATCTGTTTGCCCTGGCCACGGCCGGGTTCCTGATTGCCCGCAAGGGTTACGAGCGCGTGGCGGATGAGCCGCTGCGCAAGCTCTCCGAAAAGCTCGCCTCTGACCGGTTCGCCCAGCTCCAGGCTGAAAACGCGAAGAAGTTTGCGGGGCCAGTGCGGATCCGCAACGTTCGCGTGTTCGATCCCAGGGCCAAGGCACTCTCTGCGCTGAGCGACGTGGTCGTCTCGGGCAGCCGGATTTCCGGCGTGGTCCCGGCCGGCAGCCCGGCCACCCCCGGCGAAACGGCGATCGAGGGCGAGGGCGGCACGCTGGTACCGGGCCTGTTCGAAATGCACGGCCACATGGGCCAGGAAGATGCCCTGATGAACGTGTTGGCGGGCATCACCACGGTCCGCGACATGGGCAACCGCAACGACGTGCTCGACATCCTGGTTGACCGGATCGGCAAGGGCGAGGTCGCGGGCCCGCGGATCGTCCGCTCCGGCTTCATCGAGGGCAAGAGCCCGTTCAGTTCGGCTACCGGCAAGCTGGTGGCGAGCGAGGCCGAGGCGATCGAGGCGGTGCGCTGGTACGCCGCGCGCGGCTATAACCAGGCCAAGCTCTACAACTCGATGGACCCCAAGTGGGCACCCGCCGTGGTGGGCGAGGCCAAGCGGCTGGGCCTGCGCGTCTCGGGTCACGTCCCGGCCTTTTCCAGCGCCGACGAGATGATCGCTGCCGGGTTTGACGAGATCACCCACGTCAACCAGCTGATGCTGGGCTGGGTGCTCAATCCGGGTGAGGATACCCGCACCCTGTTCCGCTTCACCGCCCAGGCGCGGTTCCCGGCGCTCGACCTTAAATCGGACAAGGTGACCAAGACGCTCGATGCCATGGCGGCGAAGAACGTCTCGCACGAGCCGACCATCGCGATCCACGAACTGGGCCTCACCGCGCTCGACGGCGTGCCCAACCCTGGCGCGGTCGATTACATCACCCACATGCCCCCGGCCGAGCAGCGGCAGCTGAAGCAGGCGCTGTTCGGGGCCGATACGCCCAAGCAGCGCGCCGACTACATCGCCGCTTTCGCCAAGATCAAGGAAACCCTGGCCGAGATGCACCGGCGCGGGATCATGCTGATCCCCGGCACCGACCTGGGCGGCGGGTTCACTTATCACCGCGAGCTGGAACTGTTCGGCCAGCTGGGGATGACCCCGGCCGACGTGCTGACCCGCGCCACGCTGGATATGGCGCGCTATCTGGGCCAGGACCAGGCGCTGGGTAGCATCGAGCGCGGCAAGTTGGCCGATTTCTTCCTGGTGCCGGGCGATCCGACCAAGGACCTGAAGGCGATCAAGACCATTCGCATGGTCGCGCGTGGGGGCACGGTCTACTTCCCGGACGAGGTCTATACCAAGCTGGGCATCAAGCCGTTTTCCACCCCGCCAAAGGTCGAGGCGGCGAAATGAGCGGCTGGGCGATCTGGGGCGGGGCGCTCGGGCTCTATGTGCTGTTCCGGCTGTGGTACGACAACTGGCGCGGACCGCTGACCAAGGCCGAGATCGAGGCCTTTATCGAGCAGGTTCACGGCAAGTACACCGGCGGCAACGAAAGCGGCGTGTTGCGCAGCTTTCTGGAGGCGGACGACGGCAAGGAATTCGTCATGCTCAACCTCGTCAAGATCGAGGAGGGCATGGTCACCGATCCCGCCACCGGCCAGCCGATCGCGGGCCGCGCGGCGATGCGGCGCTATTCCGATCCCTTCGTCCGCCGCCTCATCGCCAATGGCGGCCATCCCGGCATGGTCGGGCGCAAGGTGGGGCCCTATGTCGATGCCTGGAACGTCGAGGGCGATCCGGGCTGGTCGATCTTCGGGCTGATGCGTTACCGCAGCCGCCGCGATCTGATCCGGATGGTCGCGGACCCGCGCTTTGCCGAACACCACGCCTACAAGGCGCTGGGCATTCCGGTCACTTTCAGCTTCCCGACCCAGCGCGAGCTGTCGGTCTACATGGGGCCGCGGGTCTGGGTGGCGCTGGTCCTCGCGCTGGTGGCGGCACTCACGCAGCTGGCGTTGGGCTAACGCGCAATCGGTTGCCATAGCCGCAGGCGGGCCGACAGGTCCCAGACCCCGATTTCCCGGCAGGTCAGCTTGTCGCGCGCGCACCAGTCGCTGGCCCGCTTGCGGGCGTTTTCAGCACTGACGCCATATTCGTAAAGCGTGCCTCCGGCCTGATCGATGAAGGCGGCCATGAACGGCCCAAGGCCGTGATTGCTCGTTCCGCCAGTATCGATCGCGCAGGCGATCGCACCACTTGCGCGACATTGGGCCAGGGCAGCTGCATCGGCCTCGGTCGGTTGGGCATGGCCAGCGCTGATCGCGATGCCATCAGGCCCCCTGGTGGCGCGGGCCACGGCAGCAAAGCCCCGCAGCGGCTGCGCGACTTTGACCAGGTCGATCACCTTCACGCCCGAACCCGATGTGTCGATGGTGCCTACCAGCGCGCAGCCATCGACATCCTTCCAGCAGATCCGCTCGACCCGTTCATGCGGATCGCCCGCCGGCGGCAAGGGCACCACCTGCACCCGGCCGACGCCGGTATAGACCAGGCCGAGCGGCCCCGCGGCGCTGCCCAGCAGGCCCTTGCACTTGCCCCCGGTCTGGCGCTCGCATTCGGCGACCGCCTGCCGGTTGGCCGCGGCAAAGCCATTGCCGCCCAGCGCCAGCCAGTTCTTGCCGGTCCAGGGTTCCGCAACCTTTTCGGCCGGTACCGCAACCGCGGCTACCCGGTGGCGCTGCACCGGGCCTTCGGGCAGCCAGGTTGCCGAGAAATCCCGCTCGGGCGGCGTGCCCGGCGGGATCAGGATGGGATTGAAGGTCCGCACGATCCGGCAATCGAACGAGTACTTCTGGCAGCGTTCCAGCGCTTCGGCCTTGGCGGCATCGGGCGAGCCGACCTGGGTGCCGCCGAACAGGATCCCGCTCTCGTCCCTGGCCATGGCGACGTAGACCTCGTCGGTGCCGCCCACCCAGCTGCATTCGGAGCCCATCGCCTCCTCGCAGGCCTTGCTGACCAGGTCCTGGGCGGCCTGCGCGCTGCGCTGGCCGGCGGTCGCCCAGATCGCGCTGCTATCCCAGTGAAAGGCGGCGGCCATATAGGCCTTGACCGGTGGCGGCCCCATCCGCCGTGGCGGGCTGGCGGACGAACCGGAGTTGCCGCCGCCACCCGAATCTTGCGGGGCTGGTCCCATCGGCGCGCAACCGACCCAGCCGCCCGTGCCCCCGCCGATCGGGAAATGGCCGGGCGGGCAATTCCCCTCGGCGCGCGCCGGGGTAGCCGGGGCCAGGGCGAGCCACAGGCCCAGCGCGGCCAGGAAGAGAAGCGGTAACGGTGGCTTGAACATCGGCGAAGACCCTGATGCGATCGATGCGACCGTGCTGGCCGAACAGGCCTGAACGGCGTCTTGCCGATTGTGCGATCCGGGCCGGAAAGGGGTGCCTCCCGGCGTACCGGTACATCGGCGGCCCGAACGCCGGATCGGTCAGCCCTGCAGTCGCACCGCCCGGTTGCGCCAGTTCTCGGCCAGCAGCGGCTCGTCCGCCAGGGCACGCAAGGCCGCAGGATCGGCGCGGTGGCCGCCGCCGACCAGCAGGGTGAAGACCCGCGCGACGGTCCAGTCCGGGCAGGGGCGCTCGACCATTTCCAGCGCATCACCAGCGCGAGCTCGGCCCGGCTCGATCACCCGGTAATACCAGCCGGACCGGCCGGTGCGGATCACTGCGGCCGACAGGCCCTTGTGGCCAAAGCGCTGATCCAGCTTCCAGCACGGCTGGCGCCCCTGGCTGATCTCGATCAGCGCGGTGCCCAGCCGATACCGGTCACCGATGCAGGCCGCATCCTCGGTGAGCCCCAGGGTGGAGACATTCTCGCCAAAAGCGCCTTCGCCGCGCAGCAAGGGATGATCGCCCAGTTCATCAGGCCAGGCCGCGTAGTGATCGTGGGGGTAATGATGGATCGCTTTGTCCGGCCCGCCGTGAACGGTCAGGTCGGCCTGCTCGTCACCCGAAAGGCCGAGCGGGCCGATGGCGACCGGCTGGTCGGTCGGTGCCTTGGCAATTGCGCTCTGCGTGCCATCGTCACGAAAGGGCCGGGCCGAGCCGAGGTTGAGCGAGCGGACTGTCCATTGCATCGCCGCGCCTTAGCAACCGTGCGCTCAGGCTTCCAGTTCGACATCCCAGTAAAGCCAGTCCCGCCAGGTTTCGTGCAGGTAATTGGGCGGAAAGGCGCGGCCGCGTTCCTGGAGGTGCCACGAGGTTGGCCGGATCGGCTGGACCAGCAGCGGCATGTGCGCCTGCCGCGGGGTGCGGCCGCCCTTCTTGAGGTTGCAGGGCGAACAGGCGGTGGCGACGTTCTCCCAGCTGGTCCGCCCGCCGAGGCGCCGCGGCACCACGTGATCGAAGGTCAGGTTATGCGGGCTGCCGCAATACTGGCAGGTGAACCGATCGCGCAGGAACAGGTTGAAGCGGGTGAAGGCCGGAAACTCGCTGGGTTTCACATATTGCCGCAGCGCGATCACGCTGGGGATCGGCATGGTCCAGCTGGGCGAATGGACCTCGCGCGCATAGCTGGCGACGATATCGACCCGTTCGAGGAACACCGCCTTGATCGCGGTTTGCCAGGGCCAGAGGCTGAGCGGGTAATAGCTGAGCGGGGTGTAATCGGCGTTGAGCACCAGCGCAGGGCAATCGGACAGACTGCGGGAGGGATCCCCCTCGGCGCTGCGGAACCGGGCCGCGCGCTCGATCAGCTCGGCCTGAAGCATGGCCTCCCGTAACCGGGCATGATTGCGGTGGTGTGACAGCCCATGGCCGCAAGTGAGCATGGCGCGCTTTGGCCCGTCAAGCCTTGCGCCGTGGCACAATCCACAGGCAAGAAGGCGGGCGTGAGCACCCAAGCAGCCTTGGCCAGTCCCGTCACCCGCTTTGCCCCCAGCCCCAACGGGCTGCTGCACCTGGGCCATGCCTATGCCGCCGTGGCGGCGCATGACCTGGCGCGGGCGCGGGGTGGGCGGTTCCTGTTGCGGATCGAGGATATCGACGGCACGCGCAGCCGGGCCGAACTGGTGCCGGAAATCCTGGCCGATCTCGCATGGCTGGGGTTGCAGTGGGATGGGCCGGTAGTGTTCCAGTCTGCCCGGCTCGCCAGCTTTGCGGCGGCGGGGGAGCGGCTGAAGGAACTGGGCCTGCTTTATCCCTGCCAGTGCACCCGGGCCGAAGTGGCGGCGGCGGCGCGTGGCGCTGGCCCGGACGGGCTGGTCTATCCCGGCACCTGCCGGGGGCGGGATGTTTCGCCCGAAGGGGCGGCCTGGCGGATCGACATGGCCAAGGCAGTGGCGCTGGCCGGGCCGCTTGAATGGCTGGATGAACTGGCCGGGCCGCAGGTGGCCGATCCCGCGCCCTTCGGCGACGTGGTGCTGCTGCGCAAGGAAGCCCCGGCCAGCTATCACCTCGCCGCCACGCTCGACGATGCGGCCGACGGGGTGACGCTGGTCACGCGCGGGCAGGACCTGTTTGCCGCGAGCCACGTGCACCGCCTGCTCCAGGCGCTGCTCGGCCTGCCCGTGCCGGTCTGGCATCATCACCCGCTGGTTTGTGAGGCGGATGGCCAAGGACACTGGCACAAGCTCGCCAAGCGGCGCGGTTCGGCCGCGCTGGCCGACCTGCGCCGCGCCGGTGAAGACGGGCGGGCGCTGGCCGAAGCCTTGCGCATGGGCCAAATCCCTACTGGCCTTTCGCTGGGGCCGGGCGTAGGAACGGCGCCATGAACTGGTTCCTTGCTATCGTCATCGCCGTGCTCATGGTGCTGACCCTCGTCACCCTGGTCCGCGGCATCATCGCCTTCATGGCTTCGACCAAGGCCGATCTCGAACGGCCCGAAGGCAGCGGCCCCAGCGAGATGCAGCTGCGCCAGAACACGCTGATGTTCCGCCGGGTGTTCTACCAGGCGGCGGCGATCGTGGTCGTCGCGATCCTGCTCTTCGCCAACCGCTGACGGCGGGGCGGACCCAAGCGTGGTCAAGCTCAACAAGATCTACACCCGCACCGGCGACGATGGCACTACTGGCCTGGTCGATGGCAGCCGCCGCGCCAAGCATGACGCGCGGATGGAAGCGATCGGCGCGGTGGACGAAGCGAACAGCGCCCTGGGGCTGCTGGCGGTGTCACTGGATCCCACCGGTTCGCCCGCCAGTGTCGTGGCCAGGATCCTGAACGACCTGTTCGACCTGGGGGCTGACCTTGCCACGCCGGGGGACGATTTCACGCCGTCCGAAATGGTCCTGCGGATCGTCCCGGCCCAGGCCGAATGGCTCGAAGCCGCGATTGATGGGCTCAATGAACATCTCGCGCCGCTGACCAGCTTCATCCTGCCCGGCGGCAGCGAGGCCGCGGCCCGCGCCCACATCGCCCGCGCCGCCGTCCGCCGCGCCGAACGGGCTGCCACGGCCCTGGCAGCGGTCGAACCGGTCAATCCGGCGGCGCTGGCCTATCTCAACCGGCTGTCGGACTATCTCTTCGTCCTGGCCCGGGCGCTCAATGCTGCCGGGGCAGGCGATGTGCTGTGGGTTCCCGGCCAAAATCGCTGAATTTCGACTGGTAAAGGCGCTCCGCCGCAGCTAGGCAGCGCCCCTTGCTGCACTTGCGAAGGGATGGATTGATGCGGACAGTGGCGGTGATCGGCGCAGGCCAGATGGGATCGGGCATTGCCCAGACCGTGGCCCAGTTCGGCATGAAGGTGCTGCTGTCTGATGTTGAC
>NZ_JAPZQX010000003.1 GCF_027531025.1 Novosphingobium sp.
ATCGGCCTCCGGCCCCGGAAACGGCAACACCGCCATGGCTGCCCTCCGGTTCCGCTTCGCTTCACCTGCGGCCAGCCATGGCGCCGGAGGCAGTTTTACACTAACAAATAACACGGACCACTCGGTGGGGGCCGGTCAATCCTTACCTTGAAGACCACTTTATTCCGCGGCCTAAAGTACGGGGAATGCCCTGAATTTTGGATGAACGAGACGCAGACTCAGCATCCTGCCGGATTACCGAGTAGCCTCGGGAATTCATGATCTTGGAAACAGTAAATATTTAATATCAATATTTTAAATGATGGTCAGGTGGCTAGAGTTTGCTGGCGCGTTATGTCTGACCAATAGCCGCGTTTCGTCAGACACGCCTCGCCGCAAAGGCCTCCCGGTAGAAAGCCCAATGCTGGTCTCCCAAGGCAGTTATTACGCCCATCGGATCATGACCGATGCCTGGCAGCACGATCCATTCGTGTGGGATGCCCAGCCGAGCCAAGTGGTTGTGAAAGTCACGGTTATTCTCAAAGGTCTCGTCCTGGTCTCCGATGACCAGGCGCAGGCGCGAACTGTTGGCAAGAATGGCAGCGTTCTGCTCTGCATAACGGCGCGGGCTGACCGCTCGGAAGCGGTCCTGCCCGCCGCCATAAACGTTGCGGAGGAGATCTATAGCCTGCATTTTGCTAGCGCGCGGCGTTCGTTCCAGCGTCTCCTGCATCGGTCCAGCGCCCATCATCGATACATTCTGAAACAGTTCCGGGTAACGCAACCCGAAGCGTCCGGCTCCGTAGCCGCCCATACTGAAGCCATCGAGTAATCGTCCCTCGCGAGTGGCTATCGTCCGCCAGTTCGCATCAATGTGGGGCCGGAGTTCGTGGACGATGATCGTCTCAAGCGGGGCCTTACCATTCGCCCAATCGACGTACATCCCCATCTGGAGGCCGTTGACGAAGACAATGAGAAAAGGCGGCACCTGCCGGGCGGCAATAGCCGCGTCGGCGAGTGCAGACAATCGCGAGATGCCTGAGACTCCGCCGCCTGAGCCGTGTAGCCAGTAAACAACAGGGAACCGTCGTGCCGGGTCGGCGATGTAGGCTGATGGAGTGTAGACGTGGAAGCTGACCTGCGTCCCTAAGGCCTGGCTAAAGAAGGTATGGAAGGAAAGGCCAGGACCGTCGATTTTGGGCGTTACCCACTGGTGCGATAGCGGAAGGTCCCTTTGTCTTATCGGTGGGTTGGGGCTTCCTTGCGCGGAGCTTCCTCCGAGAATACCGACAACCGAAGCCCCTAACGCCAGCAGATGCCTTCGCCGGTTCATCAAGATAGGCACTCTAATTGCCTCCTGTTCCATCGGTCCATCATTTGCGTCACCAAGCGTTTGATGAACTGCGATATCAAAGACCGCTACGGCGCAGCAGGGTTTGTGAGCCACCATTCAAGAATAGCGAGAAAAACTCTTTGCCGCCAATGATCCGGGTGGTTTCCATTTGCGCTGCCTGCGACATATCCTCGATGGTGGCCAAGAAGCTACTTCCGAGCCAGTGCTACCGACTCCATCCAAGTCTCCACTCACGGTCAATAGCAGTCCTGCTATTCCTTTCGGGGTTTTCAGCAACGCAGGTGATGGGGCGCCTCGCAATCAAGCCCTGCTGGATAACTCGTCATGAAAAGACCTGAAAGCGCGCACGTTCCCCTAAACCTCTCACGCATCGGGTTTGATGATCGGTCGGCCACGCACGAGCAGCAGGTACATCACCGGCGTGACGATCCGGCTCAGTAGGGTCGACGAGATCAGACCGCCGATGATCACCCAGGCCAGCGGCGCGTAAAGGGGTGCACCGGACAGGGCAAGCGGCAGGAGGCCGCCAATTGCCGTAACCGAAGTCAGCAGCACCGGCAGGAAGCGGATTTCGCCCGCGCGCTCGATCGCCTCGCGCAGTTCCATGCCGCGCTCACGGAGCTGGGTGGTGAAGTCGACCAGCAGGATCGAGTTCTTGATCTCGATCCCGATCAGGGCGACGAAGCCGATGACGGCTAGAAAGCTCAGCGAATAGCCGGTCAGTAGCAGCGCGACGAGACCGCCGAACAGGCC
Organism: Novosphingobium sp.; assembly: GCF_027531025.1. Taxonomy (GTDB): domain Bacteria; phylum Pseudomonadota; class Alphaproteobacteria; order Sphingomonadales; family Sphingomonadaceae; genus Novosphingobium. The sequence goes on from NZ_JAPZQX010000003.1 coordinate 2,087, forward strand.
TAGTGGGATCACCCCGGCGACGACGGTCACTTCGCGGAACCGGCCGAACTCGGCGACCAGGACGCCGAAAATCCCGAACACCGCCAGCAGGATCACGCCGCCGAGGCCGCCACTGCTGCGTGCCGAAGCCTCGGCCTCGCCGCCGATCGAGTAGCTGTAGCCGGGCGGGAAGGGCAGCTTGTCGACCTCGGCGAGGATCTGCGGCAGCAGTTTGGAGGGCAGTACCCCATCCTCGACCGCGGCGCTGACCGTATTGGCCCGCTGCAGCTTGTAGCGGTTGATCTGGGCCGGCGCTGAAACAAGCCGGGGCGAGGCGAGCTGCGAAAGTGGCACGCTCGCGCCATCGAGCGACGTGACATAGATCGAGCCCAGCGTGGAGACCGGCAGTTCGCGCTCCAGCGGCAAGCGCACCCGAACGGGATAGCTGTCACCCTCGGCATCCCGGAAAGCGGCCACGCGCTCGCCGCTGAGGGCCAGCCGCAAGGTCCGCCGCACGGCATCGGGCGGAACATTGAGCAGGCCCGCCTTGGCGGTATCGACGCCCAGGTCCAGATCGATCCGGTCAACCGCGAGCGGATCGACCACGTCGCGGGTCCCCTTCGTACGGCGCATGATCGCCGCGACATCGGCCGACAGCGCCTTGATCGTGCCCAATTCCGGCCCGGTGATCCGCAGCGCCAGCGGCGCTTCAACCGGCGGCCCGTTGTCGAACTGAACCACCGTCACCCGCGCCGCCGGAAAGGCCGCCAGTTTGCGCCGCAAGGCCGCGATCTGGCCGGGCGTCCGGCGCGGGTCGAACTCGTCGATGGTGACGAAGATCTCGCCATAACGGGTGTCGAACTCGCGCGGGATGTTGTTGTAGAAGATCTGCGGATTGCCGCGCCCGGCGTTCTCCATCCGCGCGATCAGGCCGGGGAAGTCGGCAACCATCTCGGAGACCTCGCGCACGATCCGGTCGGTCTGGACCACGCTGCTGCCCTCGGGCGCTTCGACGCGGACCATAAAATAGGGCTGGTCGGCCTTTGGGAAGAGGCTGAAGCCGATGAGCGGCACCGTGGCGAACATGGCGACGCAGGCCGCCATCGCGCCCCAGAAGGTGCGGCGCGGATTATCCAGCGCCCAGTGCAGGATCGGGCGATAGAACCGTTCGATCCCGCCGTTCAGCGCCTTGAGGAAGCGGTTCCCTTCTGGCCCGTGCCCGCTTTTCAGAATCCTGCTCGCGAAGAACGGAACAATTGTCATTGAGACCAGCAGCGATGCCGATACGGTCGCCAGCACGGCCAGCGGCAGGCCGCGCACGAAATCGCCTGATCCCTCGGGCAGATTGGCCAGCGGCAGGAAGGCGAACAGCAGCACCCCGGTGGAACCCAGCACCGCCATGGCAATCTCTCGCGTGCCGTTTATCGCGGCCTCCTCGGGCGGGTCGCCATCACGGATGTGCCGCTCGATGTTTTCGACCACCACGATCGAATCGTCCACCAGCAAGCCAAGCGAGATGATGAAGCCGGAAATGCTGATCTGGTTGAGTGAGTAGCCCAACTGGAACAGCACCAGCACCCCGATCGCCAGGGACAGCGGGATCGAGATCATGACCACGAAGGAGGCGCGCGTCCCCAGTGGCAAGAGCGTGACGAGCACCAATGCCAGGGCAATGGCAAAGTCAGTCGTCAGCTGGCCAAGCCGCCGTTCGATATCGCGGCTTTGGTCAAAGCCGGTTTCCAGCCGCATGTCGGGCGGCAGTTGCGGACGAAAAGCGGCCACTGCGACGTCGAGATCCTGGCGCAGCGTCGTGGCATCGACCCCGTCCTTCTGTTTTACCGAAACGAATACCGCGGGCTGGCCGTTGAAGCGGGTGACGTGGAGCTGCTCGGCCTCGGCCCAGCCGACCGTGGCGACATCACCAACCCGCACGATGCGCCCGTCCCCGGCGCGCAGGACGATCGCGGCGATATCTTCTGGCCGACGATAGGCTCCGCCCGCATCGACGTTGAAGCGGCGTCCAGCGGATTGGACGGCACCACCGGGCAGGTCGATCCCGCCATTGGCGAGGGCACTCGCAACCAGAGCCGGCGGGATGCGCAGCTCCGCCAGCTTGCCCGGATCAAGCGCGACCCGCATTTCCGGTTCCGGGAGGCCCGAGATGACCGTGGCCCGGACCCCTGGCACGACGTTCAGCCGGTCGCGCAGATCGCCTGCATACTTTTCGACCCGCCGCCAGCTCGATCCGTCATGAACCAGCGCAAGCTGCAGGATCGAGGCCTCGGTCGTACGCGGCCGCCGAAAGTTGAGCGCCGCAATCCCGCCCGGAAGGCGGCTGCGGATCGCGTTGACTTCCCGGACGGTGCGATCCAGCGCGGTTTCGGCATCGGTGCCATAAATGAAGTTGACCACGATGACGGCCGAGCCGTCGCTGCTGGTCGAGGTGATCTCGCGGACATTGTCGAGGCCCTGCAACACGTCCTCGATCGGGCGGGCGACGGTCTCTTCCATTTCGGCGGCGTCCGCCCCGGGAAGCTGGACGGTGACGATCGTGGTTTCGATCGGAAAGTGCGGATCGACCGAACGCGGGATCGACAGGAAGGCGTTGAGGCCAAGGATCGCGAGCAGTAGGAATCCGACCAGCGTGATCTGCCAGCGCCTGACTGCCAGGGCGGCGAGGTTCACTGGCGGCGCCTTTCGGGACGAACAGCCATTCCGTCCTGCAGTCGGTCCAGCGCGGCGATGGCCACCCAGTCGCCGGGTTTCAGGCCGGCAAGCACATTAACGCCGCCATCTTCGGCTTCGCCCAGCCGTACCTTGCGCAACCGGACCCGGTTCTGCGCATCGAGGACGTAGACAAATCCCTCGCCCGCGCGGGCGCCGAAGATGGCCAGTGGGGGAACCAGCAGGGATGTGGCGCCCCCGGCGGGTGGGCTGGCGGTGATCGATGCGCGTCCGATCAGGCCCGAGCGCAAGCGCGGATCGGGCGCCAACGCGATTTCGACCTGAAACGTTCCGGTGGCGCGGTCGGCCCGGCTGCCCAGTTCCAGCACAGATCCCGTCAGCGGTTCGCCATCAAGGGCCTCGAGCACGACGCGGGCGGGAGCTCCGCGCGCTAGCCGGACCGCCTCGCGGTCGCTCAGCGGCGCGCGCAGCACAAACCCGCTAGATGCCTGGCCGATGACCAGCACCGGCATGCCCTGCGCCACGATCTGGCCAGGTTCGGCGGGACGGGCCAGGACCACGCCATCGCCGCTGGCAACGATCCGTGCCGTATCGAGCGCGAAGCGCTGCGCCTTGACCGCCGCATCGGCGGACTGCGCGGCCGCCACCGCCGCTTCATAGCGGGGACGGGTAATCCAGCCCTTGTCCATCAGCGGCTCCAGCCGGCGCAGCTCCGCCCGGGCCCGGTTCTGCTCGGCAATCGCCGCATCGAGGCCTGAGCTGACCGGCGTCACGTCCAGCGTTGCCAACAATTGCCCACGGCGGACCGGATCGCCTTCATTCACCAGGATCCTGGCAATCCGCCCGCCCGAGGTGAAGGCAAGGGTGGTTTCCTCGCGCAAGGCAACGGTCCCGGCGGTTTCAACGGCATCGCCGGCATTGTCCGCACCGACTTGCGCGACCCGAACCGCGAGAGGCTCGGTTGCAGGGGTTGTTTCGGTCTTGTTCGAGCAGGCCATGACAAATGGCAGCAGCAGGACGGCCAGGAAGCGAAGCAGCATGTCGGAACCGGTCTGGGAGGGAGACGACGCTTGTATATAACAATGTTATGCTTAATCAAGCGGCATGTCTACCGATTCCAACAACCGCCAGCGGATTCTGGACGCGGCCCATGCGATCTTTGCCGAAGCCGGGCTGGCGGGGCTGAGCGTTCGGGCCATTGCCGCGCGGGCGGGGCTATCCACGATCGGTGTTTACAGCCACTTCAAGGGCAAGCGCGGGATCCTGCTTGCGCTTTATGCCGATGGCTTCGCCCGGCTCGGCGATGCGGCCGACATCCCGGCCCAATCTGCCGGCGAGAGCGACCTCGTTGGGCTGCTGGTCAATCGCTACATCAATTTCCACCGCGACCACCGCGCTCATTACCAGCTCATGTTCGGGATGGACCGGAGCCAGCTTGGTGACAGCGGTACGTTGGAGCCGATCGCCAAGGCCGCGATCGAGCGCCTTGCTGCCACATTGGGTCGGCTCTTGCCGCCGGACCAACCTGCAGACCTCGCCTTGGCCATGGCCTTTCGCGTATGGGTACTGATGCACGGTTATGTTACCTTAGGCGAGATGGCGCGATTCAGAATGATGGACGAGGCCGATTGGCGTGCTGAGGTTGTCGGTGCGGTATGCCAGCTTCTGGCCGGATTCAAAGTCGTTGGAATGGCTCAACCCAAGTCAGACTATGGGCCGTTATGCTATTAGTCGGTGTCATAGCCATTTTTTCCGCATTAGCGCTCGCCTTCCACCCGGCTTACGCGCAAAATTCGCGCGAGATTTCGGTTGCAGTTGAAGGCACTCAACGACGTGCCGTTGTGGTCAATGATCTTGGGCCTGGCCGCAATTCTCCTGTCGTGATCGTGCTGCATGGAGGCCAGGGAAGCGCGGATGCTCAGCGAGAGCGAAGCGGGTTTGATGGGCTCGCGGTCTTGGAGGGTTTCACCGTCGTCTACCCGGAAGGGACGGAATGGGCGCCGGGACGGCACGCATGGAACACAGGCTTCCTGATGCGTCGGCAGGTCGGTCAAGCCAATGATATTGCTTACCTTGATGCCCTGATCGACCTCCTCATCCGGGATCACGGTGCAGATCCCCGAAAGATCTTCATGACCGGCGGCTCAAACGGAGCAATGATGACCTTGGTCTATGCCACCCAGCGCGCCGAGCGTTTGGCAGCTATCGCGCCAGTCGTGGGTGCGATGTTCAGCTTTGACACGAAGCCCAGCAGACCGCTGCCGATCATGCTCATCAACGGTGGGCAAGATAATGAGGTTCCCTCCGAAGGCGGCTTCAGCCGAAATCCGCTCGTTTCGCGCAATCAGGCGGCACCCTATAAGCCGTTGGCCGAAACGGTTCAGTTCTGGACCGCTGCTAACCGCTCACTGATGCCGCCTGTGATTACCCGAAGTGGGTCGGTGACCACGTCTGTTTATCGGGCCGCGCCAAATGGCGCTGTCACGATCTCAATAGTCGATGACGTTGGAGGCCATGGCTGGCCAGGGACGCGCGGTCGGCGACAGGGTAACAATCCCATCCAGTCTTTTGACGGCGCTGAACGTGTTTGGGAGTTTTTCAAGACGCAGTCCGAAATACCTTGAAGGCGTACAATCGCGTTTTGGGCGGGAACATTTAAACATGTAATATCAATAGCATAATTGAAAGAGAGTTGGTTGGGAGACGCTCCCTCTCCAGCTTAAGTTATATCGAAAGCAACACGAGCCAGGGTCCTGTCAGAGCAAATGCACCGCCTGACATGAGTTAAGACGCGGGGTAGGGCCGGTCGATGCCTCGTCCCCGCAAACCTGCCAGCCCGTTCCGCTATTTCAACTCCTCGCCCGAGGTGATCCGCCTTGTGGTGATGATGTATGTCAGGTTTCCCCTGAGCTTGCGGAACGTCGAGGACTTGCTGTTCGAGCGCGGGATCAACATCTGCCACGAGACCGTGCGCATGTGGTGGAACCGGTTCGGCCCGCTGTTCGCTGGTGACATCCGTCGGCAGCGCGTGAGCCGGGTGCGCGGCTTCCGGCAGTGGCGCTGGCATCTTGACGAGATGTACGTAAAGCTTGGTGGCGAGATGGTCTACCTGTGGCGCGCGGTCGATCAGGAGGGTGAGATCCTCGAGAGTTTCGTGACGAAGTCACGTGACAAGGCGGCTGCGCTGGCCTTCATGAAGAAGGCGCTAAGGCGTCATGGATCACCCGAGAGGATCACCACCGATGGCCTGCGCTCGTACAAGGCGGCGATGCATGAGCTTGGCAACGCGGACAAACAGGAGATCGGCCGCTGGGCCAATAACAGGGTCGAGAACAGCCACCTCTCGTTCCGACGACGGGAGCGGGCGATGCTCCGCTTCAGGCGGATGAAGTCGCCACAGAAGTTCGCCTCAGTCCACGCCAACGTGCACAACCACTTCAACCAGGAACGTCATCTCGTAGATCGACAGACTTACAAAGAACGCCGCTCGGTCGCTCTGGCCGAGTGGCAGAGCCTTATGGCCTGAGCCCTCGCACTCAAAGCCTCAGCTCCGCCAATCGGAGACACGCTGCGATTAGACTGACAGCACCGCCAGGTTGAACAACCCCCGGTAGCATCGCTGCACGGGTCGGCGGGGCCCTCGGTTGGCCCGATCGCTTTCAGAACGATCGCTGGCAGGCTCCGCTGGCAATCCGGACGATTGCCGATCGGTCAAGGATCGTCAGGCGGTCCCGGCCCGGCACTGCGATGATCCCGCTTTCCCGCAACTGGCGAAAGCCCCGGCAAACCGATTCCGGCGCAGTGGCGAGATAGCCCGCAATGTCGATCTGCGGCAGGGGAAAGACCAGATCGCCTTCCGGCGTCACAGGCAGGCGATCGATGATCGAACGCAGGAACGCGCAAATCCGCACGAGCACCCCGTGTCGACCGATGATGATGCCGCGGCGGAAGATCGGGTCCTGTTCGGCGCAGATCGACGACAACAGGCCGCCCTGCTCGCGGCAACTGCGGATCAGCGCCTCGCTCCAGCTCTGGCGTGAATGGCAGACGTAGCCAAGTTCGGTCACCGCTTCAGCCGTGAAGCGATAGGCTTCGGCGATTGGCAAGCCGATCTGGTCGCCGGGAAAGAAGAACGCCGTCACCTGGCGTTCGCCATCGGCGGAAATGCTCACACCCCGGGCGATCCCGCGCCGCAGCTCGATCACGCGCTCGCAGGGATCGCCTTCGAGAAAGAGTACTTCGCCAGCGCTTGCCGGCATGACGATGGCCCGCGAACTGGCGGCGTGTTGCACTTGGCAAAGCATGGCGCTCTCCCCGCGTGGATTATGTTTCGATGATCTAGCTATGCTTTCCGACCGTCGGCCAAGTTCGGAATAATACGGGGTAGCCGCGCGATCCGGTCCGGGCTGTGGTGTCCGCCGGGCTGATCGGGATCAATTTGCCGGTCGCCAAACTGCGGTAAGTCCTGCCCGATTGGCATCAGGGTGAAACCATGACCAAGGCCGATAGTCAGCCGATCCTGCACAAGTCGCGCGCCGAGCGGGCAGCTGCCAACCTGCCCGGCGATCCGGCGCAGTCCGGGTTCGATTGGTCAACCTATCGCCAGTGGATCGATGGCTTGCCCGGTGGCGGGATCAATATCGCCCATGAAGCCGTTGATCGCCATGTGGCGCAGGGACACGGTGCCGATGAAGCCCTGCGCTGGCTGGGGCGGGACGGCGCGCGGCGCACTTTCACTTATGACGATCTGAAGCGTGAGACCGACCGGTTTGCCCGACTGCTGACCGACCTGGGCCACGGCAAGGGGGTGCGAGTCTTCGCGCTGCTGGGCCGGGTGCCCGCAACGATCATTGCGGCGCTCGGCACCATGAAGGCGGGCGGAGTATTCTGCCCGCTCTATTCGGCCTTCGGGCCCGAACCGGTGCGCGCCCGAATGACGATCGGCGAGGCTTCGGTACTGGTCACCACGACCGCGGACTATGCCAGGAAGGTGCAGCCGTGGCGCAGCGATCTGCCCAGCCTGCGTCACGTGCTCCTGACAGACGGGGCTGGCGCGGAGCCTGAAGGCACGATCGATCTTGGTGCGGCGCTGGCCGGCACCGCGAGCGACTTTACCATCGCCTCGACCTCGCCGGATGACATGGCGCTGCTCCACTTTACCAGCGGAACCACCGGCAAGCCGAAGGGCGCGGTGCATGTCCACGAAGCAGTGGTGGCGCACCATGCCACCGGGCGGCTGGTGCTCGATCTGCGTCCCGGCGACGTGTTCTGGTGCACGGCCGATCCCGGCTGGGTCACCGGCACCTCCTATGGCATCATCGCCCCGCTGACCAACCGCGTCACCATGATGCTCGATGAGGCGGAGTTCGACGCCGCGCGCTGGTACCAGACGCTGGAGCGCGAACAGGTCACGGTATGGTACACCGCGCCGACCGCGATCCGCCTCCTGGTCAAGGCCGGAAACGAGCTACCCAGCCGCCATGACCTCTCCCGCCTGCGCTTCATGGCCAGCGTGGGCGAACCGCTCAATGCCGAAGCCGTGATCTGGGGCCGCGAGGTGCTGGGCCATCCGTTCCACGACAACTGGTGGCAGACCGAGACCGGCGGGATCATGGTCGCGAACTTCGCCGGCATGGACGTGAAGCCCGGCTCGATGGGCAAGCCGATCCCCGGTGTCGAGGCCGCGATCGTCGCGATCGAAGGCGAAAAGGTTGTCCCGCTCACCGGCGCGATGGTGACCGGGCAACTGGCCTTGCGCCCTGGTTGGCCATCCATGTTCCGCGCTTATCTGGGCGAGGCGGCGCGCTATGCCGCCTGCTTCAGGGATGGCTGGTACCTGACCGGCGATCTCGCCCGGCGCGATGACGATGGCTATTTCTGGTTCGCCGGGCGGGCCGACGACGTGATCAAGTCGGCCGGGCACCTGATCGGCCCGACCGAGGTCGAGGCCTGCCTGCTGGAGCATCCGGCAGTGGCCGAAGCTGCTGCCATCGGCATCCCGGACGAACGCGCGGGCGAGGTGGTCAAGGCCTTCGTCACCCTCAGGCAGGGCCAGGTCCCGGGCGAGGCCCTGAGCAGGGAACTGCTCGGCCATGCCCGCAAGCGGCTCGGTGCGGCGATTGCCCCGCGGCAGGTCGAGATCCGCGCCGACCTGCCGCGCACCCGTTCGGGCAAGATCATGCGCCGCCTGCTGCGCGCGCGCGAACTGGGGCTGCCCGAAGGCGACCTGTCGACCCTGGAGAACCCGGCATGAGTGGCGTGAAAGTCAGGCTCGACGCGCCGCATTGCCGTGAACTGCTGCGCCAGATGCTGCGAATTCGCCGCTTCGAGGAAAAATGCGCGGAACTTTACACGAAGGAGAAGATCCGCGGGTTCCTGCACCTCTATATCGGTGAGGAAGCTATCGCGACGGGGGTGATGCAGGCGCTGGAGCCACAGGATGCGGTGGTCGCCACCTATCGCGAGCATGGCCATGCCCTGGCGCGCGGGATCGACCCGCGCGCGATCATGGCCGAGATGTTCGGCAAGCGCGAAGGATGCAGCGGTGGACGGGGCGGCTCCATGCACCTGTTCGATGCTGCCACGCGCTTCTATGGCGGCAACGCCATCGTCGGTGGCGGCTTGCCGCTGGCTGTGGGGCTGGCGCTGGCCGAGCAGATGCAAGGGCGCACCGGCCTGACAGTTTGCTTCTTCGGCGAGGGTGCGGTGGCCGAGGGCGAGTTCCACGAAAGCCTGAACCTCGCCGCGCTGTGGCGCCTGCCAGTGCTGTTCGTGTGCGAGAACAACCTCTACGCCATGGGCACCGCGCTGGCTATTTCAGAGGCTGAAACCGACATTGCCCGCAAGGCGGAAAGCTATCGCATCCTGGCCGAGGCGGTCGACGGGATGGACGTCGTCGCAGTCGAGGCGGCCACGCGACGGGCGGTTGCCGCACTCCGCGCCGGTGAGGGACCGCGCTTCCTCGAGTGCCGCACTTACCGGTTCCGGGCCCATTCGATGTACGATCCGCAGCTCTATCGCGCCAAGGCCGAGGTGGAGGATTGGATGCACCACGATCCGATCCCGCGCTTTCGCGATTGGGCCATCGCCGCAGGGGAACTGCATGAGGCCGATGTTGCAACGATCGAGGCGGAGGTGGCGGACGAGGTCGCAGCCGCCATCGCCTTTGCCGAGGCGGGCACCCTGGAAGCGGTCGAAGACCTGCTGCGGCACGTTGGCGCGGAGGCCAGAGCATGACGACCATGACCTATCGCGACGCCATGCGGGCAGCGATCCGCGAGGCCATGCTTGCGGATGAGCGCGTGTTCCTGATGGGTGAGGATGTCGGCCACTATGGCGGCTGCTACGCGGTCAGCAAGGGGCTGCTCGAGGAGTTCGGACCGGAGCGGATCCGCGACACACCGCTGTCGGAAAGCGCCTTCACCGGTGCGGGGATCGGCGCGGCGCTGGGCGGGCTGCGGCCGATTGTTGAGCTGATGACCTGCAACTTCGCCTTGCTCGCGCTCGACCAGATCATGAACACGGCCGCAACCCTGCGCCACATGTCGGGCGGGCAGTTCACCGTGCCGCTGGTGATCCGGCTGGCGACCGGCGGGGGTCGGCAACTGGCGGCACAGCATTCGCACAGCCTTGAAGGCTGGTTCGCCCATATCCCCGGCCTGCGCGTGCTGGCCCCGGCGACGGTGCAGGACGCGCGCGGCATGCTGGCCCCAGCGCTGGCCGATCCCGACCCGGTGCTGATCTTCGAGAATGCGCTGCTTTACAATGAGGCCGCGGAGATCGACGAAGGCCAGGTGCTCGACATTGACCGGGCGGCCATCCGTCGGCCAGGCAGCGATCTCAGCCTGATCACTTATGGCGGTTCGCTCGGCAAGACCATGGTCGCAGCCGAACAGCTCGATGCGCTGGGCATATCGGTTGAAGTGATTGACCTGCGGGTCCTGCGCCCGCTCGACGAGGGCACCATCCTGGCAAGTCTGGGCAAGACCCGCCGTGCCTTGATCGTCGATGAGGGCTGGCGGTCTGGCGGGATTTCGGCGGAAATCATGGCGCGGATTATCGAAGGGGCCTTCTGGCAGCTCGATGCGCCGCTGGCCCGGGTGTGCAGCGCCGAGGTGCCGATCCCCTATCCCCGGCATCTGGAGGAAGCCGCGCTGCCGAGCATCGCAGGCATTGTCGCTGCCGCGCGGCAGGTCATGGGGCGCTGAGGCGATGGGGACCTTCACCATGCCTTCGCTTGGTGCCGACATGGCGGCAGGGACATTGGTCGAGTGGCTGAAGCACCCCGGCGACGAGGTCAGGCGCGGCGATATCGTCGCGGTGGTCGAAACCGACAAGGGCGCGATCGAGGTCGAAATCTTCGAGGACGGGTGGATCGGCGCACTGCTGGTAGCGGAAGGCACCGAGGTCCCGGTCGGAACCCCGCTGGCGACGATTGTCGGCCGCGACAGGATCGAGCCACCCCCCGCTTCACCCCCCGCCCCTGTCCCGGTCCTGGCTCCACCGCCGCCGCCAGCCCCATCCGCGCCAAGACCGCCGTCCACCGCACGGGAAGCCCCCAAGGAAGCACCGACAACGGCAGCGCTGCGCGCGTCGCCAGCCGCACGCTGGCTGGCAGGCGAGCGCGGCATCGACCTCTCGCTGGTCCAGGGCACCGGTCCCGGCGGGGCGATCCAGCGCGCCGATGTCGCGACCTTCTCCAGCCGACCCAAACATCGCGAGGGCATCGATCCGGCCCAGATGCGCCGGGCCATCGCTGCCGCCATGGCGCGTTCGAAGCGCGAGATCCCGCATTACTACCTGAGTCACAGCTTCGACGCGTCGGCCGCCCTGACGTTCCTCGCCGATTACAACGCGGCGCGGCTGCCAGCGGACCGGCTGCTGATGGCGGCCCTGCTGATCCGGGCAACCGCGCTGGCCCTGCCCGATTTTCCCGAGTTCAACGGTTTTCACGATGGCGAAGGCTTCACGCCGAGCGAAGCCATTCACATCGGCTTCGCGATCGCCATTCGCGGTGGCGGGCTGGCGGCTCCCGCGATCCGCGAGACCGGGCAACTGGCCTTGCCCGAACTGATGCACCGGCTGCGCGATCTAACCTTGCGGGTGCGGCGCGGCGAGTTCCGCTCTTCCGAGCTTTCGGACCCGACGGTAACCATATCAAGCTTGGGCGAACGCGGCGTCGATCTGCTGCTGCCGGTAATCTACCCGCCACAAGTCGCGATCATCGGCTTCGGGACCATCAGGCAACAGCCCTGGGTGGTGGACGATAGGATCGAGCCGCGACCAGTGATGACCGTGACCCTGGGGGCCGATCACCGGGCCAATGACGGGCATCGCGGTGCGCTGCTGCTGGGCCGGATTGCCGAACTGCTGCAGGAGCCTCACAAGTTATGAACCGCACCGATCTGCGCGCCATGATAGTCGAGGAGATCGGCAATATTGCACCGGAGGTTGAAGCCGCCACGCTTGGCGACGGTGAGGACCTGCGCAAGGCGCTCGATCTCGATTCGATGGATATCTTCAACCTGGTGGTGGCGCTGAGCCTTCGACTGGGCATCGACATCCCGGATGCCGATGCCGGCCAACTGGTCACGCTGGGTGGCGGGGCGGTCTATCTCGAGCGGCGGCTGACCGGGCCAGCGTTGTCAGGTTAACCCGACTGCAGTAGAGAGGGCATTGTCAGAGCAAATACACCGCCTGACATGTTATGAGGTGGGAGCTAGGGAAGGGGGGATGGCCCGTCCCCGCAAGCCCACCAGTCCGTTCCGCTACTTTAACTCCTCGCCCGAGGTAATCCGCCTCGTGGTGATGATGTATGTGCGGTTTCCCCTCTCGTTGCGGAACGTTGAGGATCTGCTGTTCGAGCGCGGGATCGACATCTGTCATGAGACCGTGCGGTTTTGGTGGAACCGGTTCGGTCCGATGTTCGCAGCGGATATCCGCCTGCAACGAGTGTCCCGGATGCGAGGCTTCAAGCACTGGAACTGGCATCTCGACGAGATGTACGTGAAGATTGGCGGGGAGCTGCATTACCTTTGGCGCGCCGTCGACCAGGAAGGCGAGATACTGGAAAGCTACGTCACCAAGACCCGCGACAAAAAGGCAGCTCTGGCCTTCATGAAGAAAGCCCTGAAGCGGCACGGCCCTGTAGAGGCCATTACTACCGATGGCCTCCGCTCGTATGGCGCTGCGATGGACGTGCTTGGTAACCGTGACAAACAGGCGATCGGCCGATGGGCCAACAACAGGGTTGAGAACAGCCATCTCTCCTTCCGACGACGAGAGCGAGCCATGCTGAGGTTCCGGCAGATGAAAACCCTGCAGAAATTCGCCTCGATCCACGCCTCGCTCCACAACCACTTTGCTTCAGAACGCCACCTCGTCGACCGCCAGACCTTCAAACTCCATCGCTCCGCTGCGCTGGCTGAGTGGCAGTCTGTGGCTGCCTGACGCACGCCGTCTTGGCGGCGACATCTTGCTCAGTGGAGACTTGTTCGCATTAGACTGACAGCACCGCCACATATCCCTCAATCGTCGATATTCCGCCTGAACGTTTCCGGCAGGAACAGCAGGCCGATCACCACGGTTAGCCCCGCCACCACGATCGGGTACCACAGGCCGTAATAGATGTCGCCCGTGGCCGCGACCATGGCGAAGGCGGTGGTGGGCAGGAAGCCGCCGAACCAGCCGTTGCCGATGTGATAGGGCAGGCTCATCGCCGTATAGCGGATGCGGGTGGGGAACAGTTCCACCAGCAAGGCCGCGATCGGGCCGTAGACCGCGGTTACCAGCAGGACCAGGTAGGTCAGTATCGCGATCACCAGCGGCTTGTTGATCTGGTCGGGATCGGCCTTGGCGGGATAGCCCGCTGCGGCCAGCGCCGCCTTTACCTCCTGCTGGAAGGCCGCGATCGCCGCCTTGCGCTCGTCCCCGGTCACCTTGGCCGGATCGGGCGCGGTGAAGGTGGTGCCGCCCACGGTGACCTGGGCCACCATCCCGGCCGGAGCATCGACCTGGGCATAGCTGATCCCACCCTTGGCCAGGAACGACTTGGCGATATCGCAGCTCTTGCTGTCGAACCTGTTCTTGCCGACGGGATCGAACTGGAACGAGCAATCGCCATCGTTGGCGATGACGGTAACCGGGGCCATGGCCTGGGCGCGGGCCAGCGCCGGGTTGGCGGCTTCGGTCAGGGCATGGAAGGCCGGGAAATAGGTGAACACTGCCAGCGCGCAGCCCGCCAGGATGATCGGCTTGCGCCCGATCCGGTCAGACAGCCAGCCGAACACGATGAAGAATGGCGTCCCGATGGCCAGGGCAATCGCGATCAGGATATTGGTGGTCGCGCCATCGACCATCAGGGTCTTTTCAAGGAAGAACAGCGCGTAGAACTGGCCCGTGTACCAGACCACCGCCTGTCCCGCGACTGCGCCCAGCAGGGCAATCAGCGCAAAGCGGGCGTTCTTCCATTGGCCGAAGGCTTCGGCGATCGGGGCCTTCGAATTGGTCCCTTCCTCCTTCATCTTCTGAAAGACCGGGCTTTCCTGCAGCTGCATTCGGATCCACAGCGAAACGCCCAGCAGCACCACGGAAATCAGGAAAGGCACGCGCCAGCCCCAGTCCTTGAAGGCTTCCTCGCCCACGGCCATGCGGGTGCCGATCACCACCAGCAGGGCGGCAAACAGCCCCAGCGTGGCCGTGGTCTGGATGAAACTGGTGTAGAGCCCGCGCTTGTTGTTGGGGGCATGCTCGGCCACGTAAGTCGCGGCGCCACCATATTCGCCGCCTAGCGCCAGGCCCTGCAGCAGTCGCAGGATCACCAGCATGATCGGCGCGGCCACACCGATGCTGGCATAGGTCGGCAGGATCCCCACCGTGAAAGTGGCAAAGCCCATCAGCCCCATGGTGACGAGGAAGGTGTACTTGCGCCCGACCAGGTCACCCAGCCGCCCGAAAACCAGCGCGCCGAAGGGTCTGACGGCAAAGCCCGCAGCGAAGGCCCCCAGCGCGAAGATGAACCCGGTGGTTTCGTTCACGCCGGAGAAGAACTGGGCCGAGATCACCGTTGCCAGCAGGCCGTAAAGGTAGAAATCGTACCATTCGAATACGGTGCCGAGCGACGAGGCGAGGATCACCTTCCTCTCGCTGCCGGTGGCGGCGTGGTGCTTGGGCAGGGTAGCTTCGGTCATGACCTCATTGCCCCCCGTCGACGCGGATCATGGCCCCGGTGGTATAGGAACTGGCCGGGCTGGCCAGCATCAGCGCCGCGGTGACGATTTCCTCCGGATAGCCGGGCCGCCCCATGGCGACGGGCTGCTTTTCGCGCTTTTCGGGCGCCCAGGCCTCGGCAATGTCGGTCAGGAAGGGGCCGGGAACGATCGTGTTGATCCGCACCCTGGGCGCATATTCGCGGGCCATCGAAACGGTCATCGCGTTGATCGCCGCCTTGGCCCCGCTGTAGGGCACGACCGCCGGTGCGGGGTGGAGCGAGGCGGTCGAGCTGACATTGATGATGCAGCCGCCTTCGCCCTGGCTCATCCGGTGTGCGACCTGGCTGGCCAGCCGGAATGGTCCCTTGAAATTGAGGTTGAGCACCGAATCGAACAGGCTTTCGGGCATTTCGTGGCTGGGGCAGGGCGGGCTCATCCCGGCATTGTTGATCAGCACGTCGATCCGCCCGAACTCGGCATAGGCGGCTTCGACCAGCGCATCGCAATCGGCCCAGCGCCCGGCGTGCATGGCAAAGGGCAGGGCCCGGCGGCCCAGCGCGCGGCATTCGGCGGCGACCGCCTCACAGTTTTCCAGCTTGCGGCTGGCCACGATGACATCGGCCCCGCGCTCCGCAAAGGCCTTGACCATGCGGTAGCCCAGGCCCCGGCTGCCCCCGGTGACCAGCACCACCTTGCCCGTGAAATCGAACAGCGGATCCATCGCTCTCCCCCGATTGGTCTGTTTGGCCGCAGCCTGCCCGGTTGTGGAGCGCCATGCAACCAGGCTGGCAAATGGCGTTAGGCGGGGGCAAAGACGAACTTCGTTGCCCGCCGCCAGCGGCTCTGACAGGGGAGCAGGCATGACCAGGACCCTGACCCACCTCGACCGGCTTGAGGCCGAGGCGATCCACATCATGCGCGAAGTCGTGGCCGAGGCCGAGCGACCGGTGATGCTCTATTCGATCGGCAAGGATTCCGCGGTGATGCTCCATCTCGCGAAGAAGGCCTTCTATCCCGCGCCGCCGCCGTTCCCGCTGCTCCATGTCGATACCACCTGGAAGTTCCAGGACATGTACGCGCTGCGCCAGAAGGCGGCCGACGAAGCCGGTATGGAACTGCACGTCTGGCAGAATCCAGAGGCGAAAGAGCGCGGGATCAACCCCTTCGACCATGGCCCGCTGCACACCGACATGTGGAAGACCGAGGGCCTGAAGCAGGCGCTCGATCACTATGGCTTCGACGCGGCCTTTGGTGGGGCGCGGCGCGACGAGGAAAAGAGCCGGGCCAAGGAACGGATCTTCTCCTTCCGCAGCGCCAGCCACGGCTGGGACCCCAAGAACCAGCGGCCCGAGCTGTGGAACCTCTACAACGCCCGCAAGCATAAGGGTGAAGGGATTCGCGTCTTTCCGATCTCCAACTGGACCGAGCTCGATATCTGGCAATACATCCAGCAGGAGGAGATCGAGATCGTCCCGCTCTATTTCGCCGCACCGCGCCCGACCTATGTATGGGACGGGCAGCTGTTCATGGCCGATGACCTTGAGCGGCTGGAACGCGTGCTGGGCCGCAAACTCGAAACCACGAAGCGCTCGATCCGCTTCCGCACGCTTGGCTGCTTCCCGCTGACCGGGGCGGTCGAAAGCGAAGCGGCCACCCTGACCGACGTGATCCGCGAAACGCTGCTCACCACCACCTCCGAACGGCAGGGCCGGGTGATCGACAAGGACGCGGGCGATGCTTCGATGGAGAAGAAGAAGCAGGAGGGGTATTTCTGATGACCCGTCCGGCCTATACCCCCGAAGCCCAGATCGCCGAGGATATCGAAGGCTATCTCGCCAGCCACCGCGACAAGGACCTCCTGCGGTTCATCACCTGCGGTTCGGTCGATGATGGCAAGTCCACCCTGATCGGCCGGCTGCTCTACGATTCGAAGATGATCTTCGACGACCAGCTTTCCGCGCTCGAAGCGGATTCCAAGCGGGTCGGCACGCAGGGGCAGGAGATCGACTTTGCCCTGCTGGTCGATGGCCTGGCCGCCGAGCGCGAGCAGGGCATCACCATCGATGTTGCCTATCGCTTTTTCACCACCGAGAAGCGCAAGTTCATCGTCGCCGATTGCCCCGGGCATGAGCAGTACACCCGCAACATGGTGACCGGCGCAAGCACGGCGGACCTGGCCGTGATCCTGATCGATGCGCGCAAGGGCGTGCTGGTCCAGACCCGGCGCCACTCCTACCTCTGCCACCTGCTCGGCATCCGCCACTTCGTGCTGGCGGTGAACAAGCTGGACCTGGTCGATTACAGCCAGGACCGGTTTGACGAGATCGTGGCCGACTATGCCGAGTTTGCCCGCTCGATCGGCATTGCCGACTTCACCGCGATCCCGATTTCGGGCTTCAAGGGCGACAATATCACCGCGCTCTCGGCCAATACGCCGTGGTACGCGGGGCCGGTCCTGATCGATCACCTTGAAACCGTCTCGCTTGACCGGGCGGAGCAACAGGCCGCGCCGCTGCGGTTGCCGGTGCAATGGGTCAACCGCCCGAACCTCGATTTCCGGGGTTTCGCCGGGCAGATCGCCAGTGGCACGGTCAAGCCGGGCGATGCAGTGCGGGTGCTGCCTTCGGGCCGCACCACCACGGTCAGCCGAGTGGTGACGCTGGGCGGCGATCTCGAACAGGCCGTGGCGGGCGAATCCGTCACTCTGACCTTTGCCGACGAGATCGACTGTTCGCGCGGCGACGTGATCGCGGCGGCCGATGCGCCGCCCGAAGTGGCCGACCAGTTCGAGGCGACGCTGGTCTGGATGGATGACCAGCCGCTGATCCCGGGGCGCGGTTACTGGCTGAAGCTGGGGACGCAGAGTGTTTCGGCCACGGTCCAGCCGCCCAAATATGCGATCAATGTCAACACGCTCGATCGGCTGGCGGCCAAGACGCTCGACCTCAACGCCATCGGCGTGGCCGAACTGTCGACCGACAAGCCGATTGTGTTCGAACCCTATGCCCAGAGCAAGGCGCTGGGCGGGTTCATCCTGATCGACAAGCTGACCAACCGCACGGTTGCGGCGGGGATGCTCAATTTCAGCCTGCGCCGAGCGCAGAACGTTCATTGGCAGCCGACCGACATCACGCGTGAGGATCATGCCGCGCTGAAGAACCAGAAGCCGCGCGTGCTGTGGTTCACCGGCCTGTCGGGTTCGGGCAAGTCGACCATCGCCAACGCGGTCGAAAAGCGGCTCAACCTGATGAACCGCCACACCTTCCTGCTGGATGGTGACAACGTTCGCCATGGCCTCAACAAGGACCTCGGCTTTACCGAGGCCGACCGGATCGAGAACATCCGTCGCGTGGGTGAAGTGGCCAGGCTGATGGCCGATGCCGGGCTGATCGTGCTGACCGCCTTCATCAGCCCGTTCCGCGCCGAACGCGACATGGTCCGCGCCATGCTGCCGGAGGGCGAGTTCATCGAGATCTTCGTCGACACGCCGCTCGAAGTGGCCGAGGCGCGCGACGTGAAGGGGCTATACAAGAAGGCCCGCAGCGGGGCACTCAAGAACTTCACCGGGGTCGACAGCCCCTATGAGGCGCCCGAACATCCGGAGATCCGCGTGAACACGGTGGAAATGACCGTCGATGAGGCGGCCGATGCGATCATCCGCGCGATCCTGCCCCTGAAATGACCAGCCCGACCATGACCGATGCCGAACTTGCCACCCTGCTTGCGACCCAGGCCGGGCAGCTACTGCTGGGCCTCGACCGGGCCGAGCTGGGCCTGAAGATCGGGGCCGAGGGGGACCGGCTGGCCAATACCCTGCTGGTCGAGGCGCTGCGGCGCGAGCGGCCAGACGATGCCCTGCTGTCCGAGGAGGAAAAGGACAACGCCGAGCGGCTGGCCCATTCGCGCGTCTGGATCGTCGATCCGCTCGATGGCACCCGCGAATTTGGCGAGAACCGGGGCGACTGGGCGGTCCATGTCGGCCTCTCCATCGATGGCGTGGCCAGCGTTGGCGCAGTGGCGCTGCCGGGGCAGTGCGTTACCCTGTCCAGCGGCGCGCCGATCGCCCTGGCCGAAGGGCGCAACCCGCCGCGCCTGCTGGTCAGCCGCACGCGGCCAGCCCACGAAGCCGTGAAAGTAGCCGAGATGCTGGGCGCCGAACTGGTGCCGATGGGCAGCGCCGGGGCCAAGGCCATGGCCGTGGTGCTGGGTCAGGCCGAAATCTATCTGCACAGCGGCGGGCAGTATGAGTGGGACAATTGCGCCCCCGCCGCCGTCGCCGCCGCGCATGGCCTGCACGTCTCGCGGCTGGATGGCAGCCCGCTGGTCTATAACCGGGCTGATCCCTATCTGCCCGACCTGCTGATTTGTCGGCAGGAATGGGCCCAGCCGGTCTTCGCGGCTCTGGCGAAAATCTAGAGCAGCTGGCCGTCGTCGACGGTGATCGTGCTGCCCGTCACATAGCGCGAATGATCGCTGCACAGGTACAGCAGCGGCACGTCCATCGCCGGAATCTCGCACCAGCGGCGGCGGGGGAAGGTGCGCAGCAATGCATCGCCCATGTCGCTCTCGATCAGCTCGCCGGTGATCTCGGTCGGGAAGTAACCCGGTTCGATCACGTTTACGTTGATCCCCTTGCGCGCCCATTCGCGGGCCATCAGCCGGGCCATGTGCGTGACCCCGGCCTTGGTCGCCGAATAGGGGGTGGAACCCGTGAAGGCCTTTTTCGAGGTGATCGAGCCGATGATCACCACCCGGCCATTCTCCCGTTCCGCGCTGCCCGCCGCCATCAGCCGCCGGGCCCCTTCGCGCACGGTCAGGAAGGGCCCGCGCAGGTTTGTGGCGATCACCCGGTCGAACGAATCCATGTCCACCTTGATGGCCAGCTGGTCATCGGCGATCCCGGCATTGGCCACGATCGTATCGACCGTGCCAAAGGCTGCCTCGGCCGCATCATAAGCCGCGATCGTCGCCGCCTCGTCGGCCACGTCGAGCGAGACGGCCAGCGCCTTGCCGCCCGCGGCCCGGATCTCGGCTTCCAGCGCGGCGAGCCGGTCGGCGCGGCGCGCGCCCATCACCACGGCAGCCCCGGCGGCGGCCAGCAGGCGCGAGAAATGCGCGCCAAAGCCCGATGAGGCTCCGGTTACCAGGGCGACGCGGCCGGTCAGGTCGAACTGGGGGACTGCGGTCATTGCTGAAGCTCCTCTTGTTGCCGCAGGGATAGCCACAGGCGATTGCTCTTGTCGATCATTGCGGGCATATGTCCAACGCTGGACAGACGATAATGAGACGCATCGCCTTGCCCGTCGGGCGCTGGTGCGGCATCGGAGCGGATATGGAAAACATTCGGATCGACATTGCGGGCGGCGTGACCACGGTCACCCTGGCGCGCCCGGCTTCGCTCAACGCCATCACGCCCGATATGCATGACGAGCTGGAGGCCGCCTTCAACGCCTTTGCCACCGATCCGGCGCAGGAGATCTGCGTCATCACGGGCGAAGGGCGGGGGTTCTGCGCCGGGTCTGACCTCAAGGCCGTGGCCGCAGGCGGACACCGGCCCTATCCTGCCCACGGCTATGCCGGCCTGATCGAACGGTTCGATTGCCCCAAGCCGTTCATCGCGGCGGTCAATGGCGTGGCGATGGGCGGCGGCTTCGAGCTGGCGCTCGCCTGCGACATCATCATCGCCGCGGAGAGCGCCAGCTTTGCCTTGCCCGAACCCCTGGTCGGGGCCGTGGCGCTGGGCGGCGGGCTGCACCGCCTGCCGCGCCAGATCGGCATGAAGGAGGCGCTGGGCCTGATCCTGACCGGCAAGCGTGTGTCGGCCGCCGAGGGCCTGCGCCTGGGCTTCATCAACGAGGTCGTGCCCGATGCCGATCTCGCCGCCACCACCCAGCGCTGGTGCGCCGAGATCCTGCGCTGCTCGCCCATGGCGATCCGCGCTTCCAAGGAGACGGTCGTGCGCGGGCTGGAGGAACCGGGCCTCGCCGCCGCCATGGCCGCCCAGGCCGATTACCCCGCCTTTGCCGCCTGGCGCACCAGCGCCGATGCCAGCGAAGGCCCGCGCGCCTTCGCCGAAAAGCGCCCGCCGCGCTGGCAGGGCCGCTCCAATCCCGATGAGGACCAGTAATGACCGTTCTTACTTTCAAGGGTTTCGGCGGCGTCCGCCTTGAGGCCGAGGCTTTGGGTGACGAGCACGATCCCACCATCCTGCTGGTCCATGGGGCGGGGCAGACCCGCGGGGAATGGCAGACCGTGGCCGAAGCCCTGGTCCAGGCCGGGCGGCGCGTGGTCTCACTGGACCTGCGGGGGCACGGCGGCAGCGAGTGGCCCGAAAGCGGGCGCTATGATCTTGAAGCCCATATCGAGGACTTGCGCGCCGTCCTGGCCCAGCTGGGCACCCGGCCGGTCGTCGTCACCTCGACCAGCAGCGGCTGGATCGCGACCGTTGCGCTGGCGACCGATGCGGCCAACCTGGCGGCCGGGCTGGTGCTGGTCGACATGCCGGCGCGCCGCGATCCGGGCCTCGCCAAGGCGATTGCCGAGCGCCTTGCCGCGCTGCGCGGCCATGATCAGAAGCTGTGGGACGAACGCGTGCTGGGCCAGATCGACCTTGATGATCTGGAAGCGCGGTTGGCTGAATCCGCCCCGAAGCTCAACCTCCCGACCCTGGTGGTGCGGGGCGGCCTGTCATGGATCGAGCGCTCGCCCGCCAGCGCCGCCTTCGATGCCGCGCTGCCCAATGTTGAAAGCGTCGATGTGGCCGATGCCGACCTCCTGGTCGTGACCGACCGGACCGAGGCGTTCCTGGCCCACCTGCTCGATTTCCTGGAGCGCAAGCAGCCGCGCGCCGCGCATGAATTCCGCGCCGGGTCGGATGCGCGCACCCTGCGTGATGCCATGGGCTGCTTTGCCACCGGCATCACCATCATCACCTCGCGCGATGCCAATGGCACGCCGATCGGCCTCACCGCTAACAGCTTTACCTCGCTCTCGCTCGATCCGCCGCTGCTGCTGGTCTGCGTGGCCAACAGCGCCGGGTCCGCCCCGGTCCTGCGCGAGGCGGAGCATTTTGCGGTCAACATGCTCCAGGTCAGCCAGCAGGCCACGTCCAACCGCTTTGCCGGCAAGGGCGAGGATCGCTTTGCCGCCACCGCCTGGACGCCGGGCGAAACCGGCATGCCGCTGATCGACGGGGCGCTGGGCGCTTTCGAATGCAAGCGCCACGCGGTTCACGATGGCGGGGATCACTTCATCCTGGTGGGAGAAGTGGTCCGCGCCCAGTTCGAACCGCGCCGCGATCCGCTGCTGTACTTCCGGGGCAAATACCGCCGCCTGCACTTCGCCTAGGGCCAGGTGAACCCGATCGCCGTTTCCCCGGTCGCCTCACCATCGGGGCCGAAGCGGCGTTCGATGATCGTGCCTGCGCCTTGGGCATCCACCAGCACAACGGTGGAACAGCGCGTGCCATAGGCCGGGTTGCGGATGAACACGGGGCTGAACGGCGCGTCGGGCCCTTCGCTATCGGGCTCTGCCGGTAGCAGGGTTTCGTCCGCCAACGCGGCGAACAAGTCTGCCGGATCGTTCGGTTCGCCCCCTTCGATCCAGGCGGCCAGCGCGGCGCTGAGCCGCTGGGTCTTGGGCCAGGGCTGGTCGAAATGGCCGTTCGAGACACCGTGGAAACCGGGTGCCAGCGACTGGACCAGCGGTTCGGGCTGGTTGGTCAGATGGCTGGCACCGTCCGGGCTGACGCGCAGCAGGTGAAAGGGGTTCATCGCAGCGCCTTGCGGATCTTTCGCGCCGGCCAGCCAGTCCACCACCAGCCCCCCGCGTGAGGCCAGGCCCGGGCGCGGAAAGCCCGGCAGGCGGAAATTGGTGACGAGGGCAAATCGGCCCACCGCGTTCAGCCCCAGCCAGGTGCCGCCAGCTTCCAGATCGCGCCCAGCGATCGTGCCGTTGTCCCAGCGGGCGAGGGGCGCAGTGGGTCGTTCATGGAACTCGTCGCGGTTGGCCACGACCACCAGCCGCCAGCGCGGGTGCGCTTTCCACGCGATGGCCGCAACGCACATGACCTAGTCCTGCTTCCCGGCCAGTTCGGCCCGGATCGCGGCGCCATCCTGGTCGAGCAGCGGCGGGGGGCTGCGCTCGGCCGTGGGCAAGGCGCCAAAGCGCACCGGCGCGCCGATCTCGTGATAGGTGCCCTCGCTGGGATGCTCACGGCGGCGGAAAAAGCCGGTGGCGGCCAGGTGCGGATCGTCCAGCATGGCCCCGATATCGCGCACCGGCTGGGCTGGAATCTGGGCTGCCTGGCAGCGTGCGATCAGTTCGGCCGTGGTCAGCTGCGGGGTCAGTTCGGCGATGCGGTGATACATCGCCGCCATGTTAGCCACGCGCGCTCCCCCGCCTTCGAAGCGCGGGTCGTTCAGGAAATCGGGATCGTCCAGCAGCGCAAAGATCCGGTCCCACGAATCATAGGTATAGGCGACGATCGAGACGTGGCCGTCCGCCGTGGGAAAGGGCTGGCGATCGGGATCGAGCTGGCGCTGGTAGCCGACCGGGCCGACCGGCGGATCGAAGGTCTGCCCGCCGAGGTGCTCGTTCAGCATGAAGCTGGAAAAGGCTTCCAGCATCGGTACCTCGACCCGCTGGCCTTCACCGGTGCGCTGGCGGTGGAACAGGGCCGCCAGCGATGCATAGGCGGCATGGAGCCCCGCGACCTTGTCGGCGATCAGCGAGGGAAGATAGCGCGGGCGCGGGTTGCCATCGACGCGCGGCAACAGGCTGGCCGCGCCGCTGGCGGCCTGGATCACGTCATCATAGGCCTGCAGATCGGCATAGGGGCCATCCTGCCCGAACCCGACGCAATGGACATAGACGATGTCGGGCCGGATCGCCCGCACCGCTTCGTAATCCAGCCCCAGCCGGTCCAGCGCCTTGCCCCGCACGTTGACCACGAACAGGTCCGCTTCGGCCAGCAGGGCGCGCATCACGGCGGCATCGGCTTCACCCTTCAGGTCCAGCGCGATCGAGCGCTTGCCGTGGTTGAAGCCGAAGAAGGCCGGCGACATGCCGGGCGTGACCGGTGCCTTGGCGGCCCAGCGCAGGGCATCGCCCGTGCCCGGCGTTTCCACCTTGATCACCTCGGCCCCCAGATCGGCGAGAATCTGGGTGCAATAGGGGCCGAAGACCACGGTGGTCAGGTCCACCACCTTGATGCCCTGCAGCATGGGCGGGGCCGGCGTGTTCTCGCTCATCGTCTCAGACAAGTCCCTTGGCGCGCAGACTGGTATGGCCATGACGGCCGATGATCACGTGGTCGTGAACCACGATGCCAAGTAGCCGCCCCGCTTCGGCGATGCGATTGGTAATTTGAATATCTGCGCGGCTCGGCTCGGGTGAGCCGGAGGGGTGGTTGTGGACCAGGATCAGCGCCGCCGCCCCGATATCGAGCGCCCGCTTGACCACGTTGCGGGGATGGATCGCCGCTTCGTCCAGCGCGCCTTCGCTTTCCAGGTGATCGAGGATCAGCCGGTTGCGCGTATCGAGATAAAGTACCCGCACCCGCTCGTGAGTGAGGTGCGCCATGTCGATCGTCAGGTAATCGATCAGCGCCTGCCAGCTGGCCAGGACCGGCTGTTCCGCCACTTCGGCCCGGGCGAGGCGGCGGGCGGAAAGCGCCACGATCTTCAGCGCCGCCGCACTGGTTTCGCCCATGCCGGGATGCAGCGCCAGCGCCCGCCAATCGGCGTTGAATACGCCCGCCAGACCACCGAACCGGGCCAGCAGGCTCTTGGCCAGCGGCTTCACGTCCTTGCGCGGGATCGCGGTCATCAGCAGGTACTCGATCACCTCGTGATCGGCCAGCGCCTCGGTCCCGCCGCCCAGCAACCGGTTGCGCAGCCGCGCGCGGTGACCGGTACCATGATGTTGATCTTTAGGCGTTTCGTCGGCCACGCTTGCTCCCTTCGCCAATGCTGCATTGCCTTTCGCGGCGCGAGCGCGCAAGCAAGAACCATGGCAGGAACCATGGCCGAAGCAGAGGTCGAACCATCCGAAAGCGCGGCGGAAGCTGCCCCGGCACCGCGGCGGCGGCGCTGGCGGCGGGGCGTGGCCGTGGTGCTGGTGCTGCTCGGCATGGCGCTGACGCTGGTCTGGTGGCAGCGCGAGAAGCTGGCCCACCGGGTGATTGGCGGCCAGCTGGAGCAATACCAGCTGCCAGCCACCTACAAGCTCGAACAAGTTGGCCCGCTGACCCAGGTCTTGACCAACGTGGTGCTGGGCGATCCGGCCAAGCCCGATCTTACCGCCGAGCGGGTGGAAATCACGATCAAGCCCACCTTCGGCCTGCCGACGATCGGCTCGGTCCGGTTGGTCCGGCCCCGGCTCTATGGCTCGTTCCGCGAAGGCAGGCTGACCTTCGGCACCCTCGACAAGGCAATCTTCGCGCCCGGCGCGGCACCGCCCGGCCTGCCGGACCTCGACCTGCGACTGGATGACGGGCGCGCGCGGATCGACACGGACCTTGGGCCGCTGGGCCTGAAGGCGACCGGGCGCGGCAACCTACGCGATGGCTTTGTCGGGCAACTGGCAGTGGCCGGGCCGCAGCTGCGCCTGGGTGAGTGCCGGATCGACGGAGCCAGTGCCTTTGGCGCGGTGACCTCGGCCGATGGCAAGCCCAGCTTCAAGGGCCCCTTGCGCCTCGCCGCCCTGGCCTGTCCCGGCCTGACGCTTGGCGCGAGCACACTGACCGTCGATCTGACCGCCGATGCCGCATTCGCCAGCGCGCGCGGTACCGGCAAGCTGGCGGGCGGGCCGCTGGACTTCTCCGCGCAGAAGGCCGCGCGCCTTGGCGGCGATCTCGACCTGACCTGGCGCCAGGCGGGGCTGATCGCGCGCTATCGCCTGACGGCCAATGGCTTGACTGGCGAGGTCGCCGCGCGCGATCTGACGATCGAGGGCGTGGCGCGCGGCGGCGCGGGCCTCGCCCGGCTGGAAGGCGAAGGGACGCTTACCGGGCAGGCCATCCGGCCAGGAGCCGCGCTGGATCGCACGCTCGCCGGGCTGGAGCGCGCCGCCGCAGACACTCTGGGCGCGCCCTTGCTGGCCCAGTTGCGCGCCAGGCTGCAGCGCGAAGGCGCGAACAGCAAACTTGAAGCCAGCTACACCCTGCGCCGCAGCGGCGAGTTGACCAGCCTGATCGTGCCCACCGCCGAACTGACCGGCAGCAGCGGGCAGAGCCTGCTGGTTCTCTCGCGCGGGCAACTGGCGCTGGGCGGGCAGGCGGGCCTGCGCCTTTCGGGCAATGTCCGCACTGGCGGGGCGGGGCTGCCACGCCTGTCCGGCCAGGTCGAGCGCCGTCCCGGCGGGGCGATCGAGGCGCGGCTGTTCATGCCCGAATACCGGGCGCGGGATGCGGCCGTGGCCCTGCCGCAGCTGGTGATCGTACGCCGCGCCGATGGCGCGATCGGCCTGTCCGGCAAGGCCCGGCTCTCGGGCGCATTCCCGGGCGGGCGGGTCAGCGATCTGGCCGTGCCGCTCGATGGCACCTGGTCGGCGCGGCGCGGCCTCGCGCTGTGGCGGCAATGCACCGAAGCGCGGTTCCAGGCGCTGACCCTGGCCAGTCTCTCGCTCGATGCGCGCAGCCTGCGGCTGTGCCCGGCGCGCGGCGGGGCAATCGTCTCGACGGACCGGGGCGGCCTGCGTGTCGCCGCCGGGGTACCGGCACTGGCGCTCTCGGGGCGACTGGGTGATACGCCGATCCGGCTGACCAGCGGCGCGGTGGGTCTGGCATGGCCGGGCAGTCTGGTGGCGCGGCAGATCGCGGTAGAGCTGGGCGATCGGACCGATCCCAACCGCTTCACGATTGCCGCGCTGGATGCGAAGCTGGGCCGCGAGGCAGTCGGTACGTTCACCGGAGCCGATGCAAAACTTGCGGCCGTGCCGCTCGACATCCTCAATGCTGGCGGCACCTGGCGCTTCGCCAATGGTCAGCTGGCGCTCGGCGAGGGGGCATTCCGGCTGGAGGACCGCCAGCTCGATGACCGGTTCCGACCGCTGGTGGCCCGCGATGCCACGCTGACCCTGGTCGACAACCGCATCGCCGCCCTCGCCGCGCTGCGTGAACCGCGCTCCGACCGGGTGATTACCGAAGCGAGTATCGTCCACGATCTTGGCAGCGGGCGCGGCCATGCCGACCTGCCGGTGCGCGACCTGCGGTTCGACCAGCAGCTGCAGCCCGATACGCTGACCTATTTGGCCCTGGGTGTGATCGCCAATGCGGAAGGGACGTTGCGTGGCGGGGGACGGGTCGACTGGACGCCGGACCAGGTCACCTCGACCGGCAACTTCACCACCGACAAGTTCGATTTCGCGGCCGAGTTCGGCCCGGTCGAAGGGGTGAGCGGCACGGTCGCGTTCACCGACCTCATTGGTCTGGTCACCGCGCCAGACCAGCGGTTGAAGATCGCCTCGATCAATCCGGGGATCGAGGTCTTTGACGGCCAGCTCAGCTTCCAAATGGAGCCCGATGGCGTGCTGGTAGTCAATGGCGCGGAATGGCCCTTTGTCGATGGCGAGCTGTTCTTGCTGCCCACCCGGATGAAGCTGGGTGCGGTCGATGAGCGGCGCTTCACGCTGAAGGTGGTGGGCGCCGATGCCGCGCAGTTCGTCCAGCAGCTCGACATGTCGAACATCGCCGCCAAGGGGGTGTTCGATGGCGAACTGCCGCTGGTGTTCGACGAGAATGGCGGGCGGATCGAGAACGGCCTGCTTACCTCGCGCGCGCCGGGCGGCAATGTCTCCTACATTGGCGCGCTGACTTACAAGGACATGGGAGCCATGGCCAATTTCGCTTTCCAGTCGCTCCGCTCGCTTGATTTCAAGCGGATGGAAATCGGCCTGGGCGGCGAACTGGATGGCGACATCTTTACCCAGGTGCGGATCGACGGGGTGACCCAGGGTGAAGGGGCCAGGCGCAATTTCATCACCCGCCAGGTCGGTCGCTTGCCGATCCGCTTCAACATCAACATTCGTGCGCCGTTCCAGCGCATGCTGAACTCGTTCCGCTCGCTCTACGATCCCGGCGCGGTGCGCGATCCGCGCGCGCTGGGGCTGATCGATGCCCAGGGCCGCCCGATCCAGCAGCCGGCGCCGCCCGCGCCGCTGCCCCCCGATATTCAGCCTCCAGACAGCAGGAAGGTGCCATGACAGCCCAGCAATTGACCAACCGCGCCCCGGCTGCAACAAGCCTGCCCATGCAGGGGAGTGCGCCAGGGAACCGGAGGTTGCGGCGGATCGGCAAGGGCCGAGCCGCCTTGATGAAAGGTGTGATGCTGATTGGCGGAACGATGATGCTGGCCGGATGCATTTCGATCAATGCGCCCGACAAGCCGATCGTCATCGAGCTGAACATCAACATCAAGCAGGAGGTTGTCTATCGTCTCGCGGCCGATGCCGGGAACACGATCGAGGACAATCCGGACATTTTCTGAAGGACCTGAACGATGACCCACTTCGCTACCCGCTTCGAACGCAGCAGCCTCGCCAACGTCGGCTGGGCTGCGCTCGCCGCGCTGGTGCTGGTCGCCCCGGCTTCGGCCCAGCAGCGCGATCCGGCCTATGCTGCCGCGCGCTCCAGCGGGGCCGTGGGGGAAAAGGTCGATGGCTATCTCGGCTTCCCGGTGTCGCCCAGCAGCGAAGTTCGCCGCCTGGCCGACGATATCAACATCAAGCGCCGCGATGTCTACGCCCAGCGGGCCGAGGCCAATGGTGTGACGATCGAGGAATATGCCTTCACCGCCGGGTGCGAGGCGATCAGCCGCACCGCGCCGGGGGAAAAGTACCAGGCGCCCGATGGCCGCTCGTGGCTCACCCGCGGGGCTGGCGCCCCCCAGCGCGATCCCCGCTGCCCCTGATCCGTCCGGACCGCCGCGTCCGCTGACATTCATCGCCGCCGGAGCCGTTCAAACCGCTTCCGGCGGCGGTTGACTCTGGACCGGCCCCAACCTAAGGGGGCGGCGCCCTCGGCGGGCAGCCGTTGCCCGTGTCCAAAGCTCCCCGAAAGGAGACTGGCATGAACGACGAGCCGCCTGCCCGAGACCCCATTGGTGACGATGCGCGGATTGACGCGCTCGAAGCGCGGCTCAAGGCCGCACGCGAGCGGGAAGAACAGCGCAGCAAGCCGGTGCTGGGGACGGAAGCCGATGCGAATTACCGCCTTGGCAACCGCGTCCTGGCCGAGCTCATCGGGGGAATCGGCGGTGGCGCGTTTATCGGCTGGGTCATTGACCAGTTTGCCGGAACCGCTCCCTGGGGCCTGTTGGCGGTGATGGCCCTCGGGATCGTCGTTGCCTTCAGAAACATCATCCGGATTTCGTCCCGGCCTCCTGAATAGTCATTCCCCACGGGAAGGCGTTTGGGGGCCGGTCGCACATGAATTGAGCAAGAAGGGTACCTGGCGTGGCCGAAGCGGCGAAAGTCGATCCGATGCACCAGTTCACGATCCAGCCGATGTTCGGGACCGAACACTGGCAGATCGCGGGCTATAACATCGCCTTCACCAACTCGTCGCTGTGGATGGCCATTGCTGCCGTCGCCCTGCTGGTCTTCGTCGCCGGCGGCATGAAGCGCGAACTGGTGCCCGGTCGCTGGCAGATGGCGGTCGAAGGCTTCACCGGCTTCATCGACAACCTGCTGGCCGCCAATATCGGCCCGGCCGGCAAGAAGTATGTGCCCTACATCTTCTCGCTGTTCATGTTCATCCTCTTCGCCAACCTCCTCGGCCTGGTGCCGCTGGGCCTGGTCGGCGCGCATCCCTTCACCTTCACCAGCCACTTCACCGCCACCGGCGTGCTGGCGGTGATGAGCTTCGCGATCGTGCTGATCGTCGGCTTCTGGAAGCACAAGCTGCACTTCTTCTCGCTGTTCGTGCCGCACGGCACGCCGCTGGTGATGATCCCGCTTATCTTCGCGATCGAGCTGGTGTCCTTCCTTGTCCGACCGTTCAGCCTTGGCCTGCGACTGTTCGTGGCCATGATGGCCGGGCACGTCCTGCTGGAAGTGCTGTCGGGCTTTGTCATCAACGGGATCAATGCCGGCCTCGGCATCGGCCCGGTGGTCTCGGTGCTCAGCTTCGTGCTGATGATCGCGATCTGTGCGCTGGAACTCCTGGTTGCCGGGATCCAGGCCTACGTCTTTGCGCTGTTGACTTCGCTGTATCTCAACGACGCTGAAAACCTGCACTAAGTACCCCATCAACCCGAATTTTCGACCAAAGGAGTTATCGACATGGAACCTGCAAGCGCCAAGCTGATCGGTGCTGGTCTCGCTGCCATCGGCGCCGGCATGGCCGCCATCGGCGTGGGCAACGTCTTCGGTTCGTTCCTGGAAAGCGCGCTGCGCAACCCGGGCGCGGCTGACGGCCAGCAGGGCCGCCTGTTCATCGGCTTCGCCGCCGCGGAACTTCTCGGCCTGCTCTCGTTCGTCGTCGCGATGATCCTGATCTTCGTCGCCTAAGACTTACGATTGACTGACTGACCGGCTGGTTCCTGCCCTTGCGGGCGGGGCCGGCCGGAAAAATTGCGGAAGCCCCGATGCCTCAAATCGCGCAACTTGCCGAAACCTGGTCCAGCCAGATCTTCTGGATGCTGGTGTTCTTCGGTTTCATCTTCTTCGTTATCGGCCGGGGCATGGTGCCCAAGGTCATGGCGACCGTTGAAGCGCGCGATCAGCAGATCGCCAAGGACCTGGCTGCTGCGGAAGCGGCGCGGGCTGCGGCCAATGCCGAGGAAGAGGCCTGGCGGGTCGAATCGAACCGCCAGCGGGCCGAAGCCCAGGCCGTGGTCGCCAAGGCCAAGGCCGAAGCGGCCAAGGCCAGCGAAACCCGCCTCGCCAAGGCGAACGCCAAGATCGAGGCCAAGCTGGCCGAGGCCGAGGCGAAGATTGCCGAAGCGCGCAGCGGCGCGCTGAAGGAAATCGAAAAGGTTGCCGCCGAAGCCGCCGGTGACATCGTGACCCGCGTCGCCGGTCTCTCGGTCGATGCCAAGGCCGCCAATGCCGCGGTGAAGGAAGCGCTCAATGGCTAACCTGATGCTGCTTGCCGCCGAAGCGGGTGAACACGGCGCCGCTCACGCCGCGCCAGAAGCGCTTGGCATGGGCCCGGTCACCTGGGTGGCCCTGGCCATGACCACGCTGCTGCTGATCGCGATCTGGAAGAAGGTCCCCGGCATGATCGCCGGTGGGCTCGATTCGCAGATCGCCGAAATCCGCAAGCAGCTGGATGAAGCCAAGGCGCTGCGCGCCGAAGCCGAAGCCCTGCGCCAGGAATATGCCGACAAGATCGCCGGGGCCGAAAAGGACGCGGCGGCCATGATCGAGCATGCCCAGCATGAAGCCGAAGCGATCGTCGCCAAGGCCGAAGCCGATACCAAGGCCCTGATCAAGCGCCGCGAGAAGATGGCGGAAGACAAGATCGCCGCCGCCGAACGCGGTGCCGTGGCCGAACTGCGCGCTAAGGCCGCCAATGCGGCGACCCAGGCCGCCCGCCAGCTGATCGCCGCCAACCACAACGCCAAGGCCGACAAGGGCCTGGTGGACGAGGCGATCTCCAGCATCTGATCCCGGTTTGCCGGAATGGAACTGCAAAGGGCGACCCAGGTGGTCGCCCTTTTCGTTTGGGTCAGGGCTCCAGCACGACCTTGCCCACGATCCCGCGTGCCGCCATGGCCACGTAGGCCTCGCGCCAGTTGGCCAGCGGCACCACGCGGTCGATATGGGGGTTGAGCCGGCCATCGGCGGCCAGGGTCGCCACGGCCTCGCGGATTGCCTTGCCGCGTTCGGGGAAGCGGCGGGCATATTCGCCGGCGCGCACGCCCACCACCGAGAAGCCCTTGATCAGCGGAATGTTGGTCGAGATGTCGGCGATCCGGCCCCCGGCGAAACCGATCACCAGCAGCTTGCCGCCAAAGGCCACGCAGCGCGTGCTTTCATCGAACACGTCGCCGCCGACGGGATCGTAGACCAGATCGCAGAGCGCGCCGTGGGTCAGTTCTGCTACCGCCTCGCGGAACCGGCCCTCGGCCAGGATCACGGCATCGGCATCGCTCGCCGCTTTCAGCCGCTCGATCTTGTCGGGCGATCCGGTGGTGGCGATCACGTGGGCGCCCAGCCGCTTGGCCAGTTCCACCGCCGCCAGGCCCACGCCGCCGCTGGCACCGTGGATCAGCACCCATTGCCCGGCCTTGAGGCCACCAATCTCGACCAGCGCGGTATAGGCCGTGCCATAGGCCGCCCCCAGCGCGGCGGCGGCGGGAAAGCCGATCCCGTGGGGCATGTGGCTCAGCGCGCGGGCCGGGACCACGGCATATTCGGCAAAGCCGCCGGTCTTGTTGCCGCCATAGACCGGATCGCCGAGGGCAAAGCCGCTGTCGGCATCGGCCTCCACCACTTCGCCGGCGAACTCCAGCCCGGCCACGAAGGGCAGCTCCGGCTTGAACTGGTATTCGCCCCGCGTCATCAGCAGGTCGGGGAAGTTGAGCGAGGCGGCGCGCACCCGCACCAGCACTTCGCCCGCGCCGCGCGGCGGGATCGGCAGATCGACCAGCGCGCAGCCGGACAGGTCGGGCGAGAGGGTCTGGACCTGGAGCGCCCGCATGGCTGTCAGAACGTGTCCTTGGCGGCGCGCAGCGCGGCGAAGGTCTCGGCCGGGGTGGCACCACCCCAGCGCGCCTGCAGGGCCGGATCGTCAGCGCGCAGGAAGGGATTGGTAGCCAGCTCGCGCGACAGCGGCGTCGGCACCGTGGGCCGCCCTTCGGCGCGGGCCTTGGCGATATGTTCGGCATAGTCGGCCAGGGCGGCATTGTCGGGATCGGCATGCAGCGCGAAACGGGCATTGGATGCCGTGTATTCGTGCGCGCAATAGAGCAGCGTTTCGGGAGGCAGGGCCTTGACCCGCTGCAGGCTGGCCCAGAACTGGTCCGGCTGGCCTTCGAACATCCGTCCGCAGCCCAGCGCGAAGACCGCATCGCCGACAAAGGCCACGCCCGCTTCGGGCAGGAAGAAGGCGACATGGCCATTGGTGTGCCCCGAAACGTCAATCACCTGCGCCGTGTAGCCGCCCAGCCTGACCGTATCGCCATGGGCCACCACCCGGTCCGGCACGGCGATCCGCTCAACCTCGGCCGGGGCGGTATCGGTGCAATGGGTCGCGTCCTTGATCGCGGCGTTACCGCCGGCATGATCGGGGTGCCAGTGCGTGTTCCAGATCTGGGTGATCTGCCATTCCCGGTGCCCCGCCTCGCGCAGGTAGGCTTCGGCATCGGGCGTATCGATGCACACGGTCTCGCCGCTTTCGGGATCGTGGACGAGGTAGCCGTAATTGTCGGACAGGCAGGGGAACTGGTGGATTTCAAGCATGGGGACTCTCCTGCCCGCACCTTAGCCGGTTCCTGCCAAAGCAAAAGCCCGCCCGGATCGCTCCGGACGGGCCTTTGTTGGTTAGCCTGAGGCTTGCGAAGGGGGCTTAGTCCTTCTTGGCCTTCAGGGCGGCGCCGAGGATGTCGCCCAGCGAAGCGCCGGCATCCGACGAACCGTACTGTTCCACGGCTTCCTTCTCTTCGGCCAGCTGGCGGGCCTTGACCGAGAAGTTCGGCTTCTTCGAACGATCGAAGCCGATGACCATGGCGTCCAGCTTCTGGCCGACCTGGAAGCGGTCGGGACGCTGTTCGTCGCGGTCCCGGCCCAGGTCCGAACGCTTGATGAAGCCGGTGGCCCCATCATCGCCAGCCTGCACTTCGAGGCCGCCGTCGCGCACTTCGAGCACGGTGACGGTGACGACTTCGTTCTTCTTGAGGCCCGACGAGGCAGCGGCAACGCCAGCGGCCGGAGCACCCTTTTCAAGCTGCTTCATGCCGAGCGAGATGCGCTCCTTCTCGACATCGACGTCAAGCACGACGGCCGAAACCTGCTCGCCCTTGCGATGCAGCGCCAGCGCGTCTTCGCCCGAGATGCCCCAGGCGATGTCCGACATGTGGACCATGCCGTCGACGTCGCCATCGAGGCCGATGAACAGGCCGAACTCGGTGGCGTTCTTGACTTCGCCTTCCACGGTCGAACCGACCGGGTGCTTTTCGGCGAAGGCTTCCCAGGGGTTCTGCTGGGCCTGCTTGAGGCCGAGCGAGATGCGGCGCTTGTCCGAATCGACTTCCAGCACCAGCACGTCGACTTCCTGCGAGGTCGAGACGATCTTGCCGGGGTGTACGTTCTTCTTGGTCCAGGACATTTCCGAAACGTGGACCAGGCCCTCGATCCCGGCTTCCA
The DNA here is from genome assembly GCF_027531025.1 of Novosphingobium sp. Lineage (GTDB taxonomy): Bacteria > Pseudomonadota > Alphaproteobacteria > Sphingomonadales > Sphingomonadaceae > Novosphingobium. The sequence continues at coordinate 36,271 of NZ_JAPZQX010000003.1, forward strand.
GCTCCACGAAGGCCCCGTATTCGGTGATGTTGGTGACGGTGCCGCGCAGCTTGGCGCCAACCGGGTACTTGGCGGCAACGCCTTCCCACGGATCGCTTTCCAGCTGCTTCATGCCCAGGCTGATGCGCTGGGTGTCCTGGTTGATGCGGATGATCTGGACCTTCACGGTGTCACCGATATTGATGACTTCGTTCGGGTGGTTGACCCGCTTGTAGCTCATGTCGGTGACGTGGAGCAGGCCGTCGATGCCGCCCAGGTCGACGAAGGCGCCATAGTCGGTGATGTTCTTCACAACGCCGTCGATGATCTGGCCTTCGGCGAGGTTCTGGATCAGGCCCGAACGCTGTTCGGCGCGGGTTTCTTCCAGCACGGCGCGGCGCGAGACGACGATGTTGCCGCGGCGGCGGTCCATCTTCAGGATCTGGAACGGCTGCGGCACGTCCATCAGCGGCTGCACGTCGCGGACCGGGCGGATATCGACCTGCGAGCCGGGCAGGAAGGCCACGGCGCCGTTCAGGTCGACGGTGAAGCCGCCCTTCACGCGGCCGAAGATCACGCCTTCAACGCGCTTGCCTTCGCCGAATTCGTCTTCGAGCTTGTCCCAGGCGGCTTCGCGGCGGGCGCGGTCGCGGCTGAGCATGGCTTCGCCATCGGCGTTTTCGACGCGGTCGACGAAGACTTCGACTTCGTCACCGACGCTCAGCCCGTGGGGCTGGCCGGGCATGGCGAATTCGCGCAGCGGCACGCGGCCTTCGCTCTTCAGGCCGACGTCGATGACAGCCTTGTCGCCTTCGATGGCAGTGATGGTGCCCTTGACCACGCGGCCTTCAAAGCCGCCGTCGGCGGCGCCGCCGAGCGATTCATCAAGGAGAGCCGCGAAATCGTCGCGGGTCGGGTTGGCAGTGGATGCCATGATAGAGTGTTCCTACACTGATGTTTCCGGCCAAGCGGTTGGATCCGCTGGTCTTTTCTCCGCCGCGGCACCATTGCCGCCCTCCCGGTGTGGGAGAGTTTTCAGCGGGCCAAAAGGGCCGAGCCGCCACGCTGGCCCCATGCCGAACGCAGCATCCCGCCGGGCCGAAACCCCTTGGGACCGGCGGCGCTTAGGCGCGCGATCCCGCAAAAGCAAGGTTTTTCGCCGGTTTTACCGCTGCCTTAGGGGCGATCAGATCGCGGGCTTGTGGCCCGGATACTTCATCGTGACGATATAGGCCGAAAGATCGCGCACCTGCTGGCGCTGGATCCGGAAATTCATCGCATCGGGATAGTTGTGCGCATCGCGCAGATAGCCGCGCAGGGTGGCGGCGGTCAGCCCTTCGCGGTTGGCGATATCGTCAAAGCTGGGCGCTTCGGGATTGGGCGAGGGGGCATTGGGCGTCACCGCATGACAGACGGCGCAGCGCGCCTGGGCCACGGCCAGCCCGCGCTTGGCGCTGACGGACAGCTTTGGCTCCTGAGGCCGCGAGGTCGCGGAGGAGACGGCGGCGGCCGAACCGGCGGCGAGCAGGGCAACTGCGATGAGGGCAAAGCGAGGCGTGGTGAAGCGGGGCATGGCGACAGGCTAACACCGCCACGCCGCCCCGCGCAATCGGCTTGCGACAGGTCGATCAGCCGCGATGTCGTTCGGCAATGGCGATGGCGGCGGCAATCGCCTCGTCGCGCCCCAGATCGCTGGTGTCGAGCAACACCGCGTCGGCCGCCGCCACCAGCGGAGCTTCGGCGCGGGTCCGGTCGCGCTCGTCGCGCGCCGCGAGATCGGCAGCGATATCCGCCAGAACCACGGCGCGGCCCTGGGCCTGCATTTCCCTGAAGCGCCGCTCGGCCCGGGCCGGGACCGAGGCGACAACGAACAGCTTCACTTCCGCCTCGGGCGCGATCACCGTGCCGATATCGCGCCCGTCGAGCACTGCGCCGCCCGGCTGCAGGGCAAAGGCGCGCTGCCGATCGAACAGCGCCTGACGCACCGCCGGATGGACCGAAACCCGGCTGGCCATGCCGCCGGTCGCCTCGCTGCGCAGTTCGGGATCGTCGAGCAGGCTGTCGGGGAAGGTGCAGGCGGCGAGGGCATCGGCGGGATCATCCGGATTGCCGCCGTTCAGCGCCACCTGCCGCCCGACCGCGCGATAAAGCAGCCCGGTATCAAGGTGCGGCAAGCCGAAATGGGCGGCCAGCGCCTTGGCAATCGTGCCCTTGCCCGAAGCGGTGGGTCCGTCGACAGCGATAATCATGCCTGCCGCTTATCGCCTCGCTATGGGCGTGGCCAACCCTATTTGTCGAGATGGGTCAGTTGATCTGGAACGCGTCGATCCGGGCTTCTTCCAACTGGCCGGTCTCAGCGCTGAACAGCAGCTTCAGCCAGCCGCCATTGCGAAAACTGCCCTGGCACGCCGTCCGGCCGCCTTCACCTGCGTCTGGTCCCCGAACGCACTTGATCGCAACCTCCGGCAGGAAGGCCCGCACCCGCTTCAGCACTTCGGGCGGCTGGCGGGCGGTGCCGATGTCGAGCGCGCCAATTGCGCGGCGATCGCCGGGCTCCAGTTTGATCGACTTGATCGCCAGCACCTTGCCGCCAAAGGTATGGGCAACGCCGTTGGCGTCGGCCCAGGAACATTCGATCATGTCATCGTCACAGATGTCGCCATTGACCAGCCGCCCGATGGCCTGCGGGCGGACGCTGGACGAGTTCAGCGCAAAGCGCGAGAAGCTGGCATCGGCGCGGCGGAACGGATCGGCCAGCCTGATCGGCGTGGCAATTGCGGTCTCGCTTGCTTCCGGCGCAGCTGGCGCGGTTCGGGTGTCGACGGTGACTGCAGGCTGTTCGGCCGGGGCCGGAGCGCCCGCCGCTTCGGTTTCAGTCGGCTTGGCCTCGGGCTGATAGACATTGCAGCCGGCCAGGCCGATGGTCAGGCCGCACAGGGCCAGTGCAAGCCGAGAGGTATATGCCAAGGAACGCGCTCCGCTGGTTGAGCGCCAGTCAGTGCTGCCCGCGCGGTCCGCCCGTCAATCACCCCTGCGATCCCGGTACTTCGCAGTGCCGAGTCAGACCAGCCCGTCAAGCAAGGCCTCGAAGGCCGGAAAGCTGGTGGCGATCGGGCGGGTATCGTCCACTTCCACCCCGGCGCGGCTGGCCAGCCCGGCCACGGCCATGCTCATGGCGATGCGGTGATCGAGGTGCGTGGCAATGGCGCCAGCAGTCCCGGGCAGGGGCTCGCCCCCGGTGCCCTCGATCACCAGCCCGTCCCCGGTCTCGCGCACCCGCGCGCCGGCGGCGGTCAGGGCCGTGGCCATGACGGTGATCCGGTCCGATTCCTTGACGCGAAGTTCCTCAAGACCCGATGTGACCGTGGTACCTTCCGCCAGGGCGGCGGCGACGAACAGGGCAGGAAACTCGTCGATCATGCTCGGCGCAATGGCCGGATCAACTTCAATGCCCTTCAGCGCGGAGTGGCGCACCACCAGGTCGGCCACCGGCTCGCCGCCAACCTCGCGGCGGTTCACTTCGTCGATGCTGCCGCCCATCTGGCGCAGCACTTCGATAATCCCCGCGCGGGTCGGGTTGAGGCCAACATTCTGGATCGTCACTTCGCTGCCCGGCACAATCAGCGCGGCGACGATGAAGAAGGCGGCGGAGCTTGGGTCACCCGGCACCTCGATCGTCTGGGGCTGCAGTTCGGCCTCGCCCACCAGGCGAATCACCCGGGTGCCATCGGCCTCCACCTCGACCGACAGGTCCGCGCCAAAGCCGCGCAGCATCCGCTCGGAGTGGTCGCGGGTCGGCACCGGTTCGATCACGGTGGTGATTCCCGGCGTGTTGAGCCCGGCCAGCAGCACCGCGCTCTTCACCTGGGCACTCGCCACCGGCAGGCGGTATTCGATCGGCACCGCGGGCAGGGCGCCGCGCACGGTCAGGGGCAGGCGGCCCCCTTCCGATGCCTCGAACGCCGCGCCCATCCGGCTCAGCGGTTCGATCACCCGGCCCATCGGCCGCTTGGACAGGCTGGCATCGCCCACGAAGGTCGCGGCAATCGGATGGCTGGCGACCAGACCCATCAGCAGGCGGGTGGACGTGCCGGAATTGCCCATGTCGAGCGGGGTTTCAGGCTGGAGCAGCGCGCCGACGCCGACGCCGTGGACCGACCATTCGCCATCGCCGACCCGCTGGACGCTGGCGCCCATGGCCCGCATCGCGGCCGCAGAGGACAGCACGTCTTCGCCTTCCAGCAGCCCGGTGACGCGGGTTTCACCCACGGCCAGCGCGCCCAGCATGATCGAGCGATGGCTGATCGACTTGTCCCCCGGCACGCGGATCGTGCCCTTCAGCGGCCCGGCGGGCAGGAAGCGGCGCGGCGTGGCGGATGACGGGTCGGCGTGGGACACTTCGCAGGCTTTCGGCAGGTCTGGGACAGCCGCGCTTTGACAGCGGGCGCTCCCTATGGCAAGGCGCGCGCCGCGCTGGAGCAGGCGTAGCTCCTCTCCAATACGTATGAAGAGTTTTCCGCCCTTCGCCGCAGCGAAGGGCAGCATCGAGGAATTGACATGGCCAAGGCTGAATGGGGCACGAAGCACGGCTGCCCGAAGTGCGGCACCCGCTTTTACGATCTGGGCAAGGATGACCCGGTGACCTGCATCGAATGCGGCTATGCCTGGCATCCCGAGCCGGTGCTGAAGTCGAAGCAGCCGATTCCCTATGAGGAAATCCAGAAGGAGAAGGTCGAGGTCGTCGAGGATGTCGATCTGGCCGATGCCGATCTGGACATCGACGAGGACGGCGATTCGCCCGACAACGACGTCGATCTGGGCGGCGACGATGACCTCGGCGTGGGCGTTGGCGACGACGACGGCGACGAGAATTAAGAGTCGTAAAAACGCTCTTGCCAAGTGCGGGAGCCGCCACTAGAGGGGCGGCCTCGCTCGCTGGTCGGGCGGGAAGGTGAGCCTCCCGGGGTTCACCGGATGATGGTACGATGTTGGTTACGGGGCCTTAGCTCAGCTGGGAGAGCGCCTGCATGGCATGCAGGAGGTCAGCGGTTCGATCCCGCTAGGCTCCACCAACATTCTGGCATCATTCCGAAGTTTGAGTATTTGAGCGGCAAGCTGGTCGGCGAGGTTTCGCCCACCGGCTTTTTTCGCGTTTCGAGGTGAACGAGCGAATGTTTGACACTCTTTCAGACCGGCTTGGCAGCGTCTTTGACAAGCTGCGCGGGCGCGGTGCGCTGAATGAGGCAGACGTGCGCGAGGCGATGCGCGAAGTGCGAATCGCCCTGCTCGAAGCCGACGTTGCCCTGCCGGTCGTCCGCCGCTTCATCGATTCGGTGACAGAGCAGGCCGTGGGCCAGTCGGTGCTGAAGTCGGTCACGCCGGGCCAGCAGGTCGTCAAGATCGTCAACGACGCCCTGGTCGAGATGCTGGGCGGCACCGATGTGCCAGGCCTGGACCTCGCCGCCACGCCGCCGGTCGTGATCATGATGGTCGGCCTGCAGGGTTCGGGCAAGACCACGACCACGGCCAAGCTGGCCAAGCTGCTCAAGGAAAAGCACGGCAAGAAGGCCATGATGGCCTCGCTCGACGTCAACCGTCCGGCCGCGCAGGACCAGCTGAAGGTACTGGGCGAGCAGGTCGACGTGCTGACCCTGCCGATCATTCCGGGGCAGCAGCCGGTCGATATCGCCACCCGCGCGCTGCAGGCGGCAAAGCTGCAGGCGATCGACGTGCTGCTGCTCGACACCGCGGGCCGGCTCCACGTCGATCAGCAGCTCATGGACGAGATGCAGGCGGTCGCCGCGATCTCGGCCCCCAAAGAAGTGCTGCTGGTCGTCGATTCGCTGACCGGTCAGGACGCGGTCAACGTTGCGCAGAGCTTCACCGCCCAGGTGCCGCTGACCGGCGTCGTGCTGACCCGGATGGACGGCGATGCCCGCGGCGGTGCGGCGCTTTCCATGCGCGCGGTCACCGGCAAGCCGATCAAGTTTGCCGGGACCGGTGAAAAGCTCGACGCGCTGGAAGTGTTCCAGCCGAGCCGCGTGGCTGGTCGCATCCTCGGCATGGGCGATGTCGTCTCGATCGTCGAGCGCGCCGCCGCCGCGATCGAGGAGGAAGAGGCCGAGCGGATGGCCGCGCGGATGGCCAAGGGTCAATTCGACATGAACGACCTGCGCAGCCAGCTGCGCCAGATGCAGAAGATGGGTGGCCTCGGCGCTCTGGCCGGCATGATGCCGGGCATGAAGAAGGCCAAGCAGGCGATGGAGAACAGCGGTATGGATGATCGCGTCCTGCTCCGCATGGATGCCATCATCGGCTCGATGACCCCCAAGGAACGCGCCCGGCCCGACCTGCTTAACGCCAAGCGCAAGATCCGCATTGCCAAGGGGGCGGGCATGCAGGTCCAGGACGTCAACAAGCTGCTCAAGATGCACCAGGAAATGGAGCGCGCGATGAAGCAGATCAAGAAGATGGGCGGCCTAGCGGGTCTGGGCAAGCTGTTCGGCAAGGGTGGCCTGGGGGCCGCCATGCCGGGGCTGGGCGGACCGGGCGCGGGCGGCGGCCTGCCGGGGCTGGGCGGGGGCGGTCTGCCCTCCAACCTCAACGATTTGCTGAAGAAATAACGTTTAATCTGATTTGTTCGAAAGGTAGTTCAAATGTCTGTTTCCCTTCGTCTTTCGCGTGGTGGCTCGAAGAAGCGCCCGTATTACAAGATCGTCGTTGCCAACAGCCGCGCCCCGCGTGACGGCAAGTTCCTCGAGCAGGTCGGCACCTACAACCCGCTGCTCGCCAAGGACGACGCCAACCGCGTGCGCCTGGTCGAAGACCGCGTGAAGTACTGGATCGGCGTTGGCGCCCAGCCGACCGACCGCGTTGCCCGCCTGCTCGACAAGGCCGGCATCAAGGAGCGCGCGCCGACCGTGAACCCGCAGAAGGCCGAACCCGGCAAGAAGGCCAAGGAGCGCGCCGAGGAAAAGGCCGAGAAGGCCCGCGAGGCTGAAGAAGCTGCCGCCGCCGCCGCGGCTGCCGCTGCTGCTCCGGCGGTTGAGGAAGTGGTTGAGGAAGCCGCTCCGGAAGCCCCGGCTGAAGAGGCTGCTGTTGAAGAAGCTCCGGCTGCCGAAGCCACCGAAGAACAGGCTGAAGGCTAAGCCTTGGTGCAGGACCGTCCAGTCACCCTTGCCGCCATCGTTGGTGCGCATGGTGTGACTGGTGAGGTACGCTTGAAGCTGTTTGGTGAAGGCGTGGAATCGCTCCGGCGGTTCCGCGCCTTCAACGCTTCGGGCCTGACCCTGGCCAAGCTGCGCGACGACGGCAAGGGCGGGGCCACCGCCCGCTTTGCCGAAGTGACCGACCGCACTGCCGCCGAAGCGCTGCGCGGGACCCTGCTCACCGTGCCGCGCTCGGCCCTGCCGCCCCTGGCCGAGGGTGAATACTATCATGCCGACCTGATCGGCCTGCCCGCCGTCTCGACCGAGGGCGAGGCGCTAGGCGAAGTGGTCGCGGTCGAAAACTTCGGCGCGGGCGACGTGATTGAGATCGTGCGCCCCACCGGCAAGCGCTTCATGGTGCCGATGCGGCCCGAAGCCGTGCCCGAATGGGATGATTCCCGGCTGCTGGTCAGCGCCCCTTACGCGGCGGATTGACCAGCTTTTCCAATTCTTTAGCGAACTGTTTCAATTCAAAGTTCTGCGGATCGTCGTGCGCATCGGGGATCCCGGCGTCGACCGTGTTGTGCTGCGCGGGGATCAGCCAGTTCCCGGCCCGCGCACTGGCATAGACGTAAAGCGCGGCCAGCATCCGGTACTGGTCTTTGGTAAAGCCGGGCTTCGGGCCATAGGTGCGGGCCCGCGTTGTCGCGCCCGGCATGAAGCGGCGCGGCTGGACCGTCTCGATGTGCACCATCCGGCCCCGGGCGCGCGGGCCGACAACGCGGCTCTCCAGCTTGGTTGCCCGCCACGCTTCCTGAAAATCGTGGCCAGCCCAGATCTGCCCCACCCGGTTCAGGAAGATGTGCGCCACCGGCGCCTTGGCGAAAGTGCCATCCATGTAGGGGGTGAAGTCGTTGACTTTCCAGTCCTGGTTCAGGCGCTTGGGGAACGGCTCATTGGCATAAAACGGCGTCGAGGTGTCGTGGATCACGAAGTAAAGCGCCGGCAGTCCCTCTTCGGTGCGGGAAATCGGCGCATCGGCCCACTGCGCAGCATAGGCGCGATAGGGTTCGGGAAAGGCGGCGATGGCCGCCGCCTTCTGCGCGGCGGTGGGCGCGCCTTCGCCTTCCATCAGGGTGCGGATCACCGGGGGCAGCGGCTGGGGCTTGCGCACGGCCAGCGGCTCGATCTTGCGTAGCAGGCAGGTGGCCTGTTCCACCCGGCTCCCAGCAAAGGTCAGCGTCTCGCGGCTGAACCGGCATTCGCCGATTTCCTCGGCAGCCGCGGGCGCAGCAATGGCAAGGAGCAGGGGCAGCAGGGAGAGGTGCTTCATGTCCCGCACTGTTCCCCGGTGCGTGGGGCGGTGCAAGAGTTCAATTGCACCGGGGCAGCCAATCTGGGAAAGGCCTGCCCCATGACCTTTGCCGCCACTGTCCTGACCCTTTACCCCGAGATGTTCCCGGGGCCGCTTGGCATCTCGCTGGCCGGGCGGGCGCGGGACGAGGGGAAGTGGTCGCTCGATACTGTCCAAATCCGCGATTTCGCGATCGACAAGCACAAGACCGTCGATGACACGCCGGCCGGCGGGGGTGCGGGGATGGTACTGCGGGTCGATGTGCTGGCTGCCGCGATTGACCATGCCCGCGCAGCCCATCCAGACTGCCCGGTGATTGCCATGACCCCGCGTGGGCGTCCGTTGACTCAGGCCCGCGTGCGCGCGCTGGCAGCGGGGCCTGGCGTCACGATCCTGTGCGGCCGATTCGAGGGATTCGACGAGCGGATCTTCGAGGGACGCCAGGTCGAGGAAGTCTCGATCGGCGACATCGTGCTGTCGGGCGGAGAGCCGGCGGCACTGATGCTGCTCGACGCTTGCATTCGGCTGCTTCCCGGCGTAATGGGCGCGCCTTCGAGTGGGTCCGAAGAATCGTTCGAGAACGGTTTGTTGGAATATCCTCACTATACCCGACCCCAGGAATGGGAAGGGCGCACGATCCCTGAAGTGCTGCGATCGGGGGATCATGCGAAGATCGCGGCTTGGCGCAAAGCCCAGTCCGAGGTCGATACACGGTCACGCAGGCCGGATCTTTGGGAGCGTCATGAGGGCGCTCGGGTCCAGTCTGCCTCTGGCGCGCGGCGTGAAAAGAAGGACTGAGGATCATGAACCTGATCCAGCAGATCGAGGCCGAGGAAATTGCCAAGGCCGCCAAGGATATTCCGGAGTTTCGCCCCGGTGACACCGTGCGCGTCGGCGTGAAGGTGATCGAAGGCGATCGTGCCCGCGTGCAGGCTTTCGAAGGCGTGTGCATCGCCCGGGCCAACAAGGGCATCGGCAGCAACTTCACCGTCCGCAAGATGAGCTTCGGCGAAGGCGTGGAGCGTGTGTTCCCGCTCTACTCGCCCAACATCGACAGCATTACCCTCGTCCGCAAGGGCGTGGTGCGTCGGGCCAAGCTCTATTACCTGCGTGGCCGCACCGGCAAGCGCGCTCGCATCGCCGAGCGCCGCGATGTGCGCAACGACGCCTGATCGCCCGATCAGCGCTGAATTCGAAAGGGCTCCAACCGCTGGTTGGGGCCCTTTCTGTACCGGTATCGGAATGTGAGTTGCTGTAGTAATACACTATGCTAGTATACCTCTTCCTTTTGGATGGGGAGAGTTTGTATGACAGGGCAACAGGGCCTCGCAACGGGCCTAGCGCCCGTGCGCGGCAAGGACCGCATCGCCGTGCTCGACGTATTGCGCGGCTTCGCGATTTTGGGGATCTTCTTCATCAACCTTCCGGCCATGTCAGGCCCGCTTACGGCCATGTTTGCCGACTTTCGCACGCTGGGCTGGAGCCGGGCCGACCAGCAGATCTGGCTGTTCCTCGAAACCTTCCTGGAAGGCAGCCAGCGCGGCATGCTCGAAATGCTGTTCGGTGCCGGGCTGATGATCACCGCTGCCAAGGCAATGGAACCCGATGGTCCGGTGAGCGTGGCCGATCTCTACATCCGGCGCAACCTGTGGTTGCTGCTGTTCGGGCTGATCAATATCTTCGGGCTGCTGTGGCTGGGCGATATCCTGCACATCTACGCTTTGTGTGCGCTTGCGCTGTTTCCGTTCCGCAAGCTGAAGGTCCGCTCGCTGCTGATTCTGGGCCTCGCTCTTGCGACATTCATGTCGGTGATCGGCGGTATCGAGTATGTCAGCCGCGGCGAGCTGCAGCAAACCCACAAGGTCGCGGTCGAAAAGCAACAGAATGGCCAGAAGCTGACCACCGAAGAAGCCGACGCGATCAAGGAATGGGACAAGATCATTGCCCGGGCGACCGGCCAGGAACCGGAGATCCAGAAGCTTGCCAGGGACGAGGTAAAGGCCCGCGCCGGCTCGTTCGGGGACTATGCCGAATTCTTGACCTCCACTTATGTCACGCTCGTCAAAAAGGGTTCGCTGATTGGCGGGATTTTCGAGGCATTCAGCGTGATGCTGATCGGGATCGCACTTTGGAAACTGGGCTTCATCCAGGGGCAGCGCTCAACCCGGGACTATTTGGTCGTGCTGGTGCTGGCTTACGGGTTTGGCCTCACCGCGCGCTATGTCGGCGGGCTTGAGCGAATGACGTTCCAGCCGATCCCCAAGACGCTGTGGATGACGCACGAATATGCCCGCATTGCGGTATCGCTGGGCCATATCGCGCTGATCAACCTGCTGATGCGCTTTGCCCCCGGCCGGGCCGCGCTGAAGCCGCTGATCGCGGCCGGGCAAATGGCTTTCTCGCTCTACTTCCTGCAACAGTTCATCGGCATCTACGTGATGTATTCACCGATCGGACTGCGACTGCCGGGCGGCCAAGGCTGGGCTTACACCTCGGCGCTTGCCGGAATGATCGTGATCGGCCTGCTCGTCTTCGCCAATCTGTGGATGCGCTGGTTTGCCAGCGGCCCGCTCGAGTGGGTCTGGCGCAGCCTGACCTACTGCCGGATGCAACCGTTCCGTCGTCGCGCACTTGCTGCGACAGGGTGAACCAGCCCACTGGCGCTGGCCGCAAAGCTGGTTAGAGAGGGGCGTCCCGCATCACCGGGGCGCCCCTTTCTTCGCGTGAGTCCCGATGTCGCCGATTTCCCGCCTGCTTGCCGCCAGTGCGCTTGCTGCCCTGGTTCCTGCCATCCCCGCCCTTGCCCAGACCACTTCGGAGAGCGCCGTGCCCGCTGCCGCCCAGTCGCTGACCATTGAACGCGTCTTTGCCAGCCCCAGCCTGTCGGGTTCCGTCCCGCGCGGGGTCAAGCTGTCGCCCGATGGCCGCTGGCTGACCCTGCTGCGCAACCGGCCGGACGATCGCGAACGATTCGACCTGTGGGGCTTTGATCGCAGCACCGGCCAGTGGACCATGCTGGTCGATTCGCTGAAGCTGGGTTCGGGGCGCGAACTGTCCGAAGCCGAAAAGATGCAGCGCGAACGGCTGCGGATCGGCGACCTCAAGGGTATCGTCACCTATGAATGGGCCGCCGACAGCAAGGCGATCCTGGTGCCGCTGGATGGCGACCTCTACCTCGCCCGGCTGGATGGCCCGGTGCAGCGCCTGTCCGACACACCCGAGGACGAGCTGAACCCGGCACTCAGCCCCAAGGGCGGCTATGTCTCCTTCGTGCGCGGGCGGCGGCTGTGGACCGGGACGGTCGGCGGAACGGCCAGCGCAGTCACGCCTGAGGAAGCGTCAGAGACGGTCAGCTGGGGCGAAGCCGAATTCGTTGCGCAGGAGGAAATGAGCCGCATCACCGGGTATTGGTGGGCACCCGATGACAGCCGGATCGCGGTGCAACGCTTCGATGAAGCGAAGGTGGCCGTGGTCACCCGCGCCGCGATCGGGGCCGAAGGGACCAAGACCTATGCCCAGCGCTATCCGCTGGCGGGCACTCCAAACGCCGAAGTGGCCCTGTTCGTGCAGAAGCCCGATGGCACCGGGCGGGTGGAAGTGGACCTGGGGCCTGACAAGGACATCTACCTTGCCCGGGTCGATTGGGCACCGGATGCCAAGACGCTTTATGTCCAGCGCCAGAACCGCGCCCAGACCCGGCTCGACATGCTGGCGGTCGATCCGGCCACCGGCAAGAGCCGGGTGCTGTTCACCGAGACCGCGGCCGAGGGCCACTGGATCGATCTTTCCAACAGCTACCGCTTCCTCAAGGACGGCAGCCTGGTCTGGTGGTCACAGCGCGATGGGTTCGGGCACTTGTGGCACTTCCGCCAAGGCAAGTGGCGGCAGCTGACCAAGGGCGAATGGGTCGTCACCGGGCTGGTCGGGGTGGACCAGGAAGCCGGGAAGGTCTTTTTCACCGGGACGAAGGACGATGTCCGGGCCCACCAGGTCTATGCGCTTGACCTCAAGGCACCGGGGAAAATCGCCCGCCTGACCGATCCGGGCTTTCATCATAGTGCGGGCATGGACAAGTCCGGCAAGTCGCTGCTGATCACGCGCTCGGCGCTGAACCAGCCGCCGCAGGTCTACCTGGCCGATCAGAGCGGCAAGCGGATTGCCTGGGTGGAAGAAAACAAGCTGGATGCCAGTCATCCCTATGCGCCCTACCTTGCCAGCCACCGTCCGACTGAGTTCGGGACCATCAAGGCGTCAGACGGCACCGTGCTGCACTGGAACATGATCACTCCGCCGCTGGAGCCGGGCAAGCGCTATCCGGTGTTCTTTTCGCACTATAGCGGGCCGAGCACGCAGGAGGTTCTGAAGGCCTGGATGAACCCGCTGGCCCAGGCCGTGGTCGACAAGGGCTATATCTGGTTCGAAATCGACAATCGCGGATCGGACAATCGCGGCGTCGATTTCGCGAAGCAGCTCTATCGCGCCATGGGCGGGGTCGAAGTGGAAGACCAGCTGGCCGGTGCGCAGTTCCTCAAGACGCTGCCCTATGTCGCGGCGGACAAGATCGCGACCTATGGCTGGTCCTATGGCGGCTACATGACGCTCAAGATGCTTCAGGCCAACCCGGGGGTCTATGCCGCCGGGATTGCTGGCGCGCCGGTGACCAAGTGGGAGCTTTACGATACCCACTATACCGAACGCTACATGGGCGATCCCGGCCCGGACATGAAGGGACCGGACGCGGCGGCCTATGACAAGGCCAATGCCATGGCCGATGCCGCGAAGATCAGCGATCCGTTGTTGCTGATCCATGGCATGGCCGACGACAACGTGGTGTTCGAACATTCATCGGCGCTGATTTCGCGGCTGCAGGCCAATGCCGTGCCCTTCGAGATGATGCTCTATCCCGGCTTTACGCACCGGGTTGGCGGGCCGAAGGTGGGCAAGCACATGTGGGAGGCGATCTTTGCCTTCCTCGAACGCAACGGGGTGAAGCCGTGAACCGCACCCTGGGCATTGGCCCGGTCGGCGTGCCCGCGCAGGCCGATGCCCTCCATCGCCAGCTTGCGGCCAATCCGGGCGACCGGATTTCGCGGCACAACCTGGCGGTCGAGCTGCGCAACCTCTGCCGCAGCGAAGAGGCGCTGGTCGAGATCGAGCGCGCCTGGGCCGATGGCCTGCACTATGCGGAAACGGCGGTCATGCGCGGCAACCTGCTGGCCGATGCCGGGCGGTTCGACGAAGCGATCGAGGCCTATCGCGAGGCGACGCGGATCAAGCCCGATCTGATCGAGCCGCACGTCGTGCTCGCCAGCCTGCTGCCGCAGCTGGGGCGCAAGGACGAGGCGCTGGACACCTTCCACGAGGCGCTGCGCCGCGTGCCGGAGAATGGGCCGATCTGGGCCCAGGCAATGGTCACGGCGCGCGGTCACGGGAACTATGCGCAACTGCTGGACTGGACCGCTGCGGCGGAAGCGCGCTGGGGCCAGGACCCGCTGATCGAGACCTATCAGGCCATCGCGCTGAGCGGTCTGGACCGCGATGCCGAGGCGCTGGCCGTGGTCGATGGGCTGCTGGCGCGCGAGCCGAACTATTCCGGGGCCTTGACCACGCGGGCGCACATCATGCTGCGACAGGGTGATCCCGCCGCCGCTGCCCTGGCCGCTGAGCGCGCGGCCCAGCTGGTGCCGACCGACCAGGCCGCCTGGTCGCTGTTGGGGGTTGCCTGGCGGCTGCTCGACGACCCGCGCGAACACTGGTTGTGTGACTATGACAACCTGGTCATGCCGATCGACATCGGCACCGATCCGGATATCCGCGCGGTGCTGGAAGGGCGCCATGCCGTCTCCGCGCAGCCGGCCGACCAGTCGCTGCGCGGCGGCACGCAGACGCGCGGCAACCTGTTCGAAACGCTTGATCCGGTGATCCTGGCCCTGGCCTTAGCCCTGCGCAATGCGGCGCAGTCGCGGATCGCCCAATTGCCGCATGATCCGAAGCATCCCTTCCTGTCGCGCAACACCGGGGAGATCAGTTTTCCCACCTCGTGGTCGGTCCGCCTCAGGAGCGAAGGCTTCCATGTCAGCCACATCCACCAGGTCGGCTGGATGAGCAGCGCCTATTACGCCAGCCTGCCGCCCGAAGTGGCCGCGGGCAGTGGGCAGGGCGCGCTGGCTTTTGGCGTGCCAGATGCCGCGCTCAAGCTCGACCTGCCGCCGCGCCGCGTGGTGCAGCCCAAGGAGGGCACGCTGGTGCTGTTCCCGTCCTACCTGTGGCATGGCACGACCCCTTTCGAGAGCGAGCAGCCCCGCATCACTGTCGCCTTCGACATGCTGCCGGTGGACAATGGCGGCGGGCAGGGCTAGCCGCTGCGACCGTTCAACAGGAGATTGGCATGGGTTACCGGGTGGTAGTGGTCGGCGCGACGGGCAATGTCGGGCGCGAGATGCTGAACGTGCTGGCCGAGCGCGAATTTCCGATCGACGAGTTGGCGGCAGTCGCCTCGTCGCGCTCGACCGGAGACGAGATCGAATTTGGCGAGACCGGGCGGATGCTCAAGGTCCGCAACGTCGATCATTTCGACTTTGCCGGCTGGGACATTGCGCTGTTTTCGGCAGGGTCCGATGTCTCGAAGGCCCATGCGCCGCGGGCGGCAGCAGCAGGCTGCGTGGTGATCGACAATTCCAGCCTCTATCGCATGGACCCCGACGTGCCGCTGATCGTGCCCGAGGTGAACCCCGATGCGATCGACGGCTACAAGGCCAGGATGATCATCGCCAACCCCAACTGCTCGACTGCGCAGCTGGTCGTTGCGCTCAAGCCTTTGCACGACGCGGCCAGGATCAAGCGGGTGGTCGTGGCGACTTATCAGTCGGTCTCAGGCGCGGGCAAGCAGGGGATGGACGAGCTGTTCGAGCAGAGCCGCAACATTTTCGTCGGCCAGGCCAATGAGCCGGTGAAGTTCACCAAGCAGATCGCCTTCAACGTGATCCCGCACATCGACAGCTTCCTGGATGATGGCTCGACCAAGGAAGAATGGAAGATGGTGGTGGAGACCAAGAAGATCCTCGATCCCAAGATCAAGGTGACCGCCACCTGCGTGCGCGTGCCGGTGTTCGTCGGCCACAGCGAGGCGATCAACCTGGAGTTCGAGGACGAGATCAGCGCCGAGCAGGCCCAGGACCTGCTGCGCGAAGCCCCCGGGGTGATGCTGATCGACAAGCGCGAGGACGGAGGATACATCACGCCGGTCGAATGCGTGGGCGATGGGGCAACCTTCGTTTCTCGCGTGCGCGAAGACCCGACTGTCGACAACGGCCTCTCGCTGTGGTGCGTGTCCGACAACCTGCGCAAGGGGGCTGCGCTGAATGCGGTACAGATCGCCGAATTGCTCGGGCGCCGGCACCTCAAGAAAGGTTGAGGTTTGTCCGGCATCCCGATTTCGCAGCGCTGGATGCTGGGCGCGATCGCGCTGGGCATTCCGCTGAGCGCGATCGGGGCGATCTATCCCACCAACACCTGGCTGCAGGTTGGGCCGGTGGCGCTGCTCTTGCCCATGGCGGTAATTGCGCTGCGCCGCTGGCCGATCGGCAACCGTTCCGCCGGGTGTATCGCGGCCTTTGTCCTGCTGCACCTGTTTGCGGCGCGCTGGTCTTACAGCTTCGTGCCCTATGACACCTGGCTGGGCGGGATCGACAGCACCCTGGGGTTCCAGCGCAACATGTTCGACCGCCTGGTCCATTTCCTGTTCGGCCTCCTGGCGATCGATCCGATCGTTGAACTGGGCACGCGTTACTGGCGGCTGACGCGGCGGATGGCGCTGATCTTTGCAGTGCTGTTTGTTCTCGCCATGGGCGGGTTCTACGAGATCTTCGAATGGACCCTGACGCTCACCCTCGCCCCGGCCGATGCCGGGGCCTATAATGGCGAGCAGGGAGACATATTCGACGCGCAGAAGGACATGGCGCTGGCGGCGCTGGGCGCCCTGCTGGCCTTGCCCTTTGCCCAGCGCACTTCGCCTGAGAGGACGCAATGATGGCCGAAGCCCCGGAACTGATCCCTTCGTTTGATGGCACCCCGCTGGCGCTGCACCGGCTTGGTTCGGGGCGGCCGTTGCTGCTTCTGCACGGGCTGTTTTCCAGCGCACATATGAACTGGGTGAATTGGGGGCAGGCGCAGCTGCTGGCCGATGCCGGGTTCGAATGCCTGATGCCGGACCTGCGCGCCCATGGCGAAAGCGGCAAGCCGCACGATCCCGCAGCCTATCCCGCCGACGTGCTGGCGCGAGATACGATCGCGCTGGTCGAGGCGCTGGGCCTGACCGAGTTTGACCTGTGCGGCTTTTCGCTGGGCGCGCGCACTTCGGTGCGGGCGGTGATCCGTGGGCTGAAGCCGCGGCGGCTTGTGCTGGGTGGCATGGGGCTGGAAGGGCTGGCCGGCTGGACCGGGCGCGGCGCCTTCTTCATCGATGCGATTGATCGGTTTGACGAGGTCAAGCACGGCGATCCGGCCTTTGCCGCAGTATCCTTCATGAAGACGATGAAGGTGGATCGCGTGGCAACCCGGCTGCTGCTCCAGACCTTCAGCGATACCGACCCGGCCGACCTGGCGAAGATCACCATGCCGACGCTGGTGGTCAATGGTGACCAGGATCGCGACAACGGTTCGCCCGACCTCCTGGCCGAGGCCCTGCCCGATGCAACGCTGGTGACCGTGCCGGGCACGCACATGAGCTGCGTCACCAAGCCCGACCTCGGCCAGGCGATCCGCGACTTCCTGCTCGCCTGAAGCCGTTTGCCGATCCGGGCTTGACCCTCGCGCAGGTGCTTGCCAGCGAAGGCCATCGCCCGCTGGGCCTGTCGCTTTCCATGAGGTTGCACTGATGAAGAGGATCGTTTCGCTCGCCGCGCTCGCCACGGCGCTGGTTGCCACGCCTGCAATGGCCGAGGACGCCGCCACGCCCCAGGCCAAGGCCGATGCCTTCGTTGCCAAGGCGGAGCAGGAGTTCAACCAGAAGGTAATCGAGAGCGGCCAGGCCGAATGGATCTATCAGACCTATATCAACCAGGACAGTGCAGCGCTGACCGCTCGGGGTGAGGCTGCTCTGACCACGCTGATGGTCCGCAATGCGCTGGAAGCCGCCAAGCATTCCACCACGCCCGGCCTGTCCTTCGATACGGACCGCAAGCTGGACCGGATGCGCACCGCGATCGTCCTGCCCGCGCCAACCCGCGAAGGCGCGGCGCAGGAAATCGCCACGATCAAGGCCCGCATCCAGGGGGTCTATGGCAAGGGCAAGGGCACCCTTGGTGGCCAGCCGATCAACGGCAGCGACATCGAGGAGCGGATGGGCACCAGCCGCAATCCCGATGAGCTGAAGGAGATGTGGACCTCCTGGCATGACAATGTCGGCAAGCCGATGAAGGACGACTACGCCAAGCTGGTCACCCTCGCCAACCAGGGTTCGCAGGAGCTGGGCTTTGCCGACCTCGGCGCGCAGTGGCGCTCCAACTATGACATGAGCCCCGAGGACTTCGCCGCGCTGACCGAAAAGCTGTGGCTTGAAGTGAAGCCGCTCTACGACAGCCTGCACACCTATGTCCGCGGCAAGCTCAACGCCAAGTATGGCGACAAGGTGCAGGCCAAGACTGGCCCGATCCGCGCCGACCTGCTCGGCAACATGTGGGCGCAGGAATGGGGCAACATCTATGACCTGGTGGCCCCGCTGGGATCTGGCGATCTGGGCTTCGATGTGACCGAACTGCTCAAGGAAAAGAACTACGACCCGCTGAAGATGGTCAAGGCAGGTGAGGGCTTCTTTTCCTCGCTAGGCTTCGAGCCGCTGCCCAGGACCTTCTGGGAGCGCTCGCAGTTCGTGAAGCCTCAGGACCGCGAAGTGGTCTGCCACGCTTCGGCCTGGAACGTCGACAATATCGACGATCTGCGGATCAAGATGTGCATCAAGGTAAACGGCGACGATTTCGTCACCATCCACCATGAGCTTGGCCACAACTATTACCAGCGCGCCTACAACAAGCAGTCGCCGCTCTATCTCGACGGCGCGAATGACGGCTTCCACGAGGCCATTGGCGATGCCATCGCCCTGTCGATGACGCCGGAATACCTGGTGCAGATCGGCCTGCTCGATCGGGCCAAGGTGCCTTCGGCCGACAAGGATACCGGGCTGCTGCTGCGCCAGGCAATGGACAAGGTGGCCTTCCTGCCCTTCGGCCTGCTGGTCGACCGGTTCCGCTGGCAGGTATTCTCCGGCGCGGTGAAGCCCGAGGGCTATCAGCAGGCCTGGACCGACATGCGCCTGAAGTATCAGGGCATTGTGCCGCCCAGCCCGCGCGGGGCCGATGCCTTCGATGCCGGGGCCAAGTATCACATCCCGGCGGTGGTGCCCTATACCCGTTACTTCCTCGCCCGGATCCTGCAGTTCCAGTTCTACGAGGCTGCGTGCAAGCAGGCCGGCTGGAAGGGGCCGCTGCACCGCTGCTCGTTCTACGGCAACAAGGAAGTCGGCAAGAACCTGAATGCCATGCTGGAAATGGGTGCATCCAAGCCCTGGCCCGATGCGCTGGAAGCCTTCACCGGCAGCCGCGAGATGAGCGGCAAGGCGATGATGGCCTATTTCGCGCCGCTCAAGAAGTGGCTGGACCAGCAGAACAAGGGGATGAAGTCGGGCTGGTAAGCCTTAGCCAAGCGGGTAGAACATGGCGCATCGGCTGCCTTGGGGCATGCCGTGCGCCAGTTCTTCGGCAAGGATCGCGGCCAGCGCCGGCGTGAGTTCCGCTTGCTCAAGCGCACGAAAGCCAAGCCGCGCATAGAACGGCGCGTTCCACGGCACATTTCGAAAGGTGGTTAGTGTCGCTGCCGCAAAGCCGCGTTCCTGTGCACTGCAGAGCGCGGTCTCAATCAACGCCCGCCCCAAGCCCTGGCCTTGGGCGCCCAGAGCGACCGAGACTTCGCGGATGTGGAAACTGCCTGCGAGTTCGGTCGCGGCTAGAAATCCGCTGATCGTGCTTCCGTTTTCGGCCACCCACAAACAGCCGTCAGACAAGAATTGCGCGTGCTCATCAGCCGCAATGACCGCACCCTCGGCCAGGTGCGCGAGCCCGGACTGATTGGCAAACAGCCCCGCGGCTGATCGCTCGATCGCTGGCAGCAGCGGCAAGTCCGTTATTCGGGCAGGGCGGACGCGGGCGTCTTGCCTCAACGGAACGGCGGTTCCTTGAAGGCTCGCAGCTTGCGCGAGTGGAGCCGCTCGCCCTCGGCGCGCAGCAGGTCGCAGGCGGTGGTGCCGATCAGCAGGTGCGCGGCAATCGCTTCCTCGTAGAAGCGGTTGGCCTGGCCGGGCAGCTTGATTTCGCCGTGCAACGGCTTGTCGGAGACGCACAGCAGCGTCCCGTAAGGCACGCGGAAGCGATAGCCCTGGGCTGCGATGGTGGCGCTTTCCATGTCGATCCCGATCGCCCGGCTCTGGCTCAGGCGACGGGCTGACTGGGTATAGCGCAGCTCCCAGTTGCGATCGTCGGTGGTGGCGACGGTGCCGGTGCGCATCCGCTTCTTCAGGTTCGCGCCGGTATCGCCGCTGACCCGCTCGGCCGCCTGGGCCAGTGCGATCTGCACTTCGGCAATCGCCGGGATCGGGATCTCCGGCGGCAGCACCGGATCGAGCACGTGATCGTCGCGCAGATAGGCATGGGCCAGCACATAGTCGCCGATCCGCTGGGTGTCGCGCAGGCCGCCGCAGTGGCCGATCATTAGCCAGGCTTCGGGCCGCAGCACGGCCAGGTGATCGCAGATCGTCTTGGCGTTGGACGGGCCGACCCCGATGTTGACGAGAGTAATGCCCATCTTGTCCTCGCGGACCAGGTGATAGGCCGGCATCTGGTGGCGCCGCCAGGCCGTGTCGGACAGACGCTCGCGCGCGTTCTCGGTGGCTTCCTCAACCAGCAGGCCGCCCGCACCGGACAAGCGGACATATTCGTCCTTGCCCATTTGCTGCCCGGCCCAGTCCACGAATTCATCGACATAGCGGTGATAGTTGGTGAACAGGATGAAGCGCTGGAAATCCTCCACCGGGGTGCCGGTGTAATGCGCCAGGCGCGCGAGGCTGAAATCGGTGCGCAGGCCATCGAACAGTGCCAGCGGAATGGTCTCTTCCGGATTGGGCAATTCCATCCCGTCGGCCAGTTCGTCGCCGATCATTCGCAACTCGGTCGCCGGGAAGTGGCGGGCCAGATCCTGCGGACTGAGCGCGCCCAGGCCAGAGCTGGCATCGATCACATAGGGGAAGGGGATTTCCTGATCCGACCGGCCAACCGAAACCTCGATCGCGTAATCGTCGGCTAGCAGGGCCAGCTGCTCGGCCAGGTAATCGGCGAACAGGGCGGGGCGGGTCACCGTGGTGGCGAAAGTGCCGGGATGGGCCAGCCGGCCAAAGGCGCGGGCCAGGTCAGGCCGGGTCTCGACGCCCGAATAGGCAATCCGCAATTCCGGATAGCACCAGGCGCGGCTGGCACGGCGTTCGGCGGGGGGGAGGGTTCCGTCCGCGGCAAAGCGGGCAATGTCGGAACGGAGGGCGGCGACGGCTTCGTCGTAAACGCGGACCAATTCCGCGATGATCGTGTCTGTGTTTAGCATCGCGGGCCTTTAGACAGATCGCGATGACATTTCAATTACGTTGCCACTGAAACCTTCGCCCAACGAAAAAGGGGGCGCCGAGGCACCCCCTTGATCGTTTGGCTTAGCCGGGGAAGCCTCAGGCTTCGTCGGTCGCCTCGGCGGCCCGGGCCGGAGCCTCGGCTTCCGGTTCTTCACCGTTGCCGGCTTCGAATTCAGTCGCAGCGGCAGCAGCCTCGGCAGCGTCGTCTTCGAACATGGCGGCGATCACGTCGACGCCCTTGGCCTGCTGGTCGGCTTCGTCAGGCGAACGCGCGACGTTGACCTTGACGTTGACCGACACTTCCGGGTGCAGCGCAACCTTCACGTCGAACACGCCGATGGTCTTGATCGGGCGTTCCAGCACGATCATCGACTTCGACACGTTGGCGCCATCGGCGTTGAGCGCATCGACGATGTCACGCACCGAAACCGAACCATAGAGCTGGCCCGAGTTCGACGAGGCGCGGATCAGGACGACCGACTTGCCTTCGACGTTGCCGGCGTGGCCTTCGGCGTCGGCACGGCGGGCGGCGTTATCGGCCTCGATCTTCGAGCGGTTGGCTTCGAAGACCTTGCGGTTGGCTTCGTTGGCGCGCAGCGCCTTCTTGTTGGGCAGCAGGTAATTGCGGGCGTAGCCGTCCTTGACGGTCACGACATCGCCGATGGTGCCCAGCTTCTCGATGCGTTCGAGGAGGATGATTTCCATGGTCTCTCTCCCCTTACTTCACGAGGTAGGGCAGCAGGCCCAGGTGACGGGCACGCTTGATCGCCTGGCCCAGTTCACGCTGCTTCTTGGCAGAAACGGCGGTGATGCGGCTCGGCACGATCTTGCCACGCTCAGACATGTAGGTCTGGAGCAGGCGCGTGTCCTTGTAATCGATCTTCGGAGCGTTCTTGCCCGAGAACGGGCACGACTTGCGGCGGCGGAAAAATGCGCGGGCCATCTCTTAGAACTCCTCGCGTTCGCGGCGCTTGCTGCGCTCGCGGTCCTGCTTGCGCATCTGCACCGACGGGCCGGCTTCCAGCTCGTCGACGCGCACGGTCAGCCAGCGAATCACGTCTTCGTTGATCGCGGTCTGACGCTCCAGCTCGGCCACGGTGCCGGCGGGGGCTTCGATGTTCAGCAGCACGAAGTGCGCCTTGCGGTTACGCTTGATCTTGTAGGCCAGGTTCTTGAGGCCCCAGGTTTCGGTCTTGGTGACCTTGCCCTGATGAGCTTCGACGATTTCCGTGGCGGTGGCGGCCAGCGCATCAACCTGCGCCTGGCTCAGATCCTGGCGCGCCAGGAACACATGCTCGTAAAGCGGCATGCTATGCCTTTCATCTGTCTAACCGATCGCTGGCTGATCCGCGGGATTGCGGGGCCCCTCCGGCTTTCTTGCATCCGGAATCACTTCCGGAAGCGCGGGCCATTAGCGTAATCGGCCGGGAATGCAAGCCTTGCGGGGCGGGCCAAGGCTTGGCAAGCCATGCGCTGGTCAGCCTGAGGGGGAATACGAACATGCCAACCGGCCTGGTAGCACTGCTTGACGATATCTCGGTAATCGCCAAGGCGGCGGCCGCCTCGATCGACGACGTTGGCGTGGCGGCGGCCAAGGCCGGGTCCAAGGCCGCGGGTGTGGTGATCGACGATGCGGCGGTTACGCCCAGCTATGTCACCGAATTCACGCCAGAGCGCGAACTGCCGATCATCTGGCAGATCGCCAAGGGCAGCCTGAAGAACAAGTTGCTGATCCTGCTGCCCGCCGCGCTGCTGCTCAGCGAATTCGTGCCCTGGGCGATCACCCCGCTGCTGATGCTGGGCGGGCTGTTCCTGTGCTATGAAGGCGCGGAGAAGGTGATCGAGAAGCTGGGCGGGGCCAAGCACGGCGAAACGCTGGAAGACCCGATCGAGGACATGGCCGAGTTCGAGAAGGAGCGGATTTCGGGCGCGGTGCGCACCGATTTCATCCTCTCGGCCGAGATCATGGCGATTGCCCTGGCGGAAGTGGCGGACGAGACGCTGGTGAACCGGGGGCTGATCCTGGCCCTGGTGGGGATCGTGATTACCGTGGCGGTCTATGGCGTCGTCGCGCTGATCGTGAAGATGGACGATATCGGCCTGCACATGGTGCAGGAGCGGACCAGCGCGGCGGCCAAGGCCTTTGGCCGCGGGTTGCTGCATGCCATGCCCCGGCTGCTCACCACCCTGTCGGTGGTGGGCACGCTGGCAATGCTGTGGGTCGGCGGGCACATCCTGGTCGACGGGGCCAAGAAGCTGGGCTTCAAGCTGCCTTACGACGCGATCCACGGCGTGGAGCACATGGTAGCCGAAGCGACTGGCCCCATCGGCGATGTGCTGGGCTGGCTGACCAATTCGACGCTGTCGGGCGTGGTCGGGCTGGTGCTGGGCGCAATCGTGGCCCTGGCGATCCACAAGGTGCCGGCGCTGCTGGGCCGACATCCCGCAGCCGGTTCAGGCCACTGAACCATCCGCGCCGCCTGCCGCGATCCACTGATCGCGGAGGGCAAATTTCTGGATCTTGCCAGAACCGGTCAGTGGCCATTCCCGGACCGCGATCCAATGGCTGGGTGCCTTTTGAGCGGCGATCTGGGCGCGGCAATGGGCCTTCAGTGCATCGGGATCAAAGCTGGCTCCCTCGCGGACCCGGACGAAAGCGGCCACCGCCTCGCCCAGCCGGTCATCGGGCACGCCGACCACTGCCACTTCCGCAACGTCAGGGTGCTCCAGGAGCACGTTTTCGATTTCTGCCGGGAACAGGTTTTCTCCGCCGCGGATGATCATGTCCTTGACCCGGCCGGTAACCCGAACAAAGCCGCGCGAGTCCATCGTTCCCAGATCGCCGGTGTGCAGCCACCCCTCAGCGTCGATCGCGGCGGCAGTGGCTTCGGGGTTGTCGTTGTAACCCAGCATGACAGCATAGGCCCTGGCACAAATCTCGCCGACCTGACCGATTGCAACCGGACCCGACCCGTCGGTTGCCATGATCGCCATTTCGGTCTGGACCAGCGGCTGACCTACTGTGTGGCAGATATCGTCGAAGGCATCGTCTGGTCCGACCACGGTCAGCAGCGGGCTGGCTTCGGTCTGTCCATAAACCGTAAGGAACCGGCAGCCAAATTCGTCAGTGACGGCCCGAACCAGTTCCGGCGGGACCATCGATCCTCCCGAGCCGACCAGCCCGAGCGACGAGAGAGCGCGTGGACGGGCCTTATGTTCTTCAAGCACGGCGATCAGCATGGTCGGTACGCCCAGCAGATAGAAAACCTGCTGCGACTGCGCGAGATCGAGCATGCTGGCCGGATCGAACTGGCGCAACAGCACCAGGGTGCTGCCATGCTGCACGGCACCCAGTACGGCAATCGCGCAGCCCGCCGTATGGAACAGTGGCATGGCGTTGATGTTGACCGAGCCAGGCGGCAGCCCGGCCTTGAGATTGAATATCCGGGCGTTGTTGGTCAGCCCCAGGTGATGCAGGACTACGCCCTTGGGATTGCCGGTGGTGCCGGAAGTGTACTGGATCTGCGCCGGATCGTGGGGCTGGACTTCGGGCAAGGGCGGTACCGGGCCAGCTTTTCGGTATAGCGCAGCAGGATCTTCGATATCGGTAACCTCGCGCAGGCCGGGCAGGTCCCGGACCACCTCGGCAGCGATGGCTTCCATCGGGTTGCCGCGATGGTTCCTGACCAGCATCAGGCCCGCAGCGTTCGATTGCCGCAGGACATAGGCCAGTTCGCGCGCCTGATAGCCGGGGTTGACTGTCACCAGGGTCAGCCCGGCCAGCGCGAGCGCAAATTCGAGCAGCACCCATTCCGGGGCATTAGGCGCCCAGATTGCCACGCGCTCGCCGGGCGAGAAGCGGGTCAGCAGCGCACCGGCGAGTTCCTCGCTTTCGGCCAGCAATTCGGCATAGGTCCATTGCCGATCAGCGGTTGGCCCATCGGCGGAAATCAGCGCAGTCCGATCAGGCCAGCGGGCGGCGGCTTCCCGCAGCACCGAACCGACCGTGGTTGGCAGCAGCGGGACATCGTCCCGCAGCGGAAAATGCGATTGCGTCAAGTTTACCTGATACACGGCTATCTCCCCCCGCACCTGCGGCGGCCCGATGGCCCCTATGGCAGGCGCGCCAGCACGCTCCGGGCAAATTGGCTGAGCGTGTCGTCCCGCGCCCCCATTATCACTATCCGGTCACCGGCACGAGCAAGTTTCACCAGCCGTTCCTCGCAGTCAGCCCGGTTTGACACGTAATCGGCCGTACCGCCATGTTCGCGGATCAAGTCGACGATCCGCTCGCTGCCCACGCTGCGATCGGTTGTTCCGCCGAAATAGACCGGATCGCACAGGATCGTCCGGTCATCCGGGCCGAGCAGCCGGGCAAAGACCTCCGCCAGTTCATGTCCCATCTGTTTGAGCGGGCCATAGCCGTGCGGCTGGAAGAAGGCGACCACGCGGCCGGGATGGGCCTTGAGCGTGCGCAGGGTAGCCGCGCACTTTTCCGGGTTGTGCCCGAAATCGTCGATCACGGTGATGCCGGACGGACTGGTGCCGACAATCTCGAACCGGCGGGCGAGACCGGCGAAGCTTCTCAGCGCCGCAACGGCTGCGCTGACCGGTACGCCCGCAGCGCTGGCGGCGGCAATCGCGGCCAGCGCGTTTGACAGGTTGTGGCGCCCTGGCAGGCTCAGCCGCAGCGCGTGGCGAGTACCGTCACGGGTGTCGATCACATCGGCGGCGATGCCGACGGGGCTCTCGCTGATGCTGTCCTCGTCGCAGGTCAGATCGGGGGAATGACCGAGGCCGAACGTGAGGATCTGCACATCCGCCGCGTCGTCGCGCAGTGCGAGGCGCAGCTGAAGGTCATAGCATTCGCGGTCATCGTCGTTGAGCACCACAACCTTTGCCTTGGCGGCGAAATCGTCGAACAGGTCGCGTAGTTCTTCGAGGCTCTTGTGATCCAGGCTGATGTTGTTCACAACCGCGACCTGCGGTCGATAAAGCGCGATCGAGCCGTCGCTTTCGTCAACTTCGCTGACAAAGACCTCGCCCTGGCCGACCCGTGCGCTGGCAAAGGGGGCATCGGGCGCGGCGTAGTTCTTCATCACCGCGCCGTTCATGATCGTTGGATCGCGGCCGGCACAGTCCATGATCCAGCCGATCATCCCGGTGACCGTGCTCTTGCCGCTGGTGCCGCCAACGGCAATGCGAGCGGGCGCGGCGTTGAACAGGCGGGAGAGCAGCTCCGCCCGGCTCATCCGCGCGCAGCCCAGCTCGCGGGCGCGGATCATCTCCGGCACGGTATCTTCGATGGCGGCCGAGGCGACGAGGATCTGGTTGGCCGAGACCAGACCGCTGCCGTCCTGCGGAAACAGGGTGATGCCCAGGCTTTCCAGCCAGGCGAACTTCTCGGGCGTGCGGCCCTGGTCGCGGCTGCGGTCCGATCCGGCCACCTCGGCGCCATGGCCCTTCAGGATCAGCGCCAGCGGCAGCATGCCGGAGCCGCCGATGCCGCAGAAGAACCAGGGGTGGGTGGTGAGATCGTCCATCGGTTCTCCGGTATGCGCCCTTGCCTCGCCTGACAACCGGGTTAGGTAAGGATCATGCTCAACGTCGCCATCTGCGCCCCGTCTGCCGCCTTTGCCAGGGAAGATGCGGATCGCGTGCTGGCGCTGGCTGCGGCCGAGTTTCCGGGCGTGAGGCTGCATTTTCATCCGCAATGCTTTCTCAGCGAAGGCCATTTCGCCGGGTCGGACGCGGCGCGACTGGAGGCGTTAGTTGAATGCGCCAACGATCCCGCCTTTGATGCGGTGTGGTTCGCGCGCGGTGGCTATGGGGCGATGCGGATCGCCGAGGATGCGCTTCACCGCTTCGATCACGCCGCGCAGGACAAGCTGTTCCTGGGCTATTCGGATGGCGGCACGCTGCTGGGCGGACTTTATCGCCAGCGGTTCGGCCATCCGGCCCATGCACCGATGCCGGCCGACATCCGCCGCGCCGGGGGCGAGGCGGCGGTGCGGCGCACGCTGGCCTGGCTGAGCGGGGATCGTTCGGGCGCGGAGCCGTCACTCGATGGCAAGCCCACCGTGGCCTTCAACCTGATGACGCTGGCCATGCTGTGCGGCACCCCGTTGATGCCAGGGCTGGCGGGCCATGTTGTGCAGGTGGAGGAGGTAAGCGAGCACCTCTATGCCGTTGACCGGCTGTTCTTCCACCTCACCGCGCACCTTGGCGGCATTGCCGGGCTGCGGCTGGGCCGGGTTGGCGACGTGCCGGAAAACGACCGTCCGTTTGGCGCCACTGCAGAGGAAATCGCCCGCCACTGGTGCGCGCGCCATGCCATCCCGTTCCTGGGTTCGGCGGACATCGGCCACGATATCGACAACAAGATTGTGCCCTTCGGGCTTGCCCGCTGAAGCGCCAACCAATAGGCGCGGGGGCATCAGGCAATGGAGAGGACCATGCGAGCATTCGTTTTCCCCGGGCAGGGCAGCCAGAAGGTCGGCATGGGGGCTGACCTGGCCGAAGCCAGCCCCGCCGCGCGCGAAGTGTTCGAGGAAGTGGACGATGCGCTAGGGCAGAAGCTCTCCGCGATCATGCGCGAAGGGCCGGAAGATGTCCTGACCCTGACCGAGAATGCCCAGCCCGCGATCATGGCCAACGCGATCGCCGTGCTGCGCGTGATGGAGCGCGAAGGCGGGATCACCCTGGCCGAAAAGGCCGATTTCGTCGCCGGGCACAGCCTAGGCGAATATACTGCGCTCTGCGCCGCCGGGGCCTTCAGCCTGGCCGATACGGCCCGCCTGCTGAAGCTGCGCGGCCAGGCAATGCAGGCTGCCGTGCCGGTGGGCGTGGGGGCGATGTGCGCACTGCTGGGTGCCGATATCGACAAGGCCCAGAAGCTGGCCGAAGCCGCCGCCGAGGGCGAGGTTTGCACTGTCGCCAACGACAATGACCCCACCCAGGTCGTCCTCTCCGGCCACAAGGGCGCGATCGAGCGGGCCATCGCCATGGTCAAGGACTTCGAGATCAAGCGCGGCGTGGCCCTCCCGGTTTCGGCCCCATTCCACTGCCCGCTGATGCAGCCCGCCGCCGATGCCATGGCCGAAGCGCTCGGCAAGACGCTGCCGGGTGCGCTGCGGGTGCCGCTGTTCGCCAATGTCACCGCCGCCGTGGTCAGCGATCCGGCCGAAGTCCAGCGCCTGCTGGTGGAACAGGTCTGCGGCCGCGTCCGCTGGCGCGAAAGCGTGATCGCCATGCAGGCCGCCGGGGTGGACAGCTTTGTCGAGCTGGGCGGCAAGGTGCTGGGGCCGATGATCGGCCGCAGCGTCAGCGATGTAACCGTGACCAGCGTGGTCGGCATGGCCGATATCGAGGCGCTGGCAAAGGCGCTGTGATTGGCCTAGCTTGGCTTTGGCAGGCGATGCCAGGGAGCAGAAACCGATGAAACACCAATTCGCCGCGGCTGCCATCGCGGTCGCTCTTGTCGCCTCGCCCGTCCATGCCGCCAGCGGACTTGACTGCCTTGACCGGGGCTATACGGCTGCCGAGCAGGCCCAGATTGACCGTTTCCACGCCGACTTCTCGTTCGAGAAGTTCTCTAACGACGCGACCTCGGATCAGGTGCTTGACCCGCTGATCCAAGGCATTTCCAACCGCGCCGCCGCCTGCAGTCAACAGAACCGCTGGTCCGACCCGGCCTTTGAGCAGGCGATGTATTACAAGATCTATTCGTCGCTGGCGCGTGCCATGGAACGGCGGGCGCCGATTGCCCAGGCGGTGGTGGTAAAGATCAAGGCCGGCACGACCGGCGCGGACCGGCTGAAGCTGAAGCAGATCTTCCTGCCTACCCTGGCCAGTGCGGGGACGGGGGCACCAGCGCCGGGGATCAGCGCCGAGCATCAGACCTTCATCGAGCAGTTCCTCACCAGGAACGGGATCCCCACCGATCAGGTGACGAGCGAATTCTTCGGCGCCTGGGTGGCTGCGGAACTGGGCGCCGAAGTGGCATTTGAAAAGTTCGCAAAGGAATAGGCAGGAATGCAGCGCATGTTCGATCTTTCGGGAATGACCGCCCTTGTCACCGGTGCCGCCGGGGGCATCGGTTCGGCGATCAGCCACGCTCTGGCGAAGCAGGGGGCCCGCCTCGCGCTGTCCGGCACCAATGCCGCCAAGCTGCGCGCCTTTCGCGAGGAACTGAACGACACCTATGGCCACGACCATGTCGAGATCACCTGCGACCTGTCGAACACCGAACAGGTTGAGCATCTGGTGCCGGCCACGGTCGATACCCTGGGCAAGATCGATATCCTTGTGAACAACGCCGGGATCACCCGCGACAACCTGGCCATGCGGATGAAGGACGAGGAGTGGGAGCAGGTCATCAAGGTCAACCTTGAAGCCGCCTTCCGCCTGATGCGCGCCGCGACCAAGCCGATGATGAAGGCCCGCTTCGGCCGGATCATCACGATCACCAGCGTGGTCGGCGTCACCGGCAACCCGGGCCAGATCAACTATGCCGCGGCCAAGGCGGGCCTGGTCGGCATGTCCAAGTCGCTGGGGCAGGAACTGGCCAGCCGCGGCGTGACCGTCAACTGCGTTGCCCCCGGCTTCATCCGCACCGCGATGACCGAGGTGCTGCCCGATGCCCAGAAGGACGCGCTCAACGCCCGGATCCCGATGGGCCGGATGGGCGAGGGCGAGGATATCGGCGCGGCTGTGGCCTATCTCGCCAGCAAGGAGGCCGGCTATGTCACCGGCCAGACCCTGCACGTGAACGGCGGGATGGCGATGCTCTGACGCAGGGCGGGCTGAGGGAGGGAATTATCCCCAGTTTCGCCCGGATTCCCGCCGGGTAAGCTTGCCCCGAAGGTCTCCGGCGTTAAGAAAGCGAGTCCGCATTTCCGGCGCAGGGGCCGATTCTGGCCGCGCGCTTCCTTGGGGACGAAAGACCGACCATGAAGGCCACCATCGAACGCGCGACGCTGCTCAAGTGCCTGTCGCACGTGCAGTCCGTCGTTGAGCGGCGCAACACGATCCCCATTCTCTCGAACGTGCTGATCGAAGCTGCGGCCGATGGCACGGTGCGGATCATGGCGACCGACCTTGACCTGCAGGTGGTGGAAACGCTGGGTGCGGTCTCGGTCGAAGGCGCCGGGGCGATCACCGTTTCGGCCCACCTGCTGTTCGATATTGCCCGCAAGCTGCCCGATGGCAGCCAGGTCAGCCTGGAAACGGCGGATAACCGCATGACGGTAAAGGCCGGGCGCAGCCGCTTCTCGCTGCCGACCCTGCCGCGTGACGATTTTCCGGTAATCGTCGAAGGCGATCTGCCGACCAGCTTCGAGCTGCCCGCCGCCACGCTGGCCCAGCTGATCGACCGCACCCGCTTTGCGATCAGCACCGAGGAAACCCGCTATTACCTCAATGGCATCTTCCTGCATGTGACGGACGAGGAGCTGAAGGCCGCGGCCACCGATGGCCACCGCCTGGCCCGCTTCACGATCAAGCGCCCCGATGGCGCCGAAGGCATGCCCGACGTGATCGTGCCGCGCAAATGCGTGGCCGAACTGCGCAAGCTGCTGGATGAGGCGCTGGATGCCAACGTGCTGGTCGATCTCTCGGCCAGCAAGGTGCGCTTTACCCTAGGCGGTGAAAACGGCGTGGTGCTGACCAGCAAGCTGATCGACGGCACCTTCCCCGATTACAGCCGCGTGATCCCCACCGGGAACGACAAGCTGCTGCGGCTCGATCCCAAGAGCTTCTATGAAGGCGTCGACCGCGTGGCGACCATCGCTACCGAAAAGACCCGCGCGGTCAAGATGGCGCTGGACAATGACCGGGTGACCCTCTCGGTCACTTCGCCTGACAATGGCACGGCTTCGGAGGAAGTCCCGGCCGATTACAAGTCCAGCGGGTTCGAGATCGGCTTCAACGCCGGTTACCTCAAGGACATCCTGGGCCAGATCGAGGGCGATACGGTGGAACTGCACCTGGCCGACGCCGGCGCGCCCACGCTGATCCGCCAGGACGACAAGAGCCCGGCGCTCTATGTGCTGATGCCGATGCGGGTCTAAACCGCTTTACCTTGCCACGCAGGCTTGGTTGAATGGGCGTGCCGCATGGCGCGCCCATTTGGTTTCAGGCCCATGCATCTTCGGGAGAAAACAATGCCGCAGACCGTCCAGATCAACCGCAAGGCGCTTGGCGAAGCGCGGATCGTCGATGCTCCCGCCGGGGCGCTGGCCGATGGGGCGGTGCGGCTGAGGATCGAGAGCTTCTCCGTCACTGCCAACAACGTGACCTATGCCGTGGCGGGCGATGCCTTTGGCTATTGGAACTTCTTCCCGGGTGAAGGGGAGTGGGGCGTAGTGCCGATGTGGGGCCATGCCGTGGTCGAGGCTTCGAACCATCCCGATATCGCGGTGGGGGAACGGGTCTATGGCTATCTGCCGATGGCCACGCACCTCGATGTGCTGCCGGTTGGGGTATCGCCCGGCGGATTCACCGATGGCGCCGCCCATCGCCAGCCGATGAGCCCGATCTACAACCAGTACAGCCGCCTTGCCGCCGATCCCGAACATGATCCGGCGCGTGAGGGGGAGCGGATGATCTTCGGCCCGCTGTTCAAGACCGGCTTCCTGATCGAAAGCTTCATGCGCCGCGAAGGCTGGTTCGGGGCAGAGGCGGTGATCTGCACGTCCGCCTCGTCGAAGACGGCGATGGGCCTTGCCTCGGTCGCGCGGCATCGCTCGCCGGGGATGAAGCGGATCGGGCTGACTTCGGCGGGTAACGTCGAATTCGTCAAGCGGACGGGCTTCTATGACCAAGTGCTGGCCTATGACGATCTGGCCAGCCTGCCGCAGGTGGCCTCGGTGCTGGTCGATTTCGCCGGCAATGCCGGGCTGATGCACGGCGTGCACACCACGCTGGGCGATCACCTGAAGTATTCCTGCACGGTCGGTGCGACCCATGTTGGCGCGGGCTTCGGGCAGGAGCGCGGCGCCTTGCCGGGGCCGACGCCGGTGCTGTTCTTCGCGCCCGACCATGCCGTGGCGGCGATCAAGGAACTGGGCCCCAAGGCCTTTGGCGAGGCCGTGGCGGAAAGCTGGCTGCGCTTCATCGCCGAGGCGGGCGGGGCGCTGACCATCGACACGCGCGCGGGGCTGGAAGCCGCGCGTAATGCCTTTGCCGCTACTCTGGCGGGCAAGGCCGATCCGGCGGTGGGGATCGTGATCCGGCCGTAACTCGTCGTCCCGGACTTGATCCGGGACCGCTGGCGGATGGGCGCTACGCCTGACAGCGATCCCGGCTTTCGCCGGGATGACGGGATCAGGCCTACTCCGCCGCTTCGAGCATTTCCACGCGCTGCGGCCCGCGGATCAGGCCGCCGGGGGTGGCACCGGACCATTCGCCATTGCGGAACGTCACCGCGCCGTTCTTGATCGTGCAGACATAGCCTTCGGCCTTTTGCAGCAGGCGCTTGCCGCCCGCGGGCAGATCGAAGGCCAGCCACGGCTTGCCCAGCTTCAGCTTGTCGAGATCGATCACGTTGAGATCGGCCAGATAGCCCGGCGCGATGACACCGCGATCTTCCAGGCCATAGAGCCGGGCCGTATCGCGGCACTGGCGCTGCACGGCGCGTTCCAGCGAAATCCGCCCACCGCGCTTGCGATCACGCACCCAGTGCTGAAGCATGAAGGTAGGGCTGGCCGCATCGCAGATCGTGCCGCAGTGCGCGCCGCCATCGGACAGCGAATTGACCGTATCGTCCGACGCCTGCAGCGCCTCGAGGAAATCGAGGTTGCCATCGGCATAGTTCAGCAGCGGCAGATAGATGAAGCCCTTGCCTTCATTCTGGCACAGCAGGTCATAGGCATATTCGTCGCCCGAAACCCCGGCGGCGGCGGCGCGGGCGGCGATGCTTTCATCGGCCTGCGGCTCGTAGTCGAAGTCGGGGTCCATTTCATACTGCATGGTCCAGCCGCCGCAGACCACCATGATCAGGCCGATGATGTCCTGGTTGACCTCGGAAAAGTCGTTGGTTTCGGACAGCAGCTGGGCCTTGAAGGCCGGATCGAGCAGCTTGGCGCGCTGCTGTTCCCACGGCAGTTCGGCTATCGCCTGCCAGCTGGGCCGCAGGCGGAACGGATGGACCGTGCCCTGCCAGGCCATGACGATCCCATTACCGCGCAGCGCGATCTGGGCAACGATGTTGGCGCCGTTGTCGTTCTCGGCGCGCATCTGGGCGATCTGTTCCTCCAGCGGCAGTTCCTTGGCGATGGATTGCAGCGCGGCATAAGTGCAGGGCAGGCCGGTTTCACGGCTCAGCGCGCCCATCCAGCCGAATTCGTCCCATTCGCGGCGCATGTCGCTGGCCATTTCAAACACGCCGTGCCCGGCCCGGCCCATGGCCCGGCCAATCTCGATCAGCTCTTCCTTGGTGGCGGTGGTGCCGGGCACGACTTCGCCATCGATCGAGCGGTGCAGCACGGTGCGGCTGGTCGAAAAGCCCAGTGCCCCGGCGCGCACGCCGTCCTCGACGATTTCGGCCATCTGGCGGATGTCATCCTCGGTCGGGATCGCGCCGGGCTGCTCGCGATCGCCCAGCACATAGGCCCGCACCGCGCCGTGCGGCACGTGGGTGCCAACATCGACCGTGCGCGGCAGGCGCTCAAGCTCGTCCAGATATTCGGGGAAGGTTTCCCAGTTCCAGGTCATCCCTTCGGCCAGCGCCGTGCCGGGAATGTCCTCAACCCCTTCCATCAGCCCGATCAGCCAGCCATGGCGATCCGGCCGCGCCGGGGCAAAGCCGACCCCGCAATTGCCCATGACCACCGTGGTCACCCCGTGCCAGCTCGACGGGGCCATTTCCTGGTCCCAGGTGGCCTGGCCATCGTAATGCGTGTGAATATCGACGAAGCCGGGCGTCACCACCTTGCCGGCGGCGTCGATTTCCTCGGCGGCATCGCCCTGAACCTTGCCCACGGCTGCAATCAGCCCGTTCTTCACCGCGACATCGCCGGTGAAGCGCGCCGCGCCGGTGCCATCGACAATCGTGCCGTTGCGGATGATCAGATCGTAACTGGGCATGGCCTCTCTCCGAATGGAGCGACTCTCTGGGGTCGCGTCTTTAACCGGACGATTAAATCACGGCTTGGAGGTGGGGGCAAGCGCTGATGCCCTGCCAGCCTATTCCCCCAGCGCGCGGATCATGTCGTCGACGTGGACGAACTTTTCGCGCGGCGCGCCTTCGCGGGCCCGCTGTTCTTCCACGGCCTCGATCTTCTTCCAGTCGCGGAAGGTGACAATGTCCAGCCCGCGCGCCTGCGCCAGGGCATCGAAGCCGGGGCGACCCTGCTTGCCGCCGCCCTGGCCGATGTCCCCGGCGATCAGGTCGACCACGGCGAAGCCATCGGGGCGGTTTGTGCCGATCGTGCCCGAAGGCCCGCGCCGCGCCCAGCCGACGCAATAGAGGCCGGGGAGGATCCGCCCCTCGTCATTGGCAAAGCGCCCGGCGCTCTCCTCGAATGGCACGCCGGGGATGGGGGAGGTCTTGTAGCCGATGCAGGTGACGACTAGGCTGGCTGGGATCACATAGGTTTCGCCTGTGCCGCTGGCCCGGCCATTGGCATCCAACGTGGTGCGCTCGATCTCGATGCCCGTCACCTGGCCATCGCCCTGGATCGCCTTGGGGCTCGCGAAGAAATCGAACTCGATCTCCACCGGCTTGTCGGCGCGAAACTCTTCGGGGATCGCGGCAAAACCGCGCAGGTGGCCCACCGACTTGCGCTGGCCGGGCTCGAGAAACAGGTCCTCGTCCTCGGCCGGCAGATCGGCCGGATCGACCCGCGGACAGGCGCGCGCAAGGTGGGCCAGCTCGCCCAGTTCCTTGGGCGTCATGGCGATCTGGTGCGGCCCGCGCCGACCCAGGATGACGATCCGAGAAATGCGTGATTTTTCAAGCGCATGGAGCGCATGGGCAACGATGTCGCTACCGTGGAATTCAGCTGCCGTCTTGGACAGGATGCGGGCCACGTCCAGCGCGACATTGCCATTGCCGACGATCACCGCGGTTCGCCCCGAAAGGTCCGGGTTCAGCTTCGCGAACTGCGGATGGCCATTGTACCAGCCGACGAAGGCTGCGCTGCCAAAGACATTATCCAGCCCTTCGCCGGGAATGCCCGCGGGTTTGTCGTTCGGCGCGCCAGTGGCAAGGACCACGGCATCGTAAAGCTGCTGCAGCTCGGCGATGGTCACGTCCTCGCCGATGGTCACATTGCCGACGAAGCGGACATTGTCGGACAGGGCCGTGCCTTCATAGCGGCGCGAGACGCCCTTGATCGACTGGTGATCGGGGGCCACGCCGGTGCGGATCAGGCCATAGGGGACGGGCAGCATGTCGAAAATATCGACCCGCACATCCTCGCCCCATTGCTTCTGTGCGGCTTCAGCGGTGTAGTAGCCGGCCGGGCCGGAGCCGATGATCGCAATGTGGCGCATGGTTCAGGCGCTCCTGCCAGCCGTGCCGCGGCGGCAATCAAGATCCCACCGGTACCTGCGCTGCATAACGGCCATCGGCAGTCCCCGTCCGATTGTGTTCTTTCATCACTATGCCCAGCCGATCAGGTCTTTACAACCCGCGTTCCGCACTCATCGCCAGTGGCACCTAATGGTTTGATTAACCCTTCTTCAAAGACCTGAAACCTATAGTGCCTCGATGGTGCGCAATGTGGAAATGGAGCAGAATACGTCGCCGTCGGCCCGCGGACCGGCGGGTCCGCGTGCTGTTTCCAGGCCCGGGGCGACCGGCCACGGTCCGGTTTACATCCTGATCGAGCCAAACTGGCGATTTATCGCGCCCATCATGCTGGCGCTCGCCGTGCTGGTGGGCATCGCCAACCGCGCCGTACCGACGGTACCGGCCGTTGCCATGCTGGCCGGGGCCATGCTGATCGCCTGGTCGACGCCCTTCCTGAACAAGGTGGAGCAGCGGCGGATCAGTTCGCTGGTCGAACGCGAAGCCCTGCACGCCTTCGCGGTTGGCGGGCCCATGCTCTTGTTCGGCCTGGGAATCGCGACCTGGACCGCTCGCGATCCCGGATTGGAATGGTCGGAAGCCATTCCGGCCCCGATCCTCGTATCCGCGCTGGCTACCATCATCCTCAACCGCCGAATTCCGGGCATCACCGGGGCCGTGGTCGCGATGTGGCTTGGCGTTGCCTTGATCGACGGAAGCACCGTGTCGCTCTTGCTGCTGGCGGGTGGCGCCTGTCTGGGCTTGTTTGCCGCTTCGCGGCAGATCCGCAGTGACCGCGCCGCGGCCGAAGCCGAGCAGGAGCGACTGCGCAACCAGCAGCGGGCCGAGGAACTGTTGAGCGATTTCGAGGACAGCGGCCAGGGCTGGTTCTTCGAAACCGATCGACGAGGGATGCTGGCCTATGTCTCGCCCACTGTCGGGGTAATCCTGGGCTGCCGGGTGCAAGGCCTGATTGGCAAGCCGATGTCGGTCCTCTTTGCCAATGATCCCGGGAGCCAGGAAGGCGAGCGCACCCTGGCCTTCCACCTCAATGCCCGCTCGGCCTTCACTGAACTGGCCTTGCGTGCGGCAACTGACAAGGAAGAACGCTGGTGGTCAATCAGCGGTCGCCCGCTGTACGACGAGTTCCGCAACTTCGTGGGTTTCCGTGGCTCGGGCCATGATCTGACCGAAAAGCGGCGATCGCAGCAACATGCCTCGCGGCTGGCGCATTTCGATTCCCTGACCGGTCTCGCCAACCGGTTGCAGATGGCCCAGACGCTGGAACGCATCCTGGCTGCCCCGAACCCTCAGCACCGCGCCTGCGCGGTGTTCCTGCTCGACCTGGACCGCTTCAAGCAGGTCAACGATACCCTGGGCCATCCGGCTGGCGACGCCCTGCTCAAGCAAGTGGCGGAACGGCTGGAGCGCACGGTCGGGCCGGTTGGCCGGGTCGGTCGTCTGGGCGGTGACGAGTTCGAAGTCATCCTGCCGGGCCGACAGGACCGTGAAGCCCTTGCCACACTGGCGGATCGGATCATCAAGTCGTTGTCGCTGGCTTACCAGCTTGATGGCCACCGCGTGGTGATCGGCGCTTCGGTCGGGATTGCGCTTGCGCCCGATGACGGGGTGATCTCCGAAGAATTGATCCGCAATGCCGACCTTGCGCTCTATGCCGCCAAGGACGGCGGCCGCGGCATCCACCATTTCTATGCCGCCGACCTGCACAGCGAAGCCGAGGAACGCCGCCAGCTCGAGGCGGATCTGCGCGATGCGATCAGCAACGGCGGGCTCGAACTGCATTATCAGCCGATTGTGCACACCTCGACCGAACGAGTGACCGGGTTCGAGGCGCTGCTGCGCTGGAAGCACCCACGGCTTGGCTGGCTATCGCCCGCCCGGTTCATCAACGTGGCTGAAGACGCGGGCCTCATCGTGCAGATTGGCGAATGGGCCCTGCGCACCGCCTGCCATGATCTTTCCAACTGGCCCACCAGCGTGCGTGTGGCGGTCAACGTTTCGCCCCTGCAGTTCATCAGTCCATCCTTGCCCGGGGTGATCACCAACATCCTGGCCCAGACCCAGATTGATCCCAAGCGGCTCGAACTTGAAATCACGGAAAGTGTCTTCCTCAACGATGACGCCAGTGTCGAGGCCATGTTCGCTTCGCTCAAACGTGTCGGTGTGCGGCTGGCGCTGGACGACTTCGGAACCGGCTATGCCTCGCTCGGGTATCTGCAGCGCGCGCCTTTCGACAAGATCAAGATCGACCAGAGCTTCGTGCGTGGCGCAACGCAACAGGGCAGCCGTAACGCGGCAATCATCGCCTCGATCGTCAGCATGGCCGAGGCCATGGGCATGGAAACGACCGCCGAGGGGGTTGAGACCATGGATGAGCTCGATCTGGTTCGCAGCCTCGGGTGCAGCCACGTCCAGGGTTACATCTACAACAAGCCCTTGACCCGAGAACAGGCCACCGCGCTGCTCTCCGAAGGGCCGATGGCCATCGCCGATGGCCCCAGGGCCTCGCGGGCAGTTCGTCAGGCCATGCTGCGCAATGTGCAGCTGGTTCACGCGGGGCAGACCTACAACGCCAAGATCCGGAACCTGTCGGCCACAGGCGCGATGATCAAGGGGCTGTGGAACGTGCCCAGGGGCACGATCTTTCAGATTTACCTGGCGGAAGACTTTGCTGTTACCGGGACCACGCGCTGGTGCCAGGATGACAAGATCGGGGTGGAGTTCGTCAGTGCCCTGCCGGTCGACAATGCCGGGCGCGTCAAGATGCTCGCGGCGGCCACTGGCCCGACCCTCTCGGAAAAGCGCGCCGTCAACGAATAGCTGCGCCGCGCGAAGCCGGGGAAAACCCCTCGCTGACATTGCCGGGCAGATGGCCGCCTTCTTGGCCGCCAGTTCGGCTGTCCGGGCGCATCACGCAACCTTTGACTGAGCGACCCCAGGTACACATGCGCCATCCGGTTCGGACGGGCGTCTCGCCTGTATGCGCATTCACTTATGCACCCCAAGCTGAAACCTTCAGCCTCGTGCCTTAAGGTCAAACCCTCAAGTGAGCATTGCATTCACCGCACGAGACCAGTCATCCGAAATGAGCCAACCGCTTCGCCTTGACGAGAACGCCATCCCGCTCCTGATCGATCTGGTCGGGAAGCTGGGCAATGCGCTCGACTGGTACTTCGGCTTCGGGAAGGACGACTTCTGGATCTTGCGACCCAGTGTCCGGTTCCTGGACGATCCGGTGACAGAACTAATCTATTGGTTATCGTATTGTGCGTTCATGGTTTACATGATCACCCAGGACTATACCAAAGATATAGAAATAAAGAAGAAATACAGGCAGTACGCTCATGGTACGATTGCCCTGATGGTGGTTTTCCTGCTGACACCGATTTTCAAGGTCGCCTGCCACTATTCGATCGTCGCATACTGGACTGTCGATTGGCGTGGTGTCTTTACGGGTCGGTATGTGATTCCATGAATTCGTGCAGGGTCAGCACGACCAGTTGAATACCTGCTACGCTGCAACTGGTATAGTTTTAGGGCAGGATGTCAGCAATGAACAATTAAGGTCATTGAATTTCGATATTTATCGAAAGCGAACATCCATTTTCATTGACAGCATCGTAATCAATGTCAGGCACAATATGATTGCGCCGACTTTGTGCGCTCATAGGTATTTTTCCATGAAGCGATGATAGCGAATTTGCTTATATCGTATTTAGGCTGAATCAATCACGATTGGCTATCCCGGTGGCGAGAATGCCATGGGAGCCGAGACATGTACTACTCGAAACCGCTGATGAGTTACGAGGCCATCTGCCAGGTGCTCGATGACGCCGCGGAGGCTGCCGGTCGTCCGCTGGACTGGCGCAAGCCGCTTTATGCCGCGATTGACGAACTGCACGCAGCCGCCGCGCCCGAAGAGCAGATCCGGATTGCCGAGCGTATCTCGATTGTGCTCCTTCAGCTCGATTGGGCGATCCTGCGGCGCGACAGCGACAAGGCCGCTGCGGCGCGCAGCGAACTGGCCGAGCTCGGTGAAACATGGCGCGCGCTGGTGGGAGCCGAGCCGCTTGACCTGCAGGACTTCGTCAGTCCCGAGCCGAGTGCCTCCGTGGCATTCGCTGCCGAAGCTGAGAGCAGCACTGCGCCAGCCGAACTTGAGACCGGGACCTCAGACCACTTCCAGGCGCCCTCGTCGATTGACTTTCAGGCGTTTCGCAGTGGGCCGCTGCGGTCCGAGCGGATTGATTTTGGCGCCGCGCGCCGAGACACCGGCGACACCTTCGGTGAGGATGCCGTACTTGACGATGACGACAGCGAAGGCCCGGGCATTGATTTCCTGGCCGTAAGCGGGGCGCAGGCCCAGCCACAGGAGCCCTCGACCATCATGGATGATCAGGACGTCGAGAGCATGACCGAAGCGCTTGAGCGGATCACGCTGCGGGCGCGTTATGGCGAGGACTGAGCGCCAGGAGCAGTAAACCAGGCCCGGCATCCTGGTCACAAGATTGCCAACCGACCTGCTGGCGCGCCGAGCCTCCGCCCGGCGCGCCAGGTTGCGTCTGGGGTCTCAAGCGATGCAACCGGCAGTGACCCGCGGTTGAGGCGGATCGCCCAGAATCTGGGCGGTGCTAAGGGGTGGGGGATTTGGGAGCCGGACGTTCCCACGAGATGTCATAGGGGGAAGCAAGGCGAAGCTGCCCCGTCTCGGGATTGACGATGCAGTGATTGATGAGAACCTGATCGCCATCCCGGCTCGCGAGCTCGACCACGATCCGGCCGGACTTCATCCAGGCATCAACCACTTTGGCTTCGGAGCCAGCGCGTTTCTCCGACGTATTGTAAAAGTCGGCGCAGGCTATCCGCTCATTGGCGTGCAAGGGTTTGCCGCCTTCCGAACAGCCAGCGATCAGCATGGCAAGCATCAGACCGATCCTACGCATCTCTCGCCTCACACGCAGTCTTGTCGAATGTCAGTCGGGTCATTGAATTCACAGGTGCCTTGCTCTCGAAACCGCTGCTGCTCGCGCCGCTGGTCACGGCGCCGGCAAGCTCAACGATGCGGTCAGCAAAGTGCCGCGGTCGGGCTCGCCCTCGAAATTGCCGACCGACGTATCGAACTCGACCCCGAAGCTGCGGCCCTCGACCCAGCGGACCACGCCCCACAGCGAGCTGCCGTCAGGCAGGTTGAGCCGGACTAGCTCGTCCTTGGCGACGGCCCCTTCGCGACAGATCCCGCGCATCCCCCTGGCCGATACGTTCTGCATCATGACCGGCAGCGGTCGATCGGCGGAATCCTGGAGCTGGACGCGCAGCAGGGTGCGCCGTCGGCGCGATCGCATGATGGGCGTGGGCTGGAAACGGCTGACGGGTTCGTAACTCATCGGCAATCCTGACTCTTCGGCATCGGAATTACGCCGCAGTCTACTAAGGATTGGCCGTCTGCCCCATTCGCGGATCCGCTTATTTCCCTAACCGGCTAGAGACCTTTTCGAGACCGGCCAGCCGCCCCCAGGGGGCAGTTGCGGCATCCCTTGACCCAGTATTCCGGGTTCCGGATCAGGCGTATGCGCGCCGGTCGGTCAGTTGAAGCTGCGCGATCTTGCGCATGTGCTGACCCACGATCTGGTCGACGCCATCGACGGTGATTGCCACGCCGCCCGTTTCGACGACCCTGATCAGGCCCTTTTCCTTGAGATACCAGATCAGGAAATCGAGGTGGCTTGGCGAGCACTGCAATTGCTCAAGCAGCCGCATGTCCCCCATGGCCGGGTTGCGCGTATCGGCCCGCCGCTTCTCGTAAAGGATGCCGAGCAGGCGCTGCTGGATGTCCACGTCGCTGGCAACCTCGTGAGCGCTCTCGTCCGAGAGACCCTGCTGCGTCCGCCGCCCTTGGGAGGCATAAAGGCGGTCATATTCGGCGCGCTTCTCGGGGTTCTTGAGCGTCTGGTAAGCTTGCACGACCAGCGCGAAGAGGCCCGCGTCGCCGGTTTCCTGGCTATCCGGGTGCACGACCTTGACGCGGTAGCGATAGGCCAGGTTGATCAGACCCAGGTCGGCTTGCGGCGAGATGCCGAGCAGATCGTAGTAGTCCACGAAATGGAGGTCTTTGGCCATTTGTCCCGTCCTTCGCGCCGCCCTCGGCAAATCTTCGCTCGCGCAGGCGAAGACGGGGCTTGGCGTTCGGATGATCCTTTACCGGATTTCCCCTTAACCATGGCCGTAACCGGCATAAGTGGTTGTTGGTAAGCCGGCCGGCTCGCCAGGCTTGCTCCGGCAATCCCGACGGTCGGCAGGCGATCGGCTGAGGCTTTAAGGGCCATTAGGTGGGTATGACTACCGATTGGAAGTCCAGAAGCGATTAAGTGGGTTGCGCATCATTTGCACTGCCAGCCTGCCCAAGGTGACCTAAGTCATCGTTTTCCCGAGTGTTTCATGACGGCAATATAGGTACGGCCCCCAAACCTTCTTCGTGAAATCACGCACTTGCCCGAAAAGGCTGCG
Source organism: Novosphingobium sp. (assembly GCF_027531025.1). Taxonomy (GTDB): domain Bacteria; phylum Pseudomonadota; class Alphaproteobacteria; order Sphingomonadales; family Sphingomonadaceae; genus Novosphingobium. The sequence continues at coordinate 78,453 of NZ_JAPZQX010000003.1, forward strand.
CAAACCCTGTTGTTAGCCTTTCTGCAACCATGCCCGGTTAACAAGCAATCACAGCCTCCGGGCAGATTTGGGAAGTTCTATCGTATTCGCCATGGCCACTTCGGGTAACAGCTCCTTCGGCGTCTTGCGCAACCTGCTGGGCAGCAGGCGCGATGACCATGGCGCGGGCGAAGCGGCCAAGTCGCCTGAAGAGCAGCTCCTTGAACTGGCGCAGGACTATGAACGCTCCGGCCTCGGCTGGTTCTGGTCCAGCAATGCCGAAGGTCGCCTCACATACGTTTCGGAATGCGTGGCCCAGGTGCTGGGGGTGGCCCCCGGCGCGCTGGTGGGCCAGCCGATCCAGTCGCTGTTCATCCTCGATCGCGATGATGACGATCCGGTGGAACGCACGCTGCCGCTGATCCTCAGCGCCCGCAAGACCTTCTCCGAGCTGCCGGTCAAGGCCGCCAGCGAGGATGCCGAGCTGTGGTGGTCGATCGCCGGCCGGCCGCAATATGACGCCCAGGGCAATTTCCGGGGCTATCACGGCAACGGGATCGATGTGACGGCCACGCGCCAGTCGCACAAGGATGCCTCGCGCCTGGCGCAGTACGATTCGCTGACGGGCCTGGCCAACCGGCACCGCATGGGCAAGCGGCTCAACGCGGTCCTGACCGCCTACCGGTCGGCCAAGCGGTCCTGCGCGATCTTCATGCTCGATCTCGACCGCTTCAAGCAAGTCAACGATACCCTTGGGCACCCGGCTGGCGACGAACTGCTCAAGCAGGTGGCCCAGCGGCTGAAGCGCGTGCTGGCCGACAAGAATTTCGAGATCGGCCGCCTGGGCGGTGACGAATTCCAGGTGATCCTGCCCGATATCGACGATCGCGGCCGCCTGGGTGAGCTGGCGATGACCGTGATCACCATGATCTCGCAGCCCTACCAGATCGAGGGCAGCCGCTGCGTGATCGGGGCCTCGATCGGCATTGCCATCGCCCCCTATGACGGGATCAACAGCGAAGACCTGGTCCGGTCGGCCGACCTGGCGCTCTATGCCTCAAAGGGTGGCGGGCGCGGCCAGTTCCGGTTCTATTCCAGCGACCTGCACAGCGAGGCCGAGCGCCGTCGCCAGATCGAGGAAGACCTGCGCGATGCGCTGGGCAGCGGGCAGATGCGCGTGGCCTATCAGCCGATCGTCGATGCCAAGACCGAAAAGGTCGTCTCGCTCGAAGCCTTCTCCCGCTGGGAACACCCCGAGCTGGGCGATATCCTGCCCTCGATCTTCATCCCCATCGCCGAGGAAGCCAACCTGATCGGCCCGCTGGGCGATTGGGTGCTGAAACAGGCCTGCTCCGATGCCGCCGAATGGCCGGGCGGGGTGAAGATCGCGGTGAACGTATCGGCCGCGCAATTCGCCAACCCGGGCTTTGCCTCGTCCGTGGCCCAGGCGCTGGCCCACAGCAGCCTGCCGCCCGAACGGCTGGAAATCGAACTGACCGAATCGGTGATGATGGGCGATCGCTCCACCGCCGAGGAAATCTTCACCGCGCTCAAGATGCTGGGCGTCAGCCTCGCGCTGGACGATTTCGGCACCGGCTATTCCTCGCTCAGCTATCTGCAGCACGCGCCGTTCGACAAGATCAAGATCGACAAGGCCTTCATCCGCGGCGTCACCGATCCGGCCAACCGCAACTCCGCGATCATTGCCTCCATCGTGGGGCTGGCGGATTCGCTGGGCATGCTGACCACGGCCGAAGGGATCGAGGCGCACGATGAGCTGGATGCGATGCGCCGCCTGGGCGTGAAGCAGATCCAGGGCTTCATCTATGCCGCCGCGTTGAGCCACGACGAAGTGGCCGAGGCCATGGCCAGCGGCGAATGGCGGATCGAGGCGAACGGGCCCAGCAAGTACCGCCCGGACCGCCGCACGGTGCTGCGCAAGGTCGGCCTGATCCATGAGGATCACCGCTACGAAGTGATGATGCGCAACCTGTCGCGCTCGGGCTGCATGGTCGAAGGCCTGATCGACGTGCCGCTGGATACCCAGTTCGTGGTCGATTTCGGCGAAGGCCAGCTGGCCGTGGCAGTCGCGCGGCGCAGCGCCGGTTCGATGCAGGGGCTGGAATTCGAAATTCCGCTGGTTGATGATGGCGCCGGCGGCCTGTGCACCCGTCACCGCGTTTCGCCCTATACCCTGGCCCAGGCCGGCATGCCGCTTCAGGCCCTGCCGCCGGGACAATATCCGATGCAGCTGATGCAGCAGCCGGGCGGCGGGCTGTCGATCCCCAAGTTCGGCCAGGCCGACCTGATCAAGACCAAGCCGGTCCGCGTAGGCTGAAGGCCGGGAGCGGGCGAAGCACCGGTACCTTGCCGGAGAGGCGCGATGCGCTTCGGTTGAGTCCGTGCGTTTTCCTACTCCGATGCCGCTTGCTATTCTCCATGCCAGGCCCGGTTGCGGGTCTGGAACAAGAGGCGGTGAATGCTGGCACATGGAGACATCCGGATCGGCAAAGGCGGCACCGTCATAGGGCGCAGAAGCGCGGGGCTTGCCCCGGTCCAGCGCGGCGGACTTTTTTGGACCAGGACAGTGGTCCACGTGGTCCACCGGGCCCTTTGAAGCCGCACACTACCTCCCCGGTGACTCGGGGCTTGCTTGCTGCTAACGGCGGCGCGGGCCGGGCGATTTGCCGGGTGTTTTTCAGAAGAATTCGATGACCAATCTTTCGTCTATCCGCAATTTCAGCATTATCGCCCACATTGACCACGGCAAGTCGACCCTGGCGGACCGGTTGATCCAGTTCACCGGCGGCCTGTCCGAGCGCGAGATGTCTGCGCAAGTCCTTGATAACATGGACATTGAGAAAGAGCGCGGGATCACTATCAAGGCGCAGACCGTGCGGCTGAAGTACAAGGCGCGCGATGGCGAGGACTATGAGCTGAACCTCATGGACACGCCCGGCCACGTCGACTTTGCCTATGAGGTGTCGCGCAGCCTTGCCGCCTGCGAGGGCGCGCTGCTGGTGGTCGATGCGGCGCAGGGGGTTGAGGCGCAGACCCTCGCCAACGTCTACCAGTCGATCGAGCATGACCACGAGATCGTGCCCGTGATCAACAAGATCGACCTGCCCGCGGCCGAGCCGGACAAGGTCAAGGCCGAGATCGAGGAAGTGATCGGCCTTGATGCCAGCGATGCCGTGCTCACCAGTGCCAAGTCGGGCATCGGGATCGAGGACGTGCTGGAAGCCGTGGTCAAGCGCATCCCCCCGCCCAAGGGCGATGCCGCCGCGCCGCTGAAGGCCATGCTGGTCGACAGCTGGTACGATCCGTACCTGGGCGTCGTCATCCTGGTCCGCGTGATCGACGGGATGATCCGCAAGGGCCTGCAGGTCAAATTCATGGCCGGCGGCACCGAGCACCTGATTGACCGGGTCGGCTGCTTCACCCCCAAGATCGAGCAGCTGAGCGAACTTGGCCCGGGCGAGATCGGCTTCATCACCGCCCAGATCAAGGAAGTGGCCCAGGCCCGCGTGGGTGACACGATCACCACGGTGAAGGGCGGGGCAAGCGAGGCGCTGCCGGGCTTCAAGGAAGTGCAGCCGGTGGTGTTCTGCGGCCTGTTCCCGGTCGATGCGGCGGACTTCGAGAAGCTGCGCGATTCCATCGCCAAGCTGCGGCTCAACGATGCCAGCTTCAGCTTCGAGATGGAAAGCAGCGCGGCGCTCGGCTTTGGCTTCCGCTGCGGCTTCCTGGGCCTGCTCCACCTGGAGATCATCCAGGAACGGCTGACCCGCGAGTATGACCTGGACCTGATCACCACCGCGCCCTCGGTGGTCTATCGCATCCAGCTCAGGAAATCGAAGACCGACGACGCGCGCGAGATCCTGCTCCACAACCCGGCCGACTATCCCGATCCCAGCCGGATCGAGACGATCGAGGAACCGTGGATCAAGGCGACGATCTATACGCCCGACGAGTACCTCGGCTCGATCCTCAAGCTGTGCCAGGATCGCCGCGGCATCCAGACCGGGCTGACCTATGTCGGCGGCCGCGCCCAGGTGTCATACGAGCTGCCGTTGAACGAAGTGGTGTTCGATTTCTATGACCGCCTGAAAAGCATCAGCCGCGGCTATGCCAGCTTCGACTATGAACAGATCGGCCTGCGCGAGGGCGACCTCGTCAAGATGGGCATCCTGGTCAACAACGAACCGGTCGACGCGCTGTCGATGATTGTCCACCGCAGCCAGGCCGAAGCCCGCGGTCGCCACATGTGCGAACGGCTGAAAGACCTGATCCCCCGCCACCTGTTCAAGATCCCGATCCAGGCCGCCATCGGCGGCAAGGTCGTCGCCCGCGAAACCATCAGCGCCATGCGCAAGGACGTCACCGCCAAGTGCTATGGCGGCGACATCACCCGCAAGAAGAAGCTGCTGGAAAAGCAGAAGAAGGGCAAGGCCAGAATGAGGGAATACGGCAACGTTTCTATTCCCCAAGAGGCCTTCATTGCGGCGCTCCGTATGGGTGAAGAGTGATCGAGAAAGCGATCGTTTAGCGCTGCGAGATCAGTCTGAACGATGCAAAGACCCCCTCCCGTCAAGGTGGGAGGGGGCCAGGGCGAAGGGCGAGTTGTCGGAGGGTCAGATGACCTCGCCTTCGATCGCCCAGCGCAGCACCTGGGCGGTGGACTGCGACTGGGTTTTGTTGAGGATGCTGGAGCGGTGCGATTCCACCGTGCGGCGGCTGATGTTCAGCATTTCACCGATCTGGCTGCTGGAATGGCCGGTGGCGACCAGGCGCAGCACTTCCAGCTCGCGGCGCGACAGGGTGCCAAGGCGGGCCTGGGCATCGGCCTTGCGCGTGACCAGGCCCAGCCGGACCGGATCGGGGGTGAGGAACATGCCCATGGGATGGGCCCCACCGTTGCCATTGCCGTTGCCGTTGCCTTTGTGATGGCCGTTCGGGGCGCAACCGTTGGCCGGTCCGGCGGCGGGGAGGGTGGGCACGAGACCCGCACCAGCCGGACCGGCGGTGCCAGCGGCGGCGGTCGTCACGGTCCAGGCGATCAGATCGATCAGCCGGTCCACATCGTCCGGCCACTGGAAATAGGACAGCGCGCCCCGCTGCATGCCTTCCACGACATGTGGCAGGATTACTTCGTCGGAATAGAAGATCAGCAGCGATGAGGCACCGAACCGTTGCAGGAAGGCCAGGGCTTCCTCGCGCCCTTCGGCTGGATCGTGGCAGGCCAGCAGCGCTAGCTCGCCGCGCGGTGCGGTAAAGGGATCGCCCGGATCGTGCGGGGCGGCGTAAATGCCGCGACCGCTCAGCCGGAACGACAGGTCGGCCCGGCGGCGATGATCGCGATCGACGACGAAGACCTTCATCAGCGCGTCGGCTTCTGGCGAGCGAGGGCAAGGGCGGCCTCAGCCCGCAGGTGGGCGGGGGAACCGGGAGCAAGCCGTTCAAGCCGGGGTTTTGTCCAAGCCGGGGGGAGGGCCTGGCCGGAATCGGGCAACGGGAGCGCAGCCTTGTTGAACGGGTCCGACATTGCGATAGGTTCACCCTCTTTTTTAGATACCTTCTGCGGCCACGCCGAGGTCCGATCATGGCCGCTTGCAATGGCAATCTGATTGGCCGGCCTCGATGGGAGAAGTTTGAAACCGTTTCATGGGGGTTGCATGGTCGGCCAGTAAAAGGATCTGTAGTTTTGCGCATGTGGGTTGGGTTTCGGCGCGTTTGCTATCAAAAGATGGCGTCGGCCGACGTTACATATTGTTTTACCTAGGTATATATTACTTTTTTGGTCGGCCAGGTCTACTCGAAATCAGCTAACAGGCCTTGTCACGAATGTATTGGGTACGACCTTGGGAACCCGTAGGTGTACGCATTGCTACTGGTCTAAAGGCTGGGTATTTACAGTTACACGAAGTGGAGTAACGCTCTGACCAGCAGGGTGCTTTGACATTCACCGGAGTGAAGACATTCAGATCGTGACAGCAGTAGCGCCTGGGGCGCCCGAAGGTACGTCACAAACAGAGCTGTTTCGCGCCGAGCTCAAGGCTGTGCTGGCTGATCCGGCATTTGCGCGTTCACCTGCTCTGTATCGCTTGATCTGCTATCTGGTCGAGGCGACCCTGTCGGGCGATGGAGAGCGGCTCAAATCCTATACCGTCGCGGTCGAGGGGCTGGGTCGTTCGCCGGACTTCGATCCCCAGGTGAACACCTACGCCCGCGTCCTCGTGGCTCGACTGCGCAGGCGCCTCGATGACTTCTATCGCGAGGATGGGGCCGATCGTCCCTGGCGGCTGGATGTGCCGCAGGGGTCCTACCAGGTGATGCTGGTCGCCAATGGGCCATCGATCGCTGCCAGGTCCGCGCCGGAAGCCGAGCAGGGCCACGGCGACCACACTCGGTCAGCATGGCGCAAGTGGCGTAACGTGGCTGCTTTGGCCCTGACCGCAATGGTGATCGGCGCCCTGGCAAGCATCTGGGTTTACCGCGAAGGAACAGTCGATGGGAGCTGGCAGAATTCCGACTTTCCGGTTCTGCTGATTGAAACTGTCCCGCCAGCCAACCCTGCTCGACAGCTGCAGCTCGATACCTTTGCCGAGGATCTGGCAAAGGCAATGGCGAAGTACGAAACCGCCCAGGTGGCCGATGCGCCAACTGCCAATGTGACCCACAAGGTCAGGATCGCGTCTGTGTCGTCGCCCAATGACGATGTCGTCGTCCTGGAACTCATTGACCTGCGCGACAACAAGCGGACCGTTGTTGACCGATTGGAACTGCCGCCCCTCGCGAGCTCCGCTGCCACGGAGCTGGCCAAGCGCGAAGCATTCAAGATGTTCGGTTTCTCGGGCATCGTTCATGTGGAGGCCCGCGCCCGGGGCGGCGAGCCCGACACGCCCTATCGCTGCTGGCTGCGGTTCAGTTCGGCGCTGATGGTCAGCGGTGCGCTCCGGGATGACAAGCTCAAGGCCTGTGCAACCGCCTGGTACGAACAGTCCCCAAACAATGCGATGGCCATTTCGCTCTATGGCTGGGTCTTGGCCAATAATTCGATCGTCAAGCCACTGGAAAGCCAGCGCAAGGCCGCGCTGGACGATGCGGCCCGGATCCTCGAGAGAGCGAAGGTTATCAACCCTGGTTCACGACATATCCTGCTCTCCCTGGCGCGGGTACATGGCCAGCGCGGGGACGTTGCCGCCATGCGGCAAGGGCTGGCTCAACTGCGCAGCGGCGATCTGCTCAATCCCGATTTCAATGGTGCGGTGGGTGTGCTGATGACCTTGGGCGGCGATCAGCAAGGTGAGCGCCTGATCGATGAGGCAATCGCCACGCACCCGATGACCCCGCCGCCGCGCTATTACCTGGGCAAGTTCGTTGCGGCGATGATGCGCGACGACGTCGCCGCCGCTGGCCGGGCACTGGCGATCATTTCGGCTGGCGATCAGACCTCGGCGTGGAGCGACCTGATGCGCGCCGCCTATTATGCCCGGATCGGTCAAATCGATCAGGCCAGGGCCAACTGGGAGCATTCCAAGTCCAAGCGTTCGATCACGGCCTGGAACGACCATTCCCTGATCGATCGCATGCCGGCCGCCGAACCGGTCAAGCAGCGCATTCGCGACTGGCTGAAGCCGATCCTCGAGGATTGAGGCAATGAATCCCTCTGTCCGACGCAGCGTGCGGGAAAACCGCCGCAACTTCACTTGGCGTTCATGCGCGCTCTGGTTATAGGCTGCGGCCATGTCTGATCGTTCGCCGATGAAGCTCGCCCTGATTGCCACCGCTGCCGCGGCCACCGTGCTGACCGCCGGGTGCGCCGGTCGGGGCAACCAGGTGAAGGATACCGCCTTCGTCGCCCGCGACGTCGACACGCTTTACAGCGCGGCCAAGGACCGGCTCGATCGTGGCGACACCAAGCTGGCCGCCGCCCTGTTCGACGAGGTGGAGCGCCAGCATCCCTATTCGCCCTGGGCGCGCCGTGCCCAGCTGATGAGCGCCTTTTCCTATTACGTGGCGCGCGATTACACCAAGGCGATCCAGTCGGCGCAGCGGTTCCTGTCGATCCATCCCGGCAACCGCGATGCGCCTTATGCCTATTACCTGATCGGCCTCAGCTATTACGAGCAGATCAGCGACATCAGCCGTGACCAGAAGATCACCAAGCAGTCGCTTGATGCCATGAACGAGGTGGTGCGGCGCTACCCGAATACCCGTTACGCCAGCGATGCGCGGCTGAAGATCGATCTGATCAACGATCACCTCGCCGGCAAGGAAATGGAGATCGGCCGCTTCTATGAACGGTCGGGCCGCTGGCTGGCTGCCAGCCTGCGCTTCCGCAATGTCGTCGAAGGGTATCAGACCACCAGCCATACGCCCGAAGCGCTCTATCGCCTGGTCGAAACCAACCTGGCGATCGGGATTCCGACCGAAGCCCAGAAGGCGGCGGCCGTGCTTGGGGCGAACTATCCCGGCAGCGAATGGTACCAGAAGGCGTTCGAACTGATGCAGAAGCACGCGCCGGACACGTCAGCCAGCTGATCTTCGGCCGGCGGATTGCGCGGGCTTTCTACTCCGCAGGTTGACATTCTGCGACAAGTCGCGCTCAATGCGCCTCGGCCATGCTTTCGCAGAAAACCCGTTATACGATCCGCGCGCTCCAGCACCTGGCCGATCACTGGCGCGAGGGGCCGATCCGGCTGGACGCGATTGCCGAGGCGCAGAACATCCCGCGCAAGTTCCTGACCGTAATCCTGGCGGAAATGGTGCGCGAGGGGTTGATCAATTCCACGCGCGGCCGCGATGGCGGTTATGAACTGGCCTTGCCGCCGGTCGACATCCGCTATGGCGACATCATCCGCCTGACCCGCGGCAGCCTGGCCCTGGTCCCCTGCGCCAGCCGCAACGCGCACGAACACTGCAACAATTGCCTGCCCGAGGCCGAATGCCGCCTGCGCGGCCTGATGCTGACCCTGCGTGACGAGATGGCCACCATGCTCGACCGGATGACCCTCGCCGACGAGATCACGCTGGAACCGCCCTTCGCAGGGACCTGAAATTCGGATGGAATCCGGCTGACGCAAGAAAGCGGCGCTTCATCGCCGCGAAGCAAAATCTCCATTGTCTAGTGAAAGAGTTGAGATAGCTTCGGCGGCGAAAGGAATCGTCCGATGCGCAGCACTCGCCCATTGCCGCCCAACCCGCCGCAACCGGTGCCAGGCGATCCGACCGAGGCCGCGCTGAATGCGGTGGCCGACGCGATTGGACGATTGCAATTCGGGGTGGTCCAGCTGGTCGTTCACGACGGTCGGGTGGTCCAGCTCGAAGTGACCGAGCGCAAGCGCTTCGGCTGAAACTCTATGCGGGACTGGCAGCGCATGGCCGGTCCCGCCACCATTGACGCAGACCGGACCGCCGGATGCGACCCGACCCAACCTGGAGCCGAGTCATGCATCCGTTCGTCCGTGCCGTCCTGTTTGCCACCACCGCCATCTCGCTACCGAGCATGGCCCATGCTGCCGAAACCGAAGCTGCGGTGCTCGCCGCCGAGGAGCAGGGACCTGACGCCAGTTCCGCCACCCGCGAATCCGGCGATGTGATCATCGTCACCGCCCGCCGCCGCCAGGAAACCGCGCAATCAGTGCCGCTGGCGATCTCGGTGATCCGGGGCGATTCCATCGAGGCGACCGGCAACTTCAATGTGGTAAAGCTGCAATCGCTGGCCCCGACCTTGCAGGTCTATACGTCCAACCCCCGCAACACGGCGGTCAACATTCGCGGGCTGGGCGTGCCTTTCGGCCTGACCAGCGACGGGTTCGAGCAGGGCGTCGGGATCTATGTCGACGATGTCTACAATGCGCGGGTCGCCGCCGCGACCTTCGATTTCTTAGATGTCGAACAGGTCGAGGTGCTGCGCGGGCCGCAGGGCACGCTTTATGGCAAGAACACCACGGCCGGGGCGATCAACATCACCACCAACCAGCCGACTTTCGATTTCGAGGCGCGGGCCGAGCTGACGCTGGGCAACCTCGATTTCACCCAGGCCAAGGCCGCGGTTTCCGGCCCGCTGTCCAGCAAGGTGGCGGTGCGGCTGGCGGGTGCCTTCACCAGCCGACGCGGCACGATCTACAATGTCACGACCGATCGCTACATCAACGAGCAGGACAACAAGGGCCTGCGCGCGCAGCTGCTGTTCGAGGCGAGCGAGAACCTTTCGATCACCCTTTCCGGCGATTACAGCTGGCAGGATCCCGAATGCTGCGGCACGGTCTTCGTTCGCACCGGGCTGACCCAGCGGGCGCTGGCCCGGCAGTACGAGGCCCTGGCTGCGCTCCAGAACTACCAGGTGGTCAGCCGCAATCCGTTCGACCGGCTGACCGACATCGACGCCAGCCTGAATGCCGGTAACAAGATCGGCGGCGCATCGCTGCGGGTGAAGTGGGACCTGGGCGATGGCACGCTGACCTCGATCAGCGCCTGGCGGTTCTGGGACTGGAAGCCCGAGAACGACCGTGATTTCACCGGCCTGTCGATCGTCGCGCGATCGCAGAACCCGTCGCAGCAGGACCAGTACAGCCAGGAGTTCCGCTATAACCACACCGGCGAGCGGTTCGACTTCGTGGCCGGGCTGTTCGGCTTTCACCAGCGGATCGATACGCAAGGGGTGGAGCAGCAGGGTGCCAATGCCAGCCGCTGGAACCTGACCGGGGCGCTCTCGCTCGATCCCTCGGTCCTGGCCGGGCTGACCGCGCGCAACACGCAGTACCTGAAGAGCACCAGCGCGGCGCTGTTCGGCCAGGTCAGCTGGAAGGTTACCGATGCACTGACGATCCAGCCGGGCCTGCGGCTGAATTACGACAAGAAGTCGGGATTCTATCAGCGGCGGGTGCTCGATGCACTGGGCAACGATGTGGCCGCCGCCCCGCCCAGCGCGGTGCGCACCGCGCGGCTGGGCGTGTACCAGCCGCAGGTCAGCGCCCCTTCGGTCAGCGACTGGAACTTCAGCTATGACCTGAACGTCAATTACAAGCTGGCGCCCGATGTGCTGGCCTATGCCACCTATGCCAAGAGCTTCAAGACCGTGGGGATCAACCAGAATGGCCTGCCGACCGATGCCGCCGGCAACCCGATCCTTTCGGCGGGCACGATCCGGCCGGAATCGGTCAATCACTTCGAGGTGGGCCTGAAGACCCAGTTCCTTGACCGGCGGGCGACATTCAATGTCACGGCCTTTCTGACCGAGATCTCGGACTACCAGGCCACGGTCACCAACGGTCAGCTCGGTGTGCTGCGCGGCTATCTGGCCAATGCCGACAAGGTCCGGTCACAGGGGCTGGAAGCGGACTTCAAGATCCGGGCCAGCGACCGGTTCAGCGCCTATGCCAATGCCGCCTATACCGACGCGAAGTACGTCCGCTTTGTCGATGCGCCGTGCCCGCCGGAACTGGCTGGCGGCACCATCGTCGGGGCGGGGCAGACCCCCAGCGCGCCGGGCACCCCCGGCGGTCTCAGCCCGGCCAATTGCGATATCTCCGGCCAGCGCCTGCCCGGCGTGTCGAAATGGGCCTTCTCCTATGGAGCAGAGGCGAATGTGCTGGTCTCCGCCTTTGGCAAGGATGGGCAGGTCTATCTGGGGGTCGACGGCAATTACCGCTCGGACTTTTCGTCCAACCCCTCGCCGTCGATCTACACCAATGTCGATGGCTATGCGCTGACCAACCTGCGCCTCGGTTTCCGCGGCGACGGCCTCGATCTCTACGGCTGGGTGCGCAACGTGTTTGCGGTGAACTATTTCGACCTGCTGCAGGTTGCGCCCAGCAATGTCGGCCTGATCGTCGGCCAGCCCGGCGATCCGCGCACTTTCGGGGCGACGCTCAAGCTGTCGCTCTAGCGCTTGCAGACCGGCGGCGGGTGATCTCCTCTCCTCGTCTGCCGCCGTCGGGATGCTGACGGTCCCTTTCATCCGGGGACCGGCAATCGGGAGCGGGGTGGCTGGTGCCGCCCCGCTCCTTAGGCTTTTCGCGCCGCTGCCTCAGGCGGGGGCCATGTCCATGGCCAACCGGGAATCGCCGCCAGTTTCGGCACCGATGGACACGCCCTCCAGCGCGGCGATGAACTGATCCGTGGCCCGGTCCCAGCTGTATCCGGCCCCGATCACGGCCGCGGCCATGGGATCGAGCCGTCGGGCGCGATGGATGGCCTGGATCAGGTTCTCGTCCAGCACCCCGATCGTTGCTGGCAGACTGTCGTCAGGGCCGCGCCCCCTGGGGCCAATAATGTCGAGCGGCCCCGCCACCGGGAAGGCTGCAACCGGCAAGCCGCAAGCCAGCGCCTCGATCAGTACCAGTCCGAAGGTGTCGGTCCGGCTCGGGAAGACGAAGACATCGGCCGAGCAATAGGCCCGGGCCAGCTCGACGCCCGATAGCGCGCCAAGAAAGCGCACGGCGGGATAAAGCGCCTTCAGCCGGGGCAGGTCGGGGCCATCGCCCACCACCACCTTGGTTCCGGACGTCGGCAGATCGAGAAAAGCGGGAAGGTTCTTTTCCGCCGCGACCCGGCCGACATAAAGCTGGATCGGGCCGGGCAGGGCGATCACTTGGGGCAAGGGTGCATGGCCCGGGTGGAACAGGCCGCGATCGATTCCGCGTGACCATAGGCGCCACTGCGGCAGGCCGCGCTCGCTCAGTTCCTTGCCCAGCGACTGGGTGGCGACCATGATCGCCTGGGCGGGCGCATGGAAGCGACGCAGCAGCGGCCAGAAGCGTTCGGGGCTGAGGCCGGTGCGCACCGCCGCATAGTCCGGAAAGCGGGTGTGGAAGGCCGTAGTGAAAGGCACGCCATGCTTCAGGCACCAGGCCCGAGCGCTCCAGCCGATCGGGCCTTCGGTGGCAATGTGGACAATGTCCGGGGCAAAGGCGTGCAAGGCCCGGCGCGTGCCAAAGCGCGGGGCCATGGCGAGGCGGATCTCGCTGTAGCCGGGCAGGGGCAAGGTGCGGAACTGTTGCGGGGTAATCAGCTCTATTTCGTGCCCGCGCGCGATCAGACCATTGACGGTCATCGCCAGCGAACGGACCACCCCGTTGATCTGGGGGTGCCAGGCATCGGTGCACAGGGCAATTCTCATAGCAGTTCCTCTTCCCGGTCGGCGGTGGCTGGGGCCTGGGCGGGGGTCTTGGTCCGGCTGCGACGGTCCTGATGCTGCATCCGGCTTTCGGCCGCCCAGTCGACGATCCGCATGGCACCGACCTGATCCTCGACCAGCGCGGTGCAACTCTCCACCCAGTCGCCATCGTTGTAATAAGTGATGTCGCCGATCTGGCGGATCTCGGCGCTGTGGATGTGGCCGCAGACCACGCCATCGACCCCCTGGTCGCGCGCGGCATGGGCCACGGCCTCTTCGAAGGCGCAAACAAACTGGACCGCGTTCTTGACCCGCTTCTTGAGGTGCGCGGAGAGCGACCAGTAAGGCAACTGCAACCGCTTGCGCACGGCGTTGACCACCACGTTGGCGCGCAGCAGCAGGCCATAGGCATGATCGCCCAGCACGGCCAGCCAGCGGGCATAAAGCACCACCCCGTCAAAGGCATCGCCGTGGGTGATCAGCAGGCGGCGGCCATCGGCGGTGCGGTGGATCGCATCAAGGGCAATCTCCACCCCGCCAAAGCTCATCCCCGCATAGCCGCGCAGCATCTCGTCATGATTGCCCGCGATCAGCACCACGCGGGTGCCGCGATGGGCCATTTTCAGGATCCGGCGCACCACCTCGTTATGGGCATCGGGCCAGTACCAGCCCTTGCTCAGCCGCCAGCCATCGACGATGTCACCCACCAGGTAGAGCGTTTCGCATTCGATGGCGCAGAGGAAATCGAGCAGCAGTTCAGCGTTGCAGCCGCGTGTGCCCAGGTGGACGTCGGAAATCCATACGGTGCGGAACCGCCGCTTCGGCCGAAAGCCGCGCGGTTCGGGGAGATTGAGCCAGGCGGGCAGCATACCCGGCAGGGGCAGTTCGGTCATCGGCGATCCCCATCGCTTGCCTTCGATGACCGGCCTTTGCCGTGCGCAGGTTGCAGCAATAAGACCGGATTACAGCCCTGTGACAGCCGGTGCAGAATCGTGGAAAGCGGCCTTGCATGGTCGTTAATGCCGGGTGACTCCGCTCCAGACCGCCGCTAGAACAGCCCGCGAACATGCTGACCACCCTGTCTATCCGCAATGTCGTTCTGATCGAGGCGCTCGACCTCGATTTCTCGGCTGGCCTTGGTGTGCTGACCGGGGAAACCGGGGCAGGCAAGTCGATCCTGCTCGATGCGCTCGGCCTCGTGCTGGGGGACCGGGCGGATTCGGGGCTGGTCCGCGCGGGTGAGGATCAGGCCAGCGTTACCGCCACTTTCGAATTTGCTCGCTTGCCCGACCCGCTCCGCGCCGCCCTGGTCGAGGCCGAGGTCGATCTGGAACCGGGCGAGCCGCTGATCCTCAAGCGGCGGGTCAGGGCGGATGGCGGGTCCAAGGCCTTCGTCAACGATCAGCCGGTGGGCGTGGCCCTGCTGCGCGAGCTGGCCCCGGCGCTGGTTGAACTGCACGGCCAGCACGATGATCGCGGCCTGGTCAATCCGCGCGGGCATCGGGTCTTGCTCGATCGCTATGCCGGGGGCGATATCGCTGGCGTGGAAGCGGCCTGGCGTGAATGGCGCGCAGCCGAAGATGCCCTGGCGGCGGCGCGCGCCGCGCTGGACCAGGCCAGCGCCGATCGCGACCTGTTGCTCGCGCACCTCGCGGAACTGACCGCACTCGCCCCGGTGGAGGGCGAGGAGGAGGAACTGGCCGGCGCGCGGGCCGATATGCAGAAGGGCGAGCGGCTGTCGGGCGATCTCGCCGAATTGCAGCACCTGTGGGCCGGATCGGATTCGGCACTGGCGACCCTGCGCGCCGCTGCCCGGCGGCTGGACCGGATCGCGGGTGAACATCCCCTGCTGGCCGAGGCATTGGCCGCACTGGACTGTGCGGTGATCGAAGCGGCCGAGGCCGAGGATCGACTGACCCGCGCTGCCGAGGCGCTGAGCCACGATCCGGCCCAGCTCGACCGGATCGAGACCCGCCTGTTCGACCTGCGCGCCGCTGCCCGCAAGCACCATTGCACGGTCGATGACTTGCCCCGTGTCGCTCGCGAGCTGCGCGCCCAGCTCGACGCGATTGAGGGTGGCGAGGCGGGGTTGGCCGAGTTGGAGGATACCGCCCGCGCCGCCGGAACCGCTTATCGCGCCCTGGCCGAGGCCCTGTCCGCCAAGCGGCGCGAAGCGGCGGGGCGGCTCGATGCGGCGGTGGCGGCGGAGCTGGCCCCGCTCAAGCTCGATGCCGCGAAGTTCCGCACCAGCGTCACCGCGCTGCCCGAGGAGCGCTGGGGCCCGGCGGGCAGCGAGGCAGTGGAATTCCTGATTTCGACCAACCCCGGCGCGGACTTTGCGCCGCTGGCCAAGATTGCCTCGGGCGGAGAGCTTTCGCGCTTCATCCTCGCGCTCAAGGTGGCACTAGCCGAGCAGGGCGGGGCGGCGACCGTGATCTTCGACGAGATCGACCGTGGGGTCGGCGGGGCGGTCGCCTCGGCCATCGGCGAACGCCTGGCGCGGCTCGCGAGTGGCGGTCAATTGCTCGCGGTCACGCACAGTCCGCAGGTCGCCGCGCGCGGCAGCCAGCACTACATGATCGCGAAGTCGAGCGAGGGCACTGTCACCCGCACTTCGGTGGTCCTGCTCGATCAGGCCGGGCGGCAGGAAGAGATCGCCCGGATGCTCTCCGGCGCCGAAGTGACGGCCGAGGCGCGCGCCCAGGCGGACAGGCTGCTGGAGGGGGCGTGAGCCACGCGAAGCCGGCGGATCCGTGTGACACGGTGTGACCGGTCGAGCGCGCGGAAATGACCTGGCTATTGCTGGCGACCGTGCTGGCCCGCAATGTACCGGTACATTGACTTTCCAGAGCGGAAAGTAACAGCGTTTGAACCGGGTTCAAAGTGGGGAGTTTTTCCGATGACTTTTGTTTTTGACCGCCTGACGCGTCCGGTCCGACTGTTGCTGGCCGTGCTGCTGATGGGGCTGGTTCCGGCGGCGGCCCATGCGGCCAAGTGGTATGTCGACAACACGCTGGGCGAGGTGAAGCCCGAGGAGAAGGTTCTGCCGAAGAACCCGAAGCCGCTGCAGGTGATCTACGAGTTCCAGCGCGATGGGGCTGCGCATGCCCGCGCCACCAAGGAAACCAGGGGCTATGCGCTGGCCGCACTCACCGGCACCGGAGCCTTCGCCAGCGTGGCCGAGACACCCGTGGCCGAAGGCGCAGTCCTGAAGATCCGTTTCAACAACGTGGTCAAGAAGGAGGAGATGGATAAGGCCAAGAAGGACGGGTTCCGCGCCGGACTGGGATTTGGCCTGTTCGGCGGCGTGGTCGCCACCGACTATTACGTCGTCACGCTGGAATATGTCGCAGCGCCCGGCGCGGCGCCGATCGTGACCACGGTCAATCATGCCCTGCACATGAAGTTCGGCAAGAAGGACGTCGAGATCCCCGGGACCGAGGTCAAAGGGGTCAAGCTGGCGGTTGAAACGGTTGTGCGCCAGGCACTGGCTCGCGGCGTCAACAACATCGTCGCCGATCCGGCTTTCCCGCAGTAAAGCGAACGCAATTGACGCGCAAAAACGTTGGTTCGGGCGGCGGGGTGCTGGTCATTCCCGCCGCATCCGGGCATTAAGCCCCCTTGAAGCGGAGCCGCAGCTTTGCGGCCAAGGGGAGAACCGATGACCACGATTTCCGAAGCCGATGCCGCAAACGAGCTGATGCGGCTGGCCAAGGCGATCGCCTATCACAACCGGCGTTATCACGCCGAGGATGCGCCCGAGATTTCGGACGCGGAATACGATGCGCTGGTGCGCCGCAATGCCGAACTGGAAGCCGCTTTTCCGCACCTGATCCGGCCTGACAGCCCGAGCCGTCAGGTCGGTCACGAGGTCGCCGCCTCGCCGCTCGCCAAGGTGACGCACGAGGTGCGGATGATGAGCCTCGACAACGCCTTCGCGGACGAGGACGTGGCCGATTTCGTGGCTCGCGTGCGCCGCTTCCTGGCCCTGCCGGAGGATGCCGAAGTGGCGATGACGGCAGAGGACAAGATCGACGGCCTGTCCTGCTCGCTGCGCTATGAGCATGGCCGGCTGGTCCGTGCCGCCACCCGTGGTGACGGGCAGGTGGGCGAGGATGTCACCGCCAATGTCGCGACCATTGCCGATATCCCGCAGAGCCTGCGCGGCAACGTGCCCGACGTGTTCGAGGTGCGCGGCGAGGTCTATATGGCCAAGGCCGATTTCGTCGCGCTCAACGCGGCGCAGGAAGCGCGCGGTGACAAGGTCTTTGCCAACCCGCGCAACGCGGCGGCGGGGTCGCTGCGGCAGAAGGACCCATCGGTTACCGCCAGCCGTCCCTTACGCTTTTTCGCTCACGGCTGGGGCGCGGCGAGTGCCGTTCCTGGTGCCACCCAGCGCGAGGTCATGGCCGCGATTGCCGCCTGGGGCGTCCCCGTTTCGCCGCTGCTGGTGCGCTGCGACAGCGTCGAGCAGATGCTCGCCCATTATCGCAGCATCGAGCATCAACGGGCTGATCTGCCTTACGATATCGATGGCGTGGTCTACAAGGTTGACCGGCTCGACTGGCAGGAGCGGCTGGGCTTTGTCGCCAAGGCGCCGCGCTGGGGCATTGCCCACAAGTTCCCGGCCGAACGGGCTGAAACCACGCTGGAAGCAATCGATATCCAGGTCGGCCGGACCGGCAAGCTCACCCCGGTCGGGCGGCTGAAGCCGGTCTCGGTTGGCGGGGTGGTGGTGTCGAATGTCACGCTCCACAACCGCGACGAGATCGCCCGGCTGGGCCTGCGCGTGGGCGACCGGGTGGTGCTGCAACGCGCGGGGGACGTGATCCCCCAGGTGGTCGAGAACCTCACCCACGAGACGCCGCTGGAGGCCTATCCCTTCCCCGATCATTGCCCCGAATGCGGCAGCGAGGCCGTGGCCGAGGAGGGCGAGGTCGACGTGCGCTGCACCGGCGGGCTGATCTGCCCGGCGCAGCGGGTCGAGCGGCTGAAGCACTTCGTCAGCCGCGCCGCGCTCGACATCGAGGGGCTGGGCGAAAAGTCGATCATCGAGTTTTTCGAGCTGGGCTGGCTGGAAAGCCCCGCCGATGTGTTCCGCCTCCGCCGTCGCCGCGCCGAGCTGGTCGGGCGCGAGGGCTGGAAGGACAAGTCTGTGGACAACCTGTTGACAGCAATCGAGGCCAAACGGTCACCCGATGCCGCGCGGCTGCTGTTCGGGCTGGGTATCCGCCATGTCGGCGCGGTGACCGCGCGCGACCTGCTCAAGCGGTTCACCACGCTTGAACGGTTGCGCGAAGTGGCCGAAGCGGCGCAGAGCGGCGATGCCGAGGCGCAGGCTGACCTCACCGGGATCGACGGGATCGGCCCGGCCGTGGCCGAGGCCCTGGGCGATTTCTTCCACGAACCGCACAATGTCGTGGTCTGGGAAGACCTGCTCTCCGAAGTCACCCCGCCGCCCTATGTGGTCGAAACGAAGGACAGCGCCGTGGCAGGCAAGACGGTGGTCTTTACCGGCGCGCTTGAGACGATGAGCCGCGACGAAGCCAAGGCCCAGGCCGAACGGCTGGGAGCCAAGGCGGCGGGATCGGTTTCGGCCAAGACCGACCTGGTCGTGGCCGGGCCGGGGGCGGGGTCGAAGCTGAAGAAGGCGCAGGAACTGGGGATCGAGGTGATCGACGAGGCTGCCTGGGCCGAAATCGTGCGGGCGGCGGGCTGATATGCTGGACGAACTAAACCCCCAGGCGCTGCGGATTGCCGAGGCCTTGAAGGCGCGGCGCGAGAAGATCGCGGTGGCCGATGGCGCGACCGGCGGGCTGATCGGCGCGGCGCTGCTGACCGTGCCGGGGGCGCTGAAATTCTATGTCGGCGGGGGGATCGTCTATTCGTTCCGCGCCCGCGACGTGCTGTTTGCCCTGCCGGGCGAGGCCTATGAGGGGATGCGATCGGCGACGCCGGAATATGCCCTGCTCCAGGCCCGGGCGATCCGTGACAATTTCGGCGCGGACTGGGGCATTGCCGAGACCGGATCGGCTGGCGGCAGCCGCCATCCGCTGGGCGTGGCTTCGGGCGAAAGTGCCTGCGCAGTAGTGGGGCCGGGGGTGGAGCTGACCCGCGTTACCACCACCGCCAGCGATGACCGGATCGCCAACATGGCGGCCTTCACCCGCGCCGCGCTGAACCTGCTTGAAGCGGCACTTGCGCGTTAGGCCACCGGCACACCGTTAGCACGCAGGCGGCACTCAGGAGTGCTCTTGCGCCTCGGCAATGGGGGCCTTGGTGCGCCTGAGGGCGACGATCAGCACACCGGTGAGCGCGATGGCCGATCCGACGATCATCTGCGTGTCGAGCTGGTCGTTGGTGATCACCACCCCCAGGCCGATCGTGGCGAGCGGGGTGATCAGGGTGAGCGGCGCGATCAGGTTCGCTTCATAGCGGGCGATCAGCACATAGTAGAGCGTGTGCGCGCCGACCGAAACGACCAGCGCCGAGAACACCACTGCGGCCATGAACTGCCACTTCACCGCCGCCAGCTGGCCCCAGTCGGGCGTTTCGAGCACCAGGGTAAGCGGGGCGAGCAGGAGCGCGCTGCTCATCCCGACCCAGGCCTGGAACCGCAGCGGGGCGATATCCCCCATCTGCTTCATCAGCACCGCGCCGAGCGAGCCCGAGGCGGCGGCGGCGAGGACCAGCAGCAGCCCGGCAGAAATCGCGAAGCCCGGTTCCCAGACCACCACCAGCACCCCAATCAGGGTCAGCGTGATGCCCAGCCCCCGACGCCAGTGGATCCGCTCGCCCAGGATAAGGATCGACAGCAGGGTGGTGATCGGCACCCCGGCCTGGCTGACCACTGCCGCAGCCGAGGGCGAGACGGTTTGCAAGGCCATGAACAGCAGGGCGAAGCTGCCCCCGCCCATCAGCAGGCCGACCGTGACGATCCGCCAGGCCGGGCGCGGAATCGGGCGCAGCCAGGGCAGGGTAAGCGCGGCGACCAGGACGAAGCGCACGGCGGCATAGAGCAGTGGCGGCACCTGCCAGTCGCTGACCACGACCTTGCTGACCACGTTGTTGGTCGCCCAGATCAGGCAGATCCCGACCAGCAGCAGGAAATCGCGCAGGCTCACCCGGCTACCAGCGCTTCGCCCAGTCGGGGGCCTGGCCGGGGCGCCCCGCGCGCTTCCGCAGCCACAGGATCGACCAGTCGCCATTGACCAGCCGCGCCGCCAGCCTGAGGCCAGCGCGGCGCGCCGCGCGCCGCACCTGGGCTTCCTGTGTTTCGAGCAGGCCCGCCAGCAACAGGTGCCCACCCGGCACCATATGCCGGGCGAAATCGGGCGCGAGGCCGATCAGCGGCCCCGCCAGGATATTCGCGATGATCAGGTCATAAGGCCCGCGCGCCGCCAGCAGCGGATGCTCCATGCCATCGGCCACCAGCATGGTCAGCTCACCCGCCCGCGCGCCCAGCGGCACGGCATTGCTGACAGCGTTATCCTGCACCACGCCGACGCAGACCGCGTCGATATCGCTCGCCGTGGCCAGGGCGCGCGGCCAGAGGTGCAGCGCGGCAAAGGCCAGCAAGCCGGTGCCGGTGCCGATATCGGCGCAGTTCTTCACCACCACGCCCTGCCGCTTCATATGGGTCAGCATGGCGAGGCACCCGGCGGTGGTGGCGTGCTGGCCGGTTCCGAAAGCCTGGCTGGCGGGAATGCAGAAATCGCGCAAGCCCGGTGCGGCCAGCGGCGGGTGTTCGGGCGTATGGACGTGGAACACTCCGGCGCGGATCGGCTCCAGCCCCTGCTGGCTGGCGGTCAGCCAGTCGGTTTTGGGCAACTGCTCGATTGCCAGTTTCGGCGGGGTTCCGGAAAACAGGGCGAGGACCGCCGCCTTGTCGGCCTTGGTCGGTTTGCGCGGCAGCCAGGCTTCCAGCTGCCAGTCGTCGGGCTTGTCCTCGGCGATCTCGCTGCCCGAAATGACGATGTCGGGATCCCAGTCCCACGCATCCTCGTGGGCCAGCAGGGCCGCCTCGATCACCGGGCGGGGGGCCAGGGCGGTCAGTTTCCAGCTGGTCACTTGGGCCGGGTCTTCTTCTTCTCGGCCGCTTCCTCGGCCAGCCGCGCCTCGAACTGTTCGGTGGCAGCGGCGGCATAGCTGCGGCAGGCACCGAACTGGACCAGCGGCTTGGCGCCGGACAGACGCGGGAACAGATCGCTGGCTGCAGGATGCGGGGTGATCAGGATATCGCAGGGCAGGCCCGCGATCACCGCCAGCCCCTGGCGCGCTGCGGCCACACGCTGCGGGTTGTCGCTGAAGCGATAGCCATCGGCGGAAACTGTGCTGGCACTGTCGGCATAGGCAATGGTCCGGCAGACCGCGCCTTCGCATTCGCGCCAGGTCCAGCTGGTCGAGCCGGGGGAGTGCGTCGGCGTGGCCCAGGCGGTGAAGCCCGTCACGCCTACCATCAACCTGCTGGCGTGGGGCTGGATGCGATCGACCTTGACCGGCAGCATCGGCTCCTTGACCAGCAGCGGGGCTTGCGGGTCGGCCGGATCGGGCTGGCCGGTGCGCAGCATGGTGGCCTGGTTCGGCCCGGCGACGATCCGCGCACCGGTCTGGCGCTGGATTTCGGCCAGGCCCCCAGCATGGTCATAATGTTCATGGCTGACCAGGATCCAGCGGATCAGGCGGGGCGAAAAACCCAGCTTGCGGACATTGGCCAGCACCAGCTCGGCCGCTTCGGGCACTCCGCCATCGAGTAGCACCAGCCCCGCCGGCGTTTCCACCAGCAACGCCGTGATCCCGCAGGTGCCGACGTAGTAGGTATTGCCGAATACCCGCGCGGGCGGTGCCGGATCGGCCCAGCCATCGCGCCCGGCACAGGCGGCGGCGATGTTGCGATCGGCCCCGGGGCGCGGCAGCAACGGCTGGCTGGCCGCCGGAGTTCCGAGTGCCAGGCCGGCAAGCGCGGCGAGGACAGGCTTAACGGACATAGCTGGCTCCATTGGCATCGAGCACCGCCCCGGTCATGCTTTCGGGCGCATCGAGCGCGCAGAACACGGCCATGGTCGCGATCTCTTCCGGCGTTGCCACCCGGCCCAGCGGGATATCGGCCAGCAGCCCCGGTCCGCCCCGGCTGGCGAGGTAATCCCCGGCCATCGCCGTATCGGTAAAGCCCGGGCAGATCGCATAGCTCATGATGCCGCGCGCCGCATATTGCCGGGCAATGGTCTTGTGCAGGCCGATCATCCCGGCCTTGGCGGCGGCATAGTGCCAGTGGTCGGGCGAATCGCCGCGATAGGCAGCGCGGCTGGCGACGTGGACGATCCGGCCCGCTCGCCCGTCCTCCAGCCAGTGGCGCACTGCAAAGCGGGATAGTTCGGCGGCGGCGGTCAGGTTGATCCGCAGCGCATCTTCCCAGTTGTCCAGCCATACGATGTCGGACAGGCCGATCGGATTGGCCTGAAACTGCCCGGCATTGTTGATCAGCACGTCGATCCGGCCATGGCCGCGTTCAAGGGCAGCTTCCCAGATCCGCCCGGCGGCGGTGGGATCGGTCAGGTCCGCGCCA
This sequence comes from Novosphingobium sp., assembly GCF_027531025.1. GTDB lineage: Bacteria > Pseudomonadota > Alphaproteobacteria > Sphingomonadales > Sphingomonadaceae > Novosphingobium. Next base: position 101,120 of record NZ_JAPZQX010000003.1, read on the forward strand.
ATCGTGTCGGCGTCGATCGCCCGGGTGGCATGGCCGATCACCTGGATGCCGCGCGCGGAGAGCGCGGTGCGGATCGCGGCGCCGATCCCGCGCGATGATCCGGTGACGAGTGCGGTCAGTGTGGTCATGGCCCCGCTCTAGGGCTTTGGTGCAGGTGCGCCAAGCCGCCGCTTGCACCGTGCATCGTTTTGACTAAGGGGAATGGCGCAAGGGTGGCACGAGCCATCGCAAGACAGCACAGGGAACCGCTCGCATGGCCGGAGCCAGCAACCGTCCGATTTCGCCGCACCTGCAGATCTGGAAATGGGGGCCGGCCATGCTGGTCTCGATCCTCCACCGCGTTTCGGGCGATGGCCTGGCGCTGGTCGGCCTGGCCGTGCTGGTGTGGTGGCTGGGCGCGCTGGCCGGAGGCGAGGCGAGCTATGCCGCGTTCACTGCCCATGCCTCGGCCTGGTATGGCAAGGTCGTGCTGGTCGGCCTGACCTGGGCCTTCTTCAATCACATGGCCTCGGGCCTGCGCCACTTCGTGCTGGATATCGGCGCGGGCTATGAACTGAAGAACAACGCGCTGTGGTCGGTGCTGACCCCGCTGATTGCCCTGGCGCTGACCGGCGCCACCTGGGCCTATATCCTGCTGCGCTGAGAGGGACGGAAACGATGGGTAACGGAACCAATATCGGCCGCGTCCGGGCGCTGGGTTCGGCGCATTCGGGATCGCATCACTGGCTGATCCAGCGCTTCACCGCGATCGGAAACCTGATCCTCGGCCTGTGGCTGCTGTTCGCGCTGGTCGGCCTGCCTGACCTGGCGTTCAAGACGGTGAAGGCCTGGGCGGCCCAGCCGCTCAGCGCCACGGGGATCGCGCTGTTCGTGCTCTGCACCTTCTGGCACGCGCGGCTGGGGCTGCAGGTGCTGATCGAGGACTATGTCCACGAACACGCCAACAAGTTTGCTGCCATGGCGCTGCTTAACCTTGCCACTTTCGCCGGGGCCGCCTTCGGCCTGTTCGCCATTGTCCGCATTGCTCTGGGAGCCGCTGCATGAGTGCCGCCTACAAGATCATCGACCACGTCTATGACACGGTGGTTGTCGGCGCGGGCGGTTCGGGCCTGCGCGCCACGATGGGCAGCGCCGAAGCCGGGCTGAAGACGGCCTGCATCACCAAGGTGTTCCCCACCCGCAGCCACACCGTGGCGGCGCAGGGCGGAATTGCGGCCTCGCTGTGCAACAACACGCCGGACCACTGGACCTGGCACATGTACGACACCGTTAAGGGGTCGGACTGGCTGGGTGACCAGGATGCGATCGAATACATGGTGCGCGAAGCCCCGGCCGCGGTTTACGAGCTGGAGCACGCGGGCGTGCCGTTTTCGCGCAACCCCGATGGCACGATCTACCAGCGCCCGTTCGGCGGGCACATGCAGAACATGGGCGAAGGCCCGCCGGTGCAGCGCACCTGCGCTGCGGCGGACCGCACCGGCCACGCCATGCTGCACGCGCTCTACCAGCAGAGCCTGAAATACGACGCGGACTTCTTCATCGAATACTTCGCGATTGACCTGATCATGGACGGCGGCAAGTGCGTCGGCGTGATCGCGATCTGCCTTGATGACGGTTCGATCCACCGCTTCCGCAGCCATGCCGTGGTGCTGGCGACGGGTGGCTATGGCCGTTGCTATTACACCGCCACTTCGGCCCACACCTGCACCGGCGATGGCGGCGGCATGGTGCTGCGCGCCGGCCTGCCGCTGCAGGACATGGAATTCGTGCAGTTCCACCCGACCGGCATCTATGGCGCGGGCGTGCTGATCACCGAAGGCGCGCGCGGCGAGGGCGGCTACCTGACTAACTCCGAAGGCGAGCGGTTCATGGAACGCTATGCCCCTTCGGCCAAGGACCTTGCCAGCCGCGACGTGGTATCGCGCTCGATGGCGCTGGAAATCCGCGAAGGGCGCGGCGTTGGCCCGAACAAGGACCATATCTTCCTGCACCTCGATCACATCGATCCCAAGGTGCTGGGCGAACGCCTGCCGGGGATCACCGAAAGCGGCAAGATCTTTGCCGGCGTCGACCTGACCCGCCAGCCGCTGCCCGTGGTGCCGACCGTGCACTACAACATGGGCGGCATCCCCTGTGACTATCACGGCCGCGTGATGACCATCGGCCCCGATGGCGATCCGGAAACCCCGGTCGAAGGCCTGTTCGCGGTGGGCGAGGCGGCCTGCGTTTCGGTCCACGGCGCCAACCGCCTGGGCTCGAACTCGCTGATCGACCTCGTGGTTTTCGGCCGCGCCACCGGCCATTATCTGCGCGACAATGTCAAGCCCGGCACCGCCAAGCCCGATCTGCCGAAGGATTCGGCCGACATGGCGCTGGGCCGGCTCGATCACTTCCGCCACGCCAAGGGCGGCTCGCCCACGGCGCAGATCCGCACCGAGATGCAGCGCACGATGTCCATGCATGCCGCCGTGTTCCGCACCGACGAGCTGATGGCCGAAGGCAAGGACAAGCTGGCCGCGATCTACAAGCGGATGGAAGACGTCCAGGTTTCCGACCGCTCGCTGATCTGGAACTCCGACCTGATCGAGACGCTGGAGCTGGACAACCTGATCAGCCAGGCCTCGGTCACGCTGCATTCCGCGCATAACCGCAAGGAATCGCGCGGCGCCCACGCGCACGAGGACTTCCCGGACCGCGACGACGCCAACTGGATGAAGCACACTGCCGCCTGGTTCGACGGCTGGGGCGGCAAGGGCGGCGAAGTGAAGATCGATTACCGCCCGGTCCACGAATTCACGCTGACCGACGACGTGGAATACATCAAGCCGAAGAAGCGGGTGTACTGATCCGCCCGTTCAGGCGTCGAAAACAGAAGGGCCGGGGTGGCAGCACCCCGGCCCTTTTCGTTCCGGATCAATGCGCCATCAGCACCGGCAGCCGCAGGTTGCCAAGCACGCCCAAAGTGGCGCCGCCCAGGATGAATTGCCGCAGGCGGGAATGGCCATAGGCGCCCATGACCAGCAGGTCCGAGCCCGCTTCAAGTGCGGCGTCCTGCAGCGCTGCGCCGATGGTGCGCTTGCCCTTGTTGTGCTGAGCATGTGTGGCGATCAGCCCGCGCCGTGTCATGGCGCGCAGTTGTTCGTCGGTCGATATGCTGGTTGCGATCTCCTTCTCGTCACCGATGGTCAAAAACACCACCTCAGCAACCCCCGGCAGCACGGCCAGTGCATCGCCCAGCGCGCGGGCAGCGGGCCGGCTGTTGTCCCAGGCCACCGCGATCTTGCGGGCAGAGAAGGCAGCGCTGTGATCGCGCGGAACCAGCAGGACCGGCCGCCCCGATTCGAACAGCAGGCCTTCTGCCACCATCCGCTCGCCCAGCAACCCATCGTCGCAGGTGCCGATGATGGTCAGGCTGTGCAGCCGGGCGTGGTCATCGACGAAGGGGATGAAACCGCGCGAGTGATCGATTGCGGTGATCGTATCCAGATCGATACCTGCCGCCTGCGTGGTCCGCGCAAGGGCCGCCGCATTTGCCTTGTTGCGCGCCTCGAGCATGGCGCTGTCCTCGACCAGCTGATCGTGAGTCCGGCCCTTTGGGCTGGCGGCGATGGCGGCAGCCGCGGCAAGCATCACGGCAGTCAGGCCCATCCGATGCTGTTCGCATAGGTTGAGCGCCAGTGCGGTGGGTCCTTTGTCCAGCGTGAAGGTTTCGACCGGTGCATAAAGCATCACGGTCGGCCGGGGGGTGGATTGGGTCATGTTCAGTGATCCTCAAGGCCAAGCTGATGGTCGAGGTGCGCTGGTTCCGCTGCAAGCCGAGCCGATACCGGGCGCACCCGATGCGGTCCGACATCACGACCAATCGGTCGCCAGAGGGGCCCGGTCCCGCTGTTGCATCGTCTAGCCGAACGAAGCTGAACCGCCATTGATCAAGGTCAAGGGAAGGGCTGCTTGCAATCCGTTCATCCGGGCTTCATGTCTACAACCGTAGTCGATTACGGGTGTAGACATTGAGGGGTTTGCTCATGGCGGACGATTCGCCGCAGAATGAACGGATTACCGAGGCCGAGCAGGCCGTGATGGAGGCGCTGTGGGCCAAGAGCCCGCTCACCGCGAACGAGGTGGCCGATGCGGTGGCCCCGGCGCGCGGGTGGGGCCTGCCCACGGTCAAGACGCTGCTGTCGCGGCTGGTAGCCAAGCAGGCGGTCGAGACCGCGCCCGACGGCAAGCGGTTCCTCTATAGCCCACGCATTGCCCGGTCTGAATTTGCCACTGGCGAATCGAAGCGGCTGGTCGAGCGGCTGTTCGGCGGTTCGGCCGCTGGCCTGTTCGCGCACCTGGCCGAGGCCGAGGCGCTGTCCGACAAGGACCTCAACCAGATTGAAGCCTTGCTTAAGGAGCTTCGCGGCCAGGAGGTGGGCAAATGAGCTGGCTTATCGACACCCTCATCGCCACCGGCGCGCTGATCGCGCTGGTGCTGGTGCTGCGCGGGCCGGTCTCGCGCCATTTCGGGCCGGGCATGGCCTATGCGCTGTGGGCATTGCCGCTGCTGCGGCTGGTGATCCCGCCGCTGGTCCTGCCGGCCCCGGCCCGGCCCGAGGCAGCCCCGATGTTGGCCACGACCATCGATCTTGCCCCGGCGGCTGCCGCGGCCCCGGTGGCCGGACCGGCGCTGGACCTGGCCTGGCTCGAGCCGCTGCTCCTGGCGCTGTGGCTGAGCGGGGCGCTGGCCTATCTGGGCTGGCGGGCCGCCGGCTATGTCCGGTTGCGCCGCGAGATCCTGGCCGAGGCCAGCCCGGTTGGCGATGTCGGGTCGATCCGGCTGATCGAAAGCTCCGCCGTCCCGACCCCGCTGGCCTTTGGCGTGCGTGACCAGGTGATTGCCCTGCCGGTGGGCTTCATGGCCCAGTCCGATCGTGCCGCGCGTGACCTGGCCATTGCGCATGAGCTGGAACACCACGCCGGGCGCGATCTGCTGGTCAACATGGCGATGCAGCCGCTGCTGGCGCTGCACTGGTTCAACCCGCTGGCCTGGCTGGCCTGGCGCGCCCTGCGGCGCGATCAGGAGGCTGCCTGCGATGCCCGCGTGATCGCCGGGAGCGATCGCGCCACCCGCGCCGCCTATGGCGCGCTGATTGCCGATTTTGCCCGCGCCCCGCGGGTTTCGATTGCCGCTTCGCTGGCCTGTCCGGTCGTGGGCGAAGCATCCGTCGTCCATCGTTTGAGGAGCCTCACCATGTCCGATCCCACCCCCGCGCGGCGCCGCCTTGGTGGCCTGCTGCTGGCCGCTGCCGGCCTGGCCCTGCCGCTGACCGCCTCGATTTCCTATGCCGCCGCCGATCCGGCCGAACCGGCCAAGCCGAAGGTCGAAACCCGCAAGGAGATCGTGATCGTCGATCATCCCGATGGTGCCGATCCCAAGGACCCGAAGCTGGCCACCCGCGTGATCGAAAAGGATGGCAAGACCATCGTGCTCAAGACCGCGAAGCCGCTGACCGATGCCGAAGTGCAGGAACGCATCGCCAGGGCCGAAGCCAGCATGAAGGATGCCGAGGCGATGGTCTGGACCGGTACCGGCAAGGACGGCGAAGGCCGCCGGAAGATCGTTACCATGGTGCAAAAGCACGGTGACCACGCCGCCGAAGACGGCAAGCCTGGTGAGCGCCGCCGCGTGATCGTGATGAGCGGGGATTCGGTCGATATCTCGAGCGATCCGGCCGCTTCGGTCATGACCTTCCGCAACAAGGACGGCAAGCCGGGTTCCTTCGCGGTCGTCTCGCACGGCAATATGCTGGCCTGCGCCGATGGCGGCGAAAGCGGCGGCGTGACCGAGGAGACCGAAAAGGATGGCAAGCGCCAGGTCGTCAAGATGCGCTTCTGCAACAAGGGCGGCACGCCGGCCATGGCACTCGAAGCGATGAAGCAGGCGCGCGAGCGGATGTCCGAGAACAAGGAACTGTCGGCCGAGATCAAGGAGCGCGTGCTCAAGAGCCTCGACGAGCAGATCGCCAAGATGTCCAAGCAGGGTTGAAGCTAGCCCCTTTGCAGTCCTGCCAGGAGCGGCGGGGGCGGAGCAATCCGCCCCCGTTTTGCCGTCAGCGCCAGCGCAGCCGGTCGGGCGTGAGCTGGTCTACCCGGGTCACGCCCATCAGCTTCATGCCGCGCTCGATCTCGTCCTTCAGCAGCATGATCGCGCGTTCGACCCCATCCTGCCCAGCGGCGGCCAGGGCATAGAGATAGAGCCGCCCGCCCGATGCCGCCGTGGCCCCGGCGCACAGGCTTTTCAGCACATGGGTGCCGCGCCGCACCCCGCCATCGCAGATGATCTCGATCTCGCCGCCCACGGCATCGACGATTTCGCGCAGCTGGTCGAAGGGGGCGCGGCTGCCGTCCAGCTGGCGCCCGCCGTGGTTCGAGATCATGATCGCGTCGGCGCCGATCTCGACCGCGCGGCGCGCGTCGGCGGCGCTCATCACGCCTTTCAGGCAGAAAGTGCCGCCCCACTGTGCGCGGATGTCGGCGGCGGTGTGCCAGTCCATCGACTGGTCGAGCATGGTGTTGAAATAGCCCGCGATCGAAACGGCCTCGCCCGTCCCTTCGACTACATGGGTATCGAGGTTGGGCAGGCTGAACTTCTCGCGCAGCAGGTAATCCAGCCCCCAGCGCGGCTTCATCGCATAGCCCAGCAGGTTGCGCGCGGTGAACTTGGGCGGGCTGGTGAAGCCCGAACGGGCGCAACGTTCGCGCTTGCCGGAAACGATCGTGTCGACCGTCAGCGCGATGCAATCGAACTGCGCCGCCTGGCAGCGTTCGATCATCGAGCGATTGAGGCCCTTGTCCTTGTGGACATAGAGCTGGAACAGCTTGGGCCCCTTGGTCAGCGCCGCCGTCTCCTCGATGCTGACCGTGGCGAGGCTGGAGATGCCGAACCACAGGCCATGCTTTTCCGCCGCCTTGGCTACGGCCCGTTCGCCCTGCCAGTGGAACACCCGTTGCAGCGCGGTGGGGGACAGCATCAGCGGCAGCGTAGACTTGCGACCCATCAGCGTGATCGAGGTATCGATCTCGGCCACCCCGGCCAGCACGTCCGGCACCAGGTCGGCCTGATCAAAGGCGCTGGTGTTGCGCACCTTGGTAACTTCATCGTCCGCCGCACCATCGATGTAATCGAACACCGGCCAGGGCAGGCGGCGGCGGGCCAGCTCGCGGAAATCGGCGATGTTGTGGCAATCGGTCAGGCGCATCGCGCTTGGGCTAGCCCAGCGCCGGGGCAGGGGGAAGCTACTTCTTGCGCTTGCGGGTTGGCTGGACAACGGGCTGCGAGACGTAAGTGACACCCTTGGGGCTGGCAGTGGTCCCCGGCTTGGCGGGCGACTGGGCCGCGGCGGTTCGTGCTGGCGTGGCCTTGGGGTCGGCCACCGGGGCAGTCAGCGCCGCGATGTCGGCCGCACTGGCCGGGCTCGCCGGATAGCGGCAACCCCGCGCGCCGCCCACACCCTTCAGGAAGGACCGGCGGGCGATCCCGGCCTGGACAGCGGCTTGCAGCTTGCGCTGGGATTCGTTGGCCCCGCTGATCTCGCGGATCAGGCCGCGAAAGGGGATGAACGAACCGACCGCCGCCTGGGCGACACTGCCCGCGCTGGTGCGGCGCGCGGCATCCTGCGGCAGGTCGATATCGGGGCCGAGTACGGCATCCAGTTCGCCCACGGCGGCGGCAATATCGGTGCACCGCTTCAGCCTCGCCAGGTCATAGGGCCGCTCTTGCGCGGAAATCAGCAAGGGCGGGATCGCATCCTTCTTGAGGTTGAGGTCCGAAGCGGGCGTTGCCACCGCATCGCCCATGGTCGGGCTGCGCTCGGTAATCGGCTTTTCCGGTTCCTGGGGCTTGCTCTCCTGCGCGGCGAGCGGGGCGGGAAAAATCAGGGCCAGGGTCATCAGCAATGCAGGGCGCATCGTGTCGGTTCTCCATCAATCCCCTGCCTGAGCAAGTCAGCCTAGGCGTGTCCAGGATTGTCGGCAAGAGTCCGGGGCCGGCTCTCCTTCGCGCTGGACAGGTGCGCCTGCCCACCGCATGGAAACCAGGGCATAGTCATCAGGCAATCGGAGTCGAGCATGTTTCTGAAGGGCAAACGCGCGCTGGTAACGGGTTCCACCTCGGGCATTGGCCTCGCCATCGCCCGCGCCATGGCGGCCGAGGGCGCCGAAGTGGTGCTGTCGGGCTTTGGTTCGGACGAGGAAATTGCCGCGCTCTGCGCCGAACTGAATGCGCGCCACGTCGCCGCCGACCTGATGACCCCCGCCGGGGTCGAGGCGCTGATCGCCGGGGCGGGGGAGATCGATATCCTGGTCAACAATGCCGGGATGCAGCACGTGGCCCCGGTTGACGAATTCCCGGTCGACAAGTGGGACGCGATCGTCGCGCTCAACCTTTCGGCCGTGTTCCATGCCTGCCGCCTCGCCGTGCCGGGGATGAAGGCGCGCGGCTGGGGCCGGATCATCTCGACCGCATCGGCACACAGCCTGGTCGCCTCGCCTTTCAAAGCGCCCTATGTGGCGACTAAGCATGCCGTGGCCGGCTTCACCAAGTCGCTGGCGCTGGAACTGGCGACCAGCGGGATCACCGCCAACTGCATCAGCCCCGGCTATGTCTGGACCGCGCTGATCGAGAACCAGATTCCCGACACGATGAAGACCCGTGGGCTCAGCCGCGAGGCGGTGATCAACGACGTGCTGCTGGCCAAGCAGCCGACCAAGCGCTTCGTCCAGCCCGCGGAAGTGGCCGCGCTCGCGGTATTCCTCTGCCGACCGGAAGCCGGCAACATGACCGGCGGGAATTACTCCATGGATGGTGGCTGGACTGCCGAATAGGTAGACTTCCTAATCGCGGGTTCAGGTGGCGGGTGTAACTTTCCTGCCACCACCGCAACTTATCTGCACGGCGGTGATGCGAAGCCGCTTGTCGCGCGGTGGGCCTGATGTAGGACTACGGGGCGATGAAGCGTTTTTTGGGAGCGATGAACCGATTGGCGCTGGCCCTGCTGGCCGCGACGATGGCCGCAACGCTGGTTTCCGCCCCCGCCAATGCCCAGCGGCGCGACAAGGCGCTGGAAGCCGCCCTGCTGGCCCACGTAACCGAACTGGCCAGCGATGCCTACGAAGGCCGCGAACCTGGTACCGAGGGTGAGGCCAAGACCCTGCGTTACCTCGGCCGACAATGGTTCGATATCGGCCTCGAATCCGGCACCAACGATCCCGCCAATGCCTGGTTCGCGCCGGTCCGGCTGGTTGCGCGCGAACCGGCCAGCAGCAATGCCGCGTTCAGCCGCAAGGGGCGGCGACTGTTCGTGCCGCCCGGTTCGGTCGAGGTGTTCACTTCGGGCAAGCGCACCCTGCTGGAAAACGCGCCGGTCCTGTTCCTGGGGCGCGGGGTGGAGGATGCCGGCCGGGCCGAACTGGCCGGGCGGGTGGCACTGTTGCTGGATGACGGGCGCGACAATTCGGACCGCCAGAACGCTCTGCTGAAGGCGGGGGCGGCGGCGGTGATGACCGTGCTGGACGGGGAACGCACCCTGGAGCAGGTCAAGGCCCGGCGCGGCCGCTCGGGCTATGCTCTGGCGACCGAGGAACTGGGCGGCGATCTTGAAGCCTTCATCACGGCCGAGGGCCTTGACCGGGTGCTGGCCGACAGCGGCGTATCGCTGGCCAGCCTCACGGCCCTTGCGGCCGAACCAGGCTTTGCGCCGCGTCCCGTCGATCTGACGGTGACGCTGGAGGCCACCACGCGCGAGACGCGGATCAACACGCACAACGTGATCGCGCGCCTGCCGGGGCGCCGCCCCGAAGCGGGCGCCGTGCTGCTGCTGGCGCACTGGGACCACTTCGGCCGCTGTGCCGAGGATGCGGCGGAGAACCAGATCTGCAACGGCGCGATCGACAATGCCAGCGGCCTCGCCGCGCTGACCGAGATTGCCCGGCGGCTGGCGAACGGGCCGCAACTGGATCGCGATGTCTATTTCCTGGCGACAACCGCCGAGGAAATCGGTCTGCTCGGCGCCCACGCCTTTGCCGAAAACCCACCGCTGCCGCTTTCACAGATCGTCGCGGCCTTCAATATCGACAGCTTTGCCCTGGCCCCGCGCGGGACGCCGCTGGGCATCGTCGGGCGCGGCCTGACCCCGCTCGATGACGGGATTCTGGCCGTGGCCAAGACGCAGAAGCGCAAGGTCGTGCCGGGCGATGCCGCCAATGCCTATATCCAGCGGCAGGATGGCTGGGCCCTGCTGGGCCACGACGTGCCGACCGTGATGGTCTCGTCGAGCTGGTCCGACATCGCGCGGGTCGAGCGGTTCTTCGAAACCGATTACCATCGCCCGACCGACCAGGTGAAGCCCGGCCTCGACCTGTCGGGCACGGCCGAGGACGTGCTGTTCCACGTCGCCCTGGTCCGCCACTTTGCCGACCCGCGCAAGGTGCCGTCCCCCGCGAAATGAGGCACTAGCCCAATCGGGGGAGTGCGGTTACATGGGCCGCCACGAATCTTCCCAAACAGGCGCAAAGTGGCACTCATGGACATTCCCCTTGGCCTCACCTTCGACGACGTGCTGCTGCGTCCGGCCGAATCCGACATCCTGCCCTCGATGGCGGACACCAGCACACGGCTGACCGCGCAGATCGGGCTCAACATTCCGGTGATCTCGTCCGCAATGGACACCGTGACCGAGGCCGACATGGCGATCGTCATGGCCCAGCTGGGCGGGATCGGCGTGCTCCACCGCAACCTGACGATCGAGGAACAGGTCGCTGCCGTCCGCGCGGTGAAGCGCTTCGAAAGCGGCATGGTGGTCAACCCGATCACCATCGGCCCGGAAGCCACGCTGGGCGAAGCGCGCGCGCTGATGGAAGCCAACCGCATTTCCGGCATCCCGGTGGTCGAGGCCGGTGGCCGGCTGGTCGGCATCCTGACCAACCGCGATGTGCGCTTTGCCGACAATCCCATGCAGCCCGTGCGCGAGCTGATGACGCACGAGAACCTCGCCACTGTGCGCCCCGGCGTCAGCCAGGAAGAAGCCAAGCGCCTGCTGCACCAGCGCCGGATCGAAAAGCTGCTGGTGGTGGATGAAAACTTCCACTGCACCGGCCTGATCACGGTCAAGGACATGGAAAAGGCCGTGACCTATCCCGACGCGACCAAGGATGCCGCCGGGCGCCTGCGTGTTGCCGCCGCGACCACGGTGGGCGACAAGGGCTTCGAACGGACCGAGGCGCTGCTGGCCGCCGAATGCGACGTGGTGATCATCGATACCGCTCACGGCCACAACAAGGACGTGGCCCGCGCGGTGGAGCGGGTGAAGAAGCTGTCCAATTCGGCCCAGGTTATCGCCGGTAACGTGGCAACCTATGAAGCCACGCGGGCGCTGATCGATGCCGGGGCCGATGCGGTCAAGGTGGGGATCGGGCCGGGTTCGATCTGCACCACGCGCGTCGTGGCGGGCGTTGGCGTGCCGCAGCTAACTGCGATCATGGAAGCCGCGCGTGCCGCTGCCGACAGCAAGACGCCGATTATCGCTGATGGCGGCCTGCGGACTTCGGGCGATGCGGCCAAGGCGCTGGCTGCCGGGGCCTCAACCATCATGGTCGGCTCGATGCTGGCCGGGACCGAGGAAGCGCCGGGCGAGACCTTCCTCTACCAGGGCCGCGCCTACAAGTCGTATCGCGGCATGGGTTCGGTCGGCGCGATGGGCCGGGGTAGCGCGGACCGCTATTTCCAGGGCGACATCAAGGACCAGATGAAGCTGGTGCCCGAAGGGATCGAGGGCCAGGTGCCCTACAAGGGCCACGCCAAGGATGTCGTCCACCAGCTGGTCGGCGGGATCAAGGCGGCGATGGGCTATACCGGCTCGGCCACGATCGAGGACCTGCGGACCCGCGCCAATTTCGTGCGCATCACCAACGCGGGCCTCAAGGAAAGCCACGTCCACGACGTGACGATCACCCGCGAGGCGCCGAACTACAAGCTGTGACGCGGCCATGACCCCGGCCGCGCGGGTCCAGGCCGCGATCGAGATCCTCGACCTGGTGATCGCCGCCGCGCGGAGCAATGGCGCCCCGGCCGACCGGATCATTGCCGACTGGTTCCGCACCCGGCGCTTTGCCGGCAGCAAGGATCGCCGCGCCGTGCGCGAGCTGGCCTATGCCGCGATCCGCGCCTGCGGCCCGGTGCCGCCATCGGGCCGGGCGGCGCTGTTGCGGCTGGCGGAAAATGACCCCAATCTTGCCGCCCTGTTCGATGGGCAGGGCCATGGCCCCGCGCCGATCCGCGATGGCGAGCCGGTAGCGGTGGGTGGGGTAGCCCCGGCCTGGCTTGAGGCGGCGCTGGCCGAAAGCGGGATCGCGGGCGATGCCGCACTGGCCCTGCTTGACCGCGCGCCGCTGGACCTGAGGGTCAACACGCTCAAGGCCGACCGGGCGACGCTGGAGCTGCCCGAGACGGCCGTGCCGACAGTGGCCCCCACCGGCCTGCGGCTGCCGCATGGCACCAATGTCGAAAGCTGGGAAGCCTACCAATCCGGCCAGATCGAAGTGCAGGATACCGGCTCGCAACTGGCCTGCGCCGCGCTGGCCGCGCAGCCGGGCGAACTGGTGGTGGACCTCTGCGCCGGGGCGGGCGGCAAGACGCTGGCCCTGGCGGCCGAAATGGCCGACCGGGGGCGGCTGATCGCCTCGGATACCGACCGCGCGCGCCTCTCGCGGCTGGAACCACGCGCGGTCCGCGCCGGGGTGTCGATCATCGAAACCCGGCTGCTCGATACCGGGCGCGAAGGTGCGGCGCTGGCCGACCTGGCGGGCAGCGTGGATGCCGTGCTGGTCGATGCGCCGTGCTCGGGCACCGGCACCTGGCGCCGCAATCCCGAAGCGCGCTGGCGGCTGACGCCTGATCAGCTGGCGCGTTATGCCGCGATCCAGGCGCGCTTGCTGGACCTGGCGGCCACGCTGCTGCGCCCCGGCGGGCGGCTCGGCTTTGTCACCTGTTCGCTGCTCGATGCCGAAGGGGCGGGGCAGGCCGCAGCCTTCCTGGCCCGGCACCCCGGCTGGCAAGCCCTGCCGCTGGCGCTGGGGGCGGGTGAGCCGCGCGGGCCGGGGCTGCGGTTATCCCCGCATGGCGATGGCACCGATGGCTTTTTCATCGCCTGCTTCGCCAAGCCGTGTTAAGCCGGTCGACGCGATGCCTGACCTTCGGGAGCAATTGATGCGCTTTACCCCCGCTGCCCTCGCCATGTCGTTGCTGGCGACGGTAACGGCCAGCGTGGGCCAGTCTGCGCCCCCCAGTCCGCTCGATCCGCGCGCGGCGCTGCTGGTGGCGGAAGGGCGCAAGGCACTGGCGGCGGGCGATGCCAATGGCGCGATCGACGCCTATGAAGCCGCTTTCGCGCTGCAGCCCGGCCATATCGCGATCCTGCTCAACCTGGCCGAGGCGACCCGCAAGCAGGGCATGCAGGGCAAGGCGCTGCGCTATTACCGCGAGGCGCTGGAGCGTGAGCCGGACAATCTCTATGCCATCGCCGGGGAAGGGCAGGCGCTGGTCGAAAAGGGCGCGACCGAGCGGGCCCGCCGCAATCTGGCGAGGCTTGAGCAGCTGTGCGGCAAGAGCTGCGCCCCGGCGCGCGATCTGGCCGCCGCGATCCAGCAAGGTCCCGCCCGGCAAGTGGTGACGGCCGAGGCGGTCACGCCCAAGCCGGTGGTCAGCAACTAGGCTGTCGGTCTAGGCCAGGCCCCGGACGATCACGTAAACCCCGATCACGATCACCAGCGTGGCAAAGCCCAGTTCCATTGCGCGCTTGCGGTTGGCCAGCCGTTTGCCCAGCGGAATGCCGATCCCTGCGCCGATCAGCCCGCCGATCACCATCAGCCCGACCAGTCCCCAGTCGACATAGCCCGACAGGGCATAGGACGTGGCCGTGGTCAGCCCCAGGGCGGTGACCACCACCAGCGAAGTGCCGACCGCGATCCGCAGCGGCATCCGCGTGGCCATGACCAGCCCCGGCACGATCAGGAAGCCGCCGCCGATGCCGAAGAACCCGGCCAGCGCGCCCACGCCAAGCCCGGTCGGCACCAGGCGCGGCAGCAGGACCGAGGCGGTGCTGCGTTCCAGCCGCACGTCGGGATTGTCGGCGGTTCTGCGCGGGCGCAGCATCGAGAGGCCCACCAGCACCATCAGTCCGCCGAACAGGGCCAGCAGCCGCGCGCCGTCCATCGCCTTGCCCGCTTCGGCCCCCAGCGCCGCGCCGATTACCCCAGCCCCGGCAAAAGTCAGGGCACAGGGCCATTTGACATTGCCGTTGCGGGCGTGCCCGGCGAGGCTGCTGGCGGCGTTTAGCGCGACAGCAACCGCCGCCGTGCCGATCGCGGCGTGGGGCGAATCTACCCCGACCAGATAGACCAGCAGCGGTACGGCCAGGATCGATCCGCCCCCACCGACCAGGGCAAGGACCAGACCGATCGCCGCCCCGGCGGCTATCGCGGCAAGGGTGGTGGCCGGGTCCACCGGATCAGGCCGCCGCGCGCCGGTTCCACGGCATCACGGCCAGCAGTTTGGCCATACCGCACCAGCCGGTTGCCCCGGCGAAGGTCAGGCCCGCGCCGACGAAGGCGCTGAGCCCGATCCAGGCCGGAGCGACGGTCAGCGACAGGACGACCCCGGTCAGCACCAGCAGGCCGGCGGCGATCTGGACCTGGCGCATGATTTCCAGCGGCGCCTTGGCATCGTCGATCACCGGCAGGCCGGCTGCGCGCCAGGCTTCGATCCCGCCTTCCAGCAGATAGGCTTCGCACGGGCTGGCCGCGGCCAGGCGCGCCGCATTGGCATCGGTGCGCATGCCCGAGCGGCAGTGATAGATCACCGCCGGAACCTCTCCCAACTGGGGCTGGGTACCCACGGGCGCATTCAGCGCGCCGGGGATGCGGCTGCGAGCGTGTTCATCGGGATCGCGAATGTCGATCAGCGCCGCGCCGGCAGCGATCCGGGCGCGGGCTTCTTCAGGGGTGATACGGGTCAAGGTCATGATATGGTTCCATCAGTTGGAAAACCTTGGCGCTCCAAGATTAGTACTTGCTAAATAAGAAAGCGCTTATATATGTCAAGCCCAAAGGAGTCATACCATGACTGAGCCCGCGCATATCCAGGCTTTCTTTGATGAACCGACCTTCACCGTAACCTACCTGGTTGGCGATCCGGCCACCGGGGAGGCGGCCGTCATCGATCCGGTGCTCGATTTCGATTCGGCATCAGGTCGGGTTTCGACCGGCTCGGCCGAGGCCGTGCTCGCCGCCGCTGCGGCGGGCGGGTGGCGGATCACCCGCGTGCTGGAAACCCACGCCCATGCCGATCACTTGTCCGCCGCGCCGCTGATCAAGGCCCGCACCGGGGCGCGGGTGGGGATCGGCGCGCACATTGGCGAGGTCCAGCAAGTCTTCGCGGGTGTGTTCAATGCGCCGGACGTATCCGGCACCGGGGCCGAGTTCGATGACCTGTTCACGGATGGCCAGACCTTCAAGCTCGGCGAATTGACCGTCGAGGTGCTGCACACCCCGGGGCACACGGCGGCCTGCGTTGTTTACAAGGTGGGCGATGCCGTGTTCGTCGGCGATACGCTGTTCATGCCTGACTATGGCACGGCCCGGACTGACTTTCCCGGCGGCAATGCGGCCGAGCTCTATCAATCGATCCGCCGGATCCTCTCCCTGCCGCCCGAAACCCGGCTGTTCATGTGCCATGACTACAAGGCGCCGGGCCGTGACGAGTTCGCCTGGGAAACCACCGTGGCCGAGCAGCGATCGCGCAACATCCACATCCACGACGGGGTCGATGAAGCGGCCTTCGTCGCCATGCGTACCGAGCGCGACAAGGGCCTGGCCGCGCCGCGACTGCTGCTGCCCTCGGTTCAGGTCAACATCCGTGCCGGACACTTGCCCCCGGCCGAGGACAATGCGGTGCATTACCTCAAGCTGCCGCTCCGCCTGCCCGAAGGGTTTTCGGCCTAAGGCTCGACCCCTTCGGGCAGGACCAGCACTTCGAGGCCCTTGTCCGGATCAAGGTAACGCCGGGCGAGGGCCAGCAGGTCCTCGGCAGTCAGCGCGGTGATGATCGCGCGCGAAGCGGCATAGCGGTCTATCCCATCGGGCTTTGACTGCGCCCGGTCGGCCAGCCCCATCCAGCCGGCATTGGTCTTGAGCACGGCATCGAGGTTTTCGAGCATCGGCGCGCGGGCGCGCTGGACAATGTCGGCGCTGACCGGGGCCTTGCGCAGTTCCTCCAGCAAGCCCCGGATCGCCGCGCGGGTGGCGGCCACTTCCTTGACATCGACCGAGGCGCGCACCGTGAAGGTCCCCCAGCCGCGCCACACGCGCGGCGTGGAAGCGCCCACGCCAGGCGAATAGGTCTTGCCCAGCGCCTCGCGCAGGGTGTCGGTCAGCTCGACCTGGGCAACCCGCTGCAACAGTTCGAGCGCGATCGCCTCGCGCAGATCCTCGCCATCGCGGGTCGGCCAGTGCAGCGTCAGCAACGCCTGGTCCTTGGCGCCCTTGTGGCGCGGCAGGCGCGGGGTGCGATCGGCGGTGAAGCTGCGGTTTCGCTGTTCGGCATAGGGCCGGAAGGCGGCTTCGCGCGGCGGCAAGGCACCCAGCGTCCGCCCGACGAGGGCAATCGCCTTGGCCTCGTCGAAATCGCCCACCAGCGCCAGTTCGATTGCGCCCTTGGCCAGCCGGTCGGCGATCGCTTCGCGCAAGGCGGCAAAGCCGAGCTTGCGGTAATCTTCCACCTTGCCGAGCGCAAAGCGCGGATCCTGGTCGGACAGGATGCCGCCCAATTCCGCCCCCAGTGCCGAATCCGGCGTGGCGCCGATCGCGGCGAAGAAGTTGTTGATGGTCTGGCGGAACAGCACCTCGCCCTCGGGCCGATAGCCGGGATCGGCCAGCTGCGCCGCAAACACCTGCAATTGCAGCTCAAGGTCGGCCGGGGTGGTGGTTGCCCCGGCGGCAAAGGTCTCGGCCCCGGACCCCAGCCCGGTAGCAACCGTCCGTCCGGCCAGCAGGCTATCGAGCTCGTCCTTCGAATGCTTGCCCAGCCCCCCCTGGCCGAACACGCCCATCATCTGCACGGCCAGCGGATTGTCGCGCGTGGCCAGCATGTTGCCGCCATCGACCGACAGCCGCACCTGCACGCGGTCCTTGGTCAGGTCGGTGCGCTTGAGGTTCAGCATCACCCCATTGGCAAAGCGCACCTGGCGAATGCCGAAGCGCGGCTCGGTACTGTCGGCCACGACCTGCCCCGGCGGGCCGAAATCGGTATAGGCAAAGGCCCCCGCTGCTTTGGCCTGGGGCGGGGCGACTGTGGCCTTGACTGCCGCATCCCAGGCCGCGCGCAGGGCCTTGGCTCCGCCGTCCGGCTCGCGCCGGCCCTGGAACCGGATCAGCGGCTGGTCGAGCGGCACCAGTTCGCGCTTCAGCGCCGCCATGACTGCCTCGGGTGTGATCTGCGGGATGAAGGCTTCCAGCCGTTCCAGCGAGCGGGTCGGCTTATCGGGCACCACATCGTCGGTCACCAGCGCCAGCACCGCGCCCAGCAGGGTGCCGTGACTGCGGGTGCTTTCGCTTGCAGCAGCATTGCGCGCGGCGGTGCGGCTGTTGGCGACCTGTTCGGCGACCTCCTCGGCCGTGAAGCCATATTCCAGCGCGCGCCGGTATTCCTCGGTCGCGGCGGCAAGGCCGCGCTGCCAGCCGCCATCGACGGTATCGACGATCAGGTTGGTGGTGCGGCCTTCGCGGAACTGGTCGGCAGTGCCGAGCCCGGCGCCCCGGAAGGGCGGATCGGCCTCACGCGTGCGGCGCAGCAGGCGGCGGTTGACGATGCCATAGCCGATCTGCCGCAACAGGTTCTCGCGGCGCTGGGCCAGGCTGTCCGGCTCGTCCAGCCAGACGTCGTTGCGGGTCACCGAAATGCGTTCGGACAGCGCCTGGTCGATGAAAATGTCCTCGCGCGGCGGACCTTTCACTTCCATCGGCCCGGCCTTGGGCTGGGGTTCGGCCGGGGCCGGCCGCCAGTCGGCAAAGCGCGCCCTGATCGCCGCTTCCATCGCCTCGACCGGGAAGTCGCCGACCACGATCACCGTCGTCTGCGCCGGCACATATTCGCGCCGCCAGAAGGCGCGCAGGCTTTCGGCCGTGGCGGCCTTCAGCGTTTCCTCCGTCCCGATCGGCAGGCGCCGGGTATAGCGTGCGCCGGGGTGCTGGAATTCGATCTGGTCGACCACGTTGCGCAGGGCAAAGGTGTTGCGATCGCGCTTTTCGGACAGGATCACGCCGCGTTCGCGCTCAACCGCGGCCTCGCTGATGGTCAGTTCGCTCGCGGTCTCGCGCATCAGCATCAGCGCCGTATCCAGTAGTGCCGGATCGTTGCGCGGCAGGTCGAGCATGTAGGTCGTGCGATCGAACCCGGTCGAGGCATTGGTATCGGCACCGAAGGCCAGCCCCAGCCGTTCGAGCAGCTTCACCATCTCCCCTTCGGGCACATTGGTGCTGCCGTTGAAGGCCATGTGTTCGACGAAGTGGGCAAAGCCGCGCTCTTCATCGCTTTCATCGAGCGCGCCGGTCTTCACCACCATTCGCACCAGCGCCTGCCCCTTGGGCGTGGCATTGCTGCGCACGATATAGCGCATCCCGTTGTCGAGCTTGCCGAAACGATAGCCCTCGTCGACCGGCACGTCGCTCGCCTCGAACGCCCAGGTCGGCGGGGGCGGGGTCGTTGCGGTTACCGGACCGGGCTGGCGCCCGGCACAGGCGGCCAGGGCCAGGGTGGAAAGGGTCAGGGCGAACAGGGATTTGCGCGACAGCATCGGCCTCTAGGTGGCCGATTGCCTATCGCAGGGCAAGAGGCCCTATTTGCCCCGCAGCTTGCGGTGGGCTGACAGGTCGAACACCTCGCTCGGGCCGTTGTCGGTATCGAGCAGGCCGAGGCGGCGGGCGACTTCCTGGTAGGCTTCTTCCTCACCGCCGAGGTCGCGGCGGAAGCGGTCCTTGTCGAGCTTTTCGCCGGTGATCATGTCCCACAGGCGGCAGCCATCGGGGCTGATCTCGTCGGCCAGGATCACGCGGCTGTAATCGCCGTCCCAGATCCGGCCGAATTCCAGCTTGAAATCAACGAGGCGGATGTTGATCGCGGCGAACATCCCGCACATGAAATCGTTCACGCGGATCGCCATGCTGGAGATGTCCTGCATCTCCTCGTTGCTGGCCCAGCCGAAGCAGGCGATGTGCTCCTCCGCGATCATCGGATCGCCCAGCGCATCGTCCTTGTAATAGTATTCGATCAGGGTGTGGGGCAGCGGCTCGCCCTCGGGGATGCCGAGCCGCTTGGAGATCGAACCGGCGGCGACATTGCGCACCACCACTTCGATCGGGATGATCTCGACCTGCCGCACCAGCTGTTCGCGCATGTTCAGGCGCTTGATGAAGTGGGTGGGGATGCCGATGTGGTTCAGCCGCGTGAAGACATATTCGCTGATGCGGTTGTTGATCACGCCCTTGCCGTTGATCGTGCCCTTCTTCTGGGCGTTGAAGGCGGTGGCATCGTCCTTGAAGTACTGGATCAGCGTGCCGGGTTCGGGGCCTTCGTACAGGATCTTGGCCTTGCCTTCGTAGATCTGGCGGCGACGCGACATGGGCACTTCCTCGAACTCGATAATGACGGGCCGGAAACGGCAAGCCCCGGCATGGGCAAGTCATCACTGACCGCGCGGCCGGGGCGTGATCCATCGCTTAGGCCAAAACCGGGGTGAGTGCAATCAGCCACACTTCGTCGCTAAACGACATCGAGCATGTTGACTGATTGCCCCTCCTCTGGTTAGCGCGCGAATTGCTCAAGATCGCATCCCCCCTAACATGAAGCGACTGAGCACAAGGGAGTTTTGCCATGCGAAAGAATAATTTCCGCGCTGCATCGTCGATTGCCGCGCTGGCGCTTACCGCGCTGGCAATGCCGGCCTTCGCCCAGGATGCGGCCGAAGAAACCACCGACGAACCGGAGATCGTCGTTACCGCCCAGGGCCGTGCCCAGGCCCTGTCCGACGTGCCGGTCGCCATTTCGGCCGTCAACGCCGAAACCCTGCAGAACAGCGGCGCCAACGACATCCGCCAGCTGAACCAGGTGGCCCCGTCGCTGCTGGTCTCCTCGACCGGTTCGGAAGCTAACGGCTCGGCCCGTATCCGCGGGATCGGCACCGTGGGTGACAACCCCGGTCTCGAAAGCTCGGTTCCCGTCTTCATCGACGGCGTCTATCGCTCGCGTTCGGGCATCGGCCTCAACGAACTGGGCGAAATCGACCGGATCGAAGTGCAGCGCGGCCCGCAGGGTACGCTGGGTGGCCGCAACTCGTCGGCCGGCCTCATCTCGATCTATTCGAAGAAGCCCGAGTTCCAGTTCGGCGGCACCGCCGAAGCGACTTATGGCAACTTCAACTTCGTCCGCCTTGGCGGCAGCGTGACTGGTCCGATCTCGGATACGCTGGCGGCCCGGCTCGACGGGATCTACGTCAGCCGCGACGGTTTCTACCAGGACACCACCAACAAGACCGACGTCAACGATCGCAACCGCTTCTTCATTCGCGGCCAGCTGCTGTTCGAACCGAGCGACGACCTGTCGATCCGGATCATCGGCGACTACACCAAGCGCGATGAAAAGTGCTGCGCGGCGATCTATGTCGACCGTTCGGTCAGCCCCTTCATCGGTGATCTGAACAACCTCTCCAGCCCGCTGACCCCGCTCCAGGCCAACGGCAACAACATCATCAACGTGCTGCGTGACCTCGGCCAGCCGCTGGCCGGCTTCACGCCGGGCTACAACCGGGCGATCTATGTCAGCCCCGGCCGCAGTTTTGCCGGCAAGACCAAGGACTATGGCGTTTCGGCCGAAGTCAACTGGGACCTGGGCGGCGCCGAGCTGACCTCGATCACCGCCTATCGCGAGTATCGTTCGGGCCAGGGTTCGGACACCGACTACAGCGCGGTCGACATCCTCTATCGTGCGCCGAGCGACAACGCCTATCGCCAGTTCCACACCTTCACCCAGGAACTGCGCCTGCAGGGCGAAGCCTTTGACGGCAAGCTCGACTGGCTGGTCGGCGGCTTCTACGCCAACGAAAAGCTGACCGTGCGCGACAACCTGCGCTTCGGCAGCCAGTATGGCCGCTTTGCCACCTGCCGCCTGGTTTCGGGTGGTGGCCTGGCCGGGCTCTACTCGCCGACCTCGCCGGGCTGCCTTGCCGCCCGTTCGCCGACCCTGTTCGGTGCCGCTACACCTGCGATCTACGCGGCCTTCGACGCGCTCGACGGGCTCAACGATCGTGGTTCGATCAACGACCGCTACCGTCAGGATGGCACCAACTGGGCGCTGTTCACGCACAACATCGTGCACATCACCGATCGTCTCGATCTGACCCTGGGTCTGCGCTACACCAACGACAAGAAGGACTTCGGCGCGACCTTCACCAACGACAACACCGCCTGCACCACCGTGCAGGGCCTGGTCAGCCCGTTCCTGACCAACGCGTCGCTGGCAGCTGTGGCTGGTGGCCTGATCGGCCTGTCGTGCCAGGGCAACTCGACTGCCGAACTCAACAACGCCTCGATCAGCAGCGATCGTGGCGAGGATGAGTGGACCGGCACCGGCATCCTGTCCTACCGGCCGACTGACGACCTGATGGTCTATGCCAGCTACTCGCGCGGCTACAAGGCAGGCGGCTTCAACCTTGACCGTTCGGCGCTCAAGGCTCCGATCCCGACCTTCGCGTCGGTCGGCGGCGCCCAGGCGCTGGTCAACAACCTGAAGTTCGATGCCGAACTGGTGAACTCCTACGAAATCGGTGCGAAGTATGCGACCGGTCCGTTCAGCGCCAGCGTGACGCTGTTCCAGTCGGACTTCAGCAACTTCCAGCTCAACACCTTCAACGGCACGGTCTTCCTCGTGCAGACGGTGAACGGCTGCAAGTCGAGCCTGGGTGGTGCGGACCGCGATCTCAGCGCCACCACCGGGGCCTGCCCCGCCGGTGACGTGGGTTGGGGCGTGCGCGCCCAGGGCGTGGAACTCGAAGCCGCGCTGCGTCCGGCTGACGATTTCCGCGTCACTGCCGGCGTGACCTACTCGAAGACCAAGTACCGGAACGACATCGTCGGCAACAGCGCGGGTGCCCCGCTTGATCCGGCGCTGCGCTACCTGCCGGGCAAGAACCTGTCGAACGCCCCGGAATACGTGGTGACCGGCAGCATGGCCTATACCCCGGCCATCGGCGACAGCGGCATGACGGCGCTGTTCTATGTCGATGCCCGCCTGACCAGCGACTACAACACCGGCTCCGACCTGTTCCCGCAGAAGGGCCAGGATGGTTACGCCCTGGTCAATGCCCGCATCGGCGTGCGTGGTCCGGATGAGGCCTGGTCGCTGGAGTTCTGGGCACAGAACCTGTTCAACAAGGACTATGCCCAGGTGGCGTTCAACTCGCCGTTCCAGGCTGGTGGCGCCGGTGCTCCGTTCAACGATGCCGGCAACTTCCCGGGTGGCCGTCAGCTGTTCTCGCAGTTCCTGGCCGAACCCCGCACTTACGGGGTGACCCTGCGCGGCAAGTTCTAAGACCTGCCATTGGCAAACCAAGCGAACGCCCGGTCGAAAGACCGGGCGTTTTGCTTTGGGGGGTATCGCTGAGGCGGCTGAGGCAAAGTCCTCGTTCTCTGCCATTCCAGCAATGTTCACCTCGAAACCGTGGCCAATGCCATTGCCGGTGGCGATGGCAGCCGCCAGCCCAGCGGAGCCGAGCTGGAAGGCGCGCGCCACCTGGGCCAGCGCGTGGCCGAAACCGCTGCCAAGCTGTTTGACTGATGAAAAGACGGGGCGGATCGCTGTGTTCCGCCCCGTCAGTCGTTTGGTTTCGATCCCGTCACCCCGGACTTGATCCGGGGTCCCGCTGTTCTGCCTGATCGCAAGAAGCGGGACCCCGGGTCGAGCCCGGGGTGACGGTGAAACGGCGGCTTACTTCAGCAGGTGTTCCTTCCAGAACTGCAGCTCGCTCCAGAACTGGTAATCGGCATTTTCCTTCTTGGCGAAGCCGTGGCCCTCGTTGGTGCCGACCAGGTGCCAGGCGGTACGGCCCTTGGCGCGGACAGCGGCGACCATCTGGTCGGCCTCGCTCTGCGGCACGCGCGGATCGTTGCCGCCGGTCACCACCAGCAGCGGGATCGCCAGCTTGTCCACATGGGTCAGCGGCGAGATTTCCGTCAGCTTGGCGCGCTGCTTGGGATCGCGCTCGTCGCCATATTCCACCCGGCGCAGATCGCGGCGATAGGACTGGGTGTTTTCCAGGAAGGTCACGAAGTTACTGATCGCGACGATGCAATTGCCGGCCTTGAACCGGTCGCCATACCGGATCGCGCTGGCATAGCACATGTAGCCGCCATAGGAGCCGCCGCGCACCGCCATGCGGGCCGCGTCGATCCCGGCATCGCCCTGCAGCCGGTCGAGAAAGGCGCCGATGTCCTTGACCGAATTCTCGCGCAGGAACGGCCCGTTATCGAGGCTGACGAAGCGCTTGCCATAGCCGGTCGAGCCGCGGACATTGGGATAGAACACGGCAATGCCCTGTTCGTTGAGCAGGTAATTGGTGCGGCCGCGGAATGACGGCGTGGTCTGCCCTTCCGGCCCGCCGTGAATGTCCACGATCAGCGGGCGCTTGCCGGGGAACTTCGCCGGATCGGGACGATAGAGGAAGCCCGAGACCGGCTCGCCATCGAAGCTTTTCACTTCGATCAGTTCCGGCTCGACATTGCGCGCCGGATCAAGCCCGCCGGTTTCGCTTTCGGTCCAGCGCTTGACCGCCAGGGTCTTGGGATCGACCGAGAAGGCATCGGTTGGCACGCGGGCCGAGGAAACGGTGATCCCGATTTCGCCCCAGGGTGCGATCCGCAGCGACCCCAGCACGCCGCGCGGCAGGCCCGTCACCTCGCGCGTCTGGCCGGTCTTCGGATCGAGCAGGCGCAGCTTGGAAATGCCGGCCTCGTTGATCACGTAGGCGATGAAGCTGCCATCGGGAGCGATATCGAAGCCTTCGACATCCCACTTCGTTTCCGGTCCGCGCGGAGTGAACTTGCCGGTCTTGGGATCAAGCGTGCCGAGCCGCTGGAAGTCCGAACCTTCGTCGCTGGTCACCCACAGCGTGCCATCCCGGGCGAACTTGGCGCCGCCATGGGCAATCGCCTTCTTGTGATCGCCGATCGGGGTCAGCTTGCCGGTTTCAAGGTCCAGCCAGTGCAGGTCGCTTTTCTGGACCGAGACATATTGGGCAACGATCGCCGCCTTGTTGCCGGGGGCGAAATCGGCCAGCGCCCAGCCGCCGCCGCTGACCTGCAACACCATCTTCGTGGTGGCGGGATTGCGCGGATCGACCACATAGAGATCGCTGTCAGTGCCGTTGCGGCGGGTGGAGCTATAGGCCAGCCACTTGCCATCCGCGCTGACCGCGTTGATCGAATTGCGGCTCTTGCCGTCGGTCAGCAGGGTCAGGCGGCCATCCTTCAGCGTATAGAGCTGCCAGAACTCGCTGCCGCCGGTATCCTTGCGCACCACCAGGGTGCCGTCATTGGGCATATAGCCGCCGCCCAGCGGCTCGGCCTCGAAGCTGATCTGGCGGCGGGCCATGCCGGGACCGGCCACGGTGTGCAGCTGGGCCACGTTGCCGAAGCGGGTGGAAATCAGCATGGACTTCGATACCGGATCCCAGTCCATGAAACTGGCGGTGCGGAATTCCATGTAGGGACGGCTCGCCTCGACCAATTGCATCGGCACGGGTGGAACGCCATCGGCGACGATTGCTGCTGGCTTGGGCGCAACGGGCGCAGCCTGTTGGGCCAGGGCCGGTGCAAAGGGCAGGGCGAGAGCGGTAAGGCCAAGCAGGGTCTTGCGCATGGGTTAGGGCGTCCTTGGTCTGGTTTATGCCACGCAGGTTGCCGCGCTGCCCGCCCACTTGCAACCGCCCATTCGACGAAGCGCTGACAAGCGCGACGCGATCGGTTAGGCGCCATGCCAAAGGAGATTGCCACCGATGAGCCAGATCGCCGCGCTTGCCCTGCTGGACCGCTATTACACTGCCTTCAACGCGGGCGATTGGGAAGGGATGCTGGCCTGCCTCAGCGATGACGTGGCGCATGACATCAACCAGGGCGCGCGGCAGGTTGGGAAGGACGCGTTCCGCAGCTTCCTGGCCCATATGGAGCGCTGTTATGCTGAACAGCTTCACGACCTCGTGCTGATGGCCAGCGCCGATGGCACCCGCGCCAGCGCCGAATTCGTGGTGCATGGGCAATACCTCAACACCGACGCTGGCCTGCCCGAGGCAACGGGGCAGCGCTATGTCCTGCCGGCCGGGGCCTTCTTTGCGATCGAGAATGGGCTGATTGCCCGCGTCACGGTCTATTACAACCTGGCCGACTGGGAAGCGCAGGTGATCGGATGAGCATCGATGTCCGCCCGCTGACCGGGGCGGCGTTGCAGGCCGCACTGCCGGACCTGGCGCGGCTGCGGATCGCGGTCTTCGCGGCCTGGCCCTATCTCTATGCAGGGAGCGAGGAATACGAGCAGGACTATCTGGCCGAATTCACAGCCTGCCCCGATGCCGTGCTGGTGGCGGCGCTTGATGGGGAGCGGATCGTTGGGGCGGCAACGGCCTCGCCGCTGATCGCGCAGGAGGACTACATCCGCGCGCCCTTCGTGACGGCGGGGATTGACCCGGCGGGGGTGTTCTACTTTGGCGAGAGCGTGCTGCTGCCTGAATATCGCGGGCAGGGGATCGGCCATGCCTTCTTCGATCACCGCGAGGCGGCGGCGCGGGCCTGGGGGGCGCGTCAGGCCAGCTTCTGCGCCGTGGTGCGCCCTACCGATCATCCCGCACGCCCGGCGGACTACGTCCCGCTCGACGCCTTCTGGGGCAAGCGCGGCTATGCTCCGGTATCGGGGCTGGTCGGCAGCTTTGCCTGGGCCGATCATGGCGAGCAGGAAGAGAACCTAAAGCCGATGCAATACTGGATGCGCCAGCTATGACCCGCTTCATCGTCGCCGCCGCGCAGTACCCGATCGAGGCCCTGGCTGACTGGGCGGTCTATCAGGCCAAGCTGACCCGCTGGGTGGAGCAGGCGGCCGAGGGCGGGGCAGCGCTGGCGGTGTTTCCCGAATATGGCGCGATGGAGCTCGCTAGTCTGGATCCGGCCACAATGGGCGACCTCGCCGGTTCGCTGGCCTCGGTCAGCGCACTCTTGCCGCGGGTCGATGCGCTGCACGCTGACCTTGCTGCGCGGCTTGGCCTGCACATCCTGGCAGCGAGCGCACCCTGCGCCCTGCCGGACGGGCGCTATGTCAACCGCGCCCGGCTGTTCGCGCCCAATGGCAAGGTGGGGGTGCAGGACAAGCTGATCATGACCCGGTTCGAGCGCGAGGAGTGGGGTGTGAGCGGTGGTGGTCCGCTGCGGCTGTTCGACACCGCGCTCGGGCGGATCGGGATCAACATCTGCTATGACAGTGAGTTTCCCCTGCTGGCCCGCGCCCAGGTCGAAGCCGGGATGGAGCTGCTGCTGGTGCCCAGCTGTACCGAGGCACTTCACGGGTACTGGCGGGTACGCCTTGGTGCCTCTGCCCGGGCGCTTGAGGGACAGTTGTGTGCCATTCATAGCCCTACTGTGGGCATGGCCGAATGGTCTCCGGCGGTCGACAGCAATCGCGGTGCCGCTGCCATCTATGGCCCGCCCGACCGGGGCTTTCCGGCCGATGGCGTGGTGGCGATCGGTCAACTCGACGCGGCGCAATGGCTCTTCGCCGAAGTGGACCTCGCCCGAGTGGCGGATCTCCGCGCCGATGGCGGTGTGCTGAACGCCCGGCACTGGGCCGAGCAGCCGGGCGGCAGCGCGCCGCTCCCCCCGGTCGAACTGGTAGACTTGCGCTGAGCCGGTCCGGGCGGCACCTTGCGACAATGCGTTCGTTGATCCTTGCCGCCGCGCTGACGCTTTGTGCGCCGGCCATCGCCCAGACCGAACCGGTTCCGCCCGCCGCGCCGCCCAGCGTCGAAGCGATCCTCGCGACGGCTCCGGCGGGCACCCGCATCGGTCTGTTGGTAGTGGATGAACAGGGGCGCGAGGTGATCGCGATCCGGCCGGATGACCGTTTTATCCCGGCCAGCAATACCAAGCTGTTCACCACAGCCGCCGCCTATGCCCTGCTGGGTGACAAGATGGCGCGGGCCAGGCTGGGGACCGAGGAATTCGGCCGCTATGCCCCCGGTGCCTTTATCGGCCTCGCTGAGCAGGACGGCGGCCCACCCCACGTGATCCTTTACGGACGGGGCGATGCGCACCTGTCTTCCGCGCCAGACTGCAAGATCGACTGCCTCAGCGAACTGGCGGGAATGGTGGCGAAGAAGGCGAAGGTCGTTGCCGATGTCGTGGGCGATGCCAGCTGGTTTCCCGACCAGCGGTGGAGCCCGGGGATGAGCTGGAACAACATCGGCACCGACAGCGGCACGGCCATTGCCGCGCTGAGTATCGATGATAACGAGGTGCGGGTCGAGGTGCGCCCGGCGGCCGCCGGACAGCCGCCGCTGGTCACCAGCAACGACTATTTCACCCTGCGCAACGAGGCGGTGACCATCGCCGCCGGGGGCAAGACCAGCCTGGCGTTCGAACGGGCGCCCGGCAGCATGGAACTGCGCCTTTATGGCGAGATCGCGGCCGATGCCGCACCCTTCACCGACCGGCTGGGGGTCGACGATCCGGCGCATTATGCGGCCTGGGCGCTGCGTCGCCAGCTGGTGGGGCGCGGGGTTGCCGTGCAGGGCACGGTGCGTTCGACTTACCGTCCGGTCGCCCTGATCGACGATCCGAAGCAGCGCGAAGGGCGTGACCTGCGGCTGCCCATGCCGCGCGGCGCCTTCATGGGCGGGCATACCGCGCCGCCGCTGGCCGAGACGGTGCGGATCGTCAACAAGGTCAGCCAGAACCTCTATGCCGACCTGCTGCTGCGCCGGATCGGGCGGATTTCCGGCACCGGGTCGCTGGCCGATGGGGTGGCGGCGATGGAGCAGGTTTTCACCGCCGCCGGGCTGCCGCGCACCGGTTGGGATTTCTCCGATGGCTCGGGCATGTCGACTTACAACCGGATTTCCCCGCGCGCGGCGGTCGCGCTGCTGCGCTGGTCTGCCAGCCAGCCGTGGGGCCAGGAGTACCGCGCCTCAATGCCGGTCGGTGGTGTCGATGGCACCCTGCGTCGCCGCTTTGCCGGAACCCCGCTGGCGGGACGGATCTGGGCCAAGACCGGCACACTCAATGCGACCCATGCCCTGTCCGGCTGGCTGAAGACCGCCAGCGGGCGCGAGTTGATCTTCTCGATCATCGCCAACGATGTGCCGGACGGGACGCGGGTGGTGCCGGTGGTGGACGCGGCCTTGCAGGCGATCGCTGCCGCGAATTGAGCCATTGCTGCTCCAGATTGTTGCATCGTTGCAACAAGAACCGGCTGTTCCGGCAAATCTTGGAAGCCTGTGGCACCAGTATCGATTCAGCACCTTTCGCAATGCGATGATTCCGTTAGTCTGGAGCTATCCGCACGATTGTTGTGGCTTTCAGGGGGTTCTTCCGATGATTGCTCGTTCCGTTTCCCGTCTTGTCCTGTCCAGTTCGGTCGCCATGGTAGCCTTGGCCGCGCCGGCCCTGGCCCAGCAGACGCCTGACATCACCAGCCCCAACAGCGCTTCGGAAGCTGACAAGGCGATCATCGTCACCGGTTCGCGGATCAAGCAGGATCCGGCCAAGAGCGCGCTGCCGCTGGAAATCATCACCAGCGCCGATATCGAGCGGAACGGCCTTTCCAGCCCAGAACAGCTGACCATGTTCCTTACCTCGAACGGTTCGGGGGCGGATAACCTTGCCTCCAACGCCGACGTGACGACCGGCGCGCAGCGCGGCACCAACGGGCTTTCGGCGGCCAACCTGCGCGGGCAGGGCAGCGCCTCTACCCTGGTGCTCTTGAACGGCCGCCGCGTGGCCGCACACGGCCTGTCGGGTTCGGCGGTCGACGTGAACCAGATCCCCTTCGCCGCGATCGAGCGGGTCGAAATCCTCAAGGACGGGGCTTCGGCGATCTATGGCACCGATGCCGTGGGCGGGGTGATCAACTACATCACCAAGAAGAACTATACCGGGATCGGGGCGCAGGGCTTCGTCGATGCGACCGAAGCGGGCGGCGGCAACATCTACCGCCTGTCGGGCATTGTCGGCTATGGCGATCTTGACGATCAGGGCTTCAACATCATGGGCGCGGTCTCGTACCGCTGGGCCAAGATGCTGCGCGGCGAACAGCGCGATTTCGTCAACGGCAACCAGCCCAACCGCGGCCTGTCGATCGACACGCGCGGCACCCCGATTGCCAGCGTGTTCAACATCGGTGCCAACAGCTTCCAGACCCCGCTCGGCACCCTGCTGACCGGCCTGACGCTGACTGCGCCCAACGGGGCCAATGCCGCGTCCGGCGGGATCAATGTCCTCGACCTGCCGGGTGGCGCCGGGTGCGGCTCGTTCGATGGCGGCATGGCCTATGACGAAGTGCTGTGGAACAACCCCAGCGCGGTCTTTGCCTGCGCCTGGGATACCGGCCGCGCGGCGGTGATCCAGCAGCCGATCGATACGCTGACCTATTATGGCCGCGCGACGGTGAAGGTCGGGGCGAGCGAGATCTATGCCGAAGTGACCGGTTCGGATGCGAAGTCGGCCAAGAGCTTCTCGAACGCGCAGCTTTCGGCCAACACCACCAACCTGCCCTGGGCCTATCCGCTCAACAGCCTTACCCAGGCGACCTACAACCAGATCTTCAACGCGATCCGCGGGGCCTTCCCGGCCAATGCGGCGGCGCTCGATGCCCGTTATGGCCGGCCGATCTCGGGTCGGTGGCGCTGCGTGGCCTGCGGGCCGCGCGAGTATGAGACCGATACGGAGACCTTCCGCATCGCGCTGGGCATCGATGGCCCGCTGCCGATGGAAGGGTGGGACTATCGCGTCGGTGGCTCGATTGCGCGCAGCGAAAGCTCGTCGGTGCTCGGCACCGGGTTCTACTATCGCGGCACGCTGAACAACGGCGCGACCGATCCGCTGGCGCCGATCGCGCCGGGGGCGACCACGGCGGGGATCGTCGGCGTCATCAACGCCGGCCTGATCAACCCCTTCAGCCTGAGCCAGACCGATGCCGGGCTGGCCGCCCTGCGGGCCGTTTCAGCCGAAGGGACCACGCTGTTCGGCGGCAAGTACGAAGTGAAGCAGGTCGATGCCTCGGTTTCGGGGCCGCTGTTCTCGATGCCGGCCGGTGACGTGCAGATTGCCGCCGGGATCGATTACCGCCGCGAAACCTATTCGTTCAACGGTTCGCCCGCCGCAGTGGCCGGCCAGCCGGTGATCTTCCTGGCGGCCTTCGACAACGTCAATGCGCTGACCCCCAAGAACCGCGACGTCAAGGCGGCCTATGCCGAAGTGAACGTGCCGCTGTTCGAAAGCTTCGAAGTGACCGGCGCTTTCCGCATCGACGATTACACCGGCTTTGGCACCACCACGAATCCGAAGATTTCGGCGAAGTTCCAGCCGCTTGACTGGCTGATGTTCCGCGGCAGCTACAACACCAGCTTCCGCGTGCCGGCCTTCAACCAGGTGTTCAACGGGATCACCGAAAGCCCCTATTCGGGCAGCGATCTGGCCGATCCGGTGCGCTGCCCCGGCGGCGTGCCGACCAGCGCCTTTGGTTCGGGCCAACCCTGCGCGCAGATCCGTCCGAACATCTGGACCGGCGGTACGCTCGACCTGAAGCCCGAAACCGCCAAGCAGGCCAGCCTTGGCGTGGTCGTGCGTCCGGCACCGGGCTGGTCGGCCTCGGTCGACTGGTGGATGATCAATGTCGAGGATACGCTCCAGATCCTGACCCTGCGCCAGCTGATCGACAATGCCGCGCTGTTCCCGGATCGCTTCATCCGCGATGCCGGTGGCAACATCACCACGATCGACCAGCGCTGGGTCAACGCCGGGGCGCGGCGCACCCAGGGGCTTGAGTTCAGCCTGCGCGGGGCGATCGATGTTTCTTCGGGCAGCAAGCTCGATATCGGCATGGATGGCTCCATGCTGCTCAAGAAGAAGGAAAAGCTGACCCCGACCGCCGCTTATGGCCCCAGCCAGATCGGCGTGTTCACCTTCGCGGGCGATCTCGGCCTGAAGTGGAAGCACAACGCCTGGGTGACCTTCTCGACCGAGGACTTCTCGGCCACGCTGACCCAGATGTTCCGCAACGGCTATACCAACCAGAAGCTGCCCGGGATTGCGGCTGGCACGGTAGTGCGGCCCGATTTCAACGAGCGGGTTTCGAACTATGTCACCTACAACCTGGCCGTGACCTACAGGGGGCTTGCCCCGAATCTGACTGTCACCGCCGGGGTGAAGAACATCTTCGATACCGATCCGCCGTTCGCGATCAGCTATGATGGCAACACCGGGGCCGGCAGCTCGTGGGAACCGCGCGTGGCCGACCCACGCGGACGGGCCTACACGCTGTCGATCGAAACCAAGTTCTGATCACAGACCGGTTCATTCCGGCAAGGAGAGGGGCGCGGCCTGCGGGTCGCGCCCTTTCCTTTGGTTTGGCCAAGTTCCTGAATTCGGGGTTTATTTATTGTTAACCTGAATTTTACCCAGATTCGGGACACTGGCGCGGTACGAAACCAAGTGAGCCGCCGCGATGGATTACAGTCCCGCTGGTCAACCCAAGTTCCAGGCAACCGGCGGACGCCGGGCCGATCGGCGTCGCTATGAGGCGCAGGTCCAGTTTCGCAAGGGCGCGAAGCGGGCGACGGTGAAGGTCCAGGACATTTCGCGGTTCGGTGCGCGCGTTGCCGGGGTTTACCTGGTCCATGAAGGCGACCGGCTGTTCTTGACCCTGCCGGGGATTGCCCCGATCGAATCCCGCGTCGCTTGGGTCACCGCTTTCGAATTTGGCTGCGAATTCATCCAGCCGCTCAGCGAATTCGTGCTCGATAGCATCGTCGCTCGCCAATAGGCGCGGCTCGCGCGGTCAGCGGATCGCGGTTTCCATGTCAATCATCTCTGGGGTGAGCCCCCGCCGACCGGCTGGTTGGAAGGGCAGTCTGGCTGCACCGGGGCGGGGGCTCTGGGGGGCTCAGCAGGTCCGGTAGCAGGTGTCACCACGCCAGCGGACCAGGATATTGTCATGCACGATCGGGCTCAGCAGCTGTTCGAAGGCGCAGCCGGTCAGGCTGTTGTCCCACCAGATCACTTCGGCCTGCAGGGCTTCAAGCCCGGGCAGGGTCAGCCAGCAGATCGTACCGGGATGCAGGCGGTTGATGGCGGCGGCGCAGAACCCGCTCAGCGACAGGTCGTGGACCACGGTCTGGAAACCGCGGCCACCGGACACCCGCAGCGTGGCGGGGATCGAGATGCGGGTCCGCGGCGCGCTGCGATCTTCCTGCGCGGCGGCGAAATAGGGGTCGCGGGTGTGCAGCAGGTGATCGCTCATGGCCGGGTCCTCAATTCTTGCCTGCGGTATGTGCCTGTCCGAATCTTTCCGGACAGGCTTGGCAAAAAATGGACCTTCAGCCTTGCTCCGACCTTATTGGGACTGGTTAACACGCTCGCGGTGCGGGGTGGCGAATTGTTCACCAAGCAGGGTAACCACGCGGTCCGCAACCACGGCAGGCTCCTTGTTCCGCAGCGGATCCTCGCCCGGGTAGGCCTTGGCCCGCATGGCCGTGCGCGTGGCTCCCGGATCGACGATCGCGACGCGAACCTTGCTGACATTGCGCACTTCCTGCGCATAGCAATCGACCAGCACTTCGGCGGCGGCCTTGCTGGCGGCATAGGCCCCCCACCAGGCGCGCGGCGCAGTGGCGACCGAAGTGGTCAGGTAGATGAACCGCCCGTTGGCGCTTTTGCGGAGCAGCGGATCGAACCGAGCGATCAGCGCCTGGGTCGCCAGCGCATTGGTCGTCAGCGCCTTCGAAAAGCCGTTCTGGTCGATATCGGTTACCCCGGTCAGCTGAGGCAGCACGGCGGCGGCATGGACCAGGATATCCAGCGCGGGCCAGCGCCCGGCAATGGCCTGGGCCAGTCGGGCGATCCCGTCGCCCTCGGAAAGGTCGACCGGGGCAATGGTCGCCGCGCCGCCCGCATCGAAGATCGCCTGTTCCACCGCTTCGAGCGCCTTGGTGTCGCGCCCGGTCAGCACCACGTGCGCGCCTGCCGCGGCGAGGGCCTGGGCCGTTGCCGCGCCAATGCCGCGGCTCGCGCCCGTAACGAGCGCGATCTGTCCGGTGAGGTCGGTCATGCGACTTTACCTACCGGCAGGCTCAACTGGTCGGTGGCGGCGGTCTTGTCCGCCAGGTCGGTCAGCCGGGTCGGATAGTCGCCGGTGAAGCAGGCATCGCAATGCTGCGGGCAGGCCGCGTTGCGGGACTTCTCGCCAACTGCCCGGTAAAGCCCGTCGATCGAGACGAAAGCCAGGCTGTCCGCTACGATGAACTTCGTCATTTCATTGAGGTCCATCCGCGCGGCGAGCAGCTTGTGCCGCTCGGGCGTATCTACGCCATAGAAGCACGAATGACCCGTAGGCGGGCTGGCGACGCGGAAGTGCACTTCCTTGGCCCCGGCATCGCGCATCATCTGGACGATCTTCATGCTGGTAGTGCCGCGCACGATCGAATCGTCGATCAGCACGATCCGCTTGCCTTCGACCAGCGCGCGGTTGGCATTGTGCTTGCGCTTCACATCGGCATGACGCTCGCCATCGCTCGGCTGGATGAAGGTGCGCCCGACATAGTGCGAGCGAATGATGCCCAGGCCAAAGGGAATGCCGCTTTCCTGGGCATAGCCGATTGCCGCCGGCACGCCGCTGTCGGGCACCGGTACTACCAGGTCAGCCTCGACCGGTGCTTCGCGCGCCAGTTCAACCCCGATCTGGCGGCGCACTTCGTAGACCGACTGACCGCTCGATACCGAATCCGGCCGGCTGAAATAGACGTGTTCAAAGATGCAGGGGCGCGGCGGATGTTCGCCGAACGGGCGATGGCTGGTGATGCGGCCGTCCTGGCGCACCTCGACGATCTCACCCGGTTCGATCTCGCGCACGAATTCCGCGCCGACCACGTCGAGCGCGACCGTTTCACTGGCGAAGACGGTGGCATCGCCGATCTTGCCCATCACCAGCGGACGGATGCCGAGCGGATCGCGGCAGGCGATCATGCGTTTGGGCGTCATGCAGATCAGCGAATAGGCGCCCTCGACCATCCGCAGCGCATCGACAAACCGGTCGAGCAGGGTGGGGTAGCGGCTGGTCGCGATCAGGTGGATGATCACCTCGGTGTCCGAGGTCGACTGGAAGATCGCGCCCTTGTCGACCAGTTCCTGCCGCAGCCGCATGGCATTGGAAATGTTGCCGTTGTGCGCGATCGAGAAGCCACCGCGGGCCAGGTCCGCGTGGAGCGGCTGGACGTTGCGCAGCCCCTGGCCACCGGTGGTGGAATAGCGCACGTGGCCCGATGCCATGTGGCCGGGCAATTCGCTCAGGATGGTCTGGTCGGCAAAGACCTGGGCAACATGGCCGAGGCCACGGCGGGCGAAGAATTCGTGCCCGTCCCAGCTGACGATGCCGCAGGCTTCCTGCCCGCGATGCTGCAATGCGTGCAGTCCCAGCGCAGTGATCGGAGCCGCTTCCGGGCTGCCGATCACGCCGAAGATGCCGCATTCCTCGCGCAGCTTGTCGCCGTCGCGGTCAAGGAACGGGTTCGTGATGTTCATGTGGAATCGCCTGCCTGCTGCGCTCGCGCTTCGCGGCTGCCTTTGGCCCCCAATGCGCGCGAAAGCAAGGGTGCAGGCCGCGCCACCCACAACAGTCCAAAGGCCGGGTTGCTGCATGGCCTCGCCGGGCCCACTTCGGCGGGGCAAATGCCGGGAAGGACTGTTGCAATGAACTATGTAACCACCCACCTCGAACATGACGAATGCGAAACCAAGCTGTTCGTGCCGGACGAAGTGCAGGATGCGCTGCGCACCCTGCTGCGCTGGGCTGGTGAAGACCCGGATCGCGAAGGTTTGATCGATACCCCCGCGCGCGTTGCCCGCGCCTGGCGGGAGTATTGCCAGGGTAACGAGGAAGACCCTTCGTTGCACCTGTCGCGCACTTTTGCCGAAGTGGGCGGTTATGACGAAGTGGTCCTGTTGAAGGACATCCCGTTCCAGTCGCACTGCGAACACCACATGGCCCCGATCACCGGCAAGGCCTCGATCGCCTATCTGCCGAAGGATCGCGTGGTCGGCATTTCCAAGCTGGCGCGCGTGCTCCATGGCTATGCCCGCCGTCTGCAGATCCAGGAGCGGCTGACGGCCGAGGTCGCCGAATGCATCTGGACCAACCTGCAGCCGCATGGCGTGGCCGTGGTGATCGAGGCCCAGCACGGCTGCATGACCGGGCGCGGCGTGCGCACGCCTGGGGTCGGCATGGTCACCAGTCGGATGCTGGGCTGCTTCCTCGATGACCATCGCAGTCGCAAGGAAGTGCTCAGCCTGATGGGCTATTGAGCCGGCTCCGTATCTGAGCCAGGCAGTCATCTTCGGCGCATCCGGCGGTATTGGCGCAGCACTGGCTGCTGCGCTGACTGTCGGCGGGCAATACCAGCGCGTCTGGGCCGGATCGCGCGGTAGCCGCGCTGCGCCGGATGGGACCGAGTCATTCGCCTTTGACCTGATGGATGAGGCCAGCATCGCGGCGGCGGCGGCCCGGATCGGGGCGGCTGGTCCGGTGACACTGGCGATCGTTGCCACCGGCATTCTGTCCGATGGGGCAGGGCTGCAGCCGGAAAAGACCTACAAGGCCCAGGACCCGGCGGCCTATACCCGCGCCTTCGCGATCAACGCGACCGGTCCGGCGCTGATCGGCAAGCATTTTCTGCCGCTGCTGCCGCGCCGCGAACGGGCAGTCTTCGCGGCGCTTTCGGCGCGGGTCGGTTCGATCGGGGACAACCGGCTGGGCGGCTGGCATGCCTATCGCGCCAGCAAGGCGGCGCTCAACATGATCCTGCGGAATTTCGCGATCGAATTGGGACGGAGCCACCCCCAGGCCGTGGTCGCGGCGCTCCATCCGGGGACAGTGGCAACGCCGCTGTCGGCCCCGTTTACCGGCACGGGCGAGGGGCGGACAGTTTTTGTGCCGGCTGAAGCCGCCGCACACCTGCTGGCGGTGATCGACCGGTTGACCCCAGCCGAGAGCGGCCAGGCCTTTGCCTGGGATGGCCAGGCAATCCCGTTCTGACCGCTTGCCCTGAAGGCCCGCGCCCCCTAAGTCCGCGGCAATCGCATCAGTTGCCAGAGGCCCCGCTTGCTCCTCACGCCCTTCGAAAAAACGCTGGTCAAACGCTATCTCCTGCCGGGGCGGAGCGAGGCGTTTATCGCGCTGGTCGCGGGGATCAGCCTGGTCGCCGTGGCGCTGGGCGTCGCGGCGCTGGTCATCGTGATGAGCGTGATGAACGGGTTCCGGGCCGAGCTGTTCGACAAGATTTCGGGGCTTAACGGTCACGCCGTGGTCCAGGCCTATGGCGGGCGGCTGGATAACTGGCAGGGCACGCTGAAGCTGATCCAGTCCACGCCCGGCGTGACCCGCGCCTCGCCGTTGATCGAGCAGCCGCAGATGGGCAGCTTCAACGGGCGGGTCGACCTGATCTTCGCGCGCGGCAACACCGCCGAGGATATCCAGCGGCTGAAGCCCAAGCTGGTGGCAGGGTCCCTCGATCCGCTGAAGCCCGGTGCCAGCGAAGTGGCGATCGGGGCGCAGCTCGCCTCCAACCTGGGGATCCGGGTGGGCGATACGCTGACGATCATCAATCCCAAGGGCCGTTCCACCCCGTTTGGCACGGTCCCGCGCGAGATTGCCTATCGCGTTGCCGCGATCTTCGAGATCGGGGTGTTCGATTTCGACGAGCGCTTCGTCGTCATGCCGATCGAGGATGCCCAGACCCTGCTGCTGGCCGGCGATGCCATCGGCATGATCGAGGTGCAGGTCACCGATCCCGACAAGGTGACCGAGATTCTGCAACCCGTGGCGCAGCAGCTGGCGGGGCAAGCCGTGGTGACCGACTGGCGCACGATGAACGCCAGCCTGTTCGAGGCGCTGGCAGTAGAGCGCGTGGCGATGTTCGTCGTCCTGTCGATCATCGTCCTGGTGGCGGTTTTCAACATCCTGTCCTCGCTGATCATGCTGGTGCGCGCCAAGACCCGCGACATCGCAATCCTGCGCACCATGGGCGCCAGCCGACAGAGCCTGCTCAAGGTCTTCGTGACGGTCGGCTTCGTGGTTGGCGCGCTGGGCACGGTTGCCGGTCTGATCCTGGGCGCGGTGTTCCTGTTCTTCCGCCAGTCGGTCGTGCGCGGGATCGAAGTGATCACCGGGCAGAACCTCTGGGATCCGAGCATCCGCTTCCTGACCGAGCTGCCTGCGCGCAGCGATCCGGTGGAGATCGCGCTGATCGTGATCATGGCGCTGGTGTTCAGCTTCCTTGCGACGCTCTACCCGGCGTTCAAGGCGGCGAGCACCGATCCGGTGCAGGTGCTGCGCTATGAGTGAGCCTGTCGTTTTCACGCGCGGCCTGACCCGCAGCTTTGAACAGGGCGGGGTGCGGATCGACGTGCTGCGCGGCGTGGACCTCGCGATCCAGCCGGGCGAGATCGTTGCGCTGCTGGGGCCATCGGGTTCGGGCAAGTCGACCCTGCTCCAGGCGGTCGGCCTACTGGAAGGCGGCTTTGGTGGCACCTTGCGGATCGCCGGGGTTGAAGCGGGCACGCTGTCATCGGACGATCGCACCAACCTGCGGCGCGACAAGATCGGCTTCGTCTACCAGTTCCATCATCTGCTCCCCGATTTCAACGCCTTGGAAAATGTCGTGCTGCCGCAACTGGTCGCTGGAACGGCCGAGGCTGAAGCCGCCGCCCGGGCCACCCAGTTGCTGACTGCGCTCGGTTTGGGCGAACGGCTGGGCCATCGGCCCAACCAGCTTTCGGGCGGCGAGCAGCAGCGCGTGGCCGTGGCCCGCGCCCTGGCCAATCGCCCGGCGCTGGTCCTGGCTGACGAGCCGACCGGCAATCTCGACGAAGCCACCGCCGACCGGGTCTTCGCCGAGTTCCTTGATCTCGTCCGCCGCCAGAACAGCGCGGCGCTGGTTGCCACGCATAACGAGCGGCTGGCTGCCAGCATGGACCGGGTGCTGCGCCTGCACGACGGGCGGGTGGACTAAGTCGTCCGCCCGGCATAGCCTGCCGGGCAAATCTTTGGAGAGTTCATCATGAAGACCATCGCCGATTTCACGGCCAAGCTGCCCGGTGGCGAGGAAATCAGCCTGGCGGACAAGGCCGGCAAGGTGCTGCTGATCGTCAACACCGCCAGCAAGTGCGGTTTCACCCCGCAGTACACCGGGCTGGAAGCGCTCTACAAGAAGTACGCCGATCAGGGCTTTGAAGTGATCGCCTTCCCCTGCAACCAGTTCGGTGCGCAGGAACCCGGCAATGCCGAGGAGATCGCCAACTTCTGCAGCCTGAAGTACGATGTGACCTTTCCGCTGATGGCCAAGGTCGACGTCAACGGCGATGGCGCGCCGCCGCTTTATGACTGGCTGAAGAGCGAGGCGCCGGGGCTGATGGGCTCGAAGTCGATCAAGTGGAACTTCACCAAGTTCCTGATCGACCGCGATGGCAAGGTGGTGCGCCGCTATGCCCCGACCGACAAGCCCGAGGCACTGGAAAAGGACATCAAGGCCCTGCTCTGATCGGGGCTCCGAACAGGGGCCTGGCCGCGTCGTTCGGCGCTGTGGGTAAAGCCCGCCGCGCCCCCTTCCGAATCGCGCCGCCAGGCCGCATCTAGCTGCCATGGCCTATGAACCTTTCGTCCCGCTGCGCGTCTTTTCGAGCTACACCATGCTCGAAGGGGCGATCGATCCCAAGGCGGCGGCGAAACTGGCCAAGGATCGCGCTTTCCCGGCGATCGCGCTGACCGATCGCAACGGGCTTTACGCCGCAATGTCGTTTGCCGGAGCCTGCAAGGACGCGGGCATCCAGCCGCTGGTCGGCACCTTCCTGGCGGTGCGGCGGGATGAGGGCGAGACGATCGACTGGCTGGGGCTGATCGCCCAGAACGAGACCGGCTGGAACAACCTGTGCCGCCTGGTCAGCCACGCCCATCTCGGCCGCCCGATCGAGCTGGAACCGCATGTTACCATGGCCGATCTCGTCGGCCATGCTGACGGCCTGATCGCGCTGACTGGCGCGGGCGACGGGGCGCTCGTGCGGTTGCTCGCCGCCGGCAAGGGCGAGGCGGCGGTGGAGCTGTGCGCGCGGCTGGAAGCCCTGTTCCCGGACCGGCTCTATATCGAAATCGCGCGGCGCAATGACCCGGTCGAGGAAGCGGCGGAAGATGCGCTGATCGACCTCGCCTATGCGCGGAACCTGCCGCTGGTCGCCACCAATCCGGCCCAGTTCGGTGATCCGGGTTTCCATGCGGCCCACGATGCCATGCTGTGCATCGCCAATTCGACCCATATCGACGCAGCTGAGCGCCCGCGCTCGGCCCGCGATGCCTGGGTGAAGTCGCGGCCGATGATGGCCGAACTGTTTGCCGATCTGCCCGAGGCGCTGGCCAATACCGTGGTGATCGCCCAGCGCTGCGCCTTCATGCCGCCCAAGCGCAAGCCGCTGCTGCCAAGCCTTGCCGGCGACAAGGAAGGCGAGGCGGCCATGCTGGTCGAGCATGCCCGCGCCGGCCTTGAAAAGCGGCTCGCCCCCTATGGCGAACTGAGCCCCGAGGAACGGCAGGCCTATTTCGACCGGCTCGCCTTCGAGACCGACGTGATCAACCGGATGGGCTTTGCCGGCTACTTCCTGATCGTGGCCGACTTTATCCAGTGGGCCAAGGCCAATGACATTCCGGTGGGGCCGGGGCGCGGTTCGGGGGCGGGCTCGGTGGTGGCCTGGGCGCTGACCATCACCGATCTCGATCCGCTGAAACTGGGCCTGCTGTTCGAACGCTTCCTCAATCCGGAACGCGTCTCGATGCCGGACTTCGATATCGACTTCTGCGAAACCCGCCGCGGCGAGGTGATCCGCTATGTCCAGCAGAAGTATGGCGCCGATCACGTTGCCCAGATCATCACCTTCGGTAAGCTGAAGGCCCGCGCCGTGCTGCGCGATTGCGGCCGCATCCTGCAGATGAGCTATGGCCAGGTCGACCGGCTGTGCAAGATGGTGCCCAACCATCCGACCGATCCCTGGACCCTGCCGCGCGCGCTCAACGGCGTGGCCGAGCTGAAGCGCGAGTACGACAACGATCCCGAAGTGAAGCGGCTGGTCGATCTGGCCGTCCAGCTCGAAGGGCTCAACCGCAACAGCTCGACCCACGCGGCCGGGGTGGTGATCGGCGATCGTCCGCTCGATCAGCTGGTGCCGCTCTATCGCGATCCGCGCTCGGACATGCCGGTCACCCAGTTCGACATGAAATATGTCGAGGATACCGGCCTCATCAAGTTCGACTTCCTCGGCCTCAAGACCCTGTCGGTGCTGAAGAAGGCGGTCGAACTGCTCAAGCGGCGCGCGATCACCATCGATCTCGACGCCTTGCCGTGGGACGACGCCGAGGTATACGAGCTGCTCCAGCGCGGTGACACGGTGGGGGTGTTCCAGCTGGAATCCGAGGGGATGCGCCGCACCCTGGCGGCGGTGAAGCCGACCAATTTCGGCGACATCATCGCGCTCGTCTCGCTCTATCGCCCCGGTCCGATGGACAATATCCCGCTGTTCGGCCGCCGCAAGAATGGCAGCGAGAGCATCGAATATCCGCACCCCAAGCTGGAAAGCATCCTGAGCGAGACCTATGGGATCTTCGTCTACCAGGAACAGGTGATGCAGGCGGCGCAGATCCTGGCCGGCTATTCGCTCGGCGATGCCGACCTGCTGCGCCGCGCGATGGGCAAGAAGGTCCAGGCCGAAATGGACGCCCAGCGCTCGCGCTTCGTCTCCGGGTGCAAGGAGCATTCGGATATCGAGCCAGCCAAGGCCAACGAGCTGTTCGACTTGATCGACAAGTTCGCGGGCTATGGCTTCAACAAGAGCCACGCGGCGGCTTATGCCTTGCTGGCCTATCAGACCGCCTGGCTGAAGACCCATTACCCGCACGAATTCTATGCCGCCTCGATGTGCTTCGACATGCACCAGTCGGAGAAGCTGGCGGTCTTCGTCGATGACATGCGCCGCGCCGGGCTGGCGCTGGAGGGGCCGGACATCAACCGGTCCGAGGCGGAATTCACGGTCGAGCAGACCGAGGAGGGGCACGCGGTGCGCTATGCCCTGGCCGGAATCCGCAATGTCGGCGAGAAGGCGATGGACGCGATCGTCGCCGAGCGTGAGGCCAATGGCCGCTTTGCCAGCCTGGAAGACCTGTTCCGCCGCGTGCCGCCGGGCAGCATGAACCGCCGCCAGCTGGAAGGGCTGGCCGCTGCCTGCGCCTTCGACAGCCTGGAGCCCAACCGCGCCAAGGTGCTGGCCAATGCCGACATGCTGCTGGCCGTGGCCGACGAGGCCGAACGCAGCCGTTCGAGCGGCCAGGCTGGCCTGTTCGGTGGCGACGATCATGCCGCCCCGGCGCTGCGCCTCGCCGATACCCCGGCCTGGAGCCGGGCCGAGCAGATGGCCAGGGAGCGCGAGAACTTCGGCTTCTATTTCGCAGCCCATCCGGTTGAGCAATGGCGCGCGATTGCCAATGCCAACGGCGCGCGGACCTACGCCCGGCTGATGGAGGCGGGCGTGCCCGGCGGCGGTCGGATGCAGGCGGTGATGACCGCGATGGTCGAAAGCGTCAGCAAGGGGCGCACGCGCAAGGGCGGGGAATTCGTGCGGGCAGACTTCTCCGACAGCTCGGGCCAGTTCAGCGCCGCCTGTTTCGAGGAATCGCTGGTCGCGCCGATGCAGCAGTGGGCCAAGGATGGCACCTGCCTGCTGCTGACGGTGGAACTGGATGCGCCCAGTCCGGAAGAGCCGCCGCGCGTGACGGTGCGCGGCGCGCGGCCGCTCGAAGAGGTCAAGGGCAGCGCGCAGATGCAGTTGCGGCTGGACGTGCTGGCCCCCGAAGCCCTGCATGACCTCGCCGCCCTGCTGGGTCAGGACGGCAGCGGGCAGGGCGAGGTGGTCGTGCGGCTGCGCACCGGCACCGGGCAGGAGCCACTGCTGCGGCTGGGCAAGCAATTCCATCTCGACAGCGATGTCGCGGAACGCTTGGCAAGTGTCGAAGGACTTGCCAATGTGTCGCTGACCGCGCGGCGAAATTCGGGACATCTTCGGCTCGTCGCTTAGATCAAAAGCGGGTGGGGGGATTTGGAGAGCCTGATGCTGGGAGCAATGCAAGATTTTGACCTGCGGGTCACGCACCTGATTGACCATGCCGCGCGCGAGCATGGCAGCCGCGAGATCGTGACCCGCTGGGCCGATGGCAGCGAAACGCGCACCAACTGGGCCGGTATCCGCCACGATGCGCTGCGGATGACCCAGGCCCTGCGCAAGCTGGGCGTGCAAAAGGGTGACCGGATCGCCACCCTGGCGATGAACCACAGCCGCCACCTGGTTTCCTGGTATGGCGCGGTCGGCGTCGGCGGGATCCTCCACACGATCAACCCGCGCCTGTTCGACGACCAGCTGGAATACATCGCCAACCACGCCGAAGACCTGGTCCTGCTCTACGACAAGGCCTTCACCCCGATCATCGAGCGGATGAAGCCCAAGTGGACTACGATCAAGCACTTCATCTGCTATGACAATGGCGAGTTCGAGGACTGGATCGGCCAGGAAGACGGCCACACCACCTGGGCTACCGGCGACGAGCGCGACCCTTGCATGCTCTGCTATACCAGCGGCACCACCGGGAACCCCAAGGGCGTGCTCTATGAGCACCGTTCGACCATGCTCCATGCGATGACCGGGCTGCAGCCGGCGATCTTCGATTTCGATACCCGTTCGGTCATGCTGCCGGTGGTACCGATGTTCCACGCCGCCAGCTGGGGCCTGCCCTGGGCGGGGGCCGCTGCGGGCATCAAGTTCGTCTTCTCGGCCGTCAACGACGCTGCCGTGCTGACCGAACTGATGAACCGCGAGAAGGTGACCCATTCGGCCGGGGTGCCGACTGTCTGGCTCGCGACCTTCCAGCACATGGACGCTACCGGGGCGACCATTCCCACCCTGCGTCACGCGATCATCGGCGGTTCGGCCGCGCCGCGCTTCATGATCGAGCGGTTGATGAAGGTCGGGGTCAATGTCGCCCACGCCTGGGGCATGACCGAGACCAGCCCGATCGGCACGACCGGGGCCAAGACCTGGGACTGGGACGATCTCTCGTTCGACGAACAGGTCTCGATCAAGCAGATGCAGGGCCGCGTGCCCTTTGGCGTCGAGCTGCGCACGGTCGACCTGGGCGATCCGACCAAGGTCCTGCCGCGCGATGGCCAGACGAGCGGCGCGCTGCAGGTGCGCGGGCCGTGGATCATCAAGCGCTACTTCAAGGCCGAAGCCGATGCAGCCGATGACGAACAGTGGTTCGATACCGGCGACGTGGCCATCCTGCACCCCGATGGCACGCTGCAGCTGACCGACCGGACGAAGGACGTGATCAAGTCCGGCGGCGAATGGATCAGCTCGGTCGAGCTGGAAAACGCCGCCGTGGGTGTGCCCGGCGTGGCCGAGGCCGCGGCGATCGGCATCTATCACCCCAAGTGGGACGAGCGGCCGATCTTGGTCGTCGTCAAGAAGGCCGGAATGGACGTGACTGCCGAGCAGATCATGGCGCACCTCGCTGAAAAGGTCGCCAAGTGGTGGCTGCCCGATGCGATCGAATTCGTCGATGCGATCCCGCACGGGGCGACCGGCAAGATCAGCAAGAAGGACCTGCGCGACCAGTTCCGCGAATACAAGCTGGCGGACGCCTGAGCCTGACCGAACAGGAGCGCGTGGACCACATTGACCACAGTCCTGAGCAAGAAAAACCGGCCCTTTCGGCCCCGTCCATTGCGGCGGGGACCGGGAGGGCAGGGGCAGCGGCATCGGTCCGGCATGACACGGCTGGCGGTGTGTAGGAAAGCGACGGCAGAAGGCGGAGGGACTTTGCCATGACCAGCTACATCGATCCATCGCGCGAGAACTGGCTGGTGTTCAAGGACCTGCCCCGCGACCGGCCGATCCACATGCTCAACCTGCTCAAGTTCCGCGACCTGGCGGAATATCCCGAAGGCCACCCCAACCACGGCAAGGGCCTGGCCGGGCGCGAAGCCTATGAGATCTACGAGCAGCGCTTCCAGGAACTGGTGGCGGACGATGGCGCGGCGATGGTCTGGCAGGCCCCGCTCGAATGCATGGTGACTGGCCCGGCCGATGAATGGGACGCGGCCTTTGTCATGGGCTATCCCCATTCCGGCGTGTTCATGGCCATGGTCAAGAACGAGGAATATGTCCGCGATGCCCTGCCGCACCGCACGGCGGCCCTGGCGGACAGCCGACTGATCCGGTTCAACGGCGCCTGATCCTCGCCTTGAGGCGAGGTGGCAGCCCATAGGGCTGACGGAGTGGTGAGTTATTGGCTGCAGCAGCAGCCAGCACACTGCGGCGCGCCTATCCGCCACCACTCCACCGCTCTGCGAGCGGTCCCCCTCGCCTCAAGGCGAGGATTTCGTTGCGAGCAGGCTGACCGTCATGGCGAGGATCG
Source organism: Novosphingobium sp. (assembly GCF_027531025.1). Taxonomy (GTDB): domain Bacteria; phylum Pseudomonadota; class Alphaproteobacteria; order Sphingomonadales; family Sphingomonadaceae; genus Novosphingobium. The sequence continues at coordinate 146,013 of NZ_JAPZQX010000003.1, forward strand.
CTTCAACGACCGACGTGACTTCTTTCAGCACGTCGCTGGCCGGAAACCGGACCACTGTAACGCCTTGGCACAGCAACGAGGCATCGCGCCGCTCATCCTTATCCGCAACACTACCGCAGTCGTGTACCGTCCCGTCGATCTCGATTGCCAAAGCCAGTTCGGCACAGAAAAAATCGAGGACGTAGCTTCCCGCCGGGTGCTCGCGACGGAATTTCAATCCGCCCGGCCGCTTGCGCAGCTCTCGCCACAGAAGCACTTCGGGTAGCGTCATCGACCTGCGCAGCCTGTTCGCAAGGCGCTGCGTTTCCGTCGGCCTGTGGATCATTGGCACGCCCCAATCACAGCAACCGCAACTGCCCATTGCTGCGCGGTGCCACGAACTGTCCGCAATCCAGCCTCGGCGGCTCGCGGTTCAGCCCCAGCTTCTGGCAGGCGATGCGGAAGCGGGTGCGGAACACGTCGGCCCAGACGCCCTTGGGTTTCATCCGTTCGAAAAAGCGACTGTCGTAATCCTGGCCGCCGCGCATGGCCTGGACAATGGCCATGACCTTGGCAGCGCGATCGGGGTAGTGGACCTCGAGCCATTCGCGCATCAGCGGGGCCACTTCGTGTGGCAGACGCAGCATGATCCAGCTGGCCGTCTTGACGCCGCGGGCTGCCGCCTCCTCGAGGATGCGCTCGATGAATTCATCGGTGATCGACGGGATCACCGGTGCCACCGAAACGTGCGCGGGGACCCCCGCGGCGGCCAACTGCTCCAACGCATCGAGCCGCTTGGCGGGGGAGGAAGCGCGCGGTTCCAGCAGGCCGGAGAGCCGGGGATCGAGGCTGGTCACCGAGATCGAGACCGCCGTCAGGTTCAGCCGGGCCAGTTCGGCCAGCAGGTCCAGATCGCGAACCACCCGCGCGCTCTTGGTAGTGATCGTCACCGGGTGGCGGGTTTCGAGACACACTTCGAGCACCTGGCGGGTCAGGCGATAGCGGGCTTCGATCGGCTGATAGGGATCGGTGCTGGTCCCCATCGCGATTGGTGCGGGGGTGTAGCCGCGTTTGCCCAGCTCGGTGCGCAGCAGGTTTGCGGCATCGGGCTTGGCAAACAGCTTTGTTTCGAAATCCAGCCCCGGCGACAGGTCGTGAAAGGCGTGGGTGGGCCGGGCATAGCAATAGACGCAGCCATGCTCGCATCCGCGATAGGCGTTGATCGAACGATCGAACGGGATATCGGGCGAGCGGTTGCGGCTGATGATCGTGCGGGGGCGTTCCTCGGTTACCGTGGTCCGCAGTTTCGGCGCGGAGCCGTCGATCGCTTCGCGCGCATCCAGCCAGTCCCCATCCACCTCGCGCACGGCGAGACCGAAGCGCTGCGGCACCTTGGCCGACTGCGCGCCGCGGCCATGGATGGGAGGGGGAATCGGCATCCACACATCAGAACATATGCGGAACAAATCGGCAAGTGGCTTAGACTTCCCTGAGCCTTGGCATCAGTTCCACGAAGTTGCAGGGCCGGTTGCGGCTGTCGAGCTGTTCGGCAAGGATTCCGTCCCAGCCGTCCTTCACAGCGCCGTTGGAGCCGGGCAGGGCGAAGATATAGGTCCCGCGCGCGACCACAGCGCAGGCGCGGCTCTGGATCGTGCTGGTGCCGATGGTCTGGAAGCTGATCCAGCGGAACAGTTCGCCAAAGCCGGGGATGTCGCGGGTCTTGATCCGGTCCAGCGCCTCGGGGGTCACGTCGCGCCCGGTCAGGCCCGTGCCGCCGGTGGAAACCACCGCGTCAATTGCGGGATCCTCGATCCATTGTTCGAGTTGGGCGACGATCAGGTCGGGATCGTCGCGCACGATGGCCCGCGCGGCCAGGCTATGGCCCGCACCGGTAACCCGCGCCGCCAGGATATCGCCCGAGGTATCGTCGGCCGCCGTGCGCGTGTCCGACACAGTCAAAACGGCAATGTTGATTGGCTTGAACGGGCATGATGGATCAACGGCCACGGACGATCGTTCCGTTGGCAGCCATCCGCACCGCGCCCGCGCCGGAGATGCCGGGGAAGGTCGGCCACAGGCCCTGGACCAGCGCGATCCGGCTTTCCGACGGGCCACCGGCCTGCCGTTCGTACATCCAGTAATTGCGCATGACGATGTTCACATAGCCCCGCGTTTCCCAATAGGGCACGCTTTCCATCCACAGCAGCGGATCGCCCTGGTCACGGATTTCGGCCTGCCAGCGGGCGATCGGGGTCAGCCCGGCGTTATAGGCGGCCATAACCTTGGGCAGCAGGCCCTGCGTGCCGGGCGCATCGCGCAGCATTTCGAGGTGGCGCTGGCCAAAGGCGAGGTTCACTTCGGGGCGGTGCAGGTCGCTGGACGTGCCAGCCACGCCGAGCCTTGCCGCATGGTCGCGCGCGGCGACCGGCATGATCTGCATCAGCCCGCGCGCCCCGGCCGGGCTGACCGCCTTGGTGCGGAACACCGATTCCTGCAACGTATGGGCATAGACCAGCGCCGGATCGACCTGCCAGCCATTGGCCGGGGTCCACTTGGGCGTGGGGAAACGCGCCGCCGGTTCCGGGCGCCCGCCCGCCGGACTGTTATAGGCCATCCACAGCTGGGTGGAGGGCAGGCCCAGGTCGCGCGCCAGCCGGGTCAGCGGCTGGTATTCGCTGGCCGGGCCAATCCGCGCCTGATGCCGCAGCACTTCGTCGGCCAGGCCATCGCGGCCAATCTCGGCCAGGCCCACGGCGGCGCGGATATTGGGCTCGTCGCGCAGCTTCTGCCAATCGGCCAGGGTGAAATCGGGCGCGGTGTGGGTCTGCGGCAGGCCCAGGCCCAGCTGTTCCGCCGCCAGCATGCCATAAAGCGTCTCGTCCATCCGCGCGGCGGCCCGCAGTGGGGCGGCGGCCTTTTCCGGCTGGCGGCAGCGCACGGCCGCGCGGCTCTGCCAATAGAGCGCAGCGGCGGTCAGCTCGCTGTTCTGCGATTGGCGGGCCGTGCGGGCAAAGGCATCGCCCGCGCCCTGGCAATCGCCCAGCCGCCAGGCGGCGAGGCCCGCGGTCCACATCCCTTCGGCCACCCACGGGCCTTCGCCCTCCTGCACGGTCTGCGCTAGGGCATAGGCGGCGGCATCGTCGTTCTCGATGTAGTAGGACCAAGCCACCTTGGCGCGCCATTCGGCGCGGGTGGCGGGGGAAAGCTGGGTGTCGATCCCATCGAGCAGGGCCTTGGCCCCGGCCGGATCGTCTTCCTTGACCCGGCCGTTGATTGCGGCGGCGACGGCGGCGGGCATGGTGCCGTCGTTGACCTCGCGCGGACGGATCCGCTTGGCAAAGCTGGGCTGGGTGATCATCCGCCCCGTCTGGGGGAGCGGCGGCAGCTCGGTCGCCCCGCGCTTCTGCGCCAGGGTGGCGATCTGTTCGGCTTGCGGCAGGCTGGCATCGCGGGCCAGCCATTCGTTCAGTTGCGGCAGCTCGATCCGGGGCGATCCGGGGGCCAGGAAATACTCCGCCCGCGCCACATGGTGCAGCGGGCCATCGGCCTTTTCGGCGAACATGGCCTGGACCCGCGCCCAGTCGCCCTTGTCGATCGCGGCGAAGAGGTCGCGGTAATAGCTGCGCTCGTCCTGGCTGAGCAGGCTGGGCACGGCGCTGCGATCGGCGCGGTTGCGGAAATAGTCGACCGCGGCGCTGTTCGCCATGGCCGGCGCAGTGGCGGCGAGGGTCGAGCCCACCAGTCCGATTGCCAGAATGATCCTGCGAAGCCGTATGGTCACACCGATCCCTGTTCCGTCCAGTCCAGCCAGGCCTGCCACAGGGCGGCCTTGCCACGCGGTTTCGTGGCAAGCACCGCCAGCCCCGCCACGCTTAGTAGCGGAATAGTCCGGCCCTCATGGTTAAAACGGCGTAAAGGTTCAGCGGTTTTCGTTGGATCGTGGCCCAAGAGCGGCAGGATGTGCCGCCCGAACACCAGCAGCCGCTCTGGCCGGGCAAGCGCGACGTGATGGCGCACCGCCTGGCCCAGCCCGGCGGCATCAAGCGCCGCCCAGTCCGGCAGTGGCATGTGGCGCGGCAGGCAGGAGGCGACATAGGCAGCATCCGGGCCAAGCCCCATCGCCGCCAGCATCGCGTTCAGCAGTCGTCCCTGCGGCCCGGACAGCAGTTGTTCGCCATCCTCGGCCTCGGGGTGATCGACCAGCACCATCAGCGCCGCGCCTTCCGCCCCGCGCGGCGGCACCCGGTTCGCCACCTGGCCACTGTCGAGCGAGGGTTCGGTCAGCCACCAGGCGCGGAATTCGGCCAGCGTGGCGGGCAGGGCATCCACTCCGGCGATGCGCTCGGCGGGCGGTGGCGGCGGTGGCGCAAAGGCCGGTTGCGCAGTGACGGCGCGCGGCGTTTCCGTTTCCGGTGCCTGCTCTTCGGCCAGCCAGGCGCGCGGTTCATCGCCAAAGGCATGGTCCACCCCGGCCTCGCGCCACCAGTCGAGCACGGCGGCAAGGGCCATGCGGGGATCGCTGGCCGGGTCGGTTTGGGCGGGATTGTTCACATTTGCGGTCTTGACCTGCCGCAAGCCAGCTTTCAAGGCTCAACCGCACGTTTAACCCCTAACAGGTGGGACCCATGAGCGAACGCGAATCCATGCCCTATGACGTCGTCATCGTCGGTGGCGGCCCGGCCGGCCTTGCCGCGGCGATCCGGCTGAAACAGGTGAACGCCGATCTTTCGGTCTGCATCCTGGAAAAGGGTTCGGAAGTGGGCGCCCACATCCTGTCGGGCGCGGTGGTCGATCCCAAGGCGCTGGACGAGCTGCTGCCCAACTGGCGCGACGATGGCTGCCCCATGGCCGAAACCCCGGTGACCGACAACTGGCACTGGGTTCTGTCCGCGACCGGCAAGTTCGAAGTGCCGCACTGGCCGATGCCGCCGTTCATGTCGAACAACGGCAATTACACCGGGTCGCTTGGCAACCTTTGCCGCTGGCTGGCGGGCAAGGCCGAAGAACTGGGCGTCGAAATCTTCCCCGGCTTCCCCGCTTCGGAAGTGCTTTATAACGAGGATGGCTCGGTCAAGGGCGTCGCTACCCAGGACATGGGCGTGGCCAAGGATGGCAGCCACAAGGGCGAATACCAGCCCGGCATGGAACTGCACGCCAAGTACACCTTCTTTGCCGAAGGCGCGCGCGGCCACCTGACCAAGACGCTGAAGGCGAAGTTTGACCTTGAGGCAAACTGCGAACCGCAGGTCTATGGCATCGGCATAAAGGAACTGTGGGACATCGATCCGGCCAAGCATGTGCCGGGCCGGGTGCTCCACACCCAGGGCTGGCCGCTCACTGAAAGCGACAGCTGGGGCGGCGGGTTCCTTTACCACCAGGCGAACAACCAGGTCGCGCTCGGCTTCGTGACTGCGCTCGATTACAAGAACCCTTACGTCTATCCGTTCGAGGAATTCCAGCGCTGGAAGCAGCACCCGGAAATCCGCGCGATCCTGGAAGGCGGGCGCCGCGTGTCCTATGGTGCGCGCGCGATCAACGAGGGCGGCTGGCAATCGGTGCCCAAGCTCGATTTCCCGGGCGGCGCGCTGATCGGGTGCTCGGCCGGCTTCGTCAACGTGCCGCGCATCAAGGGCAGCCACACCGCGATGAAGAGCGGGATGTTGGCCGCCGAAGCCGCGGCGGCCGCGATTGCCGCTGGCCGCGAACACGACTCGATGGCCGAATATGACGCCGCCGTGCGGGACAGCTGGATCGCCAAGGAGCTGAAGCTGGTCCAGAACGCCGAACCGATGGTCGCCAAGTTCGGCGGCGATATCGGCACGGTCTTCGCCGGGCTCGACATGTGGCTGCGCTATCTCAAGCTGCCGATCCTGCCGGTGATGGGCCACCACCGCGATTGCGAATCGACCGGGCGGGCTGATCTTTACAAGCCGATCAACTATCCCAAGCCCGACGGCGTGATCAGCTTCGATCGCCTGTCCAGCGTGGCGCTGTCCTTCACCAACCACGAGGAAGACCAGCCCTGCCACCTGCAGCTGAAGGACCCGGCGGTGCCGGTGGAAATCAACCTCAAGCTCTATGCTGGGCCTGAGGCGCGGTACTGCCCGGCGGGCGTGTACGAGTTCCTTGGCGTCGAGGAAGGCAATCCGCGCCTCCAGATCAACGCCCAGAACTGCGTCCACTGCAAGACCTGCGACATCAAGGACAGGACCCAGAACATCAACTGGGTCACGCCGGAAGGCGGCGGCGGGCCGAACTATCCGAATATGTGAGCATTCCTCCCCGGAACGGGGAGGGGGACCATCCCGGACTAGTTCCGGGATGGTGGAGGGGCACAGGCCAGTGATCACTGGACCCACGGACACAGTCAAACGGGCCCGCAAGCTGCGCAGCGAAATGAGCCTGCCCGAAGGCTTGCTATGGCGCGAACTGCGCAAGCGGCCTGGTGGCTTCAAGTTCCGGCGACAGCATCCAGCCGGAGTATATGTCCTGGACTTCTATTGTGCTGCTGTCCGGCTCGCGATTGAAGTCGATGGCTTTGCTCATGCGACGGGCGGTGTGGCAAGCAGCGACGCAAGGCGTAGCGCATGGCTGCGATCGCAGCAGGTCGCGACGACACGCATTCCTGCCAAGTTGATACTGGATGATTTGTCGGCTGTGGTTACGAGAATTGTCGAGATCTGCGTCGATCGGGCAAAGCGAGGGAGGGAGAACACGCCTGTGCCCCTCCACCATCCTGCGGATGGTCCCCCTCCCCGTGCCGGGGAGGAAGCATGATCGAAACCGCCTTTGCCAAGATCAACCTCGCGCTGCACGTTCGGCGGCGGCGCGAGGATGGCTATCACGAGCTGGAAACGCTGTTCGCCTTCGTCGATGCGGGCGATCGGCTGAGCGTTGCTCCGGCCGAGCGGGACAGCCTGCACGTGCTGGGCGAGTTCGCGGGGACGCTGGACGATCCGTTCGACAATATCGTGATGGAGGCGCTTGCCGCGCTGCCACGCCAGCAAGGCTGGGCGGTGACGCTGGAAAAGAACCTGCCGGTCGCCGCTGGCCTTGGCGGCGGCTCGGCCGATGCTGGGGCGCTGTTTCGGCTGGTCGAGCGTGAATATGGCCTGCCCGCTGACTGGCCCGCCCGCGCGCTGAAGCTGGGGGCCGATGTGCCTGCCTGCGTCCGTTCCGAAACCTGCGTCGGGCGCGGGGTGGGGGAGGAGCTGGAGCCTGTCGCAAGCGATCTCGCCGGAACGCCGGTCCTGCTGGTCAATCCCCGCCTGCCGCTCAGCACCGGGCCGGTGTTCAAGGGCTGGGACGGGATCGATCACGGTCCTTTGCCCGCCGGATCGGTGCGCGAGATCGCGCTGGCCGGGCGCAACGATCTGGAAGCCCCCGCGCTGGCGCTGTGCCCGGCGATTGGCGATGTGCTGGCCGCGCTGCGCCAGACCGGGCCGTGGCTGGCACGCATGTCCGGTTCGGGTGCGACCTGTTTCGCGCTTTATGACAGCGCGGCCCAGCGCGATGCCGCGCAAGCGGCCATGCCCGCGGGCTGGTGGACCCTGGCCGGGGCGCTGCGGTGAAGGAGCACGAGGCCTTTCGCCTGCTCGGCACGCCGCGCTTTGGCGGGATCCTGGTCGTGTCGGACCATGCCAGCAACCGTGTGCCGGACGATATCGACCTGGGCATCGATCCGGCGCTGCTGGGCCAGCACGTCGCGGTCGATCTGGGCGTGGCCGAAGTTGGCGCCGAAATGGCTCGCCAGCCCGGCACCGCCGCGTTCCAGGGCAATATCAGCCGCCTGGTCTGCGACCTGAACCGCGAGCCGCATGCTCCCGCAGTGATCCCAATTGCCAGCGATGGCCATGCCATCCCCGGCAATGCGCTGGATCATGCCGGGCATCTCGCCCGGATTGCCCGCTTCCACGAGCCCTATCACACCGCGCTGGCGACCTTGCTGGACGATGTGCCTCCGGCACTGGTCCTCTCGCTCCACAGCTTCACGCCGCAACTGGCGACCAGCGACGAGCCGCGCCCCTGGCAGGTCGGCGTCCTTTACAACGAGGATGATCGCGCCGCCCGGCTGGCGATCCCGCTGCTGGAGGCTGAGGGGCTGATCGTGGGCGATCAGCTGCCCTATTCGGGCAAGCTTCTGAACTACACGATGAACCGCCACTGCGAGGCGGAGGGTCGCCCCTACCTCGGCATCGAACTGCGCCAGGATGAAGTGGCCAGCCCGCAGCAGCAGGCAAAATGGGCCGAACTGCTCGCGCGGTTGTGTAACAGGGTTGCGCTTTCGCTGTCCTGAAGGCAGGGCGAATTGCGCAAAGTGCCATTCGCAAGGACCGAAAATGACCACCCGCTTCGACAAGAGCCGTCTGCCCAGCCGTTATGTTTCGGTCGGGCCCGAGCGTGCGCCCCAGCGTTCCTATTATTACGCGATGGGCATGACCGAGGAAGAGATCGCCCAGCCCTTCGTGGCCGTGGTCTCGGCCGGTAACGATTCCGCGCCTTGCAACACCGCGCTCGATTTCCAGGCGAACATCTGCCGCGATGGGGTGATCGCAGCGGGCGGCACCCCGCGCCGGTTCAACACGATTACCGTGACCGACGGGATCGCCATGGGCCACCAGGGCATGCGCTCCTCGCTGGTCAGCCGTGAGGTGATCGCGGATTCGGTCGAGCTGTCGGTGCGCGGGCACTGCTACGACGCGATCGTCGGCTTCGCCGGTTGCGACAAGAGCCTGCCCGGGATGATGATGGCCATGCTGCGGCTGAACGTGCCGTCGATCTTCGTCTATGGCGGGTCGATCCTGCCCGGCCGCTACCAGGAACGCGACCTGACCGTGCAGGATGTGTTCGAGGTGGTGGGCCGCTATTCGGCCGGGGCCTGCCCGCTGTCGGAACTGACCGCGATCGAAAAAGCGGCCTGTCCGGGTCACGGGGCTTGTGGCGGGCAGTACACCGCCAACACCATGGCCTGCGTTGGTGAGGCCATCGGTTTGTCCCTGCCAAACAGCAACATGGCGCCTGCTCCTTACAAATCGCGTGAGGAGGTGGCGATTGCCGCTGGCAAGCAGGTGATGAACCTGCTGGAGCGCAATCTGCGCCCGCGCACCATCTGCACCCGCGCCGCTTTCGAAAATGCCGCGCGGGTTGTCGCGGCCACGGGCGGGTCAACCAATGCCGCGCTGCACCTGCCGGCCATGGCCAGCGAATGCGGGATCGATTTCGACCTGTTCGACGTGGCCGAGATCTTCAAGTCGACGCCTTACATCGCCGATCTCAAGCCCGGCGGGCAGTATGTCGCCAAGGACATGTACGAGGCCGGCGGGGTCTACATGGTGATGAAGACGCTGCTTGACGGCGGCTTCCTCGATCCCGAGCCAATCACGGTGACCGGCAAGACCCTGGGCGAGAACATCGAGGAGATCACCTGGAACCCGGACCAGAAGGTGATCTACGACGTGAAGAGCCCGCTGATGCCGACTGGCGGCGTGGTTGGCCTGCGCGGCTCGCTGGCGCCCGACGGGGCGATCGTGAAGGTGGCCGGCATGGCGCGGCTGCAGTTCCGCGGCCCGGCCCAGGTCTTCGAATGCGAGGAGGACGCCTTTGCCGCGGTCGAAGCCAAGGCGATCCGCGAAGGCAGCGTGATCGTGATCCGCAACGAAGGGCCCAAGGGCGGCCCCGGCATGCGCGAGATGCTGGCGACCACCGCCGCGCTTTATGGCCAGGGCATGGGCGAGAAGGTGGCGCTGATCACCGACGGGCGCTTTTCGGGTGCGACGCGCGGCTTCTGCATCGGCCATGTCGGCCCGGAAGCCGCCGATTGCGGACCGATCGCGCTGGTTCGCGATGGCGACATGATCGCCATCGACGCCGAAGCCGGGACTATCGAGTTGGAAGTGGACGAGGCGGAACTGGCCGAGCGCCGCAAGGGCTGGCAGCCGCGCGGGCACGATTACAACGCCGGGGCGCTGTGGCGCTATGCACAGATCGTCGGCCCGGCCTATAAGGGGGCGGTAACGCACCCGGGGGCCAAGGCCGAGACCCATGTCTACGCGGACATCTAGCCTGATCCTGCTGCCGCTGCTCGCCGCTTGCGGCGGGGGCGTAGCCAAGCCGCCGGAAGTGGCGGAGCAGGTCTGGTGTTCGCTCGGCGGATCGGCGCATTTCGCGCAGGAATGCGGGCTTGAGCGGGTGAGTGAGGAGGGCCGTGCGGCCTTTGTCCTGCGCCACCCCGATGGCAAGTTCCGGCGGCTGGTCGCGAGTGCCGATGGGCAGCAGCTACTGGCCGCCGACGGGGCAGACCAGAGCCAGTCGGCGCGCAAGTCCGGGCCGGAGGGTGAGCGCTGGGAAGTGATCCTGGGCGATGATCGTTACGTGGTCCCTGTACAGGCACCAAACGGGCACACCGATGTACCACAACAGTAACCAGGTGCTCACCGCCGCGCAGATGCGCTATGCTGAAGGCGCACTGGTCGCCGCGGGCACTTCGGTTGATGAACTGATGCAGCGGGCCGGGCGCGGCGCGGCCGAATGGGTCTGGCGCATTTCGGGCGGCAGACCCGTCACCGTGCTGTGCGGCCCCGGCAACAATGGCGGCGACGGCTATGTGATTGCCGAGGCGATCCGCGAGCGGGGCGGGGCGGTGAGCGTGATCGCCGCGAACAAGCCGAAGACCGCCGCCGCGCAAGTCGCCCGCCAGCTTTACCAGGGCGCGGTGCTGGGCCGGGATGCCGAGCCCATTGGCGAAGTGCTGGTCGATTGCCTGTTCGGCACCGGCCTCGCCCGCCCGCTCGAAGCCGATGACCTGGCGCTGCTGTGCCGTCTTGCCGCCAGCCACCCGCGCCGAGTGGCGGTCGACCTGCCGAGCGGTGTCGATGCCGACAATGGCATGCTGCTCAGCACCGGCCTGCCCGACTGGCACCTGACCCTGGCGCTGGGGGCGTGGAAGCCCGCGCACTTCCTGCTACCTGCAGCGGCCATGATGGGCGAACTGCGGCTGGTCGGGATCGGGGTGGCGCGCGCGGAGGCGGCCGCCAGCGTGATTGCCCGCCCGGTCCTCGCCGCGCCTGCGCCCAGCGCCCACAAATACACCCGCGGCCTGCTGGGCGTGGTGACCGGGGCCATGCCGGGCGCGGCGCTGCTGGCGGCGCGCGCGGCGCAGGGGGCGGGGGCCGGTTACGTCAAGCTGCTGGGCGAGGCGGCGGCCGCGCCGCCCGACCTGGTCGTCGATCGCGCGCCCTTGGCCAATGTGTTGACCGACAGCCGCTATGCCGCGCTGCTGGTCGGGCCGGGGCTGGGCCGCGATGCCACGGCGCGCGAGCGGCTGGCGATTGCCCTGTCCGAACCGATCCCGGCCGTGCTCGATGCCGATGCGCTGGTCCTGCTGGGGGCGCGGCAACTGGCCGAGCGCAGCGCGCCGTTGATCGCCACGCCGCACGATGGCGAACTGTTCGCGCTGGAACGCGCCTTTGGCCTTGATGGGGCAGGCAGCAAGGTCCAGCGGGCCGAGGCGCTGGCGCGGGCCAGCGGCATGGTGATCGTGGCCAAGGGGGCCGATACGCTGGTTGCCGGGCCCGATGGCGCGCTGGCCTTTGCCCCGCGCGCATCGAGTTGGCTGTCGATCGCCGGGACGGGCGATGTGCTGGCCGGGGCCATCGCCAGCCGCCTCGCTTGCGGGGTGGAGGCCTTCACCGCCGCTTGCGAAGGCGTCTGGCTCCACGGCGAGGCGGCGCGGCGCACCCAGGCGCCCTTTGCCGCCGGGCAGCTTGCGGAGCACGTGGCAAGCGCCTACGCCGCCTGCCTGTGACCGAACCCGCCGAAGAAATCATCCGCATCGCCGCCAAGGGCGATGGTGTTACCGCCTCGGGCCGCTTTGCCTGGGGCACGGCGCCGGGCGACCTGCTCCATGCCGATGGCAGCGTGGAGCGCGGGCCGCACCATGTCGATCCGCCCTGCCGCCACTTCGGCCGCTGCGGCGGATGCCAGCTGCAACAGCTCGATGAGGCGAGCCTGGCCGATTTTGTCGAGGCGCGGGTCAGCAATGCTTCCTCAGCGCAGGAACTGGGCGCCGAGCATATTACCCCGCCGCACCTTTCCCCGCTCGCCAGCCGCCGCCGCGCGTCCTTGCGCGCCGAAAGCAGCCAGGGGCGGGTGGTGATCGGCTATCGCGAGGCGAGGTCGCACCGGCTGGTCGAACTCAGCGAATGCCCGGTGCTGCGACCCGAAATCGTCGAGATCCTGCCCGCCTTGCGCAAGCTGCTGATCAAGCTCGGGCAGGGGCAGGTTGCCCCCAAGGCCAAGGGCAAGCCGGGCAAGCATGCCCATGCGAAACTCGCCGCCGATCTCGAGCTGACCGTCACCGACCAGGGGCTGGACCTCGGCATCAAGGGCCTTGCCGCCGAGGGGCTGGCGCTGACCGAGCTGCTGCTCGATTTCGCCCGCGATCATGCCCTGGCGCGGTTGACGCTGGATGCGGGCTATGGCCCCGATACGGTGTGGGAGCCGGAGCCGGTTACCGTCACCCTGTCGGGCGTCGCCGTGCCGTTCCCGCCCGGCGCCTTCCTGCAGGCGACGGTGGACGGCGAAGCGGCGCTGGTGGCGGCGGCGCGCGAGTGGCTGGCGGGCAGCGCCACCGTGCTCGACCTGTTTTCCGGCCTTGGCACTTTCGCCTTCGCGCTGGCCGGGCCGGAAACCAAGGTCCTGGCGGCCGAGGCCGAACGCGCCGCGCACCACGCCTGCAAGGCCGCGGCGGGCCGCAGCGGCCTGCCGGTCCACGCGCTGCACCGCGACCTGTTCCGCAACCCGCTGTTGCCCGACGAGCTGAACCGCTTTGCCGCCGTCCTGCTCGATCCCCCGCGCGCCGGGGCGCGGGAACAGGTCGAGCGGATCGCCGACAGCACCGTGGACCGTGTGGTCTATATCAGCTGCAACCCGGCCAGCTGGGCCAAGGACGCGGCCATGCTGGTCGACGCGGGATTCGTGCTAAAGGAACTGCGCCCGGTCGGACAATTCCGCTGGTCAACGCATGTCGAACTCGCCAGTCTGTTTCTGCGCTAGCGGCGCGGGGGAGGCGGGGAGCAGGCGATGAGCGAAGACCACTGGAGCGACCGGCTGATGCTGCCCGCGCTGGTGCTCGCCTGGTGGGGCGTGCTGTTTCCCGTGCTCGCCCTGATCTGGCCCGCTGCCACCGCGCCTTATCTCCGGACCACCGACTGGCTGGTCGGCGGGTTTGCGGCGCTGCTGGCACTGGTGACCGTGGTGGAACTGGCGCTGGTGCGACGGGTGCCCGATTACGAAGCGCGCCTCGCCCGCAAGCGCAAGGAATGGAGTTTCGGGCAACAGTTCCTGTCCGGCGACCTGGCCGAGCCGCGCCTGCTGCTGGTCAATCGCGCGGCCATGGCCGGGCTGGTGGTGCTGACGCTGTTCTTCGACGAAGCGAAGAGCCTGCCGCTCTTCGCCAGCTTTGCCATTTCGACGCTGATGATGATGCTGGACCTGAAGAACCGCTTCCTCGCGGATTGAGGACGGCACCGCGCAAAACCAAGCAAGGCGGGCCAAAAGCAAATGGGGCCGGTGTTGCCACCAGCCCCACGCTACGCCGTTCTACTTTCCGGACCAGTTTGGGCGATCGCCTTTCCCGGGGTCGTCCTGGACAGCTGAGCCGCGGTGATGCGTTATCGACCACCTCGCGTGCCATCGCACCGTGAGTGCTCTTGCATCGTGATGCTCGTCGCATCGGGCCTGGGTCCGCTGGGCCGAAACCCTGCATTCCCCACTGTCTCGCACATTCCGGTGGCTCGTGAGAGCCGGCGTTCCTTGTCCGGTTCGCTTCCGGCGTCCGGTTCCGTCAGGCGGCGGTTCTGGCGTTTCTCGGCAAGCCGATCGTGCCTTCCCCGTGCCGCCTGGCGGTTCCGTGACCGCTGCCCGACCTGTCGTTTCCGGCTTTCCTTCTGCCTGGCCGAAGCCCGGCTTTCTGTCTGCCGTCCCGACTGCCTGGAGCAGTCTTCCCGACCGCGCGCCGCTCGCTGCATCTGCGGTTCGCGTGAGCCGCTCCGAAGAGCTTTTCCCGCGTGTTTTCCGACACTGCTGCGGGCATCGCTGCCAGCATCTGAAGGTTGCGTTTTCCCCTTTCCTTTCAGCGGTTTCCCGCTGGAAGTTCCGGTTCGGTCTAGCCTTCCGACACCTGAAAGCTGCGCCTCAATACCGAGTCGCGCAAGCAGAAAATGACTCACTTATCCACAGATGCCCGCTTTGGCCGTGGATAAGTGGTCTGGTGCTGTGGACAGAATCAATTCGCACCGTCATTTGGCGCGGTTTTTTACCGATCCCGCTGGGCCAAGAGGCGCAACCGGAGCGCGTTGAGCTTGATGAAGCCCGCCGCGTCCTTCTGGTCATAGGCGCCGGCATCATCCTCGAAGGTGACGTGGCGTTCGCTGTAAAGCGAGTTGGAGCTCTTGCGGCCCACCACGCTGGCATTGCCCTTGTAGAGCTTCAGCCGCACCGTGCCCGAAACCTTGGCCTGGCTGTGGTCGATCGCCGCCTGCAGCATCTCGCGCTCAGGCGCGAACCAGAAGCCATTGTAGATCAGCTCGGCATACTTCGGCATCAGCTCGTCCTTGAGGTGCGCGGCACCCCGATCGAGCGTGATCGATTCGATCCCGCGGTGGGCGCGGGCATAGATCTCGCCGCCCGGGGTCTCGTACATGCCGCGGCTCTTCATGCCGACGAAGCGGTTCTCGACCAGGTCGAGCCGGCCGATGCCGTGCTTGCGGCCAAGATCGTTGAGCGCGGCCAGCAGCGTGGCGGGCGACATCGCCTGCCCATTCAGCGCCACGCCATCGCCGCGTTCGAAATCGATGGTGATGTATTCGGGCGCGTCGGGCGCGTCCTCCGGGTTGACCGTGCGCGAATAGACATAGTCCGGGATTTCTTCCCACGGATCTTCCAGCACCTTGCCCTCGGACGAGGTGTGGAGGAGGTTGGCGTCGGTCGAGAACGGGCTTTCGCCGCGCTTGTCCTTGGGCACCGGGATCTGGTGCGCTTCGGCCCAGGCGATCAGCGCGGTGCGGCTGGTCAGGTCCCATTCGCGCCAGGGGGCGATCACCTTGATCGAGGGTTCCAGCGCATAGGCCGACAGTTCGAACCGGACCTGGTCATTGCCCTTGCCGGTCGCGCCGTGGGCCACGGCATCGGCACCGGTTTCGCGCGCGATCTCGATCAGGCGCTTGGAAATGAGCGGGCGAGCGATCGAGGTGCCCAGCAGGTAATCGCCTTCGTAGCGGGCATTGGCGCGCATCATCGGGAAGACGAAATCGCGCACGAATTCCTCGCGCAGGTCATCGATGTAGATGTGGTGATCGGGCACGCCCATCAGCTTGGCCTTGGCACGGGCCGGTTCCAGCTCCTCGCCCTGGCCCAGGTCGGCGGTGAAAGTCACCACTTCGCAGCCATAGGTCACCTGCAGCCACTTCAGGATCACCGAGGTATCGAGGCCGCCCGAATAGGCGAGGACTACACGCTTGATGTCGCTCATGGCTGGAATTCCGCTGGTCTGCTGATAGGATTCGCCCCGGCCCCTAAGCCAAGGGGGGCGGGAGGGCAAGCCGATGGCCAAGGCAGAACTCAAGACCAAGCCGACTACGGCCAGCGTGGCTGACTTCATCGCCGCCGTGCCGGATGCCCGGCGGCGCGAGGCGGCGGCGGTTATCGATGCGCTGCATCGCCGGGTCACCGGGCATGAGCCGCAGCTGTGGGGTCCTTCGATCATCGGCTATGGCAGCTACAGCTATCGCTATGACAGCGGCCGGGAGGGGACCATGTGCCGCGCCGGGTTCTCACCCCGCAAGGCGGCGATGACGGTCTACCTGATGGGCAATTACTGCAATCACCAGGCCGAGGCCGACGCCCTGTTCGCGCGCCTTGGCAAGCACAAGACCGGCAAGAGTTGCCTCTACATCACCAAGCTGGCCGACGTGGACCTGGCCGTGCTGGAGGCGCTGGTGGCCTTGAGCTGGCAGGCCATGAACGAGGCCTGGCCCGACCAGGCGTCAGGCGGATAACTTCGCCTCGGCCGCGACCAGCCGGGCGGCCTCGCGCTCGATCCAGTCGCGGGTCATCGGCAGGGCATCGCGCCGCCGGGTGCTCAGGAACTGGAAGTTGACCAGCTGGCCGTGGCGGAAGCCCTGTTCGGCCCCGGCGAGGTAGAACTGCCACATCCGGAAGAAGCGGGCGTCAAAAAGCTCGACGATCTCCTCGCGGTTCGCCGTGGTGCGGCGGTACCATTCGGCCAGGGTGTGGGCATAGTGATAGCGCATCACTTCAAGGTCGGCGATTTCCCAGCCGGTGTTCTCAAGCGATGCGGCCATCTGGCTGATCTTGGGCAGGTAGTGGCCGGGGAAGATGTATTTGCGGTTCCACTTGTCGGTCCCGCCGTTGCCTTTCAGCCGCCCGATCGTGTGGGTCAGCATCACCCCGTCGGGCTTGAGCAGGTCGAAGCACTTGGCGAAGTATTCGTCGTAATTGCGCAGGCCGACATGTTCGAACATGCCGACGCTGGCGACCCGGTCGAAGGTGTCGGTCACGTCGCGATAGTCGATCAGCTGGAACTTGACCTTGTCCGCCACCCCGGCCGCAGCGGCGCGTTCCTGGGCAAACTGAACCTGGTCCGGCGCAAGGCTGACGCCCAGCACCTCGCAGCCATAGTGCCGGTTCAGGAACAGCGCGAAGCCGCCCCAGCCGGAACCGATGTCCAGGACCCGCTGGCCGGGTCCGATCCTGAGCTTGGCCGCGATCAGCGCCTTCTTCTCGATCTGGGCCTGTTCCAGCGTCCCATTCGGGTCACGCCACAGGGCCATGGTATATTGCCGGTCGGCATCGAGGAACAGCTCATAGAACCGGCGGTTCAGGTCATAGTGGTGCTCGACGTTCTGGCGGGCGCGGGCGCGGTAATTGTTCTGGTCAAGGACCGAACCGATCCGGTCAGCCAGGCGGCGCAGCGGGCTCGCGGCACGCACCGCGCCGCCATCGCCCTGGCTCATCACGAACAGGATGAAATCGCGCACGTCGTGCGGTGGTTCGATCACCAGCCGCCCGTCCATATAGGCCTCACCCGTGCCGATCCGGGGATCGCGGGCGATGTGCCAGGCGGCCTTGCTGTCGGTCAGGCGGATGCGCAGGGGACTGCTGGCCGGATCGCCAAAGCGGTACTCCCGGCCATCATGGTCGGTGACGATCAGCTGACCCCTGCGGATCAGCCTGCCGAGCATTTTGCCGAGCAGCCACATGGGGCAGGAACCTATCGCACCTGCCCATCAGCGCAACCACGTATTTACCCGAGCCAGCCCAGCGTTTCGGCCAGCTGCCACAGGCCCAGGACCAGGAACAGTAGCGCGGCAAGGGTGCGGGTGAGCTTGAGCGAGACCTTCTCGACCAGCTTTTCGCCCAGGAACACCGCTGGCGTATTGGCCAGCATCATGCCCAGCGTGGTGCCTGCCGCAACAATGATCACGCTGTGATACTGTGCGCCGAGCGCAATGGTGGCGACCTGGGTCTTGTCGCCCATCTCGACCAGAAAGAAGGCGACCAGCGTGGTCAGGAAGGCGCTGCCCCGGTGGGCCGCGCTGTCATCGTCATCGTCCAGCTTGTCGGGTACTAGGGTCCAGGCCGCCATGGCGATGAAGCCCAGCGCCACGGCAATGCGGAACCACGGCGCGTCGATCAGCCCGGCGACCTGGCTGCCGACCAGCGCGGCAAGCGCGTGGTTGGCGAGCGTCGCCACCAGGATCCCCAGCAGGATGGCCACCGGCGCGCGCAGCCGGGCGGCCAGCACGATCGCCAGCAGCATGGTCTTGTCGCCGATTTCGGCCAGGGCGACGACGGCGGTGGAGGCGAAAAAGGCTTCGAGCATCAGGCTTCCCGGGCGAGGAACAGCACGTCGCGCGACTGGGCCAGCAGGTGCTGGCCGGAATCGATGTAGAGCGTCTGGCCGCTGGCCGCCCAGCCTTCGGCCAGGAACAGCGCGGCATCGGCCAGTTCCTGCGGCTCGGTCAGCCGCTGCAGCAGGTTCATCCGCCCGCTGGCCTCATGCTCTTCCTCGCGCTGATCGAAGCTGGGCATCATCGCGCCGGGGGCCAGGCCATAGACGCGCGTGGCGGGATCGTGCTGCGCCATGGCAAGCATGGTCACGCCCGAAGCAAAAGCCTGCTTGGCCATGGTATAGCTGAAGAAATCGGGATTGGGGTTGAGCAGCTTCTGGTCAAGGAACTGGATCACCCGCTTGCCGCCCCGGCTGCGCGCACTGGCCAAAAAGGCCTGAGCCATGCGGGTGGGGGTTTCGGCATTGACGGTGATCGCCTCGGCAAAGACGCCGGGATCGATCGCGGCGCCATCGTCATAGCGGAACACGGCGGCGCAGTTGATCAGCATGCGCCAGTCATCCAGCCGGGCAGCGACAGCGGCGATCATCTCCAGCGCGGCCTGCCCATCCAGCAGGTCGCACTGCACCACCTCGGCCGAAGGGAGCGTGGCGGCCAGTTCGCGCGCGGCATCGGGCGAATGGTGGACGTGCAGCACCACGTGCCAGCCGGCCCGGCCAAAGGCGCGGGCGAGGACGGCACCAATGCGCTTGCCAGCGCCGGTAATGAGAACGGCCGGGAGCATGGGTTTCCCCATACACGCCCGGCCGGTTCGGGAAAGAGGACTTTAGGCCGAGAGGTGGCCGATCAGCGGCAGCGGGTCGGGCCCTTGGCCAGCTCGTTGCCAATCAGCGCCCCGGCGGCCGCGCCCAGCACGGTGCCGGTGGTGCGTTCGCCGCGGGTGTCGATCGCGCGGCCGACCAGCGCGCCGACCGCGGCACCGACCAGCAGGCCGACCGTGCCATCGCCGCGGCGGCAGTAATAGCGGCCGTCATCGCCCTGCCAGTAGCGGATGCCGTTGTCGGTACGGCGATAGGCGATATCGCCGTTCTTGGCGCGCCAGCCGCGGGCCGGGGCCCAGCGTGGCGGATCGGCCATGGCGGCGGCGGTGGGCAGCGCGGCGGTGGCCAGGGTGGCGGCGATCAGGGTCTTGCGAAACATGCTTGGTTCTCCCCTTCGAAAAACTCGGGGGCCAGCATCCACCCGCCAAGCTGAACGGCAGATTTCATGGGGTGGCGAACCGTGGCATTCCCGCGATGAGCCGCCGGATCGCCAGCGCAATCAGCCCAGCGCGGCCTGCTTTTCCTCGGCCAGCCGGTCCAGTTCGGCGCGGCTCAGCTTCTGCGCGGTGGTCTTGAGCTGACCGCAGGCGGCATCGATGTCGCGCCCGCGCGGGGTGCGCACTGGCGCGCTGATCCCGGCTTCAAAGACGATTTCGGAGAAACGCCGGATCCGCTCGGGCGTGGAGCATTCATAGATCGCGCCGGGCCAGGGGTTGAACGGGATCAGGTTGACCTTGGCCGGCAGCTTGTACTGCTTGATCAGGCGAACCAGCTCGCGCGCGTGCTCGTCGCTGTCGTTCTTGTCCTTCAGCATCACGTATTCGAAGGTGATGCGCCGGGCATTGCTGGCGCCGGGGTAATCGGCGCAGGCCTGGAGCAGTTCCTCGAGGCCATACTTGCGGTTGATTGGCACGATCTCGTCGCGGATGTCCTTGGTCACGGCATGGAGCGAGACCGCCAGGTTCACGCCGATTTCCTCGCCGCACTTCGCCATCATCGGCACCACGCCGCTGGTCGAAAGCGTGATCCGGCGCTTCGACAGGGCGAGGCCATCGCCATCCATCACCAGCTTCAGCGCATCGCGCACGTTGTCGAAGTTGTAGAGCGGCTCCCCCATGCCCATCATCACGATGTTGGTCAGCAAGCGGCCGTCGGCGGAATAGCCGCCATCGTCATCGACCAGATCGTCACCCAGCGCGGAAAGGTCGGCCTGACCGGCCTTGGGCCATTCGCCCAGCGCATCGCGGGCCAACATCACCTGGCCGACGATTTCGCCCACGGTCAGGTTGCGGACCAGCCGCATCGTGCCGGTGTGGCAGAACCGGCAATTGAGCGTGCAGCCGACCTGGCTGGATACGCACAGGGTGCCGCGATCCGCGTCGGGGATGAAAACCATCTCGAATTCGTGGCCATCGGCGGTCTTGAGCAGCCACTTGCGGGTGCCGTCTTCCGAATGCTGGCTCAGCACGATGTCCGGACGGCCGATCACGAAGCGTTCGGCCAGCCAGGGCCGCATGGTCTTGGCGATATCGGTCATCGCGTCGAAATCGGTGACGCCGCGATGGTAAAGCCAATGGAACACCTGCTTGGCGCGCAGCTTGGCCGCCTTGGCATCAAGGCCTGCCGCTTCGAACAGTTCGGCGATCCGCGGGCGCGGCAAGCCGATCAGGTCGACACGGCCATCCTCGCGCGGGGTCACGTCGCGCGGCGTGGGGACCGGATCGACAAGACCCGGGATCGGCATAAGAGCAGTATCGGCCATGGGCCGCGCATATAGGGGCGCGGCGCCAGTTTGGCTAGCGCAGCCGCATCAGCGGATCCGGGCGCAACCCACAGCCGCCGCATCGAGCGCGGTGGCTGCGCCATCAAGCGACCAGGTGTTGGAAAATCCGCGCCCGTCAGCACCGCGTGCACTGACGGTCATTTCTTTGGCCGAGCGCATGGCGGCGACGATCGCGGCGTCCATCTGCGCGTTCACGGCCCAGGCATCGGCCCCGCCGCCAACCAGGGTGAAGCGGTTGCCGCCTAGGGTGAGGGTAATCGGCGCGCCCGCCTGCAGCTTGCGCGACAGGCGGAAATGCACCTGCCCGCGCACATTCTGGCGGGGCCAGGTGCCGACGCTGGCAAAGGGCTGGAAATCGCGCCGCAGGGTGGATGGCGCGGCCATGGCAATGGCATAGCAGCGCGGCGCGGCGGGATCGCGGAACGCGCCCCATTCGCCGAACATGCCCAGCGAATCCCGCGCCTGGGCGGGGCTGGCCACCAAGCCCAGCGACAGCAGGGCGGAAAGCAGAAGGATGCCGGGCCGCACTCAATCTTCCCCGATCAGGTCGAGATAGGCGACCACATCGTTGTCGGTCGCGATGAACAGGCCATCCTGCACTTCTGCGGGTTGCTCGGCCGCGATCCGCAAGGCCTCGGCCAGCGGGCCATAGACCAGGGTCGTCGCCGCGCCGCCTTCGCTGGCGCCGTCGAGGTGATAGAGCCGCACTGTCGCGCTGTCATAAGTGGTGCGCATCAGGGCTTGTCCCGGTGGTGCGCATCGAGCTGGCGCGCGGCGCGCTCGGCCTCGGCCTGCTGGCGCTGGCGTTCCGCGCCCGAGCGGCCATGCAGCGCGCGGTTCTCGGTCGCCTGCTGCGCCGCCTTGCTGCGGTTGTGGGCCTTGCGGGCAAGGCGCAGGTTGATGATCTCGGCCATGGTCCGCAGCCTTGCAGAAAGCGGGCGCGCGGAAAAGCCTGTTACGTCACCAGGAACTGGGGATCCGGTAAAAGGCGTAACGCTTGACCTTGCCGGCGATCAGGTGCTGGCCCAGCGCATCGCGCAGGGCATCGGCGCCTTCCGATGTCCGGCAGACCACGTGCGTGCCGGTGCCGGGCAGGGGTTCGATCGCGCTGATGACGATATCGGCCTTGAGGCAGGCAGCCTGCACTTCGGCCTCGCTGAGCGAGAGGTTCATGGCCCGGCTCATGCGGCAAGGCTCCAGCCGGTTGCGGCCGTTGCGCCAAGGCCCGTCTGGTGGGTCGCAATCGAGCCGGCGATCAGTGCCGCCCGATCGAGCATCCGGCGCCGTTCGTCACCACAGGTGCTGGACTGCGCCAGCATCAGGCTGCGCTGGTGGCGGGCATATTGGAAGTTGAGATCCATGTCGGGCTCCTACTGGTAAGCGGGAGCGCAAGGTCTCTCAGCCGCGAAGGCTTACGGGGGCGTCACTTCGCGATAGACGGCATATGGGGATGAACCCCGCCATTTTCAACCGCTGGCGCCGTCCGGATAGGAAATGGCCAGCACTTCCCATTCCTTTTCGCCGCCGGGCAGATGGACCCGGCGCAGATCGCCCACCGCCGCGCCGCGCAGGGCGCGGGCCAACGGTGCGGACCAGCCGATCAGGCCCTTGCCGGCATCCTGTTCGTCATCGCCGACCAGGGTCAGGGTGCGCTGGTTGTCGTCTTCGTCGGCGATGGTCACCGTCGCGCCGAACCAGGCGCGGCTGCGGTCTTCCTGCCGGGCCGGATCGACCATGCGGCAGGTCTTCATCCGCCGGGCGAGGTGGGCCAGCTCGCGGTCGATCTCGCGCATCCGCTTGCGGCCATAGAGGTAATCGCCATTCTCGCTGCGGTCGCCATTGCCGGCCGCCCAGCTGACGATCTCGACAATCGCCGGGCGCTCGGTGCCGAGCAGGTGGTCATAGCGCGCGCGCAGCGCCGCCATGCCGGCTGGGGTAATGGGCGGGCCTTCAGGTTTCATCTGGCAGGTTTCATCTGGCGGGCTTCATCCCCAAAGCCTCATCCCGGTGTGCGCTTGCCGATGAACTGGCTCAGCGGATTGGGTCCGCGCATCCGGGCGCGCTGGGGGTGCATAGCTTCATAGACGACCGCGTTTTCCAGCACGTGCTGCACATAGCCGCGGGTTTCCGACAGCGGGATCCGCTCGATCCATTCAATCCAGTCGATCGTGCCATCGCGCGGATCACCGTTGCTCCGCAGGAACCGGTTCACGTTGCCCGGCCCGGCGTTATAGGCGGCCACGGCCAGCGGATAGCTGCCGTTGTAGTAGTCAAGCATCCGCACGAAATAGGCGTTGCCCAGCGTGATGTTGTAGGCCGCATCGCTCATCAGCGCCTGGGGATCGTAGACCATGCCCAGCTTGCCGGCCTGTTCGCGCGCGGTGCCCGGCATCAGCTGCATCAGCCCGCGCGCCCCGGCATGGCTGACCGCGTTCATCGCGAACTGGCTTTCCTGCCGGGTGATCGCGTGGACCATGGTCCAGTTGGCTTCGGGCGTGACCGGCATCAGTGGATAGCCGGTCTTGTGAAACTCGCCATAGCCATCGACATGGGCGGCCTGGGCCAGGATCACGGCGAGATCGCGCCGGCCGACCTCGCGCGCCAGGTCGGCCACCAGCACGTGATCGGTTTCGGTTTCCGCCTGGTTGGCGATTTCGCGGAAGAAGCGGATGCCGGTCGGCCAGTCGCTGGCGCGGGCCACTTCGCGCACGGCCTGGGTCAGGGGGCGGGCGTTGAAGGCGGTGCGCTCGGCGGCGGTCGGCACGGCCTGCGGCGCCCGGTCGAAAGCGGGCAGGGCGCGGCCCAGCCGTTCGAGTGAGAGCTGGCCATAGAAATGCTCCGGATGCCGCGCCGCCATTTCGAAATAGCGGTTGGCTTCGGCCAGGTTCCCGGCGCGGGCCATGGCGCGGCCCGCCCAGTAGAACCCCTTGGAGCGGGTCTGCGGGGTGCGGGCGGCAGCGCCATAGCGCCAGAACAGCGTGGCGGCGCGGGCGCCATCGCCCAGTTCGTTGAGCGCCTTGGTCCCGCCCAGCCACATCAGCGAGGTGTAATCATCGCGGATGCCGAAGGATTCGCGGCTGATATCGGTGCCGGGGGCAAAGGTATCGTCGATGCTGGCGGCGATCCGCACGGCAGTGGCGGCATCGGTGCGGCGGGCGGTGGCCAGCAGTTCGGCAATCCAGCGGCGCGGCTCGCGCGGCGGGGCGGCAAGCGGCGGGCGGGTGGCCAGTACCTGGGCAGCGACATCGGCCCGACCGCTGGCCCGCAGCAGGCGCACATGGTTGAACACATAGCCCGCATCGCGCATCTCCGGCGCAGTGGGGTCGACATCCGCGATCAGCGGGTTGCGGCCATTGACCAGCCCCAGCCGCGCCAGGAACACCGGCCGGGCTGCAGGCGAAACATAAAGCAGCTGGCGCTCGGCCTGGCCGGCGTTGCTGCTCCACAGCAGGGCGTCCATCCGGGCATCGTGATCGGCCGGGGTCAGCACGCTGGCCAGCCGGGCGGACAGGGCGGCCTCGCTCGCATCGCTCATTGCCCCGCCCCGCCAGGCGGCGCGGCCGATCTCGGCTGCCTCTGGCCGACCAAGCGCGAACAGGGCCAGCGCATGGCGGGCGCGGGCGGCGTTGCCGATGGCGGGGAAGCGCGCGAAATAGGCCGCGATCCGCGCCGGATCAGGATTGCCGCGGTCCAGCGCGCGTTCGGCATAGCCGCGCAGCTTGGCCTCTTCGGGGAAGCCCGGGTAGGTCAGCAGGAACCCGGCATAGTCCTCAAACGTGAACAGGTCCGATGCGGAGAGCTGGCGCCAGCGGTTGATTGCCTGGGCCATGGCGCCGGGCGCGGCGGTGGCCTGGGCGGCGCGGGCCCGGTCCCATTCGGCGGCATCCTGCGCGCTTGCTGCGGCCGGAGCGATTGCCAGACTTGCCACCAGCAAAGCAAAAGTCATGCGGACCATGCTGGACATTCTCGGCAAAGGCTCCTTATCAGGCGCTGAACGGCGGCGCGGATGGCCCGATCTATGGGCCAAGTGGAAGGGATATGTCCATGTTCTCTGGCTCGATTCCGGCTCTGGTCACCCCATTTGCCGGGGATGGAATCGATGAAGCGGCCTTTCGCCGGCTGGTCGACTGGCAGATTGCCGAAGGTTCGAACGCGCTGGTCCCCTGCGGCACCACCGGCGAGGCCCCAACCCTGACCAATGACGAGCAGCACCGCCTGTTCGCCGTCTGTGTCGAGGCGGCGGCGGGCCGGGTGCCGGTGATCGCGGGCTGTGGCAGCAACGATACCCAGACCGCGCTGTGGCACATGCAGGAGGCCAAGGGACTGGGCGCGGACGCCGCGCTGATGGTTGCGCCATATTACAACCGCCCCAGCCAGGCCGGGTTGCTGGCGCACTTTTCCTATCTGGCCGAACGGGTCGACCTGCCAATCGTGCTCTACAACGTGCCCGGCCGGACGGTGACCGACATCAAGCCCGAGACCGTGATCGAGCTGGCCCGCCGCTTCCCCGGCCGGATCGTGGGCATCAAGGATGCCAGCGGCGACATGACCCGGCTGACCGCGCACCGGCTGGCGCTGGGGCCGGGCTTCATCCAGCTGTGCGGCAACGATGACATGGCGCTGCAGTACAATGCCGGGGGCGGGACCGGCTGCATTTCGGTCACCGCCAATGTCGCGCCGCGGCTCTGCGCCGAATTCCAGGCGGCGACCCTGGCGGGCGATAGGGCCAGGGCCCATGAACTCAACGAGCGGCTGTTCCCGCTGCACCAGGCGCTGTTCACCGATGCCTCGCCCGGTCCGGTCAAGTATGCCCTGACCCGGGTGTGCGACTGGCTGAACGAGGAAGTGCGCCTGCCACTCGTCCAATGCAGCGCGGAAAGCCGCCGCGCGGTCGATGCCGGGCTGGCCCACGCGGGGCTGATCTGATGGGGGCGCTGCCGGTGCGCTGGCGCATCGCGATCAGCGAGGCGCCAGTCTTCGTGGCGATCGCCCTGGCGGGCTGGTGGGTGCTGGGCCATCCCGCCACGCCCCTGCCGGAAGTGGCCGACCGGCTGGCCCAGGCCATCGGCTGGCTGGTCGTGCCCGGCCTGTGCATCGCTGCCGGGATCGTGCTGACCGCCTCGATGCGGTTTTCGGATGACCGGATTATCGATGGACAGGCCAGCAATGTGCCGGATCGGCTCGAAATCCTGCTGCGCTACAATCGCAACACGCTGGAGCAGGCGATCTTGGTGATCATCGCCTGGCCCGCCTTCGCCCTGGCGGTCCCCACTTTCGCGCCCGTGCTGCTGCCGATCGTCGCGGCGTTCTTCGGCGCCGGTCGGCTGGCCTTCCTGATCGGCTACATGATCGCACCGTGGGCGAGAGGGGTCGGCTTTGGCCTGACCTTCTATCCCACGGCGCTGATCTATGGCTGGCTGATCTTCGGCGCCTAGGGTTTGGCCTTGCGCCACGGCTCCGAAGGCTGGGCGAAGTAACGCGTCCAGACATAGCCCCATGGCATCACCACATAGAGCGCCACAATTCCGATGCATCGTTGGAAAAGCGAATGCATGTCAGGCGTAACCTCACCAGCCAGCCAGGCCGGCGTATACAGGACCAGGATGTAAACGGTCTTCCAGATCAGTTCGAACAGCAAGAGCGGCAGCATCTGCAGCGGGTAGCGGATCCCCAGCGCAGCAGCGACGGCAAGCCCGCCAAGCAGCGATGCCGACGTCATCCGATCGATCGATCCATGATCCGGCGCGAACAGAAGGTATTTCCACACGCCAAGGCCCATTACCGTGAGCATCAGCAGATAGAGCAGCCGCAGCAGGTGAATGCGCCACATGGCGACTGCGGGCAGGGAGGAAACTTGGGCGGTAGTCATCAGGCAATCCTTGCGTGGTTCGAAACCGGGTTCGCTAAAGGCGGAACATCGCTGGATCCATGCGCCAGCTGGCAGCAGATCTGGTCAGCTTTCACCTCATCCAGCCTTGCGCCACGGCTCCGCAGGCTGGTTGAAATAGCGGACCCAGAAGTAGCGCCAGGGCACGATGAAATAGGCCACGATAATGCCGATGCATTCCCAGAACAGGATCTGCATATCGGGTGGCACCGCGCCCTTGAGCCAGGCAGGGACGAAGAACAGCAGAATGAAGGTGGTCTTCCAGATGATCTCGAAAACCATCAGCGGCAGCATTTGCAGGGGATAGCGAACGGCCAGCAGGCTCATCACCGCCAGGGCCCCCAGCATGGTCTTGGCGATGATCCGGCTGGAGGGCCAGGGTTCGGGCTGGAACAGCATCTGGCCCCAGACGCCCGTGCCCATCACCACGGCCATGAGCAGGAACAGGAACCGCAGTGCATGAATGCGCCACATTGGAACGGAGGGCAGGGTGGGATTGGTCGCGGTCATGGTGGTCCTTTGGCTGTGTTTCCGGGCAATCCTGCCAAGGGTGTATTGGCCATGCAAGACACGCACGATGACATCTGACGCCAATTGTTGACCCTGTTCATCAGGCGGCGTCAGACCATCCGGGCCGGTGGCGGCAACCGACCGACGCTGGGCCTGATCCGATGGCTGATCCGGTGCCTGATCCGGCAATTGCCGAGCGGCTTTCCTTTTTCGCCCACCCCCCCTACATGGCCCCCATCATGGCCCGCCCGACCCACGCCCAGTTCGACAAGAAGAAAGTCGTCGCCGAAAACCGGCGGGCGCGGTTCGACTATTTCATCGACGATACGATGGAGGCCGGGATTGCCTTGACCGGGACCGAGGTGAAGAGCTTGCGGTTCGGTGAAGGATCAATCGCCGAAAGCTATGCCGAGGTGAAGAACGGCGAGGTCTGGCTGGTCAATTCCAACGTGCCCGAATTCAGCCACGGCAACCGCTTCAATCACCAGCCCAAGCGCCCGCGCAAGCTGCTGCTGCACCGGCGCGAGGTTGATCGCCTGCAGGGGGCGGTTGAGCGCAAGGGCATGACGCTGGTGCCGCTTTCCATCTACTTCAACGGGCGCGGCCGGGCCAAGGTGGAACTGGCGCTGGCCAAGGGCAAGAACGTGGCGGACAAGCGCGCGACGATCAAGGAACGCGACTGGAAGCGCGATCAGGCGCGGATTATGCGGGATTACAAATGAGCGGCCTGTCAACTCGCATTATCCGCTGGTCCAAGCGCAACATGCCCCGGCGCGAAGACCTGGAACACAGCCGCTGGGTCGGCCCCTTTGCCCGGCGGCAGGAACTGTGGCGCTTTACCCGCCGCTCGGTGCCGCGCGGCGTGGCCGTGGGCCTGCTGGTGGGGATCTTCGCGCTGATCCCGGGTATCCAGATCGTGGGTGCGGCGCTGATGTGCGTGCCGGTGCGGGGCAACATTCCGATTGCCGCGCTGATGACCTTCTTGTCCAACCCGGCTACCACCCCGCTGATCCTGGCCGCCTCGATCTGGCTGGGCAACAAGCTGGGCTATCACGCGGACGTGGACACTTTCTATGGCCTCTATGAGCGCGGGGCGAGCCTGGGCGACTGGACCGGCTGGCTGCTGTCCGATGCCGCCCCGGCGATGCTGATCGGCCTGTTCATCATTTCGACCATCAGCGCGGCCATCGGTTACCTGATCGCCTCGTTCAGCTGGACTGCCTGGATCCGCCGCAAGCGCCGCGCCGCGCAGGAACGGCTGCTGCGCGCGCGGGCCGGGCAGGAGCCGCTCCAGCCGTGAGCGCGCCCGGCTCTCGCCTGCCCAGCGGCGGCGGCGAGCGGCTGGCGCTGGGAGCGGCGCTGGCCGGCAGTCTTGCGCTGGTCTGGTTTGCCACAAGCGAATGGCTCGTGCTCGCCAGCTTCCTCGCCGGACTCATTGCGCTGGGGGCGATCGTCTGGGCGCTGACCCGGCCGCAAGCTGCCGTGCGCGAAGTGGAATATGCGCTGCCCGACTGGTCGGTAACGGTCTCCGCGATCGAGCGGCCCGATTGCGCGGTGGCGATCACGGACCGCGCCGGGCGGCTGGTCTGCGCCAACCGGGCCTATGAAAGCTGGTTCGGCGTGGCTCATGCCCCGCCGCGCCTGCCGGTGGACAATGCCTCGCTCGAACGGCTCGCCAAGGCCGCGCGGGCCGGCTGGCGCGACGGACAGGGCCGGGCCGACCAGATCGAGAATGCCACCGGGCAATGGCGGGCCGAAGCCCAGCGCGCCGGGCGCGGTGACGATTACCTGGTCTGGACCATTGCCCCGCTTGCCAACCCCGATCCGGTGGCCGAACTGGTCCCACACCTCGATGGCAAGCTGGGCCGTGCGCTGGCCAATGCCGGGATCGCGGCGGCGATCGTCGATCCCGATGGCAAGATCCGCGCCGCCAGCGCCGGCTTTGCCGCGCGCGCCACGGGCGATCCGGCGGCGCTCCTGACCGGGCAGGAGTTCACCGGCTTCCTGCGCCAGGACGAGCGTGACCAGGTCAGTTGGGCCCGCGAAGGCAAGCGCGGCAATCCGCTGACGATGTATTACCTGCCGGTGCGCGATCCCGATGCGCCGGGCGATGTCGACTATCTCAACACGCCCTCGCTGATGCTGCTGGTCGAAGCCGGAGTGGGGCTGGGCGGCGCGGCGGTCGAAGGGACCGCGGCCGTGCCGCACCTCGAAGCGCTGCTGGGCAACCTGCCGCTGGGCCTCGCCATGGCCGACCGCGACGGGCGGCTGCTGTTCGCCAACCCCGCCTTCATGCGTGCCGCCGGGCGGGAAGGGCAGCCACCGCCGGTCTATCCGACCGACCTCGTCGTGCAGGAAGACAAGGGCGCGATTTCCGAGGCAATCCGCCGCTTTGCGCAAGGGCCCGCCGCCGCCGGCGATATTGCCGTGCGCCTGCGCAGCCAGCCAGAGGATCCGGTCACGCTGAGCCTGGCCGGGGTGCGCGGGCTGGGCGAAGCCGCCGTCCTGCTGGGGCTGACCGATACGACCGAGGAGACCCGGCTCAAGCGCCAGGTGGCCCAGGCCACCAAGATGCAGGCCGTGGGGCAGCTGGCCGGGGGCGTCGCGCATGATTTCAACAATGTGCTGACCGCGATCCTGGGCACCTGCGACCTGATGCTGCTGCGCCATACGCCCGGTGACAGCGATTATGACGATATCCAGCAGATCCGCGCCAATTCGAACCGCGCGGCCAGCCTGACCCGGCAATTGCTGGCCTTCAGTCGCCAGCAGACGCTGCGGCCCGAAGTGTTGCAATTGCCCGATGTGGTGCAGGACGTCTCGAACCTGCTCAAGCGGCTGATCGGGGAACGGGTCAAGCTGACCGTCACCCACGATCGCGATCTTGGCCCGGTCCGCGCCGATCCCAGCCAGCTGGAACAGGTGATCGTCAACCTGGTGGTCAATGCCCGCGATGCCGTGCTGGCCAAGGGCGAGATCGGGGGCGGGCGGATCACGCTGTCGACCCGCCGGGTCACCGCCGCCGATGTGCGCGCGATGCGCAGCGCGATCATGCCGCAGGCCGATTACACCGCGCTGGTGGTGGAAGACACCGGCACCGGGATTTCGCCCGATCATCTCGGCAAGATCTTCGAACCCTTCTTCACCACCAAGGAACAGGGCAAGGGCACGGGCCTGGGCCTCTCGACCGTCTATGGCATCGTCAAGCAATCGGGCGGGTTCATCTTTGCCGAGAGCGAAGTGGGCCGGGGCACGAAGTTCACCGTCTACCTGCCGGTTCACCACGCCACGGCCGAGGAGCAGGCCGCCAAGGTGATCAAGGCCGAGCCGCAGCGCGAATGGGGCGGCGGCGGGCGGGTGCTGCTGGTGGAGGACGAGGACATGGTTCGCACCGTCGCCGAGCGCGCACTGACCCGGGCGGGTTATACCGTGACGAGTGCCGCCGATGGCGATGAGGGGCTGGAATACATCGAGGCCGGCAAGGAGTTCGACCTGGTCGTGTCCGACGTGGTCATGCCGGGCATGGACGGTCCGGCCATGGTCCGCGAGATCCGCAAGCGCCATCCCGCGCTGCCGGTGCTGTTCATGTCGGGCTATGCCGAGGAACAGCTGCGCAAGGAAATCGACATTGCCGATGTCCACTTCCTGCCCAAGCCCTTCACCGTCCAGCAGATCACCGACAAGGTGGGGGCCGTGCTGGCGGCGCAGCTCTAGGCCGTTGCCAACAGTTCGGCATAGTCCACCCGGCCCAGCCCCAGCATGCCCAGCGGATTGCCCAGCAGGCCGCTCATGATCTGCGCCTGGACCTGCTTGCCTGGCCAGAACTGCGAGGCCGGGGCAAAGACCAGGTCACGCAGCGCGGCGGGGCCTTCCGCATCGGACTGGTACAGCGGGGTGAAGAAGGCGGTGGCGGCCTGGTAAAGCTCCACGTGCCAGCGGCGCAGGTGGATCGCCATGTCCGGCACGGCGCGCGGATCGCGGGTCAACTCCACCGCGCGGGCCGCGGCCATGGCATCAAGCAGGGCCATGTTCGCCCCCTGGCCCAGCTGCGGGCTGGCCGTGTGCCAGGCATCGCCGATGTGGACCAGCCGGTCCTGCGCCGGGGCGGGCAGGGCGCGGTGGGCATAGCGGGCCATGGTCAGCTGGCCGGGATCGGTGATCTGCGCCACCAGTTCGGCGCAGTCCGGCCAGAGCGCCACAACTTCCTCGCGCCAGGCTTCCAGCCCCCGGTCGAGCCAGCGCGCATGGGCATCGCCGCGCAGCGACCAGAACAGCGACAGTTCCTCGCCCCGGCCAGTCCGCTGGCCGGTGGGCAGCACGCCCACCATCTCGCGCGCCGCGCGATAGCGCTGCTCCAGCCGCCGCCGGTCGAACGGGCCGCCTTCGGGCCAGGGCAGGCTGGCCCACAAGGCACCATAGGGCAGCATCCGCCCGCATTCCGGCGCCAGCGTGGTGTGGAGGCCCAGCGCGTCGATCACCAGGTCGAATGGACCAAGGTCGCCCTGCCGTTCAAACTGGAGCATCCGCCCGCCCGCGGTGGTGTGGCTGCCGGCAACGGCGTGATCGGGATGAACCGTCACACCGGTCGCCCGGACTGCGTCATAGAGCACTTCGAACAGGCTGGCGCGGTGAATGCCCAGGCCCAGGCTGGTCGGCCCGGACAGGTCGGCATAGCGGGCATCCAGTACGGTCCGGCCGGTGGCAGAGCGGCCCAGCAACCGCTCGATCGGCGCGCCGCGCGCCAAGACCGCCCTGGCCAGGCCCAGCTGCGCCAGTACCGCCATGCCGCTGGGCTGCAACATCAGCCCCGAACCGAGCGGGCGCGGCTCGGGAAAGCGGTCGAACAGGGTGACATGATGGCCTCCTCGGGCCAGCAACAGCGCCGTCGCCAGCCCGGCCGGTCCGCACCCGGCAATCGCTATCTCGAACCCCTGCATCGGTGCTCTGGATAGCGTCGATCGCGTTCGGGCGCCACGCGGATTTCCCTGCGCGGTCAGTGCTCTCCCGCCAGCAGCAGGTCGACCAGGGCAAGGTGGCGCGGGCGGGGTGCCGCCTCGTCGCTGGCCGGACGGAAATTGCGGTCGATCCGCATCGAGATATAGCCATGGATCATCGAGCAGATCGCGATGATCCGGGTGTCGCGGGTGATCCCGCCATCGCGTGGCGGCAGCTTGTCGACAATCTGGCCGATCCGCTCGAAGATGCGCCAGGTCAGCGCGTCAAGCTCGGGATTGTCGCCGGCCAGCAGGTCGGTTCGCCACATCAGGCGGTAGCGGTGAGGGTGCACCAGGGCATAGCCGACGCTGGCATCGATGATCGCGGCCAGTTGCTCGCGCGGGGTCTCGTCGGCCTGTTCGCAGCCGCGCTGGATATCCCGGTCGAGGTCGGCCATGCAATCGATGGCGAGTGCAGTCAGCAGCGCCCGCCGGTCGGCAAAATGCTTGGCCGGGGCGGCGTGCGAAACCCCGGTTCCCCGCGCGCAGGCGCGAATGGTGACGCCTTCGATCCCCTCGGAGTCCAGCAGGCCGCGCGCCGCCAGCAACAGGTTGAGCCCCAGCCCGGTCGGCCCTTCGGTCTTGCGTCGATGTCCCCGTACCATGCGCCTAGTTGACACTGTCTACCGCGAAGGTCAACGGCTGGGCGTGGCTGATCGAAGAGAGGGATTGTCGATGCGCCTGTTCTGGCTGGCCCTGTGCCTTGCCCCCGTGACCGTGCTGGTTCCGATCCTGGAAGTGGGGCCGACCCACGTGTTCAACCCCGCCTGGCCGGGCCATGCGCGCCTGCACGAGGTCTGGCAGCTGATCACCAACAGCGCGCTGGCCCTCTTCGCCTTCTGGCTGGCCTGGCGGCGCGGGCTGGAGCGGATCGCTTGCGGGATCGGCCTGATCCAGTGCCTCGGATTCCTCGCCGCCCTCGCGCTCTCACCGCTTTATGGCGGTACCATGCGCCATGCCGATGGCACCGAACTGGCGGTCGGCGGGATCAATGTTGCGGTGATCGTGATCGGGCTTTCCACAATTGGCTTGCTCGGCCTGTTGCGCGGAGCGTTCAAGCACCGCTAGAACCCCTTCGACCTGTCATAGGTTGTTGAAAATACATGCGAACAGCGGCGTTCTAAAAATGTTCCAGTTCCCTACTTGTTCTCATGGAACAAATTGGGTACACCGAGTCGCAGTTGACCTGCTTGGTCGGCTGGTTAGGCAAGGGGATGAACAATGGGTGCGCAACTCAAGCTGATTCAGGAAGGCAAGGACACCATGGATCGTCAGAAGGCGCTGGAAGCGGCGCTGGCCCAGATCGATCGCGCGTTTGGCAAGGGCAGCGCGATGAAGCTGGGCTCGAAGGAAACGATGGAGGTCGAGGCGATTTCCACCGGTTCGCTCGGCCTCGACATTGCCCTGGGCATCGGCGGCCTGCCGCGTGGCCGGGTGATCGAAGTCTATGGTCCGGAAAGCTCGGGCAAGACCACGCTGGCGCTTCACGTGATCGCCGAAGCACAGAAGAGCGGCGGTACGGCTGCCTTTATCGATGCCGAGCACGCACTCGATCCGGTCTATGCGAAAAAGCTGGGCGTCAACATCGATGAACTGATCGTCTCGCAGCCCGATACCGGCGAACAGGCGCTGGAAATCACCGACACCCTGGTCCGCTCGAACGCGATCGACGTGCTAGTCGTCGATTCGGTCGCCGCGCTGGTGCCGCGGGCCGAAATCGAGGGCGAGATGGGCGATAGCCACGTCGGCCTCCAGGCCCGCCTGATGAGCCAGTCGCTGCGCAAGCTGACCGGCTCGATCAGCCGCTCGCGCTGCATGGTGATCTTCATCAACCAGCTGCGCATGAAGATCGGGGTGATGTACGGCAACCCGGAAACCACCACCGGCGGCAACGCGCTGAAGTTCTACGCCTCGGTCCGGCTCGACATCCGCCGCACCGGCCAGATCAAGGATCGCGACGATATCGTCGGCAATGCCACCCGCGTGAAGGTGGTCAAGAACAAGGTCGCCCCGCCGTTCAAGCAGGTCGAATTCGACATCATGTATGGCGAAGGCATTTCCAAGATCGGCGAAATTCTCGATCTCGGCGTGAAGGCCGGACTGGTGGAGAAGAGCGGTGCCTGGTTCTCCTACGATTCGATCCGGATCGGCCAGGGGCGTGAGAACGCCAAGACCTACCTCAAGGAAAATCCCGAAGTTTGCGACCGGCTGGAGGCTGCGATCCGCGGCCAGACCGAAGGTCTTGCCGGGGAGATGATGACGGGTCCGGACGCGGACGACGACATCTAATCTTCCCAGGGGAGGGTGTCCGCATCCCCAATACCCCGGGCACCCTCCACGAAACAGGACCGGCGCGGTGAGCCATCAAGGCCCCGCGCCGGTCTTTTCGTGTCGACTGCCATGTCTGCCGGACCGGCTCGACCCGGCGATCGCGCGTCGATTCACAATTGCCGCAGCTGCTGATCCAGAATGGCACTGCCCGATCGCGTCGCTTGCTTGCTGATCCGTTGTTAGCAAACAAACGCACACACCAAGCGAAAGGAACAGACATGCGACTTCTCGAACAGGCAGAGCTTGACCTTGTCTTCGGCGCCGGCAGCACCTGCTGCTGCCCGCATGACCGCCGCAAGGGCAACAACGGTTTCGGCAATGGGGCCGATGCGGACCGCGCTGCCCCGGGTGGATCGGGCAAGACCGGCGGCGGCAAGGAAGGCAGCTTTGGCGGCAGTCGCGGCGAACGCTGAGTGCGATCGAACCGGCCGAGGCAGGGGGCGGACGAAGTAGTTCGCCTCCCGCTTCTGCGGTTCCGGGCCGTGGCGAGCTTGCCTTGCCAATGTGCAGCAGGCTTACCACCCCCCTTGGGTTCTTGAAATCCGCTTGACACCTCCCGCGAGTTTCCTAGCTTGGCGACTTGTTCCGGGGGGGTATCAATGAAGGCAAATCAATTTGTTGCCGCCGCTTTTGCGGCGGTTCTGCTGTTGGGCTGTGCCACTGTGATCAACGGCACCAGCCAGGATATCAAGTTCGATAGCAACGCCAAGCAGACCACAGTCAAGATCAGCACGGGCATCACCTGCGTGGCCCCGTGCAAGCTCGACATGAAGCGCCGCCGCGATTTCCGGGTCGATTTCGCGGCTCCGGGTTACCGTTCGGCCTATGTGCCACAGGCGGTGCGGTTGCCGGCAATGTCCTGTTGGGCGGCCTGATCGGCGGCGTGGTCGATGGCGCGAACGGATCGACCAACCATCTCTATCCCAATCCCGTCAATGTCCGCCTGATCAAGGATGGCGCGGCTGGCGAACCCGAACTGCTCACCAAGAAGGGCAAGGTCATCGCCACGATTGCGGCGCACAACGACAAGGTGCGTGGCGATCTCAACGAATCGCTGGGCAAGGGTCTCGTCGGCGAGCCCGGCACCTGGGAACCTGTGGCGCCAGTCGCCCCATTTCCCGTTTCGGCTGACGTGAAGCCGGTTGAACCGGCCGCGGCCCCCGCAGTGCCAACGGCGGAAACGCCTGCCGCTGCTCCGGCAACACCAGCCGCCGCTCCTGCAGCGCCGGCCGAGCCGCCCAAGAGTTGATCGGCCCGGATAGCCGGAAAGGCTCTGTCAGTCGCCCGAAGGTGCTTGACAGAGTCCTGTCCGGTCGGGTCGGAACAGGGCCATGACCCAGCCGCTGTTCCATCTGATCGGCCTGCCGACCGACCGCAATTCCTCGTTCGAGCGCGGGCCTGCCCTGGCCCCGCCCGCAGTCCGGGTCGCACTGTGGTCCGATCGCGGCAACCTGGCCTGCGAGGACGGGCAGGAGATCGGCCTCGATTTCCTGCTCGAGGACCGCGGCGACCTGCCGCTGGTCGAGGCGCTGTCCGACGATGCAGTGATCCGCGCGGGCGTCGCCGACAGCCTTGCTGCTGGAGCAATCCCTCTGCTGCTTGGCGGCGATCATGCCGTGACTTACCCCGTGGTCGAGGCGGTTGCCGCGCGGCACGGACCGGTCACTATCCTGCACTTCGATGCCCACCCCGATCTGTATGACCTGTTCGAAGGCAACCCGCGCAGCCACGCTTCGCCCTTTGCCCGGATCATGGAAGCGGGGCTTGCCACGCGGCTCGTGC
Organism: Novosphingobium sp.; assembly: GCF_027531025.1. Taxonomy (GTDB): domain Bacteria; phylum Pseudomonadota; class Alphaproteobacteria; order Sphingomonadales; family Sphingomonadaceae; genus Novosphingobium. Next base: position 181,970 of record NZ_JAPZQX010000003.1, read on the forward strand.
AGGTCGGCATCCGCACATTGAACCGCCATTGCCGCGAACAGGCCGAGCGGTTCGGTGTGGAGATCGTGCCACTGGCGGACTTCACGCCGGACCGCGTGCCGGTTCTTGAAGGCCCGCTCTACCTCAGCATCGACCTCGACGGGATCGACCCGTCAGAGGCGCCCGGCGTTTCGCATCCGGAGCCGGGCGGCCTGACCACGCGCGAGGTGTTGGCCGTGCTGCGCCGCCAGACCGCGCCAATCGTGGCCGCCGACATCGTCGAACTGAACCCACGTTTCGATGCCCATGATCGCACGGCGATCCTCGCCGCCAAGCTGGTGCGCGAAGTGGCCGCGCTGGCGGCGCGCAACCGGCGCTAGGCTGCCAGACCCTTGGCCCGCGACTTCGCTGTTGTGCCCGCGCGCGGACCGACCTAGCCTTCGCCCATGACGACCGAGATGGACTGGCGCTCGCAGGTCGGGCGCAGCTGGGCGCAGAACTATGCGCTGACTGACCGGGCCTTTGCCGGGCTGACGCACGCGCTGCTCGAACGGGCCCGGCCGCTGGTCGACAAGGCCGTGCTCGATGTCGGTTGCGGCGCGGGTGAGCTTTCGCTGGCACTAGCGCGGCAGCATCCGGCGGCGCAGGTGCTGGGCGTCGATATCTCGCGCGACCTGATCGATGCGGCGCAGGCCCGCGCGGCCCAGCTTGGCAATGTCCGCTTTGTCGAAGCCGACGCCGGGAACTGGCGCGAGCCGGGATTCGTGCCAGATCTGATCGTTTCGCGCCATGGCGTGATGTTCTTTGCCGATCCCGTGGCCGCCTTTGCCAATCTGCGGTTCCTGGCCGCACCGGCCGCGCGGCTGCTGTTCAGCTGCTTTCGCGCCCCGCGCGAAAACGCCTGGGCGGCGGGTCTTGCCGAATTGCTGGGCCTGCCACCGTCACCGAATCCGACCGCGCCGGGCCCCTTCGCCTTTGCTGATCCCGACCATGTCGAGCCGATCCTCGCGGCGGCGGGCTGGCGGGACATCGCCTTCGAACCGGTCGATTTCGCCTATGTCGCCGGGGTGGGCGATGATCCGGTCAGCGATGCGCTCAACCTGTTCCGCCGGATCGGTCCGGCGGCACCCTATCTGCGCAGCCTGGAAGGCGATGGCCTGCGCGCGGCGGAGGAGCGGATCGCCGAGTGGCTGGAGCGGCATCGCAGCGATAACCTGGTGGCGATGGCGGCGGCGGCCTGGCTGGTTACGGCCCGGACTGATTGATCCATCCGATCAATCGGATCGTGCCTTCGCGCTTGCCGGAAAACCACGCTTGTCCTAGGGCCGGGGCGCTATGACCTCGACCAACGACATCCGCCGCTCCTTCCTGGAATACTTCAGCTCGAACGGGCACGAGGTGGTGCAATCCGCGCCGCTTGTGCCCTATAACGATCCCACCCTGATGTTCACCAACGCGGGGATGGTGCCGTTCAAGAACGTGTTCACCGGGCTGGAGACCCGCGCCGTGCCGCGCGCCACATCCAGCCAGAAGTGCGTGCGCGCCGGGGGCAAGCACAACGACCTCGACAATGTCGGCTATACCGCGCGGCACCACACCTTCTTCGAAATGCTGGGGAACTTCAGCTTCGGGGACTATTTCAAGGAACAGGCCATCATCCACGCCTGGACCCTGCTGACCAAGGAATGGGGCCTGAACCCGGACCGGCTGACCGCCACCGTCTATCACACCGATGACGAGGCGTTTGGCCTGTGGCGCAAGATCGCCGGTCTGCCGGAAGAGCGGATCATCCGCATCCCGACCAAGGACAACTTCTGGGCCATGGGCAGCGATGGCCCCTGCGGGCCGTGCAGCGAGATCTTCTACGACCACGGCGATCATATATTCGGTGGCCCCCCGGGCAGCCCGGACGAGGATGGCGACCGCTTCGTCGAGGTCTGGAACCTGGTGTTCATGCAGTTCGAGCAGGCCGCGGACGAAATCGTCGGCGAACTGCCCAAGCCCTCGATCGATACCGGTATGGGGCTGGAACGCATCGCCGCCGTGCTGCAGGGCGTGCCCGACAATTACGATACCGACACCTTCAAGGCCCTGATCGCCGCCAGCGAAGGCCTGACCGGCGTCAAGGCGGCGGGTGAGCAGAAGGCCAGCCACCGAGTGATCGCCGATCACCTGCGCTCGACCAGCTTCCTGCTGGCCGATGGCGTGCTGCCGTCAAACGAAGGGCGCGGCTATGTGCTGCGCCGCATCATGCGCCGCGCCATGCGCCATGCCCACCTGTTGGGCGCCAAGGAGCCGCTGATGCACCGCCTGGTCCCGGCGCTGGTGCAGGAAATGGGCGCTGCCTATCCGGAGCTGGGCCGCGCCCAGCCGCTGATCGAGGAAACCCTCCAGCGCGAGGAAGTGCAGTTCCGTCGCACGCTCGCCAATGGCCTCAAGCTGCTGGACGAGGCGACTGCCAGCCTGGGCGAGGGCGGCGAGCTGCCCGGCGAAACCGCGTTCAAGCTCTATGACACCTATGGCTTCCCCTATGACCTGACCGAGGACGCGCTGCGTTCGCGCGGGATCGGGATCGACCGGGCCGGCTATGATGCCGCCATGGCCCAGCAGAAGGCCGCTGCGCGCGCCGCCTGGAAGGGTTCGGGCCAGGCCGCCGATGCCGAAGTGTGGTTCGACATTGCCGAACGCGTCGGCGCGACCGAGTTCACCGGTTACACCGCCACCACGGGCGAGGCGCAGGTCGTCGCCCTGGTCAAGGACGGGGCCGAGGTCCAGTCGGCCAGCGCGGGCGACAGTGTGACCGTGATTACCAATCAGACCCCGTTCTATGGCGAAAGCGGCGGCCAGACCGGCGACAGCGGCACGATTGCCGGGGCTGATGGCCTGACCATCGCTGTCTCCGACACTGCCAAGCCGCTCGGCCGGCTCCACGCCCACAACGGCACGGTTCAGGCAGGGACGGTCAAGGTGGGTGACGTGGTCAAGCTCGATATCGATGTCGCCCGCCGCGATGCGATCCGCGCCAACCATTCGGCCACCCACCTGGTCCACGCCGCGCTGCGCAACCGGTTGGGTGATCACGTCACGCAGAAGGGCTCGCTGGTCGCGGCCGATCGCCTGCGGTTCGACTTCTCGCATCCGACTGCGCTGTCGGCCGAGGATGTCGCCGTGATCGAGGCCGAAGTGAACGCCGAGATCCGCGCCAACGAGCCGGTCGTGACCCGTCTGATGTCGCCCGACGATGCCATTGCCGCCGGGGCCATGGCGCTGTTCGGCGAAAAGTATGGCGATGAGGTCCGCGTGCTGTCGATGGGTCGGGTCAAGGAAGCCCACGCCTATTCGGTCGAACTGTGCGGCGGCACCCACGTGCGCGCCACCGGCGATATCGGCCTGTTCCGGATCGTCTCCGAAAGCGCGGTCAGCTCGGGCGTGCGCCGGATCGAGGCAATGACCGGCGAGGGCGCCTTCCGTTATCTCGCAGCCCGCGAGGACGCGCTCAAGGGAGCGGCAGCCGTGCTGCGCACCACGCCGGACGATGTCGAAGCCCGCGTTGCCGCGCTGCTGGATGAGCGGCGCAAGCTGGAACGCGAGCTGGCCGAAGCCAAGAAGGCGCTGGCGCTGGGCGGCGGCGGGGCCAAGGCCGAAGCCGCCGACGAGGAAGTGGGCGGGGTCAAGTTCGCAGGCCAGGTGCTTGACGGGCTCGATCCCAAGGAACTGCGCGGGCTGCTGGACCAGGCCAAGGCCCGGCTCGGTTCGGGCGTGGCGGTGATCGTCGCGGTCAACGAAGGCAAGGCCAGCATCGCGGCGGCGGTGACCGACGACCTGACCGCCAAGGTCAGCGCGGTCGACCTGGTCCGCGCGGGCGTTGAGGCGCTGGGCGGCAAGGGCGGCGGTGGCCGCGCCGACATGGCCCAGGGCGGCGGCCCCGATGGTGCCAAGGCGGCGGAAGCAATCGCGGCGGTGAAGGCGGTGCTGGCGGGCTGACGCCAGGATGCCCTAGCTGCCAGGATGCCCTAGCTGGCAGTCCGCTCGCGCAGAGTTCCGCTCTTCAGGCTTGGCTTTTCGTCCAGTTCACCTTCGTCCATGATCTGCTGGCGAAACTCGTCGCGCTTTTCGTGGATGCTGGCGATCACCGGGCCCATCGGCACGCCCAGATCGACCAGCACGGCTTCGGACAGCTGAAGCGAGGCTTCCAGCGTTTCGGGCACCGCATGGCTGGCCCCGGCGCGATAGAGCTGCGCGGCATGGCCCACATCGCGGGCACGGGCAATGATGGTCAGGTCCGGATGCTTGGCGCGCAGCTTGCGCACCAGCCGCTGCAAGGCGACCGGCTCATCCATGGTCAGGATGATCGCTGTGGCTTGCTCGATGCCTAGCCGGTGCAAGGTCTGTTCCCACCCGGCATCGCCGAACAGCACCGGATAGCCATCGGCCACAGCCTGGCTGACAATATCGGGGTTGCCATCAATCGCGACGAAGGGCTTGTCGTGGCGGGTCAGCATGTCGGCCACCAGCCGTCCGACCCGGCCCATGCCGACCACGATCGCGCGCGGCCCGTCTGCGACGGCGGGATCGATCTGCGGGCGCTGCGCATCGACCCGCCGCCCCAGCCGCTTGCCCAGCCAGGCGAGGCCGGGGGTGACGGTCAGGCCGATGGCCGTGACGGCCTGCCAGAACAGCGCGGCTTGCGGGTTGATCAGTTGCACCGCGCTGGCCGTGGCCAGCACGATCAGCGTGGTTTCCGAGGGGCTGGCCATCAGGATGCCGGTTTCGGTCGCCGTGCCGGGTCGCGCGCCCGTCATGCGCAGCAGGGCAGCGGTTACCGCGGCCTTGATCAGCAGCACGCTGACCACGGCAATGACGATGGCGCCCAGCTGGTCGGCGATCATCGCCAGGTCCAGGCTCATGCCGATGGTGATCAGGAACACCCCCAGAGCCAGGCCCTTGAACGGATCGGTGATCCGCTCGACCTCGGCATGGTATTCGGTCTCGGCGATCAACAGCCCCGCGATCAGCGCGCCGACGATGGGCGAGAGGCCGACGGCTGCCGTTGCCAGCGCCGATCCGATCACCACCAGCAGGGTGGCGGCCAGGAACAGTTCCGGACTCTTGGTGCGGGCCGCCTGGGCGAACAGGCGCGGCAAGAGCAGTTTGCCCAGCACCAGCAGCGCGATGACCACCAGCCCGCCCTGCCACAGCGTGGTGACCAGTTCCTCACCGCCCTGGGCTGCGCCGCCCCGGCCGAGCGCGCCAAGCAGGAAGATAATGGGAATGAGGGCAATGTCCTCGAACAGCAGCATGGCCAGCGCCGCCTTGCCCACTGCGGTGCGGGTATCGGTGATGCGCAGCACCAGCGCGGTGGAGGACAGCGCCAGTGCCAGGCCCAGCGCCAGCGCGGTCGGCCCCGAATTGCCCAGCAGCACCAGCACGCCCGCCACCAGCAGCGCGCTGATGATCAGTTCCAGGGCGCCCAGGCCGAACACGTGCCGCCGCATCGCCCAGAGCCTCCCGAACGACAGTTCCAGCCCGATCGAGAACAGCAGCAGGATGATGCCCATCTCCGCAAACGGCGTCAGCACCGCCGGATCGGAAATGGTGAAGGCTTCGAGCCAGGGTGCGAATGGCACCAATTGCCCCAGGCCAAACGGCCCGATCAGCAGGCCAACCAGGATGAACCCGATGATCGGCGTGATCCGGAAGCGGGCAAAGACCGGGATCACCAGCCCGGCCGCGCCGAGGATCACCAGGGCATCGGCAATTGCGGGGGAAGTGAGTTCGGTAGGTCCGGCCATGACCCACCCTTAGCGGGAGGCGTGGACCAAAAGAAAGCCCCCTGACCTTGCGGGCAGGGGGCTTTCTCAAGCCAGTTGGGGCTTAGGCGTCAGGCCCAGGCCTTCATTTCGGTCTCGAGGTTCTCGACGATCGCCTCGAAGAAGCCTTCGGTGGTCAGCCAGGGTTGGTCCGGACCGATCAGGATCGCGAGGTCCTTGGTCATCTTGCCGCTTTCGACGGTCTCGATGCAGACCCGCTCCAGCGTTTCGGCGAACTTCACCACATCGGGGGTGCCGTCGAACTTGCCGCGATAGATCAGGCCGCGGGTCCAGGCAAAGATGCTGGCGATCGGGTTGGTGCTGGTCGCCTTGCCCTGCTGGTGCTGGCGATAGTGGCGGGTAACGGTGCCGTGGGCAGCCTCGGCCTCAACCGTCTGGCCATCCGGGGTCATCAGCACCGAGGTCATCAGGCCGAGCGAGCCGAAGCCCTGGGCGACCTGGTCGGACTGGACGTCGCCGTCATAGTTCTTGCAGGCCCAGACGAACTTGCCCGACCACTTGAGCGCCGAGGCGACCATGTCGTCGATCAGGCGGTGTTCGTAAACGATACCGGCTGCGGCGAACTTTTCCTTGAAGCCTTCGGTGTCGAACACTTCCTGGAACAGGTCCTTGAAGCGACCGTCATAGGCCTTGAGGATGGTGTTCTTGGTCGACAGGTAGACCGGCCAGCCAAGGCCGAGGCCGTAGTTCAGGCTGGCGCGGGCGAAATCGCGGATCGAATCGTCCAGGTTGTACATCGCCATGGCGACGCCCGAGCTGGGGAACTTGAACACTTCGAGGTCGATCGTCTGGCCGTCATCGCCGTCGAAGACCAGGCGCAGGGTGCCGGGGCCGGGGATCAGCGTGTCGGTGGCGCGATACTGGTCGCCAAAGGCGTGACGGCCGACGACGATCGGGTCGGTCCAGCCCGGGATCAGGCGGGGCACATTCTGGATCACGATCGGTTCGCGGAACACCACGCCGCCCAGGATGTTGCGGATCGTGCCGTTGGGCGACTTCCACATCTTCTTGAGCTTGAATTCCTCGACGCGGGCCTCGTCCGGGGTGATCGTCGCGCACTTCACGGCCACGCCATACTGCTTGGTGGCATTGGCGGCATCGACGGTGATCTGGTCGTTGGTCTCGTCGCGCTTTTCGACCGAGAGGTCGTAATACTTCAGGTCGATGTCGAGGTATGGCAGGATCAGCCGTTCGCGGATCCACTGCCAGATGATGCGGGTCATCTCATCGCCGTCCATTTCGACGACGGGGTTCTTCACCTTGATCTTGGCCATCGCGTTCGTGTCTTTCGCTGGGGAGTGAATAGCGGAAATGTGGCGTCCCCTTAGCAGAGGTGCGGCGCGGTGCAAGTAAGGGCTGGACCTTGCGTCTCAGGCGCTTTAATCGTCCGGTTAAAGACCCTGACGAGAGGACCCCCGATCATGAGCGAAGCTCCCGAAGTTCTTACCGAAGTGCGCGATGGCGTGCTGGTTGTCACCATGAACCGGCCCGAAGCCAAGAACGCGATGAACAAGGCCCAGGCCGAAGGCATCAGCGCGGCGATGGACCGGCTGGAAGCCGAGGATGACCTGCGCTGTGCCGTGCTGACTGGTGCTGGCGGGACTTTCTGCTCGGGCATGGACCTCAAGGGCTTCCTGCGCGGTGAGCGCCCCAGCATCGAAGGGCGCGGCTTTGGCGGCCTGACCGAGTGGACCCCCAAGAAGCCGGTGATCGCCGCGATTGACGGTTTTGCCCTGGCTGGCGGCATGGAACTGGCGCTGTCGTGCGACCTGATCGTCGCCAGTGCCGGTTCGAAGTTCGGCATTCCCGAAGCCAAGCGCGGCCTTGCCGCCGCGGCTGGCGGCCTGATCAAGCTGCCGCGCCAGATTCCGCCGCGCATTGCCATGGAACTGGCGCTGACCGGCGATTTCATCGACGCCGCCCGCGCCTATGAGCTGGGCTTCGTCAACCGCGTGGTCGAAGGCCCGGCGCTCCCCGCCGCGCTCGAACTGGCGGCGCGCGTGGCCGAGAACGGCCCGCTGGCGCTGATCGCCTCGAAGGCGGTGATTCGTCAGTCGCACGAATGGACCGAGGCCGAGATGTGGCAGAAGCAGGGCGCGATCGTCATGCCGGTCTTCGCCAGCCAGGACGCCCGCGAAGGCGCGGCCGCCTTCGCCGAAAAGCGCAAGCCGAACTGGCAGGGCAAGTAAGCCTCAGCAACTTGCCGACAATGAAAAAGGCCCCGGAAATCCGGGGCCTTTTTTGCGACCCCGGATAAAGTCCGGGGTGACGTCCTGAAAGAAGAAAACCCGCCTTTCAGGCGGGTCTTCTGCGTCTCGGCCTTGAATGGTGGGCGTAGCAAGGATTGAACTTGCGACCCCTACGATGTCAACATAGTGCTCTACCACTGAGCTATACGCCCGGCACCATTCAGGTTCCACCCGGGGCCGTCGCCCCGGGCAGGGATGCGCCATTAGCGAGCCTCCCCACCCGATGCAAGCGTCTTAGTTGAGCGCCTGGGCCTGATTTTCGAAGATCCGTTCCACTTCCAGCACCAGGTCGCGCAGGTGGAATGGCTTGGACAGCATCTTGGCCTGCGGCGCCTCGCGGCTGGCCTTGAGGGTGACAGCGGCAAAGCCGGTGATGAACATCACCTTGGTGGCCGGGCTGATGTCGGCACAGCGCTGGGCCAGTTCGATCCCGTCCATTTCCGGCATGACAATGTCGGACAGGAGAAGGTCGAAATGCTCGGATTCCAGCCAGGGCAGGGCCGCCGTGCCGCGATCGACTGCCACCACTTCATACCCCGCATTCTCCAGAGCGCGCGCGAGATAGGTGCGCATGGCGTCTTCGTCTTCGGCAAGGAGGATGCGGATCATTGGCGGTCCCGGCAGTCTGTTGTTCTGGCGCGCGACCATTCATAGCGCGGAACCGGTTAACATTCTTGCCCGATTTCGGGGGTGACCGGCTTTGACACAGCCGCAGCGGCAGGCCAGCCTTGGCCGATGGACAAGTCCGCCCCTCCGCCAAGCGATTCGCCGCTGCGCCACGGCGGCACGATCCCGGGCGGGGATGGGCGTCCGGCCTTTACCCTGCGCTTGCCCGAACCCTCGCGGGTGCCGGTGCTGATTGCCGTGCCGCATGCCGGGCGGGCCTATCCGGGCAGCCTGATCGAACGGATGCGCAATCCCGGCCATGCCGCCCTGCGGCTGGAGGACCGGCTGGTCGATCGCCTGGCCGAGCGGGTGGCCGAGGCGACCGGGGCAGGATTGCTGATCGCCCATGCCCCGCGGGCGATGATCGACCTCAACCGCGCGCCGGAAGAGGTCGATTGGGACATGCTGGCGCGCGGGCGGCCGGACGGGCTGGACAGCCATGTGCCGGGCCTGCGCGTGCGCAGCGGGCTGGGCCTGATCCCCCGCCGCCTGCCGGGACTGGGCGAGTTGTGGAAGCGGCGGCTGGACGAGGCGGAGCTGGCCGCCCGGATCGATTCGATCCACGCCCCCTATCATGCCTGCATTGCCGAAACGCTGGGCAGCCTGCGTCGCCGCTGGGGTGCGGCCTTGCTGATCGACCTGCATTCGATGCCGCCACTGGGCCACCAGGATGGCCTGCCGCCGCCCGAATTCGTGCTGGGCGACCGTTTCGGCGCTTCGTGCCATGGTGCCTTGGTGGCCAGCTGCTTTGGTTATCTCTCCGCGCAGCGCCGCGTGGCGGCGCACAACCGGCCCTATGCCGGGGGCTATGTGCTGGATCGCCATGCGGCGCCCGCTGAAGGCATTCATGCCCTGCAGCTGGAAGTCGATCGTTCGCGCTACCTCGATGCGCGACTCGCCGAGCTTGGCCCCGGCTTCGAAGCCGTTGTCGAGGTGCTGAGTGGCCTGGTCAGACGGCTGGCGGGCGAGGTGGCTGCAGCGGGCCAGGGCGAGGCGAGCAGCTGGGCCCAGGCTGCGGAATAACCCGCCTTTTCAGCGCTTCAGGCCAGAAAAAAGCCACCTCGTGACAGGCACGAGGTGGCCAAGGTTCAGGGAGGAGGTGCACAAAGTGCACCACGCCTTGCCGGACCATGAGGGCAGCCCGACACGACATTCCGGTAAATAGGACGCTACCGGGGCTTAGGCAAGCCCCGGCGCTGCCGCTGCCTCAGCCGGCGGGCTGCAGGTCTTCCACCTTGACCGGGCCCTTGCCCGACTGGACCTGGCGGGCGAAGACATCGCTGATCAGGTCAAGCGAGGTCAGGTGCGCGAAGATCAGCGCGAGCATGCCGCTCTGGTTCATCGAGCGCAGCACGTCGCCCCGCAGTTCGCGGAACTTCTCGCCATCGACCATCTTGAAACCGCGATAGACGAAGGGCTGGTCGAAACCGGGCTGGTTGATCGAGACTTCGCCGTCCATCAGCAGGCCGTGCTTGTTCAGTTCGTCGACGAACTGCTGAGTACGGATGCCGGCTTCCTCGAAGTTGCGGCAGAACTCGAGCATGCCCTTGGTGGTTTCGGTCGGCTCGTCATTTTCGAACAGGGCGTTGCCTTCGTCCATTTCACCGACCAGGTCGGTGGTCGGGTCGAAGCACAGCGACAGTTCATCGCTGTCGGCCTGCAGCTTGGCGAGCATGAAGGGATAGCGGCGAGCATAGGCCGGGATGTAGGTGGCCGGGCTGAGCAGCTTGCCTTCATCGTCAACGAAAATGTTGACGCCTTCGTTCAGGCCCATCAGCGCCAGCGGCACCGGCTGGTCGGCAGCGGCGAAGACGATCGGGTAATGACGCCCGGCGTGGATGAATTCCTCGGCCGTCAGCGGCACCGCGTGGGCCCCGACCAGCCAGGTGGCCTGATCGGTCGAGCGCGACTTGTAATTGACGTGGTCGCGGCTGTTGAGCGGCATCAGGTCCTTGTAGAACAGCGGCAGGTTGGTGGCGTTCGGCGCGCTGGCCATGAAGTCTCTCCGAAATTGGCCCGAAAGCGGAATGAATCCGGGCGGAAAGCCGCGCCTTTAAGCGTTGCGCGGCGTGCGCGCAAGCAGCTTGCCGGGGTTCATCAACCCTTGCGGATCGAGCGCCGCCTTGACGGTGCGGAGCAGGGCCAGCGCAACCGGATCGCCCAGCCGGGCCAGTTCGTCGCGCTTCATCTGGCCGATGCCGTGCTCGGCGCTGATCGAACCGTGCCACTGGGTCACCATGTCGTGCACGCGCGCGCTGATCGCCTTGCCTTCGCCCGCTTCCCATTCGCCGCGCACGGCACCCCTTGGGGCCAGCACATGGAAGTGGATGTTGCCATCACCCAGGTGGCCGAAGCCGAGCGCCTGGGTGCCGGGAAACTCGGCCTCGATCGCGGGGACGGCGGCATCGACGAAATCTGGCATGGCGGCCACGGGAACCGAAACATCGTGCTGCATGGCCGGACCCTTGGCCCGTTCGGCCGGGGCGACGGAATCGCGCAGCGCCCAGAAGGCCTCGGCCTGAGCTTCGCTGGACGATATCGCCGCATCTTCGACCAGTCCGGCCTCAAAGGCGCTGGCCAGCAGGGCCTCCGCCCGCTCGCGCAGGCTCTCGGCCTGGGCGGCATCGGCGCCCAGTTCGATCAGCGCATGCCAGCCATGGGGCTGGGCCAGCGGCGCCCGGGCATCGGGCAGGTATTCCAGCACGGCTTCGAGACACGCCTGGGGCATGACCTCGAACCCTTCCAGGAGGTCACCCGCCATGCTTTCGCTGTGCAGCAGGAGTGCGCGCGCGGCGTGGATCGTTGGCACCCCGGCCCACAGCACCACCCGGTCGGCCAGCGCAGGTTCCAGTTTCAGCGTCGCGCCGGTGACAATGCCCAGCGTCCCTTCACTGCCGATGAACAGCTGCTTCAGGTCGAACCCGCGATTGTCCTTCTTCAGCGGGGTCAGGGCGGAATAGATCGAGCCATCTGGCAGCACCGCCTCGATCCCCAGCACCAGCGCCCGCATAACTCCGTGGCGCAACACCTGGGTGCCGCCGGCATTGGTGGAAATCAGCCCGCCGACCGTGGCCGAACCCTTGCCGCCAAGGGTCAGCGGAAAGCGCAGGCCCGCAGCTTCGGCGGCAGCATGCAGGTTTTGGAGCACCACGCCCGCCTCGCAGGTGACCTGCCGCGCGGTGGGATCGACCGGCCCGATCGCCTGCATCCGCCGCAGCGACAGCAGGATCGCCCGCCCGCTGTCATCCGGGGTGGCTCCGCCCGACATGCCGGAATTGCCGCCCTGCGGCACGATCGGCACGCCGTGGCGCGCACAGAGCCGAACGAGGTCGGCCACTTCGGCCGTGCTCGCGGGGGAGGCCAGGGCCAGGGCGGTGCCGGTATAGCGCCCGCGCCAGTCGGTCAGCCAGGGGGTGATCAGGTCGGCATCGCGGGTCAAACCGCGCGGTCCGAGCAAGGCTGTCGCCTCGGCTAGGAAGGTATCGGTATCGCTCTCGCGCTTACTTGCCATCGGGTCTGCCATGCCATGGCCTATCGCATGGGGCACTACGGCTTTCCAGCCCCTTGCGGCGGGCGCTTTGGCTGGGTTAAGCGCGCGTTCAAACAACAACACTATTTCCCGGGGGCAATGCTACGCGGCATCCAACTGTTTGCGCTGATTGCGCTGGGTTCGGCTCTGGCCGGATGGTCGGCCGTCGGCGTGGCCGAGGAAGCCCGCGTTCCCCCGGCGCATCCGTCGGCAAACGCCCGGATGGTCTCGATTCCGCCGGCCCCGGTTCAGCGCCTGGCCGATGGGGGCGAAGAAATCGTGCCGGTGTTCCGCGATTACTTCCGCCTGCCCGATCCGGCCCAGGTGCGGATCGAACAGCGCGTGACGATCCGGATCAGCCCGCGTCCCGCCCCGGTGCCGATGGCCGTATTCTCCAGCAACGAAGGCCGCGACATGGGTGAGCCGCGCACCATCGAGCGCAAGATGGGCAAGTGCGTGCCGCTGGGCGGCGTGCTGGGGGTCCAGTCGGGCGGCGGCAACAAGCTGCTGCTGTTCATGCGCGGCCAGCGGCTGGTCAGTGCAACACTGGAAAAGGCCTGCCAGGGGCGTGACTATTACTCGGGCTTCCTGGTGGCGCAGCATGCCGACGGGCAACTCTGCGTCGACCGCGACGAGCTCCTGGCCCGCAGCGGCGCCAAGTGCAAGGTCAAGGGCTATCGCGAGATCATGCTGGTCGAGGACTGAGCGGCGGGTTTCCTTGACTTTCGGCCTGCATTGCGCCTAGGGCGCGGCAGCGCAAGTGTCGGAACCGTGAGACCGGCCAGACGCCGCTCACATCCGGAACCCTATTGCACATGTCCTTTGCCGATCTCGGCCTCTCTCCCGAACTTGTCCAGGCGGTGACCGCCAAGGGCTATGACACGCCCACGCCGATCCAGGCCCAGGCTATCCCGCAGGTGCTGATGATGCGCGATCTGATCGCCATCGCCCAGACCGGCACCGGCAAGACCGCCAGCTTCGTGCTGCCGATGATCGACGTGCTCTCGCACGGCCGCCGCCGGGCGATGATGCCGCGCAGCCTGATCCTGGAGCCGACCCGCGAACTCGCCGCCCAGGTCGCCGAGAATTTCGAGGCTTACGGCGTCAATCACGATCTCAAGATGGCGCTGCTGATTGGCGGCGTGCAGATGGGTGACCAGGTCAAGGCGCTGAACGAGGGCGTTGACGTGCTGATCGCCACGCCGGGCCGGCTGATGGACCTGTTCGAACGCGGCAAGATCCTGCTGACTGGCTGCGATCTGCTGGTGATCGACGAGGCCGACCGGATGCTCGACATGGGCTTCATCCCCGATATCGAGACGATCTGTTCCAAGCTGCCGACGCAGCGCCAGACCCTGCTGTTCAGCGCGACCATGCCGCCGCCGATCAAGAAGCTGGCGGACAAGTTCCTGTCGAATCCCAAGTCGATCGAAGTCGCGCGGCCGGCCTCGGCCAATGTCAACATTGCCCAGCACAAGGTGCTGGTGCCATCGGCCCGCAACAAGCGCGATGTGCTGCGCACCCTGCTGCGGACCGATGACGTGAAGACGGCCATGATCTTCGCCAACCGCAAGACCACGGTGCGCGAACTGAACAAGAGCCTGCAGAGCCACGGCTTCTCCTCGGGCGAGATTCATGGCGACATGGACCAGTCGTCGCGCATCGCCACGCTGGACAAGTTCAAGGACGGCACGATCAACATCCTGTGCTGTTCGGACGTTGCCGCGCGCGGGCTGGACGTGAAGGGCGTGAGCCACGTCTTCAACTTCGACACGCCCTGGCACCCGGACGATTACGTCCACCGCATCGGCCGCACCGGCCGCGCGGGCGCGACCGGCCGGGCCTTTACCCTGGTCGCGCCGGAAGACCAGGAAGCGATCGAGAACGTCGAAAAGCTGACCGGCATGAAGATCCCGGTCTTCACTGTCGAGGGCGGCAGGGCTGCCGACAAGCCCGAACGCGCCCCGCGTGAGCGCAAGGCCCGCGCAGATCGTCCGGCGCGTGAGGAAAAGCCGCGCAGCGAAGATAAGCCCCGCCGCGAGGCCCGTCCGCGCCGCGAGGAAGCCCCGGTGCGCGAGGAAGCGCCCGTGCGTGAGGAGCGGCCAGTCCGCGCGGTGCAGCCGCGCGCTGAAAAGCCGCGCCGCGATGACCGCGAACCGCCCAGCCAGCCCGGCGAATGGAACGGTCCGATCCCGGGCTTCCTGAATTTCGGCGTCAGCTGAGCCGGACCGGCTGGAGCGGCGCTATTTGAGCGCCGCCAGTTGGTACATCATTTCGACATAGCCCATCGTCGCGTCGGTGATCCCGGCGACCTTGGGATTGGTCGATTCCACCAGATACCACTCGTTCGGCGCATGGGCGCCGCTGCCGCTGCCGATCCCGAAGTGGCCGGCGGGGATCGAGACGGGCGGGGCGGTAAAGACCGCGCCCGGCCACGATCCGGCGAGCCGCGGGTTGAGATTGGCGGTGACGCCCAGCGCGCGATAGCTGGCCAGCTCGGCGCGGATCAGGCGGCTGTCCTCTGCGGTCTCGGTCGGATCATAGCCGCCGCTGACTTTCATCTCGATATCCTGGAAACCGCGCTTGTCGAGATGCGCGCGCAGCTTGCGCTCGGCTTCGGCGCGGGTCTGGTTGGGGACCAGCCGCAGGTCGAGCTTGGCTGTGGCCTTGCCCGGCAGGATGGTCTTGCCACCGGGGCCGGTATAGCCCGCCACCAGCCCTTCGATATTGACGGTCGGCTCCTGCGCCAGCCGCTCCAGCGCCTGGTTATAGGGCAGGTTGTCGATCCAGTGGGTGACGCCGAGCGACTGCTTTTGCTGCGCCTCGTTCCCGGCCGCCGCCACCTGCGCGATCAGTTCCCGTTCGCGCGGAGTCAGCTTGCGGACATTCTCGAACCAGCCGTCGATCGCGGCCGTATTGCCATCGGGCGTGACCAGCGTGTTGAGCGCCGTGACCAGCCGCCAGACCGGGCTGTCGACCACCGCCTTGAGGCTGGAATGGATATCGTCCTTCGGCCCGCGGCCCCACTTTTCGCCACTGGCGATCAGTTCCAGCTCGATCACGCCCTTGGAGCCAAGGTTGACCTGAACCTCGCCATTGGGGCCTTGCCAGCCGGCGGGAATGAAAATGCCGGCGCACTTGCGCAGCGCAGCCAGCACGTCCGGCGTTTCGACGATCTGGCGGAAATTGGGGGAGCCGATCTCTTCCTCGCCCTCGGCCACCAGCACCAGGTTGACCGGGGGCTTCACCCCGGCGGTCTTCATGGCGTGAAGCGCGGCCAGCAAGGTTGCTTCCGGCCCCTTCTGGTTCACCGCGCCGCGGCCCATGATCACCTGGCCCCAGCCGGGCTTGTCGACAATCCGCGCTTCCAGCGGGTGCGATTGCCATTCGGCGGGATCGAACTGCTTCACATCGTACATGAAGTAGATGCCCAGCGTGGTCTTGGCGCCGTTGTCCATCACGCCGAACACACCGGGAATGCCGGAGCTGGTCGGAACCTGGCGAACGCCGGTGAACCCTGCGGCGCGGGCCAGTTCCTCCATATAGGCCGCGCCCTGTGCGATATTGAGGTTTTCGGCCGCAATCGTCGGCAGGCCGATCCAGTCCTGGATGCGCTTGATGTCCGCCGCCTTGTTCTTCAGCGCGGCTGCGCGGATCGCGGCGCGGGCATCGGCCTTGGCAAAGACGCGGTTCGGCAGGAACGCGGCTCCAGCCCCCAGCAGCAGGGAATTGCGGATCAGCGTGCGGCGGTCATGCATTGGTCTGTTCTCCCCATCTCGAAGGCCCCCCGAAATCGAGGGCGAAGGATGGCCGGACGGGGATGATCAGGCAAGCCGCCTTGGCAACCGGTACTCAGGCCAGTTTCACGAAACTGTCGATCACGCGCTTGGGCCCGGCGGTCTCGAAGTCGATCTCCAGCTTGTTGCCTTCCTGCGCGGTGATCGTGCCGTAACCGAACTTGTCGTGGAACACACGCGCGCCGACCCGCACGTCGCTGCGCTGCTTGGCGGCGAAGCTGGCGGCAGAGCGGGTCGCTTCGGGCAGGCGGCGCGGGGTGGGATCATAGCTTTGCGCGGCGGCGCGCTGCCAGCCCGGTCCGCGCGCGGCACTGCGGCTGGCATTGTCGCGTGCGACATGGGCGAAGGGATCGTCACATTCGCTCCACTGTGCCCGCCACAGCGAGGCTCCGCCCGACAGGCTCGATTCCTGTTCGATATGGGCTTCGGGCAGCTCGGCAATGAAGCGGCTGGGGATCGAACTGGTCCACTGGCCATAGATCCGCCGGTTGGCGGCGTGGAGGATCGTGCAGCGCCGCCGCGCGCGGGTGATCGCGACATAGGCCAGGCGGCGTTCCTCCTCCAGGCTGGCAAGCCCGCCCTCATCGAGCGACCGCTGGCTGGGGAAGACGCCTTCTTCCCAGCCGGGCAGGAAGACGTTGTCGAATTCCAGCCCCTTGGCGCCGTGCATCGTCATGATGGTGACCTTCTCGGCATCGTCGGCGGCCTCGTTGTCCATCACCAGGCTGACGTGTTCGAGGAAATCGCCGAGCGTCTCGTAATCCTCCATGGCGCGGGCGAGTTCGACCAGGTTTTCTAGGCGGCCGGCGCTCTCCGCGCTTTTTTCTGCCTGAAGCGCGGCGGTGTAGCCGCTCTCGTCCAGCAGGGTGCGGACCAGTTCAGCCGGGGAGGCGGTCTTGGCTAGGTCGCGCCAGCGGGCGATGTCGCGCATGAAGGCCAGCAGCGTGTTGCGTGCCCGCGCGGGCAGCTCGTCGGTATCGGCAATCTCGACCGCCGCCAGGCTCAGCGGCACGCCGCGCGCGCGGGCATGGCGGTGCAGCTTTTCCAGCGTCTTGTCGCCCAGGCCGCGCTTGGGGGTGTTGTAGATCCGCTCGAAAGCCAGGTCGTCGCTCGGCTGGGCGATCAGGCGGAGATAGGCGAGGGCATCGCGGATTTCAGCACGTTCGTAGAACCGGAAGCCGCCGATGATCTTGTAACCCATGCCGATCGCGATGAAGCGGTCCTCGAACTCGCGGGTCTGGAACTGGGCGCGGACCAGGATCGCCGCCTGGTTGAGGCTGGCCCCTTCGCGCTCCAGCCGCTCGATCTCCTCGCCGACCCGGCGGGCTTCCTCGGGCGCGTCCCACACGCCGATCACGCGAACCTTGTCGCCGCCGTTGCGCTCGGTCCACAGCGTCTTGCCCAGCCGCTGGCTGTTCGCATCGATCAGGCCAGAGGCGGCGGCTAGAATGTCTGGCGTGGAGCGATAGTTCTGCTCCAGCTTGATGATCTTTGCGCCCGGAAAATCTTTTTCAAACCGCAGGATATTGGCCACTTCTGCGCCACGCCATGAATAGATCGACTGGTCGTCATCGCCCACCACGCAGATGTTGTGGCGTGGCTGGGCCAGCAGGCGCAGCCACAGGTACTGGACCTGGTTGGTATCCTGGTACTCGTCCACCATGATGTATTTGAAGCGCTGCCGGTACTGCTCCAGCACCTCGGGGTGGCTGCGCAGGATGGTCAGCATGTGCAGCAGCAGATCGCCGAAATCGCAGGCATTCAGCGCCTTCAGCCGGTCCTGGTAAAGCCGGTAGAACTTCTGCCCCTGGCCATTGGCGAAGCTCTCGTTTTCAAGTGCATCCAGATCTTCGGGGCGCAGGCCCTTGTTTTTCCAGCGATCGATGCACTGGGCCAGCTGGCGCGGCGGCCAGCGCTTGTCATCCAGCCCCTCGGCCTGGATCAGCTGCTTGAGCACGCGGAGTTGATCGTCGGTATCGATGATCGTGTAGTTCTGTTGCAGGCCAGCCAGTTCGGCATGGCGGCGCAGCATCTTGGCGGCAATCGCATGGAAGGTACCGAGCCAGGGCATCCCTTCCACCGCCGGGCCGACCAGGTGGCCGACCCGCTCCTTCATCTCGCGCGCGGCCTTGTTGGTGAAGGTGACGCAAAGGATCTCGCTCGGCCAGGCCAGGCGGCTGCGGATGATGTGCGCCAGCCGCGCGGTCAGCGCCGCGGTCTTGCCGGTGCCCGCCCCGGCCAGCATCAGCACCGGGCCCTCGGTCGCCAGCACGGCTTCGCGCTGCGGGGGATTGAGCCCGCTGAGCAGGGGATCGGAGCTTGAGTCGGGAAGCGTGGTCACGCGGAACGGCTAGGGAACATCGCCGCGCGGCGCAAGGGCATCGCGCCGGTTGACACCAGCGTCTTTGGCCCGCAGCACTTGCGCCCATGCACCCGATCCGCCAGCACGCCCGCATCCTCACCGCCAGCCTCGTTGGCACCGCGGTGGAATTCTATGATTTCTACATCTACGCCACGGCCGCGGCGCTCGTGTTCGGGCCGCTGTTCTTCCCCTCCAGCGATCCGACCACGCAGGTGATGCTCAGCTTCATGAGCTTCGGCATTGCCTTCTTCGCGCGGCCGGTGGGGGCGATCGCCTTTGGCCATTTCGGGGACCGGATCGGGCGCAAGTCGACCCTGGTCGCCTCGCTGCTGCTGATGGGCGGATCGACGCTGCTGATTGCCTTCTTGCCCACCTACGCGATGATCGGCTGGGTCGCTCCGGCGCTGCTCTGCGTGCTGCGGTTCGGGCAGGGGTTTGGCCTGGGCGGCGAATGGGGTGGAGCGGCGCTGCTGGCGGTGGAAAACGCGCCGCAGGGCTGGACCGCCCGGTTTGGCGCTGCCCCGCAACTGGGCGCGCCGCTGGGCTTCCTCGCCGCCAACGGGCTATTCCTGGTGCTGGGGCTGTGGCTGGATGATGCCGCGTTCAATGCCTGGGGCTGGCGCATCCCGTTCCTGTTCAGCGCCGTGCTGGTGATCATCGGCCTGTGGGTGCGGCTGAAGATCGGCGAAACGCCTGCCTTTCAGGAAGCGCTCGACAAGGCTCCGCCGCATGCCGTGCCGCTATGGGAACTGCGGCGTCATTCGGGTGCGCTGCTGGCCGGAAGCGCCGGGGTGATCGCCTGCTTCGCGATCTTCTATCTCGCCACGGCCTATGCCCTGGCCCAGGGGACGACCACCTTCGGCTATAGTCGCGAGACGTTCCTGGCGGTGCAGCTGGGGGCCAATACCTTCCTGGCGCTTGGCATCATTCTGGCCGCGATCCATGCCGACCGGACCGCGCCGGGGCGCACGCTGCTGCTCGGCGCGCTGGCCACCGTAGCTTTGGGCTTTGCTTTCGGGCCAGGGCTGGCTTCCGGCTCGCTGCCGACAATCTTCGCGACGCTCGCCGCAGCGCTGCTGGTGATGGGCTTCGTCTATGGCCCGCTTGGCGGCTGGCTGCCGACGCTGTTCCCAGTGGGGGTGCGCTACAGCGGGATTTCGGTCGCTTTCAACGCGGGCGGCATCGTTGGCGGGGCGCTGACCCCTCTGGCGGCGCAATGGCTGGCCGGGCAAGGGATGGGCGCGCAGGCCGGGCTGCTGCTAAGCGTGGCCGGGCTGGTGACGCTGGCGGGAATCCTCGCGGCTAGGCCGCAAGCCTGAACAGCGTCAGCCGCGCCTTGCCGACTTTGCGATCGGCGAGGGCTTCAAGGCCTTTGACCTGCGGCACTTCGTCGTACCCGGTTTCAAGGCTGATCCAGGTCGCCGGGCCGATCCAGCCGAGGCGGTTGAGCTTGTCGAGCGCTACCTGGCCCGCGCCAGTGCCATAAGGCGGATCGAGCAGGATCAGGTCGAGTGGGGTCTTGGCCGGCCCCATCGCCAGCACCGATCCGGCGCGCACCTCGCTTTGCGGCTGGGCGTGGAGGTTGGCGATATTGCTGCGCAGCGCGCGCAGGGCCGGGGCATCCTGCTCGACGAACAGGCACGAGGCGGCACCGCGTGATAGCGCTTCCAGCCCCAGCGCGCCCGATCCGGCGAACAGGTCGGCCACGGTCAGTCCTTCGAAATCGCCGATCCGGCTGACCAGCATCGAAAACAGCGTTTCACGCGTGCGGTCGGCAGTGGGGCGCGTGGCATCGCCCACCGGCGCGACGAGCTTCCTGCCGCGCCATTGCCCGGCAATGATCCGCAGGCTCATTTGCGCGGCGTCCCAGGTTTGCGCGGTGGGCCCGGCTTGCGCGGCGGGCCCTTGCGGGCAGCTGGCTTGCCCGCAGCCGGCTTCGGCCCGGAAGGCTTGCGCGGCCCATCGCGGCGGATACGCATCCGGGCCTGGTCATGCGCAGGGCGCGGCGGCGCGGCTTCTGTTTCGCCCGGCACCTTGAGACTTTTGACGAACCGCTCCACCTCGACCTGGCGGATCTCGACCACCTGGCCGCGTGGCAGGTCAAGCAGTTCGAACGGGCCATAGGCGGTGCGGATCAGGCGGCTGACTTCGAGGCCGAGATGCTCCAGCACACGGCGCACTTCGCGGTTCTTGCCTTCGGTGATCGTCACTTCGATCCACTGGTTGCGCCCGGTGCTGCGCTCCATGTTGGCGTTGATCGGGCCATAACGGATGCCCTCGATCTCGATCCCCTCGATCAGCTCCTCCAGCTGGTCCTGCGTGACATCGCCAAAGGTGCGGGCGCGATAGGTGCGCGGCAGGCCGGTGGAAGGCAGCTCCATGGTTCGCTTCAGGCCGCCATCATTGGTCAGCAGCAGCAGTCCCTCGGTGTTGAAGTCCAGTCGCCCGATCGGCATCACGCGGCCCGCGTTGGCGGGCAGGGCATTGCGCAGCGCGGTGTAGATCGTTGGCCGACCCGCGGGATCGCGCTCGGCGGTGATCAGCCCGGCAGGCTTGTGGAACAGGAACAGCCGCGCGGCATCGGGGTCTTTCACCGCCTTGCCGTCCACGTTCACGCCCTTCAGGCTGGTCAGCACGGTGTTGGGGGTGGTGACCACTTCATCGCCGATCTTGACCCGGCCATCCGCGATCATCCGCTCAACCTCGCGGCGGCTGGCGATGCCGGCGCGGGCAAGGAGTTT
The DNA here is from genome assembly GCF_027531025.1 of Novosphingobium sp. Classification (GTDB taxonomy): domain Bacteria; phylum Pseudomonadota; class Alphaproteobacteria; order Sphingomonadales; family Sphingomonadaceae; genus Novosphingobium. Next base: position 203,124 of record NZ_JAPZQX010000003.1, read on the forward strand.
GGCGATGCGATCGCCTGTTCGGGGATTGTCGGATGCAGTCATGGCGCGGCCTTAGCGGCAGAACGCCCGCGCGTCACCCTTCGGCAAGCGCCAGTTGTTCTTCGCAGATCTCGTGCAGCCGTCGGATCCCGCCTTCCAGCGTACCAAGCGTCAGTTCGGGCACCGCGCCGGTCGATAATCCCTGCTGGCCGAGCGCCGCGGCGCGGAAATCCTCGGCGCCGAACACTCCGCCGTCGAGCAGCGCCCAGCTCCGCTCCCAGTGGTCGCGGGCCTTGTCGGTCTGCGGAGCCTCGGGGATCAGCATGAAATCCTCGACCAGGGTGCGGTCATGCGCCTGCGGCCAGAACGACATGACGTTGATGTAGTCAGGGCTCATGATCACCACCGTGGCGGGGAACAGCTGATAGGCAAAGGTGCCCAGCCGCCGCAGCGCGGCCATGTCGGTCAGGTCCACGCCTTCCATCTCGGCCGCGCGGCCTACAAAGCTGCGCTGGTGCGGGCCGATTTGGTCACCGCTGGTCACGCCATCCTTGAAGAACGGCGCGATCGTCGAGGCGTGCAGGCGCAGCACATGGTAGCTTTCGAGGAAGGCATCCATGATCAGCTTCCAGTTGGAAGCAACGTCATGGGTCTTGCGCGCGAACAGGTGCAGGTCGCGCATGGCGAAGGCATCGAAATCGGCGCCGAGGGTGATCGCGTGGCCGAAGTCGGCCTCACCTTTCGGCGCATACCAGATCAGTCCGCCCGCCTCGCAACTGGGCAATTCGGCCAGGCTATAACCGGCCTTGTCCAGTCCCGGGAACGAATCGGGGCGGGGCAGGGCCAACAGGCGGCCATCGGTGGCATAGGTCCAGGCGTGGTAGGGGCAGGTCAGCCGCTTGCCGCATTGCACGTCTTGCCCTTCGACCAGCCGGGTGCCGCGATGCTTGCAGACGTTGAGGAAGACATGGACCTGCCCGTCGCCATCGCGGGTGATCAGCAGCGGTCGGCCAGTGGCATCGTGCGGTACGGCCATGTTGGGATCGGGCAGCAGCGCCGAAGGACACAGCACCTGCGGCAGACGGCCGAACAGCCCGGCCTGCTCGCGCGCCCAGTGCGCCGGATCGGTATAGACGCTGGCCGGCACCCGGGTGATCCCGCTGCCGCTGCGCCCGCATCCATCGACAATCGCTTGCGCCAGGGCGAGCTGGCCAGGGGTAGGGCTAGTGCCCGGAAGTGTGGATGCTGTTGCCATGCGGGCTACCAATCCTCCGTTCCCGCGCTAGGTTCGCGCGAAATCGACCCGGGAGCAAGCGCCGTGAACGAAGCCAGTCAAACCGTAGCGTCCGGCGAACGCAGCTTGCTGGGCTCAATCAAGCCATACCTCGAAAAGGAATCGCTTGCCGCCTTTTTCCTGGGGGTCTCCTCCGGCTTTCCCTATGCCATGATCGGCGCGACGCTGACCACGCGGCTGGCGCAGGACGGGATCGACAAGAAGACTGTTACCGCCTTCACCCTGGCCTTCCTGGTCTATAATCTGAAAGTGTTCTGGGCCTGGATCGTCGATGGCGTGCGCCTGCCGCTGATCGGCCGGCTCGGCCAGCGGGTCTCGTGGATGATCGTGTCCGGCCTGCTCGTGATCGCGGCCGTGGTGAACCTGGCTTTGATCGACCCAAGCGCCGATATCGCGGCCACGGCCACTGCGGCGATCCTGGTCGGGATTGCCGGGGCGACCTTCGATATCGTGATCGATGCCTACCGGATCGAGACGTTGAAGCCCTACCAGCTCGGCACCGGTTCGGGGATGAGCCAGTATGGCTGGCGGATCGGCTCGGCCGGGGCCGGGGCGCTGGCGCTGGTCGTAGCGGCGCGCAGCGACTGGTCGATGGCCTATATCGCTTGCGCCAGCTTTGCCCTGCCAGCCATGCTGACCGCATTGTTCATGGGCGAACCGGCCCGCCACCGCGCGGCTGCCGCGCGCCGCGGCCTGGCTGAGGTCTGGACCTCGATCGCCGGGCCTTTCGCGGAGTTCTTCCAGCGCAACGGGGCGCTGCTGGTGCTGTTGTTCATCCTGGTCCACAAGATCGGTGACACGCTGGCAAACCTCACGTTCCGGCTGCTGTTCGATGACCTGGGCTTCAGCAATGACGAGATCGCGATCTACGATGTCGGCGTCGGCTTTTGGGCCTATCTGATCGGAATATTCATCGGCGGCGTCGCCTATGCCCGGCTTGGGCTGAAGAAGTCGGTGCTGATCGCGCTGGTGCTGATGTGCATTTCCAACCTCAGCTTTGCCGGACTGGCGGCAGCGGGCCATTCGAACCTGGGCATGGCGGCTGCAATCGGGTTTGAGAACGCGGCTTCGGGCTATGGTGGCGTGGTGGTCGTCGCCTATTTCTCGGCGCTGTGCGACCTGCGCTTTACCGCCGCGCAGTATGCCCTGATTTCAGCCGGGGCGAGCGTGATCGGTCGCTTTGTGACCGGCACCACTGCGGGCGGCCTGATCGAGGGCATCGGTTACGTCCAGTTCTATGTGCTTACCACCGTGCTGGCCGTGCCGGGGATCGTGCTGTTCTGGTGGATGAGCCGGACCGGGCTGGTCGACGCGGCGATGGGCAGCGCGGGGAGCGAGGCGGAAAAGCCCGGCTGATCAATCCGGCACTTCGCCGTTCAGTTTCAACACCTCGCCCGCGAGATAGAGCGAGCCCGCGATCAGCACCGGCAGGCCATCCTGCGGCAGGGCGGCAAGTGCGCTGGGTACATCGGGGAGGGCGACTGCTGCGGGGCCAAAGGCGGCGGCATCATGCCATTCGTGCGTTGGCACCGGGACTGCCGAGATCGTCGCGGCATTGGCGGCCAGCGGGCCGGTGAGCGCGGCGGGGTCCTTGTTGGCCAGCATGCCAATGATCAGGTGGAAGCGCTGGTCCCTGAAGTGCGCGGCGAGCGCGGCTCCGGCCGAAGGATTGTGCCCGCCATCAAGCCAGACCTCGCGACTGCCGGTCAGCGGGCCCGGCTGCAGTCGCTGCATCCGCGCGGGCCAGGTGGCGGCGTCCAACCCGGCGCGGATCGCCGCTTCGGACACGGCGAGCGCGCTCTGATGCCGCAGCATGGCCACGGCAAGGACCGCATTGTCCGCCTGATGCGGGCCGGGCAGGGCGGGTAGTGGCAGGTCGAGCATGCCATGCCGGTCACGATAGGCGATCGTTTCACCCAGCTCGGCAAACCAGTCCAGCCCGCGCAGGGCGGGGCGGGCCCCGGCCCGCATCGCCTGGTCAAGCACGGCCTTGGTCATGCCGGTCGCATATTCCTGCGTGACCAGCGGCACACCGGGCTTGGCGATCCCGGCCTTTTCGAAGGCGATCCGTTCCAGCGGCACGGTCGGCACGCCGTCTTCGGGGGCGAGCAGGAAGCGTTCGTGATCCAGACCCAGCGCGGCAATCCCGCAGGCGACGGGTTGCTCAAGGACATTGGTCGCGTCGAACCGGCCACCCATGCCCACCTCGACCACGCAGGCATCGGCCGGAACCCGCGCGAACTCGGCAAAGGCAGCGGCGATGGTCACTTCGAAGAAGCTGGGGTTGAGATCATGCCCAAGGTCCAGCACTTCGGCCAGCACATCGGCCAGCCGGTCATCGTCGATCAGCTTTCCGGCCAGCCGGATGCGCTCGTTATAGCGGACCAGGTGCGGGCTGATCGTGGCGTGGACGCGATGGCCCTCGGCCTCCAGCATGGCGCGCAGGAAGGCGCAGGTGCTGCCCTTGCCATTGGTGCCGGCGACATGGAACACCGGGGGCAGGCGCTTGTGCGGATCGCCAAGGCGCGACAGCAGCGCGCGGATCGTTTCCAGCCCCAGCCGCCCCTCCGGCACGGAGAGCGCGCCCAGCCGGTCAAGCTGCGCCTGGACGCGAGGGTTCTCAGACGTGGCGAAATCGCGCACCGGGGTCAGGCTGCCTTGGCAGTCCCCAGGTAGTCCAGCACCAGCGCGAGCCGATCCTTCAGGTCGCGGCGGTGGACCACCATGTCGACCATGCCATGCTCATGCAGGTATTCGGCGCGCTGGAAGCCTTCGGGCAGCTTTTCGCGGATCGTGTCCTGGATCACGCGCTGGCCGGCAAAGCCGATCAGGCAGCCCGGCTCGGCAATCTGGACATCGCCGAGCATGGCGTAGGAGGCGGTGACGCCACCGGTGGTCGGATCAGTCAGCACGACGATATAGGGCAGGCCAGCGGCATTCAGGCGGCGGATCGCCACGGTGCACTTGGGCATCTGCATCAGCGACAGGATGCCTTCCTGCATCCGCGCGCCGCCGGCAGCGGTGCAGATTACGTAAGCGCATTTTTCCTTGAGCGCCTTGTCCGCCCCTGCGACGAAAGCCGCACCCACGGCCATGCCCATCGATCCGCCCATGAAGGCGAAGTCCTGCACACCCAGCACCGCCTTGTGCCCGCCGATCGCGCCAAGCGCATTGGTCAGCGCATCGGGGTGCGGATTGGCGGCGCGGGCGGCCTTCAGCCGGTCGGGATACTTCTTCTGGTCCTTGAACTTCAGCGGGTCTTCCTTGACCTTGGGCGAAGGCAGGACCGTGAAACCGGGATCGAGCAACTGGGCAAACCGAGCATCGGCACCGATCCGCCCGTGATGCTCGCAGCGCGGGCAGACGTTGAGGTTTTCCTCGTACTCCTTGGTGAACAGCATTTCGCTGCACGAAGGGCACTTGATCCAGAGGTTGTCCGGAGTGTCGCGCTTGTCCTTGAAGGGCAGCGCTTTGCGAACGCGGTCGATCCAGCTCATGGCTCAGTCCCTAGCCGAATGGACCGCCGCCGCCAATGCCGCAGTCAATTCCTGCACTGGACCAGCTGCATTCACGCCATGCTCACCGACCAGATCAACCAGCGCCGAGCCGACCACCACGCCGTCCGCCACCTTGGCAAAGGCGGCGGCCTGTTCGGGGGTGCGCACGCCGAAGCCGACGGCAACGGGAAGATCGGTTGCGGCCTTGATCCGTGCCATCGCCTCGGCAATCGAACCGACGGCGGCCTGTTGCATGCCCGTAATCCCGGCAACCGAGACGTAGTAGAGAAAGCCCGACGAACCATCGAGCACCGCCGGCAGCCGCGCTGCATCGGTAGTGGGGGTGGCGAGCCGGATCAGCGAGATGCCCTTGGCGCGCAGCGCGGGGCCCAGTTCCGGGTCTTCCTCGGGCGGAATGTCGACGCAGATGACCCCGTCGACGCCCGCAGCGGTGCACTGGTCAGCGAACCAGTCGGAACCGCGAATGGTCATCGGGTTGGCATAGCCCATCAGCACCAGCGGCACGTCTGGATGCCGGGCGCGGAAATCGGTCGCGATCTTGAGGATGTCCGCCGTGCGGGTGCCCGCGCCCAGCGAGCGCAGGTTGGCCTTCTGGATCGCCGGACCATCGGCCATCGGATCGGTGAAGGGCATGCCCAGTTCGATCACGTCGGCCCCACCGACTACCAGCGCATCGAGGATCGCGGGGGTCGCTTCCGGCGTCGGATCACCCCCGGTGACGAAGGTGACGAGGGCCGGGCGGCCCTTGGCAAAAGCGGCAGCAAGGCGCGTCACAGCTTCACCCCGAGGTGCTCCGCGACCGAGAAGATGTCCTTGTCGCCGCGGCCGCAGAGGTTGACCAGCACGATCTGGTCCTTGCTCATGGTCGGGGCGACCTTGGTAACGGCGGCGATGGCGTGGCTGGGCTCGAGCGCGGGGATGATCCCCTCGGTCCGGCAGAGCAGCTGGAAGCCTTCCAGTGCTTCGGTATCGGTCACGCTGGTATAGTCGACCCGGCCCACTTCCTTGAGCCACGAATGCTCCGGCCCGATGCCCGGATAATCCAGCCCCGCGCTGATCGAGTGGCCTTCGGTGATCTGGCCGTCCTCGTCCTGCAACAGGTAGGTCTTGTTGCCGTGGAGAATGCCCGGACGCCCGCCCGCGAGCGAGGCGGCGTGTTCCTTGTCGAGGCCATAGCCAGCCGCTTCCACGCCCAGCATCCTGACCGAGGGATCATCGAGGAACGGGTGGAACAGGCCGATGGCATTGCTGCCCCCGCCGATCGCCGCGACCAGCAGGTCGGGCAGGCGGCCGGTGCGGGCCAGCATCTGCGCGCGGGCTTCCTTGCCGATCACCGACTGGAAATCGCGCACGAGCTCGGGATAGGGGTGCGGGCCGGCAGCGGTGCCGATGATGTAGAAAGTGTCGTGCACGTTCGCGACCCAGTCGCGCAGCGCCTCGTTCATCGCGTCCTTCAGCGTCGCCGCGCCCGAGGTGACTGGCACCACTTCCGCGCCAAGCAGCTTCATCCGGAACACGTTGGGCGCCTGGCGAGCGACGTCGGTCGCGCCCATGTAGACCACGCAGGGCAGGCCGAAACGGGCGCAGACCGTGGCCGTGGCAACCCCGTGCTGGCCCGCGCCGGTTTCGGCAATGATCCGGGTCTTGCCCATGCGGATCGCCAGCAGGATCTGGCCGATGCAATTGTTGATCTTGTGCGCGCCGGTGTGGTTGAGCTCGTCGCGCTTGAACCAGACCTGCGCGCCGCCCAATTCTTCCGTCAGGCGGGGAGCGAAATAGAGCGGGCTGGGGCGGCCGACGTAATGTTCCAGCAGGTCGTCGAATTCGGCCTGGAACGCCGGGTCGGCCTTGGCCGCGCGGTAGTTCTGCTCAAGATCGAGGATCAGTGGCATCAGCGTTTCGGCGACATAGCGTCCACCGAACTGGCCAAAGTGGCCACGATCATCAGGCTGGTTGCGGTATGAGTTGGCTGCGGTCATGACGCAAAGGCGCTTGGCACGGCGGGCGGGCGCTGTCCAGCGGGCGAAAGTCCAGATACTGGTCGCTGCGTCAGACTGTCAGGCGGATCGTGCCGCGGCGCAGAAGGCTGCGATCAGGGCCGGGTCCTTCACGCCTGGCGCGGATTCGACCCCCGATGCCGTATCGACCATCCCCGCGCCCGAAATGCGCACGGCTTCGGCCACGTTCGCTGGGGAGAGACCGCCCGCCAGGCCCCAGGGCAGCGCACCGCGATAGGCCGTAAGCAGCGACCAGTCGAAAGCCAGCCCCATCCCGCCGGGCAGGGTGCCCTTGGGCGTCTTGGCATCGAACAGGATGAAATCGGCCGCGCCGGCATAGGCTTCGGCCTTGGCAATGTCGCCAGCACCCGCGACGCTGATCACTTGCCACACCGGCAGCCCGAAGCGAGCCTTGATTGCCGCCGCCTGGGCGGGAGATTCGCCGCCGTGGAGCTGGATCGCATCGAGCCGGGCCGCCGCCACAGCTTCGGCCATTGCGGCAGCTTCGGCCGCCACGAACACGCCCACCCGCTTGATCCGGCCTTCCGCCCGCGCGCCCAGCTCGGCTGCAAGGTTCAGCGGCAGGAAGCGGGGGCTGGGCGGATAGAAGTTGAAGCCGACACAATCCGCGCGCGCGGCAATGGTGGCTTCCAGCGCGTCGGCAGCGGCAACGCCGCAGATCTTGATGGCGGGGGCGGGCATTGCCGCCCCCCTAAACCCTAGAGCCCTAGGGTGCCAGTTCGAACTGCACCGAAACCGTGGTGGCCATGGTCAGCTCGCCCGAGGCGACCGGTGTGGCGGCTGCCTCTGCCATCATCCCGGCCTTGGCGTAGACCATCGGCACTGGCGGAGTGAAACCGCCGCCCTCGCTGATCGAGACGATCCGCTTGACCTTCAGGCCCGCGGCCCTGGCATAAAGCTCGGCGCGCTTGCGGGCCTTGGTCATGGCGGCGCTGCGGGCTTCGTCCAGCGCGGTATCGGCATCGTCCAGCTCGAACGAGGGTCCGTTGATCTGGTTTGCTCCTGCGGCAACCAGGGTGTCCAGCACCTTGCCGAACTCAGCCAGCTTGCGCTGGCGGACTGTCACCTGGTTGTTGACCTGGTAGCCAATGATCCGCGGCTCCTGGTTTTCGACCTGCCCGTTGGGGCCGATTACGGGTGGGGCATAGACCGGATTGAGGTTGAGGTTGCTGGTCTGGATATCCTTGTCAGCAATCCCGGCCGCCTTCAGCGCGCCGATAAAACGGTTCATGTCGGCCGAATTGGCGGCAAGGGCAGCAGCAGCGGTCTTGCCCTGGCTGGTCACCCCGGCGCTGAACACGGCAAGGTCCGGCTTGCGTGACGTGCGTGCTTCGGCGCTGATCGAAAGCAGGGTGGACGTTGGGGCGATGGCGGCCACAGGGCTGGCCGTCTGGGCCATGGCGGCAGCACCCGGCAGGGCGAGGGCAAGGGCCAGAGGGGCGGCAGCAAAACGCAGGAATTTCATGAGGTTCTCCTTATGGATTGCCTCTTTGCACCCACGATGCTTGCCGCTCGCTGAACGTCAGAGCGTGGCCTCGATTGCCCGGGCGGCGGCAACCGGATCCTCGGCGCGGCTGATCGGGCGGCCGATGACCAGCACCGATGCCCCGGCATCGCGGGCCTGGCGCGGGGTTACCGCACGCTTCTGGTCACCCATGGCCCCGCCGGCCGGGCGCAGACCGGGGACAACGAAGAAGCCGTCCTTCCACTGCTTGTGGACCGCGCCCACTTCGTGTCCCGAACAGACGATGCCATCGAGGCCGGACTGATGGGCGAGGTCAGCCAGGCGCATAACCTGATCATGCGCGCTGCCGCCAACGCCGGTGGCGGCCATGTCGGTTTCGTCAAGGCTGGTCAGCAGGGTCACGGCCACGACCTTGGTATGCTCGCCCGCCGCCGCCTTGGCATCTTCCATCATCGCGCGGCCACCGGCAGCATGGATGGTAACGATGGCCGGCTCCAGCACGTGGATCGCCTGCATCGCTGCGGCTACGGTGTTAGGAATATCGTGCAGCTTGAGGTCGAGGAAGATCGGCAGACCGACCTTGGCCAGTTCGTGCACGCCGTGATGGCCATGGGCGCAGAAGAATTCGAGGCCCAGCTTCAGCCCGCCGACATGGCCCTTGACCTTGCGGGCCAGGGCTTCGGCGGCATCCAGCCGGGGAACGTCGAGCGCGAGATAGATCGGGTTCGACATGTCAGGCGGCGCCCTCGTTCTTGCTGGCTTCGGCTTCAAGCTGGGTGGCGGTGGCCACGGCTACCGGTCTGCCCTGGCTGGTGGCCTTGACGGTGTTTTCGAGCAGGCCGATCCGGCGGTTCAACCGCCAGCTTACGCCCTTGTGCAGCAGCCACATCGGCAGGAGGCCCATCAGGAACGAGATGATGACCAGCGCCGGGAGCTTGGTTTCAAGGATCAGACCTTCCCAGATCTTCACTTCCACCGGCTGCCAGTTGTTCAGCGTGAACAGCCCCAGCGCCACCAGCACGAGCACCCAGATCACTGTCCGGATCACCTGCATGGCCCCATGTCTCCTTTACCCGCTGCTTGCTTGCTCGCGATGCTAGGCGGGATGGCGGGCAAGGGCAAGTTAGGCCCCGAACACGCGGGCAAAGATCGTGTCGATCGCCTTGAAGTGGTAATCGAGATTGAACTTTTCCTCGAGCTCAGCAGGCGAGAGCGCCGCGGTCACTTCCGGATCGGCTTTCAGCAGTTCGAGCAGGTTGAGCTGTCCGTCGCTCTCCCAGACCTTCATCGCGTTGCGCTGGACCAGGCGGTAGGCGGCATCGCGCTCCAGCCCGGCCTGGGTCAGGGCCAGCAACACGCGCTGCGAGTGGACGAGGCCCCCCATCTTGTCGAGGTTCTTCTGCATCCGCTTCGGGTAGACGACCAGCTTGTCGACCACGGAGGTCAGGCGAGCCAGCGCGAAGTCGAGCGTGATCGTCGCGTCGGGGCCGATGAAGCGTTCCACCGAGGAGTGCGAGATATCGCGTTCGTGCCACAGCGCCACGTTTTCCAGCGCCGGGGTCACGGCCGAGCGGACCATGCGGGCGAGGCCGGTCAGGTTCTCGGTCAGCACCGGATTGCGCTTGTGCGGCATGGCGCTCGAGCCCTTCTGGCCGGGCGAGAAGTATTCCTCGGCCTCCAGCACTTCGGTCCGCTGGAGGTGGCGGATCTCGACTGCAAGGCGCTCGATGCTGCTGGCGATCACGCCCAGGGTGGCGAAGAACATCGCGTGGCGATCGCGCGGGATGACCTGGGTCGAAACCGGCTCCACTGCCAGGCCCAGTTGCTGCGCGACGTACTCCTCAACCGAGGGATCGATGTTGGCGAAGGTGCCGACCGCCCCCGAAATCGCGCAGGTCGCCACTTCGGCGCGGGCGGCGAGCAGCCGTGCCTTGCAGCGGCTGAATTCGGCATAGGCCTCGGCCAGCTTCTTGCCGAAAGTGGTTGGCTCGGCGTGGATGCCGTGGCTGCGGCCGATGGTGGGGGTGTACTTGTGCTCGAAGGCGCGACGCTTGATCGCGGCCAGCAGCTCGTCAAGATCGGCCAGCAGGATATCGCTGGCCCGGGCAAGCTGCACGGCCAGCGTGGTGTCGAGCACGTCGCTGCTGGTCATGCCCTGGTGCATGAAGCGCGCTTCCGGGCCGACCTGCTGGGCCACCCAATCGAGGAAGGCGATCACATCGTGCTTGGTCACCGCCTCGATCGCGTCGATCGCGGCCACGTCGATTGCGGGGTTGGTCGCCCACCAGTCCCACAGCGCCTTGGCGCCGCTGGGCGGGACGACGCCCAGTTCGCCCAGTTTCTGGGTTGCATGGGCTTCGATCTCGAACCAGATCCGGAAACGCGCTTCCGGTTCCCAGATGGCAACCATCGCGGGGCGGGCATAACGGGGGACCATGTTCGACTCCTTGCGCTGTTGCCGGAGCCGCTAGGGGGCGGGGCGCGTCAAGGCAAGGGGCGTCACGCCAGGACCGGGGGCTCGTCATAGGTCCCCTGCGCCGTGATCGCGGCATCGGGCGCGGCGAGGATCGCCTTCAGCGCCTCGGGCGGATAGGCCAGGTTCGGCACGGCCGGATCGTAAGCCGGTTGCGCTACCGGCCCGTCCGGGTTGCAGGGTGGCGGGTTCAGCATGGCTTCGGCCTCGGCCCCGGAGATGCCGCATTCGGTCAGCATATTGGGATCGACCCACCGCGCCGGATCGAGCGGGGCGACCTGGGTAGAGACCTCCAGCGTCAGGCCTTCCGGCCCGGCGAAATAGATCGACTTGCAGAAGCCGTGGCCGATCGGGCCGATGGCAGGAACGCCATGGCTGCGGATCCGGTCGCGCATGGCGATCAGGCCATCCTCGTCCGGCACGCGGAAGGCGATGTGCTGCATGGTCCCGGCGGCGCATTTGCCGGCGCCGGTCCCGGCATGGGTGATTCCGATCGTGCTGGGGACTTCATCAATCCCGGCCAGTTCGACCACCGAGAAGAAGCTGTCCGGCCCCATCTCGAGAAACGCATGCTTGCCGCCCGGCACGCCGTGCATTTCGAACAGGCCCTTCAGCGGAAAGCCCATCACCTGGGTGAAGAAGGTGAGCTGCGCCTTCATGTCCGCGCTCATGATCGCGATGTGGTGGATCCCGTCCGGCTGCTGCACGCGCATCGTTGCTCTCCCGTCTCGACAAGCGGGGAAATCCTATCCACGCTGGGGGTGGAGAGGAAGCAGAATCGATGACTATCGTTCGCGAGCCCTATGGCTTCATCTACAAGGACCCTTCGCCGCTGAAGGAAACCTATGGCGGGCCGACCGGCCGCGTCTTCATCGAATGCATGCGGATCCGGCCGGAGGGCAGCGAGCGGGCACAGACGGCGATAGTGTTCTCTCACCCGATCGGCGGCGGGGCCTTCCTGCCGCTGGTTTCGGCCCTGGCCCACGCCGGAAGCCACGTGATCTATGTGAACCCGCGCTATCGCGGCAACGATACCGCGCTGATCATGGAAAAATGCGTGCTCGACCTGGGCGCAGCGATTGCCGACTGCAAGCGGCGGTTCGGTTACGAGAAGGTGGTGCTCGGCGGCTGGTCGGGCGGGGGATCGCTCTCGCTGTTCTATCAGGACCAGGCCGAGCATCCGACCATCACCCAAACCCCGGCGGGCGATGCGGTCGATCTGGTCAACGCGGGGCTGCAACCGGCCGACGGGGTCATGCTGCTGGCCGCACACATCAGCCGTGCCGTGACGATGACGGAGTGGCTCGACCCTTCGGTGGTGGACGAGGATCGCCCGTTCGAGCGGGATATCGAACTCGATATCCATCACCCCGATTGCCCCAACCAGGCCCCGTTCACCCCCGAATTCGTCGCCCGGTTCCGCGCGGCGCAGATCGCCCGCAATGACCGCATTACCGAGCGGGCGCGCGCCATGCTGGCCGAAATCCGGGCTTCGCGCGTGCCCGATGGCGAGCGCTGCTTCACGGTACAGGGCACGATGTGCGACGTGCGCTGGCTCGATCCCGCGCAGGACCCGTCCGACCGGGAACCCTATACCTGCTACCTTGGCGATCCCCGGATTGTGAACGACGGGCCAGTGGGCCTGGCGCGGTTCACCACGGCGCGGTCCTGGCTGTCACAGTGGAGCCATTCGGCCAGCAACGCCAACGGCCTTGTCAATGGCGCGCGGATTTCAGCCCCGTCGCTGGTGCTCAACAACACCGCCGACCTGGCCTGCACGCCCAGCCACGCTCACCGCCTGTTCGCGGCGCTGGGCAGCTTCGACAAGACCTATCGCGACGTGGTGGGGGCCGATCATTACTATACTTCGCGCCCGGACCTGCTGCCCGAGGCGGTAGGTATCGTGCGCGGCTGGATGGCCGAGCGCGCGCTGTGATCCGCTCATCTGCGGCCTGACCGAAAGCCCACTTGTCGGTCGCACAGCAAGCGTTTAATCGTTCGATTAAATCGTCGGCAAAGCGACCTGGCTGAATTCAGGTCTCGCGCCATAGGGAGACAGGAAAGGACGATATGTCAATCCTTTATGATGAAGGCCAACAGGCGATAGCGACCGAATCGCGCCGCGTGCTCGATGCCCGCGTGGCCAAAGACCGGCTGCTCAAGCTGCTGGAGCAGGTCGGCGAACATGACGCCACCTTCTGGGATACGGCGGTCGAACAGGGCTGGACCGCCCTGGCCGTGCCGGAAGAGCATGGCGGGTTGGGCCTTGGCCTGGTCGAGCTGGGTCTGGTGGCCCAGGCGAGCGGCGCGGCGACTGCCGGTGCGCCCTTCCTGACCCCCGGCTATGGGGTTACCCATGCGCTGGTTGCCGCGGGCAATGCCGATCTTGCCGCCAAGTACCTGCCGCAGATCGCCAGCGGCGATGTGCGCGGTGCGGTGGCCTTCGCAGAAGGGACCGACATCCTCCCCGCCACGCCCGCAACCAAGTTTGCCGATGGCAAGCTGACCGGCAGCAAGCCAGCCGTGCCCGGCGCGATCAAGGCCGAATTGGCCTTGGTCTGGGCCAGCGGCGCGAATGGCCCGGTACTGGCGATTGCCGAACTGGCCGGGGCGGAGCGCAAGCCTGTTTCCAGCTTCGACAACAGCCGGCTCTATGCCGACCTGACCTTTGCCGGCACCCCGGCGACCATCCTGGCCGAGGGTGCCGCGGCGCTTGACCTTGCCCGCGAAGTCCTCGCCCGGATGGCCGTAGTGACGGCGCACGAGCAGGTCGGCGGGTCCGAGGCGCTGCTGCACATCGCGCGTGACTATGCCGTGATGCGCAAGGCCTTTGGTCAGCCGATCGGTGCCTTCCAATCGGTCAAGCACCGCATTGCCGAGATGTATGGCCTGGTGGAAATCGCCCGCGCGAACTGCATCCACGCCGCTGCCGTGGCCGGAACCGACGAGTTCCTCGTCGCCGCTGCCGACGCGCGCCTCACTGCCACCGAAGCCTATGACACCTGCGCGCGCGATTGCGTGCAGATCCACGGCGGGATCGGCGTGACCTGGGAACAGGGCCTCCATCTCCACATGCGCCGGGCTCGCAGCCTGGCGATCGAGCAGGGCAACCTGCTGTTCTGGGAAGACCTGCTGGTCGAAAAGCTTACGGGAGAAGCCGCATGAGCGAGATCGAAACCTATCGCGCCAAGGCGCGTGCCTGGCTTGAATCGGTGGCGCCGAAGTATTCGCGCGCAGCCCGTGGCAAGCTGAACCTGACGGTCGAGGAAGACCTGGCGCTTGGCCGCCAGTACATGGCGGAAAAGTTCGATGCCGGGTTTGCCGGGATCAACTGGCCGACCGAAATTGGCGGTCAGGGCCTCTCGAACATGCACAAGATCGCTTATGACAGCGAAGAGATGCAGTTCGGCATGCCGAACGTCTATTTCGGCATTTCGCTGGGCATGCCGATCCCGATCCTGATCCACTATGGGCAGGACCGTGCCTGGGTGAAGGAGCGCGTGATCAAGGCGCTGCGGGGCGAGGAAATCTGGTGCCAGCTGTTCTCCGAACCTTCGGGCGGCTCCGACCTTGCGGCGCTGCGCACCAAGGCCGAGCCTGATGGCAACGGCTGGCGCATGACCGGGCAGAAGATCTGGACCAGCTGGGCGCAGTATTGCGACTATGGCGTGATCGTGGTCCGCACCGATCCGACGGTCGAGAAGCACAAGGGCCTGACCTATTTCTGGGTCGACATGCGCGCCGAGGGCGTCGAGGTCCGCCCGATCAAGCTCGCCGGCGGTGACAGCCATGTGAACGAGGTTTTCTTCGATGCCGTGCGGCTGGAAGACAGCCAGCGCATGGGCGAAGTGGGCGGCGGCTTTGGCGTCGCGCTGCACACGCTGATGATCGAACGCTACATCGCCACCGACAGCGCCGGGTTCGGCCCGCACCTCGACCTGTTTGTCGATACCGCGCGCGATCTGGCAATCAATGGCAAGCCCGCGCTGAAGGACGGCCGCATCCGTTCGGCCATCGCCCGCAACCACGCGATGCGCGCGGGGCTGGACAGCATCACCAAGCGCGCCTTCGCGATGATGCAGGCCGGGATGCAGCCGGGGCCGGAAGGTTCGCTGCAAAAGCTGGTCGCGGTGCGCAGCCGTCAGAAGCTGTCGGAAATGGCGCTCGACCTGCAAGGCAACCAGGCCTTCGATTTCGATCCCCATGCCTATGTGAAGGAAGACTGGGGCACCAGCTGGCTCAATGCGCCCACGGGCCGCATCGCCGGCGGTTCGGACGAGGTCCTGCTGAACACCATCGCCGAAAAGGTGCTGGGCCTGCCGCAGGACCACCGTCCGGACAAGGGCGTGCCGTTCAACGCGATCCCGGCCTGATCGCGGCATGACCGAAAGCGAGGACATCGCGGAAATCCGCCGCGCAGTGCAGGCGCTCTGCGCGGAGTTTCCGGGTGAATACTGGCGCGAGAAGGACCGCACCCGGGACTATCCGGGTGAATTCGTCGATGCGCTGACCCAGGCTGGGTTCCTCGCAGCGTTGATCCCGGCCGAATACGGCGGCTCGGGGCTGAAGCTCGATGCCGCGGCGGTGATCATGGAGGAAATCCAGGCCGCCGGGTGCAACGGGGCTTCGGCCCACGCGCAAATGTACATCATGAACACGCTGCTGAAGTACGGCAGTGAGCAGCAGAAGCGCGCCTATCTGCCGGGCATTGCCGATGGTTCGCTGCGGCTGCAGGCTTTCGGCGTTTCGGAACCGACCAGCGGGACCGATACACTGAGTCTGCGGACCGTCGCGGTCCGCGATGGCGACGAATACGTGGTCAATGGCCAGAAAATCTGGACCAGCCGCGCCGAACATTCCGACCTGATGCTGCTGCTCGCCCGCACGACCCCGCGCGAACAGGTGGCGAAGAAGACCGAAGGGCTCTCGATCTTCCTCGTCGACATGCGCCAGGCCGTTGGCAGCGGCATGACGATCAAGCCGATCCGCACGATGATGAATCACTCGACCACCGAGGTGTTCTTCGATGATCTGCGCATCCCGGCCAGCAGCCTGATCGGTGAGGAAGGGCAGGGCTTTCGCTACATCCTCTCCGGCATGAACGCCGAGCGCATCCTGATCGCGGCGGAATGCATCGGCGATGCCAAGTGGTTCATCCAGAAGGCCAGCGACTATGCCAAGGAGCGCAAGGTCTTCAACCGCCCGATTGGCCAGAACCAGGGCGTGCAGTTCCCGATCGCGCGGTGCTATGCCCAGATGCGCGCGGCCGAGCTGATGGTCCATCACGCCGCCTCGGTCTATGACAGCGGCGGCAATCCGGGGGCGGAGGCCAATATGGCCAAGATGCTGGCCAGCGAGGCCAGCTGGGCCGCCGCCGACATGTGCGTCCAGACCTTCGGCGGCTTCGGCTTTGCCGAGGAATACGATGTGGAACGCAAGTTCCGCGAGGCGCGGCTCTATACCGTCGCGCCGATCAGCACCAACCTGATCCTGTCCTATCTGGCCGAGCACGTGCTGGGCCTGCCGCGTTCCTATTGAGGGGGAGACAACCGATGGCCATCAAGACCCGCATCACCGAACTGCTCGAAATCGAGCATCCGATCGTCCAGGGCGGCATGCAGTGGGTTGGCGTGGCCGAAATGGCCAGCGCCGTCTCCAATGCCGGGGGGCTTGGCATCCTGACCGGCCTGACCCAGCCCAGCGCCGAGGCGCTCGCCGCCGAGATCGAGCGCTGCAAGGGCATGACCGACAAGCCGTTCGGCGTGAACATGACCGTGTTCCCGACGATCAATCCGCCCGATTACAAGGCCTATACCCAGGCGATCATCGACAGCGGCGTGAAGATCGTCGAGACCGCCGGGACGCCCGCGGTGCGCGAGCTGTGGGAGATGATGAAGCCCCACGGCATCAAGATCCTCCACAAGTGCACCGCGGTGCGCCACGCGCTCTCGGCCGAACGCGCCGGGGTGGACGTGATCTCGATCGACGGCTTCGAATGCGCCGGCCATCCGGGTGAGGATGACATCCCCGGCCTGATCCTGATCCCGGCGGCGGCCGACAAGGTGAAGATCCCGATGCTGGCCTCGGGCGGGTTTGGCGACGGGCGCGGCCTTGCTGCCGCGCTGGCGCTGGGGGCCGACGGGATCAACATGGGCACCCGCTTTACCGCCACGGTCGAGGCGCCGATCCACCAGTCGTTCAAGGATGCGATGGTCGCCAACGACGAACGCTCGACCGACCTCATTTTCCGCACCTTCCGCAACACCGCGCGGGTGGCGAAGAACGAGATCAGCCAGCAGGTTGTCGCCGCCGAGCGAGAAGGCAAGCCGTTCGAGGAAGTCGCCCACCTGGTGAAGGGCGTGCGCGGCCGCGAAGGGCTGCAGACCGGCGACACCAATCACGGCATCTGGAGCGCGGGCATGATCCAGGGTCTGATCCACGACATCCCGACCTGCCAGGAACTGGTCAGCCGGATCGTCAAGGATGCCGAGGCGATCATCAAGGGCCGCCTTGCCGGGATGGTGGCCTAAGGCCTAGGCAAACCGCCAGGTGCGCAGCGGCTCGCCAGTGGTGATCGTGCCGCTGGCACCCACCGGCTCGGCGCCTTCGCCCTGCAGCCGCGCGATGGTTGCCACATAATTGGCAGGAACGTGCGCCAGCGTCCGCTTGCCTGCCTCGGTGCGCGCCACGACCACGCCCGAGCGGGGCTGGCCTTCGCGGTCATAGAACACGGTATAGCTCTCGACCGTGGCGGGCCCGACATAGCCTTCGTCCAGTTCCGGCACCGGCCCGCGCAGGGCATCGGCTTCGGCCTGGAAATCGTAGGCCCGGGGAAAGCTCGCCGCCGGGATCGGGGCCGTGCTGACCGCGATGGTGTGGTTGTGCGTGGCATAGCCGCCATTGGCGAAGAGCAGGCCGGTGCCGCCGCCCTCGCGCAGCTTGAGCACCATGCTGGCGACCGCGTGGCTCATGTAATTGCCGATCGGCCCACCGCCAAAGGTCAACCCGCCGAATACGGTCGCGGGCTTTTCGACAGGCCAGTCCAGCACCCGTCGCGCCATCTTGGGAACGCAGGGGAAGCAGGAATAGAGTTCGACCGCGTCGAGATCGGCCGTGCTAAGCTGGTTGAGTTCCATCGTCTTGCGGATCGAGACTTCCATCCCGGCGCTGTGGACATAGCCATCGCGGGCCAGGATCGCGCCCGGCTCGTGCGCGGCGGCGCCGTTGCCGACATAGATCCACTTGGCTTCAGGAATGCCGCGTCGCCGGGCTTCGCCAGCCGACATGACGATGAACCCTGCGCCCTGGTTGACCGCCGCATTGGCGACCTGCAGCTTGGTATAGGGGAAGGCGATCGGGCGGTTCTTGTCACTGGGCGTCACCACATCAGCGGCGCTGACCGGCTTCCTGATCCAGGCGGCCGGATTGGCGGTGGCCACTTCGGAAAAGCGGCTCCAGATCTCGCCGCTTTCGGCCTGGGCCTCGGCGAGAGTTTGGCCGAGCTTGGCACGCAGGGCATTCTCGTAGAGCGGATAGACATCGGTCGGCACGACCAGCCCGTGGCTTTGCGCATAGCCCAGCCGCACGCGATGGGTGGCATCGCGCAGGGCATCGCCCTTTTGCCCGCCCGTTGCGGCCGCCTTGCGCGCCCCGGCGGTGCGCAGTGCCTCACCGCCGGTGACCAGCGCGATGCTGATCTCGCCCGCGCCGATCCGGTTCGCAGCTTCGTTGAGCAGCAGGATCGGGCTGTCGCCATTGGGGCCCTTCGACTGGGTCAATTCGGCCTTGGCCGCGCCGATTGCGGCGGCGACCGGCGCGCTGGCGTCGGTGATGTCGGGAAAGGCGATCTGCGCCACCACGCCCAGCCAGTCCGCATCGGCCAGCAGTGGCACCCCGGCATCAGCCTCTGCCGCGCGCAGGGCATCGGCCATCAGCGCCACCGGATCGCGGCCCTCCAGCGGGTTTTCGGGCCGATCGTTGATCTGGCCGACGCCAACGATGACAGGCAGCAGGTCGGGATTCATTGCATCAATCCTTGCGCAATTTAATTGATCGGTTAAACCGGAGTCAAAGCAGGTTTGCAACAGGCCCGCAACTGCATTTCTGACCGAGGAGGAACCGCCATGGCCGAAGCCTATATTATCGACGCCGTCCGCACCCCGCGCGGGATCGGCAAGCCCGGCAAGGGCGCCCTGTCGCACCTGCACCCGCAGCACCTTGCCGCCACGTGCCTCAAGGCGATCAAGGATCGCAACAACCTGAACACCGCCACGGTGGATGACATCATCTGGTCGACCTCCAGCCAGAACGGCAAGCAGGGTGGCGACCTGGGCCGCATGGCCGCACTGGCCGCCGGTTATGACATTTCGGCCAGCGGCACCACGCTGGACCGGTTCTGCGGCGGCGGCATTACCTCGGTGAACCTCGCCGCAGCCACGGTCATGTCGGGCATGGAAGACTGCGTCATCGCCGGCGGGACCGAGATGATGAGCTTCACCGCTGCCTATGGCGCCGAGCTGGCCAATGCCGGGATCCGGCCGCTGGGCATGGGTTCGGGCAACCGCGCGCTCGACGCGATCCACCCGCAGAGCCACCAGGGCGTGTGCGGTGATGCGATCGCCGCACGCGAAGGTATCCCGCGCGAGGCGCTCGACGCCCTGGCCCTCGTCAGCCAGGAACGCGCCGCCCGGGCGATCCGCGAAGGCCGCTTCGACAAGTCGGTGGTCACCGTCTACAACGAGGACGGCACCGTGGCGCTCGACCACGAGGAATTCCCGCGCCCCGAAACCACGATGGAAGGGCTTTCGGCGCTGAAGGCCAGCTTCGATGCCATGGCCGATTTCGACCTTGGCGGCGGGATGACCTTCAAGAAGCAGATCCAGCGCGTCTATCCCGAACTCGACTGGAAGGGCGTGCACCATGCTGGCAACAGCTCGGGCGTGGTTGATGGCGCGGCCGCACTGCTGATCACCAGCAAGGAATACGCCGAAAAGCACGGCCTCAAGCCGCGCGGCCGGATCGTGGCCTATGCCAACCAGGGCGATTGCCCCACGCTGATGCTCAACGCCCCGGTTCCGGCGGCCAGGAAGGTGCTGGAAAAGGCCGGCCTCAAGAAGGACGACATCGACGTCTGGGAAATCAACGAGGCCTTCGCCGTGGTGGCCGAGAAGTTCATCCGCGACCTCGAGCTTGATCGCGACAAGGTCAACATCAACGGCGGCGCGATGGCGTTGGGCCACCCGATCGGCGCCACCGGCTCGATCCTGATCGGCACCGCGCTGGACGAGCTTGAGCGTTCGGGCGGCCGCTATGGCCTCGTCACCATGTGCGCCGCCGGCGGCATGGCTCCGGCGGTCATCATCGAGCGGATCTGAACCACATGAGCGCCCTGATCTGCGAGGTTTCCGACCACATCGCCACCATCACGCTCAACCGGCCCGAGCGGATGAACACCATCTCCTCGGCCATGCTCGATGAGCTGACGCGGACGCTGGTGGCAGTGAACGAGGACCCGCAGGTCAGGGTGGTCATCCTGACCGGGACAGGCCGGGCGTTCTGCGCTGGTCTTGACCTTAACGAGGCATCGTCGGGCGAGGGGATCGGCGGTGCCAATCGCAAGTTTCCTGCCACGATCGACTTGCGCAACACGCCGCCGACGGTCCTCTTCGCGATGGACAAGCCGGTGATCTGCGCGCTCAATGGCTCGGCCGCGGGTTATGGCATGGACCTCGCGCTGGGCTGCGATATCCGCATCATGGCCGACAATGCCAAGCTGGCCGCCGCCTTCGTCAAGCGTGGGATCGTGCCTGAAAGCGGCGGCACCTGGTTCCTGCCGCGCATGCTCGGCTGGGCCAAGGCGGCGGAAATCATCTTCACCGGCCGCACGCTCAGCGCGGCCGATTGCCTGGCCGAGGGCCTCGCCAACCATGTGGTTCCGGCCAACGAGGTCGCTGCCAAGGCTCGGGCCATGGCCGAGGAAATTGCCGCCAATGCACCTCTGGCGGTGCTGGCATCCAAGCGGATGATGCGGATGGGGCTGGATGAAAGCTTCGAAACCCATGTCCAGCACGTGTACCTGCAGCTGCTCCCGCTGTTCGCCAGCGAGGATTTCAAGGAAGGCGTGCAGTCCTTCCTCGAAAAGCGTCCAGCCGCCTTCAAAGGGCGCTGAGCCTAGGCCTCAATCCAGCGCGGCGAAGGCCTCGCAAGCCTCGTTGCAACCGGCGACGACCAGCAGGTCTTCCGTCTGGATCACGATGTCCTGCGTCACATGGCGGAACGGGCCATCCTTCGGCTTCACGCCGATGATCGCCACGCCGTGATCCTTCATCGTATCGATGATCCCCAGCAGGCTGCCGACCAGCGCCTTGGGCGCGCGGGTCTTGATGATCGAGAAATCCTCGTCGAATTCGATCGCGTCGATCATCTTGCCGGTGACCAGTCGGGCCACCTGGCGGCCCATCCGCTCTTCGGGATAGACTACGTGATGCGCGCCGACCCGTTCGAGGATGCGGCCATGGGTGCGGTGCACGGCCTTGGCCCAGATCTGGGGAATGCCGAGGTCGGTCAGCCCCATCACAGTCAGGACGCTTGCCTCCACATCGCTGCCGATGCCCACCACCACGCGCTGGAAATCGGCGAGGCCGATCTGGCGCAGTGCGTCGGGATCGGTGGTATCGGCCTGCAGCACGTGCGGCATTTCGTCGGCCATCAGCTGGACCAGCTTTTCGTCGGAATCGATCGCCAGCACGTCATGGCCGGACTTGAGCAGCGCTTCGGCCACGGCCGTGCCGAACCGGCCCAGGCCGATCACGGCCACGGCTTCGGGGGCGGGTTTGCGGCGTCTGGATTTAGCCAACAATGGGTTGCTCCTGCGGATAGCGATAATGAACCGAGCGCGGCGCCAGGGCCAGCGCTGTGACGAAGGTGATCGTGCCGACCCGGCCGACGAACATCAGCAAGACCAGCAGCAATTGCGATGGGGTTGAAAGCTGGGCGGTAATCCCGGCGGAAAGGCCGACCGTGGCAAAGGCGGAAATCGTCTCGAACAAGATGTAGCGGAAATCGATCGCCGGTTCGATCCAGTCGATGATCAGCGTGACCATGCCGATCAGGCCGATCGCGATCAGCACGATCGACAGGGCCTGGCGCACCACTGCGGAGCCGACCCGGCGGCCGAACATGGTCGTTTCGGCATGGCCGCGCACCTCCGACCAGACGACGAAGCCCAGCAGGGCAAAGGTTGTCACCTTGAGGCCACCCGCCGTGCCCGCGCTGCCGCCGCCGATCAGCATGAAGACATAGTTGATCGACAGGGTGGGATCGGCAAAGGCGGCGATGTCCACTGCGTTGAACCCGGCCGTGCGCATCGAGACCGAATGGAACGCGGCGTTGAGCAGGGCCGTGCCGAATGGCATTGCGCCCAGTGTTTTCGGATTGGCCCATTCAGCCACCAGCACCAGCAATGTGCCCATGACCAGCAGCACGACCGTGGTCGCCAGCGTCAGGCGGCTGTGCAGCGACCAGGGCCGCCGCCGCCGATCAGGATTCCGCCGCGCCCAGACCTCGTGCAGCACAGGAAAGCCAATCCCGCCGATCACGATCGCGGCCATGATCGGCAGCAGGATCGCAGCATCGGCCTGCCAGTCGATCAGGTTGGCCGAGAAGGTCGAGAAACCGGCGTTGTTGAAAGCCGAGATGGCGTGAAACAGGCCGTGCCAGGCCGCTTCCCCCGCCGCCATGCCATAGCCCAGCCACCAGCGCAGCCACAGCGCCAGCGCCACGATTGCCTCGATCGCTATGCTGACCACGAAGACGAGCTTGACCAGGCTGATCGCTTCGGCCCGATTGAGATGGCCATGTTCGGTCAGCGCCACGGCCCGGTCAGACAGGCTGAGCCGACGTCCGGCCGCCAGCCCCAGCAGGGTAGCGGCAGTCATGATGCCGAGGCCGCCGATCTTGATCATCAACATGATCGCCACCTGCCCGAAGGGAGACCAGAAGGTGGGTGTGTCCACTGTGATCAGGCCAGTGACGCAGATCGCCGAGGTGGCGGTGAACAGGGCGGTCAGGAAGCCGGCGCTCTCGCCGCTGCGGGTGGCAATCGGCAGCATCAGGGTGACGGTGCCGAGCGCGATTGCCAGCAGGAAGCCAGCCGGCACGATCCGGGTGGGGTGCATCAGGCCTTTGTTCATCGCTCGACCAGACTGACCCCTGATATCAGATGATGTGAACATAATGATACGGCGCGGCGATTCCTAGGAGGGATCGCCGCGCCATCACCTGACGATTGCAGGTCAGGCTATTCCTTGGGCAGCTGCCAGCGCACCGCGCCGTTATAGCTGCCTGCGACCAGCGCGCCGCTGCCATCGCTGGCCGGTTCGAAGCGGCCGCGCTGGATCAGCTTGGCGCAAGCCGCCTGGTCGAGCGCCGGGTGGCCGCTGGAACCGGTGACCTCGCACCCCGTCACGCGGCCATTGGTGCCCACCGTCAGGCGAAACCTGACCACGCCCTCCAGTTCGCCGCGGATCGCGCTCTGCGGATAGTCGTTGGTGGTCACCCACAGGCCAGGGTTGCCCTTGGGTCGGGCCGGACGGGTGCTGGCCAGTGGACTGGGGGAGGGGCTGGGCGTGGGAAAGGCCACTTCGCCCAGCGCATCGCCGCCGCCGGGGGTCGGAATGGGCGCGAAGCTGGGCAGCGGCAGCGGTCCGGGGGTCTGGAACGGGGTTTCCGTCCGGGGCGGCGGCGGGGCCAGCGGATTGCTCTGCTCGGGCCGGGTCGGGGTTACCTCGGGGCTGGGTTCGGGTCTGGGCGGCAGGGGAACGAAGGTGGAAGTGACGCGATTGTCCTTCGGCGGGGCGAATTTCGCCGCCAGGCCCATGATCAGGGCATATCCTACCGCCAGTTCGACGGCCCCGACCAGGACCAGGGCGGGGTAGTTGCGGCGGGTGTTGCGGGTATCGACATAGGCCATGGGTCACCTCTCGCTGGTTGGGCGCCCTGGGCCTTCGAGTCGCCCAGGGCGACTGACTGCATATGTAACAGAATAACATGACCAGTCGATGAATAAAGTTCAGGATTCCGTAGCGTCAATCAGTTGCCAATCGCAATCCTTCGCCGCCCTGCTAGGCTGCTCTGCAAAGGAGTGACCGATGCCGATTCTCTATGATTACCCCCGCGCTCCCAGCCCGCGCCGGGCCCGGATCCTGCTCGCCGAAAAGGGCATCGCGCATGAAACGCGGATCGTTGATCTGGCCGCGAACGAGCACTTGAGCGACACTTACCGTGCACTCAACCCAGGCTTGACTGTACCTGCGCTGGCACTTGAGGATGGCACGGTGCTGACCGACAATGCCGGCATCGCCGCCTGGGCCGAAGCCTACAAGCCGGAGCCACCGCTGTTCGGCACCAGCCCCACCGACAAGGCCGAGATCGCCAGCTGGAACAGCAAGGCCGAAGGCGAATGCCTGATGGCGATTGCCGAGGCGATGCGGAACACCGCCCCCGCGATGAAGGACCGCGCTCTGCCCGGGCCGGTCAACTATGCCCAGATCCCCGAGCTGGCCGAACGCGGCAAGGCGCGGCTGATGCATTTTCTCGACAAGCTCGATGCCCACCTGGCGGATCGCGATTACCTCGCCGCCAGCGGCTTCTCGATCGCTGACATCACTTGCGGCGTCGCGGTCGATTTCTCGCGGGTGCTGCGGATCGATCCGGGCGAGGGGCGGCCGAACGTGGCGGCCTGGCGCGCGCGGCTGGCGGCGCGACCGAGCTGGTCGCTGTAGGGGGCTGATCTGGGGGAGTGGTGCCCGGAGGCGGATTCGAACCACCGACACGCGGATTTTCAATCCGCTGCTCTACCAACTGAGCTATCCGGGCAACTCGTCCAATGAAGGCCGCAAGGGCCGTCAGGCGGTTGGAAGCGCGCCTATGGCGAAGCGAAAGCAGCTTGGCAAGAGGCTATCACGCCTTTCCTTCTTCTTCATCGAAGGCGGGCGGACCGGGCAGGGCATAGCCATCGTCCAGCCAGCGCATCAGGTCGCGGTCCTTGCACCCTTTCGAGCAGAACGGCGCATGTTCGGCGCTGCGCGGCTTGCCGCAGAGCGGGCATTTGCGGGTGGCGGGACTGGTCATGCGGCCAGCGCCTGCGCGAAACAGGCGTCGAGTGCAAGGGCCGGGTCCTCGTGCCAGCGGATCGCCCGACCAGCGCGCCGGGCCAGCTCCGCTTCCCATTCGGGCAACACCGCGGCGCGCACCGCGGGATGGGCAGTCAACAGCAGGACGGGGCCGGGTTCCGCCACCAGTTCCCCGCGCCGCAGCAAGAGCCGCGCCGCCGCCCCCGCGCGGTCGAGCGCGAGGCGGTGCAGCAGCGAGGGCCGTTCCAGCCGGGCGACCAGCTGGACCAGCCCGAACCCGTTCATCGCGGTGCGTTCGTGCGGCCAGTCTTGCAGGGCATCGGCCAGCGCGGCGTCGACCGCCTGGCGATCGGCCTTGGCCTCGAGCGAGGGAAAATCGACCGCGATCGACCCAGCCAGGTCCATCCGGCGCAGCGCAGCCGCCAGCGCGGGCACTGCGGCCAGCGCCAGCGCGCGGGGCGGCAGATCGCCATCGACATCGATCACGGTCATCGCCGGGGTGGGAGTAATCGTCAGCGCGCCGCCGGAAAATTCTACTGCGCCGCTCCATGCCTCGGCCCAGATCGCTTCCCACAGGCCGGTGGGCAAGCGGTGGACGGTGCGGCCTGGCGGGGGCGGTGGCGGACAGCATGGGGCGGTCGTGGGGCGGGCCTGGGCGCGCTTCAGGCGGCCCGCCTCGGCCAAGGCAGCTCGGGTCACAACGAGGCGCAGCATGGCGCCTTCGCTCGCGTCCCGGGGTAATTGATTGACCAGGGCTTCCTCGCCGCTGGCAAAGCGGGCCGTGCCCCGGCGCGATCCGGCGCTGCGGGCGATAAGGCGGGCATCCTCGATCTGCCCGGCGGCCAGCGCGCCCGGCCAGTCAAGCCGCGCGGCAATCGCTTCCTTGCCGCCCATCAGCAGGGCGCGGGTTTCCCCGATCCCGGCCTCGACCAGCCACTCAGCCAAGCGGATAGCCCGCCGCGCGCAGCAGGGCGCGGGTTTCGAACAGCGGCAGGCCGATCACGCCCGAATGGCTGCCCGCCACTTGCCGGATCAGCGCTTCGGCCCGGCCCTGGATGGCATAGCCGCCCGCCTTGCCCAGCCCTTCGCCGCTGGCGACATAGGCTTCGCGCTCATCGTCCGAGAGGCGTTTGAAGATCACCACGGTTTCCACCACCCGGGTCCGGGCCTTGCCGGCCGCGTCAATCACGCAGACGGCGGAAATGCAGCGATGCCGCCGCCCGGAAATGAGGTTCAGCAGATCGCGCTGGATTTCCACCGTATCGGCCGGAGGCAGGATGCGGCGGCCAACCGCCACGGTGGTATCGCCGGCCAGCACGATCTCGCCCGGTGCGCGGGTCACGGCGGCGGCCTTGGTCTGGGCCAGGCGCAGCGCGTAGGCGCGCGGCAGTTCGTCCTTCAGCGGGCTTTCATCGATATCGGGGCTGGCGATCCGGGCAGGTTCAATGCCGATCCGGGCGAGCAGATCGCGCCGGCGCGGAGAAGAGCTGGCAAGGACGAGCGCTGGGCTGGCCAAACCGGCGGTTAGCCGAACTGGCCGGGGCCGCCACGGCCGGGCATGAAGCGATAGGTGATCCGGCCCTTGGTCAGGTCATAGGGGGTCAGCTCGACCAGCACCTCGTCCCCCACCAGCACGCGGATGCGGTTCTTGCGCATCTTGCCGGCGGTGTGGCCCAGAATCTCGTGATCGTTTTCCAGGCGGACGCGGAACATCGCGTTGGGCAGTAGTTCCACCACCGTTCCGCGCATTTCGAGCAGTTCTTCCTTCGCCATCCTGGCCTGTATTCCATTCTTGTTCGGCTTCGTCGGGGCGGCCCATAGCGATGGATGGGGCAAAAGGGAAGCCTTTGGCGCATATCGGACGTTCGCCGGAGCAGGGGCGCGCTTTGTCGAACATAGACATAATGTTACCAAAGCAGGGGTTGCCTTTGGGCAAGGGCATGGCCATTTGCGGCGCCGGGCAGGGGAGCCTGACAGCTTTCGACCGCTTTGCCGGAGTGAACATGCGCAAGATTCCAAGCCGTTCCATCTCCCTGGCCCTGCCTTTGGCATTGCTGGCCAGCCCGGCTTTCGCCGGCGATGAAGTAGCTGCGAATACCGCCAGCGCCGCCGCGCCGCCGGCCGAGGGGCAGGTTGACACCGGGCCGGAAGTGGCCGAGCCGGCTGGTTCGGAAATCCTGGTGGTGGCCGAACGCATCCGCGGCCAGGTGGAAGCGCCGCAGCCGCCGATCGCGGTGCTCGATGAAAAGGATATCCAGGCGCTGGGGGCAACTACCCTGGCCGACGTGCTGACCCAGCTGGCGCCGCAGACCGGATCGGGCCGGGGGCGCGGCGCGGGTGGCCCGCCGGTGGTGCTGATCAACGGCCAGCGGATCGGCAACTTCCGCGAAATGCGCAACTTCCCGCAGGAAGCGATCCGCCGGATCGAGATCCTGCCTGAGGAAGTGGCGCTGCGCTTCGGCTTTCCGCCGAACAGCCGCGTGGTCAACATGATCCTGAAAGACAATTTCTCGTCGCGGACGATCGAGGCGGAAACCGCTTTCCCGACGCGCGGCGGGTTTCAGACCTATGAGGTCGAGGGAACCATGCTGCGGATCAAGGGGCCGCAGCGTTTCAGCATTACCGCCAAGATCGATGATACCTCGCCGCTGACCGAGGCTGAGCGCGGGGTGATCCAGACGCCGGGCACGATCCCGACCGTGGCGACCGATCCCAACCCCGCCGCATTTCGCACGCTGGTGGCGGATTCGCGCGACCTGTCGCTGAATCTGTCCTGGTCGCAGGGGCTGGGCAAGGACGGGCTGGGCGGTTCGATCGGGGCCAATGCCAGCCTGCTGCGCGTCGACAGCCGCCGTTATTCCGGCCTCGATTTGGTGACCCTGGTCGCGCCCGACAGCTCGCGCGCGATCCGCAGCCTGGCCGATCCGCTGGAACGGCGCAGCCGCACAACGACGGGCGAAGGCGGCGCATCGCTCAATACCCGGTTCGGTGACTGGCAGCTGAGCGCCACGCTGGACGGCACCCACACCGAAGTGCGCACTGTGATCGACCGTCGCGCCAATACCGCCGCGCTGGTCAGCGCGGCTGCTGCCGGTACCCTGCCGATCACCGGGCCGCTGCCGGCCGTAGCGGCGGCTGGCCAGGACGTGGCCACTTCCAATTCGGATCGGCTTGAAAGCCTGGTCACGCTAATCGGCCGCCCGGTGCGCCTGCCCGGCGGCGAGGTGACCACCACCGTGCGGACCGGCTTCACCTATCTCTCGTTCGACACCGCGGATACGCGCAGCCTGGTCGGCAAGGTCAACCTGCGGCGCGACCGGTTCACCATCGGGGGCAACGTCGGCGTCCCGATCACCAGCCGCCGCGAGAACTTTGGCGCGGGGCTGGGCGACCTGGCGCTCAATTTCAGCCTCGGTTACGATCACCTCTCGGATTTCGGCTCGGTCAACGACTGGAGCGCGGGGCTGACCTGGTCGCCCTTGAGCCTCGAAAAGTTGAGCCTGTCGGCCAGCTACCTGGTCAATGAATCGGCGCCTGGCGTATCCGATCTGGGCAATCCGCAGACCGTGACCTTCAACGTGCCGGTCTTCGATTTCACCCGCGGCGAGACGGTGCTGGCCACGGTGATCAGCGGCGGCAATCCGGCGCTGCGCAAGGAACAGCAGCGCGACCTGAAGTTCGGGGCGACCTGGCAATTGCCGTTCCTCCAGAACTCCAGCCTGCTGGTCGAATACTTCCGCAACCGGTCGGACGATGTCACCGCTGGCTTCCCGCTGCTGACCCCGGCGATCGAAGCCGCGTTCCCGGGCCGGGTAACGCGCGATGGCACCGGGCGGCTGGTCTCGATCGACGATCGTTCGGTTACCTTTGCCGAACAGCGCAGCTCGCGCCTGCGCTGGGGGGTCAACCTGTCCGGCCAGCTTGGCAAGGCGCCGGCTGGCGGCGGGATGATGGGCATGATGGGCGGTCCGCCGCGCTCGCCGGGTGCGGGCGGCGGTCGTCCGCCGGGTGCCGGCGGTGGCCGCGGCGGCGGCGGTGGCAGCATGATGGGTATGATGGGCGGCGGCGGCGTCGGCCGCTGGAGCCTGGGCCTGTTCCACACTGCCCAGTTCGACAACACCGTGCTGATCGCGCCGGGTGGCCCGGTGCTGGACCTGCTGGGCGGGGATTCTCTTTCGTCCGCCGGTTCGCCGCGTCATTCGATCCAGTTCAACGGCGGCCTGTTCAAGAGCGGGTTCGGCACTTTCTTCAACGGCACCTGGACCGGTCCTTCGCGGATTTTCGGCAATGGTCTGCCGGGGGCGAGCGACCTGCGCTTTGGCAGCGTCACGCGGATGAACATCAGCTTCTTCGCGGCGCTGGGCCAGCAGCAGGGGCTGGTCAAGAAGGCGCCCTTCTTCAAGGGATCGCAGGTCTCGCTCCGGTTCGAGAACCTGTTCGATTCGCGCCAGAAGGTGACCGACCGGACCGGCGCGGTGCCGATCAGCTATCAGGCCGACCTGCTCGATCCGCGCGGGCGCCTGGTCGAACTGGAATTCCGCAAGATGTTCTGAGCGAACCGGCCCGGCTCGCTGGTGCGTGCCGGGCCGTCCGTTTGGTCAACCGCCGTGGAACACTGCCAGGAGCAGGTGCACGGTCAGCGCCATCAGCGCGAAGCTCGACAGTGCGAACAGCAGGAAGCGCACCGCCACCTTGTTGACCGTCGACTGCCAGATCGAATGGACGATCCGCAGGCCGACATAGGCCCAGGCGAGCTGCGCATTGAGGCCGTCGCCCTGGCCGATCAGCGCCAGGGCAAGGGCGACGGCATAGAACACCGTCGGCGCCTCGTGCAGGTGGTTGTAATTGTGTGCCTTCCACTGGATCCGGGGATCCAGCAGGGCTTCGAGCTTGGCCCCGGTCCAGCCCTGGTCAGCCCCCGGCTCGTTGCTTTTCGGCAGCTTGCCGATCGCCGGGATGCGGGTGGCATACATCCACAGCCACATTACCAGCGTCCATCCTGCCAGCACGGCGACAGGCTTCAGGATTTCCATTCCGATCATTTCTTCTTCTCCCCCGTCAGGCTGCCAGCAGCGTCAGTTTGGCAGCGTGCAGTGCCAGCATGATGAGGCACGCCGTCGAAAGCAGGAACAGGGTAAAGCGTACCGGGATGGTGTTTACCGTGGCCTGCCAGACCGAATGGACGATCCGGATCATGACATAGGCCCACGCGAACAGCACGTCGTGTTCCACCGGCCCCATGATCGCGAGGATCGCCACTGTCGCATAGAACAGCGTCGGCTGTTCCATCAGGTGAGCATAGTTGTGGGCCTTCCAGTTGACCTCGTCGGGCAGCACGCCCTCCAGATCCTGGCCGCGCCCGCCGGGCTTGGCTTTGCCGAGCCCGCCGCCGGCCTGCTTCATCGCGCCGAGCCGGGTGCCCGCCGTCCAGAACAGCATCACCAGCGACCACAGCACCAGCACGGCCGCCGGTGCAAGGACTTGTGCCTGCATAAACTCCCCCTTTGTCTCGTGTGACCCGAGGGGTGCAGGGTGTTACGGCGGCAACCGATTGTCAAACGCAACTAATCGTGGCCGGACAGCACCCTAGCGAAGCTTTCGGGATCGGTGTTGCCGCCGGTCAGCATGATCGCGGTCCGCCCGTCCAGCGCCAACTTGCCGGCCAGCGCCGCCGCCAGCGCCGCCGCACCGCCCGGTTCCAGCACCAGGTGCAGCTTGGCAAAGGCAAAGCGCTGGGCCGCCCGCACCTCGGCCGGGGTGACCGACAGGCCAAAGGTGCAGCGCTCTTTCAGGATCGCGAAGTTGATCGGCCAGGTGGCGGGGGTCTGCAGCGCGTCGCAGGCCGTAGGCGGCGCATCGGGAGCAACGCGCTGGATTTCGCCGCTGGCGAGGCTGTGGGCGACATCGTCCCACCCTTCCGGTTCGACCGGCACGATCTCGGCCTCGGGGCAGGCCAGCGCCAGCCCCGCCGCCAGCCCGCCGCCACCGCAGCACACCACGATCCGGCTGGGTCCCTCCAGCCCGCGCGCCGCCATTTGCGCGGCGATCTCGATCCCCGCCGAACCCTGGCCCTCGATTACCCAGGGATCGCCATAGGCGTGGACCAGCGTGGCTCCGCTCTGGTCGATCAGCCGCTGGGCCACGGCATCGCGGTCTTCCCCGCCGGGCCGATCGTAAAGCACGACATTGGCGCCCATCGCCCGGGTGGCCTCAAGCTTCACCTGCGGGGCATCGACCGGCATGACGATAGTCGCGTCGATCCCCAGCCGCTGCGCGGCCCAGGCCACCCCTTGCGCGTGGTTGCCGCTGGACACGCCCACCACGCCGCGGGCGCGTTCCTCGGCCGACAGGTCGCTCAGCCGGTGCCAGGCGCCGCGGATCTTGAAGGCGCCGATCGGTTGCAGGCTTTCGGCCTTGCACCAGACTTTTGCCCCGTTGACCTCGGCCTCCAGCAGTGGTGTCTGCGGCAACAGTTCGGCGATCTTGGCGGCGGCGCGAGCCACGCCATCGGCAGTCGGAGTACGCATCGGTTGTGTCGTCATGAAACCAGCCTATATGCGCGCCTTCGCGCCACGCAAAGGAGTGTTGGAAGTGAGCAAGGTTCTGGTGATTGGTGCGGGCGGCGTCAGCTCGGTCTGCGTCCACAAGATGGCAATGAATGCGTCGATTTTCAGCGAGATTCACCTCGCCAGCCGGACCAAGGCCAAGTGCGATGCGATCGCCGCCTCGGTCAAGGAACGCACCGGCGAGACAGTCCACACCTATGAGATCGACGCCGAGGAAGTCCCCGCGCTGACCCGCCTGATCCAGCAGATCGGGCCGAAGCTGGTCGTCAATCTGGCGCTGCCGTACCAGGACCTGCCGATCATGGACGCCTGCCTTGCCGCCGGGGTCGATTACCTCGACACCGCGAACTACGAGCCCAAGGACGAGGCCAAGTTCGAATACAGCTGGCAGTGGGCCTATCAGGACAGGTTCAAGGAAAAGGGCCTGATGGCGCTGCTGGGTTCGGGCTTCGATCCGGGCGTGACCAGCGTTTTCGCGATGTGGCTGAAGAAGCACAAGCTCAAGACGATCCGCACGCTCGACATCCTCGATTGCAATGGCGGCGATCATGGCCAGGCCTTCGCCACCAATTTCAACCCGGAAATCAACATCCGCGAAGTGACCGCCCCGGCGCGGCATTGGGCCAATGGCGAGTGGGTGGAAACCCCGGCCATGACCATCCGCCAGAACTTCGAGTTCGAGGGCGTCGGCCCCAAGAACATGTACCTGATGTACCACGAAGAGCTGGAAAGCCTGGCGAAGTTCCTGCCCGAGCTGGAGCGCGGCCGGTTCTGGATGACCTTTGGCGATGCCTATATCAACCACCTGACCGTTTTGCAGAACGTCGGTATGACCGGGATCGAGCCGATCAATTACCAGGGCAAGGACATCGTCCCGCTGCAGTTCCTCGCTGCCGTGCTGCCCAAGCCGGAAACGCTGGGGCCGACCACCAAGGGCAAGACCAACATCGGCGATATCGCCACCGGCATGGCGCTCGATGGCTCGGGCGAGAAGACCTATTACATCTACAACATCTGCGACCACGAGGACGCATTCCACGAAACCGGCAACCAGGCGATCAGCTATACCACCGGCGTGCCCGCAATGATCGGCGCGGCGATGATGCTGACTGGCGCCTGGCGCGGCGAAGGCGTGTTCAACATGGAGCAGTTGGACCCCGATCCGTTCATGGACATGCTCAACACCCAGGGGCTGCCCTGGCAGGTCAAGGAACTGGCCGGGCCGCTGGAGTTCTGACGATGGCTCCGCTGCTGTTGCTGCACGGCGCGCCGGGTGACGGGCGGCTGTGGCAACCGGTGATCGATCGTCTCCCGGCCGGTACGCAGGCCGTGGCGCCGACGCTGACCTACTTTGGCGATGCGCCCTGGCCGGATGATGGCAGCGGGTTCGGGTCCGAGCTCCACGCGGCAGAGATCATCGCTGCCGCCGCCGCCCAGGGCGAACCGGTAAGGCTGGTCGCCTGGTCTTTCTCGGTCCTCCCCGCGCTGCTCGCAGCGCTGCGGCGGCCAGAACTGTTCGCCGCGCTGCTGGTCTATGAACCGGGCTTGCCCAGCTGGGTCGAGGACGATGCCGAACTGGAGCGCTTCGGGGCCGATGCAGGGGTAGCATTCGGCCCGATCGCCGGTGCGGTGATGAGCGGCGACAATGCGGCGGCGGTTGCGCTGCTGTTCGATGCCTCGGGCGGACCGGGCTGCTTTGCCAGCCTCTCGCCAGAGCGCCGCGCGCTCTACCTGCAAAGCGAGGCGATGATGCCGCTGCTGATGGGCGGGGGCCAACCTCCCACGCCGGTCAGCGCCAGCGAGATCGCCGCACTGCAGGTGCCGCTGACCGTGGCGATGGGCAGCCGGACGAGGCCGGTGTTCGAAGTCCCCTCGCGCGGGCTGGCCCGAGCAACAGGTGGAACCGAACCGCTGATCGTGGCAGAGGCCGATCATATGCTGCCGGAAACGGCGCCCGAACGCTTCGCCGCGCTGATTGGCGAATGGATGGCAGGAACCTGACCCATGGAAACCAGAGCCGGCGATCCCGGAGCCTTTGCCCACTTTGACCTCTCGCGTGTCGATAGCCCCGCCTTCGTGGTCGATGCGGCGCGGCTCAGGCAGAACCTGTCGATCCTGGCAGATGTCCGCGACCGGGCCGGGGTCAAGGTGCTGGCCGCGCTCAAGGCCTTCTCGATGTGGTCGGTCGCGCCGATCGTGGGCGAGTACCTCGATGGCGTCTGCACTTCGGGCCTGTGGGAAGCGCGGCTCGCCAGCGAATTCTACGATGGCGAGATCGCGACCTATTGCGCGGCCTACAAGCCGGAGGACCTCGACGAGATCCTGCGCCTGTCGGACCACGTGATCTTCAATTCCCCGCAGCAGATCATCCGCTGCTCGGCGATCATCGAGGCGGCCCGGGCGCGGGGCGAAAGCTTCGACATCGGCCTGCGGATCAATCCCTTGCATCCCGAAGGCGAAGTGCCGCGCTATGACCCCTGCGCGCCCCATTCGCGGCTGGGCTTTCCGATCGACCAGCTGACCGCGGAGCACATGGCGCTGGTCGACGGGATCCACATGCACACCCTGTGCGAGCAGGATCTGGAGCCCTTGAAGCGCACCTGGGACGTGGCCTTCGATTACCTCGAGCCCTATTTTGGCGAGATCAAGTGGATCAACCTGGGCGGCGGGCACCACATCACCCGCGCCGATTACCAGCGCGACGAACTGGTCGAATTCCTGCAGGACCTGAAGGACGATACCGGGGCCGAGGTCTATCTCGAGCCGGGCGAGGCCGTGGCACTCGATGCCGGGATCCTGGTCGGCACCGTGCTCGACCTAGGCGAGAACGGGATGCCGGTGGCCATCGTCGACATCTCCGCGACCTGCCACATGCCTGACGTGATCGAAGCCCCCTATCGCCCGGCCATGCTGGGCGAACTGCCGCAGGTCGATACCGAGGTCGACGAGGGCGCGGGCGGCGCGGTACGGCTGGGCGGGCCGAGCTGCCTCGCGGGCGACGTGATCGGCGACTATCGCTTCCCCAGCGGCCCGGCCGTGGGCCAGCGCTTCGCCTTCCTCGACCAGGCGCATTACTCGATGGTCAAGACCACCACCTTCAACGGGGTGCCTTTGCCGTCGATCTGGCTGTGGGACAGCGAGACCGACAGCCTCGAATGCATCAAGCGGTTCGGTTACGAGGACTTCCGCGACCGGCTTTCCTGAGGCACAGTCTCCGGCATAACTACGCCGGAGAGAACGATGCCCGACAAGATCCTCGATGCCCACACCTCCGATCCTACCGTCATGGGCTGGATGGAGGGCTTGCCGCCGCCGCCGGATAAGCGGCTGGCCTGGGGCCGCGCGGATCACATGCGGTTTCCGACCCACCGCTATGCCTATTCGCACATGCGCGAATTCCTGCCGACGGCGCGCGTCAGCCGGGGGCAGGGGGCGGTCTGGGACCTGCCGGTGGCGCTGCGCGACGATCTGGACGCGGTGCGGTTCAATGCGATGGACGATGGGCGCGAACTGACCTGGGAACAGGCGCTGTCCGTCAATTTCACCGATGCCGTGCTGGTGCTGCACCGGGGCACGATCGTTTACGAACGCTACCTGGGCGTTACCCGGCGCGACACGCCGCACATCGCCTTTTCAGTGACGAAGAGCTTCGTCGGCACGCTCGCCGAAATGCTGGTCCAGGAAGGGCGGCTCGATCCAGCCGCACCGGTTGGTGACCTGATCCCGGAGCTGGCACGCAGCGGCTTTGGCGATGCGACCCTGGCCCAGGTCATGGACATGACCACCGCGCTCGATTTCAGCGAGGAATATACCGACCCCAGTTCCGGCATCGGCGCGATGAGCAATGCCCTGGGCCTGACCCCGCGCGCGCCCGGCTATGCAGGCGCGACCGATGTCTATGCCTTCCTGCCCACGATCCGGAAGAATGGCGAGCATGGCGAGCGCTTCACTTATCGCACCTGCAATACCGAGGTGCTGGGCTGGATCGTCGCCCGGACCGAAGGCAAGCGAATCGACCGGGTGCTGGCCGAGCGAATCTGGACCCCGCTGGGCATGGAACAGGATGCCGATTTCCTGATCGATTCGACCGGCATGCCCTTCGCCGGGGGTGGGCTTAATCCCGTGCTGCGCGACATGGCCCGGTTTGGCGAAGCGATGCGCTGCGATGGCCATGGCAACGGCGGCCAGGCGATTGCCCGCGAAGTGGTCGCGACGGTCAAGGCCGGCGGCTCTGCGGCAGAGTTTGCACCGGCCGGATACCAGTGGCTGCCAGGCGGTTCCTACAAGCACCAATGGTGGATAATGCCCGGAAATCATGGTGCATTTTCGGCGCGCGGGATCCACGGCCAGGCTATCTATGTCGACCCCGTGGCCGAGCTGGTGATCGCTCGGTTCGGCTCGCATCCGGTCGCCGCGAACTCCGCCTTCGACCCCACTTCGCTGCCCGCCTATCGCGCCATTGCCGAGCACCTGATGCGGGGGTGAAACGGGTGTGGATCGCGGGGGCTGTGGGGGTGATTTTCACTTGCAGTTAAGACGCGAATCTTTATAGCCCGCCCCCGCTGCCCCAAGGGGACTTCCAATAACCGCAAGGCAGCCTCGTCTTTCGTGTTACCTGGCCGCAAGGCCTATTGGGGGTCCCTTGAGTTGCACCAGTATCCTGACGCTCTGTCCGTAGTTCGCGCGCTCGCGCCCGACGAACCGGTCATTCTCAACCGTCCGCACGCCGCCGCGCGCGCTGCCCGCTTCTTTACCGAGAAGTTCCCGGGCCAGTCGCTCTATGCGGTGAAGGCCAATCCTTCGCCGGACCTGCTCAAGGTCTTGTGGGACGCCGGCGTGACCCATTACGACGTCGCCTCGATCGCCGAGGTCCGGCAGGTGCGCGCCACGCTGCCCGAAGCCGTGCTGTGCTTCATGCACCCGGTGAAGACCCGCAGCGCGATTGCCGAAGCCTACAAGGTGCATGGCGTGCGCGTGTTCAGCCTGGATACCCAGGAAGAACTGGAAAAGATCGTGGCCGCCACTGCCGATGAGGCGGGCAATCCGGCCACCGACCTGTCGCTCTGCGTGCGGCTGCGCGTCTCGTCCGACTATTCGGAACTGAGCCTGGCCGCCAAGTTCGGCGTCGATCTGGCCGATGCCGCTCCGCTGCTTCAGGCGACCCGTCAGGTGGCCGATGCCCTGGGCATCTGCTTCCACGTCGGTAGCCAGGCGATGACGCCCTTCGCCTATGTCCAGGCGATGGAGCGGGTCCGCGCGGCGATTGTCGATGCCTCGGTCACGGTCGATATCGTCGATGTCGGCGGGGGCTTCCCTTCGGTCTATCCGGGCATGGAACCGCCTCCGCTGGAAGATTATTTCGGCGTGATCCACCGTGCGTTCGAATCGCTGCCGGTGTCCTATTCGTCCGAGCTGTGGTGCGAGCCTGGCCGGGCGCTGTGCGCCGAGTACAATTCGATGATCGTGCGCGTGGAAAAGCGCCGCGGGGACGAGCTGTACATCAACGACGGGGCCTATGGCGCGCTCTATGATGCGGCGCATGTTGGCTGGCGCTTCCCGGTTCGCTGCCTGAGCGAAGGGCGCGGCGAGGGCGAGGAAGGCTTCTCGTTCTATGGCCCGACCTGCGACGATGCCGACTTCATGGAAGGCCCCTTCATGCTCCCGGCGGGCATCAAGGCGGGCGACTATATCGAGGTCGGCATGCTGGGGGCCTACGGCGCGGCGATGAAGACCGCGTTCAACGGCTTTGGCAGCGCCACCGTGATCGAAGCCAGCGACGAACCGATGGCCAGCCTCTATCGCGGCGACCGCAGCGACCCGCGCCAGAGCGACAACGTGGTCAGCCTGCGCTGATCGCTGCTACAAGCTGTCAGGCACAAAAAAGGCGGGGCACCCTAGGGTGTCCCGCCTTTTTGCTGTCATGGGGCCTCAGGCCGCGAGCTTCAGTTCCAGCCGTTCCCAGATTTCCACCAGCGCGGCGGTCAGTTCACGCATCATCGGCTCGGAATGTGCCGGGCCGGGGGTGAAGCGGAGCCGCTCGGTCCCGCGCGGGACGGTCGGGAAATTGATCGGCTGCACGTAGACGCCATATTCGGCCAGCAGGATATCGCTGATCTGCTTGGCGCGGACGGGATCGCCGACCATCAGCGGCACGATGTGCGTGGTGCTGGGCATCACGGGCAGGCCGGCTTCGGCAAAGGACTGCTTCAGGAAAGCGGCGGCGGCCTGCTGGCCCTCGCGCTCGACTGAGCTTTCCTTGAGATGCCGCACCGCTGCCAGCACCCCGGCAACCAGCACCGGCGAAAGCGAGGTGGTGAAGATGAAGCCGGGGGCATAGGACCGGATCACGTCGATGATCTTGGCATCGGCCGCGATATAGCCGCCCATCACGCCGAACGCCTTGCCCAGCGTGCCCTCGATGATGGTGATGCGCTGCGCGGCTTCGTCGCGCTCGGAAATGCCGCCACCGCGAGCGCCATACATGCCGACGGCGTGGACCTCGTCGATATAGGTGATCGCGTTGTACTTGTCGGCCAGGTCGCAGATCGCGTGGATCGGGGCGACATCGCCGTCCATCGAATAGACCGATTCGAAGGCGATCAGCTTGGGCAGGGCGGGATCGGTTTCGGCCAGCAGTTCCTCGAGATGGGCCACGTCGTTATGACGGAACACCTTCTTCGGCGCGCCGGAATTGCGGATCCCGGCGATCATGCTGGCGTGGTTGAGCTCGTCCGAGAAAATCACGCAGCCCGGCAGCACCTTGGCCAGGGTGGAGAGCGTGGCATCGTTCGAGACATAGCCCGACGTGAACAGCAGTGCGGATTCCTTGCCGTGCAGGTCGGCCAGTTCACGCTCCAGCTGGATATGATAATGGGTGTTGCCGCCGATATTGCGGGTACCGCCCGAACCGGCGCCGACATCGTGCAGCGCCTCTTCCATGGCGGCGATCACCTTGGGGTGCTGGCCCATCGCGAGGTAATCGTTGGAGCACCACACCGTGATCGGCTTGGGGCCATTGTGCCCGGCAAAGCAGCGCGCGTTGGGATAGGCGCCCTTGTTGCGCAGGATGTCGATGAACACCCGATAGCGCCCCTCGGAGTGGAGCCGCTTGATCGCCTCGTCGAAAATCTGGTCGTAGTTCACGCGGGGTTCCGCTTCTTGCCTCGCCGCGCGCTCTAGCGAATGCGGCCGGGCTTAGCCAGTGGGTTGTTGTCCAAAACCGATACGGATCGACGAAACGATTTCCGGATCGCTGACGATGGTGCGCCAGTCGTGCCCCGGGATCACCACCAGGCCCGGCGCCTGCGCCTTGAGCGCCTTGATCGTCTTTAGCCAGGCATGGACCTCGGCCCGGTTCTCAGGCGCGATGATGTCGCCCACCAGCCGGGCGCGGGCGCGCAGGTCCTGCCAGCTGGTCTGCAGCGTGGCGATATCGCCGGTGAACAGGAACTCTCGGCCATTGCCGAGCCGGACGAAGACCATCTGCGAACCGGGGGTGTGGCTGGGCGCCGGGACTACCACGACACCAGGCGCGACTGCCTGGGGCGGACCGGGCCGGATACGCGGCGTTGGTACGGGCTGGCTGCCCCAGCGCAGCTGCGTGGCATAGGGGCTGGGCGGCAACTGACCCGGATTGAACCAGGCCCGCTTTCTGACGACATCGCCGCCAGCCTGAACGATTCCGCCCTGGTGATCGACATGTTCGTGGGTGGCCAGCACGATCCCGGCGTTGCGCAAGGCTGCCCGAACCAGGTCCTGGCGATCGCGGAAGAACCGGTCGACCTCGATCTCGCGCGCATCCCGGGCAGTGATCCCGCCATCGATCATGATGGCCCGGCCATCCGGTACCGGCAGCCGCCAGGCCATGATGCCAATCAACGCGTTGCGCATACCCGACCCGGCGGCAAACAGGTTGCCGGGCAGTTCGCGATAGGCCACCAGTTCCACCTCCGCCGCGCTGGGAGCAGGTCCGGGCATGCTCTGGGCAAGTTCGCGCAATTGCGTGATGGTCACCGGCTTGGGCTGGGCCTGGCCGGGTCGGTTGTCCAGCATCAGCCAGTAATAGGGTGCGCCGATCAGCACGATCAGCGCCAGCAGCGTCAGGTTCAGCTTGCGACGCATCAGAGTTCCTCGATCCTGTGCAGGCCATAACTTGCCAGCGTTCCGGCCAGTTCCGCAAGTCCGGGGTCGGCGCGGGTGAACAGCGCGGCATCGGGCGTGGCGCGGTGCAGCGGCTGGCCATCGAGCAGCCGGGCAATCCGTCGCGCGATCCCCCCCGCGCCATGGACGAAGCCGACGCCCGGTCCGAAGGCCTCGGCCAGTTCCGGCTCCAGCAGGGGAAAGTGGGTGCAGGCCAGCACCACCGTGTCGATGGCATCGCCGCCGGGCTGGTCGCGCAGCGAGGCGGCGGCGCGGGCATAGACCGCCGGATCGACCGTCTGTCCGCGCAGCTTGGCCTCGGCCGCGGCGACCAGTTCGGGCGCGGCGGCGCGGAGCAGACGCTTGCCCTGGGCAAATTCGGCTTCCAGCCGGTCGACATAGGGCTGCCGGATCGTGGCTGCGGTGCCGAGCAGGCCGATCGTGCCGCTGCGGGTCTGTTCCGCGGCAGGCTTGATCGCCGGGACCGTGCCGACAATCGGGATTTCCAGCACGTCACGCACCATGCCCAGCGCAATGGTCGAAGCGGTGTTGCAGGCGATGCAGATCAGCCGCGGGCGATAGCGTTCGGCCATCCGGCCGAGCAGGCCGCAGACCCGCGCGGCGACTTCCGCCTCGGTCTTGGGGCCATAGGGCAGGCCGCCATTGTCCGCCGCATAGATTACCGGTGCTGCGGGCAGGAGTTGGCGCACCTCGGCCAGCACGGACAGCCCGCCGACGCCCGAATCGAACAGGAGCAAGGGTGCAGCAGGATCGATTTCGGACATATTCCCCCGGGCCGGACTTGCCGGTGCGGGCCCCTTGTAGCTACGAGGGGATGGAAAAAGGAAGGGACCAATGCCGATGGACAGCTTCTATTCGCTTGCACTGGGCTACGCCCTTGGCTCGATCCCCTTTGGCCTGATCCTGACCAGCCTGTCCGGCGCGGGGGACCTGCGTTCCATCGGTTCGGGCAATATCGGCGCCACCAACGTGCTGCGCACCGGGCGCAAGGGCATTGCCGCGGCCACCCTGCTGCTCGATCTGGCCAAGGCGCTGGCCGCCGTGCTGATCGCCCGGCATTTCTGGCCGGGGCATGAGGCGCTGGCCGCGCTGGGGGCGATCCTGGGCCATTGCTTCCCGGTCTGGCTGAAGTTCAAGGGCGGCAAGGGCGTGGCCTCGATGATGGGCGTTTCGCTGGCGCTCGCCTGGCCGATTGGCCTGGCCTATGCCGTCACCTGGCTGGGGCTGCTGGCGATCACCCGCATTTCCTCGCTGGCCGGGATGACCGCCGCAGTGGTTGCGCCGATTGCCGCCTGGTGGCTCGGCCATGCCGACTATGTGCCGGTGCTGGCGGCCATCGCCGTGCTGGTGCTGGTGCTCCACCGCGCCAATATCCAGCGCTTGCTGGCCGGAACCGAGCCGAAGGTTGGCAGCAAGGCATGACCGCGCTCTCGCAGGAGGAAGCCTTTGCGCGCATCCGCCTGCTCCGATCCCCTAATGTCGGGCCGGTTTCCTACCGCCAGTTGCTGCGCCGGTTCGGCACGGCCGCCGATGCACTGGCGGCACTGCCCGATCTCGCCGGGCGGGGCGGCAGCGGTTATCGCGTTGCGGACGAGGGCCGCGTGGCCCAGGAAATCCAGGCGGTCCGGGCGGCGGGGGCGCGGTACCTGTTCCACGATTCGGCGGATTATCCCGCCCTGCTGGCCGAACTGGAAAGCGCCCCGCCGATCCTGACCCTGCGCGGCGACGCGGCGCTGGCGGCGCGGCCCTGCGTCGCCATCGTCGGGGCGCGCAATGCCTCGGCGGCGGCAGTCAAGCTGGCGCGGATGTTCGCGGGCGATCTGGCCGAGGCCGGCTATGTCGTTGTCTCGGGCCTCGCGCGCGGGATTGACGGGGCGGCGCACCAGGCCAGCTTGATGGGTGGCACCATCGGGGTGATCGCCAGCGGGATCGACGTTTCCTATCCCCCCGAACATGCCGAACTGCAGGAAGCTATCGCCACGCAATGCCTGTTGCTCGCCGAACAGCCACCGGGGACCGAGCCGCTGGCGCGCCATTTCCCCTCGCGCAACCGGATCATCGCCGGGCTGGCCACGGCGACGCTGGTGGTGGAAGCGGCGCC
The DNA here is from genome assembly GCF_027531025.1 of Novosphingobium sp. Lineage (GTDB taxonomy): Bacteria > Pseudomonadota > Alphaproteobacteria > Sphingomonadales > Sphingomonadaceae > Novosphingobium. The sequence continues at coordinate 244,830 of NZ_JAPZQX010000003.1, forward strand.
GAAATCGGGTTCGCTGATCACTGCCCGGCTGGCGGCGGAGGCCGGGCGCGATGTGCTGGCCGTGCCCGGCTCCCCGCTCGATAGCCGGTCGCAGGGTTGCAACCAGCTGATCCGCGACGGGGCAACGCTGGTGCAATCGGCGGCCGACGTGATCGAGGCGTTGACCGGGTTCGATGGCCAGCCGCGCCACCATTTGCGCGAAGTGGCCGCGGGCTGGGGCGGGGCAGAGGACCTCGATCAGGATCCCGCCGACATTGCCGGCCTGCTGACCACGGCACCGGTCGCGGTCGATGAACTGGTCCGGCAGAGCGGGGCCAGCGCCGGGGCGGTGCAACTGGCCTTGCTGGAACTGGAACTGGCCGGAGCGCTGGTGCGCCACGCCGGGGGGCGTGTCAGCCGCGCCTGAAAGCCTGAACGGGGGCGGTCGGCTTCGCTAATCCACCGTTCAGCGATAGCGGCGCACGCTTCATCGCGGCCACAGGATCGGCCGGGATGGAGGAACCGCATGGAACGCCGGATGCACAAGGGTCTCTCAGCACTCGCGATCGTGGCCATGCTGGCGCAAGGGCCGGTAGCGGTCGCCGCGCCCGAAGCCGCGTCGCGAGCAGGGCCGCAGGGGCTCTGCCGGAGCCCCGACCCGCTGCCGCTGCTCGGCGTCGAGACGTTCGAGGGCCAGCAGCGTCCCCGGCCCGAGCCGATGGGCAAGGGCGGGCGCCCGGTTCGCGTGGCGGCAGCCCCGATAGCCGTCCCGGCGCCCCCGCCACCGGCACCACCCGCTCCCGCCAGCGACGCATTCTCGGTCGCCCTGCCGGTTCCGACGGACGGTGCTGCCCCGGCGGAGGCCCGGCCCGTCACCTCCGAGGCCAGCCGAACCACCGATGGTACCACGCGGATCATGCCGCCTTATCCGCCCTATCCGCCGCGTCCCCAGCCGCGCCCGCAATCGGGCCTGCTGACGGCGGGTGAGCATGACGATCTGCTCAATCCCGAACTCTACGCCGATTATGTTCGCCGCTCGAACCTGGGCCAGGCCATCCCTGACTTGCCTCGGCTCGATACCGAGCGGGTGCTGACCGTTACCGTGAAGGACAGCGCCGGCCGCCCGGTGCCCTTCGCGCCGGTGGTGGTGACCTGCGCCGATGGTGGCCAGCTGACGCTGCGCACCACGGCCGATGGCACGGCGGTGTTCTTCCCCGATCTTGACCGATTGGGGCGCGAAGTGCGGGTCCGCGCCGGGCGCGAGGAAGAACGGCGCGTGTCCATTGCGCGCAGCCGGGGCGGCCAGCGGGTCGATTTCACCCTGGGTCAGGCCGCCCGCACCGCCGAGAAGCTCGACCTGGTGCTGACCATCGACACGACCGGTTCGATGGGCGACGAGATCCGCTATCTACAGGCCGAACTCGGCGCGATTGTTGGCGCGATCCGCGCGCGCCATCCGGGGCTGGACCTGCGGGTCGGCTTCGTTTTCTACCGCGACGTGGGTGATGACTATGTCACCGCGACGGTGCCGCTCAGCCGCGATATCGATGCCGCGCAGGCCGAACTGCGGCAGCGCTTTGCGGGGGGCGGGGGTGACTATCCCGAAGCGATGGACCAGGCGCTGGTCCGCGTCGCCCGGCTCGACTGGCGGCCCGATGCGGTCAAGACCATGCTGCTGGTGGCCGATGCCCCGCCGCATGACGACAAGTTCGGCCTGACCTGGCGCGCGGCTGAGCACCTGCGCCATGCGCGGGTGCATATCGTTCCGGTTGCGGCATCGGGCGTGGCGGACAAGGCCGAGTACGCGATGCGGGCCATGGCTGCGGCCACCCAGTCGCGCTACACCTTCCTGACCGACGATAGCGGGATCGGCAATCCGCACGCCCCGCCGGCGATCGATTGCTACCTTGTCACCCGGCTCGATGCCTTGCTGCGGCGGGTGATCGACAGCCAGCTTTCCGGTCGCCGGATCGAACCGAACAAGGACGAGATCATCCGCAGCGTTGGCCAGTACGATCAGGGCCGCTGCATGGTCCCGCCCGACTTTGGCCAGCAATAGGGACGGGTCGATCAGGGTTGCCAGCGGGCGGCCCTGATCCAGCGATTGAACAGCAGCTTGGTGCCTTGCCAGACCGGCAGCCCGGCGTGTTCGGTCAGCGGGTCGATCTGGCCGTCGGCCAGCGCGTTCCAGAACACCACGGCATCGCCCTTGCGTCCGCGCAGCTTGATGTCGGTGCGGATGAAGGCGGTCTCGCCGCCCGCGTAATCCTCGTTCAGCCAGACCAGCGCGGTCACGATCCGCTGGTTGGCGGTGCCGCGCAGGTAGTCATAGTGCGGGCGGTATTCCTGCCCCGGCGCATAGCGCAGTACCTGCGCGGCTTCGCCCTGGCCGGGGTCGGTACCGGTGGCGCGTCCGATCCGGCGCAACAGGGCGTGGATCGCCGGATCCTCGGTCAGCCAGTTCAGCGTGGCACCGTCCGAAGTGCGGATCGGATCGCGCACCAGTTGCCGTGCGGCATTGTATACCATCGACGGTTGATACCGTCCTTGCGCAACCTGTAGCGCGTGATCGCACTCGGCTTCGCTGAAGAACTGGCGATAGATGCGGATCCGCGGTGTCTCACTGACCGGCTCGGGTTGCGCCAGGACGGTGGGATAGCCGACATCGTCCAGCGCCATGGCCTCGACCAGATCCAGTACTGCGGTGCGCGCCGGGTCGGCCGCCGCCTGGGCGCGTAGCCTGGCGATCGCGCCGGTCCAGTCGCGCGGCCCGGCGATGCCGCTGGCGAGCAAGTTGGTGGCATAGATTGCCGCCTGCGCATCGCCCAGCGCGGCGGCGCGCTCGAACAGGTGCCGGGCCGCGACCGGATCGGGGCTTCCACCAAGGCCGTTCCACACGATCTCGCCCTGCAACCGCACCGCAGGCGCCAGACCGTCCTCGGCCAGCCGGGCAACGGCGGCGATCCCCTCGGCAGTGCGGCCTGCGGCGAAGAGGTCCAGCGCCGGTTGCAGGAGGGGGTGGTTTGCCGACATGGGCGGGGCTATGACATTACCAAGCCTGTGGGGGAAGGGACCATGCCAGACTTGCTGTTTCCGCGCCGGATGTTTCGCTGGGCCGCGATCTATGGCGTGATCGTGCTGCTGCCGCTTTATCTCACCCCGCTGCCGCCTGTGGGTGGGGAAACGCTGCTGGGCTTCATCGGCCTGGCCCTGGTGTTCCAGGCGGTGTTCTGGATCATCGGCAGCGATCCGCTGAAGTACCGTGCGCTGATGCTGCCCGCCGTTGCGGAGAAGCTGGTGTTCGGCGTTCCGGCACTGGCGCTCTTCGCACAGGGCTATCCGGTGCCGCCGCCGGTTGCCTTCTTCGCCGGGATCGACGTGGCGCTGGGGCTGGGCTTCTGGCTGGCGTGGCGGCGTACGCCCCTTTCGCCCTCTTGACGTTGCCCCCGGTCGCTCCCCACCCTCGCGCACACGTATACGCGTAAGGATTGCACCCCACCGTCATGCAGCTTGTCATTGTAGAATCCCCGGCCAAGGCCAAGACCATCGAGAAGTACCTGGGCAAGGACTTCACCGTCCTGGCGTCCTATGGCCACATCCGCGACCTGCCGCCCAAGGATGGCTCGGTCCGTCCGGACGAAGACTTCGCGATGGACTGGGAGCTCTATGGCGACAAGACCAGCCGGGTGAAGGCGATCACCGATGCCGCCAAGCAGGCTGATCGCCTGATCCTGGCCACTGACCCCGACCGCGAGGGTGAGGCGATCTCGTGGCACGTCCAGGAACTGCTGGCCAAGCGCAAGGCGCTGCCCAAGGACGTGCAGCGCGTCACCTTCAACGCGATCACCAAGGATGCGGTGACCACAGCGATGACCCAGCCGCGCGCGCTGGACCAGGACCTGATCGACGCCTACCTCGCCCGCCGCGCGCTGGACTACCTGTTCGGCTTCACGCTCTCACCGGTGCTGTGGCGCAAGCTGCCCGGCGCGAAGAGCGCGGGCCGCGTTCAGTCGGTCGCATTGCGGCTGATCTGCGAGCGTGAGCACGAGATCGAACTGTTCCGCGCGCAGGAGTACTGGCAGGTTACCGCCACGCTCGATCAGAACGGCAGCGCCTTTGCCGCGCGGCTGGTGAAGTGGAGGGGGAAGAAGCTCGACAAGCTGACCCTGTCCGACAAGGGCACCGCGCGCGATGCCAAACACGATGTCGAGGGTGGCAAGTTCCGCGTCGCCGAGGTCGAGGTGAAGCCCCAGCGCCGCCGCCCGCAGCCGCCATTCACCACCTCCACCCTGCAACAGGAAGCCGCGCGCAAGCTGGGCTTTTCCGCCAGCCATACCATGCGGGTCGCCCAGACGCTCTATGAGGCAGGCGCAATCACTTATATGCGCACCGATGGGGTGCAGATGGATGGCAGCGCCATTTCCGCCGCCCGCCGCGAAGTGGCGGAGCGTTACAACGGTCACTACCTGCCCGAACAGCCGCGCCACTATGTGACCAAGGCCAAGAACGCGCAGGAAGCGCACGAGGCGATCCGCCCGACCGAGTTCGGCCGCGACCGCTTTGGTAGCGGCGACGAAGTGCGGCTTTACGAGCTGATCTGGAAGCGCGCGATCGCCAGCCAGATGGCCGATGCCCAGCTGGAACGCACCGCCGTGTCGCTGGTCGATGAAAGCGGGATGCACGAACTTCGCGCCAATGGCCAGGTGGTGAAGTTTCCTGGTTACCTCGCCGTCTACGAGGAAGGCCGCGACCAGCCCAAGGAAGGCGAGGACGACGAGGACGGCCTGCTGCCCGCCATGCAGAAGGGCGACCGGCCCGAGTGCCGCAAGGTCGAGGCCAGCCAGCACTTCACCCAGCCGCCGCCGCGCTATTCCGAAGCCAGCCTGGTCAAGCGGCTGGAAGAGCTCGGCATCGGCCGGCCTTCCACCTATGCCGCGACGATCCAGGTGCTGAAGGACCGCAATTATGTGCGGACCGAGAAAAACCGTTTCTTTGCAGAGGAATCGGGGCGACTCCTAACAGCGTTTCTGGAACGGTTCTTCCCCCGCTATGTCGCCTATGATTTCACGGCGGGCATGGAGGAGGAGCTGGATGACGTGTCCGGCGGGCGGGCCGAATGGAAGGCCGTGCTGGCCGAGTTCTGGAAGGACTTCAAACCCAAGTCCGACGAGGTAATGGGCCAGAAGCCCTCGGAAGTGACCGAGGCGCTGGACGAATACCTGTCAGACTACCTGTTCCCCGCGACCGAGGATGGCAGCGATCCCCGCGAATGCCCGCTGTGCAAGACCGAGCACCGGCCCGGCGGCCGCCTGTCGCTGCGCGGCGGCCGGTTCGGGGCCTTCGTGGCCTGTGCCAATTACCCGGAGTGCAAGTTCACCCGCAAGTTCGCCCAGCCCGGCGGCAACGGGGGCGAGGCTGACGGTGAGATCGGCAAGCATCCCGAAACCGGCGAGCCGATCAGCCGCAAGGCCGGGCGGTTCGGTCCCTATATCGAGATGGGCAGCGGCAAGGAGGCCAAGCGCAGCTCGATCCCCAAGGACATCGGCGAGCTGGACCTCGACTGGGCGGTCAAGCTGCTAAGCCTGCCGCGCACGATCGGCAATCACCCCGAAACCGGCGAGCTGATTACCGCCAGCCTTGGCCGCTATGGCCCTTACCTGGCGCATAGCGGCAAGTACGCCAAGCTGCGCTCCACGGCCGAGATCTTCGAGACCGGCATGAACAGCGCGGTGGCCAAGCTGGCCGAGGCGGCGAACGGCGGTGGGCGGGGCGCGCGCGCCGCGGCCGAACCGCTCAAGACCTTCGGCCCGCACCCGGAAAGCGGCGGCGAGATGAAGCTGATGGCCGGTCGCTATGGTCCCTATGTGACCGATGGCACCACCAATGCCACCCTGCCGCGCGACCAGAAGCCCGAAGACCTGACCGCCGAGCAGGCCACCATCCTGCTGACCGAGAAGGCGGCCAAGGGCCCAGCCAAGAAAGGCGGGCGGAAGAAGCCGGCAGCCAAGAAGGCAACCGCGAAAAAGCCTCCGGCCAAGAAGAAGGCCGCGACCAAGCAAGGCTGACCAGACGGCATTGGGAATTCGGAAAGGATTATCGGGCTAGCATCCTGGTCATAGGGAGCTGCGCCTTGATCGAGATCGAAGTCCAGAACGAAGGCTACCAGAGCCAGGAACGGATCCGCTTTGCTTCCGTGCCGCGGATCGGCGAGGGCATCCGCCTGCAGGAACCCAACGGGTTCTAGGCGTCCTTCGATGTGCTCGACGTGTGGTACCAGAAGGCCGAATATGGCGATGTCTGGGTGCCCTACCTCCATGTCCGCCGCACGGCGGGCGAGGCGGGCGGCCAGCTGACTGGCCACTTTGGCGGGGAGGTTGTGCCATTCGCGACCTGATCAAACGGATGAACACGCCGGTCGCGCCCACCGAGATGGGCCGCGCGGCGATCCCGCCTGCGCCTGCTCCGGTCCCTGTGCCCGATCCGGTCGCCATTGCCCCAGTGCCGCGCCCTGCCGCGCCCCCCGCCCGGCGCCATTGCCTGATCGTCGACGATTCGCGGGTGGTGCGAAAGGTCTCGCGCAGCATCGTCGACAAGCTCGGCTATGTCGTGATCGAGGCGGAGAACGGCCAGGAAGCGCTGTCGCGCTGCCAGCAGGCCATGCCCGACCTGGTGCTGGTCGATTGGGACATGCCGGTGATGACCGGTATCGAATTCGTCACCGCGCTGCGTGCCTTGCCCGGTAACCAGCGCACCAAGGTGGTGTTCTGCACCAGCAAGTCCGGTGCGCACGACATCCACAAGGGAATTGGCGCCGGGGCCGACGAATACGTCACCAAGCCGTTCGACGAAGCAACGCTGCGGGCCAAGCTGGACGCGATCGGGGCGGCCTGAACGCTGGCAATTGTCTGGCGCACTGCGCGCCGCCTGCTATGCCATGGCGATGGCCGAACAATTCACCAAGCACCGCCAGCCGTGGAAAGCCGACGAGCTCGCCAAGCTGCGCACCCTTGCCGCCAAGGGCAAGGGCCTCAAGGAAATCGCCAAGGCCTTGAACCGCAGCGAGGAATCGACGAAGGAACGGGCCAAGCTTGACGGGATCGGGATCGCCAAGCTGCGTTAGGGGTGGATCAGGGATGAAGTTCGGACGGCTTGTGCTGCTGCTTGCCGGTGCCGCGCTGGTCGGGGGTGCAGGCAACCCGCTCGCTCCCAAGGGGGCCAAGTTCGGGCCTGACAATGCAGAAGTGGTGTTTGAGCTTGGCGTAACCGACACGGTCAGCCTGGGCAGCGCTACCAATCAGCAATACCGGGTATCAGAAATCGAGGATTGGGACTCCGGGCGGTTCATCAAGCTGTTTACCTGGGCCTCGAAGAAGCCGAAGACGGTTTTGTTGCCCGCCGGCAAGCCGGTTTATGTCTATGCGCAGATGGATCGAATGTTCGGCGCTCCGGGCATCACCACTTCCGGCAATAACGGCTGCATGAACGGCTCGTACTTCACGCCCCAGCCAAACACCCGTTACCGCGTCAAGCAGACCGGCAGCCCCTATGGTCCCTGCTTCCTGTCGATCACTGATGCGGTCACGGGGGCGGAGCCGCAGGATCTGCGGAAGGTGATGTTTCCGCCAGAAGCGAGTCATCGTTAGCCGTCGTCGATCCCGGGCGCGCTGGCCGCGCTAGCTGATCTTCCTGAAGGCCAGCATCTCGCCGATCTGCCGGGTCGAACCTTCGTGGAAGCCGGCTTCTTCCTGCCATTCCTTCGCGTTTCTGAAGGTGCCGAACAGGATGTCGAAGATCGGCAGGTCGCCATAATTGTAGCCATGGACCCCGCGCTGATGGTGGATCGAATGGCTTTCCGGACGCTGCACGATGTAGCCCAGCCATTGCGGGGTGCGGATGTTGAGGTGCTGGAACATTGCCGGGAAGGTGCCCAGCACGTTGATGATCAGGCCGGCCTCGGCCGAAACGCCGAACAGCCAGACCAGCGCGAGCGAGCCGAGCAGGGCCCAGGCCGCTGAATCAAGCGGATGGAACCAGAACGCGCCCCAGATATCGACCCGTTCGGCGCTGTGATGCAGCTGATGGGTGTGACGCCACAGCCAGTCGGAAGCGTGCATGGTCCGGTGCCACCAATAGACCCCCAATTCATAGAAGAAGAGGCCGCCGATCACTTGCAGCCACAGCGGCAGCTGGTCGGCCGGGATGATCCGGTACTGGCCCAGCAGGCTGTCCCACAGCAGCGGGGCATAAGTGAGGATCGCGAAATAGCTGAGCATCGAAATCGTGCCCAGCAGGCGCCAATGCGGCACCTCGGCCAACCTGTGCCCCCGCCCGAAATGATCGATCAGGACCAGGACGCCAAACATGCCGAAGGCAATGTAGTGATAGGTGGTCATAGGTGCTCCCCCCAGGCGGCGACCTGTCGGGGAAGGTAACCTGTCTTCCGTCAGCTGACAAATCCGGCGATCGGTGCGGTGCCTAGCGCACCCATTCCAGCCCCAGTTCCTCGTAGATTTCCTTGTCGTCGCCCCACTTCTCGTCGACCTTGACGTGGAGGAACAGGTGGACCTTCGCGCCGAGCAGCTCGGTCAGCTCCTTGCGCGCGGCCTCGCCGATGGCTTTCAGCTTGCTGCCGCCCTTGCCCAGGACAATGCCTTTCTGGCTGTCGCGCGCGATCACGATCTGCTGGTGGATCTCGATAGAGCCGTCCTTGCGGGTGGTGTAGCTTTCGGGCCGCACGGTGCTGTCATAGGGCAGTTCGTCATGCAGCTGGCGATAGAGCTGTTCGCGGGTGATTTCGGCGGCGAGCAGGCGTTCGCTGGCGTCGGAGACCTGGTCCTCGGGATAGTGCCAGGGGCCTTCGGGCATGAGTTCGGCCAGCCGCGCCTTCAGTTCGGGCACGCCATCGCCGGTCAGCGCGGAAACGAAGAACACTTCCGAAAACTGTCCTTCTCCGGCCAGCTTCTGCGCGGTGATCAGCAGCGGCTCCTTGGCCGTTTCATCGACCTTGTTGAGGATGAGGATCTTGCGCTCCGGCCGTCCGGCCAGGCTTTCCAGGATCGGATCGAGGTAATCGAGCTTCTTCTTGCGGCCATCGACCACCAGGCAAATGGCATCGGCTTCCACCGCGCCTTCCCAGGCGGCGTTGACCATGGCCCGGTCCAGCCGCCGCCTTGGTGCGAACAGGCCCGGGGTATCGGCCAGGATGATCTGCGCCGAGCCTTCCAGTGCGATGCCCAGCAGGCGCGCCCGCGTGGTCTGCGCCTTGGCGGAAACGATCGCCACCTTCTGCCCGACCAGGGCATTGACCAGGGTGGACTTGCCCGCATTGGGGGCGCCAAGCACGGCCACCAGGCCGCAGCGTTCGGGGTTCGGATTGTCAGTCATTGACTGGCCCTTAGCGGAACGGGGCCGGAATGTCGAAGGGGCGGGTGCCGCTACCCGAAGCGGTGCATGAATTCCTCGGCCGCCTTGGTTTCCGCTTCCTGCTTACTGCCGGCGGTGGCTTCGGCCTCACCCACGCCGTGGATCGAGACGGCCACGGTGAAGCGGGCGGCGTGATCGGGGCCGGAGCGTTCGACCAGGCGGTATTCGGGCATACGGCGGCGGTTGCCGGCGGCCCATTCCTGCAAGGCGGACTTGGGATGCTTGGCCTGACCGGTCTTGCCGGCCATTGCATCGGCCCACAGGCGGCGGACCATCATACGGGTATCCTCGAACCCGTGCGTCACGAAGCTGGCACCGATCAGCGCTTCCATCACGTCACCCAGGATATTGTCGCTGTCCGCGCCGCCATCGTCGCGGGCCTGTTTGCCAAGCCGGATGTGGCCGCCAAGGCCAAGGCTGCGCGCCACCCGGGCGCAGGTGGCGCGCGAGACGAGCGCATTGAGCCGCTGCGAGAGTCGCCCCTCGTCGCCCGTTTCGGCCGCGTGGAGCCATTCCGCCACGACCAGGCCCAGCACCCGGTCACCCAGGAATTCCAGCCGCTGGTAATCCCGCGCCGCCCCGGTCGATCCGTGCGTCAGCGCCTCGACCCACAGGGGCTCGTCCACCGGCGGGCGGCCGGCCAGCTCGGTCAGGAAGGCGCGGGTTTCTGGGCTGAGCATGGCCGGGTCAGAACCCGCTGCCGATCCGGTCCCAGCGGGCGGCGCTGAACCAGGTCCAGGGCTTGAGCCATTCGGCGCTGCCATCGGTGGACCACATCATCACCTGGGCCTTGCCCACCAGGTTGTCCATCGGCACCAGCCCGATGCCGCGACCGGGTTCGGCCGGGAAGCGGCTGTCTTCGGAATTGTCGCGGTTGTCGCCCATCAGGAACAGGTGGCCTTCGGGGACCATCACCGGATCGGTATTGTCCTTCTCGCGCGGGCCAAGGTCGAGCACCTCGTAGCTCCGCCCGCCCGGCAGCGTCTCGCGGAAGCGGGGATAGCGGCAGACGTCAATGCCGTCGGCGCGCCGCGCGGCATATTGCGGCGAATAGCAGCGGGTATTGGGGCTGATCGCGATCTCGAAATCGGTCAGGCGCTGCTTGGGTACCGGCTGACCGTTGAGGATCAGCTGTCCTTCGACCATCTGCACCGTATCGCCGGGCAGAGCGATCACCCGCTTGATATAGTCCAGGTCCTTCAGCGGCGGCTGCTTGAAGATCACCACGTCGCCGCGTTCCGGCGGGCTCGCGAGCACCCGCTCCTCGGGCAGCAGCGGCAGGGCAAAGGGCAGCGAATAGCGCGAGAAGCCATAGGGCCACTTGGCCGCCAGCAGGTAATCACCATTCACCAGCCGCGGCAGCATCGATTCACTTGGAATGTTGAACGGCGCGAAGATGAAACTGCGAAAGATCGCGACCAGCACGACCAGCTTGAGCAGGAAGACAAGAAAGCTCTCTTCCTCTTTCGCCGGCTTGTCGGAGCCTGTGGCGGGAGACGGGGCGGGAGTGGTTTCGCTCATGGCCAAGTCCATCGGAGGGCAGGCGGCGCGCGTCAAGGGGCAAGGCGGCGCGGCTAGCCTGCCAGAGCCGGGCAAACTGCCGCGCGAATACGTTTTTAGCCCCTTGGCCCGCGCGGTGCGGGCGGGCATTAGGTCGGTCGAATCCTGTGGGGAGCCCCTTTGCCATGTCCGATCCCGTCGCCGCCGCCTGGCAGCAGCTTGCCAGCCTGCCCCGGCCGCGCCTGAGCGAGCTGTTCGCCGATCCCGAGCGGCTTGCCCGCCTGTCGAGCAGGCTTGACCTGCCCGGCGGGGCGATCCGGTTTGATTGGTCCAAGACCCACCTCGACGCGGCGCATATTGCCGGGTTCGAGGCGTTGGCCGAAGCGGTGGGCTTCAAGAAGGCGCGCGGGGCGATGTTTGCGGGCGAGCCGATCAACGTCACCGAAGGCCGCGCGGTGGAGCATACCGCCCAGCGTGGCATCGGGCGCGACAGTACCGTCGAAGAGGCGAACGCGCTCCACGCCCGGATGGCCGGCCTCGTCGCCGCGATCCACGGCGGTGCACTGGGCGAAGTGCGGCACCTTATCCACATCGGCATCGGCGGATCTGCGCTGGGTCCGGCGCTGGCACTGGACGCGCTGACCCGCGACGGGGCGGTGGTCGATGTCCAGGTGGTCGCCAATATCGATGGCTGCGCGCTGGAAGCGGCCTTTGCCAAGTGCGATCCGGCCACCACGCTGGTCGCGGTCGCCAGCAAGACCTTCACCACCACCGAGACCATGACCAACGCAATGTCGGCGCTGGCCTGGCTGAAGGAGAATGGCGTCGAAGATCCCTATGGCCGGGTCGTCGCGCTGACCGCCAATCCCGAAAAGGCGGTGGAATGGGGCGTCGATGAAACCCGCGTCCTGCCCTTCACCGAAAGCGTCGGCGGGCGCTATTCGCTGTGGTCCTCGATCGGGTTCCCGGTTGCCCTCGCGCTGGGCATGGACGAATTTGCCGAACTGCTCGACGGCGCGGCGGCGATGGACCGGCATTTCCTGCAGGCCGAGGGCGCGGCCAACTTGCCGCTGCGCGCCGCCTTTGCCGACCTGACCTATGCCCGCCTGCGCGGGTGCCAGACCCGCGCGGTCTTTGCCTATGACGAGCGGCTGCGGCTGTTCCCCTCCTACCTCCAGCAGCTGGAGATGGAGAGTAACGGCAAGGCCGTGAAGGCCGATGGCCACCCGGTCGACGGGGCCACCGCGCCGATCACCTGGGGCGGGGTGGGGACCGACGCCCAGCACGCCGTGTTCCAGTTGCTTCATCAGGGGACCCACGTGGTCCCGGTCGACTTCATCGCCTGCATTGCTGCGGGCGACGAGCTTTCGGCCGAACACCACCGCAACCTCCTCGCCAACTGCTTTGCGCAAGGGGCGGCGCTGATGGCGGGCAAGGCGGCGGAAGATCCGGCGCGCGCCTATCCGGGTGATCGCCCTTCGGCCACGATCCTGTGCGAGGAACTGAACGCGGCAACGCTCGGCGCGCTGATCGCCTTCCACGAGCACCGCACCTTCGCGAATGCCGTGCTGATGGAGATCAACGCCTTTGACCAGTTCGGGGTCGAGCTGGGCAAGGAAATCGCCAAGTCGATCGGCACGGCGGGGGCGCAGTTCGATGCCAGCACCAGCGCGCTGCTGGCCGAGGCGGGGCTGGCATAGGCCCGCTATCGGCGGTCACAGCAAAACCGTTTGGCAAACACCCTACAGGCACCCCATATCCCGCCCATGACAGACTTCGACTATGACCTGTTCGTGATCGGCGCCGGTTCGGGCGGGGTCCGCGCCAGCCGGATCGCCGCCTCGCATGGCGCCAGGGTGGCCGTGGCGGAAGAGTTCCGCGTTGGAGGCACCTGCGTGATCCGGGGCTGCGTGCCCAAGAAGCTGCTGGTCTACGCCAGCCACTTTGCCCACTCGCTGCACGATGCGCCGACCTATGGCTGGACGCTGCAGGGCCAGAGCTTCGACTGGAACCGCTTGCGCGATTTCGTCGCCAGCGATGTCGACCGGCTGGAGCGCGCCTACACCTCGACGCTCGACAGCAACAAGGTCGAGCATTTCCACGAACGCGCCACGGTAGCCGGGCCGAACACCGTGCGGTTGGCCAGCGGGCGCGAGATTACCGCGCGGCATATCCTGATCGCGGTCGGCGCCTGGCCGGTCATGCCCGAGTTCGAAGGGGTGGAGCACTGCATCACCTCGAACGAGGTGTTCCACTTGCCCGAACTGCCCCGGCGGGTGGCGATCCAGGGCGCGGGCTATATCGCGCTGGAATTCGCCGGCGTGTTCAACGCGCTGGGCAGCCAGGTGACCGTGGTCAACCGCAGCGACAAGATCCTGCGCGGCTATGACCATGACCTGACCGACCGGCTGCTGCCGATCCTGCAAGCGCGCGGGATCGAGTTCGGCTTCAACCGCCCGATCCGCAAGGTGGAGAAGACGGCCGACGGTTCGCTGCTGGTCCATGCGGGCGAGGGCGAGCCGATTGCCGCCGATGTCGTGCTGGTCGCCACCGGACGCCGCCCCAAGACCGATGGCCTTGGCCTGGAGAACGCCGGGATTGCGCTTGGGGCCAATGGCGAGATCCCGGTCAACGAATACAACGCCACGACCTGCCCCAGCATCCATGCCGTGGGTGACGTGACCGACCGGGTTCAGCTGACCCCGGTGGCAATCCGCGAAGGCCATGCCTTTGCCGATACCGTGTTCGGCAAGGCACCCCGCACAGTGGCCTATGATCACATCCCCAGCGCGGTCTTTACCCAGCCGCCGATCGCCGCCGTCGGACTGACCGAACACGAGGCGAGGGCGCAGTATCCGGAAGTGAAGGTGTTCAAGTCGGACTTCCGGCCGATGCAGAACATGTTTTCGGCCACGGCGGAGCGCGGCTACTACAAGCTGGTGGTCGACGGGGCGAGCGACCGGGTGCTGGGCATCCACATGCTCGGGCCGGACGCGCCCGAAATCCTTCAGGCCGCCGCCATTGCGGTAAAGGCCGGGCTGACCAAGGCGCAGTTCGACGAAACGGTCGCGCTGCACCCCAGCATGGCCGAGGAACTGGTACTGATGCGCTAAGTTGCAATTCGAAACCAAAGGGGTAAGCTGCCTGCCAGAGCGGTAAGGGGAACTTTCCAATGGCAGGCTCAAAGTCAGGCCCAAAGTCAGGTACAGTCTTCGTTTCAGGCGGCAGCGGTTACATCGCCGGGTTCATTATTCGCCAATTGGTCGCCGAGGGCTGGACCGTACACACCACGATCCGCAACCTGGCGCGCGAAGCCGAAGTGCGCGCCGCGCTGGGGGTGGACAACAGCAAGGTCAAATTCTTTGCCGCCGACCTGATGAGCGATGCCGGCTGGGCCGAGGCCATGGCGGGTTGCAGCCACGTTGCTCACGTCGCCTCGCCTCTGCCTAGCAATGCCCCGAAGAGCGATGACGAGCTGATCATTCCGGCGCGCGACGGTGCCTTGCGCGCGCTGAAGGCCGCCAAGGCGGCCGGGATCAAGCGTTTCGTGATGACCAGTTCGATGGCCGCGATCGCCTATGGCCACCCGCGGAGCAAGACCCGCTTTACCGAGGCCGACTGGACCAACGTCGATAGCCCCGATGCCTATGCCTATGTGAAGTCCAAGACCATCGCCGAACGCGCCGCGCGCGATTGGGTGGCGGCCGAGGGCGGCGATATGGAATTCGTTACCGTCAACCCGTCGCTGGTGCTGGGGCCACTGCAATCGGGCGATTTTTCGACCTCGCTCGAAGCGATCAAGAAGCTGCTTGAAGGCTCGATGCCGGGGCTGCCCAATTTCGGCTTCGGCGTGGTCGATGTCCGCGATGTGGCCGACATGCACGTGCGCTGCCTGACTGCACCCAACATGGCGAACGAGCGCTTCATCTGTTCCGGTCCGTTCCTGATGATGCCGGAAATCGCTGAAATCCTGCACGCCGGGCTGGGGCCGCAGGCGCGCAAGGTGCCGAAGCTGCGCCTGCCGAACTGGGCCGTGCGGCTGGCCGCGCTGTTCGATCCGATTGTTCGCCAAGTGATTGGCGAACTGGGCGGGCGGCGCGAAAGCCCGGCCGATCATGCCCGCGAAGTGCTGGGCTGGGTCCCGCGCCCGGTCGAGGAAAGCATCCTCGATACCGCGCGCGACATGATCCGGCTGGGGATCGTGAAGGTTTGAGGCCTAACCGACGCGGTAAGGCACCACGCCGCGCTGGTCGGGATCGACGCTGATCGCGCGGTCGCTGGGCGGGAAGGCGCGCTGGTCGCAATCGGCGCGCGGGCAGATGCGGCAGGATATGCCGATCCGGGTGGCGGCGCGTTCCGCCGTCAGGTCGAGGCCATCGGCATATATGAACTCGGCGGCATGTTCCGCCTCGCAGCCCAGCGCCACGGCATAGCGGCGCGGCGCGCGTTCGTATGAACCAGAGGCCTTCACCAGGCCCTTGGCCATCGAGACATAGCGCACGCCATCGGGCGTTTCGGCCAACTGGACCAGGATCCGGTCGGGGATCGCCACGGCCTCGTGCACGATCCACAGCGGGCAGGCCCCGCCGAACCGGGCGAATTGCAGCCGGGTGGCGGAATGGCGCTTGGTGATGTTGCCGGCCATGTCGACCCGGCAGAAGAAGAACGGCACCCCGCGTGCATCCTCGCGCTGCAGGGTGGAGAGGCGGTGGCAGGCCTGTTCGAAGCTGACGCCGAACTGCTGGGCCAGCCGGTCGATATCGTGGCGCACGGTGCGCGCGGCGGCGCGGAACCGGCGATAGGGCATCAGCAGGGCCCCGGCGGCATAATTGCACAGGCCCACGAACAGCAGCTGGCGGCTGGCCGTGCTGCGCAGCTCCGCGCTTTCGACCACGGCGGCGATCTCGTCCTTCAGGGCCAGCGCGGCGAGCTGGTGGGCCAGCTGGAAGCGGCGCGTTTCGGCGGGCTGGCCGGGATCGATGGTCAGGTGACCCATCTCGGCATCATAGGCGCGCAGGCCCGCCTGCCCCGAATAGACCAGCGAAACCGACAGGGCATTGCGCAGATAGACCTCGATCGCCGCCGTATCGGGCGAGGGCGTGCCCAGCCTGGTCGCCAGCGCCTCGGCCGCGCGGTCCAGACTGTCCACGTAATTGTTGGCGAGGTGGAACCAGTCGCGCACTTCTTCCCACGGCAGGCGGGCAACGCCAGTGGCTTCAGAGGCGAGCGCCTCGTCCACCATCTGCAAGCGCTGGCCGGACCGGCGATAGGCTTCGTGGAGCGCAATGAACCGTTCCGCCAGAACCGGCTGCTGCTCAGCAAAGCGGGCCAGTTGCGCCGCATCCATCGGCTCGGCAAACAGCGGGTCGGCATTGGCTTCGCGCAGGGCGGCGAGGCGCGCTTCGGCATCGCCCGCGCCAATTTCCCGCCAGTCGAGCGGAAAGGCCCGGCTCAGCCGCTCGACCAGGGCCGGGGTCAGCGGGCGGTCGTCGTTTTCCAGTTGCGAGAGGTAGGAGGTGCTGATTGCCAGCCGCGCGGCCAGCTCCGCCTGTTTCAGGTGGTGCTCGGCGCGGATGGCCCGCAGGCGCGATCCGGCAAAGAGGCGGCGCATCGACACCCCTACACGATACTTTGCAAAGTATGACTTCGCAACTTTGCAAATTCACATTGGACATTGCCGCCGCCGCGTTCCATCCCGCCTGCTTTGGAATTACCGGGACGAGGGAACGCATGTCCGCAAACATCGCCGAAATGGAACGCCGCCGTGATGCCGCTCGCGCGGGCGGGGGGCAGAAGCGCATCGACGCGCAGCACGCCAAGGGCAAGCTGACCGCGCGCGAGCGTCTTTCGATCCTGCTCGATGAAGGCAGCTTCGAAGAAGTCGGCATGTATGTCGAACACAATTGCGTCGATTTCGGCATGCCCGATACGGTGATCCCAGGCGATGGTGTGGTGACGGGTTCCGGCACGATCAATGGTCGGCTGGTCTATGTCTATGCCCAGGATTTCACTGTGTTCGGCGGGGCCGTGTCGGAACGCCATGCGATGAAGATCTGCAAGATCATGGACGCGGCGATGAAGGTGGGCGCGCCGGTGATCGGGCTGAACGACTCTGGCGGCGCGCGCATCCAGGAGGGCGTGGCCTCGCTGGGCGGATATACCGAGATCTTCCAGCGCAACGTCCTGGCATCGGGCGTGGTGCCGCAGCTGTCGCTGATCATGGGACCCTGCGCGGGCGGGGCGGTCTATTCGCCCGCCATGACCGACTTCATCTTCATGGTGAAGGACAGCTCCTACATGTTCGTGACCGGCCCGGACGTGGTGAAGACCGTGACCAACGAGATCGTGACGCAAGAGGAACTGGGCGGTGCGGTGACGCACAGCACCAAGACCTCGGTCGCGGACCTGGCGCTCGAAAACGATATCGAGGCGCTGCTGACCGCACGCGACCTGATCGATTACTTGCCGCTGTCGAACCGCTCGTTTGCCCATGGCGGCGGCGTGCCCGAGCGGCCGAGCAGCGATCCCTATGACCGGGTCGAGGAAAGCCTCGACACCCTGATCCCGGCCAATGCCAACCAGCCCTATGACATGCAGGAAGTGGTCAGGAAGGTGCTGGACGAGGGCGAATTCTTCGAGATCCAGCCGACCCACGCCGCCAACATCATCGTCGGCTTCGGCCGGGTCGAAGGGCGCACCGTGGGCGTGGTCGCCAACCAGCCGATGGTGCTGGCCGGCGTGCTCGACATCAACGCCAGCAAGAAGGCCGCGCGGTTCGTGCGGTTTTGCGATGCCTTCGATATCCCGATTCTGACCTTCGTCGACGTGCCCGGCTTCCTGCCCGGCACGGCTCAGGAATATGGCGGGATCATCAAGCACGGCGCCAAGCTGCTGTTCGCCTATGCCGAGGCGACCGTGCCGAAGATCACCGTGATCACCCGCAAGGCCTATGGCGGCGCCTATTGCGTGATGAGCTCAAAGCACCTGCGCGGCGATCTCAACTATTCCTGGCCGACCGGCGAAATCGCCGTGATGGGCGCCAAGGGCGCGGTCGAGATCATCTTCCGCCAGGACCTGGGCGATCCGGAAAAGATCGCCGAGCGCACCGCCGAATACGAAGACCGTTTCGCCAACCCCTTCGTGGCGGCGAGCAAGGGCTTCATCGACGAGGTGATCCACCCGCGCAACACCCGCCGCCGGATCGCCTTGGGGCTGCGCAAGCTGCGCAACAAGCAGCTCGCCAACCCATGGAAGAAGCACGATAACATTCCGCTTTAGGACGCGAAATGGACATAGAATACTGGATCACGATTGCCGCAGTTGGGCTGCCAATCGCCTTCTTTGGCGACATACCACTGCGGCCTCTAACCTCGCGAGATCATCCGATCACTCGCGTGATTGGTCCGGTTAGCCTTGCACTCTTTTTCAGTTCGTTGGTCGGCTGGTGTTGGTTTGGTGAGCAAAACGACCAGCGTATGCTGACACTGGTGGTCATCTATTGGGTCGCGCGGTCCATCCGTGTGGCTGTTATGGGGTCGAAAACCTCTGGAGACGCTGAATGAAACTGGGCCGCCTCAACCACATCGGCGTCGCGACGCCGTCCATCGCGGACTCCATCGTCTTCTACCGCGACGTCATGGGCGCGACGAAGATTCATGAGCCGTTCGACCTGGAATCGCAGGGCGTGAAGGTCTGCTTCGTCGATACGCCGGGCGCGGATGGCGAGCTGAACGGCACGCAGATCGAACTGATCGAGCCGCTGCCGGGCAACACCAGCATCGCCGGGTTCCTCGAAAAGAACCCCGCCGGTGGCCAGCACCACGTCTGTTACGAAGTGCCTGACATCCATGCCGCCAAGGCCGAATTCGAGGCCATGGGCAAGCGCGTGCTGGGCGAACCGCGGATCGGCGCCCACGGCACGCTGATCTTCTTCGTCCACCCCAAGGACATGGGCGGGGTGCTGACCGAGATCATGGAAACGCCGAGCGAGGACACGCACTGGTCGAACTGACCCGGTGCCCAAGACAAGGGAAGTTGGAGAGAGACATGGCAGACTACGAAACGATCCTGACCGAGCGCGTGGGCAACGTGCTGAAGATCACGCTCAACCGGCCCGAGCGGCTCAATGCGGCCTCGATCCCCCTGGCAGACGAGCTGGGCGCGGCCTTCTATGACCTGGGCGATGCGCGCGCGGTGGTGATCACCGGGGCGGGCAAGGGCTTCTGCTCGGGCGCGGACCTCGCGGCGCGCGGCGATCGCAGCCCGCTGGAGCAGAAGGGCGGCAGCCACCGCGCGCTGCAGAACCATTACAACCCGCTGGTAACGCAGATCATGCGCGCGCCGGTGCCGGTCGTTACGGCGGTGAACGGTGCGGCGGCAGGCGTGGGCTGCTCGATCGCGCTCGCCGGCGATTTCGTGCTGGCGGGCAAGAGCGCCTATTTCCTTCAGGCCTTCGTCAACATCGGCCTGGTGCCCGATGGCGGCTCGACCTGGCTGCTGGCCCGCGCCATTGGCCGCGCCCGCGCCACGCGGATGATGATGCTGGGCGAGAAGATCAGCGCGAGCCAAGCCGAGGAATGGGGCCTGATCTACAAGGCGGTCGACGATGCCGTGTTGCTGGATGAGGCGATGGCGCTGGCCACCCGCCTGTCCGAGGGGCCGACCCTGGCCTATTCGACCATGAAGGCCAACATCATGACCGCGCTGGATGGCAACCTCAGCCAGGTGCTGCTCGCCGAAGCCGAAGGCCAGCGCATTGCCGGGGCCAGCCAGGACGCGATGGAAGGGGGCATGGCCTTCCTCCAAAAGCGCAAGGCCGAGTTCAAGGGCCGCTGATGCTGTTCTTCAACAGCCCGAACCCGGCGCCCAACCCGCGCCGGGTCCGCATCTTCGCGGCGGAGAAGGGGATCGCGCTGCCCACGCGCGATCTCTCGATCCCGGCGGGTGAGCACAAGTCGGAAGAGTTTCGCGCGCTCAACCCGCGCGGGCAGACCCCGGCGCTTCAGCTCGATGATGGCACGGTGATCGCCGAAAGCGTGGCGATCTGCCGCTATCTGGAAGGGCTGCAGCCCGAGCCGCCGCTGTTCGGCCGCGATGCCAGGGAGCAGGCGCTGGTCGAGATGTGGAGCCGCCGGGTCGAGATGATCCTGATGCCGCCGATCGGCGCGGTCTGGGTCCACACCCATCCCTTCACCGCGCGGCTGCCCGGCCGCAATGCCGAATGGGGCGAAGCCAACCGCCCGCGCGTTGATGAAGCCATGCGCTTCTTCGATGAATCGCTGGCGGGATGCGAGTTCCTGGCCGCCGATCACTTTACCAATGCCGATATCCTGCTGCTGACCACGGTCGATTTCGCGGGCTTTGTCGGCATTCCGATCCCCGAAGACCTGGCTTCCCTGCGCGCCTGGCACGCGCGCGTATCCGCCCGGCCCAGCGCCGCGGCCTGAATGGTGTGAATATGAGCAAACCGACCGTTACCGACTGGCAGGCCGCTGCGGCCAAGGAAGTGAAGGGCAAGGACCTCACTTGGAACACCCCTGAAGGGTTCCCGATCAAGCCGCTTTATACCGGCGAGGACGTGACCGCCGATCCCGGCCTGCCGGGCTTCGCCCCGTTCACGCGCGGCGTGCGCGCCTCCATGTATGCCGGGCGCCCCTGGACGATCCGGCAGTACGCCGGATTCTCGACCGCCGAGGAATCGAACGCCTTCTATCGCCGCAACCTGGCGGCGGGGCAAAAGGGCCTGTCGGTGGCCTTCGACCTTGCCACCCACCGCGGCTATGACTCTGATCACCCGCGCGTGGTCGGCGATGTCGGCAAGGCGGGCGTGGCGATCGATACGGTCGAGGACATGAAGATCCTGTTTGACGGGATCCCGCTCGATCAGATGTCGGTTTCGATGACCATGAACGGCGCGGTGATCCCGGTGCTGGCCTTCTTCATCGTTGCCGGGGAAGAGCAGGGGGTTGCCCGCAACCTGCTCGACGGGACCATCCAGAACGACATCCTCAAGGAGTTCATGGTCCGCAACACCTATATCTATCCGCCCGAGCCGAGCATGCGGATCGTCTCGGACATCATCGCCTATACCTCGGCGGAAATGCCCAAGTTCAACTCGATCTCGATCTCGGGATATCACATGCACGAGGCCGGAGCGACGGCGGTGCAGGAACTGGCCTTCACCATCGCCGACGGTAAGGAATACGTGCAGCGGGCGATGGCCGCCGGGCTGGACATCGACAAGTTCGCCGGGCGCCTGAGCTTCTTCTTCGGCATCGGCATGAACTTCTTCATGGAAGTGGCCAAGCTGCGCGCCGCGCGCACGCTGTGGCACCGGGTGATGGATGGCCTTGGCTCCAAGGACGAACGCAGCAAGATGCTGCGCACCCACTGCCAGACTTCGGGCGTCTCGCTGCAAGAGCAGGACCCCTACAACAACGTGATCCGCACCACGATCGAGGCGATGGCCGCCGTGCTGGGCGGCACGCAGAGCCTGCACACCAATGCGCTGGATGAGGCGATTGCCTTGCCGACCGATTTCTCGGCCCGGATCGCCCGCAACACCCAGATCGTGCTGGCCGAGGAAAGCGGGATCACCAGGGTGGTCGATCCGCTGGGCGGCTCCTACTATGTCGAGGCGCTGACGGCGGAACTGGTCGATCAGGCCTGGGCCATGATCGAGGAAGTCGACCGGCTCGGCGGCATGACCAAGGCGGTCGCCTCCGGCATGCCCAAGCAGCGGATCGAACAGGCCGCCGCCGCCAAGCAGGCGCGGATCGACCGGGGCGAGGACGTGATCGTCGGCGTCAACAAGTACAAGCTGGCGCAGGAAGACCAGCTCGACACGCTCGAGGTGGACAACCACGCCGTGCGCGATGCCCAGATCGCCCGGATCAAGGCGGTCAAGGCCGCGCGGGACGAGGCGAAATGCCAGGCCGCGCTGGCCGCGCTGGCCGCCGGGGCGAAGGGCGGGGACAACCTCCTCGCGCTCGCCGTCGAAGCCGCCCGCCACCGCGCGACGCTGGGCGAAATCTCGGACGCGATGGAAAGCGTGTTCGGCCGCTATGGCACCCAGCCGGTGCCGGTGACCGGGGTCTATGGCCCCGCCTATGCCGAGGACGCGCGTTACAACCAGGTGATCGAAGGCGTCGAGGCGGTCACCCGCCGCCTGGGCCGCAAGCCCCGGCTGCTCGTCGCCAAGATGGGCCAGGACGGGCACGACCGCGGCGCCAACGTGATCGCCAGCGCCTTCACCGACATGGGCTTTGACGTGACCTCCGGCCCGCTGTTCCAGACGCCGGAAGAAACGGTCGCGCTGGCGCTGGAGAAGGATGTCGATGCGGTCGGCGCGAGCTCGCTCGCCGCCGGGCACAAGACGCTGATCCCGCAACTGATCGGCCTGCTCCGCGATGCAGGGCGCCCCGATATCAAGGTGATCGCCGGGGGCGTGATTCCGCCGCAGGACTATGACTTCCTGCGCGAAGCCGGGGTCCAGGGGATCTATGGGCCGGGTTCGAACGTGGTCGAATGCGCGGCGGATATGCTGCGCCTGCTCGGCCACAACATGCCGCCACTCGAGGCATAGGAAACAAGACGATGTTCAAGAAAATCCTCATCGCCAACCGTGGCGAAATCGCTTGCCGGGTGATCAAGACCGCCCGCCGCATGGGTATCCAGACCGTCGCGGTCTATTCCGATGCCGATGCCCGCGCGCCGTTTGTGCAGATGGCCGACGAAGCCGTGCACATCGGCCCGTCGCCGGCCGCGCAAAGCTACCTGATAGCGGACAAGATCATCGCCGCTTGCAAGGCGACCGGGGCCGAGGCGGTCCATCCAGGTTATGGCTTCCTGTCCGAGCGGACCAGCTTTGCCGAGCAGCTCAAGGCCGAGGGCATTGCCTTCATCGGCCCGCCCGTGGGCGCGATCGCGGCGATGGGGGACAAGATCGAGTCCAAGAAGCTCGCCAAGGAAGCGGGGGTCAATGTCGTCCCCGGTTTCGTGGGTGAGATCGAGGATACCGAGCACGCGGTGCGGATCTCGAACGAGATCGGCTATCCGGTGATGATGAAAGCCAGCGCCGGCGGCGGCGGCAAGGGCATGCGCCTGGCCTATGACGAAAAGGACGTGCGCGAGGGCTTCGAGGCGGTGAAGCGCGAAGGCCTGAACTCGTTCGGCGATGACCGCGTGTTCATCGAAAAGTTCATCCTCAATCCGCGCCACATCGAAATTCAGATCCTGGGCGACCAGCACGGCAACATTCTTTACCTCAACGAGCGCGAATGCTCCATCCAGCGCCGCCACCAGAAGGTGGTGGAGGAAGCGCCTTCGCCCTTCGTCACGCCGAAGATGCGGAAAGCGATGGGCGAGCAGTGCGTCGCCCTGGCGCGGGCCGTGGGCTATTACAGCGCAGGCACGGTCGAGCTGATCGTCTCGGGCGCCGACCCCAGCGGCGAGAGCTTCTACTTCCTCGAGATGAACACCCGCCTGCAGGTGGAGCACCCGGTTACCGAATGCATCACCGGGATCGACCTCGTCGAACAGATGATCCGCGTGGCCGCTGGCGAGAAGCTGGCCTTCACCCAGGACGACATCAAGATCGATGGCTGGGCGATTGAGAACCGCGTCTATGCCGAAGACCCCTATCGCGGCTTCCTGCCCTCGACGGGCCGCCTGGTGCGTTACCAGCCGCCGGTGCCGGGCTGGGAGGACGATGGCGAAGCCAATGGACGGCGCGGCCTCAATGGCGTGCGCGTGGATGACGGCGTCTATGAAGGCGGCGAAGTCTCGATGTTCTATGACCCGATGATCGCCAAGCTGATCACCTGGGGCCAGACCCGCGATGAAGCGGCCGACCTTCAGATCGCCGCGCTTGACCGGTTCGAGATCGAGGGGCTGGGCCATAACGTCGATTTCGTCTCGGCCATCATGCAGCACCCGCGCTTCCGCAGTGGCGAACTGACCACGGGCTTCATCGCCGAGGAATATCCGGAGGGCTTCACCGGCGCGGCAACTGATGGCGAGACGCTGAAGCACCTCGGCGCCATTGCCGGGTTCATCGCCACGGCCCGTGCCGACCGCGCGCGCCAGATCGACGGCCAGCTCGATGGCGCGCTCGAGCCGCCCTATGACTGGGCGGTGCGGATTGGCGGCGAGGACTTTGCCGTCAGCCTGGACGAGGAAATCACCGTCAACGGCGCAGTGGTCGACCTTGCCATGGAATACACCCCGGGCGATCGGCTGGTGGAGGCCGAGATCGGCGATGTCAGCTATGGCGTGAAGATCGAGCCCAGCCGGATGGGTCTGAAGATGACTACGCGCGGGGCGATCCACAACGTCCAGATCCTGCCCGCCCGGATCGCGCCGCTGACCCGGCACATGATCGAAAAGGTCCCGCCAGACCTGTCGAAGTTCCTGATCTGCCCGATGCCCGGCCTGCTGGTCGCGCTGCACGTGGGCGAGGGCGACAAGGTCGAGGCCGGGCAGCCGCTCGCCGTGGTCGAGGCGATGAAGATGGAAAACATCCTCCGCGCCGAAAAGAGCGCCACGGTGAAGAAGGTCAATGCCAAGGCCGGCGATAGCCTGGCGGTCGACGCGGTGATCCTGGAGCTGGAGTAGGCTTCAATCGCCGCGATAGGTCGGGTCGCGCTTTTCGCGGAAGGCGGCCACGCCTTCGCGGAAATCGTCGGTCCGGGTGGCGAGCAGCCACTGGTCGGCGTCGGCATGCATCACCGCCTGGTCCAGCGCGCCGGCCCAAGCGTTGGCGCTGCGCTTGATCATCTGGACCGCAACGGGCGGGAGCGCGGCGTATTGCCGGGCGATGGCCATGACGTGATCCTCGATCGTGTCGGGTGCCAGGACCTCGTCCAGGAAACCCCAGTCGCGCATGGTTTCGGCATCGAACAGATCGCCGGTCATCACCATGCGCTTGGCCCGGGCAAGCCCGACGGTCTGGATTGCCAGCGGCAGCGCATGCCACATCAGGTTGATGCCCAGCTTCACCTCGCCATAACCGATCCGCGCATCGGGGGTGCCGAAGCGGAAGTCGCAGGCCGTGGGGATGCAGGCCCCGCCGCCGGTCGCCACGCCGCGCACCAGGCAGAGCGTCGGCTGGTGGATTTCGCGGATCGCGCGGAGCAGCAAGGCGCCGTTCTCGGCCGTGCGGCGCAGTTCGGCCACGCTTGGCACTTCACCGCCCATCCGCCCGATATCGGCACCTACGCTGAAATCGGGGCAATCGCTGCGGATGATGACCGCGCGGGTTTCGGCATCGCCGCGAAAGCCCTCGGCGATTTCGCGCAGCGCGACCAGCATTTCCGGGGTCAGGGCATTGCGCCGCTCCGGCCGGTTGAGCGATACGGTGGTAACCGCGCCGCTGCGCTCGATCCGGAAGTGGTCGTGGCCGCTCATCCCTGATCGACCATCGCCACCGCCCGGATCCACCCGGCGCTGGCCCCTTCGATCTTTACCGGAAAGCAGCTGAGCGTGAAGCCGAAGGGGGGCAGGGCGGCCAGGTTGGTCAGCTTTTCGATCTGCCAATAGGGGCGGATGCGGCCAGCCTTGTGGCCTTCCCAGATGATCGCTGGATCGCGTTTTTCCGCCCAGCGGCGGGCGGTGTGGCTGAACGGGGCATCCCAAGACCAGGCATCGGTGCCGACTACCTCCACCCCGCGTTCGGTGAGGTAGAGCGTCGCTTCCGCGCCAAGGCCCACGCCCTGATCGGTGAAGTTCTCCGTCCCATAGACCGCGCCGGACTGGACCAGCACGATATCGAGTGGCTGCAGGGTGTAGCCGATCCGCTCAAGCTCCGCCTCGACCTGTGCGGCGCTGATCACGGTGCCGTGGGGAAGCGCGCTGAAATCCAGCTTCACGCCGGGGCGGAAGAACCGGTCAAGCGGAGCTTCGTCGATGCTGGGGGCCTTGCGCGCACCGCTGTCGGTGGTTGAATGGTAATGCCACGGCGCGTCCATGTGGGTGCCGTTGTGAGTGGAAAGGGTCAGCGTTTCCACCGCCCAGCCTTCACCATCGGGCAGATCGTCCTTCTCGAGGCCGGGAAAGAACATGGCGATCTGTTCCCAGCTGGTCTCGTGCGTGGTGTAGTGGATCTGGGGCCGCATCACCGGCGGGTCGGAGACGACGTGGTTGGTGATCGGGATCGAGAGGTCGATGAATTGCATTTCGCCACCTGCCTTGACGGGGTTTCCGTTTACGTCAAAGGAAAGCCCATGAGCCTGCCTTCGATCCTAGCCGCTGCCCGCCCGACCGCAACCGGTCTCGTCGCCACGATCCCCGAAGAGTGGATGCAGGGGCGCACCTCATACGGCGGGCTGTCCTCTGCGCTGGCACTGGAGGCCGCGCGCAAGGTGGCGGACGATCTGCCTCCGCTGCGTTCGGCCACGATCAACTTTGTCGGCCCGCTGGCGGGCGAGGTGGAAGTTGCCACCCGCGTGCTGCGGCGCGGCCGCAATGCCACCTGGGTCAGTGCCGAAGTCACTGGTGAGGCCGGCGTTGGCCTGACCGCGACCTTCGTCTTCATGGGCCCGGTGGAGAGCAGTCTGCACCTCCACGATGCGCCGCCGCCCAAGGGGCTGATCCAGGTGGACGAGGCTGCGATCCTGCCCGAGCACCTCGGCCCCGGCTTTACCCGCAATTTCGAGCGGCGCTTTGCCATGCCGCGCAGCGAGGACAAGCAGCCCGAACTGGTCTGGTGGGTCCGGCTCAAGGACAAGGCCGGGCTCGATCCGATGGTTGAGCTGCTGCTTTGCGCCGATGCCCTGCCGCCCGGCGTCATGCCGCTGATGAGCAAGGGCACGGCGATCAGCTCGATGACCTGGATCGTCAACCTGCTGACTCCGGCCCCAGTCAGCCGCGATGGCTGGTGGCTGCTGCGCGCCGCCGGCAACTATGCCGAGCACGGCTGCTCCAGCCAGGACATGGGTATCTGGAACGCCGATGGCGAGGCGGTGGCCGCCGGGATGCAGTCGATCGCCCTGTTCGGCTAGGCATCATTCAGCCGCTGGCCGATCACCATCTTGAAGCCGATAAAGCCGATCAGCCCTGCCACCGCCGTGCCGACATGGACCAGCCAAAACGTTGGCGTGTCCATTGTCGAATACCAGCCGCCGATGATCCCCACCGTCTTGTTGGCGGTGAAGAAGGTCAGGTAATAGATCCCCACCACTGTCGCGACGATCGCCTTGGGCGCCACCTTGGTGAACAGCGCCAGGCTGACCGGCATGATGTGGGCAAAGCCGATCGAGTTCAGCAGGTGGAACATCACCGGCCAGAACAGCCCGATCTTGCCTGTACCCTGTGTAATGGCTGCGAGGTAAAGACACAGCCCGCCGCCGATCACGAAGAAGCTGCCGATGATCATCTTGCCGATCTCGTCCGGCTCCCTGCCGCCCTTGTCGCTGCGCCATTTCCAGTAGAGCGCGACCGCCGCCAGCATCGAGAAGCTGAGCGCCGCATCGATTGTGATCATGTAACTGGTGGGCAGTGTGGTGCCGAAGAAGGTCAGCTGGAAATGCTCGTCGGCCCAGACCAGGTAGGCGTTGAAGATCTGCTGATTGGTCAGCATGGCCAGGGCCAGGACCGGGATCAGCATGAGCAGCGCGAAGACGCGGGGCCGGTCGGCGGCGGCGACTGCCGCCAGCAGGCCGAGCGCAACGGCCAGGCCCACTTCCCCCGAAATGCCGATGGCTGCGAAGTCCGGCACGACCTTGCCCAGCGCGAACAACGCCAGCAGCGCAGCGGCGGTAAAGCCCAGCAGGCGCTTGCCATCGATCCCGTCCGCCGAAGCCCTGGCGTCCGCCGCCCTGTCCTCCTTGGGCAGCCAGGGCCCGGCCTTGATGTAGAGCAGCAGGCCCGCGACCATCACCACCCCGGCCGTCCCAAAGCCGTAATGCCAGCCCACCTTCTCACCCAGCGTGCCCGAAATCAGCGGCGCGATGATCACGCTGACGTTGATCGCGATGTAGAAGATCTGAAAGGCCATCGCCCGGCGCAGGTCCTTGGGGCCGTAGAGTTCTCCCACCTGGCTGGCGATGTTGCCCTTGAACAGCCCGACGCCGACGACCAGCGCCAGCAGGGCAAACAGGAACAGCCCCTCAAAGGCCATCAGGAAATGGCCGATCGCCATCACCACCGCGCCTGCCAGCAGGGTCGCGCGCCGGCCCAGCCATCGGTCGGCAATCAGACCGCCCGCGATGGGCGTCAGGTAAACCAGGCTTGAATAGTCTCCGAAGATAGCCGAGGCGAGCGGCTGACCTTCCTTGCCGTCATAGGCGATGGCTTGCAGCCACTGCAGCCCGATCACGCCGGTGATATTCTCCGGCAGCAGCAGATACTTGACCATGTAGAGCACCAGTAGCGTCTGCATGGAATAGTACGAAAACCGCTCACACCCCTCGACAAAGGCGAGGTAACCCAGGCCCTTGGGGTGGCCCAGGAAGGCGCGGTCATGCGCGGGCAGTTCAAGCTCTGGCGTGGCTTCGGAAACAGTCATCGCATCCCCCCCGGATGGTTTCGTAAGTAAGGGGTTAGCGTGGTTGCGCGCGGGCGCAAGCGATTACCGCGCCAGTTCCCCGTCCAGAAACGCCGCAACCTCGCCCAGGTCCACATCCTTCGCCAGGAAGGCCTCGCCAATGCTCTTCAGCAGGATGAAGGGCAGGGTGCCGGCGTCCATCTTCTTGTCGTGGAGCATGTGGGCGACGAGGGCCTGGCCATCGCAGTCGAGGCCGAGCGTGGCAATCTCGCTCGCCATGCCCAGATCGGCGAAGTGGCTGGCGATGGCTTCGGCGCTGGCGGCCGGGATCAGGCCGCGGCGGGCGGAGAAGCGGCCGGCGAGGACCATGCCGAGGGCCACGCCTTCGCCATGCAGCAGCCGGTCGGAAAAGCCGGTCTGGGCTTCGAGCGCATGGCCGAAGGTATGGCCAAGGTTGAGGAGGGCGCGCAGGCCCAGCGTCTCGCGCTCGTCTGCCTTGACGATCCGGGCCTTGGCGGCGACCGAGTGGCTGACGGCATATTCGCGTGAGCGCGCATCGCCCGCCAGCATGGCCGCGCCATGGGCCTGGCACCAGCGGAAGAAATCGGCATCGCCCAGCAGGCCGTATTTCACCACTTCGGCGTAGCCGGCGAGCAGCTCGCGCCGGGGCAGGCTGTCGAGCACGGCGAGGTCGGCCAGGACCAGCGAGGGCTGGTGGAAGGCACCAACCAGGTTCTTGCCCGCCGGGGTATTGATCGCGGTCTTGCCGCCGACGCTCGAATCGACCTGGGCCAGCAGCGTGGTGGGGATCTGGATGAAATTGCAGCCGCGCTTCAGGATCGAGGCGGCAAAGCCGGTGAGATCACCGATCACCCCGCCGCCCAGCGCCAGCACGTGATCGCCGCGTTCCACTTCCTCGGCCAGCAGCCAGTCGACCGTGGCTGCCAGCTGCTCCCAGCTCTTGGTTGCCTCGCCGGGGGGCAGGATCCGCCAGGCTGCCTCATGCCCGTGGGCGTGGAGCGCATTTTCCACCACCGCGCCCCAGCGGGCGTGGACATTGGCATCGGTCACCACCGGCACGCTGCGCTTGCGCAGCCGCCCTGCGCAGAGCGGGACCAGTTCGGCCAGCAGGCCGGCACCGACGTGGACCTCGTAAGGGCGGCCGGCGATGTCGACCGGGATCACAGCCATTTGTCGATCTCCTGCAGGACCCGCGTCACGGTGCGGCTGGCGGGCCCGCGCCCCGACATGACATGGATCGGTGCCTCGGCATAGGCGGGCGCGCGTTCGGTACGCAGGCGGGTCAGGATCTCGCGCGGGTCACCCTGGCGCAGCAGGGGGCGGGTATCCTTGCGGCCGGTGCGCTCCACCAGCGTATCGACATCGGCATCGAGCCAGACGGTGATCGCCTGGTCGAGGATCAGCGCCCGGGTTTCCGGATTGACGAAGGCCCCGCCGCCAGTCGCGATGATCTTGCGGCGTTCAGCGGGATTGGCCCCATCCATCAGCCGCGCGATCACCCGGCGTTCGCCGTCGCGGAAATGGGCCTCGCCGTGGCGCTCGAAGATTTCCGCGATGGTCAGCTGCGCGGCTTCCTCGATCGCCTCGTCGGCATCGACGAAAGGCAGGTTGAGCAGCGCGGCCAGCCGTTTGCCGATGCTCGATTTGCCCGTGCCCATCATGCCAACCAGCACCACCGGCCGGTCGATCCGGTTGGCGATCGCGGCGATCTGTGCCGCTGACAGCTCGGTTGCGTCATGGTCCATTGCGGGCCTGCCTATAGATAGGCTAACCGCGTGTGCAAGCATCGGACGTGAAGGAATGAGTGTGGCGGTGAGGGTGCGAACGGGGTGGCTGATCGGTGGAACGGCGCTGCTGGTGGCGCTGGCCGGGCTGCTGGGCCTGGCCTGGCAGGACGCCGGCAAGGAGCCGCTGCGGCTGATCGCCGAACCCGTTTCCCTGCCCGAGGTGCGGCCATGAGACGCAACCTGATCCTGCTGGCGGGCGGCACCGTCTTGGCCCTGTCGTCCGCGCTGGTCGTGGCGCAGGACGCGCCGGAATCGCTGCTGCCGCCCGGCTTTGACCGTCCCCGGCCCAGCGCCACCCGCGCCGCCAGTCCGCCCGCGACCCCCACGGTGACCAGGGGCAGCAATGCCGCCACGCCCGCTGGATCAGTTTCGGTTCCGGTAGTCGAGGCCGTGCCCGGTGCGGCGGGGGCTGTCCCTGCGCTGCCCGCGGGCGTGAAACTGCCAACGCTGCAAGAGCTTGAGGCGATGTCGCCCGAGCAGCTGGACGAATTGCTGGGCCTGAAGCCCCGGTCCGACATGCCCGCCGCCGCGCGCCGCTCGCTGCGGCAGGTGGGCGTGCTGGCCAGTTACGAGGGTGGCCTGCCCGCCGGATCGCTGGCGCGGCAGAACGCGGCCCTGGTCAAGGCAACGCTGGACGGCAACAAGGGGCCGCTGGTCTCGCGCTGGGGCCATATCCTGCTCCGCCGCGCGCTGGCCTCGCGGCTGGATGCTCCGGCGGGGATGAACCCGGCCGACTTTGCCGGCCTGCGCGCCGCCCTGCTGGTGCGGATGGGCGAGGGCGAGGCGGCCCGCGCCGTGGTCCAGGATGTCGATGCCGGAAACTATACCGATGCCTTGACCCGCGCCGCGCTGGATGCCTATGCCTTTACCGCCGACATTACCGGGATCTGCCCGGTGGCCTCGGTCCAGGGCGGGGCGCGCAAGGATGCCGAATGGCGGGTGCTGCGCACCGTCTGCCAGGCCTTTTCGGGCGACGGTGCCGCGGCCATGGCCGCGCTCGACCGGATGGAGGGCGGCAAGGTCTGGCCCAAGATCGACATGCTGCTGGCCCAGAAATACGCCGGTGCGGCAGGCTCTGCGCGCCGGGCGGTGACGATCGAATGGGATGGGGTGAGCGAGCTCAACCCCTGGCGCTATGCCTTTACCATTGCCGTCGGGCTGGAACCCCCGGCGGAGCTGCTGCGCAATGCGCCGCTGCGCTATACCCTGGCCTCTGCCACTGCGCCGATGCTGCCGCTGACAACGCGCGCGGCCGGGGCGGACCGGGCCGCTGGCCTGGGCATCCTGTCCAGCGCGGCGATGGTTGACCTTTATGGCCAGATCTATGCCCAGGAAGACATCACCGGCGAATGGGCCGATCGCGCCGCCCTGCTGCGCACGGCCTATACCGGGGAGACGCCTGACGCCCGGATGGCTGCAATCAGCCAGTTGTGGGACGCGGCGGACAGCCCGCAGGTCCGCTATTCACGCCAGGTGCTGACCGCCTATGCCGCCGCGCGCATGCCGCCGGGCAGCGCCTTTGCCGACCAGAGCGCCGACCTGATCGCCTCGATGCTGGCCGCCGGTCTGGATGGCAATGCGCTGCGCTGGGCCGAGATGGCCGATGTGGGTTCGCTCGCCTGGGCGCAGCTGGTGCTGGCCGCCCCGGCGCGCCCCACCCCGGTGCCGGGCAGCGCGCTCGATTCGTTCTACGACAATGACGAGAGCGACAATCACCGCAAGTCGCGCTTCCTGCTGGCGGGCCTTGCCGGGCTGGGCCGGGTCGAACCGGGCGCCGTGGCTGATTTTTCGGACAAGGTGGCGATCGATCTCAACCGCCAGACTCGCTGGACCCGGCTGATCACGCAGGCGGCCGATGCCAACAACCCCGTGCTGGTGGTGCTGCTGGCGGGCGTGGGGATGCAGGGCGATGGCTGGGACAAGATGACCAGCGTCCATCTCTACCACATCGTTTCGGCGCTGAATCGCGTCGGCCTTTCCGCCGAGGCGCGGATGATCGCCGCCGAGGCCGTTGCCCGCGCCTGATCCCCTGTCTGCCGGGGCGCAGGCCTTCCTGGCCATGCTGGCCGCCGAACGCGGCGCTGCGGCCAATACCCTGGCCGCCTATACCCGTGATCTTGCCGCTGCCGAGGCGCTGATCGGTCCGCTGGCCGGGGCCGACCGCGCCGGGGTGGAACGGCTGGCGCAGCATTGGGCCAGCCTGGCCCCGTCCAGCCTGGCGCGGCGTTGCTCCGCCCTGCGCCAGTGCTTCGGCTTCCTGGTCGACGAGCAATGGCGGGCCGACGATCCATCGCCCGCCCTGCCGCGCCCACGCAGCCGTCGGCCGCTGCCCCGGATCCTGTCCCACGCCGAGGTCGAGGCGCTGTTCGCCACAGCCGAGGCGGAGGCGGCGGCTGACCGGCCCGAGGCGGTGCGGCTGCTGACCCTGCTGGAACTGCTCTATGGCTCGGGCCTGCGCGCGACCGAACTGGTTTCACTTCCGCTTGCCGCCGTCCCGCGCGATGCGCCATTCCTGACGATTACCGGCAAGGGCGGGCAGCAGCGGCTGGTGCCCGTCAGCACCCGGGCGCGGCAGGCGCTGTCGCGCTGGCTGGCGGTGCGGGGCGATAAGGGCCGATTGCTGTTCCCCTCGACCGGGCAGTCCGGCCACCTGACGCGGGTGCGGCTGTTCCAGTTGTTGCGGGCCCTCGCCGGCCGTGCCGGGATCGATCCCGAAAAGGTCAGCCCGCACGTGCTGCGCCATGCCTTTGCCACGCACCTGCTGGAAGGGGGAGCGGACCTGCGCGTGCTGCAAACGCTGCTCGGCCACGCCGATATCGCGACGACGCAGATCTATACCCATGTCGATTCGGCGCGACTGGTCGAACTGGTCAACGCGCGTCATCCCCTTGCCCAACGTCGCCGGGCGGGCTAGCGCACGGGGCATGATCTCGTACCTGGAGTTCGAAAAGCCCGTTGCGGCACTGGAAGCCCGGATCGCCGAACTGCGCGAAACGGCCAGTGGCGGCGATGTGGACATTTCGTCCGAACTGCGGCGGCTTGAAACCAAGAGCGCCGACCTGCTTGCCAGCACTTATGCCGCGCTGACCCCCTGGCAGAAGACCCAGGTGGCGCGCCATCCAATGCGCCCGCACTTCCGCGATTTCGTCGCCCAGGGCTTCAGCGATTTCGTGCCGCTGGGCGGAGACCGCTGCTTTGGCGAGGATCAGGCGATCATCGGCGGATTCGCCCGGCTGGGCACCAATGGCGATGGCCCGCGCGTAATGCTGATCGGGCATGAGAAGGGCCACGACACGCAGAGCCGGATCAGGCACAATTTCGGCATGGGCAAGCCCGAAGGCTATCGCAAGGCGATCCGCCTGATGGAGCTGGCCAGCCGCTTCAAGCTGCCGGTGGTCACCCTGGTCGATACCTCCGGCGCCTTTCCCGGGATCGAGGCCGAAGAGCGCGGCCAGGCCGAAGCCATCGCCCGGTCGACCGAGGCCTGCCTGGCGCTGGACGTGCCAATGGTGGCCGCGATCGTGGGTGAGGGCGGCTCGGGCGGAGCAGTCGCGCTGGCCAGTGCCGAGCGGGTGCTGATGTTCGAACATGCGGTCTATTCGGTGATCTCGCCCGAAGGCTGCGCCTCGATCCTTTGGCGTACCTCGGAAAAAGCGGCCGATGCGGCCGAGGCGATGAAGGTGACTGCCCAGGACCTCTTGGCGCTGGGCGTGATCGACCGGATCGTGAAGGAGCCGGTGGGCGGAGCGCATCGTGCACCCGACCTGGCGATCGCCGCGCTGGTCAAGGCCATCGGCGAGGAACTGGACGCGCTGGGCAAGCACAGCCCGGCCAAGCTCAAGGCCCTGCGCGAAGAGCGGTTCCTGCGGATCGGCGAAGCGTAGCGACAGGGCTTTTCAACCGCTTGCCATGGGCCTAGCCTTGCCCTCGGTCAGATCGGCCGAGCGAGAGGAGCCCTTCGATGAACCAGATCTCCCGACATCGTGTCCGTTTCCTGGCGGGCGCGGCCCTGGTTGCGGGGCTGGTGGTCCTGCCGGGCGAGGTGGGCGTGGCCCAGACGGGTGCGGCCCCCGTCCAGTCGATCAGCGAAAAGGACAAGGCCGAAGGGGCCAAGGCGCATCCGCAACTGCTGGCCGAATTCGGCGGCGCGGAAACGGGGACGCAGGCCGCCTATGTCGAGACCGTGGGCAAGACCATCGCGGTCCAGTCCGGGCTCAGCAATGCCCGCAACGATTTCACCGTCACCCTGCTGAACTCGCCGGTCAACAACGCCTTCGCCATCCCTGGCGGCTATGTCTACGTCACGCGTCAGCTGGTGGCCCTGATGAACAGCGAGGCGGAGCTGGCGGCCGTGCTGGGGCACGAGGTTGGCCATGTTGCGGCCCAGCATGGCCGCAAGCGGCAGAGTGCGGCGACCCGCAACGCGGTGGTTGGCGTGCTGGGCGCGGTGCTGTCGGGTGTGCTGCTGGGCAACAGCCAGGTCGGCCAGGTGGTCCAGCGCGGCTTCCTGCAGGGATCGCAACTGCTGACCCTGCGCTATTCGCGCAGCCAGGAAACCGAATCCGACAACCTCGGTGTCGAATATCTGCGCCGGGCCGGATACGATCCGCGGGCGATGGGCACTGTCCTGCAATCGCTCGCGAACCAGAATGCGCTCGATGCGCGGCTGATGGGATCGAATGCCAAGGTGCCCGAATGGGCCTCGACTCACCCTGATCCCGCCTCGCGCGTGCGGGCGGCGCTGGCCCGGGCCGGGACCAGCCCGAGCGGGGTGACCAATCGCGACATCTTCCTGGGCCGGATTGCTGGCATGACCTATGGCGACGATCCCAAGCAGGGGATCGTCGATGGTCGCCGGTTTACCCACCCCGACCTCAGGCTCGCTTACGAAGCGCCGGCCGGGTTCTACATGATGAACGGCACCCGCGCCGTGGCGATCAATGGCCAGTCCGGGCGCGGGCAGTTCTCCACTGGGCCCTATTCGGGCGATCTCGACAGCTATGTCCGCGCCGTGTTCGGCGGGCTGACCGAACAGGGCCAGGCCCGGATCGATCCCGGCCCGATCGGCCGCACCACGATCAACGGCCTGCCGACCGCCTATGCCACCACGCGGGTGAATACCGGCAGCAGCACGGTCGACGTGACGGTGTTCGCTTATGAGTTCGCCCGCGATCGGGCCTATCACTTCGTGACGATCGCCGCGGCCGGAAGCGCGGCGGTGTTCGATCCGATGTACCGTTCGCTGCGGCGGATCTCGGACAGCGAGGCTACGGCAATCAAGCCGCGCAAGGTCACCCTGGTAACTGTCAAGGCAGGCGACACCGTACAATCACTGGGCCAGCGGATGGCTTTCAGCGATGCGCCGCTCGACCGGTTCCTGGTGCTGAATGGCCTGACCGCATCAAGCCGGCTGGTGCCGGGGCAAAGGGTCAAGCTGGTTACCTACTGATTTTCGGCGTTTTCTGGGTGTCCAAACGAAAAGGGGCGGCAGGTTTCCCTGCCGCCCCTGATCTTTGTCCGTTCCCGGACGGGTCGATTACTAAGCCGAAGCGTTCGCGGTCGACATCGCATCCTTGGTGGTGGTGAAGGTGGTCTGCAGTTCGTTGCCCAGGCCCTGCATCGCGGTGATCGCGGCAACGGCGATGAGGGCGGCGATCAGGCCGTATTCGATGGCGGTGGCACCAGCTTCGTCACGGAACAGCTTGTTGATGAACTTCATGGTCAGTCTCCTGTTGGCAGTCTCAAAGTACCCGGCTCTTTCCCTGTCACCCGGATCGAGCAATCACCGGGCTAAGGGTAAAGTCTTGAAAAATGTTTAACCTGCGTTTGCCTTTTGCGAGGCTTCTGACACCTTGCTGGAGATCGAAATCCAGGTGCGGTCGTTCTCGTTGGCGAAGCCCTGGAGGGCCGCAAACATCGCAAGCACGATCATGCAGGCGATCAGGCCCATCTCGAGCGCAGAGGTGCCCCGCTGGTCACGGATCAGCCGCTTGAGTATTGCGATCTTCATGGCGCTCCCTCGCAAATAATGCGGGCCTTTCGCGGTTCATCGCAGATCATCCCTAAGGAATGGTTTAAGGAGTTGTTGACGATGCAAAAAAATCCGACAGCCATCCTGGTGGTTGCAGCAGCCCTGATCGATCAGCAGGGGCGCGTGCTGATGCACCAGCGCCGCCATGGCGAGGCTGAAGGCGGCTTGTGGGAGTTTCCCGGAGGCAAGGTTGATCCCGCCGAAACCCCCGAATCCGCGCTTGTTCGGGAACTGGCAGAGGAACTGGGGATCACGGTCGATCCGGCTGACCTGGCCTGGCTGGCGCGCGCGGAGCTGCCGGGTAACCCCTATGTCCTGAACCTTTACACCTGCCGCCGCTGGCAAGGCGCGCCGCGCTGCCTGGTCGGCGCGGGGCTGGCCTGGACCCATGCCGAAGCCCTGCCGGACCTGCCCATGCCGCCGCTGGACGTGCCGCTGGCCAAGGCTTTGCAAAAGGTCATTTAGCCGCTTGCCAAGCGCGAATGACCTGCCTATGTGCGCCTCTCCAACGCGCCCGTAGCTCAGCTGGATAGAGCATCAGACTACGAATCTGAGGGTCGGACGTTCGAATCGTTCCGGGCGCGCCAAAAACCCCGCTGGTCATGCCAGCGGGGTTTTTTGTTGTCCTCAGCCCGTCGGCAGGCCCAGCGCAATCGGTAGCCGCAGCGCGCCATAGGCACCGGCCAGGACTGCGACGACCAGCGCCGGGCGCCAGCCCAGCCGGGCGCTTGACCACTCCCGTGCGGCCAGGGCCAGGCCGAACAGCAGCGGGATGAAATAGTGGTAGAGATAGAGCACCCGCGATCCGTCGAGCGCCAGCAGAGCGCCCAGCGTGATCAGCCATCCGCCCAGCAGCAATGCCCGCAGCGGATCGTTGCGCAGCCGCCCCGGAAAGGCGCAGGCCACGACGCCGGCCAGCGCGATCAGCCAGACAACAGCGTTGGGAATGAGGCCGATTGCCCAGGGCGGGCTGACATCCACGTCCGAGCGATAGGCGATCAGGCCGCGTCCCAGCAGCCATTCCCACGGGCGCGATCCGTGCGCGTCGGTGGGCGGCATGATCGCCAGGTCATGCTGCATGAAGGCCACGATATCGCGCGCTGCCGCCGGATAGCGCGCCGGATCGAGCGCGCCGCGGGCCTGGGCGGCGCGCTGTTCGGGCGAGAAGAAGGGCAGGTCCATCCGCCCCATCTCGGTGGCCGGATCGGGCGGGTTGGGGGTGGCGGCCAGGTTAGCCGTCAGGGTCAGGCCCAGCGCCAGCAGCGCGCCCAGTCCGCCCGCGAGGCAGGTGCGCCACAGCGCCGCCCAGTCGCGCGCGGCCACTTGCCGCCACAGGATCGGCACGGCCAGCGCGCCCAGGATCAGGGCATTGGCCCGCACCAGCGCGGCGGCCATGACCAGCGCCCCGAAGGCGAACAGCGCCACATAGCTGCCGGTTCGCCAGGCCCGGACCAGCGCCCACAAGGCCCCGATCACGAAGGCGAGCTGGAAGGCATCGAGCTGGGCGCTGCGGATCTGCACTGCAATCGCCGTGTCGAACAGCAGCAGGGCTGAAAACAGCGCGGTCGCAACCAGGCTGCCGGTCAGTTCCAGCAGCAAGGCGCCGAACAGGACAATGCAGGCCACCCCGAACAGCGCGGGCAGAATGCGCATTCCCCCCCAGTCGAAGTCCTTTGGCATAACCTTGTCGGCAACAGCGCGCTCGGCCCCCAGCGGTTTCCAGTCGACCCGGTCGTTGTCCGCGACAAGGACGGTGCCGACGGCGATCAGCATGGTGCCCAGTGGCGGATGCGCGGCGAAATGCGCTTGCCCTGCGGCATAGCGGGCCGAGGTGGAGAGGTAATAGGCCTCATCCCAGATCGAGGCGCGGACCCGGTCCAGCCCCGGCAGGTACAGCGCGGCGGCGGCCAGGGCCAGCAGGGCCAGCAACAGCCGCGCATGCAGCGGGCGGGGGCGGGGCAGGGCGGCCGGCGCGGCCGGGCCGGGGGATTGCGGTTCGCTCACCCGCCTCCCATGTCACAGGGCGCGCGCGCGGAAAAGCTGCGCGGGGCGTGACGCCGCACTTGGCGGGGGATAGGAAGGGCCGTGGCCGATCAACCTTCATCCGGCAGTCCCTCGGCCTGGCGCTTTGCCAGGGCCAGCCGCGTGCACGTGGTAATCGACGCCGCGCCCTACTACGCGCTGATGCAGCAGGCGCTGCTGCGTGCGCGCCAGCGGATCATGATGATCGGC
Organism: Novosphingobium sp.; assembly: GCF_027531025.1. Classification (GTDB taxonomy): domain Bacteria; phylum Pseudomonadota; class Alphaproteobacteria; order Sphingomonadales; family Sphingomonadaceae; genus Novosphingobium. Next base: position 283,285 of record NZ_JAPZQX010000003.1, read on the forward strand.
TGGGATTTCGATACTCGTATCCACTTGGGCCAGGGGCGGCGGTGGTGGAGCAAGCCCGACCGGCTGGAGCAGCCCGCCCGGCTTGGCCCCTTCATGATCTGGCTGGTCAAGCGCACCCGCGGCTTGCAGGTGCGGGTGCTGAAATGGAACTTCGGCGCGCTGAAGTTCATCTTCCGGGGGTCGATGATCCTCGACCTGTTCCGCTGGTGGCGCAATCCGTCGATCGACTTCAAGTTCGATTCCGCGCATCCGCTGGGGTGCAGCCATCACCAGAAAGTGATCGTGATCGACGATCGCTTTGCGGTTTGCGGCGGGATCGACATGACCGGTTATCGCTGGGATACGCCCGAACACCGCGAGGGCGATCTGCGCCGCCGGATGCCCTTTTCGCCCAAGGTCTTTGCCCCGTGGCATGATCTGTCGCTGCTGGTCGAAGGCGAAGTGGCCGTGGCCCTGGCCGAACTGGGCCGGGAACGCTGGGCCCAGTCCGGCGCGCCGCCGCTGGAACCGTGCGAACCGCAGATCACCAGCCCCTGGCCGCATAACCTGAAACCGGATTTCACCGATGTCGAGGTGGGCATTGCCCGCACCCGTTCGGCCTGGAACGGGATCAGCGAAGTGCGCGAGGTAGAGGCGCTGTTCCTTGAACATATCCGCCGCGCGAAGCGCTTCATTTACGCCGAAAGCCAGTACTTCGCCTCGCGCACCATTGCCGAGGCGATTGCCGAGCGGGTGAGCGAGCCGGATCCGCCGGAAATCGTGCTGATCAACCCGCTAACCGCCGAAGGCTGGCTGGAAGTGGTGGCGATGGACGGGGCGCGGGTGCGGCTGGCCCATGCCATAGCCGAACGCGATCACCGCCAGCGCTTCCGCATCTATGTGCCGCGCAATGCCGCCGGCGCGCCGATCTATGTCCATTCCAAGATGATGATCGTCGATGACGAAGTGCTGCGGATCGGCTCGGCCAACATGAACAACCGCTCGCTGGGGCTGGATAGCGAATGCGACCTGTTCATCGATGCCGCGCGGCCCGGCAATGGTCATGCCCGGCCGGGCATCACCAAGGTGCGCCATGCCCTGCTGGCCGAACATCTCGGCCTGCCCCGGCGCGAGGTGGCAGCCGCGCTGGAGCGGGATCCATCGATGCTTGCCCTGATCGAAAATGCGCCGCGCCGGGGCAAGTTCCTTGAACCTTTTGCCTTGCGCGCCCTCACTGAAACAGAGAGAGCGGTGGCTGACCACGCCCTGTTCGATCCCGAACGGCCCGAAGAACTGTTCGAGCCGTTCAGCAAGCGTCGGGGGCTGTTTCGCCGCGGCAGCTTTTTGCGCCGCCCGCGACTGGAGGGACTGAAATGAGCTGCGATCACGATCACGATGAAGACGGCAAGCTGCCGGTGCCCGATCACGTGCAGGAGGCGATCCGCACGCTGATCCGCTGGTCGGGCGACGATCCGCAGCGCGAAGGCCTGCTCGATACGCCCGCGCGCGTCGCGCGCGCCTGGAAGGAATACTGCCAGGGCTATGGCGAGGATCCCGCTGTCCACCTCTCGCGCCAGTTCGAGGAAGTGGGCGGCTATGATGAGCTGGTCCTGTTGAAGGACATTCCGTTCCAGTCGCACTGCGAACACCACATGGCCCCGATCACCGGCAAGGCGGCGATCGCCTATATGCCCAAGAACCGCGTGGTCGGCATTTCCAAGCTGGCGCGCGTGCTGCACGGCTATGCCCGCCGCCTGCAGATCCAGGAACGGCTGACGGCGGAAGTCGCCCAGTGCATCTGGGATCACTTGCAGCCGCATGGCGTGGCCGTGGTGATCGAGGCGCAACATGGTTGCATGACCGGGCGCGGCGTACGCACGCCGGGCGTGGGCATGGTGACCAGCCGCCTGCTGGGCTGTTTCCTCGACGATGACCGCAGCCGCAAGGAAGTGCTCAGCCTGATGGGTTATTGAGATGGCTGCGCCTGTGCCGGTGATGGACGTTGCCGAACTGGAAGCGTTCTTCGACCGGGCGTTCCCGACCCGTGAAGGCAAGGACAGCACCAGCATAGTCGAAATCCGGCCCGGCCGGGTGCGGCTGGTGCTGGAACCGGACGAGCGCCACCTGCGCCCCGGCAATTTGGTCTCTGGCCCCACCCAGATGGGGCTGGCCGACCGGGCGGCCTATGCGGTGATTCTGGCGCACATCGGCCCGGTCGCCATGGCGGTGACCAGCAACCTCAACTTCTCGTTCCTGCGCGGAGTACAATTGCGCGCGGTCCATTGCGATGCCGAATTGCTGAAGCTGGGCAAGCGGCTGGCGACGGTCGATTGCCGGCTGTGGCAGGATGCGCCGGACAATGTCGTTGCGCAGGCTGTGGTGACCTATGCGATTCCCGGCTGATCAGACCGGCCAGCCAAGCCGCCTGCCCGCAAACTGCATCAGCACATAGCCGATCCAGCCGGTTACGGCGAAAGCGACCATTGCGGCGGGGAAAGCCACGCCCTTGCGCAGCAGCATGGCCAGGATGACAAAGGCGGGCAGCGAGGCCAGCACATAGAGGCTGGATGACAGCGCCATGGTGGCGACGCGGGCCGTATCGCCGGTATCGCGCCACAGCCAGATCATCGCGAGGGTCGAAACCAGCGGCAGGCTGGCGATCAGCCCGCCCCAGCCGGGGCTGCGGCGGGCCACTTCGGAGGCAGCGGCGATCAGGACGCCTGAAATCAGGGCCTTGATGGCCAGCTGCCCCCAGTCCATTGGCTCAGAGGTTCTCGAGCAGGTAGTCGGCCGAGCTGACCTTGAACTCACCCGGCGCTTCGACGTGGAGCTGTTCGACCACGCCATCATTGACGACCATCGAGAAGCGCTGGCCGCGCAGGCCCAGGCCAAAGCCCGAACCGTCCATGGTCAGGTCCAGCGCCTTGGCGAAATCGGCGTTGCCATCGGCCAGCATGGTGATGTCCGACGAACCGGCGGCCTTGTTCCAGGCACCCATCACGAAGGGATCGTTGACCGCGGTGCCGACGATTTCGTCGATCCCCTTGGCCTTCAGTTCATCGGCCTTCTCGACGAAGCCCGGCAGGTGCTTGGCCGAGCAGGTCGGGGTGAAGGCACCCGGAACGGAGAACAGCGCCACGCGCTTGCCCTTGAAATAGTCCGCGCTCTGCACGGCTTCCGGGCCGTTTTCGGTGGCCTTGACCAGCTTCACGTCGGGCAGCTTGTCGCCAACAGCAATCGTCATTTTCGTTCTCCTGAACAGTGGGGGTAGGCTTGCCTTGGCGATATAGTCGGTGCGGGCGGCAGGGCAACCGCCGCGGATGGTTAATTTCGCTTTACCGCGCCGGTTTAAGAACGGGTAAACGCAAGGGCGCAGTCTTCAACAAGCGGGAACAGGGTCCCGCCTGAGGGAGACTGGCAATGAGACGCATCACAGGAGGGCTGGCGGGCCTCGCGGCTACGGGATTGCTGCTGACGGCACCGGCGATGGCCAATCCGGTCCAGCAGGCCGAGCAGCTGCGGCGGCTGGATATCATGCTGATGGTCACCGGCCTCAGGTGTCGCAACACGGCGGACAATTTCCAGCCTGACTACCAGCGCTTCACCACCCGGCACATTGCGGTGTTGAACGGTGCCAGCGACCAGCTGAAAGCTGCCTATGCCGCGCGGTTCGGGACTGGCGGAGCAGAGCGCGCGCTCGACCGGGTCAGCGTGACCATGGCCAACAGCTATGGCCAGGGCCACCCCTGGCTGACTTGCGCCCAGCTGAAGGTCGCGGCGCGGGGGCTGGCCAATGCCCAGGGTTCGGCCGTGCTGCTGGAAGCGGCTGACCAGCTGCTGGCGGGTAGCGGCACACCGCGCTTCGCCTGGGCGCGGTAGCGTTCCGAGGAACATATAAAGCAATCTTTATATTTGCCTCCAAAAGGGTGAACGGCTAAGGGCGGCGCATTACCGGAGCCGCCTGCCTTCTGCGGCGGCTCCCGCTGTTCAGGAGAAGACCCGTGGCCACCGCTGCCCAGACTCACGACTATGCCATTGCCGACATCGGCCTTGCCGACTTCGGCCGCGCCGAAATCCGGATCGCCGAAACCGAAATGCCCGGACTGATGGCGCTGCGCCAGGAATTTGGCGAGAGCAAGCCGCTGAAGGGTGCGCGGATCACCGGTTCGCTGCACATGACGATCCAGACCGCCGTGCTGATCGAAACGCTGGTCGCGCTGGGTGCCGAAGTGCGCTGGGCCACCTGCAATATCTTCTCGACGCAGGACCACGCCGCCGCCGCGATTGCCGCCGCGGGCATCCCGGTCTTCGCGATCAAGGGTGAAAGCCTGGCCGATTACTGGGACTATGTCGGTTCGATCTTCGACTGGGACGATGGCACCGGCCGCACTGCCAACATGATCCTCGACGATGGTGGCGATGCCACCATGTTCGCGCTTTGGGGCGCGCGGGTCGAAGCGGGTGAAGACCTGTTCGAGCCCACCAATGCCGAGGAAATCGAGTTCTGCCGCGCACTGAAGGCCTTCCTCAAGCGCAAGCCCGGCTACCTCACCATGTCGGTCGCCCACATCAAGGGCGTCTCGGAAGAAACCACCACCGGCGTGCACCGCCTTTACCAGATCGCCAAGGACGGCAAGCTGCCGTTCCCGGCGATCAACGTAAATGACAGCGTCACCAAGTCGAAGTTCGACAACCTTTATGGCTGCAAGGAATCGCTGGTCGACGCGATCCGCCGTGCCACCGACGTGATGCTCGCCGGCAAGGTCGCCTGCGTGGCCGGCTTCGGCGATGTCGGCAAGGGTTCGGCCGCTTCGCTGCGCCAGGGCGGCGCCCGCGTGATGGTCACCGAAATCGATCCGATCTGCGCGCTGCAGGCCGCCATGGAAGGCTATGAAGTCGTCACCATGGAAGAAGCGGTGAAGCGTTGCGACATCTTCGTCACCGCCACCGGCAACGAGGACGTGATCACCGCCGAACACATGAAGGCGATGAAGCCGATGAGCATCGTCTGCAACATCGGCCACTTCGACAGCGAGATCCAGATCGCCGCGCTCGACAATTACAAGTGGACCGAAGTGAAGCCGGGTACCGACCTGGTCGAATTCCCGGACGGCAAGCAGATCATCGTGCTGGCCAAGGGCCGCCTGGTGAACCTGGGCTGCGCTACCGGCCACCCCAGCTTCGTGATGTCGGCCAGCTTCACCAACCAGACGCTGGCCCAGATCGAGCTGTTCACCAAGAACGAGCAGTACAAGAACGAAGTCTATGTCCTGCCCAAGCACCTCGATGAGAAGGTCGCGGCGCTGCACCTCGAAAAGCTGGGCGTCCAGCTGACCAAGCTCAGCGAAAAGCAGGCCAAGTACATCGGCGTGCCCGAGCAGGGTCCGTTCAAGCCGGATCACTACCGGTACTGATGGCGTCGTCCCGGGCCTGGCCCCGGGACCGCTCTCCGCCTGGCGCGGCCCTTAGGCAATCCGGCCGTCATCGCCGCTTTCGCGGGGATGACGGCTTTGCTGCGCTTGCCAAGCGGCCCCCCCGCGCATAGCTGGAAGGCATGACGCTTTCCCCGACCGCCCTTGCGCTGATCGGGCTGCTGCTGGCGGGCTGGACCGTCGCGGCGGCCTGGGCCGTGCTGGCTGCGCGCTGGCGGGAAAAGCGGGCCGAGGCAGGCCAGCGCCAGGCCCGGCGGCTGGCGCGGATGGTCGACGAAAGCCCGGCGATCCCGCTGCTGGTGCGGGTCGATGGCCGGATCGAGGCACCGCAGCGGCTGGCCAACTGGCTGGGCCTCGATGCCGTACCGCAATTCCTGACCGAGCTGGACGGGGGCCGGATCGATGGCGGCGGCGGCGGGCTGACCACCGAACAGCTCACTGAACTGAGCGAAGCGGTCCGCCGGTGCCAGCGCACTGCTAACCCGTTCCGTCTGGTGGTGACACCCAAGGGTTCGAAGCGCAGCCTGGCGCTGCGCGGCCACCTGGCCGATCCGGCAATCTCCCCCGGCGGCGCGGCGCTGGTCTGGGTCTTCGACTTTTCCGATAGCGAGAGCGAGCTGGTCCAGCTGCGCGATGCGGCCCGGCGCGCGCAGGATGATTTCGCGGCCCTGGTCGGCCTGATCGAGGCCGCGCCAATGCCGATGTGGTTCCGCGGTCCCGACGGCGAGCTGCGGCTGGTCAACGCCGCCTATGTTCAGGCCGTCGCCGGTGAAGATGCCCGCCAGGTCGTGGCTGACGGGATCGAGCTGATCGAAAGCGTCGATGGCCTGACCGCGCGTCAGGTCGCCCTCCAGGCGGCGGGCAAGCAATTGCCGATCGAACGGATCGTGCCGGTGACCATTGCCGGTGCGCGGCGCTCGTTCCGCGTTACCGACCTGCCGCTGGGTCAGGAAGGTGTGGCCGGCTATGCGGTCGATATCGAGGACATGGAGCAGCTCGCCCGCGATTTCCGCGCCTTCCGCGACGCCCAGCGGGCCATGCTAGACCAGTTCTCGGCCGGGGTGGCGCAGTTCGATGCCCGCCGCCAGCTGACCTTTGCCAACCAGCCATTCCTGCGGATCTTCGCCCTGAAGCCGGCCGTGCTGGTCGATCCGCCGCCGTTCGAGCGCCTGCTCGACCTGGCGCGCGACAATGGCCGTGCCCCCGAAGCGCGCGATTTCCCCGCCTGGCGGCGCGAACGGGCGGGCTGGTTCCTGGCCAGCGAGGCCCAGGAAGAGGCCTGGTCGCTGGCCGATGGCTCGCACCTGCGGATCGTCGCCCAGCCGCTGCCCGATGGCGGACTGTTGCTGATTGCCGAGGACCGGACCGAGCAGCTGCGCCTGTCCGCCACGCGCGACACCCTGCTCCGCACCCGCACCGCCACTTTCGACAGCCTGTTTGAATCGGTTGCGGTGTTTGCGCCCGATGGCCGGATGCAGCTGTGGAACCGGCGCTTTGCCGCCGACTGGGGGCTGGAGGACAGCTTCCTCGATACCCACCCCCGGATCGAAAGCCTGCTGGAACGGATCGCGCGGCGGCTGGCCAAGCCGGTCAAGGCCAAGGCGGTGGGGGATGTGGTCCGCGCGGCCACGCTCGATCGCAAGCAGACCGGTGGGCGCGCCGTCCTCGCCGATGGGCGCACGCTGGAATATGCCGGGGTGCCGCTGCCCGATGGCAACGGGCTGCTGACCGTGCTCGACATCACCGACAGCCAAAAGGCCGAGGAAGCGCTGAAGCAGCGCGCCGCCGCGCTGGAAGAGGCCGATGCCCTGAAGACCCGGTTCCTCGCCAACATGAGCTATGAATTCCGCACGCCGCTGACCTCGATCGGCGGCTTTGCCGAGCTGCTTGAGGCCGGGCTGGGCGGGGAACTGAGCGAACAGGGGCGCGAATATGTCGGGGCGATCCTGTCATCCGTCGCACGGCTGGGGGACCAGATCGAATCCGTGCTCGACCTGTCGCAAAGCGAGGCCGGGCTGCTGCCGCTGGTCCAGGAGGATGTCGAGCTCTACCCACTGGTGACCAAGCTGGTCGAGGACCGGGCCGAGCGCATCCGTCAGGCGGGCCTGACGCTGGACCTGCGTGGCGACCGCGGTGTGGGGCGGATCACGGGCGATCCGCGCCGCCTGGCCCGCGCGGTCGGCCACGTGCTGGACAATGCCATTGCTGCCACGCCCTCCGGTGGCCGGGTGTTGGTGGAGCTTTCGGGCCGCAAGGGGCGGGCGCGGATCGTCGTGTCCGACAATGGCCCCGGCATGGACGCAGCCACGCTGGCCCGCGCGCTGGAGGGCATCAAGCTCTCGCCCGATGGCAAGGCGGTTGAGCGCCGCCAGGGGATCGGCCTGCCGCTCGCCCGCCGCCTGGTCGAGGCGCACGGCGGCACGCTGGAACTGCTGTCCGAACCGGGGCAAGGCACCGCCGCGATCATCGATCTTCCATGAGTAGGGACGGGGCATGAAGATTGCACTGCCCGATCTGGCCGCGACTGCCGCGCTGGGCCAGCGGATCGCCGCCGCGCTGCGCCCCGGCGATGTTGTGGCGCTGTCCGGCGGGCTGGGTGCGGGCAAGACCACCCTGGCCCGCGCGATCATCGCCGCGCTGGGCCATACGGGCGAAGTGCCGTCGCCCAGTTTCGCGATCATCGAGACTTACGATCCTCCCGCCGTGCGGCTGCCGCTGGTCCATGCCGATTTCTATCGGCTCGAACGGCCGGAAGAGGCCGAGGAACTGGGCCTCGACGACTATCGTCAGGGTGCCGCGCTGCTGGCCGAATGGCCCGAGCATGCGGGCGGTTTCGCCCATGAACCGGCCTGCCTCTCGATCAGGATCGAAACTGCGGAAACGGGCCGGATTGCGATTGTGGAACCCGGCGCCGATTGGCTAGGGCGAGAGGGATGGACGTGAAGCTTCCCGATGGGCTCGATGCCTTTCTCGCCGCCGCCGGCTGGGCCGGGGCCGAGGTGCACCCGCTGGCTGGCGATGCCTCGTTCCGGCGCTATTTCCGGATCCGGCGGGGCGACAAGACCGCCATGCTGATGGACGCGCCGCCGCCGGAAGAAGATCCCGCGCCGTTCCTGCGCGCGGCCAAGTGGCTCGATGCCAATGGTCTGCGCGCCCCGCGGATCCTGGCCGAGGATGCGCCGCGCGGGCTGGTGCTGCTGGAAGACTTCGGCGAAGTACGGATGCGTGAGTATCTTGATCAGTGGGCGGATGACGAGCGCGCGGTCTATCAGGCGGCGATCGATGCCCTGGTCGAACTCCACCGTTTGCCGCCGGGGCCATTCCGCGACTATTCGCTGGCCGAATACCAGCGCGAGGCGAAGCTGCTGGTGGACTGGTATTGCCCGGCGCAGAACCTCTATGTCGATGGACCGGGCTATGCTGCGGCCTGGGAAGAGGTGCTCGGCCCGATGTTGCCGCGCCAGCGCCCCGGTGTGGTGGTGCTGCGCGATTACCATGCCGAAAACATCATGCTGCTCGGCTCGCTGCACAGCCAGGGCCTGCTCGATTTCCAGGACGCGCTGGTTGGCCATCCGGCCTATGACCTGGTTTCGCTGCTGCAGGATGCCCGGCGCGACGTGGCGCCCGCGCTCGAAGCGGAAATGCTCGAATACTACATCGGCAAGGTGGGAGCTGGCCCGGATTTCCTCGCCGATTATGCCCGCCTCGGGGCGCAGCGGAATGCCAAGATCGTCGGCATTTTCGTGCGGCTGTGGAAGCGTGATGGCAAGCCGCGTTACCTGAATTACATCCCGCGCGTCTGGGCGCTGCTCGAACGCGATCTGGCCCATCCGGCGCTGGCCCCGGTGGCGCGCTGGTTCGATGCCAATATCCCGGCGCATTTGCGCGCAGCGGGCGGGGGAACCTGGCCGGTATGACCACATTGCCCGGCACGGCGATGATCATGGCGGCGGGCAAGGGCACGCGGATGATGCCGCTGACCGCCAATTGCCCCAAGCCGCTGATCGAAGTGGCCGGAACCACGCTGCTCGATCACGTGCTGGACCTCCTGGCCGATGCCGGGGTGGGGCGGATCGTCGTCAATGTCCATTACCTGCCCGACCAGATCGAGGCGCATCTGGCCGGACAGCGCGGCCGGTTCGACGTGACGATCTCGGACGAGCGCGCCCTTTTGCGCGATACCGGCGGCGGGCTGGTCCAGGCCCTGCCCCTCATCCCCGATGATCCTTTCTTCTGCATCAATGCCGACAACTGGTTCACTTGGGCCAGCGAGAACCCGCTGGTTCGGCTGGCCAAGGCCTGGGATGGCGGACGGATGGACGTGCTGATGCTGGTCGTGCCGCATGAACGCGCGAACAACAGCAAGGGCATCGGCGATTTCGACCTGGGCGCGGACGGAAGCCTGTCGCGCGAGGGTCCGAAACAGCCGCGCGGCTTTGATTGGACCGGGGTGCAGCTGCTCTCCAAACGCCTGATCGTCGATCCGCCGGGCGAGGTGTTCTCCACCAACCTGTTCTGGGATCGCGCGATCGCGGCGGGGCGCTGCTTCGGGCTGGTCCACCAGGGCGAATGGTTCGATGTCGGCTATCCCGAGGCGATTGCCCTGACCGAGGCCCGGCTGGCCCAGATGCACCTCGCCGATGGCTGAACGGGCCGGACCACGGGTCTATTCGATCGCCGCGCACCGCGGCTTTGCCGATGCGCTGGTAGCGGGCCTGATCCCGCGTTACGCGGACAAGGAGCTGGGCCTGGCGCGGCTCACCCTGCTGCTGCCCAATCGCCGCGCCGAACGCATCGTCACCGAAGCCTTCGTGCGCCTGTCGGGCGGCGGCATGCTGCTGCCGCGCATGGCGGTGGTGGGCGACCTCGACCTTGACGAGACGCTCGGACCGCTGCTCGATCCGCTGGGGGCAGGGGCTGCCATTCCACCGGCAGCCGATCCGGTGCGGCGCTGGCTGCGGCTGGCCGAATTGCTTCGACCAGAGGTCGGTGAAGATCGCTTGAGAAGTTCGGGTCTGCTCAACCTCGCCTTCGAGACCGCGCGGACGATGGACCGCCTGTCGGTCGAGGGGATCGAGCTGGGGGACCTGCTCCAGGAGCGCGTCGCGGGGATCGTCGGGGAACTGGCCGAGCATTGGCGGCATTCGACCCGCGCCTTCGCCCGCGTCCAGGCGCTCTGGCTGGCCGAGCTGGCCGCGCGGGGCGAGGTCGATGCTCCGGTCCGGCGCAACCTGCTGTTCGAACATGCCGCGCGGCGCTGGGCGGCATCGCCGCCACCCTATCCGGTGGTGGCCGCCGGGATCACCAGCGCTTCGCCTGCGCTGGCGCGGCTGCTGGCGGTGGTGGCGCGGCTGCCCGGCGGGGCGGTGATCCTGCCCGACCTTGACCTGGCGCTTGAGCAGTCCGTGTGGGACGCTTTGGGGCAGGCTGGTGTACCGCAAGTGCCCGGTGAGGCACCCTTTGGTGACCGTGACGCGCTCACCCATCCGCAATATCACCTCAAGCTGCTGCTTAACCGGATGGGCGTTGCCCGCGACGAGGTCGAGCCCTGGCACCGGGCCGGTCTGGCCGCCGCTCCGCCCGAGCGCAGCAAGGCGATAAGCAACCTGTTCCTGCCGCCTGAAGGCAGTGCGGGCTGGGTCAGGCTGAAGCCCGATCAGCGCCGCCTTGCCGGCGTTCGCCTGATGGAAACCGCCCACCCAGGGGAAGAGGCCCAGGCCATCGCCCTGCTGATCCGCGAGGCGCTGGAAGTGCCGGAAAAGCGGGTCGCGTTGGTCACGCCCGATCGCGGTCTGGCGGCCCGGGTTGTCGCCCATCTCCGCCGCTGGAACGTCCAGGCCGACGATACCGCCGGCCAGCCGCTGCCGCAGACGACAGCGGGGCGGGTCCTGCTGCTGCTGGCCGAGGTCGCCGCCACGCGGATCGCTCCGGTTCCGCTGCTCGCGCTGCTCGGCCATCCCTTTGTGGGGGCGGGGGAAGGGCGTGCGGCCTGGCTCGACTATGTGCGCGCATTGGACCTTGCCCTGCGCGGCCCGCGGCCCGCGCCGGGCTTCCATCCGATCCAGGCGGCGGTCGAACGGCAGCAAAAGCGCGGTGCCGGCAGCGCGATCGCGGCCTGGTGGCAGGAGGTCGAGCTGGTTCTCACCCCGCTGACCGACCTGCCCGAGCAACTGCCACTCGCCGACGCGCTCGACCGGCTGGCAACCGCTGCCGAGGCCCTTTGCGGCCCGCGGATCTGGGGCGAAGCCGATGGCCGCGCGCTGGCGGCCTGGCTCGAGGAACTGCGCGAGGCTGCCGCAGCGGTCGGCACTGCGCTGCCCCCCGCCGATCTACCGCGCGTCCTGCGCGAGGCGATGGACCGCGTTGCCGTCCGCCCACCTTGGGGCGGCCATCCGCGCGTGGCGATCTATGGCCTGCTGGAAGCGCGGATGAGCCGGGCCGATCTGGTGATCTGTGCCGGCCTGGTCGAAGGAACCTGGCCCGCTGCGCCCAGCCCCGAACCCCTGCTTCCGCCTGCCGTGCTGCGCGCCCTGGGCGTGCCGGGCGGCGAGTTTCGCATCGGCCTTTCAGCGCACGACCTGGCGGCTGCACTTGGCGCGCCCGAGGTGGTGCTCAGCTGGGCCCAGCGCGGCGAGGGCGGGCCGGTGATCCCCAGCCGCTTCGTCCTGCGGGTCGAGGCGATGCTGGGCGAACTGGCAGCCAGTCACCGCGAGCATACGGCAATCGACCTCGCCCGGCAGCTGGACCGGGCAAGCACAGCGCCAGCCTATCCGCAACCAAAGCCAAGGCCAACCGCAGTGCAGCGCGATGTGCCGCTGGCCGTGACGGCGATCGACCGGCTGCGCAGCGATCCCTACCAGTTCTATGCCGGGGCCATCCTGCGGCTGAAGCGCCTCGATCCGCTCGATGCCGATCCCTCGGCGGCCTGGCAGGGCACGGTCGTCCACGCCGTGATGGAACGCTGGCACAAGGAGGGCGGTCAGGCAGGTGCGCTGGTGAGCATCGCCAAGGCCGAACTGGCCAGGCTGGAAGCCCACCCGGTGGTCCGCAGCCTTTGGTGGCCGCGCCTGCAAAAGGGGCTCGAGTGGGTCGATGCCCAGATCGCCAGGGACCGGGGCGAAGGCCGCGAGGTGATCGCCAGCGAGGCCCGGGGCGAAATGCAGCTGGCCGGGGTCAGGATCCACGGCCGGGTGGACCGGATCGACCGCAAGGCCGACGGCAAGCTGGTTGTGGTCGACTACAAGACCGGCACGCCCCCATCGGGGAAGATGGTTGAGAACGGCTTTGCCCTGCAGCTTGGCACCCTGGGCCTGATCGCCGCCGATGGCGGTTTCACTGGCGTGGCGGGCGATCCTGACGGGTTCGAATACTGGTCGTTTGGCAAGAGCGTCAAAAGCGAGACCGGGTTCGGATACTCGTCCGAACCGGTGAAGGATGGCCAGAAAAAGTCCGGCCTGCCGCGCGCCGAATTCCTCAGCAAGACCGAAGACTACCTGCGCGAGGCAATCGAAACTTGGATCAGGGGTGATGCGCCGTTCACGGCCCGTCTCAACCCCGACATCGGCGGCTATAACGATTTCGACCAGCTGATGCGGCTCGATGAGTGGCAGGCGCGCAGCGAGGACGGGGCATGAGCCGGGTCTATCCCCTGCGCGGCAACCAGGTGCCGGCCGTCGCGCCGGGCGAAGTGGTGTGGCTTTCCGCCTCGGCCGGAACGGGCAAGACCCAGGTGCTGTCGGCGCGTGTCCTGCGGCTCCTGCTCGATGACGGAGTGCGGCCCGAACAGATCCTGTGCCTGACCTTTACCAAGGCCGGGGCGACCGAAATGGCGACCCGCATCAACGAAGTGCTGGCCCGTTGGGTCCGTGCCTCGGAGAATGACCTGTTCAAGGACCTCGAGGCGATCGGGGCAGCATCCGGGCCAGCCGCGCGCGAGCGGGCGCGCCGCCTCTTTGCCGAAGTGCTCGATTGCCCCGGCGGCGGGCTGCGGATCGCCACGATCCATGCCTTTTCGCAATGGCTGCTCTCCGCTTTCCCCAGCGAGGCGGGGCTGCTTCCCGGCGTCAAGGCGATGGAGGACCGCGACCGCGAACTGCTGCTGCGCGAAGTGCTGGCCGCACTGGTCGAACAGGCCGAGTCGAGCCACGACACGGCCACGCTTTCCGCGCTGGAAGCCCTGTCGATCCGGATGGGGCCTGACAAGGTACCCGCCTGGCTGCTGCGCTGCGCCACGGCGCGCGAGGCCTGGGAAGGGCCGGGTAGCTGGCAACCGCCGATGCGCGATGGGGTTCTGCGGGTGCTGGGCCTGCCGGGCGATGTCAGCCGGGATGACTTGCTGGCGCTATGCGGGGATGACCGGTTCCCGGTCGATGCCTTGCGCCTGTGCCTGTCGGCTTATTCGCAGTGGAACGGCAAGAAGGGTCAGGATGGCCGGATCGTGATTGCCGACTGGCTGTCGGCCGGTCCCGCCGAGCGGCTCGAGCGTCTGCCAGACCTGCACAAGGTGCTCTTTACGCAAAAGGACACGGTCAAGGACGAAACCAGCCTCGCGAAGTTCGAAGAGCATTTCGGCGATGCGGCCAATCAGGTGCTGGTGGCCCGCCTCGCCATCAGGGACCTGGCGACACTGCTCGATCTCGCAGATTTCCTTACCCCGGCGCTCGAAGTGGGGCGCAAATTCGCGCTGGCCTGGGACGAGGCCAAGGCGCGGGCCGGGTTCATCGATTTCGATGACCAGATCCGCCGGGCGGCGGCCCTGCTGAACAGGCATGAACTGGCCGAATGGATTCGCTACAAGCTGGATCGCCGCTTCGATCATATCCTGGTGGACGAAGCCCAGGATACCAATGCCGCGCAGTGGCAGATCATCGACGCCCTGACCGGCGATTTCTTCAGCGGCGAGGGCGCCCACGGCGAAAAGCTGCGGACGCTGTTCGTGGTGGGCGATTACAAGCAGGCCATTTTCCGTTTCCAGGGCACCAGCCCCGAGAACTTCGCCCGCGCCAAGGAGCGCGTACGGGCACAGCTCGATGGTCTGGCGGCCAATATCCGCTCCTTGCAGAGGAACCTTGCGACGCGCAGCCTGCAGGACCTCGATCTGGGGCAGAGCTTTCGCACCGCGCATGAGATTCTGGCCTTCGTCGATCGCACGATTGACGCCATCGGGCACGAAGGGCTGGGGCTGGCAATCCCGTCGGCACCGCACCTCGGCGAGGATCGTCCGGGCCTGGTCACGCTCTGGCGCGTGATCGGAGCGGAATCCGAAGCCGATGCCGCCGAGGATACCCCGGCCGAGGCGGATGACGAGGGCGATGAAGGCTGGCTCTCGCGCAGCGATCGCAAGCTGGCGGACAAGATCGCGCGGCAGGTCCGCGACTGGCTGGAACAGGGCTTTCCGCTGGTCAAGGGCGAAGCGCCGGGCAAGGCACGCCGGGCCACGGCCGGTGACATCATGGTGCTGGTGCGCAAGCGCAAGGAACTGGCCGGGCTGATCGTGGCGCGGTTGCATGCCGCGAGCGTACCCGTGGCCGGGGTTGACCGGTTGCGGCTGGCGGCGCCGCTGGCCGTGCGCGACCTGATGGCGGCGCTGCGCTTTGCCGCCTTGCCGCTCGATGACCTGAACCTGGCAAATCTCCTGGTTTCGCCGATGCTGGGCTGGAGCCAGGACGAACTGATGCGGCACGGCTGGCGGCCCGATGGCGTGCGGCTGTTCGATCACTTGCGCGCGACGCGCGGGGAACCGGTGGTCGAAAGGGCCTGGGCGCAGATTGCCGAACTGCTGAGGATTGCCGATTACGAGCCGCCCCAGGCGCTGCTCCATTGGTTGCTGGTCGGGCCCTGGCAGGGTCGGCAACGGCTGGTCGCGCGGCTGGGGACCGAAGCCAACGATCCGATCGATGAACTGCTCAACGCCGCCAGCGCCTATTCGGCGGGCAATGTGCCGAGCCTGAACGGGTTCATTCGCTGGTTCGATGCCGGTGAAGGCGAACTGAAGCGCGAATCCGGCAAGGCTCGCGACGAGGTGCGGGTGATGACCGTGCACGGATCGAAGGGCTTGCAGGCTCCCATCGTGATCCTGGCCGATGCGGCCGATGATCCGGCCGGGGGCAAGCCTAGCCCGCTGGAAATCACCGATCCGGCCAGCCCGGCGGACAATCCGCGTCGTATCCCGATGCCGCCCCTGCCGAAAGGCCAGGAACTGGGCCGCCTCGCCGAGGAACGCGCGCACGTCACGCGAGAGGAACTGCAGGAACACTGGCGGCTGCTGTACGTGGCCATGACCCGCGCCGAGGAAGCCCTGTTCATCGGCGGTGCGCTCTCTGGCCGTGAGAAGGCGCCCAAACCCGACAGCTGGTATGCCCGGCTGGAGCCGCTGTTTGCTGGTGATTGGCAATCCGACCCGTTGTGGGGCGGGATCAAGCTCCACGGCGCTCAGGCTGAAGTGGCAGTGCCACCGCGGAGTGGCGAGGCCCGGGACCTGGGACTGCTCCCGCCCTGGGCCGAGCGCGCTGTTGCCGCCGAACCGCGCCCACCGAAGCCCCTCGCTCCATCGGCCTTGGGCGAGGACCTTGCCAGCGACCCGCCATTCCCGCCCGGTGCGGGCGCTGCGGGCGCTGCGGCCGCGCGGCGCGGGGTGCTGCTGCACCGCCTGCTTGAACGCCTGCCCGAACTCCCCGCAGCCGAGCGCAAGGCGGCGGCGCAAGCGTGGCTCGCGCAGCAGGCCGCTGACCTTGATGGCCCGGCCCGCGCTGAAATGGTCGATTCCGCCTTGAAGGTCCTCGCTGAGCCAGCCTGGGCCGGCCTTTTTGGCCCTGCCGCACTGGCCGAAGTCCCGATCGCCGCCGTGGTGGCGGGACAGGTTGTGGCCGGCACGATCGACCGGCTGCTGATCGAGCCGGAGCGGATCCGGCTGGTCGATTTCAAGACCGCCCGCCGCCCGCCCGCCGCGCTGGACGAGGTGCCGGTGGCGATCCTGCGGCAAATGGCGGCCTATGCTGCCGCGCTTGAGGTGACCTATCCGGGGCGCTCGGTCGAGGCCGCACTGCTCTACACCCAGCAGCCGCGCCTGCTGACGATCCCGGCAGACCTGTTGAACCTGCACAAGCAGGCATTGACCGCGCCGCAGGAAAGCTTTTGAGCACCCGCGATTGCCAAGGCCGGGTGAAGTCCTAAATTGGCAGGCAACAGATCAGGAGATTCCCCCATGGCCACCAAAGCCGTTACCGATGCCAGCTTCGACGCCGACGTCCTCAATTCCGACAAGCCCGTGCTGGTCGATTTCTGGGCCGACTGGTGCGGTCCCTGCAAGATGATCGCCCCGGCGCTTGAAGAGATAAGCGAGGAACTGGCAGACAAGGTGACCATCGCCAAGGTGGACATCATGGAGAACACCGACGTGGCGGCAAAGATCGGCGTCCAGTCGATCCCGCTGCTCGTGCTGTTTAAGAACGGTGAGGCCGTGGCCCACAAGCTGGGTGCTGCGCCAAAGAGCCAGCTCAAGGGCTGGCTGGAAAGCATACTCTAAAGCGCAGCCATCCGCTCCGCCAGCTCGTCCCACAGGGCTGGGCTGGCGGCGCCGATCAGGCTGGGCCGCAGGTGCTGATCGACGCGATAGGGCGCGCCATCGGGCCGGGCGACCTTGCCGCCCGCTTCGTTCAGGAACAGGACCCCGGCGGCGTGATCCCAGGCCAGGGTCCGCTCGAAGATCGTGATGTCATTCTGGCCCAGCACGATCCGCGGATACTGCTCGGCCGCACAGCGCGGGATATCGACCAGGGTATAGTGCGGGGCGATGTGCGTTTTCAGCGCCTCGCGCCGCGTGGGATCGGCAAAGACCAGCGAAATGGCGGCTATGGGCGGAGTCTGGCCGGAGGTCCGGGCGGTGACCGCGCTGCCGTCGATGAAGGCGCCATGGCCCTTGTGCGCGGTGCAGAACCGGCCGTGCAGAGGATCGTAGATCCAGCCGCCAATCGTCTCTCCGGCTTCCGCAAGGGCGACCATGATCCCGAAGGGAGGCTTGCCGGCGGCGAAATTGCTGGTGCCGTCGATCGGGTCGATGATCCAGCACAGCGCATCGCCCAGCCGGTCCATCAGCGCGGGGTTTGCCTCGCAGGCTTCCTCGCCAACGATGGCGGCTTCGGGCAGGATCCGTGCGAGCCCTTCGGCGAGGATCTCTTCGGCCTCGCGGTCGGCGACGGTGACAAGCTCGCCGGGCGACTTGTCGATCACCTCGTGGGCTTCAAGCTGTTGGTAGCGGGGCATCACCGCCCGGGCTGCCGCATCCTTGATCACGGCCAGCACGGCCGCGTCGAGCGCCGTGCTCACGAACGGTAATCCGCGTTGATCGAGATGTAGCCGTGGGTCAGGTCGCAGGTCCACACCGTTGCCCGGCCTTCGCCCAGGCCCAGGTCAACCTCGATGCTGATGTCCTGGCCCTTGAGATGGGCGGCGACCGGCGCTTCGTCATAATCGGCCAGCGGCTGGCCATCGCGCGCGGCCCAGGAGCCGCCAAAGCCGATTGACAGCCGATCGCGGTCGGCCAGTTCGCCCGCCTTGCCGACGGCCATGACCACGCGGCCCCAATTGGCGTCCTCGCCAGCAATGGCGGTCTTGACCAGCGGCGAATTGGCGATGGCGAGACCCACCTTGCGGGCGCTTTCATCGCTCACCGCGCCGCTCACGGTGACAGCGATGAACTTCTGCGCGCCTTCGCCATCGCGCACGACGAGGTGGGCGAGCTGGCGGCAAACGTCGTTCAGCGCGGCGGCAAAGGCATCGGCTCCCGGACTGTCGAACGAAGCCAGCGGCGCATTGCCCGCCGCACCGGTGGCGAAGGCCAGCACCGTGTCGCTGGTTGAGGTGTCGCTATCAACCGTGATGCAGGAAAAGGTCTGCTGGTTGGCGGCCGATAGCAACGCCTGCAGGAAAGCTGGCTCCACAGCAGCATCGGTGAAAATGTAACCCAGCATGGTCGCCATGTCGGGCGCGATCATGCCGCTGCCCTTGATGATCGCCCCGAGGGTGACCGTGCGGCCATCGATCACCGCCTGAGCCATGGCCCCCTTGGCGAAGGTATCGGTGGTGCCGATGGTGTTGGCAGCGGTTTCCCAGTCACAGGGCTGGGCCAGCAAGGCCGCTTCGATCCCGGCCTTCGCCTTGTCCTTGGGCAGTGGGACGCCGATCACCCCGGTAGAGGAAACGAACACCTGCTCCGGCGGGCAACCCAGGTGGGCCGAAACCTGCGCCATGATCGCCTCGACCGCCTCGCGCCCGCGATAGCCGGTGAAGGCGTTGGAATTGCCGGCATTGACCACCAATGCGCGGGCGCGACCCTGCGCCACATTCTGGCGGCCCAGTTCGACTTCGGATGAGCAGCAGACATTGCGGGTAAACACACCCGCGACGGCGGTGCCTTCGGCCAGTTCGACATAGGTCAGGTCGCAGCGGCCCCAATCCTTGTATCCGGCGCGCGCGACGCGCGGGGTTACGCCGGCAATCGGCGGGATGGCGGGAAAGGGTTGGGCAAGGGGGGAAATATCGTGTGCCATTGACGAACCTCAGCTTCCCAGCCGCACCAGTGCGGTCGGTGTCGTGGCCGAACGCGGGGTCACCTTCCATTCCAGCCGCTGGCCGGTCGTGGTTGCCGCCGGACCATCGTCGGTATTGTTGGCGAGGATCGTGCCGTCGGTGGTCAGGACCAGTGTGCCGTTGAGTTCTGGCAGCTTGGGCATCGCCTCGTCATCGCCCGACTTGCCCGCTCCCAATGCCGCGAACTGGGCGAAATTGGCCATGGGATTGTTCTGGCCTGGCTGGCCAAAGGCAGGGGCATCCATCCGTACGGATCCGTCAGCACGCTTGTTCAGGACCACGAAGGCATTGGCCATCGGGAAGCGTTCCATCGTCGGGAACTGGAAATCGTGATCAAGCCGTCCGCTGATCGCGAAATCGACCACGAACAGCCCATCGCCCTTGTAAACGACGCTGCGCCAGCCGGCCTGCTTGCGCAGGCGCGCGGCCAGCTCCTCGGCCGCCTGGGGATTGCTGGGATCGATCCCGCCCAGCATCACCTTCATCATTTCGGCATCGCGCTTCTGGCGTTCCGAATCAGCCTTGCGGTTTTCTTCCCAGTCGGCCTTCTGGTCTGCGATCTCGTCCTTCGAACAGGCGCGCTCGGTCATATCGGGATCATCGTTGTGACAGGGTTCGGCCTTGAACGGCTCGTTCCACTTCGATTTCCTGCCCATTTCCGCCAGATTGCTGAGGCCCAGCAGGTAGATTTCACCCGCATAGGAATAGCTGAAACGGCCGTCTTTCCTGAGATCGATCGCCGAAGTGAAGCTTCCGGGCGAGACAAAACATGCGCTCAGGAGCAGCGTGGCGGCAGCCACCAGCGTGGCGGCGATGCGGCGGGCGGGACCGGTCATGGGCATTACTCCTGCGGGCGGGCGGCCAGCGCATAGAGCGCGATTGCGGCGGCGTTCGATACGTTGAGGCTTTCCACCGCGCCCGACATCGGCAGGCGGGCGATGGCATCGCAGTGCTGCATGATGTTGTGGCGCATCCCTTCGCCCTCGGCACCGAGCACCAGGGCAACGGGACCGGTCGGCAGGGCATCGCCCAGCGTCACCTGGCCTTCGCCATCAAGCCCGATGCGCCAGTAACCGGCCTCTGACATGTCCTCAAGGGCACGGGCCAGGTTCACCACACGTACCCACGGCAGTACCTCAAGCGCACCAGAAGCAGACTTGGCGAGGGTGCCCGATTCGGGCGGCGAGTGGCGATCCTGCGTGACGATGGCGGCGGCATTGAACGCAGCGGCCGAACGCATGATCGCGCCGACATTGTGCGGATCGGTCACCTGGTCGAGCACGACGATCGGCCGGGCCGGATCGCCGTCCAGCACCTCGTCGAGGAAGATGTCTTCCAGCGCATCGCAATCGAGCACCAGCCCTTGGTGTGGCGCGTCACGGGCAACCAGCCGGGCAAGGTCGGCGGCCTGGGCGTACTCGACCGGAAAATCGGCCGGCAGCTCGCCATCAAGCGATGCGACCCCTTCGCGGGTCGCCCAGAGCTTGCGGTGGCGGCGGTTGGGATTGAGGAGGGCGGCTTCGACCGCGTGGCGGCCCCACAGGCGCACGGCGCCCGCGCTGGCCCGGCCCGAGCCACGTCCGCCCTGCATGCGGCCCGCACGACCCCGAAGGGCGCGGCTGGGTTTGCTGTCTCGATTGCGGCTCATGTGGCGAATCCCCTGATCATCGGTCGGTCACTAGGGGATGGTGGTGGACAGGGCTAGATTCGAACTAGCGTACGCTTGCGCGGGCAGATTTACAGTCTGCTGCCTTTAACCACTCGGCCACCTGTCCACACCAGTCTGCCGGTGCCGGGTTGCCCCGGAATTGCGGCCCCGCAAGGGAGCCTGTCCGGCCGAGAGAGCGCGCCTTTGGCGAAGGCGGCGCGCGCTGTCAATGGGCCAATCGACTTGTCGTGCGGGCAAGGGGCGGATAGGAAGCCCGGCCATGAGCGAAATTACCCCAGTGATCTCGGCCACAGGCCTCTACACCCCGCCCGAGACGATCTCGAACGAAGAACTCGTCGCCAGCTTCAATGCTTACGTCGAGCTGTTCAACCAGCGGCATGCGGCTGAGATTGCCTCAGGCGCGGTCGAGCCCCTGCAGCCCAGTTCGGCCGAGTTCATCGAGAAGGCCAGCGGCATCAAGTCGCGCCACGTGATGAGCAAGGCCTCGACCCTCGATCCGGAGACCATGGGCCCGCGCTGGCCGGAACGGCCGGACGACGAGATTTCGGTGATGGCCGAGATCGGCGTCAAGGCGGCGCGCGCCGCGCTGGAATCGATTGGCCGCGATCCCGAGGATGTCGATGCCGTGCTCTGCGCCGCATCGAACATGCAGCGACCCTATCCCGCCATGGCGATCGAGATCCAGCAGGCGCTGGGGATCGAGGGTTTCGCTTTCGACATGAACGTGGCCTGTTCTTCCGCCACTTTCGGCATCCAGACCGCGGCCGATTTCATCCGTTCGGGCAATGCCCGCTCGGTGCTGGTGGTCAGCCCGGAAATCTGCACCGGCCATAACAACATGAAGAACCGCGACAGCCACTTCATCTTCGGGGATGTGGCAACGGCCGTGCTGGTCGAAGCCAGGGACATGGCCCCGGCCAGGCACTGGGAAATCGTCGGCACCCGGCTGAAGACGGTGTTCTCGAACAACATCCGCAACAATTTCGGCTTCCTCAACTGCGCGACACCCGAAACGATCGGTACGCCCGACAAGCTCTTCGTCCAGGAAGGGCGCAAGGTGTTCAAGGAAGTGGTGCCGATGGTCGCCAGCATGATCGTCGATCATGCCAATGACCTGGGCATCGATCCCGCCAGCCTGCGCCGGCTGTGGCTGCACCAGGCCAATTCAGGCATGAACCGCCTGATCGCCCAGCGCGTGCTGGGGCACGAGGCGAACGAGGACGAAAGCCCGACCGTGCTCGATACCTATGGCAATACGTCGAGCGCCGGCTCGATCATCGCCTTCCATCTTCACAATGCAGATCTGGCCGCGGGGGACACCGCGCTGATCTGTTCCTTCGGTGCGGGCTATTCCGCTGGCACCGTCTTCATTCGCAAGGCAGCCTGATCCATGGCCAATGAAATTCTCGACAACCGTGGACGCGGTGAAGCCCACTGGCAGTGGCCGCGCGTTCACCCCGAAGCGCACAAGTTCGCGGCCATCGCTGCCGTGGCTTGCGTGGGCACGGCGATCTTCGCCTGGGAAACGCTGGCCTGGCCGCTGGGGGCGCTGGTGCTGGGCATCTGCGCCTTTTTCCGCGATCCGGTGCGCGTCACGCCGCAGGATGATCGCTTCATCGTCGCCCCGGCCGATGGGCTGGTGACCTTGATCCAGCAGGTCGAGGCGCCGCGCGAACTGGTGATCGACGATGGCAGCGGCACCCGTGGCCTGGCCCCGGGGTCGGTGACGCGGATCTCGATCTTCATGTCGGTGTTCGATGTTCACATCAACCGCGCCCCGATCGGCGGTACGGTGCGCCGGGTGGTCTATATCCCCGGCAAGTTCCTCAATGCCGATCTCGACAAGGCGAGCGAGGAGAACGAGCGCCAGCACATCCTGATCGAACGCGGCGATGGCGTGTCGATCGGCTTCACCCAGATCGCCGGGCTGGTGGCCCGTCGGATCGTGCCTTTCGTCAAGCCGGGCGATATCCTGGCGGTGGGGCAGCGGGTTGGCCTGATCCGCTTTGGCAGCCGGGTTGACGTCTACCTTCCCGCCGGGACCGAACCGCGCGTCCTGCTGGGGCAGAAGATCGTGGCTGGCGAGACGATCCTGGCCGAACTGGGCCGGACCCCGCTGCTGGAGGGCATCAGCCAGTGACCGAGCCCGGTCTGCCCAAGGATGTGCCGGGGGGGCTGACGCTGCGGGCGATGGTGCCCAATGCGATCACCGCCGCCGCGCTTTGCATGGGGCTGACCGGGATCCGGTTTGCCGTGACCGGCGAGTGGGACAAGGCGATCCTGGCGGTAGTGGCGGCGGGCGTACTGGATGGGATCGACGGGCGGATCGCCCGTCTGCTGAAAGCCCAGTCGCGCTTCGGGGCTGAACTCGACAGCCTGGCGGACAACGTTTCGTTCGGGGTGGCCCCGGCACTGATCCTGTTCCTATGGTCGTTGCAGGACCTGCCGCGCCTCGGCTGGTTCGCTGCCTTGGCCTTTGCCATTGGCTGTGCGCTGCGCCTGGCGCGCTTCAATGCCCGGATCGACCTGGCGGATGAACCGCGCAAGGCCGCCGGGTTCCTGACTGGGGTTCCCGCGCCGGTCGGGGCCGGGCTGGCCTTCCTGCCGATGTACCTGTGGGTGGCCACTGGCCGCGAGGAATTCCGAGAGCCGCTGCTGGTTGGCGGCTGGCTGGTCTTTGTCGGCTTCCTGCTGATTTCGGCCTTGCCAACGCTGACCTGGGGGCGACTGCGGCCGCGGCGCTCGGTTCGCCTCGAATTACTGGCCTTTGTCGGTCTGGTCGGTGCGGCGCTGCTGACCGAACCGTGGTGGACGCTGGTGGCGATCTGCGTCGTTTATCTTGCGCTGATGCCGGTTGGCATGGCCGTTTATGCCCGGGTCAGGCGGCAGCGCGCAGGGCAGAACGAGCCAGGGCCGGGTGAAGCGGGGCCAGGCGCGGTCTGACCGGCAGCGACACCACCTTGCCATTCCCGGCATTGCCGCCATCGCGGCCGCCGTGTTCGACAATCCGGTAGCGCATTTCCAGCACTTCGGGGCAGGCTGCCAGAACGCCGCGCGCACCCAGCGCCAGAGCGCCATAGTGCCGCCAGGTGATCAGCGCGCCGGTGAAGGCGAAGGCTGCAATCACGATGCCAAGAGCCAGACCTGCGAACATCGTTCCGTTCCCCGTTGCAGGGCGTGGATTGCCCTGTGGATTGCCTGTTGATAACTTTGCTGGAGCGAACAGCGGATGTTCCTCCGTTGAGTCGCTATGTTCTCTATTTGTTCTATGCTGTCAAGCGGCTTTTTCGCGCTTGCGTTGGCGCCGCCGCCCCCAGGCCTGTGATTAGGGCTGGATTCCCCGGAAACTTGCCGCTAAGGGCCCGCTCGTCCGAGCCGGGGATTCCCTCCGGTCAGGGCAAATCCACATGGAAAGCGCACATGCCGGTTCCGCAGCGGGAGCTCCGCACGGTCCCAGCTTTCCAGAGGCAGTAAACCGGAAAGGAAATGATTATGGCGGCTCCCGTCGTCACCATGCAGCAATTGATCGAGGCCGGCGCACACTTCGGCCACCAGACCCACCGCTGGAACCCGCGGATGAAGCCGTACATCTTCGGCGCCCGCAACGGCATCCACATCCTCGACCTGTCGCAGACCGTGCCGCTCATGGCCCGCGCGCTCGACTTCATCTCGGCCACTGTCCAGGCTGGTGGCAAGGTGCTGTTCGTCGGCACCAAGCGCCAGGCGCAGGAGCCGATTGCCCAGGCCGCTCGCGCTTCGGGCCAGCACTATGTCAACCACCGCTGGCTGGGCGGTATGCTCACCAACTGGAAGACCATCAGCCAGTCGATCAAGCGCTTCAAGGCGCTGGAAGAGCAGCTGTCGGGTGACACCACCGGCCTGACCAAGAAGGAAGTGCTGCAGCTCACCCGCGAGCGCGACAAGTTCGAACTGTCGCTGGGCGGCATCCGTGACATGGGCGGTATCCCGGACGTGATGTTCGTGATCGACGCCAACAAGGAAGAGCTGGCGATCAAGGAAGCCAACGTGCTGGGTATCCCGGTCGTGGCGATCCTCGATTCGAACGTCTCGCCCGATGGCATCGCTTTCCCGATCCCGGCCAACGATGACGCCAGCCGCGCCATCCGCCTCTATTGCGAAGCCGTTGCCGCTGCCGCCACCAAGGGCCGCCGCGAAGGCGTGATCGATTCGGGCGTCGATGTGGGTGCGCTGGAAGAAGCCCCGGTTGAAGAAGCCGTGGTGGAAGTCGCCGAAGCTCCGGCTGCGGAAGAAGCTTCGACCGAAGCCTGAGCCCGTCCGGGCCGGCTCAAGTCACAAACCTTTAGCGTGCCGGGGTTAGCGCCCCGGCCGCCAGTTCCATTCAAGAAGGACCAGTTCAATGGCTTACACCGCCACTGACGTGAAGAACCTGCGTGAGCGCACCGGCGCCGGCATGATGGATTGCAAGAAGGCGCTGGACGAAACCGGCGGCGATTTCGAAGCCGCCGTTGACGCCCTGCGCGCCAAGGGCCTGGCTGCCGTTGCCAAGAAGTCCAGCCGCACCGCGGCCGAGGGCCTGGTCGGCGTGGCCGTTTCGGGCACCAAGGGCGTGGCCGTCGAGGTCAACTCGGAAACCGACTTCGTCGCCAAGAACGACCAGTTCCAGGACTTCGTGCGCAAGACCACCGAAGCTGCCCTGGGCCTGGACAGCGACGATGTCGAAGCCCTGAAGGCTGCGGCCTATCCGGGCGGCGGCACCGTGGCCGACACCCTGACCAACAACGTTGCGACCATCGGTGAGAACCAGCAAGTTCGCCGCATGAAGACCGTTTCGGTCAGCAATGGCGTGGTCGTGCCCTACATGCACAACGCCGCCGCGCCGAACCTCGGCAAGATCGGCGTGCTGGTCGCGCTCGAAAGCGAAGGTGACAAGGCCGCGCTCGAAGCGCTGGGCAAGCAGATCGCGATGCACATCGCGGCTGCCTTCCCGATGGCACTTTCGGCCGATGACCTCGATCCCGAAGTGCTCGAGCGCGAACGCAAGATTGCGCTGGAAAAGGCCACCGAGGAAGCCAGCAAGAGCGGCAAGGAAATCCCGGCCGACATCCTCGCCAAGCGCGCTGATGGTGCGGCTGCGAAGTTCGCCAAGGACAACGCGCTGCTCAGCCAGGTCTTCGTGATGGACAACAAGACCCCGATCGCGCAGGTCGTTGCCAATGCGGCCAAGGACGCGGGCGCGGCGGTCGTGCTGAAGGACTATGTCCGCTTCCAGCTGGGTGAAGGCATCGAGAAGGAAGTGAGCGACTTCGCCGCCGAAGTCGCCGCTGCCGCCGGCCTGAACTAAGCAGTTTTGGCCTGCCGGGCTTGCCCGGCGGCGCCAGGCATCAGGGGCTCGTCGCAAGGCGGGCCCTTTTGCTGCGCGGAAGGTTGACGTCGTGCGCGGCGCTCCGCCACTGTGCGGGAAAGCTGGTTCATCGGAAGGGGAATTGATCATGCAGACCCGCAGGCTCGGCAAGTCGGCCATCGTCGTTTCGGATATCTGCATGGGGACGATGACCTTCGGCAGCCAGACCGACGAAGCGGCCGCGCACCGGATCCTCGATCGCTGCTTCGATGCCGGGATCAGCTTCTATGACACGGCCGAGGGCTATCCCGTGCCGCCCGACACCAAGTGGGTGGGGCGGACCGAGGAGATCGTCGGACGCTGGATGAAGACCAAGCCGCGCGATGCGATCATCATGGCCACCAAGGTTTCCGGCCCCAGCCACGTCTGGTTCCGCAGCCCCAAGCGGTCGGGCATGACCGCGCTGGACCGGCGCAACATCATGACCGCGGTGGAAGACAGCCTCGTCAAGCTGCAGACCGACTACATCGATCTCTACCAGACCCACTGGCCCGATCACGACACCCCCTATGACGAGACGATGGAAGTGCTCGACGAGCTGGTGCGCGCTGGCAAGGTGCGGATCACCGGCTGTTCGAACGAGACGGCCTGGGGCCTGATGAAGTCGATCGCCGCCGCCGAGCGGCTCGGCACGGTGCGCTACCATACGATCCAGAACAATTTCAGCCTCAACAACCGCCGGTTCGAGGATGAACTGGCCCAGGTCTGCCGTCAGGAAGGGGTCAGCCTGATCCCCTATTCGCCGATCGCCGGGGGGGTCCTGAGTGGGAAGTACCAGGACGGCGCCACGCCCGAGGGCGCGCGTTTTTCGCGTTACCTAGCGATGGAAGGGCGCCAGGCGGCAATGGGACGGCGGTTCGTCAACGAGCAGTCGCTGGCCTCGACACAGCGGTTCATGGCGCTGGCCGCCGATGCCGGGATGAGCCCGGTGACCATGGCGGTCGCCTGGTCGAAGCAGCACGATTTCGTGGCCTCGACCATTGTCGGCGTTTCCCGCGAAGATCAGCTGGATGAAATCCTGGCCGCGATCGACCTGGTACTGCCTGCCGACCTGATGAAAGCGATCGACAAGGTCTCGCGCGAGATCCGCTATCCGATGGGCTAGGCGGGGGCAAGATCGCCTCCCGGCTTGGCTTTGCGGGGCCATCGGTATAAGGCCCCGCAAACCCCAGCGAGAGCGACACTACAACCCATGACCCAGCCCGCTTACAAGCGCATCCTTCTCAAGCTGTCCGGTGAAGTGCTGATGGGCCAGCAGCAGTTCGGGATCGATCCCGAATTCGTGGCCGAGCTGGCGGCAGAGGTGAAGGCGGCCAAGGAATCGGGCCTCGAAATCTGCCTGGTGATCGGCGGCGGCAATATCTTTCGCGGCATGGCCGGGGCGGCCAAGGGCATGGACCGGGCCCAGGCCGACTACATGGGCATGCTGGCGACCGTGATGAACGCGCTCGCCATGCAGAACGCGCTGGAGCAGCTGGGCGTGCCAACCCGCGTCCAGTCGGCGATCGAGATGGACAAGGTCTGCGAACCGGTGATCCGCCGCCGGGCCGAACGGCATCTCGAAAAGGGCCGGGTGGTGATCTTCGCCGCCGGGGTTGGCGCACCCTATTTCACCACCGATTCCGGGGCCGCGCTGCGCGCCGCCGAAATGAAGTGCGATGCCCTGCTCAAGGGCACCTCGGTCGATGGGGTCTATGACAGCGACCCCAAGACCAATCCTTCGGCAAAGCGTTACGATACAGTCGATTACGATACCGTTCTGGCTGACAACCTGAAGGTCATGGACGCCAGTGCCGTCGCGCTGTGCCGGGACAACAGCATTCCCATCGTCGTCTTCTCGATCCGCGAAAAGGGCAACCTGGCCAAGGTGCTGGCGGGTGAGGGGACGCAAACAATCGTGAAGAAGGGCTGATCAGATGGCCAAGTATGACAAGGCAGACCTCGAGCGCCGGATGAAGGGCGCCGTGGAATCGCTGCGCAGTGACCTGGGCGGCCTGCGCACCGGACGCGCCAATACCGCGCTCCTCGATCCGATCACGGTCGAGGTCTATGGCAGCAAGATGCCGCTCAACCAGGTGGCCACCGTTTCGGCGCCCGAGCCGCGCCTGTTGTCGGTGCAGGTGTGGGACAAGTCGAACATCGGTCCGGTTGAAAAGGCGATCCGTTCGGCGGGTCTGGGCCTCAACCCGATCAACGATGGCAACAACATCCGCCTGCCGATCCCGGACCTGACCGAGGACCGCCGCAAGGAACTGGCCAAGCTGGTCCATTCCTATGCCGAAAAGGCCCGTGTTGCGATCCGTAACGTCCGCCGCGACGGGATCGATGCGCTGAAGGCCGACGAGACCAAGAAGGAAATCTCGGAAGACGATCGCAAGCGTGGCGAGACCGAGGTCCAGAAGCTGACCGACGAGATGATCAAGGAAGTCGAGACGGTCGCGGCCCAAAAGGAACAGGAAATCCTAGGCAAGTGACCGGCCAGCGCGCCACCATGGGCGCGCGTCACGTGGCCATCATCATGGATGGCAACGGGCGCTGGGCCAAGAAACGCCACCTGCCGCGCGCCGTAGGGCACCAGCGCGGGGTGGAAGCCGTGCGCACCGTGGTGCGCGCGGCGCGCGACATGGGGCTGGATGCCTTGACGCTCTATGCCTTCAGCACCGAAAACTGGCGCCGTCCGGAAGATGAAATCGCGGCGCTGATGGGCCTGTTGAAGCGCTACATCATCGCCGACATCGACGAATTCGTCGAGAACAACATCCGGCTCAAGGTGATCGGCGACTATTCTGCGCTGCCGGCCGATGTGGTGACCCTGATCGACGACGCCCTGGCGCGGACGGCCGCCAACACCGGCACCTGGCTGGTGATCGCGTTGAACTATGGCGCGCAGGACGAGATCGCTCGCGCCGCCACCCGGGCTGCGGCCAAGGGACCGATCACCCCGGCAACGATCGAGGCGGAACTCGATACGGCCGAACTCCCGTCGCTCGATCTGCTGATCCGCACTTCGGGCGAGGTCCGGCTGTCGAACTTCCTGCTGTGGCAGGCGGCCTATGCCGAAATGTGGTTCACCGAAGTGCTGTGGCCCGATTTCAAGCCCGAACACCTGCAGGAGGCGCTGGACGCCTTCACCAAGCGCGAGCGCCGTTATGGCGGGCGCTGAGCGCAGGAACGCCGATCTGCCGGTGCGGATTGCCTCCGCCCTGGTGGTGGTCGCGATTGCGCTCGGCGCGGAATGGCTCGGCGGCTGGGTCTGGGCGGGCTTCGTGATGGTGGTCGCCGCGGGCGTGCTGTTCGAATGGCGCGCGCTGGTGCGGGCGATGGACCTTGGCCTTGCCCGGCAACTGCTGTGGACCGTGGGCGGCATCCTTTACATCGCCCCGGCGGCGGCCATGCTGCTGATGCTGCGCGAGGGCGAGAACGGCTTTGCCAACGTCCTGACCGTGATCGCGCTGGTCGCGGCCATCGATATCGGGGCCTATTTCACCGGTCGTTCCATCGGCGGGCCGAAGATCGCGCCGTCGATCAGTCCCTCGAAGACCTGGGCAGGATTGCTGGGCGGGGTGCTGGGGGCAACCGGGCTGCTTTGGCTGTCGGCCGGATTGAGCGGGGCGACCGCGGCCTGGTGGCAGATCCTCGCGCTGGGGGCGGTGGCGGCGGTGATTGCCCAGGCTGGGGACTTTTTCGAAAGCTGGATGAAGCGCCGGGCCGGGGTAAAGGATTCGGGCAAGCTGATCCCTGGTCATGGCGGCTTGTTCGATCGGGTCGATGGCCTGATCGCGGTCTGCTTCGTGCTGGCCATGCTGACCCTGGGCGGGGCGATGTGATGCGCTCGGTCTCGGTCCTGGGTGCCACCGGTTCGATCGGTGCCTCGACGCTTGACCTGATCCGGCGGGAGCCGGGCAAGTGGCGGATCGTGGCCCTGACCGCCAATGGCAATGCGGCCGGTCTCGCCCGGCTGGCGATAGAATTCCGCGCCGAGATCGCGGTTGTTGCAGATGAAAACAGCCTGCCCGAACTGCGCGAGGCACTGGCCGGCAGCGGGATCGTCGCGGCGGGCGGGGCAGCGGCGCTGGTCGAGGCGGCCACCCGCCCGGCCGACATCACCGTGGCCGCGATTGTCGGCTGCGCGGGCCTCGCGCCGACCATGGCGGCGATCGAGCAGGGCCGCAGCGTGGCCCTGGCCAACAAGGAAGCACTGGTTGCCGCAGGCGAGGTGATGACCGCCGCAGTAGCCCGTTCCGGCGCTACCCTGCTGCCGACAGACAGCGAACATAATGCTATTTTCCAGTGTCTTGCGGACAATAGTTACGATCATGTCCGGTCGATCACGCTGACCGCCAGCGGTGGCCCTTTCCGCGACTGGACGATGGAACAGCTGCATGCGGCCACGCCCGCGCAGGCGATCAAGCATCCCAACTGGGACATGGGCGCCAAGATCAGCGTCGACAGCGCCACCATGTTCAACAAGGGGCTGGAACTGATCGAGGCGCATCATCTGTTTCCGGTTGGCCTCGACCGTCTGAAGATCATCGTCCACCCGCAATCGGTAATCCATTCGATGGTCGAGTACCGCGACGGATCGACCCTCGCGCAGCTTGGCCCATCTGACATGCGCGTGCCGATTGCCTCGTGCCTGGCCTGGCCGGAACGAATGGATACGCCGCTGGCCCCGCTGGATCTCGCGGCGATTGGCGAGCTGACGTTCCGCGCGCCGGACGAGGAGCGCTTTCCCGCAACCCGGTTGTGCCGGCTGGCAGCCGAAGCCGGCGGTGCGGCCCCGGCGGTGCTCAATGCGGCCAACGAAGTGGCCGTGGCGGCATTTCTCGCCGGAAAGCTTCCATTCACCCGCATCGCGGTAGTGGTGGAACAGGTGCTGGCGCGCTATGCTCCGCCACCGCCCGTTTCGCTGGCCGATGTCATGGCCGTGGATACGGCGGCGCGGGCCGAAGCGCGCAGCGTTCTGGAGTTGGCAACGAAGTGACCGAATCTCCCTCTGTCCTGATGATGATCGGGGCGTTCCTGCTGGTCCTTGGGCCGCTGGTGGTTCTGCACGAGCTGGGTCATTACCTGGTCGGGCGCTGGTTTGGCGTGAAGGCCGATGTCTTTTCGGTCGGCTTCGGGCGTGAACTGGCCGGCTGGACCGATGGGCGCGGCACCCGCTGGCGGCTCGCCGCCTGGCCGCTGGGCGGCTATGTCCAGTTTGCGGGCGACATGAACGCCACCTCGGTGCCCGATCCCGGGGCGGCTCAGGCCCCGGCTGCCGAAAAGGCCGGGATGTTCCAGTATGCCCCATTGTGGCAGCGCGCGCTGATCGTGCTGGCCGGGCCAATGATGAACCTGGTGGTCGCGGTGGCGATCTTCGCCGGGTTCAACATGGCCTATGGCGTGCCGACCGCCGCCCCCGTGATTGGTGAGTTTTCCAAGGGTTCGGTGGCCCAGGCCGCCGGGCTTAAGGTGGGCGACCGGATTGTCGCCATCGATGGCGCACGGGTCGACAGTTTCATGGACATCGCCGAGCGGGTCGCGCTTTATCCGGGCCGCACCGTTACCGTTGCGGCCGAGCGCAAGGGGGTCAGCTTCTCGCTGCCGGTCAAGCTGGCCGAGGACGTGCAGAAGGACCGCTTCGGCAACGAAATGCGCCGGGGCCTGCTTGGCATCCGACCGACCGCGCTGGAATTCCAGCAGGTGGGCCTGGTGACGGCGGTGACCGCCGGGGCCGACCAGTCCGTGGGGATCATTCGCACGATGGCGGCGGGGCTGGTCCAGATCGTGACCGGCGAACGGCCGCTCGATGAACTGGGTGGGCCGATCAAGATTGCCAAGTTCTCGGGCGAACAGCTCTCGCTCGGCTGGCTTTCGTTCGTCTCCTTCGCCGCGCTGATCTCAATTAATTTGGCATTCATTAACTTGCTGCCAATCCCCACACTCGACGGCGGGCACCTGGCTATGTACGCGGCAGAAGCTGTCCGTCGCAGGCCTCTGGGTGTTCGCAGTCAGGAGTGGGCGTTCCGCACCGGTCTGGCATTCATGCTGGCCCTCATGCTGTTCGTCACTTTGAATGACATCGCCTCGCTGTCGATCTTCGGCGGTTAGGCGAAGGGTAAGGGTAAAACTGCGGGCAAAACGCGGGAACTTTGCTTGATCGGCGTGGCTGCATCGGGCACAGGGCGGCGGATTGCCAGCAGCGCGACGGCTGACGTGCCTTGGGTGGGCCCTGCGGGGTTCAGGGGGATGGGCAGGCGAAGCAAAGCATGATGACGGGAACAGCCGTGCCGAAGAACCGAATTGCCAAGGATCGCCACTCGACGCTCCGGATTACTGCAGCGCTGATGGGGACCACGATACTGGCCGGGTTGCCCCAGGCCGCCTTGGCCCAGGCTGCCACCACGCCCGCGCCCGCTGC
Source organism: Novosphingobium sp. (assembly GCF_027531025.1). GTDB lineage: Bacteria > Pseudomonadota > Alphaproteobacteria > Sphingomonadales > Sphingomonadaceae > Novosphingobium. The sequence continues at coordinate 315,741 of NZ_JAPZQX010000003.1, forward strand.
GCCTGCCGAGGCAGCGCCGGCCGAAACCGCCATCCAGTCGATCACCGTGCTGGGTTCGCAGCGGCTCGAGCCTGACACGATCCGCTCGTACATCAAGCTGCGGATCGGCCAGCCCTATACCCAGCAGGGGGCCGACCAGGCGCTGAAGGACCTGTTCGCGACCGAGCTGTTCTCGGACGTCAAGGTTCGCAACGAAGGCGGTAAGGTCACGATCGAGGTGAAGGAAAACCCGGTCATCAACCGCATCATCCTGGAAGGGAACAAGCGGCTGAAGGAGGACAAGATCCTCCCCGAAATCAAGCTGGCCCCGCGCCAGATCTTCACCCGGTCCAAGGTGCGTGCCGACGTGGCCCGCATCATCGAGCTCTACAAGCGCCAGGGCCGCTTCGCCGCCGAGGTCGAGCCCAAGATGGTGCTGCTTGACCAGAACCGCGTCGATATCGTCTTCGAAATCCAGGAAGGCCCGAAGTCCAAGGTTCGCAAGATCAACATCATCGGCAACGAACAGTTCGACGATGGCGACCTGAAGGACGAGATGGTCACGAAGGAAACCGGGATCACCAAGATCTTCAGTTCCGGTACCAGCTATGACCCTGACCGGATGGCCTTCGACCAGCAGAAGCTGCGCCAGTTCTACCTGACCAAGGGCTATGCCGATTTCCGCATCGTTTCGGCCGTGGCCGAACTGACGCCGGACAAGAAGGACTTCATCCTGACCTACGTGGTCGAGGAAGGGCAGCGCTACAAGTTCGGCGAAGTTAAGGTCGACAGCCAGCTGCGCGATTTCGACAGCGACCGCCTGGCCACCCAGCTGCCGATGAAGAAGGGCGACTGGTACGACGCCAAGATGGTGGAAGACACCATCGAGAAGCTCAATGAAACCGCCGGCGCCTTTGGCTATGCCTTTGCGGATGTCCGTCCCAGCTATGATCGTAGCAAGGACGATCTGACGATGGGCATCACGTTCCAGATCGCCGAGGCGCCGCGCGTCTACGTCGAGCGGATCGATGTCAACGGCAACACCCTGACCCAGGACAAGGTGGTCCGCCGCGAGTTCCGCCTGGCCGAAGGGGATGCGTTCAACTCGCTCCAGGTCAAGCGTTCGACCAGCCGCATCAACTCGCTGGGCTATTTCCAGGAAAAGTTCGAGATCGAGCAGAAGCCCGGTTCGGCACCCGACCGGATCGTGCTGGAAGCCAATGTCGAGGAAAAGCCGACCGGCGAACTCCAGCTCTCGGCCGGCTATTCCAGCCTTGAAAAGCTGATTTTCCAGGGTTCGATCCAGCAGCGCAACTTCCGCGGGCGCGGCCAGACCATCGGCCTCTCGCTGAGCTATTCGAACTATTCGAAGAGCGCCGAAGTCAGCTTCACCGAGCCTTACCTGTTCGATCGCAACATCTCGCTGGGCTTCAACCTCTACCGGCGCGATTACAACAGCTTCAACTACCTGAACAACGATCGCAACACGACCTACAAGCAGGCCACCACCGGCTTCCAGGTTCGTGCGGGCATCCCGCTGACCGAATATATCTCGGCGGTGGGCAGCTACACCTTCAACATTGACGACGTGACGCTCGACCGCACGCAGTTCTTCACCGACCGGGTCAATCCGGGCGTGCAGGAGTGCGATTCGCTGCTGGCCGGCCGTTACCTGTGCGAAGCGATCGGCAAGCGCACTTCGTCGATCCTCGGCCTCTCGCTGATTTACGATTCGCTCGACAGCCGGGTCCGCCCCTCGCGCGGGCGCGCCATTTCGGTCACGGCGGAGTTCGCCGGGCTGGGCGGTTCGGTGAAGTACGGCCGCCTGCGCGCCAATGCCGCGCAGTATTGGCCGGTGGGCAAGGGCTGGATCTTCTCGGTCCGGGGTGAGGGCGGCCTGATAAAGTCGTTCGAAAACCGCGGGGCCGGCGTTGACCCGGTCCGCCTGACCGATCGCTTCTACCTTGGTGAGCCGGAAATGCGCGGGTTCGACATTCGCGGCGTGGGCCCGCGCGTGATCCGCCAGCCGATTGTCGATGATGGCAACGGCAACCCGAAGGTCATCACTGATCGCAATTCGGTGATCGATGACGCGCTGGGCGGCAAGTACTACTACCTCGGTCACATCGAGCTCGAGATTCCGCTGGGTTCGGGCGCGCGCGAACTCGGGCTGCGGCCATCGATCTTCCTCGATGCCGGCGCGGTCTGGGGCGTGAAGACGCCGCTGCTGCAATCCAGTCCGTTCCCGAACGGGATCTTCATCCCGACCCGCAATGCCGCTGGCCAGGCGCTCTACGTCCAGATCGACGAGGTCAGTTCGACCTGCCAGGCGACCAAGACCTCGCAGGTCACCAATCCGGTCAACCCGGCGCCGCCGGCCTGCCTTGCTTCGCCCAACAACTCGCCGATCGGCAGCAATGTCGGTCCGTTCCAGGAAATCTTTGTCGGCAATTCGGCGCGGCCGCGCGTCTCGGTCGGCATCGGCGTGAACTGGAACTCGCCGTTCGGCCCGTTCCGCATCGACTTCGCCCACGTGCTGCTGAAGCGCCCCGGCGATGACACCAAGAGCTTCACTTTCAACGTGGGAACCCAATTCTGATGAAACTGCTTCGCACCTCGGCGCTGGTCGCCGCCATTTCGTTTGCCGCGCTTTCGGCCAATCCGGCCGTGGCCCAGAAGAACCGCGACAAGAACCAGGAACCGGCTCCGGCGCCGACCGCCTCGACCGGTGCGCCGATCGTTCAGGGCATTGCTGTCGCCAACCTTCAGGCCGCCATTGTCAACACCGATGCCTTCCGCGTGGCCCAGCAGCAGCGCCCGGTCACCTACAAGAGCAATTATGACAGTGCCCAGGCCCGCAGCAATGCGCTGGAAGCCCAGCTGAAGCCGCTGATCGACCGTTTTACCGCGGCGCGGGCCGCGCCCACGGCCAATACCCCGGCAGCCCAGCAGTCGCTGCAGCAGCAAGCCCGGACGATCCAGGAGCTGCAGGAAAAGGGCAAGCAGGAAATCCAGCAGCAGCTGCTGCCGATCGCGCTGTCCGAAGCCTTCGTGAACGAACAGATCGAGGAAAAGATCGACCAGGCCGTGCAACAGGCGATGGCCAAGGCCCGCGTCTCGCTGGTGCTGCAGCCCGGTGCCGTCGTGGCCCGCGCCAATGCCTATGATCTGACCGACGAGATCGTCGCCGAGCTCAACACCCTGATCCCGACCGCGCAGCTCGTCCCGCCGCAGGGCTGGGAACCGCGCGAGATCCGCGAAGCCCGCGCGCAGCAGGCGGCCCAGCAGGCCGCCGCCGCTGGCACGCCGCCGGCTGCTGCCGGTGCTGCGCCCGCGCCGCGCCCGACCACCCCGGCCGGGCCGCAGCCCGAAGGCCGCTAAGCACATCGGAGCGGGGGCAACGATGAGCGAGACTACCGAAACGACGGGTGCGGCCAGCGCCGCACCCGTCTATGATATCCGCGCGATCCTGAACGCCCTGCCGCACCGGTACCCGTTGCTGCTGGTCGATCGGGTCAAGTCGCTGGAAATCGGCGAGCGGATCCATGCGGTGAAGGCGGTGACCTTCAACGAGCAGTTCTTCCAGGGGCACTTCCCCGGACGGCCGATCATGCCGGGCGTGCTGCAGATCGAGGCCCTGGCCCAGACCGCGGCGATCCTCGCGATCGAAACGCTGGAACTCGCCGGGTCGGGCAAACTGGTCTACTTCATGTCGATCGACGAGGCCAAGTTCCGCGCTCCCGTGGAGCCGGGCGTTCTGCTCGACCTTGAAGTCGGCTTCGTCCAGAAGCGGGCGCGGGTCTGCAAGTTCTGGGGCAAGGCCTCGATCGAGGGGAAGGTGACCTGCGAGGTGCAGTTCACCGCCATGGTCGCCGACCCGCCCTCTTCGTAGTTGGCCAGGCGCATCCGCGTTAGACCTGCGGCACCGGCCGAAGGGCTGGACAAGACAGCATAGCGAAGCTATGCGCCGCGCTTCCTTTTCAGGCCGGTCGGAACCGGCCACAGCGAAAGACCGAACGATGAAGGCCGATATCCATCCCGATTATCACATGATCAAGGTGCAGATGACCGATGGCACCGTGTTCGAAACCCGCTCCACCTGGGGCAAGGAAGGAGACACGCTGGTGCTCGAAATCGATCCCACCTCGCACCCGGCCTGGACCGGTGGCAACCAGCGCCTGCTCGATCAGGGTGGCCGCGTTGCCCAGTTCAACAAGCGTTTCGGCGGGCTTACCCTCAAGAAGGGCTGATCCTCTTTCCTAATGGGAATGCGCGAAGGGCGGCCGATTGGTCGCCCTTTTGCGTTGCAGCGGGGTGGGCGCGATTCGCGATCGGTGGGATTTCAGCGGCGCGTAATTTAATTACGCGGCTCGCTAGGCCAGACGATTTTTCGCTTCCCATTTGCGCGGTCCTGTGCAAGAGCGCGCGCCTCTCCCAATCGCTGCTTGCGAGGCGGGCGGGCGCTGCCTAACAGCGCGCAGTCCGGCGGGCGCCGGGAGATATGGCGATCGTAGCTCAGTTGGTTAGAGCGCCGGTTTGTGGTACCGGAGGTCGTGGGTTCGAACCCCATCGATCGCCCCATTCTCCCTTTCCTCACATGCCCCCGGCGGGAGGAAGCGCACCATGCCGGCGATCTGGGAAGAGCCCGATTTCGACGATCACGAACTGGTCCAGGTGGTGCGCGATCGCGCCAGCGGGCTGACCGCGATCATCGCGCTGCATTCCACCCACCTTGGCCCCGGCGCGGGCGGCACGCGGTTCTGGCACTATGGCGAACCGGCCATGGCCATGCGCGATGCCCTGCGCCTGTCGCGCGGGATGAGCTACAAGAACGCCATGGCCGGGCTGCCGATGGGCGGGGGCAAGGCCGTGGTCCTGGCCGATCCGGCGGGCACGAAGACTCCCGAAATGCTCGCCGCCTTTGGCGCCGCGATCGAGGCGCTGGGCGGCCGCTATGTCACTGCGGAAGACGTGGGGATGAGCGAGGCCGACATGGTCGCCATCGCCGCCCGCACTCGCCATGTCACTGGCCTTCCGGCCAAGGATGCCAGCCAGGCCGGGGGCGATCCGGGGCCGTTCACGGCGCGCGGGATCTACTATGGGATCAAGGCGGCAGTGGCCTATCGCCTCGGCAGGGATGACATGGTCGGGATCCACGTGGCGATCCAGGGTACCGGCAGTGTCGGCGGCGGCGTGGCCCGTCTGCTCGCCGCCGATGGCGCAAAACTGACCCTGGCGGACGTCAACGCCGAACGCGCCGCCAGCCTCGCTGCCGAGCTGGGTGCGGAAGCCGTTTCCGCCGACCGCATCATGGACGTGGCCTGCGACGTGTTCAGCCCCAACGCCCTTGGTGCGATTCTCGACGATACCGGGATTGCCCGGTTGCAGGCGCCGATCGTGGCTGGCGGCGCCAATAACCAGCTGGCCCGCGCCGAACATGGCCAGGTTCTGGCCGCACGCGGCATCCTCTATGCGCCGGACTATGTGATCAACGCCGGCGGCATCATCGCCGTGGCGCTGGAATACCTGGCGCGCGAGCATGGTCAGCCCGGCTCGCTCGACGAAGTGCACCGCCGACTGGCGGAAATCCCTGGCCGACTCACCGCGATCTGGGATGAAAGCAAGGCCAGCGGTCGCCCTGCCGACCAGGTGGCCGATGCCATGGCGCAGCGCCTGATCGGGCGTTAGTCACTTGCCCGAATCCCCGCACCCTGCCAAAGGGCGCTGACCTTTTTTCGGGCTTTTCGCCACTCATGCACGGCTTTGCCAATCCTGCCCGTTTCCTGCGTCTTGCGCGCTGGTTGACGCCGTTGCTGCTGATCGCCGGACTGATTGTGACGGGCGCCACGCTGACCTGGGCGCTGACCTCTGCTCCGCCCGAGCGATTGCAGGGCGATTCCGCCAAGATCCTGTTCGTTCATGTGCCTGCTGCCTGGCTGGGCATGGGGGGCTGGAGCGCCCTGGCGATTGCCAGCCTGACCGAGCTGGTCTGGCGGCACCCGCTGGCGGCCATCGCGGCGCGGGCGATTGCCCTGCCGGGGGCCTGGTTCTCCGCCCTGTGTCTGGCCACCGGATCGCTGTGGGGGCGACCGGCCTGGGGCACCTGGTGGGTCTGGGACGGGCGGCTGACCTCGATGCTGGTGCTGCTGTTCCTCTACCTCGCCTACATGGCCCTGGCCGAGGCGGCGGACCGCGATGCGGGCAACGGCAGTGGCAGCGGGCAAAGCCGGATTCCGGCGATTTTCGGCCTGGTTGGCGCGATCAACATCCCGATCATCCACTATTCGGTGCTGTGGTGGAATTCGCTGCACCAGCCCCCGAGTATCTCAGTGGGCGAATCGGCCATGGCGCCGGTGTTCCTTTATGGCCTGCTGGCCGCGGTAATCGGCTTTTCGCTGCTGTTTGGCGGCGTGGTGCTGGCGCGGATGCGGGCGATCCTGGCCAATGCCCAGGCCGAGGCGCGGTTGCGCCGCCGGGCGATGGATCAGGACTTCGACGATTTTGGGAAGCGGGACTGAACGGAGCACGACAATGCGTGAAGGTCTCGACCACTGGCCATTCATCCTGGCCTCCTATGCGCTGACCATCGGCGGCACCCTGTTGCTGGTGGCGCAAAGCTGGCTGTCGATGAAGCAGGCCGAGGCCCGGCGTGAGCGGAGCCGCGACCGATGAAGGCGAAACACCAGCGGCTGACCCTAGCGCTGATCGCGGTCGTCGCACTAGTCGGTGCGGGCATGCTGGCCGCCTGGGCGCTGCGCAGCCAGGCCTCATTCTTCTACCTCCCGGCCGAATATGCCGCCAAGCCGCCCGAGGAAGGGCGCGCGGTGCGGCTGGGCGGCATGGTCGAGAAGGGATCGATCAAGACCGCGGCCGATGGCGTGACCATCAGCTTCGTGATCCACGATGACAAGGCGCGCGTCCCGGTAACCTATCGCGGCATCCTGCCCGACCTGTTCGTCGAAGGATCGGGCGCCGTGGCAGAGGGCCGCCGCGCTGCTGATGGTCAGTTCGTGGCCGACAACATCCTCGCCAAGCATGACGAGAACTATGTGCCGCGCGAAATGAAGGGCATGACCAACGAGGAAGCCCGCAAGATGATCGAGGGTGCGTCGTGATCGCCGAACTGGGCCTGGCCGCCCTCTGGCTGGCCGCGGCGCTGGCTGCCTTGCAGCTGATCGCAGGCGCGCTGGCCCTGACCCAGCGGGGCGCGGCCCTGGCGGGCATCGTTCGACCAGTCGCCGTGGCGCAAGGCGTGCTGGCGCTGGTCTCATTCCTAGCGCTGGTGGTGCTGTTCTGGCAGACCGACCTGTCGGTCGAGCTGGTCGCCAAGAACTCCCATTCGGCCAAGCCGCTGCTCTACAAGCTGACCGGCACCTGGGGTAACCACGAAGGGTCGATGCTGCTCTGGGCCATGGTGATGGGCCTGTCGGGCAGCCTGGTCGCGCTGATCGAGCGGCGTCTGCCCGAGCCGACCATGCTGGCAACGCTGGCTGGTCAGGCTTTCGTCAGCCTGGGTTTCTATGCCTTCCTGCTTGCCTCGTCCAACCCCTTCACCCGGCTCAATCCGGCGGCGATCGAGGGGGCGGGGCTCAACCCGCTGCTGCAGGACCCCGGGCTCGCCTTCCACCCGCCGACGCTTTACATCGGCTATGTCGGGCTGTCGGTGGCGTTCAGTTTCGCGATCGGTGCGCTGGTCACGCGCGAGGTTGGCCCGGCCTTTGCCCGCGCCATGCGGCCCTGGGTGCTGGGTTCGTGGATATTCCTGACCATCGGCATCGTCGCGGGCTCCTACTGGGCCTATTACGAGCTGGGCTGGGGCGGCTGGTGGTTCTGGGACCCGGTCGAGAACGCCAGCCTGATGCCCTGGCTGGCGGCGACGGCGCTGCTCCATTCGGTTTCGGTCCTCGCCGCGCGCAATGCGCTGCGGGCCTGGACGGTGATGCTGGGGGTGGTTGCCTTCTCGATGTCGATGGTCGGTACCTTCCTGGTGCGCTCCGGCATCCTCACCTCGGTCCATGCCTTCGCGGTCGATCCGCAGCGCGGCAGTTTCATCCTGGGGCTGCTGGTGCTCTACATTGGGGGCGCGCTGCTGCTGTTCGGCCTGCGCGCCTCAAGCGTGTCCGAGGGTGAGCGCTTTGCGGCAACCAGCCGCGAAGGCGCGCTGGTGTTCAACAACGTTATGCTCAGCGCGATCCTGGGCATCGTGCTGGTCGGCACGCTCTATCCGCTGCTGGCGGAAGCGCTGGGGGCGAAGGTTTCGGTCGGTCCGCCTTATTTCAACCCGGTGAGCGCGATTTTTGCCGTGCCTATGCTGCTGGTGCTGGCGGTCGGCCCGCTGCTGCGCTGGCGGCGTGACAGCCTGAGCCGGATCAGGTTGCAACTGGTGCTGCCGGTGCTGCTGTTTGTCGGCGCGCTGGTCTGGGGGGCGAGCGATGCCATGGGTATCCTGCCCGCGCTGGGCCTGGCCCTGGCTGCGATGCTGGCGGTGGCCAGCTTCCTGCCGCTGAAGGGTCGCAAGCTGCGGCAGGTCAAGTTGCCGCTGTGGGGCATGGTCGTGGCCCACTTCGGGGTGGCGGTCGCGCTACTCGGCATGGCCAGCGATGCCGCCTTTACCAAGGAAAGGCTGGTCGCGCTGCGTGAAGGCGAGGTGACCGAGGTCGGCCCCTGGACCGTCAAGCTTCAGCGGATCGAACCGGTGGCCGGCCCGAACTGGACCGCGCTGCGGGCCGATCTGGCCGCCAGCTATGCGGGCGGTAAGGTTAGCGAGCTGCATCCCGCCGCGCGCTCGTTCTGGTCGCCACCGACCGAGACGAGCGAAGCTGCACTCAAGACCCGCTGGAACGGCCAGCTTTATGCCGTGCTGGGCGAGGAATCGCAGGGCGGACGTTGGCAGCTGCGGCTGTGGTGGAAGCCCTTCGTGCCGATGATCTGGTATGGCGGGCTGCTCATTGCGCTGGGTGGCCTGCTGGCGCTGTGGGGCCGGGTGGCCAGTGACCTGCGGCGGTTCGTCGCGCGCGACAAGATCGCCTGGCGGCGTTCGAGGCAGGGTCGATGAGCGAGCCGCACAAGCCCTCGCGCTGGACACTCTGGCTGCCGCTGATGCTGTTCCTGGGCTTTGCTGGCCTTGCCATGTCGGGCCTGTTTCGGCCGGCCGAGCGCGAAGTGGAAAGCGCGATGATCGGCAAGCCTATGCCGCAGTTCACGCTGCGCGCCGCCGTGCCGGAGCGGCCGGGCCTGTCGACGGCTGACCTCGCTGATGGCAAGCCGCGCCTGCTCAATGTCTTTGCCAGCTGGTGCCTGCCCTGCGCGGTCGAGGCGCCGCAACTGGCCGCGTTAGAGGCCGAAGGGATTGAGATCGTCGGCGTGGCCATCCGTGACCGGCCCGAAGATGTCGCCGCATTCCTGGCCCGTCACGGCAATCCCTTCAGCCGGATCGGAGCCGATGATCGCAGCGAGGTGCAGCTGGGCATCGGCTCGTCGGGGGTGCCGGAAACCTTCGTGATCGATGGCCAGGGCAAAATCCGCTATCAGCACATTGGTGAGATCCGGCCCGAGCATCTTGCTCTGCTGCGGGATAAGCTGAAGGAGGCGGGATCGTGACGCGGGCCTGGTTGCTCATTGCCGTCTTGGCCGTGTGGGCCGCGCCGCTGCAGGCGCAGGACGGTGTTCCTCCCGCGCCCTATGCCAATGTCCAGCTGGCCGACCCGGCGCAGGAGGCCAAGGCCCACGCGCTGATGCTGACCTTGCGCTGCCTCAAGTGCCAGAGCCAGTCGATCGCCGATTCCGACGCGCCGATGGCGGGTGACATGCGCAGCCTGGTACGTGAACGGATTGCTGCGGGTGAGGATCCCGAGGCGATCCGCGCCTGGCTGGTGGAACGCTATGGCGATTATGTCAGCTATGCACCGCGCGTCACGCCGCTGACCTGGCCGCTTTACGTCATCCCGCTGGTCTTGCTGGCGGCCGTTGGTTTGGTTTTGCGGCGACGCCTGCGCAAGGGAGACAGCGCATGACCTGGGTAATGGTGATCCTGTTCGCGGTGGCCACCTTTGGCCTGATCCTGGCCCTGCGCGCGCCGCGCGTCGGCTGGGAAGCGGTGGGCGCGGCGTTGCTGGTGGGGATTGCGGGCTATGCCCTGCAAGCCTCGCCCAGCCTGCCCGGCGCCCCCAAGGAGGCCGCGCAGCAATCGGCTAAGAGCGGCACCGCCCTGGTCGAGGCACGCCAGCAACTGGCCGAGGCCCAGGCCAGCGGCGAAGGGCTCAACCGCTGGCTGGTGATCGGCGATGCTCTTGCCCGCAACGGCCAGTTCGGCGATGCCGCCGGGGTGATCCTGGGTGCGGTCGAAAACAATCCCAAGGATGCCAATGCCTGGCTGGCGCTGGGTAATGCGCTGGTCGGCCATGCCGAAGGCACGCTGACACCCGCAGCGCTCTATTCGCTGGGCCGTGCGGCCCAGGCCGATCCGGCCCATCCGGGGCCGCCGTTCTTCCTGGGGCTGGCCTTGATCCAGTCGGGCAAGCTGGCCGAAGGGCGGCAGTTGTGGGCCGATCTGCTGGCGCGCAGCCCGGCCGATGCGCCGTGGCGGGCGGACCTCGCCGAGCGGCTGACGCGGCTCGACACCTTCATCGCCATGCAGGCCGCGGGGCAGGCCGCGCAGGCTGGCCCGAACCAGCCAGGGACAAGCCGTTGAAGTCGTTTGCCGGGGGCGTGCGGCGCTGCTAAGGGCGCGAGCCTTGCGGCACGGGGGCAGGTGAGTCTGTCCGGGATTGGGGCGCATCGATGAGCAGTTCCGACAAGACCGACGGTGACGCTGCGGCGCGGTTCGCGCATCAGCACGGCCACAGCAGCGGCCATGCCCAGGGCGGCGTGGTCAAGCTGGCGATTGGTGCGGTTGGCGTGGTGTTCGGCGATATCGGCACCAGCCCGCTTTACGCCTTTCGCGAAACCTTTGCTTCGCATCACGGTGTGCCGGGGATCCAGGTCGATCCGGTCCACATCCACGGCGTGCTCAGCCTCGTGTTCTGGTCGATGATGATCGTGGTGACGTTCAAGTACGTCCTGACGATCATGAAGGCCGACAACAAGGGCGAGGGCGGCAGCCTGGCGCTGCTGGCGCTGATCAACCGCAAGTCGCGCGGGCGCAAATGGGCCGCGCCCTTCGTGCTGCTGGGCGTGTTCGCGACGGCGCTGTTCTATGGCGATTCGATGATCACCCCGGCCATGTCGGTCCTATCCGCCACCGAGGGCCTGCAGTACGTGCATCCGGGCTTCAAGGCGTGGATCGTGCCGATTGCCATCGCGATCCTCGTTTGCCTGTTCGCGATCCAGTCGCGCGGGACAGAGCGAGTAGGCAAGCTGTTCGGTCCAATCATGCTGGTCTATTTCGCCACGTTGGCCGGTTTGGGGTTGATGCACCTGACTGCCATGCCCGGAATCGTGCTGGAAACGCTCAACCCGCTTAACGCGGTGCAGTTCTTTGTCACCGATGGCTTCCGCGCCTTTGTGGCCATGGGCAGCGTGGTACTGGCCGTGACCGGGGCCGAGGCGCTTTACGCCGATATGGGCCATTTCGGCCGCAAGCCGATCGGGCTCAGCTGGCTGACCTTCGTGCTGCCCGCGCTGATGCTGAATTACATGGGGCAGGGGGCCATGGTCCTTTCGCAGCCGACGCCGGAACAGGCCTATGCGCTGATCAAAGACCCCTTCTTCCTGATGATCCCCGATGCGATCCAGCTGCCTGTAGTGGTGCTGGCGCTATTGGCCACGATCATTGCCAGCCAGGCGGTGATCTCCGGAGCGTTCAGCCTGACCCAGCAGGCGATCCAGCTGGGCTTCATGCCGCGCATGCAGATCAAGCACACCAGCGCCTCGAAGGCCGGTCAGATCTATATCCCGGTGGTCAACTGGGGCCTGATGATCATGGTGCTGCTGCTGGTGCTGTTCTTCCGCTCCTCCAGCAATCTGGCCGCTGCCTATGGCATCGCGGTCACAGGCGCGATGTTCATCGACACGATCCTGCTTGCGGCCGTGCTGGTCAGCCTGTGGCGCTGGCCCTGGTGGAAGGCTGCACCGCTGGTGGCGGTGTTCTTCACGGTCGACATGGCCTATCTCGGCGCTAACCTGCTCAAGGTGCCCTATGGCGGTTGGGTGCCGCTAGTGATTGGCCTCGCGATCTTCACCCTGCTGACTTCCTGGTCGCGCGGCCGCGCGCTGATGCGGGCCTCGATGGCCGAAGGCTCCATCCCGATGGAAGTCTTCGCCAAGAGCGCCCATTCCAGCGCCACCCGCGTGCCCGGCACGGCAATCTTCATGGCCTCGACCGCTGCCGGTGTCCCTTCGGCGCTGCTCCACAACATCAAGCACAACAAGGTGCTGCACGAGCGCGTGGTGATCCTCACCGTGGCGATCCAGGACGTGCCCTATGTCGATGAGGGTGAGCGGTGCAGTGTCAAGGACCTGGGCCAGGGCTTCTACCGGATGAGCCTGCGTTATGGCTTCCTTGAGGAAACCGACGTGCCCGATGCCCTGAAGCGTGCGGATATCTGCGGCGGGCCGTTCGACATGATGAAGACCAGCTTCTTCCTGTCGCGCCAGACCCTGCTGCCCTCGGCCAAACCGGGCATGGCATTGTGGCGGGAAAAGCTGTTCGCCTGGATGTTGCGCAACGCTGCCAGCGCGATGGAATTCTTCCGCCTGCCCACTAACCGCGTGGTCGAACTGGGCAGCCAGGTCGAAATCTAGCCGCGGAACAGCCCCACCCTGCGGGCAATCGCAAGTTCGGCAGGGCTGGATTTCGGCGATCAGTTGCGCAGGCGTTCGATCGCCTGGGCCAGCGCCACGTAAAGCTTGCCCATGTCGCTGCTCAGCATGGTCACGCCCAGGGCGTGCCCATCGCGGGTGGACAGCAGCTGGCGCAGCATGGCTTCGAAATCGTGGATATAGCGGCTGACATGCTCGCGAAAGCCCGGCTCGTCCTGGAACAGGCGGGAAATGGCCTTGGCTTCGGCCGGTTCCAGCAGGCGGGTCGCCCGGCGGGTAAAGACGCCCCGGTCGCCGCGCAGGTAGGCTGCCCAGGCCGTGTCCGCCACATCGGCGTCCAGCGCGCGGGCAATGTCGATCGCGTTCGAATTGAGCGCCTCGGTGATCAGCGCGACGCGGCGGGCGAAATCGTTGTCGACTTGCTCTTCCGCCCGGCTGCGGGCCTGGGCCACCCGCCGCTCCAGGTTGCCGGCCAGTTCGTTGACCTTGGCCAGCTGGTCGCGCAGCTGGATCGCGGCTTCCCGGCTGATGCCCGAAGCCTTGACGGCGGCCAGTTCCAGCTGTTCCGCCGCCTCGCTGGCGCGGGCGCGCATGGCAACGTCGATGGCTGCACCGCTTTCCTCGGCCAGTCGTGCAGCAAGCGCGCTGACAGCGGTCGCGCTGGTGCTTTCCAGATCGGTCACCGCATCGCGGGCGCGGCCTTCCAGTGCTTCGATCGCGCTCTTGAGTTCGGCCTGGGCCTGTTCGGCGAGGGCCAGGCTTTCGCCGCGGGTGGCCGCCAGGGTCTGCTGCATGGCGCCCAGCGCGCCAGCCTGCCTTTCGGTCCGGGCGGCAAGGGACTGGAGCAGTTCCTCGGCGCGGGCCACGTGCGCTGCCAGCCCTTCGCCCTTGGCCTCGGCCTCGCCCACCGTATCGCGCAGCGCCAGGGTGCGGGCCTCGATCTCGGCCAGCTTGGCCTCGCCTGCACCCATCGCGGCGGGGAGTTCGGTCTGGGTGTGCGTGACACTGGCCTGGATCAGTTCGAGCAGGCGGACCGAATTGTCGGTCAGCTCAGCCACGGCGCGGTCGGTCCCGGCCAGGGCTTCGCGACTGGCGGCAAGCCGTTCGGCCAGGGTGGCTAGGGCGGCGGATAGCTCGTTCTGGGCGGAAGCGCCCTGGTTGCGGGCCTCGCCGATCCGGGCGGCGAACACGTCGAGCTGGGCGGCAATTTCGGCCGTGTGGGCCACCACCTGGGCAGCGCGCTGTTCCTGTTCGGCCCGGCGCGCGGCCAGCACTTCGTCCAGTTCGGCCAGTTGCGCTTTCAGCGTTTCGCCGAATTCGGCATGGCGGGCAGCCAGATCTTCTCGGCGCTTTTCCAGCTCGGCGGCGAACAGGCGGTCACGTTCGACCAGCCGGCCGTCGACTTCCTCGGCCTCCTTGGCCAGCTCGGCCAGGCGATGACGCGCAGAATCGAGAGCCTTCTGGTCGATCTCGCCAACCTGGGTAATCGCCGCGCGCAGGTCATCGACCAGCCGGGTGGTGGCGTTCTGCCAGGCTTCGAGTGCGCCCGCCTCGGCTTCGCGCAGGGACCTGCCAATTGCGGCGCCTTCGTCGCGGATCGCCCCGAGCCGCGCCCGCAGCGAGGTCAGGCTTTCGGCTTCGGCTTCGTCGAGCGCAGCGCGGACCGTCGTCAGTTCCTCGGCCAGGGCATTGGCGCGGGTGCGGATCGCGGCGAGGGCGGCAACTTCTGCTCCGTCCAGCTCGCTGCGGAAGGCTTCGCCGCGCTCGGCCAGGGCGGCAAAACGGGCGGTCGCGATCTGGTCGAGTTGCTCGGCCTGGCGGGTGAACTCGGCAATCGCCGCATCGACCCGCGCGCTGAGCGCTGCAACCTGTCGGTCGCTGGCCTGGCCGAACTGGTTGAGCTTGTTGAATCCGGCGATCAGGTCTTCGATCTGGGAATGGGCGGTGCGACCGGCGGCGGCGATGGTGTTGGTCACGTCCTTGGCCGAGCTGGCAATAACCGGCAGCTGGCCGCGCAGCTTCTCCATGTTTTCGAGCGCGGCGGCGCTGACCGTGCCCAACGTTTCGACCCGGGTGCCATTGTCAGCCACCAGGCTGGCGAGCTGGCCGGCATGTTCGGACAGGCGCTCGGTAGCGACGCGTCCCAGCGACTCGAGATCGCGCGATTGGGCCGCGATGAATTCGCGGGCGAGGCTGAGCTCGCTATTGACCCGGCTCAGCCGCTCCTCAAGCGCTGCGGATTCGCGCGCCAGGGACTGGGCGACATCGGCAAAGCGATCGGCCTCGCGGCGGCTGTTGCGCATGGCCAGCAGCCAGGCCACCGCGACCAGCAGGACCGGTAGCGACCAGTCGCGAATCCAGGCGGACCATTCGGCCACGGTTCCGCCGCGCTGGATTGCGGGCAGGTTGGCCATGACGAACAGCGCGGTCCAGCCAGCAATGGCCAGTACTGACAGGATTGCCAGGGCAAGCGGCCAGCGGGCACCGCGCGGCGCGGGAAGATCCTCGACCCAATCGTCCTCCAGCGCGAGCGGCGCTTCGGCAATCGCCTCGGCTGGTTCGGCGGCAGGCGCGTCCTGCGGCTCGGCCGCATCGATCGCCACGATCTTTGATCCCCTGGTCATTCCAGCTGTTTACCATGTTTGGGCTGTGGATAAACCCGAGTTTAACCCCTTGCCGTTATTCACCCTGATCATGGCCTATGAAGCAGGAGCCCTTGATGCCACCCTGGCCGCTGCGGCGGGGGATGATGCACAGCTGTTTTCCGAGCTGCGCGAGGCATTCATCGAAAGCCTTTCCCGGCAGGTTGACCTGCTGGGGCGGGCGCGTTGCGACGGCAACTGGCAGATCACCGCGCTGCGGATCAAGGGTCTGGCCGCCAGCTTCCATGCCGATCCGCTGATGTCCTTGGCGGAAGAGGCGCTCGATGCCGCCCCCGGCGATCCGGTGGTCGTGCGCCAGATCCGGTCCTTTCTCGACAACTACGCCGCAGGCTGAGCCCCGGCGCTTGTTTGTACCCGGCCTTGCCGGTAGAACGCGCGGCTTGCCTCCCTTGCCGTAGCGGAGACCGCGCCTGCTCGTCGCCCTGATTTCACTGCTCGATAGTGCCGGCACCGTGCGCGGTGCCTTGCGCGTGGGCGGGATTTCCGTGGCGCAGGAGCAATTGGCGGTGGCCCTGGCGCTGGGCGCAGAGCGGATCTTTTGCCTCGCCCCGGGGATGACTGCCGATGCCCTGGCCCTGCAGCACGCCGCCGAACGGGGCGGCGCCCGGTTCCAGGTGATCGCGGGGCCGCGCGGACTGCTGGGACAACTGACCTCGACCGACGAGCTCTTCGCGCTGGCGGACGGCCTGTTCGCCTCGGTCGATACCGCGCAGGAACTCCTCGGGCAGGGCACGGCGGTACTGGTCCAGCCGGTCGAGATCGGGCTGGACGCCGGGTTCGAGCGGATCGATGCGCTGCTGGCGAGCGGCGGCGCCTTGCGCATTCCCGGCCGGTTGATCGAACGGCTGGCCGATCTCCCGGCCGATTGCGATGCCTTTTCGGCGCTGATGCGGATTGCCTTGCAGGCCGGCATAAGCCAGCGGGCCTTGCCATCAACGGCAATGGTGGCAGGAGGAACCAGTGGGCGGGGCTTCTGGTCGCTGGTCCGCAGCGAGGCCGAAGCCCACGCGCTTGAGCCGCTGTGGATCCGCAGCCGCACCGCGCAGACCTTGCCGTTCAATCCTTCGCGCTGGCTGGCCCAGGTGGTGGTCCGCAGCTTCGGTCCGGCCCTGCTGCATGCCGGAAGCGGTACCCGTCTGGTCGCCATCGGCGCGGGTACCTTGCTTCTGCTGGCGCTGTTCGCCGGGTGGTTCGGGTTCCCTGGCCTCGGCTTGATTGGTGCCGGATTTGGGTGGATTTGCGTAGAAGCGGCCGCGTTGCTGGCCCGGATCGAAAGCCGCGCCGGACCGGGGTCGGAGGTCTGCTGGTCGTGGCACACAGCCTATGGCTGGGCCAGCGATGCCGTGCTGGTCGGCTTGCTGGCCTGGGCCGAACCGCTTCAGCCCTGGCAGCCACAGCATGACCGGTTCTTTCCCCCGCTGATGCTGTTGGCGCTGCTGCGGCTGGTGCCCCGCGCCTTGCCGATGGGTTGGACTGCCTGGCTGGAAGACCGCGCGCTGGTGGTGCTGCTGGCGGGATGCGCCATGATCGCGGGCATGATCGGCCCCGCCGTGCATTGGGCAGCGGTACTGCTGGCCATTGCGGGAATCCTCTGGCCACGGGCATCTACGCGGCTAACGCCACCTTAACCAAACCCGGCTATGGCCGATGGGATGAGTGAGACGAACGTCCAGGCCCGACCCGACGCCGCGGTGGAAACCGTCCTGCGCGACGAGCTGACGCACGGTGATGCCGTGATCGGCACCATTGCGCCGATCCTGCGTCATCTGCTGGCCAACGACGATCATTCACTGTTCAGTGACGAAATCATCGCCCGGTTGCGCGGGATGTCGGCCCATGTCGCTACCCAGCTGCTCGATGCGCTTGACGATGCTGGTGCAGGCTTCGCCACCCGGGACTACGCGGCAGATCTGGTTCAGCCGCTGCAACAGCGACTGGCCGAACAGGCTGCATTCCTGGCCCATCTTCATGCCCTGGCCGTCGAATGGCAGCTGACCGAGCGTTTGCAGGCGCGGCTTGCCATCGATCCGGCGCTGTCGCCTTTGTTGCAGTCGTTGATTGCCTCGACCGACGCTGGGCAGGCGAGCGGTGGGATGGCGCTGCTGGCGGCGCAGGTCCGCTTTGCTCAGGCGCAGCGGCGGATGCAGGTGGCGTTGGGCGAATTACCACCCGAACTGTTTCACCTTGCGCTGGAGGCCATGCGGACGGTCGATGCTCCGGCCGAGGCGATCGAGCGCGCCTTAGCCACGCTGCGGGCGAATTACGATGAAGGGCGATCACGGATCGGCTTGATGACCCGGCTGGTGATGGGGCTGGGCGGCGGGGCCAGTGCGGCGCTGTCGATCAGCCATGCCGGTGTGGGCCTGTTCCTGACCGCACTGGCGCTGGGTGCCGGGATCGATCGCGACTTGGCGGCGCTGTCCACCAATGAGACCCAGCTGGCCAGGCTGGCGCTGGCCCTGAGTGCGGCTGGCGCGCGGATCGAGATGGTCGAGGAGCAGTTCCTGGCCATTCATCCTGATATCGCCCTGCCGGAGGGTTTCGAGCAGCTTGGGGCTGATCGCGCCGCAGCCTTGCTGGCGCGCGCGGTCGCTGCGGGAGGCTGAGCCATGGCCGAAGGCGGTGCCTGGCAGGCTCGCGCCCAGTGTGATGCGCGCGATTGCCTGACTGCGGCGGATGAGCCGCTGGTCGGGCTGCAGCGCCGCTGCGGCGGGGAACTGCCCGGTCCGCTGGCGATCCCGGCGCTGGCCGAGCTCGTGGCGAAGGCGCGCTCGCTGGGGTTAAGGCTGGCCCGTCGGATCATGGCCAATGATGGCCAGGACCAGATCCAGGCCTGGGTCGAGGTCGAGCCGGATCCCGCCACGGGCGGTTGCAGCATTGTCGTCTCGAACTGGCAGGCCAGCCCGCTGCCGCCCGAAGATCCGGCGGAAACGGCGCAGCGCCGCGCGGCGATCGATCGCACGGTCGCCGAATTGACCGCCCGGCTGGATGCGGCCCAGGGGGTTCTGGCCGTCGATGCTGCGGCGCCTGACCTGGCCGATCTGGCCGCGGCCATGACTTCCGGGGTAGGGCAGCCTTGGACCGACTTCGTGACGGTGGCCGGCAGCGATCACCATCAGCCGCTCCATTGGCGGTTGCTGGACGGTGCGCAGATCGAAGTGGCCGGATCACAGCGCAGCTGGCGCGCGACGCTGCTGCCCGAAGCGGGCGCCGATGGTGCCCTGCGCGGCTTCGAGCTGTGCCTGACTTCGCAAGAGGCGCCCGCACCAGTGCCGCAGCGCCCGCGCAGCGCGCCGGCCATGCCCAGCAACGAACCAGGTCCGGTTGGCCGCGACATCGCCCCGGTGCTGCGCCAGCCGATCGCCCGGATCATCGCCAATGCCGAGACCATCCGCACGCGGCTGGCGGGGCCGCTGGCCGAGGAATATGCCGCCTATGCCGCCGATATCGCCGCGGCCGGGCAGCACCTGCTTTCGCTTGTGGAAGATCTGGCTGACCTGGAGGTGGTCGAGTCCGAAGAGTTCAACACCGCGCCAGATCGCATTGACCTCGCTGATGTCGCGCGCCGGGCGGCGGGCATCCTGGGGGTCCGTGCGGCCGAACGCGGGATCACGATAGATGCGCCGCGCCTGGGTGAGCACTTGCCCGCGATCGCCGAGTTTCGCCGGGTTCTGCAGGTGCTGCTCAACCTCGTCGGCAACGCGATCCGCTATTCGCCCGAGAACTCGCAGATCTGGATCAGGCTGGAGGATGCCGGCGCTCGGGCAAGGCTTATCGTGGCGGACCAAGGGCCGGGCCTCAGCCCCGAGCAGCAGGCCCGCGTGTTTGAGAAGTTCGAGCGGCTGGGCCGCAGTGGCGAGGATGGCGGATCGGGCCTCGGCCTCTATATCTCGCGCCGCCTCGCCCGCGCGATGGGCGGCGAACTGACCGTGGAAAGCGCTCTGGGGCAGGGCGCGCGCTTCATCCTCGAGGTTCCGGCCGATCTCCTCGCGCTCCGTCCGACGACGGGGCACGAGGAGGGTGGTCCAGACGCTTAACGCTGGCTCAGCGGCACGTAATCGCGCTGGGTCGGGCCGGTGTAGAGCTGGCGCGGACGCCCGATCTTCTGGCCGGGATCGCTGATCATCTCGTTCCACTGGGCCACCCAGCCGACCGTGCGGGCCAGGGCGAACAGCGCGGTGAACATGGTGGTCGGGAAGCCGATCGCCGACAGGATGATCCCCGAGTAGAAGTCCACGTTGGGGAACAGCTTCTTCTCGATGAAGTAGGGATCGTTCAGCGCGAGCTCTTCAAGGCGAAGCGCGGTTTCGAACAGCGGATCGGTGACCTTCAGCGCGTCGAACACTTCGCGCACGGTCTTCTGCATCACCGTCGCGCGGGGGTCATAGTTCTTGTAGACGCGGTGGCCGAAGCCCATCAGGCGGAACGGATCGTTCTTGTCCTTGGCGCGCTCGATGTAGTGCGGGATCTTGTCGGGCGTGCCGATTTCCTTGAGCATGTTGAGCGCGGCTTCGTTCGCGCCGCCATGCGCCGGACCCCACAGGCAGGCGATCCCCGCCGCGATGCAGGCAAACGGGTTGGCGCCCGACGAACCGGCGAGGCGCACCGTGCTGGTCGAGGCGTTCTGCTCGTGGTCGGCGTGGAGGATGAAGATCCGGTCCATCGCGCGTTCGACCGCCGGGATCACTTCGTACTCCTCGGCCGGCACGCCGAAGGTCATCTTCAGGAAATTGCCGGTGTAGGACAGGTTGTTGTCCGGATAGATGAACGGCTGGCCGACCGAATACTTGTAGGCCATGGCCGCGATCGTCGGCATCTTGGCGATCAGGCGATGGCTGGCGATCTTGCGCTGCATCGGATCGGAAATGTCGGTGCTGTCGTGGTAGAAGGCCGACAGCGCGCCGACCACGCCGCACATGATCGCCATCGGGTGCGCATCGCGGCGGAACCCGCGATAGAAGGTGGCGAGCTGTTCGTGCAGCATGGTGTGGCGGGTGATGGTGCGGGTGAAGTCCGCCAGTTCGGCCTGGCTGGGCAGTTCGCCGTTCAGCAGCAGGTAGGAGACTTCCATGAAGCTGGAATCCTCGGCCAGCTGGCCGATCGGATAGCCGCGGTGCAGCAGCACGCCTTCATCGCCATCGATGTAGGTCAGCGCCGATTCGCAGCTCGCCGTGCTGGTAAAGCCCGGATCGAAGGTGAACATGCCGGTCTGGCCATAGAGCTTGCGGATATCGATCACGTCCGGACCGACGCTGCCCGACAGCACCGGGTATTCGTAATCCTGGCCGTTCGCGTTCAGTTTAACCTGGTTGCCCACCTGTCTTGCTCCTTCAATCCTGCGCCGCACCGGCCGGGATCGACTGGGCGGCAATCCGCGCCAGGCTCTCGTCCCGACCAAGCAGAACCAATACGTCGAAAATACCCGGGGAGGTTGTCTGGCCCGTTAGCGCGGCCCGCAGGGGTTGCGCAAGCTTTCCGAGACCGAGGCCAAGCTCCTCCGCCATTGCCTTGAGACTGGCCTCCAGCCCTTCCAGAGTCCAGTCGTTTTGCGCCTCGATCTGGGCGTGGATCCGGCCCAGCAGGGCCCGTGCCTCGTCGGTCAGCAGGGCGGCGGCCTTGTCCTCGATCGTCAGCGGACGCTGGGCGAACAGGAAGGCTGCACCGGCTGCCAGCTCGTTGAGGTCCTTGGCGCGCACCTTCAGCACCGGCATGGCCTTTGCCAGCAGCGCCTCGTCCACCGACCCGGTCATGCGCGGGGCGACCAGCGCGGCCAGGCGCACATCGTCGGCCTCGCGCAGGTAGTGGCCGTTAAGGTTCTGCAGCTTGGCGAGGTCGAAGCGCGACGGGCTCTTGCCGACATGGGCAATATCGAACCATTCCACCGCCTGGTCGCGGCTGATGATTTCCTCGTCGCCGTGGCCCCAGCCGAGCCGCAACAGGTAATTGAACATGGCCTCGGGCAAGATGCCCAGCTCGTCGCGATAGGCATCGACGCCCAGCGCGCCATGCCGCTTGGACAGCTTGGCCCCGTCATGGCCGTGGATCAGCGGAACGTGGGCATAGACCGGTTCCGGCCAGCCCATGTGGCGGATGATCGCCAGTTGGCGGAAGGCGTTGTTGAGGTGATCGTCACCGCGGATCACGTGAGTCACACCCATGTCGTGATCGTCGACCACCACGGCCAGCATGTAGGTGGGCGTCCCGTCCGAGCGGAGCAGAACGAAGTCGTCCAGTTCGGCATTGCTGACCGTGACCCGGCCCTGGACCTGGTCATCGATCGCCGTCTCGCCCTCACGTGGGGCCTTGATGCGGACAACGTAAGGCTGGTCGGCGGGCGCGCTGGCCGGGTCGGCATCACGCCATTCGCTGTCGATGCGGAAGGTGCGGCGTTCGGCCTGGGCGGCTTCGCGCCGGGCGGTCAGCTCCTCAGGCGTCAGGTAGCAGCGATAGGCATGACCGGCGGCCAGCAGCTGGTGCGCCACCTCGGCATGGCGATCGGAGCGGGCAAACTGGAACGTGGCAGGCTCATCGCCGGCCAGGCCCAGCCATTCCAGGCCATCGAAGATCGCGGCAATTGCCGGTTCGGTCGAGCGGGCGCGGTCGGTATCCTCGATCCGCAGCAGGTAGGTGCCGCCATGATGGCGGGCATAGAGCCAGTTGAACAGCGCCGTGCGCGCCCCGCCGATGTGGAGATAGCCGGTGGGCGAAGGCGCGAAGCGGGTAACGACCGGGCGCCCCGTTGCCTTTTCGCTTGTTTCACCGGTACTTGCCATTACCCGTTCCATCCTGTCTTCTCATCGGGATGGCCCGCGAAGCCCTGCCCGAAGTGCCCCTTGGCGCCAACCCGCAAGGGGACGCTGCAATGCAGCATGGCCCTTGGCGCAAGCGCGCCGAGTTGGCAAGCGGACTTACGTCCATCGAGGCCTTCCTGGCACGAGCCGGGTTCGATCGCGCACCCTGGCTGGTAGTGGCCTTTGGCGGGGGCATCGCCGCCTGGTTCGCCCTGCCGACGCGGGGCCTGTGGCTGGCGCTGCTGGTTGGTTGCGGGCTGATGGCGCTGACCGCGCTGGTCCTGCTGCGGAGCGGCGGGCGCTATCCCTATCTGCGGCAGGCCATGGTGGCGCTTGCGCTCGCGGTGGGGCTGGGCTGCGGGCATGTCTGGATCAAGTCCGAACTGGTCGGCGCGGCACCGATTGCGCGCCCGCAAGTGGCGGCGATCGAGGGCAGGGTGCTGGCCCGGCAGGAGCAACCGGCCGAGGGGCGGGTGCGCCTGCTGCTCGCGACCCGCGATCCGATTAGCGGACGGGCGATCAAGGCGCGGATCAACGTGCCGCTGGCACAGGATAGCAAGGCCTTGCGCCCCGGGGCCGAGGTGCGGCTGCGCGCCCGGCTGATCCCGCCCGCGCCGCCGATGCTGCCCGGCGGCTATGACTTTGCCCGCGCCGCCTGGTTCCAGGGGATCGCGGCGACCGGCAGCGCGCTGGATGGGGTGACTGTGATCCGGCCGGGGACTGGTGGCGGCTTGTCCGGCCTGCAGCAGTCGCTTTCCGCCCATGTGCGCGCGGCCTTGCCCGGCACGCCCGGGGCAATTGCCGCCGCCTATGCCAGCGGTGACCGGGGGGCGATCCCGGAAGCTGATGAAGAGGCGATGCGCAATTCGGGGCTGGCGCATCTCCTGTCGATCAGCGGGTTGCATGTCAGTGCGGTGATCGCGGCGGCATACCTGCTGATCCTCAAGCTGGGGGCGCTGTGGCCCTGGCTGGCGCTGCGGGTGCGCCTGCCGCTGGTCGCGGCGGCGGGCGGGGCGCTGACCGGGATCGGCTATACCCTGCTGACCGGGGCCGAAGTGCCGACGGTGCGATCCTGCATCGCCGCCCTTCTGGTCCTGATCGCGCTCGCGCTGGGGCGCGAAGCGCTGTCGCTGCGGATGGTGGCGGTGGCGGCCTTCGTCGTGCTGGTGTTCTGGCCCGAGGCGCTGGTCGGCCCCAGTTTCCAGATGAGCTTTGCCGCCGTGATTGCGATCGTCGCACTCAGCGGGACCGCCGGGGTGCGCGCTTTCCTGGCCCCGCGCGAAGAGGGCTGGCTGGCCCGGGCGGGCCGCAACCTGGCCATGCTGCTGCTCACCGGGGTGGTGATCGAGCTGGCGCTGATGCCGATCGGGCTGTTCCATTTCCACCAGTCCGGAGTCTACGGCGCCCTGGCCAATGTGGTGGCGATCCCGCTGACGACCTTTGTCTCGATGCCCTTGATCGCGCTGGCCTTGCTGGCCGATACGGTCGGGCTGGGCGCACCGGTCTGGTGGTTGGCGGGCAAGTCGCTGGAGGCGCTGCTGGCGCTGGCACACTTGACCGCCAGCCAGCCGGGGGCCGTATCGACCATGCCGGCGATGGGGCGGGGTGCGTTCCTGCTGTTCGTGGCGGGGGGCATCTGGCTGGCCTTGTGGAGCGGGCGGGTGCGGCTGTGGGGATTGGTTCCGGCCGGGCTGGGCGCGCTGTCGCTGGCCCTGCTCGAGCCGCCCGACCTGCTGGTATCGGGCGACGGCCGCCATGTCGGCCTGACCGGCGCGGTGCCCGGCGAACTGCTGGTCCTGCGCGAGGGACGCAGCAGCTATGCCCGCGACACCCTGCTCGAACTGGCGGGGATGGATGGCGAGACCCGCAGCCTCGATGACTGGCCCGGCGCCCGCTGCAATACTGACCTGTGCATGGTCAGGCTGGCGCGAGACGGACGCTCCTGGACCCTGCTGCTGACCCGCACCCGCGACCGCTTTGCCGAGCGCGACCTGGCTGCGGCCTGCGAACGGGTAGATATCGTCGTGTCCGACCGCTGGCTGCCCCGGTCCTGCCGCCCGCGCTGGCTCAAGGCCGACCTGCGTTACCTGGAGCGCAGCGGCGGGCTGGCGATCGATCTTGCGGCCGGGCGCATTACCCGCGTGGCCGATGGCCAGGGCGAACACGGCTGGTGGCCGGAGCCGCCACCACGGCGGCCCCGCACCGGATTGCCCAAACCTCAGTGATAGCGGCGCAGCAGGCCGGCCAGCTTGCCCTGGACCAGCACTTCGCCGGGGCGATAGATCTGCGGTTCATAGGCGGCATTGGCCGGATCGAGCCGGACCATGCCGTTCTCGCGCCGCAGGTACTTGAGCGTCGCTTCCTCGCCCCGCACCAGCGCGACGACGATCTCGCCATCGCGGGCGGTGTCGGTCTTGCGGATCAGGGCATAGTCGCCGTCGAGAATCCCGGCCTCGATCATCGAATCCCCGGACACTTCCAGCGCGTAGTGCTCGCCCGACCCGAGCAGGGCGGCGGGTACCGGCAGGGTGGCGCTGGTTTCCAGTGCTTCGATCGGCACACCGGCGGCGATCCGCCCGTGCAGCGGAATCTCGATCACGTCGTTGGCCGGGGCGGGCTTGGCTTCGGGCGGACGGATCACGGCGGCCGCCGAATTGCTGTTCGCAGCCTTGGTCGGAGCCTTGTTGGTCACGTCTTCCGGCTGGCGCAGCACTTCCAGCGCGCGGGCGCGGTTAGGCAGGCGGCGGATGAAGCCGCGTTCTTCCAGCGCCGAGATCAGGCGGTGCACGCCCGACTTCGACTTGAGGTCGAGCGCTTCCTTCATTTCCTCAAACGAAGGGGAGACCCCGGTCTCTTCAAGCCGGACCTGGATGAACCGGATCAATTCGTGCTGCTTGCGGGTCAGCATCGCCAAAAACCTCCCATTCGCGGCCGGGACGCCCAAGATGTTCCCGTGCCGTTCAGTGAACGAATGTGGAACAACTAAGCAACATTCGAATCCGAGTCAAGCCAAGGTGAGTCAGGCAATGCCGCCATTTTCGAGCGGATAGATCGTCACCGGCGTTCCGACAGGCAGGGCTGGGGCATGGGCGGGGCGATCGATCAGGGCATTCGCCCCGGCCAGGGCTGCCAGGGCGCCGCTATCCTGCACCAATCCCGGCATCACCGTTCCCCCATCCCACGACCCGCGCAGGAACTCGCGCCGGTCGCCCCCGGCGGGCAGCGCTTCGGCGAGCAGGGCACGGCGGGTGACGGGCAGGGGGTCGCCTGCGCCAGACAGCTGGCGCAGCAGCGGCAGCAGGAACAGCCAGGCTGTGACGAAGCTCGACACCGGGTTACCCGGCAGGCCGATCACCAGCTGCCGCCCCCGCCGCGCGACCAGCAGCGGCTTGCCGGGCTTGATCGCCACCTTCCAGAAATCGAGTTCGGCCCCCCAGGTCTTGAGCGCGGGGATGACCAGATCGTGATCGCCCACCGACGCCCCGCCGCTGGTGACGATCACATCGGCCGGGGCAGCCGCATCGAGCGCTGCGATCAGTGCCTCCAGCCGGTCGGCCACCGGCCCGTGCCGCGTCACCTCGCAGGGCAGGCTGGTAGCGAGCGCGGCCAGCATGGCCCCGTTGCTGGCCGGCACCTGGTGCGGGGCGCAATCGCCCGGATCGGCGGCCAGTTCATCGCCGCTGTCGATGATCGCAAGTCGCGGTAGCCGCCGCACCGCCACCAGCCGCCGCCCGGCAGCCAGCGCCAGGGCAACATGGGCCGGGCCGAGCCGGGTGCCCAGCGCGGCCAGCACCTTACCGGTGGCGAAGTCCGCGCCGGCGCGGCGGATATGCTTGCCTGGGGTGCCGGGGCCAGTGCCGGTCAGCACCAGCCGGTCCCCCTCGCGCGCCACGTCTTCCTGCACCACCACGGCCCCGGCCCCATCGGGCAGGACCGCCCCGGTCGAGATCCGCACCGCCTGGCCCGGACCAACGAACCCGGCGAAGGGGTGGCCGGCGGCGCTTTCCCCGATCATCTGCCAAGGGCCGGCCAGGTCGTCTGCGGCCACGGCATAGCCATCCATGGCCGAAACATCGCAGGCCGGCTGGGTCCGTTCGGCCACTAGCGGTTCGGCCAGCCAGCGCCCCAGCGCCGAGGGCGGATCGACCCGTTCGATCGGCAAGGGATCGGCCAGGGCGAGCAGCCGGGCCTGGGCTTCCTCCAGCGGCAGGGGGGCGTTCAGCGGTTCGGGCATCAAGCCTCCGCCCGCCAGTCGCCCGACTTGCCACCGCGCTTTTCCAGCAGGCGCACCCCGCCAATCACCATACCCTTGTCGAGTGCCTTGGTCATGTCGTAAATTGTCAGGAGTGCGACGGAAGCTGCTGTAAGGGCTTCCATTTCCACACCCGTTGGTCCGGACAACCGCACCAGGGCGGTGACGCGGATGCCGTCATCCTCGAAGGCGAAGTCCACCGCCACCTTGGACAGCATCAGCGGATGACACAGCGGGATCAGTTCGCTGGTCTTCTTCGCGGCCATGATCCCGGCGATCCGCGCCGTGGCGAGGACATCGCCTTTCTTGACCGCGCCTTCCCGGATCGCGGCAAGCGCCTCGGCCGACATGGTGATCCGGCCTTCGGCCAAGGCTTCGCGCAGGGTATCCTGCTTGGCGGAGACATCGACCATCGCGGCATTGCCGGCATCATCGAGATGGGTGAGGCTCATCGGGCCGATCCTTTCGCGCAAGTCATGGACCACATGGACCACTGTTCAGGAGCAAGAAAAGCTACCGCCGCATTTCGCGCCGAAAGAGGTCGGAAAAGGGCGGAAAAAGTCATCATCGCGGCGCATTATGGCACGGTTTCGGCGCCGTAGGACAGGGGGCTGCGGTGGAAAGAGCCCAGGTGGCTCAGCCGAACAGCAGGGTCCGTGTCGCTGCCTCAACATCGGGCTGGCGCATCAGGCTTTCGCCGACCAGGAAGGTCCGCACGCCGCTCTCCGCCATGCGCAGGCAATCGGCGTTGCTGCCGATCCCGCTTTCGCAGACCAACAGGACATCGGCCGGGACCATTCCGGCCAGCCGCTCGGTCGTCGCCAGATCGACCTCGAAGGTCTTGAGATTGCGGTTGTTGACCCCGATCAGCTTCGAGCGGAGGTACTTCAGTGCCCGCGCCATTTCCGCCTCGTCATGCACTTCGACCAGCACGTCGAGGCCCTGCTCTCGCGCAGCGGCCTCGATCTCGGCCATGGCGGCATCTTCCAGCGCGGCGACAATGATCAGGATCGCATCGGCCCCCATCGCGCGGGCCTCGGCGCATTGCCAGGGATCGACCATGAAGTCCTTGCGGATCACCGGCAGGTCGCAGGCCGCGCGGGCGGCGATCAGGTAATCCTCGTGCCCCTGGAAATAGGGTGCGTCGGTCAGCACCGACAGGCAGGCCGCGCCGCCCGCCTGATAGGCGCGGGCATGGGCCGGGGGGTCGAAGTCCGCCCGGATCAGGCCCTTGGACGGGCTGGCCTTCTTGATTTCGGCAATCAGGGCGAAGCCATCGGTTGCCTCGGTGCGCAGCGCCGCCTCGAACCCGCGCACCGGGCTCGGGGCGGGCCAATGGGCCAGGCCCCGCGGCTTGCGGGCGGCGACCTCGACGCGCTTGGTGGCGCAGATTTCGGCGAGCTTGTCGGTCATTTCACGGTCTCGATCCAGCAATCGAGCAGGGCGTTGGCGAGGCCCTTGTCGATCGCCTCGGCGGCTTCCTCGACACCTTCGAACCAGTCCTCGGCCTCGCCGGCAACGATCAGCGCGGCGGCGCTGTTGAGGAGGACGGCGTCGTGGTAGGCACCCGCTTCGCCCAGCAGCAGGCGGCGGAGCGCCTCGGCGTTATGGGCCGCATCGCCCCCGCGCAGATCCTCCAGCGGGTGGCTGGGCAGGCCGGCATCCTCGGGGCGCAGTTCGGCGGGCAGCGGCGGCAGGCCGATTGCGGCCATGTAACTGGTGCCGGCGATCGACAGTTCATCGAGACCCTCGGCGCCGGAGACGATCAGCGCCGACTCGGTGCCGAGCAGGTCCATCGCGTCCTTGTAGAGCGCGATCAGCGAGGGATGAGCGACACCCACCAGCTGGCGGGTGACCCCGGCCGGGTTCGCCAATGGCCCGCAGAGGTTGAAGATCGTCCGGCGGCCCAGCGCCTTGCGAATCGGGCCGACGCGGGCCAGCGCGGGATGATGCGCCTGGGCGAAAAGGAAGGCGATGCCGAGGTCCGGCAGGGTTTCCTCCGCCAGTTCCGAGGCGCGAGCTAGGTTTAGGCCCAGCGCCTCCAGCGTATCGGCCCCGCCAGCCTTGCTCGAAGCGGCGCGGTTGCCGTGCTTGGCCACCGGCACGCCGCAGGCCGCGACGACCAGCGCCACGGCGGTCGAGACATTGAGGCTGTGCTGGCCATCGCCGCCCGTGCCGCAGACATCGATTGCGCCTGATGGAGCCGAGATGGTCTTCATCCGCGCGCGCATGGCGCGGACGAGGCCGGCAACTTCAGTGGCGGTCTCGCCTCGGTCGGCGATTTCAACGAGGGTAGCGGCGATTTCGGCGTCGCTCAGGCCGCCATCAAGCATCCGCCCGAAGAGGGCCTCTGCATCAGTCAGTGACAGGGTCACGCCGGTTCCCTTGCCTCGATCCCGCAGATCGCCAGGAAATTGGCCAGCATGGCGTGGCCGTGCTCGGTGGCGATGGACTCGGGGTGGAACTGCACACCGTGGATCGGCAGGCTGGCATGGTGGAAGCCCATGACGTGGCCGTCATCAGAACGGGCATTGACCACCAGCGCCTCGGGAATGTCCTCGACGATCAGCGAGTGATAGCGCGTGGCGGTAAAGGGTGAGGGCAGGCCCCTGAACAGGCCGGTGCCATTGTGGGTGACGGGCGACGTCTTGCCGTGCATCAGCCCGCCGCGCACCACCTTGCCGCCAAAGTACTGGCCGATCGACTGGTGGCCCAGGCACACGCCCAAGAGCGGCTTCCCCGCGTCCGCGCAGGCCCCGACCAGGTCGAGGCTGATGCCCGCCTCATTGGGCGTGCAGGGGCCGGGCGAGATCAGGAAACCCTTCGCGCCCGTGCTGACAGCCTGCCCGGCGGAGAGCGCGTCGTTGCGCACCACGTCCACCGCGGCGCCCAGTTCCATAAGGTAATGGACCAGGTTCCAGGTGAAGCTGTCGTAATTGTCGATGACGAGAATGTCGGCCATGCGAGGCGCCTTAGGCTGAGCCGCCAGGAAAGGCCAGTGGCGGATATCGCGAGATACCTGGTTACCCCTCACGCAACTATCTTGTCACCCCGGACTTGTTCCGGGGCGGTGCTTCCGCTTGCCGAGGTTGCGGAAGGAAAGCACTGGCCCGGAACAGGTCCGGGCTGACCAGGGTCGGCAAAGCTACCCCGCAAACCGGTCCGTCGCGCGAACCAGTCCGTCGGTGATGCCCGGCTCGCTGAACAGGTGGCCGCCATCGGGGACGATCTGCAGGTCCACTTCTGGCCAGGCCTTTTTCAAAGCCCAGGCCGCCGCCGGGGGCGTGCAGCAATCGTGCCGCCCCTGGACGATGATCCCCGGAATGCCGCGCAGGGTGGCGGCGGCGCGTTCCAGCAATTCGCCTTCCTTCAGCCAGCACTGATGGCGGAAATAGTGGTTCTCGATCCGCGCAGTGGCCACGGCATTGTCGCCTTCGGCCATGTGATCAACCGTCTCGGTGGACGGCAGCAGGGTGACCGTCACGCCTTCCCAGCGGTTCCACGCGGCCGCGGCGGCGCGGCGCACGGCGGGATCGGGATCGTCGAGCAGGGCCCAATAGGCCTCAGTCATATCCTCGCCCGCGCGCCCGTTCACATGGGCTACGAAGCGATCCCACTCTTCGGGATAGAGCTCGCTGGCGCCAAAGCGGGTAAGCCATTCCAGTTCCTTGCGGCCGGACAGGAAGATCCCGCGCAAGATCAGTTCGGTCACGCGATGCGGGTGGGTGACGGCATAGGAGAGCGCGAGGGTCGAGCCCCACGAGCCGCCGAAGACCTGCCATTGTTCATGCCCGCACAGTTCCCGCAGGCGCTCGATATCGGCGACGAGGTGCCAGGTGGTATTGGCCTCGAGGCTGGCAAAGGGCGAGGACCGCCCGCAG
Source organism: Novosphingobium sp. (assembly GCF_027531025.1). GTDB lineage: Bacteria > Pseudomonadota > Alphaproteobacteria > Sphingomonadales > Sphingomonadaceae > Novosphingobium. The sequence continues at coordinate 346,066 of NZ_JAPZQX010000003.1, forward strand.
CCGCGCTGGTCGAACAGCAGCACGTCATAGCGCGCCGGATCCCACTGGCGGCGATGGTTGTCGCTGCAGCCGCCGCCGGGGCCGCCGTGGAGCATGACCGCCGGCTTGGCGCCGGGCGTGCCGCAGCGCTCCCAGTAGAGCGTGTGGCCATCGCCCACGTCGAGCATCCCGCTCGCATAGGGTTCGATCGGCGGATAGAGCGTGCGGCGTCCGTCAGTCATTGTTTCGGTCATTTCTGGCTCATCAGCTTGGCGAGGTCAGCCTTCCAGAACTTCGCCCAGGTGTGGGTGCCGTGGCCCTTGGTATCCGGGCTGAACGGCAACAGCTTGAACCGCGCCTTCGGCATCAGCTTGGCGTGCTGCTGGGCCAGGCCGAATTCGGGCGGATTGATGAAATCGTCGCTGCTGTTGATCCACAGCACCGGCACCGTGATCTTCGCCAGGTTCGGCGCGGGGTTGTAATCGCGCGAGCTGTCAATCTGGTAGATCTGGTCATTGGCGTCGGCAGCGTTCCTGGCGCTGGCGGCATAGGCGGCATTCAGCGCAGCCACCGCCTTTTCGCGGGTCGGGTATTCGTTCTGCAGCGCCCAGGCGTTCGCCCCGGCGATGATCGACAGGTACCGCGCGGTGCGCAGGCCGCTTTCCGGAGGGCTGGTGTAATTGCCGCCGTTCCAGGCGGGATCGGCCTTGATCGCGTCGATCGACATCTGCCGCCACATCCGGTTGCGCCCGGCGATTTCCATCGCGTTGCAGGCAAACGGGGCGAGGCGTTCGGCAAAGCCGGGGCGGGTGGTGCCCCAGACGAAGGCGTGCATGCAGCCCATCGAGGTGCCGAGGATCAGCTTGAGCTTCTTCACGCCCAGCCCCTCGGTCAGCAGCCGTTCCTGCGCCGCCACCATGTCGGCACAGTTATAGCGCGGGAAAGCCATGCGCAGGCCATCGCTGGGCTTGCCGCTTTTGCCGTGGCCGATGTTGTCGGGCAGGATCACGTAATACTTCGCCAGATCGAGCGGTTGGCCGGGGCCGAACAGCTCATCGGCAAACTGGGGCCGGAAGAACTGGTGGCCCGAACCGCCGGTTCCGTGCAGCACCATCACCGCGTTCTCGATCTCGCCCGCGGCATTGCGGCGCGGCGTGCCCAGCGTGGTGACATGCATGTTGAGATCGAGCTTGCCGCCTTCGGCAAAGGCGAAATCCTTGAGCACGACGGTCCGCTCGCTCGCTTGCGCGCGCCAGTCGGTCTGCTGGGCAGCGGCAGGGGTGGCGATCAGGGCGAGCAGGGGAAGCAGGTACTTGCGCATGGACACCTCAAGCCAGCAGCCAATCAGTTACCAGGTACTCATAGTCGACATACGGAATGTCGTTGGCGTCGTAGCCTTTTTCTGCGGCCAGTTGGGGTAGCTCAGCTCGAAATCGGTTCAAGAGTTCCGCGATAGCTAAGTCGGTAATCAGCCTGCGCCGAGAAGCATTGGCAAGCCAGTTTCTAACCCCTCGAGCCAGCAGAATCTGGTCACCGCCATGCGGGGTTATATCCATGCCGTTCAAATCCGAGAGAAACCGCTGATACCGATAGGGTTCCGTATCGAACACAAGAACCCGCTTTTTGGAGTGGTCATCACCGCCAAACTGCTTGGCTGCAAGAAACAGGCCTAATTCGAATGGCATATTGAAACGAGGAAGTCCGAACACCGGATCTAGCTCGGTTCTCGAGATGTCGTGGATCCCATACCTGCATTCGCCAATAATGCGCATGATCTTGTCGAAGCGAGTGTCGCCTGCGTCATCCAGTTCTTTTGCTGACCTGGGACGGAAACCGCACGCAAAGACCGTAAACACAATTGCCTTGAACAGCGGATCATACTCCGCGTCGAACGGGCAGTTTATGAAAACGTCATCCGGAGAAGATACGAGACTCAACGGCGCTCTTGTTCAGAGCTATTTGAATTGTCAGGACGCAGCGCAGGTGTCTTACGGCTGGCCACTGGTTTCAGAACGAAAAGTCCTGTCGTGCGGCTACGGCCAAGGCGCTTCGCTTTGCGAGATGGTTTGATTGCGCGAGAAGCCATTTCGGTAAGATACACTCTACCAATGAAAATTCAAGCTCACTGACCGAACTCCGCTTCGCCCGCCACGCGCACCGCCTCGCGTGCCGCAGCGATCAGGGCGCCGGCCTTGGCCTCGCATTCGCGCTGTTCGTATTCGGGGGTGCTGTCCGCCACGATCCCCGCCCCGGCCTGGACGTGGAGCATGCCGTCCTTGACTACTCCGGTGCGCAGCACGATGCAGGAATCGAGGCTGCCGTCGGGCGCGAAATAGCCGACGCCGCCCGCATAGGCGCCGCGCGTTTCGGGCTCCAACTCGGCAATGATCTCGCAGGCCCGCACCTTGGGCGCGCCGCTGACGGTGCCAGCCGGGAACCCTGCGAACATGGCATCGATCGCATCGTGCTTCGTGCTGTCCAGCCGCCCGACCACGTTGGAGACGATGTGCATCACGTGGCTGTAGCGTTCGATCGTATAGCTTTCGGTGACCTGCACCGTGCCCGCTTCGGCCACGCGGCCGACATCGTTGCGGCCGAGGTCGAGCAGCATCAGGTGCTCGGCGCGCTCCTTGGGATCGGCCAGCAGGCTCAGCTCGTTCTCGCGGTCTTCCTCGGCCGTCTTGCCGCGCGGGCGAGTCCCGGCGATCGGGCGGATGGTCACTTCGCCATCTCGCACCCGGACCAGGATTTCCGGGCTGGAGCCGGTCAGGGCAAAGCCGGGCAGGTCAAGGAAATAGAGGAAGGGCGAGGGGTTGACCCGGCGCAGCGCGCGGTAAAGGTCCAGCGGCGGCAGGGTGAAGGGCGTGGTGAAGCGCTGGGCCAGCACCACCTGGAAAATGTCCCCGGCGGCGATGTAGTCTTGCGCCTTCAGCACCATCTGCTCGTACTGGCCCGGCGCCAGCACAGGCTGAAGCGCGGGAACCGGCAGGTCCGCCGCGCGGGTCGCGGCCGGGGGTGCCCCGGCAAGGCGCGCAAGAGCGGCCTCGATCCGTTCGCTCGCCCGCTCGACCGCGCGTTCGGGCGCCTCGCTGCCGGGCCAGACCGGGGCCACGGTGAACAGTTCGTCGGACAGGCGATCGAACACCAGCAGCACCGTGGGCCGTACGAACAGCATGTCGGGCAGGTCCAGCGCGTTGGGCGCCGGGCGCGGCAAGGTTTCGATCAGGCCAAAGGTTTCATAGCCGAAATAGCCGACCAGGCAGGCCAGCGCCGGGGGCAGCTCGGCCGGCACGTCGATCCGGCAGGCGTTCACCAGCGCGCGCAGTTCATCGAGGCTGCCGCCGGTCAGCGGCGCGAAGGCGGCGGGATCGGTCTGCCAGTTGCGGTTGATTTCCGCGCTGTTGCCGCTGGCGCGGAACACCAGGTCGGGATCGAGGCCCAGCAGGCTGTAGCGCCCGCGCACTTCGCCGCCCTGAACCGATTCGAGCAGGAAATCGCCGCGCCCCGGTACGGTCAGCTTCAGCGCCGCGCCGACCGGGGTTTCGGTGTCGGCGATCAGCCGCTGCCAGACCAGCGCGGGCTGCCCATCGGCCAGGGCCGCCAGCGCTGCCGCGCGATTGAGCAAGCCCGCCATCGCCGCTGCTTCAGTTGCCGCGCAGGCGCGACTTGCTGCCGTCGATCGCGGGCTCGTTGCGCTTCACGCCAACGTCGTTCCGCATCGCCGCTCGCAGCGCCTGGGAGTATTCCTGGGCGGTGACCTGGGCGATGGTCCGGCGGAAATCGGGCAGGCGGGCATCGTTGGCTTCGACCTTGCCGGGGATCACCTCGTTGACCTTGACCACGTACCAGCCGCGATTGCGCGGCGCACCCATCAGCTTGACCTGGCCCTTGGCGATCGCGAACAACATGGCGAGCGGCGGCGGGGTCTGCTGGCCCATGGCCTGGATCTGCTCGCGCGGCATGTCGATCCGGTCGACCGGGGGCAGCGGCAGGCCAAGCGAGTCCAGGGCCGTGCCCAGGTCCGTGCCCTTGCGCACCATGGCTTCAACCTTCTGCGCGGCGGCCTTGGCGGCAATGTTGCCCTTGGCCAGCTGGTATTCCGCGAGGGCCTGGGCGCGCACTTCCGCCAGCGGCGGCGGCGCGGCAGGGGCGATCTGGGCCACGTCGAACACCACGAAGCGTTTGCCCGGCTCGATTTCGGCCAATTGCGGCTGGCCTTCGCCTTCCATCGCAAAGGCGGTGGAGATGACCCGGGCAAGGTCAGCCGGGGCGGTGGCGCCTTCCTGGCCGAATACCCGGCCATCGGCCAGCAGCGGTGCGGTTTCGGTCAGGGTCAAGCCCAGTTCCTTGGCCACGTCGCCCAGGGTCGAGCCATTGTCGAATTCGTCTTCGATCCCGGCGGAGAAATCGGTCAGCGCGGCGCGGCGCTTTTCAACGGCCAGTTCGGCCACCAGTTCGGCGCGAGCCTGGTCCAGCGTCTTGCCGGCCTTGCCCTCGATCGCGTCGACCCGCACCAGGACCCAGCCCAGCGGGGCGCGGATCGGGCCAAGCACCTTGCCCTGCGGCGCGGCAAAGGCGGCATCGGCCACCGCCTGCGAGGACTGGCTGGCCAGCGCGCGCTGGGTCAGCGGTGCCAGCTTGGCCACGCTGAGGCCCTTGGTCGCGGCCACGGCATCAAGCGACTTGCCGGCCGCTTCGGTCAGCGCCGCCTTGGCGGCAGCTTCGGTCGGCAGGATCAGCTGGCTGATCCGGCGGCTTTCGCTGGCTTCGTACTTTGCCCTGTTGGCGTTGTAACGCGCGGCGATTTCGGCCTCGGTCGGGGCGGGCACGGTCTTCAGCACGGCATCGGTGAAGGTGGCGTAACGGATCACGCGCCGTTCAGGGCGCAGGTAATCGCCCTGGTTGGCGGCGTACCAGGTGGCCAGCTCGCTCTCGCTCGGCACGGTCTTGGGGGCGAACAGCGCGGCGGGCAGCAGCCCGATCGCGCCGGTGCGACGTTCGGTCACCACGGCGGCATAGCGCATGGCCAGGTCATTCGGCACGGCAATGCCCAGGTCGGCATTGATCAGCAGCTGCCGGGCCAGCAGCGACTGGCGCAATTCGCGCCGCAGCTGGGCATCGGTCAGCTGACGCTGGCTGAGGAAGGCCTGGTAAAGCTGGTCGCTGACCTTGCCATCGGGCCCCTGCACATCGGGCAGCTTGGCGATTTCGCTGTCGATCAGCCGATCGCCCACCAGTACCCCGTGCTTGCGGCCGAATTCGGTGATCGCGGCGAGGTCGATCACGTTGCGCACCACCTGGTCGAACCCGCCCTGGGCGATGAACTCCCGCATGGTGATGGTCGGCTGTTCGCGCCGCAGGTTCTCCACTGCGCTGCTGACGGCCCGTTCAAGATCGACCGTATCGACCCGTGCCTTGCCGACGGTAGCTGCCCGGTCGCCCCCGGCCACGCCGCCGAAGTTGCCGACGTTCGAAATGTCGCCCGCCGCAAAGGCCAGCGCGATCAGGCCGAGAAACGCCATGGCCAGCCCGAGACCAAGCTTTGATCCGAAGGACTTGCGGAAAAACTGCAGCATGCCAACTCGCCAGATTTGATTGTCAGCGCCCCCGTCGGACGTACCGCTGCGGGCTTTAGGCAGCAAATGCCGTGCGGGCAATGGCGCATGGCAGATACCGGGGGGTGGCAAGGCGAAATTCGCACAGCCTGATCCACAGCCCGCTTTGACAATCGGCCCGCCGCTGGCCTAGGCGCAAAGGCAACAGCGGGCGCGACCCGTGCAGTCAGAATCAGTCAGGCAGGATCCCCACACCATGACCAACCGGCCCTTTGTCGTCGGCAACTGGAAGATGAACGGCCTGCGCGCCAACCTGGCCGAGGCGCGGGCGATTGATCGCGGCGCGGCCCGGCATCCCGGCGTGCGCGTGGCCATTGCCCCGCCGTTCACGCTGATTGCCGCCATGGCCGAACAGGCCGAAACCATGGCGATTGGTGGGCAGGATTGCCACGTGGCGGCCAGTGGCGCCCATACCGGCGATATCGGCGCGCCGATGCTGGCCGATGCCGGGGCGGTGTTCACCATCCTCGGCCACAGCGAGCGCCGGGCCAATCACGGCGAGAGCGATGCGCTGGTCCGGGCCAAGGCCGAAGCGGCGCTGGCTGCCGGCCTGGAAGTGATCGTCTGCGTGGGCGAGACCGAGGCCGAGCGCGATGCCGGGCAAGCCGAAGCTGTCGTCTGCGCCCAGCTCGATGGCTCGCTGCCAACCGGCGAGGGCGTGCCCGCGCGGGTCACCGTGGCTTACGAACCGGTCTGGGCGATCGGCACCGGGCGCGTGCCGTCGGTGGCCGATGTCGGCGCGATGCACCGCGCGATCCGGGCCCGGCTGCTGGCGATCTATGGCGAGGACGGGGCCGGTATCGCGATCCTCTATGGCGGGTCGGTCAATCCCGGCAACGCGGCCGAACTGATGGCGGCGGACGAAGTCGGCGGCGCCCTGGTTGGCGGGGCCAGCCTGACGGCGGAGAATTTCCTGCCGATCGTGCTGGCCGCGGCCGGTCCGCCCAGCGAGTAGGCAACCCCTGCACCTTGCGCAGCGGGCCTTAGGCGCCTAGATGCGCCTTTCTCCAGTTTCTTCCAGCGGAAAGCCGCCATGTCCTTGTTCATTTTCCTTACCGTTGTGCAGGCGATTGTCGCCGCGCTGCTGGTTGTCGTGATTCTGATGCAGAAGTCGGAAGGCGGCGGCCTGGGGGTAGGGGGCAACCCGTCGGGCCTGATGTCGGCGCGCGGGGCGGCGGATTTCCTGACCCGGACCACGGCGATCCTCGCCACGGTATTCGTGGTGCTATCGATCATTCTGGCCGCGATGGCGGCTGGCTCCACGTCGGGCGGGGGGCTTGATACCTCGCTCGATCGCACCGTTGCTCCGGCCGGACCGCCGGTCAGCAGCGATCCGCTGGCCGTGCCCGCCGCTCCGGCGGCTGCCCCGGCGGCCGATCCGCTCGCAGTCCCGCCCGCCAAGCAGTAAGCTGCAGCGGGCGGAGCCGCGCGGCGACCGCTCAATCTCTCTCAATTGTGGATTGCGGCAGGCAGCGCTTGCCCGCAGCCCCTGTTACGGCTTAAGGCGCGGCTCCCATGGCGCGGTTCATTTTCATTACCGGCGGCGTGGTCTCCTCGCTCGGCAAAGGTCTCATGGCGGCAAGCCTCGCAGCGCTGCTGCAGGCGCGCGGATTCAAGGTCCGCATCCGCAAGTTCGATCCCTATCTGAACGTCGATCCGGGGACGATGAGCCCCTATCAGCACGGCGAGGTCTTCGTGACCGACGACGGGGCCGAGACCGACCTCGATCTGGGGCACTACGAACGCTTCACCGGCGTTTCCGCGCGCCAGGCCGACAATATCACCTCGGGCCGGATCTATCGCGACATCATCACCAAGGAGCGCCGCGGCGATTACCTGGGGGCGACCGTGCAGGTGGTTCCCCACGTCACCGACGAGATCAAGCGCTTCGCCCTGGCCGATACCGAGGATCTCGATTTCGTGCTGTGCGAAATCGGCGGGACCGTCGGCGATATCGAGGGGCTGCCCTTCATCGAGGCGATTCGCCAGCTGCGCAACGAGCTGGGGCGCGAGCGGTTCTGCTCGGTCCACGTAACGCTGGTGCCCTATGTCTCGGCGGCGGGCGAGCTCAAGACCAAGCCGACCCAGCACTCGGTGCGCGAACTGACCAGCCTGGGCGTGCAGCCCGACGTGCTGCTGTGCCGCTGCGAACACCCGCTGCCCGAAAACGAGCGCGCCAAGATCGCGCTGTTCTGCAACGTCCGCAAGGAAGCGGTGATCCAGGCGCTCGATGCCCGCAGCATCTACGCCGTGCCGCTGCAGTACCATGCCGAAGGGCTGGACGCCGAAGTGCTGCACCATTTCGGCCTGACCAGCCCGGCGCCCGACCTGTCGCGGTGGGAAGACATCGTCGACCGCTACCAGCACCCCGAAGGCGAAGTGACCATCGGCGTGGTGGGCAAGTATGTCGGCCTGCCCGATGCCTACAAGAGCCTCAACGAGGCGCTGGTCCACGGTGGCATGGCCAACCGGGTCAAGGTCAACATCAAGTGGATCGACGCCGAACTGTTCGAAGCCGGCGATGACGAGATCGTCACCCGGCTGGAACCGATGCACGCGATCCTGGTGCCCGGCGGCTTTGGCGTGCGCGGCAGCGAGGGCAAGATTGCCGCGGTGCGCTTTGCCCGCGAACGCAAGGTGCCGTTCTTCGGGATCTGCCTTGGCATGCAGATGGCCTGCATCGAGGGAGCACGGAACACGGCCGGGATCGTCGGGGCCGGTTCGACCGAATTCGGCGAAGTCAGCGAGCCGGTGGTCGGGATCATCACCGAATGGATGAGCCCCGAAGGCCTGCAGACCCGCGGGGCGGATACGGACATGGGCGGCACCATGCGGCTCGGCGCCTATGAGGCGAAGCTGGGTGCCAACAGCCACGTTTCCGCCATTTATGGCGGCGCGACCAGCATCTCCGAGCGTCACCGCCACCGCTACGAGGTCAACTCGGCCTATCGTGAGCGACTGGAAGCCGGCGGCCTGGTCTTTTCCGGCATGTCGCCCGATGGGCTGCTGCCCGAAATCGTCGAGCGCCCGGACCATCCGTGGTTCATCGGGGTGCAGTTCCATCCGGAACTCAAGAGCCGTCCGTTCGAACCGCATCCGCTGTTCGCTGGCTTCATCGCGGCGGCGGTGCAGCAGGCGCGACTCGTGTAACCGTATCGTTTGCTTGAACGCGCGGTTTCTGGCCGATTGGTCTTGCGAAAAGAGTGGAAATCGCCCTAGCGAACGGGTCTTCGCCAGCCCATTCAAGCTGCGAGTTTCAGGGCTTGGCGCAGGTCTGATCGTCTAATTGCGACCCGGACGATCAAGCCGCGACGGGGCGATGCGCAGGCATCGCGGGGGTGGCACCGCCAGGCGCCACCCCCACTTCGTTTCAGGTTCCGGGTTTCAGGTTCAGGCGGCGGCGCTACCGGCCTGGTCGGTGTCGCTGACCACGGTCAGCACCTTTTGCGTGCCCACCGGGATCTTCTTCGGCTTCATGGCCTCGGGCACTTCGCGCACCAGGTCGATGGTCAGCAGCCCGTCCTCGAGGTTGGCGGCATCGACGCGGACATAGTCGGCCAGTTCGAAGCGGCGCTCGAACCCGCGCTGGGCGATGCCGACATGCAGATACTGGCCTGCGGGAGCCTCGTCAGCCTTCTTGCCCTGGACCACCAGCAGGTTCTGCTGGGCCGTGATGTCGATATCGGCCGGCTTGAAGCCCGCGACCGCCAGGGTGATGCGATAGCTTTCCTCGCCGCGGCGCTCGATGTTGAAGGGGGGGTAGTTGTCTCCGCTGTTCAGGCGGTTGTGGTTCTCCAGCAGGTCGAACAGCCGGTCAAACCCAACCATGGTGCGGCGATAGGGGGTGAAATCGAAACGGTTCATCGCAAAATCCTCCATTGAGCAATCTTGTCAGGTCCGGGGCCCGGTGTGGCACCCCGCGTTGCGGCATCATCCCCTTGCGGGCCATGACACCGCACCCGATGTATGTTACCCGTCCCGCGTTTCAAGAGGAGCCTGCATGTCTGTCGAGGGAGCCCCTGGGCCCAAGGTCGAAATCTATACCAAGTGGGGTTGCCCGTTCTGCGTGCGCGCCAAGGCACTGCTGGATGCCAAGGGCGTCAGCTATACCGAAATCGACATCACCTTCGGGGGCAAGGACCGGGACGAAATGCTGCGCCGCGTGCCGGGCGCCTCCACCGTACCGCAGGTGCTGGTGGGCGATCAGGCGCTGGGCGGCTGCGACGATATCTTCGCGCTGGATGCGGCCGGCAAGCTCGACCCACTGCTGGGCCTGTAGAAGGCCCGCATGACCCGGATCGCCGTCTTGCAGATGACCGCCGGGATCGACCCGGCGGCGAATGCGCAGCTGCTGGTCGGGGCGATCGGCGGCGCGGCCAGTGGCGGGGCGCAGATGGTTTTCACGCCCGAGATGTCCGGCCTGATCGACCGTGACCGGGCGCGGGCCACACCGCACATCGTCAGCGAGGAAGCCAGCCCGGTGCTGGCCGCCGTGCGCGAGGCGGCGGCGGGGGCGGGCATCTGGGTGGCGCTGGGCAGCCTGGCCGTGGCGCGCGAGGATGGCCGCTGGGCCAATCGCAGCCTGGTGATCGATCCCAACGGAGAGATTGCCGCGCGTTACGACAAGATCCACATGTTCGATGTCGATCTGGCGACCGGCGAATCCTGGCGGGAATCGAATGCCTATGCCGCCGGCGACCGGGTGGTGACGGTGGACCACACTCCGCTTGGCCGGCTGGGGCTGACCGTCTGCTATGATCTGCGGTTCCCCGCGCTGTTCGAGGCGCTGGGCCAGGCCCGCTGCGATGCCATCGCCATTCCCGCCGCCTTTACCCGCCCGACCGGTGCGGCCCACTGGCACGTGTTGCAACGCGCCCGCGCGATCGAGGCCAGCGCCTTTGTCATCGCCGCGGCGCAGGTGGGCAAGCATGCGGACGGGCGCGAAACCTATGGTCACAGCCTGGTGATCGACCCCTGGGGCGATGTCCTGCTCGACATGGGTGGTGAGGCGGCCGAACTGGCTTTTGCCGAACTCGATCCCGCGCGGCTGACGGAAGTGCGCGCGCAATTGCCCAGTCTTGCCAATCGGCGCGCAATCCACACATAGAGGCAGCCATGATCGTCTACGATCTCTGCTGCCAGAACGCGGCCTGTGCGAGTGCCGCCAACCAGACCGGCGGGTTCCGGTTCGAGGGGTGGTTTTCCTCGTCCGACGATTTCGCGCGCCAGCAGGAGCGCGGGCTGGTGACCTGCCCAGCCTGCGGTTCGGTGGAAGTGATCAAGGCCCCGATGGCCCCGGCCGTGCCGAAGAAGGGCAACCAGCTGCCCGCGGCCGCGCAGCCCACAGCCGTGGCCGGAGGCAAGTTGCCGCCCGAAGCGGTCGAAATGCTCCAGGCCCTGGCCAAGGCCCAGGCCGAGGCATTGCAGCAATCGCGTTGGGTTGGGGAAGACTTTGCCGAGCAATCGCGGGCCATGTTCTATGGCGAGCGCGAGGCCGAGGTCATCCACGGCCAGGCCAGCCTGCAGGAAGCGCGCGAACTGCTGGAGGAGGGCGTTCCGGTCATGCCGCTGCCATTCCCGGTGGTCCCGCCCGAACAGGCGAACTGATCGCTAGCCGCTTTCGCCGCGCCTAAGGGAAGCGCGGGCGCCCGTAGCTCAGCAGGATAGAGCATCAGATTGACCTGCGGTCAGCTTCGCTTCCCTAATCTGGGGGCCATGGGTTCGGAGTCGGAGCCGCGTAGCGGCGGAGACGTCCGGAGCGCAGCGGAGGACAATCCCGTCGCACACCGACGCTTGCCCCCAAGTCAACTCGCACCTAGAGCGTTCGGTGGGCGCCCGTAGCTCAGCAGGATAGAGCATCAGATTCCTAATCTGGGGGCCATGGGTTCGAATCCCGTCGGGCGCACCATCCCCCCCAACCAGCTGAAATTGTCCTGCTTTTCCTCGCGAACGGCAATTCGGTCAGTTTTCTTACAATTATCGCTTGAATCACTGAATCGATTGTGATTCCTAGTGCTCATGGGTGGTAGGAACGAACCAAAGATCGCGAATCAGAATGTGCGGCAGGCGTCGCCATGGTTTGCGCTTCTCTTCCTCCTGGGTATCGCCCTGGCCGGGCCGAGCGGGATCCTCGCCTGGAGCGATTACAACCGCACCCTCGACGAGAAGCAGGAGCAGCTCGCCAGGCTGCAGGCTGAGCGGGACGAGTTGAAGAACCGCGTCGCCCTGCTCAATCCGCGCAATGTCGATCCTGACATGGCTGGCGAACTGCTGCGCAAGGATCTGAATGTCGTCCACCCGGACGAGATGGTGATCCTACTCAACTGACCGGTAAGGCCGATGGGCCCCCGCTTGCGCTGTCCGGATAGCGGGCCCTCTCAAAAATACGAATGCACCGGTTTCCCTTACGGCGCGCCCGCCCTATAGGCGGATCAGAGGATTCCACCCCAGGGGACCAGACTTGGCCAAGAAACCAACCGCCGCCGCAGCTGCAAAGGCCGCCGCGGCAACCGAAGAAACATTCGCCCTGCGCAGCCTGCAGGAAGCCCACGCCGCCAACAAGCGCTATGCCGCCAGCGACGAGGAACTGCTGCACTTCTACGAACAGATGTTGCTGATCCGCCGGTTCGAGGAAAAGGCCGGGCAGCTTTACGGGTTGGGCCTGATCGGCGGCTTCTGCCACCTCTATATCGGCCAGGAAGCCGTGGCGGTGGGCCTGCAGTCGGCGCTGGAAGCGGGCAAGGACAGCGTGATCACCGGCTATCGCGACCATGGCCACATGCTGGCCTATGGCATCGATCCCAAGGTGATCATGGCCGAGCTGACCGGTCGTGCGGCGGGCATTTCGCGCGGTAAGGGCGGGTCGATGCACATGTTCTCGACCGACCACAAGTTCTATGGCGGGCACGGCATCGTCGGCGCGCAGGTGCCGCTGGGGGCGGGGCTGGCCTTCGCCCACAAGTATCGCGGCGATGGCGGCGTCTGCATGGCCTATTTCGGCGATGGCGCGGCCAACCAGGGCCAGGTTTACGAAGCCTTCAACATGGCCTCGCTGTGGAAGCTGCCGATCGTCTTCGTGGTTGAGAACAATGGCTATGCCATGGGTACGGCGGTGAAGCGCGGTTCGGCCGAAACCGAGTTCTATCGCCGTGGCACGGCCTTCCGCATCCCCGGCATGGACGTGAACGGGATGGACGTGCTGGAAGTGCGCGCCGCCGCCAATATCGCGCTCGACTATGTCCGCGCCGGTAATGGTCCGGTGCTGATGGAGCTCAACACCTATCGCTATCGCGGCCACTCCATGTCCGACCCGGCTAAGTACCGCAGCCGCGAGGAAGTGCAGGAAATGCGCGACAAGCATGATCCGATCGAGGGCGCCAAGGCCGAACTGCTGGCGCGCGGCGTGGCCGAGGACCGGATCAAGGAAATCGACAAGCGAATTCGCAGCATCGTGGCCGAATCCGCTGATTTTGCAGAAAATTCACCGGAGCCCGAAATGACCGAACTCTACACCGACGTGCTGGTGGAGAGCTACTGATGAGCATTGAACTGAAGATGCCCGCCCTGTCCCCGACGATGGAAGAGGGGACCCTGGCCAAGTGGCTGGTCAAGGAAGGCGACACCGTGAAAAGCGGTGACATCCTGGCCGAGATCGAGACCGACAAGGCGACGATGGAATTCGAGGCGGTCGACGAAGGCGTGATCGGCAAGCTGCTGGTGGCCGAAGGCACTGAAGGCGTGAAGGTTGGCACCGTGATCGCCGTGATCGGCGATGAAGGCGAAGCGGCTCCCGCTCCGGCTCCGGCATCTGTCGCCGCCGCAGCGTCCGCTCCCGTTGCCGCCGCCCCGGCCGAACGCCCGGCACCCGCGCCGCGCAAGGCCGATCCGGCGGTTCCGGCCGGAACCAACATGAAGATGTCGACCGTGCGCGAGGCCCTGCGCGATGCCATGGCCGAGGAAATGCGCCGCGACAGCCGTGTCTTCGTGATGGGCGAGGAAGTGGCCGAATACCAGGGCGCCTACAAGGTGACCCAGGGCCTGCTGGAGGAATTCGGCCCGACCCGCGTGATCGACACCCCGATCACCGAATACGGCTTTGCCGGGATCGGCACGGGCGCGGCGATGGGCGGCCTGCGCCCGGTGGTCGAGTTCATGACCTTCAACTTCGCCATGCAGGCGATCGATCACATCATCAACTCGGCCGCCAAGACGAATTACATGTCGGGCGGGCAGATGCGCTGTCCGGTGGTGTTCCGCGGCCCCAATGGCGCGGCCAGCCGCGTTGGCGCGCAGCACAGCCAGAACTATGGCCCGTGGTATGCCAGCGTCCCCGGCCTGGTCGTGATCGCGCCTTATGACGCGGCTGATGCCAAGGGCCTGCTCAAGGCGGCGATCCGTTGCGAGGATCCGGTGGTCTTCCTCGAAAACGAGCTGGTCTATGGCCGCAGCTTCGAACTGCCGGAACTGGACGATCACGTCCTGCCGATCGGCAAGGCGCGGATCATGCGCGAAGGCAAGGACGTGACGATCGTGTCCTATTCGATCGGCGTCGGCTTTGCGCTGGAAGCGGCAGAGCTGCTGGCGGCCGAGGGGATCGAGGCCGAAGTGCTCGATCTGCGCACCCTGCGCCCGCTCGACAAGGAAGCCGTGCTGACCTCGCTCGCCAAGACCAACCGCCTGGTCGTGGCGGAAGAGGGCTGGCCGCAGTGCTCGATCGCCTCGGAAGTGATGGCGATCTGCATGGAAGAGGGCTTCGACCACCTCGACGCCCCGGTCCTGCGCGTCTGCGACGAGGACGTGCCGCTGCCCTATGCCGCGAACCTGGAAAAGGCCGCGATCATCGACGCCGCCCGGATCGCCGCCGCCGTGCGCAAGGTCTGCTATCGCTGAGGTGCGCGCCAGCTGATCGGGGATCAGCTGGCGATCCGGCCATCGCTGGTCAGGTTGATCGGCCCGCGGTAGGCGCCGCAGCGCTGCACCGGATCGCGCTGGTACAACTGCGAGAGATCGCGATTGTCGCGCACCGTGAACGAGGCGACCGAGGAAATCTCGGGATTGGTCACGAACCGGTGCGAGACCAGCGGCTGGTAAGTGAAGCGCAGTTCGACGAAGATCACCGCCTCGCCATCCTGGGCGAAGACCTCTTCGCCCGGTGGCCCCATCCCGGCGCCGACCCGGCTGCCTTCCACGCCATAGGCCGGCTGGACCCGCTTTGCGCCCCGGCACCGCTGCCAGTGAATGTACTGGCTGCCCGAGACGGGATCGACCTCGAGGCTGGAGATGATCACCCGGCCATTGGCGAAGAGGTTCAGCGAACCGGCCTGGAGCTGGGCTCCATAAAGCAGGTCGTTGATATCGGATTCATAGACCTTGCGTTCGCGCAGGGTCGAGGTGTCGCCCACGCGCGAGGCATTGTCGGCCAGGTGGACGGCCAATTGCCCGACCTTCATGTTGACCAGGGCATAATTGGCCGTCTCGGTGCCCCACAGCCCGGCCATCAGCAGCAGCGGCGCGCCCAGCGCGAATTCGGTCATCGCCACGCCCGAACGGCTGCGCAGCAGGCGGGCAAACAGGCTGCGCCGGGTCATGAGCAGGCCCCCACTTCCGGTGCGGCCTGCTCGCTGGTGCCATAGGGCTGGTTGCGCAGCACCGTGGCGGAACGCAGTTCGAAGGTCTCGCTCTGCCCGGGGATCAGCGCCGCGACCGGGAAGGGGCGGCGATAGCGCACGGTCACGGTATAAAGCACCGCATCGCGCGCGCCGCCAAGGCCACCCTGGCCGGGATCGAGGTCCCAGGTGCCATTGCCATTGGCATCCTCGAACGGCTCGCCGCCATCGCAGGTGCCGTTGCGGTTGACGTCGGTATAGTCTTCGGGTCGGCTGATCTCGGTGAAGTTGGTATAGGATGCGCGGTTGAAGGTCAGCTGGGCCTGAGGGGCCACGGCCTGGACCGCGCGGGTGACGATCGCATCGACCTGCGCGGTGCTGCCGGCGGCGCCTTCGATGGTCGAATTGCGGGCGGCCTGCTGGATCGCGCCCTGCAGCATCTCGTTGGTGTACATGTTGTAGGCCAGGTCAAACAGCCCGAGCAGGGTGATGAGCAGCACCGGGGCGATCAGCGCGAACTCGGTCAGCGCAGCGCCCTGTTCGTCGCGCCACAGGTCGGTCAGCAGGCGGCGGATCATCGCGACACCCTCAGATCGCCCATTTGCGCTGCGATCTTGCTGAAAACGTCGTTCAGTTCGGCGGAATTGTCGGCCTCGAAGAACTTGCCGGGTCCGGCGCACTCGGTCATCACCGGGTTCAGCCGCGTGCCGAAGCCGATGATCCAGACGGTGATATTGCGCTTCTTCACCTCGCTGCAGGCCACGCCAAAGCGGTTTTCGACCACGTTGGCCAGGGTCAGGCCGCCAGCCGGCCGGGCCGGGTTCCAGCGCCGCTTGTCGAGCGGTTCGATCCCGTAGGTACCGTAAGACAGGTCAAGCGGGGCGGTTTCCCCGTCGGTCAGGAAGATCAGGTGGCGACTGGTCGGCCGTCCGCCCAGGTCCGCGTTCTCATCCGCGAACAGCCCGGTTGGCGAAAGCAGCCGCCCGCCCCAGATCATCCCGATATCGTGATAGGTCGAACCCTGGGCAAACAGCGACCGGACATAGCCATCGACTTCGCTCGACGACATTTCCGCCAGCTTGCGCGCCGGGGCGGGGCAGGCCGACAGCCCGGCCCACTGGGCCTGGAGATAGCCGTTGCTGGTCATCACCGGGCTGCGGAAGGTGCCGCGTCCGTTCCACCAGATTTCCGGTTCATAGGAAATCTCGTTGAGCATCGGCCGCCACTGCGACTTGGTATCATTGGCACTGGGCACCAGGTCGATGTCGAGGTCGAGCGCCTTGGAGAGGTCGACATTGTCGTAATCGTCGATCTCGTAGGTATCGCGTTCCTCGATGCAGCCGCGGAACCAGGCGGTCAGCGGCTGGACGGTGGGGGCCGGATAGCCTTCCATCATCACGTTGATCGAACCCGGCTTCAGCGGATCGTCGCCGGTCGCGCCCTTGAGAAAGCTGACGTCGACAGTGACGGGCCGGTAGTGCCAGTTGTAGACAACCCGCGATCCGGTGCCGGTTTTCCGCCGGGTCCAGGAATAGGTATAATTGTTGTAGATCGATCCGGTCACATCGACGGTCAGCCCGTCGGAGGAGACCCCGCAGGAATAGCTGGTGCCGTTGATCCGGGTCGTGCCGCTTTCGGTGCCGTCCCGGGCGACCGAATAGGCCAGGTTGGTCGATACCGCCGTGCTCGCGGGGCAACTTGCGGCCGGATAGCTGGCGACCGGGCTCTGCGTGCCGCTGATGTAGGTATAGGTCGTGTCGAAGATGTCGTAGCTTTCGGTCCGGCCGGTCTCCCGGTTGACCCGCCCGTTGTATTGCCAGCGGTCCACCACCCAGTCCGATTTCAGCAGGAAGCCGACGTTGACGTTGGTGGAATAGGGCATGAAGCCGTACCGCACGCGAGTGCCCGGCGTCTTGCTGCCTTCGACCTGGGCATGGAACGACCTGACCACGCTGCGCAGCGCCTGGATCCGGGTCTGGCTGTCGCCCGGGTTGGTCCAGTTCATCGATCCGGTGGTATCCAGCACGAACATGATGTCGGTATTGCTGAAGTTCAGCCGCGCTTCGCAGCCCACGGCCACGTCGACCTGGTCATAGCCGAACAGGTTCATGATCGTGGTCGGCACCTCGACCGAGGCGGTGCCCGAGATCGCGTAGTCCTGTTCCAGCGTCATGATGAAATTGCGCTCGCGCGTGCCATAGGCGCCATCGCGGAAGTTTAGGTTGAAGAACCGGTTGCCCACCGTATCGACATCGGCCGGGATTTCTCCGCTGGCGATGAATTGCGAACCCAGCTTCTTGCGCGCGGCCAGCACCCCGGCGTCGCAGGCCTGCTGCAACCGGCTCTGCGCCAGGTAGCTGCGGCCCATGTCGATCCCGCCGCCGACCATGGCCAGCAGGGGGAACAGGCCCGCAGCGATCATCGCCAGCGTATTGCCGGCCCGGTCGTGCGCCAGCTGGCGGAGAAAGCCCGCCGGCTGCGCCGAAGCCTTGCTGGCAGTTGCGTGATCCATCCCCGGCCGAAACCTCCTGCACCGAGGCTTCGGCGTTAGTCAGGCTGGGTAACGGCGCGGCAAAGATATATGGTTAATTACGTAAGCAAAACCATTGATTGGCCGGTGTCGAGGGCCAGCCGTGCCATCGCTCTCCGGCGGTCAAGTCGCGACGTAGACCGGGCGGTTGACTGTGATTGTCGGCGCGCCAACCCCAATGAAGCCGAGCAGGCCCTGCGGGACATAGCTGACCTGGATGTTGAACCGTTTCGTGCCGGTAATGGCCGAGGCTGGCTGGGTGACATTTACCGTCAGGTTGTCGATTTGCAGGCCATAGGGCGGATTGACCGCATAGGCGATCGCGCGGCTTTCGACCTGCTCGGCGGTCAGATCGTTGTCCTTCTGGTATTCGACCGTCGTGAAGCGCGCCGTGTCCGTCACCACCGAGCGGACCGCGTTATAGGCGTGCATGTGCAGGCCCACCTGCAGCACGCCCAGCATTAGCGAGAAGAGCACCGGTGCCAGGATGGCGAACTCGATGATCGTGCTGCCCTGCCGGTCGTGCCGCAGCTGATGAAGGAAGCGCCCGCCGATCACGAGATTTGCACCGTGCGCTGCACGCGATAGTTCATCGCCTGGCCGACCCCGAAATTGGTCCACATCGGGTTGTAGGTATCGGTCAGCGTGACCTGGACATAGGTGGAGATCACGGCATTGCTGTTGCAGCTGCTGCTGGCGGCAACCAGCGTGGTGTTGTTGCCGCAGCGGAACATCTTGACCACTGCCACCTTGTTTGACGGCAGGGACAGGGTGCTCATCAGCACGCTCTGGATCGTGTTCACATCGGTCGCCGTGCCATTGGCGACGGCCAGCACGATGCTTTGCACTTCGGTTGCGCCGGCCTGGAGATCGGATTGACGGCCGATCATCCGGCTGATGTCGAAAGTGCCCAGGGCCAGCAGGACCAGCACCGGCGCGACAATGGCGGTTTCCACCACCACCGAGCCGGCGATCGAGTGACGCAGCCGCGCGAGCAACAAGGACAGTACCCCGGCCATCATGCCACCAGGTTGACCTTGGCGATCGAGGTGCCGGCGCTGTTGGTCTGGTTGGTGGTGCAGCGCGTGTCGAGATAGGCGTTACCCAGCACGTTGATCCGGCGCGCCGAGATCTGCAGGCAGGTGCTGCTGATGCTGGACGTACCGTTCAGTCGCGCGGTCCCCTTGGGCAGGTAGATCGTACCCTGGAACAACGACGTGGAATTGCCGTTGATGATGTGATCCTGGGTCGGGTTGCTGTTGCGATCCTCGAAGATCAGCATGTTGGCATAGCGGTTGGCCAGGGTCGTCGAATAGCCCAGCGCGATGAAGTTTGATGCCTGCATCGGGGTCAGCGACAAGGTGTTGCCGTTGCCGCTGCCGCCCAGCTTCAGTGTCGCGCCGTTGCGCAGGACAAACATGACGTTGGCCCCGGTCACCGTGAAGTTGCCGGTCAGGTCCAGTTCGCCGCCATTGATCACGTAGATGCCCGAACCAAAGGTGGTGCGGCATCGCACGGTCAGCCCGTTATAGGTCCCGGCCAGGGGCGACGCCTGGGCGTTGCGGCCGCCGGTACAGGCATAGGTGCGGGCTGTATTGTTGGTCGGCGGGGTCAGGTCGGCAAAGGTGTCGGTCAGACCGGTGACCTTTTCGGTCAGCACGGATTCGTTGGCTGCCGGAACCGAGGCCGTGCCGCAGGTCGCAATCGAATCGGTAACCACGGTGGCCGAACCATCGATCGTGATCGCATCGTCCGAGCAGGACAGCGCCGCGAGGCCGCAGCGTGCCTGGATGTTGGCATTGCCGCCAACGCTGAACGTCGTGCCACTGTCACCCACCGCGATGAGGCAGGCCGAATAGTTCTGCCCGGCCTGGAAGCTGGCCTGCGAATAGGCGCCGATCGTCACGGCGGATCCAGTGATGAAGCTGGAGAAGGGCAGGGCGCGAGTGGCCGTGGCGCGCACGATCACGCTGTTGTTCGAGCCGTTGGCGTAACTGGCCAGCTGGAACGTGGGCGTTGAGGCGAAACCACGGGTCAAAGCCAGGTTGTTATTGTAATCCTGCGTGCCGCGGGTGGTGTAACTGGTGCGGCTGTTGGCGTTGGACAGGGCCCAGGCGGCGGCCAGTGCACCCTGGTCGGTTGCCTGCTGAAGCTCACGCTTCCAGGCATACCATTGGGCGACATCCACCGCCGCGCCAGCGCCGCCGATCAGCATCGGCACGCCGACCGCGACGAGCATGAGGGCGTTCCCGCTCGAGTTTTTCCGCAGCCTGCGCAGGGTTTTTGCGATCCGAAGCAGCATCTTGTTCCTCGTCGACCGGATTCTTTCGCGATCTTTCTAGCGGTTCTTCCTCTATGCCAGTTGAAGGAGCCTGGTTAAGGCGGCGTAAACCCTGACACCTCGGAACCATTTAGACGCCCGGAACGACCAGCGATGGACATTGCCGACCACCTTGCCGAACTGCCGCAGGCGTCGCGCCTGGCGCTGGCCTATGCGCCCGCAGCGGCGCGCGGCGGCGTGCTGGCGCTGCTGGCCTTCGACGCGCGGCTGGCGGGGATCGTCCGGCGGGCCCGCGAACCGTTGCTGGGCCAGATGCAGCTCGCATGGTGGCGCGACCAGTTGCAGCGTGAACCGGCGAGCCGGCCGAAGGGCCAACCGCTGCTGCAACTGCTGGCAAGCCTTGAAGGCCAGGCTGACGAGCTGGTTGCGCTGGTCAACGGCTGGGAGGAGCTGCTTGATCCTGCGGCGGTCGACCGGCGTGGCCTTGAAGCCCTGGCCGAGGCACGCGGGCGGAGCTGGGCTGCCCTGGCCCGCATGCTGGCGGGGGATGGCGCGGCTGGTACCGCCGGCCACGCGGGCTACCAATGGGCCCTGGCCGACCTGGCTGCTGGACTGGGCCAGGCCGAGGACCGGGCCGCGATTGCGCCGCTGCTGGCCGCTTGCGACTGGAACCCGGTGGCCTTGCCGCGCAGACTGCGCAGCCTGGCGATCCTGCACGGCCTGGCTCGCCGTGCGCGGGGCACCGGTCCCTTGCTCGATGGGCCGGGGGCCTTGGCAGTTGCCGTTCGCATCGGCATGCTGGGCCGCTAGGGCGGCAATGGGAGTCAGTTGATGAATCGCACTGTCTTGGGTGCCGTGATCGGCCTGCTGCTGGCTGCCGCCGGGCTGTTCTGGTGGCAGGGCCGGGCCGCGGTGGAGAGCGCGGCCCCGCCGCCGCCGACCATGGCCGAGATCCCCGCCGAGGCTGACCTTGAGGCCATCCCAACCGAAGATGGTGACGGACTGTATGGTCCCGCGCTGCCGCAAGTGGACGAGGACACCCGCGAGGAGCGCCGCTTCAACCGGCTGGACCGCAACCGCGACAACCTGATCAATCGCAACGAGGCCTTGCAGCCCCGCGTCGCCGCCTTCCGCAAGCTTGATCGCGATGGCAACAACCTGCTGAGCTTCGAGGAATGGGCCGTGGCCACCTCGAACCGGTTCAAGGGGGCGGACGGTGATGGCAATGGCCAGCTGACCCGCACGGAATTCGAAAAGACCCGGCCCCCGCGCCCCGCGCGGCCCCAGTGCAAGTGCTGATTGTGGCAACGCCCGCCCGGCAGAACCGGACGGGCGCTGACTTTCGGCCTTTGGCCAGGCTTAGAAGCGATAGTTCACACCAGCGCGAACCAGATGCAGCCGCAGGTCCTGGCGCACCGTTTCGCTGTAGGCCGGGCTGGTGAAGGCGCTGCCTGGGCGATAGGCGGTGGCATAGGTGGCCGTCCCCTGATCGGCGTAATTGTAGGACAGGCGAACGGAGAGGTTATCGCCAAGCCGTTGCTCAAGGCCGCCGCCCACGACAAAGCCGTCCATCGTCTTTTCCAGTTCGCCGCTCTTCAGGTAGTTCCCGCTCGAGGTGACGGTCGCCCCGAACCGGGCCTTGGTCCAGGCCCAGCCGCCTTCGCCATAGATCAGCGTGTTGCCAAAGGCGACGCCGGCCTTGGCCTTGATCGACGACATGCGCTTGGCGTTGATCGAGTTGGTGAAGGTATAGCTCAGCGTCGGCGTGCGCGGAACCCGCAGTGCTCCGCTGCTGACCGTTTCGGAGCCGGGGAGGAACGAGGTGTCCGCTTCGACCCCCAGTACCAGCGAGCCGGTCTGGTAATTGTAGCCGATCTGTGCGCCGAGGTTGTAACCGTCATCGCGCTGGCGCTCGGCCATGTTGTTGGCAACGAAACCGCGCAAGCTGGCGGCTTCGGTCGACCAGGCTCCGCCCAGGGTGACATCGGTGGCCGAGCGCGTCTGGTTGAACCCGCCATGGACACCCGCATAGAAACCGGTCCAGTCGGCTTCATCGTCTGCCAGTGCGGGTGAGGCGGTCAGGCCCAGCGCTAGGGCGGTCAGGGTCAGATAGCGGTTCATTGTCAGTACTCCGTGTCAGGTTTGCCACCCTCGCACGCCAGTGCTGACCCGAACCTTGCTGCAAGTTGTACGAAGCCGTCTTCGCGCTGTACCGGTACCTCAACCTGCGGTTACTGAACGGCAAGACGCCCGCCCGGGGGCTTCCCGGACGGGCGTCCATGTCTTGATCCCGGACTGATCAGAACCGGTAGTACACGCCCACCCGCACCAGGTGCAGCCTGAGGTCCTGCGTCACGGTTTCGGTATAGGCCGGCGTCGTGAAACTGCTGCCCGGCTGATAGGCCGTGGTATAGGTTTCGTCGCCCTGATCGGCATATTGATAGCTCAACCGCACCGAAACGTTGTTACCCAGGCGGTGTTCGATCCCGCCTCCGACGATGAAGCCGTCCATGGTCCGGTCAACCAGCGCGGCCTTGCGGTAATTGCCGTTGGACTGGACGTTGACGCCCAGTCTGGCCTTGGTCCAGGCCCAACCGCCATCGACATAGAGCAGGGTCCTGCCCAGGGGCACCCCGGCCTTTGCCTTGAGGGCGAAATGGTGCTTGGGTTCGATAATGTTCATGTAGCTGTAGCTGAGCGTCGGGAATGTGGGCACGGCCAGCGGCCCGCGCTGGATCGTCTCACCGCCGTTCAGGTAAGTGAACTCACCCTCCACACCCAGCACGGCACCGCCGGTCTGGACGTTGTAGCCCAGCACGACACCGGTGTTGGGGCTGCCATCGGACTGGCGTGCTCCCATGTTGTTGCTGAAGAAATCCCGCAGCGCCTGGGTTTCAACCGACCATTGGCCGCTCAGCGCAACGGTAGTGTCGGATTTTGTTCCCGTATACCCGCTCTGGATCCCGATATAGGCCCCGGACCAGTCCTCTTCGTCCTGGGCCAATGCCGGACTGGCGGTAACTCCAAGCGCAATAGCTGTGATCGTGACGATAGATTTCATCTCGTCCTTTCAAACCAGCGCGACCCGGTCAGGATGTAATATACGAAGTTTCACTGATGGGGAATTGTAAGGAGGCGACTTTTGCGCAGATTTGCGCCGATTCGGGGTCTAGCCGAGCCAGGCGGAGAGGTCGGCCTTGGCCCGCGCGGTATAGGCTTCCTTGCGGACCTTCTTCTTCACCGACGGATCAACCGGCGGGAACAGCCCGAAGTTGACGTTCATCGGCTGATAGCTGTCGGCCTCGGCATCGCCGGTGATGTGAGCCAGCAGCGCGCCCAGCGCGGTGGTGCGCGGCGGTGCAGACCAATCGCGCCCGCCCGCTTCCGCCGCCGTCATCAGCCCGGCCAGCAGGCCCACGGCGGCGCTTTCGACATAGCCTTCGCAGCCGGTGATCTGCCCGGCAAAGCGGATATGCGGGGCGCTCTTCAACCGCAGCTGGCGATCGAGCAGGGTGGGCGAATTGAGGAAGGTGTTGCGGTGCAGGCCACCGAGGCGCGCGAATTCCGCATTCTCCAGCCCCGGAATGGTCCGGAACACGCGGACCTGCTCGGCATACTTCAGCTTGGTCTGGAAGCCGACCATGTTCCACAGCGTACCCAGCTTGTTGTCCTGGCGCAGCTGGACCACGGCATAGGGCCAGCGGCCATTGGGATGCTCAGGGGTCGCCCAGTGCGGGTTATCGAGTCCGACCGGCTTCATCGGCCCGAACCGCAGCGTTTCCACCCCGCGCTCGGCCATTACCTCGATCGGCATGCAGCCATCGAAATAGGGGGTATTGGCCTCCCACTCGCGGAACTCGGTCTTTTCGCCCGCCAGCAGCTCTTCGCGGAAGGCGAGGTACTGGCCCCTGGTCATCGGGCAGTTGATGTAATCGCGCCCGTCGCCGCCCATCTCGAGCGAGGCTTCGGCCCCCTTGTCCCAGCGGCTGGCCATCCAGGCGACGTCCATGTCGATGGAATCGCGATAGACGATCGGGGCGATCGCATCGAAGAAGGCGAGGCTGTCGGCCCCGGTCGCCGCGCCGATCGAGCGGGCCAGGGCTTCGGCGGTCAGCGGCCCGGTGGCGACGATGGTGAGGCCCGCTGAAGGCAGCACGTCGATCCGTTCGCGCATCACGTCCAGCGTCGGCTGGGCGGCCAGCGCGGCTTCTACTTCGGCGGAAAAGACATCGCGGTCGACCGCCAGCGCCGATCCGGCCGGAACCCGCGCCTTGGCCGCGGCACCCATGATCAGCGAATCCAGCTGGCGCATCTCGTAATGCAGCAGGCCAACGGCGTTCTTCTCATCGTCGTCGGACCGGAACGAGTTCGAGCAGACCAGCTCGGCCAGGCCCGCCGTCTGGTGCGCGGGGGTCATCTCTCCGCTGCCGCGCATTTCCGACAGGCGCACCTTCAGCCCGCGCCGGGCTAGCTGCCAGGCGGCCTCGCTGCCGGCCATTCCCCCGCCGATGATATGAACGTCATATGCCATGCCCGCGCCCCTAACGCTTGCAAGGCCGACAATCCAGCGGCAAGCCTGCGCCAGAGGGAAGGGGAGACCAAATGCCGCATCAAGCCCTGATCGAGAAACGCCCCTGGCTGCTGGCCAGCCTGGCCGCCGGGATTGGCTTCTGGTTGCTGAAGGATACCGGCCTGCCCGGGCTTTACCAGATCGCCTTGAAGGGGGCGGGGGTGGCCTTGCTCGCGGTCTATGCGCTCGCGCGGCACAAGGGGCACGATGCCAATACCATCGCGGCAGTCATGGCCTTTGGTGCACTGGGGGACGTGCTGATCGAGTTCCGGCTGGAGGCCGGGGCGGTGGCCTTCCTGATCGGCCACCTGATCGCGATCCGGCTCTACTGGCAGCACCGCCGGCCCAATCCTTCGGGCAGCCAGCGCGCGGCGGCGCTGGCGCTGCTGGTGCTGACCTCCTTGGTTTCGTTCCAGCTCGGTGGGGCGCTGGTCGCGGTCTATGCGCTCGGGCTGGGGGCCATGGCGGCGACGGCCTGGCTCAGCACGTTCTCGCGCTATCGGGTCGGGCTGGGCGCGGTCCTGTTCGTTATCTCGGACCTGCTGATCTTCGCGCGGATGGGCGTGCTGGCGGACAGCCCGCTGCCCGACCTGCTGATCTGGCCGCTCTATTACTTCGGGCAGTTCCTGATCTGCGTCGGCGTGGTGGGCGAATTGCGGCGGCGGGCGGGGGCGGCGTGATCGCGCTTGCCGCTGCCGGGCCAAGCGAATAGGGCGCCGCCCATGAGCAATTGCCAGCTTTACCTGATCTCGCCGCTCGAAGTCGGCGGCAACTTCCCGGACCGCTTGGCCCGCGCGCTGGATGCCGGGGCGGTCGCTGCGTTTCAGTTCCGCGTGAAGGGGATCGACGAGCACGAGGCCGCGCGTCTTGCCGAACCGCTCCAGGCGATCTGTGCGGAGCGCGAGGTTGCCTTCATCGTCAACGATTCGATCAGCCTCGCCAAGCGGATCGGGGCCGATGGCGTCCACCTGGGGCAGGATGACGGCACGGTCGAGGAGGCCCGCCAGCGCCTGGGGCGCGAGGCGCAGATCGGCGTGACCTGTCACAACAGCCGCCACCTGGCGATGGAAGCGGGCGAGGCGGGGGCGGACTATGTCGCCTTCGGAGCCTTCTTCCCGACCACCACCAAGGACGTGAAGCATCACGCCACGCCGGACCTGCTCGAATGGTGGCAGGCGATCATGGAAATCCCTTGTGTGGCGATCGGCGGGATCACGCCCGAAAACTGCGCGCCGCTGGTCGCAGCCGGGGCCGATTTCCTCGCCGTGTCCGGCGCGGTCTGGAACGGTGACGAGGCAGCGGCGGTGAAGGCCTTTGCCGAGGTGCTTGGCCCAGCCTGAGTCGGCTTGCTAGTCGTTATTGCGAACCCGGCGCACGCAGCGCAGCGGGGTGTCCTGGCCCGCCGCGTCGACCTCACGCAGGAAATTGGCCGAGAGCCGCTTGAATCGCTGGCCGTTCTTGGGGCCGCTGGTCATGATCACCTGATCGCCGGTCAGCAGGTAGGTACCGCGACCATCGCCAGTCGAATAGCGCGAGGAATTGTGCACGGTGAAATCCTGTCCGGGCTGGCGGATCCCGGCCGGGCCGGTGGCATCACCGGGCAGTTCGCAACGGTATTCCCCCTGCTGCAACGTGCCGATTGCCCCGCCGGGGGTGGCAAGGGCCGGACCAGTGGCCAACAGGGCGAGGATGAGTGTGGATCGGTGCATCGGACAAGCTCGTTATTGTTCGGCGCTTAGCAGCACCTGAACGGGCTGGCCAGCAGCTAGCGCCGCCACGCCCCGTCACCCTTGCCCAGTTGCCATGCAGACGCTAAGGGCGCGCCTTCACCCGCTTTGCGGCGGGCGGTTCTTTCTCAATCCATGAAGGCAGCGGCACATGGCCAAGATCAGCGGCGTGGACATCCGTCCCGGCAACATTCTCGAGTATGAAAAGGGCATCTGGAAGGTTGCCAAGACCCAGCACACCCAGCCGGGCAAGGGCGGGGCCTTCATGCAGGTCGAGATGAAGAACCTGATCGATGGCCGCAAGACCAATGTCCGCTTCCGCAGCGCCGACACGGTCGAGCGCGTGCGCCTCGACACCAAGGACTTCCAGTTCCTCTATGCCGAGGGCGATGACCTGGTGTTCATGGACACCGAAACCTATGACCAGATTACCCTGCCGTCTGACCTGCTGGGCGATGCCGCAGCCTTCCTGCAGGACGGCATGACCGTGCTGCTGGAAATGTACGACGAGCGTCCGATCTCGGTCCAGCTGCCCGAACATGTCGAAGCCACGATTGTCGAAGCCGATGCCGTGGTGAAGGGGCAGACCGCCTCGTCCAGCTACAAGCCGGCGATCCTCGACAATGGCGTGCGCGTGATGGTGCCGCCGCACATCGAAAGCGGCACCCGCATCGTGGTCGACGTCTACGAGCGCGCCTACGTCGGCAAGGCGGGCTGAACCAGACCATGGCAGCCATTTCCGGCCTCATTCGCGTGATGGAAAAGGCCGCCCGCAAGGCGGGTGGCCGCCTGCGGCGCGACTTCGGCGAGGTCGAGCACCTCCAGGTCAGCCGCAAGGGCCCGGCCGACTTCGTGTCCAAGGCCGATCAGCACGCCGAACGCACCCTGTGGGACGAGCTGCGCGCCGCGCGGCCGGACTGGGGCTTCCTTATGGAAGAGGGCGGCGAGATCGCCGGGGAAGAGGGCAAGCCCCGCTTCATTATCGATCCGCTCGATGGCACCAGCAATTTCCTCCACGGCATCCCGCATTTCGCGATCTCGATCGCGGTGCAGGAACCCCGGCTCGACGGGAAGGGCTGGGGCGAGGTCACAGCCGCGCTGGTCTACCAGCCGATCACCGATGAAAGCTTCTGGGCCGAAAAGGCCCGTGGCGCCTGGCTGCAGGACCGCCGCCTGCGCGTCTCCTCGCGCCGCCACATGGATGAAAGCCTGATCGCCACCGGCATTCCCTTTGCCGGGCGCGGTGACAGCATGGAATGGATGAAGATCTATGCCGCGCTGGCCCCGCAGGTGGCTGGCATCCGCCGCTTCGGCGCGGCTTCGCTTGATCTCGCCTGGGTCGCGGCTGGCCGCTATGACGGGTTCTGGGAAAGCGGTCTGGCCCCCTGGGACACCGCCGCCGGCTGCCTGCTGGTGCGCGAGGCGGGTGGTTTCGTGTCCGACTGGCGCGGGATCTCGCAGCCGATCTGCGATAGCCAGGTGCTGGCCGCCAACGATGCGCTCCATGCCCGCTTGCACAAGGCGCTGGTGACCGGCCTCAAGGCCTGATTTCTCGCCCGCATTAGGCAATTGCTAACCACGATCTGTCATGCCGTGTTTCCCATCGGGAACGCGGGAGACGGGTTGTGCCGGCAGTGACGATCAGCAGCGGAATGGCATTCGTCGTGCTGGCCCTGTCCGTTCCCGTGCCGGACGACCAGGCCGCGCCGCGCCTTGCCGATCATCGCTTCGATCTTGCCGCGCTGACGCTGGCCCGGCCCTTGGCCAATGCCGCTGGCGAACCGGCCGAGCGCCTGGCTGCGTCGCGCCACGATCGGGTGGAACTGGCGGGCGCGAAATGGACCCCGCCCAGCAAGACCTGGGGCAACCGCGCCAGCGGCCCGATCCTGCAGGTTGGTGCGCTGGGCACCACGGACAAGCGGTTCCCCGACCTGGCCCACATCGCCTTCGATTGGGATTTCTGAACCAGCTTGCTTGAACCATGCAGCCAGCGCGGCTAAGCCGCCCGGCGTCGCAGTGCCCCTGTGGCGGAATGGTAGACGCGACCGACTCAAAATCGGTTGTCGCAAGACGTGCCCGTTCGAGTCGGGCCAGGGGCACCAGTTTGTTGATGAGCCTCAAGCGCCGGCGCGGGCATCCGCCCGCTTGGCTATCCTCGCATAAGCTCGGGTGGCCGGTCGGCCTTGCGGACCCTACGGGTCCGAGGCTTGCACTTGCTAGGTTGCAATACACCGCCTAGCCTGCGGGCATGAAGCACATCGTCACGCTCGCCGCCGCGCTCCTCGCTACCACTGCCGCTCCGGTCCAGGCCGATCCGATCCGCGATCGCATCGCGGCGGAAATGCCTTCGCTGATGGCGATCTATCGCGATCTGCACCAGCATCCCGAACTCAGCTTCCAGGAAGTCCGCTCGGCCAGGATCATGGCCGATGCCGCCCGCGCCGCCGGGTTCGAGGTGACCGAGAAGGTGGGCAGGACCGGCGTCGTCGCCGTGATGCGCAACGGCCCCGGCCCGGTCGTGCTGGTCCGCGCCGATATGGACGGCCTGCCGATCGAGGAACAGACCGGCTTGCCCTATGCCTCGAAGGCGCGCGGCGTTTCGACCGCGGGCGTGGAAAGCGGGATCATGCATGGCTGCGGGCACGATACCCACATGGCCGGCTGGATCGGCGCAGCCCGCGTGCTGGCGGCCAACAAGGACAAGTGGTCCGGGACGCTCGTGATGATCGGCCAGCCTGCCGAGGAGATCAACCTGGGCGCGCTGGAGATGATCAAGGACGGGCTGCTGACCCGCTGGCCCAAGCCCGATTACACGCTCGCCTTCCACGATAGCGCCGAACTGCCATCCGGCACGGTCGGGGTGAAGGCTGGGTTCGCCCTGGCCAATGTCGATAGCGTCGACATCACGGTCAAGGGGCTGGGCGGGCATGGCGCCTATCCGCATACCACCAAGGATCCGATCGTGCTGGCCAGCGCGATCGTGATGCGCCTGCAGACGCTGGTCAGCCGCGAAAGCAATCCGATGGACCCCAGCGTGGTGACGGTCGGGGCGTTCCACGGCGGGGCCAAGCACAACATCATCTCCGACGAGGTCAAGATGCAGCTGACGGTGCGGTCCTATTCGGACGCGTCTCGCAAGCTGCTGCTTGACGGGATCAAGCGCATCGCGCGGGCCGAGGCCCAGGCTTCGGGCCTGCCGGACGACCGGATGCCGGTGGTGACCATTGCCGATCCCTATGCCAAGGCGACCTATAACACCCCCGAACTGGCCGAACGGATGCGCGGGGTGCTGACCAAGCGGTTCGGTGCCGAGCGGATCGCGAACCCCCAGCCGTCGATGGCGGGCGAGGACTTTGGCGAGATCGCCCGCGCGGCCGGGCCGAACACGCAATCGCTGATCCTGTGGATCGGCGGACGACCCAAGGCCGAGCTTGAGGCAGCGGCGAAAGAGGGTCGGCAATTGCCCGGACTGCACAGCCCGTTCTGGGCGCCCGAGGCTGACAAGGTGATCTCTGCCGGGGCCGAAGCCCTGGTCGCCGCCACGCTGGAACTGATGCCGCGCCGCTGATTGGCGCGTCCGGTTCGCGCCCGCCGGCCTAGTCGACCGCGTTCGATCCGCTCCGTAGCCGCGAGGCTTCGTGGATTTCGGCGATCTGCTCCTCGGTGGGGCGGATCGAGCCTTGCGGCTGGTTCGCTTTCCGGCGTGCGGCGCTGGTGGGCGTATCGGGCAACTGGTCCTCGGGCACGCCCTTGACCGTTACCGAGGCGCCGGGCGTCATTGGCAGCGGGGGCGGGGCTACGACGGCCGGTCCGGCGGCCAGCTGCGGCGGGCCGCTAGCGATTGGTGCCGACGCAGCCCCGCCATCGAAATATGTCTCGCCGCCGCCGTCCGGGCCTTCGCCGCCTTCAACCGGCACCGGGCCGCCGCTGCGGACTTTCAAGCCTTGCTGGGTCTGCTTGCGCGATTTGGCCATGTCCACCTCGGCCTGCTTCGTGTCTTTGGCCTTGACCTGATCGGCCGCGGCTTCGCTGGCGCCGCCATCGGCAAACAGCGCGATGCAGACCGTGATCGCCAGGGTTGCTGCAGCAAAATGCTTCAGCAGGCTTGGTGAAATCGGCAGGGTGGGTGCGGGGCGTCGCATGGCCGATTGGCTAGCAGGCGAAGGTTAATCGCCCGGCGCAGGATCATGGTTGCCAAAAAATTGACGGTCGCCGGGGTGAAAGGGGCACCCCGACGACCGCCGTTTCTCCTCCCCAGGAGACTGGTGGGCTCAGTTGTAGGTACCGAGCCGATGATAGAGCGCGTTGATCCGCGCGATCTCTTCAGGCGCATCTACTGCCCGGGCATGGCTGGCCAGGGCTGCGCGAAGCAGCTGGAAGTCGGCCGTCGAAAGCAGGGCGCGGGCGCGCTGCGGTTCGCGGGTTTCGGTAGCGGTCATGGTCGTCATCGCACCTTCTCCTTGCTGCGAGTTATTGGTCGTTATGCGGCAAACTGGTTCATCGTGTTGTGTTCGCCAGCGGCCTTCAGCGCGGCCTCACCGGCGAAGTATTCCTTGTGATCGTCACCGATGTCGCTGCCCGACATGTTCTGGTGCTTCACGCAGGCGATACCCTGGCGGATTTCCTGGCGCTGGACGCCCTTGACGTAGCCCAGCATGCCCTGTTCGCCGAAGTATTCCTTGGCGAGGTTATCGGTGCTGAGCGCGGCCGTGTGATAGGTCGGCAGGGTGATCAGGTGGTGGAAGATCCCGGCCTGCGCCGCCGCATCGCGCTGGAAGGTGCGGATGCGCTCGTCGGCTTCGGCGGCGAGGTCGGTGCCGTCATAGTCCACGCTCATCAGCTTGGCGCGGTCATAGGCGGACAGGTCGCGGCCTTCGGCGGTCCAGGCATCGAACACCTGCTGGCGGAAGTTCAGCGTCCAGTTGAAGCTGGGCGAATTGTTGTAGACCAGCTTGGCATTGGGGATCACTTCGCGGATGCGGCTGACCATCCCGCCGATCTGGCCGATGTGCGGCTTTTCGGTCTCGATCCACAGCAGGTCCGCGCCATTCTGGAGCGAGGTGATGCAATCGAGCACGCAGCGGTCTTCACCCGTTCCGGCGCGGAACTGGTAGAGGTTGCTGGGCAGGCGCTTGGGCTTCAAGAGCTTGCCATCGCGGCTGATCAGAACATCGCCGTGGCCGATTTCGGTCACTTCATCGCAATCGAGGAAGCTGTTGTACTGATCGCCGATGTCGCCGGCTTCGCGGGTGAAGGCGATCTGCTTGGTAAGGCCAGCGCCCAGCGAGTCGGTGCGGGCAACGATGATGCCGTCCTCGACGCCCAGTTCCATGAAGGCGTACCGGACCGCGCGGATCTTCGCGAGGAAGTCCTCGTGCGGCACGGTGACCTTGCCGTCCTGGTGGCCGCACTGCTTTTCGTCCGAGACCTGGTTTTCGATCTGGATCGCGCAGGCGCCCGCCTCGATCATCTTCTTGGCGAGCAGATACGTCGCCTCGGCATTGCCGAACCCGGCGTCGATATCGGCGATGATCGGCACGACGTGGGTTTCATAGCTGTCGATCTTGGCCTGGATGGCCTTGGCCTTGACCTCGTCGCCGGTCTTGCGGGCATCGTCGAGCTCGCGGAACATCATGCCGAGTTCGCGGGCATCGGCCTGGCGCAGGAAGGTGTAGAGTTCCTCGATCAGCGCGGGAACGCTGGTCTTCTCGTGCATCGACTGGTCGGGCAGGGGGCCGAATTCGCTGCGCAGCGCGGCGATCATCCAGCCCGAGAGGTACAGGTAGCGCCCCTTGGTGGTGCCGAAGTGCTTCTTGATCGAGATCAGCTTCTGCTGCCCGATGAAGCCGTGCCAGCAGCCCAGCGACTGGGTGTAGTTGGCCGGGTCGGCATCATAGGCGGCCATGTCGGCGCGCATGATCTTGGCCGTGTACTTGGCGATATCGAGGCCGGTCTTGAAGCGGTTCTGCAGCTGCATGCGGGCAACGGATTCGGCATCGATCCCGTCCCAGTTGCTGAAACGGCTGATCTGGCTGTCAGCGGCGGCGATGGTATCGGTATAGGACACGGGGAACCTCCAGGGGTTTGAATGATCCCTGCCTAACCCCGCGCTGCTGATTCGAGTGCAACAAATCACAAAATAAATTGTATGACTGCCGCCAATCGGGGCATTCTTCTTGCAAAGTTGTAAATTATGTGACAAAGCAGGCCATGCCCGAGACGACCCTGCTTGCCGGTCCCGCCATCCGCCGCCTGCGTCGGCGCGAGGGGCTGACCCAGTCCGCCATGGCGGCCCAGCTGGGGATTTCGCCCAGTTACCTGAACCTGGTGGAGCGCAACCAGCGGCCACTCTCCGCCCGGCTGCTGGTGCGGCTGGCCGAAGCCTTTGACTTCGATCCGCGCAGCCTGCGTCAGGACGAGGCGGTGGGCGGGGTCGATGGCCTGCGCCGCCGCCTGGCCGATGCCCGCTTTGCCGACCTGGCGATCGACCGCGATGAGATCGCCGAATGGCTGAGCGCCGCGCCCCAGGCGGCGCTGGCCTTTGCCCGGCTGTTCGATGCCAGTGGGCCCGGCGGGGACGTGGCGGGCGAGGGCGATCCGATGGAACTGGTCCGGCGTGAGATCGAGCGCTGGCGCAACCACTTTCCCGATCTCGATGCCGCGGCCGAGGAACTGGCCGACGAACTGCGCCTGTCGAGCGCCGATACGGGCGCGGCGCTGGCCGAGCGGTTGCGGCAAAAGCACCAGATCGCGGTACGAACCCTGCCGGTGGAAGTGATGCCCGATGCCCTGCGGCGGCTGGACCTCCACGCCCGGCAATTGCAATTGTCCGAACTGCTCGATCCCGCCTCGCGCAATTTCCAGGTGGCCTTGCAGCTGGCCCTGCTCGAACAGCGGGATGAGATCACGGGCATCGCCAATGGCGCGCAGTTCGCGGACCGCGCCGCCTGGCGCTTGTTTCGCCGCCACCTGGCGGCCTATTTCGCAGCCGCCGTGCTGATGCCCTATGGTCGGCTGCTGCGCGCCTGCGAGGCGACCGGTTATGACTTGCCGATCCTGCAGCGCCGCTTCGGCGTGGGGTTCGAGCAATTGGCTCACCGCCTGACCACGCTGCAACGCGTCGGCCAGCGCGGCCTGCCGTTCTTCATGGCGCGGGTCGACCGGGCCGGGCAGTTCTCCAAGCGCTATGCCGGGGCCAGCGGCACGGCCTTGCTCGACAGCGGCACCGGCTGCCCCTTATGGGTGGCGCACCGGGCCTTCGAGCGGGCCGGGCAGCTCTGCGTCCAGCTGGCCAGCTTCGAGGAACCGAACGGCACGGCCAGCCAGTGGCTGACCATTGCCCGCACGGTCGATGGCAGCGGCGCGCCCGGTGCCGACGGCGCGCGGTTCGTGGTGGCCTTGGGGATCGAGGCGGGCCTCGCCGGATCGCTCGCCCAGGCGCGCGGTCTGGCGCTGACCCCGGCGGAAGCCGTGCCGATCGGGCCGGGCTGTGCCGGGTGCCACCGCAAGGACTGCATGCAACGCTCGCTGCCCCCGCGCGGCGCGGACCTGTCATTCGACGAACGCGCCCGGGGATTGACGCCGTTCAGCTTTGCCGAGTGACCGCGCTGTAAAGTTTACCGACATTTCACACCTCCCCGTTAGGCAGGCAGTCCAGAGACTGCACGAGCCACGGGGACATGGTCCGACTGTTCAAGCACTATATACCCCATGCGGTGATCCTGCTTGGTGCCATTGATGTGCTCCTGCTGTACCTCGCAGGTGACCTTTCATGGCGGCTCAGGGCATCGCAGATCGGGATGTTGCCGGGATCGGTCGAGGATCGGTTGTGGCAGCTGACGGCCTATGCCTCGGTCACGCTGGTGGCGATGATTTCGGTCGGGGTCTACGGCCCCGAGGCGCTCCGTTCGATGCGCTATGCCACGGCCCGCTTGCTGGTGGCGATCTCGCTGGGGATCATCGCCCTGGTCTTTGTCGACTTCACTATCGGTGGCGGGAATTTCTGGCGTTCGACAATGGCTTACGCCATGGCCGGATCGATTGTCGCGCTGGTCATGAACCGCCTGGTCGTGGGTGGAATCCTGGGCGCGGCGGCCTTTCGCCGGCGGGTGCTGGTGCTGGGCGCCGGCCAGCGTGCCGAACGGTTGCGCCATCTCTCGGAACGTCCCGAAAGCGGCTTCGTGATCGTCGGCTTCGTGGCGATGACCGAGGCCGAGCCGCTGGTGAAGGATTCCATCGCCCGCACCGCGATCCACAACCTGACCCGCCACGTCGAAAACCTGGGGGTAAGCGAAGTGGTGCTGGCGCTGGAGGAACGGCGCAATGCCCTGCCGTTGGCCGATCTCCTGCGGATCAAGACCACCGGGGTGCACGTCAACGATTTCTCCAGCTTCATCGAGCGCGAGACCGGGCGGGTCGACCTGGATACGGTCAATCCCAGCTGGCTGATCTTTTCCGACGGGTTCTCATCCGGCCGGGCCGTTTCGAGCGCGGCCAAGCGGCTGTTCGATATCGCCGCCAGCGCGCTGCTACTTGCCCTGACGGGCCCCGTCATCCTGCTGTTCGCGCTGCTGGTGAAGCTCGACAGTCGTGGCCCCGCTTTCTACCGCCAGACCCGCGTTGGCCTGTTTGGCGAACCGTTCGACGTGATCAAGCTGCGCTCGATGCGCACCGATGCCGAGGCCAATGGCGCCCAGTGGGCCAGCAAGGACGATCCGCGCGTCACCCGGATCGGCCAGTTCATCCGCAAGACCCGGATCGACGAACTGCCGCAGGCCTGGGCAGTGCTGAAGGGCGAGATGAGCTTTGTCGGCCCCCGGCCCGAACGGCCGGAATTCGTCGCCGACCTCGAGCAGCAGCTGCCCTATTATGCCGAGCGGCACATGGTGAAGCCCGGCATCACGGGCTGGGCGCAGATCAATTACCCCTATGGTGCCTCGATCGAGGATTCCCGCCACAAGCTCGAATACGATCTCTACTACGCGAAGAATTACACGCCGTTCCTCGACCTGTTGATCCTGCTGCAGACGCTGCGCGTGGTGCTGTGGAACGAGGGCGCGCGGTAAATGGTGACGAGCCCGACCCTGTGGGATGCGATCGGCACCTTTGCCTGGGGCACGGGTGCTTTCGCGTGCCTGGCAATGGCCGCCACCCTGCCAGGGCGACGCGAGCGATTTGGCGCACTGCGCCCGCCGATTGCCCTTGCACTGTTTCTGACCGGGCTGTGGGCTTTGACCGGAGCACTGGCCGGCCCGGCATCACAGTGGACCGACCTCGCTGATACGGCGCGAAACCTCGGCTGGCTGCTGCTGATTTACCGGATGTTCGCGGTCGATGGACGCCATGCCAGCCTTGGGCCGGTGCGTCCCTTGCTGCTGGCGATTGCCTTTGTCGAAATGCTGCAAATGGCAATCGGCTTCCTGATTTCGTCCGGAATGATCGCCAGCGCACTGGCTTTCCATTCGGCCACCCTGCTGCGGCTGCTGGTGGCAACCGGCGGGCTGATGCTGGCGCACAACCTCTATGCCGGGGCCGCGCGCGAGGCGCGCTTGGTCCTGCGCTGGCCGGCCCTCGCGATTGCCGGATTGTGGGGGTTTGATCTCAATTACTTCACGGTTTCGTACCTGGCCGGTGCCACGCCGGACGGTCTGGCGGCCATGCGCGGCATCGAGGCCCTCGCGGCCGCCGCGCTGATTGCCATTGGCCTGCGGCGGGGCAGCGACGCGCTGCGGTTTCAGCCCTCGCGCTCGGTGATGTTCCAGTCGGCTTCGCTGCTGATCATTGGCGGATACCTGGTTTTCATGGTGATCATCTCGCGCTGGCTGGCCTGGGCGGGACAGGGGTTCACTGCCGAGCTGCAACTGGTGCTGGTCGGCACCGCTGCCGTCCTACTGGCCGCGCTGGTCTCGTCGCGGGTCTTGCGGGCCCGGTTGCGAGTCATGCTGACCAAGCACCTGTTCCAGCATCGCTACGACTACCGCGAGGAATGGCTGCGGTTTACCCGCACGATGGGGCGCGGTGGCGCTGAGGAAGCGCCCTTGCAGGAACGCGCAATACGGGCCGTGGCCGACATGACGGACAGCCCCGGAGGCCTGCTGCTGACCCCAACCGAGCATGGCAAGCTGGGCCTGGCCGCCCGATGGCAGTGGCCGACCGCCGATGTTCCGGCCGAGGCACTCCCGGCCAGGGCGGTGCAGGCCTTCGAGGTGGATGGTTCGGGCGGGTTCATCATCGATCTCGATGAACTGCGCGGCGGCGATGGACCGAGGCAGGGACAGTGGGCACCGCCCCAGGAAGCCGTGCCGCAATGGCTAATGGACGAACCGCGCGCCTGGGCGATGGTTCCGCTACTTCATTTCGACCGGCTGGTCGGGATGGTCGTGCTGGCGCGGCCGACCGTGACGCGCCGGCTCGACTGGGAAGATTTCGACCTGCTGCGCGTGGCGGGCCAGCAGCTGGCCAGCTACCTGGCCGAGCAGGCCGGGCAGGAGGCGCTGGCCGAGGCATCGCGGTTCGACGATTTCAACCGCCGCATCGCCTTCGTCATGCACGATATCAAGAACCTGGCCAGCCAGCTCGGCCTGCTGGCCCGCAACGCCGAAGCCCATGCCGAGAACCCCGAATTCCGGGCCGACATGCTGGTGACCCTGCGCAATGCCGCCGACAAGCTCAACGCGCTGTTGGCGCGGCTGTCGCGCTATGGCCACAGCACGGTGGAGCGGCTCGTCCCGGTCGATCTGGAACAGGTGGCAAAGCGGGTCGCAGGGCAGTTTCGGGCGGCCCACCAGGTCGAGGTCATCAGCAGTCAGCCTTGCCGGGTCACCGCGCGCGAGGAACTGGCAGAACAGGTGCTGGTCCACCTGGTCCAGAACGCGATCGACGCCAGCCCGCCCGATAGCCCGGTGTTCCTGCAAGTCGGCCAGGATGGCTTTGGCGGGGTGGTCGAAGTGATCGATTCCGGCTCCGGCATGAGCGCCGAATTCATCCGCAACGGCCTGTTCAAGCCGTTTGTTTCCACCAAGCCCGGCGGGTTCGGGATCGGGGCCTACGAAGCCCGCGAACTGATCCGGGCCATGGGCGGGCGGCTCGATGTCGAATCCCGCGAAGGGCTGGGCACCCGTTTTGCCCTGCGCCTGCCCCTGGCTGAAACGGCCGAACTGATCACCCATCTCACCACTTCTGACCAGAAGGTCGCATGATGTCCGATCCCAAACCCAAGCTGCTGATCATCGAGGATGACCCGGGGCTGCAGGCGCAGCTCAAATGGGCCTATCCCGACTTTTCGGTGATCATCGCCGGTGACCGCGCGAGCGCGCTGGCTGCCTTGCGCTCGGAAGAGCCCGGGGTTGTGACGCTGGACTTGGGCCTGCCGCCCGATCCTGACGGCACCAGCGAAGGCTTCGCCGTGCTGGATGCGATCATGGCACTCAAGCCCGATACCAAGGTGATTGTCGCCTCGGGCCACGGTGCGCGGGAAAGCGCGCTGCAGGCCATCGCGCGCGGGGCTTATGATTTCTACCAGAAGCCGGTCGATATCGAGACGCTGGGGCTGATCGTCCAGCGCGCCTGGCGCTTGCACCAGATCGAGGCCGAAAACCGGCGGCTGGCCAGCAAGAGCGACGATGGCAACAAGGTGCTGGGTCGGATGATCACCGGTGCGCCGGAAATGGTGAAGGTGGCCCGGACGATCGAGCGGGTGGCCAACACCAATGTCTCGGTCATGCTGCTGGGTGCGAGCGGTACCGGCAAGGAACTGCTGGCGCGCGGCCTGCACGAGGCCAGCGACCGCGCCGGCGGGGCCTTCGTTGCGATAAACTGTGCGGCGATCCCTGAAAACCTGCTGGAAAGCGAACTGTTCGGGCACGAGAAGGGCGCCTTCACCGGCGCGGTCAAGACCACCGAGGGCAAGATCGAACTGGCGCACAGGGGTACCCTGTTCCTCGACGAAGTGGGTGACATCCCGCTGCCGCTGCAGGTCAAGCTGCTGCGTTTCCTGCAGGAACGGGTGATCGAGCGGATCGGATCGCGCAAGTCGATCGCGGTCGATACCCGCATCGTTTGCGCCACGCACCAGGACCTCGAAGCGATGATCGCCGCCGGCAGCTTCCGCGAGGACCTGTTCTATCGCTTGGCCGAGATCGTGGTGAAGATTCCGAGCCTGGCCGAACGGCCCGGCGATGCAGCGCTGCTGGCCAAGGCCTTCCTGGCCCGTTTCGCGCGCGAGATGAACCCATCGGTCAAGGGTTTTGCCGCCGATGCGTTGGCCGCGATCGATGCCTGGCACTGGCCCGGCAATGTCCGCGAACTCGAAAACCGGGTGAAGCGGGCGGTCATCATGGCCGATGGCAAGCTGGTCAGCGCCGCCGACCTCGACCTGTCGGAACCGGGCGAGGCGGAGGACGAGGCGCTGAACCTCAAGAGCGCGCGCGAGGCGACCGACCGGCGCGTCATCCGCCATGCCCTGGCCCGGTGCGAGGGGAACATCTCGAACACGGCCAAGTTGCTGGGGATCAGCCGCCCGACGCTTTACGACCTGCTGAAGCAATACGACCTGCATGCCTGAACCGCGCCGCCTGTTGCTGGTCTGTGCTGCCGCATTGGCCCTGGCCGGGCCGCTGGCTGCCGCACCCGAAGCGGTCGGCGAACAGATGGCACAGGCGCGGGCGGCAGCGGCGCGCGGCGATGGCATTGCTGCCGAAGCCGAACTGCGCAAGGCGCTGGCCGTTGGAGCAAGCCGCACCGATGTGGCCGCCGCGATGGGCGAGGCCGCCCTGCTTCAGGGTGACCTGGTGCGGGCGCGGCAATGGCTTGAAGGGCGCAGCTTCGCGCCGGGGCAGGAAGCCTATGGCTGGCGGATGCTTGGCCGCCTGCTGCGGCTGGAAGGACGGCTGGTTGAAGCCGGGCAAGCGCTCGACCAGGCGCTGCAGCTGGCGCCCGATGATCCCCTGCTGTGGGTTGAAATCGCGCGGCTGCGCTATATCGGCGGGGAAGACCTGAAAGCGGTCGAGGCAGCCGACCGGGCCGTCCAGCTTGGGCCAGAAGAGCCCCGGGCGCTGGAATTGCAGGCGCAATTGCTGCGCGATCGGACCGGGCCGCTCGCGGCCTTGCCGCTGTTCGAACGGGCGCTGGAACTGGCGCCGGACGACCTGCGACTGTCCAACGAATATGCCGCCACCCTGGGCGATGCCGGACGGGCGGCGGAGATGGTCGCGGTAACCCGCGAGGTCCATGAACGGAACCCGCGCGAGGTGGTGCCGTTCTATCAGCAGGCCGTAATCGCGGCCCGCGCCGGCAATGTCGATCTGGCGCGCAACCTGTTCAATCGCACGCGCGGCCAGTTGCGCGAACTGCCAGCGGCGATGCTGCTGCAGGGCGCGCTGGAGCTGGAGGCCGGTAATGTCACGATGGCGGTCGAACTGCTCGAACGGCTCGACCAGCGCCAGCCGGCCAACCCACGGGTTCAGGTGCTCTATGCCCGGGCCCTGTTTGCGGTGGGAGATTTCGATCGCCTGCACCAGCGCTTTGATGGCCTGGCCGCGCGGCCTGATGCGTCGCCTTATCTGTTGACCCTCTTGGGCCGGGCCTATGAACGGACCGGCAATCGTGCCGCCGCCGCCACCTTGCTGGATCGCGCTGCCGCGCCCAGCCTGCCCCCAATCCTGCCGATGGCCGAGCCCGAACCACTCGGGATCCTGGCCGCAAGGTGGGGGGACAGCCCGGACCTTCCGGCCGCAACAGTCCCCTATGTTCGCAGCCTGCTGATGGCGGGGAACAAGGCGGAGGGCGGGGCAGTTGCTGCCCGGTTGCTGGCCAGCCGTCCGGCTGCGGCCGATGCGCTGGTCCTGGTCGGCGATACAGCGCTGGTTGCGGGCGCTTATGACCAGGCTTTCGCGGCCTATGACCGGGCAGCCCTCGTTCGCTATCCCGACTGGCTGATGCTGCGGGCGACCGAAGCGCTCGACAAGGCCGGACGGGGCGGGGAGGCGGCAGCCGTGGCGGCGCGCTATGCGGCCGCATTTCCCGACAACCATCTCGCCCTGCGCCTGCTGGCCGGGGCCACCGCGTTTTCCGGCGATTGGCCGCGCACTCGAGAACTGCTGGAACATCTCAACCGCCGCACCGGCGGCCGCGATGTTCGCCTGCTGGCCGATCTTTCGCTGGCTCAACTGCGGACGGGCGATGCCACTGCGGCGCTCGCCACCGCCGAAACCGCGCGGCGATTGCAGCGGGCCAGCCCGGTTGCGGCCCAGGCCAAGGGCATGGCACTGGCCGCGCTGAAGCGCGAGCCGGACGCGGCGGCGGCCCTGCTGGCCAAGGCGCAGCGCATCGGTGGCGATAATCTGTTGCTGCAGGAAGCGCGCGGCCAATTGCGGGCGCATTAGGTCGCATTGCCTCTCGACAAGCGGCGCGCCAATCGCCAAGCTTAATCGGTCGATTAAACTTGGGAGCGAAAAGCATGTCTGGCGGTGTTCTGGCGGGAGTGACGGTGATCGAATTGGCCGGGATTGGCCCGGGTCCGTTCTGCGGCATGATGCTGGCCGATCACGGCGCGCGGGTGATCCGGATCGAGCGGCCCGGCACTTCCAGCCGGTTCGGCGATGGCGGCAATCGCGATATCCTGAACCGCAATCGTGAGCGGATCGAGCTGGATCTCAAGGATCCGGCGGCGATCAGCGAGCTGAAGGAACTGGTGAAGAGCGCCGATGCCC
Source organism: Novosphingobium sp. (assembly GCF_027531025.1). Taxonomy (GTDB): domain Bacteria; phylum Pseudomonadota; class Alphaproteobacteria; order Sphingomonadales; family Sphingomonadaceae; genus Novosphingobium. The sequence continues at coordinate 387,081 of NZ_JAPZQX010000003.1, forward strand.
TGATCGAAGGCTATCGCCCCGGCGTCATCGAGCGCATGGGGATCGGTCCCGAAGTGCTGCTGGCAATCAATCCCAAGCTGGTGATCGGCCGGATGACCGGCTGGGGGCAGGAGGGACCAATGGCGCCGCTGGCCGGGCATGACATCAACTATATCGCCTTGTCCGGGGCGCTCCACACTTATGGCCGCAAGGGCGAAAAGCCGATCTTCCCGGTCAATGCCGTGGGCGATTTCGGTGGCGGCGGCATGATGCTGGCGTTCGGCGTGGTGGCCGGGATCCTGCATGCCCGCTCAGGCGGCGCGGGGCAGGTGGTCGATTGCGCGATGGTCGATGGCGCGGCGATCCTTTCGGCCATGACCTATACCTTCCTGGGCAATGGCCAGTGGCGCGATGAGCGTGGGGTCAACCTACTCGACAGCGGCACGCACTTCTACGACACCTATGAAACCAGCGACGGCAAGTACATCTCGCTCGGCTCGATCGAGCCGCAGTTCTATGCCCTGCTGCTGGAAAAGACCGGCCTCGCCGGCGATCCCGATTTCGCCCAGCAGATGAACCCGCTGAAGTGGGACGAACTGAAGGCCCGGATGACCGCGCTGATCCTGACCAAGACGCGCGACGAATGGTGCGCGATCATGGACGGGACCGATATCTGCTTCGCGCCGGTGCTGAGTCTCAAGGAAGCGCCGCAGCATCCGCACAACGTGGCCCGGAGCACCTTCGTGGAGGATGGCGGCATGGTCCAGCCGGCCCCGGCGCCGCGCTTCTCGGCCACGCCGGCCCCGCCGGTCTCGCTGGCCGGGCGCTGATCGCTTGCTGAGCCGCATCGACCCGATGGTGCGGCTGCTCGCGCTGGCGATCGGCCTGGCGCTGCTCGTGCCGGTCCACGGGGGCTGGCGCGATGCCGCGCAGTTTGTTGCCAACGCGGCAGTCTTCCTGCTGTTTTTCCTGAATGGCTTGCGCCTGCCGCGCCACGAGGTGCTGGCCGGCATGGGCAATCACCGCCTGCTCTGGCCGCTGGTTGGCTGGGTCTATGGCGCGATGGCATTGGGCGGCTGGCTGGTCTGGCAGGGCGGGCAGGGGTGGATGCCACCCTTGCTGGCGCTGGGGTTCCTGTACCTGGGGTGCCTGCCTTCAACCGTGCAATCGGCCACGGCCTATTCCTCGCTCGCCGGGGGCAATGTTGCCGCCTCGGTTGTCGCGGCGGCGCTGCTGAATATCCTCGGCGTGTTCTTCACCGCCCCGCTGTTCTCCTTGCTGGCGGGGAGCGGGGCGGCGACGTTCGATGCCTCTGGCCTGCTCAAGGTGGTCACGATCCTGCTGATCCCGTTCCTGCTGGGTCAGGCCTTGCAGGGGCGGCTCGGCGGCTGGGTGGCGGGCAATCGCCAGCTGGTGACGCGGATGGATCGCAGCTCGATCGCCATTGCGGTCTATGTCGCCTTTTCGGGTGCGGTCGAGCAGCGCTTCTGGGAGCGGATCGACCTGGCGGGGTGGGGCTGGCTGCTGGGCGGTACAATGCTGCTGCTGGTCTTTGGTCACCTTGGGGCCTGGCTGTTGGCGGGGTCAATGCGGCTGGACCGGCCCACCAGGATCACCTTCCTGTTTGCCGGCGCGCAGAAAAGCATCGCCATGGGCGCCCCGCTGGCCACCGTGCTGTTCCCACCGGCGGCGGCAGGGATCGTGCTGCTGCCGATCCTGCTTTACCACCTGGTTCAGCTGGTGATCGCCGCGCCGATTGCAGCCCGGCTCAATCCGCCTGTCCGTTAGTCGGCCCGGACCGCGTCCTCGATCTCGCTGTCCGGGTTGCGCTTGTTGTGGCGGATCGACCACCACAGCGACAGTCCGATCAGCACGGCCCCGATCAGCCCGGTGATAGTTTCGGGAATGTGCATCACGGCCGAAAACAGCATGATGCCGCCAAGCGCGATGATGGCCCAGAACGCGCCGTGCTCAAGATAGCGGTACTGCGCCAGCGTACCCTGCTTGACCAGGTGGATCGTCATCGAGCGGACGAACATCGCCCCAATCGACAGGCCAAGCGCAATCACCACCATGTTGTTTGAAAGGGCAAAGGCCCCGATCACGCCATCGAAGCTGAATGAGGCGTCGAGGATATTGAGATAGAGGAACCCGCCAAGCCCGGAACGCACCACCGCGCCCTGCAGCTTCAGCGCTTCCTCGCGCATTTCAAGGATCGTGGAGATCGCCTCGACCGCGATGAAGGTGACAAGACCGAGTGTGCCGGAGACCATGAAGGTCAGCGCGTCAGCAGGCGGCAGCAGCAGCGAGATGCCATAGATCACCAGCAGCAGCAGGGCGATTTCGGCGGCCTTGATGTTTGAAACGACACTCAGCTTTTCCTCGATCCAACTGATCCAGTGAACATCCTTCTCGCCGTCGAAAAAGAACGACAGACCGACCATGGCGAGGAATGCCCCGCCGAACCCGGCAATGCCGACATGGGCGCCGGAAACGATCCGCTCGTATTCCTCGGGGCTGTTGAGCGAGAGCGTGACGGCATCCATCGGGCCGATCCCGGCGGCGACAGCCACGATGGCGAGCGGGAAGACGATCCGCATCCCGAACACGGCGATCAGCATCCCCCAGGTGAGGAACCGGCGTTGCCAGATCTCACTCATGTCTTTCAGCACCGAGGCATTGACCACCGCGTTGTCGAACGAGAGTGACACTTCGAGGATCGACAGGACGAAGATGATCCACAGCAGCGAGGCGGTCGCCGCCACGCTGCCGGTCTGTGCCCAGCCGTACCACACGCCCAGCCCCAGGCAGGCGAGCGTGAACAGGATCGAGAATTTGTAATAACGCAGCAGCACGGTGACCCCCCACCAGTTTGAGCGGATCGCCCTATTTCGGCTGGTAGGTCTGTTCAATCCCCGGGAACGATCTATCCCGAACTTCGGCGGCATAGCGGGCGGCGGCAGCGGAGATGGTTTCGGCAATTTCCTCGTAGCGCTTCACGAACCGGGGGACGCGCTCGAACATGCCCAGCATGTCTTCGGTGACGAGCACCTGTCCATCGCACTGGGCCGAGGCGCCGATACCGATGGTCGGGCAGCTGACCGCCTTGGTCACCGCGATGGCGATCGGTTCGACCACGCCTTCGACGACGATCGCGAAAGCCCCGGCGTCATCCAATGCCTTGGCATCGTTGACGATTTTCTCCGCTTCGGCATCGCTCCGGCCGCGGGCGTTGTAGCCGCCCAGCACGTTGACCGCCTGGGGGGTCAGGCCGACATGGCCCATGACCGGGATGCCGCGCTGGCTGAGGAAGGCGACCGTTTCGGCCATGGCCGCGCCGCCTTCGAGCTTCACTGCCGCGCAGCCGGTTTCCTTGAGCAGCCGTGCTGCACTCTCGAAGGCCTGCTGAGGGGATGCTTCATAGGCACCAAAGGGCATGTCGACCACCACAGCAGCGTGATACGAACCCCGCACCACGGCACCACCATGCGCCGCCATCATGTCTAGCGTCACCGGCACCGACGAGGGCAGGCCATAGATCACCTGGCCGAGCGAATCCCCCACCAGTAGCAGGTCGCAATGGGCGTCGAGCAGCTGGGCCTGCCGCGCGGTATAGGCGGTGAGCATGACGATCGGTTCGGCGGTCACCCCGTCAACCTTGCGACGACGGATCGCCGGGATGGTCAGCCGCTTCATCGGGGCCGGGGTGGGGTTGGCGCGGCTGGTCGCCGTGTCGAGCTGGAAGGTCGTGGACATAACCGAGCCTTAGACCGTCTCGCAAATCTGGGGAAGGCCCGGCTTTTAGCGCTTGCCAATGACATAGTTGCCGCTAGCTTCCGCCGCCATAGCTAATGGTCGGCCGGGCATTGCATCCGGCTGCACGATTCTAGGGGACTTGCATGTTCGGTCGCGTCAAATCACTCGACGCCATTTTGGCCACTGCCGAAAAGAAATCACTCCATCGCTCGCTTGGTGCCTTCCAGCTGACCATGCTGGGGATCGGTGCCATCATCGGCACCGGGATCTTCGTGCTGACCGCCGAAGCCGCGCAAAAGGCGGGGCCGGGCATGATGGTCAGCTTCATCATCGCGGGCTTCGTCTGCGCAGTGGCGGCGCTGTGCTATGCCGAAATGGCCTCGATGGTGCCGGTTTCGGGTTCGGCCTATACCTATTCCTATGCCTCGATGGGCGAGATTGTCGCCTGGATCGTGGGCTGGGCGCTGATCCTTGAATATGCGATTGCCGCCTCGGCGGTCTCGGTCGGCTGGTCCAACTATTTCGTCGGGCTGGTGCAATCCGGGCTAGGGGTGGAACTGCCAGCCTTCTTCACCAAGGGCGCTTTCGCGGCTGTCGGTGGCGGGATCAACTTGCCGGCGATCTTCGTGGCCCTGCTGGTCACCGCCCTGCTGGTGGTCGGCACCAAGGAATCGGCCACGTTCAACGCCGTGCTGGTGGTGATCAAGGTCGTCGCGCTCACCGCCTTCATCATCCTGGCCGTGCCGGTGATGAAGATGGAGAACTTCGAACCCTTCGCCCCGCTCGGCTTTGCCGGGGTGTCGGCGGCGGCAGCCTCGATCTTCTTCGCTTACGTCGGCTTCGATGCGGTTTCCACCGCGGCCGAGGAAACCAAGAACCCGCAGCGCAACATGCCGATCGGCCTGATCGGCAGCCTCGTGATCTGCACCATCTTCTACCTGCTGGTCGCCGCCGGGGCGATCGGTGCGGTGGGCGCCCAGCCGGTGTTCGGCGCGGCGGGTGAAGTGCTGGCCACGGGCAGCAAGGAGCTGCAGGCCCAGTGCGCCGCGCTGACCAGCGCGGGCAATGTGCCGCTGGTCTGCTCGGACGAGGCGCTGGCCCACGTCCTGCGCGAGATCGGCTATGTCAACGTCGGCAACCTGCTTGGTCTCGCCGCCTTCTTGGCGCTGCCTTCGGTCGTGCTGATGATGCTGTTCGGCCAGACCCGCATCTTCTTCGTGATGGCGCGCGATGGTCTGCTGCCCGAAGGGCTGGCCAAGGTGCACCCGAAGTTCAAGACGCCGCACGTGGTGACCATCATCACCGGCATCTTCGTGACCTGCGCTGCCGCCTTCTTCCCGGTTGGCAAACTGGCTGACATCTCGAACTCGGGCACCCTGTTCGCCTTCATGACCGTGGCGATCGGCGTGCTGATCCTGCGCCGCACCGCGCCGGATCGCCACCGTCCGTTCCGCACGCCCGCGATCTGGCTGGTCGGTCCGCTGGCGGTGATCGGCTGCGCCTACCTGTTCTTCAACCTGTCGGGTTACACCGAGCTGATGTTCCTGGGTTGGGCACTGATCGGCCTGGTGGTCTACTTCGCCTATGGTCGGCGCAAGAGCCACGTGGGCCGCGGCCTGGTCGAAGTGCATGAAACCGACAAGGACGCGCCGGGCCTGCCCGTGCCGCCGATGCCGGGTGCCGATGTCAACTGATCCGGCATAACCAGACACCCCCCAGCGGGTGGGGAGAGGGGCCGCTTCCTGAAAGGGAAGCGGCCCTTTCTTTTTGCCTGCCAGCCGCCCCTGCAAAGACTCGTTGCGAATCGCACCCGATGAGAACATAAATAGAACATTGGAACCGATGCGATGACCATTTCTGCTCCCACCCCGCTGGCCGCCTTTGCCCGCCGCCGCCGCTTTGGCGCGGTTCTGCCCGCGCCTGCGGAAACCCGCCTCTGGCAGCCGGGGCCCAATGAACGGCCCGATGAGCGGCACAGCGAGCTGTTCGCCGCACCCGGCGATGCCGCCGGGGCGGGGTTGGCGCTGGCTTTCGCAATGGCCCAGCTGCGCGGCCAGGCGGCCGATCCGGTGGCCGACTATCCGGACGAGCGGCCCTGGCTGTGGGTGCAGGATGCCGCCGCGCTGCGGCTGACCGGGCGGCCCTATCGACCCGGCCTGCCGCCGATGCTGCGGCACCGGCTGATCCATGTCGCGGCGAAAACGCCCGAGGATGCGCTGTTCGCGCTGGAAGAGGGGCTGCGCTGCCGCGACCTGGCTTTCGTGGTGGGCGAAATCGCAGGCAATCCCCGCGCCCTTTCGCTCACCGCGCAGCGTCGGCTCAGCCTGGTGGCGGAAAAGCATGGCGTGCCGCTGTGGCTGTTGCGGGTGGGGGCAGAGCGCGACCTGTCCTCGGCCCGCCAGCGCTGGACGGTGCGTGCTGCGCCCTCGCTGCCGCCACGCTGGAATGCCCAGGCCCCCGGCGCACCCGCCTGGCAGGCCGAACTGTTCCGCGCCCGTAATCACCCGCCCGGAGAATGGATCCTGCGCAATGACGGACAGGTCCTCACCGCCGAGCCGGCCCAGCCAGCGCCGCATCATGGCGATCTGGCTGCCCCGGCTGGCGATCGACCGCTGGCGGCTGGCTGAAGGGCTGCGGCCGGGGCAGGGTAGCGACGCCGCCCCGCTGGCCCTGATTGCCGAAACCGCCCATGGCCCGCGCCTGGCCGCGGTGAACGATGCCGCCCGGCAGGCCGGGGTGCGGTCTGACATGCTGCTGGCCGATGCTCGCGCGCTCTGCCCCGAACTGGCGGTTGCCCCGGCCGATCCGGCGGGGGACCGCGCCGCGCTGGAGGCGCTGGCGCTGTGGGCGCAGCGCTGGGGGCCGTGGTCGGCGCTCGATCAGCCCGATGGGCTGGTGGTCGATGTGACCGGAGTGGCGCACCTGTTCGGCGGGGAAGCAACCATGCTGGCCGATGCCGCCCGGTGTTTCGCCGCGCGCGGATATGCCGCGCGGCCGGCCTTGGCGCCCACTGCCGGGGCGGCCTGGGCGCTTGCGCATCATGGGCCGGAGCGGGCGATCCTGCATCCCGGTGAGAGCCTCGATGTCCTGCCCGTTGCCGCGCTGCGGCTCGATCCTGGCACGGTGCTGGTGCTGCGCCGCCTGGGCCTCAAGCGGATCGGCGACCTGTCCGGCGTGGCGCGCGAGGCGCTGGCGCGGCGGTTCCGCAATCACAAGGCGCCCGCCGCCAATCCGCTGATCCGGCTGGACCAGTTGCTGGGCCGGGTGCCGGAACCGCTGCTGCCGGTGCTCCCGGTCGACGTGCCGCTGGTCCAGCGGCGGCTGATGGAACCGATCCGCCACCGCAGCCTGCTCGACCGGGTGCTGGCCGATCTCTGCGCCGATCTGACACGGGTGCTGGAAGCGCGTGCGCTGGGCGCGCGGCGGCTGGAACTGGCGCTGTGGAAGGTCGATGGCGAAGTGCTGCAGCGGCGGCTGGAACTGGCCGCTGCCAGCCGCGATCCGGCCCATATCGCCGCGCTGTTCGGCCGCAAGCTGGACGATCTCGACGCCGGATTCGGGATCGAACTCGCGCGCCTGCGCGCACCCTGGACTGAGCCGCTGGCGCTGGCCCAGCGCGATCTGGAAGCGGCGGCCGAAGTGCATGGTACTTCGCTCGCCGCCTGTATCGACCGGCTGGCGATCCGGCTGGGCCCGGAAGCGGTGCGCCGCCCGGTGCCGCGCGCCAGTCACGTACCCGAGCGGGCGCAGCAATGGATTGGTCCGCTGGAGCCGGAAAGGGTCAGCCAGTCCGACCTGCCGTTTCACACCCGCCCCCTGAAGCTGCTCGACCGCCCCGAACCGATCGCCGTGCTTTATGCCAGCCCCGATGGCCTGCCCCGCCGGTTCCGCTGGCGCGGCGCGGTGCACGAGATTGCCCGGGCCGAGGGGCCGGAGCGGATTGCCCCCGAATGGTGGCGTGAACGCTCCACCGTGCGGCTGCGCGACTATTACCGGATCGAGGATGGGGCGGGGCGGCGGTACTGGATCTACCGCTCTGGGCTGGTCGATGATGGCCGGGGCGGGGCGCCCGAATGGTTCCTGCAGGGGCTCTATGCCTGACGCCCCGCTCACCCCCGAACGCCGCCGCGCCGAACCTGCCAGCCTGCCGCCGCCGGAGCGCGCGCCCTTTGTCGAGCTTGGCCTGTTCAGCTGCTTTTCGTTCCTGCGCGGTGCTTCGGATGCGGTCGACCTTGTCACCACGGCCCGCGCGCTGGGCTATGATGCGATCGGGATCGCCGACGCTAACACCATGGCCGGGGTGGTGCGGCTCCATGCCGAGGCCAAGACGCTGGGCCTCAAGCCCGTGATCGGCTGCCGGATCGAGACGGTGGAGGGGCTGGCCTTCCTCGCCTATCCGCAGGATCGCGCCGCTTATGGCCGGCTCTGCCGCCTGATCTCGGCGGGCCGGATGGCGAAGCTCGACGGTGAATGGCAGGAAAAGGGGGCCTGTGAGATCGACCTGGGGATGCTCGCGGAGCATGCAGAGGGCGTGCACCTGGTGCTGGTGCCGCCGGGCGATCTCGATGCCCCACTCACCATCGCGGCGGAAAGCAATGTCGTGTCGCTCAACGGCGGTCGCCAAAACGGTTCGATCACCGGAGCCTTGCCCGACCTGCTCCCCCACCTGGTCCGCCAACTACCCAGCCTGCGCCATATCGCCGCCAGCTATCTTTATACCGGCGATGACATTGCCCGGATCGAGCGGCTCGATGGTCTGGCGCGCGAACATGGCTTGGCCATTCTTGCCACCAACCAGGCGCTCTATCACGCGCCGCAGCGCCGCCCGCTGCATGACGTGATGACGGCGATCCGTCACAAGACCACGGTCGCGGTGGCGGGCCACCTGCTGGAGGCCAATGCCGAACGGCACCTGAAATCGCCGGAGGAGATGCAGCGCCTGTTCGCGCGCTGGCCCCATGCGATCAGCGTCGCGCGCGAGCTGGCCGATGCCTGTGCCTTCAACCTAGACGAGCTGCGCTATGAATACCCCCGCCAGACCTATCCCGACGGGCTCGACGCGCAGGGCTATCTGGAGCGGCTGACCTGGGAGGGGGCAGATCGCCATTATCCCGATGGCGTGCCCGAGAGCGTGGCGGAAACGCTGCACAAGGAACTGGCGCTGATCGGCAAGAAGGCGCTGGCCCAGTACTTTCTGACCATCAAGGAGATCGTCGATTTCGCGCGCAGCCGCACGCCGCCGATCCTGTGCCAGGGGCGCGGTTCGGCGGCCAATTCGGCGGTGTGCTTTTGCCTCGGCATCACCTCGGTCAACCCGGTCGAGCATGCGCTGCTGTTCGAGCGGTTCATTTCCGAGGACCGCGACGAGCCGCCCGACATCGACGTCGATTTCGAGCACGAGCGGCGCGAGGAGGTGATCCAGCACATCTACGAGAAGTACGGCCGCCATCGCGCGGGGCTCTGCGCCACGGTGATTCACTATCGCCCGCGCATGGCGATACGCGAGGTGGGCAAGGCGATGGGCCTGTCCGAGGGCGTGACCGGCGCGCTCGCCCGCACGGTCTGGGGCAGCTACGGCCGCTCGATCGAGGAAAAGCACATGGCGGAAACCGGCATGGACCTGGCCGATCCGCACCTGAAGCGGGTGCTGGCGCTGACCCAGCAGATGATCGGCATGCCGCGCCACCTGTCGCAGCATGTCGGCGGTTTCATCCTCACCGAAGGTTTGCTGACCGAGACCGTACCGATCGGCAACGGTGCCATGGCCGATCGCAGCTTCATCGAATGGGACAAGGACGATATCGACGCGTTGGGCATCCTCAAGGTCGATGTGCTGGCGCTGGGCATGCTCACCTGCATCAGGAAGTGTCTGGACCTGCTGGAAGCGCACCACGGCAAGGCGCTGACGCTCGCTACGGTCCCGCGCGAGGATCCGGCGGTTTACGACATGCTCTGCCAGGGGGATTCGCTGGGCGTGTTCCAGGTGGAAAGCCGGGCGCAGATGAACATGCTGCCACGCCTGCGCCCCCGCTGTTTCTATGACCTGGTGATCGAGGTGGCGATCGTCCGCCCCGGGCCGATCCAGGGCGACATGGTCCACCCCTATCTCAAGCGGCGGCGCGGGGCCGAGGCGGTGGAAATTCCCGCGCCCGGCCCGGCGCATGGCCCGCCGGACGAGCTAACCTCGATCCTCGGCCGCACCCTTGGCGTGCCGATCTTCCAGGAACAGGCGATGAAGATCGCGCTCGATGCGGCCAAGTTCTCGTCGTTGGAGGCCAACCGGCTGCGCAAGGCGATGGCTACTTTCCGCAGCCGGGGCATGGTGCATGAACTGGAAGACCTGATGGTCGGCCGGATGGTGGCGCGCGGCTATGATCCCGATTTCGCCACCCGCTGCTTCAGCCAGATCAAGGGCTTTGGCGAATATGGCTTTCCCGAAAGCCACGCCGCCAGCTTTGCCCTGCTGGTCTATGTCTCGTCCTGGCTGAAGTGCCATTACCCGGCAGCCTTCGCCTGCGCGCTGCTCAATTCGCAGCCGATGGGCTTCTATGCCCCTACGCAGATCGTGCGCGACGCGCGCGAGCATGGGGTGATTGTCCTGCCGGTCGATGTGAATGCCAGCGGGTGGGACAATGGGCTGGAAGACGGGGCTCTCCGCCTCGGTCTGCGCCAGGTCGATGGCTTCCCCGAAGCTGCCGCCGCGCGGATCGTGGCGGCGCGCGAGGCGGGTGGGCCGTTTCGCGATGTGCGCGAGTTGAAGGAGCGGGCCGGGCTGTCGCCCGCGCTGGTCGAGCGGCTGGCTTCGGCCGATTGTTTTAATTCCCTCGGCCTCACCCGGCGGCAGGCGCTGTGGGATGCGCGCAGCCTGATCCCCGCGCCCGATCTGCCGCTGTTCGCCGCTATGGCGGCGCGCGATGAGGGGGCGGAGCGGATCGCCACCCGCCTGCCCGCCATGCCGCTGTCAGAGGAAGTGGTGGCCGATTACCAGACCCAGCGGCTTTCGCTGAAGGCCCACCCGCTGGCCTTCCTGCGCGCTTCGTTGGCCGAACGCGGCTTTATCCGGGCGAGCGAGCTGCGGACCCGCAAGTTCCGCTCTGCCGTGCAGGTGGCGGGGGTGGTGCTGATCCGCCAGCGCCCCGGCAGCGCCAAGGGCGTCTGCTTCATCACGCTGGAGGACGAGACCGGGGTGGTGAACCTGGTGATCTGGCCCGATGTGATGGAGCGCCAGCGCAAGGTGATCATGGGCGCGCGGCTGATCGAGGTGAAGGGGCGGGTGGAGTATGACGACGAGGTGATCCACGTCATCGCCACCCACCTGACCGACGCCACGGCGGCGCTCCACGCGCTATCGGACGACCTGCTGCCCCAGACGCTCGACCGCGCCGACGAAGTCCGCCGCCCGGTCCAGGGCCGCATGGCCCCCTACCACCGCGCCGGCCATCCCCGCGATGCCCGGGTCATCCCGAAATCGCGGGATTTTCATTAGCAAGACAAAGAGGTGCTAACCGGGAAGGCAGGGGACTGAAAGGACCTGAGGCCGTATCCGAACACGACAACATTGCGGGTATTTCTGAGAACCGGTAGTGTACCGGCCATGAGAGCTGAGCGGGAAAATGTGAGCGGTATAGAGGACCCACTCTTGACCGAAGAGCAGAGGGCAATAATAGATTATACGTCTGACGACTGGTACGGCCTTTGGGAAGTTGATTGGTGGCTTAACTCTGCCTTTCCAGATTGGTCATTCAATCGTCGAGTAGAGTTTGTTTCGCAGCTCGTCAGGCAGGGCCTGCTGGAGATATTCTACGGTCATCACCGCGAAGAGCATCGCGCGTTAAGTTGTCAGGAAGCGGAGAAGGCCTTAGGGCAAATCGAGAACTGGCGGCCGAGAAATATCGAAGAGGAGCCAGTCTATGAGGCCTCTACAAGCAAAGCCGGATTAGCTGCTCTGATGCCCCGAGCCAGTCACGCAAAATAACCGCGCACTGCTTAACTGCCGTAGACCTCAAACCGCCTCCAGCGCGTACCCCGCCGAACGCACGGTCCGCACCGGATCGGGCGCGCCGTCGATCTCGATCCCCTTGCGCAGGCGGCGGATATGGACATCGACCGTGCGCAGCTCGATCTCGCTTTCGGTGCCCCAGACGGCGTCGAGCAGCTGGCCGCGGCTGAACACGCGGCCCGGGTGTTCCATGAAGAACTTGAGCAGGCGGAATTCGGTGGGGCCAAGCTGGATCACCTGGCCGCGCCGCAGCACCTTGTGCGCCGTGGCATCGAGCGACAGGTCGCCGACGGTCAGCGTTTCCCCTGCCAGCGCCGGGCGGATCCGGCGCATGATCGCGTTGACACGCGCCAGCAGCTCGCGCGGGGAGAAGGGCTTGGTCAGGTAATCATCGGCCCCGGTTTCGAGGCCGCGGATCTTGTCATCCTCGGCCCCGCGCGCGGTCAGCATGATGATGGGGACGTGGGCGGTGGCCTTGTCGCGGCGCAGGCGGCGGCAGACCTCGATTCCCGAAGTGCCTTCGACCATCCAGTCGAGCACGACGAGGTCCGGCGCTTCTTCCTGGGCGAGCAGCAGGGCCTCGTCGCCATCGGGGGTAGCGGTCACGGCATAGCCTTCCGCGGTGAAGCGGAATTCCAGCAGTTCCGCCAGCGCCGGATCGTCTTCCACCAGCAGCAGGCGTGGTTTGGCCATGGCTCAGGCTCCCGCCGTGTCTTCCCGGTCGGTCAGGTAGGACCCGGTTGCGGCATAGTGGACCATTTCCGCGACGTTGGTGGCGTGATCGCCGATCCGCTCGATATTGCGGGCGACGAACAACAGTTCGGCCGCGCTGCTGATCGACGAGGGGTTCTCGATCATGTGCGAAACGAGGTTGCGGAAGATGCTGTTGTAGAAGGCATCGACCTTGTCGTCGCGGGCCACGATCTCGGCCGCGAGGGCGGAATCGCGGGCGGCAAAGGCGGTCATCACATCGTGGACCATGCCGCCGGCCACTTCGGCCATGGCCGGAATCAGGGTCAGCGGCTCGAACTTCTTGCGGCCATCGATCTTGTCGACGCTCTTGGCGATGTTCTTGGCATAGTCGCCGATCCGCTCGACCACCCCGGCGATCTTCAGGGCGGCGATCACTTCGCGCAGGTCATCGGCCATCGGCGCGCGCAGGGCGATCACGCGGATTGCCAGCTTGTCGACCTCGGCCTCAAGCGAATCGATCCGCTTGTCGCGGGCGATCACGCCGTTGGCGAGTTCGCTGTTGCCCTTGACCAGGGCTTCCATCGCTTCGGCCAGCGAAACTTCGGCCAGGCCGCCCATTTCGGCGATCAGACCGCGCAGGCGGGTGATGTCCTCGTCAAAGGCTTTGACTGTATGTTCGCTTGCCATCAGCCGTAACGTCCCGTGATGTAATCCTTGGTCCGCTCTTCGCGGGGATTGGTGAAGATGTCGCTGGTCTTGCCGTATTCCACCATCTTGCCGAGGTGGAAGAAGGCGGTGCGCTGCGAAACGCGGGCCGCCTGCTGCATCGAGTGCGTGACGATGACGATGGCATAGCGGCCCTTGAGCTCGTCGATCAGTTCCTCGATCCGCGCGGTGGCGATCGGGTCGAGCGCGGAGCACGGCTCGTCCATCAGGATAACCTCGGGATCGACGGCGATGGCGCGGGCAATGCACAGGCGCTGCTGCTGACCACCCGACAGGGCGGTGCCGCTATCGGCCAGCCGGTCCTTGACCTCTTCCCACAGACCGGCGCGCTTCAGCGACTTTTCGACGATGGTGTCGAGATCCGCCTTGCTGCCCGCCAGGCCGTGAATGCGCGGGCCATAGGCGATGTTTTCATAGATCGACTTGGGGAAGGGGTTGGGCTTCTGGAACACCATCCCCACCCGGGCGCGCAGCTGCACCACGTCCATCCCGGACTTGTAGATATCCTCGCCATCCAGCGTGATGTCACCTTCTACCCGGGCGCCGACGATGGTGTCGTTCATCCGGTTGAGCGCGCGCAGAAAGGTGGACTTGCCGCAGCCCGACGGGCCGATGAAGGCCGTGACGTACTGGGTCGGGATGTCGATCGAAACGTCGTCGATCGCGCGCTTTTCCCCATAATAGATGGAAACGTTGCGCGCGCTGATCTTCGCGTCGACGGGATCAAGGTTGTGCTGGGTGGTCATGGGGATGGGGTTACCAACGTTTCTCGAAACGGTTGCGGAGATAGATGGCCAGGCCATTCATCACCAGAAGGAACAGCAGCAGGATGATGATCGCGGCCGAGGTGCGCTCGACAAAGCCACGGTCGATTTCATCGGACCACAGGAAGATCTGCACCGGCAGGACCGAGGCGGGCGAAGTGAAGCCTTCCGGCGGGCTGGCGACGAAGGCGCGCATCCCGATCATCAGCAACGGCGCGGTTTCACCCAGCGCGCGGGCCATGCCGATTATGGTGCCGGTAAGGATGCCGGGGAGGGCCAGCGGCAGGACGTGATGGAACACGGTCTGCACCCGGCTGGCACCCACGGCCAGCGCCGCGTCGCGGATCGAGGGCGGGACCGACTTGATCGCGTTGCGCCCGGAAATGACGATCACCGGCATGGTCATCAGCGCCAGGGTCATGCCCCCGATCAGCGGGGCCGAGCGGTAATTGGGGAAGATCCAGAGGAACACCGCCAGACCCAGCAGGCCGAAGATGATCGAGGGAACCGCAGCCAGATTGTTGATCGACACCTCGATCACATCGGTCCAGCGGTTCTTGGGGGCATATTCCTCAAGATAGACCGCCGCCAGCACGCCGACCGGGAAAGCCAGCAGCAGCGTGACCAGCATGGTCAGCATGGAGCCCTTGAGCGCCCCCCAGATTCCCACGGCCTGCGGGCCGGTGGCATCGGCGCGACTGAGGAAACCGGGATCCCAGGCGCGTTCCAGCTTGCCATCGGCGGCAAGTTTTTCGGCCAGGGTCTTGAGCCCTTCGTTGGCGCCATCGCCGCGCAGCGCGGCAGCCAGATCATCGCTGGCCGGCAGCGCGGCCTCGACCGTGCCCTGCAGCAGCACGGGATCGGCGGCGATCGCACGGCCCAGTTCGCGCCAGGCCTGCGGATCGAGTTCGGCCGCGGCTTCGGCGCCCAGCGCCTTGGTGGCGGCCATGGTGACCACCTCGGGCAGGCCCGCCGTTTCGAGCCTGTTCAGGGCATCGTTATCGGCCAGACTGGCCGGATCGGCCGTGATCCCGCTCGCGGCCAGATCGACCGTGAAGCGCAGTTCGGCGCGCTTGAACCCGCCGACCGCGTTCGCGGTCATGGTGAACAGCAGGAAAGCCAGCACCAGCGCGGAAAAGACCACGGCGATGAGGCCCAGCGCGCGGAACCGGCGCTCGGCGGCATAACGGGCCTTCAGGCGTTCGGACGAGACGTTACTCATAAGCTTCCCGGAACCGCTTGACGACGCGCAAGGCGATGAAATTGAGGGCTAGGGTCACGCAGAACAGCACGAAGCCCAGGGCAAAGGCCGACAGCGTGGCGGGATGGTCGAAGCTGCCTTCGCCGGTCAGCATGGCGACGATCTGGAAGGTGACCGTGGTCATCGATTCGAACGGATTGGCGGTCAATCGGGCGGTGGCCCCGGCGGCCATCACCACGATCATGGTTTCCCCGATCGCGCGGCTGACGGCCAGCATCACGCCGGCGACGATGCCGGGCAGGGCGGCCGGGATCAGCACCCGCTTGATCGTTTCCGAAGTGGTTGCGCCCAGCGCCAGGCTGCCGTCGCGCATGGCCTGCGGCACGGCGGCAATGCTGTCATCCGCCATCGAGGAGACGAAGGGGATGATCATGATGCCCATGACAAGGCCGGCCGCCATCGCGCTTTCGCTCGAGGCGCTGGCAATCCCGGCGGCCTGCGCGGCATCGCGGACCAGCGGCGCAACGGTGAGCGCCGCGAAATAGCCATAGACCACAGTGGGCACCCCGGCGAGAATCTCGAGCAGGGGCTTCATCCACTTGCGGACATTGGCCGAGGCATATTGCGTCAGGTAGATCGCGCTCATCAGCCCGAGCGGGATGGCCACGATCATGGCGATGATCGCGCCGATGAAGATCGTGCCCCAGAATAGCGGGATCGCGCCATAATCCTCGCCCAGGTTGGCACCCGGCGCGGCCATCGGATCCGGTCCCCAATGGGTGCCGAACAGGAATTCGGCCGGGGTGACGAAACCGAAGAAGCGGATCGTTTCGAACAGCAGCGAGGCAACGATGCCGAAGGTGGTCAGGATCGCGACCAGCGAGGCGACCAGCAGGCCGATCATTACCGCGCGTTCCACCCGGGTGCGGGCGGTAAAATCGGGGCGCAGCTTCAGGAAGGAATAGGCTCCGCCGGCAAAGCCGAGCAGCACGGTCACGACAATGCCGATGGTGCCATAGAGCCCGATCGCGTCGCGGACCGGCTCGACCAGGGCATTGGCGGCGGGATTGAACGCGCCCGCCGCACTGCCGCGGGCCACGGCAAAGGCCTCGGACAGGATGGTTTCACGCTCGATCCCGAAGGCCGGCAGGCTGGCTGCAGCCGGGTGGCCGGTGACCTGGGTCAAGATCAGGCCGGGGCTGACCGCGTTCCAGACCACGGCAAACAGGATCGCCGGGATCACGGTCCACAGCGCCACGTACCAGCCATGGTAATTGGGTAGCGAATGCAGTGGCGCGCGGGTCCCCGCCGGGGCCGCGCGCTTGAACGCCCAGGCGCGCGAACGCGCCGCCAGCCATGCAATCAGCCCAAGCCCAAGGGCAAGCAGCAGAGGTATGGCTGGCGACATCGTTCGTGCGGTTCCTTGGCTGTTTTTGTCAGGCTTACTTCAGGCCATCAGCGGTCATGACGGTGAGGTCGCTGACGATCTTGGCGTTCTTGGCCTGGACGTCATCCGGCGAGACGACCATGCCCTGGCGCGCGAGCAGACCGCCCTTGCTCCAGTTCTTGGCCCATTCCGCGAGATATTCCTTGAGCCCCTTGATCGCGCTGACGTGGGCCGCCTTGACGTAGATGTAAAGCGGGCGCGCACCTGGGTAGCTGAAGTCCGAGATCGTGGCATAGGTCGGGTCGACGCCGTTCATCGGTGAGCCCTTCAGCTTGTCCATGTTCTCTTCCAGATAGGAGAACCCGAACACGCCCAGAGCCTTGGGATTGGCTTCCAGCTTCTGCACGATCAGGTTGTCGTTCTCACCCGCATCGACATAGGCGCCATCGTTGCGCACTTCGGTGCAGACCTTCTCGTGCTCTTCCTTGTTGCTGTCCTTCAGCGCCTTCATCGCCGGGTCGGTATCGCAACCCTTCATCAGGACCAGTTCCTTGAGCGCGTCACGCGTGCCCGAGGTCGACGGCGGGCCATAGACCAGGATCGGAATCGCCGGCAGGGCGGGGTTCACGTCGGCCCAGGTCTTGGCGGTCTGCGGCTTGCCAAAGGGATTGGCGGCCAGCGCCTTGTAGACATCGGCCTGGGTCAGCGGGATCGAGGGGCCGTTCTTGGCTTCGCCAAAGGCAATGCCGTCAAGCCCGACCTGGATCTCGATGATGTCCTTCACGCCGTTCTTCTGGCAATCCTCGAACTCCGACTTCTTGATGCGGCGCGAAGCATTGACGATGTCCGGGTGCTGCACGCCGACGCCGGCGCAGAACAGCTTCATGCCGGCGCCGGTTCCGGTCGATTCGATGATCGGCGACTTGAACTCGGTGTTCGACTTGGCGAGCGAATCCGACACCGCCTTGGCGAACGGATAGACGGTGGACGAGCCGACGGCGCGGATCTGGTCGCGCGAATTCGACTGGCCGCCGCAGGCCGCAATGAGAGTGGTCGCGGCAACGGCGATGAGAAGTTTGGTCTTGGTCATGCAATCGGCCTCCAAATGGGGGGATCGAAAGCGCTCTGGCCCAGTTTCATGACAGGTTTATGACAAAGTCGGCGTGGCTGCGCGAGGTGGGAAGGACACCGATACACAGGTTCCTTCACCCAGGGTGCTGGCAATGTCCAGCTGGCCGCGATGGCGCTCGACAATATGCTTCACAATCGCAAGGCCCAGGCCCGTTCCACCCGAGGCGCGGCTGCGGCCGGGATCGGTGCGATAGAACCGCCGGGTCAGGTGCGGCAGGTGCTCGGGCGCGATGCCTGGCCCCTTGTCGGCTACGCGCAGCTCCGCCCGGCCGGCATCGGTCAGGGCCACCGAAACATCGACCGGCGATTCGTCGCCGCCATATTTCAGGGCATTGTCGATCAGGTTGCGCAGCAATTGCTCCAGCTGGGTCGAATCGCCCGCGACCACGGCACCTTCTGCCGCCGCAGTCAGCTGGACCCGCTCCTTGCCGCGCAGGGTGGCCACTTCGCCGACCACGCGCGCGGCGAGCTTGCCGAGGTCCAGGGGTTCGGTCGGCCGGTCGTGCTTTTCCGCTTCGGCATGGCTGAGCGACATCAGGTCCTCGACCAGCGAAAGCATCCGCCGCGCTTCGCGCAGCACGATCCCCAGGAAGCGCTTGCTGGCCTCGGCGTCGACCGCCGGACCGCCATCTTCGAGCGTTTCGACATAGCCGATGATCGCCGCCAGCGGCGTGCGCAGTTCATGGCTGGCATTGGCGACGAAATCGGTGTGGGCGCGGCTGACATCGGCCTCGATCGTGCGGTCAGCCAGTTCGATGATCCAGCGCTGCCGATCGATCCGGCGACGGGTCAACTGCCACAGGCTGCGCGGGCCGGTGAAGCCGCTGATGGTGACGCTTTCGCCATCGGCCATTTCCAGCAGCCGCATCGCATCGGGATGGCGCAGGCCGATCCGCGCGTCCTGGCCCTGGACGTGCGCGCCCAGCGATTGGCGCGCGGCGGCATTGGCCATGACGATCCGGTTGCCTTCGAGCACCAGCAGCGGCTGGCCGAGCGATTCGATTGCCTCGCGCACGGCGTCGCGGGTCACTTCGGCGCGGTCGACGCGGGCCTCGGTCACTTCGGGCTCGGGCAGGGTCAGCCACAGCGAGCCAACCCACAGCAGCAGCACGGCGCCCACCAGCCACAGGTTCATGCCGGCCACGAGCAAGCCGATCGCGGTAAGCGCGGCCAGTACGAAACCAGCGATGGGGAAGGTGCGCTTGCCGATCATTTCAGGGGAGGTGGTTAGTCTCTCTGGGCAAGGCGTGCCAGTGGGCAAATGCGCCGGAAGTGTTGGTGACCCCTACGGGACTCGAACCCGTGTTTCAGCCGTGAAAGGGCCGCGTCCTAGACCGCTAGACGAAGGGGCCATCCGGGCATTGCACCGTTGGGCAGGCGGGCCTTTAGGCAAGCGCGCCAAGGGGGTCAAGCCCGATTCAGCAAGAAAGTTTCAATCGACCCAGGCGGCGTCCTCGATGTGCAGCTCGGCCGCCGGGCGGCTGCCCCAGTCATCGATCTTCGCCCGACCGGCCAGCCACAGCTTGCGGCCCTGCGCCCGGTGCAGCAAGGCCTGGCCAAGGTCGGTTTCGGCGGCGCGAAAGGCCACCGCCTTGAAGCTGGCGCCATCGTCCCCGCGCACGATCAGCCGCACGTGATCGCGGCCCACAAGGTCAGCCTTGACGAGCCGGACTGGGCCCACGGCAATGCGCGGACCGGGCCAGCCCATGCCATAGGGGCCGGCACTTTCCAGCGTGTCGACCAGCGGCGGCACCAGCCCGCCGGGCGCAACCGCGAGGTCGAGCGCCAGCGACTGCCCGGACTGGGCGGCGGTAACGGCCGAACCCAGCCGCTCATCAAGAAATTCGGCGAGGGCCGAGAGGCGATCGGGAGCAATGGTCAGGCCGCAGGCCATGGCATGGCCGCCCCCGGCCACCAGCAGACCCGCCTCGCGCGCGGCAATGATCGCCGCGCCCAGGTCCACGCCCGCGATCGAGCGCCCCGAGCCCTTGCCATGGCCCGCCTCGTCGGCATCGAGCGCGATCACCAGCGCGGGGCGACCGGCCTTTTCCTTGATCCGGCCGGCGACGATCCCGATCACGCCGGGGTGCCAGCCAGCCCCGGCCAGCACCACCACGGCGCGGTTGTGCTGGGCATCAAGCTGCGCCTCGGCCGCCTCCTGCACCGCCGCCTCGATTGCGCGGCGTTCCTCGTTGAGGGCGGAAAGCTGGGCGGCAATCGCGCGGGCCTCGTCCGGGTCTTCGGTGGTCAGCAGGCGCACGCCAAGTGTTGCCTCACCCACCCGGCCACCGGCGTTGATGCGCGGGCCGAGGGCAAAGCCAAGGTCGCTGCAGGTTGGCGCACGGGTCAGGCGGCTGGCGTCGATCAAGGCAGCCATGCCGATGTTCTCGCGCCGGGCCATGACCTTCAGTCCCTGGGCTACCAGCGCCCGATTGAGCCCATGCAGCGCCGCGACATCGGCCACCGTCCCCAGCGCGACCAGATCGAGCAGCGAGAACAGGTCCGGTTCGGGCTGCGATGCAAAAAAGCCGCGCTGGCGCAGCACGCGCACCGTGGCAATGGCCAGCAGGAAGGCCACGCCGACAGCGGCGAGGTGGCCGTGCGCAGCGGCCAGGTCATCCTCGTCGAGCCGGTTGGGATTGACCAGCGCGGTCGCCAGCGGCAGCTCGGCCGCGCACTTGTGGTGATCGACCACGATCACGTCGATCCCGGCGGCATGGGCCTGGGCCAGGGCATCGAAGGCCATGGCCCCACAATCGACCGTCACGATCAGGCTGGAGCCTTCCGCCCCTAGCCGCACCAGCGCCTCGCCCGATGGGCCATAACCTTCGAGCAGGCGGTCCGGGATGTAATAGCGCGCCTCGTGCCCCAGCATCCGCAACAGGCGGATCAGCAGGGCCGCGCTGGTCGCGCCATCGACGTCATAGTCGCCATAGACGGTCAGCCTCTCACCCGTCAGCACGGCCTGGGCCAGCCGTTCGGCGGCCTGGTCCATGTCGCGAAAGGCGGAAGGGTCGGGCAGGAAGGCGCGCAGCGACGGATTGCGGTGCCGTTCTACATCGTCATGCGGCACGCCGCGGGCCAGCAGCAGTTGGGTCACCAGATCGTGATCGAGCGAGGCCGCGTTGCCCGACAGGTCCATGTTGCCGCCGCGCCAGCGCCAGGCCCGGCCGGAGATCGAGCGGTCAATGCCAAGAATGGAGGGAGGGGCGGAAGCCATGCTGGCCGATTAGCCCGCCGGGCCGCTGCGGAAAAGGGGGCAGGCAGGCTTTTGCCGCCTTTCCACGCGGCCGCCGCTGCGCCATGATCGCCGCCATGTTGGGGATCGTCTGGCATAGTCGCACCGGCGCCGCCTGCGCCTTGGCCGAGGCCGCGCATGGGGCCACCGGCGGCCGTTCGATCCTGCTCCCCGCAGAACAGGCCAGCCCGGCCGACCTGCTGGGCATGGCGGGCTACCTGTTCGTCTGCCCGGAAAACCTCGGCACGATGAGCGGGGCGATGAAGGAATGCTTCGACCGCTGCTATTACCCGCTGCTCGGCCGGATCGAGGGGCGGCCCTTTGCCACGATCATTGCCGCCGGCAGCGATGGCCACGGGGCCCAGGCCCAGCTTGACCGGATCGTTACCGGCTGGCGGCTGCGCCGGGTGGCCCCGCCGCTGATCGCCAACCTGGGGGCGCAAAGCCCGGAAGCGATCATGGCGCCCAAGGTCGTGCCGCAAGGCCTGCTGGACGAGGCTGGCGCGCTGGGGGCGGCGCTGGCGGAGGGGCTGGCGCTTGGCGTGTTCTGACCCCTGCGGGTTGACCGGCTCCGGTCAAACAAGCTCCAATCCGGATGCAATTACGGCGCGGGGACTCGACGATCAACCGTGCCTGATGCCAAGCAGGTATCTGCAATTACGGAGTTTTTTCGATCATCACCGGGCTGGCCATGACTGAGCGGGATGCGAACCCGTGCCTGAGCCTGGTCTTTGCGCCAGGCCAGCGCCCGGACCGTGCGGCCATCGTCGCGCTGGCGGGGGCACAGGTCGCGGCCGGAAATCTGGCGATTGGCGATGTGGCCTTCTCGATCTCTCATGACGCGGCGGATGAGGGCTGGCTGGAACTGCTCACCAATGGGCTGACCTTCGATTGCCGGGGGATCGCGCCCGCGCCGCCCGAACCGTTACCCGCGGCAGGCACCCCGATCGGAATGACGGCAAATCCGGGTGGGGAAACGCTGGTGCTGACGCCCGGTCCCCACTTGCGGCATTCTGCCGGCTTGCTGCCGATCCTGCGGGTGCTGGTCGGGCTGGGGGCGCAGCTGGCCGAGCTGCCGGGCGTGCTGGCCGTGGTCTGGTCGCCGGCCGGCTCGTGGGTGGAACCTGCCACCTTCGTGCGCACTATCCGAGCCTGGCTTGGCGGCGGGGTCTTTCCCGCCCTCGTGCTGACCGGGCTGGAGCGGCAAGCGAATGGGGCGATGGTCACGCGCGGGCTTGATTTGCTGGCCGGGCAGGAATTGCGGTTCGAGCCGGACCGGCGGTTGTCACCCGCCGCCATGGCCCGGATCGCGGTGCGGCTGGTGCATCAGGTCGTGCTGGCAGGACCGATCGAGATCGAGATGGACCTCGTCGGCCCGGCGGGAGAAGCCTTGCTGGCTGTGCCGGTCCGCAAGGGGAGCGAGGTGAGGGTGCTGGTCCGCACCACTGGTTCGGGCGGCTAAACGTGGAGCCGGGCGCACGAAGACGCAGCTTCCTGCCGTTTCGCGCGGTCAATCGCGCTGATCTGCCCGGCCACGATCCGGGGTTGCAGCGGCATCACCTGCTGCCCCGGCAATTGCTGGGCCGGAACGGCGCGGCGCGGCTGTTCGCGGCGCTGGGGTCAGAGCGGCTGCGGTTTGACGACTTTCGCTGCAACGGCCTGTTGCTGCCAGCCAATGACCAGGCCGTGCTGCGCAGCGGCTTGCCGCTGCACCGCGGGCCGCACCGGGGCTATTCCGCGCTGGTCTATGAACGGGTCGGCCAGATCGAGGCGGGCTGGGCGGCCCAGCGCCCGCGCGATCCGGACCGGGCGCTGGACGATGCGCTGGCCCGGCTACACCTCTTGCAACGGGCGCTGCGCCGCCGCCTGCTCGATCAGCGGCGGCGGTTGTTGCTCAATTTGCGCGATCCGCTGGGCAGCGGTGCCGACTTTGCCGAACTCGATGCCCTGGCAGCAGACCTGTGGCCCGCGACCGCCGATGCGGTGCGGGCCGGAGGGGACCAGGCCTAGGCCAGTGTCATCCGGGCCTTGGCGGCCAGCTCGGTGCGGGCCTGGTTGTATTCGACTTCCAGCCGGTCGACCCGGTCGGCCACGCTTTCCACCGCCTTGACCGCGCCGATCCCCTGGCCCGAACCCCAGATGTCCTTCCAGGCCTTGGCCTCGGTATTGCCACCCGAACCGAAGTTCATCGCGCTCGGATCGCTTTCCGGCAGGTTATCGGGGTCAAGCCCCGCAGCAACGATCGAGGGGCGCAGGTAATTGCCGTGCACCCCGGTGAAGAGGTTCGAATAGACGATGTCGTCCGCGCGCCCTTCGACGATCGCGTTCTTGTAGCCATCGACGGCGCGGGCTTCCTTGGTGGCGATCCAGGGGGTGCCGATATAGGCGAAGTCCGCGCCCATGGCCTGTGCGGCCAGGATCGAGCGGCCGCAGGCGATCGAACCCGACAGCGCAATCAGGCCATCGAACCATTCGCGGATTTCCTGCATCAGCGCGAAGGGCGAAAGCGTGCCGGCATGGCCACCGGCCCCGGCTGCCACCGGGATCAGGCCATCGGCGCCCTTTTCGATTGCCTTGCGGGCAAAGCGATCGGTGATCACGTCGTGCAGCACGATCCCGCCCCAGGCGTGAACGGCATTGTTGATGTCCTCGCGCGCGCCCAGCGAGGTGATCGTCAGCGGCACCTGCCACTTGGCGCAGACCTCCATGTCTTCCTCAAGCCGGTTGTTAGACTTGTGGACGATCTGGTTGACGGCATAGGGCGCGGCCGGGCGATCCGGATTGTCGCGGTTATGCGCAGCCAGTTCTTCGGTGATCTGGTGCAGCCATTCGTCGAGCACGCCCGAGGGGCGGGCGTTGAGCGCCGGGAAGCTGCCGATGATCCCGGCCTTGCACTGCGCGATCACCAGTTCCGGGCCGGAAACGATGAACAGCGGCGATCCGATCACGGGCAGGCGCAGGCGGTCAAACGGGGCGGGCAGCGACATGGGCAGGCTTCTCCGGTTACTTAATCAGGCGGTTAAAGCACCCCATAGGCAGGCACGGGGACGCTGTCGAGTGGGTGGGGCCTGGCATTTTGTACCGGTTTGCCGGTCTGCTTGCCGCTATTCCGGTTGCGACCTAGGACAGGCGCATGGCCGGTCTTGTCGTCTCGCTAGCCCGTGATGGTGCGCACAACTTTTCCAAGCTGGGCGTCCAGCAGATCAGCCTGCTGGCCGGGCTGGGGGTGGAGGGCGATGCCCATGCCGGGGAGACGGTGCGTCATCGCTCGCGCGTGGCGAAGGATCCCACCCAGCCGAACCTGCGCCAGGTCCACCTGATCCATGCCGAACTGTTCGATGAGCTGGCGGGCAAGGGCTTTGTCGTCAGCCCCGGCCAGCTGGGTGAGAATGTCACGACCGCAGGGATCGATCTGCTGGGCCTGTCGGCGGGCACCCGGCTGCGGCTGGGCGATGCGGCGCTGATCGAGATTACGGGCCTGCGCAATCCCTGTAACCAGATCAACGGGATCGCACCCGGGCTGATGGAGGCGATGCTCGATCGCGCCGCCGACGGCAGCCTGATCCGCAAGAGCGGCGTCATGGCCGTCGTGCTGACCGGGGGTGAGGTGGCGGTTGGCGCGACGATCACGATCGAGCATGCGCCCGAACCTCACCTGCCGCTGCAGGTCGTCTGAACCTAGCGCTTGAACCTAGCGCTCTGGCCCCAGCGCCGGGTCGAGGTCGCGCGGGCGGGCGAGGTGGACCAGCTTGCCACAGCGGTCCTTGAGGTCCGTCCACTTATCGATGTTCAGTTCCAGCACGGCGAAGGCGGCGGTCGGGAACTTTTCCTCCACCACATCGCGCAAGAGGCTGGTGCCATCGTCGGGCACCAGGTCGAAGATCAGGTCCTCCAGCCCCGGGTTATGGCCGACCATCAGGATCGAGGCGGGATCGCCTTCCTGGTCGCGCAGCACGTCGGCCAGGGTCACCCCGCTGGCGAGGTAGATCCGCCGGTCCCAGTTGACCTTGACTGGCTGGCCGGTGGCCGCGCAGCCCAGTTCGATCGTATCGGCGCAGCGCAGTGCGGGGGATGAGATCACCCGTTCCCAGCGCACCCCATGATCGCGGATATGCCGCCCCATGATCTCTGCCCCGGCACGGCCACGCGCGTTGAGCGGGCGATCGAAATCGCGGGCGCGCGGATCGCCCCAATCGGACTTGGCGTGGCGGAACAGGCCGAGGATTTTCATCGGAATCTTACGCGGGGCTTTCAGACTGGACGGGAGCGCCAGAAACACCGCCCGCGACCCTTTGTAAAGCCTCGTCCAGCGTGACCCGGCGGATTGGCGTTCCCGCCGGGAAGGCCGAGAGGAGCCGGCTGGGGAAAGCGGCGGAAAGCACCACGAAATGGCCGTGATCGTCGCGGCTGCGGATCAGGCGGCCAAAGGCCTGGGCCAGCCGCGCGCGGATGATCTGATCGTCATAGTCGCTGCCACCATGGGCCAGCCGCCGCGCGCGGTGCAGGATCGATGGCTTGGGCCAGGGCACCTGCTCCATCACCACCAGCCGCAACGAATGGCCGGGCACGTCCACCCCGTCGCGCAGGGCATCGGTGCCGAGCAGGCTGGCGCGCGGATCGTCGCGGAAGATATCGACCAGGGTGCCGGTATCGATCGGATCGACATGCTGGGCATAGAGCGGCAGGCCGCTGCGGGCGAGCCGGTCGGCGATCCGGCCATGAACTGCGCGCAGGCGGCGGATCGCGGTGAACAGCCCCAGCACGCCGCCGCCCGACGCCTCGATCAGGCGGCCATAGGCCCCAGCGAGGGCGGAAATGTCGCCCTTGGCCACGTCGGTCACGATCAGCACTTCGGCTTGCTGGGCATAGTCGAACGGGCTGTCGAAGCTCGACTGGCGCGGGGCGAGGCCAAGGGCACGGGCGCCGCTGCGGTCCACTGCCGTGTCCCAGTCCCCGCCATTGGTCAGCGTGGCCGAAGTGATCATCACCCCGTGCGCCGGTTCCAGCACGGTGCGCGCGAACGGCTTCATCGGATCGAGCCAGCGCCGGTGCAGGCCCACGTCGAATTCGCGCGCCTCGCTGCGTTCCACCGCCAGCCAGTCGACAAACTCGGGATCGGCCGGGCCGCCAAGCCGTTCCAGCAGGGCTTCCCAGGCGGCGAGCAAGTCGATCCGCCAGGCCAGCGAATGGCGCGCGCCCTCGATCCGGGCGCGGCCGGCGCCGTCCAGCCAGTCCGGCGGATCGGCCAGGATCGCTTCCAGCCGCACGCCCAGCCGGATCAGCGGTACGCGCAGTTCGGCCAGGGCTGCCTGGGCCGCCCCGGCGCGTTCGACAAAGGCCCCGTCAAGCTGCGCCGCCTCGGTCTCCAGCCCATAGCCTGCATCCTGCCCGCCGCTTTCATCGCGGGCATAGACCGTGGCGCGCACCGCGCCGAGCAGTTCCTCCAGCGGGCCCGATGGAGCGTTCTCGGCCAGGCGCTGCAGCCAGCCGTCGCCGGGCAGGGCCTCGGCGGCATAGCGCGCGGCGGCAATTGCCTTGCTCCCGGCTTCGTCATAGCTGGCGACATCGGCCAGCCGCGCTGACAGCCCGCGCCGCCGCCCCTTCGAGCCGCGTTCCGGGCCGATCACCCAGCGCCGCAGCTCGATCGCCTCGGCCCCGGTGAGGGCGGCGGCGAAGGTCGAATCCGCCGCTTCGAACACGTGGTGGCCTTCGTCGAAGACGATCCGGGTGGGGCGCTGGGCAGCATCGCGGCCGCGTGCGGCGTTGACCATCACCAGCGCGTGATTGGCGATCACCAGGTCGGCCTGGGCGCTGGCGCGGCTGGCGCGTTCGATGAAGCACTTCCGGTAATGCGGGCAACCGGCATAGACGCATTCGCCGCGCTGATCGGTCAGCGCCTTGATCCCGCGCTGGCGGAACAGGGTGCCCAGCCAGCCGGGCAGATCGCCCCCGATCATGTCGCCATCCTGGCTATAGGCTGCCCAGCGCGCCACCAGCTGTGCCAGCACCGCCGCACGACCTGCGAAACCACCTTGCAAGGCATCTTCAAGGTTCAGCAAGCACAGGTAATTTTCGCGGCCCTTGCGCACCACCACCGGCTGGCTGCCATCGGCGCGGGTGCTGGCCCAGGCCCGACGGCTCTCGCGGCGCAGCTGGCGTTGCAGCGCCTTGGTATAGGTCGAAACCCAGACCGTGCCGCCCGATTGCTCTGCCCAGAGCGAGGCCGGGGCGAGATAGCCCAGCGTCTTGCCGATCCCCGTCCCGGCCTGGGCGAGCAGCAGCTGGGGCATGCCTTCGCGTGCGCGCGGGGCAAAGGCCTGGGCAGCCTCCCCGGCATAGGCGACCTGGGCCGGGCGCGGTTCCGCCCCCTCGCCGGTCAGTTGCGCCAGCCGCGCGGAAACGGCCGCCGGATCAAGCGCGACCTGCGCCGGTTGAGGCCGCTCAGGCGCTTCCTGCCATTCGGGCAGGCGGGCGAAGAGCCAGCGTTCGGCCCGGGCCGGGGCGGCTAGCCGCGCAGTTACCAGCGGAGCCCAGGGCCAGCGCAGCCGCGTGAGGTTCTGCAAGGCGCTCCACGCTCCCTCACGCTCGGGCCAGGCGGGGTCGCCGCAAATGGCCAGCAAGGCTTCGGCCGCTTGCTGGAGCAGTTCGGGCACGTCCTCGTCCCCCGCCGGTTCGGGCAGGTCCAGCACATGAGCCAGCCCCTTGGGCGTCGGCACCACGAAGCGGGCCGGGTGGATGAAGGCGAACAGTTCGAGCAGATCGAGCCCGGACAGATCGGGATAGCCCAGCCGCGTCGCCACCAGCGGGGCATTGAGCAGCAACAGCGGGGTATCGGCGGCGGCCATCACCGCCTCGCCCTTGCCCGCCGGGCGGGTTATCCCGGCCCCGCTGCGCAACCAGCAGCCGGCGTGGCTGGCGTGGATCGCGGGCAGGGGAATCGCAGGCAGGGCGGGGGCGTCGCTCACCGCTCAAGCGATAGAACGGAACTGGAACGCAGGGCAAGGTGGCTCGTGCCCGGAGCGGTTGACCGTGCCGACCCGGCAGTCCAGCCTGCAAGCATGACGAATCCTGACCGTGACGCGCTGATCGACCGCCTGCCCAAGGCCGAACTCCACCTCCACATCGAAGGTTCGCTGGAGCCGGAGCTGCTGTTTGCCTTGGCGGAGCGCAACGGCGTGGCCATCCCCTTTGCCTCGGTGGAAGAGGTGCGGGCGGCCTATTCCTTCTCCAACCTGCAGGATTTCCTCGACATCTATTACCAGGGCATGTCGGTGCTGCAGACCGAGCAGGACTTTTTCGACCTGACCTGGGCCTATCTGCAGCGCGCGGCGGCGGACAATGTGCGGCATGTCGAAATCTTCTTCGATCCGCAGGGCCATATCGAGCGCGGGGTGGCCTTCGAAACCGTGCTGGACGGGATCGAACGCGCGCTCAAGGCCGGGCAAGCGCAACTGGGCATCAGCTATCGCCTGATCATGTGCTTCCTGCGCCACCTGAGCGAAGATGAGGCATTCGCCACGCTTGACCAGGCCATGCCGCATCTGGACCGGATCCATGGGGTGGGCCTCGATTCCTCGGAACTGGGCCATCCCCCGGCCAAGTTCGCGCGGGTCTTTGCCCGGGCGCGGGACCTTGGCCTGTTCGTGACCGCGCATGCGGGCGAGGAAGGCCCGCCCGAATATGTCCATGAGGCGCTCGACCTGCTCAAGGTCGGCCGGATCGACCACGGCAACCGGGCGCTGGAAGACCCGGCGCTGGTCGCGCGGCTGGCCTCGGAAGGGATGACGCTGACGGTCTGTCCGCTCTCGAACCTGCGGCTCTGCGTAATTCACGAGATTGACCAGAGCCCGGTGCGGCGGATGTTGGAGCTTGGCCTGAAGGCCACGATCAATTCAGATGATCCGGCCTATTTTGGCGGCTATATCAATGACAACTACCGCGCTATTGCGACGGCACTTGACCTGAGCGGGGCGGAACTGGCGACGCTGGCGCGCAACAGCTTTACCGGCTCGCTCCTGCCCGCGGCGGACCAGGCGCGGCACCTGGCAGCCATTTCGGAGGCGCTCGATGGTCGATAAGGTTTACCTCACTGCCGACCGGCTGCTGGAAGACAGCTTTGCCCTGGCCAACCAGGTGCTCGATTCCGGTTTCGTGCCAACGCATATCGTCGGCATCTGGCGCGGCGGTGCGCCGGTGGGGATCGCGGTGCAGGAACTGCTGGCCTATCGCGGGGTCGAAACCGACCACATCGCGATCCGCACCGCTAGCTATTCGGGCATCGACCGGCAGGACAAGGAAGTGCGGGTCTATGCGCTTGGTTATTTGATCGACGTGCTGAACCCCGATGACCGGCTGCTGGTGGTGGACGACGTGTTCGACACCGGGCGTTCGATCGAGGCCTTCCTGCGCGAGCTCAAGGCTCGCTGCCGCCACAATATGCCCGAGACGGTGCGGATCGCCACGGCCTATTACAAGCCCAGCCGCAACCAGACCCAGCTGAAGCCCGATTACTTCGTGCACGAGACCGAGGAATGGCTGGTCTTCCCGCACGAGATCTGCGGGCTGAGCGAGGCGGAAATCCGCGCGCACAAGCCCGGCGCGGCGATCATCCTGCGCGAAGCTGATTCGGAGGGCGATTCGGCTCAGAGCGGACGGGCGCCGCGAATCCCCTTGGCCAGACGTTCCCACTCCTGACGCTGGTTGTTGCGATCGATCCAGTTGCTAACCGCGTCCGAACGCGGGCTGAGCGCGGGATTCTGGCCCATCGCCCGCGCCCGGTTGATGCGATCAAGATCGACCGGGTTGCGGAATTTGAACGCCACTTCGCTGCTATCGTACCAGACCACGCTGGCCCAGACCGGTGACAAGTTCTTGAAAGCGATGCGAACCTGTTCGTCGACGGCGAAATCGGCGATATCCCGGCAATCGGCCTTGAAGCCGGTTGCGGACAGATTGCGGACCTTCAGTGCGGTCTGCGTACCGTCCTCGCGCTGGCACTGCGCGACCATCAGCGTACTTGTCCGGCGTGCGCGATTCCGCGCAGCCTCGTCCGCATCAGCCGTGGTATCGTTCTTGGTGTCCATGCGCTCCCTCGGGAACTGTGCCTTACCCCTGCAGAGGGTTTAGGTCCAGTTCGGTTTCCAGCGGGTAAACATTTTCAGGTCGGACCTGCGGAAAAGCCTTGTGACCGGTATTAGCGCGACCAGATTGTCCGGCCCTCCTTGACCGTCTCCAGCACGCGGATCTGGCGGATCGCGGTGAGCGGCGTGGTCAGCGGATTGCGGTCGAGCACCACGAAATCGGCCAGCATTCCCGGCTTGATTCGACCCTTGCGGTTCTCCTCGAACACTTGCCAGGCCGGCCCCGTGGTCAGCATCTGCAGCCCTTCGTAAGCCGTAAGGCGCTGGTCCGCGCCGCTGACCGTGCCGGTCACCGAGGTGCGCGCCATGCTGGACCACAGCTGGACGAGGGGATCGAGCCGCGTAACCGGCGCATCGGAATGGTTGGAGGCATAGAGGCCCGAATTCATCGCCGCTCGGAACGGGCTGATGAAGTCCACCACCTCGGCCGGGAAATTGGTGCGGTGGATGTCCGCGAAATAGAGCGTGTGGTTGGAGAAATAGGCCGGCCCGACCCCGATCCGGGCATAGGCTGGCAAATGATCGCGCCGCTGGAACTGGGAATGGATCACCACCGGTCGGCGATTGTCGGCGGCCTTGACCCTCAGGCGGTCGAAGCCCTCGATCGCCATGTCGATCGCCGCATCGCCATTGGCATGGACGAACAGCTGCCAGCCGCGATCATGCACAAGCCGGGCCAGCCGGTCGAACTCCTCCTGCTTGATGATCGGTTCACCGTGCCAGGGATGATGCCCCTCGGGCGAGCCATTGGCATAGTCGCGGGTGAAATAGGCGGTGCGTGCCTGGGGCGAGCCATCGAGCACGAACTTGATCCCTTGGACCTTGGTGTGCCCCTGGTATTGCCCCATGGCGAGGTTGGGCATGGTCAGCAGGCTGTCGAGCCCGCCGAAGCTGGGCAGGAGGGCAAGGTCCAGTTTCATCCGTTCACGCGCCGGTTGGCTCAGCAGAAAGGTGAGCTCCGGAATCTGGGTCGCGCCGTCCTGGGCATGGGTGAAACCCTTGCTGGCATAGGTCCGCTGGGTGCCTTCGAGCGCGGCCAGCATTTGCGCCGGGGTATGGCGGGGCAGCGCCTTGTAGAAGGGAAAGAGAGCCGCTTCGAAGGCTACCCCGTTCACGCGACCCTTCGCATCGCGCATCAGTAGGCCGCCGGGCGGGTTGGGCGCATCATCGGCCACCCCGGCAGCGGCCAGCGCGGCGCTGCTGGCGACAAGACCATGGCCGGTGAAATGGATTAGCACGACCTTGCGGCCCGGAAAGGCGGCGTCGAGATCGTCGCGCGTCACGTGCCGCTTTTCGGCTAGCGGGGCGTCCTTGTAATTCCAGGCGACAATCCAGTCCTGACCTTCCAGCCCCTTGGCCTTGATGCCCTGGCGGATCAGGCCCAGCAGCGCGGGGATGGTTGCTGGTGGCTGGTCTCCGGCGTCCAGGTCGATGCCCGTTTCGACCTGCATCAGCATCGAGAAGTGCGAATGGGCATCGACAAAGCCCGGCAAAATCGTCGCGCCTTTCAGGTCGCGGGTTTTCGCCGCCTTGCCGGCTGCGCGCCGGGCGGAAGCCTCAGCTCCGGCAAAGACGATCTTGCCGTCCCGCTCGACCACGGCCTGGACGGTCTGTGGGGTTTCGCCATCCATTGTGATGATCGTGCCGCCGCGCCACAGCGTGGCCGCGCTGTCCTGAGCCATTGCGGCACTGGCCAGCCATCCCGCTGCCAGCGCTATCGCCAGCTTGCCATGCAGCCGCATCCCAACCCCTCCTGCTTATCTTCTTTGGCGCCACCTTGGCGGGGAAGGGCGGGGCTGCGCAAGGGCATTCCTGCCTTGCGCTCCGGCCGCTTTGGCGCGAAAGGGCCGCATCATGACCGACGAAGCACTCCTTTCCGCCGCACAGGTTTCCAAGGCTTGGCCCTTTGAAGAGGCGCGCAAGCTGCTGAAGCGGTATCCGGACGGGAAACCGGATGGTTCACCGGTGCTGTTCGAGACGGGCTATGGTCCCTCGGGCCTGCCGCATATCGGCACCTTTCAGGAAGTGCTGCGCACCACGCTGGTCCGCCGCGCCTATGAAGTGCTGACCGGCGGCGCGCCGACGCGGCTCGTGGCCTTCAGCGATGACATGGACGGCCTGCGCAAGGTGCCGGACAACGTGCCCAACCAGGGGCTGCTCACGGCCTATCTCGGTCACCCGCTGACCCGCATCCCCGATCCGTTCAACAAGTTCGAGAGCTTCGCGCACCACAACAACGCGATGCTGCGCGATTTCCTCGATCGCTTCGGCTTCGATTACGAATTCGTCTCGGCCAGCGATCGCTACAACGCCGGTGCGTTCGACGATGCCCTGCGCGGGGTGCTGCGCAATTGGCAGGCGATCATGGACATCATGCTGCCGACCTTGCGAGAGGAACGGCGCCAGACCTATTCCCCGGTCCTGCCGGTCAGCCCCAAGACCGGGCAGGTGTTGCAAGTGCCGGTTCAGGTCGTCGATGCCGAAGCCGGGATCGTGCGGTTCGAGGATCATGGCGACATGGTCGAAAGCTGCATCCTGGGCGGCAATTCCAAGCTGCAGTGGAAGGTCGACTGGGCAATGCGCTGGGTCGCGCTCGGCGTCGATTACGAGATGTGCGGCAAGGACCTGACCGATTCCGTGCGCGAAAGCGGCAAGATCGCCCGCGCACTCGGCGGCCGCGCGCCCGAAGGCATGATCTATGAGCTGTTCCTCGACGAGAATGGCGAGAAGATCTCCAAGTCCAAGGGCAACGGCCTGACCATCGAGCAATGGCTGACCTATGGCAGCGAGGAATCGCTGGGTTTCTACCTGTTCCGCGATCCCAAGAGCGCCAAGAGCCTGCACGTGGGGATCATCCCGCGCGCGGTGGACGAATACTGGCAGTTCCGCGAAAAGCTGGCTGACCAGCCGGTCGAGCAGCAGCTGGGCAACCCGGTCTGGCACCTGCTGCGGGCCAATGGCTATCACGGCGGCGATGGTGACAAGCTGCCGGTAACCTATGGCTTGCTGCTGAACCTGGTCGGCGTGCTGGGCGCTGGCGCCACGCGCGAGCAGGTCTGGTCGTACCTTGGCAACTATGTCGAGAATGCCGATCCGGCCGCTCATCCGGAGCTGGACAAGCTGGTTACCAATGCGCTGGCCTACAACCGTGATTTCATCGCTCCCACGCTGCAGCGGCGCAAGCCCGAAGGCGGCGAGGCGGCGGCCCTGGCCGCTCTCGACGAGGAACTGGCCGCGACCAGCGACGATGCCACGGCCGAGGAACTGCAGAACCTGGTCTACGAGATTGGCAAGGACCCGCACTACGGGTTCGAGCAGCTGCGTGACTGGTTCAAGTGCCTTTACGAGACCCTGCTGGGTTCCTCGCAGGGGCCGCGCATGGGAAGCTTCATCGCGCTTTATGGGATTGCGAACACCCGCAAGCTCATTGCCGAGGCGCTGCCCTAGTCCTGTCGATGAACCAGTGAAGCACGAGGTGCGGGGCAGCCAGGATCGAGAGAACCTGGAAGCCGCTTGCCAATGCCCAGTCCGGCCGTTCCGAAAGAAGATTGTCGACCAGCATGGCCCCTCCGAGCAGGGCGGCAGCGCAGATCGCTGCGCCGTAACTGGCCAGCCTGGTTGTTGACCAGTCGGGCAGGGTGCGCCGAACTTCCCGCATATGCAGAGGGGAGTGCAGAAATACGAAAAACAGGGTGAATCCCAGTTGCGGCGGCAATATTGCCAAGCCGGCGAAGGCAGTTGCCTGTGCCAATGCCCACTGGCGATTGCCCTCCACATAGGCCCGGGCGAGACCGGTGAGCATGACCAGTATTGCTACTGGCCCGCTGGCAACTGCAAGGCGGGCAACCTGTTCACCCTCCGGGCCGCACATCAATACAAACAGTTGGCTGACTTCGTCGCGATGAAAGATCGCCGGTATGGCAATCACCGAGGCTCCGCCGGTCGCCCGCAGCAGACCCGTATCCAGCATTGACCAGTCTTCGCCGAAATGCAGCGCGGCGCTGAGCAGGAAGACCACAAGGGCAACAACCGGCACGATCGCCCAAAGTCCCGCCATTGCCAGTGCCACGCCGATATAGGCCAGCAGGAGGATCGTCGCTCTGTGCGGATCAAGATCCAGCATCCGGTTGCCGATTGCGAGGTCATAAGCGCCGTGTGGCAAGCCGCCCAGCAGCATCACGAAGAGCGCACCAATGGTGACGAGATCGGGATCCAGTTGTGGCCCGGTTAACCCGACCCAGGCCCAGATCAGCGCGGCTGGCCAAAACAGCCGCGGCACCGACGCACTCGATCCGAGCGCGCCGGTGCCACGCACCGTTTCGTCAGCAATGCTGGCGCTGGCCGCCATTGCCACGAATGACCCTTCAGGCCTTTTCGGCTTCCGCTTCGCTCTTGCGAACTGCGATCAGCCAGATCAGCACGCCGACCACGGCCTTCGCCACCAGGTCGGCAATCGTGTAGCCGATCTGGATCGCGGTTTCCGCGCTCGCGCCCGAAATGTTGGCATAGGGAGCCATGTATACGATCGGGTAGAAGCCCCATGACGCAAAGGTCAGCAGGCGGGCCTTCTTGACCAGCTCGCGGACGCTTTCAGGCTGCCGCTCGATCGAAGCGCCAAGACCGCTGAACAGTTCCCAGACGATGTAAAGGAACGGGATCGCCGACAGCGTGCCCCAGAGGGCGCGGGTCGGAATGTCGGTGGCGATTTCGCCGGGGTAACCGAGCACGATCATCAGCGCCGCGGCCGAGCCGAGCTTGACCGACTTGCTGACCGTCTCTTCGCGGCTCAGGCGCATGACCAGAACCAGTTCGATCAGCAGCAGTGGCACCGTCAGCAGCCAGTCGACATAGCGATAGGCATCGTTGAACGCATACCCGCTAACCGCGATGGCCCCGTCCTTCACGATGTAGGCTGCTTCCCAGCTCTCGAAGATGCGCCAATAGTGATAGGCTGCGATTGCGCAGACCAGCCCCGAAATGGTGACGGCAGTCTTGTAGTTTGGCGAAACCTGCGACCTACCGAGCCATAAAAACAGCGTGGCGGCAGCCATAGTCGCAAATGTGAATGAGAAAGCGTTATATACCAAAGAGTATTGGAAAAGGGAGACCGTTTCCATGACATCCTCCATTAT
Source organism: Novosphingobium sp. (assembly GCF_027531025.1). Taxonomy (GTDB): domain Bacteria; phylum Pseudomonadota; class Alphaproteobacteria; order Sphingomonadales; family Sphingomonadaceae; genus Novosphingobium. The sequence continues at coordinate 422,227 of NZ_JAPZQX010000003.1, forward strand.
TTTAATCAGCTGATTTAAGCATGGAGAATCATCGACCCCGGTCGAACTAAACGAGCCCCCAATATTGCTTAATCAACGCTTGGACGATGCGCTCATGGACCTACGGCTTCCATATAGACTTTAGGTCAGGAAAATAGTTGTTATTACTTACTTGAATGCCGCCCAGCGACGTTCCCGGCAGAATTCACTGCCCGGATTGCGCGGAATTGTGCGGTCAGTCGCTGGACGACTGAGCAAAAACCCTAGCGGTTCTTGCCTTCGATCGCGTCGAGTCGCGCCTCGATCCGGGCGATGCCTTCGAGGATGTGGACCTGTTCCTCGTGCGTGAAGGCGTCGCGGTCCATGTTGAGGCGGTCGACCAGCCGGACCACGATCAGCGGGGCAACCACGAAGATCGACAGGTGCATCAGCGCAACCGCGACCAGCCGGCCTTCGGGCGATTTGGGGCTAATATCGCCATAGCCGGTGGAGGTGGCGGTGGTTGCTGCCCAGTACAGGGCGGTGCCAAAGTCGATGTCCTCGAACTGCATCAGCAGCCCGGAACTGACGAGCAGCAGCGCGGCGTAGATCAGCGCCAGTTCGCGGAAGGTATCGGTGGCGGCCTGAAGACGGGTCATGGTGGTCAGTCCTCGATGATATGGGGGATGAAGCGGGCGCGGTTGCCGGTGATCAGGCCATCTTCGCGGATGCCCAGGCCCGCAGCGCTCCCGGCCACGGTCCAGCTGCCCAGCACCGGATAGCCGCGCCCGAAATCGCGCAGCGGATAGCGTTGCTGATAGACCAGCCGATTGCGGCTGTAGCCACCTTCGCTGCGGACGATCACCTTGCCGCCGGAAACGACCTCAATGTTCGCGCCTTCGCGGGCGAGGACCGGCTTGGTGACATAGTCGCCCGCCATCTTGCCCGGGTCGAAGCTGGCGGGCAGCAGGTTGGGGTGGCCGGGGAACAGGTCCCACAGGACGGTCAGCACGGCCTTGTTGCTCCAAAGCATCTTCCAGACCGGCTCCAGCCAAATCGTCTCGGCCAATCGCGGCAGGATCTTCTCGCCGAAATCCTCCACCGCCAGCCATTCCCAGGGGTAGAGCTTGAACAGGGCGGAGATCAGGTAATCGTCCTGGTCGACGATCCGGCCCTGGGCATCGATCCCGATCTGGTCGATCAGCATGGCGCGGGTTTCTAGCCCGGCCTGGCCGGCGAGGTCGCGCATGTAGGTGGTGGTGATGGTGTCTTCGTGCGCGGCGTCACCGAAATGGGTGAACCACACCCGCCCGCCGGGAAGGGCGGGGGCGATGGCTTGCCAGCGGGCAATCAGCTGTTCGTGCAGACTGTTGAGCTGGTCGGCCTGGGGGAAGACCTCTTCCTTCCAGTACCACTGGACAATCGCCGTCTCGAGCATCGAGGTGGGCGTATCGCAGTTGAATTCGAGCAGCTTGGGCGCGCCAGTGCCATCCCAGGCGAAATCGAACCGGCCATAGTCGAGCGCGGGCACCTGGCGCTGCCAGGCGCTTCGCACCGCTTCGTGATAGCTGGTTGGAATGCCGCAAAGCGAGAGCAGCCGTTCATCGCCGACGATCCGCGCACCTGCGGCGCGGTATAGCCGGTGCACCTCTTCGGTGGCTTCCTCGATCATTTCGATCTCGGCCATCGAGAAGACGTAGCAGCCGCTTTCGTCCCAATAGGGACCATCGGCATCGCTGTGCCAGATCAGGCCGTATTCCTCGACCGCCGCCTGCCAGTTGGCGCGCGGCGTCAGCGTGCTGCGCTGCACTGCCTAGGACCGGCCGCCGCCGAACGAGCGCCCGCTCGATCCCCAACCGCCGCGCGAAACCGCGGAAGAACGGGTCATGGCGGTTGCAGCCGGTGCCTTGGCATAGTTCACGCCCTTGGTCGGGAAGTATGAACCCTTGAAGCCATAGCGCGGATCGCGCACCGGATCGCCGTAGTAGGGTATCCGACTGCCGCGGCCAACGTAGTACCAGAACAGACCGCTGCCGTCGGTGTGGATGCGCGTGTCGCGCTCACAGCGGTCATCGTCGACCCGGTAGCCGTTCTGATCGACGCAGACCCGCGTATCGCGATCGGCCACAACGTCATCGCCCCAGTCATCGCCGCTGGCGCAACCCGACAGGCCGGTCAGCGTGGCGGCCATGGCCGTGGTCAGGAATAGCTGCTTCTTCATCGCATCAGCTCCCTTCGCGCCCGCTCAGGGAACCATGCAGGCGGCCTGGAGCACACCGATGCCGATGCCCATGCCGCCAACGAACTGGCCCGATGCCACGCAGCCTTCGGTGATCTTGTCCGACACCGCCTTGAACAGGAAGCGGGCGATCACCACGAAGACGGTCAGCTGCACCAGCGCGGCGACGGCACCCCACAGCAGCATGTCCGGGATGCTCACCGAATTGCCGATCACCACTGCCATCGGGATGGCAAAGCCGATGAAGGTGCCGGTCAGCTGGGTGGCTGCAGCGGCGTTGCCTTCACGGATCAGGGCAAATTCGCGGTGCGGGGTGCAGAGCGAATAGACGAACAGGAACACCACCGCGAGCGCAACGGCCGAACCGAAATAGGCCAGGAAGTGCGGCAGGGCGGCGAGGAAATAGCTGAACATCGAAGCGGACTCCCCTCAATTTATTGTGGTGTTACAGCAGGCTTCGCGGCTGCTGGCAATCCAGCGCCGCACCTTGTCCTCCAGAACCGGCAGGGGCAGCACCCCGCTGCCCAGGACCTGTTCGTGGAATGCCCTGAGGTCGAACCGTGCCCCCAGCGTTGCCTCGCCCTCGCGGCGCAGGCGCTGGATCGTCAGTGCGCCGATCTTGTAGCTGAGCGCCTGGGCCGGGTTGGCGATGTAGCGATCGACTTCCGCTTCGACATCGCTGCGGCCCATTCCGGAATTGGCCAGCATGTAGCCAATCGCCTGATCGCGGCTCCAGCCTTGCGCATGGATCCCGGTATCGACCACCAGCCGCATGGCCCGCAGCATCTCGTCATCCAGCGTGCCCCAATGCTGGAGCGGATCGTCGTAGAGTCCCATCTCGAAACCCAGCGTCTCTGCATAGAGCGCCCAGCCTTCGACAAAGGCGGCATTGGTGCCGAACCGCTGGAAATCGGGCAGGCTTTCGTCCTCCTGGGCGAGGCTGGTCTGGAAGTGATGCCCCGGCACCCCTTCGTGCAGATAAAGCGTGGTCACACCCGAGGTGAAACGGTTGGGCAGATCGAAAGTGTTGAAATAGAACACCCCCGGCCGCGTGCCGTCGACCGAGCCCTGGACATAGGAACCGCCCGCCTCGAACCGTGCGCGATATTCGGGATATGGCGCGATGGTCAGCCGGGCGCGCGGCTGGCGCGCAAAGAACCGGGGCAGTTGCGCTTCGACCTGTGCGGCGACCCGCGCATAGCCTTCGGCCAGTTCCGCGGCCGTGCGGGGGTGAAAGCGCGGGTCGCTGCGGATGTGATTGAAAAAGGCGGGCAGGCTGCCCTTGAACCCCAGCCGGTCCTTGACCGCCTCCATTTCCTGCCGGATCCGCATCACTTCGGCCAATCCCAGCGCATGGACCGCTTCAGGTTCGAGCGGCAAGGTGGTGTGGCTGGCGATCAGCCGCCGATAAAGCGCCGGGCCGCCCTTCATCTCGCCGAGGCCGATCGAGGTGCGCGCGGCCGGCAGGTATTCCTCAGCCAGGAAGGTTCGCAACCGCCGATAGGTCGGGTTCACCTCGTCGCGGATCGCGGCTTCCCAGGAAGCGCGGATCAGCGCCTGCCGGGCGGGCGGGATCGTGTCGGGCAGGTGATCGAGCGGGGCGGCAAAAGGCGAACCGGCCACTCCCTGGGCCAGGATCGCATCCAGCTGGACGATCATGTTGAACACGGTCAGCCGGGTTTCCAGCACACCGCTCGCCATGCCCTGGCGAAATCGCCCCGTTGCCCGATCGAGCACGCCGGGAAAGGCCCGCACCAGCGCAAGGTTGCGACGATAATCGGCTTCGCTGGCATAGGGCAGCGCCCCGCCGGGGCCGACCAGCGCCGGGAAATCCTGGTGGAGTCCGCCGAAATGCGTGATCGGCCGCACCTGGGTCAGCGCCAGCATGTCGGGTGCCAGCCAGCCCAGTTCGTGGCGCAGGTGCAGCTTGAAGGCATCGTGGGATAGCTGCCGTTCGGCACTCAGCCTGGTCCGGTCGATCCGACCGAGGGCAGCCAGATCGCGGCGCAGGCTGGCGCGGCGCTCGGCCACCAGATCGTCGCTGAACAGGCGAGCAAGCTGGGCCGGGTTGCCTTCCGGCCCGCGCGTCAGGGCCCCCAGCGGATCGAGCGCGGCTTCGGCTCGCGCGGCCGCGTTGAGCAAGGCGAGCAGCCGGCCATCCTCGCTGGCGGCAACGGCGCCTGATGCTTCGATCAGCGGGGCGGATTGCGCCACTGCCGGGCAGGCGCTGCCCAGCCATACTGCGCCCAGCGCAGCCGCCGTTGTCAGCGCGCGGGTCAGCCCCATCGGCGGGTGCGGTACCACTTGGTGATGATGTACTTGGTGCCCTTGATCACCGGGGTGCCGGCGTGGAGCGTGTCCTGGTTGAGCGAGCCATCGGGGCAGGCGTTGTTCCACACGATCAGGGCCCCGCGCTGGGGCGGGATCGAGACGCCGATCTTGGGAAAATCGGTCGTACCGCCTTCTTCAACGTCGTTGAGATAGATCATCGCCGTAATCGAGCGCTGTCCGCCCCGCTTGGCCTCGCCTTTCCAATAGGGTGCCTTGGTCCAGAACCAGTCCATGTGAGCTTTGAATTCCTGGCCCGGGGCATAGCGCTGGCCCTGCATCGTCTCGCCATATTCGTGGGGTAGGCCCAACAGGTCGTCGATCCGCCGCTCGATCATCCTGACAAAGGGATCGTCGTGTTCGACATCGCCGGAAAAGGAGGTGCGCCAGGTATCGGACCCATAGCCGTGATCGAGGACGCTGGACGGGCGCGCGGTGCGATCGACCATCTCGATTAGCTGATCGCATTCATCGGGCGAGACAAATCCGCCCATGGCCCAGATTTCCGCCTTGTCGACCGGCACCTTGTGTACGGCGGGATCGGACGCCAGTCGGCGCCGGACCTGCGCGCCGACCCGGATCAGCGCGGCCTTGTCCGGATTTGGGCAATCGGGATATTCCATGATTCCCATGCCTATAACCTCGTCGCGACAGGGCAAGTCAAAACCGGCTTGCGGGGCGGGCGGGGATGAGTCAGTCTCCCGCTCCATGAGCAACACCGACAGCGCAGCACGCTATTCGCGCGGGGCCAGCATCCTGCACTGGCTGATCGCCCTATTGATCATCGGCAATTTCGTGGGGGCCTGGATGTCCGAGGATCTCCCGCGCGATCAGAAGTTCGTGATGATGGGCTATCACAAGGCCAACGGGATCCTGATCCTGCTGCTGACCCTGGTGCGGATCGGCTGGCGCTTTACCCATCGTCCGCCGCCCTTGCTGGAATCGCTCAAGGCCTGGGAAGCTGCGCTCGCCAAGGTCACGCACACGCTGTTCTATCTGCTGATGCTGGCCGTGCCGCTGGCGGGCTGGGGCCTCCATTCCGCTTTCGGCAAGGGCAAGCCGGTCAGCATGTTCGGCCTGTTCGATTTTCCCGCCCTGCCGGTCGGCTCGGACAAGGCGACCATCGGCCTGTTCCACGACCTTCACGAAGTGACCGCCACGGCCATGCTGGCGCTGTTCGTCCTGCATGTTGCCGCCGCCCTGAAGCACCAGTTCGCCGATCGCGATGGCACGATGCGGCGGATCGTTCCCTGGGGCTGACAAGCGAAGAGCCCCCGCCCGGCAGGGCAGGGGCTCCGTTGCGGCGGTCCACTCCCGGGCGTTACCAGAAGAAGCTGTAGATCACATCGACCACTTCGCCAGAGTAGATGTTCACCAGCAGCGCGTCATCGTAATAGCGCACCCAGCGATAGGGGCCGTAAACCTCGGGCAGGCGATACTGCCAGGGGTTGCTGATCCAGTAGCGGTTCGAGAAGAACAGCGAGTCCAGGTAGAACCCGATGCTCAGCCGCCGGTAGTGATAGTTCCGGTACGGCGCATAGTACGACGGCAGCCGGTAGACGTGCGGGTAAGACCGGCGATAAGTCGACCAGTTGTAGCGCTTGTTGTCGCGCCAGCGGTTGTCCCAGCGCCGATAGTCGTGGCGCTCGCCTGAGCGATAGCGGCCATCGTTCCGGTCCCAACGGTTGTCGTTGCGGTTCCAGCGATTGTCGTTGTCGCGGTCCCACCGGCGGTCGTTGTCGCGGTCCCACTGGCGGTTGCCGTCACGGTCCGCGCGGCGATCGCCATCGCGGTTCCAGCCCGAGCCCGACCGATCCGAACGCCAGCGTTCGTCGGTGCCGCGCCGGTCACGATTTCCGGACCAGGTGCCGCGGTTGTCTTCCCAGCTGCGCGCCGGCGGAGCCGGAGCGGCAGCCGGAGGGGGCGGCGCAGGTTGCGGCACGGCGACCGGTACGGATTGCGGCGGGCTGCCATTCCAGCCGCCACGGCGCGGGCCGTCTGGGCGCGCACCATCTGTGCGGGGCGCATCATTGCGCTGACCGTCGTCGCGGCTCCGGTTCCATTCACCCCGGTTCCATTCACTTCGGTTCCAGGCGCCCCGGTTCGAGTCCTGGCGCGCGCCGTCAGCGCGATTCCAGTTCTGCCGGGCGGCTTCACCCTGGGTGCGCGGGCTGTCGGGCACGGGCCGTGCTTCCGGGGCTTGGCGGGGTGCTTCGACGCTTGCAGGCGGCGACCACTGGCGGGCTTCACGCCGTGCACCGCGCGAGAAGTCGGCTTCGGCGGGCAGCGAGCGCGCAGCGGGGCGATCGTCCGAACCGCCATGAATGCGGCCTTCGCGTTCCGGCCGAGGGCCGTCCTCGCCCGACATGTCCTGCGCGCTGGCCACTGCCGGCAGCGAGAGCGCCGCCAGGACCAGAGCCAATCCGCTGACGCGGCCGGCAATCTGCTTGAACTTCACGGCCATGGCCGTTCTCCATTTCCCGCGCCGTACCATCGACGGCGACCATGAGGGCGGAATATGCGATTCGCGCTGTCCCCACGGTGAATGGGCGTTAGGGGTAATCGTTCAGGATTCGCCCCGAAGGAGTTGCCTTGAATGGTTGAAACGCTCGCCCAGGTTCTTGTGGATGCGACCGACCGGCTGACCCGTGCCGCGCGCGATCGCACCTCGCCGATGCACGTGCCGGTGGTCGGCACCGGCGATGGCGACCTCAGGATGATGGTGCTGCGCGAATGCGGTGAAGGGATTGCCCCCCTGCGCTTTCACACCGATGCCCGCAGCCCCAAGGCGCAACTGATCGGGGCAGGCGGCCCGGTCAGCGTGCTGGCTTTCGATCCGGGCGACAAGGTGCAGCTGCGGCTGCGCGGAACCGGGCGGATTGAAGTCCATGGCCCCAGCGCCGATGCTGCCTGGACGGCCGCCTCGGAATTTGCCCGGCGCTGCTACCTGGCCGAAGCGGCGCCCGGCACGGCTAGCGATGTGGCAACCTCGGGCCTGCCGCCGGAAGTGGAGGGGATCCGCCCGACCGAGCCGCAACTGCTTCCGGCGCGCGACAACTTCGCGGTCCTGCTGATCGAGCCGCATTCGCTCGACTGGCTGCACCTGGCCCACAATGGCCACCGCCGCGCGCAGTTCACACGCGGCGGGGATGACGCGTGGCAGGGGACCTGGGTGGTCCCCTGACCGGTCAGCGCGTCAGTTTCTTACCTTAGCGCGTCAGCGCGTCAGTTTCTTATAAGCCAGGCGCGTCGGACGATCGGCCGCGTCGCCCAGGCGGCGGCGCTTGTCTTCCTCGTACATCGCGAAGTTGCCTTCGAACCATTCGACGTGGCTGTTGCCTTCGAAGGCGAGGATGTGCGTGGCGAGACGGTCAAGGAAGAAGCGGTCGTGCGAGATGACCACGGCGCAGCCGGCGAAGTTCTCGATCGCGTCTTCCAGCGCGGCTAGGGTTTCGACGTCAAGGTCGTTGGTCGGTTCGTCGAGCAGCAGAACGTTGCCGCCCTGCTTCAGCATCTTGGCCATGTGGACGCGGTTGCGTTCACCGCCCGAGAGCTTGCCGACGTTCTTCTGCTGGTCCTGGCCCTTGAAGTTGAACGCGCCGACATAGGCCCGCGTGCTCATCTCCTGCTTGTTGACCGTCATGTAGTCATGCCCGCCCGAGATTTCCTGCCACACGTTGTTGGCGGGGTTCAGGTCGTCGCGGCTCTGGTCGACATAGCCCAGGTGCACGGTCGAACCGATTTCGATCGTCCCGCTGTCGGGCTTTTCCTGGCCGGTGATCAGCTTGAACAGCGTGGACTTGCCCGCGCCGTTCGGCCCGATCACGCCAACGATGCCGCCCGGCGGCAGCATGAAGCTGAGGTTTTCGAACAACAGCTTGTCGCCATAGGCCTTGGAGATGTTCTTGGCCTCGATCACCTTGCCGCCCAGGCGCTCGGGCACCTGGATGATGATCTGGGCCTTGCCAACGGTGCGGCTGTCCTGCGCGTTCTGCAGTTCCTCGAACTTGCGGATACGCGCCTTGGACTTGGTCTGGCGGGCGGCCGGGGTCTGCCGGATCCACTCCAGCTCGCGGGCCAGCGCCTTCTGCTTGCCGCTTTCCTCGCGCTCTTCCTGTTCAAGCCGCTTGGCCTTCTTTTCCAGGTAGGTCGAGTAATTGCCCTCGTAAGGGAAGTACTTGCCCCGGTCGAGCTCGAGGATCCAGCCGACCACGTTATCCAGGAAGTAGCGGTCGTGGGTGATCATCAGCACCGCGCCGGCAAATTCCTTGAGGTGGTTTTCCAGCCATTCGACGCTTTCGGCATCGAGGTGGTTGGTCGGTTCGTCCAGCAGCAGGATGTCCGGCTTCTGGATCAGCAGGCGGGTCAGCGCGATGCGGCGCTTTTCACCGCCTGACAGGTTTTCGACCGACCAGTCACCCGGCGGGCAGCGCAGGGCTTCCATCGCCACTTCGAGCTGGTTGTCGAGCGTCCAGCCATCGACCGCGTCAATCTTGTCCTGCAGTTCGGCCATTTCGGCGCCGAGCGCGTCGAAATCGGCATCTTCCTCGGCCATTTCCATGCCGATCTGGTTGAACCGTTCGACCATGTCGGCGATCGGCCGTGCGCCATCCTTGACGTTTTCCAGCACGGTCTTCGTGTTGTCGAGCTGCGGCTCCTGCTCAAGGTAGCCGACGGTGATGTTCTCGCCCGGCCAGGCCTCGCCCGTGAAATCCTTGTCGATCCCGGCCATGATCTTGATCAGGGTCGATTTGCCCGCGCCGTTCGGGCCAACGATGCCGATCTTGGCACCCTGGTAGAACTGCAGGTTGATATTGCTCAGCACCGGCTTTTGCGCGCCGGGGAAGGTCTTGGTCATGTCCTTCATCACGAAGGCGTATTGGGCGGCCATCGAAGAGGTCCTCTGGAAAAATCGCTAAAGTGGAGTTGGCCGCGCCTCTACAAGGGGCCGGGGCACGGGGCAAGCGGATTGCCTTTGGCCGAAGGGCGGCTAAGCAGACGGGCATGAAACGGACCATGACCCGCGCCGCGCTGGCGCTCTCGCTCTGCCTTGCCACTGCCGCTCACGCCGGCCCGCCGGCCGAAGGGTCCGGCGTGGCCTGGGACATCACCGAGGGGCTGACCACCGAAATCGGCCAGCGTCTGGCCGGAACCGAGCGCGAGGCGGCGGCGCGCGACTGGGCGGTCGCCCGGCTCAAGGCGCTTGGCTTTCAGAATATCCGGATCGAACCGTTCACTTTCGATGGCTGGGTGCGCGGGCCCGAAAGCGCAACGTTGACCGCGCCCTATCCGCACAAGCTGGCGGTGGCTGCGCTGGGCTATTCCGCGCCAACCCCGGCGGGCGGGATCACCGCGCCGCTGGTCTATTTCCCCACGCTCGATGCCCTGAAGGCCGCCCCGGCAGGTTCGCTGAAGGGCAAGATCGTCTTTATCGATCACGCCTTCCGCGCGGCCCAGGATGGCTCTGGCTATGGTCCGTTCGGCGCGGCGCGGCGCCAGGGGCCGACAATCGCGGCGGCCAAGGGTGCGCTCGGTGTCGTGATCCGCTCGATCGGCACCGACTGGCAGCGCAACCCTCACACCGGCGCAACCGGCTGGGACAAGGCCGTCACCCCGATCCCGGCCGGGGCTGTCTCCAACCCCGATGCCGACCTGATCGTGCGGATCGCCAAGCGCGGCAAGCCCATGACCCTGATGCTGCAGCTGGAAGGCAAGCCAGTGCCGCAGATGCCATCGGGCAATGTCGTGGCCGAACTGCCGGGTCGCGATCCTTCGCTGCCGCCGATCCTGGTCGCCTGCCATCTCGACAGCTGGGACCTGGGCACCGGGGCCTTTGACGATGCCGCCGGTTGCGGGATCGTGACCGAGGCCGCACTGGCCGCGCAGCAAGGCACCAAGCCGCTTCGCACGATCCGCGTGCTGTGGGCCGGGGCCGAGGAAGTGGGCGTGTTTGGCGGCGCGGCCTATGCCGTAGCCCACAAGGACACGTCCCATGCCCTGGCGATGGAAGCCGATTTCGGGGCCGACAAGGTTTGGCGGGTCCAGTACAGCTTTGCCCCCGGCTATGCTGACCTGGCCAGCCGCATCACTGCCGCGCTGGCCCCGTTGGGGATTGTGCGCGGTGCCGACAAGGCGAGTGGCGGGGCCGATGTCGGCGCCATCATCGCCGCGCAGAAGCTGGCGGTGGTCGATCTCGATCAGGATGGTACCCGCTATTTCGACCTGCACCACACGCCGGACGACACGCTCGACAAGATCGACCCGGCGCAGCTGGCGCAAACGGTCGAGGCCTGGCGGCGGGTGCTGGCGATCGTGGCGAACGAGGCCGGGCCGCTGGCCGGAAACTAGGCCCGGATCAGACCTTCCAGTGCCTTGCCCGCGCCGCCGGGGAACAGCCTGCGCGCGGTCAGCACTGGATCCAGCCCGAAATGCCCGGCAATTGCCCCGGCCAGCACCGTATCGAGCGAAGTTGTGGGCCGCAGATCGCGCCCTTCGTAAAGCGCGGACTGGCTAAGGCCCGGCCAGTCGGTCAGGATTCGCCCGCCCTTGACCCGCCCACCCAGCAGCATGGCCATGCCGCCGGTGCCGTGATCGGTGCCGCCGGTGCCGTTGACCGCGGCGGTGCGGCCGAATTCGGTGGCGACAATCACAAGCGTATCGGCCCAGGCGCTGCCCAGTCCATCGCGCAGGGCGGCCAGCATGGCGTCGAGCCCGGTCAGCTGGTTGGCCAGCCGCCCGCGCTGACCGGCATGGGTATCCCAGCCGCCCGATTCCATCATCACCAGCCGCGCCCCTTCCGGCCCGGTCATCAGCGAAGCGGCCAGCTTGCCGGCCGCTGCCGCGCCGCGCCCGCCATCGGAGGCGAGTTCCCCGGCCATGGCGCGGGTCTGGACGGCCTCACTCCACAAGTCGTGGAGCTGGGCATCGTCGGCATAGAGCCGCGCCACCCGCTGCAGGAACTCGGGCGAGGCATCGGGCAGGTTGGTGGGGGCATAACTGGAAGCCGTCGCGGCACCACGCAGCGCCGTCGGAATCGCGGGTGACAGGGCGAGGGCCTTGGCATCGCCGCTGGGCAGCAGGCCGATCAACCGGTTCATCCAGCCATCGTCGCGATCATAGGGCAAGCGTCCGCCAGTCTCGAGCACGTTCTGCCCATCGAAATGCGACCGATCGCGATAGGGCGAGGCTGTGGCATGGACGAACAGTGCTTCGCCAGCCTGATACCGTCCGGCGAGCTGCCCCAGCGATCCATGCAGCGTGAACAGCCCGTCCAGTTTCGTGCCTGCACCGATATCGGCCAGCTCACCGCGCAGCCGCTCGTAAGCCGGATCACCGGTCGGGGCCAGGGTGGCGAGGCCATCGGCGGCGCCACGCTGGATCAGGAAGACCAGCCGTTTTTGGGTCGGCGCGGCGGCGTAGGCCAGCCGCGGGGCGAACAGTGCGCCGGTCAGCAGGGCACCCCGGGCAAGCAGCGAGCGACGGTCGATCATCCTTACCTCCGCATCATTTCGGGCGAGGCCAGCAGCAGGGCCAGCGCCTGGGTGGGGCTTTCCGCACCGGCCAGCGCCTTGCGGGTCGGTTCCGACAGGGCGCCGGGAAACAGGTCTTCCGCCAGCTTGCGGGCATCGATGGCAGCGGTGCGGCTGGCGATCCGCTCGGCCACTTCAACCCGGCGATAGAGCGCATCCGGCCCGGCCCAGCTGGGGGCCATGTCGTCCCATCCCGCGGGCGAACCGGGTCGCCAGATCGGTTGGCCCAGCTGGTTGAATGTATTGGCATTGGCCAGCACCGGCAGGGTCTGGGTGCCCACGGCGCGCAGGCTGGCCAGGGTCCAGTCCCATGGCGTGCGGAACTTGGCCGGGCTGGCCGCCCAGGGTTCGGGCGCTTCTATCAGGGCGCGATAGACCGTGGGCAGATCACCGCCGGATTTGAGGAAAGCCGCCTCAAGGCGCGCGACCAGACTGGGCGGCGGATCGTCGGCGGCGAAATGGCGAGCCAGCTTGGTGGCGATGTGGCGCGCGGTGGCAGGATGGACCGCCAGGTCGCGCAGGATCGCCTCGCCCTGCCGCTCGCCGTCCTGGTCATAGCGCTTGCCCAGCACCTTGCGGTCGCCGGGCTGGTGGATGATCCCGGCAAACCAGTAGCCCGGTCCCGGGCCGCGCAGCATCGGCTGGTCGGCCAAGCCACCCACGGTCCAGCCGGTCAGGGCGCGGGCCAGCTCGGTCACGTCGCCCTGGTCATAGCCGGAACGGACCCCCAGCGTGTGCAGCTCCAGAATCTCGCGCGCCAGGTTCTCGTTCAACCCGCGCTGGTTGCCGCGCCGTGCGGCGATCTTGCCCAGCACCGAATCCGGGCCGACCGACTGTGCCTGATCAAGGTAAAGCAGCATGGCCGGGTGCCGTTCCACCGCCAGCAGCAGATCGGTGAACTTGCCCAGCACGTTGGGCCGGATCGCTTCGAACTCAAAGGCTCCGGCAATGCCCAGCGTCACGATCTTGTCGATCGAGACGGCGAAGTGGTTGGCCCAGAAATGGACCAGTCGCTCGACAAAGGGGGTGGGCGTGGTCAGCGCCAGGTTGGTGCGCGCGGCTGCCGCCTGGGCGTAGACATCGCGCAAGCCGCGATAGGGGCGCAGTTCGGGGGCAATGTCGGGCCGTGCTTCGGTTCCGGGCTTCGCCGCATCCGCTGCCGGGTTTTCATCCCGCATCTCGCGCTGGGCGGCGCGGGCCTCGCGGAACTGGACGATCAGGGCGGGCGAGGCGGGCAGGCTGGTGATCGCCGCAGGGCGAGGGTCGAACTTGCCGAACTGATCGAGCAGCCAGCGGCGCGGCTCTTGCGGCACCGCTTCACCCTTGCGGCCGCCCAGGCCAAAGCGGTTCAGGGCGACAGAGCTTTCACGCATCGGCACATCCTTCCCAACCGGACATGCCGCCATTGTGCCGCAGCCAGCGGCGCTGTCACGCCGCAAATTGTATTTGGCTGTCGCCGGTCGTGCCGGGCCGGTTACGAGGGGATTTGGTCGGGGAGACAGGATTCGAACCTGCGACATCCTGCTCCCAAAGCAGGCGCGCTACCGGGCTGCGCTACTCCCCGACCGTGCGCGGGCCTTAGTCCGACCGGGCGGCGCTGGCAATCCATCCTGCGGTTTTGTCGTGCGGAATCGTTCCGAGTGCACCGGTTGCATGTTCGGATTCGACAAGTCGATCGATTTGCGGCAATCCTACCGCCGCTCGGCGCCGCAGTGGTGCGGAGCTGCAAACTCCATAGGGGGAAGTGATGAAGAAGCTTGCACTGGTTCTGACGGGTGTCGCCGCTCTTGGTCTGGGCGCTTGCAGCAAGCCGGCTGAAGAAGCCGCGCCGACCGAAGCCGCCACCACCGAGGCTGCTGCTGCTGAAACCGCTGCTGCCACCGACGCCGCCGCTCCGGCCGCGACGGATGCCGCCGCTCCGGCCGCCGATGCGGCGACTGCTGCTGCCAGCGAAGCCGCCAAGTAAGATTGGCGGCAGTTTCGGGAATGCCCCTCGCGGGCGTTCCCACGGCTGAAAAGAAAGCGGCGGGCGCCTTTGCGCCCGCCGCTTTTCTTTTGTCCTGCCGGGGTGCCTACGTTTCGCTCAGCCGGCGGCAGTGGCAACCAGCCGCGTGAAGAACCGGATCATCCGGGCCAGGTTATCGACCGAGATATGCTCGTTGGTGCCATGGATCATGGCCGTCTCCTTGGTGGAGAGGCGCATAGCCTGGAACCGGTAGGTGTCCTGGCTGACTTCCTTGAGATAGCGGCTGTCGGTTCCGCCCACCACCATGAACGGGGCAACCGGCGCTCCGGGTGCTTCAGCCTCGGCGGCGGCGCGCACCAGTTTCCAGCCTTGCGAGGTGGTGGAGGATACCGGCGAGGCTTCGCGCGGTTCCCGCTCCCAGCTGAATTCGACCGGCAGATCGCCGACCGCGGCCTTGGCGCGGGCCATGATATCGGCTGAGCGGTCCCACGGCGCGAGGCGATAGTTGACCAGGCCAAAGGCGTCCTGTGGCAGGACGTTCTCCTTGGGGCTGCCTTGCAGCATGGTCGGCGCAATCGTGGTGTGCAGCTGGGCCGCGCCGGCCGGGGTACCGGCCATCTGCGACTTGATCAGCCCGCCGAACAGCCAGGGATTGGCTGCCACGACCTTCATGAAGCCACCTTTCTCCGCCGCCAGCGCCTGGACCGTGCCGAAGGCGGGCTGGTCAAGCCGGGTCGGGAACTGATCGGCGTGAATCGCGGTGATGGCCTTGGCCAGTGTAACCGTGCCGATCTCGGCCGGCGGCATCGATGAATGGCCGCCGGGCGCCCGCGCCGTGACGCGCAGCGTGGCATAGCCCTTTTCCGCCACGGCAATCATGATCGCCGGGCCGTTGACGATCGGCGCATCGGTGATGATCGCGCTGCCCTCGTCGAGGGTGAACAGCGCCTTCACACCCTCGGCCTTGAGCCTGGCGGCGGCGGCCTGGGCGCCGGTGCCGCCCACTTCCTCGTCATGGCCGGAAACCACGATGATCGTGCGCTTCGGTTTGAAGCCGCTGGCGGCGAGCAGTTCCAGCCCTTCGAACAGGGCGATCAGCGAGCCCTTGTCGTCAATCGCGCCGCGTCCCCAAACTGCGCCATCGGCCACGACCCCGGCGAAGGGCGGGTGGCGCCAGTCCTTCTCGGTCCCCGGCGTAACCGGAACCACGTCCTGGTGCCCCATGAGGATAATGGGCTGGAGCGAGGGATCGCTGCCCTGCCAGCGATAGAGCAGGCTGGCCTGGCCCACGATCTCGCGCTGCATGGCCTTGTGCGCGGCCGGATAGGTCGTTTGCAGCCAGGCCTGGAAGCCGCTCCACTCTTCCATTCGGTTGCGGGCAGGATCCTGGTTGGAAATCGTCTGGAACCGGATCGCGGCACCCAGCCGTTGGGCTGCGGCATTGGCATCCGGCTCGATCGGCCCGGCCAGCCGGACGTCGCTGGCATCGGCAAGGCCAGCGGGCTCGAAAGTGGCGGTGTTATAGGCAATTACAGCCCCGGTGACTGCCAGGGCCCCGACAAGGGCCAGCCCGATCTTCTTGCGCATTGCGAATCCCCTCCCATGCCTGTCTGCCAGTCAGGTTGGCGGGGATGGTGGGCCCGGCAGGACTCGAACCCGCGACCTAGCCGTTATGAGCGGCCAGCTCTAACCAACTGAGCTACAGGCCCATCTCGATGATGGTTCCTGCCGGTTACCGCGCGCCTGCCGCTTAGGCAAGCTCGACCGCGTCCATGATCCCCTTGACCGAAGTCGGGGCGATCGACCGCTGGCGCAGATAGGCAAAGACCCCCCGCCACCAGTCATAAAGCGCGTCGAGCTCGTCCTCGGTGCGGACATAGGGGGTAAAGCCGGGGGCGAGGGATGGGCTGTGGAACGAGAAGACCAGCACCGGCAGGCCTTCGTCGAGGGCAATATCGATTCCGCGGATCGCTTCCTCGAGGGTGACGCCTTCCGGGGTCAGCGGGATGCGCTCAAGCAGGCCCATCTTGGCGAGCACTCCGCGCAGTTCCGGAACACGCCACATCCTCGGATAAAGCCAGGGGCCCAGTTGGCGCAGCAGGCCCCAGTAAACCGTGGTCAGCGGCAGTTCCATCAGCCCTGCGCCGCGATTGATCCACCAGGGCGTCACGGGATGATCGCGGAAATTCGGCCCACCGCTGCTGCTGTAATCGAACCGGGCGCGCACCGAGCTGTCGATGGCAATACCATTGGCGCGCAGGATATTGGCAGTAGCGGGGCCAACGCCATAGCGGCCGGCGCGATAGATCAGCGGCGGCGTGCCGAACCCGGCCTCGATTGCATCGCGCAGGCGGCGGAACTTGTCAGCCTCAAGGGCTGGCGGAAGGTTGCCTGCAAAGCTGTTGAATTCATTGATTTGTTCGTTATGCGGCGGACTGACCCACGGATGCAGTTGCACGCCTACCTCGGCGCGCCCAGCCATGACCGCCGGACGCAAGGCTTCACAAGCGGCGGGCGAGGTGGCGATGGGATAGTCAACCAGATAGATCGGCACCACGCCCTGGCCTTCACAGAATTCCTGGAAACGGATCAGACGAGTGACCGAATGGAGCGTGTGCCCTTCGCGCCGGATCGGCTGCGACCAGTCGAATTCTTCCTCGGTATCGACGGTAATGATGAAGCGCTGGCCGAAATCTGACCGGAAACGGACCGCGCTGGCTGCCGTCGGCAGGTCTGTAATCCTTGGTTCGGCCACGCCTATCTTAACCCCCGTCCGGCAACTTCGCGCCAGTCCCGTCACCCTGCTTGGCTATGCCCCTCGCTCGCCCCGGTCAACCCCGGCAGGTGCAGCACCAGCCGGTCATCCTCGCGGTCAAGTCGCCCGCCCGCGCCCCTGGCCTCGGCGCGAACCAGCCGCAGGGCAAAGCCGATCCCGAAGACGCCGGCTGCAAGGACTTGCGGCACAGCGCCCGGAGCCGTGGCATAAAGCTCCTTGTCGCTGCGTCCGGCGAGCGCCTTGGGCAGCTGGATGGCCAGGACCGCATCAGCCTGGTCTTCAGTCAGATCCAGCGTCAGCCGCTCGCCCGGTGCCGCCACCCCGGCCAGCGTTGCGAGGAGCCGCCAGGCGATCCGCTCGGCCTCGGAGCGGGCCAGTCCGACCATGCGGGCCTCGCCGAGGCCCGATGAAATGAAGCCGCTGCCGCGCGGACCGGTATGGGCTTCGAGCTGGGCGGCAGTGCTGCCCACTACCGCGGCAAGATCGCAGCCCCCGGTTTCGAGTTGCATGGCCCCGCTGTCGAGCTTGGCGAGCCGTTCCAGTTCCTCGAAAGCAGCCAGCATCCGGGCGGCATCGGCGGCAATGCCGGCCGCCTGGGCGCGGTACTCGTGCGGTACCGGACCGAAAAGCTGCTGCTGGATGAGTTCGGCAAAACCCTGGATCGCATTCACCGGGGTGCGCAGTTCATGGAGCAGCTGGCGAATCCGATCAGCCTCTCCGCCTGGGTGCGGGCCATCGGCGGCCTTGCCGCCCGGCCAGCGGCGCATCCGGCCGTGGTAACCCAGGAACCGTCCGGTCAGGGGGTTGAAGCGCGGACTGGCATCGACCCGCCAATCACCAGCGATGGCTTCGCTGCCGCGCAGCTTCAGCCGCAGCGCCTCGATTGGCTGGTACGCCCGCAGCCGACCGCGCAGTGCCTTGCCGCCATGAACCGCCGAAAGCGCCTGGCCAACCACCATCGGCGCGACACCGGGATCGGCCCAGGCGATCGTACCCACGGCATCGGTCGAAAAGTCGAAGGTCTGCGCCTCGCTGGGTACGGCCAGAAAATGGTCCTCGCCCAGCGGCAGTCGTGGCGCTTCGCCACCGGCGCCGGGTTCGGGCGTGACGCGCGCCTTGCGATAGGCTTCGATCCGCTTGACCAGCGCGCCGATGCTGTCTGGCCCGCTGGCCATTGGCGCTTCGGGCAATTCATCGTCGGCGGTCAGTTCCAGCGGGGTTGCGGCCGGCAGGCCGAGACGGCCGACGCCGAGCCGCGCCAGTCGATCGACCAGGTCCGGAGCCAGGTCCGCGCGAGTGCCGAGGCGTGCGCGCGCCGCTGGGGGCAGGGCGGGCAGCAGGTCGGCCCATTCGGCCGGATCGAGCCGCGCCCGATCGATCACCGCTTCGGCCAGGGCCGGATCGCCGCTCGCCAGTTCGGCCACCAGCCGCGGTGAGCGCAGGCGCATGGAGCCATCGCGCAGCGCGGCGATACGCTCGTCCAATGGCAATTCATCGGCCAGTTCACCAAGGCGGTCATAGGCATCGTCGATGGCCGGGCTGCGCGCTTCAACTGGCAGGGTGCCAAGCAGGTCGAGCAATTGCCGGTACTGGATGCGGGCGAGCGCCGGCCCCTGCGCCCGGAGGCGCAAAACAGTGGCAAGGCGATCGTCGAACAGCATCGTATGGGGCGTTGCTCTGGGCAAAAGTTGGCGAAGCTGCCTTAGCAGAGCGAAGGAACTGCAAAAGCGATCCGATTGATGCGTTGCAAAGCGGGACAATTGCGATATGAAACAATAAAATTATCGCGATCACGCAGACAGGACTGTGAATATTGCCCTGTTCGGGCATTGTACTGCGTAGATGAGCGCTGAAGGGTGGATGCCATGGCCAATCTCGACAATATCGACCGCCGCCTGCTGGCCGAATTGCAGGCTGAGGGCCGGGTTACCAACGTGGAACTGGCCCAGCGCGTCGGCCTCACCGCGCCGCCGTGCCTGCGCCGAGTTCGCGCGCTGGAGGAATCAGGCGTCATTCGCGGCTATCACGCCGATCTCGATGCTTCGAAACTGGGCTTTGCCATAACTGTCTTCGCCATGGTCAGCCTCAAGAGCCAGGCCGAGGATTCGCTGCGCCAGTTCGAGGCGGCGATGAAGGATCTGCCCGAAGTGCGCGAATGCCACATGCTGAATGGCGAGATCGACTTCATCCTGAAGATCGTCAGCAAGGACCTGCAGAGCTTCCAGGAATTCCTGACCAGCAAGCTGACCCCGGCGCCTAACGTGGCGAGTGTGAAGACCTCGCTGACAATCCGGACGGCGAAGCAGATGCCTGGGGTGCCGCTGGAGTAGGATGGTGGATTGCCGTGGGCAGCGCCAAATTGCCAGAAAAGATCTTCGAGCGAAGGATCGATTCTGAACTCGAAAATCAACCAGCCTCTCC
Source organism: Novosphingobium sp. (assembly GCF_027531025.1). Taxonomy (GTDB): domain Bacteria; phylum Pseudomonadota; class Alphaproteobacteria; order Sphingomonadales; family Sphingomonadaceae; genus Novosphingobium. The sequence goes on from NZ_JAPZQX010000003.1 coordinate 441,444, forward strand.
TGAAATCCTAGCGTTGCGAGCGAAGCCGGTCGATCGAATCATATCGCCCGACGACCCTTCAAGACCGCGAGCCAAGCTAAAGAAAACAAAACGGGAGTTGCTCGAGATAAAGCGATACCTTCGACTAAAGAAGCGAAGGTAAGCCATGCCTACCACTACTAAACCGAGAGTCCCAGAATTTACCCCACCCGCTTTGCCAGCCATTCCTCCAGCCACTTGATCGTGTAATCGCCGTGGATGAAATCCGGCTCGCTCATCAGCGCCTGGTGGAGCGGGATGGAGGTCTTGACGCCGCCGATCACCATTTCTTCCAGCGCGCGCTTCAGGCGCATGATGCAGCCTTCGCGGGTGCGGCCCTTGACGATCAGCTTGGCGATCATCGAGTCATAGTAGGGCGGGATCTTGTAACCGGCGTAAAGCCCTGAATCGACACGGACATTCATGCCGCCGGCGGCGTGATAGCTGCTGACCAGGCCGGGCGAGGGCGCGAAGGTCCAGGGATCTTCGGCGTTGATCCGGCATTCGATCGCATGGCCGTTGAACTCGATGTCTTCCTGGGCGACCGACAGCGGCTTGCCATCGGCCACGCGGATCTGTTCACGCACCAGGTCAACCCCGGTGATCGCCTCGGTAACGGGATGCTCCACCTGCAGGCGGGTGTTCATTTCGATGAAATAGAACTCGCCGTTTTCCCACAGGAACTCGATCGTGCCAGCGCCGCGATAGCCCATGTCGGCCATGGCCTTGGCGACAATGCCGCCCATCCGCTCGCGCTCTTCCGGGCTGATCACGGGTGAGGGGGCCTCTTCAAGCACCTTCTGGTGGCGGCGCTGCAATGAGCAGTCGCGCTCACCCAGGTGGATGGCATTGCCGTTGCCATCGCCGAACACCTGGAATTCGATGTGACGCGGATTGCCGAGGTACTTCTCGATATAGACCGTGGCATCGCCGAACGCGGCCTTGGCCTCGCTGCCGGCTTGCTGGATCAGCGTTTCCAGCTCTTCGGGCCCGTTGCAGACCTTCATCCCGCGCCCGCCGCCGCCCGAAGCGGCCTTGATGATCACCGGATAGCCGGCGGCTTCGGCGATCTGCTTTGCTTCCTCGATATCCGAGACCGCGCCGTCCGAACCAGGCACGAGCGGCAGGCCGAGCGCGCCGGCGGTGCGCTTGGCCTCGATCTTGTCACCCATGGTGCGGATGTGCTCGGGCTTGGGCCCGATCCAGGTGATGTCGTGGGCTTCGACGATCTCGGCGAACTTGGCGTTTTCCGAGAGGAAGCCATAGCCCGGGTGGATCGCATCGGCATGAGTGATTTCCGCCGCCGAGATGATCGCCGCGATGTTGAGATAGCTGTCCTTCGCAGCCGGCGGGCCGATGCAGACCGCATGGTCGGCCAGCCGCACGTGCATGGCATCGGCATCGGTGGTGGAATGCACCGCCACCGTCTCGATCCCCATTTCATGCGCGGCGCGATGGATGCGCAGGGCGATCTCGCCGCGATTGGCGATCAGGATGCGTTTGATTGCCATGGGATGCGGCGCCTCAGGCGATGACCACCAGCGGCTGGTCGAATTCGACCGGCTGGGCATTCTCGACCAGCACCGCCGATACCGTGCCGCCGCGCGGCGCGTGGATCGGGTTCATCACCTTCATCGCCTCGATGATCAGCAGGGTGTCGCCTTCCTTCACGGTCTGGCCGACGCTGACGAAATTGGCAGCGCCAGGTTCGGCCGCGAGATAGCAGGTGCCGACCATCGGCGACTTGACCGCGTTGGGATCACTCGCCGGAGCCGGTGCCACTGCGGGTGCGGCAGCCGCGGCGGCCGGGGCAGGAGCGGCAACAGGCGCGGGGGCCTGGTGAAAGACGGGGGCCACGCCGCCGCCACGCGAAACCTTGATCTTGCGCTCGCCGTCCTCGACCTCGATCTCGGTCAGGCCCGTATCGACGAGCAGTTCCGCCAGTTCGCGCACCAGCGCGGTATCGACGTTCATTCCGCTGCTGCGGGTGGTTGCCTTGCTTTCGGCCATGCGATCCTCGGCTCGTTGCTTTGGCCCCCGCCTATGCGCGGGGCGACAAGCCTAGGCAAGAGCCGAGATGCGTTTTTGAACGGCTGTCAGGGTGCCGGGGCCGGGGCCACGTCGCCGTTATCCTCGGCCGGCGGGGGCAGGGGATCGTCCTCGAGCACCATCGGTTCCGGCTCTTCGGGTTCCTCGGGCGCGGCGGCCGGCGCACTGGTGCCCTTGGCGATTGCCTCGGCCCGCTGGGCGGCAGCTTCGGCTCGCGCGGCGGCGGCTTCGGCCTGGGCCAGCTTGTCCGTCACCTCGCCTTCGGGATTGCTGCAGCCCGCCAGGGTGCCAACCAGCAGCACGCCGACCAGCAGCAGGGGTTTGGCGAAAAATCCGGACTGCACGTGCATCAACCTCCTGGCCCGCCGACCCAACCGAATCCGGCAGGCGGGCCATTCCTCATAGCGACCAAAGATTACCCGAAAATAACCGTGTTGATCGGCATTATCGGTCCGCTCCGGCGATCTTGCCCCACTGGCGCGCGGCCGTGTAGCCCAGATAGCCCGTGCCGAAGAGGGCATAGAGCGCCTCGGGCAGGGCAGAGAGATAGGCGGTCATCCCGGCGGCAATCGCCTGGGCGGTGTCGGGGCGGAAGGCTGCGACCAGCCCCATCGGCAGTGACCACAGCAGCAGGACATACATCACATAAAGGAAGCTGGGCCGGGCCCGGCTGGTCCAGGGATCGCGCGAATTGGCTTCGGCGACGATGGCGGCAAGGCGCGCCTCGATCTCGGCGAGGGCCTGCGAACCCTGCAATTGCAGCAGTTCCAGCTTGGCCTTGTCGCGGGCGGTCTTGTCGGGGATGACCTTGTCGATCAGGCTGGTGATTGGGCCGATCAGGGTTTCGAGCAGGGGCATGGCGTGGCTCCTTTGCGGGTGAAAGAAGCCAAGCCAGGTAACCTATTCCGGCGGTGTAGGAAAATGCCCGTCCGGGCCAACGGTTGCCGTGCGCGCAGGTGACATGAAAAAGCCCGCCGACACCCTGCGGTGTCGGCGGAGGAGGGACAGCCGCTGTTCGACTGTTCAGGAGAGGCTTAGAAACGGTAGCTGACGCCGCCGCTGATCACCCACGGATCAAGCTTGTGCTTGGTCTGCAAGGCCACGGTGTTCCCGGCAAAGAAGCGCGCCGTGGTGCCCACGAAATAGCGCTTGGCATCGAGGCTGAAGCCCAGGCCCTTGTCATTCAGCGGGATGTCCATCCCGGCCTGCAGGGCCAGGCCGAACTCGTTCGACAGATCGACGCTGGTTGCACCAAGGGTGCGGGCACTGGCGCCGAGGCCTTCGCTGAAGATGAAGAAGTGGGCCGGACCGGCACCGATGTACGGCTTCACGCCGCCCAGGTCGAAGTGATACTTCAGCGTGACGGTGGCGGGCAGGATGATCGCATCGTTGACCAGTTGGGCCCCGGCCAGCGGGCCGCTGCCGGTCACGTCATGCGGGGTGACGCAGCAGATCGTCTCGATCGAGATGTTGTCCGACAGGAAATACTCGATGGCGATGGTCGGTACGACGGAATCGCTGGCGCGGCTGTCGCTGCCGGCCGGAGCGCCAACCAGGTTGGTCTGCACCTGGGTGATTTCGCCGTTTGGCAGAACGCCGGTGGCGAAGGCCTTGATCTGGATGCTGCCTTCGTTGTTGCCGGCATAGGCCGGGGCCGAGAAGGCGAGCGCCATCATGGCGGCAGCCGAAGCCGCGGAACGCTTGATCATGGGAGGGATCTTTCGTGTGGGGGAGCCGGCACCGTGGCACCGGCATCAGGGAAAAAGGGCAGGCGGCCGCCCCGGGGAAGGGGGGAGGGGGATGAGGCGGCCGCCTGCTGCGGCCCTGTTACGAAGCCGTATAGGGCAGCGAGGAGTGATGCAGGACGATGCGCAGGTTGCCATCGGTACCGCGGACATAGCCCCAGGTCTTGTCGACGCGGGTCATGGCGCCCTTGGCATCCCACATGGTGACGTTGCCCATCGAGATCGCGGTGTTGCCGGTGATCACCACGCCGGCGTTCTGCGATTCGCACTTGCGCCAGCTCTTGAGGGCAAAGCCGGTGTCCTTGGCATAGGTCTTGTCGCCGCCCACGAAGTAGGCCAGCGCACCGTCACGGGTGGTGCGGAAGGTCTGCGGGGCGACAGTCAGGGTCGGCTTGAATAGGACCGGACCCATATTATAGGCATAGGCGGTGTCGAGCACGGTTTCGGCCAGCTTCTTCGCAGCGGCATGACCCTTGGTGTCGTACTCGGTCGAAATGGCGACCAGCGCACCGCACCAGGCCTTCTGCGCGGCATCGACTTCGGCCTGGGTGATCGGGGCATAAGCGGCCTTGGCGCCGCCGTGGTCGTGGGCCAGCGCCGGGGTGGCGATCACCGCCGCGGCCAGCGCGACATGCTTGAGCTTGAAGGTCTTCATCGGGTGCGCTCCGTAATTGGTTACGTGTGTCTGTTCCGGCGAACCAGGGGGAGCATGCTGCCCTGCCCCGATCGTCAGGGAGCGAGATAGGCGGCTGGCCACTTGCCCGGAATCGGCCAACTGGCTGGCTGATCGGCCTAGGCCACCTGGCCTATGCAGCAATCGCCGGGCCAGCTACATGGGCGGGCGATGATTTCCGCCTCATCCCTGCTGCCGGCCGAGATCGAAACGGTGGCCGAACTGCGCGAGCTTTATCGCGCGGCGGAATCGCGCGCGGCGCGCTTGCGGCTCCTTTCAGCGGGTGGGCATGCCCTGGCTCTGGCCGAACCGGCCACGATCTGGGCCGTGGTGCAGGACTGTGCGGAGCGGCTGGCCTATTTTCTTGGTCATGCCCGGGCCGAAGTGAGCCTCGATGGCAAGGGCCTGCCGATCCCCCGGCCGGGCCAGGATGGCGTCGTGCTGGGCCGCATCGCGATCGGATCGCTGGCCGGGCTGGAAGACATCGCCGATTCCGAAGACCGCGAGGCCGCGCGGCTGCTGGTCGAGCTGATCGGGATCGCGCTCGACCGGGTGAACCGCGAGGACGAGCGCACCCGGATCCTGGCTGCCCTGCGCGAGCGCGAACAGCGGCTTGAATGGCTGGTCGGAACGATCTTCTCGGCCCAGGAAGACGAGCGCCGCCGGGTGTCGCAGGAATTGCACGATGGCGTGGCGCAGACGGCCACCGCCCTGTTGCGGCTGCTCGAAGGCAGCAGCGCGGCCGGACTTGCCGATCTGCCCGGCGCGGAGCGGGCGCGACTGGCCGGGATTGCCCGCGACCTGGTGCGCGAGCTGCGCGCAATCATTGGCGGGCTGCGGCCCACGCTGCTCGATGACCTGGGGCTGGAGGCGGCGCTGCGCGCGCTGGGTGAAACGCTGGAGCAGGATGGCTTTGCCGTGACCGTTACCCTGCCGGACACGGCGCTGGACTGGCCCGCCCATGTCGAAAGCGCGCTGTTCCGGGTGGCGCAGGAAGCCGTGGCCAATATCCGCAAGCATGCCGGCGGCCCCTGCGGGGTGGAAGTGGCGCTAGCGGCGGGTGATGGCGTGACCCGGCAACTGACCGTGCGCGATTTCGGGCGCGGGCCAAACGATGCCGCCGCTAGCGAGGGTAGTGAGGCTGAGGGCAATCATGTCGGCATCGATGTGATGCGCGAGCGCATGGCCGCGATTGGCGGGCAGCTCGACTGGCAGGGTGGCACCGATGGTGTGACCGTGATCGCCACGCTGGCGGTCGAGGCCTGACCATGACCACTGCCGAATTGCCTGCACCCCGCATCTTGATCGTCGATGATCATGCGCTGGCCCGCGAAGGGCTGCGCGCGGTGCTGGTGGCGGGCGGGCTCGACGTGGTCGGCGCGGCGGTCGACGGCGAGAGCGCGGTCGAACTTGCCCGCGAACTGGTGCCCGATGTGGTGCTGATGGACGTGCGCCTTGGCCCGGGTATCGATGGCCTCGAAGCGACCCGGCGGATCGTCGCCCTGGGCCAGCCGACCCGGATCCTGATGCTCACCCTGCATGACATGAGTGGCTATGTGCGCGAGGCGCTGGCCGCCGGGGCGGCGGGCTATGTCCTGAAGGATACCGCGATCGACGATCTGCGCACGGCAATTGCCCAGGTCATGGCCGGGCAGCCGGCTTTCCCGCTGGAACTGGTCAGCGCTGCCTTGCGCGAGCCGCGCCAGAGCGCTGGCGATCCCCAGATGATCGTCGCCCTGACCGCGCGCGAGCGCGGCGTGCTGGATTGCATCGTTCAGGGCATGACCAACAAGCAGATTGCCCGGACGCTCGAAATCAGCCCCGCCACGGTCAAGGCCCATGTCGAACGGATCATCGGCAAGCTGGGCGTGGCTGACCGGACTCAGGCGGCGGTGCTGGCGGCGCGCGAACTGTCGGGCGAGGCGGGCTGATGGCGCGCGGCCGTGCCAATCCGCTTAACCGCTTCTGGGCGGACCGGCCGCTGGCGCTTAAGGGCCTGGTGGTGGTCGCCCTGCCGCTTGCCATCCTGTTTGGCGCGCTGGTGCTGCTCTATTTCGCCAGTGTGGCCGAATCCCGCGCGGAAGACGATGTGCGCCGGGCCTTTGCGATCCAGCGCGATACCTATCAGGTTCACGCCCTGCTGGCTGAGGCGGCGGCCGGCGCACGTGGCTATGCCCTGACCGGACAGGAGCGGTTCCTGGAACCCTATCGCAAGGCCGAGGCGAGCCTGCCGCAGACCATGGTGCGGCTCGACGGGGAAATCCGCGATCCCGAGGTGCGCCAGCGGTTCGAGCGGATCCGCGGGCTGACGACCCGCAAACGCGAAGGCCTGGCCCGGATCGTCGAGCTGTCGCAGGGCGGGTCTGGCAATTCGGCGCTGATTGGCGAGGCCCTGTCTGCCAACAAGGTCGTGCTCGATGCCATGCGGGCCGAGATCGACGCGATCCAGCAGCGCGAGAACGTGCTGCTCAACCAGCGCCGCGAGCGGGTGGAGCAGGTCCGCGACCGCTTCCTGATGCTGACCGCGATCAGCGCCGTGGTCGGCCTGCTGGGAAGCCTCGCGGCGGTCTATCTGTTCTCGACCGGGATCGTCCGCCGGGTCCGCACGCTGGAAGACAATGCCGAGCGCCTGGCCGAGGGTGAGGCGCTACTGCCGCATTCCGACGATGCCGACGAGATCGGCCGGCTGGCGCATCGGCTTGCCCGGGCCAGCGCCCTGTTGCGCGGCCGCGAACAGGCTTTGCGGGAGAGCGAGGAGCGCTTTCGCCTCGTGATCGATGGGGTGCGCGATTACGGCATCTTCACGCTCGACAGCGATGGCGTGGTGACCAGCTGGAACCCTGGCGCGGAGCGGATCAAGGGCTGGCAGGCCCAGGAAATCCTGGGTGACCATTTCAGCAAGTTCTATCCCGACGAGACACGCGGCTTCCTGCCCGCGGCCATGCTTGACCGCGCGCGCCAGAACGGCACGGCCGAGGACGAGGGCTGGCGGGTCCGCAAGGATGGCAGCCTGTTCTGGGCCAACGTCGTCATCACCGCGCTGCGCGATGAAAACGGGGCGCTGCGCGGCTTTGCCAAGATCACCCGCGACATGACCGAACGCCGCCGCAGCGAAGAGGCGCTGCGGGTGGCGCGCGAGGAGGCGATCGCGGCGAGCCTGGCCAAGAGCGAGTTCCTCTCGCGCACCAGCCATGAACTGCGCACGCCGATGAGCGCGATCCTCGGCTTCGGGCAACTGCTCGAACTGGACGAGGAGCAGTTCGGCGAGCAGCATCGCGCCGCGATCACCCAGATCATGAAGGCCGGGCGGCACCTCCTGTCGCTGATCAACGACCTGCTCGACATCTCCAGTATCGAGGCGGGCGGTACCCAGCTGTCGATCGAGCCGCTCGACATGGGCGAGGTGCTGGGTGAGGTCCATGGTCTGGCCGCGCCGATCGTGGCCAGCGCCGGGCTGAAATTCGAGCTGGATGCACCGGTGAAGAAGCTGGTCGCGCATGCCGACCGCCGCCGGGTGATCCAGGTGATGCTGAACCTCATCGCCAATGCCGCCAAGTACCACGGAAGTGGCACTTGTGTGCGCCTCAAGTGCCGGTCTGATGGCGCTGCAATCCGGATCGAGGTGGAAGACGATGGTGACGGGGTCGAACCGGCCGCCGTCTCGCGCCTGTTCACCCCGTTCGACCGGCTTGGCCAGCAGAACCGCACCCGATTGGAAGGAACCGGACTGGGCCTCGCCCTGTCGCAGAAGCTGGTCGAATCGATGGGCGGCGCGATCGGATATGCCGCTCCGGCCAGGGGCGCGCGGTTCTGGTTCACCATTCCTGCTCTCGCCAGGCCGCGCCCTGCCGCCGAAAGTCCCGCCGAAATTCCCGCCGAAACTGGGCCGCCTTCGATCATGGATCCCGCATGACCAGCCTTGTCAGTGCCGCCGAAATCCTCGCCCGCCGAATCCTGGTGATCGACGATGAGGAACCCAACGTGCTCCTCCTCGCTTCGGTGCTGGAGCGCGAGGGCTATCGCGACATTCACTGCGTGACCGACCCGAAGAAGGCGCTCGATGCCTATGTTTCGCTCGCCCCGGACATCGTCCTGCTCGACCTGATGATGCCCGAAGTGGACGGGTTCCAGCTGCTCGAAGCCTTCAAGCGGCATGACCGCCCGGACGAGTTCCGGCCCGTGCTGGTCCTGACCGCGGACGCCACGCTCCAGGCCCGTCGCCGCGCGCTGGCCGTTGGTGCCAAGGACTTCGTGGTCAAGCCCTTCGACGTGATCGAAGTGGCACTGCGCATCTCGAACCTGCTGGAAACGCGCATCCTCTACGAACGACTGCGCGCCTGACGGCTGTGCGCCGTTCCGAACCCCTCAAAAGTTTGGAAAATTGGTCGGGACGAGAGGATTCGAACCTCCGACCCCCACACCCCCAGTGTGATGCGCTACCAGGCTGCGCTACGTCCCGACCGGTTCCGACCCGCGCATGGCGGGCTTGGGAAGCGCGCCTATAGGCAGGGTGTGGCATCATGGCAAGCATCCACAAGCAAACTTGGCGCCGGGGGTTGAACCCTTTGCGACAAGCGCCATGTCCTGCCGGGTGCGAGGGGGTGGGCCGCGTTGCCTTAAGGGTGGCTTGCTGCTAGTCGCGCGCAAATGCGCCGTCGGGCGTGCCGGACTGCAGTCCTAGCAGTTTGCCACGCATTGTCGGCAGGGGTTACATTTCAGGCACGAAAGCACTTTTCGCCATGGACACTTCGCTTCTTCCCCTTCTTGCCGCGGCTTCGGCCGGTGGCGAACCGCCCGTTTGGCTGCAGTTCCTGCCGCTGGTGGCGATGATCGTGATCTTCTGGTTCCTGATCCTGCGCCCGCAGATGCGCCGCCAGAAGGAGCACCAGGCCAAGGTGGCCGGGATCAAGAAGGGCGATCAGGTGCTGACCGGTGGTGGCCTGGTCGGCAAGGTGCTGAAGGTCGATGAACATTATGCCGAGCTTGAGCTGGGTCAGAACGTCAAGGTCAAGGCGCTCAAGTCGACGATCGCCGATGTCATTCCGCCGGGCGGCACTGCAGCCAACGACTGATTGCCAATGACCGACTGAACGCCATTTTCCCGATCCCGCGCAAGGCAGGTACCCATGCTCGATTTTCCTCGTTGGAAGCAGCTCTGGCTGTGGTCCATCACATTGCTGGCCTGTTTTGCAGCCCTGCCTTCGCTGCTCGCGGTAGGTGGTGTATCTCTGCCGCAAGCCTTGCCCAGCCCGATGATCAACCTCGGCCTCGACCTGGCCGGGGGCAGCCACATCCTGCTTGAGGCCAACCCCGAGCAGGTCAAGCGCCAGCGGCTCGAGACGATGGAAGAGGACGTTCGCGCCCGGATGCGCAACGCCGAAAAGCCGATCCGCATCGGCGAAATCTCGACCAAGGATGGCACTGTCAGCTTCATGGTGGCCGATCCGGGGCAGGTCGATGCCGCGCGCGAGGAACTGCAGACGCTGACCAGCGGCGCGCAGCTGACCGGTCAGCGCGACTGGGACCTGCAGGTGCTGGATGGCAACCGCATCGTCCTGAGGCCGACCCAGGCTGGGATCGACCTGGCAATCAGCCAGGCGATGGACACCGCCACCGAAGTGGTGCGCAAGCGTATCGACGCGCTCGGCACGCGCGAACCGACGATCATCCGCCAGGGCGCCAACCGCATCGTGGTGCAGGTGCCGGGGCTGAAGGATCCGCAGGCGCTGAAGAACCTGCTGGGGCAAACGGCCAAGCTGGAGTTCAAGCTGGTCGACAGCCTGGCGCTGCCCAGCGACGTGGCTCAGGGCATTGCTCCGCCGGGTTCGGAAATCGTGCCGCTGGTGGCCGATCCACGCACGGGCCAGACTGGCGGCGCCATTGCCGTCAAGCGGCTGGGCGGGATCAAGGGTGATCGGCTGACCAATGCCCAGCAGGCCTTTGACCAGCAGACCAACGAGGCCATCGTCAACATCACTTTCGATCAGCAGGGCGGAGCCAAGTTCGCCAAGCTGACTACCGAAAACGTGGGCAAGCCCTTTGCGATCATCCTTGATGGCAAGGTGCTGTCATCGCCCGTAATCAATGAACCGATCATCGGCGGCACGGCCCGTATTTCGGGCAGCTTCACGGTCGAAAGTGCCAACCAGCTGGCGATTGCCCTGCGTTCCGGCGCACTGCCGGTCGACCTGAAGGTGGTGGAGGAACGCTCGGTCGGGCCTGACCTTGGGGCGGATTCGATCGAGAAGGGCATGATCGCCTTTGGTGTCGGCACCATTGCGCTGATGCTGTTCATGCTGGCGACCTACGGCCGCTTCGGGGTCTATACGAACCTCGCGCTCATCATCAACACGCTGATGATCCTGGGAATCATGGCGATCATGAACACCACGCTGACCCTGCCCGGGATTGCCGGCTTCGTGCTGACAATCGGTGCGGCGGTTGACGCCAACGTGCTGATCAACGAGCGCATCCGTGAGGAGCGCGCGCGTGGTCGCAAGGTGATCCAGGCGGTGGAAATGGGCTACACCGAAGCCAGCCGCGCGATTTTCGATGCCAATATCACCAACGTGATCGCGGCCACCCTGATGTTCCTGTTCGGCTCTGGCCCGGTCCGCGGCTTCGCGATCGTGCTGATGATCGGGATCGCGACCTCGGTGTTCACCGCGGTGACCCTGACCCGCATGTGGGTGGTCGGCTGGCTGCGCCGCGCGCGGCCGAGCGAACTGGTGCTGTAAGGAACGAAACCGATGAAACTGCTCAAGCTTGTTCCCGACAACACCAACATCCGCTTCCTGCGCTGGCGGGTGCCGTTCTACGTGATCAGCACTCTCTTGATCCTGGCCTCGTGGGGCCTGATCCTGACCAAGGGGCTGAACCTGGGGGTCGACTTCGTCGGCGGCCAGATGATCCGCGTCACCTTCGAACGCACTGCCGAGGCCCCTGTCGCCGAGCTGCGGCAGACGGTTGGCCAATTGGGCTATGGCGAGCCGATCATCCAGCAGTTCGGCAAGCCGAATGAGGTCTCGATCCGGATGAAACTGCCCGAGGGATCGGAGCGGAACACTGATCTGGCCGACCAGATGGCCCGCAAGATCACCGCTTCGATCAAGGAGGGCCATCCCGATGCCCGGATCGATGGGGTGGATTCGGTATCCGGCAAGGTCTCGGGCGAATTGTTCAAGACCGGCATGCAGGCACTGATCGCTGCGGTTATCGCGATTTCGATCTATATCTGGGTGCGGTTCGAATGGCAGTTCGGGGTGGGCGCGCTTTACGCGCTGGTTCATGACGTGTCGCTGACGCTCGGCCTGTTTGCGGTGACGCAGATGGAGTTCGATCTCAATATCGTCGCCGCGATCCTGACACTGATCGGCTACTCACTCAACGACACCATCGTGGTCTATGACCGCATCCGTGAGAACCTGAAGAAGTATCGCCGGATGCCGATGCCCGAGCTGCTCGACCTGTCGGTCAATGAAACGCTCAGCCGGACGATCGTGACTTCGCTGTCGGTCCTCATCACCCTGCTGGCGCTGCTGCTGTTGGGGCCGAATGTCATCTTCGGCTTTACCGCCGCGATCACGCTGGGGATCTTTGTCGGCACTTACAGCTCGGTCTACATGGCCGCGCCGATCCTGATCTGGCTGAAGGTCAGCTCCAGCAGCTTCGTGCAGGTCGAGAGCGAGATCGAGCGGCAGGAACGGCTGGCGCGCGAGAAGTCCTAAGCGGCGACCAGACGCCGCCAATGCGCCACCAGCGCGGCGGCGTTGGCCTGCCAGCTCATCCCCGCAACGGCGGCCTGGACCGTTTCGGGCGCGGGCGGGGCTGACAGGATATCGCGCACGGCGGCGGCGATTGCCGGGCCCTCGCGGGGTACCATCCGCCCCCAGGCCGGGTTGGTCAGCAGTTCCTGCGCGCCCGGGATCGGCGTCGTTATGACCGGTGTGCCGCAGGCCAGCGCCTCGACCCAGGCATTGGCCAGTCCTTCGCTGGCGGACGGCAGCACGAAGATATCGGCTGCATTGAGCACGATCGGCAGTTCGCCGTGCGGCACGGCCCCAAGGAACCGCACGCGATCGGCCACGCCCAGCCGCTCGGCCAGGCTGCGCAGCATCGCCTCGTCTTCACCCCGGCCCGCCAGCAGCAAGATCGCGTCGGGCAATTCGGCCAGGGCTTCGATTGCAAAGCGCTGCCCCTTGCGCGGGATCAGCGCGCCAACCGTGGCCAGCACCCTTGCATTGCAGGGCAAGCCGAGCTGGTTGCGGCACATTCGCCGATTGTAGCGTCGAAACAGGTCGGCATCGAGGCCGGTGCGGTGAATGCCGATCTTCTCGTGCGGGAGGCCCAGCGCAACCATGTCGTTGGCAAGACCCTCTGCCACGGCAAGCAGGCCTGTGGCGCGCTGCCCGGCTGCCAGCACCTGAGCCGCTGTCCCCTTGTGGCGGCCCCAATGATGAATATCGGCGCCGCGTGCCTTGATCGACACCGGCAGGTTCAGCGCCTCCGCGATCCGGACCGCCGCCAGACCGTCCGGATGGAAGAACTGCGCGTCGATCAGATCGAACGGCTGCCGGGCGTGCAGTTCGCGCGCCAGCGGCAGGACCGCGCGGGTAATCGCCCCGGCATTGAACCGCGCGCCGATTGCCGGCAGCAGGGTGAAACGCGGGCGCATCACCCGTACCTTGCCGCACTGCTCCTGTTCCGGCAGCGCCCGCAGCGCGCGGTAACGCGGATGGAGCGAGAGCGGGAAGGGCGGCAAGCCCAGCGGGCTGACGAGAGTCAGATCGACATCGCCGCGCGCCGCGACGGCCTGCATCTGCCGATCCACGAAAACACCGAACCCCGGGGCGAGGTCGTGTGGGTAAAGCGTGCTGAGCGATAGCACGCGCAAGGGGCGATCCGCCGACTTGCTCACAGTCTGCGGACCAGCATCTCGGTCACGGCGATCCAGGCCGGGTTTTCGATCACCACCTGACGGCCGCCGGGACCGGGCGGCAGGATGGCAATGCGGTGCTCGTCGCGGTCGATCAGGCGGCCAAAGGCAAAACGCCCACCGGATCGGGGGGCCAGAACATCGCGATTGAGCAGGCGTGCGGCCTGGTCCGGCCCGTGCTGGCGCAGCCACACCTGGTCACCAGCCCGATAGTCGCCCGCACTGGCATCGATGGCCAGGGCGATCAACGGAGCATCCCCACCCAACGCCGATGGCAGGATGGCATCGCGCGGCGCGGGCAGGGCCTCGGCGCCCTGCTCGGTAAAACGGGCGACATAGCGCGGCTGTTCGGCCTCGGCACCACGTACCAGCAGCTCAGGCTCCACCTCCAGCGCGGCGGCGATCCGGTTCATCCAGGTGAGCGACAGCTGGCGCATCCCCGTTTCGAGCCGACCAATGGTCTGGGCAGTGGTGGGCGGTGAGCAGCGTTCGGCCACATCGGCCAGGGTCAGGCCCTTTTCCTTGCGGATATCGCGGATGCGGTTGATCACCGGCAGTCCTTTCTAACCATATTGGTTTTTCAGCTTTCCTACAGATCAACCCATTTGGCAAGGCGCGTTTCCGACCTGATGATGGGAGCAGACATGAAGCGGCAGCTTGTCGAACGCGAACTGGGTAGCGATGGGCCCATGACCAACAGTCCGCGGGCCGGACGGCGGCGGGTGACGGTCAATCTTGCCGAAAGCCCGCTGACCTGGCTCCACGCGCGCGGGCACCTGAGCGATGCGCAGTTGGCTGCCGGAGAATGCCTGCGCCGCGACTATGAGCGGGCCCAGCTGGGGGCCGGGGTAACTATGCGCTGGGACGTTGTCCATGTTGTCCACCGCGGGGGTGAACGCGGCCTCAATCTGACCGAGCGGCAACTGGCCGCGCGGGAGCGCTTCGATGGCGCGCTGGCCATGGCGGGCCGGGACCTCAGCGATATCCTGTGGCGGGTGGTCTGCGCCGGGGAAAGCCTCGCAAGCGCCGAGCGGGCGCTGGCCTGGCCGGCGCGCAGCGGCAAGCTGGTGCTGCGCATCGCGCTCGATCGGGTGGCGGGATACTACCGGATCAGGTGACTAGCCCTCCACCAGTTCGGCCAGTTCCAGCCAGCGCTCCTCGGCGGCATCCTTTTCGGCGCGGGCGTCGTCGATGGCCTTGGTCAGGGCGGCGAACTTCGCCGGATCGCGGGTGTAGAGCGCGGGATCGGCCAGTGCCGCCTCGTCGCGGGCGATCTGGGCCAGCAGTTCCTCGATCCGGCCGGGCAGCAGGTCGTAATCGCGCTGGTCCTTGTAGGAGAGCTTGGCCTTCTTCGGCGGTGGCGGCGGGGCGGGCGGTGCAACTGTCGCGGCGGGCTTGGCCGACCTGGTCGCTGCGACCCGCTGGGTCCGCTGTTTTTGCCAGTCGGCATAGCCGCCGGCCACTACATCGACCTTGCCGCTGCCGTCGAGGCCAAGCGTGATGGTTACGGTCCGGTCAAGGAAATCGCGGTCGTGGCTGACGATCAGGACCGTGCCGTCATAGTCCGCAATGACCTCCTGCAGGAGATCGAGCGTTTCGAGATCGAGGTCATTAGTCGGCTCGTCCAGCACCAAGAGGTTCGACATCCGGGCGAACTCGCGGGCCAGCAAGAGGCGGCTGCGCTCTCCGCCCGAAAGGGTGCCGACCCTGGCGTCTACCAGTCCCGGATCGAACAGGAAGTCCTTGAGGTAACCCTGGATATGCTTTCGCACCCCGCGCACGTCGATCCAGTCGCCCCCTTCGGCCAGCACGTCGCGCACGCGCTTTTCAGGGGCGAGCAGGCTACGCTGCTGGTCGATCATCACCCCGTGCAGCGTCTTGGCGAGGGTGACGGTGCCATCGTCGGGCGCCAGTTCGCCGGTCAGCAGCTTGAGCAGGGTGGTCTTGCCCGAACCATTGGCGCCGACCAGGCCGATCCGGTCACCCCGCTGGATGCGCAGCGAGAAGTCCTTGATGATGGTCCGTTCCCCGAACCGCTTGGTCACCTTGTCGGCGACGATGACCGACTTGGTCTTCACGTCATCGGCCACCAGCTTCATTTTGGCCGCGCCCTGGGGATTGAGCATGGCGGCGCGCTGGGCGCGCATTTCCCACAGCTTCTCAAGCCGGCCCTGATTGCGCTTGCGCCGCGCAGTGACCCCGCGCTCCAGCCAGTGCGCCTCGATCTTCAGCTTGGCGTCGAGCTTCTCGGCGGCGCGGGCTTCCTCGGCATAGACCTGTTCCATCCAAGCCTCGTAACCGCCAAAGCCGATCTCCTTGCGGCGCAGCGAGCCGCGATCGAGCCAGATCGTCGCCTTGGTCAGTCGTTCGAGGAAGGTGCGGTCGTGGCTGATCACCACGAAGGCGCCCTTGTAACGACCCAGCCAGTCTTCCAGCCAGTCGATCGCGGCGAGGTCGAGATGGTTCGTCGGCTCGTCCAGCAGCAGCAGGTCGGGATCAGAGGCGAGCGCGCGGGCGAGGGCGGCGCGGCGGCGCTCCCCACCGCTGGCGCTGTCGGCCTTGCGGCTCATGTCGATGCCCAGCTGCCCGGCGATGGCTTCCACTTCGTGCCGGGGCGGGGCGTCCTTGCCGTGGAGGGCAAAGTCCATCAGCGTGTCATAGCCGGTGAAGAAAGGGTCCTGCTCCAGGGTTACGATCTTCGTGCCGGGCTGGATCGAGCGCTTGCCCTTGTCCGCCTCGATCTCGCCCGAGATCAGGCGCAGCAAGGTGGTCTTGCCCGCGCCGTTGCGGCCGATCAGTGCCAGCCGGTCGCGCGGGCCGATGTGGAGATCGAGGTCGCGGAACAGCCAGCCGGAGCCTTGCTGAAGGCTGAGTTCTTCCCAGCTGAGGATCGGTGCCTGTGCCATGGTCCGCGGGCCCTAGGCAGGCCCAACCGCGTTGACAAGCCCAACCGCGTTGACAAGCGTTGCCGCGCGGGGCCACAGGAACAATCCATGCGGACAGTCTGGCTCAACGGCGAATTTCTCCCTGAAACCGAAGCACGCGTGCCGATCTTCGATCGCGGCCTGCTCTTCGCCCAGGGGGTCTATGAGGTTACCCCGGTGATCGACGGGCGGTTTTGCAACTGGGCGCACCATTCGGCCCGGCTGACCCGCTCGATGGCGCTGGCCCGGATCGCCGACGAGACCGACTGGCCTGTCGTGTTGAACGGCCTGATCGAACGCAACCAGCTGACCGAGGGGCGGATCTACCTGCAGGTCACGGGCGGCGCGCCGGCCGATCGCGACTTTCTCTCGCCGCTCGATCCCGTTGCACCCACCCGCTTCGCCTTCTCCCAGGCCGCGCCGGTCGTGGACCAGCCCAAGGCGCGCGAAGGTTTGAAGGTGATCCTGCATCCCGAAGGCCGCTGGGCGCTGCGCCAGGCCAAGACCACGCAGTTGCTTTATGCCGTGTTGGCCAAGGAAGCGGCGCGTGAGGCCGGGGTGGACGATGCCTGGCTGGTCGATGACGGCTTCATCACCGAGGCGACCAGCGCCAATGCCCATATCATCGATGCGCGTGGCGTGCTGGTTTCGCATCCGGTCGATCATGGCGTGTTGCCGGGGGTGACGAGGCTGTCCGTCCTGCCGATCGCCCGCGAGATGGGCCTGATGGTCGAGGAACGGGCGTTTTCGGTTGAGGAACTGTTCGCCGCCCGCGAGGCCTTTGTGTCCAGCGCCAGCGCGCTGGTGCTGCCGGTGGTCGAGGTCGACGGCAAGCCGATCGGCAATGGTGGCCCCGGCACGCTCACCAGCGAACTGCGCCGCCGCTATGTCGAGCGCCTGCGCACCGCCTGATCCATTCACGGACCGTTCAATCCCGCCAGTCTAGGTCGCCCGACATGATCCGCAGTCTGATTGCCTTTGCTCTTGTCGCCTCGGTACTCGCCTCGGCCCCCACTGCACCTGCGCTGGCCAGCCAGGGGGATGAAGCTGGCATGGCCCGCAAGGACTTGCGCGCCGGTAACGTCCGCCCGCTGCGCGAGATTGAACGCCGGGTGCTGCCGATGATGCCGGGGGCGCAGTATCTTGGCCCGGAATACGATCCGGCCTCGCTGACCTATCGGCTGAAGTTCATTCGCGATGGCCGGGTGCTGTTCGTCGATGTCGACGCCCGCACCGGCGAGGTTATCCGGCAGTCGCGCTGAAGCTTGGCGGGATAGCTTGACGGCCATGACGGCCCGCCGCAAAACATCGGCCTGAAACGGGGAATTGTGAAATGCGTATCCTGATCGTCGAGGACGAACCGACCCTCGGCAAGCAGCTCAAATCAACGCTCGAGGCCACGGGCTATGCCGTCGACCTGTCGACCGATGGCGAAGACGGGCACTTCATGGGCTCGACCGAGGAATACGACGCTGTAATCCTCGACCTGGGCCTGCCGGAGATTGACGGGCTGACCGTGCTGGGCATGTGGCGCAAGGAAGGCCGCAAGTTCCCGGTGCTGGTGCTGACCGCGCGCGACAGCTGGTCCGACAAGGTCGCCGGGCTCGATGCCGGGGCTGACGATTACCTGGCCAAGCCGTTCCAGACAGAAGAGCTGATCGCCCGCCTGCGCGCGCTGATCCGCCGCGCTTCGGGCAATACTTCCAGCGAGCTGACCGCCGGCGAAGTGCGGCTCGATACCCGTTCGGGCCGCGTGACGCTGAATGGCGAGCCGGTGAAGCTGACCGCGCAGGAATACAAGCTGCTGTCTTACCTGCTTCACCACAAGGGCAAGGTGGTCAGCCGGACCGAGCTGATCGAACACATCTATGACCAGGATTTCGACCGCGATTCGAACACGATCGAAGTCTTTGTCACCCGTATCCGCAAGAAGCTGGGTGCCGATGTGATCACCACGATCCGCGGCCTTGGCTACAGCCTCGACGATCCGGCCGAGGGTGGCCGCGGCTGATCCGGGATGGACGAGGGCGAGCCGACCGGCCGGGTGACTTCGCACACCGGCTCGCTTTCGCGCCGGATGCTGATCATCGCCGCGGGGTGGATTGTCATCCTGCTGTCGCTGGGTGGTTTCGCGCTTGATCGTACACTGACCGGGCTGGTCAGCCGCAATTTCGACGAGCAGCTGGTCAACGTCATGAACGCGATGATCGCCTCGGCCGAGATTGGTCCGGATGGCGAGGTGTTCTTCAACCGCCCGCTGGGCGACCAGCGGTTTCTTGAGCCGAACAGCGGTCGATACTGGCTGGTCACCGGCAAAGGGCACGAGAACTTTCCATCGCGATCCTTGTGGGACAAGGGCCTGGAGCTGAAGGGCGACCATTTCGACAAGGCCCCGCACCTCTATGACAACTTCCAGTTCGCCGATGAACCGCTGCGAGTGATCGAGCGGTCGGTGATCCTGCCAGACAGCGAGACGCGCTGGCAATTCGCCGTGGCGGCATCGCGCCAGGACCTGGATGAGCAGATCAATCGCATCCGCTCGATCCTGGTCTGGAGCTTCCTGGTTCTTGGCCTTGGCCTGTTCGGCATGGCCATGCTGCAGACGTGGTATGGCCTGGGGCCGCTGCGGCGGGTGCGGCTGGCGATTCAGCACCTCCGCGAAACCGGCCAGAACCGCCTGACCGAGCCCCTGCCATTAGAAGTGCAGCCGCTGGTTCAGGAACTCAACGCCTTGCTGGCCCACTCGGAAAAGCAGGCTGAGGAAGCGCGGACCCATGCCGGAAACCTGGCCCATGCGCTCAAGACGCCGCTGACCGTGGTTATGAACGCGGCCACAGCGAAGGCGCCGGATCTGGCCGACACGGTGATCCGTGAGGCGGCGGTCATGCGGCGCCAGGTCGATCACCACCTTGCCCGCGCCCGTGCCGTGGGCCGCCGGGCGGTCGGTTTGAGCCGGTCGGGCGTGGCCGAGAGCGTGGAGGCCGTGCTGCGCGCGGTCACCCGGCTTTACGAGCGGACCCGCTTCGACCTTGACGGCAACCGCGATGCCGCCGTGGCCATTGAACGACAGGACCTGGATGAAATCCTGGGCAACCTGATCGAAAATGCCGCAAAATATGGCGGCGGTTCCGTATTCGTCACGATTGATCCGACCGGCGAACCTGGCTGGTGCGAGATCTGGGTGGAGGACGATGGCCGGGGTATTCCCGAGGCCGAGCGCACCCGGATCTTCGATCGCGGCGCGCGGCTCGATACCGGCAAGCCCGGGACGGGACTGGGGCTGGCGATCGTCCGCGATGTGGCTGAGATTTATGGCGGGTCGGTCTTGCTAGATGAAAGCGAGGATCTGGGCGGCCTGTTGGTGAAACTGCGGTTGCCGCGGGCGATTGCGCGAAAGGACGGATGACCATAAGGAACCGCTTGCTGACTGTCGCGCTTGGTCTGGTGCTGAGCGGTTGCAACATGGTCATTTCCGACGAGCCCTGGTTCACAGAGCCGGGGCCGGTGCAGCAGAAGACCGGCCTGTGGGTCATGCTCGAAAAGGCCGATTGCCCGGTCTCTGCCACGACCAGCCTGGCTGCCATGCCCGACTGTGCCAGCCCGATCCTGATCATCGATGGAGCCTATTCCGGTCCGCCAAACGATCGGTCATTGCCCGATGCGGTGCGCTACGACCCAGCCAAGTGGGATCGGATCGACCACGTGCTCACCGATGGCACTCCGATGGTAGACCAGTTGCGCTTCGATGCCACCAAACCGAACCCAGGCGCACCTCCACCGGCATTCAGGGGTAAGGTCACCTACCTGTACCTCGCGGTGAAGCCGACCGGGTTCGATGCCGAAGGGCGGATCATCTCGGCCCGGCGCTGGCCGGTGATGTGTGGCCCTCTCGCCCGCGGGGAAAAGGATGCCTCGGGGGGACCTCGCTTCGTGACCGCCCGGCCTTATGCCGGCATGCGCTTGGTACACGATATGGCCTGCAATGCCCGCGACGTTGCCGCGCTGCGGGAAGCCGCTGCCATTAGCGAGAGCAGCGCTCCCGGAGCGGGCTTCCTGATTATCGAAAGCCGCTGGCTACGCGACGCGCCCTGACCCGGAAGCGCTACTTGCCCGCCGCCTGTTCGTGATGGCGGATCACTTCCTGGATGATGAAGCGCAGGAACTTTTCGGAGAATTCGGGATCGAGATTGGCCTCGCTCGCCAGCTGCCGCAGCCGGGCGATCTGGCGTTCCTCGCGGCCCGGGTCGGAGGCGGGCAGGTTGTGCTCGGCCTTGTAGGCGCCAACCGCCTTGGTGATGCGAAACCGCTCGGCCAGGATGTGGATCAGCGCCGCATCGATATTGTCGATCGAGGCGCGATAGCCGGCGAGGACGGGGTCGGGAGTGCGAACGGGCTCGGTCATGGCCTGTCGCTAGCATGCAGTTTTGCGAAAGGCCATTGCTGCGATTGCACTTGCGGAGCCGGGCCAATGCTGGCTAGGGGCAGGGCCGATGAGCGCTGATATCGTACCGCTGCGCCCCCGCGCGTCCGCCCCCTCGCTGGCGCCCATGCTTGCGCTCACTGCCGAAGGGATGAATGCGGTCAACGCCGTCATCCTCGAAAAGATGCAAAGCCGCATCCCGCTGATCCCGACCTTGGCCGGACACCTGATCGCGGGCGGTGGCAAGCGGATGCGGCCGATGCTGACCTTGGCGGGTGCCGCGCTGTGCGATTACCACGGCACGCGCCATCACAAGCTGGCCGCAGCAGTGGAGTTCATCCACACCGCCACCCTGCTGCATGACGATGTTGTTGACGGCAGCGAACTGCGCCGCGGCAAGTCCACCGCCAATATCGTGTTCGGCAATCCCGCGACCGTGCTGGTCGGTGACTTCCTGTTTACCCGCTCTTTCGAACTGATGGTGGAAGACGGCAGCCTCAAGGTGTTGAAGATCCTCTCCAACGCAAGCTCGGTGATCTCGGAAGGGGAAGTCGACCAGCTGACTGCCCAGCGCCAGATCGAGACGAGCGAGGAACGCTACCTGTCGATCATCGGTTCGAAGACCGCCGCGCTGTTTGCCGCCGCCACCCGGATTGCCGCCGTCGTGGCTGAACGCAGCGAAGCAGACGAGCGCGCGCTGGAAGACTATGGCCGCAACCTGGGCATTGCCTTCCAGCTGGTCGATGACGCGATGGACTATGATTCCGACGCTGGCGAAATGGGCAAGGGCAAGGGCGATGACTTCCGCGAGGGCAAGATGACCCTGCCGGTGATCCTGGCCTATGCTCGTGGCTCCGGCGAGGAGCGCCGGTTCTGGCAGGACGCGATCCAGGGCCACCGCACCTCCGATGCAGACCTGGCCTATGCCGTCGAACTGATCGGGCGACACGATACGGTCAGCGCCACGCGTGAGCGGGCCCGCCATTTTGCCCAGCGCGCGATTGATGCCATCGCCGGCTTCCCGGCCGGGGCGGCCCATGCGGCGATGGTGGAAGCGGCCGAATTCGCCGTTGCCCGGCGGTTCTAAGCCGGGATTGGCCGACCAGCTTCCCATTCATGCCATATTGCCGGACCTGCTGGCCGCGCTCCGCGCGCGGGCAGGCGCCGTACTGATTGCCCCGCCCGGTGCGGGCAAGACCACGGCGGTGGCGCCCGCGCTGCTGGCCGAGCCCTGGTGCACCGGCAGCGTGATCGTGCTGTCCCCCCGGCGAGTGGCGGCGCGCGCCGCAGCCGAGCGGATGGCCGAACTGCTGGGGGAGCCGGTTGGTCAGACCATCGGCTATCTCACCCGGCTCGACAGCAAGCGATCGGGCAAGACCCGCGTCCTCGTGATGACCGAGGCCATCTTCGTTTCCACTCTGCTGGGCGATCCGGAACTGGCGGGCGTTTCGGCTGTCCTGTTCGACGAGGCGCACGAGCGGCACCTCGACAGCGATCTGGGCCTTGCCCTGGCGATCGAGAGCCAGTCGGTGCTGCGCGAGGACCTGCGGCTGGTGGTGATGTCGGCTACGCTCGATGGTGCGCGCTTCGCCTGGCTGCTCGGCGATGCGCCAGTGATTGAAAGCGAGGGCAAGGCCCATCCGCTGACCATCCGCTGGCTGGGCGCCCGGCCGGAACTGCGGCTGGACGAGGCGATGACCCAGGCCGTCCTGACCGCCTGGCGTGAGGAACGCGGCGATGTGCTGGCCTTCCTGCCGGGCGTCGGGGAAATCGAGCGGACCCGCGAACGCCTGGTGCAAAAGCTGCCCGATGTGCCGATCCTGCCGCTGCACGGACAATGCGAACCCGCTGCCCAGCGCGCCGCGATCCGCCGCGATCCGCAGGGCAGGCGGCGGATCGTGCTGGCCACGGCGATTGCCGAAACGTCGCTGACGCTCGATGGCGTGGCGGTAGTGGTCGATGCCGGCCTGTCGCGCCGGGCGGAATTTGACAAGGCCGCCGGCGTTACCCGGCTGGTGACGCATCGCGCATCGCAGGCCGCCGCCGCGCAGCGGGCTGGGCGCGCGGCGCGGCAGGGAGCGGGCGTGGCCTATCGCCTGTGGGAAGAGGCTGCCCATGCCGGACGGCCCGCTTTCGAGCCGCCGGAGATCCTCACCTCCGATCTCGCGCCGCTGTTGCTGACCCTGGCCCAATGGGGTGCAACAGAGGTGCAGCAAATGGCCTGGCTCGATCCGCCGCCGGCTGCAGCATTGGCTGCAGCAAAAGCCAGTTTACAATCACTTGGTGCGCTTGATCTGGCTGGCTTGATCACCGCGCACGGGCGCAGCATGGCCGCCCTGCCGATGGCCCCGGGCGAGGCGCATATGTTGCTTTATGCTGCGCAGCATGACGCGGCGGATGAAGCGGCTCAACTTGCCCTGCTGCTCCAGGAACGGGGGCTGGGCGGGCGGGGGGAAGACCTGGCCATGCGGCTGGACCGCTGGACAGGGGATCGCTCCCCACGGGCCGAAGCCTCGCGCCAGCTCGCGCGGCGCTGGGCCGATCAGGCGCGGCGGCTGGTCGGCAAGCCTGCTGGTGAGGCGCCACCCCTGGCCGTGATGTTGGCCGAAGCCTTTCCAGACAACCTCGCAAAGCGCCGGGATGCAAGCGGCGAGCATTGGCTGACCGCCGGTGGTTGCGGGCTGCGGCTTGATCCCGCCTCAACGCTCGCGCGGGCTGAATGGCTCGCCGTTGGCGATGCCCAGGGCGAGGCCAAGGGCGCCCGGATCACCGGCGCGATTGCCTTGACCGAGGCCGAGGTGCTGCGCTGGCTGGCCCACCGGATCGAGCGGCGTTCGGTGCTGCGCTGGGTGGCCGATGAACGGCGGGTCGAGGCGCTGGTTGAATCTCGGCTTGGTGCAATCGCCCTGGCTCGCGGTTCCGACCCCGCGCCCGATCCATCCGCCATCCGCGCATTCCTGATCGAACGGATCCGGAGTGACGGCCTGGGATTGATCCCCCTCAGCAAGGCCAGCCTTGGTTTGCGTCGCCGGGCGCGCTTTGCCGGGATTGCCGCGCTTTCCGATGAAGCCTTGCTGGCCGATCTCGATGTCTGGCTGGGGCCCTTGCTGGAGCGACGGCTGGACGCTCTCGACCCAGCGCGGCTGCACGAGGCGCTGCGGGCCTGGCTGGACTATGCCGACCAGCAGAGCCTTGAGCGGCTGGCCCCGGCGCAGTTCACGTCCCCGGTGGGAACCAGCCATGCGATCGATTACGACGATCCCGGCGGGCCGTCGGTCGAACTCAGGGTCCAGGCGCTGTTCGGGCTGGACCGCCACCCCATGTTCGGTCAGCCGCCGCAGCCGCTCTTGCTCAAGCTGACCGATCCGGGCGGCAAGCCATTGCAGACCACCCGCGATCTGCCCGGCTTCTGGCGCGGATCGTGGAAGGACGTGCAGCGCGACATGAAGGGGCGCTATCCCAAGCACCGTTGGCCGGATGCGCCCTGGACCGAAGCGCCCAGCCTCAAGACCAAGAACGCCTTCAACGCTTCGACCGGCCGGAAGTGAACAGGGCTTGATTTGCGGCGCGATTCGCAGCAGGGCAGCGGCCATGCCAGTACGCATCTTTCAGCGCCCCAAGAACGCCATGCAATCGGGTCAGGCCCTGCTGGGCCAGTGGATCCTGGAATTCGCGCCTGCGGAAGCCCGCAAGCCCGATCCGCTGATGGGCTGGTCTGGTTCGGGCGACACCCAGGCCCAGGTGCAGCTGAAGTTCGACAGCGCCGCCAAGGCGAAGGCCTATGCCGAAAAGCACGGCATCAGCGCCACAATCCACGCCACCCCGCCGCGGCGGCTGAAGTTGCAAGCTTACGCCGACAATTTCAAATAGGCTGTTCAGCTCCGGTTAGTGCGCTATCACCTCAACCCGGGGTGGTGTCACATCCGGGAGTCTTCATGAAATCGAGATTGATCGCGTTGGCGGTTTTGCCGGCGCTGGGTGGGGCATTTGCGCCGACCGCGCATGCGGCAGTTACCATTCCTTCGATCCAGACGATTGAGACCCAGCTTTGTCCAGTCGGTGGCGCCACCTCCTTGCGTTTGGGGTATGGCGAGGCGAAGCAGGACCCGGAGCTGCGCAAGGCCTTCTCGATTGGTGGGACGCCGATCGCACCATTCGAAGAAGCCCGCGCAGTCTACACGCCCTGGTCGGAGCAGCTCAGCGCCATCGAGTTCAACGGGGCCAGCCCGGATGGCGATGACAACCGCAACTTCGTTGAAAAGATGGTCGGACAGCTGGAAGCCAATGGCTGGGTCCGCTCCGACGGGCCAAAAGTCTTTGCGACCTACATGATGAGCCCGATGGTCTATACCAAGGATCTGCCAACCGCCGATGGTCTGCGGCGGTTCCTGTTGCAGTTCGATGCGCCCGGTGCGGTGCTGCTGAATTGTGGCGGGCTGGACCTGCTGAAACTGAGTGAAGCGGAAAGCCAGGAAGTGCTGGCGCCGGGATCGCCGCGCCCCGTTCCGCCGCAAGGCCATGACCAGCCGCTAGCCAACCTGCGTGCGCAGGACTGTGACGATCCGGCCTTCCGCGAGAAGATGATGGCGCGGTTGACCGCAGGGGATCGCACCGGCGTAACGGATTCGATGGATGAGGCCTCCGATCAGGAGCGCTATCAATCGCGGCTGCGGATCTGGCTGCGCTGGAAAATGGCCGGATCAGGCAAGATCAACCACCAGGCGCTGTGGGACATCGAGGAAAAGGTCGCCCCGCGCGAGGCTGTGCAAATGGAAAAGGACTTCATCGCCTTTGCCGGGAGCGTCGTGGCGATGGACAAGGCGCGCAAGCAGGGCGATGCGGCGGCGGAATGTCGGGCAATGGCTTCCTTGGCCGCGGCCGAGACGGGCAAGTCCGGGGGCGAGGCTGCGCGACTGGCCAGGATCAACGCCGCGTTCGAAGCGGAGGCCAAGCGTCTGGGGATTGGGCTGGATTAGTGATCGGAGCTGCCGACTGCCCGGGTCGCGCTGTAAGGCAGTCGGCAGCTTCCGTACCGGCCAACCCAGGGGAGGGCGAACCGGCCAACCACACCCCTCCGGAGCGAGTCGAAGCGCATGATAGAACGATTCGCATCGCCAGACTTGCGTAAACGCGACAAGCTGGCCATATGCCGCGCCGGGAGTCGGTCGGACGCTTGCGTCCGCCAACCTGGTCAGGTCCGGAAGGAAGCAGCCACAACGGGTTGCGGCGGGTCGGCCGGCTCCTTTTCCCCTTTTTCGGGTTGCGCTTGCGGTTCAGGGCAGCGCCTTGCCGCGCCGGGTGGCCTCTTCGGCCACCATCCGGTCCATCAGATCCCACTGCCGGTTGGCCCCGTCGATGGTCGAGGCAAGGTGGCTGCGCATTTCGATCACGGCCCGGCACTGATCGGCTGGATCCTTCGCCTCGGCAGCGGCTTGGGCCGCCGTAATCATTGCCTTGACCGCATCGAGGTTGCTGGCCAGCGCCGCCTTGAATTCGGGATGGTTGAGCGCGTTCATGGCGATCTGGCCGCGTTCGCGCTGGTTCAGGCCGACGGCGGTCATGCGTGACTTGAGCTGCTCCTCGCGCCGGGCATTGTAATTGGCGGCCAGCGACTGGTCAGGTGGGTTCTGTTCGGCTTCGCGCATGAAGGCGTCGCGCTGCCCGGCATCGTTGCACAGGGCCAGATCGGGCACGGCCAGACGATACTTCGCGATCAGCGGATCGACTGCGGCTTCGCTGCCGCGCGCGGGTTGGGTCGCGATCAGGATGCCGCCGAGCAACATCGGAAGCAGTCTCAAGGCAAGCGGCGCGGGCATGGTCATCGGCGATCCTTTCCGCAACTGAGGGTATCGTCCTTTTCGCCCTTCGACAATCGACGGTGCTCCCCCTATTGTCGGGCGCAATGGACGATTCACCAGACATCTTTGGCGATGAACCGCAGGACGATGGCCCCAGCGCCGCCGAGCTTGAGGCGGCCGGGCAGGAATCGATGTTCGGTGCGCCGGCGCAGGCGCCTGCGCCTCTAGCCGCGCCCGCGCCAGTCGCCGCTGCGCAGCCCTATCGCGTCCTCGCGCGCAAGTACCGTTCGCAGACCTTTGCCGAGCTGATCGGGCAGGACGCCATGGTCCAGACCCTGGCCAATGCGATCAAGCGCGACCGGCTGGCCCATGCCTTCCTGATGACCGGGATCCGCGGGGTGGGGAAAACCTCGACCGCGCGGCTTATCGCCAAGGCGCTGAACTGCGTCGGGCCGGATGGGCAGGGCGGGCCGACGATTGACCCTTGCGGGCAATGCGAGCCCTGCGTGGCCATTGCCGAGGGCCGCCATATCGACGTGATCGAAATGGACGCCGCCAGCCATACCGGCGTCGACGACGTGCGCGAGATCATCGAGGCGGTGCGCTATGCCGCCGTTTCGGCGCGCTACAAGATCTACATCATCGACGAAGTCCACATGTTGTCGCGCAACGCGTTCAACGCGCTGCTCAAGACGCTGGAGGAACCGCCGCCGCATGTGAAGTTCCTGTTCGCGACGACCGAGGTGGACAAGCTGCCGGTGACTGTCCTGTCGCGGTGCCAGCGGTTCGACCTGAAGCGCATCCCGGCCGAGCTGCTCGCGGAACATTTCGCGATGATCTGCGGCAAGGAGGGGGTCGAGGCCGAGGCCGAGGCCCTGGCGATGATTGCCGCCGCTGCCGATGGCTCGGTGCGCGATGGACTGTCGATCCTCGACCAGGCAATCGCCCATGCCGACCTGGGAGGCGATGGCCGGGTGACCGCCGCGCAGGTGCAGGACATGCTCGGCCTTGCTGACAAGACCGCGCAGCGCCGCCTGTTTGGCGCGATTGTCAGCGGCGATGCAGCCGGCCTGCTGGACCTGGTGGACCAGCAGTTCGCCTTGGGCGTGGAACCGCACGCCCTGCTGCGCGGCGCGCTTGAACTGACTCACCGGGTAACGCTGGCCCAGCTGGGGCGTGACGAAACCTCGTTCTCCAACGAGGAACGCGCCGCGATTGAGGACTGGGCGCAGCGCCTGTCGGCCGGGCAGCTGCACCGGCTCTGGCAGCTCCTCCTCAAGGGACATGACGAGGTCAGGACCGCGCCCGATCCGCTGGTGGCAGCGCGCATGGCCTTGCTGCGGGTGCTGCACGCCAGCGACCTGCCCGATCCGGGCAAGCTGGCCGATACCCTGCGCGATCTGCTGGCCCAGGCGCCGGCGGCCGCCGTGGCAAGCGCGGGTGGCACGGCTCCATCCGGCGGACCGGCTGCTTCGGCACCGCCCCCGGCGCTGGACTGGGAAGCCCTGATCGACCGGGTAGACCAGTCTGGTCAGCTACGGGTCGCACAGACCATGCGCGACTGGGTGCGGGTGATCGATCTGCGCCCTGGCGAGCTGACCTATTCGCTGGTTCCGGGTTTCTCCGGTGAGCTTGGTGCTGACCTGCGTGACGCCCTGCTGCGGGCGACCGGCGAACGCTGGACCGTCCAGCGCGGCGAAGGGGAGGGTCGGCCCAGCCTGCGCGAAGCGGCCGAGGCGATCAAGGCCGCCGAAGACGCAGCCCTGCGCCAGCATCCGCTGGTCCAGGCTGCCTTTGCGGCCTTCCCGCAAGCCGAGATTATCGATGACAAGCCCGCTGCGCTGAGCGGCGGCAAGCAATGGAGCAAGACCGCGTGAAGTCGATGGAAGAGCTGCTCAAGGCCGCCCAGCAGGCCGCCGAGACGATCCAGAAGCAGATGACCGAGAGCCAGAGCAAGCTCGACGCGATCGAAGTGGAAGGTCGTGCAGGGGGCGGGCTGGTAACCGTGCGCGCTTCGGCCAAGGGGCGGATCATCGGCGTCAACATCGACGACAGCCTGCTCAAGCCCGAGGAAAAGGGCATCCTCGAAGACCTGATCGCCGCCGCCTTCAACGATGCGCGGACCAAGGCGGACGAGGTTGCCGGCCAGGAAATGGCCAAGATGCAGCAAGGCATGGCCCTGCCGCCGGGGTTCAAGCTGCCGGGGATGTAATCCCGACCGGTCAGCGGACCAGCTCGCCACCCCTCATCACGTGATCGATCCGTTCGAGCGCGGTGATGTCGGTCAGCGGGTTTTCATCGAGGGCGACGAGGTCGGCAAAGCGGCCGGGCGCAATCGCGCCGACGCGCTCGCTCCAGCCCAGCATTCGCGCGCCGACGATCGTGGCCGACTGGATCGCCTGCATCGGGGTCATGCCCCAGCGCACCATATAGGCGAACTGGCGGGCGTTCTGCCCGTGGGGATAGACCCCGGCATCGGTGCCGAAGGAAATCTGGACGCCGGCCTTAACCGCCTTGCGGAAGCCGATCCGCTGGGCCTCGGTCGTTTCGTCGTTCTTGCGCAGGATGTCGGCGGACCAGCCATCGCGCTTGCCGACTTCGGCAATGAAATCGCCGTTGTAGATGTCCATCGACAGGAAGGCGCCCTTTGCCTTCGCTAGGGCAATACCTTCATCGTCGATCAGGCTGGCATGCTCGATCCCGCGAACCCCGGCGCGCAATGCCACCTTGATCCCCTCAGCGCCGTGGGCATGGGCCGTAACCCACGATCCACGCGCCGCAGCGGCTTCCACCGCCGCACGGATCTCGGCCTCGCTCATTTCCAGCGCGCCCGGCTCGGTGCCCTGGGTCAGGACGGCTCCGGTAGCGATCAACTTGATCGAATCCGCGCCGTTCTGGAGCAGGTAGTTGACCTTGGTGCGGACCTCGGCCGGGCCGCTGGCAACCCCGGCGCGGAAGCTGGCCGGCACGGCGACATCGGGCGCCAGCCCAGTCACTTCGCCGCCGCCGCCCGGCACGGTCACATAGGCGCCCACCGCAGAGATCCGTGGGCCGA
Source organism: Novosphingobium sp. (assembly GCF_027531025.1). GTDB lineage: Bacteria > Pseudomonadota > Alphaproteobacteria > Sphingomonadales > Sphingomonadaceae > Novosphingobium. Next base: position 471,061 of record NZ_JAPZQX010000003.1, read on the forward strand.
TCACATCGCCCCGCTCGATCGCGTCGCGCAGCGCCACATTGGCAAAGGCGCGATAGGAACCGACGTCATGGACCGTGGTGAACCCCGCCATCAGCGTCTTGCGGGCATGCCCCGCACCACGCAGCGCGATCGCGGCTTCGGAATGGAGCAGCGGTTCGGCCACGTTGGCGCTCTGTTCGATATCGGCAAGGTGGACGTGGGTGTCGATCAGGCCGGGCAAGACCCAATGGGCTGACCAGTCGATCACCTTTGCCCCTTGCGGGGGCGGCGACCAGGCAGTCACCGCGACGATCCGGCCATCCTCGATCCGGATCAGCCGATCCCGCAAGACCGTTCCGGCCTCGCTGTCGATCATCTGCCCGGCGCGGACGTAAAGCGTTTCAGCCTGCGCTGTCGTGGCCGACAACGTGGCCGAAAACAGGGCCAGCAGCGATGGCAGAAGCCGCCGCATCACCGCGTCGGCTCGATCTTGCGGCCCCCCTTGATGACCGCAGCGGGCCGCTCGAGCAGGCGGATGTTGGCCAGCGGATCGCCGTCAACGGCCACGAGGTCGGCAAAGCGACCGGCTGCGATCTGGCCCACGTCACCTTCCTGGCCCAGCGCCTGGGCCCCGTTGATGGTGGCGGCGCGGATCGTATCCAGCGGGGTCATGCCGAACTGGACCATGGTGGCGAACTGCTTGCCGGCATCGCCGTGCGGCATCACCCCGGCATCGGAACCGAATACCATCCGGACCCCGGCCTTGTGGGCCTTGCGGAAGTTGTCGCGCTGCAGCTGGGCAACCTCGCGGTCCTTGCGCAGGTTGTCTTCCAGCACCCCGTTCTTCTTGCCTTCGGCCTGGGTGTATTCGGTATTGTAGATATCCATGCTGAACCAGACCGGCTTGGCGCGGGCGGCCGCCAGCTTGATCCCCTCATCATCGACCAGGCTGACGTGTTCGATGGTGTCGATCCCGGCCTTGATTGCCGCCTTAATCCCGGCCGCGCCGTGGGCGTGGGCGGCCACGCGCAGGCCCCACATCTGGGCTTCGTCGACAATCGCCTTCAGTTCGGCTTCGGTCAGTTGCTGCTGGCCGGGTTCGGTATTGCGGCTGAATACCCCGCCGGTAGCGCAGACCTTGATCACTTCGGAGCCATACTTGCGCTGGCGCCGCACCTGGTGACGCAGCTCTTCAACGCTGTCCCCGATCCCTTCTTCCTTTTCCGGCTTTTCCAGGGATGGCGGCAGGAAAGTCGAATCGCAGTGCCCGCCGGTTGCGCCCAGGGCATAGCCCGCCGGCACGATCCGTGGCCCGATCACATAGCCTGCCGCAATCGCCTGCTTAAGGCCCACGTCGTTGCGATTGCCCGAACCGACATTGCGGACGGTGGTGAACCCGGCGTCGAGCATTGCCCGGGCATTGCCCACGGCGGTCATGCCAAAGAAGCTGTCGGTGAATTCCAGCCCGCGATAGCCGCCTATATCGGCGGGGCTATCAAGGTGAACGTGCATGTCGATGAACCCGGGCAGCACGGTCTTGCCCTTGAGGTCGACGGTTTCGACCTCGCTCGACAGGCGGATCGTGCGGGCATCGGCAATCTGGGTAATCCGGCCGCTGTCATCCACGAAGATCGCGGGATGCTCGACATATCGGCCGGTCGCCACATCGAGATAGCGATCGGCGAGGATCACGCGGTCCTTGGCAAGGGCCGGGGCCGAAAGCGAACATGCGGCAACCGAAAGGGCAAGGACTAGGCGCTTCATCGATCATTACTCCCCATCACAGTCAGCCTTTGATGCGGGCTTCAACCCGACTTGGCAATGGCGGGCCTTCCACAGGCAGGAAACCGGCAGGCATTGCGCCAGCCCAAGGGCATGCCCATATCCTGCAGCAAGACCGGGATTCACCCGGATGGCGCCAGCTGGCGCCGGATGAAGATGGAATTCGAAATGCACCTGCTGCCCTTGCTTCCCCTGCGCGACATCGTCGTGTTTCCCGGCATGGTCGTTCCGCTGTTTGTTGGCCGCGAGAAGTCGGTCGCGGCGCTGGAATCGGCCATGGCTGGTGACAAGGACATCTTCCTGCTCGCCCAGCTCGATCCGGGCTGCGACGATCCCGATGGCGATGACCTTTACGAAGTCGGCGTGATCGCGACGGTCCTGCAACTGCTTAAGCTGCCCGACGGCACCGTGCGGGTTCTGGTCGAGGCGCGGCAGCGCGCCCGGCTGGTCGACCTGCGGCAGGAAAGCGGTGCGAACGGCGAACTGATGGTTGCCGGGGTGGAGCCGATCGAACCGGTCGCGGCCAGCGGCAGCGAAGTCGAAGGGATGATGCGCAGCGTTGTCGAGGCCTTCGGCGAATATGCCAAGCTCAACAAGAAGCTGCCCCAGGACGCCGGCGAGAACCTTGGCGATATCGCCGATGCTTCGGCGCTGGCCGATGCGGTCGCCGCGCATATCCAAGCCAAAGTGGCCGACAAGCAGGCCATGCTGACCGAGGAAGATCCGCTCAAGCGGCTCGAAATGGCCTTTTCCTTCTTGGAAGGCGAACTGGGCGTGCTGCAGGTTGAGCGGCGTATCCGCGGCCGCGTGAAGCGGCAGATGGAGAAGACCCAGCGCGAATATTACCTCAACGAACAGCTCAAGGCGATCCAGCAGGAACTGGGCGGCGGCGACGATGGCGAAGCCAACGAGATCCAGGAACTGCAGGACAAGATCGACAAGCTGAAGCTGTCGAAGGAAGCCCGGGCCAAGGCCAATGCCGAGCTCAAGAAGCTGAAGACCATGCAGCCGATGAGCGCGGAAGCGACTGTGATCCGCAATTACCTCGACGTGCTGCTGGGCCTGCCCTGGGGCAAGAAGAGCAAGCTGAAGCGCGACATTCCGGCTGCCCAGGCGGTGCTGGACGATGACCACTATGCCCTCGACAAGGTCAAGGACCGGATCATCGAGTACCTCGCGGTCCAGGCGCGCACCAACAAGCTGAAGGGGCCGATCCTGTGCCTCGTCGGCCCGCCGGGCGTGGGCAAGACCTCGCTGGGCAAGTCGATCGCCAAGGCGACCGGCCGCCAGTTCATCCGCCAGTCGCTGGGCGGCGTGCGCGACGAGGCCGAGATTCGCGGCCACCGCCGGACCTATATCGGTTCGCTGCCGGGCAAGATCGTCACCAACCTGCGCAAGGCCGGGACCAGCAATCCGCTGTTCCTGCTCGACGAGATCGACAAGCTGGGCCAGGACTTCCGGGGCGATCCGGCTTCGGCCCTGCTGGAAGTGCTCGATCCCGAACAGAACGCCAAGTTCCAGGATCACTATCTGGAACTGGATATCGACCTGTCGGACGTGATGTTCGTCTGCACGGCCAACAGCCTCAACCTGCCGCAGCCGCTGCTTGATCGGATGGAGATCATCCGGCTGGAAGGCTATACCGAGGACGAGAAGGTCGAGATTGCCGAACGGCACCTGGTGGCCAAGCAGGTCGAGGCCCACGGCCTCAAGCAGGGTGAGTTCACCCTGACCACCGAAGGGCTGCGTGACCTGATCCGCTACTACACCCGCGAAGCCGGGGTGCGTACGCTGGAGCGCGAGATCGCCCGGCTGGCCCGCAAGAGCCTGCGGCAGATCCTTGAAGGCAAGGCGACTTCGGTCGTCATCACGCCGCAGAACCTTGGCGAATACGCCGGGGTCCGCAAGTACCGCTTCGGCGAGGCCGAGGAAGAGCACCAGGTTGGTGCCATCACGGGCCTGGCCTGGACCGAGGTGGGCGGCGAATTGCTGACCATCGAAAGCGTCACCGTGCCGGGCAAGGGTGGGATCAAGACCACCGGCAAGCTGGGTGAGGTGATGAACGAAAGCGTCCAGGCGGCCTTCAGCTTCGTCAAGTCCCGCTCGCCCGCCTATGGCATCAAGCCCAGCCTGATCGCGCGCAAGGACATCCATATCCACTTGCCCGAAGGGGCGGTGCCCAAGGACGGCCCCAGCGCCGGGATCGGCATGGTGACCTCGATCGTCTCGACCCTGACCGGCATCCCGGTGCGCAAGGACGTGGCGATGACCGGTGAAGTCACCCTGCGTGGCCGGGTCCTCGCGATCGGTGGGCTGAAGGAAAAGCTGCTCGCGGCCCTGCGCGGCGGGATCAAGACCGTGCTGATCCCCGAGGACAACGTGAAGGACCTGGTGGAGCTGCCGGCGAACATCACCAGCAGTCTGGAAATCGTTCCGGTGGCCCATGTCGACGCGGTGCTGGAACGGGCCCTGGTGACCATGCCGGAGCCGATCGAGTGGACCGAAGCCGACGATCTGGCGACCCCGCCAGGCATGGTTCCGGGTGCCAGCACGGGCGAGGTCCCGACCGCGCATTGATTCGCTGCAACCAGCCGGGATCGAGTCGCTGCATTGCAGCATCGCCCGGTTGGTCGCATTGCAGCGGTCAGTTGGTCGAAAATGGCGGGAAACGGTGGATAATCGCGCCCGATTTCACAGCTTTCGCTTTGACAGTCCCCGGAAAAGCGGCTCAATTCCGCCAGCTTTTCGAGGCGAATCAAACCAAACACCAATTCCTGAAACGTAGGGGGTTTCCCATGAACAAGAACGACCTGATCAGCGCCGTCGCCGACGCCAGCGGCCTCACCAAGAGCGATGCCACCAAGGCCGTCGAAGGCGTTTTCGACGCGATCACCGGCGCCCTGAAGAAGGGTGATGAAGTGCGCCTCGTTGGCTTCGGCACCTTCTCGGTCGCCAAGCGCAAGGCTTCGACCGGCCGCAACCCGCGCACTGGCGAGCCGATGAAGATCAAGGCTTCGGCCCAGCCGAAGTTCAAGGCGGGCAAGGGTCTCAAGGACGCTGTGAACTAAGCAGCGCTTCCGGCGACCGCAACGCCTCGCGGTCGGCCCAGCCAAGGACGCCGCGCTTGCCATTGGCAGGCGCGGCGTTAGGCTTTTCGGGCACGGCGAAGCGGGCAGGGTGGACGATTGGTGCTGGCGGCCCTATATCGCTCGGAGATGACACGCATTCTCCTTGCCATTTTGGCCCTGATGACGGGGCTTGTCGCGCAGGCCGGTCCGGCCCAGGCGCGGATGAATGGCGCCGCGGAGACAGAGATCGGCGCGTCTGACAACTCGCGCAGTGCAGCCCGTACTTCCGCGACCCAGGGCCAGCCAATCGACGCGCCGGTCGCGCAAAAGGAACGGCGCGAGCGCGACGCGCAGCGCGTGCGTCCGGCACGGGGCCGCGTCTTCATTCCGTCCGTATTGCTGGGTGTCGATCGCGCGCTGGAATAGCGTCGGCTGAATTGCCCCAAGATCGCGCTGCGGCCTGATTGCGGTCGTGCGCCAATGCCTGTTCATCCAATCAGTGGAATCATCCTATGCTCGGCGCCATTGCCAAGGCCATTTTCGGCTCGTCCAACGATCGTTACGTCAAGTCGCTCGACAAGATCGTTCGCCAGATCAACGCTTTCGAACCAACCATCGCGGCGCTGACCGATGAAGAACTGGCGGCCCAGACCGACAAGTTCCGCCGCCAGCTGGACGAGGGCAAGACTCTCGAGGATATCCTGCCCGAAGCCTTTGCCACCGTGCGCGAGGCCGGCAAGCGCCGCATGGGGATGCGCCACTTCGATGTGCAGATGATCGGCGGGATCGTGCTGCACCGGGGCGAGATCGCGGAAATGCGCACCGGCGAGGGCAAGACCCTGGTTGCGACGGTCGCGGTCTATCTCAATGCGCTGGAGGGCAAGGGGGTTCATGTCGTCACCGTCAACGACTACCTGGCCAAGCGCGACGCGGAGTGGATGGGGCAGATCTATCGTTTCCTCGGCCTGACGGTGGGGGTGATTGTCCCCAACCTCAGCGAGGATGAGCGGCGAGCCGCCTATAACTGCGACATCACCTACGCGACCAACAACGAGCTGGGCTTCGATTACCTGCGCGACAACATGAAGCAGGAGCGGGGCCAGATGGTGCACCGCCCGTTCAACTTCGCGATCGTCGACGAGGTGGACTCGATCCTGATCGACGAAGCCCGTACGCCGCTGATCATCTCCGGTCCGACCGATGACAAGAGCGAGATGTACGTAGCGGTCGACGCGATCGTGAAGCAGATCAGCGAAGAGCATTACGACAAGGACGAGAAGACCAAGAGCATCACCCTGACCGAAGACGGGGTCGAATGGGCCGAGCGCCAGCTTGAGGCGGCTGGCCTGCTGGTCGGCTCGAACCTCTACGATGTCGAGAATACCCAGGTCGTCCACCACCTTGACCAGAGCCTCAAGGCCAACGTGATGTTCAAGCGGGACATCGACTATATCGTGAAGGACGGGAAGGTCGTCATCATCGACGAGTTCACCGGGCGCATGATGGATGGCCGCCGCTGGTCCAATGGCCTGCACCAGGCGGTGGAAGCCAAGGAAGGGGTGCGGATCGAGCCCGAGAACCAGACCATGGCCTCGATCACCTTCCAGAACTATTTCCGCATGTACCCCAAGCTGGCGGGTATGACCGGGACCGCTGCGACCGAGGCGGCCGAATTCTTCGACATCTACCGGATGAACGTGGTGACCATTCCCACCAACGTGCCGGTGCAGCGGATCGACGAGGAAGACGAATTCTACAAGAACACCGCCGACAAGTTCCAGGCGATTGCCCGCCTGATCCGCGAAAAGAACGAGATCGGCCAGCCGGTGCTGGTCGGCACCGTGTCGATCGAGAAGTCGGAGCTGCTTTCCGACTATCTCAACAAGGAAGGGGTGAAGCACAACGTGCTCAATGCCCGCTTCCACGAAATGGAAGCCCACATCGTGGCCCAGGCAGGCCGGCTTGGTGCGGTAACCATTGCCACTAACATGGCCGGGCGCGGGACCGACATCAAACTGGGCGGCAACGCCGAGTTCCGGATCGATGACGAACTCAGGGACATGCCCGAAGGGGCTGAGCGCGATGCCGCCGTGGCGAAGATCGAAGCTGAGGTCGAAGCCGAAAAGCAGCAGGTGCTGGCCGCCGGCGGCCTGTGCGTGATCGGGACCGAACGGCACGAAAGCCGCCGCATCGACAACCAGCTGCGGGGCCGTTCGGGTCGCCAGGGTGACCCGGGGCTGAGCAAGTTCTATCTCTGCCTCGAGGATGACCTGCTGCGGATCTTCGGACCCGACACGCTGTTCTCCAAGATGATGAATTCGAACCTTGCCGATGGCGAGGCGATCGGGTCGCGGTGGCTCTCGAAGGCGATTGAGACCGCGCAGAAGAAGGTCGAGGCGCGCAACTACGACATCCGCAAGCAGGTCGTCGAATACGACAACGTCATGAACGACCAGCGCAAGGTGATCTACGAGCAGCGCGCCGACATCATGGATGCCGAAGCGATCGACGACGTGGTGATCGACATGCGCCACGATACCGTCAACGCGCTGGTCGGACTGGCCTGTCCGCCCAATTCCTATCCGGAGCAGTGGGACATCGAGGGCCTGCAGCTGCGGGTGGGCGAGGTACTGGGGCTCGACGCGCCGATCAGTGAATGGCTGCAGGAAGACGGGCTCGAGCCTGAAACCATCGAGGAGCGCCTCGTCGCGCTGGCCGATGAAAAGGCTGCGGCCAAGATTGGCGAAGATGCTGCGATCTGGCGCCAGGTTGAAAAGCAGGTGCTGCTGGAACGTCTCGACCATTACTGGAAGGAGCACCTGGCGACGCTGGATGCCCTGCGTCAGGTGGTGTTCCTGCGCGCCTATGCCCAGAAGCAGCCGATCAACGAATACAAGCAGGAAGCCTTTGGCCTGTTCGAGAAGATGCTGGAGAGGATCCGCGAGGACGTGACCCGCATCCTGATGAACAGCGAACTGCGGATGCCCGATCCGATCGACCTGCCGGAACTGCCGGACTTCCTGACCAGCCACATCGATCCGTTCAGCGGCGAGAACGATTCTGTCTCGACGCCCGGGGCCATGGCAATGATGGGTGCGCTGGGCACCGGTGCAGCGGCGGCAGAGGATCCCTATGCCTCGATGGGCCTGTCGCGCAATGCGCAGTGCCCCTGTGGTTCGGGCCAGAAGTACAAACACTGCCACGGCGCAGCGAACTAGGACCGCCGACGGGCGCGGCGCTGATGGTGGAGGGCTGAGCGATGGGCCTGCTCACGCTCGGCTTCTTCGCAACCGCGCTGCTTTACGCCTCGGTCGGGTTCGGGGGTGGATCGACTTACAGCGCCCTGCTGGCGCTGGCGGAATTCGATTATCGCCTGCTGCCGATTGTCAGCCTGGCCTGCAATATCCTGGTCGTGACCGGCAGCACGATCCGCTTTGGGCGGGCCGGGCTGGTGCCGTGGCGGCGGGCGCTGACCTTGTCGTTGATTGCAGCGCCGCTGGCCTTCCTCGGTGGGCTGACCCCGATCAGGGAAGAAACGTTTCTGTTCATTCTGGGGCTTTGCCTGGTCCTGGCCGGACTGGCGCTGTTTCTGCCGCGGGCGCCAGAACGTGAAAGCGAGCCGGCCGTTGCGGCGCGCTGGATGGGCCTGGCCGCGGGGCCGTTGGGATATCTGGCCGGCCTGGTGGGAATTGGCGGAGGCATCTTCCTGGCCCCCTTGCTGCACCTCACCCGCTGGGCCCGTGCAAGGGAAATCGCGGCCACCGCGAGCCTGTTCATCCTGATCAATTCGATTGCCGGGCTGGCGGGGCAGCTTGCCAAGAATGGTCCCGAGCGGTTCGGGGAGGCGCTGGGAGGAGCCTTGCCACTGCTGGTTGCGGTTGTGATCGGCGGGCAACTGGGCAGCCTCGCGGCCCAACGGCTGTTGCCGGACTGGCTGATCCGCTGGCTGACCGCAGGCCTGACGATCTGGGTGGGCGGGCGCCTGCTGGTCTGATTCCCTAGCGCAGCCGCTCGATCAAGCTGCGGACCGGTGCGGGAGAATGCCACAAAGCAATCGCCAGCACTGCCGTTAGTCCGACAGCGAACAGCGCCATTGCCAAGGGGATCGTGATCCCGCAGGTCAACCCTCCGATCAACGAAAGGGACGCGTAACCGGCCGATACGATCTTGACCGCGCGATAACCTGACATTGTCAGGTCGAAACCGGGTTCAAGCAGAAACAACAGCAGCAACTGTGCGGAAATCTGAAGGAGCAAAGCTGCGATGAAAGCCGATAACGCCAACGTTTATCCCACCCTGCTTGCTGGGCATGGCTAATTGTAACCATTTGTCGCAGAATGTAGCGTCACGCAACAGAGAGTAAAGCTGGTAAAGTCACTTAGCTAAAAGTCGTCGCACCGAGGGACATGCGATCGATGCGGCTTAGCCTAACAATGTGCAGGAAAAGTGGCTCCCTGAGTAGGATTCGAACCTACGGCCGCTCGATTAACAGTCGAGAGCTCTACCGCTGAGCTATCAGGGAGCAGTCCCGTTTCCGGGACAGGAGCGCGCCTATAACAGCGCTTTTCGGTTTGGCAAGCGGGTGAAAGCCTAGAACTGGAACTGCTCGGAAAAAATCCGTTCCTCAAGCGTCTTGCCCGGATCGAACAGCAGGGTCAGCGCCTGGTCCGGTGCAGCACGCACCTTTACCGCCAGGATATCGCGCAGTTCCTTCTGGTCGGCCACGGCCGCCACGGGCCGCTTTAGCGGGTCGAGTACGCGAAAATCGATCACGTAATGATCGGGCAGGATCGCACCGCGCCAACGGCGGGGGCGGAACGGGCTGATCGGGGTCAGGGCCAGCATGGCCGAACCCAGCGGCAAGATCGGGCCATTGGCAGAAAGGTTGTAGGCGGTCGATCCGGCCGGTGTGGCCACCAGGATGCCGTCGCAGGCCAGATCCGGCACCCGGACCTTGCCGTTCACCGAAACTTCGAGCCGCGCGGTCTGCCGCGTTTCGCGCAGCAGCGAGACCTCGTTGATCGCGTAAAAGCTCTCTTCCGTCCCCTTGCCGGTGGTGGCGGTCATTTCGAGCGGCGCAACCGCAATGCGGCGGGCCTTCGCGACGCGCTCAGCCAGGGTGCGCTTGCCCGAAGGATTGTTCATCAGAAAGCCGACAGTGCCCTGATTGACGCCGTATGCGGGGAGGACCCGCCCGCCGTCGAGCATGTGGTGCAGGGTCTGCAGCATGAAACCGTCACCACCCAGCACGACAGCGGCATCGGCCTGATCCTCGGGCACGAACTCTTCGCGCCCGCGAAGTGCGACGGCGGCTTCCTGAGCGCGCTCGCTGTCGGAGACAAACAGGGCAAGACGGGGTGCAGCAGCCATGATGAGGGGGTGCATATGGCGCGCGGGCTGCTTTGGCAACGCCAAGCGCGGGAATCCGGAAGGCGGGCAAGGGTTTGGTAGGGCCATCATGATAGACAGCCGGGAATGAGGCAAAGTCTGCCGACCGAACCTGTTCGCGATGGACTGACCGGACTGGTCGGGCGCGATGGCGCGCGGGCGCGGCTGGCGGCATGGCTGGACGAGGGCGCCCAGGTTCAGGCGGTATTGATCGGTCTGCGGCGGTTCGATGCCGTCAATCTGGCCTATGGCGCCCAGACGGGCGATGCCGCGCTGGCGGAAATCGCCAATCGGTTGAAGCATTTCGCTGCGGATGAGCTGCCCGGTGGCTGGTTGCTTTCGCGCAGCGGCGGCGGCCAGTTCCTGCTGATCAGCCGCGATCCGTGCAGTCGCGAAAGCTGGCAGCTGACCGTGGCCCAGTTGCTGGAACGGCTGGCCCGGCCGATCGGCACGCCGGGCGGCACCGTGCGCATCAGCCCCCGGGCCGCCCTGTTGCGAGGCCTGCAGGGCGAGGATGCCGATTCGATGCTCGACCGGCTGGGCCAGGCCCTGGAAAGTCTGGTCAGCCAGCCCGGTCGGCGGTTGGCCTGGGCCGATGGCGAGGCAACGCGGGTGGGGCGCAGCGCGGCCCAGCTGGAAGCCGATCTGCTGCGGGCGATCGATGCCGATCAGATCGAGGTCTTGTTCCAGCCCCAGTACGCCTGCGCCGACGATCGCCTGATCGGGGCTGAGGCGCTGGCGCGCTGGAATCATCCTGAACTGGGCCGGATCGGCGCGGGCGGCCTGTTCGCCATTGCCGAACGGACCGATCATGTGCCGCAATTGTCCCGGCATATCGCCCGTTTGGCTCTCCGCGCGGCGGCGCGCTGGCCGGGGGACCTGCGCCTTTCGTTGAACGTGACGCCCAACGATCTGGCGGCCGGCGATTTTACGGCCAGTTTCGAAGCCTTGCTGAAGGAAAGCCGCTTCCCGGGCTGGCGGCTCACCCTTGAAGTGACCGAGCAGGTCCTGCTGAGCGATGTCAGCGGAGCGGCCCAGGCCTTCACCGCCCTGTCGGCGCGAGGGGTGCGCTTTGCGCTCGATGATTTTGGAGCCGGCTTCTGCAACTTCCGCTATCTTAAGCTCTTGCCGCTGCATTACCTCAAGCTGGATCGGTCGATGATCGAGGGCGTGGCCGCCGATCCCCGCGATCTTGCTGTGCTGCGCGCAATCATTGCCATGGCCCGGGCGCTTGACCTGCAGGTCATTGCCGAAGGCGTCGAGAACGACACGCAGCGCCTGCTGGCACGCGCCGAAGGCTGCTCCGTCTACCAGGGCTTCCTGCGCTCCGCGCCGCTTTTCGCGGAATCATTCCTGACCGAAGCGCTGGGTTAGCCTTTCGCCTTGCGCGCAATGCTGCTGAGCCCCTTGGTGAGCTGGAACAGACCGTTCAGCCGCGCCTGTGGATCGCCCCAGGCGCGCTGGACCACGATCTTGCTGTCAGGCCGCAGCTTGATTGCGCCAGCCAGCCGCTCGGCATAGGCGATCAGGCCCTGCGGATCGGGGAAGCGGTCCTCGTGGAAGGCGACCAGCGTTCCCTTCGCGCCGACATCGATCTTGGCGATATTGGCAATGATGGCCTGCTGCTTGATCTGGATGAGCTTGACCAGGTTGGCTGTGGGCGCGGGCAGGGGGCCGAAGCGGTCGATCATCTCGGCCGAGATCGCCTCCAGTTCGCCATGATCCTCCGCATCGTTTAGACGGCGATAGAGCGCCATGCGCACGGCGAGGTCCGGCACATAGTCTTCCGGGATCATGATCGGGGCATCGACGGTGATCTGCGGCGAGAGCGCGTGGCGTTCCTTTGCAATGCCCATGTCACCGGCCTTGGCGGCCAGGATCGCATCCTCCAGCATCGACTGGTAGAGTTCGAAGCCGACTTCGCGGATGTGGCCCGATTGCTCGTCACCCAGCAGGTTGCCGGCGCCGCGGATGTCGAGATCATGGCTGGCCAGCTGGAAACCCGCGCCGAGCGAATCGAGATCGCCCAGCACTTTCAGCCGCTTTTCCGCCACTTCCGAGAGGACCATGTCGGCCGGCGTGGTCAGATAGGCATAGGCCCGCAGCTTGGCGCGCCCCACGCGCCCGCGCAGCTGGTAAAGCTGGGCGAGGCCAAACCGGTCCGCGCGGTGGATGATGATCGTGTTGGCGCTCGGGATATCGAGCCCGCTTTCGACGATGGTGGTGGAAAGCAGCACTTCGTACTTCTTCTCGTAGAAGGCGCTCATCCGCTCTTCCACTTCGGTCGCGCCCATCTGGCCTTGGGCGGTGACGAAGCGGACCTCGGGCACGGTGTCGCGCAGCCACTTCTCCACTTCTTCCATGTCGGCAATGCGCGGCACGATGATGAAGCTCTGCCCGCCGCGATGATGTTCGCGCAGCAGCGCTTCGCGCATCACCATGCTGTCCCATTCCATCACATAGGTGCGGACGGCGAGGCGATCGACCGGCGGGGTCTGGATGGTCGACAGTTCGCGCAGGCCGCTCATCGCCATCTGCAGCGTGCGCGGGATCGGCGTGGCGGTGAGGGTGAGGACGTGCACATTGCTGCGCAACTGCTTCAGCGCTTCCTTGTGGTTGACGCCGAACCGCTGCTCCTCGTCGACGATAACCAGCCCGAGCCGCTTGAACTTGACCGACTTGGACAGGATCGCGTGGGTTCCGACCACGATATCCACCGTGCCATCGGTCAGCCCATCGCGGGTGGCGGTGGCTTCCTTGGCCGGGACCAGGCGCGAAAGGCGGCCGATGTTGAGCGGGAAGCCGGCAAAGCGTTCGACGAAATTGCTGTAATGCTGACGGGCGAGCAGGGTCGTGGGGGCCACGACCGCGACCTGCTGACCGCCCATCGCCGCAACAAAGGCCGCGCGCAGGGCCACCTCGGTCTTGCCGAAGCCGACATCGCCGCAGACCAGTCGGTCCATCGGGCGGCCGGCGGACAAGTCCTCCAGCACATCCTCGATCGCGCGTTCCTGGTCCTCGGTTTCGGCCCAGGAGAAGCGGTCGGCGAACTGGTCATAGCTGGCCTGTTCCGGCACCAGCGCCGGGGCGGTGCGCAGGGCACGCTGGGCCGCGGTCCTAAGCAGTTCGTGCGCGATCTCGCGGATGCGCTCCTTCAGGCGGGCCTTGCGCCGCTGCCAGCCTTCGCCGCCCAGCCGGTCCAGCGCGACCAGCTCGCTGTCGCTGCCATAGCGGCTGAGGACGTCGATATTCTCGACCGGGATGTAGAGCTTGTCCCCCCCGGCATAGGTCAGCATCACGCAGTCGTGCGGCGATTTGCCGACCGGGATCGACTGGAGCCCTTCGTAGCGGCCGATCCCGTGGTCCATGTGCACCACCAGGTCACCGGGGGTCAGCGCGGCCAGTTCGGCGAGGAAGGCATCGGCCGATTTCTTGCGCTTCTTGCGGCGCACCAGCCGGTCACCCAGCAGGTCCTGCTCGGTGACAAGTTCCAGTCCGGCGTTCGAAAACCCGCTGTCGAGCGGCAGGATGAGGGCCACCGGCACGCCCTTGGCGGCGAGGCCCAGCGCCTCCTGCCAGCTGTCCGCCTCGACCGGGGCGGGCTTGACCGCTTCGCCCAGGATCGAGGCAATCCGCGCCCGGCTGCCGGCGGAATAGCAGGCGATCAGCGCCTTGCGGCCCTGGACGGCCTGGCCGGTGAGATAGCGCGCGGCGGCTTCGTAGACATTGTCGCCGCGGGCGCGTTCCGGGGCGAAATCGCGGGCCGAGGCGAAGCCGAAGTCGACCACCGTGCCGCTTTCGGGCTGGGCGAAGATATCGGCCTTGTGGATCGGCCAGTTTGCCTGCTTTTCCGCCAGTTCCGCCCGGCCAAGATAGAGCGCATCGGGCGTCAGCGGGCGATAGGAACCGGCGGCCTTTCCGAAGGTATCAGAGCGGGTGGCAAAGTAGTCTGCAATGTCACTCAAACGTTCCTCGGATGCGCCCAAGGCGGCACTGTCGACTACCACCAGGTCACCCGGCGCCAGATGATCGAACAGGGTGACGACCCGGTCCTCGAACAGCGGCAGCCAATGCTCCATCCCGGCCAGGCGACGCCCATCGCTGATCGCATGGTAGAGCGGATCGCCGGTCGCATTGGCGCCGAACAGTTCGCGGTAGCGGGTGCGGAAGCGCTTGACGCTGTCCTCGTCGAGCAGGGCCTCGCTGGCGGGCAGCAGCAGGTGCTGTTCGACCACCCCGGTCGAGCGCTGGGTATTGGGATCGAACAGCCGCAGCGTTTCCAGCTCGTCCCCGAAGAAGTCGAGCCGCAGCCCGGCATCGAGGCCCGAAGGGTAGATATCGAAGATCGAACCGCGCACGGCATATTCGCCGGCGTCGACCACGGTATCGGTGCGCGAATAGCCCTGGCGCTGGAGGAGCGCGATCAGGCTCTCCCGCCCGATCTCCATGCCCGGTTTCAGCAGCCGCACCGATTCGCGGATGCGGAACGGGGTGAGCACGCGTTGCAGCACGGCGTTGATCGTGGTGACGAGCAGCTGCGGCCCCCCATCCTGCTTCTGGCCAGCCTTGCCCTGCAAGCGGTGCAGCGCCGCCAGCCGCCGCGCGCTGACCGACAGGGCGGGGCTGGCGCGGTCATAGGGCAGGCAATCCCAGGCCGGGAAGGTCAGAACTTCCAGCTCGGGCGCAAAGTAGGCGGCGGTATCGGCCACGGCCTGCATCGCCGCCTCGTCCGCCGCGATGAACACGGCCCGGCCGTTCGCCGCCCGCGCCAGGTCCGCCAGCACCAGCGGCTGTGCGCCGCGCGCCAGGCCGGAGAGGGTCAGCGGCGCCTTGGCGCCAAGGATCTTGTTCAGGTCAGGCATGGTTCGCACAACAGCAATTGCCCCGCGGGCCATTTTTGCGGCCAGCGGGGTGGGAATCGGGCCTGCGCCTTAGCGCGGGTTTACCAGCCTGTCAGCGCGGGATTTCGACGTAGTCCAGCTTGCGGAAAGCATCCATCAGCGCGCCGCGATATTCGGTCGGTACATCCAGCGTGCCGAGCGCCCAGCCCATGATGTCCACGTCTTCTTCTTCCAGCAGGGCCTCGAACCAGGCGATTTCCGCTTCGCCCCATTCGGCGTGATAACGATCGAAGAAGCCGCCGATCATGTAATCGGCTTCGCGCGTGCCGCGATGCCAGGCGCGGAACTTCAGGCGGCGGAGACGGTCGGCATTGTCCATGCGCGGCGGTTATCACTAACGTCATCCCGGCGAAAGCCGGGATCGCTGCCGTCGCACCACCGCGATCCCGACTTTCGCCGGCATGACGGATCAGGCAATAGGGTGTCATGCGTCCCGAGCGGCTCAATCCCCTGTTCGTCGCGGCTGACAGCCTGAAGGGTGTCGGCCCGGGGCTGGCGCGTCCGCTGGAGAAGCTGGGGCTGACCCGGGTGAAGGACTTTGCCTATCACCTGCCGGACCGCTTTGTTGAGCGCCGCGCCGTGGCCAACCTCGACGAGGCCAGCGTGGGCGAGAATATCGTCGTGGCGCTGACCCCGGCGGAATATCGCAGCTCGGCCGGGCGCGGGCCGTTCCGCGTGCTGGCCACGGATAGCATCGGCAATGTCTGCTCGATCACCTATTTTGGGCGCAACACCGCCTGGGCGAAGAAGCAGTTGCCGCTGGGCGAGCCGCGCTGGATCGCCGGGCGGCTCGACCAATATGGCCAGATGCTGCAGATCGTGCACCCCGATCACGTGGCCGAAGCTGGCGCGGCGGCGCTGGGGCAACTGGTGGAGCCGGTCTATCCCCTGTCCGAAGGGTTGACCCAGGGGCGGCTCGCAGCATTGGTCGAGCAGGCGCTGGCCGGCATTCCCGCTTTGCCCGAATGGATCGAGCCGGGCCTGCTCGACAAGCTGCAATGGCCCGCCTGGCGCGATGCCCTGGCCCTGGCGCACAAGGGGCCGCACGGCGCCGCGCGCGATCGGCTGGCCTATGACGAGCTGCTGGCGAACAGCCTTGCCCTCATGCTGGTGCGGCAATCGAACCGCAAGCAGAGCGGCACGCCGCTGCAAGGCGACGGTTCGCGCCGGGCGCGGCTCAACCTGCCGTTCCCGCTGACCGGCGCGCAGCAACGCGCAATTGCCGAGATCGAGGGCGACCTGGCGCAATCCGCGCCGATGCTGCGCCTGCTGCAGGGCGATGTCGGTTCGGGCAAGACGGTGGTGGCGCTTTCCGCCATGCTGATCGCGGTGGAGGCGGGCGCGCAGGCCGCGCTGCTCGCCCCGACCGAAATCCTCGCCCGCCAGCACCACGAAACGCTGACCCGGTTGGCGGCAGGGACGGGCGTGGAAATTGCGCTGCTGACGGGCCGCGACAAGGGCCGCGCGCGCGAGGCGATCCTGATGGGGCTGCTCGATGGCAGCATCGACATGGTGGTGGGCACTCACGCGATTTTCCAGGACACGGTGACCTACCGCAACCTTGCCATGGTGGTGATTGACGAGCAGCACCGTTTTGGCGTGGGCCAGCGGCTGATGCTGGCGCAAAAGGGCCGCCGCGCGCCGCATTGCCTGGCGATGACCGCCACCCCGATCCCGCGCACGCTGACCCTGGCCCAATATGGCGAGATGGACGTCAGCAAGCTGGACGAGATGCCGCCGGGCCGCCAGCCGATCGATACCCGCGTGGTCGCGGTGGAGCGGCAGGCCGATGTGATCGCCGCCATCGGCCGGCACCTGGAAAGCGGGCAACAGGCCTATTGGGTCTGCCCGATGGTGCGCGAGCAGGAGAACGAGGACCTGGCCGCCGCCGAGGCCCGCCATGCCGAATTGCAGGCCCGCTTTGGCGATGCCGTGGTGCTGGTTCACGGCCAGCTGCGGCCAGAGCTGAAGGACGCGGCGATGGAGCGCTTCGCCCGGGGGGAGGCCAAGTTGTTGGTGGCGACCACCGTGATCGAGGTGGGCGTGGACGTGCCCAATGCCACGCTGATGGTGATCGAACAGGCCGAGCGTTTTGGCCTGGCCCAATTGCACCAGCTGCGCGGCCGGGTGGGGCGGGGCAGTGGGAAGAGCACCTGCCTCCTGCTGCGCGGGCCCATGCTGTCCGAAACCGCTCGGCAACGGCTGGCCCTGATGCGCGAGACGCAGGACGGCTTCCGCCTGGCCGAGGAAGATCTGGCCTTGCGCGGCGGCGGCGAACTGCTGGGCACCCGCCAATCGGGCGACACCCCGTTCCGCGTCGCCAGCCTTGAACAGATCCAGAAGCTTCTGCCGCTGGCCCACGACGACGCCCGCCTGCTGATGGACCGCGACGGCGGCCTCACCGGCGAACGCGGCGCGGCGGCACGGCTGCTGCTCTACCTGTTTGAGCGAGACTGGGGCGTGCAGTTGCTGCGCGGGGGGTAGGGTGGAACAGTCGCTGGGCGGTGAGAGCGTCGTATCTTCAGCAATTCTTTGTTAGAAAACGACTTTTATCCTACGGCAACCTTGCGGTCACTCGATTAACTGATAGATTGAGCGTCATGCGGGTCCAAGCCATAGCCGTTGCTATTCTCTCTACGGCACTGAGTGGCTGTTCATACGTCTATAACATCCTCGCCGTCTTGCGCGACGGGCGGGTCGTTTTCATAGTCGATCCGGCATCATCAAATGCGCCATCATGTGTGCGTCGCGTCGAGGTGTCTGTCGCAGGTTCGGGCGAACGTACATGGCGTGAAAGCGTGGACTATGATGACGCCTGCACCAACAGGTTTCCCATCGTTTACGGATTTGGCTTCAAAGGTCGCAATCAGCCGGATTGGCCGGCAATACAGGCAACTGCGTTGCAGCGAGGTGTCACATACGAAGTTTCGACAACTACCGGTGCGACGGGGTATGGCTCCGGTCGCTTCTCAATACGAGAGGACGGACGCATTGTGAATGAGTCGGCACTGTCAGAAGCGGAAGCACGCCCATGATGACGCCCGCCTGCTGATGGACCGCGATTGGGGCGTGCAATTGCTGCGTGGGGGGTAGGTGCGGGGAAAACTATAATTCCCTTAAATTATTGGAGATATTGCGCTTCAACGAGGTGAAACGCGGGGGCAAACGATATTGGAAATCACCTATGAAAGGCTCAAAGGGTCCTTGGGGTCGTTGTTGCTCGTTTGGGCTTCGGTCGAGAAATCTGTGCGCGTCGAAGTCATTCGCGCTCATGGCAGCCTTCCAGCGAGAGCGCATGGCATTGCGGCTGTACTGCGAACTTGGGAATGCCTGGTAATCGAGTCTAGTCCGGTTAACTCGCTGGGCCCCGTGCTCGCCACCACCCTCCGAGGCCAAGTGCAAGGGCCACTCGATATTCGCAACGGCCTATGCCACGGACTGGTCGGCATTTCGGTTGCGACAGAACAAATGCCTGCCGCGTTGCATTGGGAAATTAACAACGAAGAGTATTGGATCTGTTGGGACGAATTGCAGCGGCAGTTGGCTTGGCTATCCAAGCTTCCAAGAGCCGTTTCGATAATTTCGACCCTGTCCTTGGAGCAACCTGGAAGCAGGGCGACAAACACTGCCGAAAACCGAGAATGGTGGCGATCGGAGTTCTCTCTTAATCTGCCAGAGTCGTGATGTTGCTTGAATGCTGTCTCGAAATGAGGGGTTGCTGGGCCATCGTGGATCGTCACTAAGCCCTCCCGCCATTGCGGTGCAAAGCCCAGCAATCTGAACCTCGGCAGCAATCAGCCGGGCACTTGACCAACCAACCTAAGCCTCTTCCTTCCAGGCATAGAGCAGGCGGCCTTCGCCCAGCATGGCCAGCAGATCGCCGATCTCGCCGCGCGAGACGGCGAAGCAGCCCTGGCTGCGGCCGATCCGGCCCTGGCTGAGCGCGATGCCCTGGTCGACGTAATCGGCGCCGTGGATCACGATGGCGCGGCGTTCGGCGGCCTCGTTCTGCGGTTCCAGCCCGATCAGCCTGCGCGAGCGGCCGTGCTTGCCGACATAGGCCTGGCCGGTGACGAAGGCCCCCTTTGACGAGGCGTTGGAGCCGATCCGGTTGGAGAACCGCTCAGTCCAGCCGGTGGCCGCCGGATCGGAGCCGCTGCCGTGGGCGACGAGCATGGTCCGCAGCACCTTGCCGCCGGTGAGGTCGACCAGCTGGAAGCGCGGCAGGCGCGAATGGGCGGCGAAGTTGACGATCCCGATCCGGTCACGATGCAGGATGCGGTCGGAATGCTGGTCAAGGGCGGCCAGGGCCTGCGGCAGCAGGGCAGGGCTATCGCCGCACAGCGTGGCGGCGAAGCTGCGCGCGGGAACCAGCCCCGCGCTGCCGATAGCCATGGCGCCGAGGAAGTGGCGCCGGTTGAGTTTCATGGGTCTGCGATCCCGAAGTTCGTTTGATCGCGAACTGGGGAGCAACGCTCTGGTTCGCAAGCCGACCGGCCGCCAATGCCGATGAACCGTTCCCTGCTTGCGCCGATCCTGCGGAATTGGGGTGGGGCGGCCCATGGTCCAGCTTCAACGCCCGCCTTGCTGCGGGCATGGCTGAAACAATCGCAATTTGACCGGAGCCTGGCCCATGACCAACCTGCCCCGCGCCGCCCGCCAGCTTGGCCATGCCGGCCTGCTGCCCCAGCTGCTTTGCGCGCTTTACGTGTTTGATGGCGGCATCTGGCAATGGACCGCCCAGGCGATCGCCTTTGGCTATGCCGCGCTGATCTTCAGCTTCCTGGGCGGGGTGTGGTGGGGGATCGGCATTGCCCGGCCGGATGCGCCGCGCTGGATCTTTGGCGTGGCGGTGCTGCCCAGCCTGCTGGCGCTGGCGGCCTATGCGCCGTGGATCATCGGCTGGGAATGGCCGGGGCCGTCGCTGCTGATGATCGGGTTGCTGCTGCTGGGATCGCCGCTGGTCGATCGCGCAATTGGCGGGATGGAGCGCGACTGGCTGGCGCTGCGACTGCGCCTGTCAGTGGGCCTGGGGGTGCTGACGCTGCTGATTGGCGTGGTGGCCGTGCAGGGTTGAGGCCATGCAAGGATGAAATGGTCGGGGAAAGAGGATTCGAACCTCCGGCCCCTGCCTCCCGAAGACAGTGCTCTACCAGGCTGAGCTATTCCCCGACCGATCATCGCCCTCCAGGGAGGGCAAGGCAGGAGCGGGCCTATAGTCAGGCAAGTGCGGGGTGGCAAGCGGGCAATTGCCTGTTTATCGTCTGCCCCATGGCCACCGCCCCGATTCCCTCCGCAACGCCCCGCCAGCCGCACTGGGAATGGCAGTATCTCGACCTGATGCGCCAGATCTGGGAGCAGGGGGATGAGCGGGTGGACCGCACCGGCGTGGGCACCCGCTCGGTCTTTGGCGCGCAGATTCGCTTCGACCTGGGCGGGGGGGCCATGCCGCTGGTCACCACCAAGCGGGTCTACTGGAAGACCGCGGCGCGGGAATTCCTGTGGTTCCTGACCGGCGAGACCAACATCCGTCCGCTCGTGCAGCAGGGGGTGAAGATCTGGAACGAGTGGCCCCACGCCAATTACGTGAAGGCCACTGGTGAGGCGATTTCGGTCGAGGCCTTTGCCGAGCGGATTGCGGCGGACAAGGCCTTTGCCGCGCAATGGGGCGATCTTGGCCCGGTCTATGGCAAGCAATGGGTCGATTGGCCGACTTATGAACCGGCGGGGGATGGCTTGTTCCGCGCCGGGCCGGGGATCAACCAGGTGGCGCAGGTGGTCGACAGCCTGCGCAGCAATCCCGGCAGCCGCCGCCATATCGTCGAGGGCTGGAACGTCGCCGAGCTGGACCGGATGGCTTTGCCCCCGTGCCACAAGACCTATCAGTTCCATATTGGCAGCGGGCGGCTCAACTGTCTCCTCTACCAGCGTAGCTGCGATGTGGCGCTGGGCCTGCCGTTCAACCTGTTCGGCGCGGCACTGTTCACGCGGTTGCTGGCCCAGCAATGCGATCTGGAACCGGGCGAGCTGGTCTGGATGGGCGGGGATACCCATCTTTACCTCAACCACGCCGAACTGGTCGAAGCCCAGCTGGCGCGTGTGCCGTCCGGTAATCCGACCATGGCGATCCTGCGTCGCCCCGAATCGATCTTCGCCTACGCGATCGAGGATTTCGCGGTCGCCGATTACGCCCCGCAGGCCCCGATTTCCGCGCCGGTCGCGGTGTGAGGCGATAGTTGACCTTGTAACCACTTTGAAATAAAATATCGCTCACATGGAATATTGCTTCCGGCTGAATCGGAGGCGGGAGAGCGCGAAGGATGGCCCAGGGACCCGATCCGGCAAGTGGCGCACGCGGCAACCTGCCGCCGCTGTCGCTCCACGTGCCCGAGCCGAATTTCCGGCCGGGCGATCCGGTCGACTATTCGTTTCTGGACATTCCGCCCGCTGGCGCGCTGCCGCGACCGGACGAAACCTGCCCGGCGGTTGAGACCGCTCCGCTCTGCTCGGGCATGGTGCGGGTGCTGGGTGACGATCACCTGGCGACCGGGCCATGGGACCCCAAGCTCGATCCCGAAACGCTGCGCCGGATGCTGCGCGCGATGGCGCTGACCCGCGCCTTCGATGACCGGATGTATCGCGGCCAGCGCCAGGGCAAGACCAGCTTCTACATGAAGTGCACAGGGGAAGAGGCCACCTCGATCGCCTCGACCTTTGCCATCGCCGCCGATGACATGGTGTTCCCCAGCTATCGCCAGCAGGGCGTGTTGATCGCGCGCGGCTATCCGCTGGTCGAGATGATCAACCAGATCTATTCGAACAAGGCGGACAAGCTGAAGGGCCGCCAGCTGCCGATCATGTATTCCTGCCGCGATTACAACTTCTTCACGATCAGCGGCAACCTGGCGACGCAGTATCCCCAGGCGGTCGGCTGGGCCATGGCCTCGGCGATCAAGGGCGACAGCCGGATCGCCACGGCTTGGGTGGGCGAAGGGTCGAGCGCCGAGGGCGATTTCCACGCCGCGATGACCTTTGCCGCGGTCTACAACGCGCCTTGCGTGCTCAATGTCGTCAACAACCAGTGGGCGATTTCCAGCTTTTCGGGCTTTGCCGGGGCGGAGCGCAGCACCTTTGCCAACCGCGCGGTGGGCTATGGCATTGCCGGCATCCGGGTGGACGGCAATGATGCCCTGGCGGTCTATGCCGCGACCCGCTGGGCCGCCAACCGCGCCCGCGCCAATGGCGGGCCGACGCTGATCGAGCACTTCACCTATCGCGCCGAGGGGCATTCGACTTCCGACGATCCGGGCGCCTATCGCTCTGCTCACGAGCGCGAGGAATGGCCGCTCGGCGATCCGATCATGCGGCTGAAGCGGCACCTGATCGCCCTGGGCGAATGGTCGGTCGAACAGCACCAGGCGATGGACGCCGAACTGGTCGACCTGGTCAAGGCGGCGACCAAGGAGGCTGAGAAGAACGGCATCCTGGGCCACGGCTTGCACCACCCGTTCCACACCATGTTCGAGGACGTTTACAAGGAGCTGCCCTGGCACCTCGAGGAACAGGCTGAACAGGCGATCCGAGAACGACAGATCAAGTGGCCCGAATGGAAGCCGGAATGACCGAGGCTACTGGCCGCCGCCTCAACATGATCGAGGCGATCAACGAGGCGCTCCACGTGATGATGGAGCGCGATCCCGATGTCGTCGTCTTCGGGGAGGACGTCGGCTATTTCGGCGGGGTGTTCCGCGCCACGGCGGGCCTCCAGAAGGCCTTCGGCAAGCACCGGGTGTTCGATACCCCGATCAACGAATGCGGGATCATCGGTGCGGCAGTGGGGATGGGGGCCTATGGCCTGCGCCCGGTGCCGGAAATCCAGTTCGCCGATTACATCTATCCGGGTCTGGACCAGCTGATTTCCGAAGCCGCGCGGCTGCGTTATCGTTCGGCCGGGGAATTCATCGCCCCGATCACGGTGCGTTCGCCCTTCGGTGGCGGGATTTTCGGTGGGCAGACCCACAGCCAGTCGCCCGAGGCGCTGTTCACCCATGTGGCGGGCCTCAAGACCGTGATCCCCTGCACGCCCTATGACGCCAAGGGGCTCCTGATCAGCGCGATCGAGGATGATGATCCGGTGATCTTCTTCGAGCCGAAGCGGATCTATAACGGGCCGTTCTCTGGCTATTACGACAAGCCGGTCGAGCCCTGGGCGCGGCACGAGGGCAGCGAGGTGCCCGAAGGCTATTACACCGTCCCGCTGGGCAAGGCGCGGATCGTGCAGGAAGGCGAGGCGATGTCTGTGATCGCCTATGGCACTATGATCCACGTGGCCCAGGCCGTCTGCCGCGAAAAGGGCATCGACGCCGAAATCATCGACCTGCGCACGCTGGTCCCGCTCGACATCGAGACTGTGGAAAAGTCTGTGAAGAAAACCGGCAAATGCCTGATCATCCACGAAGCGACCCGCACGGGTGGCTTCGGGGGAGAGCTTTCGGCGCTGGTGCAGGAGCGCTGCTTCTACCACCTCGAAGCCCCGATCGAACGCGTGACCGGTTTTGACACTCCCTATCCGCACAGCCTGGAATGGGCCTATTTCCCCGGACCGGTCCGCATTGGCGAGGCCGTTGACCGGTTGATGAAAGCGTAACGACCATGGGTACCTTTACCTTCAGACTCCCCGACATTGGCGAAGGCATCGCCGAGGCCGAGATCGTCACCTGGCACGTCAAGGTGGGCGACCGGGTCGAGGAAGACGGCAAGCTGGCCGATGTCATGACCGACAAGGCCACCGTCGAGATGGAAAGCCCGGTTTCAGGCGTCGTGGTTCAGGTGGCCGGGGCCGAAGGCGACATGATCGCGATTGGCTCGCCGCTGGTGGTGATCGAAACCGATGGAGAAGGGGAGGCTGAGGAGGCCGCGCCCGCGCCCAAGGCGGAAGCGGCGCCTGCGCCCGAATCCGCCCCAGATCCCGTTCGGGCTGAGCCTGTCGAAGCCCCGTCCGCCACTTTGCCGGATGCGCCGAAATCGGAAGCCAGCCCTTCGACAAGCTCAGGGCGAACGGATCATGGAGCAAGGATCCTCGCCAGCCCCGCCGTGCGTGCCCGCGCGGCTGATCTGGGCATCGATCTGGCCCAGGTGAAGCCGGCCGAGGATGGCCGCATTCGTCACGCCGATCTTGATGCTTTCCTGGCTTACAATGCCGGCGGCGGGTTCCGCGCGCCGGGTGGCAAGCGCGCCGATCAGCAGGTGCGCGTGATCGGCCTGCGCCGCCGCATCTCGGAAAACATGGCCGCGTCCAAGCGCAACATCCCGCATTTCTCCTACGTCGAGGAAAGTGACGTGACCGCGCTGGAGGAAATGCGCGCGCAGTTGAACGCCGCCCGTGGGAACCGGCCCAAGCTGACCATGCTGCCGCTGTTGATCACCGCGCTTTGCCGGGCGCTGCCCGATTTCCCGATGATCAACGCCCGCTTCGATGACGAGGCCGGGGTGGTGACGCGGTTCGGTTCGGTCCACCTGGGCATGGCGACCCAGACCGATGCCGGGCTGATGGTGCCGGTGATCCGCGATGCGCAGGACAAGAACCTGTGGCAGCTGGCAGCGGAAATCACTCGCCTGGCCGAAGCGGCCCGCAACGGCACGGCCAAGAGCGAGGAACTGTCCGGCTCTACGATCACGCTGACCTCGCTCGGGCCGCTGGGCGGTGTGGCCCATACCCCGGTGATCAACCGCCCCGAAGTGGCGATCATCGGCCCCAACCGGATCGTCGAACGGCCGATGTTCGTGCCCGATGGCCTCGGCGGTGAACGCATCGAAAAGCGCAAGTTGATGAACCTGTCGATCAGCTGCGACCACCGCGTCGTTGATGGCTGGGATGCGGCAAGCTTTGTCCAGGCGGTCAAGCGCCTGATCGAAACACCGGTATTGCTGCTGGCCGACTAGGCCAGCGCGTCTATCGCACGATGGCGCTGTAGGCGATCCGGCCTTGTCCGCGCGCGGCTGTGCGCGGGTCGACGCGCCAGCGCACGTGGGTCACGTCTTCCGGCGTGGCGATCCGGTTGCCGACCCGCATCGTGGCCAGCTTGCCCCAGGTCTTGCCGCCGTCGATCGAGACTTCCTCGTCGCCATTGGCGCTGCCCTGGAACTGGACCGATCGGGGCAGGGGATTGGTCACGGTAAAGCCACCATCGCCGCCCATCCGGTACCAGCGCACGACATAGACCACCCGGTCGCCGCGGCTGAGGTCGCTAGCAGGTTCGAGCAGGCGCCCGGCATCCGGCGTGATCCGTTCGACAAAGACTGCGCTGTCCAGCGCGACCGCCGGGCTGGCCTCTGCAGCAGTTGCGGTGGCGGTCAGGCACAGGCCGATCAGTGCGGCAAATGCAGTGCGATTCATCCCCGTTAGCCCCTTGAAGTTGCGACACTGCTTGTCGCAGCAAGGGGCAAAGGAATGGTTAATGCGGCCTTAGCCATGTTGCGAAAACGGGGTCGCGAAATATGCCGCGAAACCCCGTTGACAGCCCCGCCGTGCTGGCCTAGTGGCGCGGCTCCCAAGTGGCTGCGCGGGTGTAGCTCAGTTGGTTAGAGTGTCGGCCTGTCACGCCGAAGGTCGCGGGTTCGAGCCCCGTCACTCGCGCCACTTGGGAAGTTTCCTCAAAAAGCGTCGGAATAATCCACGGCCTGGCTGCCGCTCGGCAGGCTGACGATCATGCCGTCGTGCGCCACGCGCAGATCGCCGGTCCAGATCTTGCCCGCATCGCCCAGGAACAGCCGCTCGATCAGCTTGACCGGCGGGGCGGGGACCACGTGATAGAGAACCAGGGATTTGACCCCGGCTTCCTTAGCCGCGCGCGCAGCGTCTTCCGGGCTCGCGTGATAGCCGGGGATGTCGGCCATGATCTTCGCCTGATCGCCCCGGCCGCGCTCGGCCAGCTTCGCGCCCATCGCGCCGATCATCTTCGGGTTCAGCGCCTCGTGGAACATCACGTCCGCGCCCTTGGAGGCTGCGACGAAATCGGGGGCGTAGATGGTGTCGCCGCTGATCGCCACCGAGCGGCCCTTGTAGTCCAGTCGGAAGCCGAATGCGGGCTTCACCGGATCGTGAATCACCCGGATCGCGGTGATCTTCACGCCGCCCTGATCGTAGACCACCTGGCTGGCCTGACCTTCGGCCAAGGTGATGATGCTGGCCGCACCGCCGAACCCGCCGGGCCGGGCCACCGCCGGGCCGTGGTGGGCGATGCGATAGCCTTTGTCGCGTTCATAGACCTGCATCAGCCCGGCGATGACCTGGTCGGTGCCTTCCGGCCCGCTGACGGGCAGCGGCGTGCCGCGCGAACCGGCGATCCAGGCCTGGAGTAATAGTTCGCCCAGGCCATCGATGTGATCGGAATGGAGGTGGGTCAGATAGGCACCCTGCAGCTTGTCCATCGGAAAACCCATCCGGCCCAGCTTGCGGATCGAACCGGCCCCGGCATCGAAGACGAAACCCTGCTGACCGGCCAGCACGGCCAGGCATGGCCCGGCGCGGTCAGCGTCGGGCATGGGCGAACCGGAACCGCAGACATAGACATGGACGCCATCGGGCAGGGCGGCAGAACGATCGATGCCGACGTTCTGATCGATCGCGGTGTCGAAGGCGCGTTGCGCGAGCCGGTCGCGGCCCAGGAACAGGGCAAGGCCGACTGCCAGAACCACTACGGCAATCCCAAGTCCCAGCTTGCGCTTCATGCTCATCGCCCGCTCTCCCCATGTTGTCGGGAGGCAGATTGCCGAGGTTGGCGGCTTGCGGCAAGGAGTAAGGCATGAACCCGGATGATGCCTTGCGCGAAACACTGCGGCTCGTTGTCAGGGCAATGTCCCCGGCGCGGCATGACTGGTGGATCGTGGCGAGCGCCGCCTGCCGCCTGCATGGGATCGATCCTGGCCCGGTGCGCGATGTCGATGTCTTGCTAGATGAGCGCGATCTTGGGGCAGTTCTGGTGCCACTCGGCCTCAGTCCTGCGCCCGGAACCAGCGACGGGCTGTTCCGCTCGCGCTGTTTCGTCAGCTGGGATGCGGCGCCGCTGACCGTCGAATTCTTCGCCGGGTTTGAGCTGTGCGAAGCGGGGCAATGGAGCGAGGTGCGGCTTCAGACTCGCGAATGGCGCAGTTTTGCAGGTGTTGAACTGCCCGTACCGGAACGGCGGGAACTGGCCACCTTGCTACGCCGGTTCGGGCGGTCAAAGGATCTGGCCAGGGCCAAACTGCTCAGCCCCAGCGGCCCGTTTCCATCCAGATGAGGAAGCGCCGCAGTGGCAGCAGCCAGACGACGCCCAGCAGGATATAGACCGGCGTCTGGATCAGCGCGTGCCAGTCGGTGATCAGCGGGGCGATATAGCGGGCGACCAGCAGGCCATAGATCAGCAGCGCGATCAGCAGGCTGAGCACGCCAAAGGGGATCCGCCAGGTCGGTTCGCTACGCATCAGCTTTCACTCCAAAAGAGCCGGGTCGGTGTCACTACGGCTGTTAGTCGCTGGTCGTGCGGTTCCACCGGAAGATCGTCGACCAGTTGCGCGTCCCAGGCGAGGCCGATTGTGGCGATCGGGTCATGGCTGGCGAGCCAGCGATCGTAATGCCCGGCGCCCTGGCCCAAGCGATGGCCATCGGCGGTGAATGCCACCAGCGGAACCACCAACGCGTCAGGCACGATTGCTGGGGAATCGGCGCGAGGTTGGGGAATTTCGGCCAGGCCCGGCTCGAGCAAGTCCTCGTCCCAGGGATTGGTCCAGAGATGGAACTGCATTGGCGCATCCCGTGCGGCAAGGCGGGGCAGGGCGACTTGCCAGCCGTTTTCATGAAGCCAGCGCGCCCAGCCGAGCGATGGAGCCTCATCGCCAACGGGGTAATAGAGCCCGATCGTGCCAAGTCCGGCAAGCCGTTCGGCCACTGCGGCCGGGGGACGATTGAGGATCAGGGCGCGGACGCTGGCGGGCAGTGTCGCCACAAATTCCCTGCGCCTGGCCCGCATTTCGCGCCGCAGGTCTTTCTTTGCTCGCACGCACGCTCCTGCGGAAAGGGTGACGGGACCACCATGGGCCGTTGCCGGGAAATCCTCTGACGCCTTAACGTCAGGTGGGAACCATGTGTGCCGGACCAGGGTCCGACCAGGGACAGCCCCCATTGGATTGCTTATAGCCTCAGGGATATTCTGTCGGTTCGCACCGGGCAGTACCCGTCGTGGCTATAGATAGGGATGAACTGCCTAAGCCTCAAGAGCCTGGGCGGCCGCTTCCAGCCGCGCCGCCAGGGCTTCGAGTTGATCGGCATTATCTGGCTGCGCACTGGACGGAGCCGCCTTGCCCTTCGTCTCATGCAGCTCGTCGGCCAGCAGCAAGGCGGCGAACAGCAATTGGCGCACTTCGCCGAGCGACGCCCCGCCAAGCTGTGCTACCTTCTCGTCGATCAGGCGGCCAAGGCTGGCGACATGGGCCTCCTCGCCCGCGGCGCAGGCCACGGTATAGCTGCGGCCACCAATCTGCAGGGTCACGTTGCTCATCGCCGGATCACCCCTGCGCGCTTTCGATCAGCTGGTCGATCTGCGCCAGCGAATCGGTTACCGCCGCGCGCAACCGGTCATGCCTGACCTGAAGGTCGGCAAGCTCACCAGTTGTTTCAGCGGGAGGTTGGCGACGCGCAGCCGCCTCGATCCGCGCGAGGGCGGCCTCGATCCGCGCCAGCGCGCGGCTGATGCGATCTGCGTCCATGCGCATCGGCTAGCGCATTCATGCCCTCACGCAAAGCCTTGGCCACCAGCTTTCCCACCATTTGAGAGTATCCCGGTGCCCCTGCGCTTGACGGGGCGGGGTGCCTCCGCAAAGGAAGCCGGACATCGAATCGGTGGCCCATTCCTGCCCTTTTCGGGAGAGCCCTAGCATGACCCTCGACGCGTCCCGCCTTGCGCCCATGGCCAATGCCATCCGCGCTCTTTCCATGGACGCGGTCCAGGCAGCCAATTCCGGCCATCCCGGCATGCCGATGGGCATGGCCGATGTCGCGACGGTGCTTTACAGCCAGTTCCTGAAGTTCGATCCCGCCGCGCCGAAATGGCCGGATCGTGACCGGTTCGTGCTCTCGGCCGGGCATGGCTCGATGCTGATCTACTCGCTGCTCCAACTCACCGGCTACGCCGCGCCGACGATGGATGACATCCGCAATTTCCGCCAGTTGCACAGCCCCTGCGCCGGTCACCCGGAAAGCGTCGAGCTGGACGGGGTGGAATGCACCACCGGCCCGCTCGGCCAGGGGCTGGCCATGGCGGTCGGCATGGCGATTGCCGAGCGGCACCTCAACGCGACTTTTGGCGATGGTCTGGTCGATCACAAGACCTGGGTGATTGCCGGCGATGGCTGCCTGATGGAAGGCGTCAACCACGAGGCGATCGGTCTGGCCGGGCACCTCAAGCTTGGTCGCCTCAACGTGCTGTGGGACGATAACCGGATCACCATCGACGGCGATACCGACCTCTCGACCAGCGAGGACATCGCCGCGCGCTATGCCGCCACCGGGTGGCACGTTACCTTGTGCGATGGCCATGACTTTGCCGACATCGCCCGCGCCCTGGCCGAGGCAGAGGCCGATCCGCGCCCCTCGCTCGTCGCTTGCCGCACCGTGATCGGCAATGGCGCGCCGAACAAGCAGGGCACGCACAACGTCCATGGCAGCCCGCTGGGCGCTGACGAAGTCGCCGCCGCCCGTGCCCACCTGGGCTGGGCAGCCGCCCCGTTCGAAGTCCCGACGGAAATCCTGGCTGATTGGCGTGCGCTGGGTGCCAAGGGTGCGGCTGCGCGCGGCGAATGGGAAAAGCGGATTGCCGCCGACCCGCAGGGCAAGGAATTCGCGCGCCGGATGGCTGGCAAGCTGCCCGAAATGGACGAAGCCAATGCCGCCTTCGCCGCCTGGCTGGGCCAGTCGCAGAAGGTCGCCACGCGCAAGGCCTCGGAACTGGCGCTCGAAGTGCTGACCGCCGCTGTGCCGGAAATGGTTGGCGGATCGGCGGACCTGACCGGATCGAACAATACCAAGACCAAGGCAACCGGCCCGTTTTCGGCCAGCGATTATGCAGGGCGCTACCTCTATTACGGGATTCGCGAATTCGGCATGGCTGCGGCGATGAACGGCATGGCGCTGCATGGCGGGGTGATCCCCTATGGCGGCACCTTCCTGGTCTTCTCGGACTATTGCCGCAACGCGATCCGCCTCTCCGCGCTTCAGCATCAGCGCGTGGTCTATGTGCTGACGCATGACAGCATTGGCCTGGGTGAGGATGGCCCGACCCACCAGCCGGTCGAGCACGTGATGAGCCTGCGGCTGATCCCCAA
Organism: Novosphingobium sp.; assembly: GCF_027531025.1. Taxonomy (GTDB): domain Bacteria; phylum Pseudomonadota; class Alphaproteobacteria; order Sphingomonadales; family Sphingomonadaceae; genus Novosphingobium. The sequence goes on from NZ_JAPZQX010000003.1 coordinate 501,539, forward strand.
CCTCTATGTCTTCCGTCCTGCCGATGTGATCGAAACGGCGGAGTGCTGGAATATCGCGCTGCAGAGCAGCGAGACGCCCTCGGTTCTCGCGCTGACCCGCCAGAACCTGCCGCAGCTGCGCAGCACTGGTGAAATGCTGAGCGCGAAGGGCGGCTATCGCCTGCGCGGCGCGACTGCCGCCCGCAAGGTCGTGCTGGTCGCCACTGGTTCGGAAGTGGCATTGGCCTGTGATGTGCGCGATGCGCTGGAAGCCAAGGGCATTGGCGCCGATGTCGTCTCGATGCCCTGCATGGAACTGTTCGACGCACAGGACGCTGCCTACAAGGCCGATCTGCTCCCTGCCGATGCCCTGCTGGTCTCGATCGAGGCGGGGGTCACCTGGGGCTGGCAGAAGTATGTCGGCGATGGCCTGACCATCGGCATCGACAGCTTCGGCGCCTCGGCTCCGGCCGAAATCCTGTTTCCGCATTTCGGCTTCTCGGTTGAAGCCATTGTTCCGAAAATCGAAGCCAGACTGGCGGGTTAGAAGGAGTTCTTCACATGGCAATCAAGGTTGCGATCAACGGTTTTGGGCGCATCGGGCGCAATGTGGCGCGCGCGATCATCGAGCGGGCCGATCACGATCTGGAATTGGTCTCGATCAACGATCTCGCCTCGCCCAAGGCCAATGCCATGCTGTTCCAGCGGGACAGCGTGCATGGCGCCTTCCCCGGCACGGTCGAGGTGGATGGCAATGACCTGGTGATCAACGGCAAGCGCATCCATGTGACCGCCGAGCGCGATCCCGCCAATCTGCCGCATGGCGCGCAGGGGATCGACATCGTGCTGGAATGCACCGGCTTCTTCACCGACCGCGCCTCGTGCGAAAAGCACCTCGCCGCAGGTGCCAAGAAGGTGCTGATCTCGGCCCCTGGCAAGAATGTCGACCTGACCGTCGTTTACGGCGTCAACCACGACAAGCTGGAAGCTGCCCACACCATCGTTTCCAACGCTTCGTGCACCACCAACTGCCTGGCCCCCTTCGCCAAGGTACTGAACGACGCGATCGGGATCGAACGCGGGCTGATGACCACGGTCCACGCCTATACCAACGACCAGAAGATCCTCGACCAGATCCATGAGGATCCGCGCCGCGCCCGCGCTGCTGCGATGTCGATGATCCCGACCACCACCGGCGCCGCCCGCGCCGTGGGTGAAGTTCTGCCCGAGCTGAAGGGCAAGCTCGACGGTTCAGCGATCCGCGTGCCGACCCCGAACGTCTCGGTGGTCGACCTGACCTTCCAGCCCAAGCGCGACACCACCAAGGAAGAGGTCAACGCCCTGCTCAAGGCGGCAGCCGAAGGCTCGCTGAAGGGCGTGCTGGGCTATTCGGACGAGCCTCTGGTCTCGATCGATTACAACCACTGCCCGAACAGCTCGACCATCGACAGCCTGGAAACGGCCGTGATCGACGGCAGGCTGGTGCGCGTGCTGAGCTGGTACGACAACGAATGGGGCTTCTCCAACCGCATGGTCGATACGGCCGGCGCGATGGGCAAGCTGCTGTAAGGATTGCCCGAAATGGCCAAGTTCCGCACGCTCGACGATCTGGGTGACCTGACCGGAAAGGTCGCGCTCGTGCGCGTCGACCTGAACCTGCCGATGCAGGAAGGGTCCGTCACCGACGATACGCGCGTGCGGGCTGCGGCTCCGACGATCCTGGAACTGGCCAGCAAGGGCGCCAAGGTGCTGCTGCTCGCCCACTTCGGGCGGCCGAAGGGTGAAAAGGTCTCGACCATGTCGGTGTCGATGACCCTCGATGCCGTCCAGGCCGTCCTAGGCAAGGAAGTGATGTTCGTGCCGGAAGTGGCGGGTGACGTGGTCAAGCAGGCCGTCAGCATCCTGCGTCCGGGCGATATCGCCATGCTGGAGAACACCCGGTTCTGGAAGGGCGAGGAAAAGAACGATCCGGACCTCGCCAAGGCCATCGCGGCCAATGGCGACATCTACGTCAACGATGCCTTTTCGGCCGCGCACCGCGCTCATGCCAGCACCGAAGGGCTGGCCCACATCCTGCCAGCCTATGCCGGTCGCTCGATGGAAGCCGAACTCAAGGCGCTGGACGCCGCACTGGGAACCCCGGTGCGCCCGGTTGCTGCAGTGGTTGGCGGCGCCAAGGTTTCGTCAAAGCTTGATGTGCTGACCCACCTTGTAACCCAGGTCGATCACCTGATCATTGGCGGCGGCATGGCCAATACTTTCCTCGCGGCGCGTGGGGTCAATGTCGGCAAGTCGCTGTGCGAACATGACCTGGCGGCGACGGCGGAGGCCATCCTTGAAGCGGCAGACAAGGCGGGTTGCACGGTTCACCTGCCTTACGACGTGGTGGTGGCAAAGGAATTCGCGGCCAATCCGGCCAGCTTGCGGACCTGCAATGTCCACGAAGTCGCGGCGGACGAGATGATCCTCGATATCGGCCCGCAGGCGGTCGAGGCCCTGGCGGATGTGCTTAAGACCTGCCGCACCTTGGTGTGGAATGGGCCGCTCGGCGCGTTCGAGATCGAGCCGTTCGATGCCGCGACCGTTGCGCTGGCGCGCAGCGCGGCCGCACTCAGCAAGGAAGGCGTACTGACCTCGGTCGCCGGTGGCGGCGATACCGTCGCCGCGCTCAACCATGCCGGGGTGGCGGCCGATTTCACCTACATCTCGACCGCCGGTGGGGCCTTCCTCGAATGGATGGAGGGCAAGGAACTGCCCGGCGTGAAGGCGCTGGAAACAGCCTGACATTTTGACCGCTCGCGCGCTTGCGGCCCTGCCGCAGGCCCGCTATGGCCCGCGACAGCATACGTATGCAAAGGACAGGGACGGACAGCATGAACTTCGCCGAAATGACCGCCAAGATGGCCGCCGGTAACGGTTTTATCGCCGCGCTTGACCAGTCGGGTGGCTCCACCCCCAAGGCGCTGGCCGGTTACGGGATCGGCGAAGATGCCTGGACCACCGAAGCCGAGATGTTCGACCTGATCCACTCCATGCGTGAACGGATCATCACCTCGCCCGCTTTCGATGGCAGCAAGGTGATTGGCGCGATCCTGTTCGAGCGGACCATGGACGGCACCGCTGGTGGCAAGCCGGTGCCGCAGGCGCTGATCGACAAGGGCGTGGTGCCCTTCATCAAGATCGACAAGGGGCTTGAGGCCGAGGAAAACGGCGTCCAGCTGATGAAGCCGATGCCGGAGCTCGATGCCCTGCTGGCCCGTTCCAAGGCGCTGGGCGTGTTCGGCACCAAGGAACGCTCGGTGATCAATTCGGCTAACCGCGAAGGCATTGCCGCCGTGGTCAAGCAGCAGTTCGAGGTCGGCCAGCAGGTGCTGGCCCACGGGATGATGCCGATCATCGAACCCGAAGTGAACATCAAGAGCGAGACCCGCGCCGAGTGCGACGCGATCCTGCTCGATGAAATCCTGAAGAATCTGGCTGAGCTGCCCGAAGGCCAGCAGGTCATGTTGAAGCTTTCGCTGCCGGTTGAGCCGGGCAAGTTCGATGCCCTAGTCGATCATCCCAAGGTGCTGCGCGTCGTGGCCCTTTCCGGCGGTTACAAGCGGCCGGAAGCCTGCGTTGAACTGTCGAAGAACCGCGGCATTATTGCCAGCTTCAGCCGCGCGCTGCTGGAAGACCTGCGGCACCAGATGACCCAGGCTGAGTTCGATGCGGCGCTGGGCGAGGCGATCGACCAGATCTATCGCGGGTCCACGCAAAAGATCTGATCCCCCTAACGGCTTGAATTGTTGGCCCGGCTCGGATTTACTGCATTCCGAGCCGGTCGCCAGACGTGCCGGCATGGGGAGAGTGCATGGCGCGCAGCGGGGCGAATGGCGGCAGGGGTGGGACCGTCTCGGTCGCCGACCTGGTCAGCAGGATCGAAGCCGGGTCGCAAGGACCGAAGACCGTTGTCGTCTTCGACTTCGATGGCACGCTGATCGCGGGCTATTCCGCCAGCGCCTTCTTCCAGGCACACCTGCGCAAGGGCGATTACAACGCCTTCGATCTGGCCGAGGCCGGGGTGGCGATCTGGCAATCGGTGGCCAAGGCGATCGAGATGCAGGACCTGCTCAACAAGGCGGTCGGCAAGTGGAAGGGCAAGAAAGAGTCCGAACTGCTCGAACTGGGCGAGAAGATCTTCGACAAGAAGTTGTCGGACAAGGTCTATCCCGAGATGGTCACCCTGCTGATGGCCCACCGCAAGGCCGGGCACACCATTGCCATTGCCAGTTCCGCCACCCGCTTCCAGGTTGAACCAACTGCCCGCTTTTTGGGGATCGAGCACGTGATGACCTCGACCGTGGAGGTCAACAAGCGCGGCGTGCTGACGGGGCGAATGCTGGAGCCCCAAATGTGGGGCAAGGGCAAGGCCGATGCGGTCAAGGCTTTCGTTCGCGCGCGCAAGGCCAAGCTGGCCGACACCTGGTTCTATGCCGATGGGGACGAGGAAATCGGCCTGATGCGGGCGGTCGGTCATCCGGTGCCGACCAATCCGGGCAAGGAACTGGCCGCCACCGCGCGCGAGGAAGGCTGGGATATCCTGCGCCATTCGAGCCGGGGTTCGACCACGCCCGAACTGCTCACCCGCACCGCTACGGGCCTGATGAGCCTGTTCCCGCTGCTTTACACCGGGATCGGAGTAGGGCTGCTGACCCGCAACAAGCGCAATGCCGCCAACCTGACCCTGCCGATGTGGGCGGACAGCGTGATGCTGGCCTCGGGCGTGAAACTGCGGGTTTCGGGGCGCGAGAATCTCACCTCGCACCGACCGGCCGTGTTCCTGTTCAACCACCGCAACAATTTCGATGCCTTCTTCGTCGGCGCTTTGGTCCGCACGGACCTCGCCTGGGTGGGCAAGGCCGAACTGAAGAAGAACCCGATCAGCGCCATGCTGAGCCGACTGGTGCCGGTTGCGTTCGTCGAGCGGAGCGGCGGTTCGCCTGAGGAGGCCGCCAAGGCGCTGGAGCCGGTCGCCAAGATGGTGCGCGAAGGCTGTTCGATCATGATCGCGCCCGAAGGCACGCGGGTGCGGGACATGACGGTCGATGTCGGCCCCTTCAAGAAGGGCGCGTTCCACATGGCGCGGAGTCTCGGTATCCCGCTGGTGCCGATCGTGATCCGTAACGCACTGGACGTGGCCGGACGCGATGCGGTGATGCTGCGATCGGGCACGGTCGATATCGCCGTGCTGCCGCCAGTGCCAACTGCGGACTGGACCGAGAAGTCAGTCTCGGCAAAGGTCGAGGAAGTGCGGCAGATGTTTGTAGATAGGCTGAAGGACTGGCCTGATGTCGATGATTGAATTCACTTTTACGGGCGCGAAAGGGATTCCGATCTTTGCAGCGAGCTGGATGCCTGGTGGCGTGCCAGTCGATCACATCGTTCTGGCTCATGGTTATGGCGAACATCTCGGCCGCTATCAGGCTGTGGCCGATGTGCTGAATGCCGCAGGCTATGCGGTCCATGCACTGGATCATCGCGGGCACGGCAAGTCCGGTGGCCCTCGCGCCGTGATTGACAGTTTCGCCAATGCCGATGCCGACCTGGACCAATTGGTCGACCGCGTGTGCAGCGAAGGCGGACTGTCACGGGTCAAGCTGATCGGCCATTCGATGGGCGGCTCGCTGGCGCTCAATTACGCGCTGAACCATCCGGAGAAGCTGTCGGGCCTGATCCTCTCAGGGCCTGCCATCGGGGGTGGGTTGCCACCGTTCCAGACCAGGCTCCTCGCCATTATCTCGCGGATCGCACCGCGCCTTGGCATGATCAGGCTCGATGCCGATGCGGTCAGCCGCGAACCGCAAGTGGTGGCGGCATACAAGGCCGATCCGCTGGTGTTCCATGGCAAGGTTCCGGCCCGCACCGCGCGCGAGATGATGCATGCGGTCACCACCTATCCACCCCGCGTCGGCGCGATGCAGGTGCCATGCCTGCTGATGCATGGCAGCGCCGATACGCTGGTGCGCGCAGCCGATGCCCAGCCGGTGTTCGATGCGATCGGCAGTCCGGACAAGACCGTGCGGATCTTCGACGGGTTATACCATGAGATCTTCAACGAGCCTGAACGGATGGAAGTGCTGAAGATCGTGCGCGACTGGCTGGATGCCCATCCGCCCGCCTAACCGCCCCCCTTTAGCCCCCTAGCGCCTCGCGGCACTGCACCTCGATCTGGTCTAGCGCGGCAAGGGTCGCCCGCAGGACCTTCGACCGTCCCTCGCGCCGTGCGGCGAGGTCTGGGCCGGGTTCTACCAGCTTGACGTTGCTTGCCAGCTGCCAGGCGGTGGCGAACAGCTGGCGCGAAACCGCCTCGGGATTGCGGATGGTCTTTTCCAGCAGGTACTGCCGCCCCAGGCCATCGGCGGCAGTGAGCACGTCTTTTTCCTGGGCGGCAACATCGACTGGCAGGGTCAGCAACACGTCCAGCACGATGCGATAGGCCTCAAGGAACGGGCGCAGCGCGGCATGGGCCAGCCCCACGCCGAACAGGCTGTCGAGCACCTCGCGCCCCGATCCGGCTTCGGTCAGCTTGCGCCGCCAGTCCTGGTCGATCAGGTCCATCTCTGCTGCCAGCCCATCCTCGAAGGCCGGGCGTTCGCGGAAGAAGAATTCGAACTTCAGCGATTCGCGCAGGGCGAGGGCGGTTTCAAAAAACTGCGCTTCGCGCTTGGCGGGTGGGGCGGAGACTGCGCTCATCGCCGAGACCTCGGCAATCGCCCGTTCCAGCACGAAATGGAGCATCGAATTGCGATAGAAGGCCGCGCCGATGTGCTGGCCTTCGGCAATGCCATAGACCGGCACCGGGCCGCCATCGAAGCGGGTGATTACGCCGGATTCCATCAGCGTATCCAGCACGGCGTCCAGCGCGGCGGGATCCTCCAGGGCAGCACTGTCAGCCAGCGGCTGTCCCCGCAGCTGGGCATGGCTGACCAGCATGGCGGCAAAGCGCGCGAGCCGTTCGCGGGGGATCGAGCGGCCGCCCGTGGCGAGCAGGGCAAAGGTAACCAGGGCGATCCCGGTAATCGGAGTGGCCTGGTTGATCCGCCATGACACGGCGAGCGACAGCTTGTTTAGCGCCAGCTGCGCCTCGGGCGTCTTGCCATCCGAATGCGGATCGGGCGGGCCAAGCGCCTCACGCATCGACAGCGGCTCCGCCACCCGCAGATAGGCCTTGCCATAGGAGGTGCGCAGGCTGCGCAGATAGCGCAGCATCCAGCCCAGGTTCTCCGGCTTCTTCTTGCCGCCCTTGGCCTCGTTGGCAAAGTCCTTGGTCTCGTAGACCTGGTCATAGACCAGGGCGACCGGCACCAGCATGATGTCGTCGATCCGGCCCTGGCGATAGGCATCGACGACATAGGTCAGCAGGCCCAGCTTGGGCGGCAACAGCTTGCCAGTGCGCGAACGGGTGCCTTCCGGGAACCACGAGAGGTTGAAGCGCCGCTCGATCAGATAGGCGAGGTATTCGCGCAGCACGAAGCGATAGGTCGCGTTCTCGCGAATGTCGCGGCGCAGGAAGATATAGCCAGCGCGGCGCATGATCGGGCCCATCGGCCAGAACGACATGTTGATGCCCGCGAACAGGCTGGGCAGCGGCAGGCCGTGATCGGCGAGTACGGTGTTGACGATCGGTGCATCGACATTGGCCTTGTGCGCCGGCAGGATCAGCGCCGGAAAGCGGGCGAAGACATGGTGTAGGCGCTCAAGCTGATCCGGCTCGACATCAACATTGCCATAGGCTTTTTCATAAGCCGCACGAAAGAATCGGAGCATCCCTTCGATTGCAAAGGGATTATGACCGGTGCGCAGTTCTTCCAGATAGCCACGTGCCTCGGCCAGCAGCTCTGCTTCGCCACGCCCGGTTTCCTCGACCAGTCGCGCCAGACCGGCGGCAAAGCCGGGCGCGGCGATCACGTCGGCCGGTTCGACCCGCGGCATCTTGAAGCGCTTGCCGTATAGCGGATATTCGGCCCGCTCGAGGGAGAGTTCGGCCTGACGGGCGACGAAGTCGGCAAAGTCGGTCCCACGCCCGCCGGTGCGCTGCTTCCACCTTGCCCGCAGCAGACCCAGCGCGGCGGGCTGGGCCACCACCACGCGCCAGCGCGGATCGGCCGCGTCTCGCTCGCGCCGCTTGATGCTCTCCGCCGGTTCGCGTGGATCACCCAGACCGAGCAGGGCGCGCCAGCCACTTGGCAGTTCGCCCTTGCGTGGCAGCCAGGCGATCCGCAGCGGTGCCAGTTCAACCGCATCGTCATCTAGCGACGCGACGAGGCGCGCAACCTCGATCGAAAAGGGTGCGTCGCTGCGCTCGATCGCTACCAGTCGGCCAGCCAGCCCTGCAGTGTGCCGTTCCAGCAGTTCGCGCTCGGTCTGGCCGCGAAAGAGCGCAAGGAAGATCCGCTGGACCTTGGGTTCCTTGTCGGGGACGGAAGCTGCGGTCGCCATGGTCAGCCCGGCTCCGCTTCGGATCCCGCTGCCGTGCTCAGCAGGCCGCGGAACGCGCTGGTGGCAGGTGCTCCTTCGTGCACGACCGAATAGACTTCGCGCACGATTGGCAGTTCGATCCCGCGTTCGCAGGCCATCTGCCAGACCGGGCCGACGCTTTTCACCCCTTCGGCAACCTGGCTCATCCCGGCCAATACCTGTTCGATCGTCTTGCCCGAGCCAAGCTCAAGCCCGACCGTGCGGTTGCGGCTTTGCGGGCTGGTGCAGGTGGCCAGCAGATCGCCCATCCCCGCTAGGCCCATCAGCGTTTCCGCACGACCGCCCAAGGCAACGCCCAGTCGCATCATCTCGGCCTGGCTGCGCGTGAGCAGGGCCGAGCGGGTATTGACCCCGGCACCCAGCGCATCGCCCATGCCAGTGGCGATTGCGAAAATGTTCTTCAGCGCGCCGCCCAGTTCGGCGCCAACCACATCATCATTGGTGTAGACCCGGAACAGCCCGGTGCGGAACAGCCCCTGCAATTCTCGCACGATCACATCGTCATCCATCGCGATGACGGCGGCAGCGGCAAGGCCCGACATGATTTCCTTGGCGAGGTTAGGCCCGGTCAGCACGCCCAGCGGATGGCCGGGCAGTTCCTCGCCAATCACCTCGGTCATCCGCTTGCCACTGGAGAGTTCGAAACCTTTGGCGAGGCTGATGATCGGCACCCAGGGGCGGATGAAGGGGCGGATTGCGGCGGCGGTTTCGCGGGTTACCTGCGATGGCACGCCGAACACGATCACGTCGGCACCGCTGACCGCTTCGGCCAGTTCGGTCGTGGCGCGCAGGCTTGGGGTCAGGCGGGCGTCGGGCAGGTAGCGGCGGTTGGTGGAGTGCTGGTTTATCTCCGCAACCGTATCGGCGCTGCGGGCCCACAGGGTAGTCGGCGCATTGCGCGCCACCAGCGAAGCCACGGTCGTTCCCCAGGAACCGCCGCCCAGCAGGCCAACTTTCAACTCGCGCGTCAGACCTTTCTTCCCCACGCAGCCCCTCTCATAGTGGTTTTTTCGCAGCTTGCGGCAGGAGCGTCCTTTGCGCAAGCGGCTTGCATGGGGCGCCGTGGGGTGCCAAGCGATCGGGCATGACCGAAGCCCGCATTCTCCCACTCGAAGGCATTCACAACTTCCGCGATTATGGCGGTTATGAAGGGCTGGATGGCCGCAAGGTTCGCACCGGCCTGCTCTGGCGGTCGGCCCAGCACGGCGAAGCGACCGATGCCGATCTGGCGGAAGTCCAGCGCCTGGGCCTTGCCACAGTGATCGACCTGCGCGGGACCAGCGAGCGCGCGGCCAATCCCTGCCGTCGGTCGCCTGGCTTTGCCGCCGAAGTCTTGCACAGCCCAGGTGAGACTGCGGGCCTCGCACTCCATGTCGAGGCCGCCGAGGGGGCGCTGACGCGGGAGCAGGCCCGTGCGGCCATGATGCGGCTTTATGAGGGGATTGCTCACCGCGAGAACCTGGTACCGATGTTGCGGACCTACTTTTCAGCCCTGCAGCGCGGACCGCAGCCCAGCCTCGTCCATTGCGTCGCAGGCAAGGATCGGACCGGCTTTGCCGTGGCGCTGGCCCAGCATGTGTTGGGCGTGGCGCGCGATGCAATTGTGGCTGATTACCTGCTTACCAATGTGGCCGGGAACATTGAGCGGCGGATCGAGCAGGGAGCGGAAACGATCCGGGCCAAGTATGGCCAGATCGACGAAGCCACGATCCGCACCCTGATGGGCGTTGAGGAAGACTATATCGTCACCGCGCTCGACCGGGCCGAGGCGGCGCACGATTCGCTCGATGCCTACCTCGAAACTGTGCTGGGCGTGGATGCGGCAGCCCGCGAACAGCTGCGGTCGCACTACCTCGTCGATTAGAGGAAGGCCCGGATTTCCGCCATGAACCGGTCGAACTGGTCATGGTGCAGCCAGTGGCCGGCGTTCTCGAACTCGATTACCTTGGGATCGTTGTTGAACACCTCGAGCCGGCCGTCCTTTTCCGGGTTCGAGGCCCAGGAATTGGCGCCGTAGAGCAGCAGCATCGGACAGGTGATCGCCGCCCAAAGCTCCTCGGTGCGCGATTCCGGCACGTCCTCGAACGGCCAGACATTGAGGTAGGGATCGAACTTCCAGCTCCAGGTGCCGTCTTCGTTGCGGCTGGCGCCGTGGATGGTCAGGTGGCGGGCCTGCTCGTCGGTGAGGAACGAGTTTTCCTCCTTCATCCGGGCATAGGCCGCCTCGATGCTGGGATAGCGGCGGGGGATGCGGCCGGCGGCGGCGCGGCGCTTGTCGATCCATTCGCGGAAGCGGTTGGCATAGCCCGCCGCCTCGCGCTCGGCGCGGGTCTTGGGCGAGGGACCAAGGCCTTCGATGTTGACGAAGCGGCGAACCTTTTCGGGGTAAAGCCCGGTGTACCGCGAGGCGACATTGCCGCCCAACGAGTGTGCCACGATGGTCACTTCATCGTACCCAAGCGTGTGTACCAGCTGCGCAAAGTCGTACACAAAGGCGTTCATCTCGTAATTGCCGTCAGGCGCCCAGGCGCTGTCGCCATGGCCGCGCAGGTCGGGCGCGATGACATGCCAGTCCTTGGCCAGCTCTTCGGCCACCCAGTCCCACGAGCGGCAGTGATCGCGCCCGCCATGCTGGAGGATCAGCGGCGGGGCGCCGGGGTTGCCCCAGTCAACATAGTGAAGCCGCAGGCGCTGCGAGATGAAGCTGTTGGAGGTCGGGCCGTGGATCGTCATGGCCCATGCCTTTGCTCCGAACCGAACGGGGCGTCAATCTGTGGGGAAAGGGCCGCGGGCGGGTTTGCATGGGGGCGGGGCGCTCCCTAGATGGGACCAAACCCAATTCAGGACATGACGATGGCGACCCATACCACCAAGATGCTGATTATCGGCTCCGGCCCGGCCGGGCTTTCCGCCGCGATCTATGGCGCGCGCGCCGGGATGCAGCCAATCGTGGTGCAGGGCCTCCAGCCGGGCGGTCAGCTGACCATCACCACCGATGTCGAGAATTACCCCGGCTTCCGCGACGTGATCCAGGGCCCCTGGCTGATGCAGGAAATGCAGGCCCAGGCCGAACATGTCGGCACCCGGATGCTGTGGGACACGATCACCGAGGTTGACCTGTCAGGCCCGCCGTTCCGCGCGGTCGGGGACAGCGGCGATATCTATGAAGGCGAAACGCTGGTGATCGCCACCGGGGCCCAGGCCAAGTGGCTGGGCGCGCCCGGCGAACAGGAATTTTCCGGCAAGGGCGTTTCGGCCTGCGCCACCTGCGACGGGTTCTTCTATCGCGGCAAGAAGGTGGTGGTGATCGGCGGCGGCAATACCGCGGTCGAAGAGGCGCTCTACCTCACCAACCATTCGCAGGACGTGACGCTGATCCACCGCCGCGATTCGCTGCGCGCGGAAAAGATCCTGCAGGATCGCCTGTTCGCCCACCCCAACATCAAGGTGCTGTGGAACAAGGGGGTCGAGCGGTTCGTGGGAGATGGCGGCCTAACCGGCGTCAAACTGAAGGACACGGTGACCGGTGAAACCACGGTCGAACCGGCCGACGGGGCCTTTGTGGCGATCGGCCATGCCCCGGCGACCGAACTGTTCAAGGGCAAGCTGGAACTGGATGGCGGCGGCTACATCGTGGTCGAGGCCGGCACGCCCAAGACCGCGATCCCCGGTGTCTTTGCCTGCGGTGACGTGATGGATCACACCTATCGCCAGGCCGTGACTGCGGCGGGTACCGGCTGCATGGCCGCGCTCGATGCCGAGCGGTTCCTGGCCGAACGGGAATTCGCCGCGCGCGGTTAAGCGAGGCTGCGCAGCGCCGCGAGGATCTGGCCCTGGAGCCAGATCCGCGCCTGCGGCTCGACAAAGCTGTGGCTGGCGTCAGGGCACTGGCGCAGGCGCGCGTCACCCTTGTCCCAGTTGGCGAGGAACGCCTGGGCGGTGCGGTCATTCTGCGCCAGCAGGATCGTTACCGGCCCGCCGAAATCGCCGAGCCCTGCGGCCATCTGCCGGGCGAGGGACGAGGGCGGTGCATCGGTCTTGGTGGCTTCGGCCAGCGAGGCGGCCATCTGCCCCACCTTCACCTTGCCGGTCAGCAGGCGCCAGAGCGCGCGCGGATCGGTCAGCCGCCTTAGGTAATGGCGGCGCAGGACCGATGGCGGCATCGGCGTGGGGGCGGGAGTTTCCTCGGCAACCTCGGCTACGGCGGCGGCAGGTTCGAAGGTCCAGGGATTGGCCAGGACCAGCCCGTCCAGCCCCGCACCGCCCGCCAGCATAAGTGCGCTGGCGGCATCACAATTACCGAAGGCGACGATCCGCTTCAGCGTCGGCACGTGGGCGCGAAAGGCGGCAATCGCGGCAGCAATGTCGGGACCGGAAGCGGCAAAACCCGCATTCTCGCCCGCGCTGTCACCCACTCCGCGTCGGTCGAACCTGAAGGCGGGAAAGCCCGCCAGCGCCACCTTCTCCGCGATCTGCGCCTGGCTGCCCCACGGACCGGAGCGCAACTCGTTGCCGCCCGACACGATCAGCAACCCGGTGCGCCCCGGCGCCGGATCGAGCGTACCGACCAGCATGGCCCCTTCGCAGTTGAAGGTCACATGACGGCGGCTCATGCTCGTACCGCCATGGTCAGATAAGCGGCCAGGGCATCGGCCTGGGCCGGGGCATAGTCAGGTTCCGCCCGCAGCCACAGCGGACTGCCGCCAACCACATCCTGCTCGATCTCTGCGAGAGCGGCGGGCGAAGCCGCCTGCATCTGCTGGACCATGCCCGCGCCCAGCCGATAGCCGGCCAGTTCGATCCCGTGCTCCTGAGCTTCGACCAGCAGGCCTTCGCCGCTTTCCTCGCGCCCGGCCTCACGGGCCGACAGCACCCGTGCGCGCAGCATGGTGCGCAGCAGGCTGGAACCCTTGACCGGGCCATAGCACCAGCCCGGCAGCCCCGGTGGCACGATCAATCCGCCGCCGCGCACGGCCAGCACGTGGCTGGGGCGGAAATGATGAGCGGCAGCGATTGTGGCCGCGGCCCAATCGGCCAGGGTCAGGTGGTTGAGGTCGGCCGTGCTTTCGTTGGTGCCAGGCAGATCGGGCAGAAAGCTGTCGATCCCGCTGCCATCCAGCCGCCGCATCACCTCGACGCAGAGGTGCCGCAGCTTGTGCCCTTCATCGAACAGTGCCGGGATAACCAGCAGCCGCACCGCCTGGCCCCGGTCGAACGCCAGCGCATATTCAGACGCGCCGGGATCGGTTGGCCGGGGGCAGGGGTAGCTGGCTGGGGTCACGCCGCCTCGCGCTTGGCCTCGGCAAAGGCGAGCAGCGCGCCATAGGTTTCGAGCAGCTCGCCATCGACCTCGTCATCCTCGATCACGATGTCCAGGCGATCTTCCATTTCGGTCAGCAGGCCGGCGACGGCCATTGAATCCAGTTCGGGCAGGTGGCCGAACAGGCCGGTATCGGCGGCAAAGCCATCGGCCTGGCCGGGCTTGAGGCCGAGCACGTCGGTCAGGATCTTGCGGAGTTGCTGATCGGTGGTCGAAGGCATCGTCTATTCCTGCATCGCGGCCCGCAGGCCCCCCTGTCGCGCGGCCTCTAGCCAGCCCTGCGGTCCGGCACAAGGCGGCGCAGTGCCTTGCGGGCAATTGCCGGCCAGGTTCCCGGCCATTTCGGGCGGAAGGCCTCGATCCGATAGCGCGGACGAACTTGCTCCATCCAGTCGCGCTTGTAGGGATCGTCACCCGTGCCGAAATCGACCAGGTCTACCTTGTCCGCGTCGATCACTCGCGCCAGCAGGGCGGCGGTCAGCGTGGTGCCGGGTGAAAGCGGCTTGGCGGCCTCGACATGGGCCAGCTTGTGAATGAAGGCGGTCCCGCCTTCGACGGTCCAGAACTGGGCGGCCACCGCTTCGCCATTGGTGCGGGCAATGCCGAGCCGCAAGCGTCCGGCACGGCCTTCGGCTTCGGCGAAATGGCGCAGGAAGGTGGGCGATCCTTCCTCGCCCTTCCAGCTCTGGGCATAGATCGCCTCGTAGGCGGCCCAGCTTTCGGGGTTGAACGCGGTTTCGATCGTGACCGCGACCTTGGCCGCCTTGCGCTTCAGCGTGGTGCGAACCGGCCCGGGCCGGGTGGCCAGGTATTCGGCATAGCTGCGCCCGTTCACCGGCAGCACGTGATTGACGTCGCATTGGTCGACGAAGGTGGCCCAGCCCGCCCGGCGCAGTGCCTCGGCCAGGGCTGTGGTTGTGCCATCCTCGTCAGGCAAGGGTGACAGGACCAGGTGTGGGGTCTGACCAGCGAGATCGGCAGCGAGGGCATCGAGCAGCCCAGCGCGATCGGCATCCGGCGTGAATAGCGGCGCAACCCGGAACGAATACCAGTTGGTCAGGCAATGGACCTGGCGGCCACGGCGCAGCAGCGGTATGACGGCACGCTCCCGGCCCGCCTTGGCCACTGCGATCAGCGGGAACAGGCCACCGATCTCGACAAGTCCTTGCCACCACTCGATCCGGTCAAAGGGCGCGCGAGCCTGCGGCGCGGCCAGCAGCGCGGCCAGCTGCGCATCGGCTTGCACTTCCTTAAGATCATCGTGATAGACAACGCGAACCAAGTTTGCCGAACCCCCATCAGCGGAGCACCGCCAGGCCTTGTCTCTTTCCGATCCCGTCGCGATCAGTCCGCTGGACCATCTCGCCCTGCGCGGTGAAGACAATGCGCCTGCGCTGGTGCTGCGCGAGCGCATCCTTAGCTACAAGGACTTAAGGGAAAGTGTCGCCCGACTAGCGGGCTGGCTGCAGGGCCAGGTGGCAGAGCCGGGCGCGCGGGTGGCATCATGGGCCGCAAAAGGCGAAATGACCTGCCTGTTGCCGCTGGCGGCGGCGCGGGCCGGGCTGGTCCATGTGCCGGTCAACCCTTTGCTGAAGCGCGCGCAGGTGGCGCATATCCTGGCCGATAGCGGTGCGCGGCTGCTGATCGGCACCGAAGCGCGGCTGGCGACGCTGGAGCCAGGCGATGCCCCGGCGAACTGCGCGGCGCTGGGAGAAAAGGCCGTGCTGGCCGAATATCATGTGGCGGCGCAGCTGGCCCCATCGACGGCCACCCCGGACGATCTGGTGGCGATTCTTTACACCAGCGGCTCCACCGGACGCCCCAAGGGGGTGATGCTGAGCCATGCCAACCTGTGGCTCGGCGCGGAAAGCGTTGCCTCCTATCTCGGTCTTGCGGCGGATGACGTCACGCTGGCAGTGCTGCCGCTGTCGTTCGACTATGGCCAGAACCAGCTGCTCAGCACCTGGTATGCCGGGGGTAGCGTTGCCCCGCTCGATTACCTGACCCCGCGTGACGTCGTGAAGGCGGTGGAACGCCACGGCGTCACCACGCTGGCGGCCGTACCGCCGCTGTGGGTGCAATTGACCGAGCTGGACTGGCCGGTCGAAACCGCCGGAAAGCTGCGGCGGCTGACCAATTCGGGCGGGGCGCTGACGGTCGATCTGGTGGCGCGGCTGCGGGCGCTGTTCCCCGCCGCGCGGCTGTTCCCGATGTATGGCCTGACCGAGGCGTTCCGCTCGACCTATCTCGATCCGGCGTTGGTAGACACGCATCCGACCTCGATGGGCCAGGCGATCCCCCATGCCGAAATCCTGGTGATCGGCGACGATGGGGCCGTGACGGCGGATGGCGAGGAGGGGGAACTGGTCCACTGCGGGCCGCTGGTTGCGCAGGGCTATTGGCAGGACCCGGAACGCACCGCCGAACGGTTCAAACCGGCCCCGGCAGCCTCGCGCTATGGCGGGATGGCGGTCTGGTCGGGTGACCGGGTGCGGCGCGATGGCGACGGCCTGCTCTATTTCGTCGGACGCCGTGACGCCATGATCAAGAGCGCGGGCAACCGGATCAGCCCGCAGGAGATCGAGGAGGCTGCGCTGGCGACCGGGCTGGTGGCCGAGGCCGTGGCGCTGGGCATCCCGGACGAGCGGCTTGGGCAGGCGGTTCACCTTGTCGTGCGGGCCGCGCCGGAAAGTTCGGGCACGATGGAAGAATTGCCGCGTAAACTTATGCAGGATTTGCCAAATTTTATGCAGCCGAAGGTCATTCACTGGCGTGACGTCATGCCGATTTCCCCCAATGGCAAGCTGGATCGCACCGGGCTCTATCAGGAGCTGACCCGGGAGCTGACGTCGTGAAGCCGTTGGGCCCGATCCCCGCTGGCTATGGCGCTATCGATGGCGAACTGGCGATTGCCGGGCGCAAGGCGAGCGAACTGGTCGAACTGGCCGGGCGGACGCCGCTGTTCGTCTATTCGCGCGAGCTGGTCGAACAGCGGGTGGCTGAGCTGCGCGCAGCCCTGCCGGCGCGGGTGGCGCTGCACTATGCAGTCAAGGCCAATCCCCATGCTCCGCTGCTGGCGGCGATGACCGGCCTGGTCGACGGGTTCGACATCGCTTCGGGCGGAGAGCTTGAGATGATCCGCGCGGCCGGGATCAATCCGGCGCGGATCAGCTTTGCCGGGCCGGGCAAGCGCGATGCGGAACTGGAAGCAGCGATTGCCGCCGGGGTTACGCTGAACCTCGAATCCGAAGGTGAAGCCGCGCGGGCGCTGGCGATTGCAGACCGGCTTGGCGTGGTTCCGAAGCTGGCGGTACGGGTCAATCCCGATTTCGACCTCAAGGGTTCGGGCATGAAGATGGGCGGCGGGGCCAAGCCGTTCGGCGTCGATGCCGAGCGGGTTCCGGCCCTGGTCGGCACGATCCTGGCTGCCGGGGCAGACTGGCAGGGTTTCCACATTTTTGCCGGAAGCCAGGCGCTCGATGCCGCCGCTATTGCCGATACCCAGGCCCAGACGATCGCGCTGGCCGCGCGCCTCAGCCGCGAAGTGGGCCAGCCCTTGCCCAAGTGCAACCTGGGCGGCGGCTTCGGGATTCCCTATTTTCCGGGCGACATTCCGCTCGATCTGGCCTCGGTTGGCGCGGCACTGGGCGAACGGCTGGCGCAGCTGCCCGCCGAACTGGCCGAAACCCGGTTCTGCATCGAGCTGGGCCGCTATCTCGTTGGCGAGGCTGGGGTTTACCTGACCCGGATCGTAGACCGGAAGGTCAGCCACGGTGAGACCTATCTCGTCACCGATGGCGGCCTACATCACCAGCTGGCCGCTTCGGGCAATTTCGGCACGGTGGTGCGGCGCAACTATCCGGTCGCGATCGCCAGCCGGTTCGATGCGCCGGTGGAGGAGGAGGCCAGCGTGGTCGGGTGCCTGTGCACCCCGCTTGACCGGCTCGCCGACAAGGCCGGGTTCCCCCGCGCCGAGGTGGGCGATCTGGTCGCCGTGTTCTGTGCCGGAGCCTATGGCGCCAGCGCCAGCCCGGCGATGTTCCTGGGTCAGGGACCGGCGGCCGAACTGCTAGTCTGACCGCTCCACCGAGGCAAGTTCCGGAGCGGAAACCGGCCAGCGGAAAACCCGCTGAAATCGGGAAATTCCCGGTTTAGCTAACGTAATATTCACCCTTTTTGCCGATAGCCGAGGCTGAATAGCCGGGCCTTCGTGCGGGAAGGGCATGCCCAAGCGGCGGCGCGGCGATCACGTGAAGGATATGCCCGATGCCGTCCATTCGTTCATCCCGCCTGCTGGCCAGTAGCGCCGTGGCCTGCCTCGCGCTGGCCGGCTGTGCCGGGGGCGGGGGTGGGCCGCAGCTGCCGCCGGCCGCCTTCGTGGCGATGCAGGAAGGCCCGGGCGAGGAATACGTGATCGGCCCGCTGGACGAGCTGACCATCTTCGTCTGGCGCAATCCCGAGCTGGGCGCGCAGGTCCAGGTGCGGCCCGACGGGCGCATCACCACGCCGCTGATCACCGACATGCCGGCCGTGGGCAAGACCCCCAAGATGCTGGCTGACGACATCACCCTGCAACTGTCGCAGTACATCCAGGAACCGCTGGTCTCGGTGATCGTCAACAAGTTTGCCGGCACCTTCAGCCAGCAGGTGCGGATCGTGGGGGCGACGACCAAGCCGGCCTCGATCCCCTATCGCGCCAACATGACGCTGCTCGACGCAATGATCGCGGTGGGCGGGCTCAGCGAGTTTGCCGCTGGCAACCGCGCGCGCCTGATCCGCTTCGACAAGCAGACCGGCGGGCAGACGGAATACGCGATCCGCTTGGCGGATCTGCTGCGCAAGGGCGACAGCAAGGCCAATGTGATGCTGATGCCGGGCGATGTGATCATCATCCCCGAAAGCACGTTCTGAGCAGGGGCGCGCGGGGCTGGCATGAACAACATCTACGACGAACTGCGATCCGCGATCTTCTCGGTCTGGCACCGGCGCTGGCTGGCGCTGGGCGTGGCCTGGTCGGTCTGCCTGCTGGGCTGGCTGGTCGTGGCGCTGGTTCCCAATACCTACGAATCGAAGGCGCGGATCTTCGTCCAGCTGGACGATGCCCTGTCGGAAGTGACCGGCGTCGGCGTCGGCAACCGCAAGCGCGACATCGACCGGGTGCAGCAGACGCTGACCAGCGCGATCAACCTGGAAAAGGTCATCCGCTCCACCGCGATCGGCGACGAGATCACCTCGCCCAAGCAGATGGAAGCTGCCGTCCTGGGCCTGGCCAAGAACGTGAAGGTCGAGAGCGAGAAGGACAACCTGTTCGCGATCACCGCCGAATTCGGCGATGGCGCGCGCTCCGATGCCGAGAACGCCAAGATCGCGCAGGACATCGTCCAGAAGATGATCGACATCTTCCGCGAGGAGAACCTGGCCGGCAATCGCGGCGAGATGACCCAGTCGTTGGCCTTCATGGACCAGCAGTTGGGCCAGCGGCAGAAGGAACTGGAAGCGGCCGAACAGAAGCGGCTGGCTTTCGAGGCTGCCAATCCCGACCTGATCCAGGGCGGGGCCGGGGCGCTGCAGCGGCTTGAAGCGGCGCGCTCGGAAATGCGCGGGATCGATGCCGATCTGGCGGCGGCCCAGTCGGCCCTCGCTGCGATCAACGGCCAACTCGCGGGCACGCCGCAGACCTTGCCGGGGATGGGGCCGCAAGGCGGGGCGCGCGGCGCCCTGGCCGAGGCTCAGGCCATGCTTGCCGGTCTGCGCGCACGGGGGCTGACTGAGAACCACCCTGACGTGATCGCCGCCAAGAACCAGATCAACCTGCTGCGCGGCGCGGCCGCCAGCGAAACCGGCCCCACGGGCATTCCCAACCCGGCCTATTCCTCGCTCCAGTCGATCCGCGCCGAGCGGCAGGCCAGCGTCCAGGCGCTCATGGCGCGCCGCGCGGCGCTGCAATCGGATATCAGCCGGATCACCACGGCCCAGATTTCCAATCCGGAACTGGCCGCCGAACACCAGCGGATCAACCGCGATTACGACGTGCTCAAGCAGCAATATGACAAGCTGCTGCAGGACCGCGAGGAACTGCGCCTGCGCGGCCAGGTGGAAACCGAACACAATGCGGTGAAGTTCGAGGTGATCGATCCGCCGACCACGCCGCGCGCGCCGGTTGCGCCCAACCGGCCGTTGTTGTTGCTGGCCGTGCTGGTGGTCGGGCTGGGTGCTGGGATCGGCGCGGCTTTTGCCATCGGCCAGTTGCGCTCCACTTTCGCGACCACTGCCCGGCTCGAGCGGGCCCTTGGCCTGCCGGTGCTGGGCGCGATCACCCATACCCTGAATGACCAGGCCCGACTGCTGCGCAAGCGGCGGATGAAGCAGTTCTACATGGCGAGCGCCGCCTTGGGCGGGATCTTCATGCTGCTGCAGGTGGCTGAAATCATCCAGGTCCGGACGGTGGGCTGAGGGGACAGGCAATGACTGAACAGACCAAGATCCCCGTGCCGCCGCAGGACGAACCGGAAGGCGCCAAGCCCAGCCTGATCGAGCGCGTGGTCCGCAACTACGATCTGGTGCGACTGGCCCCGGCGCCGATCCCCGATCACCTGGTTCCGCCCCCGTCGCAGCGCCGCCGCTATCGCCGTGCCGACGAACCGGCGGAGGCAACCGCTGCGCCCGAACCGGCGACCAGCACCGCGCGGCCGGAAGTGGTCGTGCCGGAAGTGATCGAGGCAGCCACGGCAACATTCGCCGTACCGGCTCCCGCCGCACCCGTCGCGCCGGTGCGCTTCACCGGCCCGGCCCATCCGGTCAAGCGCGAGCACCTGCGCGATCAGGGGCTGATCGTGCCCGAAGGTTCGGTCACCGCGCTGCTGGAAGAATTCCGCATCATCAAGCGCCAGCTGCTGCTCAATGCCTCGCAGCTGCAACAGCAGGGCATGGGCATGGCCGCCCAGCGTGTGCTGATCTGCTCGCCCCATCCCGGCGAGGGCAAGACTTTCACCGCGGTCAACCTGGCGCTGTCGATCGCGGCGGAAAAGGAAACCGAAGTGCTGCTGGTCGACGCCGACTTCGCCAAGCCGTCGGTGCTGTCCGCCTTGGGCCTGCCTGGCGGCAAGGGGCTGATGGACGCCCTGGCCGATCCGACGCTTGACGTGGCCGATTGCGTGATCGGCACCGATATCGCTGGTCTGTGGGTGCTGCCCGCCGGCAACGCGACGACTTCGGACAGCGAGTACCTGTCCAGCTCGCGCACCCGCGATGTGCTCGACCGGCTGACCGAGGGTGCGCCCAACCGCTTCGTGATCTTCGATTCGCCGCCGGCCCTCG
Organism: Novosphingobium sp.; assembly: GCF_027531025.1. Lineage (GTDB taxonomy): Bacteria > Pseudomonadota > Alphaproteobacteria > Sphingomonadales > Sphingomonadaceae > Novosphingobium. The sequence continues at coordinate 522,675 of NZ_JAPZQX010000003.1, forward strand.
CTGCCTCGCCGGCCGCCGAACTGGCCAAGTACGTTGGTCAGGCCGTGGTTGTCGCCCGCGCCGACCGGACCGGGCAGGGTTCGCTGGAAGATGCCATCGGGCTCCTTTCAGGCTGCCCGAACATCCAGTTGCTGCTCAATGCAGTTCACTTCAGCCCCAGCGGTCGTCGCTTTGGCTCCTACTATGGTTACGGGGGGTAATCATGGCCTCACACCACAAATTGCTGATCGCGCTGCTGGGTAGCGGGGCTGCCCTGGCCCTGCCGCTGGCGGCCCAAGCCCAGACCCTGGCCTATGGCGATGTCTCGGGTGGCGGATCGCGCAGCAGCGCTTCCGCCGGGGACAGCGACGAAGCCAGCGAGGACAATGGCGGCGATACCGTTGCCAGCCGCCCGCGCCGGGAAAAGCGCGTCAAGGTCACGCCCTATATCGAGGCCCAGCAGGTCGCCTTTGCCGAGATCAGCCCTGGCAACGAGGTGCTGACCTATTCGGTGCTGTCGGCCGGGGTCGATGCGGCGATTGCCGGGCGGAACAATTCGGCCTCGGTCTCGCTGCGGTATGAGCGGCGCTTTGGCTGGGGCAACAACGCTACGGACAGCGATGCGATCAGTGGCCTGGCCCGCGCCTCGATGGCGGTGGTGCCGCGCACGCTGACGATCGAGGCCGGTGCCCTCGCGGCGCGGACCAGTGTCGAAAACAACGGCGCGGCGATGACCAGCGGGCTGGAGTTCGGGGATTCGGTCACCCAGATCTACTCGGTCTATGCCGGGCCGAGCCTGGCCACCAATGCCGGGCCGGTCGCGATCACCGGATCCTATCGCCTGGGCTACACCCGGGTCGAATCGCCCAATGCAGTGCCGGTTGCGCCGGGTCAGCCAGCGATTGACGTGTTCGACGATTCGGTCACGCACAATGCCGCCGTTCGCGCCGGGGTGAAGCCGGGCGACATCCTGCCGGTCGGGCTGGGGGTGGGCGCGGGCTATAACCGCGAAGACATCTCCAATCTCGATCAACGGGTCGAGGATCGCTGGGTGCGGGGTGATGTGACCGTGCCTGTAACCGACCAGCTGCACGTGGTTGGCGGGGTCGGTTATGAAAAGGTCCGCGTGTCCAGCCGCGATGCGGTGCGCGATCCGGTCACGGGCAACCCGGTAATCGGCAGCGACGGACGCTATGTCACTGACAAGACCGCACCGCGCACCATTGCCTATGACGCCGATGGGCTGATCTGGGACGCCGGGGTAATCTGGCGGCCCAGCCGCCGGACCGCGCTCGAGGCCCATGTCGGGCGGCGTTATGGCTCGACCAGCTATTACGGCAGCTTTGCCTATGCCCCCGATGCGCGCAGCAGCATCAACGTTTCGGTCTATGACTCGATCAACGGCATCGGCGGCCAGCTGAACAATGCGCTGGCGGCCTTGCCGACCGAATTCGAAGCCGTGCGTAACCCGCTGACCGGCAGCCTGAATGGCTGCGTCCAGGCCGGCGGCACGGTGGCTTCGGGGCAGAGCCCCTGCCTGTCGAGCGCGCTGGCCTCGGTCCGCAGTTCGGTCTTCCGCTCGCGCGGGGTGATGGCCAGCTACAGCGTTTCGGGCACCCGGCTGCAATATGGCTTTGGCGGCGGCTATGACCGGCGCAAGTTCATTGCCGCGCCCGGCACGGTGCTGGCGGCGGCGAATGGCGTGATCGACGAAAACGTCTGGGTCGCGGCCTATCTGAGCGGCCGGATCGACCGCAATTCCGGTTTCTCGACCAACATCTACGCCAATTGGTACCAAAGCGGAGAAGCCTTGGCTGGCGATGTCAGCGGGATCGGCGCATCCGCGGCCTATTATCGCAACCTGACCAGCAAATTGACCGCCACGGCGGCAGTCGGTGTCGACGGGGTCAAGCGCGAGGCACTGGAAGACATCTGGTCGGCCCAGGCCATGGTCGGCCTGCGCTATTCGTTCTGAGCCCGACGGAGGATTTGAGGATGTTCAACGATTTCTACGGGCTGACCGGACGGCCATTCCAGCTGACGCCTGATCCGGCGTTCTATTTCGAGAGCCTGACGCACCGTAAGGCGCTGTCCTACCTGTCCTATGGCCTGGCTCAGGGCGAAGGCTTCGTGGTGATCACGGGCGAGGTTGGGGCAGGCAAGTCCACCCTGGTCGCGCATCTGATGGCCACGATCGACCCGGCCCGGCTGACGGCTGCTCAGATCGTGACCAGCAAGCTTGATGGCGAGGAACTGGTCCATGTCGTGGCCCAGGCCTTTGGCCTGATTGTCGACGGGCATGACAAGGCATCGGCGCTGGGCGCGATCGAGGCCTTCCTGCATGACGAGGCCCGCGCCGGGCGGCGCTGCCTGCTGGTGGTCGATGAAAGCCAGAACCTTCAGTTCGAGGCGCTGGAGGAACTGCGGATGCTGTCCAACTTCCAGCTGGGCGCGCATCCCCTGCTGCAGACCCTGCTGCTCGGCCAGCCGGAATTCCGCGACACGATCCAGGGCCATCCCCAGCTGGAGCAACTGCGCCAGCGCGTGATCGCCGCCCATCACCTTGAGGCGATGGAGCTGGGCGAGGTGCAGCCCTATATCGAGCATCGCCTGAAATGCGTGGGCTGGACCGGCAATCCGCAGTTTGACCAGCGCGTCTTCACCGAACTTTACGAGGCTTCGGGCGGGGTGCCGCGCCGGATCAACCAGATCTGCAACCGCCTGATGATGCTGGGTGCGGTGGAACAGCGCACCCGGATCGACGGGGCCATGCTGAGCCAGGTGCTGGACGAACTGGAAATCGACGGCACGCTGCAGTTGAAGCGTCCGGCCCCGCAGGTTGCACCGCAGCCGGCTGCGGTCGAGGCGCCGTCTGCCGCCCGGGTTGCTGCAAACGCCGCGCCGTTTGCAGCCCCCGTCGCGCCAACCGAAGTGGCGGGAGTGGCGCTGGCGCATTTGCAGGCCATGCTGGCCGAGCGCGATGCCCAGATTGCCGAACTGCAGCAGGCCGTCATCGAACTGGCTAACGAGCAGGAAGCGGCCGCTCCCCAGCAGGGTGTTTCGGCCGATGTCGTTGCCGCGCTGGAGAACCGTTTCGAGGCGCTCGAAGCCAAGATGATCGAGCAGGAGCGGACCATCCGCCACACCCTGACCATGCTGATCGAGTGGATCGAGGCCGAAGACGCCGATCGCGCCGCGGCCTGAACGAAGGAAACGGACGGTGGCAGCCATTCCCGACCGGATCGTCAACGGCCTGTCCGTCGATGTCGAGGACTGGTTCCAGGTCGGTGCCTTCGAGGGCGTGATCGACCGGGCTGCCTGGGATGCGTTGCCCGACCGGGTTGTGCGCAATGTCGACGAGATCCTCGCGCTGTTCGCGGCCTGCGAGGTGAAGGCGACTTTCTTCACCCTCGGCTGGGTGGCACAGCGGCATGGCCCGCTGATGCGCCGGATCGTCGAGGCCGGACATGAACTTGCCAGCCATGGTTGGGACCATGCGCGGGTCTTCACGCTGGGCAGGGAGGCCTTCGCGGCCGATGTCGAGCGCGCCCGCAAGGTGCTGGAGGATGCTTCGGGGGTAGCGATCACCGGCTATCGCGCGCCTAGCTTCTCGATCGACCAGCGCACGCCCTGGGCCTATGACGTGCTGGCAGAGCAAGGCTATGCCTACAGCTCCAGCGTCGCGCCGATCGTCCACGATCACTATGGCTGGCGCGAGGCACCGCGCTTTGCCTTTCGCCCGCTTGATGGGAGCGATCTGGTCGAGATCCCGGTCACCACGGCCGAGTTCGCCGGGCGGCGGCTGGCGGCGGGCGGGGGCGGGTTCTTCCGGGTCCTGCCCTATGCCTTTTCGCGTTGGGCGATCCGCCAGGTCAACGGGACCGACCGGCGCCCGGCCGTGTTCTATTTCCACCCGTGGGAGATCGACCCGGCCCAGCCGCGCGTTCCCGGCGCGCCGCTGCGCTCGCGGCTGCGGCATTACACCAATCTCTCGGCGATGGCCGGCAAGCTGGAGCAGCTGATCCGCGACTTCTCGTGGGGCCGGATGGACGAGCTGGCCCGGCGCGAGGCCCGGCAGGCCCTGGACCTGGCCGCGTGAACGCACCGTTCCGCCTTGATGACCGGGTGGTCGAAATCAACCTGGCCGATCCGGGCGAGGCCGCGCGGGTCGAGGCCTTTGTCGCTGCGCAGCCTGCGGCGACCCCGTTTCACCGCCCGGCCTGGCTGACGGCGGTTGCGGCAGGCAGCGACAATCGCCCGCTGCTGCTGGCGATCGAGCGCGGCGGCATGATCGCGGCGATCTTGCCGCTGCTCGACGTGCGTTCGCCGCTGTTCGGCAAGGTGCTAGTCTCCAGCGGCTTTGGCGTCGGTGGCGGGATCCTTGCCGAGCGCGCGGGCGATGCCGACCTTTTGCTCGAAGCGGCCGAGCGCGCGGCGCTGGAGCGCGGCTGTCCGACCATCGAATTGCGCGGCGGGCCTCTGCCTGTGGGACGCGATGGCTGGCGGGTGCGCAGCGATAGCCACTGCGGCTATGTCGCCGAGCTCGCCCCCGATGACGAAGCGCAGCTGGCCGCGATCCCCCGAAAGCAGCGCGCCGAGGTTCGCAAGGGGCTGGCTGCGGACCTGGCGGTCCGGATCGGCACTGGCCCAGATGACCGGGCCGCGCATTACGCGGTCTATGCCGAAAGCGTCCGCAACCTCGGCACGCCGGTCTTCCCGAAGCGGTTGTTTGCGCAGGTGCTCGATACCTTTGGCCCCGATGCCGATATCCTGACCGTGTTCCACCGGGGCGCGCCGGTGGCGAGCGTCCTCTCGCTGTATCATGGCGGCGCGGTCATGCCCTATTGGGGCGGGGGTACCCGCGCCGCGCGGGCCCTGCGCGCCAACGACCGGATGTATTTCGAACTGATGCTGCACGCCTGCCGGCGCGGTTGCGGCTCGTTCGACTTTGGCCGCTCCAAGGTCAATTCCGGGGCCGGGGACTTCAAGAAGAACTGGGGCTTTGCGGCCAGCCCGCTTAGCTATGCCACCTGGACTGCGCCGGGTGCCGAGCCCCGCGATGCCGATCCGACCAGCGCGCGCCATGCCCGGCGGATCGCGCTGTGGAAGCGCCTGCCGCTGCCATTCGCCAACCTGTTCGGGCCGTTTATTTCCCGGGGGCTGGCATGACCAACGAAATCCTGTTCATTTCGCACCGGATGCCGTTCCCGCCCGATCGGGGCGACAAGATCCGCTCGCACCATGTGCTGAAACGACTGGCGGCGCTGGCGCCGGTCCATGTCGCGACCTTCGCCGATGACGAACGCGATATTGCCGAGGAAGTGGAGCTGGCCGCCATTGCCCGGTCCTATCGCCTGGTCCGACGGGTCAAGCCGCTGGTCCTGTCGGGCGTTCAGGCCATCGTCCAGAACAAGCCGGTCAGCCTGACTGCCTTTTCGAACAGCGAGCTGGCCGGTTACATCGAAACGGTCCTGCGGGAACGGCCGATCTCGACCATCTATGTCTTTTCCGGGCAGATGGGCCAGTACATCCCGGACTGGTTCAAGGGGCGGGTCGTGTTCGATTTCGTCGATGTCGATTCGGCCAAGTTCGAAGCCTATGCCGAGCGCGATACCGGGTTGCGGCGTTGGATCCACGCGCGCGAGGCCCGGCTGCTTCAGGCCGAGGAAGCCCGCCAGGCCGCGCGCGCCGATCTCAGCCTGCTGATCTCGCCCGAGGAGGCCGCCCTTTTCCGCGCGCGCCTGGCCCCGGAACAGGCGGCGGTCACCGATGTGCGATCGATGCGCAACGGGATCGAAAGCCGTTACTTCGATCCTGCGGCCGTACGGCCCGAACCGCGCCTGCTCGATTGCTCCGGCCCGCGCATCATCTTCACCGGGCAGATGGACTATGCCCCGAACATCGAGGCCGCACTGCGCGTGATCGAACGGTTGCTGCCCGGTATCCGCGAACTGCTGCCCAATGCCACCTTCCACGTGGTCGGGCGCAATCCCCCCGATGAGCTGACCCGGCATCACGAACGGGCCGGTGTTCATGTCTGGGGCGGGGTGGATGACATGCGGACCTGGCTGGCGGCGGCCGAGCTCGCGCTGGTACCGCTCGAAATCGCGCGCGGCATCCAGAACAAGGTGCTGGAAGCCATGGCAATGAACCTGCCGGTCGTGCTGACCCCTTCGGCCGCTACCGGGATCGGGGCGGTCGATGGACAGCATTTCGTGGTGGCTGATAGCGATGCCGAATTGATCGACCGGGTGACCGCGCTGCTCTCCCACCCCCGCCAGGGCTGGAGCATGGGGTTGGAAGCCCGCCGCTTCGTGGTTGACCACCTCAGCTGGCAAGCCAGCCTGGCGCCCCTCGCGGAAATGATCGGGGCAGCCGGCACGCAGCGGCGCAATGCCGCCTGAAGCCACCCTGAGCCTCTCCGCCACGGCGGATGATCTGCGCTGGCGCCAGGCGCTGGTGCGGCTTGGCGGCGTCTGGCTGGCCCTGATCCTGGCCTTCCTGCCGGATTGGCGGGACATGGCGGTGCAGTGGTGGGACAGCTCCACCTACAACCATATCCTGCTGGTCCCGGCGATCCTGGGCTGGCTGGTCTGGCTACGGTTTGACCAGTTGCGCCAGCTTGTCCCGCAGGCCTGGGGTCCCGGCGCGGCCTTTGTCGCGGTTGCCCTGGCGCTGTGGGTGCTGGGCGCGTTCTCCGGCTTCAACCTGTTCCGTCACGCCGGGGCCGTGGCGCTCTTGCCCGCCAGCGTGATCCTGCTGCTGGGGCCGCGCGTGGCGGTCGGGCTGCTGTTTCCGCTGTGCTACATGGCCTTTCTCGTCCCGTTCGGTGACGAACTGGTTCCGGCGCTGCAAACGCTGACCGCCGTGCTGACTATTGCGCTGGTTCACCTCAGCGGGATTCCGGCCGTGGTCAACGGCGTGCTGATCGATACGCCGGCCGGCCTGTTCGAAGTGGCCGAAGCCTGTTCGGGGGTGAAGTTCCTGATCGCCATGGTGGCGCTGGGCGCGCTGGTGGCGAATGTCTGCTTCCGGTCCTGGCGCCGCCGGATCCTGTTCATGCTGCTCTGCGTGGTCGTGCCGATCCTCGCCAACGGGGTGCGCGCCTGGGGCACGATCTACATCGCCCAGTATGTCGGCGCCGAAGTTGCCGGGGGCTATGACCACATCATCTATGGCTGGGTCTTCTTTGCCGTGGTGATCGGCGCGATCCTTGGCCTGTCGTGGCGCTACTTCGATCGCGGAGTGGACGAACCGATGATCGACGCGGCGCAGATCAACCAGCTTGACTGGCTGGACCGCATCTCGCGCCGTCCGCTGGCCGATTGGCTGGCTGTGCTGCTGTGCGGAGCGCTGGTCCTGGGTGCGCAAGGGTGGGCGCGGGCGGCCGAACGCCTTGCTGCGCCGCTGCCGGGGCAGATCTTCCTGCCGGAAGTGCCGGGCTGGCAGCGGGTGGACTATGCGCCCGCTACCTGGTGGGAACCGCGCGCCAGCGGGGCGCAGCATCGCCTGCTGGGCCGCTATGCCGATCGTGACGGGCGGCAGGTCGACGTGTTCCTGGCGCTTTACGACCGCCAGGGCGAGGGGCGCGAAGCCAGCGGCTTTGGCGAAGGGGCGCTGATGCCGGACAGCCCCTGGGCCTGGATCGGGGCTGGTCCTGCCAGTGCCGGAGCGAGGAGCGACCGCCTGATGGCCAATGGCAGGACCGAACGGCTGACCCAGACCTATTTCCGCCACGCCGACTTGCTGAGCGGGAGCGCGCTGCGGCTCAAGCTTGCGACGATGCAGGATCGCCTGCTGCTGCAACGCCAGCCGACGGTCATGCTGATCCTCTCGACCGAGCAGGGTTCGGGCGAGGATGGCGGTGCCACGCTCGATCGCTTCCGTCAGTCCACCGGCCCGGTTGGCCCGTGGATAGACCGCATCGTCGCGCTTCGTTAAGCGCTTCATCCCATGTGCGGAATCGCGGGCATCTTTCACCTGGCCACGCCCAAGCCGGTCGACCCGGCGCGGATCGAGCGGATGTGCGGGGCCATGGCCCATCGCGGGCCGGATGGGCAGGGGGTGTGGACCGCACCCGGCGTTGGGCTGGGCCACGTCCGCCTGTCGATCATCGATCTGGCCGGATCGCCCCAGCCAATGGCGGCCAGCGATGGCCGGGCGATGCTGGTCTTCAATGGCGAGATCTACAATTTCCGCGAACTGCGCGAGGAACTGCGCGCTGCCGGGGCCGAGTTCCGGACCGACGGCGATAGCGAGGTGATCCTGGCCGCCTGGCAGCGCTGGGGCCCGGATTGCCTGCCGCGCCTGCATGGGATGTTCGCCTTCGCGATTTATGACCTGACGGCCCGCACGCTGTTCCTGGCGCGTGACCGCCTGGGCGTGAAGCCGCTGTTCTATGCCCCATTGAGCGATGGCAGCCTGGCTTTTGCTTCCGAACTCAAGGGCCTGCTGGCCCACCCGCTACTGCGGCGCGAGGTCGATCCGCTGGCGGTGGAGGATTACCTCGCATGGGGCTATGTCCCCGATCACCGCTCGATCCTGGCCGGGGTCCACAAGCTGCCGGCCGGGCACAGCCTGCTGCTGCGCCATGGCGCCCCGTTGCCCAAGCCAGCCCAGTGGTGGGATGTCAGCTTCGCCCACCGCCGCCAGGGCCGCGCCGCCGATCTGGAAGCGGAACTGCTGCATCTGCTGCGTCAGGCCGTCACTTCGCGGATGGTGGCCGATGTGCCGCTGGGGGCCTTCCTGTCTGGCGGCGTCGACAGTTCGAGCGTGGTCGCGCTGATGGCGGAAGCCAGCCAGGTACCCGTCAAGACCTGTTCGATCGGGTTCGACGAGGCGGCGCTGGACGAAACCGCCTATGCAAAACTCGTGGCCGAACGGTTCGGTACCGATCACCATGTTCGCCTCGTTGGCAGCGACGATTTCGAGCAGGTCGACAACCTTGTCGGCATGTTTGACGAGCCCTTTGCCGATGCCTCGGCCTTGCCGACCTGGCGGGTCAGCCAACTGGCGCGTGAAACCGTCACCGTCGCGTTGTCGGGCGATGGCGCTGACGAGGCCCTGGTCGGCTATCGCCGCCACCGCTTCCATCATGCCGAGGAGCAGGTGCGCGCGCTTGTTCCGGCGGCGCTGCGCGGGCCGGTATTCGGGGGGCTGGGCGCGATCTATCCCAAGGCCGACTGGGCGCCGCGACCAATGCGGGCCAAGGCCACGTTCCAGGCGCTCGCGCTTGACGGGGCCGATGGTTATGCCCGCGCCGTCGGCTTTACCCCGCCGGAACTGCGCGACCGGCTCTACTCGCCGGAATTCCTGCGGCTGCGCGGTGATTACCGGGCTGAGCAGCCCTTTACCGAGCTGATGCGCAGCGCACCCGCGCGGTCGGGTCTGGACCGGGCGCAATATGCCGATCTCAAGTTCTGGCTGCCGGGCGATATCCTGACCAAGGTCGATCGTACCTCGATGGCGGTCAGCCTCGAAGCGCGCGAGCCGCTGCTCGATCACCGCCTGATCGAATTCGCCGCAGCCCTGCCAGAGCGGCTGCGGCTGCGCGGCGGGCAGGGCAAGTGGCTGATGAAGCAGGCGATGCGGCGCTATTTGCCCGACGAGGTGCTGTTCCGGCCCAAGCAGGGCTTTGTCACCCCGATCAGCCAGTGGCTGCGTGGTCCGCTGGCCGGATCGGCACGGGCCATTGGCAGCAGCGCGGCCCTGGCCCGGACCGGCTGGTTCGATGCTCCGTCCCTCGCGCGCATTGCCGAAGAGCACATAAGTGGCAGTACTGATCATGGCCGCCTGCTGTGGCAGCTCCTGATGCTGGACCGTTCGCTGGCCCGGCTGGGGATCATTTCCTGACCATGCCTTGACCGCCTGCGCGCTTAGGCTAGCTTCCCCCTGAATCCATTGGATTCAAACGGGAGAGCAGGGATGGGCGAACAGCCCGCAGGGGTCGCAGGGAAACGCCGTTTGCGGACGGTGATTATTGTCGCGGTGGTGGCTGTTGCGGCCTATTTCGGCGGGCGGGCGCTGGGTCTGTGGGGCGCGGACGATGGCCGCCTCAAGCTCTATGGCAATGTCGAGATCCGCGAAGTCCAGCTGGGCTTTCGCGTCGGCGGCCGGATCGACCGGATCCTGGTTGACGAGGGCGATATGGTGAAGCCGGGCGAGGTTCTGGCCCGGCTCGATACCCGCCCGATCGACGATCGCCTGGCCGGAGCTGACGCTCGCTACGAAGCGGCCAGCGCCTCCGCGAGCCGCGATGTGAACGGCCTGCGACCGCAGGAGATCGGTAGCGCCCGGGCCGCGGTGACGGCGGCCGAGGCCCGCCTTGCCGAAGCGCGGCGACAGTTTGATCGACGCCGGGCCCTGGTCGACAAAGGGTTCATCAGCCGCGCCGATGTCCAGACCGCCGAGGCTGAAGTTCAGGCCGCGACTGCGGCGCTGGCCACCGCGCGCAACCAGCTCTCGCTGGCCGAGGAAGGCGTCCGCGCCGAGGATCGAGCTGCCAGCGCCGCCACGCGTAATGTCGCCGAGGCCGAGCGCCGCGCGGTCCAGACCGACCTCTCCGATGCCTATCTCATCGCCGTCGAAGGCGGTCAGGTCCTGACCCGCGCGCGGGAGGCCGGGGCGATTGTCCAGCCTGGGCAGACAGTGCTGACCCTGGCGTTGACCCAGCCCGTGCGGGTGCGGGCCTACGTCTCGGGCGCGGACCTGCCGAAGATTCGCCCGGGCATGAGTGTGACCGTTTCGACCGATGGCACGACCCAGACCTGGCCCGCAAAGATCGGCTTCATTTCGGGCGTGGCCGAGTTCACGCCGAAGACCGTACAGACCGAGCAGCTGCGGACCGATCTGGTCTATCGGGTGCGACTGACGGTCGAGGACCCCACCGGCGCGTTGCGCCAGGGCCAGCCGGTCACCGTGCACGTTCCCGCCAGCGGAAAGCGCTGAAGGCCGGGCATGGCGGAGGCACCGCTCCTCCGGCTCGAAGGCGTCAGCAAACGCTTCAAGGGTGCGCGGCGCGGGGCTCCGCCGGTCGATGCGCTCCGCGGTGTGTCGCTGTCGCTGGCCCCCGGTCGCAAGCTGGGGCTGGTCGGCCCGGATGCGGGCGGGAAGACCACGCTGATGCGGATCATGGCGGGGCTGGTGGAGGCCGATGACGGCGCGGTTGAACTGTTCGGCCAGCCGGTCAGCGAACTGGACCGCAATCTCGTCGGATACATGCCGCAAAGCGGGGCGCTTTATGCGGAACTGACCGTGCGGCAGAATCTGGAACTCTATGCCCGGCTGCGGGGAGTGGAACCCCAGGAGCAGCCGGATCGGATGGAGCAGCTTTACCGGCTGACCGGCCTTGCCGCCTTTACCGAGCGACCGGCCGGGAAGCTGTCAGGCGGGATGCGGCAGAAACTGGCCATGGCCTGTGCCGTGGTGGCCGCCCCCCGGCTGATGCTGCTGGACGAGCCCTCGGTCGGGGTCGATCCGGTCTCGCGGCGCGAGATCTGGCAACTCGCGCTGGACCTGGCGGGCGAAACCAGCAGCATCGTCTGGACCACCAACATCATCGAGGATGCGGCCCGGTGCGATGAGTTGCTGCTGCTTCACGAAGGCGTTGTGCTGTATGCCGGACCACCGGATGGGTTGGCCGGCCACGCCGCGGGGCAATGCTTCAGCCGGCCCCTGGCCGAAGAAGGCCCCCGCCAGGCCTTGCAGGCCCTGCAGCTCCAGTCCGGGGTCATCGGCGGGCGGATTGCCGGTCCACGGCTGCATGCCCTGACACGGACAAGCTCACCACCAGCCGGTGCTGGCTGGCAGCCGGTCGCCCCGTCGGCCGACGATGGCTTTTCGGTCATGCTCGACCGCGGTCAAGACCTTCAGCCCAGCCAGTTGGCTGAGGCCTTCCCGCTGCGGCTCGACCAGGCGGACCAGCCAGCCATCGCGGCTATTGGCCTGACCAAGCGCTATGGCGATTTCACGGCGGCGCAGGACATTTCCTTTACCGCGCATCCGGGCGAGATATTCGGTCTGCTCGGCCCGAATGGCGCGGGCAAGTCCACGACATTCCGGATGCTGTGCGGCCTCGCCAGGCCCAGCGCCGGGCGCGGTACCGTGGCCGGGCGCGACCTGTCCGGCGGCCGCGCCGCCGCGCGCGAGGCGATGGGCTACATGCCGCAGCGTTTCTCGCTCTATGGCGACCTGTCGGTGGCGGCCAACCTGCGGTTCGTGGCGGGCAGCTATGGCTTGAAAGGGCCGGCCGCGCAGGCGGCGATCGAACGGGTGGTAGCCGCGCTTGACCTTGAGCCGCACTGGCAGGCGATGTCCGGGCTCCTGCCGCTGGGCGTCAAGCAGCGCCTCGCTTTGGGTGCGGCCGTGATGCACACCCCGCCGGTGCTGTTCCTCGATGAGCCGACCTCGGGGGTCGATCCGCTGGTCCGGCGCGAGTTCTGGCACCACATCAATGCGATTGCCGCGCGCGGTACCGCCGTCCTGGTGACAACCCATTTCATGGACGAAGCCGAGAATTGTGACCGGTTGCTGCTGATCAACCAGTCCGAGGCGATCGCCACCGGCACCCCGCAGGACCTGCGCCGCAACGCCCTGCCGGGGCTGGCAGCGGAGACGCTTGAGCAAGCCTTCTTCGCGCTGATCGAGGCCCAGCGCCAGGCTCCGGCCGAGGTGGCGGCATGAGCGGCCGTGATCCGCTGGTCTGGCGGCGCGCGGCCGCGATCCGGGCGAAGGAATGGGCCCAGGTCTGGCTCGACCCGTCGACCTTCGGGCTGGTCGTGCTGATGCCCCTGATCCTGATGTTCCTGTTCGGTAGCGCGGTGACGCTGGACGTGCGCGAGACCAGGACCGGGCTGGTCGACCTCGACCATTCCGAGGCCAGCGTGGACCTGGCCGCTTCGCTGGCGTCAAACGCCTATTTCGCGATCGAGAGCGGCCCCTCGGTCGCCGCGCTCGAACCGGCATTGCGGGCCGGGCAGCTGCGCGGGATCGTGGTGATCCCCGACGGGTTCGAGCGCGGCCTGGTGTCCGGGCAACCGCTTGACGTGCAACTGCTGACCGACGGTACCCAGGTCAACATCGCGACCTTCCTTACCGCCCACCTGCGCGGGGCGATGCGCGACTGGACCCAGGCCCGCGCCCGCGAGCAGGGCGTCGATGTCCAGCCGGTCGCACGCCTCCTGCCGCGCTATACCTACAATCCCGAGCTGGAGAGCCGCTATATGCTGGTGCCCGGCGCGATCGGTATCGTCATGGCGATGATCGGCAGCCTGCTGACCGCGCTGATCATGGCCCGCGAGTATGAGCGCGGTACGATGGAAGGGCTGCTCTCCACCCCGATCCCGATCCCGGCGCTCGTGCTCAGCAAGCTGTTGCCCTATTACGTGCTGGGACTGGCTTCGACCGCGATCTGCGTGGCCGTGGCGGTCTTCGGGTATGGCCTGCCCTTCCGCGGTTCGCTGCTGGCGCTGTTCGTGATCGCCTCGGCCTTCCTGGCCGCCGTGCTGGGGCAGGGACTGCTGATCTCAGCTGCGACCAAGAACCAGTTCGTCTCCACCCAGTTTGCGCTGCTCTCGGGCTTTCTGCCGTCGCTGCTGCTGTCGGGGTTCCTGTTCGAAATAGATTCGATGCCCACCGCGATCCAGTGGCTGACCTATATCGTCCCGGCCCGGTACCTGATCCCGCCGCTGCAGAGCGTGTTCCTGGTCGGCGACGTCTGGTCGATGTTTTTGCCTAACATCCTGGCGCTTCTGGCGATCGGCGGGTTCTTCTTCCTGCGCGTAACCCGCGCTATTACCCGGCGGATTGCATGAGCGGCGCGCTGGCCCGGGTCGTCGCCATGGCGCTGAAGGAACTCAAGGTCGTGCTGCTCGATCGCCGGGTGCTGACCACGCTGGTGATCAGCCCGATCGTGCAGCTGATCCTGTTCGGGTTTGCGACAACGCTTGAAGTGCGCAACTTCGACCTCGGGATCGTCAATCGCGATCAGGGCGTCGTATCCGAACAGTTCCTTGCAGGCGCCGCCGCAACCCGGAATGTCCGCGAGCTGGTCTACTATCCCAGCGAGGCTGCCCTGGCCGAGGCGATCGAGCGGCGCGAGGTGCTGGGCGGGTTGATCCTGCCCGCCGACCTCTCCGCGCGGCACCAGCGCGGCGAGACGGCGGAGATCGGCCTGCTGCTCGATGGGCGGCGGATCAATGCGGCCCAGATCGTCGCCGGGTACCTCAACGAGATTGCGATCCTGACCGGGGCGACCCTACAGCCCGCGAGCGTCCGGGCCGCCCCCGGGGTCAGCGAGCGGCACTGGTTCAACGCCAACCTCGATTACAGCTGGTTCACCCTGCCGGGCATGATCACGCTGATAACCACGGTGATCGTCCTGTCGGTTTCGGTGCAGGCCATTGCCCGCGAGCGCGAATTCGGCACCTGGGACGAGGTGCGGGCGCTGCCCTATCGTCCGTGGGAGATCCTGGCAGGCAAATGCGTGCCGGCTTTCATGGTGGGCGTGGTGAACGGCACGCTCTACATCGTGGTCATACCGCTGGTCTCCAGCGTGCCATTCCTTGGCTCATACCCGCTGATGATCCTCTCGATCGCCTGCTTCAGTCTTGCCGTGACCGGGATCGGGCTGGCGATTTCCACCCTCGCGCAAAACCAGCAGCAGGCTTTTCTCGGCGGTTTCCTGGTGATCGTGCCGATGATGTTGCTGTCCGGATATGCCAGTCCGATCGATGGGATGCCTGACTGGTTGAAGCCGATTGCGGCGGTCGATCCGCTCAGTCACATGCTGGTCATCTGCCACGGTCTGTTCCTCAAGGAACTGCCGATTTCTGCCGTCATGAGCGAGATCTGGCCGATGCTGGCAGTGGCTGCGACGGCCTTCATTCTGGGCACCGTTTCCTTGCGCAGACGTACGGACTGATCAGGAACGAGACCGATGTCCTTGCTGCACCTTGAAAATTTTCTTTGCCAAGGGACTCCGCCTTGAGTTAGATTCTTTCAAAGGGACGCTATCGCGTTTTCCGGCACCCGCCGGGAATGGCTGCACACGAGGGAATCATGGATCGAATTTCCAGCGATCTTCCAGGTGGCGACTCGTCGCGTGGCGATAACGAGATGGTTGATTTCGGCGGTGAGCCCGATGCGGCCGCCTTGCTGGCCCAGGCGCGCCTGCGCCTCTCAATCCCCGATGAACTCTTCACCCTGAACGAGCTCGACGTGTTCTACAGCGAGGGTGAGCAGGCGCTGTGGACATATATGAGCCCCGCCGCGCGCCCCAGCTTCACGCCGACCATGCTGGGCGATTTCGTCAACTGGCAGCGCCTGATCGCGGCCCATTTCGGACCGGAGCGGGTGCCGCTGCGCTATCTGGTGCTGGGCAGCCGCGCGCCGGGCGTATTCTGCTTCGGCGGCGATCTGGAACTGTTCGCCAGCTTCATTCGCCAGGGCAACCGTGATGCGCTCGCCGCCTATGGCTATCGCTGCGTCGAAATCCTGCACCGCAACATCAATGCGCTGGACCTGCCGATCCTGACCATCGGGATGGTTCAGGGTCAGGCGCTGGGCGGTGGTTTCGAAGCCCTGCTGTCGTTCGACTACATAATTGCCGAGCGCGGCTCGTCCTTCGGTCTGCCCGAAGTGATGTTCGGCCTGTTCCCCGGCATGGGTGCGCACGCAATCCTGTCACGCAAGCTGGGACAGGCCATGGCTGACCGGATCATCATGGGGAACGAGACCTATTCGGCCGAGGCCATGTACGAGCTGGGGATTGTCCATCAGCTGGCCGAACTGGGTGAAGGCGAGGCTGCAGTGCGGGAGTTCATGGCCAAGTCCGCCCGGCGACATGCCGGTCTGGTCGGCGCGCGCTGTGCCAGCCGTCGGGCCAATGAGGTGACCCTCGCGGAATTGCGCGACATCGTTGATGACTGGGCCGATGCGGCCCTGCAGCTGCGCGACAGCGACCTCAAGCTGATGCAGCGGCTGGCCGGGGCGCAGTCGCGCCTGGTGCGCAGCGCCGCCTGATCAGCCTTCCTCGCCGTGACCCAGCGCCAGGTAATCGGCGCTCTGCATTTCCTGTAGCCGGCTGACGGTGCGTTCGAATTCGAACCGCCCGTCACCCTTGGCGTAAAGCTCGTCGGGTTCGGCGTCAGCGGTGGCCAGCAGCTTGACCTTGTGCTCGTAGAGGGCGTCGATCAGAGTGACGAACCGGGCCGCCTCGTTGCGGTTTTCCGGCCCCATCCGCGGAATGCCGACCAGGATCACCGTGTGATAGGTCTGGGCGATCGCCAGATAGTCCGCCGCGCCGCGCGCTTCGGCGCAGAGCCGCTTGAAGCTGAACACTGCGACGCCCTTCAGGCTCTTCGGTACGTGCAGCTTGCGCCCGCCACCCAGATCCAGCTCGGCCGCCGGGACATGGGCGGCGTCTTCGGGCGGATAGTCGGTCAGCCGAAAGAAGGCCTCGCGCACCTGGGCTGTCGCCGCATCGCCTAGCGGCGTGTGCCAGGTGGCCATGCCGCCCAGTCGCTCAAGCCGGTAATCGACCGGGCCGTTCAGCGCCATGACGTCAAGCTCGCGCTCGATCAGGGCGATGAAGGGCAGGAAGTGCTCACGGTTGAGACCGTCCTTGTAAAGCTCTGACGGAGCGCGGTTGCTGGTGGTGACGATGACAAGGCCGTGATCGCGGATCAGTGCGGTGAACAGCCGGCTCATGATCATGGCGTCGGCGGAATTGTTCACCACCATCTCGTCGAAGGCGAGTACCTTGAGCTCGCTCGCCAGAGCGGCCGCGACCGGCGGGATCGGATCGCCGGTTTCGCTTTTGCGCGCCTCGCGCAGGCGGGCATGAACCTCGAGCATGAAGGCGTGGAAATGGGCGCGCCGTTTGGCGGGGATCGCCAGGCATTCGTGGAACAGGTCCATCAGCATGGACTTGCCGCGACCCACGCCGCCCCAGAGATAAAGGCCGCGTGGGGCAACGGGCTTGCGCCCCAGCAAGCGGCCGATCAGACCTGGCTGGCCAAGGTTTTCCAGTTCGGCTTGGAGGTGGTCGAGCCGTTCGGCCGCAGCCCGCTGTTCTGGATCCGGGCGCAGTTCGCCTGCCGCGACCAGCTCCTCATAGCGCGCCAGAACCCTGGTCATCAGCGCGTCGGCTTGCGGACGATGCCCGAGAAGGTTGCGACTAGGTGGCTGTCATCCTCTCCCTGGACCACGGTGCCGCGCATGAATACCAGTCGCTTGGTTTCACGCATCACCTCGATCACGGCATCCAGCGGCCGGTCGAGCGATCCGGCACCGATGAACTGGCTGGACAACTCCAGCGTGACCGATCCCCCAGCATTGCCATTGAGCAGGGTGCGCATCGCCGCGAACAGCGAGATGTCGATCAGGGCCAGCGTCACCGCGCCATGGACCATGTCGAGCAGGTTCGAATGCTTCCGTTCCGGGAACATTCGAACCCGGCAGGCGCGGTGACCCTCTGGCCGAACCAGCATCCGCCCCATGGTCTGGGCGTTGAACCGGGTGTCGTCGGCCAGCTCCCACCGATGCCAGCCGGGGTTGTCCGGATCGGGCTCGTAAATGAAACCGCGCTGGTCGTTCACTTAGATGTGCCGTTCAGCCCGCATCTTCTTGATTTCGGCGATCGCGCGGGCCGGCGAAAGCCCCTTGGGGCAGACGTTGGCGCAGTTCATGATCGTGTGGCAGCGATAGAGGCGGAACGGATCTTCCAGCTCGTCCAGTCGCTCACCGGTCATCTCGTCGCGGCTGTCGGCCAGCCAGCGATAGGCCTGGAGCAGGATCGCCGGGCCCAGGAACTTGTCGCTGTTCCACCAGTAGCTGGGGCACGAGGTGGAGCAGCAGGCGCACAGGATGCACTCGTACAGGCCATCCAGCTTTTCGCGCTGTTCGGGGCTCTGCAGCCGTTCCTTGCCCGACGGCGTGGTGCTGACGGTCTGCAGCCAGGGACGGATCGAGGCGTACTGGGCATAGAAGTGAGTGAAATCGGGCACCAGGTCCTTGATCACTTCCATGTGCGGCAGCGGGGTGATGCGGATTTCGCCCGACAGGTCCTCGATCGCCGTGGTGCAGGCAAGGCCGTTGCGGCCATTTATATTCATCGCGCAGGAACCGCAAATCCCTTCGCGGCATGAGCGGCGGAAAGTCAGCGTCGGGTCCATTTCCGACTTCACCTTGATCAGCGCGTCGAGCACCATCGGGCCGCACTGGTCGAGATCGATTTCGAAGGTGTCGTAACGCGGGTTTTCCCCGCTGTCGGGATCGTAGCGATAGACGGTGAACTTCTTCGCGCGGGCCGCGCCCTCGGCCCTGTGATGCCGGCCCTGGCCCTTGATCTTGCTGTTCGCAGGAAGCGTGAAAGTCGCCATGTCTGTCCCTGTCACTATGCGGGTTCAACCCGATTCCGCCATTCCCTCTAGCGATTCAGGCGCGCGGGGCAAGCGGTACGAAAGGCTGTCAGCCTCCAAGCCGTGCGGCATCGGCAATGGCTGCGGTAAAGCCGGCTGGATCATCTTCCTGGATGAAATGTCCGCCGTGCAAGGTGCGATGCGGCATGCCGCGCGTTCCCGGCACCCGTTCCAGCCACACGGCATCCCCGCCGCGCGTGATCGGATCACCATCCGAGAAGCAGCAGACGAACGGCTTTTCCCAGCGCTTGAACACTTCCCAGGCGCGCAATTGATCGGGCACCGCGGGATTGCCTTTGAACGGCACCAGCGGCGGATAGGCCCGCGCCGCCGCCTTGCTGGCACGGGTGGGGAAGGGCGCGTCATAGGCGGCGACTTCTTCGGTCGTCAGGGCGCGCTTGGTACCCCGCTTGACGATCCCGCCGATCGGGAACAGCGGGCTGTACTTGGCAAAGGCCCGCCAGATCGCGAACGCGCGGGGAGCATCCTGACCATCGGGGAGGCCGCCATTCGAAAGGGCCACGGCCGCGAACCGATCAGGCACCTCGGCCACGACGCGCAGCCCGATCAGCGAGCCCCAGTCCTGGCAACCCAGCGTCACGCCCTTGAGGTCCAGCGCCTCGACCCATTCGCGGATCCACGCGACCTGCCCGGCATAGGAATAGCTGGCCTGACCCAGCAGCTTGTCCGAGCGACCGAACCCGATCAGGTCCGGCACCAGGACGCGAAAGCCCTGTTCGGTCAGCAGCGGGATCATGTGCCGCCAGAGATAGCTCCAGGTCGGCTCGCCATGCAGCAGCAGTACCGCCGGGCCATCGCGCGGACCTTCGTCTAGGTAATGGACGCGCAAGCCGCTGTGCAGTTCAAGATAGTGCGGCGTGAAGCCGAAGCCCGGCAAATCGGCAAATCGATCGTTGGGCGTCCGATAGACCTGCATTGACGCTTTCTCCCCGTGTAGTTTGTGGCATCATGTAACGGGCCAGGGACAAAGGGAAGGGGCGGCGATGGGCTTTGCGCAATGGTATGACGATCACGTAGTGCCGCGGCTGATCCGCTGCGCCTGTTCCGGCCCGGCGATCATGGCATTGCGTGAAAAGGTGGTGCCACTGGCCAGCGGGGCTGTGTTCGAGCTTGGCTGCGGCGGGGGGTTGAACCAGCGCTTCTATGATGCCTCGCGGATCACCAGCTATGCCGGGGTCGACCCTTCGGGCAAGGGGCTTGAATTCGCCCGCTCCGAGGCAGAACGCAAGGGCTGGGCGCACGACATCCGCGAGGGGGTGGGTGAGGCGATTCCCTTTGCGGACAACAGTTTCGATTCGGTGGTCTGCACCTTCACGCTCTGTTCGGTCCACGATCCGGCGCAGACGCTGCACGAGATGCGGCGGGTGTTGAAGCCCGGTGGTCGGCTGTTGTTTGCCGAGCATGGCGCTGCGCCCGATCCGGGTGTGCGGCGCTGGCAGGAACGGATCGAGCCGGTTTGGAAACGCCTGGCCGGGGGCTGCCACCTGACGCGCCCGGTATCAGGCTCGATCAAGCAGGGCGGCTTCGCGGTCGAACCCTTGGGCGCACGTTATGCGCCCAAGACTCCGCGTTTTGCTGGCTGGATGGAGTGGGGCGAAGCAACAAAGGCCGGGTAGCAGTACTACCCGGCCTTCGTCAGACTGCCAGAAAGCTAGGCGACAGGGCTTAGTCGCCGAAGGTCCGCTGCCACCAGCCGCGGCGGGGCGTGGCATCAGCATCATCAGCTTCAGTAGCTTCCGCAGCAGGCGTTTCAGCTTCAGCTTCGGCAACAGGCTCGACGGCCTTCTTGCGGCTCCGCTTGGGCTTGGCAGGGGCTTCTTCCGCCGGTGCTTCGACAACCGGTTCGGCCGGAGCCTCCGCAATGACTTCAGCCTCGACCTCTGCCTTCTTCTTGCGGGTGCGCTTCGGCTTGGCCGGAGCTTCCTCGGCAGTGGTTTCGGGTTCGGCAGGTGCCTCTACCGGAGCCTCAGCGACGGCTTCGGCTTCGACATCCGCCTTCGTCTTGCGGGTGCGCTTCGGCTTGGCTGGTGCCTCTTCGGCAACCAGTTCGGCCTCGGCAGTGGTTTCACCCGCTGCCTCGTCGCCGGACGACTGCTCATCGCTGCCCTCGGCTTCGCCCTGGTCATCGCGATTGCCGTTGCGACCGCGCCCGCCGCGACGGCGACGGCGGCGCTTGCGCGGGCCTTCCTCGTCACGACCGCCGCGCTCACCTTCTTCGCGTTCGTCGCCTTCTTCACCGGCAGCTTCGCCATCAGCCGCCTCACCGGCTTCGCCTTCGGGATCGCCTTCCTCGCGGTCACGATCGCGACCGCCACGGCGGCGACGGCGACGGCGGCGCTTGCCGCGTCCTTCGCCGTCTTCGCCACGGGATTCGCGGCGTTCCTCGCGCTCTTCCTCGGTTTCGTCCTCATCGTCCTCGATGTCGACGATATCGTCTTCGTCTTCGAAGGTGATCGTTTCGAACTTCGGCACGAATTCCGGGCGCGGGCCGGACGAACCGACGCGCATCTTCGCGCCTTCGTTCTCACCCTCGGGCAGGACCTCAACCCGCACGCCGTAACGGGCCTCGATCTCGGCAAGATCGGCGCGTTTGGCGTTGAGCAGGTAGACCGCCGCTTCGGTGCTGGCGAACAGCGAAATGATCGAACCCTTGCCCTTGGCAGCTTCGTCCTCGATCAGGCGCAGGGCGGAAAGGCCCGCGCTCGAAGCAGTGCGAACAAGGCCGGTGCCATCGCAGTGCGGGCACTGGCGAGTGGTCGCTTCAAGCACGCCGGTGCGCAGGCGCTGGCGGCTCATTTCCATCAGGCCGAAGCTCGAAATCCGGCCAACCTGGATGCGGGCGCGGTCGTTCTTGAGCGCGTCCTTCATGGCCTTCTCGACCTTGCGGACGTTCGAGCCATATTCCATGTCGATAAAGTCGATCACGACCAGCCCGGCCATGTCGCGCAGACGCAGCTGGCGGGCAATCTCGCGCGCGGCTTCAAGGTTGGTGTTGAGCGCCGTCGCCTCAATCCCGTGTTCCTTGGTGGAACGGCCCGAGTTGATGTCGATCGAAACCAGCGCTTCGGTCGGGTTGATGACGATATAGCCGCCGCTCTTCAGCTGGACGACCGGATCGTACATCGCGGTGAGCTGGTCTTCGGCGCCATAGCGCTGGAACAGCGGTACCGGATCGGCATAGTGCTTCACCCGCTTGGCGTGGCTGGGCATCAGCATCTTCATGAAATCGCGGGCGAGGCGATAACCATCGTCGCCCTCGACCACCACTTCTTCGATCTCGCGGTTGTAGATGTCGCGGATTGCGCGCTTGATCAGGTCGCTGTCCGAATGGATCAGCGCCGGCGCGGTGCTCTTCAGCGTGGTTTCGCGAATATCGTCCCACAGCCGCGCGAGATAGTCGAAGTCACGCTTGATCTCGGTCTTGGTGCGCTGGAGCCCGGCAGTGCGGACGATGCAGCCCATCGACTTGGGTAGGTCCATCTCGGCAATGATCGACTTCAGGCGCTTGCGGTCGGCGGCCGAGCTGATCTTGCGGCTGATCCCGCCGCCGTGGCTGGAATTGGGCATCAGCACGCAATAGCGGCCAGCGAGGCTGAGATAGGTGGTCAGGGCGGCGCCCTTGTTGCCGCGCTCTTCCTTGACGACCTGGACCAGCAGCACCTGGCGGCGCTGGATCACGTCCTGGATCTTGTAGCGGCGGCGCAGCGCCATGCGCTTGGCGCGCACCTCGTCGGCTTCCTTGGCCTTGCCGCGACCTTGGCGACGCTTGCCGCGACGCGGGCGTTCCTCGCCCGAAGCCTCGGCGGCTTCCTCGCCCTCGTGGTCGAAGGCGTTTTCGATGGCGCCATCCTCGATGGTGGCAACCTCGTCCTTTTCGGCGGTGTCGACCTCGGTCACGCCGCCCATCTCGTCGTCGTGATAGGCCTCGTGCGTGGTCCCGGCGAGATCGTCAGCCAGGCTTTCGCCCAGCTCGTCATCGCCAACGAAGTCTTCCTCACCCTCGGCAATGGCGCGCAGCGCGGCCTCTTCCTCGGCGTGGGCGGCCTCTTCGGCCAGCAGCGCCTCGCGATCTTCCTTCGGGATCTGGTAGTAATCCGGATGGATTTCACTGAAGGCCAGGAAGCCGTGGCGATTGCCGCCGAAGTCGACGAAAGCCGCCTGCAGCGACGGTTCGACCCGTGTAACCTTGGCTAGATAGATGTTGCCCTTGATCTGCTTGTGTTCGGCAGATTCAAAGTCGAATTCCTCAATCCGGTTGCCCTTGAGCACCGCCACCCGGGTTTCTTCCTGGTGGCGCGCATCGATCAGCATGCGCATGGTCATTTACAAATCTCCGTGCGCGCCACGGCAAGCCTGGCCGCAAACGGGCCTGACCTGTGCAAGTGACGCGATTCTGTGCGGAACGACCGCCGGCCAGGGCAAAGGCCCCGCTGTGCCAGGCGGCAGTGTGGGAAGTGCCAGCGCCGAAAAGCGCGCCGGCGGCGTTGTTTGCATCTGCGGGAACGATATGGCGCTGCATCATCTGACGCGCCGGTCCATATGCCCACGCAGCCATTGCCCCGATGGGCAAGGACTTGGCAGGCAACGAACCAATTCTCATTCCGGCATCAACCTGTGTCACCGGGCGAACGGCCCGGAATTCCTTGGCTCAGGCAACCTTGAAGATCGGTCCGATCCATCGCCCGGCCACCACGTTCAACTTGAACGGACAACACCGCAACAGACCACGATCGGTCACCCCGCAGCGGCATGACTAGCACTGGCCGGGGCAGGCGGCAAGGGTGCGGGGACAAAAGGGGAAAGCAGCGGGCGAACAATTGCCGCCTTCGATTCCGCGCGTTAGCACGGGTGGTAATGCTACGCACCTTGCGGATCCTGTTGCTGTTCCTTGCGCCAGTGGCGGTTTTTGCCGCGATGGTGGCGGTCGACCGCACCTTTGGCGGGCCGGGCCGGGGCTATGGCTATGTCGTGCGGGTCGATCTGCCCGGCGATGACGATCTGGCCGGTTTGCCGGTGGTGCGCGGGCCGATGGATGCCAGTCGCCCCCTGGTGGTGATCGATCCTGGCCACGGCGGCAAGGATCCCGGGGCCGGGGCCGACAATCTCAGGGAAAAGGATCTGGTGCTTCGCCTCGCTACGGCGCTGCGTGACGAATTGCTCCGTCAGGGCGGGGTTCGGGTTGCCATGACCCGCGAGGACGATCGCTATCTGCCACTGCCGGTTCGGCCCGACATTGCCCGGCGGCTCAAGGCCGACCTGTTCATCTCGATCCATGCCGACAGCACCGAAGTTGGCAACGGCGCCAGCGGGGCGACGGTCTATGTCCTGTCCGACAAGGGCAGCAACGAGGCCGCCGAGCGGATCGCGAAACGCGAGAACGCGGCCGACGAGGTCAACGGGATCCGCATTGCCGAACAGAGCGACGGGGTCGGGGCGATCCTCGTCGACCTGTCGCAGCGCGAGATGCGCGCCTTGTCCGAAGCCTTCGGCGGTCTGGTCGTGCGCGAGGGGCAGGGGCAGCTGCCGTTTCGCGAGACCTCGGTCCAGTCGGCTGCCTTCGCGGTGCTGAAGGCGCCCGACATTCCTTCGGTGCTGGTCGAAAGCGGCTATATCAACAATGCCGCCGACCGTTCGCGACTGGCCTCCAGCGAGGGGCAGCGCGCCTTTGCCACGGTGCTGGCCAGCGCAATCCGGGTTCATTTCGCGCGGCAGAGCGCTCCGGCGCCCGCCTTGCCCTAGCAATGCCCTTTGCCGCTATGCTAGAGCCCGCCGCACGATGACCGAAGGTGCCGAATCCATCCGCCTGCGCATCCGCCGCGAAGCCGGTGGGCTGCTGACGCGGCTGCGCGAACATCCTGTGGGGGAATGGTTCCGACGCAACTGGCAGACCAGCAAGCCGTTTCGCATGGCCGGCTATGCCATTGGCGGCATGCTGCTGCTGTACTTCGTGGTCTGGGCCTCGGTGCTGCGCAACCTGCCTTCGGCCGACCGCCTGCTGAGCTATCAGCCGCCGCTGCCGACCATGGTGCGCGGGGTGAATGGCGAGATCGTCTACAGCTATGCCCGCGAAAGGCGCGTGCAGTTGCGCTTTGTCGATTTCCCCAAGCCGCTGATCGACGCCTATCTCTCGGCTGAGGACAAGACCTTCTGGTCACACGGCGGGATCGACTTCACCGGGTTCGCCGGAGCGGTGATCGACTATGTCTCCAAGCTCGGTTCCGGTGAACGGGCGGTTGGCGGTTCGACCATCACCCAGCAGGTCGCCAAGAACATCCTGATCGGCGACGAGTATTCGATCACCCGCAAGTTCAAGGAAATGATCCTGGCCCGCCGGATCGAGGGTGTGCTCAACAAGCAGCAGATTCTCGAGCTCTACCTTAACGAGATTCCGCTCGGTCGGCAGAGCTTCGGCGTCCAGGCTGCCGCGCGTGCCTATTTTGGCAAGGATGTGGGTGATCTCAAGCTGCACGAAGCGGCCTTCCTCGCGATCCTGCCGAAGGCTCCGGAGCGCTATGGTCGCGAAAAGTACCAGCAGCAGGCCATCGAACGGCGCAACTACGTGCTGGATCAGATGCTCGACAATGGTTGGGCCACGCCAGCGCAGGCGGCGGAAGCCAAGGCACAACCGCTGGGCCTGATCCCGCGCCAGGCCGAATCCTGGGATTCCTCGGTTGGCTACTTCGTCGAGGAAGTGCGCCGCCAGTTGATCGAGAAGTATGGCGAAACCGCCGAAGCCGGGCCGAACAGCGTCTATGCGGGCGGTCTGTGGGTGCGTACTTCACTCGATCCGCAATTGCAGAAGGCATCGCAGAACGCACTGCGCACTGGATTGGTCCGCTATCATGGCGGGCGAGCCTGGTATGGACCGCTGGCCAAGGTCGATCTCGATCCGGACAACTGGCAGAGCCAGCTGATCGTCCAGGGCCTGTCGATATCCTACCAGAACTGGCGTGTCGGCATCGTGATCTCGCGGCAGGGCAACCAGGCGCGGATCGGCTTTGGCGATGGCAGCACGGCCGCGCTGACGGGCCTGCCCGATGGACTGCGCGCTGGCCACGTGATTGCCGCCGCGCCGATCAGCGGTTCGACCTGGACCGTCAAGACCGTGCCCGAGGTTTCGGGCGGGATGGCGGTGGTCGATCCCAATTCGGGCCGGGCCCTGGCAATCCAGGGCGGCTTCGACAGCGGCCTTGGCAGCTTCAACCGTGCCACCCAGGCCCAGCGCCAGCCGGGCTCGACGATCAAGCCGTTCGTCTATGCCGCCGGGCTTGATCAGGGCATTACGCCGGCTTCCGAAGTGCTGGACGGCACCTTCTGCGTCTATCAGGGCGCGCAACTGGGCCAGAAGTGCTTCCGTAACTTCGACATGCGCGGGGCCGGGGGCACGCATACGATGCGCTGGGGCCTTGAACAGTCGCGCAACCTGATGACCGTCCGGATCGCCAACGACGCCGGGATGGACAACGTGGTGCGCGAGATCGACCGGGTCGGTATCGGCCGCTACGCGCCTTACCTGTCGTTCGCGCTGGGGGCGGGGGAAACCACCGTGCTCAAGATGGCCAACGCCTATGCCGCCCTTGCCAACAACGGGGTGCAGTTCCCGCCAACGCTGATCGACTTCATCCAGGATCGCAACGGCAAGGTGATCTGGCGCGCCGACAGTCGCCGCTGCGAGCAGTGCAACATGGCGCGCTGGGATGGCAAGCCGATGCCGCGCCTGGCTTCCCGCGGCAAGCAGGTCATGGACCCGCGCACGGCCTTCCAGGTGGTCCACATGCTGCAGGGCGTGGTCACCCGTGGCACGGCAACGGTGCTGCGCGATCTCAACCTGCCGCTGTTCGGCAAGACCGGGACGACGACCGGACCGACCAACGTGTGGTTCGCCGGTGGTTCGCAGGATATCGTCGGGGCCGTCTATCTTGGGTTCGATCAGCCCCGCTCGCTGGGCGGCTATGCCCAGGGTGGCTCGATCGCGGCGCCGATGTTCCGGCAGTTCGTCCAGGAAAGCCGCAATCGCTGGAGCGACCGGCCCTTCGTGGCCCCCGCCAACATCCACTGGGTCAAGATCGACCGGGTAACCGGCAAGCGCGTCTTCGCTGGCGATCCGACCGATGATCCCAAGTCCGGCATCATCTGGGAGGCTTTCAAGGCGGATAGCGAGGCCCAGCGCACCACCCGGCGGGATGAACTGGCCAAGCAGCGCGACGCCCTGATCGCCGCGATCAAGCGCGGTGCCAAGGCCAGCGAAGCCGGTGAAGGGGCCGAGGCCGTGCCTTCGATCGCGGCGGACAGCAGCGTCATCATGCAGTAGGTTCCAGCCAAGGATAGTCCCATGCGCCCGATCATCCGCCGTCTCGCCGCCCTTGCCTTGCTGCTGCCGCTCGGCCAGCCCGCATTGGCCAACCTGCCGGAAGGAGCCAAGGCTCCGACCTTTGCCACCAAGGGTGCCAAGGCCGGCAAGCCGTTTGGCTTCAACCTGGCGACTGCGCTGCGCAAGGGGCCGGTCGTGCTCTACTTCTATCCCAAGGCCTTTACCCAGGGCTGCACGCTGGAAGCCAATGCCTTTGCCGAGGCGACGCCGCAATTTGCCGCTGCCGGTGCGACCGTGATCGGGATGTCGGCCGATGACCTGCTAACGCTGCAGAAATTCTCCACCGAAGCCTGCCGCGACAAGTTTGCCGTTGCCATGGCCACCCCCGCGATCATTAAGGCCTATGATGTCGACCTGAAGCGCGAAGGTGTCTCGACCGGGCTTACCACTCGCACCAGCTACGTTATCGGCCAGGATGGTCGGGTCCGGTTCGTCCATTCGAACATGGATTATCGCGATCACGTGCGGTTGACCCTCGCCGCGGTTCAAGGGCTGCGCAAGAAGCGCTGATCCGCGCCGCCGCCTTTACAATCGCCGTCCTTGCGCTAAGCGGGCGCCGCGCGGGCCATTGGCCCGGATTGATGGAGTTTCAGAATCATGCGTGCCGAAGGGCAGGCCCATATCGACCGGATCGAAGCAGCGCTCGCGCTGGTGCGCAAGTTCCTCGACTGGGACCGCGCGCTGCGGCGGCTCGACGAGCTGAATGCCCGGGTCGAGGATCCCAAGCTTTGGGATAATCCCAAGGAAGCCGAAGCGGTCATGAAGGAACGCCGCCGGCTCGAGGCGGCCGTTGGCACGGTCAATGACATCTCGACCCAGATGGCCGATGCGATCGAGTTCGTCGAACTGGGCGAAATGGAAGGCGACGAGGCCACGATCGAGGAAGGGCTCGATGCCCTGGCCCGCCTGGCTGTCCGCGCCGATGCCGACAAGGTCCAGGCCCTGCTGGCCGGTGAGGCCGATGGCAACGATACCTATATCGAAATCCACGCCGGGGCGGGCGGCACCGAAAGCCAGGACTGGGCGGAAATGCTGTTCCGCATGTATACCCGCTGGGCCGAAAAGCGCGGTTTCAAGGTCGATACCATCGAGTACCAGGCGGGCGAACAGGCGGGGATCAAGTCAGCCACGATCCTGGTCAAGGGCGAGAATGCCTATGGCTATGCCAAGACCGAAAGCGGCGTGCACCGGCTCGTCCGGATCAGCCCCTATGACAGTTCGGCCCGGCGCCACACCAGCTTCAGCTCGGTCTGGGTCTATCCGGTGATCGATGACAGCTTCTCGATCGACATCAATCCGGCCGACCTCAGGATCGACACCTATCGCGCCAGCGGCGCTGGCGGGCAGCACGTCAACACCACCGATTCCGCGGTTCGCATCACTCACGTGCCCAGCGGCATCGTGGTGGCCAGCCAGCAGGACCGCAGCCAGCACAAGAACCGCGAAATCGCGATGGGCATGCTCAAGTCGCGGCTTTACGAAGAGGAAATGCGCAAGCGCGAGGAAGCCGCCAGCGCCGAACACGCCGCCAAGACCGATATCGGCTGGGGCCACCAGATCCGTTCCTATGTCCTCCAGCCGTACCAGATGGTAAAGGACCTGCGCACCGGCGTGACCAGCCCGACCCCGTCGGACGTGCTCGATGGTGCGCTCGACCCGTTCATGGCCGCTGCGCTGGCCCAGCGCGTGACCGGCGAGAAGGTCGACGTGGAGGATGATGATTGAGAGCTTTTGCGCTCCTGGCGTCGTTAGTCCTGCTTTCGGCCTGTGGCGAGGCCGGGGATCCCGGTCGGCCTGATAGCTCGCGCGCCTTCCCGCAGGCGTGGCGACCGGTTTCCACGCTATCGGGTAACGAGTTCCGCAACGAGGATCAGCGCGACAACCTGGGCGAGGCCGAGGTGGTGATGGATCTGGCCGCCATTGGCGCCGGAACCACCGTGGCCGATATCGGGGCGGGCGAGGGCTATTACACCGTGCGCCTGGCCGAGCGGGTCGGGGCCAAGGGTCGCGTGCTGGCGCAGGATATCGACCCCGGCGCGATCCAGCGGCTTGGCCAGCGGGTCGAGCGCGAGCGGCTCGACAATGTCTCGATCAAGACCGGCGCGCCCGACGACCCGCGCCTTCCGGCCAACAGCTTTGACCGGATCTTCCTGGTGCACATGTACCACGAAGTGACCGAACCTTATGCCTTCCTGTGGCGGATGCGCCCGGCGCTGCGGGCAGGTGGGCAGGTGATCGTGGTCGACGTCGATCGGCCGACCGACCAGCACGGCATCCCGCCGCAATTGCTGTTCTGCGAATTTCAGGCGGTGGGCTTCCGCCTCGTGGAATTTGTGCGTAGACCGGAACTCAACGGTTATTATGCGCAGTTCGAGGCGGTTGGGCCCCGGCCTGAGCCAGCCGCGATAAAGCCATGTAATACGGCCAAGGGAAAGACAGAAACATAATGACGTTCAAGGGGTTGACGCCGATTGTTTATGGTGGCTGCGAGGTTTGGCCGCTGGTGGAAGGCGGCAAGGGTGTCTCGGCCACGAACCACGCCAGCTCGGGCGCCTGGGCGGCGGCGGGCGGGATCGGCACGGTCAGCGCAGTCAATGCCGACAGCTATGACGCCGAAGGCAAGATCATTCCCCAAGTCTATAATGCGATGACCCGCCGCGAACGGCACGAGGAACTGATCCGCTATGGCATCGACGGTGCCGTGGAGCAGGTGAAGCGTGCCTACGATATCGCCAGCGGCAAGGGTGCAATCAATATCAACGTCCTGTGGGAAATGGGCGGCGCGCAGCAGATCCTCGAAGGCGTCCTGGAAAAGACCAGGGGCCTGGTGGCTGGCGTAACCTGCGGCGCGGGCATGCCGTACAAGCTGTCCGAAATCGCCGCCCGTTTTGGCGTCTACTACCTGCCGATCGTCAGTTCGGCCCGTGCCTTCCGCGCGCTCTGGAAGCGCGCCTATTCGAAGGTGCCCGAATGGCTGGGCGCGGTGGTTTACGAGGACCCCTGGCTGGCGGGCGGGCATAACGGCCTGTCGAACGCGGAAGACCCTCTCAAGCCGGAAGATCCCTATCCCCGCGTCAAGGCCCTGCGCGAAACCATGCGGGCCGAGGGTGTTTCGGAAGAGGTGCCGATCGTCATGGCCGGGGGCGTCTGGTTCCTGCGCGAATGGGAAAACTGGATCGACAATCCCGAACTCGGCAAGATTGCCTTCCAGTATGGCACCCGTCCGCTGCTGACCCAGGAAAGCCCGATCCCGCAGACCTGGAAGGACCACCTGCGCACGCTGGAGCCGGGCGACGTGTTGCTCCACCGCTTCTCGCCGACCGGTTTCTATTCCTCGGCCGTCCGCAATCCCTTCCTGCGCATGCTTGAGGCGCGCAGCGAACGCCAGGTGCCCTATTCCAAGGTCCAGGCCGGGGAACACACCGTGCAGCTCGATGTCGGGGTGCGCGGCAAGAACTTCTGGGTTGCGCCCCGTGATCTGGAACGCGCCCGCAATTGGGCGGCCCAGGGCTTCACCGAAGGGCTGCGCACGCCGGACGATACGATCGTGTTCGTATCGCCCGAGGAGCGCGGGACGATCCAGCAGGACCAGAAGGACTGCATGGGCTGCCTAAGCCACTGCGGGTTCTCGTCATGGAAGGATCATGACGATTACACCACCGGGCGCCTGGCCGATCCCCGCAGCTTCTGCATCCAGAAGACCCTGCAGGATATCGCTCATGGCGGGGACGTGGACCAGAACCTGATGTTCGCGGGTCATGCGGCCTATCGCTTCAAGCAGGACCCGTTCTATTCGAACAACTTCACCCCCTCGGTGAAGGAACTGGTCGATCGCATCCTGACCGGGGACTGAGCTGAAGAATCAGGCGGCGCTGCGGCGCGGATCGGGGCCGAACCGGTTTGGCCCAGCCGTGCCCGGCAGCGCGAGCAGCAGGACCAGCGCCAGGTTGGCGAGGATCACCACCCAATCGAGGATCCACGTCATCCGGTCGAGCTCGATCTTGGCCTGCATGCCCTGTGACAGCGCGATGCCGGTCCGCACCAGCCAGACAATGAAACCGGGCAAGCCCAGCCAGACCGCCCAGCCATTGCGGCCCTGATCGTGCAGGCGCCGCACCAGCAGCGCCGGGACCGGGATTGCGAGGATCACGGTCAGTCCATTGCTGACCAGCGCGCGAACCGGATAGTCGGCCACCAGCGCAGTCACAAAAGATACCGCCAACATCACGAAGGCAGCGGCGAGAGCGTAACTGACCAGTTCCGAACGGGTCGCCCGGCCAGCCGCAGTGAAAGCCAGCGCGACGGTGCGCCTTACCGGGACAGGTTGCGGAGCCTCGCCAGCGAGCAAAGCGGAGTCTCTCAGTCCAGTTCCCAGGCGCGCTCGCCATGGCTGGTGATGTCCAGCCCTTCGCGCTCGTCATCCTCGCTGATGCGCATCGGGAAGGCGAGGCTGACCAGCACCGCGATGACCGCGCTGGCAATCGCCGACCATAGAGCCACCACCCCGACGCCAACGGCCTGGGCGGCGACCTGGTTGATCATGCCGATGCCCTCGGCATAACCTGATCCGCCAAGGTCCGCCGAAAGGAACACCCCGAGCAGCAAGGATCCGGTGATCCCGCCAACCCCGTGAACGGCGAAGACATCGAGCGAATCGTCGATCTGCAACTTCTGTTTCACCAACTGGATCATAGGGTAGCAGACCAGCGCCGCGAGCGTGCCGAAGATGATCGCCGCGCCGGGCGAGATCAGCCCGGCAGCCGGAGTAACGGTGGCCAGCCCCGCGATCGCGCCGGTTGCGAAGCCGACCGAGGTGGGCTTGCCCACCGAGATCCGCTCGATCAGCAGCCAGACCAGTGCGGCCACGCTGGCGGCCAGGTGGGTGTTGATGATCGCGCTGGCCGCGTCATCGCTGGCGGCGAGGGCGGAGCCACCGTTGAACCCGAACCAGCCGACCCACAGCATGGCGGCCCCGGCCATGGTCAGCGCCGGGCTGTGCGGCAGCATCAGCGTTCTGGGAAAACCCTGGCGCTTGCCGAGCAGCAGCGCGACCACCAGCGCCGAAATGCCGGCCGTGGTGTGAACCACGATCCCGCCCGCGAAATCGAGCGTGCCGATGGTCGTCGCCAGCCAGCCGTTGCCCCAAACCCAGTGCGCCACCGGGGCATAGACGATCAGGCCCCACAGCGCGCAGAACCCCACGACCCAGCCGAACCGGGCGCGATCGACCCAGGCCCCGGCCATCAGCGCGGGCGTGATCGCCGCGAAAGTCAGCTGGAACAGCGCGAAAGTGCGCTCCGAAATCGCCAGTTCGCCGCGCAGCAGGCCCTCTGTGCCGATCAGCATCCAGGCATTGCCGGCGCCAAGCCAGCCACTGGTCACATCGCCAAAGGCCAGGGTGTACCCGGCCACGATCCAGAGGACAGACGCCATCGCCGCGATCGCGCCGACCTGAACCAGAACCGAGAGGAAGTTCCTGGCGCGGACCAGCCCGCCATAGAATAGCGCCAGGCCCGGCATGGTCATGAACAGCACCAGTGCGGCGGAGGTCAGGATCCAGGCCGTATCGCCGGTGTCGAGGGTGCCGGGCACCAGTTCCTGGGCCAGCGCGGGGCTGGCGGCCAGCAAGGCGGTTGCCGTGACGGCCATCCGAGTAACAGTGCCCATTTCCGCTTCTCCCCCTGTTACGGCGCGCGCCTTGCTGGCGCTGTGCGACTCCGTGCCATCACGGGCTTAGAGCAAGTTTCGGGGCCGGGGCAAGCGAGCCTGCTTGGGGACTGGGATCAGGCCCAGCCTTGCAGCACCTGGTCGGGCGGGCGGTGGCCATCGACCCAGAAGCGGATATTGGCGATCACCTTTTCCCCGGCATGGGCGCGGCCCTCGATGGTCGCGCTGCCAAGATGCGGCAGGGTAATCACGTTGGGCAGCGCGATCAGCCGCGGATCGACCGCCGGTTCACGGGCATAGACATCAAGACCTGCACCACCCAGGTGTCCGCTTTGCAGCGCGGCGATCAGCGCTTCCTCGTCGATCAGGTCCCCGCGCGCGGTGTTGATCACGAAGGCTTCGGGCTTGAGCAGGGCCAGGCGCCTTGCGTCGAGCAGGTGGTGCGTTTCCGCGCTGGACGGGCAGTGCAGCGAGATGATGTCGGCATCGGCCAGCAGCCGGTCGAGATCGGCCTCATAGCGCAGGCCCAGCATGGTCTCGATCGATCCGGGCAGGGGGCGGCGGTTGTGATAGACCACCTCCATCCCGAAGGCCCGCGCGCGGTGCGCCACCGCCTGTCCGATCCGGCCCATGCCGACGATCGCTAGGCGCTTGCCGCCGATCGAGCGGCCAAGCATGGCGGTAGGGGCCCAGCCGGTCCAGGCCCCGTCGCGCACCAGTCGGCTGCCTTCGCCAAGGCGGCGCGGCACCGAGAGGATCAGCATCATCGTCAGGTCGGCGGTATCGTCGGTGAAGACGCCCGGGGTATTGGTGACGATGATCTTCTTCGCCCGCGCAGCGGCCAGGTCGATGTGCTCGATCCCGGCGCCGAAGTTCGCGATCAGGCCCAGCCGATCACCCGCTTCCTCGATCATAGCCGCGTCGATCCGGTCGGTTACGGTCGGAACCAGCACATCGGCATCGCGCATCGCCGCGATCAGTCCGTCGCGGCCAAGCGGGGCGTCGGCGGTGTTCGTCACCACGTCGAACAGTTCGGCCATGCGCGCCTCGACCGAGGGGAGCAGGCGGCGAGTGATGTGGACGCGCGGCTTGCCGGAAACACGGCGGGCCAGGGGCGTGTCGGATACGATCGGCATGGTTATCCGCTAGGCCCGGGTGGGGCAGGCGGTCAAGCCGCTTGAACCTGCTGCCGCGCCGCCGCTATCAGCGAATCATGCCGCGTAACCGAATCCTCGCCCTGTCGCTTGCCGTGCTGGCCTGGACCGCGCCGGCCAGCGCGCAGGAAATCGAAGTGCCCTACTGGGCCTCGATCCGGGCGAGCGAAGTCAACATGCGGGTGGGCCCGGCGGAGGATTACCGGATTGCCTGGGTCTATCGCCGCCAGCAACTGCCGCTCAAGGTGCTGCGGGTGAAGGATGGGTGGCGCCTGGTGCAGGATCCCGACGGGGCCAAGGGCTGGATCCTGTCGCGCTTTCTGACGCGCGAGCGCACCGCCTATGTGATCGGCAAGGAACCCGCCGAAATGCGCGCCGCCGCCGATAGCGGGGCCAAGGTCAACTGGCGGCTTTCGCCAGGTATCGTCGGCCTGCTGGGCGATTGCGAGGAAGGCTGGTGCGAATTCACGCTGGGCCAGCGCAAGGGTTTTGTCCGGCAGGACAGGCTGTGGGGGGCAGGGGAGCCCTGAGGCTCCCCCGCAGTTCGATCAGGCGAGTTCGATAGCGACGGCGGTGGCCTCGCCGCCGCCGATGCACAGGCTGGCGACGCCCTTGGTCTTGCCGTGGCGCTTCAGTGCGGCGATCAGCGTGGTGATGATCCGCGCGCCCGAGGCGCCAATCGGGTGACCCAGTGCGGTAGCCCCGCCGTGAACGTTGATCTTCTCGTGCGGGATGCCGAGGTCATGCATGGCGAACATGGCAACGCAGGCGAAGGCCTCGTTCACTTCGAACAGGTCGACATCGTCGAGCTTCCAGCCAGCGCATTCCAGCACCTTGTTGATTGCACCGACTGGCGCGGTGGTGAAATCCTTCGGCTCCTGCGCGTGGGCAGCCACGGCCACCACCTTGGCCACCGGCGTCGCGCCCTTGGCCGCGGCAACGCTGGCGCGGGTCAGCACCAGCGCGGCGGCACCGTCCGAGATCGAGCTTGAGGTTGCGGCGGTGATCGTGCCGTCCTTGGCAAAGGCGGGTTTCAGGTTGGGGATCTTGTCCGGGCGGCCCTTGCCGGGCTGCTCGTCGGTATCGACCACGGTTTCGCCCGAGCGGCTGACCACAGTGACCGGCACCACTTCATCGGCAAAGGCCCCATCGGCAATCGCGGCCTGCGCGCGGCGCAGTGATTCGATCGAATAGGCATCCTGCGCCTCGCGCGTCAGTTGATAGGCATTGGCAGTGTCTTGCGCGAAGGTGCCCATCGCTCGGCCCGGTTCATAGGCATCTTCGAGGCCATCGAGGAACATGTGGTCATAGGCCGTGTCATGGCCGATCCGCGCGCCCGAGCGGTGCTTCTTGAGGATGTAGGGCGCGTTGGTCATCGACTCCATCCCGCCCGCGACGACCAGGTCGATGGTTCCGGCGGCGAGGGCTTCGGCGCCCATGATCAGGGTCTGCATGCCCGAGCCGCAGACCTTGTTGACCGTGGTGGCCTGGACCGACTTGGGCAGGCCGGCCTTGATCGTGGCTTGACGAGCCGGGGCCTGGCCCAGGCCAGCGGGCAGGACGCAACCCATGTAGACTCGCTCGATCTCCTCGCCCTTCACCCCGGCGCGCTCGACCGCGGCCTTGATCGCCGTGGCGCCAAGGTCGGTGGCCGAAACATCGGCCAGCGCACCCTGCATCCCGCCCATCGGGGTGCGGGCATAGGACAGGATGACGATCGGATCGGCGGGAGAGAGCTGCGGCATGATCTGGCCTTTCGCTGAACTGGGAAAGCGGTCTTTCTAATGTTGCACTGCGGCAATAGCAATCGCGCGGCAATTGGCGGCAAACCACGGGGCTTGCCAGCAGCCGATTCTTGCCTGAAAAGCGTGGCAAACAGCAACTGGACGCCAGCGGCGCCAAATTGGAGAGCGATCATGAGCGCAAGCGAAATTGCCCGGATGGATGGTGTCCTCGCCAGGCAGAGGGCGGCCTTCACCGCCGCCCAGCCCGAACCGCTTTCGGTCCGGCGCGACCGGATCGACCGGGCGATTGCCCTGCTGATCGATCACAAGGATGCCTTCGCCAAGGCCGTCTCGGCCGATTTCGGCCACCGCAGCATCGAACAGACGCTGATGACCGACATCATGCCTTCGGTCGGTGCGTTGAAGCATGCCCGCAAGCATTTCGAAGCCTGGTCGCGCAATGAAAAGCGCAAGGCGATGTTCCCGCTCGGCCTGCTGGGGGCCAAGGCCGAAGTGCGCTGGCAGCCGAAGGGCGTGGTTGGCGTGATCGCGCCGTGGAACTTCCCGGTCGGAATGGTGATGGTGCCGATGGCCGGGATCCTGGCCGCCGGGAACCGGGCGATGATCAAGCCCAGCGAGTTTACCGAGCGCGTGTCCGAACTGTTCGCCGAACTGGTCCCGCAGTATTTCGCCGAAGAGGAAATGGCCGTGTTCACCGGCGCGGTCGAGGTTGGCAGCGCCTTTTCCAAGCAGCCCTTCGATCACCTGATCTTCACCGGGGCGACCAGCGTGGGCAAGCACATCATGCGCGCGGCGGCGGAGAACCTGGTACCGGTAACGCTGGAACTGGGCGGCAAGAGCCCCACCTTCATCGGGCGCAGCGCCAACAAGGGCAAGGCCGGCCAGCGCATTGCCATGGGCAAGATGATGAACGCCGGGCAAATCTGCCTCGCCCCGGATTACCTGCTGGTCGCCAAGGAGCAGGAAGAGGAAGTGATCGGCAGCGTCGTCAGTTCGGTCAGCGCTATGTACCCGACCCTGCTGGCCAACGACGATTACACTTCGGTCGTCAACGACCGCAACCGCGAGCGACTGGAAGGCTACCTGGCCGATGCGCGCGAGAAGGGGGCGGAACTGATCGAGGTGAACCCCGGCAACGAGGATTTCAGCGCTTCCAACGGCAACAAGATGCCGCTCACCATCCTGCGCAATGTCACCGATGACATGAAGGTCATGCAGGACGAGATCTTCGGGCCGATCCTGCCGGTGATGACCTATTCCACCATCGACGAGGCGATCGACTATGTGAACGCCCACGATCGCCCGCTGGGCCTCTATTACTTCGGCGAGGACAAGGCCGAGGAGGAAAAGGTGCTGACCCGTACCATTTCCGGCGGGGTCACGGTCAACGACGTATTGTTCCACAATGCCATGGAAGACCTGCCGTTCGGCGGCGTCGGCCCGTCCGGCATGGGCAATTACCATGGGCTGGACGGATTCAAGACCTTCAGCCACCCGCGCGCAGTCTATCGCCAGAGCGGGATGGACGTGGCCAGCCTGTCGGGCTTCAAGCCGCCCTATGGCAAGGCGGCGCACGCCACCCTGGCCCGCGAACTGAAGAAATAGGGCTTTGGCCCCTCCCGGCAGCGGGAGGGGCTTTTTCCGCCAATTACAGCCCAGCGCCCACTTGCGCGGGGCGGCGGGGGGGACTAGGGCGCGGGCATTCGTCCGCAATGCCGAGTCAGAGCCTTGGTCGACCTGTCGCAATATCTGCCGATCCTGATTTTCCTCGGGATAGCGCTGGCCTTGTCCAGCCTGTTTGTGTTCCTGCCGATGGGGGTGGCCCGCCTGACCGGCGCGCATAACCCCAACGCGGAAAAGCTGAGCGAGTACGAATGCGGCTTCCCCGCGTTCGAGGACCCGCGCAGCCAGTTTGACGTGCGCTTCTATCTCGTGGCGATCCTGTTCATCATCTTCGACCTGGAAGCCGCGTTCCTGTTCCCCTGGGCGGTCAGCCTCGATCTGACCGGTTGGCCGGGCTGGATCACGATGATGGTGTTCCTGGGTGAACTGGCGGTGGGCCTCGCCTATGCCTGGAAAATGGGGGCTTTGGATTGGGAATGAGCACTCTGGTGAACGCCCAGGGCCTGCCGCTCGGCACGGCCCAATCAGCCGGTGCGGGCGCGATCACGCCGCCCGACCAGGCTTTCTTCAATGACCTCAACGCCGAGGTGAATGACAAGGGCTTCCTCGTCACCAGCACCGAGGACCTGTTCCAGTGGGCCCGCACCGGCTCGCTGTGGTGGATGACCTTCGGCCTGGCCTGCTGCGCGGTCGAGATGATCCACGTCAACATGCCGCGCTATGACATGGAGCGGTTCGGCGTCGCCCCGCGTGCCTCGCCGCGCCAGTCGGACGTGATGATCGTGGCCGGCACCCTGTGCAACAAGATGGCCCCGGCGCTGCGCAAGGTCTATGACCAGATGTCGGACCCCAAGTACGTCATCTCGATGGGCTCCTGCGCCAATGGCGGCGGCTACTATCACTACAGCTACAGCGTCGTGCGCGGCTGTGACCGGATCGTGCCGGTGGATATCTATATCCCCGGCTGCCCGCCGACTGCCGAAGCCCTGCTCTACGGCGTGATGCAGCTGCAGCGGAAGATCCGCCGCGTCGGGACGATCGAGCGATGAGCGTGGTCCATTCCGCCCCCCGCTTCGCCAGCAACGATGGCGTGATCGAAGCCGTTTCGGCCACGCTGGGCGATCGCCTGGCCGCCGCGCACGAAGCTCATGGCGAAGTGGTGCTGACCGTTCGGCGCGATGCCATTGCCGATGCGCTGCAACTGCTGCGTGACGAGCACGAATACCAGCAGCTGATGGAGATCGCCGGGGTCGATTACCCCAACCGGACCGAACGGTTCGAAGTGGTCTACATGCTGCTCTCGCTGACCCGCAATCACCGCGTGCTGGTGAAGGTCAATGCTGCCGAGAACACCCCGGTGCCGACCGTCACGCACCTCTGGCCGGTGGCTGGCTGGCTCGAGCGCGAAGTCTTCGACCTGTATGGCGTGATCTTCGAAGGCAATGCCGACCTGCGCCGGATCCTGACGGACTATGGCTTTGAAGGCCATCCGTTCCGCAAGGACTTCCCGCTGACCGGCTATGTCGAGCTGCGCTATTCCGAAGAGGACAAGCGCGTGGTCTATGAACCGGTCAAGCTGGCCCAGGACCTGCGCCAGTTCGATTTCCAGAGCCCGTGGGAAGGCGCTGACTATGCGCTGCCCGGCGATGAAAAGGCAGGAGCAGCCCAGTGAGCCTGCAACTTGAACACTCGCCGACCACCGGCGACGATGTCATCACCAATTACACGATCAACTTCGGCCCCCAGCACCCGGCCGCGCACGGCGTGCTGCGCATGGTGCTGGAACTGGACGGCGAAGTGATCGAACGTGTCGATCCGCACGTCGGCCTGCTGCATCGCGGCACCGAAAAGCTGATCGAGCACAAGACCTATCTCCAGGCGCTGCCTTACTTTGACCGGCTCGACTATTGCTCGCCGCTGGGCATGGAGCATTCCTATGTGCTGGCGGTCGAGAAGCTGCTGAACGTCGAGGTGCCGGAGCGCGCGAAGTATCTGCGCGTGCTGTTCGCCGAACTGACCCGCATCTGCAACCACATGCTGAACCTCGGTTCGCACGTGATGGACGTGGGCGCGATGACGCCGAACCTGTGGATGTTCGAAGTGCGCGAGGACTGCCTCAACTTCTTCGAGCGCGCTTCGGGTGCGCGGATGCACTCGGCCTGGTTCCGTCCCGGCGGTGTCCACCAGGACGTGCCGGAAAAGCTGCTGGTCGATATCGGCACCTGGCTCGACACGCGCCTGCCCGAACTGTTCGAAGATGCGATGAGCCTGGTGGTCGACAACCGCATCTTCAAGCAGCGCAATGTCGATATTGCCACGGTCAGCAAGGATGATGCGATCAAGTGGGGCTTCTCCGGCCCGATGATCCGCGGTTCCGGCATTCCATGGGACATCCGCAAGGCCCAGCCTTACGACGTCTACGACCGGATGGAATTCGACGTGCCGGTTGGCACGCGCGGCGATTGCTATGACCGGTTCATGGTTCGCGTCGAGGAAGTGCGCCAGTCGGCCCGGATCATGAAGCAGTGCCTGCGCGATATGCCTTCCGGCCCAATCGCCTCGGATGACCGCAAGGTTTCGCCGCCCAAGCGCGCCGAGATGAAGCAGTCGATGGAAGCGCTGATCCATCACTTCAAGCTTTACACCGAAGGCTTCCACGTGCCGGCCGGTGAGGTCTATGTCGCCACCGAAAGCCCCAAGGGTGAATTCGGTGTCTATCTGGTCAGCGATGGCAGCAACAAGCCCTACCGCTGCAAGATCCGCCCGACCGCCTTCTCGCACCTCCAGGCGATGGACTTCATGTGCAAGGGCCACATGCTGCCGGACGTCACCGCCATCATCGGCGCGATCGACGTGGTGTTCGGGGAGTGTGACCGTTGATCCTTCGCGAGCTGTTCATCGCGGTCCTGGCGTTCTCCGCCTTCGCTTCGGCGGTGGCGGCCTATCTGTTCGTGTTCCACCCGGCTACCGCCACGCTGAAGGAAGTGCTGAGCACGGCCTTTACCGGCATGGTCGGTGTCTTTGTCGGGCGCTGGCTGGAACGGAGGATGGCCCGTGGCTGATCGCCTGACCATCGCTCAGCAGATGATCGCGCATTACAACGCGCAGGATGCCGATGCCTATGTCGCGCTGATGACCGACGATGCCTGCGAAGCGGGCTATCGCGGGGCGGTCCTGCGCGAAGGCAAGGAAGGCGTGCGCGCCGGGCTGAAGGCGATGTTCGCCGAATTCCCCGAGAACCGCGCCGAAATCATCCAGGGCTGGCAGCTGGGCGATACCGCTGTGCTCTATGAAAAGGTCTGGCGTTCGGCTGCGGCCGAACCCTTTGAAGTCATGTCCATTTACTCGTTCGAGGGCGACAAGTGCTCTCGCATGGAGTTTGTCCGCTAATGGCCGACCGGCATCTTGAACCCGATACCCCCGAACTGCGCGCGCGCTGGTCGGGCTTTGCCTGGACCAAGGAAAACGCGGCCAAGGCTGCGGAGTATGTCGCGCGTTACCCTGAAGGGCGCCAGCGCTCGGCGGTGATGCCGCTGCTCGACCTGGCCCAGCGCCAGGTTGGCGCCGAAACCAGCACGCAAGGCTGGCTGCCGCTGCCGGTGATGGAATATGTCGCCAAATACCTCGATATGCCGGTGATCCGCGTGGTCGAGGTGGCGACCTTCTACTTCATGTATAACCTGGTGCCGGTGGGCAAGTTCCACGTCCAGGTCTGCGGCACCACGCCGTGCATGCTGCGCGGCTCGGACGCGATCATGGCTGCCTGCAAGAAGCGCGGCATGGCGAAGGGCCACACCACCGAGGACGGTCTGTGGACCCTGACCGAGGTCGAATGCATGGGCAACTGCGCCTCTGCCCCGATGGTCCAGATCAACGACGACAATTACGAAGACCTGACGCCCGAACGGCTCGACGCGGTGCTTGATGCGCTCGCCGCGGGCAAGGCGCCCAAGACCGGGACGCAGGAACCGGGCCGCCACACCGTTGAGCCCGTTGGCGGGCCGACCACTCTGAAAGAGATGGTCGAGGCCAACCACGATTACCGGAAGGAGTGGTAAGCCATGTCTTTGCAGGACAAGGACCGCATCTTCACCAATCTCTACGGCTATCAGCCGTGGAACCTCGATGCCGCCAAGAAGCGCGGTGACTGGGACAAGACCAGGAAGCTGCTTGAGCTTGGCCCCGACAAGATCATCGAGGAAATCAAGGCTTCAGGCCTGCGCGGGCGCGGGGGAGCGGGCTTCCCGACCGGCCTCAAGTGGTCGTTCATGCCCAAGGAATCGAAGGACGGCCGTCCCAGCTTCCTGGTGATCAACGCCGACGAATCCGAACCCGGTTCGTGCAAGGACCGCGAGATCATCCGTCACGATCCGCACAAGCTGATCGAGGGCGCGCTGGTGGCCGGCTTCGCGATGCGCGCGCGGGCGGCCTATATCTACATCCGCGGCGAATATATCCGCGAGGCCCAGGTGCTCGAGGCGGCGGTCAAGGAAGCCTATGACGCCGGGCTGATCGGCAAGAACGCCTGCAAGAGCGGCTACGATTTCGACGTCTACGTCCATCGCGGCGCCGGCGCCTATATCTGCGGTGAAGAAACCGCGATGATCGAAAGCCTGGAAGGCAAGAAGGGCCAGCCGCGCCTGAAGCCGCCGTTCCCGGCCGGCGCGGGCCTTTATGGCTGCCCGACCACGGTCAACAATGTCGAATCAATCGCGGTTGCCCCCACGATCCTGCGGCGCGGGGCGGGCTGGTTCAGCTCGTTCGGGCGGGACAACAACAAGGGCACCAAGCTGTTCCAGATCAGCGGGCACGTGAACAAGCCCTGCGTGGTCGAGGAAGCGATGAGCATCCCGTTCAGCGAGCTGATCGAGAAGCATTGCGGCGGCATCACCGGGGGCAAGGACAACCTGCTGGCGGTGATCCCGGGCGGCTCCTCGGTGCCGCTGGTTCCAGCCGAACAGATCTGGGACGCGCCTATGGACTTCGACGGTCTGCGCGAAGTCGGTTCGGGCCTTGGCACCGCCGCCGTCATCGTCATGGACAAGTCGACCGACATAGTCCGCGCGATCAGCCGCCTGTCCTACTTCTACAAGCACGAGTCCTGCGGCCAGTGCACCCCTTGCCGCGAAGGCACGGGCTGGATGTGGCGCGTCATGGAACGCCTGCGCACCGGCGATGCCGACGTGGGCGAAATCGACATGCTGTGGGACGTGACCAAGCAGGTCGAAGGCCACACCATCTGCGCACTGGGTGACGCCGCCGCCTGGCCGATCCAGGGCCTGATCCGCCACTTCCGCCCCGAACTGGAGCGCCGCATCGCCGAAAACGTGCGGGAGGCGGCCGAGTGAAAGCCCTGACCCGCCTGGCTCCGCTGGCGGTGCTGGTGGCTGCTCCGGCTGTGGCCGAGGCGCCCAGTCCACAGCAGATCCGCACGTTCCTGGCCGAATATGGCACCTGCATCGCCAAGCGCGAGCCGGAACTGGCCCATCGCGCGGTGCTGGGCGAGGCGAGCTTCCATTACGACAGCCCCGAGGGCAAGCGCCTGCGCCAGCGCGAATGCATGGACGCGGCGCTGCTGCGCAATTCGAGCGATGGCTTTACCGGCCGCCTGCGGATGCGGCTTGACGACGATACCTATCGCGGGGTGATCGCCGAGGCGTTGATCGCCAAGGGCGGCGTTGCCCTCGATCCGGCCAGGCTGCCCGCGATTGCGGCTCTCGATTACAATGAACCGCGCCCGCTGCGCACCACCGACCGGGACGGCAAGCCCATTCCGGAAGACCGGCTTGAGCGGCAGCGTGCTGCCATCGCCCGCCGGACCGAGGCGATTGCGCTCGGCCGTCTGGGTGAATGCACGGTGCGCACGGCCCCGGTCCCGGCCCGCACCGTCCTGGCTACACAGATCGACACCCCGGCCGAACTTCAAGCCTTGAATGCGCTTGGTCAGACCCTCGGCCAGTGCATCAAGGCGGGCGAGACCGTCTCGCTTGACCGGATCAGCGTGCGCGGCGCGCTGGCCACCGCCTATTACCGCCTTTCCCAGGCCAAGCCTTCCGGAGCGATCCAGTAATGCCCAAGGTAACCGTCGACGGCGTGGAACTTGAGGTCCCGGCAGGGGCCACGGTCCTGCAGGCCTGCGAAATGGCCGGCAAGGAAATCCCGCGTTTCTGCTATCATGAGCGCCTGTCCATCGCCGGCAATTGCCGGATGTGCCTGGTCGAGGTGAAGCCCGGGCCGCCCAAGCCGCAGGCTTCGTGCGCGCTGCCTGCCGCCGAGGGCCAGGAAATCCGCACTGACAGCCCGATGGTCAAGAAGGCGCGCGAAGGGGTGATGGAGTTCCTCCTGATCAACCACCCGCTCGATTGCCCGATCTGCGACCAGGGCGGGGAATGCGACCTCCAGGACCAGTCGGTTGCCTATGGCCGCGGCGCCTCGCGCTATGACGAGAACAAGCGCGCCGTCACCGAAAAGTACATGGGTCCGCTGATCAAGACGGTGATGACCCGCTGCATCCACTGCACCCGCTGCGTGCGCTTCTCGGAAGAGATCGCCGGGGTGGACGAAATCGGCGCGCTTTATCGCGGCGAGCAGATGCAGATCACGACCTATCTGGAACAGGCCGCCAAGCACGAGCTTTCGGCCAATGTGATCGACCTTTGCCCGGTCGGCGCGCTCACCTCGCGGCCCTATGCCTTCGAGGCGCGGCCGTGGGAACTGAAGAAGACCCTGTCGATCGACGTGTCGGACGCGGTCGGCTCGAACATCCGGCTCGACAGCCGTGGCCGCGAAGTGCTGCGCATCCTGCCGCGCATCAACGATGACGTGAACGAGGAATGGCTGTCCGACAAGGCGCGCTATCAGGTCGATGGCCTGACCCGCCGCCGCCTCGACCGGCCGTGGATCCGTGGGGCGGATGGCAAGCTTGCCGCCGCCACCTGGGAAGAAGCCTTCGCCGCCGTGGCCAAGGTCAACCCGGGCAAGTCGGTGGCCGTGGTTGCCGGTGACATGGTCGATTGCGAAACCATGTTCGCGGCCAAGGCGCTCGCAGGCGCGCTGGGCAGCAAGCTGCTTGAAGGCCGCCAGACCGGCCTCGACTATGACTGCTCGAACCTCGCGGCGGTGAACTTCAATTCGACCATCGCCGGGATCGAAGAGGCCGATGCCGTGCTGATCGTGGGCAGCCATGTCCGCTGGGAAGCGCCGCTGGTGAACACCCGCATCCGCAAGGCGGTGAAGCGCGGTGCCAAGGTCTTTGTGGTCGGGGCGGAATGGGATGCGACCTATCCGGTCACCAACCTCGGCACTGACCTGGCCGTGCTGGACAAGCTGCCCAAGGACGTTGCCGACGTGCTCAAGAAGGCGGCGCGTCCGGCGCTGATCCTGGGCGGCGCAGGCCTGGGCAAGGGCGCGCTGGGTGCCTGCCTGGCGCTAGCCGATAAGTACAAGCTGGTCCGTGATGGCTGGAACGGCTTCAACGTGCTGCACATGGCGGCGGCGCGGATGGGCGGCTTGATGCTGGGCTATGCCCAGAAGGGCGGCATTGCCGACCTGGTCAAGGCCAAGCCCAAGCTGCTGCTTTCGCTCGGCGCGGACGAAGTGGACTACACCAAGTTTGCTGACAGCATCGTCGTTTACATTGGCCACCATGGCGACAAGGGCGCTCACGCGGCCGACATCATCCTGCCGGCCGCTGCCTTCAGCGAAAAGCCGGGCACTTACGTCAACACCGAAGGCCGGGTGCAGTTTGCCGAAAAGGCTGTCTTCGCGCCGGGTGACGCGCGCGAGGACTGGACGATCCTGCGCGCGCTGGCCGATGCCCTGAGCG
Organism: Novosphingobium sp.; assembly: GCF_027531025.1. Lineage (GTDB taxonomy): Bacteria > Pseudomonadota > Alphaproteobacteria > Sphingomonadales > Sphingomonadaceae > Novosphingobium. The sequence goes on from NZ_JAPZQX010000003.1 coordinate 567,479, forward strand.
TCACTGTCGGCTTCGACAGCTTCGACGAGCTGCGCGCCGCGATGATCAAGGCCGCTCCGGCGCTCGGCAGCGAGGGACTGGCCGATTACGGTGCGCTGCCCAAGGCCGAGAAGGCCAAGGCCAGCGGCACGATCGAGGCTTACCCGATCAAGGACTTCTACCTCACCAACGCGATCGCCCGCGCCAGCGAGACCATGCAGCGCTGCTCGGCCGAACTACTCCACGGTGAGAGCTTCGCGGAGGCCGCGGAATGACCGCTTTCTTCCAATCGCTCGGCATGACCTACGAATGGGCGTGGTTCACCGCGACCATTGCCGGGATCCTGCTGATTGCCCTGCCGCTGATGCTGGCCGTGGCGATGATCATCTATGTCGATCGCAAGGTCTGGGCGGCCATGGCGCTGCGCCGCGGCCCGAACGTGGTCGGCCCCTGGGGCCTGCTCCAGTCCTTTGCGGACGGCCTCAAGGTCTTCTTGCAGGAAACCATCGTGCCTTCGGCGGCCAACAAGGGCCTGTTCCTGATCGCGCCGATCATCACCTTCACCGTCGCGCTGCTGGCCTGGGCGGTGATCCCGTTCAATTCGGGCGCAGTGCTGGCCGATCTCAACGTTGGTCTGCTCTATGTCCTCGCGATCTCCTCGCTGGGGGTCTACGGCGTGGTCATCGCGGGCTGGGCCTCGAACTCGAAGTACCCGTTCTTCTCGGCCATGCGCGCCTCGGCGCAGATGATTTCCTATGAAGTCTCGATCGGCTTCATCCTGATCTGCGTGGTGCTGTGGGCGGGCAGCTTCAACCTTGGCGAGATTGTCGAGGCGCAGAAGTCGCACGTCGGCATCATCAACGGCTTCGTCGCCAACCCGCTGCTATTCCCGATGTGGGTGATGTTCCTGATCTCCGGCATGGCCGAAACCGCCCGCGCGCCGTTCGACCTCACCGAGGCCGAAAGCGAGCTGGTCGCCGGTTATCAGACCGAATATTCGTCGATGAGCTTCGCGCTCTACTGGCTGGGTGAGTACGCCAACGTCCTCTTGATGTGCGCGCTCAATGCCGTGCTGTTCTTCGGCGGTTACCTGCCGCCGCTCGACATTCCGGTGCTCTACCTGGTGCCGGGCTGGATCTGGCTCTTCGCCAAAATCTTCTTCTTCTTCTTCATCTTCTCGTGGGTCAAGGCCACGGTCCCGCGCTATCGCTATGACCAGCTGATGCGTCTGGGATGGAAGGTGTTCCTGCCGGTTTCGCTGGGCTTCGTGGTCCTGGTGAGCGGCTATCTGATGCTGACGAGGTACGGGGTATGATACGTTTACTTACCCTTGCTGCATTCCTCGCCACATCAACAGCCGTTGCTGCCGAGCCAACTAATCGTTGGTGGTCGGGCGGCGGTATGGGCGTGAGCGAGTATGGTTGGTCCGGATCGGATCGAACTACGATCTATATGACTTGCGAAGGTGATGATGAACTGGGGCTTCGGGTTTCAATCCGGGGTGTCGATCCAAAGCCGAAGTCTCAGGTCATTTTCGAAGTAAACGGTCAAAGTATTGTCTTTTTCGTAAAGTCCGATGGCGACATTGAGATGCAAAGCAGAGTTTCGATGAACAATCTCTACTTTCTTTTCGAAGAGCTCCGCAGCGGTCGTCAGGTCACTGTGAATTTTGATGGCCTCTCAAAGACACTTCCACTTACTGGAAGTGCCAAGGGGCTAGGCAAGGGACTTTGTAAATGAGTGTCGCTCAGCTTATCAAGAGCTTCACCCTCTGGGAATTCGTGAAGGCGCACTGGCTTACCCTGAAGTACTTCTTCAGGCCCAAGGCGACCATCAACTATCCCTTCGAGAAGAACCCGCTGAGCCCGCGGTTCCGCGGCGAACATGCGCTGCGCCGCTATCCCAACGGGGAAGAACGCTGCATCGCCTGCAAGCTGTGCGAAGCGGTCTGCCCGGCGCAGGCGATCACGATCGAGGCCGAGCCGCGTGACGATGGGAGCCGCCGCACCACGCGCTACGACATCGACATGACCAAGTGCATCTACTGCGGCTTCTGTCAGGAAGCCTGCCCGGTCGATGCGATCGTCGAAGGGCCGAACTTCGAATACGCGACCGAAACGCGCGAGGAACTGCTTTACGACAAGGCAAAGCTGCTGGCCAACGGGGACAAGTGGGAGCGGGCGATTGCCGCGAACCTTGAAGCCGATGCGCCGTATCGGTAGGGGCCCGCCGCAATGATCCAGGTGCTAACCTTCTACCTGTTCGCAGGTATCATGATCGCGGCGGGGGCCTTCACGATCCTCGCCCGCAACCCCGTGCATTCGGTGCTGTGGCTGATCGTCGCCTTCTTCAACGCGGCGGGCCTGATGGTCCTCGCCGGGGCCGAATTCATCGCCATGTTGCTGGTGATCGTTTACGTCGGCGCAGTCGCGGTGCTGTTCCTGTTCGTCGTGATGATGCTCGACATCGATTTTGCCGAACTGCGCGCCGGTTTCATCAAGAACTTCCCGCTGGGCCTGGCGGTTGCCATCGTCCTGCTGGCCGAGATCGTTCTCGGCATGGGGGCCTACCAGGCCGGCGCGCTGCAACTCGGTACACCCGATGGTTCGGGCGCGACACCGGCTGGCGCATCGAACATCGAGGCGATCGGCGCCCTGCTCTACAGCAAGTACCTGTTCCTGTTCGAAGCGGCCGGGATCATCCTGCTGGTCGCCATGGTCGGCGCGATCGTCCTGACTCACCGCCAGCGCGGCGGCGTGCGCGGCCAGAACATCGCACAGCAGATTGCCCGCCGCCCTGAAGAGGCCGTGGTCAATGCGCAGCCGGAAGTGGGCAAGGGGGTTTCGCTGTGATCGGCGTTGAACACTATGTAGTCGTCAGCTCGATCCTGTTCGTGCTGGGCGTGCTGGGGATCTTCCTCAACCGCAAGAACGTGATCGTGATCCTGATGGCGATCGAACTGATCCTGCTGTCGGTGAACCTCAACCTGGTGGCCTTCAGCAGCTTTCTTGGCGATCTGACCGGCCAGGTCTTTGCCATGTTCGTCCTGACTGTGGCCGCCGGTGAAGCGGCGATCGGCCTCGCGATCCTGGTGATCTACTTCCGCCGTCGCGGCACCATTGCCGTCGACGATGTCAACCGGATGAAGGGGTAAGCGTCCGTGGATCCGATCCTCTTCATCGTCTTCCTGCCCTTGCTGGCCGCGATCGTCGCGGGCCTCGGCAACCGGATGCTGGGCAATTTCGCCGCCAAGCTGGTGACGACGGGCGCGCTGTTCGCCTCGTGCCTGCTGTCCTGGCCGATCTTCCTGGCCTTCATGGACGGCACGGCCGAAGCGCATGTCGTGCCGGTGCTGCAGTGGGTCCAGTCGGGCTCGCTGACCTTCGACTGGGCGCTGCGGGTCGATACCCTGACCGCGGTCATGCTGGTGGTGATCACCACCGTCTCGGCGCTCGTGCACCTCTATTCCTGGGGCTATATGGACGAGGACCCGGATCAGCCGCGGTTCTTCGCCTATCTCAGCCTCTTCACCTTCGCCATGCTGATGCTGGTGACGGCCGATAACCTGGTCCAGATGTTCTTTGGTTGGGAAGGGGTGGGTCTCGCCTCGTACCTGCTGATCGGCTTCTGGTTCAAGAAGCCCTCGGCCAGCGCCGCCGCGATCAAGGCCTTCGTGGTCAACCGCGTGGGCGACCTTGGTTTCATGCTGGGGATCTTCGGCACCTTCCTGGTGTTCAACACGGTCTCTATCCCCGAAATCCTCGCCGCCGCACCCGGCATGGAAGGTTCGACCATCGGCTTCCTCGGCTATCGCTGGGATACGATGACGATCCTGTGCATCCTGCTGTTCATCGGCGCGATGGGCAAGTCGGCCCAGCTGGGCCTGCACACCTGGCTGCCTGACGCGATGGAAGGCCCGACCCCGGTTTCGGCGCTGATCCACGCGGCGACCATGGTCACCGCCGGCGTCTTCATGGTCTGCCGCCTTTCGCCGATGTTCGAAGCCAGCCCGATCGCGCTCGACATCGTCACCTATGTCGGTGCCGCCACCTGCTTCTTCGCCGCCACGGTCGGCCTGACGCAGTGGGACATCAAGCGGGTGATCGCCTATTCGACCTGCTCGCAGCTGGGCTACATGTTCTTCGCCGCCGGCGTCGGGGCCTATGGCGCGGCGATGTTCCACCTGTTCACTCACGCCTTCTTCAAGGCCCTGCTGTTCCTGGGCGCGGGCTCGGTGATCCACGCGATGCACCACGAGCAGGACATGCGCTATTACGGCGGCCTGCGTAAGCACATCCCGCTGACCTTCTGGGCGATGATGGCCGGAACCCTGGCGATCACCGGGGTGGGGTTCTACTGGCTCCACGCCGGGTTCGCGGGCTTCCATTCGAAGGACGCAATCCTCGAAGTGGCCTTCGCCAGCGGCAAGGAATCCGGCATGTTCGCCTTCTGGGTGGGCGTGACCGCCGCGCTGATGACCAGCTTCTATTCGTGGCGCCTGATCTTCCTGACCTTCTTCGGCAAGGCCCGCTGGGCCGGGTCCGAGCACATCCAGCACGCCGTGCACGATGACCATCACGGGCATGACGACCATGGTCACGGCCATGCGCATGGCGATGATGGCACCGCCGGCTACCATCCGCACGAAAGTCCGCTGGCGATGCTGGTGCCGCTTGGCGTGCTGACCCTTGGGGCGGTCTTCGCCGGATGGGTCTTCACCGGCTCGTTCCTGTCCAGCGCCGATTTCTGGGGCGGCTCGATCTTCTACAACGAGCACCTGATGCATGCGATGCACGAAGTGCCGCTGTGGGTGAAGCTGAGTGCCACTGCAGTGATGCTGGTCGGCCTGTTTGGTGCCTGGTATGCATACATTCGCAACCCAGGCTTCCCGGCCAAGGTCGTCGCGCAGATCGATGTCCTCTACCGCTTCGTCTACAACAAGTGGTACTTCGACGAGCTCTACAACTTCCTGTTCGTCCGCCCGGCCTTCTGGATCGGCGACAAGTTCTGGAAGCTCGGCGATATCGGGATCATCGACCGCTTCGGCCCGAACGGTGCCGCCTGGACCGTGCTTCAGGGCACCCGCCTCGCGCAGAAGGTGCAGTCGGGTTACCTCTATTCCTATGCTCTCGTGATGCTGCTGGGCCTGACCGCGGCGATCACCTGGATGATGGTGCGCTAAGATGGCCGATTTCCCCATTCTCTCGGTCATGATGCTGGTGCCGCTGCTGGCAGCGGTGGCCTGTCTGCTGGTCGAGGCCAAGGCCGCGCGGCAGATCGCCTTGGTGGCAACGCTGATCGATCTCGCGCTGGGCGTGCTGCTCTGGGTGAACTACGACATCGGCGGGGCGCAGTGGCAGTTCCATGAGAACGTGCCGCTGTTCGCCGGGTTCTCGTGGGCGCTGGGCATCGATGGCATCGCCCTGATGCTGATCATGCTGTCGGTGTTCCTGATGCCGATCTGCATCCTAGCCAGCGCGTCGATCGAAAAGCGCGTGGGCGAGTACATGGCGGCCTTCCTGTTGATGGAAACGCTGATGATCGGCGTGTTTGCGGCGCAGGACATCTTCCTGTTCTACATCATGTTCGAGGCCGGCCTGATCCCGATGTACCTGATCATCGGGATCTGGGGCGGGGCTGACCGGATCTACGCCAGCTACAAGTTCTTCCTCTACACGCTGATCGGCTCGGTGCTGATGCTGATCGCCATGCTTTGGATGGTGAACGAGGCCGGGACGACCGACATCCCGACGCTGATGGAGTACAACTTCGCGCCGGAAGTGCAGACCTGGCTGTGGCTGGCCTTCTTCGCGAGCTTTGCCGTGAAGATGCCGATGTGGCCGGTTCACACCTGGCTGCCAGATGCCCACGTGCAGGCGCCCACCGCCGGGTCGGTGATCCTGGCGGGCGTCCTGCTGAAGATGGGCGGCTATGGCTTCATCCGCTTCTCGCTGCCGATGTTCCCGGAAGCTTCGGCCCAGTTCGCCTGGCTGGTCTTTGCCCTGTCGATGGTCGCGGTGATCTACACCTCGCTGGTCGCGCTGGTGCAGAACGACATGAAGAAGCTGATCGCCTATTCCTCGGTCGCGCACATGGCGATCGTCACGATCGGCCTGTTCGCCTTCAACCCGCAGGGTCTCGAAGGCGCGATGGTAGTGATGCTCAGCCACGGCCTGGTTTCGGGCGCGCTGTTCCTGTGCGTGGGTGTGATTTACGACCGGCTCCACACCCGTGAGATCGACCGGTACGGCGGCCTGTCGATCAACATGCCTTATTATGCGCTGTTCTTCATGCTCTTCACCATGGCCTCCATTGGCCTGCCGGGGACCAGCGGCTTCGTGGGTGAATTCCTGAGCCTTGCCGGTATCTATCAGGTATCGAGCTGGGTGGCGCTGGTCTGCACGACCGGTATCATCCTGGGTGCAGCCTACATGCTCTATCTCTATCGCCGCGTCTGCTTCGGCGAGCAGAAGAATGCCGATGCCGCCGCCATGCCCGATCTCAACCGCCGTGAGTGGTGGCTGATGGCGCCAATCGCCGCGGTCGTGCTGTGGATGGGGGTCTATCCGGAAAGCTTCCTGGCGCCGATGCGCGCCGATATCGCGGTACTCGATGCCCGGATCGCGCGGGCCAAGCCCGAAAGCGATGCCCAGCTGACTGCCGGCAAGCCCAAGCCCGCCAACGCCACCGAACATACCGCGCACGGGGAGGCGCACTGATGGATTTCGTCCAGTCTTTCCGCCTCGCCGCTCCCGAGATCCTGTTCAGCCTTTCCGGGCTGATCCTGCTCCTGGCTTCGGCCTGGACCCGCTCCGATCGTGGGGCTCGTGTCATCACCTGGCTGACCGTTGTCGTGCTGGTCATCGGCGGCGCAATGATCGCACCCGCTCTGGCCAACGGCGCTTCGGGCCCCGATACGCTGGCCTTTTCGGCGCTGTTCACCGCCTCGGCCTTCGCGGCCTTTGCCAAACTGCTGATCATCGCTGCGGCAGCGGCTTCGCTGGTGGTCGCGCCCGCATACTTCCAGCGGCTTGGGGCCTATCGCAACGAGTATGCCGTGCTGGTGTTGTTCGCGGTGCTGGGCATGTGCCTGATGGTCTCGTCGACCAACCTACTGACGCTCTACATCGGGCTCGAACTCAATTCGCTCGCAGCCTATGTGCTCGCCGCGTTCCTGCGCAATGATGACCGTTCGGCGGAAGCCGGGCTCAAGTACTTCGTGCTGGGCTCGCTGGCCTCGGGCATCCTGCTGTTCGGGATCAGCCTGACTTACGGCTTCGCCGGAACGATCGGTTACGACGGGATCGCTGCTGCGCTCACTGGCAAGATCTCGACCGGGGCGGTGTTCGGGCTGGTCTTCGTCTTTGCCGGTCTGGCCTTTAAGATCAGCGCCGTGCCGTTCCACATGTGGACGCCCGACGTTTACGAAGGTTCGCCCACGCCGGTCACCACCTTCTTTGCCTCGGCACCAAAGGTGGCGGCCCTCGCGCTGACGGTGATCGTCGCGATCGAGGCCTTCGGCAACCAGATTGCCGCCTGGCAGCCGATCGTGATCTTCGCCGCGCTCGCGTCGATCGTGATCGGTGCCCTGGGTGCCATCGGGCAGACCAATCTCAAGCGCCTGCTGGCCTATTCGTCGATCAACAACGTCGGCTTCCTGCTGATCGGTCTGGCCGCCGCCACGCCCCAGGGCGTTGCCGGGATGCTGGTATACCTCGCGATCTATACCGCGATGACCATTGGCGGCTTTGTGGCCGTGCTCATGCTCAAGGATGCCGATGGCAATCCGGTTGAGAGCCTGGCCGACATCGCCGGCCTCTCGCGCCACCGCAAGGTGCTGGCCGCATGCCTCGCCATGATCATGTTCAGCCTGGCCGGCATCCCGCCGCTGTTCGGGTTCTGGGGCAAGTTCGTGGTGTTCCAGGCTGCGGTGGAAGCCGGGAATATCTGGCTGGCCGCCATCGGGATCGCCGCCAGCGTGATCGGGGCCTTCTATTACCTCAAGGTCGTCAAGGTGATGTACTTCGACGAACCGGCGATGAAGGCGGTGGGGCAGAGCGACTGGATGCACCAGGCCCTGCTCGGGCTGTGCGCAGTGGCGATCTCGCCGCTTGGCTACTTGCTGACCAAGCCCCTTGGCGAAATGGCGGCAACGGCGGCGGGCGTGCTGTTCATCCCCTGAAATGCCCCAGATCGACGTTTTCGAGGAACTCGCTTCGACGAGCACCAAGCTGTTGCGTCGCCTTGCCAGGGGTGAGGCAGTGCAGGAGGGATACTGGATCGTTGCCGACCGCCAGACTGCGGGGCGCGGTCGCCACGGCCGTTCGTGGTTCGATGGCGCCGGCAACTTCATGGGTTCGACCTTTGTTGGCCAGCGCGCCGGCGATCCGCCGCTCAGCACGCTGGCTCTGGTCGCCGGGCTGGCCGTGCAGTCGACGATTGACGAGCAGCTCGGTGTTGGTCGGCACGCCCTGTTGAAGTGGCCGAACGACGTGCTGGTGGATGGCGCCAAGATTGCGGGAATCCTGCTTGAAGGTGCGCCGGGCGGCGTGGTCGTGGGCATCGGCGTGAACCTGGAAGTGGCGCCCAAGGTGCTCGGCCGGGCGACCACCGCGCTCCGCAAGCTGGGCAGCACGATCAGCCGCAACCGCTTCGCCCAGCTGCTGGCCGATACCTTTGACCGCGAGGTCGAGCGCTGGCGGACCTATGGTCTTGAACCGATCCTGGGCCGCTGGCAGGCCGCCGCCCATCCGGTCGGCACGCCGTTGCTGGTGGGTGAGCCGGGTGAGGCGCAGCTGGAAGGCACCTTTGCCGGTCTGAACCCGGATGGGTCGTTGCAACTGCGCTTGGCGGATGGTGCTTTGCGTGCCATCCACGCGGGCGAGGTCAATCTCGTTGAGAGGAACTAGGGCAATGCTACTCGCGATCGATGTCGGTAACACCAACGTGGTCTTTGCCCTGTTCGAAGGTCGGGCGATCCGGCACCGCTGGCGCATCGCCACCGATCCGCGCCGCACCGGCGACGAATATGCCGTCTGGCTGATGCAGCTGCTGCACATCGAGGGGATTGAGCGCACCGCGATCAAGCGGATCATCATCTCCACCGTTGTCCCGCGCGCGCTCCACAACCTGGAAGTGCTGGCCGACAAGTATTTCGGGGTGAAGGCGCTGGTCGCCGGCATCGCGCCGGTCGATTATGGCATGGAAATCGATGTCGACGAGCCGCGCTCGCTTGGCGCAGATCGCGCGGTCAACGCAATCGGCGCCCACGCCAAGTACCCTGGCGACCTGATCGTCGTCGATTTCGGCACGGCCACCACTTTCGATGCGATCGATTTCAACGGGGCCTACAAGGGCGGGATCATTGCGCCCGGGATCAACCTTTCGCTGGATGCCCTGGTCGGCAACACGGCCAAGCTGCCGCGCATCGCGATCCGCAGCCCGGACAGCACCAGCGTGATCGGCCGCAATACCGAGGACCAGATGCTGATCGGCGTGTTCTGGGGGTATGTCGCGATGATGGAAGGACTGATCGCCCGGATGCGCGCCCAGATCGGCCGCCCGGCCAAGGTGATTGCCACCGGGGGGCTTGCCATCCTGTTTGACCAGCACACCGAGATCTTCGACGCAGTCGATCCTGACCTCACGCTTGAGGGCATGGCGATCCTGGCCGAGAAGGCAGGATGACCGCCGCATCAGGCAAGTCTGCAGACGAACTGCTGTTCTGCGCGCTCGGTGGGTCCGGCGAGATCGGCATGAACGTCAACCTCTATGGGTATGGCGGCAAGTGGCTGATGGTCGATCTGGGGATGACCTTCGGCGCCAATGAGTATCCCGGCACCGAGCTGGTCTTTGCCGATCTCGAATTCATCGAGGAGCGCCGCAAGGATCTGGTCGGGGTGGTGCTGACCCACGCCCATGAGGACCATATCGGCGCGGTCCCCTACTTCGCCGAAGACCTCGGCGTGCCGCTCTATGCCACGCCGTTTACCGCGCGCCTGGTGGCGGAAAAGCTGGCCGAGGCGGGGCTGACCAGTTCGGTCGAACTGAAGGTCATCGACCATCTCGAACCCTTCCAGCTGGGACCGTTCGGGATCCGTTACGTGCCGCTGGCCCACTCGATCGCCGAAGGCAATGCGCTGGTGATCGAAACGGGGCACGGGCGGATCTTCCACACCGGTGACTGGAAGCTGGATGATGAGCCGCTGGTCGGGACCCCTGCCACGGCGGAAGAACTGACCGCACTGGGCGATACCGGCGTGCTGGCTCTGGTCTGCGATTCCACCAATGTGTTCAATCCCAACCCATCCGGCTCGGAAGGGGCCGTGCGCCGAGCGCTGCTCGATGAAGTGGCACGGCACCACGGCAAGCGCGTGCTCGTCACCACCTTTGCCTCGAACGTGGCCCGCTTGCAGACGCTGGGCGAAGTAGCGCAGGCCACCAACCGGCGGCTGTGTGTGGCCGGGCGCTCACTGGAACGCATCATCCGCACCGCCCAGGCCAGCGGCTATCTCAAGCAGCTACCCGATCTGGTCGATTTCGACACGGCGATGAACCTGCCGCGCGGTGAGGTGCTGATCCTTGCCACCGGCGGGCAGGGCGAGCCGCGCGCGGCGCTGTCGCGCATTGCCGAGGATAGCCATCCGATCGCGCTGGAGGCTGGCGATGTCGTGCTGTTCTCCAGCCGGCAGATCCCGGGCAACGAGATCGCTATCGGGCGGATCCAGAACCGTCTTGCCGCCCGGGACATCACAATCGTCACGGACCGCCAGGCTGACATTCACGTTTCCGGGCATCCGGGCCGGCCTGAGCTGGAAGCGCTCTATGGCTGGTTGCGGCCCGAAATCCTTGTGCCTGTGCATGGCGAACTGCGCCACATGCGCGAGCAGGCGCGGCTTGGCCGCAGCTGCGGGATCGCCCAGGCCGTGGTTCAGCAGAATGGCGATCTTGTCCGGCTGGCGCCAGGCAAGCCCGGCAAGGTCGGCGAGGTGCGCGCGGGCCGACTGGTGCTGGATGGCGATATCCTGATCCCAGCCGATGGCGAGGCGATCGTCATGCGCCGCCGCCTCGCGGCCAATGGCCTGCTGATCGTGGTGCTGGATGGCAAGGGCCGGGTTCATGTCGAAGGCGTCGGCCTGCCGCTGGAAGAGGATTACGATGATTTCACGGCCGAGGCGCGCGAGGATGTCGCCGCCGCCCTGGCCAAGTTAAAGGGTGGGGCGCGGCATGACCGCGAAGCGATATCGGAAGCAGCGCGCCTGGCTGCGCGGCGAGCGGCTAGCCGCTGGTCGGGCAAGAAGCCCCAGGTGCGCGTAATTCTACCGGAGCCCTGAGACCATGCAACTGACCTCGATAATCGCCATCTACGCCATGTTCTGGGTGCTGAGCGCCTTCCTGGTGATGCCCTTCGGCATCCGCACCCATCACGATACCGGCGAAATAGCGGTAAAGGGACAGGCGGAAAGCGCACCGATCAACTTCCAGCCCCGCAAGGTGGCCTGGCGGGCCACCATCCTCGCGGCGGTGCTGTTCGGGCTCTACTATGCCAATTACGTCAATGGCTGGATCGGCCCGCAGCAACTGGACCTGACCCGCGCCATCGATAACGCCCCGGTGCTGGAACAGAAGTACTGAAAAGGGCGCGGCTCCCAGCGGAACCGCGCCCCTTCAATTGCGCTCCATCAGGCTGATGGATCAGCCGAGGTTGGCGCCCACCATGCAGTAGAGCATCGGCAGCGACAGCAGCAGGTTGGTGCGGCTGGCAGCCAGGGCGCGCGGTGCGGCAGCGGCCTTTTCCTCGGCCGAAGCCTCTGTCGCGCCAAGGTTGAGGATCTTCTTCTGGGCGGGCCAGATGATGAACCACACGTTGAAGGCCATGATAATGGCCAGCCACATGCCCAGGCCGATCATGTTGATGCCATCGGCGCCGGTTCCGCCAAAGGTCAGCGCCTGGGCGCCATAGCCGTTGTGGAAGGCGATGGTCAGGCCGGTCAGCACGGTCAACAGTGCGGCGTAACGGAAGAAGAAGAACACCTTGGGGGCGATGTGCCCGGTGATCGCGCCCTTCTGCTCAGCCGGGATGGCGGGCATGGTCGGCACCTGGACGAAGTTCAGGTAATAGAGCAGCCCGATCCACAGGATGCCGAAGAAGGTGTGGAGCCAGCGGAACACGTCATCGCTGATTGCCTTGCCGCCTTCACCCGTCCAGCCAGTGAAAGCCATGATCACGGCGATCGCCGCAACCAGGCCGACCGCCAGCACCAGGTGCAGGTTTCCGAAGAACTTGGCCATTTTCGTCCCCTATTCTCGTTGATTTTGCTTGGGCCCGCGAATGGCGAGCAGGCGCGCTTTATCGCCCGTCATGATGGCAAAGTCACACCCTTTTTGCCACCAGATGCGCTGTCATCCCCGGCTGTGCCGGCTCATTCGTGCGGAGTATGCTCCAGCACGTCCTTCTTCTCGTCCAGCGCCATGCCGTGGCGCATCAGCATCGGGATCTGCGAGAAGGTGAACAGGAAGGTGGCCGGCAGGAACACCCATAGCTTGGCCGCGATCCAGTCCCCGAACGAGAGCCAGTAGCGCAGCCCCTCGTTCACCGCGGCGAGGACCAGGAAGAACACGCCCCAGTTGCGCGACAGCTTCATCCAGCCCTCGTCGCTCAACCCTTCGAAGGCGGCCTCTAGCAGGACCTTTAGCAGCGCCTTGCCGCGCCACACCCCGACCAGCAGGACCACGCCGAACATCAGGTAGATCGCGGTGGGCTTGACCTGAATCCAGATCGGATCTCGCAGCAAGACCGTCAGCCCTCCAAACCCGACGATCAGCAGCGTCGAAAGCCAGAGCATCGGGGAAACGTGGCCCAGCTTACACTTCGACACGGCCAGCGCGATGACCGCCGCGACCATGAAGCTGACCGTGCCGGTAATCACGGCAAGCACTTCGGCCACGCTGTTCTCGCGATCGGCCGGGGAATAATACTTGTAGACCGCAAAGAAGACGATGATCGGCCCGTAATCGACCAGGATGTTGAGCCAGCCCGACTTGGGCTTCTGGGTCTTGGGTGCTTCGGTCATCAGGCAACTCCTGCAATCACGCGCGCAACAAGGTCTGGATCGAACGGTCGCAGGTCATCCAGCCGTTCACCTACGCCGATGGCGTGGATCGGCAGGCCATACTGTTCGGCCGCGGCAACCAGAACGCCACCGCGCGCTGTGCCGTCCAGCTTGGTCATGATCAGGCCGGTCACGCCGGCCACTTCCTTGAAGATCTCGATCTGCTGCAGGGCGTTCTGGCCATTAGTGGCGTCAAGCACCAGCACCACATCGTGCGGCGCCTCGGGGTTGAGGCGGCCGAGCACGCGGCGGATCTTGGCCAGCTCGTCCATCAGTTCGCGCTTGTTCTGCAGGCGCCCCGCAGTGTCGACGATCAGCGCGTCGATGCCCTGGTCGGTAGCGGCCTTGACCGCGTCGAACACGATGCTGGCAGGATCGCCGCCTTCCGGACCGGTGATGATCGGCACGCCAACCCGGTCGGCCCAGACCTTCAGCTGGCCAATCGCCGCCGCCCGGAACGTGTCGCCTGCGGCCAGCATCACGCCATAGTCCAGTTCCTGGAAATAGTGCGCCAGCTTGGCGATGGTCGTCGTCTTGCCCGATCCGTTCACGCCGATCACCAGGATCACCTGCGGGCGCGGGAAGGCGACGATATCGATCGGCTTGGCGACTGGACGGAGAATCTTCGCGATTTCCTCGGCCACGGCGGCCTTGATCGCGGCCTCGTCGGCACCGCGCTCGAAGCGTTCCTCGGCCAGACGCGCGCGGATTTTCGCGGCGACGCGCGGCCCAAGATCGGAGAGGATCAGCGCATCCTCGATCTCATCCAGCTGGTCATCATCAAGCCGGGTCTTGCTGACGATCCCGGCCAGGTTTTCGCCCAGCCGCTCGGAGGTCTTGCGCAGGCCGCCAAAGACCCGGTCGGTCCAGCTCGTTCCTTCGCTCATGCCAGCATGCCTTCGATGATGCGCGTGGGGGTTACGGTCACGATTGTTCCTGCCTGGTTGCCGGGGGGCAGCTGCACCCGGGCGAAGTTGGGCGCATGGCCTGTCCCGTCGCGTTCGGCAAGTACCTCGATCGGTTGGCCGATCTGTCCCGCCAGCCAGTCCTGCCGGACTGCGGCCACTGCCGCGCGCAGCTCCGCCGCCCGGAGGCGGATATCCTGCGCAGTAATCTGCGGCATCCGCGCAGCCGGGGTGCCGGGGCGGGGGGAATAGGGAAAGACATGGCCGTGGACGATGCCAAGTTCGGCAATGATCGACAGGTTGTCGCCGTGCGCGGCGGCATCCTCGGTCGGAAAGCCGGCGATCAGGTCAGCGCCGATAGCAAGCTCGGGCCGCCGGGCCTTCAGCCAACCGACCAGTTCGATCGCATCGCGGCGCAGGTGCCGCCGCTTCATCCGCTTGAGGATCAGGTCGTTGCCGTGCTGAAGCGAGAGGTGGAGGTGCGGCATGACCCGTGCCTCGCCCCCCAGCAGTTCGCGCAAAAAGGGATCGATCTCTACCCCGTCGAGTGAAGACAACCGCAAACGGCGCAGCTCTGGAAAGGCGCTGAGGATCGCCTCGACCAGGCTGCCCAGCGACGGTTTACCGGGCAGGTCATGCCCCCACGAGGTCAGGTCGACCCCGGTCAGAACCACTTCGCGCGCGCCATGATCCAGATGGTGGGCAACCAGGCCCAGCACCTCCGCCACCGGCAGGGAGCGGCTCGGCCCGCGCCCCTGGGGGATCACGCAAAAGGTGCAGGCATGATCGCAACCGTTCTGCACGGCGATGAAGGCTCGGGTGTGGGCCGCGTGCGGCGCGCGCGGTGCCGGAGCAACGTTCCATGCGCGCGGATCAAGCTTGGCGGCATTGGCGACCAGGCCGTCCACCTCGGGCATGGCGCCCAGCGCCGCGCGCTCCACTTCGGCCGCGCAGCCTGTCACCAGCAGCCGCGCCGTTGGCCGAGTGCGGCGGGCGCGCCGGATTGCCTGGCGGGTCTGCCTGACCGCCTCGGCCGTAACCGCGCAGCTGTTGATCACCACCAGATCGTCGGCACTGGCGAGCAAGGCGCGCAGGTCCTCGCTTTCCGACAGGTTGAGCCGGCATCCCAGGGATATCACTTCGGCCGCCATGTCAGGCCCCGAAATCGGCCGGATCGAAACTGCCCCGGAAACTCTCGGTTGCGGGGCCGGTCATGGTGATGCGGTTGTCCGCGCCCCAGCCGATCAGCAAGGCGCCGCCGGGCAGGTTGACCCGAACCGTGCCGCGCGTGACCAGGCCGCGCCGCATGGCCGCCACGGCGGTGGCACAGGCGCCAGTGCCGCAGGCGCGGGTTTCTCCCACGCCGCGTTCCCAGACCCGCAGACGGATTTCATCCGGCGAGACGATGGTGGCGACATTGACATTGACCCGCTGCGGGAACAGCGGATCATGCTCGATCAGCGGCCCCAGCTGATCCAGCGCGATTGCGTTGGTATCGGGCACGAAGAACACCGCGTGGGGGTTGCCGACATTCACCGCAGCCGGATTTTCCAGCTCGTTCCACCCGACCGGCATGGCCAGCGTGTCGAGCGGATAGGCGAGGGGGATGGAATCCCAGTCAAACCGCGGTTCGCCCATGTCGACTGCAACGCCATCGGACTGTGGATCGGTGGCGATCAGGCCGCCCAGGGTGTCGATGGTGGCGGGCGCGCCAAGCAGCAGGCCGACCGCGCGAGAGGCATTCCCGCAAGCCTCCACCTCGCTCCCGTCGGCATTGAAGATGCGCATCCGCACCGTTGCGCGAGGGGAGGGCTCAAGCACGATCAACTGATCGCACCCGATGCCGGTCTTGCGATCGGCGATGGCAGCGGCAAGACGCGCGGTCATTTCAGGCAGAGCGCCTTCGCGGCCATCCAGCACCACGAAATCGTTGCCCAGGCCATGCATCTTGATGAACGGAACGCGCATTACCCGCGCGTCTATGCGTTGCGGCGCGGCCCGTCCAGCCTTCAGCCGTTACTGGCACGCAGACCGTGCGATTCCGTAACCTCGAGCCGCTCTGCCCGGGGCGGTGTCTCGAGCAGCAGGTGCAGCTGTCCGAGTTCGGCCGTGACGGCAGCGGCATCGGCCGGACGACCATAGTGATAGCCCTGGGCCTTCAGGCCATTGAAGCGTTGCAAGGCCTGCAGCACTTCCTCGTTCTCCACCCCTTCGGCGGTAACCGGCAGGCCGAGGCCCTGGCCCAGCGAGACGATCGACTGAACGATTGTGGCGCTTTCCTCGTTTTCGGGGAGCGAGGTCACGAAGCTGCGGTCGATCTTGATCCGGTCGAACGGCAGGCTGCGCAGCTGCGACAGCGAGCTGTAACCCGTGCCGAAATCGTCGAGGCTGATCCGCACGCCCTGGTTTTTCAGGCTGGTGATCATCGAGCGAACCAGGCCGATGTTCTCGTGCAGGCTGCTTTCCGTAATCTCGACCTCGAGCCGCGAGGGCGGGAAGTTTGCTTCGACCAGCAGCTTCAACAGTCGCTGGGCGAACCACGGGTCGCGCAACTGGTAGGGCGAGATATTGATTGCGAGCGTCAGGTGCGGAGCCCAGGCCTTGGCATCGCGCAAGGCCTGGCGGATCACGCATTCAGACAGATCGACGATTGCGCCGATTTCCTCGGCCACGGGAATGAACAGATCCGGACCGACCATGCCCAGCTTCGGCGAGTTCCAGCGGGCCAGCATTTCGAAGCCGACCAGTTCACCAGTCTCCAGGTCGACCTGCTTTTCGTAGAACGGCACGAATTCGCCTGCGGCGATCCCGCGGCGAATGCCCGATTCCAGTTCGCTGCGGAACCGCAGTTCGTTCTCCATGGCCGGTTCGAACCAGGCCACGGCGTTTCGGCCCGCACGTTTGGCCGAGAACATCGCGATATCGGCCATGTGCAGCAGCTTCGTGGTGTCCACACCGTCGTTGTCGCTGCGGGCGAGGCCGGTCGAGACCGTGGTTTCGAACTCACTGCCCTGAAACTCGACCGGCTCGCGCAGAGCGGCCACGGTCTGGTGGACCAGCTGTTCCAGCTCGTCGACATGGGCCGGATCGAAGGGAATGACGCAGGCGAACTCATCGCCGCCCATGCGGGCAAACAATGCGTCCGCAGGAAGGCTTGCCCGCAACCGTTCGGCCGTTGTCCGCAGCAACGTGTCCCCGCCGAGATGGCTGTGGACGTCATTGATCCGCTTGAAGTTGTCGAGATCGAGCATGGCGACGACGATTGCCTTGCCGCGCGGGCCGACCAGCGCGAGCAGGTCAGCCATGGCATCGGCGATGCTGCGGCGGTTCAGGCAGCCTGTGAGCGGGTCGGTTGCCGCCAGCAGGCGCGATTGTTCTTCCGCGCGGCGGCGTTCCTCGACCTCGCGGGTCAATTCGCGATAGCGGCGCCAGCCGAAGATCACGAGCGCGACGTTCAGCAAAAGTGCGCTGGTCAGCGTGCGGTCCGGTCCGGCCCCTTGCCCGCTCAGGGCAGCCAGCACTTGCGGGAATACCGTTCCGCCAGTGCCCACGAACATCAGGATCGCGGCTGCAGCAATGCCGAGCGCGACCACGTCACGCCGGGCTTGTTGCAATTCGCCCTTACGGTCAGCCATGCTGTCCCCTGTCGCAATCCAGCGGGCTTCTGGATCGCACAAGGGACTGAACAAGCTGTTAATTTCCGGTTGTTACTTCTTCAGGCCGATCTCGCGCAGGCGCTGCTGCAGGAACTCGTCAGCCGTGATCGGGACCGGATAACGATCAGGATTTTCGGCAGTGATGCATTGCGGCAGCGTCTTGATCGGCCAGTCGCTGCGCAAGTGCAGGAAGAACGGCATCGAATAGCGGCTGAAGGCGGCCCGGCGCGGATCCGGGTTGCGGACCCGGTGGATTGTCGAGGGCAGGAAGTGGTTGGTCAGCCGTTCGAGCATGTCGCCCACGTTGATCACCATCGCGCCTTCGGGCGGATTGGCGGGGATCCATTCCTTGCCCTGGAACAGCAATTCAAGGCCCGCTTCTTCGGCCCCCAGCAGCAGGGTGATCAGGTTGATATCGCCATGAGCGCCGGCGCGGATCGCCTCGCCCTCAAGGTTTTCGATCGGCGGGTAATGCAGCAGCCGCATCACCGAATTGCCATCCTCAATCGCCGGATCGAACCAGTGCTCGTCCAGCCCGAGATAGACCGCAATGCGCGACAGGATGGTCGCGCCGGTCTTGTCGAACTGGCGGTAAAGATCGCTAAAGGTCTCCTGGAAACCCTCGGGCCGGGTGGGCCAGACATTGGGCGGCATCGAGGCATCGGCGAGCGGGCTGCCTTCGGGCAGGTCGCGACCAATGTGCCAGAATTCCTTGAGATCGTGGTGCTTGGCGTCCTTGGCGATTTCGACCCCGAACGGGGTATAACCGCGCGCGCCGCCGATCACCGGATCGTGATAGGCCCGCTTTTCCGCCTCGGGCAGGGCGAAGAACGCTTCGGAGAGCTTCCAGGCCCGGTCGATCAGGCCGCGATCGATGTCGAAATCCTTGACCAGGGCAAATCCGAAGGTGCGAAAGCTCTCGCCGATTACCTGCGAGAAGGCTGCAGGCTCATCAGCAAGCGAGAGCACGGGCAGCGAGGTGAGTTCCATCGGTAGACGATCCTGCAATGATGTGGTTATGGGCGCGGCCATAGACGCTTTTTGCGGAGCTCGCATGACCAAAATCAAATCCTACTGGTTGATGAAATCGGAGCCCAATGTGTACAGCTGGGACGATCTGGTGGCCGAAGGTGTGGGCACCTGGGATGGGGTCCGCAATTACACCGCCCGCAACAACATGCGGGCGATGCAGCCGGGCGACCAGGTATTCTTATATCACTCGAATATCGGGGTTGAAATCGTTGGAATAGCAGAGATAACCGAATCCAATATCCCCGATCCCACGGACGAAACCGGACGCTGGTCCGCCGTCAGACTGAAGCCGGTGCGCAAGCTGGCCAGGTCGGTCACCCTGAAAGAGATCAAGGCCGATCCGGCCCTGGCCGACATGGACCTGCTGACCAAGTTCCGCCTTTCGGTCTCGGCAGTGAAGCCGTCCGAATGGGATCATATCCTCGGGCTGGCCGAGGGCTGATCACTTCCCCGCGCGGGCCCGCAGTCCCGAGACCGAAGCACCGCCTGCGCTGAGCTGCTCAACGTCGATCACAAGGTGCAGCAGCCGCACGCCCTTGCGCGCCTTGGCTTCGGCCAGGGCGGCGGTGAACTGCTCGGTCGTCTCGACCCGCTCGGCCCAGCCACCAAAGGCGCGGGCGAGGGCGGCAAAGTCGGGATTGTGGAGCGTCGTGCCCGAAACCCGGGCTGGAAATTCGCGCTCCTGGTGCATCCGGATGGTGCCATAGGCACCGTTATCCACCAGCACGACCAGCATGTCGCAGCCATATTGGACAGCGGTGGCCAGTTCCTGGCCGTTCATCAGGAAATCGCCATCACCGGCCAGCGCGATCACCGTGCGATCGGGATAGCGCCGCGCGGCGGCGACTGCGGCCGGCACGCCAAAGCCCATTGCCCCGGCGGTCGGCGCCAGCTGGGTCGGAAAACCGTTGTAGTGCCAGTAACGGTGCCACCAGCCCGAAAAGTTCCCCGCACCGTTGCAGATGATGGCATCGTCCGGCAGCGCCGCGCGCATCGCGGCAACCACTTGCCCCATATCGAGGGCATGGCCATTGGTTTTGGGGTTCGACCAGTCGAGCCATTCGGCATGGGCTTCGGCCCCGGCATCGAAGGGCACGATATCGTCGTCCCACAGGTCGGCGGCCTCGGCGAATTCGGTCATGTCAGCGCAGATCGCCATATCCGGACGATAGACCCGGCCAAGCTCCTCCGGATCGGGGTGGACATGGACCAGCGTCTGGCCGGGATGGTCAGGGGTGATCAGGGTATAGCTGTCCGTAGTCGCCTCACCCAGCCGGGCACCAACCACCAGCACGAGGTCGGCGTTCCTGATCCGCTCGACCAGCTTGGGATTGGGGCCATAGCCCAGGTTCCCGGCCCAGGCGGGGCTTGAATTCGGCACGGCATCCTGCCGCCGGAAGGCACCCGCAACCGGCAGGCCGATCCGCTCGGCAAACCCGGTGAAGTGCTCGCGTGCCTTGGCGTGCCAGCCGGCCCCGCCGACGATGGCGACGGGGGCGCAGGCATCCTCGATCATGCGCATCAGTGTACCCATCGCATCCGGACAGACGGCCTGGGCCGGCCGGGCCACTGCCGGGCGGGGCGCCCGGTCAGCCACCTGCTCCAGCAGCATGTCTTCGGGCAGGGCGATCACAACCGGGCCGGGGCGCCCGGCCATGGCCGTGGCCCAGGCGCGGGCGATGTATTCGGGAATCCGGCGCGGATCGTCGATCCGCAGCACCAGCTTGGCGAGCGGCGCGAACATGGTCGCGAAGTCCACCTCCTGGAATCCCTCGCGGTCGCGCATCCCGCGGTCGACATCGCCGATGAACAGAAGCATCGGCTGCGAGTCCTGGAAGGCCACGTGTGCGCCGATGCTGGCATTGGCCGCGCCCGGTCCGCGGGTGACGAAGCATACTCCGGGCCGACCGGTAAGCGTGCCGTCCGCGCAGGCCATGAATGCCGCCCCGCCTTCCTGGCGGCAGATGACGGTTTCGATCTCAGGCGAGTCGTGGAGGGCGTCCAGCACGGCCAGAAAGCTCTCGCCCGGCACGGTGAAGATTCGATCGCAGCCCTGTGCGATCAGGCAATCGACGAGCAGCCGCCCGCCAGTGATCGTGGAATTATCGCTCATATCGGGGCTTTAGCGCCAAGCCGCTACGGCGGCAACGCGCGGGCGCCCGTTCATGCCCGGTTTGGTTACTGTCCCGCTTTGGGAAACTGGCCGTTAACCGCAATTTTCCGGCTGGTTCGATGGTGAAGGAAGTCTTAACCCGATCGCCATGAGAAGAGCCCTGGTCCTGACTGACGAAACCGCCCGGCATCCGTTCCGGGCCTCGCTGCCGCCCCATGTCCGCAAGGGGATCGAGCCGAGGCCGGCTCGGGTCCGTTCGCTGTTCACGATGCAGGATCTGCGGGATTTCCTGCTGGCTTACTGCGCCTGCTTTCTGGCGGTCAGCACGTTTCTGCTCTGACCGGGTGACGCAAAGACCTACCTGATCCGCGCGGCTTCCTCGGCCGCGACCAGCAGTCGCCCAAGCCAGGCCGAAACCAGGCACATCGCCGCACCCAGCAGCAACTGGTCATTCATCGGTAAGCCGACCGCGCTCATTCCCAGCGCCATGACCGAGCCCAGCACCATCGCCCCGGAATTGACAATGTTGTTCGCCGCGATGGTCCGCGCAGTCTCGGTCCGGTCCACAAAGGTGGTGAGGAAAGCATAGAGCGGCACCACGAACATCCCGCCGGCCACGGAAATTCCCAGCAGGCTGAGCAGCAGGGGTATGGCGAGCGGTTCGGCCAGGAAGGTCGGCACATCGAGCAGGCCGTCCTCGGGATGCGAGTACCAGGAACTGCAGACCCACCAGAAACCGATCACGAACAGCCCCATGATCAGCACCGAGGCGGGCGAATAGCGGGCCGAAACCGTTCCGCGCAGCAGCTTGTTGACCGAGACCGAACCGATCGCCACCCCGATCGAGAAGATCACAAGGAACAGGCTAGCGACCTCCTTAGAGGCGGACAGGACGTTTTTCGCCAGCGGCGGGAACTGGATGAACAGCACCGCGCCGATCGTCCAGAAGAAGCTGATCGCCATGATCGCGAGGAACACGCGCCGATCGCGCATGGTGTGGCGGATCAGGTTGATTGACGAGCGCCAGACATGCAGGTCCAGCGGTTGCGGCTCGCCCTGGGGCGGGGCGTCAGGGACATAGCGCGAGGTCACATAGCCAATCAGCGCCGTGATCACGACGCCGACCGCTGCCCATTCGACCGGGATCCAGCCGGCCAGGATCGTGCCGGACAGGATCGCGATATAGGTGCCCGCCTCGACCAGCCCGGTACCGGCCAGCACTTCGTCCTCACGCAGGTGCTGCGGCAGGATCGCGTACTTGATCGGGCCGAAGAAAGTGGAATGGACCCCCATCGCAAGCAGGGCGAGCAGCATCAGTGGAACGGTGAATTCCTGGCCGATCACCCCCTGCCAGGCGAGCAGCAATCCGGCTCCGCCAACCAGCATGATGCCGATTTCCGATGCCTTGACGATGCGGATGATCCGAGCCTTGTCGCGCATGTCCGCAAGTTGGCCGGCAAGCGCTGAGAGCAGGAAGAACGGCAGGATGAACAGAGCCGAGGCCACGGCGCTGAACAGCCCCTCGGCCGCTTCCGAGCTGTAGACGCTGTAGACCACGAAAAACACCATCGCATTGCGATAGAGGTTGTCATTGAACGCGTTGAGCAGCTGGGTGACGAACAGCGGCAGAAACCGGCGGCTGCGAATCAGATGGGTCGAAGTGGTCATGCGGCCCTTGCAGATTGCCCCCGGGGCTCCGCTTTATCGTCAGTTGGGCTGCGGACAAGCCCAATCATGGCCTTTTGCACGAGCGTGCTTGGGGCTATGCCCCGTGGCCATGTGGACCTTGCCGAACATCCTGACGCTGTCGCGGATCGTGGCGCTGCCGCTGCTGGCGTTCCTGATGTGGTGGCCGAACTGGCAGTATGGCTATGGCCTGGCCTTCGCGCTTTACTGCCTGATGGGCTTTACCGATTACTTTGATGGTTATCTGGCCCGCACCACGGGGGCGGCGTCCAGGCTTGGGCAATTCCTCGATCCGATCGCCGACAAGATCATGGTCGCCACCGTGATCCTGACCCTGACCGCCCAGGGCATCCTGCGTGGCCCCTATGTGGGGGACATGCACGTGATCGCCGGGCTGGTGATCCTGATCCGCGAAATTGCCGTTTCAGGCCTGCGCGAATTCCTGGGCGGGCTGCAGGTCTCGGTGCCCGTCAGCCGCCTGGCCAAATGGAAGACTACCTTCCAGCTGGTGTGCCTGGGCGCCCTGATCCTGGGCGTGGCCTTGCCGGAGTGGACGATGAACGTGCTGGGGCAGACGGTGAACGTGCCGCACACGGTTGGCCTGACCACGCTGTGGGCCGCAGCGGTTCTGACGGTGATTACCGGGTGGGATTACCTGCGGGTCGGCCTCAAGCACATGGATTGAGCTAGCCGGCGCGCAGTTCCTCGGCCAGCAGGCGGAACTCATCCCCGCGCGGGCTGTTCTTGCGCCAGACCAGGGCGATCTCGCGGTTGGCGGAATCGCTGCGCAACGGGCGGGCGATCACATCGGTGCCGTTCAGGATCCCGGCATCGAGCGCCATTTCCGGCAGCATGGTCAGCCCCAGGCCATTGTCGACCATCTGCACCAGGGTATGCAGCGAGGTGCCGATCATCGTAGCCGAGGCGCGCAGTTCCGGCCGGTTGCAGGCGGCGAGCGCGTGCTCCTTGAGGCAATGCCCGTCTTCGAGCAGCAGCAGCCGGTGCTCGTCGATCAGGTCGGCGGTAATCTCCGCTGGCGGATCGCGCGGGTCGTTCTTGGGAAAGGCAACATAGAGCGCATCCAGCTCGATGATTTCCTTTTCCACTTCGCCAGTAGGATAGGGCAGGGCCAGCAGCACGCAGTCGCAGCGGCCGTGATGCAGGCTTTCCATGGCCGCCTGGCTTGTTTCCTCGCGCAGGTAGAGCTTGAGCTGGGGCCGCTCGCGGCGCAGCCGGGGCAGCATGCGGGGCAGCAGGAATGGCGCGATCGTGGGGATCACGCTCATCCGCACTTCGCCCGACAGCGGCAGTCCGGCGCTTTGGACCATTTCGGACAGCTCTTCCGCCTCGCGCAACAACCGGTGCGCCTTGGCGACCACGGCATTGCCCAGCGGGGTGAAGCGAACCGCGCGCTTGGTCCGTTCGA
Organism: Novosphingobium sp.; assembly: GCF_027531025.1. GTDB lineage: Bacteria > Pseudomonadota > Alphaproteobacteria > Sphingomonadales > Sphingomonadaceae > Novosphingobium. The sequence goes on from NZ_JAPZQX010000003.1 coordinate 591,388, forward strand.
CCAGCACAACACCAAGCAGCGTTTCGAGATCGCGCAAGCCCGCTGAAAGCGTCGATTGGGAGACGAAACAGGCATCCGCAGCCCGACCGAAATGCCCATGTTCATGCAGGGCAACCAGGTATTGCAACTGCTTGAGAGTGGGCAGGTATGTGGTCATTCGGCCGCCTGGCACTTGGGCGGTGCGTTTCCGATCTCGTCGATGTGGGCCATCTTGAGCCGGCCCTTCACGACCGCGAAGGCCAGCTTGCCTTCGACCAGTTCAAGGGCGTCGCGGCCGAATTGGTCATAGCGCCAGCCTTCGAGCAAGGGCAGCTCGCGCACTCCGGCGGCCAGCAGTTCAAGGTCTTCGCTCCGCGCCAGCAGGCGGGCCGCAACGTCGATCTCGCGGCTGCGGATCTTGAGCAGCAGTTTCAGCAGATCGGCCACCAGCGCGCCTTCCTTGCCCAGCGGGGCGCCACGCGGCGTGCGCGGGGGAAGTTCATCCTCGTTCAGTGGCTTGGCCGCTTCCAGCGTTGCCATCATCCGCTTGCCGATTTCGTTGTCCTTCCAGCCGGCCGAAAGTCCGCGCACCTTGGCCAGGTCCGCCTGGGTTTTCGGAGGATGGCTGGCGATGTCGGCCAGCGTTTCGTCCCGGGCGATCCGGCCGCGCGGAATGTTCTTGTCCTGCGCCTCATACTCGCGCCAGGCGGCCAGGGCCTTGAGCCGCCCCAGCATCGCCGGATTGCGGCCGGACGCCTTGATCCGCTGCCAGGCAACCGAGGGGTCGTTGCGGTAATTGGCCGGGTCGGCCAGCTTTTCCATCTCGATATCGAGCCAGGCCCCGCGCCCGGTCTTGATCAGGCGCTTGAGCATCTTCGGGAAGATTTCGGCCAGGTGGGTCACGTCACCGATGGCATATTCGATCTGGCGCTCGGTCAGCGGCCGCCGCGACCAGTCGGTAAAGCGGGCGCCCTTGTCGATCTGCAGGCCGAGCCAGCTTTCAACCAGGTTGGAATAGCCGATCTGTTCCGACTGGCTGATTGCCATCATCGCGATCTGGGTATCGAAGATCGGATGCGGGGTCTTGCCGGTCAGGTTGTAGATGATTTCCACGTCCTGCCCGCCGGCGTGGAACACCTTCAGCACGTCCTCGTTGTCCACCAGCAAGTCGAGCAGCGGGGCCAGATCGAGGTCCTTGGCCAGCGGATCGATCGCCGCGGCCTCGGTCGTGTCGGCGATCTGGATCAGGCACAATTCCGGCCAATAGGTGTTCTCGCGCATGAACTCGGTGTCCACGCAAATGAAATCCGCCTTGGCGAGTCGGGCACAGAGTGCGGCCAGCGTGGCACTATCGGTGATCAGGGGGTGTATCTTCATCGCGCTTTTCTATAGTTGGACCCGTGCGAGCCCGCGGCTTGACAAATGCACGGGCTTCGCCTGTTAGCCCGCGCTTTCGCCCCTGCATCATTGCAGGCCGATTGGAAAGAGTTTCGATGCATCTTTATCGTTCGCACACCTGCGGCGCGCTGCGCGCCAGCGATGTAGGCCAGACCATCCGCTTGTCGGGTTGGGTCCACCGCAAGCGCGACCATGGCGGCGTGCTGTTCGTCGATCTGCGCGATCATTACGGGATGACCCAGATCGTGGCCGATGCCGACAGTCCGGCACTGCCGATCCTGGAAGGCCTGCGGGTGGAATCGGTCGTGACCATCGATGGCGAGGTCAAGGCCCGCAGCGCCGGAACGGTGAACCCCAATCTGCCGACCGGCGAGATCGAGGTCTTTGCCCGCGGTGCCACGGTGCTGAGCCGCGCCGAGGAACTGCCGCTGCCGGTGGCGGGCGAACAGGAATACCCCGAGGATATCCGCCTGCGCTACCGCTTCCTCGACCTGCGGCGCGAGACGCTGCACGCCAATATCATGACGCGCACCGCGATCATCCGCGAAACGCGCCGCCGGATGGAAGACATCGGCTTTACCGAGTTTTCCACCCCGATCCTGACCGCCTCCAGCCCCGAAGGCGCGCGCGATTTTCTGGTGCCGAGCCGTATCCACACCGGCAAGTTCTTCGCGCTGCCGCAGGCGCCGCAGCAATACAAGCAGCTGCTGATGGTTGCCGGGTTCGATCGCTATTTCCAGATCGCCCCCTGCTTCCGTGACGAGGACCCGCGCGCCGATCGCCTGCCGGGCGAGTTCTACCAGCTCGACCTGGAAATGAGCTTCGTCACCCAGGAAGAAGTCTGGGAAACGATGGAACCGGTCATCGCCGGGATCTTCGAGAAGTTCGCGAACGGCAAGGCGGTGACCCCGGCCGGCCAGTTCCCGCGCATCCCCTATGCCAAAGCGATGCTCGACTATGGCACGGACAAGCCGGATCTGCGCAACCCGCTGATTATCCGCGACGTGACCAGCGAGTTCACCGCTTCGGGCTTTGGCCTGTTCGAGAAGATCGTCGGCACCGGCGGCGTGGTCCGCCTGATCCCGGCCCCTGACACCGCCGGGCTCAGCCGCAAGTTCTTTGACGACATGAACGAGTGGGCGCGCGGCGAGGGCTATGCCGGGCTTGGCTATGCCACCCGCAAGGATGGCGTGTTCGGCGGTCCGATCGCCAAGAACCACGGCGAGGACAAGATGGCCGCGCTGTGGGATTCGCTCGGCCTTGGCCCCAACGACGGCGCGTTCTTCGCCGCCGGCAAGGAAGACCAGGCTGCCAAGCTGGCCGGTGCCGCGCGCAACCGCGTGGGCGAGCAGCTTGACCTGGTCGAGAAGGACGCCTTCCGCTTTTGCTGGATCATCGACTTCCCGTTCTACGAATGGGACGAGGACGAGAAGAAGCTCGACTTCGCGCACAACCCGTTCTCGATGCCGCAGGGTGGGCTGGAAGCGCTGCAGACGCAGGATCCGCTCACAATTAAAGCGTACCAGTACGACATGGTCTGCAACGGCTATGAACTGGCGTCGGGCTCGATCCGCAACCAGCACCCGGACCTGATGGTCAAGGCCTTCGAATTGACCGGCCTGACCCAGGCCAATGTCGAGGCGCGGTTCGGCGGCATGTACCGCGCGTTCCAGTATGGCGCACCGCCGCATGGCGGGATGGCGGCCGGGGTCGATCGCATGGTCATGCTGCTCTGCGGCGTGCAGAACCTGCGCGAGATCACGCTGTTCCCGATGAACCAGCGCGCGGAAGACCTGCTGATGGGGGCGCCTTCGCTGGCCGAACCGAAGCAGCTGCGCGAACTGGGCCTGCGGATCGTCGAGCAGCCCAAGGCATAAACGCCGCATTCAGCTTGCGTCGGCTACCCCCGTTGCGGCAATCACTGTCGCAACGAGAAGGGTGGAGCCGATGCGAATCAAGGGCTTGGGGCTGGCGCTGCTGGCCTGCGGATCAGCCGTGCAGGCTGAAACGCTGCGGGTGGACAATTATACCCCGGTCCGGTCAGACGCGCTGGTCGTGCTGCGGGACATCCAGGTCGATACGCTGGGCGGCAATGTCGGTCAGGCCATGGCCCTGCAGATCGAGGACAAGCTGCGGACGATCGATTACGGGCAGGGGCCCTGGTTCCGCGTGATTCCGGCTTCGCTGGCCAGGGGCGGCGATGCAGTGTTCCGTGGTACTGCCGACATCGACATGCAGCGGTTCGAGAGTTCCGAAACGCGTGAGCGCTGCATCAAGGACGCGCAGAACAAGTGCACCGACCAGAAGGAAAAGTACCAGGCCAGCTGCATCCGGCGCGAGTTTTCGCTGGAGACCCGCCTGCGCCTGATCGGTCATAATGGCGAACTGCTGTGGTCGGATGACAGCAGCGAGCCCCATACGGAGAATCGGTGCAGCGACCAGTCGGGCTATTCGCGCGGCCCGCGCGACGTCGAACGGCTGCTGATTGGGCGAGTGGTAGCGCGGATCGAGGCCGACATGGTGCCGCGCCGGGCTGTCACGGACGTTCGCGTGGACGAGAATCGGCGTGCGCTCGCCAAGGACGATGCGGAGCAGTTCAAGCGCGCGGTTCGCCATGTCCGCGATGGCCAACCGAACGAGGCCTGCGCCTTGTGGACCCAGCTGGGCGAGCGTTATCCGGCACATCAGCCGACCCGCTTCAACCTGGGTCTCTGCGCCGAATTCATTGGCAAGACGGCCGACGCCCGTGCCCGCTACCTAGAGGTTCTGAAGCTCAATCCGGCCCATTCCGCCGCTTCGACCGGAATCGGCCGGCTCAACCGCCGCGAACTGGCGTTGAAGCAGCTGGAAATGCGCGATGCGAGCTGAGCGCCAGTCGCGGCAGCCATGTCTGAATATGTATGAGCTTGTGTGCTTTCCTTGCACCCCCTTGCCAGCCGCCGCGCCGTTCTCTAGGGCGGGGTCCAACGCTATTTCATCTGCCGTTCACGAAGGGGTAAATCCATGAGCGACACCGCCGACCGGGTTAAGAAGATTGTCGTCGAGCACCTCGGCGTCGAAGCCGAAAAGGTTACTGAAGACGCGAGCTTCATCGATGACCTGGGCGCTGACAGCCTCGACATTGTCGAGCTGGTCATGGCGTTCGAAGAAGAATTCGGCGTCGAGATCCCTGACGATGCGGCTGAGAAGATCAGCACCGTTTCGGACGCGATCAAGTACATCGACGAGAACAAGGGCTGACAAGCCCTTATCCGCTCCGGCCCCAAGCCTGTCTGGGGGTTGAAAGGCGGAAATCGAGCTACGAAATCTGACAGGCTCAGCCCCGGCAAGGGACTGGGCCTGTCGCATATCCGGAGAAGTGCATGCGCCGTGTTGTGGTTACCGGACTGGGCCTCGTGACCCCGCTGGGCGGGGACGTGGAAACGACCTGGGCCAACCTGATCGCCAGCAAGTCCGGCGCGGGCCCGATTACTCGCTTCGATGCCAGCAACCAGAAGTGCACCATCGCGTGCGAGGTGAAGCCGGCCGATCACTCTTGGGGATTCGATCCCGGCCTGCGCGTCGATCACAAGATCCAGCGCCAGGTCGATCCGTTCATCATCTATGGCCTCGATGCTGCCGGGCAGGCGCTGGAAGATGCCGGTCTGGTCGATATGGACGAGGACCTGAAGCTGCGCACCGGCTGCTCGATCGGCGCCGGGATTGGCGGCCTGCCGGGGATCGAGGAAGAATCGATCGTCCTGCATGAAAAGGGTCCCTCGCGGGTCAGCCCGCACTTCGTCCATGGCCGGATCATCAACCTGATCTCGGGCCAGGTCTCGATCAAGTATGGCCTGATGGGGCCGAATCACGCGGTCGTAACTGCCTGCTCGACCGGCGCGCACTCGATTGGCGATGCCGCCCGGATGATCAAGGATGGCGATGCCGACGTGATGCTGGCGGGCGGGGCCGAAGGGACCGTCAATCCGCTAGGGATTGCCGGTTTTGCCCAGGCCCGCGCGCTCAACTGCACCTTCAACGACCGCCCCGAACAGGCCAGCCGTCCTTATGACAAGGACCGCGATGGCTTCGTGATGGGCGAGGGCGCCGGGGTGGTCGTGCTGGAAGAGTACGAGCACGCCAAGGCGCGCGGCGCGAAGATCTATGCCGAGGTGGTCGGCTATGGCCTGTCGGGCGATGCCTATCACGTCACCGCGCCGCACCCGGAAGGCAAGGGCGCCGAGCTGGCCATGCGGATGGCGCTGCGTAAGGCCGGAATGGGCCCGGGCGACATCGACTATGTCAACGCCCACGGCACCTCGACCATGGCCGACACGATCGAACTGGCCGCGGTCAAGCGCGTGCTGGGCGATGACCTGACGGGCGCTTCGATGAGCAGCACCAAGTCGGCCATCGGCCACCTGCTGGGCGGGGCCGGCGCGGTCGAGACGATCTTCTGCATCCTGGCGATCCGCGACCAGATCGTGCCGCCGACGCTGAACCTCGACAATCCGGATGAAGGCACCGAAGGTGTTGACCTGGTGCCCAAGGTGGCCCGCAAGCGCACCGTCCGGGCCGCGCTGAACAACAGTTTCGGCTTTGGCGGCACCAATGCCTCGCTGATCGTCAAGGCGCTGGTAGACTGATGCTGCTCCGGCGCGGGTGCTGGCCGCTTGTCGCGGCGGGACTGCTCGCGCTCGCCGCGCTGGGCTGGTTCGTCGGCGGTTGGTTTTCCGGTGGCCCGCTCAAGCAGGATACGGCCTTTGTGGTGCCCGACGGGGCCAGCCTGGGCAGCGTCGCTACCAAGCTCGAGCGTGAGGGCGCGATCGAAAGCGCCGAGGCCTTCCGCTTGCGGGCGCGGATCTTTGGCGCGGGTTCGTCGATCAAGGCCGGTGAATTCATGCTGCCCAAGGGCGCCAGCCCCTCGCGCATCCTTTCGATCATCCAGGGCGACGAGGTACTCCGGCGCTTCCTCACCGTGCCCGAGGGCATGCCCTCGATCATGGTCTACGAACGGCTCATGGCCAATCCGCAGTTGACCGGCACGATCGAGGTTCCGGTCGAAGGGTCGATCCTGCCCGATACCTATGAGATCCAGAGCGGCGAAAGCCGCCAGGCCGTGGTGCTGCGGATGCAGGCCGCGATGCAGCGCACCCTGGCCGAACTGTGGGCCCAGCGCAGCCCCACTACGGTGGTGAAGACCCCGCAGGAGGCGATCATCCTCGCTGGGATCGTCGAGAAGGAAACTGGCAAGCCCAGCGAACGCCGTCTGGTCGCCGGCCTCTATTCGAACCGCATCCGCCAGGGCATCATGCTCCAGGCCGATCCCACGATCATCTACCCGATCACCAAGGGCAAGCCGCTCGGGCGCCGCATCCGCCAGAGCGAGATCCAGGCGGTCAACGATTACAACACCTATACCATGACCGGGCTGCCCAAGGGGCCGATCACCAATCCGGGTCGCGAATCGATCGCGGCAGTGCTCAACCCGCGGCAGACCGACGTGCTCTACATGGTGGCCGATGGCACCGGTGGGCACATGTTCGCCCGGACCCTGCCGGAGCACAATGCCAACGTTGAGCGCTGGTATGCGATCCGGCGGGCCCGGGGCGACTTCTGACCGGGCGCTAGGGCTCGACGATATTGAAGGCGCCCGGCAGCGGATCGATCGCGGCCAGCCAGGCTTCGACCGCCGCCCGATCACCCTCGACTTTGAGCCCGGCCATTTCGAGCTGGGCCAGCGGCAGTTTCATGAACAGCAGGCCCAGCATCATCCGGCGGGGGCCGGTGATGGTGGCGGCGGGCTTGGCCACCGGCCTCAACCGGCCAATCATCGTAGTGCGGCTCACCTCGATCCCGGCGGCCTCCTGCCGGTCCGGCATCACCAGGTTGATCGCCAGGGTGCGCCCGCCCAGCTTGCCCGGATCAAACCGCGTGGCGGCCGAATCGAGCAGTTCCTGGGTGGGAACGGCGGCGATCATGTCGTTGCTCTGCGATGACGTGGCGCGGGTCTTGACCCCTTCGCGCAGCTCCTTGGCCGCCATCAGGAACTGGTTGCGCCAGATGCCGCTTTCGGCCTGATAGCCCTGTTGCTCGAAACTGTCGGCCAGCAGTAGCCGGGCGGGGCGGTTGGTCGGCTCGGCGAAGACGATCTGGCTGAGCAGGTCCGAAGACCAGCGATAATCGCCTGCCGCAAAGGCCTTGCGCGCCGCCGCCAGGGCCTTGGCCGATCCGCCCATCGCCGCCATCATGCGCTTGGCCCGCTCGACCGGCGGGTGGGCGTTGAGATTGGCCGGATTGGCATCGTACCAGCCCAGGTAGAACTGGTAGACCGCCTTCGAGTTATGGCTGTAGGTGCCGTAGTAGCCGTGGTTGAACCAGTCCTTGGCCAGTTCCGGCGGATGCTTCAACGCCTCGGCAATCTCGTGCATGGTTTCGCCCCGGTTCATCAGGCGCACTGTCTGGTCATGCAGGTAGCGGTAATTGTCGCGATTGGCGGCCAGCGCCGATTGCACCTCGCCCTGGCCGAAGCGCGGCCAGCAATGGCTCGAGATCAGCGCATCGCTGCGCGGCCCCCAGGTTTGCAGCGCCTCGTCGATGAAACCGGCCCAGATCCGCGCGTCGCGCACCTTGGCTCCGCGCGGCGTCAGGATGTTGTGCAGCGAACAGGTGGTCATTTCCGATGAGAGGAAGGTCCTTGTCGGCTTGAGATAGACGTTCAGTTCCGATGGTGCCTCGCTGCCCGAAACGATCTGGAATTCGAGTTCTACCCCATCGACCGTCCGGGTCTCGCCGGTCTTGTAGATGGTGTCGCTAGGCGCGATCAGCGTGATCTCGCCAGCGGCCACGGCAGTCCCGATGCCGCTGCCGATCTGCCCGGCGGGCCCCGGTACCAGACCGGCACCGAACTGGTAGTTGGCGCGTCGACCCATCGCAGCCCCGGCCATGACGTTTTCCGACACGGTTTCTTCCATGAAGTGCGCCGGGGCAATCACGTCCACCTTGCCAGCCTTCACATCGGCCTCGTCGATCACCCCGCGCACCCCGCCAAAGTGATCGCCATGGCTGTGGCTATAGATCACCGCCGTGACCGGGCGTGGTCCCAGCTTCTCGTTGACCAGTGCCAGCGCCGCCTTGGCGGTTTCGCGGGTGGTGAGGGGATCGATCAGGATCCAGCCGGTCGCTCCGCTCACCACGGTCATGTTCGAAATGTCGAACCCGCGCACCTGCCAGACGCCATCGGCCACCTGGAACAGGCCGTGCCGCCGCAAGATGCCGATATGCCGCCAGAGCGAAGGGTGCACCGTATCAGGCGCGGCTCCGGCAACAAAGTCATAGGCGGCCAGGTTCCAGACCGTCCGGCCATCGGCAGCCTTGATCAACGGATCGGCCCGCGTCCCGACAAACCCCCGCGCCGCGAAATCCGCATCGCGGCCATCGTCCCGTGGCAGCGCCGCCGCAGCGGCGCGCTGGGCGGCGAGTGTCGCGGCCGTGGCCGGCTTCGGTGCATCTGGTGCGGGCGCCTGGGCCAGCAGCAACGGAGCAAAGGCAAGCAGAGCAGTGCTGGCCAGGCGGCGATGGCGCAGTGCGGTCATGGTTTGAATCCTCCCTTGGGCCACGGTGCTGGGCAAAGCCGATTCGAGCAAGCGCGTTCGCTTCATCGGCGGGGTCGATCACCAAAAACGAATCTGTGCATTGGTGCCGTGCGGAGTCTGCCGGTATCCGGTGCCCATCCCTCCCAAACCGGGCTTCGCCAGGCGCGATCCGGTAAGGGGCGGCGGATCATCCACACCCCTCCCGGTCCGCCGCCCCCAAGGGTATAAGGCCTCATGGCATTTGAACCCTTCATCGTGACCGCCGAGTTGCCGCCAGACGTGCTGAATTGGGCAGATGGCCTGCGCCGCACGCATTTCCCTCCGGAACGCAATAACCTGGCCGCGCACGTCACCCTGTTCCACGCACTGGCGCCTTCACTGCGCGAAGAATTGCCGGCGGTCCTTGGCCGCATTACCGCGCAAACGCCGCCACCCGAAGTGGCGCTGACCGGATTGATGAACCTGGGGCGGGGGACTGCCCTGGCGCTTTCCAGTCCGGCCATGCTGGCGATCAGGGCCGAGATTGCCGAACACTTTCACGGCATGCTGACCGCCCAGGACCAGGCGAAACCGCGCCTGCACATCACGATCCAGAACAAGGTCGCGCCGGAGGCCGCCCGCGCGCTCCAGGCCCAGCTTGAACCGGTCATCCAGCCGCGCGAGTTCCGGTTCACCGGGCTGGGCCTGCACCGCTATTGCAACCCGCATTGGGAGGCGGTCAGGGTCTGGCCATTTCGCGGCAAGTGAGTGGTTGACCGCAAGCGCGCCGCACCCTATGTGCGCCGCCTGCCGAGGGCGCTTAGGCGCCAAAGCCTGTTCGGGGCGGAGTAGCTCAGTCGGTTAGAGCAGCGGAATCATAATCCGCGTGTCGGGGGTTCGAGTCCCTCCTCCGCTACCATCCTCAGCCTTGGAAATTCCGGTTGAGGGTGCCTTGCTGTGACTTGGCAGGCTGTCCATCTGCGATCTGAAGAGCAACTCGACTCGGGCCAGCTTGGCCTCGGCTCGACAAGGCAAAGGCATGCTCTTCGTCGTAACCGGTCCCCAAGCAGAAGAGCACGCCCGATCGTCGCCGGAAACGGCTGCGGCTATTGCTCAGGCCGGATCAAGCCGATCCAGCGCGGCGCGGGCAATCGGATCGAGCGGCGAACGATCGCCACCCAGGATCGCTGCCTTCATGCGCGGGTCCCAGAAATCGCGGATGTGTTGGGCCGTGGCGGCAATCGCCGCATCCTCGCCCTGCGCGGCCAGATTGCGGGCGATCTGGTTGGCCATATGGTGCAGCCGGGCGAGGTCCACCCCGCTACTCCGCCGGTTCGCGGGCCACGCGGCGGCTGCGCTCGGCCCAGCTGGCATAGCTTTCCTGCCAGTCGGTTGGCCCGTTGCTGGGCATTACCTGGACGGCGGTCACCTTGTATTCCGGGCAATTGGTGGCCCAGTCGGAATAGTCGGTAGTAACGACGTTGGCCTGGGTCGCCGGGTGGTGGAAGGTGGTATAGACCACGCCCGGCGCCACCCGGTCGGTCACATCGGCGCGCAGGGTCGTCTCGCCGGTGCGACTGGCGAGGCGTACCCAGTCGCCGGTCTTGATCCCGCGGTTCTCGGCATCGGCCGGATGGATTTCCAGCAGGTCTTCCTCATGCCAGACAGTATTGGCTGTGCGCCGGGTCTGCGCGCCAACATTGTATTGCGACAGGATCCGCCCGGTCGTCAGCAACAGCGGATAGCGCGGCCCGGTTTTCTCGTCGGTGGGCACATAGTCGGTCACCACGAACCGCCCGTTGCCGCGCACGAAGCCATCGATGTGCATCACCGGTGAGCCCTCGGGGGCCGCCGCATTGACCGGCCATTGCAGCGATCCGGCTTCTTCGAGATGGTCATAGGATACCTCAGCAAAGCTGGGGGTCAGCCGCGCGATCTCGGCCATGATTTCGGCCGGATGCCGGTAATCCCAGTCCTGCCCCATGGCTTGAGCCAAGCGCTGGGTCACTTCCCAGTCAGCCAGGCCATTGGCAGGTTCCATCACCTTGCGCACCCGCTGGATGCGGCGCTCGGCATTGGTGAAGGTGCCGTCCTTCTCCAGGAAGGTGCTGCCCGGCAGGAACACATGCGCGTAACCGGCGGTCTCGTTGAGGAACAGGTCATGGACGATGACCAGCTCCATCGCCTTCAGCCCGGCGGCCACGTGGTGGGTATTGGGATCGGACTGCAGGATATCCTCGCCCTGGATGTAAAGCGCGCGGAACGAGCCATCGAGCGCGGCATCGAGCATGTTGGGAATGCGCAGGCCCGGTTCGGGATCGAGCGCGACGCCCCAGTCCTGCTCGAACAGCCCGCGCGTCGCCGAGTCCGAGATATGGCGATAACCGGCCAGCTCGTGCGGGAAGGAGCCCATGTCACAGGAACCCTGGACATTGTTCTGGCCGCGCAGCGGGTTCACGCCCACGCCGGGGCGGCCGATATTGCCCGTCGCCATGGCGAGGTTGGCAATCGCCATGACGGTCGAGGAGCCCTGGCTGTGCTCGGTCACGCCGAGGCCGTAATAGATCGCCCCGTTGCCGCCCGTGGCATAGAGCCGGGCGGCGGCGCGCAAGTCAGCGGCGGGGACGCGGGTGACGGCTTCCAGAACTTCCGGACTGTGCCTTTCGTCCGCGACGAAGCGCGCCCAGTCCTGATATTCGTCCCAGTCGCAGCGTTCGCGGATGAACGCCTCGTCGGCCAGCTCCTCGGTCACGATCACGTGAGCCATGGCGGTCAGCACCGCGACATTGGTGCCGGGTTGCAGGGGCAAGTGATGCGCGGCCTCGACATGGGGCATCCGCACCAGGTCGATCCGGCGCGGGTCGATCACGATCAGCTTGGCACCTTGCCGCAGCCGCCGCTTCATCCGGCTGGCAAAGACCGGGTGGGCGTCGGTGGGATTGGCCCCGATCACCAGGATCACGTCGGCCTGCATCACGCTGTCGAAATCCTGCGTGCCTGCCGAAGTGCCGAAGGTGGTCTTCAGGCCATAACCGGTCGGCGAATGACAGACCCGTGCGCAGGTATCGACGTTGTTCGATCCGAACCCGGCGCGGACCAGCTTCTGGACCAGGAAGGTTTCCTCGTTGGTGCAGCGGCTGGAGGTGATCCCGCCCAGCGCCCGTGCGCCATGCTGCGCCTTGATCGCGTTGAGCCGCTGGGCGGTATAGGCAAAGGCCTCGTCCCAGCTGACCACGCGCCAGGGATCCTCGATGCTCTCGCGGATCATCGGCTCCAGCACGCGGTCGCGGTGATTGGCATAGCCCCAGGCGAAGCGGCCCTTGACGCAGGAATGGCCGCGGTTGGCCTTGCCATCCTTCCACGGCACCATCCGCACTAGCTGCTCGCCGCGCATTTCCGCGCGGAAAGTGCAGCCAACCCCGCAATAGGCGCAGGTCGTCACCACGGCGCGTTCGGGCTTGCCGATTTCCTTCACCGCCTTTTCCTGCAGCGTAGCGGTAGGGCAGGCCTGGACGCAGGCCCCGCAGGAGACGCATTCGCTCGACAGGAAATCGTCGCTCGCCTGGCCCGCGCTGACCTTCGATGCGAAACCGCGCCCGGCGATGGTCAGGGCAAAGGTTCCCTGCACCTCGTCACAGGCGCGCACGCAGCGCGAACAGGCGATGCATTTGCTGGGATCGAAATCGAAATAGGGGTTGGAATCGTCGGTCGGCAGGCCGAGGTGGTTTGCCCCGGCATAGCCATAGCGCACATCGCGCAGGCCCACTTCGGCAGCGGTATCCTGCAATTCGCAATCGTTGTTGGCGCTGCAGGTCAGGCAATCGAGCGGGTGATCGGAGATATAGAGCTCCATCACCCCGCGCCGCAGCCGCTGGAGCCGCGCGGTCTGGGTGTGGACCACCATGCCGGGTTCGACCGGGGTGGTGCAGCTCGCCGGGGTGCCCTTGCGCCCGTCGATCTCGACCAGGCACATCCGGCACGAGCCAAAGGCCTTGACGCTGTCGGTCGCGCAAAGGCTGGGGATCGAACCGCCGCATTCCGCCGCCGCGCGCATCACGCTGGTGCCGGCGGGCACGGTTACCGAACGGCCATCAATCGCCAGCGTTACCGCCTGATCCGACTGGACCGCAGGGGTGCCGAAATCAGCTTGCGGTTCATAGCCCATGCTGTGTCTCCGCCGCCCGCAGATCGGCGGGCGTGTTGATATTAGCAGGCGCGGCGGGAAGATGCACGGGCCGCGCATTGATCGCTTCGGCCAGCGCGCGCATCGAATGCTTGCCGGGGCTCGTCAGGATCGCCTCGACCGCGCTGGCGGCATTGGCGGGCCACAGGCCGATAATCGGCTGATCGGTGAGATAGGCGGGGGCCGGGTTGAGCAGTTCGGGGAGGTTTTCGGGCAGAAAGGGGGCGTCGACCCCGCAGGTCAGCACCGTTTCATAACCGGCATCCTGGCCATGGCGCAGCGCCGCCGCGATCCCGCCCAGCGGCCCCATGCCGGGTCTCGGCCAGTCGGGCAGGGTGGGGGCAGGGGCCTGGTCCCGCCCGACAACCACCACGGCGTCGCACCAGCCCGAAAGGGTGTCGACCGCGCGGGCCAGCAGGCTCTGTCCCTTGAGCTGCGCCAGCGCCTTGTCGCTGCCGAACCGGCTGGCCGTTCCGCCCGCCAGGACACAGCCCAGGATCACGCGAAATCCTCCGGCCAGTGCTTCAATGCCGAGCGGACAGGGTAGGGCGTGAAACCGCCCAGCGCGCAGAGCGAGCCGAATTGCATCGTCTCGCACAGGTCTTCCAGCAGTTGCAGGTCTTCGGCGCGGCTGCGGCGGTCCTTGCGGGCATTGTGCATCTGGGCCAGCGCCTCGACCGCATCGGCATCGCGACCGCCCGTCCTGATCCGGTCGATCAGTTCGACGCCGCGGGTCGAACCGATCCGGCAGGGAGTGCACTTGCCGCAGCTTTCGGCCGCGCAGAACTGGAAGGCGAAGCGGGCGAGGGCGCCCATGTCGGCCGTATCGTCGAACACTACCACGCCGCCATGGCCGATCAGCGCGTCGGCCCCGGCATAGGCTTCGTAATCGAAGGGCAGGTCGAACTGGCTGGGGTGGATATAGGCGCCCAGCGGCCCGCCGACCTGAACTGCCTTGACCGGTCGACCCGAAGCGGTGCCGCCACCGATGTCATGGATCAGTTCGTTGAGGGTGATGCCAAAGGCCGTCTCGAACAGTCCTCCGTGCCGGATATTCCCGGCCAGCTGGATCGGCATGGTGCCTTTGGAACGGTCAATGCCAAGGCTGTCATACAGGCCCGCGCCGCCGGGCACCATGATGTGCGGTATGGCGGCCAGCGTGAGCACGTTGTGTACCACTGTAGGGCATCCGAACAGCCCTTCGTGTGCCGGTAGCGGGGGCTTGGCCCGCACCTCGCCGCGCTTGCCTTCGATCGAGTTGAGCAGGGCGGTTTCCTCGCCGCAGACATAGGCCCCGGCACCGACCCGCACCTCGACCCGGAAGGGGGCAATGTGTTCACTGGCCAGTTCAATTGCTGCGTTCAACTTGTTGATTGCATGCGGATATTCGCTGCGGACATAGATGTAGCCCTGTTGCGCCCCTATGGCCTGGGCGGCAATCGCCATGCCTTCCAGCAACTGGAACGGATCGCCTTCCATCAGCATCCGGTCGGCAAAGGTGCCGCTATCGCCCTCGTCGGCGTTGCAAACCACGTATTTCCGAGGCCCCGGAGCTTCCAGCACGGTCCGCCACTTGATCCCCGCCGGGAACCCGGCACCGCCACGACCGCGCAGACCCGAGTGGGTAACCTCCGCGACAATCTCTGGCGAAGTCAATGATTTTACGCGGTTCAATGCCGACCAACCATCGGTTGCGGCATAGTCGGCCAGGCTCAACGGCCGCGTCTTCCCGGCGCGGGCAAAGGTCAGCCGCTGCTGCCGCTTGATAAAGGGATGGTCCGCAATCGCGCCAATCCACTTGTCGGAGGTTCCGGCGAGCACTGCTGCAACATCCTCGGGAAACAGCGGTCCAAAGCCAATCCCGTCGATCTCCGCCAGCGGCTCCAGCCAGTGCATGCCCCAGCTCGAAACCCGCTCAACCGTGCAGCCCGCTGCGACGAAGGCTGCCGCCACGGCATCCGCCCCGCAGGCCAAGGCCAGGGCGTCGTCGCTGATCCGCACCAGCGTCATGCCGATTGCACCAGTTTGACGAGCGCCGCCGCATTGAGCCGCGCATGCAGACGATCGCCGATCCGGGCCGCCGGACCAACGCTGCACAGGCCCAGGCAATAGACGGGTTTCAGCCGCACCCGCTCGCCAGCGGCAGCCTCTGCCGAAGCAACCAGTTCCTCCACCCCGCGCGCCTGGCAGGCTTCGGCGCGGCACAATTCGATGCAAGGCCTTGGATCGGGTTCGGCCGAAAAGTCGTGATAGAAACTGACCACGCCGTGCACTTCGGCCCGGCTGAGATTAAGTTCGTGGGCGATGACCCGTTCCGCCTCGGCATCGACGCAGCCGAATTCGCGCTGGATATCGTGCAGGATCGGCAGGAGCGGGCCTTCGCGGCCCCGGTGGCTGGCGCAGATTTCGGCGATGCGCTCGGCCCGCGTCACGCCTTCAATCGCGCCGCATGCCAGCCGATGTGATCGGCCATGAAGGTGGAGATGAAGTAGTACGAATGATCGTAACCCGGCTGCATCCGGATCGTCGCCGGAATACCGGCCTTGCGGCAGGCCATGACCAGTAGCCCGGTCTTGAGCTGCTCGTGCAGGAAATTGTCGGCATCACCCTGGTCGACCAGAAGATCGGGCAGGCGGCCGCCACCCTCGATCAAGGCACAGGCATCGTACTCGCGCCAAGCGGCCTTGTCCGGGCCGAGGTAGCCCCCCAGCGCTTTCTCGCCCCAAGGACAGTTCAGCGGGCTGACGATCGGGGAAAAGGCGCTGACCGAGCGAAAGCGATCGGAATTGCGCAAGCCGATGGTCAGCGCGCCGTGGCCACCCATCGAATGGCCGGTAATCCCCTGACGCGCCATATCGACCGGGAAATGCCCGGCGATCAATGCTGGCAATTCCTGCTCGATGTAACTGCGCATCCGGTAATTGGCCGACCACGGCGTTTGTGCTGCATCGACGTAGAACCCAGCGCCCTTGCCGAAGTCATAGCCTTCATCATCCGGCACCAGATCGCCGCGCGGGCTGGTATCCGGGGCCACGAAGATAACCCCATGCTCCGCGCAGGCGGCGCGGAACTCGCCCTTTTCGGTCACATTGGCATGGGTGCAGGTCAGGCCCGACAGATACCACAGCACCGGCAGCTTCTGCCCCGGCACGTGATCCGGCACGAAGACCGAGAAGGTCATCGGCGTGCCGGTCTCGGCCGACTGGTGGGTATAGACGCCCTGCGTGCCGCCATGGCTCCGCCAGGCCGAGACCTGTTCCATCAGAACACCACGACCGAGCGGATCGACTTGCCCGCGTGCATCAGGTCGAAGGCGGTGTTGATCTCTTCCAGCCCCATTACGTGGGTGATCATCGGATCGATCTGGATCTTGCCCGCCATGTACATATCGACGATCTTGGGCACATCGGTGCGGCCCTTGGCCCCACCAAAGGCCGTGCCGCGCCAGTTTCGTCCGGTCACGAGTTGGAACGGCCGGGTGGCGATTTCCTTGCCGGCTTCGGCCACGCCGATGATGATTGAGGTACCCCAGCCACGATGGCAGGCCTCCAGCGCGGTACGCATCACTTCGGTATTGCCGGTGGCATCGAAGGTATAGTCCGCGCCGCCATCGGTCATCAGCACGATCTTGGCGACCACGTCCTCGCGGCTCATGCCCTTGGAATTGAGGAAGTCGGTCATCCCGAACTTGCGGCCCCATTCCTCGCGGTCTGGGTTGATATCAACACCGATGATCTTGTTCGCTCCGGCCAGCCGCGCGCCCTGGATCACGTTGAGGCCAATGCCGCCGAGGCCAAAGACCACGACATTGTCACCCACCTGGACCTTGGCCGTGTTGATTACCGCGCCGACCCCGGTTGTCACCCCGCAGCCGATGTAGCACGAGGTTTGGAAGGGGGCGTCCTCGCGGATCTTGGCGACGGCGATTTCGGGCAAGACGGTGAAGTTCGAAAAGGTGCTGCAGCCCATGTAGTGGAAGATGGTCTGGCCCTTGTAAGAGAACCGGCTGGTGCCATCGGGCATCAGCCCCTGGCCCTGGGTCGCGCGGATCGCGGTGCACAGGTTGGTCTTGCCCGAGAGGCACGACTTACACTGGCGGCACTCCGGCGTGTAGAGCGGGATCACGTGATCGCCAGGCTTTACGCTGATTACGCCGGGGCCAACCTCGCGCACGATCCCGGCCCCTTCATGGCCCAGGATCGAGGGGAAGATGCCCTCGCTGTCAAACCCATCCAGCGTATAGGAATCGGTGTGGCAGATACCCGTCGCCATGATCTCGACCAGCACTTCGCCAGCCTTGGGGCCCTCAAGGTCAACCTCGACGATCTCAAGCGGCTGTTTCGGTGCAAAGGCAACGGCGGCACGGGTCTTCATAATGGCTCACTCCCCAGGTCAGTGAAGCCCTTTGGCACGATCTGTTTGGCTTCGTCCAGTGGCCGGAGGCTAACCGTTCCAGGCGGCAATCGTGGTGCGATGCAATTCGCGGCGATAGCCTTCGTATCCGCCCGTCGCCTTGTGCAGGACTGAGCGGTTGTCCCACATTACCAGCATGCCCGGTTCCCAGCGGTGGCGATAGACGAACCGGTCGTCGCCCTGCCAGATCTGGAGCTCCATCAGCATCGCAATGGCCTCGTCCTGAGCCATGTCCTCAATGCCGATGATATACCCGAGCGTCGAATAGAACCCGCGCCGCCCGGTTTCGGGATGGGCCGGGACTAGCGGATGGGTCTGGGTCGCGAGGGCCGCCTCGCTGGGCCGGATATCCATGCTGCGGCCCTTGTCCCTGGCCCCATAGGTGCCATCGGGCGCATAGGGCATCCGGGCCGAATGGATCGCGATCAGATCGGCATATCGCGCCTGCTGATCCGGCGAAAGTGCCTCCCAGGCGGCGTGCTGGTTGGCGAACAGGGTATCGCCTCCGACGGGCGGAATCTCTACCGCATTGAGGCAGGTGCCTGAGGGCGGACGAGCCTGGAACGACCAGTCAGCGTGCCAGTTCTCTGCAAACAGCGGGGTCTGCTCGTCCGCCTCGCGCCGGATGGCAGCGATGTGCTGGCGTCCGGCAATCGGCGCGAAGAAGGGATCATCGCCAAATTCGCCAAAGCAGAGCGTGAACCGCTCAAGCTCGTCATCATTGAGATGCTGGTCTGGAAAGGCCAGCACGTGATGCTCCAGCCAGGCGGCGCGAATTGCCGCGACCGTTTGGCTGTCGAGCGGTGCCTTCAGGTCAACCCCGGTAACGCGTGCGCCGCACGCTTGTCCGGAAGGTTCGACCCGCAGCGCCATCAGTGCACCGTATCCCCGTTGACCGGCGCCTCATCGCCGCCGTCCTCACCCTCATCGGCCAGACGCACCGCGCTGACGACGTGTTCTTCGTCAGCCACGTTGAACAAGCGTACCCCAGCGCTGCCGCGCCCGATCACGCGCAGGCTTTCCAGCGGCAGGCGGATCAGCTTGGCCTGGTCGGTCACCAGCATCAGCTGGTCGGCCTGGGCCGCCGGGAAGCTGGCCACCACCGGGCCATTGCGGGCAATGTTGTCGATGTTGGTGATGCCCTGGCCACCGCGCCCGGTCCGGCGATATTCGTAGGCCGAACTGAGCTTGCCATAACCATTGGCGCAGACAGTCAGAATGAACTGCTCGCGCTCGGCCATTTCGGCCATGCGGGCTTCCGGAATCGCCGGCGTCCCTTCCTTCTCGCCCTTCCACGGGGCGAAGCGGACATATTCCTCGCGCTCTTCGCTAGTCGTGCCGACGCGGTGCAGGATCGAAAGGCTGATCACCTCGTCATCGCCCTTGAGCGTCATGCCGCGCACGCCGGTGGAAGTGCGGCTCTGGAACTCGCGGACTTCATCGCCGGCAAAGCGGATTGCCTTGCCCTGGCGCGTGGCCAGCAGCACGTCATCGCTCGCTTCAAGCAGGGCGACGCCGATCAGGCGATCATTGCTGTCATCCTCGAACCGCATGGCGAACTTGCCGTTGCTGGGGATATTGGCGAAGGCATCCATGCTGTTGCGGCGGACATTACCCTTGGCCGTAGCGAAGACCACCGAGAGCTTGCCCCATTCTTCCTCGTTCTCGGGCAGGGGCAGCACGGTCTGGATGGTCTCGTCCTTGTCCAGCGCGGGCAGCAGGTTGACGATCGGGCGACCACGCGTGGCCGGGCCGCCTTCGGGCAGCTTCCAGACCTTGAGGCGATAGACCTTGCCCGCGGTCGAGAAGAACAGCACCGGATTGTGGGTGCTGGTAACGAACATGCTCGTCACCACGTCCTCGTCCTTGGTCGCCATGCCGGCGCGGCCCTTGCCGCCGCGGTTCTGGGCACGGAAGGTCGAGAGTGGGGTGCGCTTGATGTAGCCGTCCATGGTCACGGTCACGACCATGTCATCGCGCTCGATCAGGTCCTCGTCCTCGATCCCGTCCGCGGCGGCGGTGATTTCGGAAACGCGCGGCGTGGCATAGGCTTCGCGAATCTGAACCAGTTCATCGCGCATCACGCCATAGAGCTTCGCCCGGTCAGCCAGGATCGAGAGGTATTCCGCGATGGCGAGCGCCAGTTCCTTGAGCTCGTCGCCAATTTCGTCGCGGCCCAGCGCGGTCAGGCGATGCAGGCGCAGATCGAGGATTGCCTTCACCTGGACTTCGGACAGGCGATAGGTTCCGCCGGTTTCCTCGGCGCTGGGCTCGATCGCCTCGACCAGCTTGATATAGGGCGCGATCTCGCCAATCGGCCACTCACGGGTCACCAGCGTTTCGCGCGCGGCGGCCGGGTTGGGCGAACCACGAATGATCCGCACCACTTCGTCGAGGTTGGTCACCGCCACTACCAGCCCAAGCAGGATATGGGCCCGGTCGCGCGCCTTGTTCAATTCGAACTTGGTGCGGCGCGTGATCACTTCCTCGCGGAAAGTGATGAAGCTGCTGATGATGTCGCGCAGCATCAGCACTTCCGGACGGCCACCTCGGATTGCCAGCATGTTGGCCGGGAACGAGCTTTGCGCCGGAGTGTTACGCCACAACTGGTTGAGCACCACTTCGGGCGTGGCATCGCGCTTCAGGTCAATCACCACGCGCACACCGAGGCGGCTCGATTCGTCGCGAATGTCGGAAATGCCCTCGATCCGCTTGTCCTTGGCCGCTTCGGCAATCTTTTCCACCAAGCCCGACTTGCCGACCTGATAGGGAATGCTGGTCAGCACGATCGAGCGCCGGTCCCCTCGGCCTTCCTCGATCTCGTGACGACAACGCATGATGATCGAGCCGCGACCTTCGGTATAGGCCTTGCGCGCGCCGGACTGGCCCAGGATCAGCGGCGCCGTGGGGAAATCGGGCCCCGGAATGATCTCGAACAGTTCTTCCGAGGTGATCGCCGGATTGTCCATGTAGGCCAGGCAACCGTCGATCACTTCCCCCAGGTTGTGCGGCGGAATGTTGGTGGCCATGCCCACCGCGATCCCACCCGCGCCATTGACCAGCAGGTTGGGGAAGCGGGCTGGAAGCACGGTCGGCTCCTGCCGCGAACCATCGTAGTTCTCGGTAAAGTCGACCGTGTCCTTGTCGAGATCGTCGAGCAGCGAATGGGCCACCTTGGCCAGCCGCGCCTCGGTATAGCGCATCGAGGCCGGCGGATCGGGGTCCATCGAGCCGAAATTGCCCTGGCCATCGATCAGCGGCAGCCGCATCGACCAGTCCTGGGTCATGCGCGCGAGGGCATCATAGATCGCACTGTCACCGTGCGGGTGATAGTTACCCATCACGTCACCAACGATCTTGGCGCTCTTGCGATAGGGACGACCGGCAACAAACCCGCCTTCCTGGCTGGCGAACAGGATACGGCGGTGGACCGGCTTCAGGCCATCGCGCACATCGGGCAGCGCGCGGCTGACGATCACGCTCATCGCGTAATCGAGGTAGCTGGTCTTCATCTCGTCGACGATGTCGACGCGCTGGAAACCGCCCTGCGGCCCGGTGGGGCCGCCAGTCGGTTCTGGACCTTCGGAATCGGGAATGTCTTGGTTATCGCTCACGCGGATTATCAGCCGGTTGTTGGCAGGAAAGTCGGTCAGTCACGACTAGGCCATGATGGCGCGAAAGGCCACCTCGGCATCCCGCCTGGAGCCGCTTTTCCACACCCAATCGGCCCTCTCTGAACGAACAGGACGAAACGCATTCAACGCAGGTTCAGTGGTACGGGTCCATTGCGCAGCCAGTGTTGCCAAACTGGCGATTTAGGGCCAGTAGCAAGCGCGAAGGAAGTTCCGTCCAGCCCAATGGCCGGGCGATCGAGGAGTGAAGGAAACCATGCGTCGCACACCCATTCTGGCCCGTCCGCTCTATGCGGTTGCCATTTCGCTGGCTTCGCTTGCCGCTGCTGGCCTGCTGGCCACCCCGGCGCAGGCCCAGCGCGAAGACAGGAAGAAGGATGACAAGAAGGGCGCTGCCGTAGCCAAGCCGCCGCAGCCGACCAAGGCCTTCATTCCGGCCTACACCGATCTCAAGGCCGCGCTGGATGCCGCTGCCAAGCGCGAGGACGTGATTGCAGCCAAGGCCAAGATCGCCGAAACCGAGAAAGCCTATCGCTCGGCCCGCGGTCGTGCCGCCCAAGATGCGGCGCGCGGTCAGTATGACGCCTCTGTGGCTGCTCTTGGTACCCTGCTGACCCCGGAAAAGGGCAAGGTCGAAAACGCCTTTGCCAAGGTCGGGAACGATGCCGACAAGTTCTATGCTGGCCAGCTCGCCTTCACCTATGGCGGCCTTGCGGTTGACAAGGCAACCCAGCGCCGTGGCCTGATGGCCATGATCGAGAGCGGCAATGTGCCGCCCGCCGAAGTGGGCAAGTACCACTACTATGCCGCCGGCTTTGCCTTCGACATGAAGGACTATGCCGCCGCTGAAGCCTCGCTGAAGTCAGCCATTGCGGCGGGCAACAGTGGTGACGATGTGAAGGGCCTGCTGGCCGAGGCCCAGAATTCGGCTGGTCGCCCGGCTGAAGGCCTGGCGACGTTCCGCCAGATGGTGGAAGGTGCCGTGGCCGCCGGCAAGGTGCCCGATGCCGACTGGCTCGAGCGCGGTGTCGTCATCTCCTACAACAACAAGATGGGGCCGGAATCGGTCGAATGGGGCCTGCGCCGGATCGAACATCACCCGTCTCAGGCCGGATGGGTCGCAGCGGGCCAGATCATGCGTGAAAAGGGCGATTACGGCGCGATGGACTCGCTCGACATCTCCCGCGCGCTTGACCGGGCCGGTGCCCTAACCATCAGCACCCCTTCGGTGCAGCGTGAATACATCGAGTATCTGCAGTCGGCCGTAGGCAAGGTCGGCGTGCTTTATCCGGGTGAAGTGGTCAAGATCGCCAACCAGGGCGTCAAGGTCACCGCGTTGCAGGCCTCCGATCCCTTCGTCCGCGATGCCCTGGCTGAAGCCAGCCGTCGCGTTGCAGCCGACCGCGCTTCGCTGCCGGGGCTTGAACGGGATGCCAAGGCCCCCACGGCTGCCTTGCGGACCGTTCTGATCGCTGCCGATACCTTCCTTAGCTATGACCAGGCGGACAAGGCTGCCGAACTCTACAATATCGCTTTGGCCAAGCCCGGCGCTGACGCTGCGGCGATCCATCTGCGGCTTGGCATTGCTCTGGTGAAGCAAGGCAAGATGCCGGAAGCCGAAGCTGCTCTGGCCAAGGTAGAAGGCCCGCGCAAGCCAATTGCCCAGCTCTGGACGCTGGTTGCCAAGGGCAAGGTCGTCCCGACCAGCTAAGGCAGCAATGGCTTAGTCATGTTCGAAAGGGCGGCGGGCAACTGTCGCCCTTTTTTTTCAGCTCTGCTCAATCGACGACGGCAAACTCGCCGGTGTGTTCATCCAGGACGTGCAGCAAGCCATCACTGATTGCGAAAAAGGCACCGCGTAGCTTCAGGCTGCCCTCCCGTTCCTTTTCCAGCACATGCGGAAAGGTCCGCAGGTTGGCGAGGCTGACCTTTACGCCGGCCATTTCCATCGCCCGCTCAGCTGCTGGCCCTTCGGTGCCATGGCGCAGTGCAACGGTGTGGCGCGCGCCATCGAGCAAGCCGATCCAGTCGGCCACGAAACCGCCTTCGCCGGGCGGCTTTCCCTGCAGTTCACGCGTCAGTGCCGCCTTGCACCCGCCGCACATCCCGTGACCCATCACCACGATCTGCCGCACTTCCAGTTTCTGGACGGCGAACTCGACGGCCGCCGAAACGCCATGCAGGCCGGGGGTAATCTCGAACGGCGGGACCAGTGCTGCAACATTGCGCACCACGAAGATCTCGCCCGGATCGACATCGAAGACCAGCGATGGATCAACCCGGCTGTCAGAACAGGCAATCACCATCAGCTTGGGTGACTGTCCTTCATGCGCCAGCAGATCATAGCGCTCTTTTCGGCTCGGGTAGACTCCGGTGCGGAAGCGACGATAGCCCTCGAGCAGTTGCGCAAATTCAGGCATCAGAAGCGCTCGCCACGGATCACCTCCACGTCCCACATCGTCAGCAGCAGGCCATGGCTGTTGAGCATCGGGGCCAGGACTTCGACCAGCACTTCCGCCTTCTCGATCGAGGAAATCGTCAGGACGAGCGACTTGTCGGTGCCCATCACCCGCTCTTCGCGCCAGCGCCCGTCACGGCCACTGCCCGAAGTGACCGGCAGGACGGTCCAGCCGGTGATCTGGGCCTTGTCGATCGCGTCGGTCACGCGGCGCACAAGGGCGCTATCGACCAGGATTTCGATGCGCTTGCGGATCACGGTTTCGATCATGGCAGGGTCAACCGGCTAGCAGGCGGGACAGCGCGGCAAACAGGCTGATCCCGACCAGGATGTTGAAAGGGAAGGTGATTGACAGCGACATCGTCAGGTAGATACCCGGATCGGCCTGGGGCATGGCCAGCCGCATCGCGGCCGGAACGGCGATGTAGCTGGCGCTGGCGCAGAGTACGCCCAGCGCGGCGGCCGTCGCGACGTCCAGTCCGATCGCATGGCCTACCAGCACACCGAGCGTGCCGTTGAACAGCGGGAAAGCGATGGCCAGCACCACCAGACGCAGGTTGAGGGCGCGAGCGTCGATCAGGCGCCGCGCCGCGATCAGGCCCATGTCGAGCAGGAACAGGCAGAGCACGCCCTTGAACCCGCTCTCAAACAAGGGTTGCACTTCGGCATAGCCTTTGGGCCCCGCAACCAGACCGATCGCGAAGCTGCCCAGCAGCAGCACGACAGAGGCGTTGAGGAACACCTCGCGAAGCAATTCGCCCCGTGAATGGCCATCGCCGCCCTGGCCGCGCCGCGCAAGCATCAGGCCAGAGAGGATCGCCGGGGTTTCCATCACCGCCAGCACCGCCACCATGAAGCCGGCCACCACCA
This sequence comes from Novosphingobium sp., assembly GCF_027531025.1. Classification (GTDB taxonomy): domain Bacteria; phylum Pseudomonadota; class Alphaproteobacteria; order Sphingomonadales; family Sphingomonadaceae; genus Novosphingobium. The sequence goes on from NZ_JAPZQX010000003.1 coordinate 615,874, forward strand.
GCCCGCCCGCGCCGAGAATCTCGTTGGCGGTGACATAGGTGACCACACTGACCGAGCCGTAATGCGCGGCGACAGCCCCGGCATTGGTCTGATCGAGCCGACCAAAGCTGCGCAACAGGGCATAGGCCACGAGAGGAATGGCAAAGCTGAGCGCCACGCCAGCCGCCAATGCAGCCGCGACTTCCGCATTTACCCCGGACTTCGCCACGGCGACGCCGCCCTTCAGGCCAATCGCGGCCATCAGGTAAAGCGACATGCCCTTGGCCATGGCTTCCGGGATCGCCAGATCTGACCTCAGCGCGGAAGCCAGCAGCCCCAGCAGGAAGAAGAGGATCACCGGCGAGGCGAAGGGGGCAAACAGGCTTGCGTCCATAGCCATGGCGCTAGCGCCATTGGCAAGCGGTGACAAGCGCACTAGATGGGCGGCCATGAACGACCTCGCCAGCGCTCCGCACCCCGATCACGCCAAGCCGGAACGGCAACGCAAGCCGGACTGGATCCGCGTCAAGGCCCCCACCAGCAAGGGCTATGGCGAAACGCGCAAGCTGATGCGCGACCTGAACCTCAACACTGTGTGCGAGGAAGCGGCCTGCCCGAACATCGGCGAATGCTGGACCAAGAAGCACGCCACGGTGATGATCCTGGGCGATGTCTGCACCCGGGCCTGCGCGTTCTGCAACGTCAAGACCGGCATGCCGCGCGCGGTCGATCCGCTCGAGCCGGAGCACGTTGCGACGGCCGCGGCCAAGATGGGGCTGGAGCATATCGTGATCACCTCGGTTGATCGCGACGATCTGCCCGATGGCGGAGCGGGGCAGTTCGTCAAGGTGATCGAGGCGCTGCGCCGGACCACTCCGCAGACCACAATCGAGATTTTGACCCCCGATTTCCGTGGCAAGATGCACCAGGCGGTGGAAGTCATCGTGGCTGCCGGGCCCGATGTCTACAATCACAACCTGGAAACGGTTCCCCGTCTCTATCCGACCATCCGCCCCGGCGCGCGCTATTACGCTTCGTTGCGGCTGCTGGAAGAAGTGAAGCGCCACAATCCCATGATCTTCACCAAGTCCGGTATCATGCTGGGGCTGGGCGAGGAACGGCTGGAAGTCCACCAGGTGATGGACGACATGCGCACGGCAGGGATCGATTTCCTGACCATGGGCCAGTATCTGCAACCGACGCCCAAGCACGCCAAGGTAATCGATTTCGTGACCCCGCAGGCCTTCGATGCCTATGGCGCGATCGCCCGGGCCAAGGGCTTCCTGCAGGTGGCCTCCAGCCCGCTGACCCGGTCCAGCTATCATGCGGGTGACGATTTCAAGGCCATGCGAGCGGCCCGCGAAGCTCAACTGGCCAAGGCGGCTGCACGCGGCTGATGCCGGGCATCCGCGAAATCCGCCGGCTGCCCTGGAGCGCCGAGCAGATGTACGACCTGGTGGCCGATGTCGGCCGCTATGGAGAATTCCTGCCCTGGGTGGTGGCCACCCGCGTCCGTTCCGACAGCGAGGACGAGATGGTGGTCGACATGCTGGTCGGCTTCAATGCGCTGCGCGAAAAGTTCACTTCGCGCGTGCTCAAGCAGCGTCCGGGCCGGATTGAGGTGGTCTACCTCGACGGGCCGATGCGCGATCTCGACAATGTGTGGGAGTTCCGCAGCATCGCCGAAGGCGGTTGCGAGATCGACTTCGCGGTCAGCTTCACGTTCCGCAACGCCATGTTCGAAAAGCTGGCCGGGCAATACTTCGACCGGGCGTTCCGCAAGATGGTCGGCGCCTTCGAGGCCCGCGCCGAAGTGCTTTACGGCAGCAGCAGTTCCAGCGCGACCAGCGTCGCCTGATGGCGCACCGTGGCGCGGCTTGAGCCGTCCAGCAGACGCTCCTCGGCTAGGGCCTCTTCCTCCCCTTGACCACGGATGGCGCGGGCAAAGACCACCGTGCCCACCGGCTTCTGCGGCGATCCACCGCCAGGCCCGGCGATGCCGCTGATTGCCACGGCCACGTCCGTGCCGCTGCGCTTGAGCGCACCCTGGGCCATGGCCCAGGCACAGGCGATGGAGACCGCACCGAAGGTATCGATGATGTCGGGATTGACGCCCAGCATTTCCTGCTTGGCCTCGTTCGAGTAGGTCACGAAACCCCGGTCGAGGACAGCGGATGAACCCGGAATCTCGGTGATCGCGGCAGCGACGAGCCCGCCCGTGCAGCTTTCAGCAAGCGCTACCGTGCGCCCGGCCGCCATGTTTTCCGCCACGACCCGGGCGGCGAGGGCGACGATGTCATCGGGCAACAGGCTATCCACGAATCTTGCTCCTCAGGCCTTGCAGAGTGCCAGCTTGCCCACGCGCGCCTGGCCGCTGCGGGCACCAAGTCCGGCGGCAAGGCCGATCACTTCGGCGGTGCTCGACGGGGGCAGGGGGGACAGCAGCATGACCAGGCGGTCAACCGCGCTGCACCGGTCGGTCGGCATCTGCTGGGCTACCATGGTGCTGACCGCGCTTTCGACGAAGGGCTTCAGGCTTTCATCCGGCATGGCCTTGAACAGGCTCGCTGCCTGGGGATCAAGCCCGCCGCCTACTTTCAGGAAGGCCGCCTTGGCCTCGGGCCAGGCGCGATCGCGACCGGCGGTATAGCGCTGGGCCAGGTTTTCGGACTGGCTCCGCAGAAAGGCATCCTGCGGCAAGACCGGCTGGCAGCGCTGCGCCACGCCCCGGATCAGGCCGGGCAGAGCAAAGGTCGATACGGCCGTGAATTCCTGCGCAGTGAGGCAGGGCGGTGTTTGCTGAGCAGCTGCCATGCCGGGGCTTAAGGCCGCGAGCATCGTCAAGGTCAGGGTAAACTTGCGCATCATCGGGATCCTTCAGTCACGCAGCAGCGTGGCGACGGCCTGGACGGCAATGCCTTCGCCGCGCCCGGTGAAGCCAAGCCGCTCGGTGGTGGTGGCCTTGACGCTCACAGCCTCAAGCCCCGTACCCATGATCTCTGCCAGGCGAGCCCGGATCGTGGCGCGATGCGGGCCGATCTTCGGCGCTTCACAGATGATCGTCAGATCGACATTGCCGATGCGGTACCCAGCGCCGTTCGCCAGGTGGATGGCATGGGCGAGGAACCGGTCGGATGACGCGCCCTTCCACTGCGGATCGCTGGGCGGGTAATGGCTGCCGATATCGCCATCGCCAATCGCCCCCAGGATTGCATCGACCAGGGCATGGATCGCGACGTCAGCATCGCTGTGGCCGGAAAGACCATGGGTGTGCTCGATCTTCACGCCGCCAAGCCATAGCTCCTCGCCGACAGCAAGCCGGTGGACGTCATAACCGGTACCGATCCGGACCGGCGGAAGGTCAGCGGCGAAATCGCTCGCATAGGTCAGCTTGTGCAAAAGCTCGTCTCCTTCGACCAGCGCCACGGCCAATCCGGCAGCGCGGGCGACCTGGGCATCGTCTCCGGCATCCGCGGCACCTTGCCAGCCGCGATGGGCCGCAAGGATATCCGCAAAGCGAAAGGCCTGCGGGGTCTGCACCCGGCGCAAGGCTTCGCGCCGGGCGGGACTACCCATCAGGTTACCGTCGGCCTCAGTCAGGCTGTCCACCACTGGCAGCACCGGGATGGCTCCCGGCTGAACCGCCAGCGCCGCGACCAGGCGATCGATCACCTCGCGCGGCAGCACCGGGCGCGCGGCATCGTGGATCAGGACAATGCCGGGCGCTTCGCCAGCAAACGCCTCCAGCCCGCGTCGCACCGATTCCTGGCGGGTCGCGCCGCCGGTCACGAGCCGGATGGTCGGAATGCCCGCAAGGCATTCAGCCGCGATCGCCTCCGCACCGTCCGGGATCATCACCACGATTGGCGCAATACCGGCCGCCGCAAGCGCCTCGGCTGAATGGCGCACCACCGGCTTGCCGCGCCAGCGGGCGAACTGCTTGGGCAATGCTTGCCCAGCGCGCAAGCCTTGGCCGGCCGCAACAATCACGGCGGCAACGGAGGGTAGGGGAGGCGCTGAACTGGTCATGGTTGCAGCGCCGGTAAAGACTTGCCGTGTTTCCGGCAATTCCCTATGTGCTGCCCAAATTTTAGGCAGTACTGTAAAACCAATGACCTCGCTTCCCCCGCCTCCGCCGGTCACCCCGGTCGATGTTGGTCCGATCCGCATCGAATGCCCGGTGATCCTAGCCCCGATGACCGGGGTTACCGACCTGCCGTTCCGCAAGCTCGTGCGCCGATATGGCTCTGGCCTCAACGTCACGGAAATGATCGCCAGCCCCGCCGCGATCCGCGAAACGCGGGTCTCGGTGCAGAAGGCGATGTGGGACCAGATCGAGGAGCCGGTTTCGATGCAGCTGGTCGGCTGCGATCCGGCACAGATGGGCGAGGCGGCCAAACTGGTCGAGGATCGCGGGGCCGCCGTGATCGACATCAACATGGGCTGCCCGGTGCGCAAGGTGGTCAATGGCTATGCCGGGTCGGCCCTGATGCGCGAGGTGCCGCTGGCCACCAAACTGATCGAGGCGACGGTCAAGGCTGTGAAAGTGCCGGTAACGGTCAAGATGCGGATGGGCTGGTGCCACGATAGCCTCAATGCTCCCGAACTGGCCCGGATTGCCGAGGATATCGGCGCGAAAATGGTCACCGTCCACGGCCGTACCCGCAACCAGATGTACAAGGGCGAGGCGGACTGGGCCTTTGTCCGCCAGGTCAAGGAAGCCGTTTCGATCCCGGTGATCGTCAATGGCGACATCTGCGGGATCGAGGATGCGGCAAAAGCGCTGAAACTGTCTGGCGCGGATGGCGTCATGATCGGGCGCGGGGCCTATGGCAAACCCTGGCTGCTAGGCCAGGTGATGCATTGGTGGCAACACGGTATCGCCGTGCCCGACCCTTCGATCGATGAACAATTGTCCGTAATTATAGAGCATTACGAGGATATGCTCAGCCATTACGGCAAGGACACCGGGGTCAAGATGGCCCGCAAGCACCTCGGTTGGTACACCAAGGGCCTGCATGGTTCGGCCGAGTTCCGCAATCGCATCAACTTCGTGGACGATGCCGACAAGGTCATGCGCAGCCTGCGCGAGTTCTATGCCCCGTTCCTGTCGCGGCTGGCGGCCTGACGTCAGTGGCTGATCCGGCGCGCCAGCTTGCCAGCCTGCCACTGGCTTTGCTGCTGCTGGCCCCCGGGCAGCGCATTGCCAGCGCCAATCCGGCAGCCGAGCAACTGCTCGGCCAGAGCAGCCGTCGCCTGATCGACCGCCCCGTCAGCGACGTCATCCGCTTTGAAGAGCCGCGCCTTGGCGAACGGATGACCGCTAGCGACGCCCAGATTTCGGCGCGCGCTACTCCGGTAATGGTGACGGGGCAGGGGCTGCGCCGTCTTGACGTCACGGTCGCGCCGCTGGTCGATCAGCCTGGCTGGCAGGTCATGACGCTGCATGACGCGATGAGCGCCGAGGCCCTGCGCGGTGACGATAACGATGACAGTGTCCCACGCGCACCCGAGATCCTGGCGCACGAGATCAAGAACCCCCTGGCCGGGATCAAGGGCGCGGCCCAGCTGCTGGCTCGCAAGCTGTCGGGCAGCGAACGCGCGCTTACCGGGCTGATTGCCGAAGAGGTCGACCGGATCGCCAGCCTGATCGACCAGATGCAATCGCTGTCGAGCCGGACCCCACCAAAGCTTGAGTCCTGCAATCTGCACGAAGCGATCCGGCGCGCACGCGCGGTTATCGAAGCGGGCGGCAAGGCACCACCGATCGCGGAGGAGTTCGATCCGTCGCTCCCCCCGGTCCTCGCCAATGCCGATGCGCTGGTCCAGGTGCTCATCAACCTGCTGTCCAACGCCGCCGAAGCCAGCGCGGAGGTTGCTGCCCCCCGGATTACCGTGCGGACGCGTTTTGCCAGCGGGCTGCAACTGCACCGGACAGTCGCCGGGCAACCCGTGCGCCTGCCGATCGAGCTGCGGGTGAGCGATAATGGCCCCGGCGTGGAACGAACAGTTCGCGACCACCTGTTCGAGCCCTTCGTGACCACCAAGAAGAGCGGGCAGGGACTGGGACTCGCCCTCGTCCGCCGGATGGTCCGCGACATGAACGGGCGGATCACGCACGATCGTGAGGAAGCAGCAGGCCTGACCCATTTCCGGGTTCACCTGGCCATGGCAGACCAGGCCACGCCACGCACCGGAGGAGCCGCATCATGAGCGTCTTGCTGGTCGAGGACGATCCCTCGATCGCCATCGTGATCACCGCTGCGCTTGAAGCCGAAGGCTTCGATGTCGTCCATTGCGTCTCGATTGCCGAACGTGACCGGCAGCTTGCCGAGCGCCGGTTCTCGGCGCTGGTCACCGATGTGATCCTGACCGACGGCGATGGCATTGCGACGATTGACCGGGTCCGCGCAGCCGATCCCGAACTGCCAATCATCATCCTCTCGGCGCAGAACACGCTCGATACGGCCGTACGGGCCACCGATACCGGCGCATTTGAATATTTCCCCAAGCCGTTCGACATCGACGAACTCGCGCGCACGGTGCGGCAGGCCGTCGGCAATGCCGGCTCACGACTGGGGGAGGAGGGCGAGGCTGCTCCGGCCGGCTTGCCACTGGTCGGGCGCTCCGCTCCGATGCAGGCGGTCTACCGCATGATCACGCGCGTGCTGCGCAACGATCTGACCGTGCTGGTGCTGGGCGAAAGTGGCACGGGCAAGGAATTGGTCGCCGAAGCGATCCACCAGCTTGGCCATCGCAAGGCGGGTCCATTTGTGGCGGTAAACACCGCCGCGATCCCGGCCGAACTGATCGAAAGCGAACTGTTCGGTCACGAAAAGGGCGCGTTTACCGGCGCCGTTGCCCGCCACATCGGCAAGTTCGAACAGGCCAATGGTGGCACGCTGTTCCTCGACGAAATCGGTGACATGCCGATGCAGGCCCAGACTCGTCTGCTCCGCGCACTGCAATCCGGATCGATCCGCCGGGTTGGCGGACGCGAGGAAATCAAGGTCGATGTTCGGATCATCGCGGCGACGAACCGCGACCTCGAACCGATGATCGCTGCCGGCAATTTCCGCGAAGACCTCTATTACCGGCTCAACGTGGTTCCAATCGTACTCCCGCCGCTGCGCGAGCGGGCCGATGACATTCCCGCGCTGGCCCGCCATTTCCTCTCGCTGGCGGCTCAGGAGGGCTTGCCGCGGCGGCGGTTGTCCGATGCGGCGGCCGCACTGCTGGCCCGCCAACCCTGGCGCGGTAACGTGCGGGAACTGCGCAACTTCATCTATCGCCTGGCCTTGCTGGCGCGTGAGGACACCATCGATGGCGATGCGCTCGCCGCTCTGCTCGAAGCAAACCTGCGCCGCGATGAGGCGGCCGGGGAAGGGGGGCTGGACCTCGCCGTGCTTGCCTGGCTGGCAAGCGAACGCCCGGCACCAGGCACGGTCTACGACACGGCGCTCGCTGCATTCGAACGACCACTGTTTGAAGCCGTCTTGCGCGATACCGGCGGAAACCAGCTGCGCGCCGCCCAGGTCCTGGGGATCAATCGCAATACGCTTCGCAAGCGACTGAGCGAGCTTGGAATAAGCCCGGTTGAGCTGGCGCGCTGACCATTCGTCGGTCAGCCCCTTGCTTTTCTGCAACAGGGGTGTTGTAACCGCGCAACGATGAAGCCTGCCGCCTCTCCTCTGCGCAGCAATGGCTGGCCCCGCTGGTGGCGGCGGATCCAGTTGGCAGCGCGGCGGGCCAACTTCTTCGCAATCATGGAAATCAGCTCGGTTCTGGCCTTCCTGGTGATGACCGCGATCAGCTGGTACGTGATCTCGGCGCGAACCCGGGCCGATGCGCTGCTGCCGACCGATCTGACCGCAACCCTGCTCGTCGGCACCCTGATCCCGGCACTGGGCATCCTGGTCCTGCTGGGGCGACGGCTGGCCTTGCAACGGGCGCGCGAAGTGGCGGGGGGCACCGGACAACTGCATGTCCGGCTGGTGTTCCTGTTCTCGCTCATTTCAGCCGTGCCGACCCTGCTGGTCGCGATCTTCGCCTCGTTCCTGTTCCAGTCCGCGGTCGAATTCTGGTTCTCCGACAAGTCGCGCGGGCTGCTCGAAAACTCCAACAAGCTGGCGCTCGGCTTTTACGAGCAGACCGAAAACGACATGAAGTACTCGTCGCTGGCCATGGCGGCGGACCTCAGGGACTTTCTGATCCAGCGCGATCCAAACAGCGACGAGTTTCTCGAATACTACGAGTTTCAGGTTACCAACCGAGACATCAACGACTCGATCATCCTCAAGAAAGTGGCTGACGGCTCCCTGCAGCCGGCAGCCTATTTCCCGGGCGCAAACCCGCTCTCGAAGCAGGCGTCTGCCACGATTGCGCGCCAGCTGGATCAGGGTGCGGACATCGTGGTCGATACCAAGCCCGACAAGATCGAGGCGCTTACCCCAGTCGATCGGCGCCTTGGACTTTACCTCTACACCGCACGCATGAACGACCTGCTGAGCCTCGCCCAAGGGCAGCGCGCGCAAAGCATTGTTCGCGACTATGCGGAACTGACCGAGCGCACCCGCAACCTGCAGCTGCAGTCGAACGTCGCCCTGTTTGTCGCCTCACTGGCCCTTGTCGGACTGTCGGTCTGGTTCGCCTTGCGCTTTGCCGATCGTCAGGTGAAGCCGCTCTATGACCTGGTCGACGCTGCGCGGGCGGTGGGGGCGGGCAATTTCTCGATGCGGGTGGAGGGACGGACCGGCGCGGACGAAATCGGACTGCTCAACCGTGCCTTCAACCGCATGACCCAGCAACTGGAGCAGCAGACGCAGGCACTGGTCGGAGCCAACCAGCAGCTCGACGAACGCCGCGCCTTCATCGAAGCCGTGCTCGAATCGGTTACGGCCGGGGTCGTATCGACAGGCAGGAACGGAGAAATCCGCCTGATGAACGGGGCCGCGCAGAAGCTGCTGCTTGAACCGGCCAGCACGGTGCCAATCGGTGAACCGCTGAGCCAACTGGTTCCGCAGTTCGCGACCCTGCTGGAAAGCGGGCGCGATCAGGGCATTGTGCAATATGCCCGCGGCAACGACCTGCTGACGCTGGCCGTGAAGGTCAGTGCCAGCCCAACCGGTCAGGTGGTCACATTCGAGGACATCACCCGCCAGCTCCTCGACCAGCGACAGGCGGCCTGGTCCGACGTGGCCCGGCGGATCGCGCATGAAATCAAGAATCCGCTGACGCCGATCCAGCTCGCGACCGAGCGGCTGAAGCGCCGTTATCGCAAGCAGGTGACCGCCGATACCGAGTTGTTCGACGAGCTGACCAGCACGATCATCCGCCAGGTTGGTGACCTGCGGAAGATGGTGGACGAATTCTCATCGTTCGCGCGCCTGCCCAAGCCAGTATTCCGTAGCGAGGATCCGGTCGATCTCGCTCGTCAGGCGCTGTTCCTGCAGGAAGTTGCCCGCCCAGAGATCAACTTCAACTTCGCCGCCGATCCCGGGATCGAATTGATCGCCTGCGATCGGCATCAGTTCGGTCAGGCCATGACAAATGTTCTCAAGAATGCCACTGAAGCAATTGAGGCAAGACAGAAAATATCCGAAGCCGATTATCGCGGACGCATTGACGTCGTCCTGCGCCTGCGCGGAGATGATCTGATCGTGACCATTGCCGATAACGGGATCGGCCTGCCGCAGGATCGCGAGCGAATTATCGAACCCTACGTGACCACCCGCGACAAGGGGACCGGCCTGGGCCTGGCGATCGTCAACAAGATCGTCGAGGAACACGGCGGCGAGATGAGTTTTGCGCCCGGAGAAGTCGAGGGCACGATTGTGACAATGCGCTTCGCGCGTGACCCGTTAGCCGGCGCCCGTGCGCCGGATGCGGTAGCATAGGTACAGGACGGATTTATCAGATGGCACTCGATATCCTGATCGTCGACGATGAACGCGATATCCGCGAACTCGTGGCCGGCGTGCTCAGCGATGAAGGCTATGATTGTCGAATGGCCGGGGACAGCACTACGGCCCTGGACATGATCGACCAGCGGCGGCCGAGCCTGGTCCTGCTCGATGTCTGGCTCCATGGCAGCCCCATGGACGGGCTCGAAGTGCTCGACGCGATCAAGACCCGGGAACCGGAACTGCCGGTGATCATTTTCTCGGGTCACGGCAACATCGATACCGCCGTCTCCGCGATCGGGCGCGGGGCCATGGATTTCATCGAGAAGCCATTCGAGGCCGAGCGCCTGCTGTTGCTGGTAGCCCGCGCCACCGAGACCGAGCGCCTGCGCCGCGAGAATGCCCGGCTGCGCGAAGGCTTTGTCACCGCCGATGAGTTCACTGGCAATTCCAGCGCGATCAACCAGGTGCGCGCGACATTGAAGCGGGTCGCCAATACCGGCAGTCGGCTGCTGATCTCCGGACCTGCCGGGGCAGGCAAGGAAGTTGCTGCGCGACTGCTGCATTCGTGGAGCCCTCGCGCGGGTCACGCTTTCGTTACTGTGAACTCCGCCAGGATCACCCCGGAACGGTTCGAACAGGAACTGTTTGGCGAGGAATCGGGCGGCAAGCTGGTGCGGGCTGGCCTGCTCGAAATGGCCGATGGTGGGACGCTTTACCTCGATGAGGTGGCAGACATGCCGCTTTCCACCCAGGCCCGGATCCTGCGCGTTCTGACCGAGCAGAGCTTCGTCAGGGTTGGCGGGCATCGTCAGATCAGGGTCGACGTGCGGGTGGTTTCCTCGACCGCGCGGGACCTCGAGCGAGAGATCGCCGAAAGGCGTTTCCGCGAGGACCTGTTTTATCGGCTGAATGTCGTGCCGGTAACAATCCCGTCGCTGGCGGAGCGGCGCGAGGACATTCCCGCGCTGGTCGATCACTTCTTCGCCCGCTTCGCCGCCGACCAGGGCGTGGCGCCGCCCGAAGTGGCGATGGAGGCGCTGGCCGCGCTGCAAAGCTACGAATGGCCCGGCAACGTGCGCCAGTTGCGCAACCTGGTCGAACGGACAATCATCCTGACCCCGCGCGAACGGCTGGCAAGGATCGAGGCGGACATGCTTCCATCCGAACTGCTGAACGGCCGAATTTCTGGCGAATCCGGCCTGAGTGCGCTGATGGGTGTGCCGCTGCGCGAAGCGCGGGAGAACTTCGAACGCGAATACTTGCGGGTTCAGATCAGGCGCTTTTCAGGGAATATCTCGCGAACGGCAGCCTTTATCGGGATGGAACGCTCTGCCCTGCATCGCAAGCTCAAGCTGTTGGGCATGGTCGATCGCCGCGAAGATGAGGACGAAGAGGAAGGTGCCGGCCTCAACTGAGCAACCCCAAAAATTGTGCATTGCGGCAGGAGGCTGGTCAGGATAGCTTGCCGGTAATGAAAGCGGCTGCCTCGGCAGCCAGAATGCGGACCGCAATTGCGGCCGCCAAGAACGAAGGAGCCAGTAATGACCTCTCGCACGCTGAGCGCACGTCCGCGTCCTGCAAAGGCCGAAAGCCCGGTCGAAGAAGCCCCGATTGCTGCTGCCGCTGCCGCCGGGAAGGGGCAGAACCTCCAGGATCAGTTCCTCAACCTTCTGCGTAAGAACAAGGTCCCGGTCACCATGTTCCTGGTGAAGGGCGTCAAGCTGCAGGGCATTGTCACCTGGTTCGACAATTTCTCGATCCTGCTGCGCCGCGATGGGCAATCGCAACTCGTCTACAAGCATGCTGTGTCGACGATCATGCCCAGCCAGCCGGTCGACGCGCGCCAGTTCGGCAGCGCGGGCGAGGGCGGCAAGAAGGCGCGCCTGCTGCAGGACGTGTTCCTTTCCAGCCTGCGCAAGGAAGCTGTCCAGGTCACCATGTTCCTGGTCAACGGCGTGATGCTGCAGGGGCGCGTTGCGGCCTATGACCTGTTCTGCATGCTCCTTGAGCGCGAAGGCTATGTCCAATTGGCCTACAAGCACGCGGTTTCGACGATCCAGCCCGTCACCCCGGTCGATCTGACCGGCGAGTGGGATGGCGACGAGGATGAACCCGCCTGAGCTTCCTGGATGACAATCGCGAGGACGTGACCCGCGGCGCACGGGCTGTGGTCGTTCGTCCGTCGTTTAGAGTGCGCGGCGGGGGCGCAGATCCTGAAGCGCGGCTGGAAGAGGCCAAGGGCCTTGCCCTGGCAATCGGACTGGCCGTGGCCGATGCAATCATCGTCCCGATCCGCGAAGCGCGCGCCGGCACCCTGTTCGGCGAAGGCCAGATCCAGAACATCTTCGCCACCTGCGAGATGGAACAGGCCGAACTGGTCATCGTCGATGGTTCGCTCACGGCGATCCAACAGCGCAATCTTGAAGAAAAGCTGAAGCGTAAGGTGATCGACCGCACCGGCCTGATCCTCGAGATCTTTGGCGAACGCGCGGCGACCGCAGAAGGCCGTCTGCAAGTTGAACTGGCCCATCTCGATTACCAGGCTGGGCGACTTGTGCGATCATGGACCCACCTTGAACGCCAGCGCGGCGGCTTTGGCTTCCTTGGTGGCCCTGGCGAAACCCAGATCGAAGCCGACCGGCGCATGATCCGCGATCGCATGGCCCGCCTGCGCCGCGAACTGGAACAGGTACGGCGCACGCGCGGCCTGCACCGGAGCCGCCGCGAGAAGGCACCTTGGCCGGTCATTGCGCTGGTCGGTTATACCAATGCCGGCAAGTCGACCCTGTTCAACCACCTGACCGGGGCGGGCGTAATGGCCGAGGATTTGCTGTTCGCCACGCTTGATCCGACCATGCGCCGAATCCGGCTGCCAGGCGTTGAAAAGGCGATTCTCTCGGACACCGTGGGGTTCATCTCGGACCTGCCGACCCAGCTGGTTGCCGCCTTCCGAGCCACGCTCGAAGAAGTGACAGCCGCTGACGTCATCGTTCACGTTCGCGATATCGCCAATCCCGACAGCCTTGCCCAGAAGCGGCAAGTTCTCGAGGTGCTCGAGGAACTGGGCCTGATCGAGGGAGAGGGAGCCGTCCCGACGATCCCGATTGTCGAGGCCTGGAACAAGTGGGACCTGCTGCCGCCCGATCGTGCGGAGGAACTCCAGGCCCAGATTTCCGCGCATCCTGACGAGGTGATTGTTCCGCTCTCGGCCCTGACCGGGGGCGGCTGCGACGAGTTGCTGGCGGCGGTGGCCCGCCTGCTGACCGCAGGGGCGCGGCCACATGAGTTCACCGTGCCGGTCAGCGATGGCCAGCGGATTGCCTGGCTTTACGCCCATGGCGAGGTCATGGCTGACGAGGATGGGGGCGAGGACGAGCGCGGACCGCTGCGCCGGCTGACGGTGCGGTTGGAACCGCGCGAGCTAGGGCGCTTTGCCCGGCTCTGACGCCTTGACGTCACGCCACAGGGCTTCCTGGCTCTCCAGATCGAGCGCGGCAAAGTCCTGTCCGCGCTTTTGCGCGAGCACTTCCATGGCCCTGAAGCGGCACTCAAACTTGGCATTGGCGGCACGCAAGGCGTCTTCAGGGGGCACACCATAGGCCCTGACGAGGTTCACCGCAGCAAACAGGAGATCGCCGGCCTCTTCCAGCTGTTCCGCTTCCGTTTCGGTAGCGGCCAGCTCGGCCATTTCCTCGCGCACCTTGTCGGCCGGGCCCTCGCGATCGGGCCAGTCGAACCCGTGCCGCGCCGCGCGCTTCTGGAGCTTCTCGGCTCGGAGCAGCGCCGGCAGGGCGAGGGCAACACCGTCCATCGCACTGGTTGCGCCCTTGGCCCTCCGTTCCTCGGCCTTCAGACCCTCCCAACGCTCCTCGCGCGACTGCCCGTCGTCGGTTTCTGCCCCGAAGATGTGTGGATGGCGCGCTTCCATCTTCTGGCTGATTGCCGCCGCGACGTCAGCGAAGGAAAAATGACCGGCTTCCTCGGCGATCCGCGAATGGAACACGACCTGGAGCAGCAGGTCACCCAGTTCATCTTTAAGCGCGGCGAGGTCATTACGGTCGATCGCATCCGCCACCTCATAAGCTTCCTCGATCGTATAGGGCGCGATCGTCGCGAAGGTCTGCACCAGATCCCATTCGCAGCCGTGCTCGGGATCGCGCAGGCGGGCCATGATGGCGAGAAGGCGGTCGAGCGGGGACATGGCTGGTCCGGTCATATAAGAGTGATAATATATATTATGTAAAATTCAAAGTCGCCCAACGGCGCCAATCAGCCCGCTAGCAGCCTTACAACCCCTACCACCACCAGGATGATCACGGCCCAGGCCAAGGCCATCTTCATGGTGTTGCTGCTGCTGACCCCGTGGCTGCGATAACCGCGCAGCACCAGGAACAGGCTCGCCAGCGCCGCAATGATCGCAACGATTTGCGCCGTCATGCTCACAGTTCGATCTCCAGCCCGTCATAGCCGACCATCACATGGCTCGGCACTTCGCCACTCAGCGTGACATAATCCATGCTCTTGTCGAGATGAGTCAGCACGGCGCGATCGGCGCGGCAGGCCTGGACCAGTTCGAGCGACATGCCGAGGTGCGCATGGGTCGGATGCGGTTCGCGGCGCAGGCAATCGACCACCAGCAGGTCGATCCCATCGAACAGTTCAACCATCTGACGCGTAATCGCACTGAAGTCTGTGGCATAGCCAATTGATTTACCGTCACATTCAAACCGGAACGCCGTGCTTTGCGCGGGTCCGTGCGGCATCTGGCAATGACCGATGGCGAACCCGGCGCAGATCCGCAGCCGTTCCAGCGTGTCGAGCTCGACTATGGTGTGGTAACCGAATTGCCCGGCGAAAACGTAGTCAAACCGCCGCCGCAACCGCCGCGCGGTTTCATCCACGGCATAGCCAGGGATCGGGCCACCACGGCCATAGCGCAGCGGCCGCAGGTCATCGATGCCGTGAGCATGGTCGGCATGATCATGGGTCCAGAACACCGCATCGAGCCGGTCGATCCCGTTGGCCAGCAACTGTTGGCGCAGATCGGTCGAGGTATCGACCAGGATCCGCTGGCCCGCCTTGCCTTCCACCAGGATCGAAGCGCGGCTGCGCCGGTTGCGCGGCTCGTTGGGGTCACACAGGCCCCAGTCGTTGCCAATGCGCGGCACCCCAGTCGAGGTGCCGGAACCCAGCATCAGCAGCTTCACAGCGCCGCCTTGGCAAAGAGCCGCTGGAAATTGCGGGTGGTCGTTTCGGCCAGGGCCTCAGGCGAAACCCCGCGCAGTTCGGCCAGGAAGCGGGCAGTATCTGCCACGAAAGCCGGTTCGCAGACCTTGCCGCGATTAGGCACCGGCGCGAGGAATGGTGCATCGGTTTCCACCAGCAGACGGTCTTCGGGCACTTCGGCCGCAATGGCCTGCAAATCCTTCGCATTCTTGAAGGTTACGATACCAGACAGCGAGATCGTCAGGCCAAGATCGAGCACGATCCGGGCAAAGTCGGCCGAGGCGGTGAAACAGTGGATCAGCGCCGGATAGGCACCCCGCTCCATTTCCTCGGTCATGATCCGCGCCGTATCGTCCTCGGCATCGCGGGTGTGGACGATCAGCGGTAGCCCGGTTTCGCGGGCCACGGCGATATGCTGACGGAACAGCGCCTGCTGCGTTTCACGGTCGGAATGATCGTAATAGTAATCGAGCCCGGTTTCGCCGATGGCGATTACCCGCGGATTCGCGGCGATTTCCAGCAGGGCGGCTTCGCCCATATCGGCGTGGGCGTCGGCTTCGTGCGGGTGGATGCCGACGCTGGCCCAGACATCGGCCTCACGTTCGGCCGTGCCGATCACCTGGCCCCATTCGCGCTGGCGGGTCGAAATCGACAGGAAGCCCCCCACCCCAGCCGCGCGGGCGCGGGCCAGCACGGCCTGCTGATCCTCCACCAGTCCCTTGTATTCGAGGTGGCAGTGGGAATCGATCAGCATCAGCCCTCGGCCTCCTCCGCCGGCAGATCGAGCCGGGGGAACACGCCAACCGGCTGAGCGAGGACAAAGCCCGAAGCAGCCAGCGCAGCAAGCCAGCCACCATCCGCCAACGCGCCGAAATCGCGGGCGTCGGCGGCGATGCCCATCTGGTCGAGCAGGCGGTCAGCCGAAGCGGGGACGACCGGACGGATCGCGATGGCGAGCGAGCGCACCGCGCTGAACAGGGTCATCAGCACTACCCGCATCCGCTCGGGATCGGTCTTGCGCAGCGCCCAGGGGGCCTGTTCATCGACATACTGATTGCAGGCGAACACCGCCTTCATCCAGGCCTCGATCGCGCCGGACAGGTCGAGTGTCCCAAAGGCGGCCGGGAAATCCTTCGCACAGGCCGTCTGGACCAGGTCCAGCAGTGCGCGGTCCGCTTCAGCAGGATCGAAGGCCGTCAGCTGCCCATCGAGGTTCTTGAAGATCATCGACAGCGAACGCTGCGCCAGGTTGCCGAAGCTGTTGGCCAGTTCGGCATTGCAGCGGGTGACGATGGCTTCCGCCGAATAGGACCCATCTTGCCCGAAGCTGACTTCGCGCAGCAGGAAATAGCGCAGCTGGTCTACACCGAAGCATTCCGCCAGCTCGAGTGGATCGACCACGTTGCCCAGCGATTTCGACATCTTCTCGCCGCGGTGCAGCAGGAAGCCGTGGCCGAACACGGCCTTCGGCGCTGGCAGTCCTGCGCTCTTGAGGAAGGCCGGCCAATAGACCGTATGGAACCGGACAATGTCCTTGCCGATCAGGTGCAGGTTGGCCGGCCAGAACCGGTCGAACTCGCCTCCACGTTCGGGGAACCCGATACCGGTGAGATAGGTCGTCAGGGCATCGACCCAGACGTACATGACATGGCCCGGACTGCCCGGCACCGGCACACCCCAGTCGAAACTGGTCCGCGACACCGACAGGTCGCGCAGCTCGTTGCCCTTGAGGAAGGCCAGCACTTCGTTGCGGCGGCTCTCCGGTTCAAGGAAACCGGGCGTTTCGTTGAGTTCGATCAGGTAATCGCGATACTTCGACAGGCGGAAGAACCAGCTTTCCTCAACCGTCCATTCCACCGGCGTACCCTGCGGCGAAAGGCGTTGCCCCCCTTCCTCTTCGGTCAGCTCGCTTTCGTCATAAAACGCCTCGTCACGGACCGAGTACCAGCCCTCATAACGATCGAGATAGAGGTCCCCCGCCGCTTGCATCGCCTGCCAGATCGCCACGCTAGCGGCCTTGTGCTGGTCTTCGGTGGTGCGGCAAAACGCGTCATAGGAAATGTTAAGAGCGGCGCACATTTCACGGAAATAGTCCGACATTTCCGTCGCAAAATCGAGCGTTTCGCGACCCGCCTTGCGCGCCGTCTGGTCCATTTTCAGGCCATGCTCGTCTGTGCCGGTAACCAGGCGGACGTCACGGCCCATCGCGCGCTGGAAGCGGGCAATGGCATCGGCGGCAATCGCCTCGTAAGCGTGGCCGATGTGCGGCTTGCCATTGGGATAGGCAATGGCGGTGGTGATATAGAATGGTTCGGCCATGGCCGGGTGCTTGTCTTTCAAGGATGGGTTACGCGGCTTCTCTAGGCATCGCGGCGGAGGCCAGCAACCCGCCAATTTCCATCACTGCCAGCCCCGGATCGAAATTGTAGGTCGGCAATTGCGCGGCAAGGCGGACCAGCTCGGCATGGGCGGCGATGATCCGCTGCTGCCGTTCGCGCGGGGCCTGGGCCAGGTCGGCCGCGATGACCGCGCGGGCCAGCTCGACCACAGCCTGCATCCGTTCGCGATCGGGCCGGGTGCCGATCGCTTCGGCCAACGCGCCGCGCAAGGCGAAGTCGGCATCGCCACGCGCGACGATTTCCAGCATCACCCGGTGCAGCGGGCCAAGGTCCTGCAACAGGAACTCAAGGGCCACACCAGGTGCACCAAGCGCTGCCGTAACTGCCGCTTCAAGGGCCTCAAAGGGTGCCTCTGGGGCTACCTGGCTGAGGATCGCATGGACATCGGCATCGGGCAGCGGAGCAAAGCGCAACATCCGGCAGCGCGACCGGATCGTCGGCAGCAGTCGACCGGGGCGATGGGCGATCAGCAGGAAGTAGGTTCCGACCGGCGGCTCTTCCAGACTCTTGAGCAGGGCATTGACCGCTCCCTTCTCCAGATCGTCGGCCGGATCGATGATTACCGCCCGGCGGCTGCCGAGCGTGGGCCGGGTCGTCAGGCGATGCTGCACCGCGCGGATCTCGTCGATCGGGATCGAGCGCTTGCGGCGAATGTCCATATCGCCATCGGCGCGCTTCTTTTCCTCTTCCTTGTTCTCGGGCGGATGTTCCGGGATCAGGATATCGGGGTGCTTGTCCGGCTCGGGCTGAGGAATGCCGCGCTCCGCCACCAGCGCCGCCGCAGCCGCGCGCGCGAACTGCCCCTTGCCGAGACCGCGCGGCCCGGCGAGGATCCAGGCGTGGTGCATCCGCTCGGAGCCCAGCGCTGCGCGCCATTCGGCCCAGGCCGCTTCATGCCCGCGCAGCATCATGCCAGTCCCAAGGCTGCCAGGACGGCGCGATGGACGCTGGCCGCATCGCCATCGCCATCGATCCGGGCGAAGCGGGCCGGCTCGGCATCGGCAAAGCGGCGGAAAGCCGCGCCAACGGCCGCGTGATAAGCGGCATCGCGCCCGCCAATCCGGTCGGCATTGTCACCATCGCGCGCAGCAAGGCGCTGGGAGACGACTTCGGACGAAACCTCGACCAGCAGGGTCAGGTCGGGCAGGATCCCGCCGCTACCAATCCGGTGCAGGTCGAGCACTTCGGCATCGGACAGGCCCCCGCCGCCGCCCTGGTACGCACGGCTCGAATCGACGAAGCGATCGCAGATCACCCAATCGCCCCGTTCCAGCGCGGGAACGATCAGCCGCTCGACATGGTCGGACCGGGCCGCTGCGAACAGCAGGGCCTCGGCGCGGGGATGCCACCCCTCCCCCTCGGTGCCCAGCAGCAGCGCGCGGATCGCCTCTGCCCCCGGCGTGCCGCCCGGCTCACGGGTGACAACACAGGGCTGGCCGCGTTCGCACAGGGCTTCGGCCAAGAGGCGCGCCTGGGTGCTTTTGCCCGCCCCTTCTCCACCTTCGAATGCAATGAACCGCCCGCGTTTCATGGCAGCAACCCTAGCAGGCCATTGACCAGCCTGTCGAACGGTCCGGCCGAGTTAACCGCAGCCGTGGTGGCCAGCGGAATGTCGTGCGGCGGCTGCCCGGCGACGGTCACTTCCAGACCGGCCACGACCTGCCCCTTGGCCAGCGGCGCGACCAGCGGCCCGCGATAGACGATCCGAGTGGTGACCGTCGCCTTGCCGCCGTTCGGCACGGCCAGGCGCCAGTCGCGCAGCGGCGCCAGGCCGACTTCGCGCGCCGCACCCTGCTGCACCCGCGCCGCGCCCACGATCTGCCCGGCGATCAGCAAGGGTTTGCTGTCCCATGCAGCATAACCCCATTCGGCCAGGCGGCGCGCGGCCTCGGCCCGACTGACCTCGTCCGGTGCGCGGGCGACCACCAGCACCAGGCGGCGCCCATCGCGCTCCACCGCGCCAAGGAAGGTATAGCCGGCCTCGCGCGTGTGGCCGGTCTTGATCCCGTCCGCCCCGGAGACCACGCCATTGATCGGGTTCCGGCTGGCCAGGACCTGCCCCTGCCAGGTCATTGTCCTCGGGCCGAAGTAGCGGCGATAGAGCTGCGGGTGATCGTGGATCAGCGCCCGCGCCAGCCGCACCATATCGCGCGCGGTCACCCGCGTCTGGCCGCCATCGGGCAGGCCATTGACGCTGGCAAAGCGGCTGTCGGCCATGCCCAGAGCCTGAGCCCGCGCGTTCATCGCCGCGATCCACGCCGCCTCGCTGCCCAGCGCGCCTTCGGCCAGGGCGACTGCCCCATCGTTGGCGCTGGCCGTGGTGACACCGCGCAGCAGATCAGCGACCGCTACCTGCTGCCCGAGCCTGAGCGACAGGGTGGTCCCGCGCCCCGCCAGCCGCGCCGCGCGCGGGCTGACCGTGACCACGGCATCCTCGCGCAGCTTGCCCGCCGCGATCAGGTCGAAGGCGACCAGCGCGGTCATGGTCTTGGTCATCGAGGCCGGCAGGAAGCGGTCGTCCGCATTGCGGGAAAAGAGCGTCTGCCCGGCCGAGAGATCGACCAGCAGAGCAATCGGCGCCTGCTGCGCGGAGACGGGTGGCGGATCGGATGCTGTGGGCGAAGCCTGGCCTGCCGCGCTAACGGCAGCAAGTGTCACCAGCAGGGCCATGGACCTTTGAACCGGCACGCGCGCTCCCTTGCAGGACCGGCGCGGGGCCTCTCGCCCTCAATTGGCGCGCTGGACCGAAGCCTCGCTATATCCCGCTGCCCGCAGCTTCGCCAGCGCGGCATCGGCCTCGCCGCGCGTGGCGTAACCGCCGACGCGAACCCGCCAGACCGCACCGGCCGGTTCGACCCGGCCACCGGCGCGCCGGGCCAGGCCATCGGCGCGGGCACGGTCGCCAAAGGCACCGAGTTGAACTGTCCAGGCCGCCTTGACCGCCGGAGCGGCAGGGCGCGCAAACGGGCGCGGTTGCACTGGTTCGGGCTTGGCCGCGACGGCAGGCTGGACGGCGGCCTTTGGCGGCATGACAGCAGGGGCAACAGCAGGCTGCACCGCCGACTTCGGGGGCAGCACCGGCAGCTTGTCGGGCATGGGCATCGGCCCGGGCCGCGAAACCTGGGTGCCCGCGCCCTGTTGTTCAAGCCGCCGCTTCAGCACGGTCAGCAGCGAAGGCGGCGTATCCATCCGCAAGGGCGCGCTCTGCCCGGCGCGCAGGGCGCCGCGTTCCGGCTCGGGCGGATTGACCCGGCGGACCCGCACCGGCGCGCGCGGCGCACCGACGATGCCGAGCTGCGCAGCGGCGGCGGGCGACAGTTCGATCAGCAGGCTGCCGGTCATCGGCCCGCGCCGCTCGAGCCGGACCAGGATCGTGCGCCCGGTATCGAGCGAGGTCACCTCGACATAGCTCGGCAGTGGCAGGGTGCGATGGCTGCCGCTGATCCCGCTGCCCGCAACCGTGCCGGCGGCATAGCCAACCGCGTCGTAATTCATGGTGTCGGCCGGAGTATAGGTCACCCCATCCACTTCGAACGGCGCGCCCAGCACCATCGGGTAATCGGCCTGCGGGCCATTGACCGGCACGGGCGGCGGCGCGCGATCCCGGGCACTCACGGGAGCGCCCAGCGCCAGCAGCATGGTCAGCGCCGCAAGCGGCAGGTTTCGGTTAACGGGCAATCTCATCTGCAAGCAACCCCACGGACAGTGCGTAGTAGTTCGAGCAGTTGTAATGCAGGATAACCCGATAATTCCCGGTTAAGAGGAAGGCCCCGTTGCCCGCGCCATCGGGTTCGAACAGCACGGCCATGGTCTGGTCGGCAATGGCCGCGCGTGGTTCAACCCCCAGCGCCCGCCACTCGCCCACGGTTTTCCACACCGAATGGCGCGCCAGAACGCGCGGACAGGATGGCGCCTCAATCCGTGGCGACAATTGCGAGCGATCAAACCCGGCCGGCAGGCTCGCCCGCACGCCCCAGGGTTCGCCCGCGCGCCAGCCGGCATCGCGGAAATAGTTGGCGATCGAGGCAAAGGTATCGGCGCGGCTGTGCCAGATATCGGCATCGCCATCGCCATCCCCATCCCGCGCGACGCGCAGGAAGACCGAAGGCAGGAACTGCGGATGGCCAAAGGCCCCGGCCCAGCTCCCCAGCATCCGCCCGCGCGGCACGCCGCGATCGGCCATCTTCATCAGCGCGATCAGCTCTCCCTCGAACAGGTCGCGTCGCCGCCCTTCATAGGCCAGCGTCGCCAGCGAGCGGGCCAGGTCGAAATCGCCCTTGATCCGGCCGTAGAAGGTTTCCTTGCCCCAGATCGCCACGATCATGCTGGCGGGCACGCCATATTCGGCCTCGAACCGGCGGACCAGCTCGGCATTCTCGGCCAGTGCGCTGCGCCCCTGGTTGATCCGCGCCGCGCCGATGTGGCGCTGGTAATAGGGCCAGAAGGCTGGCGGCGATCCAGTGGTCGAGCCGGGCTGCGAGCGGTCGAGCGCCACCACGCGCGGGTTATAGGTCAACCCGCCCAGGATCCCGTCCACCGCCTGCTGGCTGACCCCCTGCCCGCGTGCCTTGGCCCCGACCAGTTGCAGGTATGACTGGAACCCGACCGCCGCCGCATCGACCGGAGCTGGCGGCGGGCCACCCAGCGGAAGCGCAATTTCCTGCGCCGTCAGCGGGCTTTCCGGCATGGAGAACGCGGCGATAGCCAGGCCAAGCGGCGCAACAAGACGCAGGTTCCGCAGAAATTCCATCGGGGGACCTTGGCACAGCAAGTTCGATTCGGGAAATCCAACAGGGGTGACATCCCCGCGCTTTGCCGCTAGCGGCGCACGGGCGGTCAGGTGGCCGATTGGTTCAAGGCAACGGTCTTGGAATCGAAGATGTCACCGCAGGTGACAAAACCGCCACGCGGCGCTAGCCGCGTTTGGTCTGGTATGGACAGGTGGCCGAGTGGTTTAAGGCAGCGGTCTTGAAAACCGCCGTGGGTGCAAGCTCACCGTGGGTTCGAATCCCACCCTGTCCGCCAGACCTGCCAGCGGCAGGGCTGAAGGACAGGATTGGTGCGAGAACCCATCGAGGGTTCGGAAGCGGAGGCGCGAAGCGCCGGAGCTGGCCGGAGCGAAGCGCAGGCCTATCCCACCCTGTCCGCCACCCCGACAGCGCCGGCTCAGAACAGTCGACCACCCAGCGGCACGTCCTGGTCTGGCGCGAAGAGGACCACCGCGCCCGCTTCATCCGGGAAACCCAGGGTCAGCACTTCGGACATGAACTTGCCGATCTGGCGCGGCGGGAAGTTGATCACGGCGGCGACAAGGCGGCCGGGCAGGTCTTCCAGCGTGTAATGCTCGGTAATCTGGGCTGATGACCGGCGCAGGCCGATAACAGGGCCGAAATCGATGGTCAGCTTGAAGGCCGGCTTGCGCGCCTCGGGAAAGGCCTCGGCCGCGACGATCCGGCCGACCCGGATATCGACCCTGAGGAAATCCTCGAAGGTGATCAGATCGGCCGCCGGAGCGTCTGGCGCGTGGTTGAGATGCATGAGCGCGTCAGATGTGCAGCGCGCGCCCGTAAGCGGCCAGCACGCTTTCGTGCATCATCTCGCTAAGCGTCGGATGCGGGAAGACCGTGGCCATCAGTTCGGCCTCGGTCGTCTCCAGCGTCTTGCCCACGACATAGCCCTGGATCAGCTCGGTCACTTCCGCGCCGACCATGTGCGCACCCAGCAATTCGCCCGTCTTCGCATCGAACACGGTCTTGATGAAGCCTTCCGGCTCACCCAGGGCGATCGCCTTGCCATTGCCGATGAACGGGAAAGTGCCAGCCTTGACCGTGTAGCCCGCTTCCTTGGCCTTGGCCTCGGTCAGGCCGACCGAGGCAACCTGCGGGTGGCAATAGGTGCAGCCCGGGATGTTGCGGCGGTCCATCGCGTGGGGGTGGACCTCCTTGTTGCCCAGTTCCCTGGCGATGCTTTCGGCCGCGATAACGCCTTCATGGCTGGCCTTGTGCGCCAGCCACGGGCCGGGGGTGACGTCACCGATCGCCCATACGCCCGGCACATTGGTGCGGCCATAGTCGTCGATCGCGATGATCCCGCGTTCAGCCTTGATTCCAAGGGTTTCCAAGCCAATATTCTCAGTATTTGGCACGATTCCGACCGCCACGATCACATGGCTGAAATCGCTGGTGACGACCTTTCCATCCTTGCCCTTGATCGCGGCCTTCACGCCTGAGGCCGTGACGTCGATCTTCTCGACCCCCGCCCCGGTCATGATCGTCA
Organism: Novosphingobium sp.; assembly: GCF_027531025.1. GTDB lineage: Bacteria > Pseudomonadota > Alphaproteobacteria > Sphingomonadales > Sphingomonadaceae > Novosphingobium. The sequence goes on from NZ_JAPZQX010000003.1 coordinate 639,659, forward strand.
TGCCCTGCTTGACCAGCGCCTTCTCGAGGAAGGCGGAGACGTCAGCATCCTCAACCGGGACGATCCGGTCCATCATCTCGACAACCGTAACTTCGCTGCCCATATCATTGTAGAAGCTGGAGAATTCGATCCCGATCGCGCCAGAGCCAATTACCAGCAGCTTGCTCGGCAGTTCCTGCGGCACCATCGCGTGGCGATAGGTCCAGACGCGCTTGCCGTCCGCCGGGGCAAAGGGCAGGTCGCGGGCGCGGGCGCCGGTGGCGACGATGATGTGCTTGGCGGTGAGCGTCTCAGTGCCCTTGTCACTGGTGACTTCCAGCTTCCCCGCACCTTTCAAGACCCCGGTGCCCATGTGGACCGCGATCTTGTTCTTCTTCATCAGGTGGGTGACGCCCTGGTTGAGTTGCTTGGCCACGCCCCGGCTGCGCTTGACGACGGCTTCCAGGTCGGCGCGGATATTGTCTGCGGCCAGACCATAGGCGGCCGCGTGCTTCATGTTGTGCAGCACTTCGGCCGAACGCAGCAGCGCCTTGGTGGGGATGCAGCCCCAGTTGAGGCAGATCCCGCCGAGGTTCTCCCGCTCGACAATGGCGGTCTTCAGGCCAAGCTGAGCGCAGCGGATCGCCGCGACATAGCCGCCGGGGCCGGAACCGAGGACGATAACGTCGTACTGGTCAGCCATGTTACGCCACCAGCCCCAGCGGGTTTTCGATCAGGTTCTTGAAAGCCTGCATCAACGCGGCACCATCCGCACCGTCGATCGCGCGGTGATCGAAGCTGCCGGTGGCGCTCATCACCGTGGCCACGGCCAGGGCATCGTCGACCACGAAGGGCCGCTTTTCCCCAGCGCCGACCGCCATGATCATTGCCTGGGGCGGGTTGATCACGGCATCGAACTGCTTGATCCCGTACATCCCGAGGTTGGAAAGGCTGGCAGTGCCGCCCTGGTACTCGTGCGGCTGCAGCTTGCCCTCGCGCGCCTTGGCGGCGAGCGCGGTCATTTCCCTGGAGATCTGCGACACGGTCTTGTTGCCGGCATCGACGATGATCGGCGTGATCAGGCCCGACGGCGCGGCCACGGCAACCGAGATGTCCGAGCGCGAATACTTGCGCAGCTCATCCCCGGCGAAGCTGACATTGCACTTCGGCACGATTTCCAGCGCCTTGGCCAGGGCCTTGATCACCAGGTCATTGACCGAGAGCTTCACGCCCTGGGCTTCGAGCGCCTTGTTGAGGTCACCGCGCAGCTTGAGCAGGGCATCAAGCCGCACGTCGACCGTCAGGTAGATGTGCGGGATCGTCTGCTTGGCCTCGGTCAGGCGGCGCGCGATGGTCTTGCGGACATTGTTGAGCTTTTCGGCTTCGTAGGGGATGCCAAAGTCCGGCACGGCAGCCGGAGCAGTGGCAACGGGCGCCGCTGCTGGCGCTGCGGGTGCGGCAACCGGCGTGACCACACCACCCGCCGCCGCTTCGACATCGGCCTTGACGATCCGCCCATTGGGCCCGCTGCCCGACAGCTTGCCCAGATCGACGCCCAGTTGCCCGGCCATGCGCTTGGCCAGCGGCGAGGCGATCACGCGATCTTCGCCAGCAGCCCTGGGCGCAACCACAGCCGGAGCGGCAGGCGCGGCCACCGGGGCAGGTGCGGCTTCTGCCTTAGGAGCGGGAGCTGCAGCCTTTGGCACCGGAGCGGGCGCAGGGGCCGCCTCGTCATCCCCGGCCAGCGTGGCGATTACCGTGCCGACCTTCACGCCCTCGGCCCCTTCGGGCACGGCGATGGCCACGATGGTACCTTCGTCGACGGCTTCGAATTCCATGGTGGCCTTGTCGGTCTCGATCTCGGCCATGATGTCACCGGAGGAAACCTTGTCCCCCACCTTGACCAGCCATTTGGCCAGAGTGCCCTCTTCCATGGTGGGCGAGAGGGCGGGCATCTTGATCTCGATCGGCATCGCGCGCGTGATTCCTGCTGGGGTGGATTTACCCTACGTCTCTGGCCAAATTGCCTGCCAAGGGCAAGGTTCTTGCGCGGAATACGATTGTAACGGATATGTTGCCCGTAGAAGGGGCAGAGCGATGCGGGTCTATCTGGTAATCATGGACGAGACCGACGAGGCGACTGTCGCCCTGCGGTTCGCCGCGCGCCGCGCCGCGCGCACCGGTGGCGCCGTGCACTTGCTCGCCCTGGTGCCGCGCCAGCAATTCGTGGCCTTTGGCGGAATCCAGGCGACCATCGAAGAGGAAGCGCGGACCCGCGCCGAAGCGCTGGTGACCAGCGCGGCGGGCGAAGTGATGGGCGATAGCCCCACCCCGCCGACCATCGCCGTGCGCCAGGGCGAAGGCATCGCCGTGATCCGCGACTACCTGGCGGAACATCCCGAGATTTCGGTGCTGGTGCTGGGCGCCGCCGCCAATGGTGGCCCTGGCCCGCTGGTCAGCCACTTTGTCGGCATGGCCGGGCAATTGCCCTGCCCGGTCTATGTGATCCCCGGCAACCTGAGCGAAGACGATCTAGCCCGTCTGGGCTAGCGCTTCTTGCCGCGGCCCTGATGCCGGATGTTGCCCGGCCGACCGCGCTGGCCGAACAGGTGCTTGCCCCGCTTCTTGAGCGGTATCTGCATGGGCCGTCCGCGCGGCTCGATCGGCGCGCCGACATGATCCTCCGGCTCGAACTTCAGCGCCCCGGTGAGCGGATTGGCCTCGGCCAGACGCAGCCGCAGGCGGTCGCCCATGGCAAAGCGGGTCTGGCCGCTGTCACCGACCAGCACCTGCGCGCGATCGTCATAGTGGAACCGCTCGTCACCCAGGGTTGAAACCGGCACCAGCCCGTCCCCGCCCAGCCCGAGGATCGTCGCGAACAAGCCGAACTTCTGCACGCCGGTAACGCGGCATTCGAAGACCTCACCCACCCGCGCGGAAAGCCAGGCGGCGACATATCGGTCGATCGTCTCGCGCTCGGCCTCCATCGCCCGGCGTTCGGCCGCGCTGATCGCGTCGCTGATCCGGGACAGGTCGCTGCGATCCCGGTCCGACAGGCCGGAGCGCGGCGGAATATCGCCCTTCGGCTCGGGCTGCTCAAGGCCAAAGCCATCAACCAGCGCGCGATGGACCAGCAGGTCGGCATAACGCCGAATCGGCGAGGTGAAGTGCGCATAGGAGCCCAGCGCCAGGCCAAAGTGCCCGGCGTTGCGCGGCCCATAATAGGCCTGGGTCTGGCTGCGCAGCACGGCTTCCATGATCAGGCCCTTCTCGGCCTCGTCCGCCACGTCTTTCAGCAGGCGGTTGAACAGGCCCGGCGTGATCACCTGGCCCAGCGACAGCTTGCGATCGAAAGTGGAGAGATAGTCCTTCAGCGCCACCAGCTTTTCGCGGTTCGGCGGCTCATGGATGCGGTAGACGATCGGCGCCACCTTGCTTTCCAGCGCCTTGGCCGCGGCCACGTTGGCGGCGATCATGAAATCCTCGACCACGCGGTGCGCATCGAGCCGTTCGCGCAGGGCGATCTCAGTGATCCGGCCCGCCTCGTCCAGCTTGACCCGCCGTTCCGGCAGATCGAGATCGAGCGGATCGCGGTCGGTCCGCGCCCGTTCCAGCGCGCGCCAGGCCTCCCACAGGTTGGCAAGGTGCGGCGCGGCCTCGCCCGCATCGATCCGGCGCTGCGCCTCTTCATAGGCGATCACTTCATCGATCCGCACGATGGCGCGGGTAAAGCGCGAGTCGGTGACCTTGCCATTGGCGGCGATAGTCAGGTGGCAGGCCATGGCCGCGCGATCTTCGCCCGCACGCAGCGAGCAGACATCGGCGCTGAGCACCTCCGGCAGCATCGGCACGACGCGGTCAGGGAAATAGACCGAGTTGCCGCGCTGGCGGGCCGAGCGATCGAGTGCACCACCGGGGCGGACGTAAAAGCTGACATCGGCAATGGCGACGAGGGCACGAAAGCCCCCTTCCCCGTCCGGCTCGGCCCAGATGGCATCGTCGTGGTCGCGCGCATCGCTGGGATCGATCGCCACGATCGGCAGGTGGCGCAGGTCTTCGCGGCGCTCCGCGCTGAGCGGCAGCTTGGCGGCGCGCTGCGCTTCCTCCAGGACTTCGGGAGCAAAGGCAAAGGGGATGCCATGCTTGTGGATCGCGATCAGGCTGAAGGCCTTGGGCGCCAGCGGATCACCGAGAACTTCGGTGACTTTGACGCCTGAGCGCGGGCTGCGACCGGCGGGTTCGGCCAGCACGAGCTGCCCGGCCTCCGCTCCACCCAGGTCCGAGATCGGCTGCGAATGGCGTTCGCGCTTGTCCACGGGAGCGAGCCAGCCCTTGCCCGCGCCATCGATTTCCACCACGCCCATCACCTGTTCGGTGCGGGCGGGCAGCTTCTTCATCGGGTGGGCGATCCACCCAGTGGCGGTTTCTTTGGTCCGGGCCAGCACCCGATCGCCGACCCGCAACGCGGCCTGGGCCGAGCGCCGGTCCGCCCCGCGTTCGATCAGGCGCAGCCTGGGTGGCGGCGTGGCATCATCGGGCTGCCAGCTGTCCGGCACGGCCAACGCCTCGCCATCCTCCGTGCCGACGACGCGCAGCACGGTCACCTTGGCGACGCCGCCCATGCGGTGGAAAGCGGTGCGGTTGCCGTCGATCAGGCCTTCCTCGGCCATGTCCTTGAGCAAGGCCTTGAGCTGGATCTTCTCCTGCCCCTTCAGGCCAAAGGCGCGCGCGATTTCACGTTTGCCGGCAGGTTCGGCGCTGCTCGCGATGAAATTGAGGATCTGCTGCTTGGTAAGCAGCCCGGGCTGAGGCTTGGGCGATCGCGCCAAGTCAGTAGGCCCGCGCGACGTAGATCCGCTCGACCGCCGGCTGCCCGGTGAACAGGCAGGTGCCGGACACCGGTTCGCCGCCCATCGGCGTGTTGCGGATCGTCAGCTTCAGCGCCTTGAGCTTGGCCACCACGGCTTCGAGCGCTTCGCCGGTCGGCCGCGACCAGACCACTTCGACCCAGCCCGGATAGCGCTGGTCGGCACTGAAGAAGGCTTCCAGCCCGGCAAGGTCGGTGACCCCGCGATGGATCTGGGCATCGCGCCGCGCGGTCGCCTCGGCGTGGAGTTCGCGCTGGATGTCTTCCAGTTCTGCCGCCGCTGCAGCGAGGAAGTCCTCGCGCGACTGGCCGACGAAGTTGACCTTGCCATCCTCGCGGTAGAGCCGGTCACGGCGCACGGCGGAAACCTGTCCGCCGGCAGCATCGCGCCCGCCGATTTCGAGGATCAGCGGCACGCCCTTCTTGACCCAACCCCAGCGCTTGGCCGTGGCCTTGCCCGCGCGCTTGTCCAAGAGGACGCGGATCGGCTCGCCCAGGGCCCACTGGCTGGCAAGCGCGGCGCGCAGATCCTCGCAATAGGCCAGCAAGGCTTCGTCGCCATCGTCATCGCGCAGCATCGGCAGGATCACCACCTGGTGCGGGGCGATGCGCGGCGGCACGCGCAGGCCATCGTCATCGCCGTGCGTCATGATCACGCCGCCGATCAGGCGGGTGGAGACGCCCCAGGACGTGGTGTGGCACAGCTGCTGCCCGCCTTCCTTGTCCTGATACTTGATCCCCGCCGCCTCGGCGAAACCGGTGCCGAGATAGTGCGAGGTGCCGGCCTGCAGCGCCTTGCCATCCTGCATCATGGCTTCGATCGAATAGGTCGCCACGGCACCGGGGAAGCGCTCGTTCTCGGGCTTCTCACCCGCGATCACCGGCATGGCGAGATCGTCTTCGGCGTGGCTGCGGTACATTTCCAGCGCGCGCAACGTTTCGGCCATCGCGTCATCGCGGTCGGCGTGGGCCGTGTGCCCTTCCTGCCAGAGGAATTCGCTGGTGCGCAGGAACATGCGGGTGCGCATTTCCCAGCGCACCACGTTAGCCCACTGGTTGGTCAGCAGCGGCAGGTCCCGCCACGACTGGACCCAGCGGCTCATCGCCTGGCCGATCACCGTTTCCGAAGTGGGGCGCACGATCAGCGGTTCTTCCAGCTTGGCCTCAGGATCGGGCACCAGCCCACCCTTGCCATCCTGGATCAGGCGGTGATGGGTGACGACCGCCATTTCCTTGGCGAAGCCGTCAACGTGTTCGGCTTCCTTAGCAAAGTAGGACAGCGGGATAAACAGCGGGAAGTAGCAATTCTGCACGCCTGCGGCCTTGATCCGGGCGTCCACCAGGTGCTGGATGCGTTCCCAGATGCCATAGCCCCACGGCTTGATGACCATGCAGCCGCGCACGCCGCTTTCCTCGGCCATCTCCGCCTCGGAGATGACTTCCTGGTACCATTGGGCGAAATCGTCGGCGCGGGTGACGGACAGCGCGTGCTTGATCTTGGGCGTGTTCATGGCCGCGCGCGATAGCCGAGCGCCCCCTTGCGGGCAAGCGGTGTGACGGACTGCCTTACTTGCTCAGTTCGTCCAGCTTCTTCTGCATTTCGGCCATCTGAGCGCGCAGTTGAGCAATCTCGTCATCCTTGCTCGCGCCGCCGGACGACCCCTTGCCATCATTTAGGCCTGGCACGAAGGCCGAGGCCGCCGCCTTGAACATTTCGAGGTTGCGCTGGGCCAGCTTGGCCAGGGGGTTGTTGCCGAGGCTGGCTTCGAAGGCCTCGCGCAGCTTCTGCTGGTTGGAGCGGAAGTTATCCATCGAGGCTTCGAGATAGTGCGGGACCAGGCTCTGCATCGAATTGCCGTACATCGCGATCAGCTGGCGCAGGAAGTTGACGGGGAGCATCTGTTCACCGCCCGCGCTTTCCTCTTCCATGATGATTTGCGTAAGGATCTGGTGGGTGATGTCCGCCCCGGTCTTGGCGTCGAGCACCTTGAAGTCCACCCCTTCGCGGGTCATCTTCGCCAGGTGTTCCAGTGTGATGTAGCTGGAGGACTGGGTGTTGTAGAGCCGCCGGTTCGCGTACTTCTTGATGATGACGGTATCACCCTTGGCCTGCGCCATATTGCCCCCAAGCTGCCGTTACGACACGCCGTGTTAGCACCCGCAACATCGCAATTGCAACATCCCTGTTGCTGCGCAGCAATCAGCGCTGGAAACGACGGCCTAGCAGGGTCAGCAACTCGTATTGCGACAGGCCGGAAACGGCTGCTGCCGTAGGTAGATGATAATCGACCTGCAGCCAATCGCCCTCGCCCAGATCATCCGCCCCGGTCAGGTCAATCACGGTCATGTCCATCGAAACCCGGCCCAGCACAGGCAGGGCGCGACCGCTGGCGCGCAACACGCCCTTGCCCGACCAGGCGCGCAGATAGCCATCGGCATAACCCAGGCTGACCACGCCCGCGCGCATCGCTCGCGGCGCAACAAAAGTGGCATTGTAGCCCACCCCTTCGCCCGCCGCGATTTCCCGCACCTGGATCAGCGCGGCCTCGGGCTTGACGACCTGCCGGATGTGGGGTTCGAGCGCCGCGCAGGGCACACCGCCATAGAGCGACAGCCCCGGTCGGGTCAGATCGCCATGATAGCCCGGACCCAGCGCGATCCCTGCGCTGTTGGCCAGGCTGGCCCGGCGGTGCCGCACTGCACGCCGCGCCGCGTTCCAGCGCTCAAGCTGCAGGGCGTTACTCGGGACCTCTTCCTCGGCAGAGGCAAGGTGCGAATGCAGCACATCGATGTCGAGCGCAGCAATGGCAGGGTCGGCCAGGTCACTCAGCGCCAGGCCAAGCCGGTTGATCCCGGTATCGACCATCAGATCGCACAGGCCGCCCCCGGCCTCCAGCCAGCGGCGGGCCTGGGCCAGGCTGTTGATCACCGGCCGCACGCCACTGGAACAGGCAAACGCAGCCTCTTCCGCCGTAACCGGACCGTGCAACACCGCAATGCTGGGGGGCGGGACATGGCGAAGCAGCGCAGGAACTTCCTGCCAATGGGCCACGAAAAAGTCCGCGCACCCGTCCTCGCGCAGAACCGGCGCCGCAACATCGACGCCGACGCCATAGGCATCGGCCTTTAGCGCCGCACCGGCGCTGGCTTGGCCGGACAGCCGGTCAAGCGCCCGCCAGTTGGCGGCCAGCGCTTCCCGGTCGATCGCAAGGCGCAGGGTGGCGGGCGGAGCCTCAAGCAGCATCGTCGGCGAAATCGCGCGGCTTTCCGTTCGGCAGACCCCACCAGGCCACGATCATCGCCATCAGCACGACGAACCAGGTGTACCACAGCCCCGAATAGGGATCACCGGTGCGGGCCACGATATAGCCCGCGATGAACGGCAGGAACCCTCCGAAGTAACCCGTACCGATGTGATAGGGGATCGACATCGAGCTGTAACGCACCTTGGGCGGAAACATTTCCGCCAGCAGCGCCGCCACCGGGCCATAGGTTGCGGCCGACAGCGCCATCAGCACCAGCAAGGCCGCAATGATCAGCGCCGACTGGCCCAGGCTGGGCTTGTGCTTTTCGAAGTTGAACACGGTCTTGCCGACGCGCGCCTCGATCTCGGCCTTGCGAGCCTTGGCATCATCCCAGTTCAGCCCGTCGAGCGCGACGACCTGGCTACCGCCCATGACGAGTTCCAGCTTGTCACCGGCCGCCAGCGTATAGCTCACTCCGGCGCCGGCGAAATCGCCCATCAGCTTGCCGCACTCGGTCTTCTGCTTGGTGGCAAAGGGATCATAGGTGCAGTCCGGCCCGCGAATGGTCCATTCGATCGCCGAGCTCTGCGCCGGATTCTTGGCGACAGAACCGATGAACCAGAAGGTCGGGAACAGCAGCAGCAGGGTCAGCGCATAGCCGATCACGATCGGCTTCTTGCGACCGATCCGGTCGGACAGCTTGCCGAAGTAGATATAGAACCCCATCCCGATCAGCGCGGAGATGCCGACGATGATCTCGGCAGTGGTCGTCTCGATATGCATGGAATTCTGCAGGAAGCCCAGGCCCGAGAACATCGCCGTGTACCAGATCACCGTCAGGCCCGCCGCAATGCCGAACAGGGCAATGAAGATCCGCTTCTTGTTGCCAGGATAGGTGAAGCTCTCGACGAAGGGATTGCCGGCAATCTCGCCCTCTTCCTTCATCGCCTTGAACACCGGGCTCTCCGACAGCTTCACGCGCATCCACAGCGAAATCGCCAGCAGGATGATGCTGAGCAGGAAGGGCACACGCCAGCCCCAGGCGTTCCAGGTTTCTGGGCTCATCATCGCCTTGCAGCCGAGTACCACGATCAGGCTGAGCACAAAGCCACCGACCACGCTGGCCTGGATGAAGCTGGTGTAGAAGCCGCGCTTTTCGAAGGCGGAATGTTCAGCGACATAGATCGCGGCGCCGCCATACTCCCCACCCAGTGCCAGACCTTGAAGAATCCGCATCAGGATCACCAGCGCCGGGGCCCAGAAACCGATCTGTTCGGCCGCCGGGATCAGACCGACGCCGGCCGTCGCGACCCCCATCAGCGTCACCGTGACCAGGAAGGTGTACTTGCGCCCCAGCTTGTCACCCAGATAACCGAAAAACACGGCTCCCAGCGGGCGGAACCCGAATCCGACCGCAAAAACCAGCCAGAACAGCAGCATTTCCAGCGTCGCATTGCCGGTGGGAAAGAACGTCTTGGACAGGATGCTGCCCAGCGCCGCATAGATGAAGAAATCATACCATTCGAACACGGTTCCGGCCGAACTGGCCCCGATGACCAGGCGCATTTCCGAAGCGGAGGGTTCGTGGTGGTGCGGCTTCGTCGCCATGGCTTCCCCTGTCTGTACTTTGTTGTGGTGTTATACTGGTGTTTCAACTGCGCTCTAGCCGGGCTTTGCCGCCGTGAAAAGCGCATCGCGCGCCGCCTGCCAGGCAAGCATGACCGCGCCGTGCCGCGCCGGATAGTCGCGCGCAGCTGCGATCGCGCCAAGGCCGGGCCAATCAGGCAGGTTACCGCCATGCTCAAGCCAGGTGGTCAGTGCCGTCAGCGCAGCCTCGATTTCGGCCAGATTGCGCCCTTGCGCGGCCTGGGCGAACAGCGCGGCACTGGCCTGGCCGATCGCGCAGGCCTGGACCTGCAAGCCGATCTGCTCGATCCGGCCTGCCCCATCGACTGCCAGGCCAAGCGCCACGCGGCTGCCACACAGCGCCGAGCGCGCCTCACCCTGCACGGGCCAGGCGGCGACGAGGGGCCAGCGGGCCAGGCTGGTGGCCAGGGCGAGCACCTCGCGGTTGTAGAGGGTCTGGGCTGTGGCCAAGGGCGCTCAGCCCCGTTCGGCGTTAAGCCGCTTGGCCTCTGCCTCGACAGCCGCCTTGCGGCGTTCGGCGATGATATCGACCAGCGCCGCGCTGCTTGCATTGATGAAAGGATAGGCCCGCGCCTGGGTGATCCAGGTCGGCCGCCCGCCCGCACCCCAGACGGTGTCATAACCCAGCACCAGTACCGAAAACGCCAGCACCGAAATCACCAGGCCCTTTACCGTGCCAAAGCCGAAGCCCAGCAGCCGGTCGATCGGACCAAGCACGGATTCGCGGCTGGCCTCGCCCATCCGCTTGGCGGCCAGTTTGACGATGGCATAGGGGACAAGCAGCAACAGGGCGAAGGCCAGCACGGTGGCCCCGGATTCGCTGCCAATATGGGGCAGCAATTGCTCCGACAGCGGGGTATGCAGCTGGTGGATGGCGAACAGCGAGATTACCCAGGCCGCCAGCGCCAGCACCTCCTGCACGAAACCGCGCATGAAGCCCGTGATTGCACCCAGGCCAACGAGTACCAGAACTGCAATATCAAAGCCGGCCATGGCCCGGAAATCTAGGTACCACCCATCACGCGGTCAACGAGATTCCTTAGCAAAGACACTTCGTTAAATCCTTTACCCGAGCTTGCCGCATCGCCCGGGCCATAAGCCTTTGCAAAGCCGAGCTTCGCCGATTCCTTCAGCCGGATCGCGCCGTGCGCCACGGGACGAACTTCGCCGGCGAGCGAGACTTCGCCAAACCACACCGCATCGCCCGGCAAGGGGCGGTCCGCGAGCGCCGAAACCAGCGCCGCAGCGACCGCAAGGTCGGCCGCCGGATCGGACAGGCGATAGCCGCCAGCGACGTTGAGATAGACCTCGCACGAGGAGAAATTGAGGCCGCAGCGCGCCTCGAGCACGGCGAGCAGCATGGCCATCCGGCCGCTGTCCCATCCGACCACGGCGCGGCGCGGAGTAGCCCCGCTCGCCAGCCGCACGATCAGCGCCTGGATCTCCACCAGCACCGGCCGGGTACCTTCCATCGCCGGGAAAACCGCGCTTCCCGGCACCGGGTTCTCGCGCCCGGAGAGGAACAGCAGCGAGGGATTGCCCACTTCGGTCAGACCCTGCCCGGCCATGGCGAAGACGCCGATCTCATCGACCGGGCCAAACCGGTTCTTAAGGTTGCGCAGGATCCGGTACTGGTGGCTCCGCTCGCCCTCGAAGCTCATCACCACATCGACCATGTGTTCAAGCACGCGCGGCCCGGCAATCGAACCGTCCTTGGTGACGTGCCCCACCAGCACCAGCGCCGTGCCGCATTCCTTGGCATAGCGGATCAGTTCAAAGGCCGAAGCGCGGACCTGGCTGACCGTACCCGGCGCGCCCTCGATCTGGTCGGAATGCATGGTCTGGATCGAATCGATCACCAGCAGCGCGGGCGGCGCCATGCCGCCCAACGTGGTTAAGATGTCCCGCACCGAAGTGGCCGCCGCCAGCCGGATCGGCGCATCGGCCAGGCCCAGGCGCTCGGCCCGCAGTCGCACCTGGCCCGCCGCCTCCTCCCCGCTGATGTAGACGACCTCGCCCCCGTTACGGGCGATCTGGGCCGCGGCCTGCAGCAACAGGGTGGACTTGCCGATCCCCGGATCGCCGCCCATCAGCACGGCCGAGCCGGGCACCAGCCCGCCGCCCAGCGCGCGGTCGAACTCGGCAATGCCGGTGCTGCGCCGCACCAATTGCTGCCCCGGCGCATCGAGTGGTTCGAACGCGATCTTGCGGCCACCGCCAGACAGGTCATGCTTCTGCGAGAACACCGTTTCGGGGGCTTCCTCAGCCAGGGTGTTCCATTCGCCACAATCGGCGCACTGGCCCTGCCAGCGGTGCGTGACGCTGCCACAGGCCTGGCAGACATAGCGGCGTTTCGGTTTGGCCATGCTGCGGCGATAATCGGAACGAAGCAGGAACGCAACCCAGTCCGGGCAAATCAGGCAATAGCCGCATGGCGCGGTTCAGGTTTCTCTGGCTATAAGGCCACCATGCGCCAGAAAGAGCTTCGTATTGCCCTGGTCTGCTATGGCGGCGTTAGCCTGGCGGTCTACATGCATGGCGTTACCAAGGAACTGTGGAAGCTGGCCCGCGCCAGCCGCGCCTTCCTCGCTAGAGAAGCTGCGCCCGGCAAGGTCGAGGGCGTCTACCTCAAGCTGCTCCAGCAGGTCGAGCAGCAGCACCGCCTGCGGCTGCGCGTCCTTCCCGATATTGTCGCCGGGGCCAGCGCCGGGGGCATCAACGGCGTGTTCCTGGCCCAGGCGATCCATTCGGGGCAAAGCCTGGAGCCTTTGACCGAGCTGTGGCTGGAACGCGCCGATGTCGAGGTGCTGATCGACCCGGGCGCTCGGCCATGGTGGCGCTATGCGAAGTTCTGGGCCATGCCACTGGTCTGGTGGATCCTGACCCGCCCCGGCAACGTGGTCAGCACCAGTGTCGCCCCCGAAACCCGGACCGAGGTACGGACCAAGCTGTCGCGCCTCATTCGCTCGCGGTGGTTCGAGCCGCCGTTCTCGGGCAGCGGCTTTTCCCGCCTGCTGGCCGAGGCGCTCGATGCCATGGCCGCTGGCCAGACCGAGGCTCCGTTGCTGCCGCCCGGCCACCCGCTCGACCTGTTCGTCACCGCTACCGATTTCAAGGGCTTTCCCCAGCGGCTGCAGCTGAACAGCCCGGCCGAAGCAGAGGAAAGCGAGCACCGCCTGTCGATCGGGTTCCGCAGCCGCACGCCGTCAAGGGCCGGGGCACCGCTGGCCCCCTGCCCCGAACTGGTCTTCGCAGCGCGGGCCACGGCGAGCTTTCCGGGCGCTTTCCCTGCGCTGCAACTGGCCGAACTCGATCGCCTGATGGCCGAGCGACAGGTCGAGTGGTCCAGTCGCACCGCCTTCTTCCGGCGGGTCATGCCCGAACACAGCGCCCGCGGCGACCTTGACGGGGTGGCGCTGATCGACGGGTCGGTGCTGGTCAACGCGCCATTTGCCGAAGCGATGGGCGTGCTGCGCGATAGGCCGGCCCAACGCGAGGTCGATCGGCGTTTCGTCTATGTCGATCCCCACCCGGATCGGGTCGGCGGCATGCGCCGCTCCGATCCGCGCGCGCCGGGCTTTTTCTCCGCGATCTTCGGCTCGCTCTCATCGATCCCGCGCGAGCAGCCGGTGCGCGACAACCTGGAGGCGATTGCCCGCCGCTCTGATCAGTTGAACGAGCTGAAGCGGATGGTCGAGGCGCTGCGTCCCGAAGTGGAGGCCGAAGTCGAACGCCTGTTCGGCCGCAAACTGCTGTTCGAACAACGCAGCCTGCGCGACTTGACCGCCTGGCGCGAAAAGGCCCAGGCCGCGGCCGCCGAACGCGCGGGTTATGCCTATCACGGCTATGGCCAGGTCAAGTTCGGGGCGATCCTGCGTGACCTGGCCGATACGATCGAGGCGGCCGCACCCGATGCCCTGCGTGGCGGCAGCGAGGCGATTGTCCGGCACCTGACCGGCTGGCTTGCGACCTGCGGGCTCGACCATCTCGCCACGCTGAAGGGTGGCGCAACCACCGAGGCCGTCGCCTTCTTCCGCGAACATGACCTCGGCTATCGCATCCGCCGCCTGCGACACCTCGCCCGCCGCCTGTCGGAAGACTGGGACGATATCGACCGGCAATATCCGCTGGCGCGCGAGGATGCGCGCGAAGCGGTCTATCGGGCGCTGGGCCTCTACTTCGAGCGGGAATCGGCTGCCTTCCTCGGCGACGACTTCCCCGACATCGCCCGGCAGATCGACCGCGATCCCGCACAGGTGCTGGCGGCCATCGCCGCGCGTCGGGAACTTGTAGCGCTTGACCGCACGGTGGACGAGGCCCTGGCGGCGGCGCTGCGTCCCCTGCCCAGGGAACTACGGCGCCGGGTACTGCTGACCTACCTGGGCTTCCCGTTCTACGACACGGTCACCCTGCCCTTGCTGGGGGGCGAGAACATCAACGAGCTGGATCCGGCCAAGGTTGATCGCATATCGCCCGACGACTGCAATTCGATCCGCACCGGCGGCGCCAGCGCGACCCTGCGCGGGGTTGAATTCTACAACTTCGGGGCCTTCTTCAGCCGCGCCTATCGCGAGAACGATTACCTGTGGGGCCGCCTCCACGGGACCGAGCGGATGCTTGACCTGGTTGCCTCGGCCCTGCCCACGGGCAGCCTGTTCGATCCTGCCGACCTCGCTGCGCTCAAACGCGAGGCCTTCCTCGCGATCCTTGATGAAGAGGCCGAGCGGCTGACGATCGATCCCGGACTCGTGTCGGGAATCCGGGCGGAAGTATTGAAAAGCTAATGCTTGTGGGGCTTGGGCCCCGTGGCATCGAGGCTGATCCAGATCGCTTTCACAAAGGCATCGGCGGAGATGAAGGCCTTTGCCTTTTCCATCGGCTTCAGCGGATTGTCAGGCAGCACGGCATCCAGCGTCTGCCCCTTGGCCTTGCGCTGGCGGATCTGATCCACTGCCCCGGCGATCATTTCGCGCCAGGCAATCAGATCAGCCTGGGTGCCAACCGGGCCGTGGCCGGGGATCACCTTGGTCTGCGGGTTGGTGACCTTGATCAGGTGATCGAGCGTGTGGATCAGGTGCAGCACGTTGCCGCCCGAATTGGTGTCGACGAAGGGGAAGCCCTGCCCGTTCATCATCAGGTCGCCGGTGTGGAGGACATTGGCCTTGCGCCAGTACAGCGCCGTGTCGCCATCGGTGTGCCCGCCATGGGTGCTGATTGCGTCGATCCGGTCACCATTGAGGTGGAAGCTGACCCCGTTCTGATAGGTGACGACGGGTAGCGTCGCGGGCGACGCGGGCGGGACGGCGGCAACCCCCGCGGTCGCTCCGCTCACCATCCGCACCCGCACGTTCTCATGGGCGAAGATCGTCACCCCGGCCTTGCCGAGGTTCTCGTTCCCGCCGGTATGGTCGAAATGCCAATGGGTGTTGACCAGGTACTTGACCGGTTTGGCGCCGAGCCCGGCAACAGCGGCCAGTATCTTGTCAGTCAGCGGCGCGAACTGATCGTCGATCAGGACCGAACCATCCTCGCCATAGGACAAGCCGATGTTCCCACCTGCGCCGAACAGCACGGCAACGCCCGGTGCCACGACCTCAGTCTTGATCTGAACCTTGCTGAAATCGGGGGCTTGGGCAGCAGCAGGAACACTGATGGCAAAGACTGCGGCGGCGGAAACGACAAGGCGCATGATCAATCCTCTCTGCTCATGTGGGCAAGAGGACTGCGCCCGCCACCTCAATCGGTCAAGTCGTTCCAGGCTTCCTTCAGCCGGTCGAAAAAGCCCTTGGACTGCGGGCATTCATCACCGGTTTCGGTTTCTTGCAGTTCGCGCAGCAGTTCCTTCTGGCGGGCAGTCAGTTTGGTCGGTGTTTCGACCATGATTTCCATGACGAGATCGCCGCGGCCGCGCCCTTGCAGCACCGGCATCCCGGCGCCGCGTCGGCGTAGCTGTTTGCCCGATTGGATCCCGGCGGGGATCGGCACGGTGTGGCGCTCGCCATCGATCCCGGGCAGTTCGATCTCGCCGCCCAGGGCCGCGGTGGTGAATGTGATCGGCACGCGGGTCAGCAAAGTGGTTCCGTCGCGCTCGAACACCGGGTGGCGGCGAACGTGGACGAAGATGTAAAGGTCGCCGGGGGGGGCGCCGAACGGTCCCGCCTCGCCCTTGCCGCCCATGCGGAGCCGCGTGCCGGTATCGACACCGGGGGGAATGGTCACGTCCAGCTTCTGCGCCTGGTCAACGCGGCCTTCGCCACCGCATTTGCGGCAGGGCTTTTCAATCACCTCACCCCGACCGTGGCAGGTCGGGCAGGTGCGCTCGACCATAAAGAAGCCTTGCTGCGCGCGGACCTGGCCGTGGCCACCGCACAGGTTGCAGCGCCGCGTTCCGGTGCCGGGTTCGGCCCCCGAACCGCCGCAGGGATCGCAAGCCGCTGCCACCTCGATCTCGATCTGCGCCTGCTTGCCGTTGAAGGCATCTTCCAGGCTGATTTCCATGTCATAGCGCAGGTCCGCGCCGCGCCGGGCCTGCTGCCGCCCGCCACCGCCAAAGGCGCTGCCGAAGATCGTTTCGAAGATATCGCCCAGGTCGGAAAAGCCACCGCCGCCTGCGCCACCGCCGCCACCAGGGCCGCCGTTCTGGAACGCGGCATGGCCAAACCGGTCATAAGCGGCGCGCTTTTGCGGATCCTTCAGGCAATCATAAGCCTGGCTGATCGCCTTGAACTTGGCCTCGGCCTCGGCATCGCCGGGGTTGCGGTCCGGATGGAACCGCATGGCCAGCTTGCGATAGGACGATTTGATCGTCGCATCGTCGGCCGTCCGCTCAACCTCGAGCAATTCGTAATAGTCGATCTCGGCAGACATCACGTCCCCCATTCAAACCACTTGTCACCCCCGCGAACGCGGGGGCCCATGGCGCAAGGTCTGACCATGGGCTCCCGCTTTCGCGGGAATGACAAGCTGCGTTTGTCGTGCCTCAACCCTTGTTGTTTTCGTCGACTTCCGAGAACTCGGCGTCGACCACGTCTTCGGCCGCATCGGCCGCCGCAGCACCCGCACCGGCACCCGGTGAAGCAGCCGCAGCCTGCTCCTTCTCGTAGATCACCTGGCCCATCTTCATGGCCTTTTCGGTGAGCGCCTGGGTCTTGGCGGTCATCTCGGCCACGTCACCGCTTTCGATCGCAGTCTTGGCTTCGGCGATGGCCGCCTCGATCTCGGCCTTGAGATCGGCATCAAGCTTGTCGCCGTGCTCGGCCAGCTGCTGTTCGGTGGCATGGACCAGGCTGTCGGCGTTGTTCTTCGCCTCGGCCGCTTCGCGCCGCTTCTTGTCCTCTTCGGCAAAGCGCTCGGCATCCTTGACCATCTGGTCGATGTCGGCGTCGCTGAGCCCGCCCGAGGCCTGGATGCGGATCTGCTGTTCCTTGCCGGTGCCCTTGTCCTTGGCGCTGACGTTCACGATGCCGTTGGCGTCGATATCGAAGGTCACCTCGATCTGCGGCACCCCGCGACGGGCCGGCGGAATGCCGACCAGATCGAACTGGCCCAGCATCTTGTTGTCGGCCGCCATTTCGCGCTCGCCCTGGAACACGCGGATCGTCACCGCCTGCTGGTTGTCCTCGGCGGTCGAATAGACCTGGCTCTTCTTGGTCGGGATCGTGGTGTTGCGATCGATCATGCGGGTGAACACGCCGCCCAGCGTCTCGATCCCCAGCGACAGCGGAGTCACGTCGAGCAGCAGCACGTCCTTGACGTCGCCCTGCAGCACGCCGGCCTGGATCGCCGCACCCATGGCCACGACTTCATCAGGGTTCACGCCGGTGTGCGGCTCCTTGCCGAAGAAGTCCTTCACCACTTCGCGCACGCGCGGCATGCGGGTCATCCCGCCAACCAGAACGACATCGTCGATGTCCGCCGCCTTGAGGCCGGCGTCAGCCAGCGCCTTGCGGCACGGCTCCAGCGTGCGCTGGATCAGGTCGGCCACCAGCTTTTCCAGGTCCGCGCGGGTGATCGTTTCGACCAGGTGCAGCGGGGTGGTGGTGCCACCTTCCATGCGGGCGGTGATGAACGGCAGGTTGATTTCGGTGGTCTGGGCGCTCGACAGCTCGATCTTGGCCTTTTCGGCGGCTTCCTTCAGCCGCTGCAGGGCCAGCTTGTCGGCCTTGAGATCCATGTTCTCCTTGGCCTTGAATTTGTCGGCCAGGTACTCGACCAGCTTCGAGTCGAAGTCTTCACCGCCCAGAAACGTGTCCCCGTTGGTCGACTTCACTTCGAACACGCCATCGCCGATTTCAAGGATCGAGATGTCGAAGGTGCCGCCACCAAGGTCATAGACCGCGATGGTCTTGCCGTCGTTCTTGTCGAGACCATAGGCCAGTGCGGCGGCAGTCGGCTCGTTGATGATGCGCAGCACTTCAAGGCCCGCGATCTGGCCGGCGTCCTTGGTGGCCTGGCGCTGGGCGTCGTTGAAGTAGGCCGGAACGGTGATCACGGCCTGGGTGACGGTTTCACCAAGATAGGCCTCAGCCGTTTCCTTCATCTTCTGGAGAGTGAAGGCGCTGATCTGGCTGGGCGAATAGTCTTCGCCGCCGGCTTTGACCCAGGCGTCGCCGTTCTTGCCCTTGGTGATGCTGTAGGGGACGAGCTCCATGTCCTTCTTGGTCATGGGATCGTCGAAGCGGCGACCGATCAGGCGCTTCACCGCAAAAATCGTGTTGTCGGGGTTGGTCACCGCCTGGCGCTTGGCCGGCTGGCCGATCAGGCGCTCACCATCCTTGGTGAAAGCGACAATCGACGGCGTGGTGCGCGCACCTTCCGAGTTTTCGATGACCTTCGGCTTGCCGCCGTCCATAACTGCAACGCAGCTGTTGGTGGTGCCAAGGTCGATACCGATTACTTTACCCATACTGTTGCCCATCCTTAGGTCATATTCTGGACACCGCTTCTGCACCCTCCCAGTCCCGGCAAGGGCGCCCTGCGGCTCGTTGACGCTGGCGATATAGGTGCGGTTTTGCTTGGCACAAGGGCAACGCGGGATTAGGCAAGCGCCCGTCTCCAACCCGTTGATTTCAGAAAAGGTCCGACATGAAGCGCCTTGCCGCCCTGCTGCTTATCGCCGCCCTCCCCCTCGCCGCCTGCGGCCAGCAGGCGGAACAACCGGCCGCCGCGCCAGAGGCCAAGCCGGGGCTGGCGCTCAATGACGGTCGGCTGGTGCTGCCCGCAGTGAAAGGCAATCCGGCCGGCGGCTATTTCACCCTCGTCAACGGCGGGGACAAGGTGGTGACACTCGCCGCCGTGACCGTAACCGGCGCGGCGCGGGCCGAAATGCATGAAACGGTGGGCGAAGCCATGTCGCCGATCGCCAAGCTGGAACTGAAGCCCGCCGAAACCGTGGAATTCAAGCCCGGCGGCAAACACGTGATGGCCTTTGAACTCGATCCCTCACTGGCCCCCGGCGGCAAGACCGAAATCACCCTGACCTTCGAAGGCGGCGACAAGCTCTCGGCCCCGCTCAAGCTCGAAGCGCGCGGTGCGGCGGCGATGGTGCACATGGAAGGGATGGACCACTCGGAGCACGCGAACTGAGCGGGCTGGAGTCAGCCCACGCCTGCCCGGTCGGCGGCGAACGACCGCTGACCGCGGGTGAAGTAGCACTGGTCCGCTCGGTCTTTGGCGCGACGGTGGATTGCGGCCCGGTCCGCATCCGCCGCCGCCGCTGGTTCCCGCTGCAACCGCGCCGGGTGACCATGGCGCCGATGGGGCACCTGCACTTTCACCCGCGCTCAGACAGCTATTGCGATGATTTCGCGGCGGCCGACCTCAACCTGCAAGGCCACTTCATCCACGAGATGACCCACGTCTGGCAGTTTCAGACCCGCGGGCGCTGGCACCTGATCCTGCGTCGGCACCCGTTTTGCCGTTATGATTATGCGCTGAAGCCGGGCTGGCCGCTGGAACGCTATGGTATCGAACAGCAGGCCGAGATCGTGCGGCATGCGTTCCTGATACGACAAGGCGCGCGGATCGCCGGTATGGCCGATCCGCGCGCCTATCGTGATCTTGTCAACTTCGGCGGTTAGTCAGGCTTCTTCGCCACCGCCACCATCGCCGGGCGCAGCAGGCGGTCCTTGATCATGTAGCCGGCCTGCAATTCCTGGATCACCGTGCCGGGCGCAGCCTCGGCATGGGGGACTTCAAGCATGGCCTGATGCTGGTTGGGGTCGAGCGGCAGGCCGACTGCGGCGATGCGGCTGATGCCGTGGAGGCCGAACACCTTGTCCAGCTCGCGGCCCGTAGCTTCCAGCCCGGCGACCAGGTTCTTCAGCTTCTCGTCCTCGCGCAGTTCGGCGGGGATCGCATCGAGCGCGCGGGCCAGGTTGTCGGACACCGACAGGATATCGCGGGCAAAGCCGGTCGCGGCATAGGCCCGCGCATCGGCGATGTCCTTTTCAAGGCGGCGGCGCACGTTCTGCGTTTCGGCCTTGGCGTAAAGCACTTCCTGCTTCGCCATTTCGAGGTCCTCGCGCAGCCGGTCGAGCGCTTCGCCCAGCTTGTCGGTCTCGTGATCGAGCAGTTCGTCCGGCACTCCGGCCAGTTCGGCTTCCACCGCGGGATCGCCCTGCGGCTTGCTATCGTCAGTCATGTCAAAAGAAACCCGTCTTATCCGATCAGCTTGCCCATCGCCCCCATGCGGGACAGCGTCTGGGCCGTGAAATCCACCATGGGGACTAGCCGCGCATAATTCAACCGCGTCGGCCCGATAACCCCCACCACGCCGACCACCCGGCCATCGCGATCGCGATAGGGCGAGGCGATCACGGACGAGCCTGACAGCGCGAACAGCCGGTTCTCCGCCCCGATGAAAATGCGGGTCGCCTCGGCCTCACGCGCGGCGTCAAGCAGCTCGGCGACCGACTGCTTGTTCTCCAGATCGTCAAGCAACTGCCTCACTCGCTCGATATCGCCAAGGGCGCCCTCGTCGAGCAGGTTGGCCTGGCCGCGCACGATCAGCACCGGGCGGCGCAGCGCATCCTCGCTCCAAACCGCTAGCCCCCGTTCGACCAAATCGCGACTGGCGGCATCAAGCGCCGAGCGGCCCGAAGCAACCTCCATCCGGATCGCCCGCACCGCTTCCGGCAGCGTCCGCCCGCCAAGATGCGCCGAAATGTAATTCGAGGCCTGCTCCAACGCCCTCGGCGGCAGGCCCGGCGGCAGATCGACCACCCGGTTCTCGACCGAGCCATCGGCCCCGACCAGCACGGCCAGTGCCCGGTCAGTCGCCAGCGGGACCAGTTGCAGGTGAGCAAGGCGCGGCTCGCGGCGCGGGACCATCACCACCCCGGCAGCCGAGGACAGGCTGGACAGCAGGGCCGAGGTCGCCTCCAGCGCGGCTTCAACCGGCCCAGGCTGGGCCAGGCGGCTTTCGATCGCGGCGCGTTCCTCGGCCGTTGGTTCGGCCACTTGCATCATCCCGTCGACGAACAGGCGCAGGCCGCTTTCGGTTGGCAAACGGCCCGCGCTGGTATGCGGCGCGGCGAGCAGGCCCAGGCTTTCCAGCTCGTGCAGGACCGAACGGATCGAGGCGGGCGACAGGTTGAGCGCGCCGGCGCTGGCCAGCGTCTTCGAGCCGACCGCCTGTCCGGTGGCCAGATAGCCTTCCACCACGAGGCGGAAGATATCGCGGGCGCGGGTCGTCAGTTCGGTTATCGGCGGGGTGGACATCGCTTCCCTAATGTAAAGCCTGGGCTTGCAGCCTCAAGCCCAATGCGCCTAACGCGGCGCGAAACCTAATGGAGATTATCATGCGACCTTCCGGCCGCGCGCCCGACGAGATGCGCGCCATCAGCTTCGAGCCGCACTTTACCAAGCACGCCGAAGGATCGGTGCTCGTCAGCTTTGGCCACACCAAGGTGATCTGCACCGCCTCGGTCGAAGAGCGTGTGCCGCCGTTCATGCGCGGCAAGGGCGAAGGCTGGGTCACGGCGGAATACTCGATGCTGCCCCGCGCCACGCATACCCGTGGCAGCCGCGAGGCGGCCAAGGGCAAGCAATCGGGCCGTACCCAGGAAATCCAGCGACTGATCGGCCGCAGCTTGCGCGCCGTGACTGACCTCAAGGCCCTGGGCGAGCGCCAGATTACCCTCGACTGCGACGTGATCCAGGCCGATGGCGGCACCCGCACCGCCGCCATTTCCGGTGCCTGGGTGGCGCTGCGCCTGGCGGTCGATGGACTGATCAAGCAGGGCCTGATTACCGGCGATCCGCTGCCGCGCAAGGTCGCGGCGGTGAGCTGCGGGATCTTCAAGGGCAACCCGGTGCTCGACCTTGATTACGACGAGGATTCGTCCGCCGATGCCGATGCCAACTTCGTCCTGATCGAAGGCGGCCAGATTGCCGAAGTCCAGGCTACGGCCGAAGGCGCGACCTATGACGAGGAAGGCCTGCTGCGGCTGCTGCGTCTCGCCCGGATCGGCTGCAACGCGATCTTTGCGGCGCAGGACAAGGCTGTCGGCAAGTGACGAAGCGACTGGGCGGCGAAACCCTGGTGATTGCCACGCACAATGCGGGCAAGCTCAAGGAGATCTCCGCCCTGCTCGCGCCCTATGGGCTGAACTGCATTTCCGCCGGTTCACTGGGCCTGCCCGAACCGGCGGAAACCGGCACGACCTTTGCCGAGAACGCGATGATAAAGGCGCGGGCGGCGGCCGAGGGTTCGGGCCTTCCGGCATTGGCCGACGATTCCGGTCTGTGCGTCAATGCCCTCGGCGGTCGGCCCGGCGTCTACACTGCCGACTGGGCGGAACGGCAGTGGTTCGAAGGCCCGGCCGGGCGCGACTGGTACATGGCGATGGGCAAGGTGGAAGGCCTGTTGCAGGAGCTTGGCCCCGACACCGATCGGTCGTGCCACTTCGCCTGCGTCCTTGCCATCGCCTGGCCGGACGGGGACAGCGCGGTCTATGAAGGACGCGCCAATGGCACCCTCACCTGGCCGCCGCGCGGCAAGCTGGGCTTCGGTTACGATCCGGTCTTTGTCCCGCTGGGCGACACCCGCACCTTTGCCGAGCATGACCCGGCGGAAAAGCACGCGATCAGCCACCGCGCCGATGCCTTTGCCAAGCTGGTCGCGGAGCAGTTTGGCGCGTAAGACGCCCGCATGGCCCGCGCGCTCTACATCCATTGGCCGTTCTGCCTCGCAAAGTGCCCCTATTGCGACTTCAACAGCCATGTCCGCGACAGCGTGGATCACGCCGCCTGGGAAACGGCGCTGCTCGCCGACCTGCGGCACGAAGCCGAACTGGCTGGAGGGGAGCCGCTCGACAGCATCTTTTTCGGCGGCGGCACGCCATCGCTGATGCCCCCCGCACTGGTCGCCCGGCTGCTGGCTGAGGCCGAGCGGCTCTGGGGGTTTGTGCCGGGAATCGAGATCACGCTGGAAGGCAATCCGTCGTCGGTCGAAGCGGCCAACTATGCCGCGCTGGCTACTGCCGGGGTCAACCGCGCTTCGCTCGGCCTCCAGGCGCTGGATGACCAGACCCTGCGCTTCCTCGGGCGGCTGCACGGAGCGGCCGAAGGGCTGCGCGCAGTCGAAACCGCACAAGCCGTGTTTGATCGCGTCTCGTTTGACCTGATCTATGCCCGCCCCGGTCAGACCGTGGATGGCTGGGAGCGAGAACTGGACCAGGCGCTGGCGATCGGCACGACGCACCTTTCGCTCTACCAGTTGACAATCGAACCCGGCACCCGCTTCGAAACCATGGTCCGCAAGGGCGATTTCATGCCGCTGGACGAGGATGCCTGCGCCGACCTGTTCGCCCTCACCCGCGAACGCACCGCCAGCGCGGGGCTGCCGGCCTACGAGATCAGCAACCACGCCCGCCCGGGCGAGGAGAGCCGTCACAACCTCGCCTATTGGCGTTATCAGGACTACGTCGGGATCGGTCCAGGCGCGCATGGGCGGCGCGGCGGCATGGCAACGGTGCGCCACAAGAAGCCTGAGAACTGGCTGGCCGCGGTGGCCGCCAATGGCCACGGCCTCAGCGAGGAACGCGTGCTGGCGCTCGGCGAGCAGGCTTCGGAAGCCCTGCTGATGGGGCTTCGCCTTGACGAGGGGATCGATCTCTCCGCCCTTGCCAAGCGATTTGCCATGAACGCTGATGCGCTGATCGATCACGCCAAGATCGCTTTCTACCTTGGGCAGGGTCTGGTCTGGCAGGACGGCGACCGGCTCGGTGTGACCCAGGCCGGCATGCCGCTGCTCGATGGGCTGCTGGCGGAGCTGGTCCGGGGCGAACTGGTCTCCGCATGAGCGCCAGCGCGATCCTTAACGCCTGGCACGACCACCTGATCAACGCGCGGCGGCGCTCGCCGCATACTGTCCGCGCTTATGTCGCCACGGCGCAGCGGCTGATCGAGGCGACCGGGCTTATGAGTTGGTCGGAAGTCGCTCGGCTTGATGCCACTGCGCTGCGCCAACAGCTAGCCCGCCGCCGCGCCGATGGCCTGGGCAATGCCTCCACCGCGCGGGAGCTTTCCGCCCTCAAGGGCTTCATCGCCTTCGCCCGCGCTCAGGCCGGGATGGCCGATCCGGCTCCGCCACGGATGCGCGGGCCGCGGCTCAAGAAAGGCCTGCCCCGACCGGTCACGCCCGACGAGGCGGTGAACCTGGCCGCGACGATCGAGGAAGACGCCAGCATCGAATGGATCGGCGCGCGCGACCGGGCTGTCCTGTTGCTGCTCTATGGCGCGGGTCTGCGCATTGCCGAGGCGCTGTCGCTGACCGGCGGCGCCCTGCCCTTGGACGAGGTGCTGACGGTGACCGGCAAGGGCGGCAAGCAGCGGGTCGTGCCGATCCTGCCGCTGGTGGCCGATGCGGTGGCTGACTATGCCGCCAAGTGCCCCTGGTCGCTGGAGCGCGACAAGCCGCTGTTTCGCGGCGCGCGCGGCGGTCCGCTGGGGCAAGGCATGGTGCAGAAGGCCATGGCCCGCGCCCGCACCGCTTTGGGCCTGCCACCCAGCGCCACGCCGCACGCACTGCGCCATTCCTTCGCCACGCACCTGCTCAGCGCCGGGGCGGACCTGCGATCGCTGCAGGAACTGCTGGGCCATGCCAGCCTCGGCTCAACCCAGATCTACACCAAGGTCGACGCTGCCGTGCTGCTCGACGTCTACCGGCATGCCCACCCCCGCGAAGGGAGTTAGCCCTTCGGCTTCCAGGTGAAGATCCGCCACAGGTAGGTCAGCACAATCGCCGCAATGACCAGGGTGGAGAGCGGCCCCAGCCATTTCTCGACATCGCCGAACTGCGAACCTAGGAAAAAGCCGGCCCCCGCGAGCGCGGCGCTCCAGCCCAGGGTGCCGATCGTCGAGAACGCCAGGAACCGGCCGAGCGGCATCTTGAAGATCCCGGCAGGGATCGAGATCAGCGAGCGCAGCGTCGGGATCATTCGGGCAACCAGCACGATGATCGAGCCATACCTGGCAAACAGGCGCTCGCCGCGCTCGACCTCGTCCCAGTCTAGCGTCAGCCAGCGGTTGTACTTGTCGATGAAGACATGCATCCGCGCCTCGCCGAACTTCATGGCCAGCCAATACCAGAACCAGTTGCCCAGCATGGCTCCGGCCGTGCCGGCCAGGATCGTGCCTTCCAGGGTCATGTTGCCGCGCGCGGCGGAAACCCCGGCAACGGTCATGATCACTTCGGAAGGTACCGGCGGGAACACCGTTTCCAGCAGCATCAAGGCAGCAACACCCCAGTAGCCGGCCCAGTCGACGAGCCGGATGATCCAGTCTTCCATGATAGCCTCAGCTTGCCTGGCGGGCGGCGAGCCGCGCCTCGATGGCATCCCAGATCCGCGCAGGGGTATCGGTGCCGTTGAACCGATCGATTGCGATGATGCCGGTCGGCGAAGTGACGTTGATCTCGGTCAGCCATTGGCCGCCGATCACGTCGATTCCCACAAAGATCAGGCCAAGCCGCTTCAGTTCCGGGCCCATTGCCTCACAGATTTCCAGTTCACGCGGGGTCAGGTCAGTCGCCTCGGCGCTGCCGCCCACGGCCAGGTTTGAGCGGAACTCGCCCTCGCCCGGCTTGCGGTTGATCGCACCGGCCACTTCGCCATCGATCAGGACGATCCGTTTGTCGCCCTGGGCCACTTCGGGAAGGAAAGGCTGGACCATGTGCGGTTCGGGCCAGGTCTGGTTGAACACCTCGAACAGGGCGGAGAGGTTGTCACCCTCTGCGGGCACGCGGAAGATCGCCTTGCCGCCGTTGCCGTGGATCGGCTTGACCACCACCGCGCCATGCTCTGCCTGGAAGGCCCGGACTTCGTCGACCGAACGCGTCACCAGGGTCGGCGGCATGAACCGGCGGTAATCGAGCACCATGACCTTTTCAGGCGCATTGCGGACCGAGCGCGGATTGTTGACCACCAGCGTCTCGGCCTCGATCCGCTCCAGCAGGTGCGTGGCGGTGATATAGCCCATGTGGAAGGGCGGATCCTGCCGCATCAGCACCACGTCGATATCGCGCCCCAGATCGAGCCGGACCGGACCGCCCTTGGTGAAATGATCGCCGGCTACCCGCTGCACCGTGACAGGATGGGCGACCGCGGTCAGCCGGTCATGGGCGTCGAGCGTCAGCGCATTGACATCGTAATGCCACACCTTGTGCCCGCGCGCCTGGGCAGCGAGCATCAGCGCAAAACTGGAATCCCCGGCGATGTTGATGGTTTCCAGTGGGTCCATCTGAACCGCGACGCGCAGAGACATGAATAATCGGCCTTTCGAGCGATGCTGACCGCCAAGTAGGGGGCTGCGGCGTTTTGCTCAAGTGCCGCGATCAGGCGATCGCCGCATTCTCGATCACGCGCGGCCAGCGCCAGGGCGAAATCAGCACGACATCGACCCGCAAGGTGTCGTCCGCGCCGCCATAGCGATGGGCCACGGCCTCGCTCGCAGCCACCACCCGCCGCAACCGCCAGGGATCGATCGCCTGGCCTAGCTCGGAAGCCGTTGCCCGCCATTTCACCTCGATGAAGGCCACCGTCTGGCCGCGCCGGGCGATCAGGTCGATCTCCCCGCGCGGCGTCTTGATCCGTTGCCCGACGATGCGCCAGCCTTTGAGCTGCAGATACCAGGCGGCCAGCCATTCGCCCCGCCGCCCGCGCGCCTCGCGCTCGGCCCGGCTGCTCACTTCAGCTCCAGTGCCCGGGCATAGAGCACCTTGCGATCCAGCCCTGTCGCCTTGGCCACGGCCGCCGCCGCCTGCGAGGCCTTAGCATTGGCCAGTTCGGCCCGCAGCAAGGCATCGACATCGACTGCGGCCCGGTCCACCTCGCCCGGCGGGCCGACCATCAGCACGATCTCTCCCTTGGGCGGATGGGCAGCATAGTGCGCGATCAGTTCGGCAGGCTGCCCGCTGCGGCATTCCTCGAACCGCTTGGTCAGTTCGCGCGCGACGGCTACTTCGCGGCCAGGCAGATATTGGTCGATCGCGGCAAGGCAATCGGCGAGGCGCGGCGCGGTTTCATAGAAGACCAGCGTCGCGGGCACCGCCGCCAGCGCCGCCAGGGCATCGCCGCGCGCCTTGTCTTTCGCCGGCAGGAACCCGGCGAACAGGAACCGGTCACTGGGCAGGCCGGACAGCGTCAGGCCGACGATCGCCGCGCTTGGTCCGGGCAGGCTGGTGACGGCAATCCCAGCTTCGCGCGCGGCGCGGACCAGCTTGTAACCGGGATCCGAGATCAGCGGCGTCCCCGCATCGCTGACCAGCGCGAGCGGCTGTTCCGCCGCCAGCGCCAGCAGGTAATCGCGGGTCTCGGTGCTGGCATGATCGTCATAGCGGATCATCCGCTGCTTGATCCCCAGGTGGTTGAGCAGCTTGCCGGTGACCCGCGTATCCTCACAGGCCACCGCAGCCACGCCACGCAGCGTCGTTATGGCGCGGAGCGTAATGTCCCCCAGATTGCCAATCGGCGTGGCGACAATGTACAGACCCGGGGAAAGCGGCGCATCCATCGTGGCTTAGATGGACCAGCCAGCCGAGAGCGGCAAGCCCAGAGGAGACCGGCAGGACATGTCTATCAACCGGCGCAAGCTGATCGCGCTTGGCGCAGTGGTGCTGCTGGCCGGGTGCAAGGTGATCCCCAAGGGTGCGCCCGATGTCACACCAGTGCCCGACGACCGTCCCACCGATGCCCTGCCAGCCGACCAGCAGCGTCACCGCGTGGCATTGCTCGTGCCGATGAGCGGACCGAACGCTGCCGTGGGCGAATCCATCGCCAATGCGACCACGATGGCGCTGCTCGATACCAACGCCAAGAACCTGCGGATCACCACCTACGACACCTCGACCGGCCCTGCCGCGGCTGCGACCAAGGCGATTGCCGAGGGCAACAAGCTGATCCTCGGCCCGCTTCAGGCCGACGAAGTGGCAGCCGTTGCCACTGTCGCCCGCGCCAGCCGGGTGCCGCTGATCGCCTATGCCAGCGACAGCGGCGTTGCCGCGCGCGATGTCTTCGTGATGGGCACCGCCCCCGGCAATTCGCTCGGCCGCACGGTCAGCTTTGCCGGCAAGCAGGGCGTCCGGCGGTTTGCCCTGCTGGCCCCCAATGGCGACTATGGCGCGCGGGCCAAGCTGGCCTTCGGCGAAGCGGTAACTCGAGCTGGCGGTAGCCTGGTCGTGACCGAGGCTTATGAACGATCGAACACCTCGATCATCAGCGCGGCGCGCCGGCTCAAGGCGCGCGGCGGGTTCGATGCCGTGCTGATCGCCGATGGCGCCCGCAGCGCCGCGCTGGCGGCTCCCCAGATCAAGGCCGCAGGTGCCCCCAGCCCGCGCATCCTCGGCCCCGAACTGTGGAGCGGCGAACAGGTGGTCGGCACCACTCCGGCCCTGCGCGGCGCCTGGTTCTCGGCCATTGCCGACACCCGCTTCAAGACCTTTGCCGACAGCTACCAGAGCCGCTTTGGCGCCCGCCCCTATCGCGTCGCGACCCAGGGCTATGACAGCGTGCTGCTGGCGATCCGCATTGCCCGTGACTGGCGCCCGGGCACCCCCTTCCCCACCGCGCGACTGATCGATCCGGACGGCTTCCTGGGGCTGGACGGCCCGTTCCGCTTTGCCCCCAACGGGGTAATCGAGCGGGCGCTGGAAGTGCGCGAGGCCCGCACCGGCGGGGTGGCCGTCGTCAGCCCCGCGCCCGACAAGTTCGGCGACTGACGCAATCCCTTGGCGAAAACCCTGCCCCCCGCCTTGCGCGCAGGATTCCGCAGGGCCTATAGCCGCACCCATGGCCGACGACCTGTTTGAAAAACTGCCCGCCAGCAATGGCGATTCCTACGATGGTTCCGCGATCGAGGTGCTGGAAGGGCTTGAGCCCGTGCGCCGCCGTCCCGGCATGTACATCGGCGGCACGGACGAACGCGCGCTGCACCACCTTGCCGCCGAAGTGCTCGACAACGCTATGGACGAGGCCGTGGCCGGCCACGCCAACCGGATCGAGGTGACGCTGGAGGAAGGCAACCGGCTGACCATCACCGACAACGGGCGCGGCATCCCGGTTGACGAGCATCCCAAGTACCCCGGCATGTCGGCGCTCGAAGTGATCCTGACCACGCTGCATTCGGGTGGCAAGTTTTCCGGCAAGGCCTATGCCACCTCGGGCGGTCTGCACGGGGTCGGGGTGTCGGTGGTCAATGCCCTGTCCACGCTGACCCGGATCGAAGTCGCCCGCAACAAGGAGCTGTGGGCACAGGAATTCTCGCGCGGCTTGCCCACCGGGCCGCTCCAGCACCTGGGCGGCACGCCCAACCGGCGCGGCACATCGGTCACCTTCGTGCCGGACCTCGAAATCTTCGGCGAGGATGCCAAGTTCAAGCCCGCCCGCCTGTTCAAGCTGGTCCGGTCCAAGGCCTATCTCTTCGCCGGGGTGGAAATCCGCTGGAAATGCGCGGCAAGCCTCGCCAGCGAAGAGGTACCGGCCGAAGCCGTGTTCCAGTTCCCCGGTGGTCTTGCCGATCACCTCAAGGAACAGATCGGTGCGCGCGAATGCGTGACGAGCCAGTTCTTTGCCGGATCGCAGGACTTCCCCGGTGAGCAGCAGGGCCGGGTCGAATGGGCCGTGGCCTGGCCGCTATGGTCCGACGGGGCCTATTCCTGGTACTGCAACACCATCCCCACCCCTGATGGCGGCACGCACGAGGCCGGCCTGCGCGCCGCGCTGACCAAGGGTATTCGCGCCTTTGCCGACCTGGTTGGCCAGAAGAAAGCCAAGGACATCGCGCCCGAGGACGTGATCACCGGCAGCGAGATCATGCTGTCGGTCTTCATCCGCGACCCCCAGTTCCAGAGCCAGACCAAGGATCGGCTGACCAGCCCCGAGGCCGCCCGCATGGTCGAGAACGCCGTGCGCGATCACTTCGACCATTTCCTCGCCGACAACATGGAGCGCGGCAAGGCGCTGCTCGGCCACGTGCTGGAACGGATGGACGAACGCCTGCGCCGCAAGGCGGAGCGCGAGGTCAAGCGCAAGACCGCGACCAATGCTCGCAAGCTGCGCCTGCCCGGCAAGCTGACCGATTGCACCGGTGAGGGCGATGCGGAAACCGAACTGTTCATCGTCGAAGGTGACAGCGCCGGCGGCTCTGCCAAGCAGGCGCGCGATCGCAAGACCCAGGCGATCCTGCCGATCCGCGGCAAGATCCTGAACGTGGCCAGCGCCACGGCCGACAAGATCCGCGCCAACAGCGAAATCGCCGACCTGGGCCTCGCGCTCGGCTGCGGGTTCCGCAAGGACTGCAACCCCGACAACCTGCGGTACGACCGGATCATCATCATGACCGACGCGGACGTTGACGGCGCCCACATCGCCACCCTGCTGATGACCTTCTTCTTCCAGGAAATGCCCGAGATCGTGCGCCGCGGGCACCTCTACCTCGCCCAGCCCCCGCTCTATCGGCTGACCGCCGGCAAGGAGAGCGCCTATGCCCGCGACGACGCCCACCGCGCCGAGCTGGAAGCCACCCTGTTCAAGGGCAAGAAGGTCGAGGTGGGCCGGTTCAAGGGCCTGGGCGAAATGAACCCCCAACAGCTGCGCGAAACCACGATGGACCCAGCCAAGCGCAGCCTGATCCGCATCACCCTGCCCCCCGAATACGAAGGGCGCGCGGCCGTGAAGGACCTGGTCGACCGGCTGATGGGCCGCGATCCCGCCCAGCGCTTCATGTTCATTCAGAACCGGGCAAGCGAGATCGATCCGGAACTGATCGACGCTTAAGTCAGCCAGTGAAACCGTTCAGGTTCGGCTAATAAAATCTGAACGATGATGCTCCCATAATAAACCGGGAGTGGATCATCATGCAATCGCACCTGAACGCGCGCCTTTGCGGCCTTGCCTTGCTCGCCGCCACCCTGCCCTCAATCGCCTCGGCTGCACCCGCCTATCTCAAATTGGGCGACATCAAGGGTGAAACCGCTGAATCGATTGAGGTGGAATCCTGGTCGTGGGGTGCAAGCAAGGCTGCGGCAGCCGCTCCGAACCAGAATTCAAGCCGCAGCAATCACACGCGCGCGACCGACGCGACCAGTAACACCAGTTCCACCGCGCCGGTTACCGCCCGCGAAGCCGGCTCTGGCCTCGCTACTGGCAAGCGTCAGCACAAGCCGATCCAATTCGCATCGCCGCCGCCACAGGACGGCACTGTCACTGTGCTCACCGCCCGCGAGGCCGGAAGCGGCATGGCCACCGGCAAGACCCGCCCGAAATGCACGCAAGGCACGCATATCCCGACGGTCAAGCTTGAAGCGAGGTCCATTGCCGTGGTCCTGACCGATGTGACCGTGATCGAATGCGGCGAAGGCAGCATGACGCTGGGTTACAAGACCGCGGAAGATCTTGCCGTCAGGGCGGTCGCGCCCCAACCCGCCCAGGGTACCGAGCAAAAGGCCACCAAGACCCGATCCAACATCCAGAACAACTGAGCCCGCGCGATCAAATTCGCGCTTGCCTGATTGCAGACTGCAACCTATCCCTTAATCGAACGATTAAACGACTGGGGATGACCATTTCCATGCAGCGCTTTGAAGGCACTTCGAACTATGTCGCCACCGATGACCTGAAGGTCGCGGTCAATGCTGCGGTGCTGCTGCGCCGCCCGCTGCTGGTCAAGGGTGAACCTGGCACCGGCAAAACCGTGCTGGCCCACGAAATCGCCAAGGCTACCGGGGCGCCGCTGATCGAGTGGAACATCAAGTCGACCACCAAGGCCCAGCAGGGCCTTTATGAGTACGACGCCGTCGCCCGCCTGCGCGATGGCCAGCTGGGCGACGAGCGCGTCCATGACATTTCGAACTACATCAAGAAGGGCAAGCTGTGGGAAGCCTTCACCTCGCCCCAGCTGCCCGTGCTGCTGATCGACGAAATCGACAAGGCTGACATCGAGTTTCCGAATGACCTCCTCCAGGAGCTCGACCGGATGAGCTTCGACGTTTACGAAACGAAGGAGCGGATCGCCGCCAAGGAGCGCCCGATCGTCGTCATCACCTCGAACAACGAGAAGGAACTGCCCGACGCCTTCCTGCGCCGCTGCTTCTTCCACTACATCAAGTTCCCCGATCGCGAGACGATGCAGGCGATCATCGATGTCCACTTCCCCGGCATCCAGAAAACCCTCATCTCCAAGGCGATGGACATCTTCTACGAGGTCCGCGAAGTGCCGGGCCTCAAGAAGAAGCCCTCGACCAGCGAATTGCTCGACTGGCTCAAGCTGCTGCTGAACGAGGACATGCCGCTTGACGTGCTGCAGAACCGCGATCCCGCCAAGGCGATCCCGCCGCTGCATGGCGCGCTGCTAAAGAACGAGCAGGACGTGATGCTGTTCGAACGCCTCGCCTTCATGGCCCGGCGCCAGAACTGATCGCGAGTCGGTGCGTACGGTGCGGGCCAGCAGTCCGTCTGGAACAGGGCGCGCACCGGTACGCCAAGCCGGATCGACAGATCGCATTATCGGTACCAGCCTTTTCCCCACGATCATTGAGGGGATGAAGTCATGCGATTAGGGGATCACAAGGTTACGCTGGCACTGTTTCTTGCCACAGTCGGGCTATTTCTGGTTATGGGGCAGTTTTTCCCGCAGGAACTGGCGATCCCCCTTCCCGGCAGCAACATCCGCCCCGTGCTGCTGCTCGAATTTGCTTCGCAGGCCCAGCATCTGGAGCACATTTTCGGCACAGCGGCGGATCCCGACCGGGCAGGCCGCATTGCCGGCATGAATACCGGCAATGCGATCGATTACCTGCTGATGCCGGCCTATGGCCTGATGACTTACAGCTTCTTTCGCGGGATCGGCCGCGAGCTGGATGGCAAGGCCTGGCAGGTGTTTGGCGCCATGGCGATCGTCGCTGCGCTGGCCGATGCAATCGAAAACGCGCTGATGTTCCGAATCGTGGCCGATATGGCCAATCCGCTCGATGAAATGGCGCTGCTGCCCTATCCGGTCTGGCTCAAGTTCGGCCTGCTGGCGCTGACCTGCGGCGGCGCGGCCTGGGCGTTCGTGCGGCTGCACCGCTGGGTGCTGGCCCTGCTGTGCTTGCCGGCACCGCTGTTGCTGGTGCCGGGAATGCTTGACCCGTTTGGCCTGGGTCCGACATCAACCATGCTGATCGGCCTGGGCTGGCTGGCCATGGGCATCCACGCCGCAACGCGCTTGCGGTCCACGTTAGAACCGAACGGATAGACTGATGTTCTTCAACTTCGTCGACGAGCTGCGCAGCGCGGGCATCCAGGCTTCCTTCAAGGAGCATCTGGTCCTGCTCGAAGCGCTCGACAAGGACGTGATCGAGCAGACGCCCGAGCAGTTCTATTATCTGTCGCGCGCCATCTTCGTGAAGGACGAGGGCCTGCTCGACAAGTTCGACCAGGTTTTCAACAAGGTCTTCAAGGGCATCCTGACCAATTACGGCCAAAACCCGGTCGACATCCCCGAGGAATGGCTGAAGGCCGTCGCCGAAAAGTTCCTGACCCCTGAGGAAATGGAAGCGATCAAGTCGCTCGGTTCCTGGGAAGAGATCATGGAGACGCTCAAGAAGCGGATCGAGGAACAGCAGAAGCGCCACGAGGGCGGCAACAAGTGGATCGGGACCGGGGGCACCAGCCCCTATGGCAACGATGGCTACAACCCCGAAGGCGTCCGGATCGGCGGCGAAAGCAAGCACAAGCGCGCGCTGAAGGTCTGGGAAAAGCGCGAGTTCCAGAACCTCGACAACACGCGCGAACTGGGCACCCGCAACATCAAGGTGGCGCTGCGCCGCCTGCGCCGCTTTGCGCGCGAGGGCAATCCGGACGAGCTGGACCTGGAAAGCACGATCGAGGGCACGGCCAAGCAGGGCTGGCTCGATATCCGCATGCGCGCCGAGCGCAAGAACGCGGTCAAGGTGCTGCTGTTCCTCGATGTCGGCGGTTCGATGGACCCCTTCATCAAGCTGGTGGAAGAGCTGTTCAGCGCCGCCACGACCGAGTTCAAGAACCTGGAGTTCTTCTACTTCCACAACTGCCTCTACGAAGGCGTGTGGAAGGACAACAAGCGGCGCTGGAGCGAGCGGACCAATACCTGGGACATCCTCCACAAGTACGGCCACGACTACAAGATCATCTTCGTCGGCGATGCGGCGATGAGCCCTTACGAGATTACCCATCCGGGTGGTTCGGTCGAGCATTTCAACGAGGAAGCCGGGGCGGTCTGGCTGCAGCGCGTGGCGCATGTCTATCCGGCCACGATCTGGCTCAACCCGGTGCCGGAAAAGCAGTGGGGCTATTCGCAGTCGACCAAGATCATCAAGGAGCTGATCGGCGGCAACATGTTCCCGCTGACGCTCGAAGGCCTCGACGGGGCGATGCGCGAACTGACCCGCAAGAAGCATTGAACGCTTCCCTGAAGCTGACAAACTGACCTAAGGCTTGGGCATGGACGCCCAGTTGCTGATCATCTGCCTGCTGACCGCGCTGATCAACCTGATCGGCACGCTGGCTTATGCCGCCCGCATCGCCGGGGTGCGCACGCGGCGGATCGCGATGAGCTTTGCCCTGTTCAACATCCTCGTGCTGGTCAGCCGCACTTCCAACAGCTTCCTGGGGCCGTTCCTGGCCAAGCGGATCGAGGTGCGCCTGTCGGAAGGCGGCGGCGAGGCATTGCTGCTCGATTTCCACCTGGTGCTGGCCTCGGCCTCGCTGGCGGTGCTGGTCGGGATCCTGCTGGTCCCGACCGGGCAGCGCCTGTTCGCCCGGGCAATCGATTATTTCCAGGAACACCGCTCGACCACGCGCATGCTGCTGCGCACAGCCACTCCGGCGGGCCTCTCCACCCTGCGCCAGGCGCTGACCCCGCCCAGTCCGAAGATCCTCAAGGAACTGGTTAGGGATCGCGGTGTCGGCTGGGGTGTACTGCTGGCAAACTGCCTGGCCCAGGCGCTGATTACGGTCGGGGTGGTTGCCTCGCTCTATGCCGGGTACCTCAACCCCGAATTCCGCGTCACCGCCTCGCAGCTCTCGGCCGTGGTCAACGGCTTCGCCACGATCCTGCTGTTCGCACTGATCGACCCGCAACTGTCAGTCATGACCGATGACGTGGTCGAGGGCCGGGTCAGCGAGGCGATGTTCCGCCGCACGATCGTGTGGATCAGCCTCAGCCGCCTCGCCGGCACGCTGCTGGCCCAGGCGCTGTTCCTGCCGGCGGCCCAGGCCGTGGCCTGGATCGCCAACTTCGTCTGACTGCTCACCCCTTCTTGTCGAGCTCCTCGTTCAGCCGCAGACTAGCGCGCCAGAAGAAGAACGACGGGATCAGCCCCATCACGGCGGCGCCATAGAGCACGTAGCGAACGCTGTCGGGCCCGGCCATCGGCTTGATAAAGTCCGACAGGATGCCGAAGAACAGCGGCCCCAACCCCAGCCCGATCAGGTTCTGCGCGAACAGCAGCACGGCAGCGGCCATGGCCCGCGCCCGCAGCGGCACCAGCCCTTGTGCGCAGGAATAGGTCGGGCCGAGATAGAGGCCGTTCAGCACGGTCGGCAGCATGATCAGGATCAGCGCGACCCACCATTGCTGAGCCCAATAGGCAGCGATCGCGATGGGGATTGCCACGGTCATGCCAATCGCCGGCGCGGTCAGCACGTGACGGCGGTTGGTCTTGCCATAGTGGTCGGCGAACCAGCCTCCGGCCCAGGTACCCAACACCCCGGCAATCCCGCCGCCGATCCCGAACCAAAGGCCCACATCGCCCGGCGACAGATCATGAGTGCGCTGGAAGAAGATCGTGGTCCAGGTGGCCTTGCCATAGCCTAGGAAGGCAGCGGCCGAACCGGCGATCATCAGATAGACGAAGGCCCGCGAGCTCAGCACCTCGCGGATCGCTTCCTTGGTCGAAAGCGTGGGCGCAGCCTGACGGGTTTCCAGCACGGTCGACATGCGCGGATCGCGCAGAACCCACCACACCACCAGCGCCATCAGGATGCCCGGCAGGCCGGCCACGAAGAAGGCGATTCGCCAGCCATAAGCATCGGCGATCAGGCCGCCCATGACCATGCCCAGGAGGCCGCCAATAGGAATGCCCAACGAATAGAACGAGATCGCCGAAGCGCGCTTTTCGGGCGGGGCGAGATCGGCGATCAGCGAGTGGGCGGCAGGCGTGCAGCCAGCCTCCCCCACCCCCACGCCGATCCGCGCCAACAGCAGCTGCACGAAGTTCTGGGCCATGCCCGACACCGCGGTCATCCCCGACCAGATCACCAGCGAGATCGAAATCAGGCTGACCCGGTTGGTTGACGGACGATCGGCATAGCGCGCGATCGGGATACCCAGGAAAGTATAGAACGCGGCGAAGGCAATCCCGGTCATCAACCCGATCTGGGTATCGGACAGCCCCAGGTCACGGCTGATCGGTTCAGCCAGGATGTTGACGATCTGGCGATCCAGGAAATTGAAGATGTAGACAATCAACAGGATCCAGAGTGTGACGCGCAGCGAATTCGCGGGCTTCTGGCCCGCCGCAACCTGGTTCATCCATCATCCTCTCATGCCCCGGCGCTTGACTGCGCCGCGAATCCCATCCGAAACCAAGTTGGCTGTCCCGTTGCCCCCGGTCAAGCGGTGCTAATTGGCATCAACGATCCGAAACAGAGTTTCGATCTGGCTTCGCTCAGTCTCGGTCACTTCAGGGCGCCAGACATCGAAAATCAGGATCAGGCGATCAAGGTTGCTGTCGTTCCAGGCCTCGTGTTCAACCGAATCGTCGAACACCATCAGTTCCCCCTCGCGCCATTCCCGAGTTTCACCACCAACGCGAAATCCGCACCCATCCGGCACCACCAGCGGCAAATGGCAGATGAAGCGCGCGTTGATCATCCCGGTATGGGCCGGGATGCGGGAATGAGGGCGCAGCAGCGAGAACATCAGGGTCGGCGCGCGGCTGGAGATGCGACACAGCGGCAGCGCATCAAGCGCGGCATGGGTCCGCGGGACAAGCGCCGCCCGCTCGTCCGAGACGGCACCACCATCGGTCAGCTCCCAGGTACTCCAATCAGAGTTGCCCAGCAGGCCGTGCACATCGCCCTGCGGCCGGTCGGCCTGTTGCTGCACATAGGGAGTGAACGACCGGGCATCGGCCATCAGGCTAAGCGCCTCCTCAAGGATCGACCCGGTCTGCGCTTCCAGCGCCTCGCGCCAGTCGAACTGGGCCGCATCGGCATAGCCAACCAGCGGAAGATCCGGATAAAAATAGGTCTGCGGCAATTGCGGCCAGGCATCGCCCACCTGCTCGCGCGGTCGATCCCCCAGCATGAACTCCAGCGATTTCTGAAACCGAGGGTGGCGTTCGGCCCGGGTAAGCCCGACCGCATCCAGATCCCGCAGCAAGACATCGCGGAAGCGGGCCTTCAGCCAGTCGATGGCGTCCAGCGTCCGGCGGCGGTCGAGCATGGACACGGCACCGCCCTGCGAGGCCAGGTAGTCCACTGCACCATACCAGCGCATCGCCCCACGCCAGTCCTGGGCCAGCATCCGGTGATCGGCCAGCGCGAGCATGGCAGCGGCATCGCGCCGGTTACGGCCATAGCGGGCTTCGGCGTCACTCTCGCTGAAGCGTGGCTGAGGCTGATCGATGGTCATGTCAGTAGAGCCTCAACGTTAGAACGGTTTCGGTCCAGACGCGCTCGTCAGCCCCAGTCCGGACCTCAAGATCGCCGGGTAATGCCACCGGATCGTCGACCCATTCGCGCAAGGCCGGGCCGCCGTTGATCACATCGATCGCCAGCCGCTCGAACTCGTACTCATATGGGAAATCGCGCCAGATCGGGTATTCCGGATAGAGCCGCCGGATTGCCTTGAATGCCAGGGCCTGCAGCCGCCAGGGGCGGAAGGCGTTATGATCGTAGAATGCGCCCTCGGCATGGATCATCAGGCCGTTGCACAATTGCCCGGCATGCTTGTGGAAAGTGGGCGTAAACCAGCATTCACGCAGCGCACAACCTGCCAGCCAATCGGGCGCGAACCGGTGCATCTCGGCCAGCACAGCCTTGGCATCGACATCGGGCGCGCCAAACAGCACTTCGAGCGGGCGGGTCGTCCCACGTCCCTCGCTCAGCGTCGCGCCTTCCAGCATGACGGTGCCGGCATAGGCGCGGGCCATGTTGAGGCTGGCGGCATTGGGGCTCGGGTTGATCCAGATCCGGCTGTCCGGCCAGCCAAAGCCGGGGCCTTCAGGCTGCCAACCTTCCATCGCGATCACGCGATAGGGCACGTCCAGCTTGAAATGTTCGATGAACCAGTGGCCCATTTCCCCCAGGGTCAAACCATGCCGCATCGGCATCGGCCCGGCGCCGACGAAGCTTTCCTGCCCCGGCACTAGCAGCGTGCCTTCCACCGGTCGGCCGGCCGGATTGGGCCGGTCCAGCACCCAGACTTCCTTGCCGGTGCCGTGCGCCGCTTCGAGCAGGTAAAGCAGCGTGGTGACGAAGGTGTAGATCCGGCAGCCCAGGTCCTGCAGGTCGAACAGGAACACGTCGGCCGTGCTCATCATCTGGCCGGTCGGGCGGCGAACCTCGCCATAAAGGCTGAACACGGGGATGTTGTAGACCGGATCGAGCTCGTCCTCGGTCTCGACCATGTTGTCCTGCTTGTCGCCCTTCAACCCGTGCTGTGGGCCAAAGGCGGCGGTCACGTTCACCCCGGCAGCGATCAGCGCATCGAGCGAATGGGTCAGGTCCGCGGTCAAGCTGGCGGGATGGGCCACCAGCGCCACGCGCCGCCCGGCCAGCGGGGTGCGCAGGTCCGGTTCGGCCAGCAACCGGTCAATCCCGAACCGCACAGTCATGCCGGCAGCTCCAGCGCGCGGCATTCGCTGGCGTGGAATTCCGGCGCTCCGGGACGGAAGGCCAGCGCCCAAAACCGGTTCACGCCATCGCCATCCTCGATGATCCCGTTCAGCGCGACCGTGGCCGGAACCGGCAGGTCGGAACGAATGATTGCATCAAGCCGCAGGGTGTCGCCGGTCACCGCCACGGCGATCTCCACTTCGGCCGGCGCATCGCGCATCCCTTCGCGGAAGCCATCGAAATCATAGCAGGCCCAGCGGGTCGAGGGTGAAAGGTTGAATTCGCGATAGCTGGTGCCGTCGTGGCTCCAGAAGATCTCGAAGCAGGTCGTCTTCCAGAGGTTGTCGAACCGTCCCGGAGTCGCAACCACGGGCACGGCGATCCTGGCGATATCGCCATGGGCAATGAAGGTGGCGCGGCAACCATCGCTGGTGGCGGTCACCTCGGCCTCGATCGTGTGAACCGATCCGGGCGCGCATCCGGGGTGCAGGACAAGCTTGTGCATCGCCGCCTAATGCCCGCTGCCCCGCGCCCCGGCAAGCGGCAGGTAATCCTGCATTTGGCCCAATCCGAGATTTGGTCTTGTCCGCAACCGCTGCTATGGGCGCGGCGCGATGACTTACACTTCCAGCCTTTTGCGCCTGCTCGAAGAGCGTGGCTACATCCACCAGATGACCGATGCCGAAGGGCTGGATGCCCTGGCCGCGAAGCAGGTCGTGCCCGGCTATATCGGCTTCGATGCCACTGCGCCCTCGCTCCATGTCGGCAGTCTGGTGCAGATCATGCTGCTGCGCCGCCTGCAGCAGGCCGGGCACAAGCCGGTCGTGCTGATGGGTGGCGGCACGACCCGGATCGGCGATCCGACCGGGCGCGATGAAAGCCGCAAGATGCTAAGCGACGCGACGATCGAGGCCAACATCGCCTCGATCCGCACCATCTTCGAACGTTTCCTGACCTTTGGCGATGGCCCGACCGACGCGGTGATGGTCAACAACCACGACTGGCTCGGCACGCTGGGCTATATCGAGCTGCTGCAGGAAGTGGGCACGCACTTCACGGTTAACCGGATGCTGACCTTCGATTCGGTCAAGCTGCGGCTGGAACGCGAACAGCCGATGACCTTCCTAGAATTCAACTACATGATCCTCCAGGGCTACGATTTCCGCCACCTGGCCAGGACCATGGGCGTGCGGCTGCAAATGGGCGGCAGCGACCAGTGGGGCAACATCGTCAACGGTGTCGAACTGTCGCGCCGGATGGACCAGACCGAGGTCTTCGGGGTCACCACCCCGCTGCTGACCACGGCTGACGGGGCCAAGATGGGCAAGACCGCGGCCGGGGCCGTCTGGCTGAACGACGATGCCCTGCCCAGCTACGATTTCTGGCAGTACTGGCGCAATGTCGACGACCGCGATGTCGGCAAGTTCCTGCGCCTGTTCACCGATCTGCCGCTGGACGAGATTGCTCGGCTGGAAGCCCTGCCCGGCAGTGAAATCAACGCCGCCAAGGTCGTCCTGGCCAACGAGGTGACCGCGCTGTGCCGTGGCAAGGAGGCTGCCGCAGCGGCCGAATCGACCGCGCAGGCCACCTTTGCCGCCGGCGGGGTTGGCGAAGACCTGCCCGAGCTCGAACTGCCGAGCGACGGCCTCAGCCTGATCGATGCGCTGGTCGGGATCGGCTTTGCCGCCAGCAAGGGCGAGGCCAAGCGGCTGATCGCCGGCGGCGGCGCGCGGGTCGATGGCACGGCGATCACCGACGAGGCCCATCGCATCCCCGGTGGCCGCGAAGTTCGGATTTCCGCAGGCAAGAAGAAGCACGGGGTGCTGCGTCCGGCCTGATCGACGCTGCACCGGTACCTCCGATTCGCAGCCGGTTTACCCTTTCTTTGTGGTTTGCGGGCATAGGTTTGCCCCTGACTGCCAAGGAATGGAGGCGAACGGAGCATGGTATCCGGAGCGCAACTGACAGTAACCGACCTGCGCCGCTCGACCCGGCATCCGGTCGATCATAAGGTCATCGGCGAGCACCGCCGTCTTGGCGACGTGCACATGCATATCGTGAACCTGTCAGCGCACGGCTTCATGGTCTCGGGCGAACTGGACCTTGAACGGGGCGAACGGGTGATCATCCGCCTGCCCGTGGTGGGCCGGATCGAAGCCCACATGATCTGGTCGACCGATGATCGTTCGGGCTTTCAATTCGAACGGATCATCCGGCTCGATGACTTCATGCGGCTGATCGATACGCTCCAGCCAAACCCCCGTCTGCGTCCGCGCCGACCCTCCTGAGCCGAACCGGCGCAGGATAGCGCCAATTTGCAAAATCAGACCTTGATATAGTATATCATAGCCTGTAGGCGGCTCGCCATGACCAAGCTCTCCACCAGCCTCACCGCCCTTGCCATCGCCCTGGCCCCCGCCGCCGCCCTCGCCAATGAGGAGCAGACCGGTGATCCGCATCAGCAAGCCCACAAGGAAGATGACGGGATCGTCGTCGTCGGCCATCCCCCGGTGGATTTCGCGCTGCTTAGCAGCACGAGCACCCTGGAAGGCGACAAGTTGCTGATAAACCGCCGTGGCCAGCTCGGCGAAACGCTGGCCGTGCTACCGGGCGTCTCCTCGACCTCGTTCACGCCTGGCGCCTCGCGCCCGATCCTGCGCGGCTTCGATGGCGACCGGATCCGTGTGCTGACCGACGGCATCGGCGCGATCGATGCATCCAGCGTTTCGGCCGACCACGCGGTGGTCTTCGATTCGCTCACGGTTGATCACATCGACGTGCTGCACGGACCCGCAGTTCTACTGTTTGGCGGGCAGGCGATCGGCGGCGCGGTCAACGCGCTCGACAAGCGCATCCCCCGTTCGGTGCCCGAAGGCATCAACGTTACCGCGCTGGGCGGGTATGGCTCGACTGCCAATGAACGTTCGGCCTCTGGCGCGGCGCAGTTCCGCCTGGCGGATCGCTGGGCGGCGCATATCGACGCCTCATGGCGCAAGAGCGACGACCTCAAGGTCCTCGGCTTCGTCAACTCGCCGGCCCTGCGCGATTACCTGCTCGACGAAGCGGCCGAATATCGCGCCGATGGCGAACCCGAAGAAGCCGAAGAATATGAGGAACTGGCC
The DNA here is from genome assembly GCF_027531025.1 of Novosphingobium sp. Classification (GTDB taxonomy): domain Bacteria; phylum Pseudomonadota; class Alphaproteobacteria; order Sphingomonadales; family Sphingomonadaceae; genus Novosphingobium. Next base: position 681,879 of record NZ_JAPZQX010000003.1, read on the forward strand.
AACCTGACCGGCAAGGTGCCGAACACGGCCGCGCGCAGCACGACCTTTGGGGCAGGCCTCGCCTTCATCGACGAAGGCGGCAACCTCGGCATTTCGATCCAGCGTCAGGACATGCGCTATGGCCTGCCGATGCGGCCGGGCGCAGGACATGGCCATGGGCATGGTGGCCACGGCGGTGGGCATGGCGGCCATGATGAAGACGTCTCGATCGATCTCGACCAGACCCGCGTCGATCTGCGCGGCGCGGTCGAGCTGGGCGAAGGCCTGTTCGACAGCATCCAGATCCGCGGCGCATTCGGTGATTACCAGCACATCGAATTCGAGGGCGACGAAGTTGGCACCACATTCTCCGGCAGCGGGGTCGAAACCCGGCTCGACCTGGTCCAGAACGAGAAAAACGGCTGGCGCGGGCGCAGCGGGGTGCAGTATTTCACCCGCAAGCTGAACATCGTTGGGGCCGAGGCCTTTGCCCCCTCGAACGATGTCAGCCGCTTTGGCGTCTTCACCCTGCAATCACTGCGGCTTGGTCAGGTCGAACTGGAAGCAGCTGGCCGCTATGAGCGGGCCAATGTGCGCGCCAATTCGGTCAGCTTCAACAAGAGCTTCGACCTGTGGAGCGGCGCGCTGGGTGCCTCCTGGCGCTTTGCCCAGGACTGGAAGCTGGGCGCAAGCTTCATCCGCGGCGCCCGCGCACCGGCCCCGGAAGAGCTCCTGTCCGACGGTCTGCACATTGCCACCCAGGCCTATGAAGTGGGCAACCCCACTTTCCGCCCGGAAACCAGCAAGGGCGGCGAAGTCTACCTGAAGTACGATGGCGGGGCCGTGAACCTCGCGCTTACCGGCTATCTCACCGACTTTGACAGCTTCATCGCCGCCCTGCCCAATGGTGACGAGGAAGACGGGTTCCCGGTCTTCGAATATACCCAAGGCAAGGCCCGCTTCCAGGGCTTCGAGGCTTCGGCCAGCGCCCGCGTGATGCAGTGGACCGGTGGCAGCCTGACAATCGATGCCCAGGCGGACTATACCCACGCCCAGTTGAAGGGCGTCGGCCCGGTTCCGCGCATCCCGCCGCTGCGTCTGCGCGGTGGGGCCGAACTGGAACTCGGCAACGTCCACCTGCGCGGCGAAGTCGAGCACAATGACGCGCAGGACCGCGTGGCCGGGTTCGAAACGCCGGTCGATGGCTTTACCATGGTCAACCTGTCGGCCGTTTGGCACCCGATGGGCGATGACGGCCCGCTGACCTTTACCCTGGCAGGGAACAACCTGTTCAACGTCAGCGCTCGCCGCGCCGCCTCGTTCACGCGCGATTTCGTGCCGCTGGCCGGCCGCGACATCCGCGTCTCGGCAAAGCTCGCCTTCTGAGGACATTAGCATCTCCCCGCTTGGCAAGCGCCCGGCGCGCTGCCATGCGGGGAAGGTGAGCCAGCCGACCCATCCCCTCCAGATCCGCGACTATCGCCTGGTCTGGCTGGCGCGGTTCACCTCGGTCGCCGCGACCACCGCAATGGTGGTCATCGTCGCAGCGCAGACTTACCAACTGGCGCGCGGCGAATACGGCTATTCAACGCGCGAGGCCGCGTTCCTGATCGGGACGCTGGGCCTCGCGCAATTCATTCCCTTCCTGCTGCTGACCCCGGTGGCCGGGCTGGTCGCTGACCGGCTCGATCGGCGCTTCGTCGGAGCCGCTTCGTGCCTGCTCGACCTGACGATCGCGCTGAGCCTGGTTGCAGCCAATTCGCTCGGTGCGATTTCGTTGCCATTGCTGTTCACCATGGCCGCGCTGCATGGCGCGGCACGAGTGTTCATTGGCCCGGCAATCAGCGCGATCGTGCCCAACGTGGTGCCGGCGGAGCTCCTGCCAAAAGCCGTCGCCACCGGATCGATCGCCTGGCAGAGCGCCTCTGTCATCGGCCCCGCAGCAGCCGGTTTCCTGCTCGCCGGGAATGATGCCTGGCCTTATGTGATGTCCGCCATCCTGCTGACGGCGGCGATCACCGCACTATTGAACATCCGCCCGCTACCCCCGGTGCCCAAGCCAAGCGGCGAGACCCCGCTCCGCCAGATGGCCGAAGGGGCAAAGTTCGTCTGGCGCGAACGCTTCCTCCAGGGCTGCATCACGCTTGATCTGTTCGCCGTGCTGCTCGGCGGCGCAACGGCGATGCTGCCGGCCTTTGCCTATGACGTCCTGAAGGTGGGCGATGAAGGGCTTGGCCTGCTGCGAGCGGCGCCCGCGCTGGGCGCGGCGCTGGTCGCCCTGTTCCTCGCTTTTTTCCCGCTCTCACGCAATGTCGGTGTCAAGATGCTGTGGGCTGTGGTCGTGTTCGGCGCGGCGACCGTGGTCTTCGGCCTCTCCACCTCGTTCCCGCTCTCGCTTGCCATGCTCGCGCTGCTCGGCGCATCGGACCAGGTTTCGGTGTTCATCCGCGGTACGCTGATCCAGCTCAACACCCCCGATGCCATGCGCGGGCGGGTCTCCTCGATCTCGGGCCTGGCCATTTCCGCCTCGAACGAGCTGGGCGAGATGCAATCGGGTCTGGCGGCCGCATTTTTCGGTGCGGTTGGCGCAGTCGTGTTCGGCGGGATCGGGGCCATAGTAGTGACTGCCGCATGGGCCGTGCTATATCCCGAGCTACGCCGCGCAAAGACATTTGCCCCACAATATCGCCCCTCACCTGCTCGAACCGAAGGACCACCGCCATGAAGGCTGAATCGATCCTCGCCACTATCGGCAATACCCCGCACATCCGCCTGTCGCGCATGTTCCCGGACCACGAGGTCTGGATCAAGGCCGAGCGGGCCAATCCCGGTGGCTCGATCAAGGACCGGATCGGTCTCGCCATGATCGAGGCGGCCGAGGCCGATGGCAGCCTGAAGCCAGGCGGCACGATCATCGAGCCGACCAGCGGCAACACCGGCATCGGCCTGGCCATGGCGGCCGCGGTCAAGGGTTACAAGCTGGTGCTGGTCATGCCCGAATCGATGTCGCTCGAGCGGCGGCGGCTGATGCTGGCCTATGGCGCGACCTTCGATCTGACGCCGCGCGAAAAGGGCATGAAGGGCGCGATCGAGCGCGCGCACGAACTGGTTGCCACCACGCCCGGTGCCTGGATGCCGCAGCAGTTCGAAAATGCCGCCAATATCGCGGTCCATGTGCGCACCACCGCGCAGGAGATCCTGGCCGATTTCGCCGACACGCCAATCGATGCCCTGATCACCGGGGTAGGTACCGGCGGTCACCTGACCGGCTGCGCCGAAGTGCTGAAGGCCAAGTGGCCCAAAATGCAGGCCTGGGCGGTCGAGCCGACGCTCTCGCCAGTGATTTCCGGTGGCCAGCCTGCCCCGCACCCGATCCAGGGCATTGGCGCGGGCTTCATCCCGGCCAACCTCCACACCCAGGCGATCGATGGCGCGATCCAGGTCGATCCGGCCGATGCCAAGGAAATGGCCCGCCGCTCCGCCCGGGAAGAAGGCATGCTGGTCGGGATCAGTTCTGGCGCCACGCTGGCCGCCATTGCCCAGAAGCTGAAGGAACTGCCCGCTGGCAGCCGTGTGCTGGGCTTCAATTACGATACCGGCGAGCGTTACCTTTCGGTGCCGGACTTCCTGCCGGAATGAGCGCGATGACCCGGATCGACTATTCTGACGGCGAGACCCCGCTGATCGGGCATCTCGTTCGTCCCACCGGCACGCCGCGCGCCGCCGTGGCTGTGTTCCCCACCTTCATGAACATCACTGAAGGCGTGGCGAACAAGGCCAGGGCGCTGGCGGACGCGGGCTATACGGCCTTCGTCGCGGACTTCTATGGCCCGGAATCGCCGCACGATTTCGATTCGGCCAATAGTGCGATGATGCGCCTGCGCGCCGATCCACATGCCATGCGGACTCGCCTGCGCGCCACGCTGACCAAGCTTGGTGAGCTTGAACCGGGCGTGCCGCAGGTGGCCATCGGGTTCTGCCTCGGCGGCCTCGCCGTGCTGGAACTCGCTCGCGACGGGGCGGACCTCGAACTGGTCGCCAGTTTCCACGGCCTGCTGCAGACCCCGCTACCGGCAGCGCAGCCGATCAAGCCGCGCATCCTGGTTTGCCACGGCGATGTCGATTTCCTCGTGCCGCGCAGTCATGTCAAGGCTTTCTGGGAAGAGATGGATGCGGTGCAGGCCAACTGGCATTTCCACAGTTATGCCCGGGTCGACCATGGTTTCACCAACCCATTGACCCCCGTCGGGGAACCCAATCCCGCCTACAATGCCAGCGCCGACCGGCAGAGCTGGGCGGCGCTGATGGGCCTGCTGGACGAGGTGCTGGCTTGATCGAAGCCCTCAACCGCGCGGCGCTGCTGGCCTTTGCAAAAGCAGTGCTGTGGGGCGGCGTGGCCGGAGGGCTGCCTTTCCTGCTCGTCACCGTGCCGGTCGGTGTCGCGATCTTGCAGGATGGGCAGGCTGGCGGCTTCGGCGTCATGCTGGCCCCGCTGATCGTAGCCTGGCCGGCAACCCTTGGCGGCATGGTGATGGTTGGCCTGCCAATAACCTGGCTGCTCACCCGCTCGGGCCATGAGCGCGGACGGTTCTATGTCCTTGCCGGGTTGATCGCGGGATCGCTGCCGTTCCTCATGGCGGGCCTGTTCCCCGATGGAATCGGCTGGATGGCCTTCTCCATCCCCGGCGGTCTGGCCGGAGCCGTGGCCGGTTGGCACTGGGGCCGCCACCGCGACCGGGTGGCGGGCCACAGCGGGGCAGACTGACCGTCAGGCCGTGGCGAAGGCCTCGACCGGCAGGGCCATGACCGCTTCGCAACCGGCTTCGATCTTGCGGCGCAGCGCAGCGCTGTCCGGACAGAACCGCTCACCGAAGTAACGCGCCGTGGTCAGCTTGGCTTCGTAGAACGCCTTGTCACCCTCGCCCTTGGCCAAGGCTTCGAGCGCCACTTCGCCCATCCGCAGCCACATCGAACCCAGCGCGACGATGCCCATGATGTGCATGTAATGGTGCGCGCCCGCGCCGACCTGGTTGGGATTGGCCATGCCGTTGGCCATGAGCCACATGGTCGCGGCCTTGAGATCGGCATTTGCCGCCTCGACCGCTGCCGCCAGCCCGGCCAGTTCCGGCTTGGCCTTGGCCGCGGCGCATTCGGCATCGACGATGGCAAAGAAGGTCTGCACTGCGCGGCCACCGTTCTGGGCCAGCTTGCGGCCAACGAGGTCCATCGCCTGAATGCCGTTGGTGCCTTCATAGATCATGGCGATGCGGGCATCGCGCACGAACTGGCTCATGCCCCATTCCTCAATGTAGCCATGGCCGCCGAAGACCTGCTGCATGTTGGTGGCCACGTCATAGCCCTTGTCGGTGCCATAGCCCTTGATCACCGGGGTGAGCAGGCTGATCAGGTCGTCGGCCTTCTGCCGCTCTTCCTCGCTCGCAGCCTTGTGGCTCAGGTCGACCTGCAACGCGCCCCACATGCAGAGCGCGCGCATGGCTTCGGTAAAGGCCTTGGCATCCATCAGCATCCGGCGCACGTCCGGGTGGACGAACAGGGTATCGGCCTTCTCGGCCGGCTCGGCCGCCCCGGTCAGGGCGCGGCCCTGGCGGCGCTCGCCGGCATATTTGACCGCATTCTGGTAAGCGACCTCGGCCTGGGCCAGGCCCTGGATACCGACACCAAGCCGCGCCGCATTCATCATGATGAACATGGCGGCGAGGCCCTTGTTCTCCTCACCCACCAGGTAGCCGGTCGCCCCGTCATAGTTCATCACGCAGGTCGCATTGCCGTGAATGCCCATCTTGTGTTCGATCGACCCGCACGAGACGGCATTGCGCGCACCCAGCGAGCCATCGTCGTTCACCAGCACCTTGGGGACGATGAACAGCGAGATGCCCTTGGTCGAATCCGGCGCATCGGGTGTCTTGGCCAGGACCAGGTGGATGATGTTCTCGGTCAGGTCGTGCTCGCCCGACGAGATGAAGATCTTGGTACCCGTGATGGCATAGCTGCCGTCGGCCTGCGCCACCGCGCGGGTGCGGATCAGGCCCAGGTCCGTGCCGCACTGGGGCTCGGTCAGGTTCATCGTGCCCAGCCATTCGCAGGCCACCATCTTGGGCACGTACTTGGCCTTCTGCTCCGGCGAGCCCTTGGCCAGGATCGCCGAGATCGCCCCGGCGGTGAGCCCCGGATACATGCCGAACGCCTGGTTGGCGGACGACATGAACTCTTCCATCAGCATGCCCAGCACATGCGGCAAGCCCTGACCGCCAAACTCCTCGGGCACCGAGAGGGTCGACCAGCCCGCCGCGCGGAACTGGGCAAAGGCGTCCTTGTAGACCGAAGGAACGGTTACAGTGCCGTCAGGATGCCGGGTGCAGCCCTCCTGGTCACCGGCCAGGTTGATCGGCGCCAGCACTTCTGAGCAGAACTTGCCGGCTTCCTCGACCACGGCATCGACCATGTCGGGCGTAGCGCTGGCAAAGCCGGGCAATGCAGCGTGGTCCTGCAGGCGCAGCACTTCATTGATCAGGAAGCGGGCGTCGCGAGTCGGTGCCTTGTAGACGGGCATGATGGGTCCTTCGGTATTGGGAGGGTTACGCCTTGGGCGCGTTTTCGAGGTCTTCGAGCCGGGCGATGAATTGCGTCAGTTCTGCAATCGCCGAATCGATATCGGCCCGCTGCTGTTGCATCCGCTCGACCTGTTCCTTGCAGCGGGCGATGGTCACCCGGCGCTGCTCGACCCGGCCATCCCCCAGGTCGTAGAGGTCGATCATCTCCTTGATCTCGGTCAGGCTAAAGCCGACGTTCTTGGCCCGCATGATCCAGGCGAGGCGGGCCCGGTCGCGCTTGGAGTAGATCCGCGACAGGCCGCTGCGGGCGGGGGCGATCAGGCCCTCGTCCTCGTAAAAGCGCAGGGCGCGGGCGGTTACGCCGAACTCGGCCGTCAGGTCGGAGATCGTGAAATGCTCGCGTTCCAACGCGTCTGGCCGCTCAAGGTGAGCGCCATCGTGCACAGGCGTGATCTTCGCGGCCGATTCCATGTACCGCGAAATAGGTTCCCTTTACGTAAGCGTCAATCACTGACCCGCACGAGCCAGTCGCCATCGAGCCGACGATAGAAACAGCTGGTCGCGCCGGTGTGGCAGGCCGGACCGGCCGGGCGGACGATCAGCAAGAGGGCGTCCTGATCGCAATCCACGCGGATTTCCTCGACCCGCAGGACATGGCCCGAGCTTTCGCCCTTCATCCACAGCCGCCCGCGCGAGCGCGAATGGAAGTGCGCCAGCCCGGTTTCGCGCGTCTTGGCCAGCGCCTCGGCATCCATGTGGGCCAGCATCAGCATGGTGCCGCTATCGGCATCGACCGCAACGGCGGTCACCAGGCCATTGGCATCGAAGCGGGGCAAAAAGGCGCTGCCCTGTTCGCGATCGGTGGGGTCGGTGTTGGTCATGACGGAGTTCCTTGTTGCAGGATAACCACATGTGTCGACCAAAATCTGCCCCGATCTTGCTCGCCACTTTCCATCGACCCGCAATTCGGTGATTGATCGCATGCGGACAGCGCAAGCGGCCCGGGTTCAGGGACCCATGGCAAGTCAAGCCACCGCATGAGGGATCGGGCGAGGCGTTCAAGGGGGAGCGCCTAATCGCGAAAGCGACGCCCCACGGTTTCGTCACGAGGGCGCCCGGAGCTTCGGTTCCGGGCGTTTTCTCGTTGGGCCAGACCTGTTCAGGCCAGATCCAGCGCCTCGTCCAGCACCCGCGCGAAGCAGGCGACCACCACCTGCTCCGCCCCGGCGCGTTTCAGCGCCCTGACGCAGGCTTCGCTGGTCGAACCGCTGGTCAGCACGTCATCGACCAACAGGACTTTCGCCCCCCTGATCGTGCCCGCCCGCTTCGGGTTGACCGCAATCGCCCCGCTCAGCACCCGCATCCGCGCCGCCCTACCCAGTCCGCCCAGCATGGGCGTGGCCTTGCGCCGCACCAGGCCATCGACCAGCAGCCGCGCGCCCTTCGCCTTCGCGACCTCGCGCCCCAGCAGCGCCGACTGGTTGAAGCCGCGTCGCCACAACCGCCAGCGGTGCAAGGGCACCGGCACGATCAGCCAGTCCGCGCCCACCTGCCCGATTCGCGGCAGGATCAGTCGGGCCAGCTGGTCGGCCAGGGCAATCCGCCGCCCGTGCTTGAACGCCAGCACCAGCCTGCGCGAAGCATCATTATAGAGCGTCGCCGCCGCGATGCCGTCATGGAGTGGCGGACTGGCGAGGCACGGCGCGCAGACCGATCCGGCGGCCATGCCATCCCCCAGCGGGCGCTGGCACTTGGCACAGGCCAGCTCACCCGGGATGACCAGCTCGGCCCAGCAGGCCGAACAGAGGCCGCCGTGTGCCGCCAGCGCCTCACCGCAGAGCGGGCAGCGCGGGGGCAAGACCAGATCGACCACCGGGGCGAGGCTTGGGGGAACCTGCATCGCCGATGACTATCGCTTGCACCGTCGCCCGGCGCAAGGCAGGGCGACGGCGTGACTGGCACCGCCCCGCCCCGGATCTTCGCCCCCACCCGCCGCCTGGCTGCCCGCCGCCGCGCGCTGGCGCTGCAGGCCGCCCCCGAAGCCGCGCGCTACCTGATGGCCGACATGGCAGAGGATGTGATCGAGCGGCTTGGCTTCCTGCGCCATGTGCCGCAGCGGGCACTGCTGATCGGCATGATCGATCCCATGCTCGCCCAGCACCTCCAGTCCCTCGGCGCGGCTGTCACCCTGGCCGATCCGGCCACCGGCTGGGATGACGAGCTGCCTTTCCCCGACCAGGGCTTTGACTTCATCGCCAGCCTGGGCACGCTCGATACGGTCAACGACCTGCCCGGCGCGCTGATCCATATCCGCAACGCCCTTGCCCCCGGTGGCCTGGCCCTGGCCAGCTTCAGCGGCGCGGGCAGCCTGCCGGCGCTACGCGAGGCCATGCTGGCCGCCGATGGCGACCGCCCCGCCCCGCGCCTCCACCCGGCGGTCGATGTCCGCGCCGGGGGGCAACTGCTCCAGCGGGCCGGCTGGGCCAACCCTGTGGTCGACAGCCGCAGCCTGGAGGTGCGGTTCCGCAGCCTCGACAGCCTGGTGGCCGACCTGCGCGCGCAGGCGCTGGGCAATGTCCTCGCCAGCCCCGGCCCGATCCTTTCCCGCAGCCAGCTCGCCACGGCCCGTGCCGCCTTCGGGACGGGCACGGTCGAGCGGTTCGAGATCCTGACCCTCAGCGGGTGGAAGCGCCCGTCAGTGGCCTGAGGCCAGCGCCGCCTGGGCCGCCGCCAGCCGGGCAATCGGCACGCGATAGGGGCTGGCTGAGACGTAATCGAGGCCGACCTTTTGGCAGAACGCGATGCTGGCGGGATCGCCGCCGTGTTCGCCGCAGATGCCCAGCTTGATGTCGGGCCGGGTCTTGCGCCCGCGCTCAGCCGCCAGTTCGACCAGCTGGCCCACGCCCTCGATATCGAGGCTGACGAACGGATCGCGCGCGAAGATGCCCTGCTCCACATAAGCCCCCAGGAACTTGGCCGCATCGTCGCGGCTGAGGCCCAGAGTGGTCTGCGTCAGGTCATTGGTGCCGAACGAGAAGAACTCGCCCACTTCGGCGATCCGGTCCGCCATCAGCGCGGCGCGCGGCAGCTCGATCATCGTGCCGACCTGATAGTCCAGCGTCTGGCCCTTTTCCGCAAAGACCGCGGCGGCGGTGCGATCGACCAGCGCCTTCAGGATTTCCAGCTCCTTGCGCGTGGCGACCAGCGGGATCATCACTTCGGGGACTGGCGCTTCCCCGCCTTGCGCCGCCACGTCGCAGGCCGCCTCAAAGATCGCGCGAGCCTGCATCTCGTAGATCTCGGGGAAGGTGATCCCCAGGCGGCAACCGCGATGGCCCAGCATCGGGTTGAACTCGTGCAGTTCCGCCGCGCGCCGCTTCAGCCGGTCCACCCCCACGCCGATCGCGTCAGACAGATCGGCAAAGTCTGCGTCGGCATGGGGCAGGAACTCGTGCAGCGGCGGGTCGAGCAGGCGGATGGTTACGGGAAGCCCCGCCATCACCTCGAAGATCGCGTGGAAGTCCGCGCGCTGTTCCGGCAGCAGCTTGGCCAGGGCAGCGCGGCGGCCGGCCTCGTCCTCGGCGAGGATCATCTGGCGCACGGCAGCGATCCGCTTGTCGTCGAAGAACATGTGCTCGGTCCGGCACAGGCCGATGCCTTCGGCCCCGAACTGGCGCGCCATCCGGCAGTCGGCCGGGGTCTCGGCATTGGTGCGCACCTTCATCCGGCGGTGCTGGTCGGCCCAGGCCATCAGCACGCCAAAGTCGCCCACCAGTTCCGGCTCGATGGTCGGCACCAGTCCGGCCATGACCTGGCCATTGGCGCCATCAAGGGTGATGAGATCGCCTTCCTTCAGCTCGCGACTGCCGATCCGCAGCGTGCGGGTGGCGAGGTCGATCGAGACGCCCGATGCGCCGGAGACACAAGGGCGCCCCATGCCGCGCGCCACCACGGCGGCGTGTGACGTCATGCCGCCGCGCGCGGTCAGGATGCCCTTGGCCGCGTGCATGCCGTGGATGTCTTCCGGGCTGGTCTCGACGCGGACCAGGATCACCGCTTCGCCGCGTTCGGCGCGCTTTTCGGCCGTATCGGCATCGAGCACGATCGCGCCCGATGCCGCACCGGGCGAAGCCGGCAGGCCGGTGGTCAGCACTTCGCGCGAGGCCTCGGGATCGAGCGTGGGGTGCAGCAGCTGATCAAGCGCCATCGGATCGACCCGGCGGATCGCGGTCGCCTCGTCGATCAGGCCCTCGGCCACCATGTCGACCGCCATCTTCAGCGCGGCCTTGGCGGTGCGCTTGCCGGTCCGGGTCTGGAGCATCCAGAGCTTGCCGCGTTCGACGGTAAACTCGATGTCCTGCATCTCGCGGTAATGCTTTTCGAGCAGCTCGAACACGGCGGCCAGCTCGGCATAGGCCGCGGGCATGGCCTCTTCCATGCTCAGCGGCTTGGCCCCGGCGCGTTCACGCGAATACTTGGTGAGGTATTGCGGCGTGCGGATGCCGGCCACCACGTCCTCACCCTGGGCGTTGATCAGCCATTCGCCGTAATAGGCCTTCTCGCCGGTCGCCGGATCGCGGGTGAAGGCGACGCCCGTGGCCGAAGTATCGCCCATGTTGCCAAAGACCATGGCCTGGACGTTGACCGCCGTGCCCCAGTCACCGGGGATATTGTTCAGGCGGCGATAGACCTTGGCCCGGTCGGCATCCCAGCTATCGAACACCGCACGGATCGCGCCCCACAGCTGCTCGGTGGGGTCTTGCGGGAACGGCTGGCCCAGCGCGCGCTGGACGATGTCCTCATATTCCTTGACCAGCGCCTGCCAGTGTTCGGACTGCATCTCAACATCGGCATAGAAGCCATTGTCTTCCTTGGTGATTTCCAGCGCGTCCTCGAACAGGTGGTGATCCACCCCCAGCACCACGTCGGAATACATCTGGATGAAACGGCGATAGCTGTCCCAGGCAAAGCGGGCATCACCCGAGGAAGCCGCCAGCCCCTGCACCGTGACGTCATTGAGGCCAAGGTTGAGCACTGTGTCCATCATCCCCGGCATGGAGACGCGCGCGCCCGAGCGAACCGAGACCAGCAGCGGATCGGCCGGATCGCCGAACCTCTTGCCGACGGCAGCTTCGATATGGGCCAGCGCGGCCGCGACTTCGGCCTTCAGCGCGTCAGAGAACTCGCCGCCTTCCTTCAGGTAGCGGACGCACTCCTCGGTCGTGATCGTGAAGCCCGGCGGCACCGGCAGGCCGATCGCCGCCATCTCCGCCAGGTTCGCGCCCTTGCCGCCGACAATCGTCTTGTCCCGGCTGCGCGGATCATCGCTGTGGGCACCGCCGCCGAAAGTGTAGACCTGCTTGCTCATTCAACCGGCCCTGTCGCTGCGGACATGGACCACATGGACCACTGTCCTGGAGTGAAAAAATCAGCCTTCGATCTTCGAGAAATCGGCAACTCCGTGCACCGCATCGCGCAGCCGCGCCAGCAGCGAGAGTCGGAATGTCCGCTTTGCGGTATCGGCATCGTTGACGGTCACCTGCTCGAAGAAGGCATCGATCGGCGCGCGCAGCGTGGCGAGGGCCGCCATCGCTCCGCCAAAGTCCTCCGCCGCCACCGCCGCAGCGGCGCGCGGACCGGCCTCGGCCAGGGCGCTGACGAGCGCCTCTTCCGCCGGTTCGGGGGTGTAGGAAAGCGCTATTTCCTGTGCCCCGGCAAAGTCCTCCTTCTTGAGGATATTGGCGGCGCGCTTGTACCCGGCGAGCAGGTTGGTGCCGTCCTCGGTGCCGATAAAGGCCTGGAGCGCGTGAACGCGAGCAAGCAGGCGGACGAGGTCATCCTCGCCACCCAGCGCGAAGACCGCATCGATCAGGTCATGGCGGACCCCGGCTTCGCGCTGCTGGACCTTGAGGCGGTCGGCGAAGAAGGCGAGCACGTCGCCCTCGCCCACGCCAAAACGAAGGCCGTTTGTGGTGATCAGCTGGATGATACCGAGCGCCGCCCGGCGCAGGGCGAAGGGATCCTTCGAACCGGTCGGCTTTTCATCGATAGCGAAGAAGCTTCGAATGGTATCCAGCTTGTCAGCCAGAGACACTGCCACCGTCACCGTCGCGGTCGGCACTTCATCGCCTTGCCCGACCGGCTTGTAGTGATCGCGGATCGCATCGGCGACCGCATCAGGCAGACCCTCGGCGCGGGCGTAATAGCCGCCCATCAGGCCCTGCAGTTCGGGGAACTCGCCGACCATTTCGGTGACGAGATCGGCCTTGCATAGCCGCGCGGCGAGTTCGGCCTGGTCGGCGAGCTCTTCCTTCGTCACCCCGGGCTTGACCCGGGGTCCCGCTTCGTCACCCGCCGTTGCCAAGGCAGCGGGACCCCGGATCAAGTCCGGGGTGACGGTAGAGGGCTTCACGATCCCCTCTTCCACCAGCCAGCGCGCCAGCCTGGCCACCCGCTCGACCTTGTCGGCCACGGTGCCGAGCTTTTCGTGGAAGGTGATCCGCTCCAGCTTCTTCGCGTGATCGGACAGCGCGGTCTTGCGATCCTGCTCCCAGAAGAAGCGCGCGTCGGACAGGCGCGCGGCGAGGACCTTGCGGTTGCCCGCAACGATCGCCGCGCCGCCATCGCTGGCAACGATATTGGCGGTGCAGACGAAGGCATTGGCCAGCTTTCCGCTGGCGTCCTCGCAGACGAAATACTTCTGGTTGGTCCGCGCGGTCAGCTGAATCACTTCGGGCGGAACTTCGAGGAACTGTTCGTCAAACCGGCCGAGCAGCGGCACCGGCCATTCGGTGAGGCCGGCGTTCTCGATTACCAGGCCTTCGTCAGCGACGAGCTTGAGGCCCGCCGCAGCGGCGGCTTCGCTGGCCTTGGCGCGGATCAGGTCCTGCCGTTCGGCGTGATCGACGATGACATGGGCAGCGCGCAGCTTGGCGGCGTAATCATCCACGCCATCGATGCTGATTTCGCCGCTGGAGTGGAAGCGGTGCCCTCTGGTCAGGCGACCGGCCTTGATCCCGCCGACTTCGCAATCGACCACCTGCCCATCGAACAGCGCGACAATGGCCGAGAGCGGACGCACCCAGCGCAGCGATTCCGTGGAAATCGAGGCGGCGCCCCAGCGCTGGCTCTTGGGCCAGGGGAAGGCGCGGACGATCGCGGGGATCGCTTCGGCCAGCGCTTCGGCCGTGGCGCGCCCGGGCTTTTCGGTGATCGCGAACAGCACGCCATCGCGCTCGACCAGCTGGTCTTCGCTGAGGCCGGTCTTGCGCAGGAAGCCTTCCAGCGCCTGCGGCGGCGCGCCGACGCGCGGGCCCTTTACCTCTTCCGAAACGGCAGCCGTCGCGGCGGGCAGCCCGCGCGCGATCAGCGCGAGGCGGCGCGGGGTGGACCAGACGGTGACTTCGCCCACGGCGACGCCAGCCGCTTCCATTTCCTTGCGGAACAGCTTTTCCAGGTCAGCGCGCGCGCCGGCCTGCATCCGCGCGGGGATTTCCTCCGATCGCAGCTCAAGGAGGAAGTCAGACATGGGCAACTCCGCCGCACAATCCAAACCCGTCACCCTGAACTCGTTTCAGGGTCCATCGAGCCGCACACCCGGCGGTCGCCGGATTGGCTGAACGCCTTCGCGATGCACGGTCTACCAAGCATTGGGCAAAACGAGGCATGGATCCTGAAACAAGTTCAGGATGACGAAAAGACGGAACGGGAGTGTGGTTCATACCGTCCACCCCGGGAACTTTGCTTCCCATTCGGCCTTGTTCTTTTCGATCCAGGCCTGGCACGATCCCTTGGCCAGATCGCGGACCCGGCCGATGTAGCTGGCGCGTTCCTGGACCGAGATCACGCCGCGCGCCTGAAGCAGGTTGAACAGGTGGCTGGCCTCGATCGCCTGGTCATAGGCGGCCAGCGGCACCTGGGCTTCGATGCAGCGCTGGCATTCACGCTCGGCATTCTTGAAGCCTTCGAACAGCTGGGCCGTATCGGCCACTTCGAAGTTGTACTTCGAATGCTCCTGCTCGTTCTTCAGGAAGACCTGGCCATAGCTGACGCCTTCATTGTTGAAGGCGAGGTCATAGACGTTGTCGACGCCCTGGATGTACATCGCGAGGCGCTCGAGCCCATAGGTCAGCTCGCCCGCCACCGGCTTGCAGTCGAACCCGCCGACCTGCTGGAAATAGGTGAACTGGGTCACTTCCATCCCGTCGCACCACACTTCCCAGCCCAGGCCCCAGGCACCCAGCGTCGGGCTTTCCCAGTCATCTTCGACGAAGCGGATGTCGTGCGCCAGCGGATCGACGCCGATTTCGGCCAGCGATTGCAGGTACAGCTCCTGCAGGTTTTCCGGGTTCGGCTTCAGGATCACCTGGTACTGGTAATAGTGCTGCAGCCGGTTCGGGTTCTCGCCATAGCGGCCATCGGTCGGCCGGCGGCTGGGCTGCACATAGGCGGCCTTCCACGGCTCCGGCCCCAGCGCGCGCAGGGTCGTGGCAGGGTGGAACGTGCCTGCGCCCATGCGCATGTCATAAGGCTGCAGGATCAGGCAGCCCTGCGCGCTCCAGAACGCGTGGAGCCGCAGGATCATTTCCTGGAACGAGAGTGGTCGCGAAGTGTCCGACATGGGGCTGGCCTTTGGCGGAAGCCCCGCAAGTGGTCAACCTTCGGCGTTGCGCGGATTCGTTCATCGACGCGCATGAAAGCGGCGCTATACCGAGGGCATGATCGCGCGCCTGCTTGCTCCTTTCGCCCTGTTTCTTTCCGCCGCGGCCCCGGCCCAGCAGCAATCGCTGCCGACTGAGCAACCCGTGGTGGCCGAACGGGTTGCCGCCGAAGTCCACCCCGCGCTGTGGAAGGTGGCCGATGCCGACACCACGATCTACCTGTTCGGCACGATCCACTTGCTGCCCGAGGGGCTTGACTGGTTCCGGGGCCCGCTGGCCGAGGCCTTTGCCCTCAGCGACGAGCTGGTGACCGAGATACCCGAGGTCGATGCCGAGACCAGCCAGGCCGTGCTGCTCAAGCGCGGGATGCTGCCCGCCGGGCAAAGCCTGCGCGACCAGTTCGATCCCAAACAGCGCGCCCTGTTCGAGCGGACGCTGGCCAGTTACGAGCTGCCGCTTAACGCCTTTGACCGGTTCAAGCCCTGGTATGCGGCGGTGGTGCTCGCCACCCTGCCGCTGCAGCGCAAGGGCTATTCGCTGGCCCACGGCGTAGAAACCGACCTTGCCGCCCGCAATACCGCGCTGGGGCGGCCCCGGATCGGGCTGGAAACGCTCGATTACCAGCTGGGCCTGTTCGACAGCTTCCCCGCTACGGTGCAGCGCCGCTACCTGTTCGAAGTGATTGCCGCCCTGCCCGACCTCGACAAGGAAGTGACCCAAATGGTCTCCGCCTGGCACGAGGGCGACGCGGCGAAGCTGGCCAGCCTGATGAACGCCGAGGAAGACGATCCGGCGATGATCGAGGCGCTGCTGACCAAGCGCAACCGCGACTGGGCCAAATGGATCGCGGCGCGCCTTGACCGGCCGGGCACGGTGTTCCTGGCCGTCGGCGCAGGGCATCTGGGCGGCACGGGATCGGTGCAGGACCAGCTCGACCGGCTGGGGGTGAAGTCCGAACGTGTGCAATAGGTTCCTGATCGCGCTGGCGGCGCTGCTGCTCGCCGCCTGCCAGCCCGCCCCCCAAACTGCTCGCCCGGCGCTGTGGCAGGTCGATGGCCCCGGCGGGGAGCGGGCCTGGCTGCTGGGCACGATCCACGCCCTGCCCGATCCCGTCAGCCTTGAAAGCCCGGCCTTCAACCGCGCCATGGCCGAGGCCGATCGGCTGGTGGTGGAAGTGGCCGCGCTGGAGGATGACCGGCAGACCGCGCTGGCCTTTCACAAGCTTTCGGCCGTGGCCGCCGCGCCGCCGATTACCGCGCGCGCCCATCCGCAGGATCGCGCCGCACTGGCCGCCCTGCTCGACCAGGCGAAACTGCCGCCCGATCACTTTGGCCAGATGGACACCTGGGCTGCCGCGCTGACCCTCGCGCAGACCCTCTCCTCCCGCAGCGGCGACAGCAGCGCCAACGGGATCGACCGGCTGGTGCTGCGCGCCATGCGCGGCAAGCTTGTGACCGAATTCGAGGGCGCTGAGCGCCAACTGGCGATTTTCGATGCCCTGCCGGAGAGCGAACAGCGCGATCTGCTGGGCGCCGTGGTCCGCTCGGCCGGAGAGGCCAGGACCGAGAGCCTGAAGCTGCAACAGGCCTATCTGCGCGGCGATGTCGCCGCCCTCGTCGCGCTCGATCACGATGGCCTGCTGGCCGATCCGGAGCTGCGCCAGGCCCTGCTGGTCGGCCGCAACCGGGCCTGGCTCGACCAGCTGGAACCCATGCTCAAGGCGGGAGCGAAGCCGCTGGTGGCGGTCGGCGCGCTGCACCTGGTCGGGCAGGATGGGCTGGTTGCCGGGCTGCAGGCACGGGGCTTCACGGTCACGCGCCTGCAGTAACGCCGCTTGGACCTTGCCTTTCCGCCACTTTGCCGCTAACGGCCCGCGCTTCCCGTCATGGTCATCCCTGGAGGCGTGACGGAGAAGTTGTTTGATCCAGAGTTTTGAAAGGCAATGCAATGAGCGATACGCTGCACCTGCCGGCCGAGACGCGCGAACGGGCAGGCAAGGGAGCCTCCCGTGCCCTGCGTCGTGAAGGCCGCGTCCCCGCCGTCGTCTATGGTGGCAATGAAGAGCCCCTGGCGATCCACGTCGAAGAAAAGCTGCTCGTCAAGCAGCTCGGCACCGGTCACTTCTTCAACTCGATCGTCGAGGTTGAAGTTGGCGGCAAGACCCTGCGCACGCTCCCCAAGGACGTTGCCTTCCACCCCGTCAGCGACCGTCCGCTTCACGCGGACTTCCTGCGCGTTTCGAAGGACCACAAGGTCCACGTGAACGTGCCGGTCCACTTCGCCAACGAAGATGCCTCGCCGGGCCTGAAGCGCGGAGGCGTGCTCAACATCGTCCTGCACGATCTTGACGTCGTTTGCGCCCCCGACAACATCCCTGACGAAGTCGTGATCGACGTCACCGGCCTCGAAGTCGGCGCCTCGATCCATATCCACGACGTCAAGCTGCCGGCCGGTGTAACCGCCGCCCACGCTGATCGTGACGACACCATCGCCACCATCGTTGCCCCCTCGGGCCTGCGCAGCGAAGAAGGCGATAACAGCAAGACCGACGCGGGCTAACCAGCCCTGCCGGTTGACCGGGGCGGCCCTGCTGCCCCACACAGGCCGGGCCGCAGCAATGCGGCCCGGCTTCGTTTTGGAGGATGGACGTGCAGCTCTGGGTTGGCCTTGGCAATCCTGGTCCGCAGTATGCGCTGCACCGGCACAATGTCGGCTTCATGGCGCTCGACGCCATTGCCGAGGTGCACAGTTTCGGCCCCGAGGCGAAGAAGTTCCAGGGCTGGCTGCGCGAAGGCCGGATCGGCGGGACCAAGATCCTGCTGCTCAAGCCCGCGACCTTCATGAACGAGAGCGGCCGCTCGGTGGCCGAGGCGCTGCGGTTCTACAAGCTGGATGCAGACGCCCTCACCGTCTTCCATGACGAGCTCGATCTGGCCCCGTTCAAGGTCAAGGTCCGCAGCGGCGGGGGCCTTGCGGGGCATAATGGCCTGCGTTCGATCAACCAGTACCTCGGGCCCGATTTCCGCCGCGTGCGGATCGGGATAGGACACCCCGGACACAAGGATCGGGTGACGGGGCACGTGCTGGGCAATTACGCAAAATCCGAAGGCGACGATCTCGCCGCCATGCTCGGCGCCATCGCGGCCGAGGCGGAATGGCTGGCACGCGGTGACGATACCCGCTTCATGAGCGATCTTGCCCTGCGTCTGCAGGCCTGACTGTCATGCAACGCGTCCTCGTGATCGGTTCGCCCGGCGCGGGTAAGTCGACGCTGTCGCATCACATTGCCTACCGCACCGATCTGCCGCTGGTTCACCTGGACCAACTGTTCTGGTTGCCGGGCTGGGTCGAGCGCAACCGCGACGAGGGACGCGCCGAACTGGCGGAAGTCCTGGCAGGCGAGCGCTGGATCATTGACGGGAACTACGGCTCGACCTTGCCAATGCGCGTAGCCCGCGCGGATACCATCGTCTGGCTGGATTACCCTACCTCGCTGTGCCTCGCCCGCGTATTCAAGCGCTGGTGGCAATACCGTGGCCGGGCCCGGCCGGACATGACCGAAGGCTGCCCAGAGAACCTCAATCTCGAATTCCTGCTTTATGTCCTCAACTTCCGGAATGCCTGGCAAGCCCGCAATGCCGCGGCGCTGCGCGGTTTTTCCGGCACGGTTCACCGCTTCGCGCGGCCGGATGAGACCGATCGCTGGCTAGGGTCTTTGGACCGGGCTTGAAGCCACTGGCCGGACAGCTAGTCTGGGCGCATCCCCCTCAAGACGGAGCGCCCCATGACCAAGCTTACCCGCCGCAGCCTGATCGCCGCCACCGCCGCTTCCACCGCCGCCCTTGCCGCGACCCGCACCATCGCGGCCGAACCTGCCGCGCCCTCGCTCAAGGGCAAGTCGATCCTGATCACCGGAGCCTCGTCGGGCTTTGGGCGGATCGGCGCAGAGTATTATGCCCGCCTTGGTGCCAAGGTCTTCGCCACGATGCGCGGCCTGCCCCGGGCCGAGGGCAACGAACTGGTCGATCTGGCCGCCGCGCAGAAACTGGACATCACCGTCCTGCCGCTGGACGTCACCAACGATGCCCAGGTTATCGAGACAGTGGCCTATGCCGAAAGGATGGCCGGTGGCGCGCTCGATGTGGTGATCAACAACGCTGGGATCGGCCAATCCGGTCCGATCGAGGTGCAGGACATGGAAGCCATGCGCCTGGCCTTCGATACCAATGTCTATGGCGTTCAGCGGCTGATGCGCGCGGCCCTGCCCGCCATGCGCCAGCGCAAGAGCGGGCTGATCTTCAACATCTCCTCGCAGCTTGGCCGGGTCATCATCCCCTCGGGCGGCCCCTATTCCGCGACCAAGTTCGCGCTGGAGGCGCTCAGCGAACAGGCCGCTTATGAACTGGTGCCGCACGGGGTGGAGGTCTGCATCATCCAGCCGGGCGGCTATCCCACCAAGGTCTGGTCGAACCGCAACCGCTACAACCAGGAACTGAAGGGCCGGATCGATGCCGAGCGCGCTGCGGCCTATGGCGCGCTGGTGGCGCGGATGGGCACCGAAACCGGCGGTGGCCGCTCTGCCGATCCGCTCGACGTGCCCAAGGCGATTGCCGAAATCATCGCCCTGCCGGCCGGGCGCCGTCCGCTGCGCCGCGCGGTCCATCCCGGCAACCGCCCACAGGAAGCGATCAACCGGGTTTCGGCCGAAACGCAGCTCGCCATGCTGGGCAATTCGCCGCTCGGCCCCTGGGTCAAGGCGGTCCACGACTGACCGTATCTGTCGGGTCACTTTACATTCAGCCAGCAGGCGAAGCAGCGTTAACCAACGTATCGCTCGAATTCCATCGTTTGGCACACCCTTTGCATTGATTTGCGTAAACCAATTCAACGCAAGGGTGTACCATGAATCTGACCCGTTCGATCGCACAGCTGACCGCAGTCGCTGGCCTGGCGCTGGTGGCGACGCCCGCCTGGGCCGATGCGATCACGCTCGACCCGACCGACATTGGCCAGAGCTGGGATTTCAACTTTGATGGGTCGTCCGGCGGCAAGACCATTACCGGGCTGACCGCGACCACCCGCTTCACGCTGACTGCAGTGACCCCGACCAGCTATACCTTCAGCTACAGCCTGACCAACACCACCAGTAATCCGCTGGATTCGCGGGTTTCGGGCTTCGCGTTCAACACCAATCCCAACATCGCCAGCGCGACCTCGACCGGCGCGTTCAGCTACACGACCCTGGGCGGCAATTATCCCAACGGGATTGGCAGCGTGGACGTGTGCTTCAAGGGCGCTTCGACCGGCAGCTGCGCCGGTGGTGGTGGCGGCGGCCTGTTCGATGGCCAGAACGGGACCGGCAGCTTTACACTGAACTTCGCCCAGCCACTCAGCTCGCTGACGCTGAGCGACTTTTTCGTTCGCTACCAGTCGATCACCGGCGCGGGCAAGATCACCTCGGCCACTGGCAGCGGCACGCTGACGAGCACTTCGGGCGGCACCACCACCACGACCTCGTCGGGTGGCACACCCGTGCCGGAGCCCGGCATGCTTGGCCTGCTGGGTCTGGCACTGGCCGGCATGGCGCTGGCCCGCCGCCGCCGCCAGACGGTTCGCATCGTCTACGCCTGACTTCAGGTTCCGGTGCGACTGGCTTCGGCCAGATGCAACTTGATGGTTTGATTCTGGGGCGCCAGTTCCGCTGCCCGGCGGAGCAGGCGCCTCGCTTCATCCAGGTCCTGGCCTGAGCGGAACCGCACCCAGCCCGCCGTATCCAGCACCGAGGCATTTTCAGGTGCCAACTGCAGCGCCCGGTCAGCAAAATCGCGCGCCTTGGCATGGTTGCCCAACATCGACTGGGCATAGGCCATGTTGTTGAGCACCAGTACACTTCGACCATCGGTGGCCGCGATGATCCGGTCATAGGCAATCGCCGCCTTGGCCCAATCCCCGCGACGGATCGCGGCATCGGCCTCGGACAGGTCGGCCGCCAGCACCTGCACCGCTGGCTGGCGGGCGCGCCGCTCGTAATCCGCAGCGCGCGGATCGCCGGCCGCCTTGGCCGCCCGGGCCATGAGCGCCAGCTCTTCGGGGCGCGCCTGGGGACTGTCGGCAATCGCTTGCAGCGCGGTCATGGCCCCGCGTGGGTCCTTGCTCGCCAACCGCGCCTCAGCCAGCAATGCGGCGACCTGGCGATTGCCCTGCTGCGCACGCACGATCGGCACCAGCTGGGCCGCGGCCAGCTCCGGTCGGCCCAGTCGCAGCAGGGCCTCGGCATAGAGCGGCCGAACGGGATCGAGTTCGGGCAATTCCGCCTCAAGCGGCTGGACGGTGGTGCGAACCTTTTCCCAGTCCTTCTGCGCCAGTGCCGCACGGGCCCTGAGATAGGCGACCTGCGGGTTGCGCGGGGCAACCTGCGCCGCCTGTCCGGCTGCTTCTTCCATTTCCTTGAACCGGCCGAGATCGCCGAGCGTTGCCGCCTTGCCGGTCAGGGCGGCAAGGCTGGCCGGATAGCGCTTGTTGGCGGCGGAATAGGCGTCGAGCGCGGCCTTGAGATCGCCCTTGATCAGGGCAATCTGGCCGCGCACCAGCAGCGTGTCGATTGCCTGCGGCTCAAGCGCGGCGGCCTGCTTGAGCTGGGCCTCGGCCCCGGCGACATCCTTTTCCATCAGCCGCAACCGGGCCATGTCGGCAAAGGCGCGGGCATTGTCGCCCTGCGCGGTGGCCCGGGCGATGAAGTCCGCAGCCTTGCCGCTATCGCCCTGCATCAGCGCCGCAAGGCCGCGCAGGCGATCGGCTTCGGACGAATCCGCCCCTTCGAGTGCAGCCAGCGCCTGTTGCGGCGCCTTCCGCAGCAAGGCAGCTTCGGCGGTCAGCTCCGCGAGACCCGGACGCGGGCCCAGCGCCGCGAGTTTCTGCAAGGCAGTGCCTGCGCCGTCACCATCGCCCAATGCCAGCAGCGTTCGCGCCTGCAGCAGCAGCTTGTCGGGATTCCCTGGCTCGCTCTCCAGCGAAGCGGCGATCAGGATGCGGGCCTTGGCATAGTCGTTGGCAGCAAAGGCGGCCTGTGCCTCGGCATATTGCTCTGCCGGGCTGGCGGTGCAGGCGGCAAGGACAAGGGCGGAGAGGATGATGAGTTTGCGCATGACCGGCGCCATAGCCCCGATCCCTGAAAAATCGGTGAAACCGCGCGGCAACTGGCCAAACCCGCCGCACCCCGCTATGGGCGCCGCTCGCAAAGGCAAGTGGAGTGCAAGATGGGTTTTCGTTGCGGGATCGTGGGCCTGCCCAATGTCGGCAAGTCGACGCTGTTCAACGCGCTGACCGAGACGCAGGCGGCGCAGGCGGCGAACTATCCGTTCTGCACGATCGAGCCAAACGTCGGCAATGTCGGCGTGCCCGATCCGCGCCTCGATACCTTGGCCAAGATCGCCGGCAGCGCCAAGATCATCCCCACCCAGCTGAGCTTCGTCGATATCGCCGGGCTGGTCCGCGGGGCGAGCAAGGGCGAAGGCCTGGGTAACCAGTTCCTGGGCAATATCCGCGAAGTGGATGCGATCGTCCACGTGCTGCGCTGCTTTGAAAATGATGACATCCAGCACGTCGACAACCGGGTCGATCCGGTCTCGGACGCCGAAACGGTCGAAACCGAACTGATGCTGGCTGACCTCGAAAGCCTCGAAAAGCGCGTCCCCGCCGCGCAGAAGAAGGCTGCCCAGGGTGACAAGGAAGCCAAGCTGATCGCCGCCGTGCTCCAGCCCGCGCTGGAACTGCTGCGCGAGGGCAAGCCCGCCCGCCTCGCCCGCCCGGAAGGCGACGACGAGCTGCGCGTGTTCAACCAGGCCCAGCTGCTCACCGCCAAGCCGGTGCTCTATGTCTGCAACGTCGAGGAAAGCGCAGCCGCCAATGGTAACGCGTTCTCCGCCAAAGTGTTCGAAAAGGCCAAGGCCGAGGGCGCCAACGCCGTGATCGTTTCCGCCGCGATCGAAAGCGAGCTGGTCGGAATGGATCCGGACGAGCGGCTGATGTTCTTGGAAGAGATCGGCCTCCACGAAACCGGCCTCGCCCGCGTGATCCGCTCGGGCTATGACCTCCTCCACCTGATCACCTTCTTCACCGTCGGCCCCAAGGAAGCCCGCGCCTGGACCGTGCACCAGGGCGCCAAGGCCTCCGAGGCGGCAGGCGAGATCCACTCCGACATGCAGCGCGGCTTCATCCGTGCCGAAACCATCGCCTATGACGACTACGTGGCGCTGGGCGGCGAAACCGCGTGCAAGGATGCCGGCAAGCTGCGCCAGGAAGGCAAGGAATACGTGGTGCAGGACGGCGACGTGATGCACTTCAAGTTCAACGTCTAATGACGTTGAAGGCCTAATCCCTGGGCGGATAGCGCCGGGCCAGCCAGGCGAGCCAGTCTGCGCTGAAGCGGTCAAGTTCGTCCACCAAACCATGCCTCGGGCCAGACTTGGCCAGCCAGCTCGCGAAAGTGCCGCCCTTCGCGACGTGTGCGGCAATCTCACCCAGCAGCGCGGGATTGCGCCCCTCGTCGAGCAGATAGTCCGCCACCGCCCGGCTTTGCAGATAAAACCGGATCCCGTCCCCGGCAAAGCGCTGCGCCTCTTCGCCGGACAGCACGCGCACCTGCATTCCGCCTTCGTTCGCCGCCGATCCCACCAGTGCCCGCGCCTGCTCCCCTACCGGGTGCGCCTTGGTGAAATAGTCGGCCAGATCGAGCAGGCCGCCGTCGCTGCCGCCACCGCTGGCTAAATGTTTGCGATAGCGTTCGGCAAACAGGCTGCGGCGGCGCTCGGCAGAGGAATCAGGCTCAAGCACGATGGCCGCCATTTCATCCAGCCAATCGGGGCCTGGTCCGCCATAATGGCCGCCATCGATCTTGCCCTGACCCGGCCAAAATGCCTCGATCAGCCACATGTGACCCAATTCGTGGGGAATGGCGGTGGCATCCCGATCATTCGTTGCCGTTTCGGAAAACTGGCGTTCCATCTGGGCTTCGGCCGATTTCAGCGCAGCCAGCCGAGATTCTTCGGGAAGCCCCGCCAGCCGCCCTTCCAGTCCGCGCCGCACCGATGCCACGGCCTGATCGCGATAGGCCTGGGGCGAAAGCCAGGGCAGAACCACCGAATAGCCCGCCTGTCGCAAGGCCGCACGGGCCGCGCCGGAAAAGCCCGAAGTGCCCATCTCGACGATGGCATAGCGACTGGCGCTGCGGGCAAACAGCGTGCCGAACCGGGCCCGGGCCGCCTCGCCAAGCGCCAGCAACCGTTCAGCGCGCTCTGGGGTTGCGGCAATGGCAATGCCATGAGCGGATCTGGCACAATGCTTCTCGCCCTGTTCCGTTTCGGGCAGGACCGGGCATGGGCTGGCCAAGGCGGCTTCCGGAGCCAGCGCGGCAAGTGCCAGGGTCAGAGCCGCCGCAAGGTGGTGGTGAGTCCGCATGATCGAGCCTCCGTCAATTCGTCTACATTCGTAGTTATGTCTACATTTGTAGGCGATCAAGCGTCCGACGGCTTGACAGATGTACCGGTACGCTCTCCCATGACCGGAACGGGGCCAATACATTGCCAGAGACGGGAAACAGGGAATGAGTGATGACTTGCTGTACTTCGAAGACCTGGAAATCGGCACGAAGGCCAGCTTCGGCCGCTATGAAGTGACGCGTGAGGAAGTGCTGGAGTTTGCGGCCAAGTACGATCCCCAGCCCTTCCACCTGAGCGACGAGGCAGCAGCGCAAACCCATTTCGGGCGGATTTCGGCCAGCGGCTGGCACACCTGCGCCATGACCATGCGCATGCTGGTGGACAACATTACCGAGCGCAAGCAGGCCGGGCTCGGTTCACCCGGCCAGGACGAGCTGCGCTGGCACAAGCCGGTCTATCCCGGCGACGTGCTGCGGATCGAAACCGAACTGCTGGAAAAGACCCGCAGCCGTTCGCGCCCGGAAATGGGCAGCTTCCGCTCGATCGTGAAAGTGTTCAACCAGGACGATGTCTGCGTGATGAGCTTCAAGTCGATCGGCTTGATCGCGGTGCGGAACCCCGGTCAGCCGGACTAGCGCCGCCCGAACAGCTTCTCGACATCTTCCAGCGCCAGCTTGACCCAGGTCGGGCGGCCGTGGTTGCACTGGCCCGAGCGCGGCGTGCGCTCCATTTCGCGCAGCAGGGCGTTCATTTCCGCGACCGACAGCACCCGCCCGGCCCGCACCGAGCCGTGGCAAGCCATGGTAGCGAGGACATGTTCGAGCCGCTCACCCAGCAATAGCGCAGCGCCATTCTGCGCGAGGTCATCGGCGATGTCGCGAACCAGGGCCTGGACATTGCCGCCCGCCAGCGCGGCCGGGACGGCGCGGACCAGCATGGCATCGGGGCCGAACCGCTCCAGCGCCAGGCCATGCTCGGCCAGTTGCGGTGCGGCCTCGGCCAGGCGGTCGCAGTCCGGCTCGTCGAGTTCGACCACTTCGGGGATCAGCAGCGCCTGTGATGCCGCCATGGCCCCTTGTGCCCCCGCTGCCTTCAGCCGTTCGAGCACGAGCCGTTCGTGCGCGGCATGCTGGTCAACAATCACCAGCCCATCCTCGGCCTCGGCCACAATATAGGTGCCCGCCACTTGCCCCCGCGCCACGCCCAGGGGATGCGAAGCGGCAGGCTCCGGCGCGGCTTCGGCCACTTCCGCCCGCGCCGCCGGGGCCAGCACACTCGCTTCGTAGCTGCGCCATTGCTGGCCCGCCTCGCGCACGGCCGCTGAGGGCGCGGGATTGGTGAACAGCGATCCCAGCGCAGGTGCGGGATCATGTCGACTGATCGGCTCGCTCTGCCAATTGGCCATGGCTGGGGCAGCGGGCGCCTGGGCGGTGCGGCGGCCTTCACTGTCCAGCGCATGGCGCAGGCCCGAGACAATGAACCCGCGCACAAAAGCCGGATCGCGGAACCGCACCTCGGTCTTGGCCGGGTGGACGTTCACGTCCACTTCCTGTGGCGGGAGGTCGAGGAACAGCGCCAGCACGGCATGGCGATCGCGCGCCAGCATATCGGCATAGGCCCCGCGCACCGCGCCGACCAGCAGCCGGTCCTTCACCGGACGGCCATTGACGAAGAGGTACTGATGATCCGCGACCCCGCGATTGAAGGTGGGCAGACCCGCCACCCCGGTCAGCCGCGTTTCGCCGCGTTCAAGGTCGATCACCACGCCATCGCTGGCAAGTTCGCGCGCCACCAGCTGTGCCACGCGGTCGGCCAGGCTCTGCCCGCCCTGCACCGCCAGCACCCGGCGGCCATCGTGTTCCAGCGTGAAGCCCACTTCGGGGCGAGCCATCGCCATGCGACGGACCACGTCGAGGCAGGCGGCATATTCGCTGCGCGCAGAGCGCAGGAACTTGCGGCGCGCCGGAACCTTGCCGAACAGGTCCTCCACCCGGATCCGCGTGCCGGGCGGCAGGGCGGCAGGGCCTTCGGACAACAACTGGCCGTGATCGACGACCATCTGCCAGCCACCGTCCAAACCCCGCACCCGGCTCTCCAGCGTCAGCCGGGCGACGCTGGCGATCGAGGGCAAGGCTTCGCCCCGGAAACCCAGGGTAGCCACCAGCTCGATCGCCTCATCCGGCAGCTTGGACGTGGCGTGGCGTTCCAGCGCCAGGGCCATGTCGGCGCGGGTCATGCCGCAGCCATCGTCGGTCACTTCGATCAGGCCCAGCCCGCCCTCGGCCAGTCGTACCGCGATGCTGCTCGAACCGGCGTCGATCGCGTTCTCGACCAGCTCCTTCAGCGCCGCGGCCGGGCGCTCGATCACCTCGCCCGCGGCGATGCGGTTGACGAGGGTTTCGGGCAGGCGGCGGATCACGGGCATCAGGCCCAAGTCCCTAGCGGCGAAGCGCGCCGAATTCGAGACAGAAGCAGGGGATCAATCCCCGGTTTTACGACAAATTTTTGGCCTTTGCCGATGCCATGCGGTAATGAGCCGCGATTCACGCCAACCAACCGGCCTGACGCTGCTGCGCTGTTTGCAGTAAGTGGCTGGAAAGCTTATGGAATTCACGATGGCATCGTTCCTGTCCCGATTCTTCAAATTTGGCTCGCAAAACATGGCGATCGACCTCGGGACAGCCAACACCCTGGTCTATGTTCAGGACCGCGGCATCGTGCTGAACGAGCCTTCGGTCGTGGCGATCGAAACGATCAACGGGATCAAGCGCGTCAAGGCCGTGGGCGACGATGCCAAGATGATGATGGGCAAGACCCCGGACAGCATCGAGGCGATCCGCCCGCTGCGCGATGGCGTGATCGCCGACATCGAAATCGCCGAAGAAATGATCAAGCACTTCATCCGCAAGGTGAACGGCAAGCGCACTAGCATGTTCTCCCCGCCGGAGATCGTGATCTGCGTGCCCTCGGGTTCCACCTCGGTTGAGCGCCGCGCGATCCGCGATGCCGCCAGCAACGCCGGGGCCAGCCAGGTCTACCTGATCCTGGAACCGATGGCCGCCGCGATCGGCGCCGACATGCCGGTGACCGAGCCGGTCGGCTCGATGGTGGTCGATATCGGCGGTGGCACCACCGAAGTGGCGGTCCTGTCGCTGCGCGGCCTGGCCTATACCACCTCGGTCCGCGTCGGCGGGGACAAGATGGACGAAGCGATCGTTTCCTACGTCCGCCGCCACCACAACCTGCTGATCGGCGAAGCGACGGCCGAGCGGATCAAGAAGGACTATGGCTGCGCCATGGTGCCGGCTGACGGGATCGGCGAAACGATCCAGATCAAGGGCCGCGACCTGGTCAACGGCGTGCCCAAGGAAATCACCATCACCCAGGCCAATATTGCCGAAGCCCTGTCCGAACCGATCGGGGCGATCGTCGAAGGCGTGCGGATCGCACTGGAAAACACCGCGCCTGAACTGGCCGCGGACATTGTCGACCAGGGCATTGTTCTGACCGGCGGCGGCGCGCTGATCCAGGGGCTGGACGATTACCTGCGCGAAGAGACCGGCCTGCCGGTCAGCATTGCCGAAGATCCGCTGTCCTGCGTGGCCCTCGGCACCGGTCGGGCGATGGAAGACCCGATCTATCGCGGCGTGTTGATGACGGCCTGAGCGCCGCAAAGAGAGAGGAAGGCACCGCATGGCGCCGTCGGCGAACAGACGCCCCGGCAGTTCGCGCAGGGCGCAATACTCGACCTTTGCCAGCTATGTGATTGCTTTCGCAGGGGCCCTGCTTGGCGCCATCCTACTGGTCGTTTCGACCGGCAATGCCGGGGCCTTCGCATTCTGGCGCAGCGCCGCCAGCGATGCCACCGCGCCAACGGCCAGTGCCGCCGCAACCGGTCGCAGCACCGGCCAGGATGTCTGGGCGACCATCGCCGGATATTTCACCTTTGGCAGCCACGTCGCTCGGACCGAGCGCGAACTGGCACTCGCCCGGGTCAAGCTGGCCGAAGCGGCTGCGGTTGCGGATGAGAACCGCCGCCTGAAGGCCCTGCTCGCCCTGGAACAGGCCGAGCCGCGCCCCGTGGCCACTGCCCGGCTGATCGGCAGCACGTCCACCAGCACCCGCCGGTTTGCCACGCTGGGCGCGGGCAGCGGCCAGGGCGTGCAGGTTGGCATGCCGGTCCGCTCGCCGCTGGGGCTGGTCGGCCGCGTGCTTGAAACCGGGCAACGCAGCGCCCGCGTGCTGCTGATTACCGACGGCGAGAGCGTGGTGCCGGTCAAGCGGGCCAGCGATGGCGTGCCAGCCTTTGCAACCGGGCGTGGCGACGGCACCTTGCAGATCCGGCTGATCACGCTGGGCCTCAATCCGCTGAAGCCGGGCGATGCCTTTGTCACTTCCGGCTCCGGCGGCCTCTACTGGCCCGGCGTGGCGGTCGGCGTGGTCACCCGCGTGACCCGCGATGGCGCAATCGCCCGCCCGCTCAGTGATCCGGGCATGACGGAATTCGTCGCGGTCCAGCCGCTGTGGCAGGAAACCGAACCCCAGACCGCGACCGATGCCCCGCCTTCTCCCGCTGCGGCGGTGAACTGATGCCGGGGCCTTTCGCGGAACCGTTGCTGGACCTGACGCGGCCGCGGATCAACCGCGCGCCTTCCTCGGTGCTGGCGCTGGCGCTCCCCTGGGTATTGGTCATGCTCGGCAGCCTCAGCCCGACCTGGCCGATCATTGCCTCGGCTCCGGTTCTGCCGCCGCTCGGCTTTCTGTTCCTGCTCGCCTGGCTGCACCTGCGGCCCGGCCTCTTCCCGGTCTGGGCGGGCCTGCCGCTGGGCCTGTTCGATGACCTGTTCAGCGGGCAGCCGATGGGTTCGGGCGTCTTGCTGTGGTCGGTGGCGACGATCGGGATGGATTACCTCGAAACCCGGTTCCCGTGGCGCGGTTTCATCACCAACTGGCTGGTCGCCTCGGCGGTGATCGTCGGCTATCTGGTGATTGCTGCCCAGTTTGCCGGGGCGGCGAGCAATGGCATGCTGCTGATCGCCATGGCGCCGCAGCTGGCCATGGCCGTGCTGGCCTATCCCATTGCCGCGCAATTGGTCGGGCTGGTTGACCGTCTGCGTCTGATCCCGGTGCGGGAGGTGGGATGATTTCGGGTAAGATCCCGCATGTCAGTTCGGGGACGCTGCAGAACAGCTTTGACCGGCGCACCCTGGTTGTCGCCGGGTTGCAGGCCGGGGTTGGCGTGCTGCTGGCCGCGCGGATGGCCTGGATCAGCCTCGCCCAGAACGAGAAGTACACGCTCGCTTCGGAAAGCAATCGCGTCAACCTGACGCTGATCCCGCCGCGGCGCGGGGCGATCCTCGATCGCAACGGCGCGCCGATCGCTTCCAACCGGGCCGACTTTCGCGTCGATCTGGTGCCGGATCGGCTGACCGACCCAGACCGGACGCTGGTCGAACTGGGCCGCCTGCTCAAGCTCAGCGATGTGCGCCTCAAGGACCTCAGGGACAAGCTCGACAAGGCGAATGGCTTCCAGCCGGTCGAAGTGGCTGCCGGGCTCGATTGGGACAGTTTCGCCGCGATCAGCGTGCGCCTGCCCGATCTGCCGGGTGTGCTGGCGCAGCGCAGCTTCTCGCGCTGGTACCCCACCGGGCCATCGGTGGGCCACCTGATCGGCTATGTCGGCCCGGCCTCGGCCAAGGACTACGAGAAGGAGCGCAATCCGCTACTCATCACGCCGGGGTTCAAGATCGGCAAGGACGGCCTCGAAAAGCGGTTCGAGCAGAACCTGCGCGGCACGCCGGGCGCGCGGCGGGTGGAAGTGACCGCCAGCGGCAAGGTGGTGCGCGACCTCGAAATGCGCGAGGACATTCCCGGCCAGCCACTGCGCCTGACGATCAGTGCGCCCCTGCAGGACTATGCCGCGCGGCGGCTGGGGCCGGAATCGGGCGCGGTGGTGGTGATGGATTGCCTAACGGGCGATATCCTCGCGATGGCCTCGATGCCCAGCTACGATCCCAACAGCTTTTCCGACGGCATCGGCCGGATCGAATGGAAGATGCTGTCGGATGACGATCACGTGCCGCTGCGCAACAAGGTGCTGCGCGGGCTTTACCCCCCGGGCTCGACCGTCAAGCCCGGGGTGGCGATGGCCTTTCTGGAAGCCGGGCTCGATCCCGAGGCCACGGTCAACTGCGCCGGCGGGCTGCGCGTCGGCAACCGCGTGTTCGGGTGCTGGAACCGGCGCGGCCATGGCACGGTCAACATGGCCAAGGCGATTTACCAGAGCTGTGACGTCTACTTCTATCACTTCGCCCAGCAGATCGGGATGGACCCCATCGCCAGGATGATGCGCCGGCTTGGCATGGGCCAGAAGTTCGACCTGCCGGTGGTCGCGCAGTCCTATGGCACGGTGCCCGATCCCGCCTGGAAGCAGCGCAAGTATGACAAGCCCTGGGCCGTCTTCGATACGGTCAATGCCACCATCGGCCAGGGCTACATGTTGTCAAACCCATTGCAACAGGCGGTGATGGCCGCGCGCATTGCCAGCGGCCGACTGCTCCAGCCGCGCCTGCTGCTTGACCAGAAGGTGCCCGAAGCACCCAGCATGGGCTTCAGCCAGGAACACCTCGATTACGTCCACAAGGCGATGAGCGACGTGGTCAACGGACCCGGTACCGCCGGACGCGCAAGGCTACCAGTCCCCGATGTCCTGCTGGCCGGCAAGACCGGGACCGCGCAGGTCGTTGGCCTGCATATCTCCGATGGCAAGACCGGCCCCTGGAAGTTCCGCGATCACGGCCATTTCATCGCCTATGCCCCGTTCGACAAGCCGCGCTATGCCTGTGCCGTGGTGGTGGAGCATGGTGGCGGGTCGGCCGCGGCCTATCCCATTGCGCGCGATGTGATGACCTATCTCTACGATCCGGCGAAGGCGATGGAAGTGCTGCTGGGCATGGAAACGGGCTGGGGCGGGACGCCTCAGGAACGCCTGAATGCCAAGTACCGGGCATACGAGACGCGCTATGGCACCAGCGCTCCGCGTCCAACCGAGGACGATCCGGTGGCCAGCGCCAATGCCCGGGCCGAAGCGGCCAGTGCCCGGCCGCAGGCCGAACAGACCGAAGCCGCATCGCCCCGGCCCGAAGATCCGGCTCCTGCGGCGGCTGCCCCGGCGGCACCCGAACCGCCCCCCTCCCCCACCGCCAGCGAGGCTCCGCGATGAGGGCGGGCGTGATCCCGGCCGCGATTGCCCGCCAGCCATGGGGGATCATCCTGCCACTGTGCGTGCTCAACGGGTTTGGCGCGCTGGTGCTCTATTCGGCTGCGAGCGGCAGCTGGACCCCCTGGGCAGTCCAGCACCTGATCCGGTTCTCGGTGTTCCTGGTCATGGCCATGGTCATCGCCCGGCTGCCGCGCGAACTGTTCAAGCTGGCGGCCTATCCGGGCTATGTCGGGCTGGTTTTCCTGCTGATGCTGGTCGACCTGATCGGTGCCGTCGGGGGTGGCAGCCAGCGCTGGCTGAACCTGGGCTTCATGCAGTTACAGCCTTCCGAGCTTATGAAG
Organism: Novosphingobium sp.; assembly: GCF_027531025.1. Lineage (GTDB taxonomy): Bacteria > Pseudomonadota > Alphaproteobacteria > Sphingomonadales > Sphingomonadaceae > Novosphingobium. Next base: position 714,090 of record NZ_JAPZQX010000003.1, read on the forward strand.
CCGGCCATCGTTCTCGCCTTTGCACGGTTCTATGACGCCTTGCCCCCGGCGATGACGCAGAGCTGGCGGTCACTGATGCCGGCGGCGGGCTTGCTGGCAGTGCCGGCCGGGCTGGTCATGCTCCAGCCCGATCTTGGCACGGGTCTGGCCATCACCTTTGGCGCGGTCTCGGTGATGTTCCTTGCCGGGCTGCCACTACGCTGGTTCATTGGCGCAGGCGCTGCAGCGGCAGCGATCGCCCCGGTCGCCTTCTTCACCCTGCTCCACGATTACCAGCGCAATCGCGTGCTGACCTTCCTCGATCCGGAAAGCGATCCGCTCGGCACGGGCTATCACATCTCGCAGTCAAAGATCGCGATCGGCTCGGGCGGGCTGTTCGGCAAGGGCTTTGGCCAGGGCTCGCAAAGCCACCTGGAATACCTCCCCGAAGCTCACACCGACTTCGTCTTTGCCACCATGGCCGAGGAATGGGGGCTCGTCGGCATGCTGGCCGTGCTGTTCGTCTTCATGCTGATCCTGCGCTGGGGCTGGCGCGTGGCCCAGAACGCGCCGGACCGCTTCTCGCGCCTGCTGGCGGCAGGCATGACCTGCACGGTGTTCTTCTATGTCGCGATCAACCTGCTGATGGTCGTCGGCCTCGCCCCGGTGGTGGGCATTCCGCTACCCTTCATGAGCCACGGCGGCTCATCGATGATGACCAACATGATCTGCCTCGGCACGATCATGGCCGTCGACCGATGGAGCAGGCGCGGCACTGGCCTGGCTGGATGAAAAAAGGCTGCAAGAACCCCTTTTCTCCGGCGCAAAGGTCGCTATAGGGGGCGCTCCCGACGATTCGGGACCTCGCGGAGTACCGCCCGTGTGGACGCATAGCTCAGTTGGTAGAGCAGCTGACTCTTAATCAGCGGGTCCTAGGTTCGAGCCCTAGTGCGTCCACCACCATTATCCTGTATTAATAGCGTAAATTTTCGAAGCGCCTCGTCGTTAGGTGATGTTTTGTTATGTAGGGCAACAACAGGGGCAACAACGTCACTGCTGTGGCGCCTAAGATCAGGCAACACAAACGATCTGGAGCTTGGTCCCTTCCAACCAACAATAGCTTGACGCTACCATCCTCCTATTCTCGACGAATGGCACCACCTTATTCCGAGGTTAAGATACGCAAGATTCCTCAGGAAACGATCTCTGCTTTGGCTCTCACGTTTGAACACCAAACTTTTTCGAGATGTCCGGATACGGTCTCTCTACACCCTTTCGGCAGGGCTTGAGCGAGCGTGGCCTCACTTCAGCGGTTGGCATCCCGTCCAAACAGAGGGTTTATCAAGCCGGTGTCACCATGGCATTTCCCGTCGCCGCTCGCGGACGCCCGAGAAAGAACGCTATACCCGACATCACCGCAGTCTCGGCACAGGCGATGCTAGAGGCGGCTCCATGGCGCAAGGTCAGTTGGCGACGCGGCACCAAAGGACAACTCTCTGCCCGCTTTGCCGCGGTTCGCGTGCGTGCTGCACACGGGCCACCGTAGCATATCCACGATAGCCGAAGCATTCGTCACTGCCAAACCAGCAAACTACTTCGAGTTGCTTGCCAGCCGAGAGGCACTGCGCGGGGATATGCGTTTGCTGTTCTAAACCGGCGCTGGCTCGACATGTTCGATAATGCGCGCACCGCCGACTTCGTGGGCATCGAGGAAATGATTCACGCGCTTAGGCGGCATCACGAACCGGACATTCCGGTTAATGCCATGCCGCGAATTTTCCCTTTCGAACAGCTCGCGGGTGTCGACATCAAATACCAAGCGTCCGTCGCCAAGTTCGCCATTATCCATGATACGCAAATCTGGATTCTGTTCGAGCACTTCGCAGGTTGCAGGAGGGATATTGGGGACATAAATGCCTCGCCAATGCTTGCAGATAGCTGCGTGATAGGTCGCGGCAATCATAGCGCGGGGTTTGCCGGAAGGATTGGTAACGCCGCGGTGCCACATGCGCGGATCACGGAAGCAAACGCTGCGCGCAGGTATCTCCATCCGCGCCGGGCTTCGCCGCGCCAACAGCTCAGGATGGTCCTGAAGACGATTATGTACTGGCCAGGTCGCAACGTCAGGTTCCAAGTGGCTCCCAGGGTAAATCTCTGTCGCCCCGTTGGCTACGGTTATTTCCTCAAGTGCTATCGAACAGCTCAAAGTGGTCGTCAGCGGCGGCCAAGGCTGCCCATCATGCGCTGCATCTTCAGGCGTTTTCCATGAATAGGGCCGATCGAAATGCAGCGGCTGATAGCCGCTTCCGGGACAGTTGACGTTGCCGTTATAGAAACCCAGCCAGGCGCCCCGGCCGAGCGTAGCCGCAACCACACATTCGATAAACGGGTTGGCCAGCAGATCTCCGGTGACGAACGGAGCGTGGCGCCGCAAGCCGAGTTGGAGATGGCCCGGACCGGTAACTTCCTCATGACGCGTAATCTTTCCAGTACTCCTGACGCGCTCCACATCTTCGAGAATGGACTGGGTCAACAGTTCGCAGGTCGCTGCCGACACAATGTCCTGAACCACCGCATATCCGACCGTGCGGATGTCATGTACAATCGCCGCCAATTTGGCGGACCCGATGGTCCCGGCAGTGCGTTCCTCGGCCGAAATATGGAATGCCATGGTTACTCTCCACTTGCCTATTTTTGAATGTCCCCGTCGCGCCATCGATGGGGCCGATTTTTGGGCCACAGTTGCAGCAAAACACCGCTCGCCGCTTCAGGGCGAACGAACACCCATGGTGTGCCAACCCCGTCAAGCGCCACACCCTTGCGGGTCAGATCGGCAACTGCCCGATCGAGGTCATCGACGTGCAAGCATAGCACCCGCACGCCTTCTCCGTTGTCTTGCAGGAATTTGTGGATCGGCGCCCGGTCCGACAACGGCGCCACCAGTTCTATGAAGCCCCCATGTGCAAGCTGGAAAAAGGCGATCTCCAGATGCGCGTCGGGATGGCTGGCGCGGTGACTCAATGGCAAGCCAAGACCATCGCGCCAGGTACTGATTGCGGCATCAATGTCCGATACGGCAATAACGACATGGTCAAATCCGCAGATCATTTGGTCACTCAACCTCTCTGAACCGCTCCGGTCAGTACCTTATCTAACCGCTACCATTCGGCCGATTCGCTCGATCGGTTGGCCTACAGTTTAGCCTCGTGATCCAAACAAGTATTGTACAAAATGTCAACAAGCGCCAATGGCTAATTCCGCATTGGGAGAAAAGGAATCTACGGTTCCGACGGTAGTGGACATCGTCTCACGCGGTAGCGTGGTAGGCTCGGTTGCCGAGGCTTCCAAGCTAGGTCAGCGCATACAGCAGCTTCTTACTGCCGGCCAGAGATCAGGCGGCAGGGTTACCCAATTTGGCGGTGCTTTCTTTTGCTACGCCAGATCAGTCGCCATATTCATTTGGCCAGGAAATTTTGCCGCGGTGGTATTTGTTGGCGGTTGCTTCGATAGCGCCGAGCAACATGGTGACCACAATATCGGTGGCCTCGGCAAACGGCAGGCCAAAGCGCTGGACTTGTTCGCCAGCCCGCGCCGTCAGGCCCATCAGCATGTCCGCAAGGCGGGCTGCGAGCGAGACCGGAATAGCATGCTCCTTCGCTATCCGCTCCGCTATAGCCAGACTTGCACTTTTCCGCGCGTTAAAGAAATCCGTTTGCAAGACGTTGGTGATCGACGGTTCGTGCATGAGCTTGCTCATGAAATCACCCTTTTCATGAACATGCTCGAGGAAAAGCCGCGTCAGGCAATGAACATAGGCTTCAAATTCCTGCACCTTCGCCGATTCCGCCCTTTGCCGTTCGCGCAGCGCCAGGGTTTCGCGCAAATAAAGCTTGCGCAGGAGCTCGGTGACATTTTTGAAATAGACATAGATGAGCGATCTGCTGACATTGGAATCCTGGGCAATCCGGTCCATCGTCACCGCCGAGACGCCTTCTAGAGCCACGATTGTGGCGGCACAATCGAGAATTGCCGATTCGCGGTCTTCGGGGTTCATCCGTCGTGGGGTTCGAGCTCTTCCGGACACGGCAATTCTCCATTCGGCTGCTCCCATTAGCCTCAATTTCCATGTTTGCGAGCTATAATAGGGCAAAGCGCCTCCCGACTGATTGTGCATCAGGCACAACCAGCCCTGTGTAAATAGCCCTGGAAAGTAGACGGCTGCGCCAGAGCGCAGCCGTCCGCAAGGTCAGGAAGGCAAAAAATGGCGGAGTGCCATCCTTCCTGAAGCTTCAGAAACTCTTGCGAACAGTGAAACCGAAGTAACGCCGATAATCGCGCGGAAGTCCGGAGAAGATCCCGCCATTGGCCTGCGAGTAAGTAGAGCGATAAAATTTATTACCTGCATTTTTGACTAGGAGTGTGAAGTCCAAGCCCGACGGCTCATCGGATAGCGTCATCGATGCGCCCAACAAGCCATAGCCTGGCGCGATGGTGAACGGCGTTTGCGTGATCGAGTTTTGCTGGCGCGACTGATAGGTGAAATTGCCATTGAGGGTCAGCTTCAAACGCGCGGAAAGATTAGCCTCGTAAGAGGCGCGCAGTGCGAGCTTGTGCCGCGGCGCAAAGGGCAACGGCTGGCCATTAACGTCACAGGATGCCGCCGCTCCGACAGGGCAGCGGAAGGCGTCGATGCGCGCAATGACATGGGCATAATCAGCAGCAAGCGTGAAGTTGGTTGCCAGTCGGGCCACCGCATCAATCTCAATCCCGCGCGTTGACACTTCACCGGCATTGATCAGTCGGGTGACGATCGCGCCTGCGACGATATCGGGCTGGTTTGCCTGATAATTCTGAACCTTATCATAGAATAGCGCGACATTCAGATCGATTTTTCGATCGATCAGGCTCGTTTTGAAACCCAATTCAAAATTGTCCGACGTTTCCGGCGCTAGAGCAATGGCGTCCCGCGCAATCATGTTAAAGAACACGTTGAACGCCGGCCCCTTGTAGCCACGCGAATAGGTGAGGTAGCCGTTGAATGCATTACTTGCCTCAAACGCAAGGCCGACGCGCGCAGCAAAATCGGTGACCCCTTTAGAACCGCTCCCCTCAAAGGCTGGCTGCACGCCGGTGATAGCGACGGCCGACGTCGAGGTGCGGTTAGCGACAAATTTCAATTCGTCGCGGACCAATCTACCGCCAACGATGCCCCGGAAGTTGTCGGTGAAGTTGATGTTCGCTTCGCCGAATATGGAATAATTGTCCGACACCACGCTGTAGCGGTTGAACCCGAAGTTTGACGTAGTCCCGGCACCGGCAATGGCCGTTACGTCGCGACGATAGGTTTCATCATTCTTGGAATGAAAATAATATAGGCCGATGACATAATCGATCACATTCTTTGGCGAAGCGAGCCGGATTTCCTGCGTGAACTGGGTCGAATCCACTGTGCCAAAGTCGACGAGCTGAAAAGGGGTCCGCGCTGTCAATGCGCTATAGCCATCCCCGTCGACAAATTGGCTCCCCTTCCAGCCACGATATCCCGTGATTGATGTCAGTTCATACTCGCCAAAGCGATAATCAATCTGGGCTGACACGCCATAGAATTCGTCCTTGAACTGGTTGTTCATTTCGGACGCGGATTCGCGGTTGCGGAAGGATGCCGTAATGCCTTGTGCCTGCAGGATCAGCGGCAGTGTGGTACTTTGGGTTACCACACCAGACGGATAGGCGGCAGTGGCCGTTCCGATATAGACGACGCCTGAGCTGGTGGCATTACTTTTTAGATAATCGCCGCTGAACAGGATGTCGATATCGGGGCTTGGCGTAAACAGGAGTTTGGCGCGCGCGCCCTTGCGGTTATAGCCATTAACCTGCGACCCGGTGGTGATATTCCTAACATTGCCGCGGAAGTCGGCGGCGACCAAGGCGAGCCGTGCGCTGAGCAAGCCGGGGACCAATTCACCATTGGCAACGCCAGTCAGTCGATACTCGTCGCCACTGTAATAGCTCGCCTCTGCATATCCGCCTGGTTCGGGTGTCGGCGCACGGGTTATGACGTTGATCACGCCTGCCGAGGCATTTTTACCAAACAGCGTGCCCTGCGGACCGCGCAGCACCTCGATCCGCTCCAGATCGATAAGGTCGGCCACCATCTGGCCGGGCCGCGCAAGCACCACGCCATCCAACACCATCGACACGGTCGGCTCGGCGCCAGGAGACGTGGTGATTGTGCCAAGGCCGCGGATCAGCAGACCCGTGTCCTTTGTGCCCGATGGGCGCAGGGTAATGGCGGGCACAAAACTGATAAGTTCGGGCACGTTGTTGAGATTTTGCTCTTTAAGGAAATCGCCGCCGACGACGCTCACGGCAATCGGTACGTCCTGCAGCGATTCCGCGCGGCGGCGGGCCGTAACAATAATTTCGTCACTGGACTCAGCTGCGCTGGCTGCCTCGTCTTTTGCCAAAACGGGTGTGACATAAGCGAAAAACGAAGAAGAAAATAAACTCAGCATTGCTGCCTTGCGAGCGAATGACGAGAGCCGAGTTCCAGCATTATGCGTGATTGCCATCAGATATGCCTCCCAAACCACTTTTGTCACGATACGTCTGTGCTCAAGCATGAGCTTGCTGTGGCTGATTATTCTCACCCTTGGCGAATTCAAATCGCGCTGCAGGGATCTGAGCCGACAAAAGACCGGCCGCAGTCATCCCCTCACGTCGCTTGCTTATTATACAAAATATCAGCAAGCAACTTTTTATTGGCGGTCATTCCTCGTAACGGCGCAAGGTAGGCAGCATGAGTTGCAGCCAAGCCAGAGCGACTAGGTAGGTTGCCGCTCCGAAAATGAATAGAAGGCCGAAGCCGAGCTGAGCGGTCAGAACGGCGCCGGTGACAAGCTGGATAAGGGCTCCACCCATATTCCCCATGAATGCGCCAAAGGCGGTGACACGGCCAACCTTTGCGCGCGGCACGATGTCAGTAATCATCGAAAAGATAGAGAGGGAAAAGCCGGCATGGCCCGCCATCACAACACCGACCAGCACTGCGACGACCCAGAAAGACTGGATTTGTAGCAGGAACGGCAAAGGTAAGACCATCAGCGCCGAAACGAACATGACCGTTTTGCGGGTGCGATTGACGCTCCAGCCGCTCTCCAGCAGCCGCGTTGAAACCAACCCTGAAGTTAGGGAACCGACACCGCCAAGGAGCGCGGCTAGCGCGAGCGGGATAGCGAGCTCCTTTGCCGTTAGGCCATAGGTTTTCCGGTAAAAATCAGGCAGCCAAAAGACCATCATCCAAAAAGTAGAATCGGACAGCGCCTTGGCAATAACGATTGCCCAGGTGCGGCGGTCGGCCAGCACCGCGCCATATTCGGAACTGGTCTCGCTAAGCCGCGGTTCTGCTTTCTCAGTTTCAGCCGCGAGCGCTGAACCGCGCGCCAGCAATAGCCAAATCGCTAGGATGACAAATCCCGCTAGACCGCCGAAGATGAGCGCCCCGCGCCAACCCACCCATGCTGCCAAAATGGGGATGAGGAAAGGAAGGCTGATAGATCCCAGTCCACCGATGGCCTGCCCCGTACCGAATGCAAAGGACCGCCGATTGGGTGGGAAAAGCACGGCCAAAGCCTTGATGATGAGCGGCGTTTGTATCGCTTCGGTCACACCCAGTCCCACCCGTGCAGCCACCACTTGCGATGTGCTCATCGCCCAGCCGTGAGAAATCGCTGCTAGGCTCCATGTGGTAACGCCGGCGATCGTACCCCTGATCAGCCCTAATTTGTCGACCAACCAACCTGTGAATAGAAAGGAAAAGGCCGCCGCCATTTGCGTTAAAAAGGCTAAATTGCCGAAATCCTGGTCATCCCAATCGAAATCGGCGGCCATATCAGGCTTGAGGATGGCAATGATCGGCCGGTCCATCGCGTTGAAGATGCCGGCCAAACACAAGAGCAGGAAAAGCGTCCATCGTAGACGCGGCTTAAACACGGTCATTGCCTGCTCCCCACCTCGGCCTAACGCCGCGCTATGATCAGTACACCATTTGACAGAATGTCATTAAGCATGCAACCAATGCTGCAGCAAGGCATCGCTTGGTTTTGGACAGAGGCAGAGGAGGGAAGCGTGGGGGACCGATTGCGCCGACATTCCATCACTAGGTCGAAGGGCCCGCCGCTTGCAGGCGGATCACAAAGGCAACAGCAGCTGCCGGAGGCTTGTAGGGCATCGCGCGGACCAGTGACCGACCTATACGGCCGGGGTTATTGAATTGCGGCTGCTGGTCATCGGGGGGACAGGCGAGATTTCCTTCGCCTGTGTTGCCGAAGCTGCAAGGGCCGGGCACCAGGTAACTGTGTTCAACCGTGGCCACACAAGTGAGGCCTTGCCTTCAGGTGTCGAGCAAATTGTCGGCGACCGGAGAGACTACGTTGCTCTTACCGAACTAGCCTCCAAAAACTTCGACGTCGTCTGTCAGTTCCTTGCGTTCGATGTACCCGACGCGGCTGAGGACATCACGACGTTTAAGGGGCGCTGCGGACAATTTGTGTTTGTGTCCAGCGCGTCCGTCTATCGGAGGCCGGTCTTGCAACTGCCTGTCAACGAGACTTCGCCAGTCGGGAACCGATTTTCGCCCTATGCTGAGGCTAAGCTGCGTTGTGAAACTCTTTATCGGCAGGCCCATGACGAAGGTCAGATACCGGTGACCATAATCCGTCCAAGCCACACATATCGCCACCGACTGCCGAGCACAATTGTGAGCGGAGACCACCTGGCTTGGCGCTTGCTGCGCGGCAAGCCGGTCGCCGTTCACGGGGACGGTCAGTCCCTCTGGACGCTGACCCATGCCGATGATTTTGCGCGAGCTTTTGTAGCCTTGTGCGGCCTTGGCGGGGCAGTCGGGCAGACCCTCAACATTACCGATTCTACTGGCCATACATGGAATGAAATTCTGACGAATGTCGCAACGGCGATCGGCGTTACTCCCGATATTCGGGCGATCCCGACGCTCCCGCTCGAGACTGCTATTCCAGACCTTGAACCCACTTTATCGGGAGACAAGGCCAGCAGCCTTATCTTTGAACAAAGCAATTTGAAAAGCCTGGTTAACGGATGGCAATGCGACATTCCGCTTGAGTTAGGCATTCGTTCGGCTTGGAATTTCGCATCCAAGCGCCTTGCGGATGGCTTCCATCCGGATGCGTTGTTCGATTCAAAGATCGATAAATTGATCGAGCAATCCGGGGTACACCGTTAGGTTCAGTATCCCCTGTGCGCACTATCTGCATCGCCCTCGCCCATCCAGACCAGCGACATACGGGGCAAGACACCGTCTATTGCATTCCGAATGAGGTCAACTTGCTGGACGAGACGTCGAACCAGCCTCTGACGGCGCTGGATTGCTGTGTTGACGGCATCAGGCTGCCGTGTTGCGCTGAACTTAAGTTCCATGATCACATGTCCTTGCTGATGTGATCATCGTCGGCACCACCTCAAAATATGTTCACTGATAATGTGAGTGTCATCCCTGTCCGCTAAACTGCTGAAGATTAATGGCCATTTCGCGACTCAAGGGCAGGTTGCGGGCATAGAAGCGCTCGATTTGCTCAACCGATGTCCCCGCGTTCTTGGCCAGATTGAAGATGTTCACCTGTCCGTGCGAAAGAATCAGTCGCATGCAGATCGCCGTGTGACGTAGGGAATAGATCGTATACTTGACCCCCGCCGCTGGATCGTCCTGTACACCGGCCGCTTTCATCACCTCGCGAAACTGGCGTTGAATGATCTTCGATGCCGTCTCACGGTTCTCGTATTCTGGCAGGAACAGGTAATCTGATGGCTTAGCTTGACGGTTGCGTGCCTTGATCCGCTTCATCACCGGCACCGCACCAGGCATTGAATTCGCGATTGACCGGCCCCCACCGAGTGGTCCGTGTTATTTGTTAGTGTAAAACTGCCTCCGGCGCCATGGCTGGCCGCAGGTGAAGCGAAGCGGAACCGGAGGGCAGCCATGGCGGTGTTGCCGTTTCCGGGGCCGGAGGCCGAT
>NZ_JAPZQX010000004.1:0-442500 GCF_027531025.1 Novosphingobium sp.
TCGAACCTGATCCGAACTCAAATCACTGCGCACCCTGATCGGCGCCGCCATCGCAAACCTCCAACAGTTTGCCATGGTGAATCACGCCCAACGCCAGAGCAAAACCCTCCGTGAGTCAGATTCCACAGGTTTCAGTATAACGTAAGTAGGGTCGACTGCCTGCCGATCTATGGGGGCAACTGCTACTTCTCGAGAGACGTTCCACCCCTTGGCATAATCAGGGACTACCGCCACCCCGCCCAAAGTTCCCCTAACATTAACTAGAAGTTCTCCGCCTTTCAAAACAGTTCTAGAATAGTCATCAGAAATATCAGGTGATATGCGTTTAATACCATCGAGCTCGATATGCAGTTTCCTGACATTGCTAGTCCGCAAGCAATGGATGCCGCTTTCGATATGATCGCCTAGTTTGATGACGCCGTAGGTAATTCCCCTGTCCTTGTCGCATAGGTCCAAAAGCGGCTTAACACCGCCATTCGTTGAGCATTTTTGCAGAAAGTTCTGTAAATGGAGATCAAATAGTTCCTTGGCATTCAACAAATTCCGTTCCGTATTAGCCATTACCGTTGCAATGGCCTCGAATGCCTGATCGAGAATGCGGACAATCCGCTGCTGTTCGGGAAGCGGGAAAACAGGGATCTGAATTTCTTTGAATTTTTTTATCGAGACGCCGCCAATCATTCCAGTCATCAATGCCCGAAATTGCTGCTGGAACGCTTCGCTCTGACAAAAATAGAAAATAAACCTTCCATCCCAGTCCGTCCCGACTTCAATGGCAAAGAGTTTGTTGCCAAAGCAAACGGAGCGATCGGTGATTCCGATTTTGCGTCCAGCACTTCCGCCTTCGGCGCACACGAGAGGCGTCCCCGCCTTCGCAATTCTAAATGACCCGACCATTTCATCGGGGATCGCAACGCCCGAATGATAATCTATGGCGGTATCGAAACCCACCTCGGCTGTTCCGATATAGGGTGTGCCCGATACCCCGCGGTAATGCTTGTCTTTTTCGGCAACGCTAATGCTGTTCCCGTTAAAGACTTTGGCAATTGCACCAAAGGGAACGGCTTTCACAGAAGCCCCCGAATCTGCTCAAGGATGTCGGCACTTTCGTCATCAAGTGTGGCAATCTCATCGAGGATTTCCTGCGGTGTCCGCAGAGCCACTTCCTCGCCGCCATTGGGGTTCTTCACCGACAGGTCATAGGTTCTCTGATCCACTTCCGAGACGTTGACCGACCACGACTTCGGGGAATCGGCAAAGTTGCCCTGAAACTCGATGAACTCGGCTAGATCAGCGGCGTTCAGCGGATTGGTCTTGCCAAGACTACGACCTGGGTCGAGCTGGTAGTACCAGACCTTCTCGGTTGGCTTGCCTTTCTCGAAAAACAGCACGACGGTTTTCACGCCTGCGCCGATGAACGTCTTCGCTGGGCAATCAAGGATGGTGTGCAGGTCGCAGCTTTCCAGCAAAAGCTTTCGTAGGCTGACCGAGGCAGTGTCGGTATTGGAGAGAAACGTGTTTTTGATGACAATGCCCGCCCGTCCGCCAGCTTTCAGCGATTTGATGAAGTGCTGCATGAAAAGGTAGGCAGTCTCGCCCGTCTTGATCGGGAAGTTCTGCTGGATTTCCTTGCGCTCGTTTCCACCAAAGGGTGGGTTGGCAAGGATCACATCGAAGCGGTCCTTCTCCTGAATGTCGCTGATGTTCTCAGCCAATGTGTTGGTGTGAATGATGTTCGGCGCTTCGATCCCGTGCAGGATCATGTTCATCGTGCCGATGATGTAGGCAAGCGGCTTCTTCTCTTTGCCAAAAAACGTGCGCTTTTGCAGCGTCTCGACGTCCTGTGTGGTGAGCGCCTTCGACTCCTTCAAATATTCGAAGGCTTCGCAAAGGAAGCCTGCCGATCCAACAGCAGGGTCGTAGATGCGATCCCCGATCTTGGGGTTCACGACCTGAACGATGGCACGGATCAGCGGACGGGGGGTGTAGTATTCCCCACCGTTGCGGCCCGCATTGCCCATATTCTTGATCTTGTCCTCATAGAGATGGGACATTTCATGCTTTTCCGCCTGCGAACGGAAATGAAGCTGGTCCACCCGCTCGAGGATTTCCCTCAGCGTATAACCACTGCCGATCTTATTCCGCAGTTCGCTGAAAATCTGGCCGATCTTGTATTCGATGGTGTCGGGGCTGTCCGCAGTCTGGCGGAAGCGGGCCAGATAGGGGAACAGGTCACGGTTGACGAAATCGATCAGGTCATCGCCAGTCAGGGCATTGATATGGTCGATCTCGCCATTGGCCTTCTTGGGAACGGCCCACGCCTTCCAGCGATGCTTCTCGTCCAGAATGGGCATGTAGTACCCACCTGTCAGTTTCGCAGCGGTATGGCGGTCGGTGTCTAGGTCATCGAGGTACTTGAGGAAGATGATCCACGATGTCTGCTCGACGTAATCCAGCTCAGTCTGGCAGTCCGTGGTACGCAGCAGATCATCGATGTTTTTGAAGGTAAGCTCGAACATTCATCCCCCTGAATCGTCATACCCGACGCTACCATCGGGTATGCCGTTTTGGTGGCCGCAAGTCCATAAAGGTGTTTGCGGCTAATACCTCGAACGAAATCAGCTGTATAAGTGAGGCATAGCAGCCCAATCACAGCTCACTAAGGACGCTTTACAGCCATGAATAAGATCGACCTGCTCTCACAGCTGGAGAACGTCAAAAACAACTGGATTCTGGGTTTAGCGGCGGCTGGAATGTTGCACCGTTCGGATGCACCGCAATTGCTAAAAGGCGGTGTTGCAGAATTTGATGGCCTTACTGTGAACTTTGATCAGGTGGGGGCGCTGCTACGAAGCCCTGCCGACAAGCAGTTGGTTATGGAGGAGTTTTGCAAGGCGCACTTCCGCTATTTCGGATATGAATCTTTTGAGCGGGTTAAGGTATACGCCAAGGAAACATCGCAATTCATAAAGTTGAAAAATTGGGAGAATTTCCTCTTTTTCAATGCAATCAGGAATACGCTTGTCCATGATTTTCACTTCAGCGTGAGGTCAGAAGACCTGCATAAACTGCCGTTCCAATGGCAAGGCATCACCATTGAGAAGTCCATGCTCGGCACGCCTATGTCCGTTAGCTTTCTCAGGTATGGTGGCTTCTACCAGATGCACCAAGAGTTGCGTCAGTTTGCGCTGGAAAAGCTGAACTAAGAGCAATTTCACTGCCTATTCAATCAGCCCCAACTTTTCGAGCAATGGAAAATGGATAGGCCAATATCTCACTTTTGACGCATGTGTTGCATTTCAAATGCCAAATAGATTTTTTATGATCCATATATTCTTATTTGGCATACCAGATTTTGATAATTCTAAAATAAATTCAAAATTACTAAAATTTTTCGGTTTTTCATTTCCATTGAAAATCGAAACTATTGCCTGATGGAGTTCGGGGCTATCTACATCGCTATGACTATTGATTTCTAGAATTATCTTATTGGCAAATTCTGACATGAGGCGAGTCTGAGTGACATGATCGTCCTCACGGCGCTGCAATGCTTCTTCGAATGAAGTGGCGTCTATCCATCCATCTGGCTGCTGGCCCTCAGGGAAAAAAGCATTTTGCCTGTCATCGTTGATTCCGAGCTGCAAACCACTGCCCCAACGATACCTTTTCCAGTTCGAAGGCAGGAATTGACTCGAGCTAAGCCTTTGCGAGGCAAACCAGAATGATCGCGCAAACCCCTTAATCCAGCCACTTGGAGGGTGCCCGATGGGAAAGAACCTGAAGTCAGTAACTTTCGAATTTTCGTCTATTTGAACATAAGGCGCATAGCCTAATCGAGGATGATCCACTGCAAATGCTAAATCGTCAGGATAGTCCTTGTGGAAACGCCATTCTGGTAACTCTAGGCCTTTAAAGGTGTATCGCCAGCTACTGCTGAATTGATCCTTGTGACTCATATCTTCAAATTGAGCCCATTGCGCGGGACATTCCTGCCAGTTGATTGGCTCTGACCCGCTAATGAACCATCTATACTCTCCTAGTGGCGAAATATATCTAGTTCTAGGATAGAGCTCATCTACTCGACCGTCGATAAGCTGTGAAAACTCATTATAAAAATGTGGGTTTTTACCTACCATCAGCTGCCAATGAAGGTCGGCTTCATAAAATTCAGCATCTTTCCTGTCTTGAAAGGTGCGAATTATAGTTTTTTCAAATTTTGCACCTAGTTTTATAGCTTCCAGAACACTTTTGCTGGAGCTCCAATAGACATCGTCTTCAGGGCGGCAGTTTTGAGCGGTTCGGACACCGATATATCTAGAGGGGCCAGAGCCAGAGCTGGTGCGGCGGAGTTCATATACGTAGTGCGGGTGCGACATTGCGAGGCCAAGATGCTGCTGCGTGGCTTTAGGTGTCAATGCAGTAGGCATCATCATGGGATTTAACGAGCTGATCTGAGAGCACATGCGCGTGAGCGCATCCACCCAATGCTAATCTTCATCCAACCGTTCCCAAAACCGTCACAGCCACCATCACCAGCACCATCCAGGGCCAAGATGATGCCCATGGCGAAGGCTTCGGCAGGTTTTCCATTCGTTCGATAGCCAATGTGATAGATGCCTGTTGCTGATGGAGTTCCTTCAGGGCAACGGCCATGGCATCGCTGTTCACGTATGAAGCAGCGTCTTGGGCCAGAACCTCCACCTCTTCGAGAAGCTGCAACACTTGCCGCAGCCTTGGAAGGGCATTGGCATCTGGTGTGCCAACCATAGCCATTGCCTCCTCATGCTTTCGTTTCGCCAAGGTCAGCATGGAACTGACATGGTCGACCGCAGCAGGTGGTAGGTCTGGCTCGCAAGGCATAAGGCTGGAGTTTAGAACGATGCGGGTAAGTGGGAAGTGAGAATTGCGATATTCATTTGGTGGATAATGGGTTGAGGAGGGCTGCTAGCTGCAGCAACGTAATTTGCTTTCTAGGCTGTTATCAGCCCCAACCTTCGCAGTAGCCCGCATTACGCATATATTGCCCAGAAATCAGAGGTTTTCTGAACGAAGGGGCACCATCTTCGGATCATGTTCGGATTTTAAACGTCAATATAAAGCATTGTAATAAACCAGAAATACATCGCTTCGACTTTTGCCAAGGTTGGGGTCGAGGGTTCGAATCCCTTCGCCCGCTCCAGTTTTCCAAGCAGCAGTATCTGGGTGGAAGCTCGGGCGCATTGTCGTCCGTGGCTTTTCGTGGTGACGGCACTGCCGCCCGGTTTCTCGCTGGTCCTATAGGGGAACTACGATATTGTGCAGATGCCCGGTCCTGGCGCAGCCGACCGGGCTATGCTGCATGGCCCCGGCCCCCTTGCTGTCGCACTGCTGCTGGCGACCGTAGCCGGACCGCTCCGGGCGCAAGAGGCCGCTGGCCCCGGCCAGCTGCGGATCGAACCCAGGCTGCCGCAATCCTTCCCTGCCGCTGAGGATGCCGCCCTCAACCCCGGTGTGACCGTGCTGGCCGCACGATCGGGCGATGGGCTGCGGGTGGCGCGGGCGGCCGATGGGGAGGGGCGGCCGGTCAGCCCGGTCGCGCTCGAGCCCGCAACCGGCAGTCGCGGTACTGTTCGCCTGCGCGGCACAACTAGCGGATTCGGCTATAGAATGCATCCGATCCTGGGGCAGGTGCGGTTCCATGCCGGGATCGACATTGCCCGCGCCGCCGGCACGCAGATCATTGCCGCGAACGATGGCGTGGTGGTCCAGGCGGGCTGGGCGGCGGGCTATGGCCTGCTGGTGACAGTGGATCACGGCGGCGGGGTGCAGACCCGCTATGCCCACCTTTCGGGGCTGGGCGTGCGCCCCGGCCAGCGCGTGCGGCGGGGCGATGTGCTGGGCGCGGTTGGCTCGACCGGCCGCTCCACCGGCCCGCACCTGCATTACGAAGTGCGCCGCAACGGCCAGCCGGTCAGCCCGCTGCCCGCCCGCCCGAAACCATAGGGCCACCGATTCGCCCGGTTCCACGCACGTAGAATTGCGAAATTGTCGCTCCCGGTCCCCGGTTCCAATCTTGACCACGGTTGGCTGGCGGCATCGCCACTGACCTTGCTCCAAAACTAAGCCGCGGTGCCCGAAGTGCTGCGGATCGAGAAAGGTAAGTAGCCATGAAGTCGTTCCTCAAGCAGTTCTTCAAGAACGAGTCGGGCGCATCGGCGGCCGAATACGCGCTCATCCTCGCCATTGTCGGCGTGGCCCTTGGCGCTGCGGCCTTGGCGCTCAGCGTGCAGATCCAGAATTCGATGAACCGCGCGGCGGATCAGATTGAAAACTGCACCCAAGGCGATTGCACTGCACCGCCAGCGCCAACGACAAAGTAACCCGTCATTCCACGCGCGTCGGCAGGCCTCGCCGCATCCCCGATGTGGCGAGGCCGACCGGGCCAAGCGCACAATTGCAGGAGGTTGGCCGTGCAGAATCGCAACTGGGTTATGCTGGGCATCGCCGTGCTTATCGGCCTGTTCGCGGTATTACTCGCCAATGCCTGGTTTTCCGGTGTCGAGCAGCAGCAGGGTGGCAAGGTGGGCGAGCAGAAGCTGGTCCGCATCGTCGTTGCCGCCCAGCCGCTTGAGTTCGGCACCCGGCTGACCGGGCAGAACGTCCGTTTGCAGGACTGGCCCGAGGCTTCGGTGCCACAGGGTGCCTTTCGCTCGCTGGCCGATGCCATGAAGGATGGCCGCGTGGCGCTCAGGCCGGTGGTGCCGGGCGAACCGGTGCTGGCCAGCAAGGTCAGCGGCACTGACGGGCGCGCCACCCTGGCCGCGCTGCTGCCCGCCGGAATGCGGGCGGTTTCGGTGCCGATCAATGCCGTCAGCGGCGTGTCCGGCTTCATCCTGCCCAATTCGATGGTCGACGTGATCCTGACCCGCAAGATCTCGGGCGATGGGGCGGGCCGCGAAGGGCACCGTTCCGACGTGATCCTGGAAAATGTCCAGGTGCTCGCGATCGACCAGCTCACCAGTGACAAACAAAGCGAACCCAAGCTGGCCAAGACGGCCACCCTGGCGGTCTCGCTTTATGACGCCCAGCGGCTGGTCCTCGCCGAACAGGCCGGTTCGCTCAGCCTTGCACTGCGCCGACCGACCGACGCCGATGCAACTGCCGCTGGCGCTGCGCCGGTCGCCCGCTCGGTCACGCTCTATGAGCTGGGCGGTGGCCGCCTGGCCAGCGCGACCCCGGCTGCTTCATCCGGTTCGCTGGTCGCCCCTGCGCTGCCTGGCTTCGGCCCTGCCGCCAGTGGCAGCGCCGCTGCCGCCGTGGCGCCGGGCTGGACCGGCCCGACCATGACCATTGTCCGCGGCACCCAGCCGACCAGCTACCCGGTCGGCCAGACGAAGGGTAAGTGAGATGAGCAAGTTCAATAGCAGCATCTGCGCCCTTGCCCTGCTGACCGGCGCAGTCGTCAGTACCCCCGTGCTGGCCCAGACCAGCGAGGAATCGCTTCACGCCGGGGCGCTGGAAGTGCCGGTCAACAAGAGCCGGGTGGTTTCGGCCGAGCGGCCGATCGGCAAGGCCCTGATCGGCAATTCCGATGTGGCCGATGTCCTGCCGATCTCGGAACGCTCGGTCTATCTCCTGGGCAAGAGCTTCGGCACCACCAGCCTGACGCTTTACGATCGCAACAACCGCGTGATCGCGGTGATGGACGTCGCGGTCGGTCCGGACGTTGAATCGCTGCGCGGCCAGATCGCCACGCTGGTGCCCGGCCAGAAGATCGACGCCCACCTGTCCAACGGATCGGTGGTGCTGACCGGCCTGGTCAACGATGCCGGGGCGGCTGATCGCGTGGCCCAGCTGGCCAAGAGCTATGCCGGGGACAAGGTGATCAACCTGGTCTCGATGGGCGGCAGCCAGCAGGTGATGCTGGAAGTGCGTTTTGCCGAAGTGGACCGGCAACTGGGCGAGAAGGTCGGCTTCGGCCTGGCCGGATTGTCGCGCGGCGGCAGCTTCAGCTTCAATACTGGCGTTGCCGCCGGTGGCGTGGCGGCGGACAACTTCGCCACCGTCACCAAGTCGTTCAGCATCGGCGATACCGATATCGACGCGACGCTCGACCTGCTGGAGCGCAAGGGCCTGTCCAAGACCCTGGCCGAACCGACGCTGGTCGCGCTGTCGGGCGAGAAGGCCTCGTTCCTGGCGGGCGGGGAGTTCCCGATCCCGGTCGACAACAGCAACCGCGCCAGCGGCGATGTGACGATCGAATACAAGTCGTTCGGGGTCAGCCTGGGCTTCACGCCCACTGTCCTTGCCGACAAGGTGATCAGCCTGCTGGTCGAACCCGAAGTCAGCTCGCTCGACCCTAGCGCTTCGGTTTCGGTCAACGGGATCGTGGTGCCTGGCCTGCAGACCCGGCGGGCCAGCACCACGGTCGAACTGCGCGACGGCGAAAGCTTCGCGATCGCCGGGCTGCTGCGCAAGGACTTCCAGACCACCGTCCGTCAGGTCCCGCTGTTGGGCTCGATCCCGATCCTGGGCGCGCTGTTCCGCTCTTCCGGGTTCCAGAAGGGCGAGACCGAGCTGCTGATCGTCGTCACGCCCCGGCTCGTTTCCCCGATCCGGCCCGAGCAGGTCCGCCTGCCGACTGACCGGATCGAGGATCCCCGGCCCGAAGACGTCGTGATTGATGGCGAAGGCTATCGACCCAAGGCGCTCGCACCCCAGCCGGGTGCCGCGCCCGCCAATCCGGCCCCGCAAGCGAAGGAGAAGGGTTATGAATTCTGATCGCGGCAAATTGCTTGCGCTGGTGCTCTTGGCGACCCCCCCGCTGGCGGCCTGTGTCCATGATGATGCAGGCACCGGCACACCTGCGTCCAGCTTTGGTGAGGCCAACCGCCAAACCATGCTGGCGCAGGTGATCGAACCCGACCCCCAGTACGAGGAGGCCACCCCTCCGGCCAGCGCCGCCAAGGCGGGCCAGGCGGTGGAGCGCTATCGCAAGGACACGGTCAAGAAGCCGGACCGCGTGCGCAGCACCTCGGTCACTTCGGGCTCGTCCTCGTCCGGCAGCGGCACCACGCCCTGAACGCTGGAGGCACAACGTGACACCCGGCACCAGGGCACCCGGCATCAGGCACTTGGCAAGTGACCGGGGCGGCAACGTCTCCCCGCTCTATGCCCTGGTGCTGATGGTGCTGATTGCCCTGGCCGGGATCGGTTTCGACTATGGTCGGCTGATGGCCATGCAGAGCGAACTGCAGAACGCGGCGGACCAGGCCGCGCTGGCTGCCGCGACCCAGCTGGACGGGCACGACGATGCCATGATCCGGGCCCGCACAGCCGCCACTGCCGCCTTTGCCACGGCGGGCAGCGAATTCGCCAATATCACCCAGGTCGCCAACGACGAGGCCGGCCGCACGGTCAGCGGGCTGACCTTCACCTTCTACGAAAGCTATGCCGACGATGCGCCCGGCCCGCAGGTGACCAGCGATGGCGACGGCGCGCGGGCGCGGGTGGTCGAGGTTGGCGTCAATGGCCGCAAGGTGTTCTACGCACTGACCCCGGTGATCGGCGCGTTCAATTCGGGCGGAGTGACGGCCAAGGCCATGGCCATGCTCAAGAAGGCCGCCTGCAACGTGCCCTCGATCATGGTCTGCGTCGACCGGTCCGATTTTCCGCTGCCCGCCGATGCCGGCAAGGGCCTGCGGATGCGCTGGAAGAGCAGCAAGGACGTCACCCCGCTGGCACCCGGCAACTGGGGCTTCCTCGACATCTCGGGGATCAGGGACACACAGTACGAGCTGGGCGAGAATACCGCGCCGAGCTGCATCAACCTGGAAAACCTGACTACCGAACCCGGTTTCCGCAACACCGAGCCCGAAGCGCTCAACACCCGCTTCGACATGCCGACCAGCAAGCTGCAATGCCAGGGCAACGGGGATTTCTGCCCCTCGGAGAATACCCGCAAGAACTATGCGATCGCTTTCCCGGCCACTGTCATCAGCCCCAAGCCGACACTGACCTTGGCCGATGTGCGCGCCGCGCTGAGCTGCCCGGCAAGCGTCCCGTCCGGCAAGAGCACCTGGGTGCCCTTTTCGAACATCGGGGTGATCGATCGCACGGCCAGCGATTCCTTCACCATGGATTCCTGCTTCTATTCGGGCACCTGTTCCTACCTCGGTGACGGTACCTGGGACATCAACCGCTACCTTGCCGGGCATCATCCGGGCGTTTCCGCCAGCACCTTCCCCAAGGGCACCCGCTACGAGATCTACCAGTGGGAGATTGCCAACAAGGCGGCGCGGCTCGGCCGCGAGCTGGTCGGCTTCAGCCCTGATAACAGGCCGCAGAAGAGCGGCGCGAACTATCGCCACTCGATCACCTATCACTGCAGCTACCCGCAGCCGCAGTTCTCCCAGCCGTGGATGCCGTCGGATACCCAGAAGGACCGCCGCGTGCTGACCGTTGGCGCGGCCCGCTGCGAGGGGATCAGCGGGCGCAAGGAAGTCGAGCTGCTGGGCTGGATGGATGTGTTCCTGATCGATCCGTCCGAGCCGGCCGAACCTGGCACGATCCGCGCCGAGGTGATCGGTCCGGCGCTGCGCCCCGACAACCTCAGCGGCTTCCAGTACTATGGCCGCGACCGCGCGGTGCTGATCCGGTGACCGGGCTGCGCGCCCTGACCGATCGGGCTGGCGCAGCCGCCGCCGAACTGGCGCTGATGCTGCCGCTGATGCTCGTCCTGCTGTTCACCGGGTTCGAGGGCGGCCACTTCATCTGGACCCAGCACAAGCTGACCGAGGCGGTGCGCGATGGCGCGCGCTTTGCCGGGCGGCTGGAAGTGACCCAGGTCTGCCGCGACGGCGCGCTGGTGATCTCCCCCGAACGGATTGCCGAGATCAAGCTGCTGACCCGCACCGGCCAGCTCGACGATACTGCGCGCCATCCGCTGATCCCCGGCTGGAGCGATAACGAGGTCTATGTCTCGATCACCTGCGGCGGGTTCGTCGATACCGGGATCTATACAGAGCTGGGCGAGGCCGGGCCGGTGGCGGTCGTGGCCGCCCGGGGCGTGCCCTATCCCTCGCTGTTCGGTCGTCTCGGACTGTTCGATCCGGGCTTCCACATGAACGCGCGGGCCAGCGCGCCGGTGATCGGGCTATGACCCGGCTGCGCGCCTTTGGCCGGGCCAGCAGCGGGGCCAGCGCGGCCGAGTTCGCGCTGGTGCTGCCGCTGGCCCTGCTGCTGCTGTTCGGGGTGCTTGATGCCGGGCGCTATGTCTGGACGCTCAACCAGCTTGAAAAGGCCGCGCAGATGGGTGCGCGCTATGCGGTGTCGACCGCGCTCGTGCCGACCGGCCTCAACAGTTACGAAACAGTCGGCCTGAGCTGTCCCGGCGGCACGCTCAAGCCCGGCGACCGGATCTGCCGCGAGGCGCTGGGGGCGATCCGTTGCACCGGTTCGGGCGGCAGCGCCAGCTGCACCTGCGAGCGCACGCCCTGCCCGGACCTGGGCACTGCCGATGGCGCCGCCTTTGCCCGGATCGTTGACCGGATGCGCGCGATCACGCCGCTGCTGCGGGCCGACAACGTGACGATCACCTACAGCGGATCGGGCATCGGTTACGCCGGCGATCCGGGGCTCGACGACAATGGCGATCCGCTGAGCGACATTGCCCCGCTGGTCACGGTCGAGGTCGGGGGCATCGGCCTGCGCACCATGACGCTGTTCGGCGGTTCAATCACCCTGCCACCCGTCCGTTCCACCCTCACGCTCGAGGATGGCGACGGCGCGAAAGCCTATTGAGAAGGATCCATGGCCTCCATCAAGCCCCATGCCCAGCCAGACGCAGGCCCGCCCCAGCCGCACTTCGGTCGCGGCGGGCCGGTCGTGGTCGTGGCCAACCCCCAGGCGATTGCTGCATTGCAAGCTGCGCCGGACCGGGCCTCGCTGGGGGCGCTGTCGTGCCACGCCATCGGCGCGGCCGATCCGGTTCCGGATGAGTGGCTGACTGGAGCAGGGGTGCTGGTGATCGAAGCGGCGGTGGACCAGCCGGCCTCGCTGGACCGGATCGCGCTGATCCACCGCCAGCATCCCGAACTGCCCGTGATCGCGGCGCTGGCGGCGGCCTCTGTGGCCCTGTCGCGCGGCCTCCTGCGCCAGGGCGTGACCGATATCGCCACTCTGCCGATCGATTGCGACGAACTGGCCGCGCAGCTGCGCGATCTCAGCGATGGCCAGTTCGAGGGTCGGTCGGGCCGGTCTGGGCAGCTGATCGTGGTGGCGGGCAGCACCGGTGGCTGCGGCGCGACCACGATCCTGACGCACCTCGCGGCCAGCCTGGCCGCCACGCGCGACCATCACCCCAAGGTCTGCGTGATCGATCTCGATCTTCAGGCCGGCGAAGTGGTTTACTATGTCGGCCAGCAGCCGCGGGTCACGATCACGCCGCTGCTCGATGCGGGCGACCGGCTCGATGCCGAACTGGTCCGCAGCGCCCTGACCGACAGCCAGCACGGCTTCTCGGTGATTGCCGCGCCCGAAACGATCACTTCGCTCGACGATGTCGACCAGGACCGGCTGCTCGAAATGGTCGGCCTGGTCCGTTCGATGTTCGACGTGGTGCTGGCCGATGTGCCGACCGACTGGTCGAACTGGTCGCTGTCGCTGGCCCTGGCGGCCGACCGGGTGGTGCTGGTGACCGAACTGTCGGTGGCCGGTCTGCGCCAGGCTCGCCGCCGGCTCGACCTGCTCGCCTCGGTCGGGCTGAGCCCGGACCGGGTCAGCGTGATCGGCAACCGGGTCGAGCGCGGCCTGTTCAAGCCGATTGGCGTCAAGGAAGCGGCCCAGGTGCTGGGCCATCCGATCGCCGTCGCCGTTCCCGACGAGGAGGGCGAGGTGGTCGCTGCGCAGAACGAGGGCCGGTTGCTGACCGACCTGCATCGCCACGGCCGCTTTGCCTCGGCCGTGCAGGCGCTGGCCGAAACACTGAATCTGGAAGGCAGGTAGAGTGCGATGAGCATCTGGAAAGTTAAGCAACCCGAAGGTTCGCCAGCAAAGCCGGCTCCCGCCGGTTCGACCACCGGCACGGACCCGGCCGAACCGGACCGCGTGAGCGAGGATCACAAGCTGCGGCTGAAGGTGACCATCCACCGCGACCTGCTGGACAAGATCAACCTCGCCGCGCTCGACCAGCTCTCGCGCGAGCAGATCCATCACGAAGTGTCCGAGATCGTCGGCGAGCTGCTGAAATCGCAGAGCGAGCCACTCAATGCGCGCGAACGCGCCGCGCTGGTGGACGAGGTGATGGACGAACTGCTGGGCCTCGGCCCGCTCGAGCCGCTGCTGCAGGACGAGACCATCACCGACGTCCTGGTCAACGGCCCGGACAATGTGTTCGTCGAACGGCGCGGGTTGCTTGAACGGGTTTCGACCCGCTTCCAGGACGATCGCCACCTGCTGCGGATCATCCAGAAGATCGTCAGCGCGGTTGGCCGCCGGATCGATGAATCCTCGCCCTATGTCGATGCCCGCCTCGCCGATGGTTCGCGCGTCAACGCGATCATCCCCCCGCTGGCGATCGACGGGCCGATGCTGTCGATCCGCAAGTTCGCCAAGAAGTGGATCAGCGTCGATCGCCTGATCGAGCTCGGCTCGCTGCCCGATCAGATGGCCGAAGTGCTGAAGGCCATCGTTGGCTCGCGGCGCAATGTGCTGATCTCGGGCGGGACCGGCTCGGGCAAGACCACCCTGCTCAACGCCATGTCCTCGTTCATCAACCACCGCGAACGCATCATCACGATCGAGGATTCGGCCGAACTGCAACTGATGCAGGAACACGTGGTGCGGCTGGAAACGCGTCCGCCCAACATCGAGGGTCGGGGCGAAGTCAGCCAGCGCGACCTGGTCAAGAACGCGCTGCGCATGCGGCCGGACCGGATCATCGTTGGCGAAGTGCGCTCCGGCGAGGCCTTCGACATGCTCCAGGCGATGAACACCGGCCACGATGGCTCGATGACCACGGTCCACGCCAATACCCCGCGCGATGCCCTCTCGCGCGTCGAGCAGATGATCGGGATGAGCGGGGTGGACATCTCGCCACGCGCGGCGCGCAACCAGATCGCCTCGGCCATGAACATCGTGATCCAGATCGAACGCCTGGTCGATGGCCATCGCCGCATCGTCAGCCTCTCGGAAATCACCGGGATGGAGGGTGAAACGATCACCATGCAGGAAATCTTCCGCTTCCGCGCCACAGGCCGGGCCGAGGACGGACGGGTGCTGGGCCAGTTCGAGGCCACCGGAATCCGGCCCAAGTTCCTCGCCGAAACCGCCGCCTATGGCATCGCCCTGTCGCCGGACCTGTTCCGGCCCGACGTCAAGCTGGGATAGGCCCATGTCCAACGAGATCGTCCGCTTCGTTGTCCTGCTTGCGGTCTTCGCGGCCTTCTTCCTGTTCACGCAGGTGCTGCTGGGCACGGCCTGGCGGGCGCGGCAGAAACATGCCGCGATCAACACCCGCCTGCGCATGATCCGTGAAGGCGGCGATCGCGAGCAGATCCTGGCCCGGCTGCGCAAGAACGCCCCCACCGACCATTCGCACCTGCCGCCGCTGCTGGCCGGGATGCACCGCAACCTGCAGCGCCAGTTCTTCGCCGCCGCCGTGCCGCTGGGCGTGGGATCGGCGCTGATGATCATGCTGGGGATCAGCTTCGCGGTATTCATTGTCATGCTGCTGGCGGCGGGTGCGGCCGGGTTCGACTGGACCGCGGGCGTGATCATGCTACTGCTGGTCCTGGGACTGTGCGTGGGCCTGGCGCTGCCGCTGGTGGTCATCTCGATCCGCGCCCAGCACCAGCGCAAGCGGGTCGAGGAACAGTTCCCCCTGGCACTCGACATCTTCGTCCGGGCGCTGCGTTCGGGCCATCCGGTCGCCTCCGCCATCGACCTGCTGACGCACGAGATGGAAGACCCGATGGGCACCGAATTCGGCGTGGTGGCAGACGAGGCGTCCTATGGGGCGGATCTCAAGGACGCGCTCCAGGCCATGGCCGAGCGCTGGGACAACCCGGACATGCGGATGTTCGTCGTCTCGCTCTCGCTCCAGGCGGAAACCGGCGGCAACCTGGCCGAGATCCTGGAAAACCTGGCCGAGGTGATCCGCGCCCGAGCCGCCATGTACATGAAGGTCCGCGCGCTCAGCTCCGAAGGGCGGCTGACCGGGTGGATGCTGACGATCCTGCCGATCGTGTCGCTGCTCGGCATGGTGACGGTGAACCCCGGCTTCTACATGGATGTCGCGCGTGATCCGATCTTCATCTGGGGCTTTACCGGCCTCATCCTCCTCTACTTCATCGGCGTCTACGCGATCCGCCGCATGGTCGACCTGAAAGTCTAGTCATGCTTGATCTTGTCGCCACCAGTTCGCTTGCCCGCTTCGGGGTGCTGTTCACGATCTTCATTGTCGCGGTCGGAACGGTCTACGCCCTGGCCATCTGGCTGGAACACCGCACGGCGCTGCGCCGCCAGCTGGGCCAGATCGCCGAGGAACCGGGCGCCGTGCTGCGCCCGGCCAGCCTGCGGGCCCAGGCCAGCGAAGGGGCCTGGACCAAACTTGCCGCCGCGCTCGAAGGGGCGGGGCTCGACCTGTCCGATAGCCGCAACGAACGGCTGACCGCGCGGCTGCGGGCGGCCGGCTATACCTCGCCCGCCGCGCCGCGGATCTTCACGCTCGCGCGACTGATCGGTGTCTTCGTGTTGCCGCTGGGCTATCTTGCGCTGGCCTTTTCCGGCGATGAACCGCCGACTTTCCTCAAGACCTATCTGATCGGGGCCGGGCTGGCGCTGCTGGGGCTCTACCTGCCCAACCTCTACGTCCAGGCCCGGGCCGATCGCCGCCGCGACGAGCTGCTGCGCGGCTTCCCCGATTGCCTCGACCTGCTGATCATCTGCATCGAATCCGGCCTCAGCATCGAGGCGGCGATCGATCGGGTCGGGCGCGAGATGGTGCTGTCGCACCCGCTGATCGCCGAGATGCTCTCGGTCGCGACCCTGCACCTTCGGGCCGGGGCATCGCGCGAGGATGCCTTCCGCAAGATGGCCGAGGTGGCCTCGGTCGACGAGATCCGGTCGTTCACCACGCTGATCATCCAGTCGGACAAGCTGGGTACCAGCATTGCCACGACGCTGCGGGTCTATGCCTCGGAAATGCGCGAGCGGCGCAAGCTGCGGGCCGAGGAGCGGGCGCACCGCCTGCCGGTGCTGATCTCGATCCCGCTGGTGGTCTGCATGCTGCCGGTGATGATCGGTGTGCTGATGCTGCCGGCCGTGGTGCGGCTGGTGAAGAGTGTGTTCCCGATGATGATGGGAGGTTGAAATGCCCAAGTCCCTTGGTTCCCTGGCCCTTGTTCTTGCCGGTACCGTCGCGCTGGCGGGCTGTACCTCGCCAATGGGGCGGATCGCGCTGCGCGAAGGCCACCGCGTCGATCCGGCGCTGCTGGCCGTTCCCGCCAATCCCGACCTGGTGAGCGGCAAGCAGGCCCTGGCCGCCGGCAATTATGGCGCGGCGATCGCCGCACTGCGGCTGGCCCGGCTCGATCCGGCCAGTGCCGCCGAGGCGACCAATGGCCTGGGCGTGGCCTATGCCGGGATCGGCCGTGCTGACCTGGCCGAGCGCTACTTCCGCCAGGCCGTCGCCATGGCGCCCGAAGACCGGCGCTTTGCCGCCAACCTCGCGCGGTTCACCCGGGCGCAAGAGGTGCAGCTGGCCGCCGCCGCGCCACCCGCGCCGCCTCCCGCTCCGGTCGGGCAGACGCTCAAGGCCGGGCTGCTTGTCGCGGCAGCGGGTGGCAACAAGACGATCACGGTGAGCGGTGCGCCGGTCGCGGCACAGCGTCCGGCAACTGCCGCCGCGCCGCGGATCGCGGTTGCGGCCCCGCCACCGGTCAAGGTGGTGCGCGTCACGCCGGGCCAGCCCGAGCTGGCTGCCGCCGGTCCGGTCAAGGCCGGCCCGGTCAAGGCCGGGGCTCCGGCGCGGCTGACCGTCCTGGCGCCGCGGCCCGCGCTCGTCGCGGCCCCGCCCCGGATGGCGCTGGCCACGCTGGGCTGGCGGCCGGTCATCAACCGCGCCGTCCGCGACGTCGGCGAGTTCGACTGACGGCGGAGCTGACCCGTGGCCCTGCCCGATCTGCTCACCATCGGCCTGCTGGCCGGCATTGCCGGAGTCGGCGCCTGGCTCGACTGGCATTACCGCCTGCTGCCCAACCGGCTCTGCGCGGTCGCCTTGGTTGCCGGGCTGGTGGTGACCGGTCTGGGCCAGGGCCTGGCCGCGCTGCTGCCGCACCTGGGCCATGCCGGGCTGGCGCTGCTGGTGGGGATGGCCCTGTTCGCCGGCGGGGTGATCGGCGGCGGCGATGCCAAGTTCTATGCCGCGCTGGCAGTCTGGTTCCCGCTGGCCGAGGGCTTTCGCCTGCTGCTGCTGGTCGCGCTGGCGGGGCTGGTCCTGACAGTGGGGCTGTGGCTGTTCGTCTGGCGGGCGGCTCCGGCCGGGCCGGGCAGCGCGGCAGGCGCGCGGCAACCGCGCACTGTGCCCTATGGCGTGGCCATCGCCGCCGGGGCGGTGGTGGCGCTGCTTTTGTGAGGCGCGACGCGGGGAGCGCGCGCAGGCTGGAATAGGTGGCCACGCCGCTGGCTGGATCGGCGGGGCCACATCGCAGGATGGGTACTGGCGCAGTGGACTGGTGGAAAATCCGGATCGAGCCGATGCTGCTGCCCCGGGGACGGCCGGTGGCGAGCCGGGTCAGTTATACCTTCTGCCTGCCGCTGATCGCCGATGGCCGGATTTCGCTGCCAACCTATCGGGCCGACCGCGATCTCGCGACGGTCGAGCGGTCCCGGCCGAACCAGCAATGCGACCTCGGTCGGATCGAGCTGCGCGACAACCAGTGGACCTGCAGCTGGCCCTATCCGGCCTGCCTGCACCTGGCTGATGTCAGGATCCTGGCACCCCGCTTCCTGCTGGGTGATCTGGTCGGCATGCGCCCGCTGGGCGGGACGATGGCGCTGTTCCGGATCCAGGCTCGCGATGCCTTGCTTCCGGCGCCAGAGCCGCGGGTCATGCTGTCATCCTGACTCCCGCGCCGGTTTCCTGTCCCAGCCCGGCCAGGAAGGCGAGGTGGAGCATTTCCGACAGGCTGCGCACGCCCAGCTTGCGCATCGCATTGGCGCGATAGAGTTCGACCGTACGCGGGCTGAGGTCGAGGTCATAGGCGATCACCTTGTTGGCATGGCCCTTGATCAGCCCCTGCAGCACCTGCTGCTCGCGGGGGGTGAGTTGTCCGATCCGGCTGCAGGCTTCGGCCACTTCGGCGCTCGGCGCGGCCGGCCGGGGCGCGGCCTGCCGCTCGGCCCCGCGCACCGCGGCCAGCAGTTCCTCGCGCGAGAATGGCTTCTGCAGGAAGTCGATCGCGCCGTCCTTCATTGCCCGCACTGCCGAATCGACATCGCCGTGGCCAGTGATGATCACGACCGGCATGACGCAGCCCTGCTCGCGCAATTGCCGCTGCAGTTCCAGCCCGTTCATTCCCGGCATCCGGATATCAAGCAGGATGCAGCCCGGCTCCAGCTCGGCCAGGCCGCGCATGAAGGCTTCGCCGCTGCCATGAACCGTGGTCTCGATCCCTTCGGTGCGCAGCAGGAACGCCGTGGATTCCGCCACGGCCCGGTCATCGTCAACGATATGGCAAACCCGCTTCGACATGGTTTCAGCCCCCCGCAGTTTCAGACTCGCTCGAAATCGGCAGGGTGAAGCGGAAGGCCGCGCCGCCCAGTCGGGCCGACTTGCCCGCATGGATCGACCCGCCATAGGCCTCGACGATCTGCTTGCAGATCGCCAGGCCCACGCCCATTCCGCCACCCTTGGTGGTGACAAAGCTTTCGAACAGGGAATCGGCAATCGCCGGGGCGATGCCCGGCCCGTCATCCTCGACCGAAAGCTCGATGAAATCGTTCACTTGCCGGGCTGCGATCACCAGTTCGTGATGGCCGCCGTGTTCGGCATCGATCGCCTCCAGCGCATTGCGCACCAGGTTGAACAGCACCTGCTGGCCCTGCAGGTGGTCCACTTCCACCGTCGGCAGGTCGACCGGCAGGTCGTAGGTCACGTGGATCGTGCGCTTGTAGCCATTGATCAGCGCCAGGGCCGTGGCATCGCGCACTAGCCCGGCAACCGCATTGGGCCCCGTTTGGGGCTGGCCGCCGCGCACGAAATCGCGCAGGCGATGCAGCAGCTGGCCCGCCCGGACCGCCTGGTCGCTGCAGGTTTCCAAAACCCGCATCACCTCCTCGCGGCCCGCGAATTCATCCTGCTGGCTGACCAGGTTCGACAGGCCCTGGGTGTAATTGGCGATATTGGTCAGCGGCTGGTTCAGCTCGTGCGCGATCGCTGTGGCCAGCGCGCCCATGGCCGAAACGCGCGAGGCCTGGGCCAGATCGGCCAGCATCGCCTTGGCCTCGCCCCGTTGCAGCTCGTCACCGTTGATCGGGCGGAGGAACCCCTGATAGGCCACCTCGCCGTCCAACCTGATCTCGGAGACCCGCAGTTCGACCGGGAACTGGTGCCCGGACTTGTGCTGCGCCATTTCGATCCGGGTCGCGCCGATCACGTGGCGTACTCCGGTGCGTGCATATTCGGCCAGGTAGTGATCGTGTTCGGCGGCGATATGCGGCGCGGTCAGCAGGCTGACATTGCACCCGATCACCTCTTCCGCGCGATAGCCGAACATGTCCTCGGCCCGCTTGCCGAAGGCGCGGATGGCCCCGTTCCGGTCAATGGTCACCAGTGCCAGCGGGATCGCGTCGAGCACCTGACCAAGGTTTTCCGGCGTCTGAAGGTCGCGCACGATCGCCGCCCCAGACCCGGCGTCCCGCTGCGACACCGACAAACCAGCCGACTTCGTGTCAGTTTCCTCGACCAAAACGACATACCCCCAGTGCCTTGGGGTAGCACACGCTTTCGGTATTTACCTCCTAGTGATTTTACCCATCGACAGCCACGCCGGGGCAGCACGCAAATCGCGCCGGTTGGCGGCGTTCAAGCTCGATTCGTCGGTCCGGGGTGGGCGGCGTGTCGGGGCGATCAGGCCGCTTGCAGGGCGGCCAGGAATTCCTCGATCCGCTTGGCATTGACGCCGAAATCGCTCACCCCGATCCGGCTGACCGAACGCATGTCGACCCGGCTCTTGCCATCGGGGGTGGGAGTGATGCGCAGCACGACATCGTCATAAAACCGGATGAAGGATACTGCCGCAGTCGCTTCCACATGGCCGCGCGCCGGATCCTGCGCCGCCACGGTCCAGCCGCGTTCCTCGGCCAGCTTCACGACATTGGCCGTTACCTCGGCCACCGGCTTCGCCACATAGACCGGGTTGATATGGCCATAGGCCGCAGAGTGCAGCTTGCGCCAGTTCTCGGTCGTTTCCACGCCCGCAAGGTTGTCGGCGCGCAGCGGCAGCTTCTCGAAAGCTGGCGGATTGGCCAGGTCGGTGGTCACGTCGTGGAGCGGCGGGACGCCTTCGGCCGCGATCGGCCGCGAGACGATGAACCCGGCATAGCCCAGCGCCACCAGCAGCGCGAGCCAGGTCTTGCCCCCCGGCGGCGATGCGGTCCGCCAGCCGACCAATGCGGCGGAGAGGCCCAGCAGCACCGCCAGCAGGGCCACCAGCCCGCCGATCACGAAGCCGCCGAACCCGGCCAGCTTGGGCACCAGGTCATAGCGCGCCAGCACCAGCGCGGCTGCGCCCAGCACGACGCCGGTCAGGGTGAGGCCACGGGTCCAGCGCGCAAGGCGCGGGGCCCAGACGGGTTGCGAAAGGCTGCCAAGTCTAGTCATGGCTGGAAGTGAGCAGCAAAGCCGGGCAAGGTCAATCGGGCATGACGGGCGGCAATCATCCCCAGCGCGTGATCCTGGCGGGCGGCGGCCATGCGCACCTGGCCGTGCTGGCCGACTGGGCGGCACATGTGCTGCCGGGAACTGAACGTATTCTGGTCACCCGCGAGCGCCACCTGGCCTATTCGGGGATGCTGCCGGGCTGGATGGCGGGGCGCTATCGCGCGGAGGAGCTGCTGATTGATCTGGCCCCGCTGGCCGAAGCGGCTGGCGCGCGGCTGGTGCTGGACGATGTGGTCGGGCTGGATGCGGCGGCGCGGCATTTGCGGCTGGCCAGCGGGGAGGCATTGTCCTTCGACCTGTTGTCGCTGGCGACCGGCGGGACCATTGCAACTGAAGGGTTCGCGGCGTTGGGCGCGCGGCTGCTGCCGGTCCGCCCGGTCGAACGCTTCATGGCCGGGTGGCAGGCATTCTGCGCCGCCGGGCCGGGCCAGGTCGTGGCCGTGGTCGGCGGCGGCGCGGCCGGGGTCGAACTGGCGCTGGCGGCGGCGCGGCGCGGGCATCATGTGCACCTGATCGCCCCCGCCGCCGGCTTCATGCCGGGGCACGGCGGCTGGGCGCGGCGACTGGCACGGACGGCCTTGGCGCGGGCCGGGGTCACTATTCACGCCAGCATGGCGCGGGCCGTCTCGGACGGGCTGGTGCTGGATGATGGCACGATTCTGCCGCTCGACCTGGCGATCGTCGCCACCGGCAGCGGGCCGCCCGGCTGGCTGGCGGACAGCGGCCTCGCGCTCGATCCCTCCGGCTTCTTGCTGACCGGGGCGGACCTGCGCTCCACCTCGCAACCGGCGATCTTCGCGGCGGGCGATATCGCCGCCCGGGCCGACCTCGTCCTGCCGCGCGCCGGGGTCCACGCGGTCAAGGCCGGGCCGGTGCTGGCGGCCAACCTGCGCTCGGCGCTGACGGGAACACCGCTGCGCGCTTATCAGCCGGGTAAGCGCCGCCTGGCCCTGCTGGCCACCGGAGATGGGCGGACCATCGCTTTATGGGGCCAATTCGCCGCCGCAGGGCGCTGGCTGTCCCGGGTCAAAGACCGGATCGACCGCGGCTTTATCGCCCGCTACACCCGCCGCACCTAAACCGGGGAGAATTCACCAGTGCCACGTCTTGCTCTAGCCGCGCTGTTCGCGCTGGCCCTGGCCGCCTGGTTCCTGTTCGACCTGGGGCAATACCTCACGCTTGAAAACCTCAAGGCGCAGCAGGCCGCGATCGACGCCACTTACCGCGCCCACCCGGTGCTGGTGATCGCCGGATTTTTCCTGCTTTACGTGGTGCTGACCGCGCTGTCGGTGCCGGGCGCGGCGATCATGACCCTGGCGGCGGGGGCGATCTTTGGCCTCACTACGGGCTTCGTCATCGTCTCCTTCGCCTCGACCATCGGGGCGACGCTGGCCTTCCTCGCCTCGCGCTATCTGTTCCACGATGCGGTCCAGGCCCGGTTCGGGGCGACGCTGCGCCCGATCAACGAAGGGATCGCGCGCGACGGGGCGTTTTACCTGTTCTCGCTGCGGTTGGTTCCGGCCTTTCCGTTCTTCGCGGTCAACCTGCTGATGGGGCTGACCCCGATCCGGGTCTGGACCTATTACTGGGTCAGCCAGGTCGGGATGGTGCTGGGCACGCTGGTCTATGTGAATGCGGGCACGCAACTGGCGCGGATCGAAAGCCTGAAGGACATTGCCTCCCCCGCGTTGCTGGGTTCCTTCGTGGCGCTGGGCCTGCTGCCGTGGGTGGGCAAATGGATCATGGCCGCGCTGCGCCGCCGCCGGGTCTATGCGGGGTTCACGCGGCCGAAACGCTATGATCGCAACCTCGTGGTGATCGGTGCGGGGGCGGCGGGGCTGGTGACCTCGCTGGTCGCCTCGACCGTGAAGGCGAAAGTGACGCTGGTCGAAGCCGGCAAGATGGGCGGCGATTGCCTCAACTATGGCTGCGTGCCGTCGAAAGCCCTGCTCAAGAGCGCCAAGGTGGCGGAAATGATCCGCCGCGCCGATGCCTATGGCCTGAAAGCGGCCGAACCGCAGCATGACCTCAGCGAAGTGATGGCCCGGCTGCGCGGGATCATCGCCGCGATCGAACCCAATGACAGCGTCGAGCGCTATACCGGCCTTGGCGTCGATGTGGTGGAGGGCCGCGCCACCATCGTCGATCCCTGGACGGTGGAGATCGCGCGGCATGATGGCACGGTCCAGCGGCTAACCACCCGCGCGATCGTGATCGCCGCCGGTGCCGAGCCGGTGGTGCCGGACCTGCCGGGGCTGGCCGAGGCGGGCTATCTCACCACCGAGACGCTGTGGGATGCGCTTTCCGCCATGGACGAGCTGCCGCGCCGGATCGCGGTGCTGGGCGGCGGGCCGATCGGCTGCGAGCTGAGCCAGGCGCTCGCCCGGCTGGGCGCCGACGTGACCCAGGTCGAACTGGGCGAGCGGCTGCTCCCGCGTGAAGATGCCGATGTCGCGGCGCTGGCGCAGGCGGCGCTGGAAAAGTCGGGCGTGACCGTCCTCACCGGCCATCGGGCGCTGCGGGTGGAAGGCAAGGTGCTGGTCGCCGAGCATGACGGGGCCGAGCGGCGGGTCGAGTTCGATGCCCTGCTGCTCGCCGTCGGGCGCAAGGCGCGGCTGCATGGCTATGGGCTGGAAGCGCTGGGGATCGATCCTGCCGCGCCGCTGGCGGTCGATGCCAACCTCGCCACGATCTATCCCAACGTGTTCGCCGCCGGGGACGTGATCGGGCCGTATCAGTTCACCCATGTGGCCTCGCACCAGGCCTGGTTTGCCGGGGTCAACGCGCTGTTCGGGCACCTCAAGCGGTTCAAGGTCGATTACCGGGTGATCCCCTGGACCACCTATATCGATCCCGAAGTGGCCCGGGTCGGGCTGAACGAGGCCGAGGCGGCCGCCCAGGGCATCCCGCACGAGGTGACCCTGTTCCCCTTGCACGAACTCGACCGGGCGATTGCCGAAAGCGCCACCACCGGCTTCGTCAAGGTGCTGACCCCGCCGGGCAAGGACAAGATCCTGGGCGTGACCATCGTTGGCGAACACGCGGGCGAACTGCTGGCCGAATATGTGCTGGCGATGAAGCATGGGCTGGGCCTCAACAAGATCATCGCCACGATCCACATGTACCCGACCCTGGCCGAAGCGAACAAGTTCGCCGCCGGGCGCTGGAAGCAGAAGCACAAGCCCGAACGGCTGCTGAACTGGATCGGGCGCTATCACGAATGGCGGCTGGGGTGAGCCTGCTCGCCAACCTGCAAGGGCTGATCGGCCTCGCGCTGATCCTGCTGCTGGCCTGGGGCCTGTCGGAAGATCGCGCCGCCCGGCCCGGCTGGCGCTGGATCGGCGCGGCGCTGCTGGCGCAGCTGGCCATCGCCCTGGTGGTTACCCGCGTCCCCTTCGTCTGGGACCTGGTCGGCTATGCCAACCGCGCGGTGGCGGCGGTGGAGCGGGCGACGCTGGTCGGCTCAAGCTACATGTTCGGCTATACCGGCGGGGCGCCAATTCCCTTCCTGCTGAAGCCGGGGGAACAGCCCCCGGTGGTGATCGCCTTCCAGATCCTGCCGCTGATCATCGTATTTTCCGCGCTCTCGGCGCTGCTGTGGCATTGGGGTGTGCTGCGTGTGCTGGTGCGGGGCCTCGCCTGGGCGCTGCGCCGCACGCTTGGAGTGCGGGGTGAGGTCGGCCTAGCGGGCGGGGCGACGGTCTTCCTCGGCGTGGTCGAAACTCCGCTGGTGCTGCGGGCCTGGCTGGGCCGGATGAACCGCACGGACCTGTTCACCGTGATGTGCATGATCATGGCGACGATCTCGGGCGCGATCCTGGTGCTCTATGCCACCACGCTAAGCAAGACTGTCCCCAATGCCGTGGGGCACATGATCGTCGCCTCGCTGATCTCGCTCCCCGCCGCCGTGCTGATTGCCCGGCTGATGGTGCCGGGTGCGCCGGAGACGGCGGAAAACAGCGCTCCTGCCGAGCCTGGCCTCAAGTACGAAGGCTCGATGGATGCGCTGGTGCGCGGCGCGATGGAGGGGGTCACGCTGGTCCTCGCGGTGATCGGGATCATCATCACGGTCTTCGCTTTGGTCAATCTGGTCGACCAGGCGCTGGCCCTGCTGCCGCTCGTAGAGGGCACACCGCTGACCCTGCGACGGCTGTTCGGCTGGGCGCTCGCCCCGCTTATGTGGACCGTGGGCGTGCCGTGGGACCAGGCCGGGGCGGCCGGTGCGCTGATGGGGACCAAGGCGGTACTCAACGAATATGTCGCCTATCTCGATCTGGCTGCACTGCCCGCCGGAACGCTCGATCCGCGCAGCCTGCTGATCGTGACCTATGCGCTGTGCGGGGTGGCGAACCTCGCCAGCGTTGGCCTGATCGTCTCGACCATGGCCACGCTCGCGCCCGAACGCCGGGCCGAAGTGGCGGGCCTTGGCATGAAGAGCTGGATCGCCGGAAACTTCGCCTCGCTGATGACCGGGGCGGTGATCGGCCTGGTGACCTGGCGCTGACCGGCCATGCTTGATGCGCGCCTTCGCCCGCTGATCGATCCGCCGCTCAATGCGTTGGGCCGGGTGCTGGCGCGGGCGGGAATTTCGGCCAATGCCGTGACTCTTGCGGGCCTTATTCCGGCCCTCGGCGCGGCCTGGGCGCTGGCCGAACGGGAGTTCCTGCTTGCGCTTGCCCTGATCCTCGCCAACCGCCTGCTTGACGGGCTGGACGGGGCCGTCGCCCGGGTACGCGGATTGACCGATTTTGGCGGGTTCCTCGATATCCTGCTCGATTTCGTGTTCTACGTGGCGGTGCCGCTGGGCTTTGCCCTGTCCGCGCCGGACAATGTGCTGCCCGCGCTGGTGCTGGTGGCGAGCTTCACCCTGACCGGGACCAGCTTCCTGGCCTTCGCTACCCTCGCCGCCAAGCGCGGGCTGGAAACCGCCGCGCATGGCCGCAAGAGCTTCTTCTACAACACCGGCCTTGCCGAAGGGACCGAGACGATCCTGGTGTTCTGCGCCATGTGCCTGTGGCCGCAGCACTTCGCGCCGCTTGCCTATGGCTATGCGGCGCTGTGCCTGCTTACCGTGGGGCAGCGGGCGCTGATTGCCCGCGCCATGTTCAGGGACTGACACGCGATGACCGGCCTGCTCCTTGCCCTGCTTGCCACACTGGTGGTCGGGTTCGGTGCGCGCGACCAGGTGCTGGTGGCACAATTGGCCGAACGGCAGGGCGCCCGGCCGGCCGTGCTGCTGGTGGCGCTGGCCAGCGGGGCCCTGGCGGCGGGCCTCGCGGCCTGGGGCGGGGCGCAGGTTGCCGGAATGATGACCGGCAATGCCCGGCTGTTCCTGGTCGCGCTGGCGCTGGGTCTGGCGGGGCTGGAGCTGATCGTGCTGACCCCGCGCCGCGCCCCGGCCGAACCGACCAATTCGCTGGGTGCCTTCGCGATCGTCATCTTTGCGCTGCAATTGACCGATGCGGCGCGGTTCCTGGTCTTTGCCCTGGCCGCGTTGACCCGCGCCCCGCTGGTTACCGGCCTTGGCGGGGCGATTGGCGCGGTCCTGATGGTCGCTGCTGGCTGGGCGCTGGTCGGGACGCTGCAAGCCGCATGGCTGGTCAGACTGCGGCTTGGACTCGGCGCAGTCCTGCTGATTGGCGCGCTCGGGTTGGGGCTTCGGGCCACGGGCTATTTGTGATCGCGCCCGGCTGCGCTTAAGGCAGTGCCATGCAAAACGTTGCCATCCTCCCCGACAGTTCCGACCAGGCCATTGCCGACTGGCTCTTCGATCGCCTGACCGCTGCCCTTGCCAGCGCCGATGGCGCAATTGCCATCACCGTCCCCGGCGGCTCCACCCCTTTCCCGATCCTGGCCGAACTGGCCCGCCGCCCGCTCGACTGGAGCCGGATAGCGATCTGGCCGGGTGATGACCGGATCGTGCCGGAAGACCATCCGGCCAGCAATATCGGGCGGATCCGTGCCTTGCTCGAACCGGTGGGCGCGCGGGTGGTGGCGCTGAGCGAAGGTGCCGTGCCGCCGCACTTTGCCATCGCCTGGCTCGGCATGGGCGGCGATGGCCATATTGCCAGCCTGTTTCCCAACACCGATCCGCGCGCCGACGATCCGCTGGCGCTGCGCCGCCTGACCCCCGATCCGCTGCCGCCCGAAGCCCCGTTCGATCGTCTCAGCCTGACCATCCCGGCCTTGCTCAACAGCGATGCGGTGATCTTCGTGATCCGGGGAGAGGACAAGCGCGCGCTGTTCGAAGCGGCCGTACGAAGCGAGCACGATCTGCCGGTCGCCCGCCTGCTCGGCGCCGCGCATCAGCCGGTCACGTGTTTCGCCTGATCCCGCCCCCGTTGCACCGGGCGCTGCTGGTCCAGGCGCACCGGCTGCGGGTGGTCTGGTGGCGGATCAGGAAGCCGCTGCTGATCGGCTGCCGCGTGCTGGCCTTTGATGGCGAGGGGCGAGTGCTGCTGGTCCGCCATTCCTATGGCAGCGGGCGCTGGATGCTGCCCGGGGGCGGGGTGGCGCGCGGGGAAGAGCCGATCCTGGCCGCCTGCCGCGAACTGGCCGAGGAAACCCGCTGCGCGCTGCTTGACCCGCGCGAGATCGCCGTGATCGAGGAGCCGCTGGCCGGGGCGACCAACCGTGTCCACGTGATCAGCGGCCAGGCGGTAGGCTTGCCGCAGGGCGACGGCCGCGAGATTGTCGAAGCGCGGTTCTTTGTCCCCGATGCCCTGCCGCCCGACCTCGCGCGGCAGCTGCAGGACAACCTCGCGGGCTGGATCAGAACAGCGACAGCTGGCTAGCCGCGCGGGCCGGGGTGGGAGCCTCGTCCGGCTCGTCCTCGGTCAGGTGGGATAGGGTCAACCCCATCAGCCGCACGGGTTGGGGCAGCGGCAACAGCTCGTTCAGCAGGGCATGACCGATTTCCGCAAACTCGTTGCGATCGCGCACCGGCTGCGGCGTGGAGCGGGCGCGGGTCAGGCCGGTGAAGTCCTTGAGCTTGAGCTTCAGCGTCACGGTCCGGCCCTCCGCCTTGCTCTTCTCGATCCGGTCCCAGGTCAGCTGGACGATCCGCTCCAGCGCCTCGCGCAGCGCGGGGCCAGAGGAGATGTCGTGATCGAAGGTGCGTTCTGCCCCCACCGACTTGCGCGCCCGGTCGGCCTTGACCCGGCGCAGGTCGATGCCGCGTGCGGCGCGGAACAGGTAATCGGCCTGGCTGCCAAAATGCTCGCGCAGGAAAAGGATGTCCTTGGCGGCCAGGTCCGCGCCGGTTTCGATCCCCAACGCGGCCATCTTGTCCGCACCCTTGGGGCCGATCCCGTGGAACCGGCGGATCGGCAGGCGGGCGACGAAGTCTGCGCCCTCGCCGGGGCGGATCAAGCACAGGCCATCGGGCTTGTTCTGGTCACTGGCCAGCTTGGCGAGGAACTTGTTGTAGGACACGCCCGCGCTGGCGGTCAGCCCGGTTTCCGCCTTGATCCGCGCCCGGACCAGCTCGGCAATGCGGGTGGCCGAACCGATGCCCTTCTCGTCCGCCGTCACGTCGAGGAAGGCTTCGTCGAGCGCCAGCGGCTCGACCAGCGAGGTAAACTCGTGGAAGATCTCGCGGATCTGGCGCGACACGGCGGTATAGACGGCAAAGCGCGGCCGCACGAAGATCAGCTGCGGGCACAGCCGTTTCGCCGTGACCGAAGGCATTGCCGAGCGGCAGCCGAACTTGCGCGCTTCATAGGAACAGGTGGTCAGCACCCCGCGCGGTCCATCCCCGCCCACTGCCACCGGTTTTCCGCGCAGGTCCGGGTTATCGCGCTGTTCGACGCTGGCATAGAAGGCGTCCATGTCGACATGGATGATCTTCCTCAGGCCCTGGCCCGGAAGGTCATCGAATACCGCGTCGGATGGGTCTTCGGCCATGGCGAAGGCTTACCCATGCGAATTCAGTCTGGCCAGCGCCGCGCGAACAGGCCAAGGGCTTGGCCATGCCGGCAGCGAGTCCATCTGCGCCGGGCGTCAGCCTGGGCGAGCGCGAATTTGTCGCGCTGATGGCCATGATCATGGCGCTGCAGGCGCTGTGCATCGATGCCATGCTGCCCGCGCTGGGGATCATGGCCCAGGACCTTGGCGTGCGCGATCCCAACGATCGCCAGCTGGTGGTGGGCGTCTACCTGATCGCGGCGGGGATCGGCGCGCTGTTTCCCGGCGCGCTGGCCGACCGGTTCGGGCGCCGCCCGGTGCTGTTTATCAGCCTCGCGGCCTATGTCGCGCTGACGGTGGCCTGCGCGCTGGTGACGGATTTCACCGCCCTGCTGGTGCTGCGCGCGCTGCAGGCGATCACCAGTGCCGGGCTTTCGGTGCTGCCCACCGCGATCATCCGCGACCGTTTTTCGGGTGACCGGATGGCGCGCGCGCAATCGACCGTGGCGGTGATCTTCATGATCGTGCCGATGGCCGCGCCCAGCTTTGGCCAGGCGGTGCTGGCCGTGGCGAGCTGGCGCTGGATCTTCGGCGGCATGGCGCTGCTGGGGGTGGCGGTGTGGATCTGGGCCTGGATCCGCCTGCCCGAAACGCTCGATCCGGCCAACCGCCAGTCGATCGCCCCGCGCGTGATCGCCGCCAACATGTGGGAAGCGGCCACCAACCGCGCGGCGATGGGCTATGTATTCGGTGCCTCGCTGCTTGTGGCGGGGCTGTTCGGCTATATCAATTCGGCCCAGCAGCTGGTTGCCGAACATTTCGGCGCCGGCGATACCTTCCCGCTGCTCTTCGCGGCGATGGCGGGCGGGATGGCCCTGGCCAATTTCACCAATTCGCGGATCGTCGAGCGGTTCGGGGCGCGGCGGGTTTCGCACACGGCGCTGCTGGTCTTCATCGCGGTCAGCGCGGTGCAGGTCTGGCTGGCGCACCTGCCGCACCAGACGCTGTGGCAATTCGTGCCGGTGATGGCGCTCAACATGTGCCTGGTCGGCTTCATGGGGGCCAATTTCGGCTCGATCGCGCTGCAGCCTTTCGCCCGGATTGCCGGGGCGGCCAGCTCGTTCCAGATGTTCACCCGGATGGTGATTGCCGCCAGCCTGGGCGCGCTGATCGGCCAGGCCTATGACGGCACGGCGCGGCCGCTGGCCTGGTCGCTGCTGGCCGGGGGAATCCTGGCGCTCGGCCTGGTCCTTTACAGTGAACAGGGCCGCCTGTTCCGCCGCCTGACCCCGCCCGGGGCCGTGCGGCCGGTATCCGGCCCGGATGTGAGGTAAGTGCAAGTGCAGTTCGACCTGGCAGTGATCGGTGGCGGCGTGAACGGCGCGGGGATTGCCCGCGATGCCGCCGGGCGCGGCGCGAAGGTTCTGCTGCTCGAAGCGGGAGACCTGGCGCAAGGCACCTCCTCCGCCTCGACCAAGCTGGTCCACGGCGGCCTGCGTTATCTCGAGCATTACGAGTTCGCCCTGGTCCGCGAGGCACTGACCGAGCGCGAGGCGCTCTGGGCCATTGCCCCGCACATCATCCACCCGCTGCGCTTTGTCCTGCCGCACGTGAAAGGCCTGCGCCCGCGCTGGCTGCTGCGGTTGGGCCTGTTCCTTTATGACCATATCGGCGGGCGCAAGCATCTGCCGCCCACCCGCTCGATCGACCTCCACCGCCACCCGGCGGGCGCCCCGTTGAAGGCGGAATTCGGCCCGGCTTTCGAGTATTCGGACGGCTGGGTCGACGATGCCCGGCTGGTCGTGCTCAACGCGATGGATGCCCTGGCCCATGGCGCCGAAGTGCGCCCGCGCACGCCGCTCACCGCCGCGCGGCGCTCGGCCGATGGGTGGGAACTGGAAACCCCGGCAGGCACGTTCACCGCCCGCGCCCTGATCAATGCCGCCGGTCCTGCCGTGCTGACGGTTGACGGCCTCGCTGGCGAAGCGCCCGAATACGGGATGCGGCTGGTGCGCGGCTCGCACATCGTGGTGCGGGGGCTGTTCGACCATCCCTATGCCTATTTCTTCCAGCTAGCCGATGGGCGGATCTTCTTCGCGATCCCCTATGAGCGCGACTTCACCCTGATCGGCACGACCGACCGCGATCACGTGGCGGGCGAACCGATCAAGGCGAGCGAGGAAGAGATCGCCTACCTCTGCGAAGGGGCCAGCAATTACTTCAAGACGCCGATCACCCCGGCAGACGTGGTCTGGACCTATTCGGGCGTGCGCCCGCTGGTCGATGACGGTTCGGGCAAGCCCGAAGCGGCCACGCGCGGCTACCGGCTGGACCTGTCCGAGGCGCATGCGGGCGCGCCGCTGCTGTCGGTCTATGGCGGCAAGATCACCACTTATCGCCACCTCGCCGAGGAAGCCGTGGACCTGATGGCGACGCGCCTGCCCGCGCTCAGTGGCAAGCCCTGGACCCGCAGCCGGCCGCTGCCCGGCGGGGATCTCGCGCTCGATGGGCTGGAGCCGTTGAAGGCGGCGCTTGCCGCGCGCTATCCCTTCCTCGATGCCGGTACGGTCGACCGGATCGCGCGCGCCTATGGCACCCGCGCGGAGCACTGGCTGAACGGCGCGGAAGGCTGGCAGGCGCTGGGCAAGGCCTTCGGCGCGGGGCTGACCGCCGCCGAGGTCGATTACCTCAAGGCCAACGAATGGGCGGCGAGTGCCGAAGACGTTCTGTGGCGGCGCACCAAGCTGGGCCTGCGGCTCAGCGCGGCTGAGCAGCAGGCGCTGGCCGACTATCTTGGCGCCTGATCGGCTCCCCGTCGCCGCCAGGCCAGCTCGGCAAATTCGCACAGCAAGGGCCGCGTATCGCGCGGGTCGATGATGTCCTCGACATTGAAGCGCTCGGCGCTGCGGAAGGGTGAAGTGACCTTGGCCAGCCGCGCGCGGATCGCTTCCAGTTCGGCCTCCGGGTCGGCAGCCGCTTCGATCTCGCTCTTGTAGGCCACTTCCAGCCCGCCCGCGATCGGCAGGCTCCCCCAATCGCCCGAAGGCCAGCAATAGCGATACTGATAGGTATCGGCGTTGCTCATTGCACTGCCGGCAATGCCATAGGCCCGGCGCATGACCACCGAGGCCAGCGGCACGCTCGCCTTGTAGATCGCGTTCATCGCCTGCACGCCATAGCGGATCGTCCCGGCAATCTCGGCCTCGCGCCCGATCATGAAGCCGGGATTGTCGACCAGGTGGACGATCGGCAGGCGGAACAGGTCGGCCAATTTGACGAAGCGTTCCACCTTCTCGCTGGTCTTGGCGTCCCACGATCCGCCCAGGAAGCTGGGATCGCTGGCCAGCACCATCACCGGCCAGCCATCGAGCCGGGCCAGCGCCGTGATTGCCGCGCGGCCCCACATGCGGCCGATCTCGAACACGGTGCCCTTGTCAAACACCAGGTCCATCGCCCGGCGCATCGAATAGACTTCCTTGTCGCCGCGCGGGACGAGGCTGAGCAGTGCTTCCTCGCGGCGGTCCGCGGGGTCGCCGGTCTCTACGCGGCGGGCGGGCTGGCCGACATATTCGGGCATGAACGACAGGAAATGGCGCGCGCGGGCAAAGGCTTCGGCCTCTGATCCCACCTCGTCATCCACCACCCCGTTGCGGGTGTGGATTGCGCTGCCGCCCAGCGCTTCCTTGGCTTCCTCGTGGTTGGCCGATCCTTCGTCCTTCCAGGCCGTGCCCATGGCATCGACCACGGCGGGTCCGGCGGCGAAGATCTGGCTGAGGCCCTTGACCATGATCGAATAGTGGCTCGCCGCGATCCGCGCCGCGCCAAGGCCCGCCGTCGGCCCCAGCGCCAGCGCGACCACCGGCACGGTATCGAGGTTCTTCACCACCTCGCCCCACATGTGGACCGCCGGGATATAGGTCGCGCCGATCATCTCCAGCGTCTTGACCGAGCCGCCGCCACCGGTGCCGTCGATCATGCGCACGATGGGGAGCTTCAGCTCGTGCGCCATCTTCTCGGCCTGTTCCATCTTGCGGCCGATCCCGGCATCGGCCGCGCCGCCGCGGATGGTGAAATCGTCAGCCGTCGCCACCACCGGGCGGCCATTGATCGTCGCCTTGCCGAACAGGAAGGGGGCGGGCAGCACGCCGGTCAGATTGCCCTCGGCATCGTAGCTGCCCTTGCCGGCGATCTTGCCGATCTCGCGGAAGGAACCGGGATCGACCAGCCCCGCCAGCCGCGCGCGGGCATCCAGCTTGCCCCGCCCATGCTGGCGCGCCACCTTGTCCGGCCCGCCCATCGCCTCGGCCAGCGCCTCGCGGTGGCGCAGTTCTTCCAGTTCGCGTTCCCAACCCATCCCTATCTCCGTTCGGGCTGAGCTTGTCGAAGCCCCGTCCTGTTCTTTGCAGCGGACGCTAGAAGAAAGAACGGCCCTTCGACAAGCTCAGGGCGAACGGGGGAGGCAGATTCGCGCTATTCGGCCGCCTCGATCCGCGCCAGCAGCGCTTCGACCTGCACCTGCGCGCCGGGCGCGGCGTTGAGCTCCGCGACCACCCCATCGAATGGCGCGGTCAGGGTATGCTCCATCTTCATGGCTTCCAGCGTCAGCAGCTTCTGCCCCTTGGCCACCGCCTGCCCGGCGCTGACCTCCACCGCGATCACCTTGCCCGGCATGGACGAGAGGATATCGCCGTCGTGGGCGGAGTGGTGGCCGGTGCCTGCCTGACGCGGAGGAGCTTCGAAGATAAAAGACTCTCCTCGCTCAGTTACGGCGACTTC
Organism: Novosphingobium sp.; assembly: GCF_027531025.1. Classification (GTDB taxonomy): domain Bacteria; phylum Pseudomonadota; class Alphaproteobacteria; order Sphingomonadales; family Sphingomonadaceae; genus Novosphingobium. The sequence continues at coordinate 33,605 of NZ_JAPZQX010000004.1, forward strand.
GTGATCCGACAAAGCTGTGTGGAACGGACCCGAAAGTCGAAATGCTCCGACCGTTGCATCGGCATCGCCGAGAACCTTTTCGCCTCGTGTTTCCATCGCAATGGTCCGCCAAGGCTTCGCGTTAAGTCGAAAAGCACGGAGGCCGCTTGGCAGGGTAACGGCAGGCAAGGTGTCGAAAGCAAAGTCAGCTTCCAGAAAGGTGGCAGCGGCTCGGTCAACTGCGGCTTTGCTGGGGAAGGAGGGTGGCATCAGCGCATCGCCAGAGGCCGCAATCAACCCAGTTGTGACATTGCCTTCACTGAATTCGGCATTGTCGAGACACGCATAGAGGAAGCCACTGTTCGTCCTAACCGGCGCCACAAAAGACTTTGACAGGGAGCGCATTAGCTCCTTTCGCACCTCATCACGACTTTGGCCGTGGGCGATGAGCTTCGCGATCATAGGGTCGTAAAAGGGGGAAATCTCGTCAGCTTCTTCGACGCCCGTTTCGACCCGGATTTCGTCGTGCAAATAGAAATGAGCTAGCTTGCCCACACTCGGCAAAAACCCTTTCGCCGGATCCTCGGCATAAAGCCGCGCTTCCATCGCCCAGCCGTTGATGCTCATCTCGTCCTGTTTGAGCGGCAGCGGTTCGCCGCTCGCCACCCGCAATTGCCATTCGACCAGATCGACCCCGGTGATCTCCTCGGTGACCGGGTGTTCCACCTGCAGGCGGGTGTTCATTTCCATGAACCAGATCCGGTCGGCGCGGAGGCCTTCCGAAGCATCGGCTATGAATTCGATCGTGCCCGCGCCGATATAGTCGACTGCCTTGGCCGCGCGGACGGCGGCGGCGCAGAGTTCGGCGCGGGTCGCCTCGTCCATGCCGGGGGCGGGGGCTTCCTCGATCACCTTCTGGTGGCGGCGCTGAAGGCTGCAATCGCGCTCGAACAGGTGGACGACATTGCCGTGGCTGTCCCCGAACACCTGCACCTCGATATGACGCGGGCGCTGGATGTACTTCTCGATCAGGACATGGGCATTGCCGAAGCTGGCGGCCGCCTCGCGCTGGCACGAGGCGAGGGCATCGGCAAAGTCCGCTGCGCTCTCTACCAGCCGCATCCCCTTGCCGCCGCCGCCGGCCACGGCCTTGATCAGCACCGGATAGCCGATTTCGGCGGCCTGCTGGGCCAGGAACCCTGGGTCCTGGTTGGCGCCCATATAGCCGGGCGTCACCGGCACGCCGGCGGCGGCCATCAGCTGCTTTGCGGCGTCTTTCAGGCCCATCGCTTCGATCGAGGCTGGCTTTGGCCCGACCCAGACCAGCCCGGCATCGATCACGCTTTGCGCAAACGCGGCGTTTTCGGACAGGAAGCCATAGCCCGGATGGATCGCTTCGGCTCCGGTCGCCTTGGCGGCGGCAATGATCTTGTCCCCCACCAGGTACGATTCGCACGCCGGGCTGGGGCCGATGTGCACGGCCTCATCGGCCTGGCGCACGTGCAGTGCCTTGGCATCGGCATCGGAATAGACCGCGACGGTGCGAATGCCCATCTGGCGGGCGGTGCGGATGATGCGGCAGGCAATCTCGCCGCGATTGGCGATGAGCAGGGACTTGATCATCGCCTATCGCTAGGCCCTGTCACCGCGCGCTGCAATGCCCCTTGCGCTTGCCCCACGCCGACACTAGAGCGACGCGCAAACCTGCTAGCCATCTTTCCCAACGGGGCACGAATAATGGACGAAAACCGTTTCAACACTATCGCCGGTTGGACGCTGTTCTCGGGCGTTGTGGCATTGGGCCTCGCCTCGGTCAGCAGCCACTATTTCAAGGCGAACAAGAACGAGCGCCCTGAGAAGATGGGCTACGAGATCGAAGGTGTCGTCCAGGAAGGCGAAGGCGGTGCTGCCGCCGTGCCGCTCGAAGTACTGCTCGCCAGCGCCGATGCTGCCAAGGGCGAAGCCACCTTCAAGAAGTGCGCCTCGTGCCACACCAACACCCAGGGCGGCGCCAATGGCATCGGCCCGAACATGTGGAACACGATGGGCAAGCCGCTCGCCGGCCATGCCGGCTTTGCCTATTCCGATGCGCTCAAGACCAAGGGCGGTTCGTGGGATTGGGCCAACATGGATGCCTGGCTCAAGAACCCCAAGGCCTTTGCCCCCGGCACCAAGATGAGCTTCGCCGGGATCGGTGACGCGCAGGAGCGCGCCAACCTGCTGGTCTACCTCAACTCGCTGGGTTCGAACCTGCCGCTGCCCGCCGCTCCGGCGGCTCCGGCGGCCGATGCCGCTGCTGCTCCGGCCGATGGCGCTGCCGCAGCCCCGGCCGATGGCGCGGCTGCCGCTCCGGCTGCGGCGGAACCGGCGAAAAAGTAAGCTGGCCAGCCAAACTGGCTGATAAAAGGGCGGCGGTCTGCGGACTGGCCGCCCTTTTGCTTCTCCCACCCCCTGAAAATTCGTCACCCTGAACTTGTTTCAGGGTCCATGGCGCGGTTTGCTCTGCGGAGAGTCTCATGCCGCAGGTCCGCGGGCTGGGTGCGCCGCAGGCGAGACAGGGCCGAAGGCACGATGGACCCTGAAACAAGTTCAGGGTGACGGGGAATTGCCTAGTTGCGCCTGGCCTATCCTTTGAAGCCCTGGGCAATAACGTACCATTCGGACGAATCCTTGCGGCTGGCCGGGGGCTTGGCGTGCTTCACGCTGGTGAAGTGGCGCTTCAGCAGCGTCAGCAGCTCGGTATCGGTGCCGCCCGCCAGCACCTTGGCGACGAAGGCCCCGCCCGGTTCAAGGTGCTCGATCGCGAAGTGCGCGGCGGTTTCCACCAGGCCCATGGTGCGCAGGTGATCGGTCGCCTTGTGGCCGACGGTGTTGGCCGCCATGTCGGAGATGACCAGGTCGGGCTGGCCGCCCAGCGCCTCGACCAGCAGGGCCGGGGCCTCGTCGGCCATGAAGTCCATCTGGAACAGCGTCACACCTTCCAGGGGCTCGGTTGGTAACAGGTCAATACCCACGATGGCGGCCTTTGGTGCCTGTTTACGCACCACCTGGCTCCACCCGCCGGGGGCCACGCCCAGGTCAACCACGCGGTGCGCGTTCTTCAGCAGGGCATATTTCTGGTCCAGCTCGATCAGCTTGAACGCCGCCCGGCTGCGCCAGCCAGCATCCTTGGCGGCCTTGACGTAGGGGTCGTTGAGCTGGCGGGTCAGCCACCGGGCCGAGCTGGCGGTGCGCCGCTTGGCGGTTTTCAGGCGTTCGCCCGCCGGGCGTCCGGAACGGCTCATCGTGCGGGTCCTTCGCGTTTCGCCCGGCGCAGGGCAGCGCGGGCGCGTTCGCCCATGCCTTCGGCAGCCATCAGGCTGCGCAGGATTCCTTCCCGGATTCCGCGATCGGCCACGCCCAGCCGGTCGGCCGGCCAGAGGTCCATGATCGTCTCCAGGATGGCGCAACCAGCCACCACCAGGTCGGCCCGCTCGCGCCCGATGCAGGCCAGTTCGCGTCGGCCGGGGATCGGCATTTCGGCCAGGCGCTGCGAAATCCCGCGCATCGATTCGGCCGGCACGATCAGGCCATCGACCGCGCGGCGATCGTATTGCGGCAGTTCCAGGTGCAGGCTGGCCAGCGTGGTGACCGTGCCACTGGTGCCAAGGAGGCGCAGCGGGGCGGGGCGATCGCGCCGGGCCAGGTGGTGCTCGATCCGGGCGGCGAATGGCGCCAGGCTTTCGCTCACCCGGCGGCGCATCTCGGCATAGCGGGCGGCGCGGCCATCCGCGTCGGCCGGTTCCGGGCCGCAGGTTTCTGACAGCGAGACAACGCCCCAGGGCACGCTCATCCAGTCGACGATCCGCGGCAACGGGGCGTCGCCCTGTTCGACCAGCACCAGCTCGGTCGATCCGCCGCCGATGTCGAAAATCATCGCCGGGCCATCGCCCTGTTCGAGCAGGATATGGCACCCCAGCACGGCCAGCCGTGCCTCTTCCTTGGCGCTGATGATGTCGAGCGCAATGCCGGTTTCGCGCTTGACCCGCTCGATGAATTCGGGGCCGTTTTCCGCCCGGCGGCAAGCCTCGGTCGCGACCGAACGGGCCAGATGGACGCGGCGGCGCTTCAGCTTGTCGGCGCAGACCTGCAGCGCGCCCAGCGCCCGGTCCATCGCCGCATCGCTCAACCGGCCCGATCCGGCCAGCCCTTCGCCCAGCCGCACCACGCGGCTGAAGGCGTCGATCACCACGAAATGCTCACCCTGCGGGCGGGCGATCAGCAGCCGGCAATTGTTGGTGCCAAGGTCGATTGCCGCAAAGCTCTGCCGGTGCTGGGATGGACCGTCGCGCCCGTTGCTGCGCGGGGCGAATCGCTCGGTCTGGCCGTCCGGCTGGCGGGCTGGCATGGCGGGCGGGGATGCGGAAAGGTCTGGCGCGCCGCGCTGGTCCTGTCCGGGATCGAACCCCTGCTCTGCCTCCTCGCGCATGGCCGGCGGATATTTTTCCGCCATGACAAATACACTCTTATCGTTTTCCCGCCCTGTGACGGGTACCTGACCGCCATGCTAGCGATGGGTGGAGCCCAGGGCAAGTGCGGGGGCAAGTGCAGCGGCTTGACGGAGCGCCTCGGCCCGCCTAGAGGACCGCCCTCGTTGCCCGATCCTCTAATGGTAAGAGAGCGGACTCTGACTCCGTCAATCAAGGTTCGAATCCTTGTCGGGCATCCACCTTTTCGCAAATCTGCACGGCCCGCGCTCTGATTGGAGCGGCGGGCCGATCCGTTTTTTGGGGCGGCAGTTTTGCCCCGACAACAAGGATTCACGCGATGACTGACCACAACGGAACCGACCAGAACGGCAAGCGCCTCAGCCGCCGCCGCTTCTACAAGGCGGAGCAGGAGGTCGGCTTCGTCGAATCGCAGCCGCATGTCACGCCGCAGACGATGGACCCGGCCTATCGCCTGGCCTTCAGCGATACCGATTTCCTGCTACGCGAGGAACTGCGCCCGGTTCGCTTCCAGCTGGAACTGCTGAAGCCGGAAATGCTGCTGGACGAGGCGAAGATCGGCTCAACCCTGGTCTGCTATGGTTCGGCCCGGATCCCTTCGCCCGAAGCGGCGGCGGAGCTGGTCGCCAATGCTGCGCCGGAAAAGAAGGCCGTGGCCGAGCGGCTGGCGGCCAAGGCGAAGTATTACGATGTGGCCCGCGATCTGGGGCGGCTTGCCAGTTCCTGCGCCATCGTCGAGCAGGGCATGCGCCAGTTCGTGGTCTGCTCGGGCGGCGGCCCGTCGATCATGGAGGCGGCGAATCGCGGCGCGCAGGATGCTGGCGCCGAATCGATCGCGCTCAATATCGTCCTGCCGCACGAGCAGGCCCCCAACAGCTATGTCACCCCGCACCTGTCGTTCCAGTTCCACTACTTCGCCCTGCGCAAGATGCACTTCCTGCTGCGGGCCAAGGCGGTGGCGGTGTTCCCCGGTGGTTATGGCACGCTCGATGAATTCCTCGAGCTGCTGACCCTGATCCAGACCGGCAAGATGAAGCCGATCCCGGTGCTGCTCTATGGCAAGGAGTTCTGGGACAAGGTGATCAACTTCGAGGCCATGGCCGATGAAGGCGTGATCAACCGCGACGACCTCAAGCTGTTCCACTGGGTGGAGACGGCCGAGGAAGGCTGGGCCAAGGTGGTCGAGTTCTACGAGCTCGACTGAACCGCCTGATGCCCCAGCGGGCCGCTGCCCGCGCCATAGCCGGGGGCGGCCAGCAGCGCGGCCCGCACGAAAGCGCGGCCGCGCTCGATCGCGGTGACCAGGTCCAGACCGGCGCCCAGCCCGCAGGCGATCGCGCTGGACAGGGTGCAGCCGGTGCCGTGGGTGTGGCGGGTGACGATGCGCGGCGCGGTCCAGACCAGCGGTTCGTGCCCCGGGCGAACCAGCACGTCTTCCACGTCCGGCCCTTCGGCATCGCCGCCTTTGGCCAGATAGGCCACGCCGCGCGCCGCCATGCCTTCGGCCCCGCCCAGCGCGGCCAATTCAGGCACGTTGGGCGTGGTCAGCGCGGCCAGCCGCATCAGCCGTTCGAACCCGGCAATCGTGGCCGCGTCGGCCAGCACCGAGCCGCTGGTGGCAATCATCACCGGATCGAACACGACCGGCACGTTCAGCGCCTCCAGCCGTTCGGCCACCACGGCGGCGATCTCCGGCGATCCCAGCATCCCGATCTTGACCGCATCGACGCCGATGTCGCTGACGCAGGCATCGATCTGCGCCGCCACCATCGCGGGCGAAAGGGCCTCGACCATGGTTACGCCCAGCGTGTTCTGCGCCGTCACCGCAGTGATCGCGGTCATGGCGAAGCCGCCCAGCATGGTCACGGTCTTGATATCGGCCTGGACACCCGCGCCGCCGGATGAATCCGACCCGGCGATGGCCAGAATGCGCGGGGGCTTCACCCCTTGAACTTCCGCGTGGTCGAAGGCGCGTACTTGGCGTGCAGTGCCCTGGCCCGGGTCGGCCGATCCATCAGTTCGCCGCCGCAATTGGGGCAGCGTTCATCCAGCTGGTCGGCGCATTCGGTGCAGAAGGTGCATTCGAAGCTGCAGATGAAGGCACCGGGCAGATCGGCGGGCAGGTCGGTGCCGCACTTCTCGCAATCGGGGCGCATCTCAAGCACTGGCGGCCTCCTTCACGGCAGTGCAGATCGCATCGACCACTGCCTCGACCTCGCCCGCGTCGTCGCCTTCGGCCATGACGCGGATGACTGGTTCGGTGCCGGACGGGCGGATCACCAGGCGGCCGCGCCCGGCCAGTTGGGCTTCGGCTTCGGCGATGACTGCCTGTACGCGCTGATCATCCAGCGGCTTGCCTTCGGAAAAGCGCACGTTCTTGAGCAATTGCGGCACCGGATCGAACAGGTGGAGCAATTCGCTCGCCCGCTTGCCGTTCTTGACCAGCGCGGCCAGCACCTGGAGCGCCGCGATCGTGCCATCGCCGGTGGTGGCGTGATCGAGCAGGATCATGTGGCCCGATTGCTCGCCGCCAACGTTATAGCCCCCGGCCTTCATCGCCTCGAGCACATAGCGATCGCCCACCTTGGCGCGGATGAGGTCCAGACCCTGCCCGGCGAGGAACCGTTCCAGCCCGAGGTTCGACATGACCGTGGCCACGATCCCCCCGCCGCGCAGTTCGCCCCGCGCGGCCAGCTGGCTGCCGATCAGCGCCATGATCTGGTCGCCATCGACCGTCTGGCCCTTTTCATCGACGACGATCAGCCGGTCGGCATCGCCATCCAGGGCAATGCCGATATCGGCCCCGCTGGCCACGACGGTTTCCTTGATCAGGTCAAGGTGGGTCGATCCGCACTTGTCGTTGATATTGGTGCCATTGGGGGCAACGCCCACCGCGACCACTTCGGCGCCCAGTTCCCAGATCGCCGATGGGGCCACCTGGTAAGCCGCGCCATTGGCGCAATCGACCACGATCTTCAGGCCATCGAGCCGCACGTCATGAGGCAGGGCGGCCTTGACCGCGTGGATATAGCGCCCGCGCGCATCCTCGATCCGGCGGGCCCGGCCGATCTGGGCGGCGGGGGCCAGCGGCAGGTCTTCGGACAGCATGGCCTCGATCGCCAGCTCGTCGGCATCGGACAGCTTGAAGCCATCGGGGCCGAACAGCTTGATGCCGTTGTCTTCATAGGGGTTGTGGCTGGCCGAGATCATCACGCCCACGTCCGCCCGCAATTCGCGGGTCAGCATGGCGATCGCCGGGGTAGGCAGGGGGCCGGTCAGCACCACGTCCATCCCCACGCTGGTGAACCCCGCGACCAGGGCGTTTTCCAGCATATAGCCCGACAGGCGGGTGTCCTTGCCGATCACCACCCGGTGCTTGTGGCTGCCGCGCAGGAAGCGGGTCCCGGCCGCCTGGCCGACCTTCATTGCCGTGGCAGCGGTCATCACGCCGGCATTGGTGCGCCCGCGAATGCCGTCGGTCCCGAAATAGTTACGTCCCATGCTCCACCTTGTGGCACGACAAGTCTTGGTAAATTGCTATGTCGCGCTGCCACGCTAATGTCACGCGGACAAAACGTTTCTCAGGGGAGCATTCATGCAGCAACAGGCCGGGTCGAGCAGCTTTCCGGAGATCAGGGTCCCGGCCCTGCTGACCTTTTTGGCCCTGCTGCTGGGCTTTGCCGTGGGCACCGCATTCCAGGGCGATGCCGGTTTTGCACCGATGCAGGCCGTGGCCGAGGAAGTGGGCAGCCTGTGGCTCAAGCTGCTGCAGTTGACGATCCTGCCGCTGGTGATTGGCCTGGTGGTGACCGGCATTTCGCAGACGCTGGCCGCGGCCGGCGGCGGGCGGCTGGCGCGGCGCGCGGTGCTGATGTTCGTGGCCGTGCTGCTGTTTGCGGGCACCATGTCAGCCGTGCTGGTACCGCTGCTGATCGACCTGTTCCCGATCCCGGCTGCTGCGGTTGCCGCGCTGAGCGGCGGGGGCGGGGATCCCGGCAAGGTCCCGGGCTTTGCCGAGATCCTCGAAGCGATGGTGCCCAGCAACATCTTTTCCGCCGCTGCCAATGGCGCGATGCTGCCGGTGGTCCTGTTCGCCGCGCTGTTTGCCCTCGCTGCAACCCGCATTGCCGAAGCCCCCCGCAAACTGCTGGTGCAGTTCTTCGAAGGGCTGGCGGCGACGATGATGGTGATCGTCGGCTGGGTGCTGATGCTGGCACCGATCGGGGTGCTGGGCCTTGCCGTTGCGCTCGGCGCCAAGACCGGGGCCGACGCCATTGGTGGTCTGGCGCATTACATCCTGATCGTCAGCGCAGCGGGCTTCGTGGTGCTGCTGACCTCGGTCGCCATCGCGCTCACTCTGGGGCGGCGGGCGCCGGGGGCCTTCGCCCGCGCCATGCTGCCGGTCTATGCCGTGGCGATTTCCACCCAGTCCTCGCTGGCCAGCCTGCCGGCCATGCTGGCGGCCTCGCGCAAGCTGGGCGTGCGCGAATCGACCGCCGATTTCGTGCTGCCACTGGCCGTGGCGATCTTTCGCGGCACTAGCCCGGCAATGAACATGGGGGTGGCGATCTATGCCGCCCATCTGACGGGCACACCGCTTTCGGTCTGGGCACTGGGAGCCGGGGTGCTGGTGGCCTTCCTGGTTTCGCTCAGCTCGGTCTCGCTGCCCGGCACGCTCAGCTTCGTGGTCTCGGTCGGCCCGATCGCCATGGCGATGGGCGTGCCGATTGCGCCACTGGCGCTGCTGGTGGCGGTGGAAATGCTGCCCGACATCATGCGCACCCTGGGCAATGTCACCGCCGACGTGGCGGTGACGGCGGCAGTGGACCAGCAGGACGAGACCGAAAAAGCCGCTTAAAGCGGCCTAAAGCGCTTTCGCGTAGACCCGGTATTCCTTGTTGACCTTGGCCTCGATCGCCTGGGCGATGGCATTCATGCCCTGATTGTCGTCAAGGATCCAGCCGATCTCGCCGCGCGTGCTACCATAGCGTTCCACCGAAGCGCGGCGGATCGTCTCGATCATCATGAAGGCCAGCTGGCTGGCCATCCGGGTCGATTGCAGGCGCTGCAGCACGCCCATCAGCGGCACCCGCATGCCCGTGGGCCGGGTGCGCAGGAGGAACAGCCCAAGCCGCAGCCAGCCGAGCGGCGATGGCTTGCCCTTGGGGCCAACGGCCTTCAGCTGGACCTGGTTGAGATCGGGCAGGGTGATCATGAAGGCCACCGGCTCGCCATCGTATTCCGCGATCCGCACCAAGTCGGGCTTGACCAGCGGCTTCATCTTCTTGGCGGTATAGGCGATCTCGGTCTGGGTGAATGGCACGAAGCCCCAGTTGCCCGACCAGGCATCGTTGAGGATGTTGCAGATGATCTCCACCTCGCGGTCGAAGTTCTTGAGGTCCACGTCGCGGATGCGGATCCGCTCGTTCTTCTCGCCCGACTGGACGATCCGCTGGATCAGCGGCGGGAATTGCCTGGTGATGTCGAGGTCCCAGGTCGCGAGGGTCTTCACCCCCTGATAGCCGGCGCCCTCGATCCAGCCCTGGTGATGCGGCGGGTTGTGGCCCATCATGACCATGGGCGGGTGATCGTGGCCCTTAACCAGCAGGCCCGGCTCTTCCCAGACCGAGAGGGTCATCGGCGCGAGCACGCGGGTCATGCCCTGGTCACGCAGCCACTGTTCGGCCCGGGCGATCAGCGCGGCAGCGACATCCGCGTCCTCGGCCTGAAGCGCGCCCCAGAAGCCGGTGCCGGGGCCCATGCCCTGCTCGGCCGGCTGGGCCAGGGCCAGCTCGTCGATATGGGCGGCGATCCGGCCCACCACCGCTCCACCTCGGCGGGCCAGGAACAGCTGGCAGCGGGCATGTTCGAAATAGGGGTTGCCGCCGGGGGTATAGCGCTCGATCTCTTCCGAGCGCAGCTGCGGCACGAAATTGGGATCATCGGCATTGAGGCGATAGATCAGGTCGACAAAGGCCTCGCGACCCTGCTTGTCGCCGACTTCTGTGATCACAATTTCCGTATGGGCCACGATCTTGCCTTTGTTCTATCGCATCAGGCCGCCATCTATGCCCCGCCGCACTTGCCAAGCCAAGCGGGCCAAGCCACGCTAGAGTGAATTATGACCGCCCACGAAGCCATCGCCGATACCACCAAGGGAACCGCCCGGGGCGCCGGCATTGCCGATGACATGGCCATGCTCCGCGCTGCGGTGGAGCAGACCCGCGATATCTCGCAGGCCAAGGGCAGCATCTACTGGCCCGACATGCTGGTTTCGGCCGCGCTGGGCTATGCGGGCCTGGCCGGCGCGATCCTGCTGCCGGTCACCTGGCAGGCAGTGCTGGCGGGCATGGTTTCGGCACTCGCGTTCTACCGCGCGCTGCTGTTCATTCACGAGCTGACCCATATCCACCGCGATGCCCTGCCGGGTTTCCGCTTTGGCTGGAACCTCCTCGTCGGCATCCCGATGCTCACGCCCTCGCTGATGTACGAGAACGTCCATACCCTGCACCATGCCCGCACCCGCTATGGCACGGTGGAGGATCCCGAATACCTGCCGCTGGCGCTGATGAAGCCGTGGTCGCTGCCGCTGTTCATCGTGGTGGCGGTGCTGCTGCCGATCGGCCTGCTGATCCGCTCCGCCGTGCTGGTGCCGCTGGGGGTGATCGTGCCGCCGCTGCGCCGCCTGGTCTGGGAACGGGCCTCGGCCCTGTCGATCAATCCGGAATTCCGCCGCCGCCCGGCCGAGGGTGACTTTGCCCAGCAGGTGTTCTGGCAGGAACTGGGCGCCTCGGCCTGGGCCTTGTTCCTGGTGTGGTATGCCGCCGTGCATGACTGGCGGCCACTGGCGATCGGCCTGGCGGTAATCTCGGCCACGGCCGTGTTGAACCAGGTTCGCACGCTGGTGGCGCACCTGTGGCAGAACGAGGGCGAGCCGATGACGGTCACCGCCCAGTTCCTCGATTCGGTCAATGTCCCGCCGCCGGGGCTGCTGGCCGAACTGTGGGCCCCGGTCGGCCTGCGCTATCACGCGCTGCACCACTTGCTGCCCAGCCTTCCCTATCACGCCCTGCCCGAGGCGCATCGCCGGCTGGCCCGGCAGCTGGGCGCGGAATCGACTTACGCCAAGGCCAGCTACCCCGGCCTGTTGCCGCTGGTCGGCTATCTGGCGAAGAGCACGATGAAGGCGCGCTGAGCCGCTATTCCTCGGTGCGAACCAGCACCGTCTCGCCCACCAGGGCAAACAGCAGGAACGGTGCCCAGGCGGCAATCAGCGGGGGGTAGCCGCCGAAATTGCCCATGGCGAGCGCGGCATTGTCGACCACGAAATAGGCAAAGCCCAGTGCCATGCCGATGATCGCGCGGATCAGCAGCTGGCCCGAGCGCGCCAGGCCAAAGGCCGCCACCGCGCCGAGCAACGGCATCAGCAGCGCAGCCAGCGGGCCGGAGAACTTGTGCCACCACTTGCCTTCCAGCTCGCTGGTACGGCGACCCTGCGCCTTCAGTGACTGGATCGAACGGTACAGCTCGATCACATTCTGGCCGTCCGGATCGACCTTGCTGATCGCGACCTGTTCAGGCGTGATCCCGCGCGCGACCACGGTGGGGCCAAGCGGCGCGTTCTGGGTGCTGGCCACTTCGAAACGGATCGGCCGGTCCAGCTGCCAGCCGGGATTGGCATAGGTGGCATGCGGCGCGCGCAGCTGTTCCAGAACCATGCCCCCGGCATCGCGGCGATACCAGGTGACGTTGTCCATCCGCGTCAGCTTGCCGGTGCCGCTGACCGCCGCTGCCGCCAGGATGTTCGGCCCGTCGGGCAGATAGACATTGGTGCGGATGCGGGGGTCGGGCGGAACCGCTCCGAATTCCGCCGCGGTCCAGGCCTTGAGCGTCGAGGTGGCGCGGGTCACCACCCGTTCGTTGAAGGCAAAGCTGAAGGCCGAAACCACCGCTGCCGTCAGCAGCAGCGGGGCCAGCACCTGGTGCGCGGAGAGGCCGGCCGCCTTCATCGCGACCACCTCGCTGTTCTGGTTCAGCGTTGCCAGGGTGATGATCGTCGCCAGCAGCACCGAATAGGGCAGGAACCGCGCGATCAGCTGCGGCGTACGCAGCGAGATATAGTGCCACAGTTCGGCCTGGCCATTGCCCGGCACGCCTAGGATCTTGCCGCTTTCGGACAAGAGGTCGAGCGTCTGGAGCACCAGCACCAGCATCACCAGCACGGCCAGGATGCGCACCACGAACAGTTTGGCGAGGTACCGTGTCAGGGTGGGCGAAGGGAAGAATTCCAGCCGCATCAGTTCGCCTCTGCCGTCCGGTTGCGATCAAGCCGCTTGGCCAGCTGGCGGCCCCATTTGCCAAGGTTTCCGGCCATGCGTTCCAGCGCGCCGATCGGCTGACCGCCGGGCACATAGGCCACCCGCCAATACATCCACAGGATCAGCGCGGAAAACAGCACGAAGGGTACCCATAGCGCGATCAGGGGTGAAACCTTGCCCAACGCGGACACCGCCATGCCGTATTCGTTGACCTTGTGATAGGCGACCACCATCACGATCGACAGGAACAGCCCGAGGGCCGAGGTTGATCGCTTGGGCGGGATCGCCAGCGCCACGGCCAGCAGCGGCAGAAGCAGCATCATCGCCACTTCGACCAGCCGGAAGTTCAGGCTGGCGCTGGTCTCGTTGCGGACCTTTTCGCTGACCCGGTCGTTCCAGGTGATCCGCAGCAGTTCGGGCAGGAAGTATTCCCGCTCCTTGCCGCCGCGCTGGCGGAATTCCTCCACCGCCGGCAGGTCGATCGGCAGGTCGTGGCGCGAAAAGCTCAGCACCCGGGGCGGGCGCCCCGGATTGTCCTGCACGATCTGGCCATCGGTCAGTCGCAGGATGATCGTGTCCGGGCTGTCCTTCAGCGCGAGGAACCGCCCCTCGCGCGCCGAGATCGAGAGGACCTGGCCCTTCGAGGAGGAAACGCGGGCGAAGATCCCGATCAGTTGGCGGCCTTCCTCGCGGCTTTCCTCGATCCGCAAGGCCATCTTGTCCTTCAGGGTGGTGAACTCCCCCACCTTGATCGAGGCACCCAGCGCGCCCGAGCGCAGTTCGAACTGGAGCTGTTCGTAGTAGTAGCGCGACAGCGGCTGGAGATAGCTGACGATCGCCAGGTTCACCACGGCCAGGACGATCGTGATCATGTAGGGCACCCGCAGCAGCCGGGTATAGGACAGGCCGACCGCACGCATCGTGTCGAGCTCGCTGGTGGTGGCCAGTTTGCGGAAGGCCAGCAGGATCCCCAGCAGCAGGCCCAGCGGGATCGCCAGGCTGGCATATTCGGGCAGCAGGTTGGCCAGCATCCGGAAGACGACCGATACCGGCCCGCCTTCCGTCGCCACGAAATCAAACAGTTTCAGCATCTTGTCCAGCACCAGCAGCGATGCGGCGATGACGAAGACGCCCAGCATCGGCATCAGCACGAGCCGGAAGATGTAACGGTCGATGGCGGGAAGGGACTTCACTAGGCGGCCAGCACTTATCCTTCGGGCGGCCACCGGCCTGCCGTTGCAGCCCGATCCATAGCGGCGGCGGGGCGAGGGCGGAAGCGGGAATTGCTTTGCCGCGCAATCCGCCGCAAGCTGTGCCCCGGTTGGGAGGGCATTGGCCATGCGGATGCATCTGGAACGGCATACGGTGGAACGGATCGGCTGGCTGCGGGCAGCCGTGCTGGGGGCGAACGACGGGATCGTTTCCACCGCCAGCCTGATCGTCGGCGTGGCCGCCAGTTCGGCGGGCAAGCCTGAAATCCTTGTCGCCGGCATGGCCGGGCTGGTGGCCGGGGCCATGTCGATGGCGGCGGGCGAATATGTCTCGGTTTCTAGCCAGGCCGATACCGAGTCGGCCGACATCGCCCGCGAAACCCGCGAGCTGGCCGAGGATCCCGAACACGAACACGAGGAGCTGGCCGCGATCTATCGCGAGCGCGGGCTTACGCCGGACCTGGCGAACGAGGTGGCGACTGCGCTGATGGCCCACGATGCGCTGGGCGCCCATGCCCGCGACGAACTGGGCCTGCACGCCATCACGCGGGCCCGCCCGGTTCAGGCGGCGCTCACCTCAGCCACGACCTTTGCCGTCGGCGCGGCCCTGCCGCTGGGGACCGCCGCCTTGCTGCCGATCGGGCAGCTGGTGCTCGGCGTGTCATTTGCCGCGCTGCTGTTCCTGATGCTGCTGGGGGCAGTCGGCGCGCGGGCCGGTGGCGCCCCGATCGGGCGCGGCGTGCTGCGCGTGGCTTTCTGGGGCGCGCTGGCCATGGCCGCGACCTGGGCGATCGGGCGCCTGTTCGGAACGGCGGTGGCTTAGCGGCGCGCCGCTGCTGTGCGGCTCAGGCCTTTTCCAGCGTGCACTGCAGCGGGTGCTGGTTCTGGCGGGCGAAGTCCATCACCTGGTTCACCTTGGTCTCGGCGATTTCGTAGGGAAAGATCCCGCAGACGCCGACGCCCTTCTGGTGGACGTGCAGCATCACCCGCGTGGCCTGTTCAAGGTCCATGTTGAAGAAGCGCTTGAGGACCATCACCACGAATTCCATCGGGGTGTAATCGTCGTTCAGCATCAGCACCTTGAACTGGCTGGGCTTCTTGGGCTTGGCGCGGGTCTTGGTGGCGATGCCGATCTGGCCCTGGCCGCCGCTGCCCCCCGAATCGCCTTCACCTTCATCCGCGGCGCGGACGGGCGATATGGCGAGGTGGGCGGTTTCAATCATCGGGTGTGAATATCGCATTGCCGGGGGCAAGGACAAGTCCCCGCAGGGCTACCCGGTCCAAATACCAAGCGGGCCGGACAGCCTGGTGACTGTCCGGCCCGCAATGAGGCTCGCCGGGCGGTGGGGAGAGGGATCACCGCCCAGGCGAGGAACGGCCCGTTGGCCCTGAGGAGCCGCCGCGCAGGCGCGGCGGCGTCTCGAAGGGTTAGGCGGCCTGCTTGACCTTTTCGATCGCGATGCTGACGCGGTTCTGGACCGGCGCAAAGGCGTCGTTGGCCAGCTTCACGATGGCTTCCGAACGCTTCGAGCCAGTGGCCACGGCAGCGTCGAAGTTGCGGCGCAGGATTTCACCCTGCAGCTTGAAGAAGTCGGTCGGCGACTTGACGGCGGCCAGTTCCTTGACGTCGGCAGTCATGGTTTCGAAGCCGGTCTTGGCGTCTTCGACATAGACCTTGCCCAGGTCCTGCAGGCCGGCGGCCAGCACCTTGCCCGATTCGACCAGGGCTTCGACGTTGCCCTTGGTGAACTCGTTCAGTTCGGCAAAGGTTTCGTTGCTCTTTTCGAACGCGGTCTTGGCGCGCTCCTGCAGGTCGGCAACGGCGTCCTTCACCTTGGCAGTGAGATCTTCGGCGGCGTGCTGGGTCTTGGCCATGATCGAGGAGTCCTTCGACTTGAGGGGGGCAGCCTTCGCAACCTTCTTGGCGGCGGGCTTGGCAACCTTGGGGGCAATCTTGGTGGCAGTCTTCTTCGCCGCGACCTTCTTGGCCGGGGCGGGCTTGGCGGCGGCCTTCGGGGCAACGGCCTTCTTCACAGCCGCGGCCTTGGCAGCGACAGCCTTCTTCGGCGCGGCGGCCGGAGCGGCCTTTGCTTCGGTGGCCGCAGCGGCGGCGGCATAAGCCTTCTCGGCCAAAACTTCGGCCTTGGCTTCGTCGATCTTGTTCACGGTGGCTTCGGCCATCGGGGTAATCCTTCGCGAATGTCCCGGGCACTGGCCAGGGCTCATGTTGCAGTGCACAAAATAGATATTGCACCCGCGAAGTCAACCCATTTTTGTGCAGTGCAGCAAAAATGGCAATAAAGACTTCAAATCGGACATTTAAGGAGATTTCACATAGGTCCCGGGGGCGTCCTCGATGACCCTGTCGCCCTTGCTGCCGGGCACACGCTTGCCCGTGGCGGGCACTTCGGCGCTGTCCTGGCCGCGCAGCCAGGCGATCCAGTGCGGCCACCAGGAACCGGGGGTTTCGGTCGCGCCAGAGATGAATTCGGCCAGGGTTTCGACCTCGGCCGGGTTGGTCCAGTACTGGTACTTCTTCGCCGAGGGCGGGTTGACCACTCCGGCGATATGCCCCGATCCGGCCAGCAGGAAGGTCTTCGGCCCGCGCAGGTGGTGCATGATCCGCCAGACGCTTTCGACCGGGGCGATATGATCCTCGCGCCCGGCCTGGATATAGGCCGGGGTCTCGACCCGGGTCAGGTCGATCGGCGTGTCATCGGCGCTGAGTGCATCGGGTACCACCAGCTTGTTATCGCGGTACAGGTCCTTGAGGTACGCTTGGTGCCACTTTGCGGGCAGGTTGGTGACATCTCCGTTCCAGTGGAGCAGGTCGAACGCCGGGTAATCATCGCCCAGCAGGTAGTTCTTGACCACGTAGTTCCAGATCAGGTCGTTCCCGCGCAGCAGGTTGAACGTGGTCGCCATATAGCGCCCGTCGAGGAAGCCGTGCTCCTCGCCCAGCTGCTCGATCACCTTCAGTTGCTGGTCATCGATGAATACCTTGAGCTCACCCGCCTTCTCGAAATCGACCTGGGCGGTGAAGAAGGTGGCGCTCTTCACCTTGTCCGCCTCGCCCCGCCGGGCCAGCACGGCCAGCGTCGCGGCCAGCGTGGTCCCGGCCACGCAGTACCCGATCGTGTGGACGGACTTCACGCCCAGCCGTTCGCGAACCGTATCGATCGCCTCGATCTGGGCGCGGATATAATCGTCCCAGGTCAGGCCCTTCATGCTCTCGTCGGCGCTTTTCCAGGACACGACAAACACGGTCACGCCCTGCTCGACTGCCCAGCGGATGAAGCTTTTCTGCGGCGTAAGGTCGAGGATGTAGAACCGGTTGATCCACGGCGGGAAGATCACCAGCGGCGTTTCGAGCACCTTTTCGGTGGTCGGGCAGTACTGGATCAGCTGGAACAGGGGGGTCTGGTAAACCACCTTGCCCGGCGTGGTTGCCAGGTTCTCCCCCAGCCGGAAGGCCTGCGGATCGACATGGGTCAGTTGCCCGCGCTTGAGGTCGGCCAGCAAGTGCTCCAGCCCCTTGGCCAGGCTTTGGCCCTTGGTGGCAATGGCGCGTTCCAGCACCAGCGGATTAGTAACCGGGAAGTGCGCCGGGCTGAGCGCTTCGACCAGGGTGCGCGCGGCGAAGCGCAGCTGCTCGCGCTGGTGTTCATCCACCCCTTCGACACTGTCGGCCAGGGCCAGCACCTGTTCGGCGACCATCAGGTAGGTCTGGTGAACCAGCGCGAAGAACGGCTGTTCGCGCCACTTCGGATCGGCAAAGCGGCGGTCCGTGCGCGGCAGATCCGGATTGTCACCGGTCGGTTTCCCGTCGATGCCGTATTGCCCCAGCACCGTCTGCCACAGCGCCATGCCATCGGCCCACAGCTTCTGCTGCACTTCGGGGCGGGTGAGCGGCAGGGCGCGGACCCAGCCTTCATAGACCCCCAGCCAGTTGCCGGGATCAGCCAGCATCGCGGGCGCCTTGTTGGCGAAGCTGGCCGCCTGATCCTTCGCGAAATCGAGCCACAGCCCTTGCATGGTCTGCAGCGCAGCCGCCCATTCGCCCAGTTCGCCACTTTTTACGCCTGCCGGGACCAGTTGCTCCCAAAGCTTGAGCGGCTCGGCAAACATGGCGTCGAAGGTCTTGGTAAGGTCATCGTCGCGCATGGTCGGTCCCGATTCAGCGGCTGGCGCGGCCACCCTAACCGATTTGCCAGCGCGGCTTAAGCGTCTTACAGACGAATGCGCGACAATTCCGCCGCATTTATGAAGCCGAGGTCATGGAAGAAGAGTTCTACCGCATCAAGCGCCTGCCGCCCTACGTCATCGCCGAAGTGAACGGCATGCGGGCCGCAGCACGCGCCGCCGGTAGAGACATCATCGACCTGGGCATGGGCAATCCGGACCTGCCGCCCCCGCAGCACGTGATCGACAAGCTGTGCGAAGTGGCGCAAAAGCCTGATGCCCACGGCTATTCGGCCTCCTCCGGCATTCCCGGCCTGCGCAAGGCCCAGGCCAATTATTATGGCCGCCGCTTCGGGGTGGAGCTCGATCCCGAAACCGAAGTGGTCATGACCATGGGCTCCAAGGAGGGCCTCGCCAGCCTCGCCACCGCGATCACCGCGCCGGGCGACGTGGTGCTGGCACCGAACCCCAGCTACCCGATTCACACTTTCGGCTTCATCATTGCCGGGGCGACGATCCGTTCGGTCCCGACCACGCCGGACGAGCGCTATTGGGAATCGCTGGAGCGGGCGATGGCCTTCACCGTGCCGCGCCCCTCGATCCTGATCGTCAATTATCCCTCTAACCCGACGGCCGAGACGGTGGACCTCGCATTCTACGAGCGGCTGGTGGCCTGGGCGAAGGAAAACAAGGTCTGGATCCTGTCCGACCTGGCCTATTCCGAGCTCTATTTCGACGGCAACCCGACCCCGTCGATCCTGCAGGTGCCGGGCGCCAAGGATGTCGCGGTGGAATTCACCTCGATGTCCAAGACCTTCTCGATGGCCGGCTGGCGGGTCGGCTTCGCGGTTGGTAACCCGCGGCTGATTGCGGCGCTCAAGCGGGTGAAGAGCTACCTGGACTATGGAGCCTTCACCCCGATCCAGGCGGCCGCTTGCGCGGCACTTAACGGTCCCCAGGATATCGTTGAGATGAACCGTAACCTTTACCAGAAGCGCCGTGACGTGCTGGTGGAGAGCTTCGGCCGCGCCGGGTGGGAGATTCCCAGCCCCAAGGCCTCGATGTTCGCCTGGGCGCCCCTGCCCCCGGCGCTCAAGGAGATGGGCAGCCTCGAGTTTTCCAAGCAGCTGCTGACCCATGCCGAAGTGGCCGTGGCCCCCGGCGTCGGCTATGGCGAAGAGGGCGAGGGGTTTGTCCGCATCGCCATGGTCGAGAACGAGCAGCGTCTGCGCCAGGCCGCCCGCAACATCCGCCGCTATCTGGCCAGCATGGGCGTCAACACCACCGCAGCCTGATCGCCACACCTCGCACCGCGACCGACTTGCCGCTCTCGCTGCAAGGCGGCAAGGCTTGCGCCGGGGTGGCTGCGGTGTCGAGAGGCGATCCTTGCGGCGGTTCCAGTGGTTTGCGCCAGTGCCCATGCCGGACGGCTGCGACCTCAGGCAGCTTGGCTGGACCATGCTCGCTCCGCACAGCGATCCGCCCCCGGACGAAGCGCTGCCGCTCCTGGCCATGCCGCATCGTGCCGCCGTGGCCGACTGGGTGATGCTGCTCGGTTCCAGCCCGCGTCACCGCCGCAGGGTGCTGGCTATCGGCGTTGACGATGCGGGTGAGCGGGCGCGGCTGCTGCGCCTTGGCTTCGGCGATGCCGTGCCCGGACCACCCCGGCTGGAGGAAGTCGAAGCGCGGGCTATCAGGATCGCGGCCGGTTTGCGGGCCTTGCCCCGCCAGCGCCAGATCGGTCCGTTGCAGCTCGACCTTTTGCAACGCGAGGCCTTCGTTTCCGGGCGGGCGGTGGGGCTGCACCCGCGCGAGTTCCTGCTGCTGTGGCGACTGGCCGACGATCCGGGGCGGGCCGTGGCGGCCAGCCAGCTGCGCGGCGATGTCTGGCGGCTGGCCTTCCGGCCGGAAACGAACAGTCTGGCCGTTCACGTCAGCCGCCTGCGCGTCAAGCTGCGGATCGCCGGGCTGGACGGGCTGATCCAGACCCGGCCCGGGGGTGCCTATCGCCTGGCCGGGGAGCTGCTGCGGCCGGGCCTGAGCCTGCCCGGTGACTTGGGACTGGACGCGCACCTGCGTTTGCGCAAGGAAGCCGGGGAACACCAATCAGGGATCGAGGACCAATGCGGCACGAACTGAAGCCCAACGAACGCGTTGCCATCACCATCCAGGAAGATGGCGTGGCCCAGGTGCGGATGATCCGTGCCGACAAGATGAACGCGCTCGATCCTGCGATGTTCGATACCCTGATCGAGGCGGGCGAAGTGCTGCATTCGATGCCGGGCCTGCGCGCCGTGGTGCTGGCGGGTGAAGGCCGCAGCTTCTGCGCCGGGCTGGACTTGGGCAGCATGGCCAATACCAACCGGCACGAAGCGATCCCGCTGATCGACCGGACCCACGGCAATGCCAACCGCGCCCAGCAGGTGGCGATGCAGTGGCGCAAGCTGCCGGTGCCGGTGATCGCGGCGGTCCACGGCGTGTGCTTTGGCGGCGGGCTGCAGATTGCCAGCGGCGCCGATATCCGTGTGGTCGATCCCACGGCCCGGATGGCGGTTATGGAACTGAAGTGGGGCCTGGTGCCCGACATGGGCGGCTATGCCTTGTGGAAGGGCATGGTGCGCGACGACGTGCTGCGCGAGCTGACCTATACCAACCGCGAGTTCACCGGCGAGCAGGCCGGCGAATATGGCTTTGCCACGATTGTCGATCCCAACCCGGTGGCTCGCGCCACCGCGATCGCGGCCGATATCGCCAATCGCAACCCCCATGCCCAGCGCGCGGCCAAGCGGCTGTTCAACCGCTATCTCGAAGCTGGCACCGACGAAATCCTGATGGCCGAAAGCGTCGAACAGACCGCGCTGATCGGCAGCCGCAACCAGATCGAGGCGGTGATGAGCCAGATGGAAAAGCGCAAGGCCGAATACGTCGATCCCTGAGCCGGTCAGGTCTGACCGGCGATGAAGATGCTGCGCGATCCGCAATGTCTGCTGGCCGATGGGCTGGCGCAATTGCGGCAGCAGTTCCAGGTGCCGGCCAGCTTCCCGCCGGCCGTGCTGGCCGCGGCCGAGGTGGCGGCGCAGCGGCAACCCACCGACCATGCCGACTGGCTGGACCGGGCCTTTGTAACGCTCGACCCGGCGGGATCGACCGATCTTGACCAGGCCTTCGCGATCGAGTCGGCTGAGGCTGACTGGCTGCTCCACTATGCCATTGCCGATGTCGGCTGGTTCGTGACCCATGATGATCCGCTGGACCGGGAAGCCTGGGCGCGCGGGGTGACGACCTATCTGCCCGATGGCAAGGCGGGGCTCTATCCCCCGGCGCTGGCCGAGGGCGCTGCCAGCCTGCTGCCGGATGGCCCGCGTCCGGCGGTAGTCTTCACGGTCCGCGTGCGCCCCGATGGCGTGGCGATCATCGATGGCGTGACCCGCGCGGTGATCCGCAGCCGGGCCAAGCTGGCTTACGAAACGGTGCGGGAGGCGGATTTGCCGCCCGGCTTTGCCGAGGTCGCCGCCCGGATCGGTGCGGCTGAGCTGCGCCGCGCGGCGGCAAGGGTCGATCCGCCCGAACAGGAAGTGGATCGCGATGCGCTGGGCCGCTTCGAACTGCGGCTGCGGCCGCTGCTACCCAGCGAGACGCACAACGCCGCGCTTTCGCTGGCCTGCAACCTGGCCGTGGCGGATTTGCTGCTGGCCCATCGCACCGGCCTGTTCCGGGTGATGGCCAGTCCCGATGCCTGGGCCGAGGCACGTCTGCGGCAGACCGCGCGGGCCTTTGGCCTGATCTGGCCGGACCAGGCCACGCTGGCCCAGTTCGAACGTCAGCTCGATCCGCGCGATCCGCGCCACGGCGCCTTCATGCTGGCCGTTCGGAGGGCTGGGCAGGGGGCCAGCTATGCCCCCTATGCGGCAGAGCAGCTGCCCTGGCATGCCGCCATTGCTGCGCCTTATGCCCATGCCACGGCCCCCTTGCGGCGGCTGGCCGATCGTTATGTGATCGAGGCTGCACTGGCCCTGGCCAATGGTCGCCCCGTGCCCGAGCAAATCAGCGCGGCCTTCGGGCGGCTGCCCACGACGATGCAGCGCGCCGAGGCGCGGGCCGGGCAGGTCGAACGCGCCGTGGTCGATCTGGCCGAAGTGGCGCTGCTGGCCGGGCGCGAGGGCGAGGTCTTCGAGGCCGTAGTGACCGACCTTGGCGAAGCCGGTGCCCGCATCCAGCTCTGTGCGGCTCCGGTTGTCGCTCGCACCGCAGCCAATGAGGTGGTGCCCGGCGACCGGATCCGGGTGCGGCTGGAGGCAGCCGACCCTGCCCGCCGCCTGTTGCGCTTTGCCCGGATTGGATGAATCGGTTGCACAGCGCCGCCCCCCGCGCTAGTGGCGCGCTTCCCCTGCGGTTCGCCAAAGGGGATGGATGGCCCGATGGCGGAGTGGTTACGCACCGGACTGCAAATCCGTTTACGCCGGTTCGATTCCGGCTCGGGCCTCCACCAAACCATTTGATGGGCCGCTTTAGCTCAGTCGGTAGAGCACATCATTCGTAATGATGGGGTCACGTGTTCGAGTCACGTAAGCGGCACCACTTTTCAGCGATCGGCTTGCTTGTTGCCACGGCAGCGCAGCCCGCGCTGGCCACCGCACCTCAATCAGCAGACCTGCCCGAGGCGATTGTCGTCACTGGACGAGCGCTTGATGCGCCAGAAGGCCAGCGGGCCTATGCCGGGGATGAACTGACCCGCGAGGATGCGCGGAGCCTTGCTTCGGGCCGGATCGAGGACTTGCTGGCCCGCGCGCCTGGCGTGCAGCAGTTCCGCCGGTCGGACAGCCGCTCGGCCAACCCTTCTGCCCAGGGGATCACCCTGCGCGGGCTGGGGGGCAATGCTTCCAGTCGCACGCTGGTGCTGCTTGACGGCGTCCCGCTGGTCGATCCCTTTTTCGGTTATGTCCCGCTGTCGGCCCTCCCGCCGGAGCGGTTCGATTCGGTGCGCGTGCTGCGCGGCGGTGGGGCCGGGGCCTTTGCCGCCGGCGCGGTGGCCGGGACAATTGACCTTGCCAGTGCCGGTCCGGATGCGCTTGGACTGTTCTCTGCCGCCGCGCTGGTCAATGACCGGGGTGAGAGCGAGCTTTCGGCCAGCCTCGCCCCGCGCCTTGGCTCGGGGTTTGCCGTGCTTTCAGGCCGGTGGGACCGGGGGCAGGGCTTCTGGACCACGTCCGAGGCGCAGCGTGTGCCCGCCTCGGTCCGGGCGCGGTTCGATAGCTGGTCCACCGCGTTGCGCGCCGTCGCCCCATTGGGGCCGGAGCTGGAATTGCAAGCCCGCGCCAGCCTATTTGACGATAACCGCACGCTGCGCTTTGCCGGGGCCGATAGCGGCGCCAGCGGACAGGACGCCTCGCTGCGACTGGTCGGGCGGGGGGCCTGGCAGTTCGAGGCGCTGGGCTATGTCCAGGCGCGCGATTTTTCCAACGTGGTCATTTCCGCCACCAGTTTCCGCAAGACGCTGGACCAGCGGCGCACTCCGGCCACCGGCCTTGGTGCCAAGTTCGAACTGCGCCCGCCGCTTGGCGAAGCCCATGCCTTGCGACTGGGGATCGACTGGCGCCGCCAAAGCGGGGAAATGCAGGAAGAGGCCTATAGTGCTGTTACCGGCCTGGTCACCGCGCGGCGCAAGGCGGGCGGGGTCAACAGCGACCTGGGGCTCTATGCCGAACATGACTGGCGCTCTGGCCCGCTGCTGCTGACCCTGGCTGCGCGGGTCGATCGCTGGGAAGTGGCCCAAGGCTTTTTCCGCGAGGCTAACGGCGCCGGGACTGTCACCAGCAACCTCACCTTCGCGGCCCGTTCCGGCTGGCAGGAAAGCCTGCGCGGGGGGATCAGGGTGCAGGCCGCGCCGGGGCTGGCGCTGCGCGCGGCAGCCTATTCCGGCATGCGCCAGCCGACGCTTAACGAGCTCTACCGGCCCTTCACGGTTTTCCCCGTTACCACCCGTGCCAATGCCGCGCTGGCGAACGAGCGGCTCGAAGGATTCGAAGGCGGGCTGGACTGGTCGCCGCTGGACGATGTCACCCTGCGTCTCACTGCTTTCGACAACCGGGTGAAGGGGGCAATCGCCAATGTCACGATTGGCCCGAACCTGCGCGAACGGCGCAATGTCGATGCCGTTCGCTCGCGCGGGCTGGAAGCCGCGCTGGCGGTGACGGCGGGTCAGGTCAGTCTGGATACGGCGCTGTCGTGGCTGTCGGCGCGGGTGCAGGCCAGCGGGGCGTCGGCCGCGCTCAATGGCAAGCGCCCGGCGCAGGTGCCCCGGCTGAGCGCAATTGCAACCTTGGCCTGGCAGCCGGCCGAGCGGGCGCTCGTCGCGCTCAGCCTGAAGCACACCGGCGCGCAGTGGGAGGACGATCTCCAGACCGACCGGCTGGCGGCCGCCACCACGCTTGATGCTGTGGCCGAAGTGCCGCTTGGGCAGCGGCTCGCGCTGGTGTTGCGGGCCGAGAACCTGACCGATGCGCAGGTGATCACCCGCAACCAGGCCGGCTCGATCGACCTTGGCGCACCGCGCACCCTATGGGCCGGTTTCCGGATTTCCATGTAGGCGCGAATCGCCTAGGATCGGTTGCAAAGGACAACCGGAGGATAGCGATGGCCACCCAGATCAGGAACGCGCACGCCCGCAATCTCGATTGCAGCGAAGCCGAATGGCAGGCCCGCCAGGAACTGGCCGCTTGCTACCGCGTGTTCGATCACCTGGGCTGGAGCGAATCGATCTACAACCACATCTCGCTTAAGGTGCCGGGCGAGGAGGGAGCCTTTTTGATCAACCCCTATGGTCTGCTCTATTCCGAAGTCTGCGCCAGCAACCTCGTCAAGATCGACATCGACGGCAACACGCTGGATGGCAGCCCGTTCCCGGTGAACAAGGCGGGCTTCACCCAGCACGCCTATTTCCACCGCCATGTCGATTGGGCCCATGCGATCTGCCATACCCACACCACGGCGACGATGGCGGTGTGCAGCCTGGAAGGCGGGCTGCAGCCGGTGAATTTCTATGCCTGCAACTTCATCGGCAAGCTGGCCTATCACGATTTCGAAGGGGTCACTGTCCGCGCTGAAGAGGGCGAACGGCTGCTGCAGAACCTGGGTGACAAGCGCATCCTGATGCTGCGCAACCATGGTCCGGTGATCCTGGGTCGCTCGATCGGCGAGATCTTCATCCAGCACTGGTCGCTCCAGCGCGCCTGCGAGATCCAGCTGGCAACCATGGCGGCCGGTAAGCCGGTGCTGATCCCGGACGAGGTGGTGCAGGTTCACCAGCGCGACGTGGGGCAGGTCCGTCTGCCTGGCGGGCCGGGTAAGGCCGATTTCGACGCCTGGGTGCGGGTGATCGACCGGACCGACCGGAGCTGGCGCGACTAAGCCACCCATGTCGCGCCTGACCATCAACGAACGGCCGCTGGCCTTCGACATGGACCCGCAGACCCCGTTGCTGTGGGCGCTACGCGACGGCGCGAACCTGACCGGCACCAAATATGGCTGTGGGGCGGGCGATTGCGGAGCCTGCATGGTGCTGGTCGATGGCGAGGCGCTGCCCTCCTGCCTGATAACCCTGGCCGAGGCCGAAGGCCGGGTGGTGACCACGATCGAAGGGCTTTCGCCCGACCGTTCGCATCCCGTCCAGCAGGCCCTGGTGGCCGAGCAGGCGATCCAGTGCGGGTTCTGCACCCCCGGGATTGCGATTGCCGCCGCTGCCTTGCTGGCGCGCAATGCCGATCCCTCGCCCGAGGATATCAAGGCCGCCGTGCCCAACCTGTGCCGATGCGGGGTCTATCCGCGCCTGGTCCGGGCGATCCAGCGCGCCGGGCGGGTGATACGGCAGCTCGAAACCATCAGCGCCGCGCCTGCGCCAGGGCTGACCCCCGGCGATGCGGCTGCGGCCGTGCCTGCAATGAAAGCCCCCTGACCTAAGGATACTCCATGCTTGACCAGCCGCTGACCCTGCCCTGCGGGGCCGTATTGCCCAACCGCCTCAGCAAGGCGGCGATGACCGAGGGGCTGGCCGATCCGCTGGGCCGACCAACGGCGGAGCTGGAACGGCTCTATCGCGTCTGGGGTGCGGGCGGGGCGGGCATGCTGCTGTCGGGCAATGTCCAGGTCGATGGCGATCACCTGGAGCGGCCCGGCAATGTGATCCTCGACAAGCCGGCCGACGGGGCGATGATCGACGCGCTGCGCCGCTGGACCGGCGCGGCCAAGGCAGGTGGAGCGCAGTTCTGGGCGCAGATCAGCCATGCCGGGCGGCAGACGATGAAGCCGGTCAACCCGCAGCCCAAGGCGCCATCGGCGGTCAAGCTGGGCCTGCCCGGTGGCCAGTTCGGCGAACCCGTCGCCCTGACTGGAGACGAGATCCGCGACTTGATCGCCCGCTTTGCCAGCACGGCACAGTCCTGCCGCGAGGGCGGCTTCGATGGCGCCCAGATCCATGCCGCGCACGGTTACCTGATCTCGCAGTTCCTCAGCCCGCGATCGAACCAGCGGACCGACGAATGGGGCGGACCGCTTGAAAACCGCGCCCGCTTCCTGCGCGAAGTGGTGCGCGCCACCCGCGCCGCGGTGGGGCCGCAGTTCGCCCTGTCGGTCAAGCTCAACAGCGCCGATTTCCAGAAGGGCGGTTTCGCCTTCGAGGACAGCCAGACCGTGGCTGGCTGGCTGGCCGATGACGGGGTGGACCTGATCGAGATTTCCGGCGGCACCTATGAACAACCGCGCCTGCTGGGGATCGAGGGAATGGAGCCGGTCGAGCAGCCGGGCGTCAAGGCCAGCACACTCGCGCGGGAGGCCTATTTCGTCGACTTCGCCCTGGCGATGAAGGATGCGGTCAAGGTGCCGCTGATGGTCACCGGAGGCTTTCGTACCCGCGCGGCCATGGAGGAAGCGCTGGCGCGCGGCGCGGCCGACGTGATCGGTCTGGGCCGCCCGCTCTGCGTCGAGCCCGATGGCGCGGCGCGGATCCTCGCCGGGACGGAGAGCCTGCCGCGCGCCGAGAACGGCCTGGGCCTGTTTCCGGCCTGGCTATCGTTCCTGAAAAAGGTGCCGATGCTGCGCGCAGTAGACAGCTTTGCCGGGCAATACTGGTTTTATGCCCAGATCACCGCGCTTGGCAAAACCGGCCATACCGCGCCGGAACGCTCGGTCCTGGCCGCATTCCTTGAAGTGGAGCGCGGCAACAAGACCTGGCTGGCCGAGCGGACGAAGCTTACAGCTTGATCTTCAGCCCCAGCCGCGCGTTGAGCGGGGCGCCGAGGCTGATGTTGTGATCGGTATGGGCGCTGGGGAAGTAATCGGTGTCGGTCAGGTTCTCGACATTGACCTGTAGCTGGATGGCGTCCGAAACCTTGTAGAACAGCGCCGCGTCGATCCGGGTATAGCCCGGCATCCGCACGGCATTGCTGATCGTGGCGAACTGGTCGGACTGCTTGACCGCGCCCAACGCGATGCCCAGCCGGTCAGTCACGTCATAGCGGCCCCAGGCCGACAGCTGGTGGCGCGGCAGCTGCGCCAGGGTGCGACCAGCGGGCGCAGCAGTGGTGGTCGCAGTCACTTCACCGTCCTGCAAGGCATACCCAAGCGTCACCTGAAGGCCCTTGGCGAGGGTGCCGACCAGCGCCAGCTCCATCCCCTTGGTGCGGCTCTTGCCAGTCAGCACGGCCACGCCGGTGACCGGGCCGTTGGCGCGGGTGTTGGTGCGGTCAAGCTGGTAGAGCGCGGCGGTGAAGGCCAGGCGTTCGGTCACGTCCCACTTCACCCCGGCTTCGAGGTTGCGAAACTCTTCCGGCGCAAGCGTCGCGGTGGTGGCATCTAGGACCACGAACTGGTCACCCGATTGCGGCAGGAAGCTTCTCGCATAAGAGGCATAGAGCGAGACGTTCTCGCGCGGCTTGATGATCAGGCCGGCGCGCGGGCTCCACTTCGCATCGCTGCGGGTAGCGGTAAAACCGTTGATGCGGTTGGTCGAGGTGATCCGGAAATCGTCATACCGCAGGCCCAGCACCAGCTTGACCACTTCGCCGAGATCGATCTGGTCCTGGATATAGGCCGAGAGCGCGCGAACGTTGGAGGCCGATGAGCGGCTGATCGCCCCATAGCGGGCACCCGGCACAGTGATCTGTCGGCCCAGCGGAACGGTGATCCGGCTCGCGTTGGTCGGGCCGAACAGGGTGAGGGCGCGGGCATCATCGGTGTCCTGGTCGCTCGCCTCGAACCCGATCAGCAACTGGTGGTTCAGCCCGCCGGTTTCACCCTGCCACACCAGGTTAGCCTGTGCGGACCAATTCTGCCGCTTGTTGTAGTTTTCATAGCCTTCGAATTCGACCGTGGTCAGCGTTGCGGCGGCGCGGGGATAGATGTTGCCGTAGTACTTGTCGTAATCGCCGAACTGCACGGCGAGGTTGGCGTTGAGGCTGTCCGAGAACTCGTGGTCCACCTTCACGCGCGCGATATGCGCGGTCACGCTGGCGCGGTTGAGCGTGGTGTCACCGAAGAAGACCTCGTCAAAGCCGCGCAGCGGGCTGCCCGCGAACGAGGGGACGCCGCGATCGGTGATGCGCCGGTCCTCGACATATTCGTACGCCGCGACCAGCCGGGTCGCCTCGCCCAGCTTCCAGCCCAGCGTGGGGGCAATGCCCGTGAAATGGCCGTCGAACCGGTCGCGGTGGTTGTTCAGCGCCTCGTAAGTGGCATTGAGGCGCGCGGCGAAGCTTTCGCCGACGGGCTGATCGAGGTCAGCGGCAATCGACCAGCCGCCAAAACTGTCCACCCCGGCCGAAAAATCGGTCCGCGCCTTTTCGAACTCCGGTGCCTTGGGCACGCGGTTGATCACCCCGCCACCGCCGCCGCGCCCGAAGATCAGGGCATTGGCCCCCTTCAGCACCTCGACGCGGTCGGTATTGTAGAGCGGCCGATAATACTGGGCATCGTCGCGCAGCCCATCGAGGAAGAAATCGGCCGTGGTGTTCTGCCCGCGCAAGGTCACCTGGTCGCGGTGGCCTTCGCCCTGGCCCAGTACGACGCCGGGAACATAGCGCAGCGCCTCGCCCAGCGATTCGACGCCCTGATCGTCGATCTGTTCGCGGCTCAGCACGGTGACCGTCTGCGGCACGTCGATCAGCGGGGTTTCAGTCTTGGTCGCGGTACGGGTCTTCTCGATGTCATAGCCATCGGGACGACCATAGACGATGATCGCCGGGGCATCGGCTGCCTCGGCCGCCAGTTCCGCGCTGGCCGGGGCGCTGCCCAGCAGGGCAGGCGCGGCACAGGAAGCGAGGAAGGCAAGACGCTTGGCAGTAATGCTCACGAGATCCTCATTTTGAGAATGATTTGCAATAACGATTTTGGCGCTAATGCGAATCGGTCGCATTGACAAGCATCAAATTGCCGGGGAGGGCGATTTCGCTATGGCAGAGACGCAACTGCCCAGGAGGAACGACGATGAAGGCAACGATCTGGCACAACCCGGCTTGCGGCACCTCGCGCAAGACCCTGGCGATCCTGCAGGAAACCCCCGGGATAGACCTAACCGTGATCGAATACCTCGTCGATCCGCCGAGTGCCGACCAACTGGCCCGGCTTTATCGCACCGCCGGACTGACCCCGCAGCAGGGGCTGCGCCTGCGGGGCGCCGATGCCGAAGAGCGGGGCTTGCCCCAGGCTGACGATGCCACTGTGCTGGCGGCCATGGCGGCCGAGCCGAAACTGATCGAACGGCCGCTGGTGGAAACCGAAAAGGGCGTCAGGCTCTGCCGCCCGCAGGACAAGGTGCGGGAAATCCTCTAGCTTCCTGCCTGGCGGCGTCCCTCAAGGTCCTCGTCGCTGGCCATGCCCTTGAAGCCCACGACCAGCACGGCCAGGCACAACAGCTCGATCACGGCGAAGCCGATCCACGAGGAATGGCCATAGAGCCAGACCCCGACCGCCGGAGCGACGATATAGGCCGCACCGTTGACCGAGGCGACGATCCCGGCCGATTGCCCCTGTTCCGCCCGGCTCACGGCCAGCGAGGTTCCGGCGGTAAAGCCTGGCCGGAACAGGCCGAAGCCCAGGCAAGCGATTGCCGTGCCAATCGTGATGGCGTGCAGGTCCCCCGCCACGGCCAGCAGCGCCACGCCGACTGCGGCCAGCGCCACACCCCACAGGCTGGAGGCGCGCGGCCCCAGCTTCCACAGCGGGATGATACCCCATT
The DNA here is from genome assembly GCF_027531025.1 of Novosphingobium sp. Taxonomy (GTDB): domain Bacteria; phylum Pseudomonadota; class Alphaproteobacteria; order Sphingomonadales; family Sphingomonadaceae; genus Novosphingobium. The sequence goes on from NZ_JAPZQX010000004.1 coordinate 64,008, forward strand.
GCGCCAGCAGGGTGGCGGTTGCCCCGGCCATCAGCACCAGGCCGGTTGGCCCGGCCCCCTCCATCGGGGTGGCGCGCAGGCCCAACCGGTCAAGCACCAGGAAGCCGACGATCCCCATGACCATGGCCTGGGCATGGCCACCCAGCAGGCCGGCCAGCAGCCAGGGCCGCAGGCGCGGATCGGTCCATTTCAGGTCAGGCACCTTTGATGGCAAGGCGCTCGCCTCGCCGTTATCGTCCGCTTCGTCGCGCAGCCGCGAGTCCGAATTGGCACTGAAGGGTGCGGCCATCACGTCGCCGCGCGCGGCATAGGCCGGGGCATCGTCTGGCAGGCGCCAGCGCAGTGCCACCAGCACCACCACCGCAATCAGGGTGAAGGCGAAAAAGGGGCTGACCAGGCCGAGGCCGGGCAGGATCAATAGCGGGGCAAGCGCCGGACCCAGCACGGTACCCAGGCCAAAGCTGGACGAGATCAGCGAGAGCGACCGAGTCCGCTCGGCCCGGCTGGTCCGGCTCGCGACATAGGCCTGGACCGCCGGCGGCGCGGCCGATCCGAACCCGCCATAAAGCGAGCGGCAGGCGGCAAACAGCAACAGCGTTGCCAGCGCGCCAAGATAGCCGTGCAGGCCCAGCCACAGCGCCACCCCGCACAGCCCAAAGCTGGTGATGAAGCCCATCAGCCCCAGCGCCATCATCGCCTTGCGGCCGCGCCGGTCGCTGCGCCGCGCCCAGAACGGGGCGCACAGCATCCACAGCAACGCCGACCAGGTGTAGGCCAGGCTGATCCAGAAATCCTCGACCTTCAGCGCGGTGCCGATCGAGGGCATGACCGATTGCATCGCCGTATTGCCCGCAGCCGTCACCAGCATCACCGTGAAGAGCAAGGCCACGCGCGCACGCGGCAGAGTGGCGGTGACCGGGCTGGTCGCGGGCGGATCGGGTTGCGACATGAAACCAGCCCCTAGGTCCGTCGCAACCGCCTTGCAATGGGCCGATAAATTTGTGAAAGGCAGCGTTGTATCCCGATAACACAGGATCGCATCCCCCGCATGACTTCCCCCGAGCTTGCCCGCGAGCCGCTCCCGGCCCGAATCAGGCGTCGAATCAAGCGTGCGCTTGGTCCGTGGGGGGTGTTCCTGCAGGGCTTCATCGAACACCCCGTGATGGTTGGTTCGATCATCCCGTCATCGCGTTTCACGATCCAGCGGATGCTGAAGCCGGTGAAGTGGGATGAATGCCGTCTGTTCGTCGAATATGGCCCCGGGGTTGGCACCTTCTGCCGCCCGGTGTTGCAGCGCCTGCCGCGCGACGGGCGGTTGATCGTGATCGATACCAACCCGCTCTATATCGATTACCTCAAGACCACGATCACCGACAGCCGGTTCATCCCGGTGCTGGGCTCGGCCGCCGATGTCGAAGAGATCGTCCGCGCCCACGGCTTCGATCATGCCGACTATGTCCTGTCGGGCCTGCCGTTTTCGACCCTGCCCGATGGAGTCGGCCCAGCGATTGCGGCGGCCACGCACCGGGTGCTGCGGCCGGGCGGGGCTTTCCTGGTCTATCAGTTCAGCGCCCGGGCGCGCGACTATATGGCCCGGCACTTCACCCGGATCGACCAGGATTTCGAACCGCTCAACGTCCTGCCCTGCAAGCTGTTCTGGGGCTGGAAAGATTGAGCGCGGGGCGGCGCGCGGCCGCCCCGGCGCCTCATCAGGCGAAAGTGGCTTCGACCTCGGCCACCGATTCCCCGCTGAGCTGGCGATGGATCGCGCCAATCAGGGCCATCAGGAAGATGCCCAGGGTCAGCCCGAACAGCACCATCGCCACGAAGAGCGAACCCATCGCCGCCATGCTTGGCACCGCGCCCGGTGCGCCGCCGCCGGCCGCCATGCTGGCCATCATCCCGCCTGCGGTTGCAGACAGGACAGTGAAGCCAACCAGGCCCATCACCACGCCAACGATCACGAACAGGGCCAGCAGGCGCAGCACGTGGCCGCGGGTCATGTCCCATGACCGGCGCAGTGCGGTAATCGGGTTGCGGTGATCCTCGATCGCGATGGCCGGCAGGGTCATCGACAGGCGCAGGGCCAGGTAGATCACGCCCGCCAGCATCGCCAAGCCGGCGATCACGCCTACAGCCGATGATTGGGTGCCCATCGCCGCTCCGCCAATGGCGATGCCGAACACCAGCGCGACGACGAAGCCCGCCACCAGTACCAGCACCAGCACCCCGAACAGCGGCAGGATCGCTCCGAGCCCGGCGGTCATCGCCGCCCCGACCGACGGTTCGTGGCGATCGGAGGTGAGGCGGCACATCGCCGCCTGCTGCCAGAAATTGATCGCGTAGATCGCCAGGTAAAGCAGGATCATCCCGCCCAGCGCGCCCGCGCCCGAGGAGATTGGGTCTCCGCCGCCCATCGCCATCGACCCGATCATGGCCATGCCGACCGTGCCCATGATCGCGAACAGGATCGCGTAATAGATCACGGTCAGGATCGCCATCGGCACGAATCGCGCCTTGAAGATCTCGAACGCGGTGGACAGGGCCTGTCCGACGCTGAACTTCTGCATGTGCTTGTCCTCCCCCCGGTGTTGCGGGGCCGGAGGTTCCGACCCCGACCTTGAAGCCTATTCGAAAGTGCTTGCCTCGGTGCTGGCCGATGGACCGGCCAGCTGGCGATGGGTCGCGGCGTAGACCGCAGTGAAATAGATCGTCATCACCGCCTGTAGCGCCGCGGCCACGAAGGCCCCTAGCGGGGCGCCGACCTGTTCGCCCAGGATGAGCCGCAGCCCCAGGTCGGCCAGCCCGCCCAGCAGCAGGACCGTGATCCAGAAACCCACGAACAGCAGGGCATAGAAGAGCAGCAGCCGACCGGCGTTGCCTTCGGTCAGCCGCCAGGACCGGGTCAGGGCGGCCAGCGGGTTGCGCTGTCCCTCGACCATCACCACCGGTGCCACCATCGAGATCCGCGTGACCCCATAGGCAAAGCCCATCATCGCCAGCACCACGGCCACCACCGTTGCCGCCGGTCCGGCCAGGCTGGCCGGGCCAATCAGGAGCATCGCCGCCAGGAAGAAGGCAAACCCGGCCAGGATCTGCGCCAGGATCGTGGGCAAAAGCCCCTTCACGCCCCGCTGCAACGCTTCGGCCACGGTCGGCCGGGTGCGATCGGTGAACAGCGCCAGCATGGTCAGGGTGCCGATCAGCTGGCACACCGCCATGGCGAGGAACCAGGGCGCGGCCTGGGTGTAATAGGCCCCCATCAGGTCCATCAGCGCGCGCGGATCGGCGCCCTCCGGCACTTCGGGCGGGGGTGCGAGCAGGGTGATTGCAAAGACCGGCAGGGCCAGGAACACCCCGGCCACAGCCCACAGGACCGCGCGATTGGCCCGCACGATCTCGGTGGCTTCGGTCCAGGCACGATTGCTGTCGAACCGCATCGGCAAGTCTCCCCTGTGTCAGGTGGCTGCCGAACCGGTCACGCCCCTGTGCAAGCCCCTTGATAACCACAGCAATTGCCGCCACGCAACGTGCCATGATTCCCGGTCTTGATCCAGCCATCGAATGGCGGCGCGATGAAGCGCAGGTGCCCTATCGCGCGGCGCTCGATTTCATGACCGAGCGCAATGCCGCGATCGCCGCCGGCACCGCGCCCGAGCTGGTCTGGCTGCTGGAGCATCCGCCGGTCTACACCGCCGGAACCAGCGCGGCGGCGGACGAACTGCTCGATCCGCGCTTCGAAGTGGTCGAGGCCGGGCGCGGCGGGCGCTATACCTATCACGGGCCGGGCCAGCGGGTCGGCTATGTCCTGCTCGACCTGAAGCGCCGGGCGCGCGACGTGCGCGGCTTCGTTCACGCGATGGAGGGCTGGGTGATCGCCACGCTGGCCGATTTCGGGGTCGAATCCTGGCGCAGCGAAGGCCGGATCGGCATCTGGACCCGCGACATCGACGGGCGCGAGGCCAAGATTGGCGCGATCGGTGTCCGCATCCGCCGCTGGGTGACGATGCACGGCTTTTCGGTCAACCTGAACCCGGACCTGTCGCACTTTGGCGGGATCGTCCCCTGCGGGATCGACGAATTCGGCGTCACCAGCCTTGCGCGGCTGGGCCATGCGGTGGATATGCCGACATGGGACGAGGCCCTGCTGAAGCGCGCGGGCGAATTCCTCGCCGCGTTGGAGCGGCCCTGTCCGCCGCAGGAGACCATGTGATGCGTCACGCCTTTCCGCTGCTTTCCCTGGCCCTGATGCTCGCCGCCTGCGGGGGCGCCAAGAAGGACGAAGGCGCGGGGACCGCCGCGGGCGAAATCCTGCCGGGTTCGGTCAGCGATGCCATGCTGCCGCTCGATACGGTCCGCAGCCAGGCCCCGCTGGCGCCGAAGGTGGAAAGCACCGGTGCGGCTGATGCGACCGAAGCCAGCGCTGCGGCGAGTGATGCCGCACCCACAGCCGAGGCGCCCGCAGCCGAGGCGCCGGCCACCACCCCGACTGAATGAGCGCCCCGGGCCGTTCAGGTAACGGACGGGTTTGCTGCACGAGTGGACACAGTGGACAGGGTACTGTGCGAAAACTCCACCCCCGGTGACATGGCTGTGAATCCGGATCTCGCCTGCGCCTGCCAACGATGAGAAAGACCGGGCGCGGGGCCCGGGCCTGCCCATCTCATATGCGCGGCAAGTAGGACAGCCGCTTCAGCCCGCGGCGCGCGGCGCGGGTGGTTCGCTGCTGCGGGCCAGCACCAGCCCGGCGGCGACCAGCGCCATGCCGATCAGGTCGGGCAGGGCGAGGACTTCGCCAAACCATAGCCAGCCCACCACGACGGCAATCGTCGGCTGGGTCAGCAGCGCCAGGCCGATCACCAGCGGCGGGAAATGGCGCAGGGCATAGACGAGCAGCCCCTGCCCGATCAGCTGGCTGGTGAAGGCCAGGGCAATGACCGGCGTCCAGTCGGTCGGCCAGAACGGCTCGCCCAGCGCCAGGGCAAAGCCTGCCATTACCGGGAGGCCAATGAGGCTGGACCAGAACAGCAATGCCCAGCCGCCCAGCACGGCCCGCCCGCGCTGGGCGAGCAGGATGTAGAAGGTGTAGAGGAACCCGGCCAGCAGGCAGAGCAGATCGCCGATCAGCGTGGTCCGGTCGATCTCCAGGCTGCGGCCCAGCAGGATGGCAGAACCGGCGATGGCAGCGGCAAAGGCCAGCCATTCAGGCATGCGCGGCGCGCGGCGCAGCGCGATCAGGCCCCAGGCGGCAATCAGGATCGAGCCCGAATTGCCGAACAGCGTGGCATTGCCCAGCCGGGTCAGCTCGATCCCCAGGTGCCAGCTCGACAGGTCCAGCGCGAAGAACACGCCGCCGGCCAGCACCGCCAGCAGCACGCCGCGCGACATCCCGGTCAGCGGCTGGCGGTTCATCCGGGCCAGCAGGACGAAGAACGGGATGGCCAGCGCCAGCCGCCAGAACCCGGCTGAAACCGGCCCCGTATCGGCCAGCCGCACCCACAGCGGCCCCAGCGCCAGGGCGGCATTGCCGCCCAGCAGCGCGGCGAAATGGATCGGGCGTGCGCCACCGGTACCATTGCTGGCCATTGCGTTCGTCATGCCGATGCCTTAGCCGCTCGGTTAAGAAAGCAAAGACAATTGCTGCCAGTTCACTGTGGAGGATCCCTTGCACGAAGCCCTGTTCCAGCCGGTCAGCCTTGGCGCGATCGAATGCCCCAATCGCGTGCTGATGGCTCCGCTGACCCGTGGTCGGTCCGATCCGGGTTCGATCCCCAACGCGATGATGGCCGAATATTACCGCCAGCGCGCCGGGGCTGGGCTGATCATTTCCGAAGCGACCGGGATCAGCGTCGAAGGCCTCGGCTGGCCCGCCGCGCCCGGCATCTGGAGCGAGGCGCAGACCGAAGGCTGGAAGCTGACGACCGAGGCCGTGCACAAGGCTGGCGGCCGCATCATCCTGCAGCTGTGGCACATGGGCCGGCTGGTCCACCCCGATTTCCTGGGCGGCAATCCGCCGGTCTCGGCCTCGGCCACCACGGCCCCGGACCATGCCCACACCCCCACCGGGCGCAAGCCGCATGAGCAGGCCCGCGCCGCAACGAAGGACGATATCGCGCGGATCGTCGACGATTATGGCCGGGCCGCCGCCAATGCCAAGGCCGCCGGGTTCGATGGCGTGCAGCTGCACGGCGCCAACGGCTACCTGATTGACCAGTTCATCCGCAGTTCCTCCAACCTGCGCGACGATGACTATGGCGGCCCGGCGGAAAACCGGGTGCGGCTGATGCGCGAAGTGCTGGAACGGCTGATCGACGTGTGGGGCGCCGGCCGTGTCTCGATCCGGCTTTCGCCCAATGGCGAAACGCAGGGCTGTGACGATGCCACCCCGGCCGAAACCTTCGGCGCGGCGGCCCGGGTGCTGCAGGACCTCGGCGTCGGCTTCCTCGAACTGCGCCAGCCGGGGCCGGACGGCACCTTTGGCGCAACCGAGGTGCCCAAGCAGGGCGCGCACCTGCGCACGATCTTCAAGGGTCCGCTGGTGCTCAACAGCGACTATACCGCTGAACAGGCCGCGGACGATGTGGCCAGCAGGGCCTGCGAGGCGATCAGCTTTGGCCGCCCCTATATCTCCAACCCGGACCTCGCCTGGCGAATCCGCAATGGGGTGGAATGGGCGCCCAACGTCCGGGTTCCGCAAAGCTGGTACCTGCCGGGACCGGAAGGCTACATCGATTACCCGGCGCTTGAGCCGGCGGCATAAGGAAAGGCGATCCCGGCATGGCGATGCGTTCGTGGTTGTTCGTACCCGGTGACAGCGAAAAGAAGCTGGGCAAGGCCGCCGCGACCGGGGCCGACGTGATCATAGTCGACCTGGAGGATTCGGTTGCCCCGGCCAACAAGCCGCGCGCCCGCGAACTGGCGCGGGAATGGCTGGGTGCGCACCGTCATCAGGTCGCCGAGCGCAAGTTCGGCCGCTGGGTGCGGATCAACGCGCTCGACAGCCGGATGTGGCGCGACGACCTTGTCGCCGTGCTGCCCGGTGCGCCGGACGGGATCATGCTGCCCAAGTCGGCCGGGCCGGAATCGGTCCAGGCGCTGGGGGCCGAGCTTTACGAACTGGAACAGCGCAGCGGCCTCGCCACCGGATCGGTCAAGATCCTGCCGCTGGTCAGCGAAACGGCGGCCGCGGCCATCTCGATCCCGGCCTATGCCTCCGCGCCGCTGCCGCGCCTCGCTGGATTGACCTGGGGCGGGGAAGACCTGTCCGCCGCGATCGGCGCCAGCCGCAAGTATGACAAGGATGGCCGCTGGACCGATGCCTTCCGCCTTGTCCGCGCCCAGACCCTGCTGACGGCCCATGCCCGCGGGGTGATCGCGATCGACACGCTCCACGCCGATTTCGCCGATACCAAGGGACTGAAGCGGATCGCCGAGGAAGCCCGCGCCGATGGCTTTACCGGGATGCTGGCAATCCACCCGGCGCAGGTGCCGGTGATCAACGAAGCCTTCACCCCGACCGAGGCCGAACTGGAGGAAGCCCGCGCGATCGTCGCCGCCTTTGCCGGCAGCCCGGACGCCGGAACGCTCCAGATCGACCGCCGGATGATCGACCGCCCGCACCTTACGCTGGCGCGGCGGATGCTGGGGATCGAAGGGTAGCGAGACCGGGCGCTAGGCCCGGTCCAGGTCGCCCTTGCCCACGGTGCCGCCGGCCATGGCCAGCATGGCATCGAGGCTCTTCTTTGCCCTCAGCCGCAAGCCTTCCTCGATCTCGATCCGCGGCTGCAGGTCGCGCAGGGCAACGTAGAGCTTTTCGAGCGTGTTGAGCGCCATGTAGGGGCAGATGTTGCAGTTGCAGTTGCCGTCCGCCCCCGGCGCGCCGATGAAGGTCTTGTTCGGCAGGGCCAGCTGCATCTGGTGGATGATGTGCGGCTCGGTCGCGACGATCAGGGTATCGCCGGGGAAGGTCTTGGCAAAGTTCAGGATGCCGCTGGTGCTGCCGACATAGTCGGCATGGTCGACGATGGTCGGCGGGCATTCCGGGTGCGCGGCGATCGGCGCCCCGGGGTGCTGGGCCTTGAGCTTCAGGAGCTCGGTCTCGCTGAAGGCCTCGTGAACGATGCAGACCCCCGGCCAGAGCAGCATGTCGCGCCCGAACTTGCGGTTGAGATAGCCGCCGAGGTGCCGGTCAGGCCCGAAGATGATCTTCTGTTCGGGCGGGATCTGGGCGAGGATCGTCTCGGCGCTGGAGCTGGTGACGATCACGTCCGACAGCGCCTTCACCTCGGTCGAACAGTTGATGTAGGTCAGCGCGATGTGATCGGGGTGCGCCTCGCGGAAAGCCCTGAACTTTTCCGGCGGGCAGGAGTCCTCAAGGCTGCACCCGGCGTCCAGGTCGGGCAGGATCACGATCTTGTCGGGGGAGAGGATCTTGGCCGTGTCGGCCATGAACTTCACCCCGCAGAAGGCGATCACATCGGCATCGGTGGCTGCCGCCTTTTTCGACAGCTCCAGCGAATCGCCCACGAAATCGGCCAGGTCCTGGATTTCCGGCTTCTGGTAGTAATGCGCCAGGATCACCGCGTTGCGCTCCTTGCGCAGGCGTTCGATCTCGGCGCGGACGTCGATTCCGGAAAGGTTGGTCGGCTGGGCGGTCATCTGGGGGTCCCTTTGCGAAGCGGGTCCCAGATGGCCCTTTAGGCCGGGCTAATCAAGCCGCGCAATTACGGGACATAGGCCTGCATCGGCCGCGCCGCGCCGGGGTGCCCGGCCATGATCTGCTCGGTCAGCGCGATGCCCCAGTCGGTATAGGCCAGGAACTCACCCAGGGCGAGCGAGCCGACCCCTGCCAACAGCGCCACGAACCAGGCCGGGTGGGCATGACCCAGGTGCTTTCTGTCGCGCAGTATTCCAGCCACGACGAAGACCAGGCCGACAAGGTTGGTGATCTCCCAGGCCCAGGCTCCGAACAGCGGTGCGGGCAGGATCCGCCCGAAGCCGGGGCCCAGGATCGTCGCCATCCCACCCAGCATCAGGCGCCGGTGCCAGTCAGTCCGCTTGCGCATCGCCACAGCGCCCAGCGAAAGCGCGGCAAAGGTGATCATGCTGATCGGATTGCTGATCATGAATTCATTGGCATCGAAGAAGAATGGGCCGCCGGTGCGCCGCAGCGAAGTGACCGTAATGGCCACGCCCAGCGCTACCATCAGCGGAATCCACAGCACCGAGATCCAGCCGAGCCGCCGGTGCAGCGCCACATTGCCGCCCGCGACCAATGCCGATTGCGTGACCAGCAGGGCGACCCAGCCAAAGAACACCACGCCGTGGACATGATAGATCAGCGGCACGGCGAAGGTGCTACGCCCCATGGCCAGGTGCAGGCTGAACCCGGCCACGATCACCGCCCCCATCAGGCAGGCCATCTTGAAGAAAAAGCGCTCTTCGGCGCGCGCGGCCATGCCGCCCTGGTCGAATGTCGTGGCCATTGGCTCTCCCCATCCCATGGCGCGACCCACTGGGCCGACTCTTGCCATGGTTTCGATTGGGACGAAAGCGGTGATTGCTGGCGCGGCTAGGCGCTGACTGCCCAGATTTCGTCGCGGCAGGCCACCCGCCCCTGGCGCTCCAGGTCAACCAGATGCGCCAGCACCGATCGGCCCGCCGCGCCGGTGAGCCGGGGGTCGAGCCCCTTGTACATCACGGCAACCATGTCCGGGATCTGCTGCGGCCCGGTGGCCAGCAGCTTGAGGATCTGCGCCTCGCGGCTGCGGCGGTGGCCCAGCATGCCGCGCACCAGCTGGCGCGGCTTGTCCACCGCAGGGCCATGGGCCGGGTAAAGCCGCTTGTCGTCGCGGTCATAAAGCTTTTGCAGGCTCGCCATATAGGCGCTCATGTCACCATCGGGGGGCGAGACGACGCTGGTCGACCAGGCCATCACGTGATCGCCGGTGAACAATGCCCCGCTTTCAACCAGGCCATAGCACAGGTGGTTGCTGGTATGGCCCGGCGTGGCGACAGCCTCGATCGTCCAGTCGGGGCCGGAAATGCGCTCGCCATCGCTCAGCACCCGGTCGGGCGCATAGCTGTGGTCAAAGGCGCTGTCGGCGCGCGGGCCATCGTCGCTCAGCACCAAGGGCGCGCAGCCGATGATGGCCGCGCCGGTCAGCGCCTTCAAAGGGGCGGCGGCGGGAGAGTGGTCGCGGTGGGTGTGGGTGCACAGGATCGCGGTGATCCGGGCCGTGCCGACCGCCGCCAGGATCGCCTCGACATGGCCGACGCCATTGGTATCCGCGCCCTTGAACGGGCTGGGCTCGCTGCCGATGCTGCCGTCCGCCGGGCCGGGATCGATCACCGCCACTTCATCCCCCGCGCCGACGATATAGGTCTGCGTGCCGGTGAAGGTATAGGGCGAGGGATTGGGGGCCAGCACGCGCCGCACCAGCGGTTCGCATTGCTCGCTCAGGCCAGTGGGCCAGGGTTTGGGCGGGGCATCCATGCCTACCCATATGGTAACTACAGGCGTTTGTGTCGAGCAAAGTCGAGATACGGGTGCGCATGGTGTCTCGACTTCGCTCGATGTGAACGGCAAGAAGGCAAGCATGACTGACCTGATCCTCGTTCTCGATGCGGGCACCACGTCCACCCGCGCCATGCTGTTCACGCCCGAAGGCGCGCTAAAGGGCGTGGCCCAGCAGGAACTGACCCAGCACTATCCCCAGCCCGGCTGGGTCGAGCACGACGCGGGCGAGATCTGGGACAAGACCCTGGCCTGCGCCCGCGAAGTGGTGAGCGCCGCCGGCGGGGCCAGCCGGGTGGCGGCAATCGGGATCACCAACCAGCGCGAAACCGTCGTGGCCTGGGACAAGGCCACCGGCCAGCCCTTGCACCACGCGCTGGTCTGGCAGGATCGCCGCACCGCCGAATTCTGCGCAGCCCTGCGCGATGCCGGGCAGGAGCCGGTGGTCCAGGCGGCAACCGGCCTGCTGCTCGATCCCTATTTCTCCGGCACCAAGATGCGCTGGCTGATCGACCATGTGCCCGCCGTGGCCGAAGCGGCGGCCGCCGGGCGCCTGGCGCTGGGAACGGTCGAAGCCTGGCTCACGTGGAAACTGTCGGGCGGGGCGCATGTCACCGATGCCAGCAATGCCAGCCGCACCCTGCTGCTGCCGCTGGCCGGGGCGAGCTGGGATGAAGGCCTGTGCGACCTCCTCGGCGTGCCGCGCGGCGCCTTGCCCGAAGTGGTCGACAACGCGGGGCGGTTCGCCGCCACCACGCCCGACCTGTTCGGCGGGGCAATCCCGATTGCCGGGCTGGTGGGTGACCAGCAGAGCGCCACGATCGGCCAGGGTTGCCTTTCCCCTGGCGAGACCAAGGCGACTTACGGCACCGGGGCCTTCGTGCTGGCCAACATGGGCGGCGAAGTGCCGCGATCGGGCCACCGCCTGCTCGGCACGGTGCTGTGCCAGATCGGCGGACAGCGGTCCTATGCGCTGGAAGGCTCGGTCTTTGTCGCGGGCAGCCTGGTCAAGTGGCTGCGCGACAGTCTGGGAATCATTGCCTCCGCGCCCGAGACCGAGGAACTGGCCCGCTCGGTGCCGGACAGCGGCGGGGTGACGATCGTGCCCGCGCTATCGGGCCTTGGCGCGCCGCACTGGCAGCCGGATGCGCGCGCGGTGATCACCGGCATGAGCTTTTCGACCAGCCGCGCGCACCTGGCTCGCGCCGCGCTGGAAGCGATGGCGATGCAGACGGCCGACCTGGCCGCTGCCTTTGCCGCCGATGGCGCGGCCTGGACTTCGCTCCGCATCGACGGCGGGATGAGCGCGAACGACTGGATGGCGCAGGATCTGGCCGACGTGCTGCGGGTCCCGGTCGAGCGGCCGCACTTCGTGGAAACCACTGCGCTCGGCGCAGCGATGCTGGCGGCGGTCGGCGTTGGGCTGCACAGCTCGCTGGGCGATGCGGCAGCGGCGATGCGCGGCGAGATCCAGCGGTTCCTGCCCGGTGCCGAACCCGGCGCGGCGCGGCGCAGCGGCTGGGACGCGGCGCTGCGGGCGGCGATGCCCTAGGCTTTTCGCGCTGGCGCCTTCGTGAAGGTCCAGCCTTCGGGCATGGCCCGGGCGACAAGATTGCCGACCGACATCGGCTGGCGTGCGACCAGGCTGTCGAACAGCCGCGCCACGGCGCTGCCGCGCGGCTCTGCCCCGTCCAGTTCCTGCACGATCCGGGCAAGGACGCGCATGGCAATCGCGCGCGGGGCCTGCGGGCGATAGGTCAGCCCCATCGGCCCGCGCGTCACCGCCTCGTCCCATTCGCGCCGGGCCGCCCAGTCCAGCGCGGTATCGGCATCGGCGAGGTGCGCGGCGCTGGCGGCCAACGCAGGGACATCGATCCAGTCGGCCTGGGCCAGCGCCTTGCGCAGCCGCGCGCGGTCGAAGCGATCGTCGGTGTTGGAGGGATCCTCGGCGGCGGTCAGCCCGGCGGCGCGGACTACTTCGGCCAGCTCGGCCCGCCGCCAGTCGAGCAGCGGGCGCAGCAGCGGCAGGCGCGTGCCCGGCACCGGGCCCAGCGCGCGCACCCCGGCCAGGCCCGCAACGCCGCTCGCCCGGTTCAATCGCAGCAACAGGGTTTCGGCCTGATCGTCGGCATGGTGCGCGGTGGCAAGGGCGGCAAGATCCTCTTCCGCCATCCACCCGGCCAGCGCCGCATAGCGCGCGGCGCGAGCCTCGGCCTGAACGTTGCCCGGATCGAGCTGAACCTTCAGCGTGCGGTGCGGTACGCCCAGCGCGGCGCAGATTGCCGCCACCATCTCTGCCTCGGCCGCGCTTTCCGCGCGCAGGCCGTGATCGACCGTCGCCGCCGCGATCCGGCCGGGCAGGGCGGCCTGGGCCAGCAGCAGCAGGGCCAGGCTGTCGGGCCCGCCCGATACGGCGAGCGCAAGGCGTGCGGCGGGATCGGCATGAGCCGACCAGAGCCGCGCCAGAGCGGCGGCGAAGCTTTCGATCAAAGCGGGCGAAAGCGCCCTATCAATCGCACTTGAGCCCGGCGCGGGTGGCATCGTACTGGGTCTTCAGGCGGCCGGCGGCTTCGCGTGGAAACTCGTCGACGAACTGGGCCAGCGCGATGCAAGCACGGTTGGTGTCCTTCTGGCGCTTGGTCGCTTCGGCCAGGAACAAGACCGAATCCGCCGCGCGATCGCGGAACTGGCGATCCTTGTAGTTTTCCAGGAACCACTTCTGCGCCTCGACCGGCTTGCCATCGTCGAGATAGGCGCGGCCGAGCAGGTTGCGCGCAAACGAGCGGCGCGCGTGGCGCGGATACTTGTCGAGGAACAGGATCAGCTGCTGCTGTGCCTCGGGATAGAACTTGGCCTCCCACAGGCGGAAGCCATAGCTGTACTCGTCGTCACCCGCGTCGTCGGTCTTGGGCTTCTCGATCGCGCGGACCGCGGCGAGGCGCTGGGCGGAAGGCGCGGCCGGGCGAGCAGCCGGACGCCCGCTGGCCGCAGTCGGCGTCGCAGTCGGGCGCGGGGCCGGTGCGGTTGCGGTGGGGCGCGGCGCGGGGCCAGTCATCGCGGTCAGGTTGGAGCCGGTGGCCGCACCGGTGGTCGGCGCGGATGCAGGCGTGGTGGCTGCCGTAGTGGCCGCTGCCGCGGGCGTTGTCGCCGCCACGCTCGCAGCCGGAGCCGGGGCCGGGGCCGGAGCAGGGCTGGGGGTGGCAAGCGCGGTCAGCCGCGCTTCCAGCTGCGCCAGCTTGTTGCTGTTCTCTTCCTGCTGGGCGGTCAGCCGCGCCAGCTGGGCCTCGATCGCATCGACCCGGGTCAGCAGGTCGGACACGGGATTGCTGGCCGGCGTGCCGCTGGGGCTGGCGGTCGGGGTGCCGGGCTGGGCCAGCGGGGGGAAGAACTTGCCATCACCGCCGGGGAAGACCTGCCGCTGCAAGGCGCGGACTTCGGCTTCCAGCTTGCGGATCCGTGTTTCGGCGCCCTGGTCGGTCGCGTTGCTTTGCGCGATTACCGGCGCGGCCAGCGCCACGGCCAGGGCTGCCAGCAGGGGGCGGCGCAGGGCGGCAAATCGGTTCATCGGGTCAGTCCCATCCAGTCAGTCAGCCCGCCGGGCATGGCTGGCAGGCATGTGAAACATAGTATCGCGGGTGTTAACCTGTCGAGCGGCCAGGGCTAACTATCCGCAGTTCCGGCATTTGTGGTCGTGGCAGGCGCTGTAGTCGGCTCCGTTGCCGGGGCCGCGGTCGGCACGGCCTCGGTCGGGGCGGCCAGTGGCGTCGCCGCGCGCTGCGCCGCCGGGCGGGCGGCAGGGCGGGCCGGGAGGAGGGCAGTGGCGGCCGCAGCGGCGGCATCGCTCGCCGCCGGGCTGGCATTGCCCCGTGCCAGCAGGGCGGCGCCGGTTACCGGGACATCGCGCATCAGCTGCTGGCTGGCCGAAAGCGGCGCCACGGCGCGCCCGCCCACCGTGATTGCCAGGCCATCGGGCCGCGCGGTGGTCAGCGTCACGCCGGGCAGTCCGGTCGGCAGGGTCCAGCTTTCGCCCAGTGCCAGTTCCTTTTGCAGCAATTGCTGGCCCTGGGCATCGGCGAAGCGCACCCAGACCTTGTCGCGCGTGGCGGTAAACACCACCGGGCCATCGGCGGGCATTGCGACCGGTGCGGGCGCGGGGCTGGCCTTGGCGACCGCGACCGGGGTTTCCCGCGGCAGCAACGAGGGCAGCGATCCGCCCGGTGCAAACAGGTTGGGCCAGAAGGCAAAACCGGCCAGCAGCACCAGCGCCAGGCCGGCAGCAGCAAACCAGGCCACGCGGCTGCCGGGCAGCCGGGCCGGATCGCCAGGCTCGAAAGCCTGGGTCGGGCGGCTGACATATTCCGGTTGCTGGCGGCCCAGCTCGTCGCGGACCATCGCGGTGATGGCATTGCCATCCAGGCCAACGGCCTTGGCGTAAGTGCGCGAGAAGCCGATCGCATAGGTTCGCGAGGGCAGGTCGGCAAAGCGATCCTGCTCGATCGCCTCGATCTGGCGTTCGGAAATCCGGGTTTGCGCGGCGATCTGGGCGCGGGTCTTGCCCGCAGCTTCGCGCGCGCGGGCCAGCAGCACGCCGGGGCTTTCGAGCGGGAGCTCGGCTTCGTGTTCTTCGTCAGTTACCATCGCGACCTCGGAAGCGGCCCTTTTCGTTCTGAACCTGCCCCTCGGGCCGCGACCATCCCGTTTTGCGCCGCGCTGTCAACGACAAAAGCCGCTGGCGGGGTGCGTCATGCGACAGGTTGGCAATGCCCTGCGCCGAATGGCCGCACGGTCAATCGCAATCGATCCCGCGTTCCTGGGCCCAGGCCAGCAAGGCCTCGCGCAGGCTGGGCGGCGGGGAGTGCAGCCAGCCGGTCATTGCCTTGCCGATTTCGCCGAGGTCGACCTTGCGGACCAGCTCCTTGATCGGGCCGACCGAGGCCGGGGTGATCGACAGGCGGTGGATGCCGATGCCCAGCAGGGCCAGGGCCTCAAGCCGTCGCCCACCCATTTCGCCGCAGACGGTCACGTCCACATCATGCCCGGCCACGCCCTGCATCACGCGCTTGAGGAAGCGCAGGATCGCCGGGCTGAGCCAGTCATAGCGCTCCGCCAGCTTGGGATTGGCGCGATCGGCCGCGAACAGGAACTGGGTCAGGTCATTCGTGCCGATCGACAGGAACGACAGCTTGGGGGCCAGCACGTCGAGCTGTTCGGCCAGTGCCGGGACTTCCAGCATCGCGCCATAGCGGATCGCATCGGGCAGCAGTTTCTTCTGGCCCTTGAGATAGGCCCGCTGGTTTTCGAACACCTGGCGTGCGGCATCGAATTCCCACGGTTCGGTGACCATCGGGAACATGACATTGAGCGTCCGCCCCGCGGCTGCCTCAAGCAGGGCGCGGGCCTGGACCTTGAGCAGCCCGTCGCGCTCCAGCGCCACGCGCAGCGCGCGCCAGCCCATCGCCGGGTTCTCCTCCTGCTCGCCATCGTTGTGGCGTAGGTAGGGCAGCACCTTGTCGCCGCCGATATCGACCGTGCGGAACACCACCGGCTTGTCGCCAGCGGCCTCCAGCACGTCGCGATAGAGCCGGGTCTGGCGTTCGCGCGCGGGCAGGGTGGCGGAAACCAGGAACTGGAATTCGGTGCGGAACAGGCCCACCCCGTCGGCCCCGGTCAGCGCCAGGCTTGGCATGTCATCGCGCAGGCCCGCGTTCATCATCACCGTGATGCGCGTGCCGCAGCGGGTAAAGGGTTCGACATCGCGCAGCTTGGCATAGGCGGCCTGGCGCTCGCGACTCTTGGCGAAGCGGGCGTCGAAGGCCTCCAGCATCGGCTGGTTGGGCCGCACCGTGACCTTGCCCTGATCGCCATCGAGCAGCAGCTGGTCGCCCTCGCGCACCGCCCCGCGCAGCGAGCGCAGCCGGCCCAGCACCGGAATGCCCATGGCCCGCGCCACGATCACCACGTGGGCGGTCAGCGAGCCTTCTTCCAGCAGCACGCCCTTGAGGCGGCGCTTGTCATATTCCAGCAGCT
The DNA here is from genome assembly GCF_027531025.1 of Novosphingobium sp. Lineage (GTDB taxonomy): Bacteria > Pseudomonadota > Alphaproteobacteria > Sphingomonadales > Sphingomonadaceae > Novosphingobium. Next base: position 80,551 of record NZ_JAPZQX010000004.1, read on the forward strand.
CGGCCGGGCCGAGGTTGCGGGCAATCAGGATCGCATCCTGCTTCAGCCCCATCGAGGCCGCCGTGCCCATCTGGCCGGAAACGATCCGCAGCAGCCGGTTGGAGAGGTCCTCCAAGTCGTGCATCCGGTCGGCCAGCAATGGGTCATCGATCTGGCGCATCCGCATCCGGGTGCGCTGCTGGACGCGTTCGATCGCCGCTTCGGCGGTAAGCCCGGAATCGATCGCCTCGATGATCCGGCGGCTCCAGCCTTCGTCATAAGCGAACATCTTGTAGGTCTGGAGCACTTCCTCGTGCTCGCCGCCAACGCCGAATTCGGCCTGGCTGGCCATCCGGTCGATCTGTTCGCGCATCTTGTCAAAGGCCAGGTAGACGCGCTGCAGTTCGGCATCGCGATCCTCAGCCATGGTGTGTTCGATGGTGATGCGTGGCTGGTGGAACACCGCCACCCCGCTGGCCAGCCCCTTGACCAGGCTGAGCCCGGTCAGGTGCTGCGGCCCGGTCTGCGCGGGGCCGAGTAGGGCCTGCTCCTCGTCCACCAGATCGGCATTGGCGATCAGTTCGGACAGGACCATCGCCACGGTCTGCAGCGCCTCGATCTCCACTTCCTCGTAGCGGCGGGGCTCGGCATGCTGGACGCAGAGTACGCCCACCGCCCGTTCGCGCCGCACGATCGGCACCCCGGCAAAGGAATGGAATTTTTCCTCACCCGTTTCCGGGCGATAGGAAAAGTCCGGATGGGCCGTCGCTTCGGCCAGGTTCAGCATGTCGATGTTCTGGGCGATCGTGCCGACCAGCCCTTCGCCCACGGCCATGCGGGTCACGTGGACCGCCTCCTGCGCGAGGCCGCGGGTGGCGAACAGTTCCAGCATGCCTTCGCGCAGCAGGTAGATCGAGCAGACCTCGCTATCGAGGCCTTCACCGATGATCTCGACCACGTTGTTGAGCTTGGCCTGGGCATGGCTGCGCGAAGCCATGACATCGTGCAGGCGGGTCAGGATCGTGCGGGCGGCCGAAGCGGCAGAGCTGGGCATAGGCAAGGTGCTAGCCCAAAGCGCGGCGCTTGGGAACGCGCCTGTGCTGTTGCGCAATCGCATTCAGTCCGACGCCGGGAACTGCCGGTCGTGGCGATTGGTTGATAGCGAGGTGTTCGGTGCCGTTCGCCCGGGCCGGGGGGAATGATCCCCCGCCCGGGGCGGCGTTGGGGCTGGCTAGATGTGCGCCAGCTCTTCCTTGATGCGCAGCTTGCGGCGCTTCAGGGCCTGGATCGTCGCCAGGTCAGGCAGGGGACGGTTCAGTTCGTCCTGGATCTGGCGTTCCAGACCCGCGTGCTTGAGTTGCAAAGCGCTGACATGCGGTTGGTCCATCGGGGATACTCCTTTCGTTTGCCCCCAGGGGCGCAGGAGCCACCGCGCGGCACCGGATCGAAAGGACCGACTCGCTATCCGGCGGGGTCGCTGCAATTGTCATGGAAGCATATTCCGCCTATCTTGCGAAGCACCTGTTTCGATGGCTGCGACGATCGGTGCGACAGGGCGATTTTGTCGCGCGACGGGCGGGGCAGCGGGAGGACCGGGTGACTGAGGACGAGCTGAAGAAACGGCTGGAAATCCTGCGGATCGAGCATCGCGATCTCGACGCGGCCATCGATGCCCTGTCGGGTGCGGGCAGCACCGACCAGCTCCAGATCGCCCGCCTGAAAAAGCGCAAGCTGCGGTTGAAGGACCAGATCGCGCTGATCGAGGATTACCTGATCCCCGACATCATCGCCTGAAGCCGCCGGGTGCGGCGGCTGTTTACCCGATCTTGACCAAATCCGTCCCCGTGCGGGACAGTGCGAAAATGGGGCGGGGTAATCCCGTCCACCCGCTTGGCAAGGGCCGCCTGCCCGGCCTATCGCGGCGGCAATGGCTAATCCGGCAAGCATCAATCCACGGATCGTGGAAGGATTCTATTGCGAGGCGCTGGTCCTCTCGGACGAGGTGCGCGCCACTTTCGCGCTGTCCGGACGGCTCGACCTGGCGGCCGGTGACGAGGACGAGACGCAGGTTGCGCTTTCGTGCGAGGCGCTGCGCACCACCACGCGGATGATGCACGCCGTGGCCTGGCTGCTCAATCACCGGGCCTATTTCAACGGCGAGCTGAGCGAGTTCCAGCTGCGCCGCTATGGCAAGCTGGCCGACTTTCCGGAAAGCGACCCGCGCCGTCTCGCCATGCTAGAGCCCAAGGTGCGCGGGCTGATCCAGGCTACAGAGCGGTTTCACGCCCGGCTCAAGCGGCTCGACAACGGCTGGCGCGAGCGCGATCCCAATGCGCCCAGCGCGATCGCCACGCTGCGCGCAAGGCTGAGCGTGGTGCCGGGCGGGCGGATCTAGCTCCGCGCCGTCATCCCGTTCTGCTGCATCCGCCAGACCAGCTGGTCATAGCGATCCTGCCCGAAGAACGGCTCACCCTGATAGACCATCAGCGGCACGCCATAGTGCCCGCCCAGCCGCTGGTCGGCCTCGTTGGCCTTGATCACTGCGTCGAGCCGCTCGGCCTCGGCTTCCTGGCGGGCGTCGAGTTCGGCGAGGTCGAGGCCAGCCGAGGCGACGGCGCGGGCCAGGTGATCGCCCTCGTGCCAGCCCTCGGTCTCGCCCGACCAGATCAGGTGGCTGACCGCGCGCAGCAGCGCCAGTCCCTGGCCAGCCTCTGCCGCCAGCACGCCCAGCCGCGTCAGGCGGTGAATATAGGGCTGCTCCTTGGGATAGGTCCGCGTGGCATAGTCCATCACGACCGGATCGGGGCGGGGCCAGCGCAGCGGCAGGCCGGCGAATTCGGCGCTGCGCACGCAGTCGCGCATCAGGTAGCTGAACCACAGCGGATCGGCCTGGGCGAAGAAATCCGGTTGGCGCACCGCAATGGGGAGAACGGGCCGCACATTGACCTGCGCGTCCCAGTCCCGCTCCAGCTCGATCAGCTTGGGTACGACGATATAGGAATAGGGCGAGCGGAACGACCAGTAGAGGTCGACACTATGCGTCATGGGTTCAGTGCTCCAGCGTGCTCATGTCGATGACGAAGCGGTACTTCACGTCGGCCCGCTCCATCCGTTCGAAGGCGTGGTTGATCTGGTTGACCGGGATCACCTCGATCTCCGCCAGAATGCCTTTCTCGGCGCAGAGGTCCAGCATTTCCTGGGTCTGGGCAATCCCGCCGACGCCCGATCCCGATACCGCCTTCTGCCCGCCGAGCAGGAGACCGGAATGGAACGGTTCGATCGGCTCGATCATGCCGACGATGCACAGCGTGCCCTTGCGATCGAGCAGGAACAGGTAGCGGGTCAGGTCGTGCTTCACGGGGATCGTGTCGAGCAGGAAGTCGAAGCTTGCCGCAGCCGCGCGCATCGCCGCCTTGTCGGTGGAGAGTAGCACGTGATCGGCGCCGAGCTTTCGTGCATCCTCGCCTTTCGCGGGGCTGGTGGTGATCATGGTCACTTCCGCGCCCAGCGCCTTGGCGAACTTCACCCCCATATGGCCCAGGCCACCGAGGCCGATCACCCCGACGCGGCTGCCGGGGCCGACGTTCCAGTTCTTCAGCGGGCTGTAAGTGGTGATCCCGGCGCAGAGCAGCGGCGCGGCAGCGGCCATGTCGAGGCTGTCGGGCAGGCGCAGCACATAGGGTTCGGCCACGACAATGCTGGCCGAATAGCCGCCATAGGTGGGAGAGCCGTCGATCCGGTCCTTGCCGTTATAGGTGCCGGTCGAGCCTTCGCGGCAATAGTTATCCTCGCCATCGTGGCAGGCATCGCAGTGGCGGCAGCTGTCGACCACGGTGCCCACGGCAACCCGGTCGCCCAGCTTGAAGCGGGTCACGCCCGCGCCCACCGCGCTGACCGTGCCGACAATCTCGTGCCCTGGCACGAAGGGATAGGTCGTGCGGCCCCAGTCATTGCGCGCGACGTGGAGGTCGGAATGGCAGACCCCGCAAAAGGCGATGTCGATCGCCACGTCCTCGTCGCGCAGGGTCCGGCGCTCGATGGTCAGGGCATTCAGCCCGGAATCCGGGGCGGTTGCGCCCCATGCGGCAGTTGCGGTCATTTCCCCTCTCCCTCGGCTGGCCGTCTGGTCTTTCTGCGGGGCTTGCCGCCTCGCTGCCGAAAGGTCATTAATCGCGCGATTAAAGGGAGAGTCAAATGAAGATCGATTCGAGCACTGCGGCCGTCGTCACCGGCGGCGCATCGGGCCTGGGCCGGGCGACGGCAGAGGCGCTGGCCGCCGCCGGGGCCAAGGTCGCGATTTTCGATGTGAACACCGAAAAGGGCGAGGAAGTGGCCAAGGCGATCGGCGGGCTGTTCTGCCATGTCGACATCACGTCTGAGGAATCGGTGCTGGCCGGTTTCGCCCAGGCGCGCGCCGCCCACGGGCAGGAGCGGATCACCGTCCACTGCGCGATGACCAGCCGCCGCGGCAAGACGCTGGCCTTTGACAAGGAAGCCGGCCGACTGCGCCGGACCCCGACCGAGGACTATGAATATGGCGTCCAGGGCATCCTGGTCGCGTCCTACCGGATCGCCTCGATCTCGGCTGAAGGCATGGCGAGCCTTGAACCGCTGGAAGATGGCGAGCGCGGCTGCATCACGCTGACCGCCTCGGTCGCGGCGCAGGACGGGCAGATCGGCCAGGTGATCTATGGCTCGGCCAAGGCCGGGGTGAACGGCCTGGTCCTGCCAATGGCGCGCGACCTGTCGGATGTGGGCATCCGGGTCAATTCGATCATGCCGGGGATCTTCGCCACGCCGCTGATGCTGGGGGCAAAGCCGCAGGTGCTGGAAAGCCTGGCCGCCTCGGTGCCGTTCCCCAAGCGGCTCGGCAAGCCGGAGGAATTCGGCAGCCTGGCGCTGGAACTGGCGCGCAATACCTATTTCAACGGCCAGTGCATCCGCCTTGACGGCGCGATCCGCATGGCCCCGCGCTAAGGAGCGAGCGACATGACCCAATCACCATTCCGCGACGGTATTCTCGACTGCAAGGTGGCCTTCGTCGCCGGGGGCACTTCGGGCATCAACCTGGGGATCGCCAAGCGCTATGCCGAACTGGGCGCGAAAGTTGCGGTCTGTGGCCGCAATCCGGAAAAGGCCGCCAATGCCGCCGCCGAGATCGGCCACGGGGCAATCGGCCTCTCCGCCGACGTGCGCGATTACGGCGCGATCCGCAGCGCGATGGAGCACGTCCGCAATGAATTCGGGCTGCTGGACATCGTTGTCTCCGGCGCGGCAGGGAACTTCCTGGCGCCGGTGCTCGGGATGAGCGCCAATGCCTTCAAGACCGTGGTCGATATCGACCTCAACGGCACCTTCAACGTGTTCCGTGGCTGTCATGACCTGCTCAACGTCCCGGGTGCCTCGCTGATCGCGATCACGGCCGGGCAAGCGGTGAATCCGATGCAGCTTCAGGCCCACGCCTGCGCGGCCAAGGCCGGGATCAACCAGCTGATCCGCGTGCTGGCGCTGGAGTGGGGTTCGGACGTGCGGGTCAACGGCATTTCGCCCGGCCCGATCGCCAATACCGAAGGCATGGCCCGGCTCGCGCCCGATGCCGATACCCGGGAGAAGCACTATGACCGGATCGCGATGAAGCGCTGGGGCGAGATCGAGGAAATCGCCGAGGGTGCGGTGTTCCTCTGCTCGAATGCCGCGCGCTATATCACGGGGACGATCCTCGATATCGACGGTGGCAGCCAGCTTGGCGATGCCACGCCGCGCTCGCTGGGCAAGGGGCTGGCCTGAGGTTTCGGTCGTCCCGGGTCAGGCCCGGGGCGACCTACCCCTCGACCAGCGAGTCGCCCTTGCCGATCCGCTTGCCCCTGGTGATGTAGACCACATCGCCCAGCTTGGTTGCGGCGAACAGCTTCTTGCCGAACTCGTTCGGCACGCCGATGCAGCCACGGCTGGCATAGCCCTTTTCCACCTTGGTGCCGTGGATGGCGATGCCGTCGTTGGTCAGCCGGTGGGTGAAGGGCATGGGTGCGCTGTCGTAGATGCTGGAATAGTGATCGGCCTTCTTCCAGATGATCGGAAACTTGCCCAGCGGCGTGGGCTTTTCCTGGGTGCCGAGCAGCACCGCCGTGGCACCGATTTCGTAACCACCTCGGAACACCGAGAGGACCCGCGCTTCGAGGTCCACGGTCATCACCAGCGGGCCACCGGCCGGGACGCCGTCTTCGTTCCAGTGCCATTCGCCGTACTTGATCGGCCCGGTGATCGGCAGGATCCGCTTGATCACGAAGCGTTCGTCGCGGGGCTTGGTCACGGGGGTGGCGATCGGGGTGGCGGGGGCGGCCTTGGCAAAGTCTGCCGAAGATGAAGGTGCCGGGGCTGCTTCGCTGAGGACAGTTGCCTCGGCCACCGGCTGGCGCACCAGCATGTAACCGGCCGCGCCCACCAGCCCGACAAAGGCCACCAGCATCGCCGCCATCGCATTGAATTTCATCGACCCGCTTCCTCGCGCCAGACTTCGGCCAGGCCACAGTGCCGCAAACGCGCCATTGCTGCCAGCACCCGCCGCCACCTGTCCCTGGGTGGGACTGGCGGGTGCGCGAGTGTTACCCGCAACGGGTTAACAGACGCTGGTTATCGCGCCGAGACCGGGGCGAATTCCTCGAACAGGGCGGCGTACTGTTCGACCATGGCCCCGATCGCGAAGCGCTGGACCCGGACAAAGCCGGCTTCGCGCATGGCGGCGCGGCGTTCCGGCGCGGCGATCAGGTCGGACATGCCGCGCGCCAGGGCCTCGACATCGTCGACCGGGACCAGCTCGCCGCTGACCCCCGGTTCGATCACGTCGCGCGGGCCGAACTTGCAGTCGGTCAGCAGCAGCGGCGCGCCGCAGGCCAGTGCCTCGGCCGCGACGGTCGGGAAGCCTTCCCACCGCGATGGCAGCACGAACAGGTCGGCCCGCGCCATCCAGGCATAGGGGTTGGCAACGAAGCCGATGAAGCGAACATGTTCGCCGATGCCTAGCTGGGCGGCCAGCCGGTGCAGGTGGTTGAGCCGGCTACCCTTGCCCAGGATCACCAGCGCATGGGTGCGCCACAGCCCGCTCTTGGCAAAGGCGCGCAGCAGTACGCCATGGGCTTTCTGGAACTCCAGCCGCCCGGCGGTGAGGATGAATGGCCGATTCGGCGCCCCCGGCACCGGCTGGTCCTTGGCCGCAGTGATCGTGCCAAGGTCGATCGGGTTGTTGATCATCCGCATCTTGGCGGGATCGAGCGACAGGTCGGTCAGCAGCGTTTCGGCCATGTCGGTGGCATTGGCCAGCACGGCATCGGCGCGACGGTAGGCGCGGCGGGTCAGCCCGACCGAGACCTTGCGCACGAATTCGTTGGGAGCTTCCTCGTTGACCACGGCCAGCACGTTGTTCCCCTCGCGCGCGATCCAGCGCGGGCGGCGGCGGCCAAGCCCCATCAGTGAGAGCCAGGCGAGCAGATTGGTGCCCTTCAGGAAGCTCATCACCACGTCCGGGCGGGTCTGGGTGATCATGTGCCGGAACGCCAGCGGCGCGCGCACGGCGCTGCCGATCAGCTTGCCAGGTGCATATTGATCCGAGTTCGGCCCGTCATAATTGAAATGGGTTTCCCCGTCGGTCGCGACCAGCAGGCGGTCCTGGTCCTTGATCAGGTCGACATAGGGTCCGGCCTTGCGCAGCAGGCCCATGCGCGCGTCAATCCGCCGGGGATCGAGGCCGTTGAGCAGGTGGGCGGCCACGCGTTCAGCCCCGCCGCCGTGCAGCGAAGAGAGCAGCAAGAGGACTTTCACGGGACGGCCCAACGCCAGGTGCGGAGGAGCAGGGGCGTGCATGATCTACCTTCCTCGCGACCGGGACTGGCCTTGCCATCGCCGCAGGTCGCTGGCAAGGGCCAGCCCCGATGGGCGAAGGTAGCTTGCCAGACGATGAACCGCTTCAGGCGGAGCTGCTGGTCGGCTCGGCGGCGTTCTGGGCACGCTGCTCGGGCGATATTGCCGAGGCCCGTCAACGGGTTCTGGTCCAGGCGATGACCTTCGAAGGCGATGGTGCAGGCCTGGCGGTGGCCGGGGTGATCGCCGCCAGTCGGGCGGCCGACCGCCGTGTGCTGGTCGATGATTACACCCGCCACGTCGTCAACGACACCTTCCTGGCCCTGACCCGCGATCCGGCGATCCATGCCGAGGCGGCGGAAACAGCGGCCATGTTCGCCCGGCTGCAGGCGGCGGGGGCGGGGGTGCGGGTAACCAACCCGATCGGTCGCAATCCGCTGCGCTATGCGCTGCGCAATCACAAGAAGCTGCTGGTGATCGACGATGTCGCCTGGCTGGGCGGGATCAACTTTTCCGACCACAACTTTGCCTGGCACGACATGATGGTGCGGGTGACGCACCCCGGCATCGCCGACTGGCTGGCGGGCGAGTTCGACCACGACTGGCAAGGCCATGGCGGCAGCCGGACGGCGCAGATTGGCGGAGCGACGCTGCTCAGCATGGACGGGGCGGATAATCCGGCCGGCTTCGCCCCGCTGATCGCGGCCTTTGCCGGGGCGCGCCGCTCGCTCGAGGTGGTGAGCGCCTATCCGACCTTTCCCTTCGTCGCGGCGATGGGCGAGGCCGCCCGCGCCGGGGCCGAGGTGACGCTTTACACCCCGCGCCCCAACAACAAGCCGATCATCCGGGATTACCTGCTGGGCGTGGCCGAAAGCGCGGGCATCCGGATCCGGCTGACCCCGATGATGACGCATGCCAAGGCGGCGCTGATCGATGGCGAGGCGCTGGTGGTGGGATCGAGCAATTTCGATTTCGTCAGCTACCGCGCCAATGCCGAATATGTTGCCGTGCTGCGCGATGCCGGGCTGATCCAGGCTTTCCGCGACCATGTGTTGACCCCCCTGCAGGCCGGCAGCAGCGCCCCCGCGCCGGGGGACCGCTCGGCCTTGCGGTCATGGCGGGCTCGGCTGGGGCTGGGGCTGGCCGACCGCGCGATCGCGCGGCTGAGCCACGGCCCGCGCATTGCCGAATGGCCGGTGCGGCCCTAGGCTGGAGTTCAAAGGAGAACGTTCGATGTCGCCCAAGGCCTTCTTGCTTGCTGCTGCTGCCCTGTCAGTCCCCGCGCTGGCTGCTCCCCCGAAGGCCCCCAGTGCGGCGGCCGAGGGGCAGGTTCTGGACCTGTCGAAGCAGGTGATCGCGCTGCGTTCGGTCCGCGGGGAAGGCAACAAGACGGCCGATGTCGCGCGCGCCTACAAGGCTGCGCTGCTCCAGGCCGGCTGGGCCGAGAGCGATTTCGAGATCGTGCCGGTGGATGACACCGCCTATTTCATCGCCACCTGGCGGGGCAGCGATCCCAAGCTCAAGCCGATCGTGATTTCCGGCCACATGGACGTGGTCGAGGCCAAGCCCGCCGACTGGGAGCGCGATCCCTTCATCCCGGTGGTCGAAAACGGCCTGCTTTATGGCCGCGGGGCCAGCGACCAGAAGGTCTCGCAAGTGCTGGCAATGGTCGCGCTGATGGAACTGCGCAAGAGCGGCTTCAAGCCGAAGCGGACCATCGTGATCGCCTTCTCGGGTGACGAGGAAACCACGATGAAGACCAGCCGCATCCTGGCCGAACGCTTTGCCGGGGCGGAAATGATGCTCAACACCGATGGCATCGGCGGCACCTATGACGATGCCACCGGCAAGCCGCTCTACTGGACCTGGCAGGGGGCGGAGAAGACCTATCTCGACGTCAAGCTGGAGGTGACCAATCCCGGCGGCCACAGTTCCGCCCCGCGCCCGGAAAACGCGATTACCCAGCTGGCCACCGCGCTCCAGCGGATCGGCAATTACACCTTAAAGGCCGAGCAGAGCCCGCTGACTAAGGCCTATTTCGAAAAGGCCGCCCAGTTCGAAAGCGACCCGAAGATCGCTGCCGCGATGCGGGCCTTTGCCGTCAACCCGGCGGACGAGGCCGCGCTGGCCGTCCTGCGCGCCAGCCCCAGCCATGTCGGCAAGGTGGGGACCACCTGCGTGCCGACCATGGTCAGCGGCGGCCATGCCGAAAACGCCCTGCCGCAGCGCGCCACAGCCAACGTCAACTGCCGGATCTTCCCCGGCCATGGGCGCGAGGAGATCATCGCCGAGCTGGCCCGGGTGGCCAATGTGCCGGAGGTGAAGTTCAGCGATTTCACCGGCGGGGATTCGACCGAAAGCCCCGCTTCGCCGATGCGCGCCGATTTCATCGGGGCGGTGGAAAAGGCGATGAAGCTGGCCCGCCCCGGCGTGCCGGTGTTCCCGGCGCAAAGCTCGGGCGCAACCGACGCGATGTGGTACCGCGCCAAGGGCGTACCGAGCTATACGGTCAGCCCGCTGTTCATCAAGGACAGCGACTCCTATTCGCACGGCCTCAACGAGCGTATTCCGCTGAGCGGCATCCGCCCCGGCCTGGTCTATTACTTCAGCCTGTTGCCCGATCTGGCGAAATGATCCGCGCCAGGGCCGCGCGGGCGATGGCAGCCGCCTCGTCCGCGCTGAAGGCCTGAGGCGACAGGCACAGTTCCAGCCACAGCCCGTCGACCAGCGCGGTCAGCTCGATCGCGCGCGGGCGCAGCTCGGGCCGGGCGACCCCGGCGGCGGCCAGCAAGGCTTCCAGTTGGGCGCGAAAGCCGCCGTACTGCTCGTCATGCAGGGCGGCGATTTCCGGGCGGGCGCGGACCAGGCTCCAGAAGGCGATCCAGGTGGCGAGCAGTTCGGGATCGGCGATCGGGGCGGTGAAGCTGGCGGTAACGAAGGCCTCCAGCCGCGCGCGCGGATCATCGCCCGCCGCCGCCACGGCCGCTTCCAGCGCGGCATCGACCCGCGCCCCGGTGTGGCCATAGGTCGCCGCGATCAGCGCGTCGACGCCGGGGAAGTAGTGCCCGACCAGCCCCGGCGATACGCCCGCCTCGACCGCGATGGTCCGCACGCTCGCCCCGGCGATCCCCGCGCGGGCCAGCACGCGGGCGCAGGCCTCGATCAGGCTGAGGCGGCGGGCATCGGGTTCAGACCGGCGAAAGGCGGGCGCGGTGCTCACTTGCGGCATCCTACCACTTGTTGTACGACTGTCCAACAAGGTTTGAAGGAGTCGCCGTGGGCAAGCTGGGAGCCATCGTTGCCGAAATCGACGGGCCGGACGTCGATCCCGACGCCGATTTCAGCCTGCCCGGCTGGATCTATCACGACCGCGAGTTCTTCGACCTGGAGATGGAGCGGGTGATCCGCCCGTCGTGGCAGATCGTCTGCCACGTGAACGAGATTCCCAATCCCGGCGATTACCAGACGATCGACTACCTCGGCGAAAGCGTGGTGGTGATCCGGGGCGATGATGGCGTCATCCGGGCCTTCACCAATGTCTGCCGCCACCGGGCGATGCGGCTGGTCGAAGGGCCGATGGGCTGTGCCAAGAAGCTGGTCTGCCCCTATCACGCCTGGGTCTATGAAACCGACGGGCGGCTGACCGGCGTGCCAATGAAGGGTGAGTACCCGGCGCTGAAGCTGGAGGAAAACGGCCTGGCTCCGGTCGCGACCGAAGTCTGGCACGGCTTCATCTTCGTCAACCTGTCCCCCGGCGCCTTCCCTTCGGTGGGCGAGATGATGGCCCCCTTCGAGGCCGAGGTCAGCCAGTACCGGTTTGAAGATATGGAGCGGATGGCCCCGGTTCGCCTGCGCCCGCGCGGGGTGAACTGGAAGAATGTCGGCGATAACTACTCAGACAACCTTCACATCCCGGTGGCGCACGATGGCCTGTCGCGACTGGTCGGCAAGACCTATCGGATCGAGGCGCATGGCTGGGCCGACCGGCTTTATGGCGATGTGGTGAAGGGCGAAAAGCAGAACTTCTGGGAGAAGTTCTATCGCACCCATCTGCCCCGGGTGGACCACCTGCCCGAGGAAGCGCACGGCCGCTGGCTCTATTACAAGCTGTGGCCGAACATGGCCTTTGATATCTACGCCGACCAGATCGACTTCATGCAATGGCTGCCGATCAGCCCGACCGAGTGCCTGCTGCGCGAAGTGGCCTATGCCCTGCCTGATGGGCGCCGCGAAATGAAGCTGGCGCGCTATGCCAACTGGCGGATCAACCGGGTGGTCAATGCCGAGGATACCTGGCTGATCAGCCGGGTCCAGCAGGGGATGCAAAGCAAGTCCTATGGCACCGGCCCGATCGCCCGCAGCGAGGTCTGCCTGCGCAGCTTCGCCCGCAAGATCCGGGCACTGATTCCGGCGGCCCGCCAACCCTTCGCGCCCGCACCGGGCTGGAGCAAGCAATGACCAAGACTTACGACGCGCTGATCATCGGCGGTGGCCACAATGGCCTGACCTGCGCCTTCTACCTGGCCCGCGCCGGGATGCGCGTGCGGGTGCTGGAGCGGCGGCACATTGTCGGCGGTGCGGCGGTGACCGAGGAATTCCACCCCGGATTCCGCAATTCGACCGCCAGCTACACGGTCAGCCTGCTGCGCCCCAAGGTGATCCAGGACATGCGCCTGCACGACCATGGCTACCGCGTGATCGAACGCACGATCAGCAACTTCTTCCCGTTCGAGAACGATTACGTGAAGCTGGGCGGCGGGCCGGGCCGGACCGAGGCAGAATTCGCGCGCTTTTCGAAAAAGGATGCCGAGGCTTACCCGAAGTACGATGCGGCGCTGGAAAAGGTCGCCAACGTGCTGCGCGACCTGTCGCTCCAGATTCCGCCCAATGTTGGCGGGGGCCTGTCCTCACTGGTCGCGGCGGCGAAGCAGGGCTGGCCGATGGCCAACCTTGACCTCTCCACCCAGCGCGACCTGCTCGACATCTTCACCAAGTCGGCCCGCCAGTTCCTCGATGGCTGGTTCGAGCATGACTATGTCCAGTCGGCCTTCGCCTTCGATGCGGTGGTCGGCAATTATGCCGGGGTTTCAACCCCTGGCTCGGCCTATGTCCTGCTGCACCACGTCTTCGGCGAGGTAAACGGCAAGTTGGGCGCCTGGGGGCATGCGGTTGGCGGGATGGGGGCAATCACCCAGGCCATGGCCCGCGCCTGCGAGGATCAGGGCGTCGAGATCAGCCTTGAGGCGCCGGTCGCCAAGGTGCTGGTGAACAATGGCAAGGTCCAGGGCGTGAAGCTGGAAAGCGGCGAGGAACTGATCGCCCCGATCGTCGCCTCCAACGCCGGCCCCGCGCTGCTCTATCGCCAGCTGGTCGATTCCAGCGATCTCGATGAGGACTTCAACCGCCGGATCAAGGGCTACAAGACCTGCTCGGGCACCTTCCGGATGAACGTCGCCCTGTCGGAACTGCCGGACTTCTCGGTGCTGCCGGGCAAGGAACAGGCCGAACACCACACTGCCGGGATCATCATTGCGCCGGGCATGGACTACATGGACCAGGCCTTCATCGATGCCCAGCAGCATGGCTGGTCGAAGAAGCCGATCGTCGAGATCAAGATCCCCAGCACGGTCGATGACAGCCTGGCCCCGCCGGGCTGCCATGTCGCCTCGCTGTTCTGCCAGCAGTTTGATCCGACCGTCGACTGGGATGCCAACCGCGAGAAGGTGGCCGACCTGATCATCGACACGGTCAACGATCATGCACCCAACTTCACGAAGAGCGTGATCGCCACCCAGATCCACTCCCCCTGGGACCTCGAGCGCAAGTTCGGGCTGATCGGCGGCGATATCATGCACGGCACGATGGGCATCGATCAGCTGTGGGCCGCGCGCCCGGTGCTGGGCCACGGCGACTATCGCGGGCCGATCAAGGGGCTCTACATGTGCGGCGCGGGCACTCATCCCGGCGGGGGCGTGACCGGCGCGCCGGGCCACAACGCGGCCCACGCGATCCTCGCCGACCGCCCGCTGATCAGGAAGCTGTTGCGGTCCTGACCGAAAGGTAGACCGGCAGGCCGGCACCGATCAGCAGCGCAGCATAAAGCATCGCTTCGGTGCCAAGCCCGTATTCAGCCCAGAAGAAGAAGGCCACGGCCACCAGTGCTGCCAGCACGGTCAACGCCTGGCCGCGCGCCAGCTTCAGCGCGGCCAGTGCAGCCATCAGGTAAGCGACCAGCCCCGCCGCCAGGCTGACCGAGGCAATGAAGCCGAACAGGTCGGTCATGCCCTTCTGGTAGTTGAGCAGGGTGATCCCGCTCAGCAGGCCGCTGGATACCAGGTGCGAGCGGACCGGGGTGCCATGCCTGCCTTCCTGCGCGAACCAGGCCGGAAAGACCCCGCCCTTGGCCATGGCCCAAGGCATTTCGGCCTGGACCAGGACCCAGCCGTTGAGCGTACCGAAGGCGCTGATCGCTGCAAACAGAGCGACGGCGATCGCTACGTCGCCGCCCAGGTAACGTCCCAGATAACTGGCAATTGGAGCCGGGCTGGCGGCCGCTTCATCGATGGGCATGTATAGAGCAAACGCGGCGGAAATGCCGAAGTAGACCAGGCCGGTCAGCGCCACGCCCAACATCGTTGCCCGGGCAATGTTGCGCCCCGGATTCTCAACCTTGTCGGCCGGAACGGTGGCCGCCTCCAGCCCCAAGAAGCCCCAGAACGTCAGCCCGGCGGCCAGTGCGATGTTGTCGACCGTGAACGGTACGCCGGGATCCGGCGCACGCGGTGCACCGGTCGCGAACAAGTAGACCGCAATGCCGATCAGGCCGACCAGCGGCAGCAGTTTCAGCACTACGGTCACTTCCTGCAGCCGCCCCGCCTCGCGTACCCCGCGGATATTGATCAGGGTTACGGTCCACACGCAGGCCACGGCCAGCACGGCCGGCAGGCCCTGCGTTTCGCCCAACACGGGCCAGATCAGCGCAAGGGCGCTGACCACGGCCACTGCGACCGCCGCATTGCCCACCCAGCTCATCACCCAATAGGCCCAGGCTGTGGTGAACCCTGCCAGCGGCCCGAAGGCGGCAGTGGCATAAGCGTAAGGCCCCCCGGCGAGTGGCAGCTTGCGGCCCAGCGCGGAGAAGACCTGCGCAAGCGCAAGCGCGCCGATGATGGTGATGCCCCAGCCAGCAAACTGGTTCCAGCCGAGCGGGGCGAGTTGGGCGGGCAGGACATAGATGCCCGATCCCACCATGTTGCCAATGACCAGCGCGAGCAGCGCCCAGAATCCCAGTTTGCGTTCCATTGGCGTTTTCCCCCTTGCAGGGCAGACTACCGCTTGATCGCGCGGCGTCACCATGTTTCTTGGGGCCCGCATGAACACCCTGACCACCCAATCCTGGCTGGCCCGCGCGGGCGCCTATCATCCGCGGCTGATCCGCGCCGCCATGGCGATGAACGAGAACGACCTGCCGGTGGCCGAGCCGCTGCTGCGCCAGCACCTCAAGGAGGATCCGTTCGATGTCCAGGCGATCCGCCTGTTCGCGGAACTGGCCGGGCGGATCGGGCGCTATCGCGATGCGGAAAACCTGCTGCGCCGCGCGGTCGAGCTGGCCCCTGGCTTCACCCCGGCGCGGGCCAACCTGGCGCTGGTGCTTTACCGCCAGAACCGCCCGGCCGAAGCCATTGCCGAGCTGAACCTGGTGCTGGAGGAAGAGCCGGACAATCCCGGCCATGCCAATCTCCAGGCCGCCGCGATGGGCCGCATCGGCGAATTCGACGAGGCGATCCAGCTTTATGAGCGAGTGCTGGAACAGGCCCCCAACCAGCCGCGCGTGTGGATGAGCTTTGGCCACATGCTGAAGACCGTCGGCCGGCTGGCCGAGGGGATCGCCGCCTATCGCAAGGCGATCGAGGTTATGCCGACCCTGGGCGAGGCCTGGTGGAGCCTCGCCAACCTCAAGACCGTGAAGTTCGACGATGCCGATATCGCGGCGATGCGCGCCGCGCTGGAGCAGGGCGGGGTGGCCAAGGAAGACCACTTCCACCTCGACTTCGCGCTGGGCAAGGCGCTTGAGGACCGGGGCGAGGCAGCGGCAAGCTTTGCGCACTACGCCGCCGCCAATGCCTTGCGCCGCACCGAGTTGAACTATGACGCCGATGACACCACCCGCCTGGTCGACCGGCTGATCGAGATCGCCACGCCCGAATTCTTCGCCGCCCGCGCCGGGCAGGGCTGCGATGCGCCCGATCCGATCTTCGTGCTGGGCATGCCGCGCGCCGGATCGACCCTGGTCGAACAGATCCTGTCGAGCCACAGCCTGGTCGAAGGGACCAGCGAACTGCCCGACATTCCGGCCCTGACCCGCGAAGTGAGCGCCTATCCGCTCGGCCTGCCGGAGCTTGCGGCCCCGGATCTGGCGCGGCTGGGCGAGGATTTCCTGAAGCGTAGCCGGATCCAGCGCAAGACCGACCGGCCGTTCTTCATCGACAAGCTGCCCAACAACTGGCTGCACGCGGTCTTCATCATGATGATCCTGCCGGGTGCGAAGATCGTCGATGCCCGCCGCCATCCGCTGGGCTGCTGCTTCTCGAACTTCAAGCAGCACTTCGCGCGTGGCCAGGCCTTCAGCTATGGCCTGGAGGACATGGGACGCTACTATGCCGACTATGTGCGGCTGATGGCGCACCTCGACCGGGTCCAGCCGGGGCGGGTCCACCGGGTGATCTACGAGAACATGGTCGACCATACCGAGCACGAGGTTCGCGCCCTGCTCGACTATTGCGGGCTGGCGTTCGAACCGGCCTGCCTTGAATTCCACCGCACCGAACGCGCGGTGCGCACGCCCAGTTCCGAACAGGTCCGCCGTCCGATCTTCCGCGAAGGGACCGAGGCGCACGTGCCGTTCGAACCCTGGCTTGGCCCGCTCAAGGCGGCGCTCGGCGAAGTATTGACCGCCTATCCGCAGGCCCCGGCAGCGTGGTAATTCTACCACGCTTTCGTGGCGATTAGGGGATTCTTTACGGGCGATGCTTGACCAGAGCGCCGTCTGGAATCAGGGATGTCTTTGAACACCTTCAAGATGGGGTACCCATGAAACTTGCAATTCGCCGTGCAGCCGGTTCCGCTCTGCTTGCCACCACTGCGCTCACTGCCCTCCCGGCTCTGGCGCAGGACGCCGCCGACGAGGTCGATGCCAACGAAATCGTGGTGACGGCGCAGAAGCGCACCGAAAACCTGCAGAACGTTCCGATTTCGATCCAAGCGCTCGGCACCGCCAAGCTTGAGCAGCTCAACATCACCGATTTCAAGGGCTATGCCCAGCAGCTTCCCTCGGTCTCGTTCCAGGGCGGCGGCGTTCCCGGTTCGAACGTGGTCTACATGCGCGGCGTCGCCTCGGGCGGTGACGGCAACCACTCCGGTTCGCTGCCTTCGGTCGGTGTCTACCTCGACGAACAGCCGGTCACCACGATCGGTGGCAACCTCGATGTCCACATCTATGACATCGCCCGCATCGAAAGCCTCTCGGGCCCGCAGGGCACGCTCTATGGCGCCTCGTCGCAGGCCGGTACGCTGCGCATCATCACCAACAAGCCCACCACCGCCGGGTTCGAAGGTTCGATCGATGGCGAGCTCAACACGGTCAAGAACGGTGCGATCGGCGGCAAGCTCGATGCCATGGTCAACGCGCCGATCAATGACCGGATGGCCCTGCGCGTTGTCGGCTTCTACCAGCGCGATGCCGGTTATATCGACAACGTGGCCGGCCAGCGCTGCTTCCTGCCCCGTCCGGGCGGGATCTGCATCAACAACGCGGCTTTCGTTGAGAACAACTACAACGAGACCGAAATCTTCGGTGGCCGCGCCGCGCTGAAGGTCGATCTGGACGATAACTGGACGGTCACCCCGTCGGTCGCTTACCAGAAGATGCTGGGTGAAGGGTCCTATGCCTTCGACCAGCGCGTCGGCGATCTCAAGATCCAGCGCTTCGGCCCGGAAACCCGCACCGACAAGTGGATCCAGGCCGCGCTGACCATCGAAGGCAAGATCGGCAGCTGGGACGTGACCTATGCCGGCGCCTACCTTGATCGCAAGGTGTCCGGCGAAAGCGATTACACCGACTACGCCGAAGCCTATGACCAGCTCTATGCCGCCTACAACGGCCTCGCAGGTTACTTCTACTTCCAGGATTCGCTCGGCAACACGATCAACCCGCAGCAGCGCATCCGCGGCGGCGATCACTTCAAGAAGCTGAGCCAGGAACTGCGGGTCGCCTCGCCGGCCGATCAGCCGCTCCGCTTTGTGGGCGGCGTGTTCTTCCAGCGTCAGTCGAACGACATCCTGCAGGATTACTACATCACCAACCTGGGCCCGCTGGTTTCGGTCAACGGCCGCCCGGGCACGCTGTGGCTGACCAAGCAGGAGCGCGTCGACAAGGACTATGCCGTGTTCGGCGAACTCAGCTATGACGTGCTGGAGAACCTGACCTTCACCGCCGGGGTGCGCGGTTATCGGTTCGACAACACGCTGATCGGGTTCTTCGGCTTTGGCCGCAACCCGAATGACAACTTCAATGCTACTCCGCGCAACGGGGCCGGCAGCTCGCGCACCGGCGTTGCCCAGTGCTTCACCACCACCGGCTCGCGCCTGCGCCCGGTGGCGGGTACCCCGGGCGTTCGCCTGCTGCCGGGCGTGGTCCCTGACACGCCCTGCACCAACCTCGGCGTCTGGAACGGTTCGGGTGTCGATCCGGTCCGCGTCAAGGACGATGGCCTGACCTGGCGCTTCAACCTGAGCTGGAAGGCGACCAGCGACGTGCTGCTTTATGCCACGGCCTCGAAGGGCTTCCGTCCGGGCGGCGTGAACCGCCGCGCCGACGTTGGTCCCTATGATGCGGACTTCCTGATCAACTACGAATTCGGCTGGAAGACCACCATCATGCCGGGCCTGCGCTTCAATGGCGCGGTCTATCAGCAGAACTGGAACGACTTCCAGTTCTCCTACCTCGGCGCGAACAGCTTCACCGAGATCAAGAACGGTCCGGATGCTCGCATCCGCGGCGTTGAAATGGACCTGTCCTACAATCGCGAAGGAATCTTCCTGCAGCTGGCGGGCTCGTACACCGATGCGAAGACCATCCAGAACCTCTGCGCCGTGGCTGATCCGACCTATGCCTGCACCGGTGCCGGCAACAGCGTCGTTTCACCGGTTGGCACCCGCCTGCCGGTTACCCCGATGTGGAAGCTGAACGGGACGGCCCGCTATACCTTCGAAACGAACGGTTCGGCCCGGCCCTATGGCCAGCTGAACTGGGCCTACCAGAGCTCGGCCAGCAGCGACATCCGCGTGGCTGACGCCTTCCAGCTGGGCCGCCTGCTCGATTACGGCACGGTCAACCTGGCCGTCGGGATTGAGTGGGACAGCTTCAATCTGGAGCTGTTCGCCTCGAACCTGTTCGACGAGCGTGGTCAGGCTTCGCGCTTTGTCCAGTGCGGCCAGTGCTACCAGCGTCCCTACATCGTGCCGATCACTCCGCGCACGATCGGTCTGCGCGCCGGCTCGAAGTTCTAAGGTTGGAGAGGAGGCCCGGGGGTCTTCGGGCCCCCAGAAGGCTGACTTGATCGAGGGCGGTAGGGGCAAACCCTGCCGCCCTCTTTTCATCCCCTCGGGGTTATTCCGGCAGCTTGCAGATCTCGACCCAGCGGGCGCCGACCAGTTCGGCGAGGCGCGCCGGTTCAAGCTCGACCGAGGACGTGCGCGATCCCGCCGCGGGGAAAACGGTCGGAAAGGCCAGCAGTGACCGGTCGGCGAGGATCGGCAGCGGGGTGGCGAGGCCAAAGGGGCAGACCCCGCCCACGGCATGGCCGGTCAGCGCCAGGGTCTCGTCCGGACCCAGCATCCGCGGGCGCCCGCCCAGTTCCGCCTTGCAGCGGGCATTGTCCAGCCGGGCATCGCCGCGCGCGACCAGCAGATAGGGCGCCTCGCCCACGCGAAAGGCCAGGGTCTTGGCGATCCGGCCGGGTTCCACGCCCAGCGTCGCGGCGGCTTCGACAACGGTGGCGGTCGATTGCGCCTGGTCGATCAGCCGCACCTCGGGGGCGTGCTCGGCCAGCCAGGCGACCGCGCTTTCGTGGCTCATCCTTGCAAGGCCCTGACCAGCTCCGCTGCCGCGCGGCTCACATCGGCCCAGGTATCCTCGAAATGCTCCTCGCCGCCGTAATAGGGATCGGCCACCGCCGCGCCCTCGCGCCCCGGCACCAGGTCAAGCAGCAGCTGCGGCTGGCTGATCGCATCGTCCGGCACGATCGCCAAGGCGTTGGCGAGGTTGGCATGGTCCATGACCAAGACATGGGTGAACCGCCGGAAATCCTCGGCCACCAGCTGCCGCCCGCGCAAAGACCCGATCTCGGCGCCATAGCTGCGCGCCGTTTCCTGGGCGCGCGGATCGGGCGGATCGCCCACGTGATAGGCTGCGGTTCCGGCGCTATCGATGATCACGTCCAGCCCGGCGGTTTCCGCCGCCTGGCGGAATGCCCCCTCGGCCATCGGCGAGCGGCAGATGTTGCCCAGGCAGACGAACAGCACGGCGGGTCTAGTCATCGCTGTCTCCAAAGCGTTCCAGCCGGAACGCGGCCTTCAGGTAATCCTCCGCCGCGGCCTTGAGCATCGGCTCCTTGGCAAAGGCTTCGGCCGGGAGCGGGGCGATCCCCAGCGCATCCATCAGCGTCCACAGGGCGAACCTGCGGCCCGGCTCACGCTCCACCCCGAAGCCGATCTTCAGCTTTTCGAGCGCGCGCTCATAGTCCGCCTCGGTCAGTTCGGCGGGGTCCTCGGTCCCGAAGAAGTGCAGGATCAGCGCGTCGAGGTCCATGGTCTAGTCCTGTCCGAAGGTTGCCGCCGGAACCTCGCGCGTCAGGCGGCGGAAGGTCAGCGCGGCGAAGATGCCGATGGTGGCGAAATAGGCCAGCATCGGCGGGGAAGTCCCCGCACGGTCCAGGTCGAGCACGGCGTGGACAATCGCCCCGCACGCCGCGCCCACGGCGGCATGAACCCAGCCGCTCGCCAGCACGGTCCAGCGCCGGGCAGCCTGCTGCAATGTCCAGCCGACCACGGTGATCGGCAACCAGGCAACCATGGTCGCGATAGGCACGGCCCAGATCGCGCCGATGAACAGGAAGGCGATCATTCCGGGCAGATCGTCCAGCGAGGCGCCCCGTAACTCGGTTGGATCGGCGATCACCATGGCAACAGGCATCAGCACCAGCGCAAACAGGCCGGTCAGCGCCGCGGTCGCCAGAGCCCAGCCCAAGGCCTGCGGTGTCGTCACCGCCGTGCCTGGGCTGTCCGTCAGCTCCATAACCGCATGGCAGCCCAGGTCAGTCCGCCGCCCGCCAGCAGTGTCAGCAGATAGCCGCCCCAGCCGCGCCCTGTTGTCCGCCGGCGGTCCCACACCAGTTCGACTTCGGGCAGAGGCGGGGCTTCCGGCGCGCCGCCCTTGGGCGGGAACTTCTCTTCCAGCCGCCGGATCAGGCCGGGCAGGCGCAGCAGGGTTTCGGTGTCTTCTTTGAGCCGGTCGGCCAGCGCGGCTTCCGGCCCCAGCTCGTCACGGATCCAGTTCTTCACGAAGGGTCCGGACACGTCCCACATGTTGATGCCGGGGTTCAGCGCGGTCGCCAGCCCCTCGACCATCACCATGGTCTTTTGCAGCAGCAGCAGGTGCGGCTGGGTCTGCATGTCGAAATCGCGGGTGATCGCGAACAGCCCGTCGAGCATCTGCCCCACGGAAAGCTCGGCCACGGGCTTGCCGCGCATCGGCTCGCCCACGGCGCGCAGCGCGGTCGCGAACTCATCGACCGAGTGATAGCTCGGCACATATTGCGCCTCGAAATGGATCTCGGCGACGCGGCGGTAATTGCCGGTGGTCAGGCCATAAAGGATTTCGGCCAGCCAGTAGCGGGCGCGGCGGTCAATCCGGCCCATGATGCCGAAATCGATCGCCACGATGGTGCCATCGTCCTGCACGAACAGGTTGCCCTGGTGCATGTCGGCATGAAAATAGCCGTGGCTGATCGCCTGGGTGAGGAAGGCGATGACCAGTCGGCTGGCGAGGTCCGGCAAGTCGACCCCGCTGGCTTCCAGCGCCGCGCGATTGCTGATCTTGATGCCGTCGATCCATTCGATCGTCATCACCCGGCCATTGGTGCGGTCCCAGTCAATTTCGGGAATGCGATAGCCTTCGAAGCCCTTCATCGCCTCGGCCAGTTCCGAGGCGGAGGCCGCCTCGCGCCGCAGGTCCAGCTCGCGCATGGTCCAGCGCTTCAGGTTGGCGATGACCAGGCGCGGGCGCAGCCGCGCCGCTTCGCCGCCCAGCGCCTCGAGATGGGCGGCGGCCCATTCGTAGGTCTCGATATCGGCGGCAAATTTTTCGCGGATGCCTGGGCGCAGCACCTTGATCGCCACGGTGCGGCCATCGCTGGTCACGCCCTTGTGAACCTGCGCGATCGAGGCCGCGCCGACGGGCACGGGATCGACGCTGGCGAACAGGTCCTCCAGCGGCTTGCCGAAGCTGGCCTCGATCTCCGCCCGGATCGCGGCGAAGGGGACGGGGGGCAGGCTGTCCTGCAGGCTCAATAGGTTGTGGGCCGCTTCCTCGCCCACCAGGTCGGGCCGGGTGGCGAGCGTCTGGCCCAGCTTGATCGCAGCCGGGCCGATCGCCTGGAAGGCCCCGGCATAGTCCGGCACGCGCGGCTGGAACGTGCCCAGCCGGGCCAGCCTGAACAGCCGCTTGACCGGCGCGGGCGTGTTGCGATCCTGCTCGATCCCGCGCAGTGCGCCATGCTTCGCCAGGATGCGGCCCCAGCGCAGCAGACGGATCAGGTGGGTCGTGGGGCCGGTCATGCGATCACCCTGTCCAAACCATAAGTGTCATCCCCGCGAAAGCGGGGACCCATGGCCCAGCCGTTGCACCATGGGTCCCCGCTTTCGCGGGGATGACAACCTTGGGAGCAAGTGCGCGCATCGTTGCTCAAATCTTCCAACCGCTGTGAATGGCCACCAGCCCGCCCAGGATGGGCTCAACCCGCGTGCGGGAGAACCCGGCGGCGCGGATCATGCCTTCGAATTCGGGCATGGTCGGGAAGCGGCGGATCGATTCGATCAGGTAGCGATAGGAATCGGCATCGCCCGCGATGGCCTGGCCGATCTTCGGCACCAGCTGGTGCGAATAGAGATCGTAGACCTCCTTGAACCCCGGCCACTCGGTGGTGGAGAATTCGAGGCAATAGAACCGCCCGCCATGCTTCAGCACGCGGTGCGCCTCGGCCAGAGCCTTGTCGATCCGGGTCACGTTGCGGATGCCGAAAGCGATCGTATAGGCATCGAAGAAGCGGCTCGGAAAGCTCAGCTCCTCGGCATTTTGGCGCGACCAGACCAGGCTATCGAAGCCCCGTTCCATGGCCCGCTCGATCCCGACGTCCAGCATGTCCTGGTTGATGTCGGACACGGTTACCGTCGCGCCGCGCGCCGCCATCCGGAAAGCGATGTCGCCCGTGCCGCCGGCCATGTCGAGGATCTGTTCGCCCGGCTGGGGCTTCACACGGCGGACGAACTTGTCCTTCCACAACCGGTGCATGCCGACCGACATGGCATCGTTCATCACGTCGTACTTGCGCGCGACGCTGGAGAAGACGGCGCCGACGCGCTCGGTCTTTTCCTCGGGAGTGACCTCTTCGTAGCCGAAGGAAACCTGTTCGCTCATAGGCCTCGCGCCTTACGCGGGTTTGTGGCCTGCGCAAAGGGGGACGTCATCCCGGGCTTGACCCGGGATCGCTGACCGATAGGGCATGGGCAACCTGCCAGCGATCCCGGCACAGGGCCGGGATGACGAGAGCTTGCCAATGCCAGAACTTCCCGAAGTCGAAACCACCGTTCGCGGCTTGGCGCGCTACCTTGATGGCGCGCGACTGGCGCGGGTCACGCCGCGCCGCGCCGACCTGCGCCGCCCTTTTCCTGCCGACCTCGCCCAGGCCCTCACCGGGGCAACCGTGACCGGCCTGTCACGCCGGGCCAAGTATGGCCTGATCCATACCGACCGGGGGCGGACCATGGTGTTTCACCTCGGCATGTCAGGCCGGTGGCGAATCGATCCGGAGGACCTGGCCTTGCACGATCACCTGGTGCTGGAAACGGCATCGGGCCATGTGCTGGCGCTCAACGATCCACGCCGGTTCGGTTCGGTGGACCTGGTGGACGAGGGCGCGCTGGCCGCCTGGCCGGCCTTTGCCGCGCTGGGGCCGGAGCCACTGGGCGATGACCTGACCCCGACGCATCTTAAATCCGCGCTGGCCGGACGCAGCGCGGCGATCAAGCTGATGCTGCTTGACCAGCGGATCGTCGCCGGCCTTGGCAACATCTATGTCTGCGAGGCGCTGTTCCGGGCCGGAATCGACCCGCGCAAGGCGGCGGGCCGGGTTTCCGCTACGGCGCTGGCGCGGCTGGTCCCCGCGATCAAGGCCGTGATTGCCGAGGCGATCGAGGCGGGCGGGAGCACGCTGCGCGACTATGCCCAGCCCGATGGGCAACTGGGCTATTTTTCCAAGCAGTTCGATGTCTATGATCGCACCGGCCAGCCCTGCACCCGGTGCGGCGCACCGGTTCAGCGCTTTGCCCAGGGCGGACGCAGCACCTGGCACTGCGCGAAGTGCCAAAGATAGCCGGGAATGCTTGACGATTCGCCCTCCCATGGCTAAGGGCCGCGCTTTCCTGCGGGTCGACTCCGCACAACTGAACGATATTCAAGGACGAACATGGCCAATACGCCGCAAGCCAAGAAGCGCATCCGCCGCAACGAACGCCGGGCAGAAATCAACGGCAACCGCCTGGGTCGCATCCGCACCTTCGTGAAGAAGGTTGAGGCTGCGCTGGCCGGTGGGGACAAGGCTGCTGCTGCCGAAGCGTTGCAGGCTGCCCAGCCGGAACTGGCCCGCGGCGTGGCCCGCGGCGTGCTCCACAAGAACACTGCCTCGCGCAAGCTGTCGCGTCTCACGAAGCGCGTCGCCGCGCTCTGATTCGCGCGTCCGGCGGCCTGTCTTGGGCCAGCCAGCGGGACGAAAACAGAACGTTCTCCTGCAATCGGCCGACGGGTTTCCTGTCGGCCGATTTCGCATGGGCCGAACCTGACCCTGCTGCATTGCGGCAATGTCAGGAAATCCCGCGATTCGGTTGTAGTAATTCAAGGAAATGTAACCTTAACAAGGCCTTGCACGCGATCGACGGGATTGTGGCAGGTCCCACAGAGTCAAGGCCATTTATTTCACTTTTTTTGCAGTCGGCGCCTTGCTCTGGCCGGTGGGCGGGGCATAACTAGCGACAAGCCCGGCGCGAGAATCGCCTCGGGACTTGCAAACAGAATTGAATGACGGCGCCGGCAATTTGGGGGTCGGCGACCGGGTTCCTTGTGTCAAATGCGGCATGGGGTGGGGTAGTTTTTTGGGGGCCGCAGGGGTGTCGGGACCGAACATGAACAATTCGCGCGGATCCGCCGCGCATGGCGGAGCAGACGTAGAGCGCATGCAACAAGAACAAGAAGCGCTCGATCTTGCCGCCGACTGGGCTGACATCAGTCAGGGCCTGCGCAAGGACCTGGGGCATCAGCTGCACAGCCAGTGGATCAAGCCGATCCAGCTCGGCTCCTTCTGCAAGGAGACCGGGACACTTGACCTGTTCCTGCCGACGGAGTTCTCGGCCAACTGGGTCGCGGACCGCTTTGCCGACCGGCTTTCGCTGGCCTGGAAGATTGCCCGGCCCGATATCCGCAACGTGCGGATCGCGGTGCTGCCCGGTCGCCGGGCGATGCCGGGCCTGCGCCTTGGCCGCGAGGACGGCCGCCGCGCCGCCAATGATGGTGTGCAGCTGGCCCAGCCGGGCGATGCCCTGGGCATGGGCAATGCCGATTTCGGCGGGATCGGTGGGGGCGGCATCGGTGGCCCGGTCGGGCTTGACCCCTCGCTGACCTTCGCCAGCTTCGTGACCGGCGCCGCCAATGTGCTCGCCAGCAATGCCGCGCAGCGCATGGCGGCCACTGAAACGCCGCAGTTTGCGCCGCTCTATCTCAAGGCGGCGACTGGCCAGGGCAAGACCCACCTGCTGCACTCGATCGGCCATGCCTATCTGGCCAATCATCCGCGGGCGCGTATCTTCTACTGCTCGGCCGAGCGCTTCATGGTCGAATTCGTCCAGGCGCTCCGCCAGAACCAGACGATCGAATTCAAGGCCCGGCTGCGCGGCTTCGACCTGCTGCTGGTGGACGATATCCAGTTCATCATCGGCAAGGCCAGCGCCCAGGAAGAACTGCTCTACACGATCGATGCCCTGCTGGCCGAAGGCAAGCGGCTGGTCTTCGCCGCCGACCGTGCGCCCCAGGCGCTCGACGGGGTGGAACAGCGCCTGCTCTCGCGCCTCAGCATGGGCCTGGTCGCGGACATCCAGCCGGCCGATATCGAACTGCGCCGCGCGATCCTGGAACACCGGCTGCAGCGTTTCGCGCCCAGCCACGTGCCGGGTGATGTGGTCGAATTCCTCGCCCGCACGATCAACCGCAACGTACGCGAACTGGTTGGCGGCCTCAACAAGCTGATCGCCTACGCCCAGCTGACCGGCCAGGCCGTGTCGCTCCAGCTGGCCGAGGAACAGCTGACCGATATCCTCTCGGCCAACCGCCGCCGCATCACGATCGACGAGATCCAGCGCACTGTCTGCCAGTTCTACCGGGTCGACCGGACCGAAATGGCATCGAAGCGCCGGGCCCGCGCCGTGGTGCGTCCGCGCCAGGTGGCGATGTACCTCGCCAAGGTGCTGACGCCGCGCTCCTATCCGGAAATCGGCCGCAAGTTCGGCGGGCGCGATCACTCGACCGTGATCCACGCTGTGCGCCTGATCGAGGACCTGCGCACCCGCGATGCCGATATGGACGGCGATGTGCGCAGCCTGCTGCGCCAGCTGGAAAGCTGAGCCTCTTCCGCCGCGTATGAACTGATAATCCGCTACCCTGTGCACAGGCTTGTGCACAGGGTTGGCGGTCTTGTGCTGCGCGGGTTCAGTCGGCCAGCAGGCCCGACAGTGCCGCCGCCATGCGCGGGGCGATCTCGTCCTCGCTGCAGATATCGACCAGGGCCAGCCCGTCGATTACCGCGATGATCGCGGCGGCCGTGCCTTCGCGATCTGCGCCAGCAGGCAGATCGAGCCGGGCATCGACCCATTGCCGGAAGCCCGCCATGACCTGGGCGACGATGGCGGGGAAGGGGGCCTCGCCGCGCGCGGCGGCGGCCACCACTTCCACCCATAGCCGCATGAAGCGGCGCATTTCGGGCCCGGTGGTGAATTCGGCCGCGCGGCGCACGAGCTCGGCGGGCTTCAGCGGCGCGCCATCGGGGATCGCCACGGCCAGCCGCATGGCCAGCTCGCCCGCCACCCGCGCCATCACCGCGGCCAGCACCTCGGCCTTGTCGGCAAAGTAATAGAGCAGCATCCGGTCGCTCACCCCGGCCGCCTGGGCCAGCTGGCGCAGACTGGTGCGCGCGAGGCCATGCTCGAGCAGGTGCCCGGCCAGCCGTTCGACCACCACTTCGCGCTGTGTGTCCCTGACGCTCATTTCGCCCTTGTAGCACTCATTACATTCAGATACCATGTAGCAGTTGCTACAAGGAGTCGCCGCCGATGACTTCTCTCTATCCGATTCTGCCGGTGGCCGCGCTGGTGCTGTTCGTCCTGACCACAGTTGGTGAAGGCCTGCGCCCTTCGCGGGGCTGGCTCTTTGCCGGCCTGATCTGCGCCCTGTTCGCCGCCTTCTCGCTTTACGCCGTGGCAAGCGAGGGTCCGTTCGGCTTCTGGCCCAACCACACCCAGAACGCCTGGGGCAACCAGGTCTGGTTCGATCTGCTGATCGCCATTGCCATCGGCTGGACCCTGCTGCTGCCCCGCGCGCGGGCGGTGGGGATGAACCCGTGGCCCTGGCTGGCGCTCATCTGCACCACCGGCTGCATCGGCCTCGCTGCCATGTTCGCGCGCTGCCGCTACCTTGAAACCCGCCAGACCAATTGAAAAAGGAGCCAGACCATGACCCTGTTTCGCCTGTTCCTCGCCACCTGCCTGGTTGCGATCGTGGCCTATACTTCGGTGACCATCACCAACCACGGCTTCAACCTGCTGCCCGTCTTTTTCGGCGACATGGCCGAAATGGGCTGGCCGGGTCAGTTCAACCTCGATTTCATGTGCTTCCTCGCCCTCTCGGCGATCTGGGTGGCCTGGCGCCACCAGTTCAGCGCGGGTGGCCTGGGGCTGGCCGTGCTGGCCTTCTTTGGCGGGATGCTGTTCCTGTCGATCTACCTGCTGCTCCACATCCAGCGGACAGGCGGCGACATCAAGGTGCTGCTGCTGGGTGAGGGGCGCGCCGCATGAGCGCGATGCCCGGCGAGATCGCCCGGGCCTTCCTCAAGGCGATGGAGCGGCTCGACTATGATCGGGCGACCGCGCTGGTTGCGCCCGATTGCACTTACACCAATCCCCCACCGATAGGCACGGTGCGCGGGCCGCAAGGCATTCGCGCTGTCCTTGAACCGTTCTTTGCCCCGACGCTGGAAAACGAATTCCGGATCCTGCGGTCAGCCGAGAACGGCCCGGTGGTGATCCTTGAGCGGCTCGACCGGCACCGGCTGGCGGACAAATGGGTCGAACTGCCGGTGACCGGCGTGTTCGAGGTCCACGATGGCCTGATCACCTATTGGCGCGACTATTTCGATGCCGCGACGATCCTGTCACAGTGGCCGGGCCGGTAAACGCGATCAGGGGGATTCGCAGAATGTCGACCATCGCAGCCCTGCGGACACCGGATGACCGCTTCGCCAACCTGCCGGGCTATGCCTTTGAGCCGCACTACCGCGACGACCTGACCGGATACGAAGGTCTGCGAGTCCATTACCTTGATGAAGGTCCGCGCGATGCGGCGGTGACCTTCCTGTGCCTGCATGGCCAGCCGGCCTGGTCCTATCTCTATCGCAAGATGATCCCGGTCTTTGCCGCGGCAGGCCACCGGGTCATTGCGCCGGACCTGCTTGGCTTCGGGCGCTCGGACAAGCCGGTCGATGAGGCGGTCTATACCTTCGATTTCCATCGCGGCATGCTGCGCGCCTTCATCGCCGCGCTCGATCTGCGTAACATTGCCCTGGTCTGCCAGGATTGGGGCGGGATCCTGGGCCTGACCATTCCGCCCGAGATGCCCGATCGGTTCACCCGCCTGCTGGTGATGAACACCACGATCCCGGTCGGCGAGCCGGTGAGCGAGGGGTTCGATCGCTGGCGCACGTTCAATCGCGGCCAGCCCGATCTAGATATTGCTGGCCTGTTCCGGCGCAGCCAGCCCGACCTGTCGGCGGAGGAAGCCGAGGCCTATGCGGCGCCGTTTCCCGATGCCCGCTTCAAGGCCGGGGTGCGGCGCTTCCCCGAACTGGTGATGACCGATCCCGGCATGCCCGGCATTGCCGAGGCGCGGCGGGCCCGCGACTGGTGGCGCAACGAATGGCGCGGGGCGACCTTCATGGCCGTGGGGATGGCCGATCCGGTGCTCGGGCCCGATGTCATGGCTACCCTGCGGGGCTGGATAAACGGCTGCCCACCACCGCTCGAAGTGGCTGATGGCGGCCATTTCGTGCAGGAGAAGGGCGGGCCGATCGCCCGCGCTGCCCTGGCCGCTTTCGCGCTCTGACCGCCGCCCCCGCCGCCGCGTCAGGCCGAAAGGCCGCCGTCGACGATCAGCTCGCTGCCCGTGGTAAAGGCGGCCCGGTCACTGGCCAGGAACACCACGGCATCGGCCACGTTCTGCGGCTCGCCCAGGTGGCCCAGCGGGTGCATGGCCGAAACACTGGCCATGACCTCGTTATTGCCCACGCCCTGCGCGGCGGCGAAATCGTCGATCAGGTGGCGGCCCATGTCGGTATCGATCACGCCGGGGTGGACCGAATTGACCCGGATGCGCGCCGCGGCCAGTTCCTTGGCGCAGCCCTTGGTGAACAGGCGGACCGCCCCCTTGGTGCTGTTGTAGCAGGTCGCCCCGGCTGCCCCTTCGATCCCCGCCACGGATGACAGGTTCACGATCGCCGTGCCGCCCCGCCAGAGATAGGCGCGCTCGGCCAGCAGCGGCGCGGCAGCGCGCGTCCCCAGGAACACCCCTTCGACATTGACCGCGTGGAGCCGCCGCCAATCATCCAGGGTGGTGGCCAGGATCGGCTTGAACAGCCACAGCCCGGCATTGTTGACCAGCACGTCGAGCCCGCCCGTCTCGGCGCGCAGCCAGTCCATCGTCATCTCCCAGTCGGATTCGCTGGTCACGTCCTGGGCGCGGGCGATCCCGCCGATCTCGGTTGCCAGTTCGGTGGGGGCGACCAGATCGGTCACCGCCACTTTCGCTCCCGCCGCAGCCAATGCCCGCGCGGTGGCGGCACCCAGGCCTTTGCCCGCTCCGGTGACGAGAGCGATCCGTCCATCAAGGTCAGCCATCGGTCACGCTCCCACTGGTTGCTGGAACAGCTGCTCGCGCAGTTCGCGCCGCAGGAACTTGCCACTGGCGTTGCGTGGCAGCGCCTGGTCCATGAACCAGACGTAGCGTGGCACCTTGTGCTTCGCCATGACCGTGGCGCAATGCGCCTTGAGGCCCGCTTCATCCAGGCTTTCGCCCGGCTTCAGCACCACAGCCACGGCCACTTCCTCGCCCAGCCGCTCGTCCGGCACGCCGAAGACGCAGCATTCGGCCACGGCCGGATGGCGATAGATCCCGGCCTCGACCTCGGTGCAATAGACGTTCTCGCCCCCGCGCAGGACCATGTCCTTCTTGCGGTCGACGATATAGATGAACCCGTCCTCGTCGATCCGGGCGATATCGCCGGTGTGCAGCCAGCCGTCGGTGATCGCGGCCGCAGTGGCTTCGGGCCGGTTGAGGTAGCCCTTGATGACTGAAGAGCCCTTGACCCACAGTTCGCCGACCTGGCCCTGCGGCACTTCGTTGCCATCGTCATCGACGCATTTGGCATCGAAATTGGGCATGGCCGGGCCTGCGCTGTCGGGCCGGTCGACGAAGAAATCGCCGCCCACCGAGGTGATGATCCCGCAGGTTTCGGTCATCCCATAGCCGGTCGATGGGCGGGCCGAGGGGATCTTCTGATCGATCGCGCCAACCTGATCCGGCGGCACCTGCGCCCCGCCGCCCGACATGTTGAGCAAGGTGGAGGTATCGTACTTGTCGAAATCGGGGTGGTTGATCAGTTCGCGCGCCATCACCGGCACGCCGGACAGGCCGTTGCAGCGTTCCGCCTCGATCAGCTTCAGCGCCTCGCCCGCCTCCCAGCGGTACATCAGCACCATCTTCCCGCCCTGGGCTGTGGCGGCATAGGCGGCGCAATTGTTGGCGGTGACGTGGAACAGCGGGGTGGTGACCAGCGTCGCGGGGATCGGCGGTTCGGCCGGGATTGCCGCGCCGCCGCCCCGCTCGGTCGCCATGCCGCTCGACATGCCGGCATAGAGCAGGTTCATCAGGTTGGAGACGCAGCCCCGGTGGGTCAGCTGCGCGCCCTTGGGGTGGCCGGTGGTGCCGCTGGTGTAGAAGATGCAGGCGTCGGCATCGGGATCGACATTGACTTCGGGCATGGCGCCGGGGTGGGCGATCACATCGGCCCAGGCAATCTGGCCGGGGGCGGGATCGGTCCGCACGGCAATGGTCGGCACCTTGGCGGCGGGACAGGTGCATTCGGCCAGGCGCGCAAGCCGTTCGGCATCGGCGAAGATTGCCTTGGGCGTCGAATCGGTCAGCGCATAGTCCAGCTCCTCGCCGGTCCACCAGGCATTGGTGCCGACGGCGGCCACGCCCAGGCATAGGCAGGCCCAGTAGATGATCATCCATTCCGGGTAATTGCGCATGGCGATCGCCACCCGGTCTCCCGGCCGCACGCCCTGGTCCCACAGCCAGGCGGCCACGGCGCGGACCTGGTCATGCGCCTGGGCGTACGTGATCCGCTCACCCTCGTAGATCAGGTAATCGCGCGGACCGAACACGGCGGTCGACAGCCAGAAGGCGCGGGCATTGGGCGGGGCGTTCTTGTAGACCTTCAGCACCTGGCCCAGCACTTCGGCCTCAACGATTTCGAAGGGGCCACCAGGGCCGGTCAGTTCCTCGCGTACCTGGCGCAACTGTGCGTAATGCATGCCTCATCCCATGGTTGTTCTTAATTGCCCGATTAGGTGCCGTATCGCGGGGGCAGGGGCAAGAGACTTCCTTTGCCGCATCGCCCAAACGCCCTTAAGAGACGCCGCGATGAGCCTTTCGCCCGACCGCCTTGATCGCTTTGCCCGCCATATCGTGCTGCCCGAGCTGGGCGGGGCCGGGCAGGTGGCGCTAAGCGGCGCGCATGTGACGCTGGTGGGCTGCGGCGGGATCGGTTCACCTGCGCTGCAATACCTTGCGGGGGCGGGCGTGGGTCGGCTGACCCTGATCGACAGCGACGTGGTCGACGTGACCAATCTGCAGCGCCAGACCATCTATGGCGAGGCCGACCTTGGCAGGCCCAAGGCCGAGGCCGCGGCCGACTGGGTGCGCCGGTTCGACAGTGCGATCGAGGTGCGCGCGGTCACGGGGAGGTTGGGGGGCAATGCGGCCGCGCAGCACCTCGAAGGCGCGACCCTTGTGCTCGACGGGTGTGACAACTTCGCGACACGGCTGGCGGTTTCCGATGCCTGTGTCCAGCTGGGGATCCCGCTGACCAGTGCGGCACTGGGCCGGTTCCAGGGCCAGGTGGCAAATTTTGCCGGGCACCTGCCGGGGGAGAGCTGCTATCGCTGTTTCGTGGGCGATGCTTTCGATTCAGACGATTGCGACACCTGCGCCGCCGACGGGGTGCTGGGGGCCATGGCCGGGTGGATCGGCACTTTTGCCGCAATGCACGCCGTGCGGGTGCTGGTCCACGGCCACGCCGCGCTGGGCGATCCGCAATGGGGCAAGCTGCACCTGCTTGACGGGCTGACGCCTTCGCTCAGGACCATGCGGATCGTCAAAGACGCAGAGTGTCGGGGCTGTTCGTCCAGCCAGACTGTTGATTGATTCCCTTGTCATTCCCGCGAAAGCGGGAACCCATGGCCCGACACCTGCCATCAGGCGAGATGCAGATCGAACCACAGGTCGCGCCACTCGGGATTGCCGCGCTCTATCAGCTCGATCTTCCAGGCCCTGCGCCACTTCTTCATCGCCTTCTCGCGGGCCAGCGCCTCGTTCACATCGTTGAATTCCTCGGCATAGACCAGGCGGGTAACGCGATATCTGCTGGTAAAGCCGGGCAGCCGACCTTCGCGGTGTTCGGCGACCCGCTCGGCCAACCTGCCGGTTACGCCGATGTAGAGCGTGCCGCGGGCCTGGCTCGCCAGAATGTAGACCCAGTAGCCTCTGGGCACGATCAGGCCATGGGTCCCCGCTTTCGCGGGGATGACAAGCAGGCGGGGAGGATTGCGGGCTTCAACCTAGCACTTCCGCCACCCAGGCGGGGACGACCTCGCTGGCCGGGCCGAGCCGGGTCTCGTGGAACCAGTCCGACCCCTGGCTGCGCTCCAGGTTGAGCTCCAGCGTGCTGATACCGAGGTCTCGCGCATTGCGGACTAGCCCCGCAGCGGGATAGACCGCGCCCGAGGTGCCGATCGAGACGAACAGGTCCGCCTCGCGCAGGGCGGCGTAGATCTCCCCCATGCGGTAGGGCATTTCCCCAAACCAGACGACATCGGGCCGCAGGGTGCGGGCCTGGCAGACCGGACAGGGCGGCCGCTCGATCAGCGGCCCGCGCCAGTGGGAACGGACATCGCAGCTGGTGCACCAGGCCTTGAGGTGCTCGCCATGCATGTGCAGCACCCGCCGCGCCCCCGCGCGGGTGTGGAGATCGTCGACGTTCTGGGTGACGATCAGCAGCCCGCCCTTCCAGTTCGCGTCCAGCTCGGCCAGGGCGAAGTGCGCCGGGTTGGGCAGCTTTTCCTGAATGGCGGCGCGGCGCATGTCGTAGAAGCGCAGCACCAGGTTCGGATCGCGGGCAAAGGCTTCGGGCGTGGCGACATCCTCCACCCGGTGCTGTTCCCATAGGCCCCCGGCGGAGCGGAAGGTATCGATCCCGCTTTCGGCGGAAATGCCCGCGCCGGTCAGGATCACGATGTTGCGGATTTGGCCCATGTCGCCCATGAAGCACGCCAGCACTGGGGATCGCAATGGCAAGAATCGGCATTATCGGCAGCGCGGGACGCATGGGGCAGGCACTGGTCGAGGCGATCGCCGCTGCGGGCGAGCAACTGGCGGGCGGTGTCGACAAGGGCGATGACCTGGCGGCGCTGGCGGCGACCAGCGACGTCCTGCTCGATTTCTCCTCCCCTGCCGCGCTCGAAGGCAATCTGGACGTGGCGATGGCCGCGGGCGTGCCGATCGTGGTCGGCACCACCGGGCTGGAAGAACGCCACCACTGGCTGTGCGATAGTGCGGCAGAGCGGATCGCGGTGCTGCAGACCGGCAATACCTCGCTTGGCGTGACCCTGCTTGCTCACCTGGTGCGCGAGGCGGCGAGCCGGCTGGGCGAGGACTGGGATATCGAGATTGCCGAAACTCACCACCGGATGAAGGTCGATGCGCCTTCGGGCACGGCGCTGCTGCTCGGCGCGGCGGCGGCGGCGGGGCGCGGGATCGAACTTGGCAGCCATGCCGAACGCGGGCGCGACGGGATCACCGGCGCGCGCGGGACCGGCGCGATCGGCTTTGCCAGCTTGCGCGGCGGATCGGTGGCGGGCGATCACACCGTTCATTTCCTCGGCGCGGACGAGCGGCTGGCGCTGACGCACCTGGCGGAAAACCGCAGCATCTTTGCCAAGGGTGCGGTGCGGGCGGCGCAGTGGCTGATCGGCCAGCCCGCCGGGCGTTACGGCATGGGTGAGGTGCTGGGGCTATGATCGGGCCGGATGCCGTGGCGCAATGCCGCTGGCTTGAGCCCGGCGGGACTGAAGCGGCGCAGGCGATCTGTGCCTTCTTGCAGGCGATCGGGATCGAAGTGCGGATCGCGCCGATTGCCGAGCGGACCTTCGTGCCGGGGATGGATGTGCACCAGGGCTACCTGCGGATCGATCCCGCCGTGGCGGCCTATCCCGGAGACCTGCTGCACGAGGCCGGCCATATCGCCGTGATCGAGCAGCCGCGCCGCGCCGCGGTGAGCGATGTCGGCACCGATCCGGCCGAGGAAATGGCGGCGATCGCCTGGTCAGTGGCAGCGGCGCGGGCCTGCGGCGTGCCCTTGCCGGTGCTGTTCCATCCAGCGGGCTATTGCGGGGGATCGCAGGCCATGATCGATGCCTTCGAGGGCACCGGCTCGGTCGGCACGCCGCTGCTGGCCTGGTGGGGCATGACCGTGGCTCCGAATCCCGGCAGCGGCCCGGTCCCGGGCGCTTTCCCGGCCATGTCGCGCTGGCTGCGCTGAGCGGACCGAGCGATGAAGCGCGAGGCGATCTTCGAATTCTTTCGCCGCCTGGCCGAGGATAACCCCTCGCCCGTGACCGAGCTGGAGTTCGGCAATACCTATCAGCTGCTGGTGGCGGTGGTGCTATCTGCCCAGGCAACCGACGTGGGTGTCAACAAGGCCACCCGCCGCCTGTTCGAACAGGTGAAGACCCCGCAGGCGATGATCGACCTGGGCGAGGAGGGGCTGAAGCAGCACATCAAGACGATCGGCCTGTTCAATGCCAAGGCCAGGAACGTGATCGCCCTGTCCGAAATCCTGGTGCGCGATTTCGGCGGGGAAGTGCCGGCTGATCGCGACGTGCTGACCAGCCTGCCCGGCGTCGGCCGCAAGACCGCCAACGTGGTGATGAACTGCGCCTTCGGGGCCGAGACCTTTGCGGTCGATACCCACATCTTCCGCGTCGGCAACCGCACGGGCCTTGCCAAGGGCAAGACCGTACTGGCGGTCGAAAAGGCGCTGGAGAAGAAGGTGCCCCAGCCCTTCCGGGTCGGCGCGCACCACTGGCTGATCCTTCACGGCCGCTACATCTGCAAGGCGCGCACGCCTGAATGCTGGCGCTGCCCGGTGGCCGACCTGTGCGGCTACAAGCCGAAGACCCTGGCCCCGAAGGGCAAGGCGAAGATCGCTTAGCTGTCCCGTCGCAGTATTGTCATCCCCGCGAAGGCGGGGACCCATGGCGCAAGGACAGACCATGGGTCCCCGCTTTTGCGGGGATGACACACGAATGGGATCGAGCGCCTACTTGCGCTCGTCCTCGAAGTTCGACGGATCGAGCTCCAGCCCGGCCCGGCCATCGGCGGCGGTATGGGCCGGGGCGTGGGGATGCTCGACGAACTCCGGCTCGGGCGCCTCCAGCATGCCTTCCCACTTGGTGATGACCGAGGTTGCCACGGCATTACCGACCACGTTGGTGGCGGTGCGGCCCATGTCGAGGAACTGGTCGATCGCCAGGATGATCGCCACGCCTTCCACCGGCAAGCCGAACATGGCGAGCGTGCCGGTGATCACCACAAGGCTGGCGCGCGGCACGGCGGCCACGCCCTTGGAACTGATCATCAGCGTCAGCAGGATCGCGATCTGCGTGCCGATCGACAGGTCGATGCCATAGGCCTGGGCGATGAAGATCGTCGCGAAGCTCATGTACATCATCGAGCCGTCGAGATTGAAGGAGTAACCCAGCGGCAGCATGAAGCCCGAGATGCGCCGCGGCACGCCGAACCGGTCGAGCTGTTCGAACAGCTTGGGCAGGGCCGCCTCGCTCGACGCGGTCGAGAAGGCGATCATCATCGGTTCGCGGATATAGCGGATCAGCGTCCAGATCCGCCGCCCGAGGAAGATCCCGCCGATCGTCAGCAGGATGAGCCACAGCAGCGCCAGGGAGAAGTAGAATTCGGTTACCAGCTCGACATAAGTGCCCAGGATGCCAAGCCCGCTGACCGCAACGACCTTGGCGAGCGCACCGAACACCGCGACCGGGGCATAGCGCATGACATAGCCGGTCACCTGCAGCATCATTTCGGCCAGGGCGTCGGCCCCGCGCACCAGCGCCGCGCCTTTTTCGCCGATCGCGGACAGAGCGACCCCGGCAAACAGCGAGAAGACAAGGATCTGGAGGATGTTGTTGGTCGCCAACGCCTCGATAGCGTTCTTGGGGAAGACCGAGAGGATGAATTCGGTGGCCTTCAGTTCCTTGACCTCACCCACGGCGGCGGCTGCTGCGGCCGCGTCGGGGATCGGCGCGCCGACACCGGGCTGGAACAGATTGACCATCACCAGGCCGAGACCGATCGAGATCAGGCTGGCAATGATGAACCACGCAATCGAGCGGAACCCGATCCGGCCAAGGGCAGCACTGTCACCCATGTTGGCGATCCCGACAACGATGGTTGAAAGCACCAGCGGCGCGACCAGCATCTTGATCAGGTTGAGGAAGATATCGGACAGCAGCTTGAGCCAGGGCACCACCTGGTCCTTGACCACGCTCGGCGCGACCTGGGTGTAGAGCAGCTGACCGACGACGACGCCAAGC
Organism: Novosphingobium sp.; assembly: GCF_027531025.1. Classification (GTDB taxonomy): domain Bacteria; phylum Pseudomonadota; class Alphaproteobacteria; order Sphingomonadales; family Sphingomonadaceae; genus Novosphingobium. Next base: position 117,982 of record NZ_JAPZQX010000004.1, read on the forward strand.
ACCATGCCGATCAGGATGTAGATTGTCAGGCGCCGATCCATGGCAGTGCGTCCCCAATAACTTAGTTCTGGCCTGGCGCTTGCCTAACAGGCCGCAAGGCTGCCCGCAATCAGCCCGCCAGCGCGTCCTGTGCAATGCGGGCATAGATCCGTGCGAGCACCTCGAGGTCGGCCACGGCCACGGCCTCGTCGCGTTTGTGCATCGTTGCGTTGCACAGGCCGAACTCGATCACCGGGCAGAGCGCCTTCAGGAACCGCGCATCGCTGGTCCCGCCGGTGGTGCTGGCTTCGGGCGTGATACCGGTCTCAGCCTCGACCGCGCGGGCGACCATGGCCGAAAAATCGCCGGGCGGGGTCAGGAAGGCTTCGCCGGAAATCACCGCACGGGCGCTGCCGCCATGCTTTTCGGCAATCGCGCTGACCATGTCGGCCAGGCCTTGTCCGCTGTGCAGGTCGTTGAAGCGGATCGACAGGCGGGCATGGGCGCGGGCCGGGATCACATTGGTGGCCGGGTTGCCGACGGTGATGTCGGTGATTTCGAGGTTCGATGGCTGGAACCAGTCGGTCCCCTCGTCCAGCACCAGCGCGTTCAGTTCGGCCAGCATGTTGACCAGCGGCCCGATCGGGTTGTTGGCAAGGTGCGGATAGGCCACGTGGCCTTCGCCGCCCTCGACCGTCAGCCAGATGTTGACCGAACCGCGCCGCCCGATCTTCATCATGTCGCCCAGCCGGTGCACAGAGGTCGGCTCGCCCACCAGGATCAGGTCGGGGATCGCTGCCACCGCGCGCATATGCTCGATCAGCGGCACGGTGCCGAAGCGGGCCGGGCCTTCCTCGTCCCCGGTGATGATGAAGCTGATCGTCCCGGCCTCGGCCGGAATCGCCGCCACCGCCGCGACCATCGCCGCGATCGAGCCCTTCATGTCGACCGCGCCGCGGCCATAGAGCAGATCGCCCCGAACCTCGGGGGCAAAGGCCCCCGCGGTCCAGCCTTCGCCCGGCGGGACCACGTCAAGGTGCCCGGCGAAGCCGAAATGGCGACTGCCTTCGGGGCCCTTGCGAATGGCGAACAGGTTCTCGACCGGCCCATCGGGCGCTTCACCGGCCAGGAAGCGATGGACGGCAAAGCCCAGCGGGGCGAGCTGCTGTTCCAGGCAATCGAACACCATGCCCGTTGCGGGCGTCACGCTGGGACAGGCAATCAGCGCTTCAGCCAGCGGCAGGACGGGGGGCAGGTCGCTCACTGGCCCAGCGCCTCGTCCAGCAGGCGGGCCAGCCGCAGTCCGGCCTGGCTGATCCGCTGTTGCAGCGTGGGAATGCTGGCCTCGATATCCTCGTCGGTCCAGACCACTTCCTTCGGCGTTTCGCCGCCTTCGCAGGGATCGCGGTCAAAGGCCTTGGTATAGACCAGCTTGCGGGCCAGCTCCCAGCTTTCGCGGCCCCAGTCGGCCGTGGTGCCGCCATTCAGGGCGGCGCGCTCTTCGGGGGTATAGCGGCGGATCAGCGGCGGCACGGCGGAGGTGACGCCGCGTTCGGCCATCGGCCCGTCCCAGATCGAATGGAGGTTGCGGCCGGGCGCGATGCCGTATTTCGCGGCGACATCATTGCCGCCGCGATCGTCCTTGTCGCCCGAATGGAGCGGCATGTGGAGATCGCCGACGAAGTGGGTCAGCCAGGCAAGGGCCTCCAGCCGCTGGGCCTGGGGCAGGCTCTTGTCGGCGAGGATGCGGCGGTTGCGCTCGATCTGCCCGGTCACGCAGTTGCCGCCTGAACAGTTGGCGCGCGGATCATAGGGCCGGCAGACGTTCATGGTCTGATAGTGCCAGGCGAAGGAATAGCCCCAGCGCCAGCCCTCGCGCCGGATGCAGTCCGGCCAGTAGCTCGCCTCTTCCAGGCTGCGGACCCGGCAATAGGCGGTGCCCAGCCCCTTTTCGGCGCGCAGCATTTCGCGCACCGCGCGCTGCGTTTGCGGCGAGACATTGGCCCAGGCGATGCTGGCCGTTGCGTGGTGGCCAAATTCGCCCCAGGCGAGCGCCGGCCGGGCGGCCAGCGCGCCCAGTGCCGCCAGCATGATTGCCAGCCAGCGGATCAATTGCCGCCCTTCGCAGAACCAGGCTTTTCCCATTGTTCGATTACCCATTCTTCTTCCTCGGCCGCGGCCACCCAGGCCTGCAACCATTCGTGTTCCCACACCGCTTCCATATAGGCGAGGGCGAAGCCCGGCACACCTATCCCATAGGTCAAGAAGCGGCTGACGACGGGCGCATAGAAGATGTCGGCGGCGCTGAAAGTGCCGAACAGGAACGGCCCGCCCCGCCCGAACCGGGCGCGCGCCTCGGCCCACAGGGTCAGGATGCGGACGATATCCTGACGGGCTTCCTCGTCGATTTCCCAGCCCTGGACCTGGCGCCGGATGTTCATCGGGCACTGGCGGCGCAGTGCGGCATAGGACGAATGCATTTCCGCCACCATTGAGCGGGCCATGGCGCGGGCATCGTCGGCCTTGGGCCAGAACCGTTCGCGCCCCACGCGGTCGGCCAGATATTCGACGATCGCCAGGCTGTCCCAGACCACGGCATCGCCATCCCACAGCACCGGCACCTTGCCGGAAGAGGGCGCGATCTCGTCATGCTCCTTCTTCCGGTGATCCCAGTCCTCGCCATAAAGCGGGACCTGGATCTCCTCGAAGTGGAGGCCGGACTGCTTGGCCGCCAGCCAGCCGCGCAGTGACCAGCTGGAATAGTTCTTGTTGCCGATGATCAGCTTCATGGCCGCATGCGCTAGCCGTTCAGCTTGACGGTGTCGAGAATGAACGATTAGGGCCAGCCTTATGGACCCCGCCAGCCTGCCGATCTGCGTTGCGGCGCTCTACAAGTTCACGCCGTTCGCGGACCACGCTGCCCTGCGCGCGCCGCTGCTGGAGCAGTGCCGCCAGCATGGGGTGAAGGGCACGCTCTTGCTGGCGCACGAGGGGATCAACGGCACGATCGCGGGGAGCGATGCGGAGATTGCCGCCGTGCTCGATCACATTCGCAGTCTGCCGGGCTGCGCCGCGCTCGACGTGAAATTCTCGCGCGCGCCGGCCATGCCGTTCCACCGGATGAAGGTGCGGCTGAAGGCGGAAATCGTCACCATGGGACAGCCGGGGATCGACCCGCTGGCCTCGGTCGGGACTTACGTGGCCCCGGCGGACTGGAACGCGCTGATCGCCGATCCGGAGACGATCCTGATCGACACCCGCAACGATTACGAGGTGGCGATCGGCACCTTCCAGGGTGCGATCGACCCGCAGACCGCCAGCTTCCGCGACTTTCCCGACTGGTTCCGCGCCTGCCGCGATGAACTGCTGGGTCAGGGCAAGGCACCGAAAGTGGCGATGTTCTGCACCGGCGGGATCCGCTGCGAAAAGAGCACCGCCTTCCTCAAGGCCGAGGGGGTGGAGGAGGTCTATCACCTCCAGGGCGGGATCCTGAAGTATCTTGAGGACGTGCCAGCCGAGCAGAGCCGGTGGCAGGGCGAATGCTTTGTCTTCGATCAGCGGGTCAGTGTCGGGCACGGGCTGGTGCCGGGCCGCCACGCGTCGTGCCACGCCTGTCGCCGCCCGGTCAGCCCCGAGGCGCAGGCCGCGCCGGAGTATGAGGAAGGCGTCAGCTGCCCGGCCTGCTTCGGTGAACGGACCGAGGAACAGCGCGCCGGGTATCGCGAGCGCCACCGTCAGGAAATGCTTGCCGCCGCGCGCGGCCTTGCCCATGTCGGGGCGGCCATGACCGAGGAGCCGTAATGAGCCTGCGCCCCTTCCATCTCGCCTTTCCGGTTCACGACCTGGCGGCCGCGCGCAGCTTTTACGGCGGGGTGCTGGGCTGCGGCGAGGGGCGCTCCTCCGACGAATGGATCGATTTCGATTTCTTCGGCCACCAGTTGGTCGCACACCTCGCCCCGGCCAATGCGGGGCGCGATGCGGCGCGCAACCATGTCGATGGCCACGGCGTGCCGGTGCCGCATTTCGGCGTAGTCCTGACACTGGAGGATTTCGACGCGCTGGCCGGGCGGATGCGCGAAGCGGGCGTCAGCTTCGAGATCGAGCCCTATACCCGCTTCAAGGGCCAGCCGGGCGAGCAATCGACGATGTTCTTCCGCGATCCCAGCGGCAATGCCATCGAGATCAAGGCATTTGCCAGCCTCGATCAATTGTTTGCGCGCTAATCGCTTCAAAATAAGGGCATTGCCGCCGCCCCCCTCTCATGCCTAGACTGCGCTCCCCAAGGGAGGTGGCTGGCGATGAGACTCTGGGGTGCAACCTGTGGCGCGCTGCTCGGCTGGCTGGCCGCCGATTTCGAACCCTTCGGGCTGATCGTCGGCGGCTTGTTCGGCCTGCTGGCCGGGCTGTGGCTGCACAGTTCGGTTGAAGGGCTGGCCCGGGCGACGCTCAAGCGGATCGTCGATGCCGAGCTGAAGGATTACATCGCCGACCAGATCGAGCTGGCGCTGGCGGCCCGCGCAGTGGCCCCGCCGCCCGCTCCGGCTGCGCCCGCGCCGCAAGCCAGTGTTCCCGTCACCCGCCGTGCTGCTGCCAAGGAGGCGATTCCCGCCGCCGCACTGGCCGCGCCACCCCCGCCACCCCCGCCAGCCGCGCCGGAAGCCGAGTTGCCGCCAGCCGAACCGAGCGCGATCGAGCGCGGGATCGGCGCGGTGCGCGACTGGTTCCTGGGCGGCAACACGATCGTCCGGGTCGGCCTGGTCATCCTGTTCGTCGGGCTGAGCTTCCTTGCCCGCTATGCCGCTGCCGCCGGGCTGTTCCCGATCGAGCTGCGCCTGGCGCTGGTCGGCGCGGCCGGGATCGGGCTGCTGGCGGTAGGTTTCAACCGCCGGATCGAACGGCCCGAGTTCGGCCTGGCCTTGCAGGGCGGCGGCGTGGCCGTGCTTTACCTGACGGTCTTCGCCGCCGCGCGGGTGTTCGAGGTGATGCCGCCGCTCGCCGCTTTCGGCCTGATGGTGGTGATCGCCGCGCTGGGCTGTGCGCTGGCGCTGCTCCAGGATTCGCGCGCCATGGCGCTCTTGTCCTTTGCCGGGGGCTTCGCCGTGCCGGTGTTGCTGGGCGGGGAGAGCGAGACGCCCTTGGCGCTGTTCACCTATGGAACCGTGCTGAACCTTGCGATCCTGGTCATTGCCCGCTGGAAATCGTGGCGGCCGCTTAACCTGCTGGGCTTCTTCGCCAGCTTCGGCATTGGTGGGCTCTGGGCTGCGACCAGCTATGTCCCGGTGCATTTCTGGTACTGCCAGGTGTTCCTGGCGCTGACCGTGGCGATCTACCTCGTCACCGCGATCCTCTATGCCCACAACACGCCGGGCAAGTTCGGCCTCGCGGCGGATTCGACCCTGCTGTTCGGTACGGCGCTGGTTGGATTCGGGATGCAGGCGCAGCTGGTGGCAGATCGGCCCTTTGGCCAGGCCTATGCCGCGCTGGTCTTTGGCGCGGTCTATGTCGCGCTGGCGGCCTGGGTCTGGCGCAAACCGCGACCCGAAACGCGGGTGCTGGGCGAATGCCTGATCGCGATCGGGGTGGGCTTCGTCACCCTCGCGATCCCGCTGGCGCTCGATGTTCGCTGGACCGGCTCGGCCTGGGCGCTCGAAGGCCTCGCCGCCTTCTGGGTGGGCATGCGCCAGGCCCGCTGGATGCCGCGCGCCTTTGGCCTGCTGCTGGTGGCAGTGGCGGCGGGGATTGCCCTGGTCACGCTGGAGCCGAACGTGGCCGCGCTGCCGCTGGCCAACAATGCCTTTGTCGAACTGGTGCTGGTCGCCGGGCCGCTACTGGCACTGGCCTGGTGGCTGCGGCGCGACTTGCCGCACAGCGGATCATGGCTGGCCAAGGGCTATGCCCCGATCGAGCGCGGGCTGGAAAAGCCGGTGTTCCTTGGCGGTTTCGTCTTCACCTGCCTCGCGCTAGTGCAGGAAGTGACGCGCGCCCGGCCCGATCCGGCCAATGCCGAGCTGATCGTGCCGATCTTCACCATGACCATGCAGCAACTGGTGCTGACGCTTGCCGTTCTGGCGGCCATGGCCCTGGCGCTGTGGGTGGCGCGCCGCACCGCCTGGCCGGTGGCGGGCTGGCCGGCGCGGCTGGCCGTGCCGCTGGCGCTGGTCACGCTGCTGCTGCAGGTGGGCGCGGGCAACTTCGTGCTGACCTGGCCGGAAGTGCTGCCCTGGGCGGGGGTACTGGGGCTGGTTGGCTGGGTTCTGTACCAGACCGATGCCCTGCCCGAAGCCGCCCCCGGTACCCGCCTGTCAGGCTGGCAGGCGCTGGCCCATGCCGGCACTGTCTGGCTGCTGGCCGGGATCCTCGCCAATTCGCTGTACCTCGGGATCGACCGGGCCGACCTGTGGGAGACCTCGTGGGCCGGGGTGGCCTTCCTGGTGGCGGGCACGCTGGCGCTGTTCGCGCTGGTTCGTGCCGGGGATTGGCAGCGCAGCGGGGCTGCCCCGGCGCAGGTCTGGCCGCTGGCCCGCCACGGCGCGGCCTGGTGGTGGATTGCCGCCCTGCCGCTGGCGCTGCTGGTGCTGGGCGGGGCCTTCGGTATTGCCCTGCTGGCCGAAGGGGTAACCGCTCCGCTACCCTATGTTCCGCTGCTCAACCCGGTTGACCTGTCAGTCCTGCTGGCCCTGGCGGCGCTGGCGCTGTGGCGGAACATGGCAATCGCTGCCCGCCCGTCGCCCGATGGCGCCGATATGCTGAAGGGGCCAGTCGCCCCAGCGATCGGCGCCCTGCTGGGCTTTGTCGCGGTCAACGCGATCTGGCTGCGGACCGCCCATCACTGGCTCGATGTGCCGTGGCACGCCGCCACCCTGACCGACAGCCCGGTGGTCCAGGCGGGCCTCTCGATCCTGTGGACGCTGCTGGCCATGGCGCTGATGCTGCTGGCCAAGCGCCGCGCGCTGCGCCCGCTGTGGCTGCTTGGCGCCGGGCTGCTGGCGCTGGTGGTGGCCAAGCTGCTGCTGGTCGACATGTCGAGTGCCGAAGGGTGGCAACGGATCGTGACTTTCATCGCCGTGGGGATCCTGATGCTGGTGATCGGCTATTTCGTGCCGCTGCCGCCGCGCCGGGATGAGACAGCAGAGGAGCGCAAGCCTTGAAGATGCTCGATGCCCGTCGCTTCCTTGCGCCGGTGATCCTCTCACTGGTTGTGCTGGGCGGATGCGGCAAGGCGCCGACCGCTGATCCCAACCGGCTGGAAAGCTATGCCCGGAGCTGGTTCATCACTCCTGCAGAAGGAAAGGCCGAGCAGCAGCTGAGCCTGCCTGCCGAAACACTTCTGACGCTCAAGACGCACGATCTTGGGGATCTGCGATTGTTTGATGGGGCGGGGCGCCCCCTGCCGGCGGCCTTGTTCAAGGAGGCAGAGGAACGCAGCCGGCTGCAATTGATGAAGTCCTATCCGGTGCTGGGGACCGAGGTGCCGCGCGAAGCGGGCGTGGCCTTGATCATTGCCCCCGACCAGGTTGCCCGGGCGGTTGGCGTGGCCCGGGCCCCGGGCAGGGAGCGCCAGGTGGCACTATTGGTCGACAGCCGGGAAGTGGGCCGGCGCGTGCTTGGCGTGCAGATTTCGGCAAACCTGCCGTTGCAGCGGCCGGTAACCTTTCGCGCCGCCGCGAGCAGCGACCTCAAGACCTGGGAACTGCTGGGTGAAAAGACCCTCTTTCGAACCGATGCCGATGGTAGCCAGCTTGAACAGGGGCGGCTGCCACTGGGCGGGGTGACGCTGAAGGATCGCTATCTCCAGATCACCTGGGATGCTGTCGATGGTGTTTCGGTGATGGGTGCCCAGCTGATCACCGGGATCAACCAGGCCCGCCCCAGCGTGACGCTCAGCACATCTGGTGCAAGGCTTGAGGGCACGCACGAACTGCGCTTTTCGCTGCCTGACGGGGGGCACTTCCCGGCTGCGGTCGAACTTGAGTTGACTGGCAACGAAGGCGTCCTGCCGGTCGAATTCTTTTCGCGCCGCGATCCGGAAGCCCCCTGGCAGCGGATCGAGGGGACAACCCTGCGCAGCGGCATGCGGCTGGGCAACCGGCTTACCTTTGATGCCGCGACCGGCCGCGAGTTTCGCATCGTGGCCGACAAACGCACGGGCGGCTTTGCCGCCCTGCCGCGCGTGATCCTTCATTATGCCGAAGTGGTCATGTTGACCCGGTTCAATGGCAAGCCGCCCTATCGGCTGGCTGCCGGCCTGGCCGGGGCGCCGCGCAACCTGCTGACCCCCGCCGACATTGTCCCGCAGGGTAACCCAGTCGACCTGCCGCGCGCCACGGTCACCAGTGGACCGCTGCCCAGGGTTGAGATCGGCCCGGTTGCTTCGGCCGGTCCGCTCAGCGGACGCAAGGCGGCCATGTGGCTGGTGCTGCTGGGCGGCGTTGTCGTGCTGGGGCTTGCAGTCGTGCGCTTGCTGCGCCGTCAGACGGCGGCAGAAGATTAGGTTTCCAGCGCGTCCTGCATCACGGCGGCGCGCAGTTCGGGAATGCCCATGCCTTTTTCGGCCGAGGTCACGTGGACCAGCGGATAGGCGGCCGAATGCTTGCGCGCCTCGGCCTCGGTCGCGGCGGTCACGGCGGCCAGTTCACTGGCCTTGATCTTGTCCGCCTTGGTCAGGACGATGCGATAGCCGACGGCGGCCTGGTCGAGCATTTCCATCATCTCGGCATCGACGGGCTTCACCCCGTGGCGGCTGTCGATCAGCAACATGGTGCGCTTCAGCACCACCCGCCCGCGCAGGAAATCGCGGACCAGCCGCTTCCACTGTTCGACCACCCGGGGCGGGGCCTTGGCATAGCCATAGCCGGGCATGTCGACCAGGCGGAAGGTCAGCGGATTGCCCACGTCGAAGAAGTTCAGTTCCTGGGTGCGGCCCGGCGTGACCGAGGCACGGGCCAGCGACTTGCGCCCGGTCAGCGCGTTGATCAGGCTCGACTTGCCGACGTTGGAACGGCCCGAGAAGGCGATCTCCGGCACGTCCGGATCGGGCAGGAACTGCAGCCCCGGTGCGCTCTTCAGGAACTCGATCGGCCCCGCGAACAGGCGCCGCGCCCGTTCGACGGGATCGTCTTCGGTTTCCATCTCAGCTCTTCCGTTCGCGCGCCCGCTTGGCGTCCGCCGCTTCCTTGGCCGCCTGCTCCTTGAGCTGCGGGTGCTTGGAATAGAGGTACTTCTGCTGGGCGATCGTCAGGATGTTCGAGGTGATCCAGTAGATCAGCAGGCCGGCCGCGAACGGCGCCATGATGACCATCATCAGCCAGGGCATGATCGCGAAGACCTGTTCCTGGATCGGGTCCATCGGTGCCGGGTTCAGCTTGAACTGCAGCCACATGGTGATGCCCAGCAGGATTGCCAGCACACCGATCCCCAGGAACGCGGGCACGGTGAAGTCAAGCAGGCCGAACAGGTTGAAGATATGCAGCGGATCGGGCGCGGAAAGGTCCTTGATCCACAGCGCGAAGGGCTGGTGGCGCATTTCCACCGCCAGGATCAGCACCTTGTAGAGCGCGAAGAATACCGGGATCTGCAGGAAGATCGGCAGGCACCCGGCCAGCGGGTTGACGCCCTCCTTCTTGTAGAGCGCCATGATTTCTTCCTGCTGCTTGGGCCGGTCGTCCTTGTAGCGTTCCTGGATCGCCTTCATCTTGGGCTGGATCGCGCGCATCGCCGCCATGCTGGCGAACTGCTTCTGCGCGATCGGGAACATGATGCCGCGCACTATCACGGTCAGCAGGATGATCGCGACGCCGAAGTTGCCGACCGTGCGGAACAGCGCTTCGAGCAGCATGAACAGCGGGCGTTCGAACCAGCGGAACCAGCCCCAGTCGATCGCCAGGCCGAAATTGGCGATGCCTTCCGCCTCATAGCGGTCGAGCACCTTCATTTCCTTGGCCCCGGCGAACAGCTTGGTCGTGCGGGTCAGCGCCTGGCCAGGCGCGACCGTGCTGGCCGGATAGAACATGTTGGCCAGGAAGATGTCGTTGCCGATCGCGCGGAAGTCGCTCGATGCCTTGGCCCGGGTATCCGGGATCAGGGTCGACATCCAGTAGACGTCGGTGAAGCCGAACCAGTTGGCGCTGCCTTCGTTCTCGACCTGGGCCTTGGGCGCTTCGGCGACATCGTCATAGTCGATGCCGTAATTCACCACTTCGTCGAAAGCGCCGAAGGGGCCGGCATGGACGTTGAAGCTGTCAACCGCGGCGGTCTTCTTCGTGCGGTTGATCTGGGCAACCGGCTGGACCGAAACCGGAGCGGTACCGGCATTGCTGACGCCCTGGTCGACGGTGATCATGTAATCGGCGTCGATCTTGTAGGTCAGGGTGAAGGTGGTGCCCGCCGGGTTGGTCCAGGTGAGCGTGACCGGGGTGTCAGGTGTCAGCTTGGTGCCTGCGGGGGCACTCCACAGGGTCTGTTGTCCGGGCACCTGGCCAGCTTCGCCGACCCAGCCGAACTGCGCGAAGTGCTGGGCCGGGGTGCCGGCCGGCGAGAAGATCCGCTGCGGCCCGCTGTCCTTGTCGACTGTGGCGGTATGGCGCACGGTCACCAGGTCATCGATCACGCCGCCAACCGGGTTGATCGAGCCGGTCAGCCCCGGCGCGGTGATCGCGATGCGGTTCGGAGCGGCCAGCAAGGTCTTGATATCGCGGGCCTCCTGGGCAATGTCGGCCGGGTTCAGCAGGCCACCCTCACGGGTCGGCTTGATCGCCTCGGCACTTTCCGGCGTGGCGGAAGCGCTCGCGCTGGCAGTCGCCGTCGGCTTGGGCTTGCCCGCGTCGGGATAGAAATAGCGGATGCCCGTATCCCAGCCAAACAGCAGCAGCGCGCTCAGCACCACGGCCAGGATCAGGTTGCGCTGGTTCTGGTTTTCCAAGGAAATGCCCCTAGTCGTCTCAAGTCATGTCAGGTGGCGTGCCGGCCGATGCAATTCAAGGCACCGGATCATAGCCATGCCCGCCCCACGGGTGGCAGCGCATTAGCCGCTTCGCCGCCAGCCAGCCACCCTTAATCGCGCCGTATTTCTCCACCGCCTGGATCGCATATTCCGAGCATGACGGCGCATAGCGGCACGAAGGTGGCAGGATCCGCGAAGGGCCCAGTTGCCAGCCGCGGGCGATCAGGATCAGCAGCCGCTTCATTTGCGCGGTCCGGGGCGCTTGCGCGGGGGATCGCCCTTGCCCTCGGCCGCGCGGGCGAGCGCTGCGGCCAGTTCGGTGCGGAGCAGGGCGAAATCCCGCTCAACCCCGCCTTCGCGGCCGATCAGCACATGGTCGTGATCCGGCAGCCCGGCACCGGGCAGCAGCTCGCGCAGCAGGGCGCGGAAGCGGCGCTTCATGCGGTTGCGCACCACCGCATTGCCGATCTTCTTGGTAACGGTGATGCCATAGCGCAGGCCCTGGGCCTGATTCGGGTGCGCCAAAAGCACGAAACCGGGGCGTGCTATGCGCAAGCCCCGGTTGGCAGCCAGAAAATCAGCCCGCCGCGTAAGGACGGACATGACCGGCGATTCGCTCAGGCGGACAGCTTCTTGCGGCCACGCGCGCGGCGGGCGGCGAGGACCTTGCGGCCGCCAACAGTGGCCGTGCGGGCGCGGAAGCCGTGGCGGCGGGCGCGAACAAGGTTGCTGGGCTGGAAGGTGCGCTTCATGGTAACCTCGAAAATCCGAACAAAAAGGGCCGCCTGTGGGGCGACCGCATCACAGGGGCGGGCCGTTAAGTCAGGTTGCGGACAGAGTCAAGCGCCGCGGCCTCAATCAAGCCGCACCCAGCGGCCCATTTCCGTGCCCGACAGCCACTTTGCCGCGCTGAACGGGACCGAGTTGGTCATGGCGTAGAAGGCCTGGGCCTGGGCCGGAGCCATGCCCATCTCGCGGTAGTAATCCAGATAGGCCCGATTCTCCGGCGCGTCGGCAGGATAGTCCTTCGCCTCGCGGCCATCCTCGTCAGCCCAGGAATGGACCGCGAATTCCGCCGCCGGGTCGGCAAAGCGGCGCGCGCCGGCCAGGAACAGCTCGACCCCGCCCGACCGGACCGAGCCATCCGCCGGAACGAAGGTGGCGATGCCGCGGGCCCGGACCATCCGCCCCAGCTTCAGGTTGGCGCGATCGTCCTCGGTGCCGGGGCAATCGATCATCTCGATCAGGCCAATGCCGGGAAAGGCCCGCAACATGGCTTCGAACTGAGCCGGGCTGCGGCTGTCGGTCACGTCAACCAGCGCGGCCCGGGTGGCATCGAGTACCCGGAATGGGCCGAAAGCGGCGATCCCGCGCGGCTCTGCGGCGGGTGCGAGCGCGACGAAGCGCTCCGAGCCGGCCGGTTCGCTCACCACTTCCTCGGTGATGGTTTCCACCACCACGGTCTGCGCCCGCAGCGGCTGGGTCGCGCAGGCGATCAGGGCCAGGAACAGGACGATCAGGCGTGGCATGGTGTCAGCCTTGTCGCGCGCGCGGGCTTGCCGCTTTGCCAAGGTAATGGGTTAAGTTCGGGTAACCGGCAAAAATGGTGCGGCTTTCGCTCGACAGGGCGGCCCCGGCGCGGCATCACAAGTCCCTGACAACAAGGGGATTCTGCTTGGTCGCGCTGGTTCAGACAGTCGCCTATCTCGGGCTTGAGGCGCGCGGCGTTGAAGTGCAGTGCCAGATCGCGCCGGGCCTGCCGCGGTTCAACCTGGTCGGCCTGCCCGACAAGGCGGTCAACGAAAGCCGCGAACGGGTCCATGCCGCGCTCGCCGCGATGGGGCTGGCCCTGCCGCCCAAGCGAATCACGATCAACCTGTCTCTGGCGGACCTGCCCAAGGAAGGCTCACACTATGACCTGCCGATCGCCCTCGCGCTGCTGGCCGCGATGGGCGTGACCGATGCCGAGCAACTTGGCGATTTCGTTGCCGTGGGTGAACTCGCGCTCGATGGCCGGGTCGTGGCCAGCCCCGGCGTGCTGCTCGCGGCACTCCATGCCTCGAGTGCGGACAAGGGACTGATCTGCCCGGCGGCACAAGGGGGCGAGGCGCGCTGGGCCAGCGGGGTGCCGGTGCTGGCCGCGCCGGATCTCGTCAGCCTGCTCAACCACCTCAAGGGCACCACCCGCCTGCCGGAACCCCAGCCGGGCGAGGTGGAAGCCGCCGCGCCGGGGCCGGACCTGAAGCAGGTCAAGGGCCAGGAAGTGGCCAAGCGTGCGCTAGAGATTGCCGCGGCCGGCGGACACAACCTGCTGATGATCGGGCCGCCCGGCGCAGGGAAAAGCCTGATGGCGGCCTGCCTGCCCGGCATCCTGCCGCCACTCAGTGCGGCCGAGGCGCTGGAGGTGTCGATGGTCGCCTCCGTTGCGGGGACGCTCGAAGAAGGGCGGATCAGCCGGGCCCGGCCGTTCCGTTCGCCGCATCACTCGGCATCGATGGCGGCGCTTACCGGCGGGGGCCTCAGGGTCAAGCCGGGCGAGGTCAGTCTGGCGCATCTGGGGGTGCTGTTCCTTGATGAACTGCCCGAGTTTCAGCGCGCGGTGCTCGATTCGCTGCGCCAGCCGCTGGAAACCGGGGTGGTCGATGTGGCGCGCGCCAATGCCCACGTGACCTTTCCGGCGCGGGTCCAGCTGGTCGCGGCCATGAACCCGTGCCGCTGCGGCTACCTGGGCGATCCGGCGCTGGGATGCAGCCGCGCGCCGCGTTGCGGGGCCGATTACCAGGCCAAGGTCTCCGGGCCGATGCTTGACCGGATTGACCTGCATGTCGAAGTCGATCCGGTCAGCGCGGCCGACCTGGCCCTGCCGCCCCCGGCCGAAGGCAGCGCGGAAGTGGCCGCGCGGGTCGCGGCGGCGCGGCGCGAGCAGGAACAACGGCTGAGCGGGACCGGCAAGCGCAGCAATGCCGAACTCGACGGCGATCTGCTTGAGCGCCACGCCACGCCGGACGAGGCCGGACGCAAGCTGCTGATGCAGGCGGCGGAGGCCATGCGGCTATCGGCGCGTGGCTATACGCGGATGCTGCGGGTGGCGCGGACCATTGCGGACCTGGCGGGTAGCGCCGGAATCGGGCGCATCCATGTGGCGGAAGCGCTCAGTTATCGGCGGGTGGTGGGCCGCAGCTAGCGGGTCAGAGTGCCCGGATCGTCGCCGGAGCGCTCTCGGTCGGCCAGTTGACCTCAGCCTGGTCGCGCCATTCCAGCTCCATCGGGCTCAGTTCGCGGCCATCGTGGGCACGGATCGCAATCGGCTGGATTGGACGACCATCGCGCTCGTCGCAGAGGACCGGGTTCGAGGGGACGCCGGCGCCGTACTTCTCTCCCCACTGGCGCAGGGCCAGCATCGCGGGCAGCAGGTCGAGCCCCTTCTCGGTCAGGCGGTATTCGATCTTGCGGCGGTCGTCGGGCAGGGCCTGGCGCTTCATGATGCCGTGTTCGACCAGCCGGGCCAGCCGGTTCGAGAGAATGTTGCGCGCGATCCCCAGGGCGCCCAGAAACTCCTCGAAATGATGCAGCCCATTGAAAGCGGCGCGAAGGATCATAAATGACCACCGCTCGCCCATCACTTCCAGTGCGGCGGGCAGGCCACAGTTGTTTGACTCATCGAGCGGTTCGCGAAGCTTACCCATCATCATCCCCTTGGCCCCTCGGACCATTCCCCTGGTGGTATCCTACCCAAAACCGTCTCGGTTGCCGACAAGAAAATCTTTGCTGCACCGCACAGTTTCGAGTTGCAACTGAAAACCTATACTGATAGGTAGTGATTCGCAACGCAAATCGGTGTCTCCCTCCCAGGACCCTTTCGATCCCTGCGTGCAACGACGAAACCGAACGTTACCCAAAGGGGAATTGATATGCTGACCGCTACCGCCAATCCGCTCTCGCGCACGCTGCTTGCTGCGGGCCTTGCGCTCGTCGGCACGGTGACCAGCTTTGCCGCCACCACCAACACCGCCCACGCCCAGAGCGCCGCGCGCGTTTACACCGCCACCCTGGCGACCGCGGTCGAAGCCCCGGCCCGCAAGGTGGTCAATGGCGTGCAGTGGAGCTGCACCGGCACCGAATGCACCGGCCGCGTCGATGGCGCTGCCCCGATCAACACCTGCGCCCGGGTCGCCAAGGCCTTTGGTCAGGTCACCAAGTTCGCCACCCCCAAGGGCGAATTCGACGCCGACAAGCTCGCGCGTTGTAACGCGGCCGCCTGACGCACGAACCGGGGCCGCCCCCACTCCGCGGTCCCCGGGCAGGCATTCCTTACAGCCCCCCATAGCTGGGCCTCTGTCGCAAGACGGAGGCCCTCTTTTTTGTGGTTCAGTCGATCAGGCCGTGCGCGCGCAGTTCGGCTGCCAGCTGCCCGGCTTCGGTGAAGTGGTGGGCGTTCCAGCCACAGTCGCGGGCCGAGATCACGTTGGGCAGGCTGTCATCGATGAACAGCATGGCTTCCGGCGCATGGCCGAACCGGCGCTGGGCCAGATGGTAGATCGCCGGATCGGGCTTGGCGAGTTTCTCTACCCCCGAAACGATGATGTCACGGAACCGGTCGAGCAGCGGAAAGGTCGGGCGGAATCCCGCCCAGGTATCGGCCCCGAAATTGGTGATCGCGTAAAGCGGCACGCCGGCCGCGTGCAGCGCCTCGACCAGTTCGGGGCTGCCTGGGACAGGGCCGGGCACCGTATCGTTGAACCGGTCCAGCCAGGCGCGGATCAGGTGAGCATGGTCGGGAAACTCGGCGCTGCGGGCGGCGATCATTTCCTCCGCATCGCGGCCAGCATCGTGTTCGCCGTGCCAGGAGAGCGGGATCACCTCTTCCATGAACCAGGCGCGTTCGGCCGGATCGGGGATCAGTTCGCGGAAGGGCAGATCGCGTTCCCATTCGACCAGCACCTTGCCGACGTCGAACACCACGGCCTCGATTCGCTGGGTCATGAACGGTTCCCCTGGGTCAAAATGACTTCGGCCCGCGCTCCGGATGGGAGGCGGGCCGATCTATGTCCAGCGCGGGGGCCATGCCCCGCACCGCCGGGCTTAGCCCTGGCGCGCCTTGAAGCGGCGGTTGGTCTTGTTGATCACATAGGTCCGGCCACGGCGGCGGATCACGCGGTTGTCCCGGTGGCGGTCCTTGAGCGACTTGAGGCTGTTGCGAATCTTCATGTGGTCCTCGGGGCGGCATGGTGCCGCTGAAATTGAAGGTGCGCCGTTAGGGGCGAGTCATCCCAAAGTCAACTCTCGGCGCGGATTTCCGTAAGCTTGCGTTCCCATTGCAGCGCATGGGCCACGATCGTATCGAGATCGGCATATTGCGGCACCCAGGGCAGGGTCGCCTTGATCCGCGCATTGTCGGAAATCAGCGAATCGGGATCGCCCGCACGGCGGGGCGAAAGTGTGCGCCGGATCGTGCGGTTGGTCACCCGGTCGACTGCATCGAGTACTTCGAGCACCGAAAAGCCCCGGCCATAGCCGCAGTTCATGGTCAGGGAGCGGTGCGGCTGCTCGATCAGCGCTTCCAGCGCCAACACATGGGCGGCGGCGAGGTCCGAGACGTGGATATAGTCGCGCACGCCGGTGCCATCGGGGGTGGCATAGTCGGTGCCGAACACTTCGACGCCTTCGCGCTTGCCCAGCGCGGCTTCGACCGCCACCTTGATCAGGTGGGTTGCCCCGGCGGTCGATTGCCCGGTCCGGGCCTGCGGATCGGCCCCGGCCACGTTGAAATAGCGCAGTGCGCAGAAGTTCAGCGGGTGCGCACGGGCAACATCGCCGAGCATGATCTCGGTCATCAGCTTGGACATGCCATAAGGGTTGATCGGTGCCTTGGGGCTGTCCTCGTGCACCGGCGAAACTTCCGGCACGCCATAGGTTGCGGCGGTGGAGCTGAAGATGAAATGCGGCACCCCGGCGCGCACCGCTGCCTCGATCAGGGCGCGGCTCTTGGCGGTGTTGTTGTGATAGTACTTCAGCGGGTTCTCGACCGATTCAGGGACGATGATCGACCCAGCGAAATGCATCACCGCCCTGATGCCCTGTTCGGCAAAGATCCGGGCCAGCAGCGCCGAGTCTTCGATATCGCCTTCGTAAAGCGGCACACCATCCGGCACGGCAAAGCGGAAGCCGGTGGTGAGGTTGTCGATCACGGCCACCGGCCAGCCGGCATCCTTGAGGGCGAGCACGGCGTGGCTGCCGATATAGCCGGCACCGCCGGTGACGAGAACGGGAACTTTCTGAACCATGATTCGCCCGCTAGCATGACTGCGCCGGGATTTGCTGCAAGAAACCGAACGCCTTGCCACTTGCCCGCCGCACGCGCATGTTTGGGCCAAAGGAGCGCTGCCATGAAGCACTGTCGAACCGCCCTCGTGATCCTCGCCGCCCTCGCCGTGACGGGCTGCGTCGCGCCGACCGGGCCGGTCGAGGTGACGCGCTTTCACGCGGCGGACATCAGCGCGCTGGGCAAGGGCACGATCGCGGTCGAACCCGCCCCGGGGCAGGATGGGGCCTCGCTCGAATGGAAGACCTACCAGGCCGCGGTGCAGCGCCAGCTGGCCCTACTGGGCTATAGCGAGGCACCGGCCGGGACGATCAGCGGGCAAGTGGCCGAACTGCGGCTGGGGCGCAGCACCTATCGCCCGGACCGGGTGGGCAGCCCGGTCAGTGTCGGGGTAGGCGGATCGACGGGCTCCTATGGCTCGGGCCTGGGCGTGGGCATCGGGATCAACCTGACCCCGCGCCCGGCCGAGCAGGTGGAAACCATGCTCGGCGTGATGATCAAGGACAGGGTTTCCAAGCAAACCTTGTGGGAAGGGCGGGCCAGTTTCACCGTGCGGGCATCGTCCCCGCTGGCCGATACTGCCCTTGGCGCTGCAAAGATGAGCGAAGCCCTGTTCAAGGGCTTTCCCGGACAGTCGGGTGAGACTATCGCGGTGAAATGACTGCAACACCCATCGTGATCGACGCCGCTTTCGACAGCGGCAATATCGAAGTCCGCTCCATCTCCGGCACCACGGCCCGGCTGGCGATCCGCAAGGATCACATGTCGGACTTTGCCCAGTGGTTCCATTTCCGCGTTGGCAATTGTGCCGGGCGCGAGCTTGAACTGAAGATCACCGGCCTTGCCGCCTCGGCCTATCCCGATGGCTGGCCGAACTATCGCGCGGTGGTGAGCGAGGACCGCGAATTCTGGGGCCGCGCCGACAGCAGCTATGACAAGGCCGAGGACGGCGGCACGCTGACGATCCGGTATCGCCCCTCCGCGAACCTGGCCTGGTTCGCCTATTTCGCGCCCTATTCGTGGGAGCGGCACCAGGACCTGATCGCCGGGGCTGCGCTTTCTGCCGGGGTATCGCACCGCGTGCTGGGCCATAGCCTGGATGGCCGGACGATCGATTGCCTGGACCTGGGCGAAGGCGCAACGCAGGTCTGGCTCTATGCCCGCCAGCATCCGGGCGAATCGATGGCCGAATGGTGGATGGAAGGGGCGCTTGATTGCCTGACCGATCCGGCCGATCCGGTCGGCCGTGCGCTGCGGCAGAAGTGCACCTTCCACGTGGTCCCCAATGCCAACCCCGATGGTTCGGTGCGGGGCCACCTGCGGACCAATGCCGTAGGGGTGAACCTCAACCGCGAATGGCATGAGCCGAGTGCAGAGCAATCGCCCGAAGTGCTGTGCATCCGCAATGCGATGGATGAAACCGGCGTCCACTTTGCGATCGACGTGCACGGCGACGAGGCGATCCCGGCAGTCTTCCTGGCCGGGTTCGAGGGGATCCCTTCGTGGACCGCCGAGCTGCAAGGCGGGTTCGATCGCTACAAGGCGATCCTCGCGCGCCGCACGCCCGATTTCCAGACCCGGCTGGGCTATCCGGTCGCGGGCAAGGGCAAGGCCAACCTGGCGATGAGCACCAACCAGCTGGCCGAACGCTATGGCGCGGTTTCGATGACGCTGGAAATGCCGTTCAAGGACAATGCCGACCTGCCCGATCCGGCGCAGGGCTGGTCGCCCGAACGCTCGGCCCAGCTTGGCCGCGATTGCCTCGCCGCGCTGCTGGAGTGGCTGGACTAGGCGGCAGTCCTGCCGACTCTTATCAGCATTCCATTGGGGTCACTGACCGAGAACTCGTAGGTGCCCCAGGGGCGCATCTTCGGATCGCCTGGCTCGATGATCAGGTCGCGTACGCGCTCGGCCACGGCATCGACGTCCTCGACGTAGAGGTAGAGGCCGTAGGGATTGCCCTCGATATCGGGAGGCCAGCCTGGCGCCTGGGTCAAATGAAGGTGCCAGCCGCGATGATCGGCCATGATCTTGTAGTGACCATAGTCGCTGACAGTTTCCAGGCCGAGCCGACAGTAGAATGCTTCGCTGGCGACAATATCGCCGCAAGGAACAATGCTTACCGCGAAGTGCGAGGCTGCCATTTCAACACATTAGCGGCATCATGCACCCGAGGCCAGCCACAGGCAGTACCGGTACCTGGGAGTGCCTAGCCCAGGTTCGCCGGGCCGAAGGCGTGCGGCAGCAAGGCCGACAGGCGCAGTTCCAGCACTTCACCTTCACCTGCGCACCAGATCACCGGATCGGTCTCGCCCAGTTGGGCCAGTTCGTTAAGCACCTGGCGGCAGCGACCGCAGGGGGTGACGGTGGGGCCCGGCTGACCGTGCATCCCGCCGACCACGGCAACCGCCTCAAGTCCACCGCGCCGCCCGTCATTGAGCGCCTTGGATACGGCATTGGTTTCCGCACAGAGCGCCAGGCCATAGCTGGCATTTTCGGCATTGGCCCCGGTGATCACCGCGCCATCGGCAAAGCCCAGCGCCGCGCCGACGTGAAAGTTGGAATAGGGGGCATAGGCCACGGCCTGGGCGGCCTTGGCGGCGGCAATCAGCGTATCGCGATCGTGGGTCATTAGCACACCATAGCCCGGTCAGGGCTGCACGACCACCCAGCGCACCGCCCCGGGCAGGGCCGGGGTCGCCAGCTGGTCGTTGGCGGTCCACAGCGTCCAGGGCCGGCCGGCATAGTCGGGCTGCAGCCAGGTGCGCTCCAGCCAGAGGTTGCGGTCAACCCGCGCGGCGATCCGATAGCGGCGTTCGAACCCGCTCGACAGCTTGAGGATCACCGGCTTGCCGGTATGCGTCTCCACCTGGTTGATGAAGGTGGTCAGCTCGCTTTCGATCGCGGCATCGCTCACCTTGATCGGGCAATCCTCGGCCAGCTGGTCCAGCCAGACCGCGGGGGGCAGCATGGTCGGCTCGCGCGGGACGACCGTAACGAAATTGGCCGCCTGCTTGTCGGCCGGCTGGCACGGGTCATAGCGGTGGACCGCGCCCCATTGCAGCCTGGCCGCCTTGGCCCCTTCCAGGTTCTCGACGAAGGCCGGATCGCGGGCAAAGGCGCTGGCCGAGGCATCGAGATAGGCAAAATCGGTGCCCACCGCTTTCAGCGCGACCCAGTCGACCGGGCCATCCTCGCTCCCCACCTCGACGCCTTGCAGGGGAAAGGCCGCGCGCGGCGGGGTCCAGCTGGACAGGTGCCACCACCCCCAGCCCGCGCCGACCAGCGCAAGCAGCAGCGCCACGCCGGCAAGACGCAGCCGCCAGCGGCCGGGTTTTCTTCTAGCCATGATGTTTCGCGAACCCTTCCCTCTTCAGCCCCTGATATGCAGCACGCAGATCAGGGTAAAGAGCCGCCGGGCAGTGGCGAAGTCGGTTTCCACTTTTCCTTCAAGCCGTTCCAGCAGCATTTCGGCCGCTTCGTTGTGCACGCCGCGGCGGGCCATGTCGATCGTCTCGATCTCGGCTGCGGTGGCCTTGCGGATCGCCTGGTAATAGCTGTCGCAGATCGCGAAGTATTCCCGGATCGGGCGCCGGAACCGGCCCAGTCCCAGGATCAGCGTTTCCAGATCGCCGCCGCTTTCGTCGGCGATCTCCAGGCTCAGCCGGCCATCGTGGACCGACAGGCGCAGGCGATAGGGGCCCTGGTGCCCGGCTTCCCAGGCGCGCAGCGGCTTGAAGGTGTTTTCCTCGATCAGGTCGAAGATCGCGATCCGGCGCTCCTGCTCGATATCGGCGTTGCGCCACAGGATCGTGGCTTCATCGAGCTCGATGTGGATGATCCGTGCGTCCCCCATGGTGACGGGTCTTTTTGCAGATGCGAAATGGCGGGGCAAGCGTGCGATTCAGTCCCCGCTATCCACAGCCCGGGCACTGTTGCCCCGCCTTGCGGAAAGTTGCGGCCCGGCGCATTGATCCCGGCTTATGGCCGAAACCGATCTCATCCTCCGCGCCGACGAAGCCGCCGCCCGCGCGCTGCCCGCCAATATCGAGGCGGAAGCCGCATTCCTGGGCGCGGCCCTGATCGACAACCGGGTGATCGAGGAACTGGTTACCCCGCTGCGGCCCGATCATTTCTTCGAACCGGCCCATGCCCGGATCTATGACCGGGTGCTGCAACTGCTCGATCGCAAGGCGGTGGTCACCCCGGTTACGCTCAAACCCTATTTCGAAGCGGACGAGACACTCAAGGAGCTGGGCGGGGCATCCTACCTGGCCCGGCTGACTGCCGATGGCCAGGGCCTGCTGGCCCCGCGCGAACTGGCCGAGCAGATCTATGACCTGGCCCTGCTGCGCGAACTGGTGGCGGTGGGACGCACGCTGGTCAGCGATGCGCTGGATACCTCGGAAAGCGTCGAGCCGCTGGAACAGGTCGCCCGGGCCGAAGCGGCGCTCTATCGCGTGGCCGAAGGCGCTTCGGTCGGCAGCGAGGCGATCTCGTTCCGCCAGTCGAGCTTCACCGCCATCGCCCAGATCGAAAAGGCGCTCAATTCCGGCGGGCATATTTCGGGCCTGACCACGGGCCTTGATGACCTCAACGGCAAGATCGGCGGCCTGCACGATTCCGACCTCATCATCCTTGCCGGGCGCCCGGCTATGGGGAAGACCTCGCTGGCCACCAACATCGCCTTCAATTGCGCCGAACGCTATCTGCGCGACATGGCCGACGGGATCGATCCGGCCAAGTCGGTCGGCGCCCCGGTCGCCTTCTTCAGCCTGGAAATGAGCGCCGATCAGCTGGCCACGCGTATTCTTGCGGAACAGGCCGAAATCAGCAGCGAACGACTGCGCATGGGCAAGATCAGCCGCGAGGATTTCCAGAAGATTTCGTACGCCAGCCAGCGCCTGGCCGAGCTGCCGCTCTACATCGACGATACCCCGGCGCTGTCGATCGCCGCGCTGCGTACCCGTGCGCGACGGTTGAAGCGGAAGCACAACGTCGGGCTGATCGTGATCGACTACCTGCAGCTGCTGCAGGGTTCGGGCCGGGCCAACGACAACCGCGTGAACGAAATCTCGGAAATCAGTCGTGGCCTCAAGACCCTGGCCAAGGAACTGGCCGTCCCGGTGATCGCGCTATCGCAGCTCAGCCGCGCGGTCGAAAGCCGCGAGGACAAGCGGCCGCAGCTGGCTGACCTGCGCGAATCCGGCTCGATCGAGCAGGACGCCGACATGGTCTGGTTCATCTTCCGCGAGGAGTACTACCACAACGCGGTCAAGCCCGACGAGCCGAGCGAAACCAGCTCGCCCGATGCCATCGCCAAGTACGATACCTGGATGCAGCGCCATCTCGAGGTGGTGAACAAGGCAACCGTGATCATTGCCAAGCAGCGCCACGGTTCGACCGGCAATGTCCAGCTGCACTTCCAGAGCGAGTTCACCAAGTTCGGCAATCTGGCGGTCGATTCGCGGCGTTATGAGGACTATTAATAATTGTTTTAATACAAAGATTTATACGTTTTTTTCTTGACTTGCGAATCACCCCGCGTGTAGCAGCCGACCCTTCCTGAATTTCATGAACTGGAGTGCCCGATGGCGCGCGTTACTGTTGAAGATTGTGTCGACAAGGTTCCCAACCGGTTCGACCTCGTCCTGATCGCCGCGCAGCGTGCGCGCGAAATCTCGGGCGGGGCCGAACTGACGATCGATCGCGATCGTGACAAGAACCCGGTTGTCGCCCTGCGCGAGATCGCCGAACAGACCGTGCGGCCCGATCAGCTCAAGGAAACGCTGGTCAACTCGCTGCAGCGCGTCTTGCCCGAAGACGATGACGAGGTGGATGACATCGGCTCGCTCAGCCAGTCGGCCGAAGCGCTGCGGATCACCGCAGCCGCGCCGGTGCGCAACACCTCGCTGGGTGGCGATTACGACGGCTGAGCCGTTTCGCAAACCTGACGCAGAAAGCGGCCCGTTTCCCCAAGGGGAGGCGGGCCGCTTTTGCATGCGGCGAAATCAGGGGCAGGGGTACTTCTTGATGAAGTAGTCGGCCATGGCGGCCTTCATCGTCAGCCCGGCCCGCTTGTCGGCAGGATAGGTGCGCAGGTGGGCCAGCACCTGGTCGGACGAGGGCCGCGCGCCCTTTGGCGGGCACGAGCTGGGCTTGCCTGCTGCGCGTTCGGCCTGCAGCCGCGCGCCATAGGCCTGCCCGGCCGCCTGGCCTTCGGCCCGCAGCAGCTTGATGTCTGGCGAGCCGAGCGCCATGAAACCCTTGGCCTTCAGCGCATCGGCCTTGGCCAGGAAGGTCGCGACCGACATGTCCCCGGTGGTGGCCAGGGCGGGGGCGGAAAACGCCAGCAGGGGCGCAAGCAGGGCAAGACGGCGCATCGGGATCTCCATTATTCAGCACTGCCAAGATCGCTTGACCGCGCCGTGCTGGCAAGCCCATGAATGGCCGGTTCTTTCGGGGGGGGAGGAGTGGCCGATGAGTGGCGGCGAGGTGATCGGCGATATTGCCCAAGGGGCGCTGACTGCTCGCGCCTTCGAGCCGGCCCATGGCGAAGCCGCTGATGACGGACACACCCATGAAAGCGCCTGCCTCAATTGCGGCACTGCGCTGGTAGGTCGGCATTGCCACGAATGCGGCCAGGCCGCCCATGTCCACAAGACGCTGCGGGCCTTCTTTCACGATCTGCTGCACGGGGTATTCCATTTCGAGGGCAAGGTCTGGCGCACCCTGCCCTTGCTGGCCTGGCGCCCGGGGCGGCTGACGCGCGAATATGTCGCCAGGCGGCGGGCCAGCTATGTCAGCCCGATCGCGCTGTTCCTGTTCGTGGTGTTCCTGACCTTTGCCGTGTTCAACGTGCTGGGCAATCCCATCAGCTTCGACAATCAGGGCGAGAACGTAGGGTTCGAGCGCGGCATCGGCGAGGCCGAGCAGGGCGCGGTGCTGGAACTGGACAAGGCCGAGCAGGCCCTGGCCGACGCGCGCGCGGGCAAGGGCGGGAATGTGGCCCAGGCCGAACGCCAGGTTGCCTCAGCCCGTCAGGCGCTCACCGTGATCCGCGCGGCCAGGAATGGCCGCCTGCCTGACAATATCGCCAATGCCGACCGGCCGGCCGACCAGTCCGTGGTCGATGCGATCAACCGGGCCTGGGCCCATGCCCGCGAGAACCCCGAACTGACGGTCTACAAGCTGCAGAACAGCGCCTACAAGTTCTCGTGGCTGCTGATTCCGCTGTCGGTGCCGTTCATGTGGCTGCTGTTTCCCTTCAGCCGCCGGTTTCACCTCTATGACCACACGGTCTTCGTCACCTACTCACTCAGCTTCATGCTGCTGCTGCTGGCGGTGATCAGCGTTTTGACGGTCTGGGCCGGGACCGGCGGGCTGGTCGCGGCGCTAATCGCCTATGCGCCGTTTCACATGTATCGCCAGCTACGCGATGCCTATGAGCTCTCGCGGTTCGGGGCCTGGTGGCGAACCTGGTTCCTCAGCGCCTTTGCCGTGCTGGCGCTGGGACTGTTTGCGACAGTGCTGACGCTGATGGTGGCCGCCTGACGATCGGCGGACCACCATCGCTCCAGGAGATCAGGCGCCCTGTGGGGCCTCGCCCGAAAAGCGCTTGCCCGCCTTGGGAATCGCGGAACCCCGGACCGGAGCCGGGGTAACCGGGCCGCTCGGTCGGTCGGGCCGGTCCAGCTTGCCGGTTTCGAGCAACTGGTTGATCTCGTCACCGCTCAGCGTCTCGTACTCCAGCATGGCATTGGCCAGCAGGTGCAACTTGTCCTCGTTGGTCTTGAGGATATCGGTCGCGCGCTTGTGGGCGCCTTCGACCAGGCCGCGGATCTCGCTGTCGATCAGCTTGTTGGTCTCATTCGAGGAAAAGGTGCGCTGCGAGCCGCCCATGCCGAGATAGCCCTCGTACTGGTCCTCGTACTGCAGCGGGCCCAGCTTGTCCGACATGCCCCACTTGGTCACCATGTTGCGGGCCAGGCTGGTGGCATACTGGATGTCCGAGCTGGCGCCCGAGCTGACCTTGTCATGGCCGAAGATGATCTCTTCCGCCACGCGGCCGCCCATCGCGACCGAGAGGTTCGCGTGCATCTTGTCGCGGTGATAGGAATAGCTGTCGCGTTCAGGCAGGCGCATCACCATGCCCAGCGCGCGGCCGCGCGGGATGATCGTGGCCTTGTGGATCGGGTCGGAAGCCGGCTCGTTGATCGAGACGATGGCATGGCCGGCCTCGTGATAGGCGGTCATCCGCTTTTCGTCCTCGGTCATCACCATCGAGCGGCGTTCCGCGCCCATCATGACCTTGTCCTTGGCGTCCTCGAACTCCTGCATGGCGACGAGCCGCTTGTTGCGCCGGGCGGCCAGCAGGGCGGCTTCGTTGACCAGGTTGGCCAAGTCCGCGCCCGAGAAGCCCGGAGTGCCGCGCGCGATCACGCGCGGGTTCACGTCGGGCGCCAGCGGCACCTTCTTCATGTGGACGGCCAGGATCTTCTCGCGGCCATCGACATCGGGCACCGGCACCACCACCTGGCGGTCGAAGCGGCCCGGACGCAGCAGCGCCGGATCGAGCACGTCGGGCCGGTTGGTGGCGGCGATGATTATGATGCCCTCGTTGGCCTCGAACCCGTCCATCTCGACCAGCAGCTGGTTCAGCGTCTGCTCGCGCTCGTCGTTCGAATTGCCCAGGCCATGGCCGCGATGGCGGCCGACCGCGTCGATTTCGTCGATGAAGACGATGCACGGTGCGTTCTTCTTGGCCTGTTCGAACATGTCGCGCACGCGGCTGGCGCCGACGCCGACGAACATTTCGACAAAGTCCGAACCCGAAATGGTGAAGAACGGCACGCCCGCCTCACCCGCGATGGCGCGGGCGAGCAGCGTCTTGCCGGTACCGGGCGAGCCGACCAGCAGCGCGCCCTTGGGGATCTGGCCGCCCAGCTTGGAAAAGCGCTGCGGATCGCGGAGGAACTCGACAATTTCCTGCAGCTCTTCGCGCGCTTCGTCGATCCCGGCGACATCGTCGAAGGTGACGCGCCCCTGGCGCTCGGTCAGCAGCTTGGCCTTGGATTTGCCAAAACCCATGGCCCCGCCGCCGCCGCCCTTCTGGACCTGGCGCAGCGCGAAGAAGGCGATGCCCAGGATCAGCAGGAAGGGCAGGGTCTGGACCAGGATATAGACCAGCAGGTTGCCTTCCTCGGCCGGACGGCCTTCATAGCGCACGTTCTTTTCCTGCAGCAGCGGCTGCAGCGTGGCATCGTTGGGCACCGGAACGGTGGCGAAAGTGCCGCCGTTCTTGTACTGGCCGGTGATCTTGTTCTCGCTGATCTGGACGCTTTCGACCGACCCTTCGGCCACGCGGGTGCGGAAATCGGAATAGCCGATCTGGGTGCCCGGCGCCTCGCCACGCGAGCCCAGCATGGTCACCACCAGCAGCAGGGCCAGGAAGATCCCGCCCCATACCAGCATGCTCTTGACCCAGGGATTACCGTTCGGCTGATCGTCGTTCATTCGCGTTGCGTCCTTTCGATGCCCTTATGTAGGCGCGCGAAGCTTAAGCGCAAGTTGGCGGCGATCTGTGGGTAGCGTGGTGCGGCGGGTTGCGGGGCGGGGGGCTGGTCCGCACAACGGGCGCCTGGCAATTGCCCGGAGGATCGATGCCCGCCTTCCCCAACCGCTTTGCCGATTGGTCCGCCACCCCGGCGCGCCTGTTGCTGCTCGCCCTGGCCCTGTTGCTGGCCGCGAGCGCGCTAGTGCCGATCAAGGCCGCGCACCAGGCCATCGCCACGCGCGGCCTGGTCGAGGCGATCACCGATCAGGCCAAGGCGGGCGAGGCCCGTCCGCGCGACGATGACCTGAAGGTCTATGACGCGGTGATCGAACGGCTGGGCAAGGGCGAAAACTATTACGAGCTGGTGGCCGAGGAACATCGCAAGGCGAGCTATCCGGTGAAGCCCGGCTTCGCCGTGCGGCTGCCGACGCTCGCCTATATCTCGGTCTGGCTGGGTGAGACCGGGCTGACCATCGCTGCTTTTGCCCTGCTGGGAGCGGTGGTCTGGGCCTGGTGGGTGCGCCTCGGTTCGGAACCGGGGCTCAAGCACTACCAGGCGATGGGCACGGCGCTGATCTTCCTGGGGGCCTCGCTGGGGCTCAACCGCTATTACTTTGCCCTCCACGAGCTGTGGGCCGGGATGTTGCTGGCGCTGGCCATGGCGCTGCACCGGCCGGGGCAGAAATGGGGAGCGGCGCTGGCCGTTGCCGCCCTGGCCCTGGCGATTCGCGAACACGTGCTGCCCTTCGTGCTGCTGATGGGCGCGCTGGCGCTCTGGCGGCGGCACTGGCGCGAGGCTCTGGCCTGGGGCGCGCTGGTGGCGGCTTTTTTGGCTGGCCTTGCGCTGCATCATCATTTCGTCGCTTTGCAGGTGCTGCCGACCGACCAGCCTTCGCCCGCCTGGCTGGTGCTGCGCGGCCTGTCGGGCTTCCTGTCCAACGTGGTCCTGTCGGGCAACCTTCGGTTCCTGCCGCACTGGATCGCCGGACCGGCGGTGATGCTGATGATTTTCGGCTGGGCCGCGTGGAAGCATCCGAGCGGTGCCTTCGCTACCCTGCTGTTCCTGGGCTATGGCCTGGCCTTCATGATCGCCGGGCGGCCCGACAATTTCTATTGGGGCATGGTGATTGCCCCGCCGATGTACCTGGGGCTGGCGTTCGTGCCCGCTGGTCTTGCCGCGCTGTGGCAGGCGGCGCGGCTCAAATCCTAGAAATCGACTGCGATCCCGTCGCGCACCCAGTCACCATAACGGGTGGGGGAAAGGCCATTCGGTTCCTCGCCCGGCTCGCCTGCCGCCGGCTTGGGGGCGGGATCGTTGCTCCAGTGCGGGGGCTTGGCGAAGGGCTTGGGCCGCTGGGTGGCGCGCTTGGTCATGGCCCCTATCTGGCTATTCCTGGGCGCGGCGTCTAGAGGCCGAGGCAATGGATATTCCCGGCCTACCCGCGCGCAAGGCTGCGCTGAAGCTGCTCGATGCCGTGCTGCGGCGCGGTGAAACGCTGGACCAGGCCGCGCAGCCCGCGCTCCAGGGCGTGCGCAGCGATGCCGACCGGGCGCTGGCGCGGGCGCTGGCGGGCGAGGCGCTGCGCTGGCTGACCGATCTCGATGCCCTGATCGACAGCGCGACCCGGCAAGTCCTGCCCGACGATGCCAAGCCGCGCATGGCGCTGCGGCTCATGCTGGCGGGCTGGCTGCGGCTCGATACCCCGCCCCATGCCGTGATCGCCACCGGCCTGCCGCTGCTGGTGGGCGGGCCAAGGCGGCTGGCGCACGGGGTTTTCTCGACGCTGGTCAAGCGCGGCGTCAGCCTGCCCGCTGCACCCAGCCTGCCCGAGCCTGTGGCGCAGCGGTGGGGCGAACGCGCCGCCGCGATTGCCTCCGGTTTGGCGGTCCCGCCGCCGCTCGACCTGACCCTGCGCGATCCCGCCGCCACCGCCGAATGGGCCGAGCGGCTGGGCGGCATCAGCCTGCTGCCCGGCCATGTCCGGCTGGAACGCGGCACGGCGGTGGAGCGGCTGGAGGGGTTCCGTGAGGGGGCCTGGTGGGTGCAGGACCTTGCCGCCAGCTTGCCCGCGCGGCTGCTGGGGGAAGGGCCGGGACGGACCGCGCTGGACCTGTGCGCCGCGCCCGGCGGCAAGACCATGCAGCTGGCCGCCGCCGGGTGGCAGGTTACGGCGGTGGATAGCGGCGCCAAGCGGCTGCAGCGGATGCAGGAAAACCTGGCGCGCACCGATCTCGCCGCCACCCTGGTCCAGGCCGACGCCTTGGTCTGGGAGCCTGAGGGACAGTTCGATGCCGTGCTGCTCGATGCGCCCTGCACCGCCACCGGCACCTGCCGCCGCCACCCGGACGTGCTGCACCGCATCGGCCCGCGCCAGATCGCCGAGCTGGCCGAACTGCAGGCGGCTCTGCTGACCCGCGCAACGCGCTGGGTGAAGCCGGGCGGGCGGCTGGTCTATGCCACCTGCTCGCTCGAACCGGCCGAGGGCGAGGAGCAGGCGCGACGCATTGCCCTGCCCGCCGATCCGATCCGCGCTGACGAGTTGCCCGCTGGCCTCGTTCCAACCGCAGCGGGCTGGCTCCGCACCGATCCGGGCATGCTGGCCGATGCGGGCGGGCTGGACGGCTTCTTTATCGCCCGCTGGCACTTGCCCTCCTGAACCAGGCTGCCACAACCGCCGGACCAGCTGTCCGGGGGATTCATGCGCCACGCCATCATCTTTGCAGTCGCCGCGATCAGCTGCGCCGCGCCCGCCGTCGCCGCCTATCAGGCCGAGATCAAGCGCGACGACTGGGGCATCGCCCACATCTCCGGGCGGACCGATGCCGATGCGGTCTTCGGCATGATCTATGCCCAGGCCGAGGATGACTTCAACCGGATCGAGATGAATTACCTCACCAGCCTCGGCCGCCGCGCCGAGGCCGAGGGCGAGGCGCTGATCTGGCAGGACCTGCGTCAGCGGCTGTGGATCGATCCGGCCGCGCTCCAGGCGGAATACCGGCGCAGCCCGGCCTGGCTGAAGCAGCTGATGGATGCCTGGGCCGCCGGGCTGAACCAGTACCTGGCCGATCATCCGGCGGTGAAGCCCAGGGTCATCACCCGGTTCGAACCGTGGATGGCGCTGTCCTTTTCCGAAGGTTCGATCGGCGGCGATATCGAGCGGGTCTCACTCAGCCAGCTGCAAGCCTTCTACACTGGGCAGCCGGTGGCGCGGACTGCCCGGGAACGCGGACTGGTGCAGGAGGAGCCGCTGGGTTCGAACGGTTTTGTCATCGCCCCGTCGCACAGCGCCAGCGGCCATCCGCTATTGCTGATCAATCCGCACACCAGCTTCTTCTTCCGGTCCGAACAGAAGGTCACCAGCGGTCAGGGGCTCAACGCCTATGGCGCGGCCACCTGGGGGCAGTTCTTCATCTATCAGGGGTTCAACCAGCACGCCGGATGGATGCACACGTCGAGCGGGGTCGACAATGTCGATGAGTTTGCACTGGTTGTGAATCGCCAGCGCGACGGAACCTTGACCTATCGCTTCGGCCAGCAGCAGCGGCCGGTGGCGGCAAAGCCGATCACGCTGGCCTATCGCAGGGCCGACGGCTCCCTGGGGCAGCGCACCTTCACCACCTATGCCACGCATCACGGGCCGATCGTGCGCAGCGAGGCCGGCAAGTGGATCGCGCTGGCCCTGATGCATCGCCCGGTCGCGACGCTGGAGCAGAGCTTCCTGCGTACCAAGGTGCGCGACCTGGCGGGTTTCCGCCGGGTGGCAGAGCGCAAGGCCAATTCCAGCAACAACACCCTGTTTGCCAGCAGCAAGGGCGAAGTGGCGCTGTTCGTGCCGCAGTTCATGCCGCGCCGGGATGACCGCTTTGACTATACCCGTCCGGTTGATGGCAACGATCCGGCCACGGCCTGGCAGGGGCTGCACCGGCTGGATGAACTGCCGCAGGTGGTCAATCCGGCCAACGGCTGGGCGATGAACGTCAACGATGGACCGTGGTGGGCGGCCGGTGCGGATAGTCCGAAGCGGGAGGCCTACCCGCGCTACCTCGATACCTTCGGGGAAGAACCGCGCACGAGCCACGCGATCCGGGTGCTCTCGCAGACCCGGCGCTTCACGCTCGATAGCCTGACGGCTGCGGCCCACGATCCCTGGCTGCCCGGCTTTGCCCAGCTGATCCCCAAGCTGGTCAAGGCGCATGAACGCGCACCCTCACCCGATCGCGCCGAAGCGGTGGCCCTGCTGGCCGGTTGGGACAACCGCGCCGGGCTGGATTCGGTCGAGACCAGCCTGGCGGTGTTCTGGGGCGATGCGCTGTGGGCGCGCAGTGCGGCTGCCGCCAATGACGAGCGGATCGAGGTGGAGGACTGGATTGCCACCCGCGCCAGCGATGCCGAGATGCTGGCCGCGTTGGACGAAGCTCTGGCCCGGCTGAAGGCCGATTTCGGTTCGTGGCGGGTGCCGTGGGGCGAAATCAACCGGTACCAACGCAACGACGGTGCGGTGGTGCAGCGATACGACGATGCGAAACCCAGCACGGCCATTCCCTTTGCCTCGGCCAACTGGGGCGCACTGGCCTCGTTCCGGGCCGAACGGCAACCCGGCACGAAGCGCTATTACGGCTTTCACGGCAACAGCTTCGTCGCCGTGGTGGAATTCGGCCAGCGGGTAAAGGCGCGTGCGGTGATGGTTGGCGGGCAGAGCGGCGATCCGGCCTCGGCCCACTTCAACGACCAGATCGGCCGCTATGCTGCGGGGAATTTGCGCCCGGTTTACTTCTATCCCGAGGACCTGGCCGGCAAGGTCAGGTCCAGCAAGACCGTGCGCGGGGATTAGCCCTTCAGCTTTTCCGCAAAGCCCTTTTGCAGCTTGGCCAGCTTGGGCGGGATCACGGCCAGGCAATAGGGGTTCCGCTGGCCTTCGCCCTGCCAGTATTCCTGGTGATAGTCCTCGGCCGGATACCATTCAGCCCCCTGGACCCCTTCGGAAAACCCTTCGATGGTCGTCACGGCCTGCTGGCCCGGATGGGCGGCATTCCAGCGGGCGATCCCGGCCGCGCACTCGGCGCGCTGGTCCTCGTTGAGGGGGAACAGCGCGGTCCGGTATTGGGTGCCGATGTCATTGCCCTGGCGGTTCAATTGCGTCGGATCGTGGGTGCCCATGTGGATGTCGAGCAGGTCCGCGAACGAGACCACGGCCGGATCGAAGGTGATGCGGATCGCCTCGGCATGGCCGGTCTCGCCGGTGCAGACTGCCTTGTAGGTGGGGTGCGGCACGGTCCCGCCGATATAGCCGCTTTCCACCGCGCTGACCCCGGCGATCGAGCGGAATACCGCCTCGGTGCACCAGAAACACCCGCCCGCGAAGATTGCCTCAGCCATGTCGATCCGTCCTTGTTCGGTTGTCTCGTGCAGATAGGTCTGAAGGACCGCCTTGTCATCTGGCCCTTTGGCCCTAATTTCAGCGCCATTATCCCCCAGGAGAGGAAACCTACCGATGCGCCGTGCTGCCCCCCTGTTTATTGCTGCCTTGTCTCTGGCCGTGCCTTCCGCTGCGGCCCTGGCCAA
This sequence comes from Novosphingobium sp., assembly GCF_027531025.1. Taxonomy (GTDB): domain Bacteria; phylum Pseudomonadota; class Alphaproteobacteria; order Sphingomonadales; family Sphingomonadaceae; genus Novosphingobium. Next base: position 150,341 of record NZ_JAPZQX010000004.1, read on the forward strand.
GCCGACGGCTGCCCAGACCAAGGCGATGAAGGCCGAACTGGCTGCCGCTGTCGCTGATCCCAAGCGCGACAAGGACAAGGCCCGCGACCAGTATCGTCGCCCGGCCGAAACGCTGACCTTCTTCCAGGTCGCGCCCGACATGAAGGTGGGCGAATATGCCCCCGGTGGTGAATGGTATTCGCGCCTGCTGGGCCTCTATCTGGGCGGCAAGGGCCAGCTCGTCGGCCTGTACTTCAACCCCGCCGCCGGTCCGTTCAGCGAGAACGCGCAGAAGGGCATCCGCGATGGCGCGGCCAAGTATCCGGCCGATGTCGCCGCCGCCTCCGGCTTTCCGGCGGACCGGTTCAAGGGCTATACCCTCGATGCCGTGCCTGCCGCAGAAAAGGGCACCTTCGATCGCATCCTGATCATGCGGATGATGCACAACCTGACCCGCTGGAACATCGCCGACAGCGAAGTCAAGGCAATGCGTGAGCTGCTGAAGCCGGATGGCATGATCGGGATCGAGCAGCACCGCGCCAGGCCTGACGCACCCCACAGCTATGCCGATGGCAGCAAGGGCTACATGCGCGAGGTCGACGTGATCAAGTTCATGGAAGTGAACGGCTTCACCTTCGTCGGCAAGAGCGAGGCCAATGCCAACAAGAAGGACCCTGCTAACTGGGAAGGCGGGGTCTGGACCCTGCCGCCGATGCTGCGCGGCGCCAAGGAAGAGGACAAGGCCCGCCTCCAAGCAATTGGCGAGACCGACCGGATGACGCTGCTTTTCCGCAAGCGTCCGTGATGATAGGGGCGGCGGCATGAGCACGCTGACTGTCGCCGCCCTGCAATTGCCGCTCGGGTCCTCGATCGAGGCCGAGAACATTGCTGCCGTTACCGCGCTGGTCGAGGCGGCGGCCGGGCAGGGCGCGCAGGTGATCCTGCCGCCCGAGCTCTTTTCCGGGCCCTATTTCTGCAAGGTTGAGGACGAGGCGCTGTTCGCGCTGGCCCGCCCGACGGCCGAACACCCCTCGGTGATCGCCATGCGCGCCCTGGCGGCGAAGCTTAAGGTCGCGATCCCGACCAGCTTTTTCGAGCGCGACGGGCACCACTATTACAACACGCTGGCCTGGATCGATCCGGATGGGGAAATCCAGGGCACCTATCGCAAGAGCCACATCCCCGATGGGCCGGGCTATGAGGAAAAGTACTATTTCCGCCCCGGCAACGATGGCTTCAAGGTCTGGAATGCCTTCGGCCACAAGCTGGGCGTCGGCATCTGCTGGGACCAGTGGTACCCCGAATGTGCCCGCGTGATGGCCCTGCTGGGCGCCGAAGCGCTGTTCTATCCGACCGCCATCGGCACCGAACCCTACGATGCCGAACTCGACACCAGCCGGATGTGGCGCCGCGCGATGCAGGGCCATGCCGTGTCGAACTGCCTGCCGGTGATCGCCGCCAACCGGATCGGGACCGAGGATGGCCCCAATGGCGGTCAATGCTTTTACGGCCACTCCTTCATCGCCGACGAATGGGGCGATCTGGTCGAGGAATTCGGCGCAGGGGAAACCGGCGTGCTGGTCCACCGGCTGGACCTGGCCCGCGCCGCCACGCATCGCGCCGGCATGGGCTTCTTCCGCGATCGCCGCCCGCAGCTTTACGGCCGGATCGCGCAGGACATCTGACCCTTGCGCCAGCGCTACCTGATCGCGCTCGGCTCCAATCAGCGCCACCACCGCCACGGCCCGCCCGAACGCGTGCTGGCCGCGGCGCTGGATGCGTTGGCGCAGGCCGGGATGAAGGTCGAGGCCGCCGCTCCACTGATCCGCAGCGCGCCCATCGGCCCTTCGCTGCGCCGCTATGCCAATGGCGCGGTGCTGGTGACGAGCGAACTGATGCCGGACGAATTGCTGGCCGTGGTCAAGGATATCGAGCGTCAGTTCGGTCGCCGCCCCGGCGGGCAGCGCTGGGCTTCGCGGGTACTCGATCTCGATATCGCATTGTGGAGCGGCGGGGCCTGGTCCTCGCCCGACCTGACCGTACCCCACGCCGCCTTCCGCAACCGCGACTTCGTGCTTGGCCCCGCTGCCGCGCTCGCCCCGCGCTGGCGCGACCCGCTGACCGGTCTTTCGCTGCGCCAGCTCAAGGCCCGCTTGACCCGCCGCGCCCGCATCCGTAAGCGCGCCGTTAGGTGAGGGCCCTTAGCTCAGTCGGTAGAGCAACTGACTTTTAATCAGTAGGTCGCTGGTTCGAACCCAGCAGGGCTCACCACCGCTTCCCGCCTCCCTGCATCGCCCTGCATACGTTTTCCCGCCGCCTGCCGCCTTGCCGGGGGCAGCGCGGGTCACTACGCCAGCCTCGCCGACGGGGATCGAATCCGGTATCCCAGGCGCGCCTTGGCGCAATATCGTGACCAGTGGGAGGACCAGGATCGATGAACCGCGGATCGGATAGCCTGCTGCTGTTCGGCGCGACGGGGGACCTGGCGCAGCGCATGCTGCTGCCTTCGCTCTGCGCGCTCCATGCCGACAAGCTGGTCGCTGAAGACCTGAGGATCATCGGCACGGCCCGGCAGGACCTCGACGATGCCGGTTATCGCAACTTCGCGCGCGAGGCGCTGGAAAAGTTCATGCCCGCCGAACGGCGCGGGGGCATGGGCACTTTCCTCAACCGCCTGCATTACCAGCCGCTCGATGCGACCGACCAGGCCGGCTATGCCGCGCTCGCCGCCAAGGTCGGCCCGGTGCAGGAGGGGCTCGCGATCTTCCTGTCGACCGCGCCCGCGCTGTTCGAGCCGACCATTGCCGGCCTCGCCGCCTCAGGCTTGGCCAGCGAAAAGGCGCGGATCGGCCTTGAAAAGCCGCTCGGCACCGACCTTGAATCGAGCCGCCTGATCAATGATGCCGTGGCCAGCGCCTTCAGCGAAGAGCAGATCTTCCGGATCGACCATTACCTCGGCAAGGAAACGGTCCAGAACCTCCTCGCGCTGCGCTTTGCCAATATCCTGTTCGAGCCGCTGTGGAACGCGGCCCATATCGACCATGTCCAGATCACCGTGGCCGAAACCGTCGGGCTGGAAGGCCGCGTGGGCTTTTACGACGGGGCCGGGGCGCTGCGCGACATGGTGCAGAATCATATGCTCCAGCTGCTGGCCCTGGTGGCGATGGAGCCGCCGAGCAGCTTCGATGCCACCGCCGTGCGCGATGAAAAGGTCAAAGTGCTGCGCTCGCTGCGGACGGTCCTACCGGGCGAGACAGTGACTGGCCAGTACCGCGCCGGGGCCATCGGTGGCCAGGCCGTGCCCGGCTATGACGAGGAACTGGGCCGCGACAGCGACACCGAAACCTTCGTCGCGATCAAGGCGCACCTCGATAACTGGCGTTGGAAGGGGGTGCCGTTCTACCTGCGCACCGGCAAGCGGATGCCGACCCGCAAGACCGAGATCGTGGTGCAGTTTCGCCGGGTGCCGCACTCGATCTTCGCGGGCAAGGGCGCGCGCAGCGAACCCAACCGGCTGGTGATCGGGATCCAGCCGGAAGAAAACATCACCCTCTCGCTGATGGCCAAGGTGCCCGGCCTTGACCGCGAAGGGCTGCGCCTGCGGGAAGTGCCGCTGGATATCCGGATGCAGGATGCCTTTGCCGGGCCGACCAAGCGGATCGCCTATGAGCGGCTGCTGCTTGACCTGATCGAGGGCGACCAGACGCTGTTCGTCCGCCGTGACGAGGTGGAAGCGCAGTGGGACTGGATCGACGCGATCCGGGCCGGCTGGGCCCAGCACGAACTGACACCCAAAACCTACACCGCCGGGACCTGGGGACCCTCGGCCGCAATCGCGCTGACCGAGCGCGACGGAGTACATTGGCATGACTAAGCTGCATCCCGCCATCGAACGCGTCACCGCGCGGATCATCGAGAAATCGAAGGACAGCCGCCGCCGCTACCTCGACCTGATGGACCGCGAGGGCGAACGGTTTCCCAACCGCAATGTCCTGTCCTGTTCGAACCTCGCCCACGGCTTTGCCGCGGCGCTGGAAGACAAGGGTGCGATCAAGAGCGGGCGCGGGGCCAACCTCGCGATCGTCACAGCCTACAACGATATGCTTTCGGCCCATCAGCCCTATGGCCGCTATCCCGAAGCGATGAAGATGTATGCCCGCGAAGTCGGGGCAACCGCCCAGGTCGCCGGCGGGGTGCCGGCGATGTGCGATGGGGTCACGCAAGGCCAGGACGGGATGGAACTGTCGCTGTTCAGCCGCGACGTGATCGCGCTGAGCACGGCGGTGGCGATGAGCCATGCGATGTTCGATGGCATGGCGATCCTGGGGATCTGCGACAAGATCGTGCCCGGCCAGTTCATCGGCGCGTTGCGGTTCGGCTATCTGCCAGCCGTGTTCATTCCTTCGGGGCCGATGCCTTCGGGCCTCGCCAACAAGGAAAAGCAGAAGGTCCGCCAGCTCTATGCCGAAGGCAAGGCCACCCGCGCCGACCTGCTCGAAAGCGAAAGCGCCAGCTATCACTCGCCCGGCACCTGCACCTTTTATGGCACGGCCAATTCGAACCAGATGATGATGGAGCTGATGGGGCTCCACGTGCCGGGCTCGGCCTTCGTCCCGCCCAACACCCCGCTGCGCTCTGCCCTGACCCGCAAGGCGGTGCACCGGCTGGCCGAGATGGGGATGGAAGGCGGCGATTACCGGCCGATGGGCCGCGTCGTCGATGAAAAGGCGGTGGTCAACGCCTGCGTCGGCCTGCTGGCCACCGGCGGCTCGACCAACCATGCCATCCACTTGCCCGCCATGGCGCGCGCCGCCGGGATCATGCTCGATTGGCAGGATCTGGATGAGCTGAGCGCGGCCGTGCCGCTGATCGCGCGGGTCTATCCCAATGGCGCGGCTGACGTGAACCATTTCCACGCGGCGGGCGGCATGGGCTTCGTGGTGCGCGAACTGCTGGGCGCGGGCCTGATCCACGGCGATACCCTGACCGTGGCCGAGGGCGGCATGGCCGCCTATGGCCATGAGCCGGTGCTGGCCGACGAGGCGCTGGTCTGGCGGCCCGCCCCCGAAACCAGCGGCGATGCCAATATCCTGGCCCCGGTGGTTGCGCCGTTCCAGCCGGATGGGGGCATGCGCCTCGTCACCGGCAACCTCGGGCGCGGGACGTTCAAGACCTCTGCGGTCGAGCGCGATCGCTACACGATCGAGGCTCCGGCCCGGGTGTTCGACAGCCAGGAAGCGGTCCAGGCCGCGTTCAAGGCGGGCGAACTGGACCGCGACGTGGTGGTTGTCGTCCGCTTCCAGGGGCCGCGGGCCAATGGCATGCCGGAACTGCACAAGCTGACCCCGCCGCTGGGTGTGCTGCAGGACAAGGGCTTCCGCGTCGCGCTGGTCACCGACGGGCGGATGAGCGGGGCGAGCGGCAAGGTGCCCGCCGCGATCCACGTCACGCCCGAGGCGCTGGGCGGCGGGCCGCTGGCGCGGGTGCGCGATGGCGATGTGATCAAGCTCTGCGCGCATGAAGGCACGCTGGAAGTCCAGGCGGACCTCGACGCGCGCGATGCCGCCCCCGATCCGGTCGCGACGCAGGGCATGGCCCGCGAACTGTTCGCCATGTTCCGCCGCTTTGCCGACGGGGCGGAGCAGGGCGGTTCGGCCATGCTGGCGGAGGGCGGGCTGTGAGCACCGACCTCGTCACGGTCGATATCGGCGGCACTCACGCGCGGTTCGCGCTGGCCACTGTCGCCGCCGATGGCAGCATCGAACTGGGCGAACCGGCCACGCTCCACACCCGCGATCACGCCAGCTTCCAGACCGCCTGGGAAGATTTCGCTCGCATGCAGGGCGGCAGCCTGCCGCCCGCCGTGGCGATTGCCGTGGCCGGTCCGGTCGGCGGGGAAGTGATCCGCTTCACCAACAACCCGTGGATTATCCGCCCGGCGCTGATCCCGGAAAAGCTGGGCGCGGCGCGCTATACCGTCGTCAACGATTTCGGTGCGGTCGGCCATGCCGTGGCCCGCGCCGGGGACGATCACTTCATCCACCTGACCGGCCCGGAAACACCTCTGCCGGCCAGTGGCACGCTCTCGATTGTTGGCCCGGGTACCGGTCTTGGCGTCGCCCATGTCTGGCGCGACGGAGAGGGCGGCTACCGGGTCCAGCCGACCGAGGGCGGGCACATCGACTTCGCCCCGCTCGACACCATCGAGGATGCGATCCTCGCCCGGCTGCGGCAGCGCTATCGCCGGGTTTCGGTGGAACGGGTCGTGTCCGGCCCCGGCCTGGTTGACATTTACGAGGCCCTGGCCGGGATGGAGGGTCGGGCAATCCAGCCGACCGACGACAAGGCGCTGTGGCAGTTGGGCCTGTCTGGCGATGACAGCCTGGCCGCCGCCGCGGTTGACCGGTTCTGCCTGTCGCTCGGGGCCGTGGCCGGGGACATTGCGCTGGCCCAGGGCGCCAGCGGCGTGGTCATCGCCGGGGGGCTTGGCCTGCGGATCCGCGAGACCTTGCTGCGTTCCGGCTTTGCCGAGCGGTTCCGCGCCAAGGGCCGGTTCAGCGAACTGATGGCCGCCCTGCCGGTCAAGCTTATCACCCATCCCCAGCCGGGCCTCTATGGGGCTGCGGCAGCCTTTGCTTCGGAACACCTGTCATGAGCCCTGTCGAAAACGTCATGCGTCTGGCCCCGGTCATCCCGGTGCTGGTGATCGAGGATGCGGCGCACGCCGTACCAGTGGCCGAAGCGCTGGTGCGCGGCGGCCTGCCGGTGCTGGAAGTGACCCTGCGCACCGCCGCCGCGCTCGACGTGATCCGGGCGATGAAGACCGTGCCGGGCGCCGTGGTCGGTGCCGGGACGGTGCTCAACGAACACGCGCTGGACGATGCCCTGTCGGCGGGGAGCGAGTTCATCGTTTCCCCCGGCCTGACCAAGGGCCTGGCCCGCGCGGCCGAAGCCGCGAAAGTGCCGTTCCTGCCGGGCGTTGCCACCCCTTCGGACATCATGCGCGGGCTCGACCTGGGGCTTGACCGGTTCAAGTTCTTCCCGGCCGAGGCCAATGGCGGCATTCCTGCGCTGAAGGCCATCGCCGCGCCCTTCGCCTCGGTCCGGTTCTGCCCGACCGGCGGGATCACGGCGACCAGCGCGGCGGACTGGCTCGCGCTCGATGCCGTGCTGTGCTGCGGCGGTTCCTGGCTGGTCGGCAAGGGCGCGCCCGACGTTGCCGCAATCGAGGCGGCGGCTCGCTCCGCTGCTGCCCTGCCGCGATGACCAGCCTTGCGGCTCTCGACGCGCGGCTGCAGGACCTGCACACGCGCACGGCCGAGACGCCGCTGTTCAATCCCGTGTTCCAGCTGGGGCTTGAACTGTCACGCGAACTGGAAAGCGGCAAGCTGACCCTGGCCGAGCTGGAAGGTCTGGTGGCCGAGCTGGAATGCGATGGCCTGCAGGCCCGCGCGGCACGGCTGGCGCGGCTGGCGGGGCCGGTCGATCCGGCGGGGAACGCCGCCAGTATCGCCGCGCTGGCGGGCGAGGACACCGAGTTCGAGGCTTTCGCCGCGCGCTGGGCCAGGCCGCTGGCCCATATCGTCTTCACCGCCCACCCCACGTTCCTGTTGGCCAGCGGACAGACGGAGGCGGTCGCGCAATCGGCATCGGCGGGTGCGATTGGCGAAGCAACCACTTGCGCCGCCTCGCCTGTACGCGAGGCGATCACCCTCGATAGCGAACACGCCCAGGCCATGGCCGCGCTGGCCCATGCCCAGGCTGCGCGCGACCGGATCACCGGCATCCTGTTGGCCGAGGCGCGCCGCCGCTGGCCCGACCGCTGGCGCGAGCTGGCCCCGGTGCCGGTGCGGCTGGCCTCCTGGGTCGGCTATGACATGGACGGGCGGACCGACATCACCTGGGCCACCTCCCTGCGCTATCGCCTGTCCGAAAAGGCCGAGCGGCTGGCGGGTTACGCGGCGGCGCTGGACAGGGCTGCGCCGGATCTTGCGGCGGACCTCCAACGCGCCGGGGCCTATGCCGCCGAACGCGCCGCCAGCTTTGCGGCGGACCTGTCCGATCCGGCCGCGCTGTCCGCTGCCGCCAATGCCTTTACCGCCAATCATCCCGACAAGCTGACCAGCCTTGCGCCCATGATTGCCGCGCTCGAGCAGCGTGCTGCCGCAGCCGACGATGCCGCTGCCGAAGCCCTGCTGCGCGTTGCCGCGGCAATGCGCGCCGATGGCCTCGGCATGGGCTGGATCCATTTCCGGGTGAACGCCAGCCAGCTTCAGAACGCGATCCGCCGCCGGATCGATCCCGACGGCAAGCTCGATCTGGCCAGCCAGGCCGCCCTGGTGCGGCTGCGCGAGCTGCTGGCCGGGGTGAAGCCGTTGCGTGCCAATATGGCCGCGCTGGCGATCGAGAACAGCACGGCCGTGCGCCAGTTCCTGCTGATCGCGCAGATCCTGCACCACGTCGATGCCGATACGCCGATCCGGATGCTGGTGGCCGAATGCGAACAGCCGACCACCGTGCTGGCCGCGCTCTACTTCGCCGAACTGTTCGGCGTGGCGGGCAAGGTCGATGTTTCGCCGCTGTTCGAAACCGAGAGCGCGCTGGAACATGGCGGGCGGTTCCTCGATGCCGTGCTGGCCGAGCCGCATTACCAGGCCTATGCCCGCTCGCGCGGACGGGTCTCGATCCAGACCGGCTTTTCCGATGCCGGGCGCTTTGTCGGCCAGATCCCGGCGGCGCTGGCGATCGAGCGGCTGCAGGGGCGGCTGTCTGAAGCCATGGTCGCCAATGGCCTCACCGATCTGGCCGCGCTGATCTTCAACACCCACGGCGAGTCCATGGGCCGCGGTGCCCATCCCGCCAGCTTTGCCGACCGGCTGGAATGGCCGCTGTCGCCCTGGGCACGGCGGCGGTTCCTGCGGGCGGGGATCGCGCTGGAGCCCGAAGTCAGCTTCCAGGGCGGCGATGGCTACCTGTTCTTCGGCACGCCCGAACTGGCGCTGGCGACCCTGACCCGCTTTGCCGAGCTGGCTCCGGCCCGCGCCGATGCGGACGCGGCACCCGATCGGTTCTATCGCCGCACGGACTTGTCGCTCGATTTCTACCGCGCGATCCGGCGGGTGCAGCAGGGCTATCTCGCCAGCGCGACCTATGCCCGCGCGGTCACCGCCTTTGGCCTTGGCCTGCTGAACGAAACCGGCAGTCGCAAGAGCCGCCGCCAGTCCGACCTCGCCGCCGACCGGACGATGAGCCTGCGCCAGATCCGCGCGATCCCGCATAATGCCGTGCTTCAGCAGTTGGGCTATCCGGTCAACGTGATCGCCGGGTTCGGCACGGCGGCGGACGGCAATTACGAGGCGATCGCCGGCCTGCTGCGCGACAGCCACCGGGGCCGCCAGCTGGTCCGCCTGGTCCGCGCCGCCAATGCCCTGGCCAGCATCAAGACGGTGGCCGCCTATGGCGAGCTGTTCAACTCCGCCTACTGGGCCAGTCGGCCCTATCGCGGTGACGAGGAAGGCATTGCCGATGCCTGCCTTGCTCTCGCCGAATACCTGACCAAGGACGATCGCACCGGGGTCTATCGCCGCTTTGCCTCGCGCCTGCGGGTCGATGCGCTGAAGCTGCACAAGCTGCTGGCGCTGATCCCCGACGAGGCACCGCTGGCGGGCCGCGAGCAGGTGCGCCGGACGCTCGGCGTGCTCCAGGCGCTGCGGCTCGCGCTGTTCCAGCACATGTTCATCCGCGCGGTCTCGGTTCCGGCCTTCAGCCGCGCCAACGACATCAGCCGCGATGACGTGCTGGAAATGGTCTTCACCCTGCGGATCGACGATGCCCTGGCCCAATTGCGCCGCGCCTTCCCGGCCAGCGCGCCGGGTGTGGACGATTTCGCCGTGACCGAGCCAAGCGACTATCCGGACGAGGGCGCGGTCGGCTATGGCGCGATCCATCGTGACAATATCGAGCCGATCGCCAATGCCCATGCCCTTGTCCTGCGGATCACCACGGCCATTGCCAACCAATTCGGCGCGCACGGTTAGGAGCCGGGCATGACGCCGACCGAGCTTTCGATCGCCTTTTTCCTGCAGGTGGCGGTGATCCTGGTCACCTGCCGCCTCGTCGGCACAGCGGCGCAGCGCTGGCTGGGGCAACCACGCGTGGTGGGCGAGATGATCGCCGGGGTGATCCTGGGCCCCAGCCTGCTTGGCGCGCTCGCTCCGGAAGTGCAGGAATTTCTGTTTCCCAAGGAATCGAAGCCGATCCTGTTCGTGATCGCCCAGTTCGGGGTGGGGCTTTACATGTTCCTGGTCGGGCTGGGGTTCGATCGCGGGGAGTTTCGCAAGGGCGCGCGCGGGGCGGCGTCGGTTTCGCTGGCCGGCATGGCCGCGCCTTTCGCTGTGGCCGTGGCGATTGCGCCCTGGCTGCTCAATCACGGCGGGCTGTTCACGCCCACGGTGACGCAGTTCGAAGCGACGCTGTTCATGGGCGCGGCCATTGCGATCACCGCCTTCCCGATGCTGGCGCGGATCATTCACGAGCGCGGCCTGTCCGGATCGCCGCTCGGCACGCTGTCGCTCTCGGCCGGGGCGATCGACGATGCCGGGGCCTGGGTGCTGATCGCGCTGGTCCTGGCCAGCTTTGGCGACGGGCCGCAGATTGCTGTGCTGGCGATTGGCGGCGGCTTCACCTTCGCGCTGTTCATGGTGCTGATCGCGCCGCGCCTGCTCAAGGTGCTGGAGCGCCGGATCGAAGAGACCGGGATGGACGAGACACTGCTGGCGATCGTCCTGGTGCTTTACCTGCTCTGTGCCTGGGCAATGGACGTGGCGGGCATTCACGCGGTGTTCGGCGGGTTCCTGCTGGGCACGGCCATGTCGCGCGGCAAACTGACCGAGGCGATCCGCGAGAAGCTGGAGCCGGTCACTGTCGTTCTGCTGCTGCCGTTCTTCTTCACCTATTCGGGGCTCCATACCGAGCTGACCCTGCTGGGCGATCCGGCGCTGCTGGCGGTGGCCGGGCTGATCCTGGTCCTGTCGATCGCGGCCAAGGGCGGGGCCTGCTATCTTGCCGCGCGCCTTTCCGGTCAGGACAATGCCACCGCCATGGGCATCGGCGCGTTGATGAATGCGCGCGGGCTGATGGAGCTGATCGTGATCAACATCGGCCTGCAGCGCGGGATCATCACCCCGGCGCTGTTCGCGATGATGGTGGTCATGGCGATCGTCACCACGCTGATGGCCTCGCCCCTGTTCGAGCTGTTCTATGGTCGCCGGGCAAGGGCCGAAGGGCGGCTCTAGCCAGACCCGGCTGGCCCCGCCTATGGTCCTGTCATGACAGGATCAGGCGTGATGACGGACCGCAGCCAATGGATCGTGCTGCATGGCCGGGCGAGCAGCCTGGTACTTGAGGCTTGCCCCGGTGAAGCCCCGCTGTGGCGCTATTGGGGGCCGCGCCTGCCCGATGCCGCGCTGCCCGCCGCGCCGCTGCGCGATAGCCGCCCGACGCCAACCTTTACCGTCCAGTTCGACCAGCCGCTCAGCCTGCTGCCGGGGCTGGGCCAGGGCTGGTTCGGCGAACCGGTGCTGAAGGCGCATCGGGCCGGGCGGGATTGGACCTTTCAGGCCACCGACTGCTTGATCGAACAGGATGGCCAGCGCGCCGTCGTTACCCTGACCGATGCCATCGCCCGGATCGCGGTCGCGGTTACGCTGGCGCTCGATCCGCACAGCGATGTGCTGACCGTTTCGAGCGTCCTTACCAATGTGGGCGATGATCCGCTCGACGTGCAGTGGCTGGCCGCCGCCGTCCTGCCCTTGCCCGCCCATGCCCGGCAGGTCCGTTCGTTCACCGGGCGGCACAATATCGAATTCGTGGCGGTGGAGGACGATCTCACCCGCAGCCAGTGGCGGCGCGAGAACCGCCGGGGCCTCACCTCGCACGATTGCTTTCCGGGCGCGGTCGTTCTTGCCGATGGCTGTGCCTATGGCGCGCAGCTCGCCTGGTCGGGTAACCATTGTCAGCTGATCGACTGGTGCGATGATGGCCGCTGGCAATGGCAGCTGGGCGAAGCGCTGATGCCGGGCGAGGTGCGGCTGGCCCCCGGCGAAAGCCTGCAATCGCCCGAAGTGCTCGCCACCTGCGCGGCCGATGCCAATGGCGTGGCGCAGAATTTCCACGCCGCGATCCGCGCGCGGATGGATTGGCCCGGCGGTGCGATGCGCCCGCGCCCGGTCCACCTCAACACCTGGGAAGGCTTCTACTTCGATCACGACGAGGCCGCGCTCAGGGACCTGGCCGATGCAGCGGCCAAGGCCGGGATCGAACGCTTCGTGCTTGACGATGGCTGGTTCCATCGCCGCAACGATGACACGACCAGCCTGGGCGACTGGTGGCCGGACCACGCCAAGTACCCGGACGGGCTGGGGCCGCTCGCCGCGCACGTCACCGGCCTCGGCATGGAATTCGGCCTGTGGGTCGAACCGGAAATGGTCAACCCGGACAGCGAGCTCTACCGCGCCCATCCCGACTGGGCGCTGCAGGTGGCCGGACGGCCGCTGATTACCGCACGCAACCAGCTGGTGCTCGACCTGGGCCGGAGCGACGTGCGCGATTACCTGTTCGAGCGGCTCAGTGACCTGCTGGCCGAACTGCCGATCGGCTATCTCAAGTGGGATCACAATCGCGACCTGACCGCCGCGGGCGAGCGCCCGTCCTATCGCGGGCAGGTGCTGGGCGCTTATGACCTGCTAGCCCGGCTGCGCGCCGCTTTCCCGGCGGTAGAGATCGAGGCCTGCGCCGGTGGCGGCGGGCGGATCGATGCCGGGATCGCGCGCTTCACCCACCGGTTCTGGACCAGCGACAATATCGACGCGGTCAGCCGCGTGGCCATCCAGCGCGGGTTCCTGCAATTCATGCCGCCCGAACTGATGGGCAGCCATGTCGGCGCGGCTCCGGCCCATGCGACGGGACGAATCCAGAAGATGTCGTTCCGCAATCACGTCGCCCTGCCCGGCCACTTCGGGGTGGAGCTGGACCTGCGCAAGCTGAACGAGCGCGACCTGGCCCGGCTGGGCGAGGGGATCGAGCGTTACAAGGCGCTGCGGGGCCGCCTGCACAATGGGCAGGTCTGGCAGGGTGATGGGCCGGATGGCCTCTGGTGGCAGGCACATGGCAGCGCCGCCGAACTGGTGCTGCTGGTCACCCGGATCGAACCGCAGCAACAGCGCCATGCGCCGGGGCTGCGACTGCCGATGCTGGATCCCGCCCGCCATTATCGCATCGGCGACGCCGTCCATCATGGTGCCTGGCTGGTGCAGCACGGGCTCGACCTGCCGCCGCTGCGCGCCGAAAGCGGGCTGGTGCTGGAACTGACCGCGCTATGAGCGGGCCGGCCGCTGTCCCGCGCTTTGGCCTGGTGGAGGCGGGCGGTACCAAGTTCGTGCTGGGGGTCACCAGCGGGCTGGACCAGCCGATCGTCACCGAACAGATCGCCACCACCACCCCGGACCAGACAATTGCTGCCATGCTCGACTGGTTGGGGCAGCATGGGCCCTTTGCCGCCATTGGCCTCGCCAGTTTCGGTCCGGCTGAGCTCGATCCGGCCAGCCCGCACTGGGGGCACATTCTCGCCACACCCAAGCCGGGCTGGGCGCAGACTGACCTGGCCGGTCCGCTGGCGGCGCGGTTCGGTTGCCCGGTGGGGTTCGATACCGATGTCAACGCGGCGGCGTTGGCCGAATGGCGCTGGGGTGCGGGGCAGGGGCAAAGGGCCATGGCCTATCTCACCATCGGCACCGGGATCGGCGGGGGCGCGGTGATCGACGGGCAGGTGCTGCGCGGCCTGTCGCACCCGGAAATGGGCCATATGCGCATCGCGCTGCATCCCGACGATGCCGGGTTTGCCGGAACCTGCCCCTTCCATGGCCCTTGCCTTGAAGGACTGGCCAGCGGCCCGGCAATCATCGCCCGCTTTGGCTGCCCGCTGACCGACCTGCCACCCGATCATCCCGGCCATGACCTGATCGCTGGGTACCTAGCCCAGGCGGCCATCAACCTGCAGGCGCTGTTCGAACCCGGCCGGATCGCGCTGGGCGGCGGCGTGATGCAAACGCCGGGCCTGCTCGCGCGGGTGGTCGCCCAGGCCGGGGCGCTGGGCGGTGGCTATCTTCGGGGCCAGGCCGAAACGGTGCTCTGCGCGCCGGGGTTCGGGACACGCTCGGGCCTCTATGGCGCGCTGGCGCTGGCACAGGGGGCTTTGGCCGCAAACGCGGGTTGAATTGCGAGACGTGGGCTTGCCTGCCATAACCGGGTGATGGAGGGGGAACGGGTCAACCTGGGATTGTCGCGGCGCACGCGGATTGCTGTCTCCGGGCTGGTCGCGCTGGTCCTGGTGGCGCTGTTCCTGCTGCTGGTCCGGGCCCTGGCGCCCGATTTCACCGCCCAGGCGGTCAAGACCATCGGGCGGACCCTGTCGGTCACCATCACCACGCCCCCGCCGCCCGAACCGGCAGCCCAGCCCGAACCGGCAGGCGCTGCGGGCGAGGCCGGGAAGCAGGCCACGCCGCGCAAGGTCGCCCTGCCCAAGCCTCCCATCGCGATCGCCAGCGCTCCGGCACCGCAAGCCTCCTCCACCGGCAGCGCCGATACCAGCGGCGCGCGCGATGCCGGGGCGGGGACGGGGGCGGGCGGCGCCGGATCGGGCACCGGGCTTGGCGGCAGTGGCAGCGGCACTGGCGGCGGGGCGAGCAAGCCGGTCCATATTTCCGGCCGGATCGACAAGGCCGATGATTTCCCGATCCCGCCCGGCGGGCGCGAGGCGCGGATCGGCAAGGCGGTGATCCTGGCGCTGACCATCAGCCCCGAAGGCCGGGCCACGGCCTGCCGCGTCTACAAGTCCAGCGGCCTGCCCGAGACCGACGCGGTGACCTGTCGGCTGGCCCAGCAGCGGTTGCGGTTCCGGCCCGCGTTGAACGCCGCGGGCGAGCCGGTGACCGGGACCTTTTACTGGCAGCAGAAATTCTTCTTCTAAGCCGCTTGATCGCGCTGGCGGGCGGCGGCAAGGTCGGCGGCAAAGGAAGAGGAAATCCATGGCCAACACCCATCCCGTCCCCGCCGAATGGGCCGCCCGCGCGCTGATCAATGCGGAGGTCTATGCCGAGAAGTACCGCGCCGCGATTGCGCAGCCGGAAGCGTTCTGGCGCGCGGAATCGGCGCGGATCGACTGGATCAAGCCCTGGACCAGGCTGAACCGGTGCTCCTTTGACGAGGCGGATTTCGGGATCGAGTGGTTCTCCGACGGCACGCTGAACGTCTCGGCCAACTGCCTTGACCGCCACCTGGCGGAGCGCGGTGATGTGACCGCGATCATCTGGGAAGGCGATGATGCCGCCCAGCAGCGCAAGCTGACTTACCGCGAGCTCCACGAGGAAGTCTGCCGCATGGCCAATGCGCTGAAGGCGCTGGGGGCCAGGCGGGGTGACCGGATCACGATCTACATGCCGATGGTGCCCGAAGCAGCGGTGGCCATGCTGGCCTGTTCGCGGATCGGGGCGATCCATTCGGTGGTGTTCGGCGGGTTCAGCCCGGAAGCCCTGGCGGGCCGCATCCAGGATTGCGACAGCTCGATCGTGATCACCGCCGATGCCGGGATGCGCGGCGGCAAGCTGGTGCCGCTGAAGGCCAATGTCGATGCCGCGCTGGGGCAGTGCCCATCGATCGAGGCGGTGCTGGTGGTGCGCCATGTCGGCAACGAGATCGCCATGGAGCCGGGCCGCGATCACTGGTGGCACGATCACCGCGCCGCCGTTTCCGCCGATTGCCCCTACGAGGAAATGGGCGCGGAAGACCCGCTGTTCATCCTCTATACCAGTGGCAGCACCGGCAAGCCCAAGGGCGTGCTCCACACCACCGGCGGCTATCTCACCTGGGCGGCGATGACCCACCAGTACGTGTTCGATTACCGCCCCGGTGAAATCTACTGGTGCGCGGCCGATGTGGGCTGGGTCACCGGGCACAGCTATGTGGTCTACGGCCCGCTCACCAATGGCGCGACCACGGTGATGTTCGAAGGCGTGCCGAATTACCCCACCCACAGCCGGTTCTGGGAAATCGTCGACCGCCACAATGTCGAGATCTTCTATGGCGCTCCCACGGCTCTGCGCGCGCTGATGCGCGAAGGCGATGACTGGGTAACGGC
This sequence comes from Novosphingobium sp., assembly GCF_027531025.1. GTDB lineage: Bacteria > Pseudomonadota > Alphaproteobacteria > Sphingomonadales > Sphingomonadaceae > Novosphingobium. Next base: position 166,512 of record NZ_JAPZQX010000004.1, read on the forward strand.
GACCAGCCGCCAGTCGCTGCGCCTGCTGGGTTCGGTCGGTGAGCCGATCAACCCGGAAGCCTGGGAATGGTACTGGCGCGTGGTGGGCGAGGGGCGCTGCCCGATCGTCGACACCTATTGGCAGACCGAAACCGGCGCCTGCATGATGACGCCGCTGCCCGGCGCCCATGCCTTGAAGCCCGGCGCGGCCAGCTTCCCGATGTTCGGGGTGGTGCCACAGATCGTCGATGGCGAGGGCAAGGTGCTGGAAGGCGCGACCGAGGGGAACCTGTGCATCACCCAGTCCTGGCCGGGGCAGATGCGGACCGTCTGGGGCGATCACGAGCGCTTCTTCCAGACCTATTTCACTACCTACCCCGGCAAGTACTTCACCGGCGACGGGTGCAAGCGCGATGCCGATGGCAATTACTGGATCACCGGGCGCGTCGATGACGTGATCAACGTCTCGGGCCACCGGATGGGCACGGCCGAAGTCGAGAGTGCCCTGGTGGCACATCCGAGTGTCGCTGAAGCGGCGGTTGTGGGCATGCCGCATGACATCAAGGGGCAGGGCATCTACGCCTATGTGACGCTCAATGCCGGGATCGAGGCAACCGCGGAAATCCGCACCGAACTGGTCCAGTGGGTGCGCAAGGAAATCGGCCCGATCGCCACGCCGGACGTGATTCACTTCGCCCCGGCCCTGCCCAAGACCCGTTCCGGCAAGATCATGCGCCGCATCCTGCGCAAGATCGCCGAGGGGGATGTCTCGAACCTGGGCGATACCAGCACTCTAGCCGATCCGTCGGTGGTCGACAGCCTGCTGACCAGCGGGCGCTAGCCGAGCAGCTTGCGCCCCTTGGCCTCGACCTGGCCGCGGATCAGCGGTTCGACAAAGGCCAGGGATTCCGGGATTTCGAAGGAGAAGGCGACTTCGCTTTCACCCACCTCGATCTGTCCGGTCAGCGCCTTGCCCATGATCCCCACGGTCAGGTCCATCCGGTCCTCGGTGGGCCAGGCGGTGCTGACCTTGGCAAAGGCCGGAACCATGTCTGCGACCTCGCCCGAACCGGCGCGGATCCGGCGCCGGGCTTCTTCAACGCCCAGCGAATGGGGCACGGCGATCCGCATTACCGGCCTTCGCCTTCCGGCCCGGCGCCGTACTTGTAATCGAGGTAGCGGGTCTTGATCGCCAGGTTGTCGATCGCCCCGCTGGCGAGCTGGCGGGTGACGCTGTCGATCTCGGCGCTGATCTTGCCCAGGCTGTCGACCAGGTGCTGGTCGGGCGATGCACCGCCCTGCGCCTCGCCGCGCAGGTGGCGTGGGATCGAAGTATAGGTGGAAACCAGTTCGGGCAGGTGATCGCCGACCAGCTTGCGCACTTCGACTGCGGCGGGTGCGCGCTCGTCCAGCCCGTCGAGCTGGGTGCCGAGCGCGTCGAGCTGCAGACCGATTGTATCGACCAGCTGCACCGCCGGGGCGGGCAGGGCGGGGCGTTGCTGTTCCAGCCACAGTTCGGTCCGCCCGACCAGCGACTTCACATCGCTGCCGCGCAGCACCTCGCGGGTCGGGGTCTTGAGCTTGGGCACGAAGGCGAAGAACAGCATGGCGGCGACCACTGCCGCCATGGCCAGGATCACGCCGGTGATGCCGATCCCGTCGAGCACGATCCCGGCAGCGACGATGGCGCCGAGAATGGCGGCCACGGTCAAGGCAAAGCCCTTGGCCTTCTTCAGCGCATGTTCCCGCTTCAGCGCGGCCGAACGCCGCCCGATCGACACCGCCCGTCGCCCGCCATGGTCGCGGTTGTTGACCAGCGACTGCTTGGCCTGATGCAGGATCAGGTCAGACTTGTGGGCTTCACCGGCCAAGTCAGCCCTCCAGGCTCAGCAGGCTGGGCGCGTCCGCCGCCTTGGCCGCCTGGGCGGCACCCTCGGCGCGGGCGATGTAACCCTTGGACTTCTCGACCTCGGCAGTGAGGGTGGTGACGGTCTGCTTCATGTTTTCCAGCGCCTTCACCTTGAAGGTGTCGATGTTGTCCATCGTGTCATAGATGTTCTGGAAGGCGCGCTGCAGCGTTTCGAGCGGGATCGTGCTCGATGCCGCCATTTCGTGGATCTTGCCGGTCTGGTCGCGCAGCAGGGTGCCAGTCGAATCGATCAGGCCCGCCGTGGTTTCATTGAGCGCGGTCACCTGTTGCAGCACCAGCCGCTGGTTGGCCATGGCCTGGGCCACGGTCACGGCGGTGCGCAGCGCGGCCACGGTGGTGGTGCTGGCGCGATCGACGCCCTTCACCAGTTCGACGTTGTTCCTCTTGACCAGGTCCAGCGCCAGGTAGCCCTGCACGGTCACTGCCATCTGCGTGAGCAGGTCCTGGGTGCGCTGGCGCACATAGAACAGCGCAGATTCGCGGATCGCCTTGGCCTTGGCCGGGTCGGTCGCGTCAAGGTCGGCGGCCTTTTCCTCCAGCTTGGCGTCGAGCGCGCGGCTGATGTGGATCATCTGCTCCAGCGCGCCCATCGCTTCCCACAGCTTCTGCCGCTCCACGTCGATCGCGGCATTGTCCATCAGCAGTTCGTCCTTGCCGGACGAAAGGTGGCCGAGCACGGCCTGGATGTGGCCCTGTGCGCTTTCATAGGACTGGAAATAGCGCTTCATCGTGTTGCCGAACGGGATGATGCCCAGGATCTTGCGGCCCTTCGACAGCTTGCCCTGCTTGCCGGGGTCCAGCTCTTCCACCGTGCGGCGCAGTTCGGCCAGGTTTGCGCCGACACCGGAATCCTTGTCCATCGCCCGCACCGGCCGGTCGAGGAAACGGTTGCTCATGCCGGCCGCCGCCATGATCTCCTTGCGGCCCATATTGGTGATCTGGTCCACCTTCTTGCCGAATTCGGGCGAATTGGCGTCCGAGGCGAGCAGATCGGCCACGAAGGCATCGACCTTCTGTTCAAGCTTGGACTTGGCATCGTCAGCCAGGGGCACCAGTCCGACGGCCTGGGCCGGGGCAACCACCGGCACCGGATCGGGCGGGGTCAGGGTCAGGGTCGGCGCGGCGGTTTCGGTCGTGGTTGGCGTAGTGGCCATGATCGTTGGTTCCCTGTCTGGGTGCTGGCTGACAAGATGGTGCGCCTTGCGCCGCGATGCAAGCTGTATTGTTCGCATAAGACAGGCTTGGCTGGCTGTCCCAGATCTGGGCAGGCTCGATTCCGGCCAGTTGCCCGATCGTGTTAGTTTAAGTAAATGAATACACTTAACAATGGACCCTTTTGCCGGGTGGTAGATGGATCAATTGAATCGACGGCTGGATTTCTCGCTGCGGATCGCACCTGACGATCTGCCGCGTTTGCGGTCCGAACTTGCTACCTCAGGCCGTGTCCGGATCGAACCCGCGCTGGCCGAGGATGCGGCAGCGGCGCTGGCGCAGGAACTGGCGCAGAGCAGCGAGTGGGCGCTGACCTGGCGACAGGGCTCGGCCGAGCGTGAGCTCGACGCCGCCACCCTGGCCAAGCTTTCGCCGGCTCAATGCGCGGCGCTGGAACAGTTCGCCCGGGCCGGCGATGAGCACACCTTTCGTTTCATGCACGATGCGATCCGCGTCGCGCCCGATCCGTCGAACCGGCAGGCGCGGGGCTGGCTGATCGACCGTCTGGTCGATGGTCTCAACGCCCCCGGAATCCTTGCGCGGGTAACCGAACTGACCGGTGAGCAGGTCCGTTCGTTTCGTGGCGATGCCACCCGCTATCGCACCGGGCATTTCCTGACCACGCACAACGATGGCCGCAAGCATGGCAAGCGCGTCGCAGCACTGGTTATCAACCTGGTTCGCTGGCATATCGACTGGGGCGGGCTGATGCTGTTCCACGATGCGCATGGCGACGCGACTTGCGGGTGGACGCCCCGCTACAACGCAGCGAACCTGTTCCTTGTCCCCCAGGACCACAGCGTTACCTGGGTCAACGCCCTGGCACCGCATCCCCGCATCGCCGTGGCTGGCTGGTTCTACGCCGAATGATCGCCAGCATGGCCTAGGCCGCGACGGTCTGGGCCTCGGGATCGGGGTGGCGCACCGCACTGCGCTTGTTGGCATAGAGCCTGGCATCGGCCAGCTTGAGCAATTCGTCGGGGTCGTATCCGTCGTCGCTTGCCAGGGCCGCGCCGATGCTGGTGGTGACGGTCAGGCTGGCTTCGGGGTAGTCCAGCGGCCGCGCCACGGCCACGGCCACGGTTTCCATCAATGGCATCACATCGCGCCAGGTGCGGCAATCCGGTACCACGATGCAGAACTCGTCACCGCAGACCCGGGCGATCAACGGTGCGGTGGGCGCGGCGGCTTCGAGCCGACGGGCGACATCCATCAGGATGCGGTCTCCGAGGTGGTGGCCATAGCGGTCATTGGCTTCCTTGAACCCGTTCAGATCGAGCATCAGCACGCCAATCGGCTCGCCGCTGGCCAGCAGGTCCTCGAACCCGGCCTCGAAAGCGCGGCGGTCGGCAAGGCCGGTCAGCGGATCGGTGGCAGCCATGCGTGACAGCTCGCGTTGCAATTGCAGGGTGCGGCGCGACTGGCGGAAATTGCTCAGCACGACCCCGCTCTGCATCACCGTCAGCCCGATCGCCATCGCGGCCATCGCCCGCACGCCAAGGTTGTCATAGAGCGCCATCTTGGTCACGATCGGCACCATCGTGCAGACCATCGCCGCAATCGCGGCGCGCGGAACCGACAGCAGGCACGAAGCCGAGATCAGTGCCGAGAGGCCGAGGAATACCGGGGCGACCATGCAGTAATACTGCTCTGTCTCCGAAAAGGCATTGACCCCCCAGGCCCCGTTGACCAGGCCCAGCACCACGCCCACCGCGGTGGCATTGCGCAGCTGCGCACGCGCCCGTTCGGGATCGGTGGCGGTCGGCTGGGCCCAGCGCCAGGCCAGCATCGCCAGCATGGTGGCGATGATTGTCAGCGGCGGGAACAGCTGCTGCCACCAGGGCAGGTCGCCCATAACAGCGGTCGCCATGGCCAGGGTGTTGACGATGATTGCGATGCCTAGCAGCGGCAGCCCCGCATGCAGTTGCGCGGCTTGCCACAGCGCCAGTTCATCGCGTTCTATACGGCTTTCCTCGTACGAGGCCGCGCCGCTGGCCAGCTTGTTCAACCGTCAATCCCCCCAAGGTTCTTAGAACCCTAGGCTATTGCGGCAAAGGGGAAGTTACCGGCATCGTGCGGATCGGGCCGCGCGATGCCGGTCGTATGGTCTGGACCGCTCAGGCGGCCAGCTTGATCGGCGCGATTTCGCCCGCCAGGAACATCCGCTTGGCCTTGGCACGGCTGAGCTTGCCAGAGCTGGTGCGCGGCAGGGTGCGCGGCGGCACCAGCTCGACGATCGCCGGATGGCCCAGGATCGAGCGGACCTTGTCCCGGATCGTATCGTGCAGCTTCTGGCGCTCGACCGGATCGGACACGCGGCAGTGGACCAGCACGGCGACTTCTTCCTCGCCCGTGTCGCTTTCGACCGAGAAGGCGGCAATATCGCCATGGTTGAAGCCCGGCAGCTGTTCCACGGCCCATTCGATGTCCTGGGGCCAGTGGTTCTTGCCGTTGATGATGATCATGTCCTTGGCGCGGCCAACGATGAACAGATAGCCATCGACCATGTAGCCCATGTCGCCGGTATCGAGCCAGCCATCCACCAGGCAGGCGGCGGTCGATTCGGGATCGCGGAAATAGGAGTGCATGACCGACGGGCCCTTGCACCAGACCTTGCCGATATGGTGGTCGGGCAGGTTGTCCCCATTGGCGCCGCGTATCGCCAGTTCCATGTCCTTCACGGCCTTGCCGCAGTTGACGATGGCGCGGTAGCGGGCCGGGCGGCTCAGATCGCGCGGGGTGCCGGACAACCGCTCTTCCTCGACCAGTTCGACGCGGATCCCTTCGCCCGGCGGCATCAGCGTGACCGCCAGGGTCGCTTCGGCGAGGCCGTATGATGGCAGGAAGGCCGAGGCCTTGAACCCGGCCGGGGCAAAGGCGTTGACGAAGTTCTGCATCACGTCGGGGCGGATCATGTCGGCCCCGTTGCCCGCGATCCGCCAGCGCGACAGGTCGAAGCGTTCGGCCACGTTGCTCTGGCTGGAAATGCGGCGGGCGCAGATGTCATAGCCGAAGGTCGGCGAATAGCTGCACGAATGGCCTGGATTGCGGGTGACCAGGTCAAGCCAGGCGAGCGGACGGCGAGCGAAGTCCTCGGTCTTGAGGTAGTCGGCCGAAACCTGGTTGGCGATCATCGACAGGAAGCAGCCGACCAGCCCCATGTCGTGATACCAGGGCAGCCAGCTGATGCAGCGATCTTCCTGGGTGAACTGCATGCCGTGGGCATGGCCACCCAGGTTGTTGAGCAACGCCTCGTGCGTCACCGCCACGCCGTGCGGGAAGCGGGTCGAGCCGCTGGAATACTGCAGATAGCAGATGTCGTCGGGGGCTGCGGCGGGCAGGGTGCAAGCCACGGCGGGCTGGGCGGCGAAATCTTCCCAGGCGATCCCCGCGCATTCCCCGCTGCGGGCATGCTGGCGAGCCGCGGCTGCACCACACATTTCGGCCAGTTCGGCCGGATAGAACAGCACCTTGGGGTCGCTCGATTGCAGCTGGACCGCCAGCTGGTCGATATAGCCTTCCTTGCCGCCGAAGCTGGTCGGCAGCGGCAGCGGCACGGGCCAGGCCCCGGCATAGACCGCGCCGCAGAACAGCGCGGCAAAGTCCGGCCCGGTTTCGGCGATCAGCGCCACCCGGTCACCCTTGCCGATGCCCTGGGCGATCAGGCGATAGGCCATGGCCAGCGCATCGCGGCGCAGTTCGCTGAACGGATAGACCCGGATCAGCGTGCCGCGCGGATCGTGAAAATTCATGCCGCGCTGGCCCTGGGCGGCGTAATCAAGCGCCTCGCCGAAGGTTGCGAAATCGGAACAACGCCGCGGAAGGGCGTCAAAGTTGGGCGTCGGAACCAGCGCCTGCCCTGCTTCACCTGCCTGAATGGCGGCTTCAGTCATCGATATTTCCTGCTGTTGCAATGCGATGCGTCATTTTTCGACGTCATCTCGACCCCAAGTTATCCGGGTGGTTCCCTGAACCCCCACCCACACCCTTTTCCAATTGCGGCACTATGTGGCACGAATAGGGCAATGGCGCCGCAATATCGATCCAGCCGGTCCGGATCCGGGCATGAACAGCGCGAGCGCCGGGCGCCGCGCCCGCTCGATCCCGCCCGGCTCAACGACCTGGCGCTGGCCTATGTTGCCCGGTTTGCCACCTCGGCGGCCAAGCTGGAGGGCTATCTGGCCCGCAAGCTGCGCGAGCGCGGCTGGGAGGGTGAGCGCGAGGCCGATGTGCCCGCGCTGGTCGCCCACTTCGTCGCGGCCGGTTATGTCGATGATGCGGCCTTTGCCCGGGCCAAGGCGGGCAGCATGAACCGGCGCGGACTGGGCGGGCGACGGATCGACCAGGCGCTGGGCGCGGCCGGGATCGCCGCCCCGCTGCGCGAGGAAGTGCGGCCCGAGCCGCGCGAGGCCCGGCAGGCGGTCTTCGCGCTGGCCCGCAAGCGGCGGCTGGGACCGTTCGGCGCGCCCCCGGCCGATCGCGCCGCGCGCGAGAAGCAGGTGGCCGTGCTGCTGCGGGCGGGACATCGGCTGGACATGGCCCGCGAAGTGGTGGAAGCACAGACAATCGAGGCACTTGAGCAATGGGTGGAGGACGCATGACGGGCAAGATCTGGGCTGGCAAAGGCTGGACCGGCAGGGTCTGGCTGGGTTTGGCGGTGGCCTTGCTGGCGGCCTGTTCACCCGGTGCCGGCGGCGCGGCTCCGGCGCCAACGCCGACTGTTCACCCCGAATCCGGGCTGAAGGTCATCCCGCTCACGGTCACTTCGGCCAGCGGTACGCACCGCTTCAGGGTGGAAGTGGCCGCGACTTCGGCCGAGCAGGCGCGCGGGCTGATGTTCCGCACCCGGCTGGGGCCGGACGAGGGTATGATCTTCCCGATGAACCCGCCGCGCGGGGCCAGCTTCTGGATGAAGAACACGGTGATCCCGCTCGACCTGATCTTCATCGCCCCCGATGGGCGGATCAGCAACATCGCCGCTCAGGCGATCCCTTATGACCTGTCGCCGCTCACCTCGATTGGCCCGGTCAAGGGCGTGCTCGAGCTGGCCGGTGGTCGTGCGGCGGAACTGGGCATTGCGCCGGGGGACAAGGTTGCATGGTGAGCCTTGCCCCGCGCGGCCGGTGCGGCTAACGCGCGGGTCATGGGAATCCTTGGCAAGATCTTCACCTGGTGGGACGGCGCGACGATCGGCACGCTGTTCAATTCCGCGCTGACCGGCGTACATGTCGGCAACGATGCGCAGGGCAACAAGTATTACCGCGCGAAGAAGGTCCGCAAGAGCGGGCCTTTCGCGGGGACCGAGCGCCGCTGGGTGATCTACAACGGCAACAACGATGCCAGCCGCGTTCCGGCCGAATGGCATGGCTGGCTGCACCATTCCTATGATGGCGTGCCCGAAAGCCACCTGCCGCCGCCGCGCATCTGGGAGGTCGATTTCACCCCCAACGCCACCGGCACGGTTCAGGCCTATCGCCCGGCTGGCGCGCTGGAGCGGGGCGGCAATCGCGCCGCCGCCACCGGGGACTACGAGGCCTGGAGCCCGGACGCCTGATCATGCGGGCTGCGCGCAAGTCGCGGGCAATCGCCCTGGGCGCGGTCCTGCTGCTGGCGGCCTGCAACGGCGGCTACGATCCCGATGCCGCCGCCACCGACATTCCCGATGCCGTGGCCGGACAGGCCGGTGCGCCTGCGGTCGAAAGCGAATTTGGCACCCCGGTGAAGGACCGGGTGGCCACCATCGGCCTCCTCAACAAGCGCAACAACATCGCGCAGGATATCCAGCTCAAGTCGGGTGAGGCGCGGCGGTTCGGCAATGTCGTGCTGCGCGTCCAGACCTGCGAGCGCACCCTGCCGTGGGAGCGCCCGGCCGAGGTTGGCGCCTTCGTCCAGGTCTATGTCGAGGAGCGGGCCGATGCCGACAGCCAGCTGGCCTGGCGCACGGTGTTTTCCGGCTGGCTGTTCAAGAACGCGCCCTCGGTGAACGTGGTCGAGCACCCGGTCTACGATGTCTGGGTCAAGGATTGCGCGATGAAGTTCCCAGGCGAGGAGGAAAGTCCCGTCCCGGCCGCTGCCGCCAGCACGGCGGCAAAGCCCGCGGGCAATGCCAGTGCAGCTCCCGCTCCCGCAGCGTCGCCTGCGGCAACGCCCGCAGCTCCTGCGCCGAAGGCCGCCCCGTCGCCTTCGGTCGGGCTCTGAGCCGCCTGCAACTGGGCCAGGTATTCGGCCTGGCTGATCTCGATCGCGCCCAGCGAGGCCAGGTGGCTGGTCATGAACTGGCAATCGAGCAGCCTGGCCCCGGCCGTCCGCAGCGCGACCACCAGCCAGGCCAGGGCCACTTTTGAGGCATCGGGCACCCGGCTGAACATCGATTCGCCGCAGAACACCCGGTCAAAGCCGACCCCGTAAAGCCCGCCGACCAGTACCCCGTCCTGCCAGCATTCGATCGAATGGGCCTGTCCGCGCTCATGCAGTGTGCGATAGCTCGCCTCGATCCGGGCGCTGATCCAGGTTTCCCCGGCATCGCGGCGCGGCCAGGCGCAGGCTTCCATCACCGCGCCGAACGCGCGGTTGCAGGTTACCGCGAATCGCCCGCGCCGCAGGGTTCGGGCCAGTGAGCGGCTGCAGTTGAAGCCATCCAGCGGCAGGATCGCGCGCCGCCGCGGTTCGACCCAGAAGATCTCGGGATCGTCGCGGGCATCGGCCATCGGGAAGATGCCGCTGCGATAGGCCAGCATCAGCAATTCGGGTTCGATGATCGATGGCGGCACGGGTGCGTGCATGGCGCGATGATAGCAAGCTGACGGCAAAAGGGGGAGGACAAGTTCCTTGCCATCCGTCGCTGGCTCCCCTAAGGGCCTCCCCGCCCGCAGGAGTGTAGCTCAGTTGGTAGAGCATCGGTCTCCAAAACCGAGGGCCGCGGGTTCGAATCCTGCCACTCCTGCCACTTCCCTCAGCCGTGACCGAGCCGATGACCGCCGAACCCCCCTTCGAGCAGTTCCATGCGCGTGGCCCCGGCCTGCTGGCCCGGCTGGCGCAGGCGCCGGCCCCGCGCGAGGGACTGTGGCTGGCGATCATGCTGACCCTGCTGGCCTGCTTGCCGGTGCTGGTGGCGCGCTACCCGCAGATGGTGGACTATCCCGCGCACCTCGCGCGCTACTACGTGATGCTGGAACAGGGCAGCAGCGCCTTCCTGCAGCGCTATTACACCTTTGAATGGAAATGGAGCGGCAATGTCGGGGCAGATCTGCTGATCCAGCCGCTGGCCGCGCTGTTCGGGCTGGAACTGGCCGGGCGGATCATCGTCGGCCTGATCCCGCTCTTGACCGGCCTGGGGATCGTGGCGGTCGAGTGGGCGCTGCGCCGCCGGGTTGGCGTGGGATCGCTGCTGGCGCTGTGCTTCATCTGGTCTCCCGCGCTGATTCTGGGCTTCCTCAATTTCGGCCTGGCTCAGGCTGCTGCGCTGTTCGCCTTTGCCGGGTGGGTCCGGCTGGAAGGCAAGCGCTGGCGGCCGATGGTGTTCCTGCCGGCGGGCCTGGTGGTCTGGGCGCTGCACGTCTCGGGCTGGGGCATGCTGGGGATCATGGTCTTCGGCTATGAATGGCACCGCCGTCGCAACCTGTCCGCCGTGCTCGCCCCCTGGCCGCTGTTCCTGCCCTTTGCCGCCCTGCTGTTCGGTGGCGGGACCAAGGGCCTGCCCAGCTATGGCCCGGCGGTGGAAGTGTTCAAATGGGCGATCTGGAAGCAGGCGATGCGCGATTCGATCGAGTGGCTGGACTATGCCAGCGCGATCGGGATCGGCGCGATCCTGGCCGGATCGCTGGCTTTCCGCCGGATCGACGGGCGGCTTGGCTGGGCCATGGCGATCATGCTGATCGGCTCGCTGGCCATGCCGCGCCATATCTTCGGCGGTGATTTTGCCGATGCGCGGCTGATCTATTCGGGCCTGCTGATCGGCTGTCTGGCCCTGACCTGGCAGGCGCCGCGCTGGCTGTTGTGGCTCGCCCCCGCGCTGTTCCTGGTGCGGGTGGGGGTGACGACGGACGACTGGCGCAAGGGTTCGGCCGAGACCGAGCGCCTGCTCGCGGCGGTCGATCTGCTGCCGCAGGGCGCGCGGGTGGCCAACCTGGTCGTCACACCAAGGGGTGTGTGGGGCTTTAACAGCCAGGAGCACATCGGCGGCTATGCCGTGCTGCGCAAGGACGTGCTGATCAACGCGCACTTCGCGGTTCCGGGCATCCACATGATTCGCCTCAACGAGGGCGGACCCAATTTCCGCGACCCCCGCCAGCGCCTGTTGTGGCGGGTCGGGCAGCCGATCGACCTGAGCCAGTGGGACCAGGCGCGGGGCATGGACTGGCTGTGGTTTGTCGGCCCGCGCGAGCCCGATGCCCTGCCGCCGGGAGCAGAGGTGATCTATCGCGCGCCGGGAACGCTGGTGGCACGGCTTGCAAAACCGCCGCGCGATAGCTAAGTGCGGCGGTGTCTTCCGACATAGGAGAACACATCGCCCCTCCCGGCCACCGCGGCCGGGGCGGCGATGAGCCCTTGGCGAAAGACACGTAACGGCAACTTCAACAGGACAGGGCAGGCAGCCATGGCCAAGATCAATCCCGGCGAATTCATGCGCCAGGTTCAGGCGGAAGCCCGCAAGGTGGTATGGCCCACCCGGCAGGAAACCACGACCACCGCGATCTTCGTGGGAATCATGATGGTGCTGCTGGCGCTCTTCTTCCTTGGTGTCGACACCGTGTTCGGCGCCATCGTGAAGTGGTTGCTGTCGCTGGCCTGATCGCCGGCGCGTTGAACTTTAGAGATTACGGGAAGAACCATGGCTCGCTGGTACATCATCCACGCCTATTCGGGTTTCGAGAACAAGGTCCGCGATTCGATCCTGTCCGAGGCTGATCGCAAGGGCCTGTCGCAACTGGTCGAGGCGGTGGAAGTGCCGCACGAAACCGTCACCGAGGTGAAGCGCGGCAAGAAGGTCCAGGTCGAGCGCAAGACCATGCCGGGCTATGTCCTGGCCAAGCTGGCGCTGAACGACGACGTCTATCACCTCGTCAAGAACACCGCCAAGGTCACCGGTTTCCTCGGCCCCAACGGCAAGCCGCAGCCGATTTCCGACCGCGAGGCCGCCCGCTATTTCGGCGCCCGCGATGCCGCCGCAGCCGAGCCCAAGAAGCACGTTTCGGTCGATTACGAGATCGGCGATTCGGTCAAGGTGCTGGACGGTCCGTTCAATTCGTTCACCGGCGTGGTGGAAGAGCTCGATTTCGACAAGAACCGCGTCAAGGTCTCGGTCTCGATCTTCGGTCGCGCCACCCCGGTCGAGCTGGACTTCGAGCACGTCGAACTGGTCAAGTAAGGCAGCCGCCAGTCGGCCTGCCTGAGTGCGGGTCTGCGGTCAGTGGCCGCAGACCACGCGATTTTCCTTTTCCGCCGCGATGCGGCTGGTCGTTCGCACCGTCGCGATCAGGATCCCCTGACGATCGCAGCTGCGCAGCTGGAACCGCACCTTGCGGGCGCGGAAGTCCAGGCTGACCTTGCGAAAGTTTTCCATCAGGTCGGTCCCGAGCAGCAGCGAAGGGCGATCCTGCATGCCAAACACTGCGAAGGGCGGGATATCGGCAAAGGCGATCGGGATATTGTTCACGATCACCCCGCCGATCCGCAATTCGTTCACCACTGCCATTTCCAGCGTCAGCGCCTTGCCGGTCACGCCGATCACCTCGATCTTCTGAAACTCGCGCAGGCGGCGGCGGGCAATCGCGTTGCGCAGCGCCATGTTGCCGATGGTGATTTCGGAGCCGGTATCGATCACCGCTTCCAGCGGCAGGCCATTGGCCTTGACCTGGGTCAGGATCAGCTGGCCGCGCTTCAGCCGCGCGGTCACCACGATCTCGCCATCGAGGCGCGGGGCCGGCTTGCGGGCATCGTCCACGCTGATCCGGCGCTTGTCGAAGTCCAGCATCAGCCGCTGCTCGACCAGGGCGTCCAGTCCGATCATGCCGGTTGCGCCCAGATCGCGCTCATCCAGCCGGGGCAGTTCCAGGTCGCGAAAGATCCCGCTGCCCAATTGCAGCGAATCGACCATCACCCGGTCGACCGTGCGGGATTCGGTAATCCCGTTGAGCAGCACCGGGCGCCCCGGTGCCAGATTGAGCGCGCTGGCCAGGCGCGAACCGATCACCGAGGTATCGGCCCCGCTATCGACCACGAAACGGTAAGGCCCGGTGCCGTTGACGCCCACCTCAACCGTCATGCGCGAGCGCAGCTTGCGCGCGGCAATCTCCTCCCCGCCGATCACCAGCGTATCGTCGATCACGGCCGGCTTGAGCGCCGGCATGCGTGCCGGCGGCTCGGCCGGCTTGCGATCGCGCGCCAGGCCGCCGCTGCCGACCAGCAGCAGCCCCAGCACGGTGGCGGCAAGAACACCTCTCCTCATCGCGCCACTCATAGGCTTATCGCGTGCCCCTTGCACAGCCTGCGGGATGATCGGTGCATCGCCGCAAGGCTTGCATTTGCCGGCACATTCGCCTAGGCGCGCGCCTTCGCTTGGCTCTCGGCCGGGTGATTCCGTGCGGGAGGGGCATTTCGGTGCCCTGCTTGACCGCTAACTCTGCGGCCTGGCTTGCTAGGCCAACAGGAAGAAAGGAGGCCCATCGTGGCCAAGAAGATTGAAGGCTATATCAAGCTGCAGGTGCCGGCCGGCAAGGCCACGCCCTCTCCGCCGATCGGTCCGGCCCTGGGCCAGCGCGGCGTGAACATCATGGAATTCTGCAAGGCGTTCAACGCCGCCACGCAGGACCTTGAGCCCGCCATGCCGATCCCGACCATCATCACGGTCTACGCCGATCGCAGCTTCACGTTCGTCACCAAGACCCCGCCTGCCACCTTCCTGATCAAGAAGGCGATCAACCTGAAGTCGGGCTCGAAGGAGCCGGGCAAGGTTTCCGCCGGAACGATCAAGCGCTCGCAGCTGGCCGAGATTGCCCAGGTCAAGATGGCCGATCTCAACGCCAACGACATCGAAGCGGCAACGAAGATCATTGAAGGCTCCGCTCGCGCGATGGGCCTGCAGGTCGTGGAGGGCTAAGGACATGGCACAGACCAAGAAGCAGAAGATGCTGGCCGAAAAGCTGGGTGACAACCAGGCTGTTCACAGCTTCGACGCGGCGCTCAAGCTGCTGCGCAAACTCAAGACCACCAAGTTTGACGAGACGCTGGAAGTTTCGCTGAACCTCGGCGTCGATCCGCGCCATGCCGACCAGATGGTCCGTGGCATGGTCGTGCTGCCCTCGGGCACCGGCAAGGACGTCAAAGTTGCGGTCTTCGCCCGCGGCGACAAGGCCGAAGCGGCGCTGGCCGCCGGGGCTGACAAGGTCGGCGCCGAAGACCTGCTGGAAGACATGCAGAACGGCAACCTCGACTATGGCCGCGTGATCGCCACGCCGGACATGATGGGTCTGGTTGGCCGCCTCGGCAAGGTGCTGGGTCCCAAGGGCCTGATGCCGAACCCGAAGCTGGGCACCGTCACTCCGAACGTCGCCGAAGCGGTCAAGGCTGCCAAGGGCGGCCAGATCGAATTCCGCGTCGAAAAGGCCGGGATCATCCACGGCGGCATCGGCAAGATGAGCTTCAGCGACGATGCGCTGAAGGCCAACTTCGACGCTTTCGTCGATGCCGTGGTCAAGGCCAAGCCCTCGGGCGCCAAGGGCAAGTACGTCCGCAAGGTCGGTCTGTCCTCGTCGATGGGTCCGGGCCTCAAGCTCGACGTCGCGCAGGTCCACGCCGGCTAAGCCAGCGCACCTTCCGCACAGCATTCGTGGGCCGGGAAGGGAAACCTTTCCGGCCCCTCTGCTTTGTGCCACCCTGCCGGGCGAAGGGAGCCGAACTCATGCGCCTTGCAATCCCGGTCCTCGCGCTGGCTGCCACTGCCGCGGCCGCTCCGCCAGCCAGCGCCCCGCAGACCCACGCCCAGATCGACGTACCCCGCGCCCGCGCCCAGCAGGTGATCGTGCAAAGCCGCGCCTTTCCGCCGGGTGGCGAAAGCGGCTGGCATGTCCACCCGGGTACCGAGATCGCCTATATCACCTCGGGCCGACTGGAATTGCAGGTCAAGGGCAAGACCACGGTGCTGGAACCGGGGGACAGCTTCACCATGCCGCGCGGCGTGCCGCACAACGGTGTCAACCGGGGCACTGAGGCCGCGAAAGTGGTGATCACGCTGGTGGTCGACAAAGGGGTCGCGCCCCGCCAGCCGGCCAAGGCGCCTTAATCGCGGCCGAGATTGGCCTCGGTATAGCATTCCACCACCAGCGCGAGGCCCTGCCCGTCGGGCAGGCGCAGCAGCGCGCGGTGGGTGGAGATGGCCCCCGCCGGGCAGGCCGGATCGCCGCGCCGGGCCGAAGCGAGCGGCTGGCGGGTGAAGTTGAGGCTGGCGGCGACCCGGCCGAACGGCACGTCGGTTTCCGCCAGTTGCCGGTTCATCTCCGCCGTCAGCCGGGCCGGCACGAACCAGTTGTGAGCCTGGCTCAGCACCTTTTCGCCGCAGACCAGCTGCACATGACGGTACCCAAGCGGCTCGGTCAGCGTCACTCCAAGGGTGGCGCGCAGGCCCTCGAGCGGCACGGCATCGGCACCGCGCACGAAGCGGGCCCTGATCTGGGCGGGATCGGCGATCCCGCGCGCCTCGCACCACTGGCGCAGCGCTTCGGTGGCGCTGGCATGGGCCGCCAGGTTCGCCTCGAACGCGTCGAGCGCCGGATCGGCTGCGGTGTGCGCACAGCCGGACAGGGTCAGCGAACCGACAGCCAGGGTCATTGCGGCCAGCCTAGATCCCACCCGGCACTGCCTCGCGGCCGGTGGCCACCAGCCCGGCGCTGAGCGCGGCGGCGCAGGTTTCGAGCAGGTCCGGATCAGTCGCGCGGATCACGAAATTGGCGCCGACGCGCCCTTCGCGGAAGAAGGGATAGGAGCCGATCGCCACGCCCTCGTGATCCTTCTCGGTCTTGCGCAGCAGGTCGGCAATCTCGCTTTCGGGCACCCAGCAGCCAACCGTGGCGGACAGCACCGGCAGCCCGCCTTCGAGCGTGCCGGTCAGCGCATCGAGCATACCCGCGGTAATCGCGGGGACGCCGGCCATGATGAAGATGTTGCCGATCTTTATCCCCGGGGCGCCGCTCATCCGGTTGGGGATCAGGTCGGCCCCGTCCGGCACCCGGGCCATGCGCAGCCGCGCCTCGTTCAGCCCGCCGCGCGTGGCGTAATAGCCATCCAGGATCGCGCGGGCTTCGGGGTGGATCACCACGCCCACGCCCAGCGCGGCGGCGATTGCATCCACCGTGATATCGTCATGAGTCGGGCCGATCCCGCCGGTGGTGAACAGGTAATCGTTGCGCGCGCGCAGGATGTTCACCGCCTCGACAATCGCCGCCTCGTCGTCGGCGACAACCCGCACTTCCTTCAGCCGGATGCCCTGGACGTTGAGCCAGGCGGCCACCTGGGCCACGTTCTTGTCCTGC
Organism: Novosphingobium sp.; assembly: GCF_027531025.1. GTDB lineage: Bacteria > Pseudomonadota > Alphaproteobacteria > Sphingomonadales > Sphingomonadaceae > Novosphingobium. Next base: position 183,159 of record NZ_JAPZQX010000004.1, read on the forward strand.
GTGCGGCCAGAGAGAATCTCGTCGCCAATGACGAGCAGGGCGGCGGTCCAGGTGCGGGAAGTGTCTGCCATGCGCGGCGGGTTAGGCGAAAGCCGCCCGCCGCGCAATCAGGGCTTTAGACCCCAGCTAGGCTTCAACCGTTTCGCGCACCCGGCGGAATTCCATCACGCCATCGTCAAGCGGGGCCTGACGCATGTCCATGCGGTCCTTGCGGTATTCCTGGTTGAGTCGCCACGGCAGGTTGGGTGCGTTCTTGGGCAGCAGGTCCTTGCTGCGCTGGAAATAGCCCGACGAGAAATCGCTGAAGATGTCTTCCGGTTCCGGCTCTTCGCCCTCGCGCAGGACCGGCACCGCGACCTGGGCCTTGATCGCGTCGAGCTGCGTGATCAGCCGGGTCACGAATTCGCCCACGATGTCCACCCGCAGGGTCCAGCTGGCGTTGACGTAACCGAACACCGAGGCAAGGTTGGGCACGTTCGAGAACATGCAGTTGCGGTAGTAATAGCGCTGCGAGAAATCGACCGGCTGGCCATCGACCGCCACGGCGATCTTGCCGGCCACCGCCAGCTTGAGGCCGGTGGCGGTGACGATGATATCGGCATCGAGATGGTGGCCCGACTTGAGCAGGATCCCGGTCTTATCGAACTTCTCGATATGGTCGGTCACCACGCTGGCCTTGCCCTGGTTGATCGCCTCGAAGAAATCGGCATCGGGCACCAGGCACAGCCGCTGTTCCCACGGGTTGTAGGGCGGGGTGAAATCGGCCGCGTTGTAATTCTCGCCCAGGTTTTCCTGCAGCTGCCTGGTCAGGAAGTCCTTGACCCGTTCGGGCTGGCTCCGCGCGCGCTTGAACACCAGGTCCTGCATGAAGATGTTCTTGGCCCGCGTGATCGCATAGGCCAGCTTTTCAGGCAGGAACTTGCGCAGCGTATTGGCGAAGCGGTCCTTGGCCGGGCGGCTGACCATCCAGGTCGGTGTGCGCTGGAGCATGGTGACATGGCCGGCCCCCGAATGGGCCATGGCGGGAACGATCGTGACCGCCGTGGCGCCCGATCCGATCACCACCACCTTCTTGCCCTGGTAATCGAGGTCATCCGGCCAGAACTGCGGATGGATCACCTGGCCCTTGAAGTCCTTCCGGCCGGGGAACTTCGCATCGTAGGGATCGTCATAGTCGTAATAGCCAGCGCCCAGGAACAGGAACCGGGTCAGGATGCGGCCCTGCCGGCCATTCTTGTCCTCGGTCACCACGGTCCAGCGGGCAGTGGTGCTGTCCCAATCGGCGCTGATCACCTTCTGGCCGAACCGCATCGCCGGGCGCAGGCCGAATTCATCGGTGATATCGTTCAGGTATTCGAGGATCGCCGGGGCATCGGCGATCGACTTTTCGTGCTTCCACGGGGCGAAGGAGAAGCCCAGCGTGTGCATGTCGCTGTCCGAACGGATGCCGGGATAACGGAACAGGTCCCAGGTGCCGCCCAGCTGGTCGCGCCGTTCGAGAATCGCAAAGCGCTTGCCGGGGCAATCCTTGACCAGGTGCACGGCCATGCCGATCCCGGAAATGCCTGCCCCCACGATCAGGAAATCAAGCACTTCCTCACCTGCGGCGGTAATCGGCGAAATCGCGTTCATTCGTCTGGTCTCCCACCAGGTATTGACATAGGTGTCAGTATTAACTGCCCGCTTAACTCAAGCCGGGCGGGATTGCCAGCATCATGCTGCTTTGGCACAGCTTGGCAATGCCCATCGTCGCTTCCCGCCGCTATGCCGCCGGCCGCATTGCCGAGGCCGTCCTGCCGCTCGACGGGCAACCGAGGGACACATTGCCGCCGGGCAGCTTTGACTGGATCGGGCTGCACGCCCCCGATGCGGCGGAGATGGCGCTGCTCCAGGCCCAGTTCGGCCTGCACCCGCTGGCGGTGGAAGATGCCCTGAACCCGATGCAGATGCCCAAGGTCGAGGCCTATGGGCAGCAGCTGTTCATCGTGGCGCGCACGGCCGTGTTCGATGTGGGGGAGAAGATCGAATACGGCCAGACCGCGCTGTTCCTAGGGGCGGACTTCCTCGTGACCGTGCGCTTCGGTTCGGAACGCGCCCATTCGGCGCTGCGGGCCCGACTGGAAAGCGATGCCGAGCGGCTTGCCGAAGGGCCCGACTATGTCGCCCACTCGATCCTCGATTTTGTCGTCGATGGCTATCAGCCGATCCTCGAAAAGCTGGAAATGGCGGTCCAGACGATTGAGGAGCGGGCGATCGACGCCTTCCCCGAACCCTCCACGATCCGGCGGATCTTTCGCCTGCGCCGCCAGCTGCGCCGCTTCGTGCGGATCGTCGGACCGATGGAAGAGGTCTGCGAACGCCTGGCCACCACCGAAGTGCCATGCATCGATGCGGGCGCGCGGGTCTGGTACCGGGATGTGCTGGATCACATGCGCCGCACCCTGCGGCGGATCGCGGGGCTGAACGAGACCCTGGCCAGCGTGGTGGAAACCGCCAGCCTGCTGGAACAGCACCGCCAGGGCACGATGACCCGGCAACTGGCCGCCTGGGCCGCGATCCTGGCCGTGCCGACCGCGATTGCCGGGATCTATGGCATGAACTTCGAATACATGCCCGAACTGCGCCAGCCCTGGGGCTATCCGGCAGTCCTGATCCTGATCGCCGGGATTTGCGGCGGGCTGTGGTTGCGGTTCCGGAAGATCGGCTGGCTGTGACGCCGGCCTGTTCTGGCGCCTATTCCGGCATGACCATGAACTGTTCCCAGCGCCCCTGCGGTCCCGGTTCGCTGTAGCTGACCAGGATCAGCTTCTTCATGCCGAAGGTCAGCCGGTAATTGCGGTTGACGAAGCCGCCGCGCAGGCGCGGGGTCCGGATCGGCTCGAAGGCGGTGAGCGGCCCCAGCGGCGCCAGGCTCTCGCGGAAATCGGCCAGTACCTGCGGCTTGAAGTAATACTGGCCGTTTTCGGTGAAGCGCGCGGGATCGAACCGCCCGGCGATCAGCGCTTCCAGCTGGGCGCGGGCATCGTTGGCGCGCGCGGTTTCGCCGGTGCTGGCCTGGGGGCTGGGCGGCAGGACGATTTCGGCGATCCGGTTGGTCAGCCGGTCCTGCACGCGGGCGAATTCCGCATTGGTCAGCACCGTGACCGAAATCCCGTCCTCGATCCAGACCGCGCTTTGCGACAGGAAGCCGATCGCCGCGCCGCCATGCTCGATCACCCGGCGGCCGTTCGTCTCGCGCATCGATACGCCCAGGCCATAACCCGTGCTGGCGCCATCGGCGAGGCGCACCGGGCGCTCCATCTCTTCCCAGTCCTCACGCGGGAGGAGCGTTCGATTGAGGCGCGCGATGTTCCACTTGGCGAGGTCACCGGCAGTCACCGCCGCTTCGCCTGCAGCCCACAGCCAGCCCCGCGCCGGCTGTACCACCGGGCGGACCGGCCCCAGCGCGACCCGGGTGTAGCCTTGCGGAAAACGCGGGCCCACCGCCGCGTCGATCGGCACGGCCTTGATCCCCAGCGGCTTGAACAGGCGCTGCTCGAACTGCTGCCACAGCGGCGCGCCGCCAACCTTTTCGGCGATCATCCCGGCCACGACATAGCCGGTGTTCGAATATTGCCAGCGGGTGCCGGGCGCATAGTCCAGTGGCTTCATCCCCCAGCGGGCAACGATCCCTTCGGGCGCGACCGGCTGTTCCATCGCGGCAAAGGCAAAGTCCTGGGGCCAGTAATCCTGCAGGCCGGCCGTATGCGCCAGCAGCTGGCGGATGGTGATGTCCCTGGCCCCGCTCACATTAGGGTACCATTTCGCCACCTTGTCATCCATGCGCAGCTTGCCATCGTTTTCCAGCATCAGCAGCAGCGCGCCGAGGAACTGCTTGGAATTGGAAGCGATCGGATAGGGCAGGTCGGTGCGCGGGCCGGGAATCGTTTCGGAGGTCTTGCCCCAGGCGCGTTCCAGCACGACCCGGTTGCCGCGCACCACGGCAACCTGGACGGAAGGCACGCCGGTTTCGGCCAGGGCCTCGCTCACCGACTTGTCGATGGCGGCCAGTTCAGTGGGGGACAGGTCCTGCGCCAGCGCGGTGGCAGGAAGGGCGAAGGCGAAAAGCGCGGCAGCGATACGAAACATGGCGCCAAGGCTAGCCGTTCGCGGCGGCGGTGCAAGCCCTTGTTCGGCTGAAAGATTGCCCGCCCTCATCGTAGTCGACCATGATCGAGGTACTGCGACCGGATTTAGGCCCGGTTTCTTGCACCCCCGCCTTTTTCATTAGCAAACAGGCACTTTACAGTCGGGCAAGAAAGCAGGCATGAAGCGGCATTAAATATAGAGTCCGGGGAGTTAACATGCGTATTTCCAAGCCTGTGGCCGCAACCTTGCGGTCCACACTTCTTGTTTCGTCTGCTCTTCTGCTGGTTGCCGGTGCCCCGACGGCTCACGCAACTACGGGCGAGACCTCTGCCGACGGCGAGGCCGAAAGCTCCGATTCGGTTGACCGGCCGATCTTCGATCCAGTGCTGGAAGCCCATGCGACGGTCGTCGTGCCCAGCGCCGCGATCGTCCCGCAGCAGCGCGGCCCGATCACCGTGGCCGCTCCGCAGCCGGAAATCCTGATTGCCAATCCCGGCACGCCGACCACGGCGCGCGATCCGGTGAACATCACCGGCATTGGCCAGATGCTCATCAACAATGGCAATGGCACAATCGGTCTGTGCACCGGCACGCTGATCAACCCGCGTACCGTTCTGTTCGCCGCACACTGCGTGAACAGCCGCGCGGCCACTGCCTATGGCGCGGGCAGCGGCGGCACGCCGATCGCCTTCGGGTTCGAAACCAACACCCGCGCCAATGCTTCGGGCCAGCCGGACGAGCTGCTCAACTGGTTCAACGGCGGCAGCACCGGGCCCGGCCAGAACCGCACCAACGTGGCCCAGGCGCTCTACAACGTGAACCAGGTGGTCTATAACGACTTCTCGCTGGAACCGGCGGCCCGCTCGTTCCTTTATGCCGACGTGGCGCTGGCCACGCTGGATACGCCGGCTGCCAACGTGCCGACCTGGTCGCTGCTGTTCTCGCCGCTGCCCAACCCCGGCACGATCGGCGCCAGTGGTACCGGCTACAACGTCGGCATTGTCGGCTATGGCAACAACGGCACCGGCACCAGCGGGCCGCTGGGCATCGATTTCCGGCGGCGCGCGGCCGAGAACATGATCGGCGCGCTGACCGATCTGCAGACCTTTGAACAGTTCCTCTTCGGTGGCCCGGCCAATGGCCTGACCCAGAACCTCTATTTCATCGATTTCGACGATCCGCGGCGCGGCATCTCGCCGGCCAGCCCGTTCGATTTCAACGCCTTCCGCGACAACGCCCGGTTCAAGGACGGCGTGCCGACCGAAGGGATCACCAGCGGCGGCGATTCCGGCGGGCCGCTGATCCTGCAGAACTTTGCCAAGCAGCTGGTCGTGGGCGTGCTGTCGGGGGGCTATACCCGCTTCTTCAACGGCCAGCCTGGCAACAGCTTCGGAACGGTCGCGTTCTACCAGCCTTTGTACCTCTATTGGGACTGGATCGTCGCCAACAATCCCTATCGCTATGTCTCGGCCAAGGCTGGTGACGGGGCCTGGACCGATGCCAGCCGCTGGGTCACCACGCTCGACCCGGCCTACAACATCCTGTCCGGTGGCCAGCCGGTCAACGGTTTGCCGACCACGCCGGGCGAGCAGAAGAACGGCACGGGCGGCGATTTCGGCCAAGTCTGCTTCCAGAACAGCATTTCCAGCGAGTGCCTTGATCTGGCGTCCAACACCGTTTCGATCACCGGCAACCCGATCGGCACGGCGGGCAACAACAGCGCGACGGTAACGATCGCGCGGGATGGCGCGGCCACTGTCGACCTGGGCCTGCCCGAACTGGGCCTGGCCGATGGCGTGGTCGAAGCACAGGCGGTCGGCCCCGTGCCGCTGCCGACGGCAACCATTGCCAATGGCCTGCCAGGCGCGACCAACTTCGTGCCCAACAACATCGACCCGGTTCGCGCCACCGGTACCCTGGGCCGCTACTTCGACGTGACCCTGACCAATGCTGGCACGACCACCCTGTCGGGCGCCAACATCGTGATCGACCGGCTGACCATCGGCACGGCCGCAGCCGGCCTGCGGATCGACGCCGGGGCATCGCTGACCACGCTGATCAACACCACGCAGTTTGCCGGGACCAACACGATCAACGGCACTCTGACCTCGGTTGGCGACTACAGCCTGCTGGGCGGCGTGCTGCTGGGTAGCGGGCGGATCAACGCCCCGTTCCTGACCAGCGTGCTGGGCCAGATCGCGCCAGGTACCGCCACCACCACCGGTACGCTGACCATCGGCGGCAACCTGGTGCTGGCTTCGGCAAGCACCTATTTCGTCAACATCGGCAATGGTCAGTCCGACCTGATTGCCGTGGTGGCGAACGGGGCCGGTACCGGCTCGGCCAGCCTTGGCGGCGGCTTGAACGTGTCGCTCTCGACCGGTTCGACGATCCGCTTCGGTGACGTCCATACGATCCTGACCGCCACCAACGGCTATACCGGCGCCTTCAGCTCGGCCAATGCGCTGAGCGCGATCCTGCGGCCGACGGTGGTCTATGGCACCAATGCCGTCCAGCTGCAGATCACGGCGGTGCCCTATACCACCGTGGTCAATGGTCTGTCGCCGATCCAGGCGGCCTATGCCGCAATGCTCGATGGCAATCGCACCAATCCGGCGCTGACCGGCATCTTCAACGTGCTCGACCTGCAGGATACCGCCACGATCCGGACCACGCTGGAAGCGCTGGCCCCGCGGACCGAAACCCTGCGCTGGGCGCTGGGCCGGGCCGGGATCGAATCCGCCAACCGCCTGATCCGCAATCGCCTGCTCGCCCTGAACCCGGGCGTGTCGGGCGGCTCGATTGCCTATCTGGGCAACCCGATGCGGACGGCCTCGGTCGCCTATGCGATGGGCCGCACCACCATGACCCCGGCGATGGCCGCGGCCGGTGCCGCCGATACCCGCGTGCGTGAAGGCAGGCTGCCTGACAACGTCAGCGCCTTCTTCGCGGGCGGCTACCTCGACGGTGACAGCGCGCCGATGCCCACGGCTCTGCCGGCGGGTGGGCGTGACCAGTTCAATGGCTGGTACATTGGCGCCGGTGCCGAAGTGCACACGGGTGACAATGGCGCTGTCGGTCTGGCGGTCAGCTACACCGACCTGACCGGCAAGGCGGTCGGCGGGCTCGGTTCGGCGGACGGTTCGCTGATCCAGGGTTCGCTCTATGCCAAGGTGCAGCTGGGCCGGATCGCGATCGACGGGCAGTTCTCGGCCGGCGTGCTCAGCATGAACACCTCGCGCTCGGGCGCGCTGCCCGCCACGCCCTATACGCTGACCTCCAGCGACGATGCCCTGGCCCTGTCGGGCGAGGTCAACATTTCGGCGATGTTCGGCTCGTCCTCGCTGCAGTTCGGGCCTTCGGCCGGGCTGCGCTGGTCGCGGCTGGACTTTGGCCGGATCGTCGAACGCGGCGGGCCGACCTCACTGGTGATCGATCAGGAAAGCCATCGGGCCTTCGAAGGCCGCGCCGGCTTCAACCTGATGGGCACCGGGCGCGTGCGGCCGACGGCCTCGGTGCATTTTGTCCATGCCTTCCGCGACCAGCCGACCTTCTTCAACGGCTTCTTCGTGGGCGGCGCGCCGACCACGTTCCGCAGCTTCGCGGTGGCCGGCAGCGATCGCAACTGGGCCGATGCCAGCCTGGGCCTGGCCTTCAAGGCGGGCAAGGCCGATATCGCGGTCAGCGCCGATACGACGCTGGCGCGCAGCGATTTCGATTACCAGACCTATCGCGCTTCGATCTCGTTCAAGTTCTAAGCTGCGAGAGCAAGCCAAACGGAAAGGGCTCGCCGGAAACGGCAGGCCCTTTTCGCGTCAGGCGATCGCGCCGAACAGGTCGTGCTCGTCGGCGTCCTCGATCCGGACCTCGACGATGTCGCCGGGCTGCAGACTGCCCGGCACTTCGCGCAGGTGAACCGCGCCGTCGATCTCGGGCGCGTCGGCCTGGCTGCGGCCGGTCGCGCCGATGTCGCCATCCTCGTCCGGTTCTCCGACCGCGTCGATGATCACCGGAAGCGTGCGGCCGATCTTGGCTGCAAGCTTGGCCGCGCTGATCGCCGCGGTCTTTTCCATGATCCGGGCATAGCGCTCTTCCTTGACCTCTTCCGGCACCGGGTTCGGCAAGTCGTTGGCGGCAGCCCCGGCCACGGGTTCGAAGCGGAAGGCGCCGACCCGGTCGAGCTGGGCCTCGTCCAGCCAGTCGAGCAGATACTGGAAATCGGCCTCGGTCTCACCGGGGAAGCCGACCACGAAGCTGGAGCGCACGGCAATGTCCGGGCAGATCTCGCGCCACGAGCGCAGCCGCTCCAGCACCTTGGCCTCGTTCGCCGGGCGCTTCATCGCCTTCAGCACGTTCGGGCTGGCATGCTGGAAGGGGATGTCGAGATAGGGCGTCAGCAGGCCTTCGGCCATCAGCGGGATCACCGCGTCGACATGGGGATAGGGATAGACATAGTGCAGCCGCACCCAGGGCGCGCGGCCTTCGCTGGTGCGCAGCTGGCCCAGTTCGCGGGCGAGGTCTGTCATGTGGGCGCGGACCGGGTGGTCCTTCCACATCCGCTCCTCGTGCCGGATATCGACCCCATAGGCCGAAGTATCCTGGCTGATCACCAGCAGTTCCTTGGTACCGGCGGCGACCAGCTTTTCCGCCTCGCGCAGCACGGCATCGATCCGGCGGCTGGCGAGCTTGCCGCGCAATTGCGGGATGATGCAGAAGGCGCAGGAGTGATTGCAGCCTTCGGAAATCTTCAGATAGCTATAGTGGCGCGGGGTCAGCTTCACATCAGGCTGGGGGATCAGGTCGATGAACGGCCCCTGCGAAGGCGGCGCGGCCTCATGCACCGCCTCGACCACCGCTTCGTACTGATGCGCGCCGGTCACGGCCAGGACTGCCGGGTACTTGGCGCGGATCAGGTCGGCATCCTCGCCCATGCAGCCGGTCACGATCACGCGGCCGTTTTCGGCAATCGCCTCGCCGATCGCGGCAAGGCTCTCTTCCTTGGCGGAATCGAGGAAGCCGCAGGTGTTGACCAGCACCACGTCGGCCCCGGCATAGTCGCCGCTCATGGCATAGCCGTCGGCGCGCAGGCGGGTCAGGATCCGCTCGCTGTCGACCAGCGCCTTGGGGCAGCCCAGGCTGACCATGCCGACCTTTTTCTGTTCGGGAAGTTCGATTGCCATGGCCGCGCCCCCTACACGCGAAGCGGCCGCTGCGCTACCTTTGCGGCAAAGGAGAGCAAAATGGGTGCGATGGACTGGTGGGTCGTGCTGGCGGCAGCCCTGGCTGCGCGGCTGGTGCTGGAGCTGGCGGTGCGCAGCCAGAGCGCGGGGCAGCGGCTCGGCACCTTTGCGCTCTGTCTGGTCCCGGCGGCCATGCTGGGCCATGCGCTGGCCCGGATCGGGCCGGAAACGCTGGCGGCCAAGCCCCAGCTCTATGTCATGCATTCAGGCGGGCTGGCGCTGGCTTTTGTCATCCCCGCGCTGTGGCTGATCCGGGTGCGCGAAGGAACACCGCCGCGCCGCGCCGCGATCGACAGCGTGGTGTTCCTGGCCGCCTATCTGGCGATGGGTGGCACGTTCTGGGTGCTGGCCTAGCCCGCGATTTCGCTGATCCGGTGGTGCGGCAGCAAGCGCCAGGCGGCGATTGCCAGCACCACTTGCAGCGCCTCAATCGCCATCGGCATGGCAAAGCCTTCCGCCGTGCCATCCAGCATGGCGCTGACCGCGCGGCCGGTAAAGGCGATGCCGAACAGCAGCGCGGGAACCAGCAGCAGGTCGCCGTTGCGCCGCCAGCCGCCCCACAGCTGGCAACCCCCGGCCACCAGGAAGAAGGCGGTCATATCTGCGCGCAGCACGGCCAGCCCGCCCGGCCCATCGGGGATCAGCTTGAAGGTTGCACCAAGCCCCGTGGGATCGACCAGGAAGCCGATGCCCAGCAGCAGGTTGAACAGGCCGAACAGGAACAAGAGCGCGGTCAGGATCAGGCGCATGGCGGCAACCTCCCCCGTTATGATGGTCTTTACCTTTGTGCCCCACGCAATTCCGGAAAGCAAAGCCTGTTGCGCATGAGGATGGGGCATTGCACAAGCTGGTCGCCATGAACGGGCCAAGGATTCTTCTTGTGATCGGTGGCGGGATCGCCGCCTACAAGTCGTGCGAGCTGGTGCGGCTGATCCGCAGGCACGGCGGCGAGGTGACCTGCGTGCTGACCAGGGGCGGCGCGCAGTTCGTCACCGAGATGACCCTGGCCGCGCTGAGCGAGAACCCCGTGCATACGACCCTGTGGGACCTCAAGAACGAGGTCGAGATGGGGCATATCCAGCTCTCGCGTCAGGCTGACCTGGTCGTGGTCTGCCCGGCCACCGCCGATCTGATGGCCAAGATGGCGCACGGCATTGCCGATGACCTGGCCACCACGCTGCTGCTGGCGACCGACAAGCCGGTGCTGGCGGTTCCGGCGATGAACGTGCGGATGTGGGAGCATGCCGCAACCCAGGCCAATGTTGCGACGCTGCGCGACCGGGGCGTCACCGTGGTCCAGCCGGACGAGGGGCCGATGGCCTGCGGCGAGTTCGGCCCCGGTCGCCTGCCCGAACCGATCGCCATCTGGGCCGAGATCTGCGCGGCCCTGTCGCTCGATCCGCCGCTGCTGCCCGCACCGGAAGCGGGCGCGGTTGAGCTTGATGAGGCCGAAGCCGGTCTGGGTGGCCTCTCCGGCGGCCTGATCCAGCGCACCACCACGACCCGGATCGTCTTCGAGGACGAACTGCTGCCCGAGGACGCCGAGGTCGAGGATGTGGCCCCGCCGGCCCCGTTGCCGGAACCGGTCGCGGCCGATGCCGGGCCGATCCTGGTCACGAAGGGCAAGGCCCGCGCCGCGCCGCCGACCGATGCCGGGGCGATCAATCACCTGGTCATGGCTCAGGTAGAGCCGGAGCCGCTCGACGATCCGATGGGCGATCCCTTGGCCAGCCAGCCCGATTTCGAGGAAGAACCGGCGCACCGCCCGCTGTTCGGCAAGCACGTGCTGGTTACCGCCGGGCCAACGCACGAGCCGATCGATCCGGTGCGCTACATTGCCAACCGCTCGTCGGGCAAGCAGGGCTTCGCCATCGCCGCTGCCGCGGCGCGGGCCGGGGCGCGGGTCACGCTGGTGTCCGGGCCGGTCAGCCTGCCTACCCCACCGGGAGTGGACCGGGTCGATGTGGAAACCGCGCGCCAGATGGCCGATGCGGTCAAGCGCGCGCTGCCGGCCGATGTCGCCGTGATGGTCGCGGCCGTGGCCGACTGGCGCACCCAGGATGTCGCGACCGAGAAGATGAAGAAGCGCGGATCGGCCCCGCCGGCGCTGCGGCTGACCGAGAACCCCGATATCCTCGCGACCGTGGCGACCAGCGACAAGCGCCCCCGGCTGGTGGTCGGCTTTGCCGCCGAGACCGAACAGGTGATCGATCACGCCAAGGAAAAGCGCAAGCGCAAGGGGGCCGACTGGATCGTCGCCAATGACGTTTCGGGCGACGTGATGGGGGGCGAGCTCAACGCAGTCCATATCGTCACCAGCTCAGGCGTCGAGCATCTGCCCGAACTGCCCAAGGATGAAGTGGCCGCCGCGCTGGTCGAAAGGATTGCGAATGCCCTTAACGTCTGATCTTGGGCCAGAAGTTCCGGTGGCGGTCATGCGCCTGCCGCATGGCGCGGGGCTGGACCTGCCGGCCTATGCCACGGCCGGGGCGGCCGGGATGGACGTGGTTTCGGCCGAGGACGTGACAATTGCTCCGGGCGCGCGGCATGCCGTGGCGACCGGGCTGGCTCTGGCCATTCCCGAAGGGTTCGAGATCCAGGTCCGCCCGCGCTCGGGCCTGGCGCTGAAGCACGGCATAACCGTGCCCAATACCCCCGGCACGATCGACAGCGATTATCGCGGCGAACTGAAGGTCATCCTGATCAACCACGGCACCGAGCCGTTCGAGATCCGCCGGGGGGACCGGGTGGCGCAACTGGTGCTGGCCCCGGTGACGCGGGCGGGCTGGGTGGAAGTGACCACCCTGGACGAGACCGCGCGCGGGGCGGGCGGCTTCGGCTCGACCGGCGGGGTCGTCGCGCTCAAGGCCTAGGCACGAAAAAAGGCGGGCCCGTTGCCAGGCCCGCCCACTCGGTGTTGCTGTCCTTACTTGCGCTGTTTCTTTTCCGGCGCAACCGAAATCCGCACCGTTTCGCCCGAATTGCCGGGGAAGTTGGTGAACATGGCTTCGACCAGGTTGGGCACCAGGTAGCCGAGGCGGTTGGAGAGCGAGGCGGCTTCGGCCTTGCCTTCGAACAGGCGCTGGCCATCGGCCTTGCGATCGATCTTCAGGCTGATCCCGCTGGTATAGACCGTGTACTGTTCAACCCCGCCGTCGAACCAGGGATCATACCAGCCATAACCCCAGGCTGCGCTGGGGTGGTACCAGCCGCCGCGGCGGCGATAGCCCCAATAGCCCAGCCGCGGGCTGTGCCAGGGCGACCAGTAGGGATCATAGAAACCGGGGCGCTCACGCACCCGCTCGCGGCCCTTGTCGACGCCATAGTCGAACCGGACCAGCAGCGTGGCGGTTTCGGGGCTGGCCGGGGCATAGCCCTGGGCCGCCATGCGTTCTTCGACCAGCCGCGCGTACTGGGCAAATTCCAGCCCGCCGGCCAGCGCCGGATCATCGGCGACCACGGCAAAGGTCTGGCCCTGCGGCGCCGGAAGCTGGCTGGCAAAGCGGGTGACCTGGGTGTTGAAGTTTGAGGCGCAGGCCGTCAGCGCCAGCATCAGCAGCGGCACGACCGCCAGCTTCAGGCGCGACAGCGGCGAGGAAACTATATTCGACATCGGACCCAAGACTCCAGCTGGCCGCGCACCCGCGAATCGCCGCGAGCCGAGGTCGCAAGGTTATCACGCCCCGCATTCTGGGGAAGCGTGGCTTAATCGGGCTTGAATGGGGGCGTCAGCCCCGCACCAGTCCCAGCGCGGCATAGGCCCGGTCCAGCGTTGGCCCGGCCAGCGCGCGGGCCTTGGCCGCGCCCTGGTGCAGGATCGTGTCCAGCGCCGGGCGATCCTGGCGCAGTTCGACGAAGCGGGCGTTGATCGGGGCGAGGCTCTCAACCAGCAGCTCGCCCAGCGCCGGCTTGAACGCGCCAAAGCCCTTGCCGCCGAACTCGGCCAGCACGGCGGCCTGGCTGGTGCCGGCCAGGGCCGCATAGATCCCCACCAGGTTGGCCGCTTCGGGCCGCCCTGCCAGACCGGCCACTTCGCCGGGCAGCGGTTCGGGATCGGTCCTGGCCTTCTTGACCTTGGTCATGATCGTATCGGCATCGTCGGTCAGGTTGATGCGGCTCATGTCCGATGGATCGGACTTGCTCATCTTGGCGCTGCCATCGCGCAGGCTCATGATCCGGGCGGCTTCGGCCGGGATGATCGGCTCGGGCAGGGTGAAGACCTCGGCACCGGCACCGAAATCGTTGTTGAACTTCTGCGCGATGTCGCGCGCCAGCTCGAGGTGCTGCTTCTGGTCTTCGCCCACTGGCACGTGGGTGGCCTGGTACAGCAGCACGTCTGCGGCCTGGAGCACCGGATAGGTGAACAGCGCGACCGAGGCCCCTTCGCGGTTCTTGCCGGCCTTGTCCTTCCACTGGGTCATGCGGTTCAGCCAGCCCATCCGGGCCGTGCCGTTCAGCAGCCACTGCAACTGGGCATGTTCGGAAACCTGGGCCTGGTTGAACAGCACCGACCGGTTCGGGTCGATCCCGCAGGCGACCAGCGCGGCCACCATCTCGCGCGTGTTCGATGCCAGTTCGGCCGGAACGTGCGGCTGGCTGATCGCGTGGAGATCGGCCAGGAAATAGAGGCACTGCCCGCCCTTGGCCGCCACATCGTCCTGCATCCGCACCCAGTTGCGGATCGCCCCCAGGTAATTTCCAAGGTGCAGGTTGCCCGTGGGCTGAATGCCGGAAACGACACGCATGGTCTGGAGTCCTTAAAGCTGACGGCGGCGCAACTGGCCGATTGTGTCGCGATTGACAACGCCCACCGCCCAGGCACTGCCGAAAAAGACGATCAGGCCCAGGCCGACAATCGCGCCAATCGCCACAATCCGCTCCAGCGGCGCGCCGATGAAGGCATCGCCGGCCAGCGGCAGGGCGAACCACAGTGCTGCGCCCATCAGCGCGGCGGCCAGCATGATTCGCGCGATCCGTCCGGTGACCTGGGCGGTAAGGTGATAGTGGCCGCGCCGGTGAAGCACGGCATAAAGCATCGCCGCATTGGCCCAGGCGGCCAGCGAACCACCCAGCGCCAGGCCGAAGATCCCCAGCCGCGGGACCAGCACCAGGTTGAGGCCGATGTTGATCACCAGCGAGACGGCGGCGGTGATCACCGGGGTGCGGGTGTCCTTGCGCGCGAAGTAGTTCGGCACCAGCACCTTGACCAGGACATAGGCCGGCAAGCCGATCACCAGCCCGCCGACCACGACACCGGTGGCGAGGCCATCGGCCACGGTAAAGGCCCCGCCGACATAGAAGGCGCTCGTGATCGCCGGTCCGGCAATGTAGAGCGCGATCGCGGCCGGCATGGTCAGCAGCATGGCCAGTTCAAAGGCATTGCTCTGCAGCCGGAATGCGCCGTCGCCATCGCCCTGGGCGATGAACCGCGAGAGCGCCGGGAGAATGGCCGTGCCAAGCGCGATGCCGATGATGCCCATGGGCAACTGGTTGAGCCGGTCGGCATAGCTGAGGAAGCTGATGCTCTTGTCCGGCAGGGTGGCAATGAAGAACAGGTCGATGAAACGGCTGATCTGGTAAACCCCGGCACCGAATACGGCCGGGAGCACCAGCCGACCGAATTCGCGCACGCCGGGGGTCAGCCGGGGGCGCTGCAGCCCCAGCCGGAACTGGGTGCGACGGACCCAGAAGTAGAGCCAGAGCAGCTGCAGCAGCCCCGAAAGCGAGACCGAGATCGCCAGGTAAATGCCGGTTGTCTGCTTTGCCGCCTCGCTGGTCCCTTCCATCGCGCCCAGGATCAGCGCGCCGACCAGGCACAGGTTGAGCAGGATCGGAGCGGCGGCGGCGGCGGCGAAGCGCGACAGCGAATTGAGGATCGCGGCGAGCAGCGTCGCCAGGCTCATCAAAGCCAGATAGGGGAAAGCGATCCGGGCCATCAGCACGCCCAGGTCGAACCGCTGCGCATCCGCCGCCAGCGCATCGCTGGCGAACAGCCCCATCACCCAGGGCATCACGATCAGCAGCAGGGCCGAGAACACCAGCAGGATCGGGATCAGCACGGCCAGCATCTGGTTGGCAAAGGCGCGCGCGTCGGAAATGTCGCCGTCGTTGGTCATCCGCTGGTTGAACAGCGGCACAAAGGCCGAGGCGAAGGCACCTTCGGCGAAAAGGCGGCGGAAGATGTTGGGCAGCTGGAAGGCCAGCTGCCAGGCATCGGCGACGCCGCCCGCGCCGAGCACCCGGGCCAGCAGCATGTCGCGGGCAAAGCCGAACACGCGGCTGACCGCTGTCAGCCCGCCGATCGTGCCGACATTGCGGATCAGGCTCACGCTGGCTTGCCCGCGCCGGAATGGATCAGGCGTTGCCGGCGGGTGCCGCTTCGCCCTCGCCCTGCTGGGCGGCCAGCTGCTGCAGGTAGATGCCGTTGAAATCGATCGGCTCGAGCAGCAGCGGCGGGAAGCCGGCATCGCGCACCGCTTCGGCGATCACGTGACGGGCGAAGGGGAACAGGATGCGCGGCGCTTCGGCATAAGTGAAGGCGTGCTTCGAGGCATCATCGAGGTTGCGCATGCCAACCAGACCGCAATAGGACAGGTCGACGATGAAGGCGGTGCCCTGCTGGGCCACCGACTTGAGCGCGATCTTCAGCTCGATCTCGCTGATCTCGTCGCTCAGCTGGCGGGCGCCGATGTTGAACTGCACGTCGATCTGCGGCGCATCGGTCCACTGGAAGCTTTCCGGGGCATTCGGATTCTCGACCGAAAGGTCCTTGATGTACTGCGAAATGATCCCGGCCGAGGGCAGGGTGTCCGCGCCATTGGGAACGGGGCCTTCCAGGCCGAGGTCGGTGATGATGTTGCCTTCGTCGGACATGTTCTTACGTGCTTTCGACTGTATGGAGTGAGTAAATCGGCCGCGCGCCTAGCATCGCCAATGGGGCGCGGCAAAGGTTTTCGCGCTTCAAACCCAGCTTGGCACGCTGGCGGCGATGTGACCAGCTTGCCCCACTTGCCGCAAAAAATTGCCGAACTGGCGCCATCCGCACGTTGTTCATTTGTCATGCCACCCTATTTAGGCATAGGGAATATCAAAGCCGCGCCCCTTGCGGCAGGGACTGAACACGTGGACAATACCGTCGAGATCGTCATCCTCGCCATGATCGCGGCCTTCCTGGGCCTGCGGCTCTATTCGGTGCTGGGCCGCCGCGCCGAGCACGAGGAGGAAGTGATCCAGGGCCCGCGTCCGGCCGAAACGCCGCGCGTTGCCGTGGGCGTGGCGGATCGCGCGCAGGAACAGCCGCGCATGCCCGTTCCCGGCGTTACCCCGGCGATCGAGCGCGGCTTGCGCGAAATTGCGGCGGCGGACCGCCGGTTTGATCTGACCGCCTTCCTCGAAGGGGCCAAGGGCGCCTATCGCATGATCCTCGAAGCCTTCTGGAAGGGCGACAAGGACACCCTGGGCGAACTGTGCGATCGTGACGTGTTCGATGGCTTTGCCGGCGCGATCGCCGCGCGCGAAGCTGCGGGCGAATCGCTCGACAACCGGCTGGTGCGGATCGAGGAAGCGGTGATTGTCGCCGCCTCGTTCAATGCGCCGGTGGCCCGTATCACGGTGCGCTTTGCTGCCGATATTGCCGCAGTGACCCGCAATGCCGAAGGCCAGGTGATCGCCGGCTCGCTCAACGATGCGGTCGAAGCGCGCGACCTTTGGACCTTCAGCCGCAATGTCACCTCCGGCTCGCCGGACTGGCTGCTCGACGAAACCGACGAGGCCTGATCGCATGATCGGGCGGGGGATCGCTGCGCTTGGCGCGCTGACCCTCATTGCCGCCTGCGGGCGGATCATTCCCGAACCGCGTGTGCCGATCCAGCCCCCGGCTGGCGTAGCGGCCAGCACGGCCCTGGCCGCCGGCTTCTGGGCCGGGCCGCGGGTTGACAGCCTGGGCATTGCCCCGGCCGATGCGGCCGCCGCGCTGGCCTCGTTCCGCGAAAGCTGCCCGCAGTTGATCAGCCGCACCGATGCCTCGGGCCTGACCAGGCCGGATCATTGGGGGCCAGCCTGCACCGCCGCCACCAAGTGGCCCGCAAGCCAGGCGCTGCGCTTTTTCGACCAGCATTTCGAAACCGCCCGGATCGCTGAGGGCAAGGCCTTTGCCACCGGCTATTACGAGCCGGAGATTGCTGGCGTGCGCACCCGCCAGCCGGGGTTCGACGTGCCGGTCTATGCCCTGCCGCCCGACCTGGTGCGCGCGCGGCCGGGCGATGCCCCGCCCAATGCCAGTGGCCTGATGCCGCTCGGCCGCTATGACGCGAGCGGGGCTTTCGTACCGTACTTCGAGCGCAGCCAGATCTATGACGGAGCGCTGGCCGGCCGGGGGCTGGAGATTGCCTGGGCGGCCGATCCGGTCGAGATGTTCTTCCTCCAGATCCAGGGTTCGGGCCGCCTGCGCGCGCCCGACGGCAGCGTGATCCGGATCGGCTATGCCGGGCAGAACGGCCATCCCTATACCGGGATCGGCGGCGTGATGCGCCAGCGCGGGCTGCTCGGCACGGGGCCGGGGCAATACTCCGGCTCGATGCAGGGGATCATGCAATACGTGCGCGAGAATCCCGAGGCCGGGGCCGCGCTGATGCGCGAGAACAAGAGCTTCGTGTTCTTCCGCGAACTGACCGGCGATGGCCCGCTCGGCGCGCTGGGCGTGCCGGTGCGGCGCGAAAGCAGCGTCGCGGCCGATCCGGCCTTCGTGCCGCTGGGCGCACCGGTCTGGCTCGCCAACATGGACCGGGCCGAAGCCAACGGCCTGTGGATCGCCCAGGATACCGGTGGCGCGATCAAGGGCGTCAACCGCTTCGACACCTTCTGGGGTGCGGGCGACGATGCCAGGCTGATCGCCGGGGGAATGAGCGCCCGGGGCGAGGCCCTGCTACTGCTGCCGAAGGGAACGCTGGCCTGGCTGGGCGGCAGCTGATGCGCCCGCCGCGCGGGCTCTCGCCAGCCGAGGCGGCGCTGTGGGCCCGCGTGGCGCAGACGGTCCAGCCGCTTCATCCGGTTCGGCCCAAGGCTGTGGCGGCGGCTGTCAGCGACGATTCCGTTGTTCCGCAGCCGGTGCCTCGGCGCGTCAAGGGCCGGGTGCCCGCGCCCGCACTACCTCCGGCCCCGCCGCCTGGTCCACCGCGTCCGCTCGATCGCCATGGCCTAGACGGCTCGTGGGAACGCAAGCTGGCCAAGGCCCAGATCGCGCCCGACCTGACGCTCGACCTGCACGGCCATTCGCTCGATGCAGCCCATGCCCGGCTCGACCTGGGCCTGACCCAGGCCGTGGCGATGGGCGCGCGGCTGGTGCTGGTGATTTCCGGCAAGCCGCGCCCGGTGGCGGCGGCTGACCGCGGCGAGCGGCGCGGGGCGATCCGGGCCAAGCTGCTCGACTGGCTGGCCGCCGGGCCGCATGCCGGCCGGATCGCCGCCGTTCGCCCCGCGCACCAGCGCCACGGCGGCTCCGGCGCGCTTTACGTGATCCTGCGGCGACCCAGGTAAGAACACCGTCGCGCTGCGGCGCGAGGGCGGCGGGCAAAATGAAACCGCCCCCGCGTCAATGACGCGAGGGCGGCGGGAGGAACCGTTAGGTTCCGGCAACGATCAGAAGTTGACCGTCGCCGTCACGAAGACCTGGCGCGGGTTGCCATAGAACGCGGTCAGCGTCCCTTCGCGGCCCAGCGATGGGATCAGCGCGCCATCGGCGGTGGTGGTCAGCACGCCCGTGGTCGCGTTGGCGGCCATGAAGGTATAGCCCGAGGTCTTGTACTTCACGTCGAACAGGTTCTTGCCATAGACGCCCAGGGTCCAGCGCTTGTCGGGCGCGGCATAGACGATCGAGGCATCGACCAGCTGGTAGGCTGGCTGATCGAGGTAGGGGTTCGGGATTTCGAACTGGTAGGTCTTGCTCTTGAACGAGACGCCGCCGGTAAAGGTCAGCGCGCCGTCACCCAGATCGGCCCGGTAGCTGGCCTGGGCATTGCCGGTCCAGGCCGGGGTGTTCTGCACCTTGCGGAAAGCCGCCACATCGGTCGGCACGCCGCCGATGTTGCTGACATAGCGCTTGAACTTGGCATCGATGTAACCCAGCGAGCCCGACAGGGTCAGCGCGCCCAGGTTGGCGCGGGCTTCGAATTCCACGCCCTGCATCCGCGCCTTGCCCGCGTTGGACACGACGCCGCAGAAGCTGGGCAGGCCCGACACGATACAGGCGACCGAGCCCGGGATCTGCACGTCGGTATAGTCCATGCGGAACGCGGCCAGGGCCACGTTGAGCTTGCGATCGAGCAGGGCGGCCTTGTAGCCCACTTCGTAGCTGTCGACCTTTTCGGGGCGGAAGCTGAGGAAAGCGGCCACTTCGGCGTCTTCGCGAATGCCGTTGCTGTTGAGGTCAGGCGCGTTGACGCCCGCGCCGCGCGGATCGAACCCGCCGCCCTTGAAGCCCTGCGAATAGGACACATAGAGGTTGTGCCCGTCGCTCGGCTTGAAGCTGAGCGAGGCGCGCGGGGTAAACTTCTTGAAGGTGCTCTTGCCGCGGAAGTTGGTGGCCGGTGCGCCCAGGGCAACCCCCGCACCGCCAAACACCGGCGAGCCGCCGCCCAGATAGTTCTGGCGCAGAATCCGGGCCGTGCGCTCGTCCCAGGTATAGCGGCCGCCAACCGAAAGGCTCAGCTGGTCGGTCAGGTCATAGGTAAAGTCGGCAAATGCGGCGAGGGTATCGGTGCCAACATCCGCGCTGGTGAAGGCGGTCAGGCCGGCCAGCGAGGTGAACAGCCGCACGTCGAACTGGGTCAGGGCCGTGGCGTTGAGGTAATAGGCCCCGATCAGGCCGCTGAACCGGCCCGAATTGATCAGCAGCTGCAGTTCCTGGCTGGTCTGGGTGTTGTTATAGAAGCCAGGCACGTCGACGTCGGCCGTGGGCAGCGCGTCGAAGTCGATTGGCGTGGCCGAATCGTCCTTGCGATAGGACGTGATCGAGCGGACGGTCAGCGTGTCGTTCAGCTCGCCTTCCATGAACAGCGACAGGCCCCAGGCCTTCACGTCCTGCTTGGGCGAAACCAGCCCGCCGCGGGTATCGTAAACGTTACCCAGCACCGGGGCGACGCTGAGCTGGGCGGGGATCAGGCGGTGGCCGCCGCGCTCGTTCGAGCGGTCATGGGTATAGTCGGCGGCGATGCGGGCGAAGAACCCGCCCGAATGGACTTCGATGGTGCCGCGACCGGCCCAGATGTCCTTGTTGTAGTTTTCGCGCCCGGTGGTCAGGTTGGTGCCGAAGCCGCCGCGCGACAGGCGGGCGAGCGAGCCGCCCAGCCGCAGCGTGCCATCGCCCACCGGGGTGCTGGCGGTGATCACGCCATCGGCCATGTTGTGGGTGCCATAGGTGCCGCGCAGCGACAGGCGCGGGTCCATCCCGATCTTGCGGGTGACGTACTTGACCGCGCCGCCCACGGTGTTGCGGCCATAAAGCGTGCCCTGCGGCCCGCGCAGCACTTCGATCCGCTCGACGTCATAGATATCGACCACGGCAGCTTGCGGACGGTTGAGGTAGACATCGTCAAGGTAGATGCCGACGCCCTGTTCGAAGCCCGAAACCGGGTCCTGCTGGCCCACGCCGCGGATAAAGGCGGTGAGGGTGGAATTGGTCGCGCGGCTGGCTTCCAGCGTCACGTTGGGGGCCTGTTCGGCCACGGCGGTGATGTCGATCGCGCCGGTCCGCTCCAGTTGGTCGGCCGAGAGCGCGGTGATGGCGATCGGCACGTCGGTCAGCGCTTCCTCGCGGCGGCGGGCGGTGACGATGATTTCGCCGCCATCGGCCTCGCTTGCCCCGTCCTGGGCATAGGCGGGAACGGCGGTCAGGCCGGCCATGGCGCTGGCGATCAGCGAAGCTCGGCAAAGCAAGGCAGTGGTACGCATCGGTGGGCTCCTCCCAGAAAATCCTCACGCCGGCGCGATTTCTCGACCGGCTCCGATTCCGCCTTATATAAAAGTTGAACCAGCTTTCAACTTGTCTATGCTTGCGCCGAGCGAAAGGACGCGCGAATGGTGGGGAATCGTGGCGCAAGTGCCACAGTGACGATGAGTACGGTGGCGGGGAAGGCCACCAGGAAGGGGAATCGGGGAATGGAGGCAGCGGCCGTCTCGCCGCGCGAGCCGCGCACCGAGCGCGGGCGCCGCACGCAGCGCGCGATCCTCGATGCCGCCGCGGCGGAATTCGGTGACAAGGGCTTTCACGAAAGCTCGATCGTCTCGATCACCCAGCGCGCCGGCGTGGCCCTGGGCAGCTTCTATACCTATTTCGAAAGCAAGGAGGCGCTGTTCAAGGCGCTGGTGGCCGACATGAGCGGCCGGGTGCGCGATCACGTCGCGCCAGTGCTGCGCGAACATCGCGGCGGGGCGATCGCGGCGGAAGGGGTCGCGCTCGAGGCCTTCCTGCGCTTCGCCCGCGAGCACAAGGAAATCTACCGGATCATCGACGAGGCCGAATTCGTTGCCCCCGAAGACTGGCGCGCCCATTACCTGAACACCGCCGCCCGTATCCTCGAACGACTTCAGGCTGCCCGCGCCAAGGGCGAACTGGGCGTCGAACCGACCGAGGTCCACGCCTGGGCGATCATGGGCATGAACGTGTTCCTTGGCCTGCGCTTTGGCGTGATGGATGGCGCGGCGGACTTGGGCGCGGTGGCGTCGCAGGCCAATGCCCTGCTGCAGGGCGGGTTGGGATAGACCTCGCGCCAAGGCACGGCTATGCGCCGCGCACCATGTCCAATCCCCATAGTTCTAACAGGCGTACCTTTGCCATCATCTCGCACCCCGACGCGGGCAAGACCACGCTGACCGAGAAGCTGCTGCTGCAAGGCGGGGCGATCCACCTGGCGGGCGAGGTCAAGGCGCGCGGCGCGGCGCGGCGGGCGCGGTCGGACTGGATGAAGATCGAGCAGCAGCGCGGCATCTCGGTCACCAGCTCGGTGATGACCTTCGAGCGTGACGGGGTCACCTTCAACCTGCTCGACACGCCGGGCCACGAGGACTTCTCCGAAGACACCTATCGCACGCTGACGGCGGTCGATTCCGCGATCATGGTGATCGACGCCGCCAAGGGCATCGAGCCGCAGACCCGCAAGCTGTTCGAGGTCTGCCGCCTGCGCTCGGTGCCGATCATCACCTTCGTCAACAAGGTCGACCGCGAGGGGCGCGCCGTGTTCGAAACGCTGGACGAGGTGGCCGATGCCCTGGCGCTCGATGTTTGCCCGATGTCCTGGCCGATCGGCATGGGCGGCGAGTTCAAGGGCGTGCTCGATTTCGCCACTAACCAGATCAGCCGCCCGGAAGGCGACAGCCGCGAATTCTTGGGCAAGCGCGAGCCGGCCACGGCGGACAACGTGCCCGCCGACATTGCCGAGGAAATCGAGCTGGCCCAGGCCGGTTACCCTTCGTTCGATCTGGAAGCCTATCGCCATGGCGATCTGACCCCGGTCTACTTCGGATCGGCGCTCAAGAACTTCGGCGTGGCCGAGCTGATCGACGCGATTGCCCGCTATGCCCCGCCGCCGCGCCCGCAGCCGAGTGAGCAGGGCACGATCAACCCGGACGGCAAGGAAGTGACCGGCTTCATCTTCAAGGTCCAGGCCAACATGGACCCGATGCACCGCGACCGGATCGCCTTCATGCGGCTGGTCTCCGGCACCTTCAAGCGCGGCATGAAGCTGACGCCTTCGGCGCTGGGCAAGCCGATCGCGATCCATTCGCCGATCCTGTTCTTCGCCCAGGACCGCGAGATTGCCGACACCGCCGAACCGGGCGACATCATCGGCATCCCCAACCACGGCACGCTGCGGGTGGGTGATACCCTGTCCGAGACCAACAAGGTCCGCTTCACCGGCCTGCCCAACTTCGCCCCGGAAATCCTGCGCCGCGTCGCGCTCAAGGACCCGACCAAGACCAAGCAGCTCAGGAAGGCGCTGGATGACCTGTCCGAAGAGGGCGTGATCCAGGTGTTCTATCCCGAAATCGGCAGCCAGTGGATCGTCGGCGTGGTCGGCCAGCTCCAGCTCGACGTGCTGATTTCCCGACTGGAGGCGGAATACAAGGTTGAAGCCATGCTCGAAGCCTCGCCCTTCGATACGGCGCGCTGGCTGAAGGGCAGCGATGCCGCGCTGAAAGCCTTTGCCGATTTCAACAAGTCGAACCTTGCCAAGGACCGCGATGGCGATCCGGTGTTCATGGCCCGCAGCGCCTGGGACGTGAGTTACCAGCAGGAAAAGAACCCGGAGCTGGTCTTCTCAGCGACGAAGGAAAGATAAGGGTTCGCGCAGAGGCGCGGAGAAAGAAGACGAGGCGCGGAGGCGTCCTGCTTGCGGCGAAGCCGCCCTGCCGAACCCGCCCTGCCGAACCCGCGTTGCGGCGTGCGGCGCGCTTTGGTGACGGGAATGGACCTGCGGTCAGACGCGCCCTCTCTGCGCCTCCCTTTCTTCCTCTGCGCCTCTGCGCGAACCCCCTTCAGCGCTTGCCCCGAACTCCCCGCCCGCCTAGCCTCGTTCCATGGCTGACTTTTCCGATTGCATCACCGCCGATCACGCAGCGATGATCGCCAGGCAGGCGGTCTACTTCGTGGCCACCGCCGCTGCCGATACGCGGATCAACCTCAGCCCCAAGGGCCTCGCCGATACCTTCAGGGTGCTGGGGCCGAACCGAGTCGCCTATCTCGACCTTGCCGGTTCGGGAAACGAAACGCACGCGCACCTTGCCGCAGATGGCCGCATCACGATCATGATGTGCAATTTTGAGCAGCCCGCGCTGATCCTGCGGCTCTATGGCCGGGGCAAGCCGGTCCTGCCGCAGGATGCCGAGTGGGCCGAGCTGGCTGGGCACTTCACCCTGCTGCCCGGCACACGCCAGATCTTCGATATCGCGGTGGAGAGCGTCCAGACCTCGTGCGGCTGGGGCGTCCCGGTGATGACCCTCGACAAGGAGCGTGAGACGCTGGTCAAGTATCACGCCCAGAGCGATCCGGCGACATGGGAAGCTAAGGTGGCAGGCCGCACCCGCTCGATCGACGGTCTGCCGACCCGCGCGACCGATCGCTACATCGCCGGGGAATAGCGCCTGCGGTGCAACTGACCTTCGCCAGCTACAACATCCACAAGGCCGTCGGCACCGACCGGCGGCGCGATCCGGACCGGATCCTGGCGGTGCTGCGCGAAATCGATGCCGATGTGATCGCCCTGCAAGAGGCCGACCGGCGGATCGGGTGGCGCGAAAGCGTGCTGCCGCGCGAAACGATCGAGGATTATACCCCTTGGGTGCCGGTGCCGCTCAACCACCGGCCGGAATCGCTTGGCTGGCACGGCAATGCCCTGCTGGTGCGCAAGGGGATCGCGGTGATCGAGGCAAGGGTGGTGCCGCTGCCCACGCTGGAGCCGCGCGGCGCGGTGCGGGCCGACCTGCTGATCGAAGGCCAGCGCCTGCGCGTGGTCGGCATGCACCTTGACCTGTCCGGGCTGCGCCGCCGCCAGCAGGTCCGCACGATCCTCGATCACCTGACCCGCTGCGATGGCGACCATCCGACCGTGCTGATGGGCGATTGCAACGAATGGAGCCTGCACCGCGGCGCGCTTGGCGAATTCCGCGCGCCCTGGCAATTGCTGACCCCTGGCCCCAGCTTCCCCGCGCGCCGCCCGGTCGCCCGGCTTGACCGGCTGGTGCTGTGCCAGCGCTGGCAGGTGGAAGACCACGGCGTCCACCACTCGGCGCTGGCCGCGCGGGCTTCGGACCATCTGCCGGTGTGGGGGCGGGCGATACTGCCTAAAAAATAGGCAGCTGCGCATGAATCGGGCGCTGTTCTGGCCCGCCACGTAACGCCGTTACGCCAATTGCACTGAATCCTGACGATAATTCCAAACTGGCACGGCCCTTGCTGCGGATGTGAAGCCGGGATGGGCCCGGCGTGCAATCAGGGGACGGGCATGAAATTCATCATCGCCATCATCAAGCCCTTCAAGCTTGACGAGGTGCGCGAAGCGCTCGGCGCCATTGGCGTTGCGGGTATGACCGTGACCGAGGTCAAGGGCTTCGGGCGCCAGAAGGGCCAGACCGAGATTTATCGCGGGGCCGAATATTCCACCAACATGCTGCCCAAGGTGAAGGTCGAAGTCGCGGTGAGCGACGACCTTGCGGGGCAGGTGGTGGAAACGATCCAGCAGGTCGCCAGCACATCCTCGATCGGGGACGGCAAGATCTTCGTGCTCGACCTGGCTTCCGCCACCCGCATCCGCACCGGTGAAACCGGGGACACGGCGCTCTGATGCCGGCCCTGACAGGAGGACTTATCCGATGATCCGCAAATTTGTCTGCGGCCTTGGCGCAGCGGGGGCCAGCCTCTTCGCCGCCACCGCCGCTTTCGCGCAGGACGCCACTGCGGCCGCCACCGAGGCGGCCACTGGCGCTGCTGCCGCCGCTACCGAAGCGGCGACCACCGCCGCGTTCGTGCCGACCGCTGAAATGGTCAACAAGGGTGACGTGGCCTGGATGCTGGTGGCATCCGCGCTCGTGCTGATGATGTCCATTCCCGCGCTCGCGCTGTTCTATGGCGGCCTGGTGCGCGCCAAGAACATGCTCAGCGTGCTGATGCAGGTGCTGACCATTGTCTGCGTTGCGGCGCTGGTCTGGTTCGCCTGGGGCTATTCGCTGGCCTTTACCTCGGCCGGTTCGCCCTTCCCCAAGATCATCGGCGGCCTCGACAAGGCGTTCCTGGCGGGGGTCGATCCGACCAGCCTGGCGGCGACCTTCTCCAACGGCGTCTACCTGCCGGAATACGTCTTCATCATCTTTCAGATGACCTTCGCCTGCATCACGCCGGCGCTGATCGTGGGGGCCTTTGCCGAACGCGTGAAGTTCACCCCGCTGATCATCTTCACGGTGCTGTGGCTGACCTTCGCCTATTTCCCGATCGCGCACATGGTGTGGTACTGGGCTGGCCCGGACTTCCTCCACGCCGCGCCGGATGACAGCGGCCTGCTGTGGGGCTGGGGTGCGCTCGACTTCGCCGGTGGCACCGTGGTGCACATCAACGCGGGTATCGCTGGCCTGATCGGCTGCCTCGTGATCGGTCCGCGCATCGGCTTCAAGTCGGAGCCCATGCCCCCGCACAGCCTGGTGATGACCATGATCGGTGCCTCGCTGCTGTGGATCGGCTGGTTCGGATTCAACGCCGGTTCGGGTCTTGAAGCCAATGCCTTCGGCGCGCTGGCCTTCATCAACACCTTCGTCGCCACGGCTGCGGCGGGCGTGACCTGGGCAGTGATCGAACAGATCGTCCACAAGAAGCCCTCGCTGCTGGGTGTGGCCTCGGGCGTGGTGACCGGCCTGGTCGCGATCACTCCGGCGGCGGGCTTTGCCCACCCGGGTACCGCGATCATCCTGGGCGCGGTTGCCACCGTGGTCTGCTTCTTCTTCGTCACCACGGTGAAGAACAAGCTCAAGTACGATGACAGCCTGGACGTGTTCGGCATCCACGCGGTTGGCGGGATCGTCGGCGCGATCGGCACCGGCTTCGTCGCCAACCCGGCCTGGGGTGGCCAGGGCTGGATCGACTACACCGGACCGGTGGCCAAGGCTGGCGAGTTCGACCTCTATGGCCAGGTGATGACCCAGATCTGGGCCGTGGGCACCACGGTGCTGTGGACCAGCGTGGTCTCGGCCGTGCTGTTCCTGGGCCTGAAGTACACCATCGGGCTGCGCCCCTCGGCCGATGCCGAGCGCGAAGGCCTCGACATCAACGAACACGGAGAGCGCGCCTACAACATGTAACGCTTTCCTCAAGCTTGGCGGGGCCGGGGTTCCTCCTCCTCTCCTCCCCCTCGGTCCCGCCTCCCAGCGTTCCTCCTGCGAACGCAAACTGAATGGGCCGGAGCATCACTGCTCCGGCCCCTTTTTTGTCCGGGTTTTGCGGGAAGGGCGGTCAGCGCGTCAGCGCGGCCTCGCACTCGCTCATCAGCTGGGTCATGATCTCGGCCACCGGCTCTTCCTGCGTCACCATGCCGACCGACTGCCCGGCCATCAGCGAGCCATTCTCCACATCGCCGTCGATCACCGCGCGGCGCAGCGCGCCCGCCCAGAAATGCTCGATCTCGAGCTGGGCCTGGGCCATGTCGACCTTGCCCTCGTCCAGCATCCGGGCAACTTCGACCTGCTTGGCGGTGAATTCCTCGGTGCCCTTGTTCTTCAGCGCGCGGACCGGGATCACCGGCAGGCGTGGGTCGATCTGAACCGAGGCGACCGCATCGCGGGCATTGGCGCGGAAGAAGGCCGCCTTGAACGCCGGGTGGGCGATGGACTCGGTCGCGCAGGCAAAGCGGGTGCCCAGCTGCACGCCCGAGGCGCCCATTTCCAGATAGGCGGCGATCATGTCGCCCCGACCGATCCCGCCGGCCACGAAGACCACGTGGTCCTCGGCCAGGGCGGGCAGGAATTCCTGCGCCAGCACCGAAGTCGCCACCGGGCCGATGTGGCCACCGGCCTCGCTGCCCTCGATCACCAGCGCGTCCGCGCCCGAGCGCAGCAGCTTCTTGGCCAGCGCCAGGGTGGGGGCGAAGACCAGCACCTTGGCGCCGAATTCCTTGATCGCCTCGACCGAGCCCTTGGGCGGAATGCCGCCGGCCAGCACCACGTGGCCGACCTTGTGCTTGGCGCAGACGGCGATCAGGTCGAACAGCTGGGGGTGCATGGTGATCAGGTTCACGCCAAACGGCTTGGCGGTCAGCGCCTTCGTCGCGGCGATTTCGGTATCGAGCAGTTCGGGGGTCATCGCCCCGCAGGCGATCACGCCGAAGCCCCCGGCATTGCTGATCGCGGCCACCAGGTTGCGTTCGGACACCCAGCTCATCGCGCCGCACAGGATCGCATGCTCGGTTCCCAGGAAAGCGCGGCCACGGGCCATCAGGGCATGGGTCTTGTCGTACACGGAAAATCCCCCGGTTTCGTAAGGTTCGCGGCCTTTAGGCGGAGCGCGCCCGCACGGCAAGCGGCGGCAAGACTGCCTGTCTGTGCGCCAAATCGGCTCAGACGATCAGAGAAACGAGATCAATCGGCTTTTTGATGTAACAAAACAGGCCTAGGGTGCTCGCATCGGAGTTTCTCAACA
This sequence comes from Novosphingobium sp., assembly GCF_027531025.1. GTDB lineage: Bacteria > Pseudomonadota > Alphaproteobacteria > Sphingomonadales > Sphingomonadaceae > Novosphingobium. The sequence continues at coordinate 211,698 of NZ_JAPZQX010000004.1, forward strand.
GGAGTGCAGGCCATGAACGCCCCTACCTCGTGCCCGTTTGCGCACGGTGCCAATACCCGCAGCGAAGACAGCCCCACCGCCTGGTGGCCCAACACGCTGAACCTCGACATCCTGCACCAGCACGATGCCAAGACCAATCCGCTCAAGGACGTCAACTATCGCGAAGCCGTCAAGGGCCTGGACTATGACGCCCTGAAGGCTGACCTGACCGCGCTGATGACCGACAGCCAGGACTGGTGGCCGGCGGACTGGGGCCACTACGGCGGCCTCATGATCCGCATGGCCTGGCACTCGGCTGGCTCCTATCGCATCGCCGATGGCCGTGGCGGGGCCGGGGCCGGCAACCTGCGCTTCTCGCCGCTGAACTCGTGGCCCGATAACGGCAACCTCGACAAGGCCCGCCGCCTGCTATGGCCGATCAAGAAGAAGTACGGCAACGCCCTGTCCTGGGCCGACCTGATGATCCTGGCCGGCAACGTCGCCTATGAATCGATGGGCTTCAAGACCTTCGGCTTCGGCTTTGGCCGCGAAGACATCTGGCACCCGGAAAAGGACACCTACTGGGGCTCGGAAAAGGAATGGACTGCCCCCACCGGTAGCGAAGGCACCCGCTGGTCGGGCGATCGCGAGCTGGAAAACCCGCTCGCCGCGGTGATGATGGGCCTGATCTACGTCAACCCGGAAGGCGTTGACGGCCAGCCCGACCCGCTCAAGACCGCCCGCGACATGCGCATCACCTTCAGCCGCATGGCCATGGACGACGAGGAAACCGTTGCGCTCACCGCCGGTGGCCACACCGTCGGCAAGGCCCACGGCAACGGCGATGCCGGTCTGCTCGGCCCGGCGCCCGAAGGCGGCGAGATCGAGGACCAGGGCTTCGGCTGGCTCAACAAGACCGGCCGCGGCGTGGGTCGCAACACCGTGACCAGCGGCGTCGAAGGCGCCTGGACCAGCAACCCGACCGTGTTCGACAACGGCTATTTCGACCTGCTGTTCAAGTATGACTGGGAACTGACCAAGAGCCCGGCCGGCGCGAACCAGTATCGCCCGGTGAACATCGCCGAAGCCGACATGCCGGTGGACGTCGAGGATCCCTCGATCCGCACCATGCCGGTGATGACCGATGCCGACATGGCGCTGAAGGTCGATCCGGAATACCGCAAGATTTCCGAGCGGTTCCGCGACGATCACGCCTATTTCTGCGATGTCTTCGCCCGCGCCTGGTTCAAGCTGACTCACCGCGACATGGGCCCCAAGGCCAATTACCTCGGCCCCTGGGTGCCGTCGGAAGACCTGATCTGGCAGGATCCGATCCCAGCCGGTTCGACCGGTTATGACGTGGCAGCGCTGAAGGCGAAGATCGCCGCCAGCGGCCTGTCCTCGGCCGATCTGATCGCCACCGCCTGGGACAGCGCCCGCACCTTCCGCGGGTCGGACAAGCGCGGCGGGGCCAACGGTGCCCGTATCCGCCTCGCCCCGCAGAAGGACTGGGCCGGTAACGAGCCCGATCGCCTGGCCCGCGTCCTCGCCGTGCTCGAGCCGCTCGCGGCTGCCGCCGGTGCCAGCGTGGCCGACACGATTGTCCTCGCGGGCAATGTCGGCCTGGAGCAGGCGATCAAGGCCGCCGGTTTCGACGTGCCGGTGCCCTTCACCGCGGGTCGCGGCGATGCCACGGCCGAGCAGACCGATGTGGAATCCTTCGCCGTGCTCGAGCCGCTGGCCGATGGCTTCCGCAACTGGGTCAAGGCCGACTATGCCGTCCAGCCGGAAGAAATGCTGCTTGATCGGGCCCAGCTGATGGGCCTGTCGGCACCGGAAATGACCGTGCTGATCGGCGGCATGCGCGCGCTTGGCACCAACCACGGCGGCACCGCCCACGGCGTGTTCACCGACCGTGCGGGCGCGCTGACGAACGACTTCTTCGTTGGCCTGACCGACATGGGCTACAAGTGGCTGCCCAAGGGTCCGAACCTGTACGAACTGGTCGAGCGCAAGACCGGCAAGGTCAAGTGGACCGCCACCCGCGTCGATCTCGTGTTCGGTTCGAACTCGATCCTGCGCGGCTATGCCGAAGTCTATGCCCAGGACGACAACCGCGAGAAGTTCGTGCGCGATTTCGTCGCCGCCTGGACCAAGGTGATGGAAGCCGATCGCTTCGATCTGAACTGATCCCGCTCGGGTCGCACCAGCAACCCCGTCTCCGGCTTCGGCCGGGGGCGGGGTTTCGCTTTTCCGGCGCGGGCGATCCGGCTATTCAAGGCCAATTCAGCCGCCGCGCGCCATGCGGCCCTGCCACAATAGTCGAGGCCGCTTGATCTCCCTGTTCCGCCAGTTTCCCGCCGACGGCCTCGCCCGGCTGCGCCCGCGCGCCAGCCAGCGCGCCGTGGCCGTGGTCCTGGCGCTGGTGGTCGAGGCGCTGCTGGTGCTGGCGATCCTTTCCTTGGGGCTGGTCGATCAGACCCCGCCCAAGCGCCCGCCCGGCCTCGTCAGTGTCGATATCGCCGCCCCGCCGCAGGCCGAGCCGGAACGCGCCCAGCCCGAAGCCGCCAGCAAGGCCAGCCCCTTGCAGCAGGCGCGCGACGTGCCGCCCGTGCCGGTACCCAGTGTCGCCCCTGTTGCCGAACCGCCGCCCGCGATCGTGCCGCTGTCGCGCAGTCAGCTCAACCAGTTCGACATCGCCAACCTGCCGCGCCAGCCCACTGTGCCGTCCGCTGCGCCGCGCGCCTATGGTCCGCCGGACCTGGGCGTGCCGGGCGACAGCAAGCGGGTCGGCTCGGCCCCCAATGGCCAGCCGATGTATGCCGCCTCGTGGTATCGCGAACCCTATGACAGCGAGCTGGCCGGGTACCTCTCGACCGCCAGCGGCCCGGGCTCTGCCCTGATCGCCTGCCGCACCGCGCCCGATTTCCGGGTTGAGGACTGCGTCGGCCTGTCGGAATACCCGCAAGGTTCGAACATCCAGCGCGCCGTGCTGGCTGCCGCCTGGCAGTTCAAGGTCCGCCCGCCCCGTGTGGGCGGGGTTTCAAAGGTGGGGGAGTGGGTGCGGATCCGGATCGATTACGGGATCAGGCCGCCGCGTCCGTAGCATCCATGCCATAGGCGGTGTGCAGCACGCGGACGGCCAGTTCGGTCTCGTCCTCGTCGATCAGGACCGAAATCTTGATCTCGCTGGTGCTGATCGCCTGGATGTTGATCCCGCGATCGGCCATCGCCCGGAACATCGTGCTGGCCACGCCCGCATGGCTGCGCATGCCGACGCCGACGACGCTGATCTTGGCGACCTTGCCGTCGGTGATGATCCGGTTGTAGCCGATCGCTTCCTTCTGTGCTTCGAGCAGGGTCTGCGCGCGCAGCAGGTCGGCCGAAGGCACGGTGAAGGTCACGTCGGTCTCGCCCTTGTCGCGGCCGACGTTCTGGATGATCATGTCGACGTTGATATTGGCCTGGGCCAGCGGACCGAAGATCGTGGCCACGGCGCCCGGACGGTCCGGCACGCGGGTCAGGATGATCTTGGCCTCGTTCTTGTCGGCGGCGATGCCGGTGATCAGCTGGCTTTCCATATCGGTTTCGTCCTGGATCTTGGCGAGTTCTTCGTCGGACACGATCATCGTGCCGGGGATTTCGTCGGCCGGGGTGGCATCATCGTCGATAAAGCTCGACAGCACTTGGACCCGCACGCCTTCCTTCATGGCGAGGCTGACCGAGCGGGTCTGCAGCACCTTCGAACCGACCGAGGCCAGTTCGAGCATTTCCTCGTAGGTCACGTACTTCAGCTTGCGCGCCTTGGCGACGATCCGCGGGTCAGTGGTATAGACCCCGTCGACATCGGTGTAGATGTCGCACCGGTCGGCCTTGATCGCGGCTGCCACGGCCACGGCCGAGGTGTCCGAACCGCCTCGGCCCAGCGTGGTGATGCGGTTATCCTCGGTCACGCCCTGGAAGCCGGGGATCACCGCGATTTCGCCCGCCGCCATCGAGGCCAGCAGGGCGTCGCTGTCGATCTCGCCGATGCGGGCCTTGCTGTGGGCATCGTCGGTGCGGATCGGCAATTGCCAGCCCAGCCATGAACGCGCCTTGCAGCCCAGCGCCTGAAGCGTCAGCGCGAGGAGGCCCGAGGTGACCTGTTCGCCCGAAGCGACGACCACGTCGTACTCGGCCGGATCGTAGAGCGGGTTCGCCTCGCGGCAGAAGTTGACCAGCCGGTCGGTTTCCCCCGCCATGGCCGAAACGACCACGGCCACTTCGTGCCCGGCGGCCTGCTGGCAGCGGACGATATTGGCCACGCGGCGGATCCGTTCCGACCCGGCCATCGATGTGCCACCGAATTTCATCACGATGCGGGCCACGCCGAACGCACCTTTCCGCAATAATCTTGCCCGCGAGACCCCTCGCCCCGCGGCGCGCGCCCTGTTAGGGAGCGCGCATGAGCAATGCAACCTCCAGAGCGACCATTCGGCCCGAAGAAGCCGCCCATTTTGGCCGTCTTGCGGCCGATTGGTGGGATCCGAACGGCTCTTCGGCCATGCTGCACAAGCTGGGGCCGGTGCGCCTCGCTTTCCTGCGCGAGGCGATCGATGCCCATTGGGGCACCGATTCGCGCGGGGTTCGGCCGCTCACAGGCAAGCGCGCGCTCGATGTCGGCTGCGGGGCGGGGCTGCTGGCGGAGCCGCTGGCGCGGCTTGGTGCGGCGGTAACCGGGGTTGATGCTGCCCAAGAAAACATTGCCGTCGCCAGCGCTCATGCGGCGGGGGGCGGCCTGTCGATCGATTACCGCTGCGGCGATGTGGCCGAACTGGGCCTGGCCGGGTTCGATCTGGTCACCTCGATGGAAGTGATCGAGCATGTGGCTGACAAGCCGGCCTTCCTCGCCGCGCTGAAGGCCGCGCTCGCTCCTGGCGGGCTGATGGTGCTGTCCACCCCCAACCGCACCACCAAGTCACGGCTGCTGATGGTCCAAGGGGCGGAGCGGCTCGGCCTGGTCCCGCGCGGCACGCACCACTGGGAGGACTTCGTCACGCCCGAGGAACTGGGCGAGCTGCTGGCGAGCGTGGGCCTCGTCATGGGCGAGCCAAAGGGTATCGCCTGGTCCCCGCTCAAGGGCTTGCACCTCTCGGACGACCTGGCGCTTAACTACATCGTTACGGTGATAGCCGCCTGATCACAGCGCGCACCTGGGCCTCACGTTCGGTCCAAGTGCCGCCGATGCGGGTGAAGGGCACGCCGGTGCCTACCAGCACTTCTTCAGCCAGCGCGGCAAAGCGCGCGCGGGCCTCGGCCGTGCCGAAGAAGCGGGTGCCATCGGCCACCCATGGCACATCGGGATCGAACAGCAGGTAATGCTCGGCCTTGGCATAGGCGAGCAGGGCGGGCGGCACCTCGCCGTGGAGCATGGCATACCAGGCCGCGGTCATCAGCGGATCGGTATCGAGCAGCAGCAGCGGCGGATTGCTCGCCGCCGCCGCGCGCATTGCCGCGTCCTGCCCGGCGGCGATTGCCAGCAGGGCTTCGGGGGTGAAGTCCGTGCCCCGCGTCTCGGCCCATTCGCGGCCATATTCGGGGACGAAGGGCAGGCCCAGCTCGCCCGCCAGCTTGGCGATCAGGGTCGATTTGCCGGTGCTTTCCGCGCCGTGGAAACACAGCCGGATCATCCCCGCGCCGCCGCCCGCCACTCGCGCAGCCCCACCACCGACATGATCCCCAGCACGACATAGAGCCCGGCCAGGAAATAGAGCTCGCGGTTGATGTAGAGCGCCACCGACAGCACATCGATCGCGATCCACAGCACCCAGTTCTCGATCCGGCGGAGCGAAAGCAGGATCTGCGCGGTGATGCTGGCCCCGGCGATCACCGAATCCGCAAAGGGCAGGGCCGCATCGGTAAAGCGGTGCAGCATCCAGCCCAGCGAGAGCGACAGCAGCGCCGTGGCCGAAGCCCAGACGAACCGCGCGCGATCGGTCATCCAGCCCACCGGCACGGCGACCTGGTCCGGCTCGCGCGCGGTGTACCACAGGTACCAGCCCCAGGCGTTGACGACGAAGAAGAACACCTGCAGCCCGGTTTCGGCGTAAAGCTTGGCTTCCCACAGGGTGAACCCGACCAGCGTGACCATCGCCATCGCCGCCGGAAAGTTCCAGACCGAACGCCGCACCAGCAGGATGACATTGAGCAGCCCCAGCGCGGCTCCCGCCAGTTCGGTCCAGGCCGGGATCAAAGCGCCGCCGCCCACTCGGCTTCCTTGAAGCCGACCAGCAGGCCGCCGGGGTGCTCCACGATCGGCCGCTTGATACAGCTGGGATTGGCCGCCATCAGCGCCACGGCCTTGCCCGCGTCGAGATCGGCCTTGTCTGCATCGGGCAGCTTCTTGAAGGACGTCCCGGCGCGGTTCAGCACCTTGTCCCACCCGGCCGCCGCGCACCATTCGGCCAGCTTGCCGCCGTGGGCCCCGGCCTTCTTGTAGTCATGAAAGGCATAGGCAATCCCGCGCCCGTCCAGCCAGACGCGAGCCTTCTTCACCGTGTCGCAATTGGGAATGCCATAGAGGGTAACGCTCACTCGGGCGGCCTTTCAAACTGGTGCGTGCGGGGATTGTCGGCGGTGTAGAGCGTATAGCTCTCGTAGTATTCGTCGCGGCCCCGGCGCTGGATCACGGCGTGGTCCGGATGGCGGCCCCAGGCGCGCGCGGCGTCCTCGCTGGCCCATTCGGACAGGGCGATCACCTCGCCATCGTTGGCGACATAGCTCTTGAACGAGACGAAGCCCAGCTGGGCGCGGGCCAGCGCTTCCATCCGCTCGGCATCGGCGGAATAGGCGGCAGCACTCATCCCGGCGCGCTTGCGGTTGCGGAAGACCACGAGGAACATGCCCGCTTCCTAGGCACTGGCGGCTGCGCTCGCTAGTGGACTTTTCACCGCATTGCCGTCAAAGCCGCCACATCATGTCGTTCAACACCTTTGGCCGTCTGCTGCGTTTCACCACCTGGGGCGAAAGCCACGGGCCGGCGCTGGGTGCCGTGGTCGATGGCTGCCCGCCCGGGCTGGCGATCAGCGAAGCCGCGATCCAGCCGTTCCTCGATGCGCGCCGCCCGGGCCAGTCGAAGTTCACCACCCAGCGGCAGGAGCCGGACGCGGTGCGGATCCTGTCGGGCGTGTTCGACGGCAAGACCACCGGCACGCCGATCTCGCTGATGATCGAGAATGTCGACCAGCGCTCCAAGGACTATTCTGAAGTAGCCAAGGCCTATCGCCCGGGCCATGCCGACTATGCCTATGACGCCAAGTACGGTTTTCGCGACTATCGCGGCGGCGGGCGCAGCTCGGCGCGCGAGACCGCCGCGCGGGTGGCCGCCGGGGCCGTCGCGCGGCTGGTGATCCCGGAAGTGACGATCATCGGCTATGTCGCCGAAATCGGCGGCGATGCGATCGACCTCGCCAACTTCGATGCCGCCGAAATCGGCAACAACCCGTTCTTCTGCCCCGATCCGGCGGCGGCGGCGCGGTGGGAAAAGATCGTCGATGAGGCGCGGCTGGCCGGTTCCTCGGTCGGCGCGGTGGTTGAATGCGTGGCTACCGGGGTGCCGGCCGGTTGGGGCGCGCCGCTTTATGCCAAGCTCGATTCCGAACTGGCCGCCGCGATGATGAGCATCAACGCGGTCAAGGGCGTGGAAATCGGCGATGGCTTTGCCGCTGCGCGCCTGCGCGGTGAGGAAAACGCCGATCCGATGCGGCCCGGCAGCGCAGGACCGGAGTTCCTCGCCAACCATGCCGGCGGCATCGCGGGCGGGATCAGCACCGGCCAGCCGGTCAAGGTCCGCGTAGCCTTCAAGCCGACCAGCTCGATCCTGACGCCCGTGGAGACCATCGACCGCGATGGCCAGGCGACCGAAATCCGCACCAAGGGCCGCCATGACCCCTGCGTCGGCATTCGCGGGGTGCCGGTGGTCGCAGCGATGATGGCGCTAGTGCTGGCCGACCAGAAGTTGCTGCACCGCGGGCAGTGCGGCTGACTTTCAACCCCGGCCGTTGCTGATGCAGCGACGCCGGACCCGGTCTTGGCGGGTGGTGCCGGGTTATCGCGCGGGCTTCAGGCCGTGCCGCCCGGCTCCTGTTGTTTGAACCGGTCAAAGAGCCAGCCTGCGACAAGCGCCACCGCCAAGGCCAGTCCCAAGGCAAGCCCGAGGGACAAGACCACGCCGCGAGCGAGGCCTTCAGCCTCGGCACCGGTCAGCAAGAGCAGGGCTGCTGGCAGCCCGGCAAGGCCGAGCGCCAGCCGAGGCCGGAGCAAGGAAATCAGCCCGGCCACGACGCCAACAGCAAGCGCCGGTGCAATTGCATCCTCGATGAGCGGGCGATAGCTGGCCGCGGCAATAATCAGGTAAGCCAGCAAGCCGGTGAAGCCGATCACCTGCACGCGTGCCAGCTTGCCCATATGCCTACCCCCGCAGCACCGCGCCCAGCTTGGCTGCCGCAGCGGTGATCCGCTCGGCAATCGCCTTGATCTCGGCATCGGTGAAGCTCTTTTCACCGGGCTGCAGGGTCACTTCGACTGCCAGCGATTTCTGTCCTTCCGGCACGCCCTGGCCCCGGAAATCGTCGAACAGGCGCACGGCCACGATATTGGCCTTGTCCGCGCCTTTGACGGTCCGCACCAGGTCACCGGCCGGTAGCGCGGCATCGACCAGGAAGGCGAAATCGCGGGTTACCGATTGCAGCGCGGGCGGGGCATAGGCGGCGCGGGCAAAGCCTGCCGCCTTCTTCGCCGGGATCGCATCGAGGAACAGCTCGACCGCGGCCACCGGGCCGGCGACATCGAACTGCTTCAGCAGCGCGGGGTGCAGCATGCCGAAGCGGGCCAGCACTGTCTTGGGGCCAAGGCGCAGCGTGGCCGACTGGCCGGGGTGGAACTGTGGACCCGCTTCACCCATCACCTGCAGGTTCTCGACCGGGGCGCCAGCCTCGGCCAGCAGGGCCAGGGCCTCGGCCTTGGCATCGAAGGCGTCGAAGCCCTGCGCCTTGCCCGTCGCCCAGCCGCGCGGGGTCTTTTCGCCCGCCAGCACCGCGCCCAGCGTCAGCCGCTCGTCCGAATGGCCACCTTCTCCGCGCAGGTAGCGGCGGCCCAGCTCGAACAGCCGCAGGCCGGTTGCGCCGCGATCGAGGTTGCGCTTGGCGGCGGAGAGCAGCCCCGGCAGCAGCGAGGGGCGCATGGCCTTCATGTCTTCGCTGATCGGATTGGCCAGCACCCACAGCCCGCCGTTGCCATCGGCAAAGGCTTCGGCCTCGGCTTCGGGCAGGAACGACCAGGTGACCGCCTCGTTCAGCCCGCGCGCGGCAGCGGCGCGGCGTACCTTGCGCTCCAGCGCCTGGGCCGGGGTGGCTGTGGGGCGGGCCACGCCATCGATGCGCGGCAGCGGGGTGGAAGCGATATTGTCCAGCCCGTGGATGCGGACCACTTCCTCGACCAGGTCGGCCGCGCCGTCCACATCGGGGCGCCAGCTCGGCACGATCACGTTCCAGCGGGCATCGCTGGCAAAGCCCAGCGCGCGCAGGGTGGCGCGCTGCTGGTCATCGGGAATGGCCACGCCGCCCAGCGTTTCGGCCAGGGCCGGGCTATAGGCCACCACCTTGGTGCCCGCCGGCGGCTCGCCCGCGAAGACCGGCTCGCTCGGTTCACCGCCGCAGATCTCGACGATCAGCTCGGTCAGGATGGAAAGGCCCGCATCGAGGAAGGCCGGATCGACCCCGCGTTCGAACCGGGCGCGGGCGTCGGAAGTCAGGTTGAGCTTGCGGCCGGTGTCGCCAATCCGGACCGGATCGAAGTAGGCCACTTCCAGCAGCACGTCGGTCGTCTCGTCCGAACAGCCGGAATGTTCGCCGCCCATGATCCCGGCGATGTCGTGCACCCCGGCCTCGTCGGCGATCACGGTCATGGCGCTGTCGAGCGTGTATTCCTTGCCGTTCAGCGCCAGCACGGTTTCGCCATCGACTGCGCGGCGGGCAAAGATTGCGCCGGTCAGCTTGGCGAGGTCATAGGCGTGGGCCGGGCGGCCATAGGCCAGCATCACGTAATTGGTGATGTCGACCAGGGCCGAGATCGGGCGCTGGCCCGCGCTCTTCAGCCGGGCCTGCATCCAGTCGGGCGAGGCACCGTTCTTCACGCCCCGGATCGCGCGGCCATAGAAGGCCGGGCAGCCTTCCGGATCGTCGGTGCGGATCGGCAGCGGGCAGGGGAAGCTGCCCGGAACCGCCTGGACAGCGATTGGCTTCAACGTGCCGAGGCCGGCCGCCGCGAGATCGCGGGCAATGCCGTAAACCCCCATGCAGTCGGGCCGGTTGGGGGTGATCGCCACGTCGAACACCGGGTCTGCACCGTGGTAATCGGCAAAGGCCGTGCCGACCGGGGCATCGGCGGGCAGTTCGATGATCCCGTCGTGATCGTCGCCCAGCTCCAGCTCGCGGGTGGAGCACATCATGCCGTTGCTCTCGACGCCGCGGATCGCGCTCTTCTTCAGCTCGAAACCGCCGGCGGGGACCACGGCACCGGGCAGGCCCAGCACGCCGACCAGCCCGGCGCGGGCATTGGGCGCGCCGCAGACGACCTGCAGCGGCTGACCATCCCCGGTATCGACCGACAGCACCTGCAGCTTGTCGGCATTGGGGTGGCGTTCGGCGGTAAGGACGCGCGCGACCTTGAACCCGGCCAGCTTGTCCGCCGGGTTCTCGACGCTTTCGACCTCAAGCCCGATGGCGTTGAGCTTGGCAGCGATTTCCTCGGCCGAGGCAGTGGTGTCGAGGTGGTCCTTGAGCCACGAGAGCGAGAACTTCATGCGCGTGCTCCCACGCCAACGGAAAGGGTGGGGACATCGAGCGCCGAGAAGCCATAGTGGCCCAGCCAGCGCGCATCGCCATCGAAGAAGGCGCGCAGATCGTCCATTCCGTATTTCAGCATGGCGAGGCGATCGACGCCGACGCCGAAGGCAAAGCCCTGCCACTCGTCGGGATCGAGCCCCCCGGCGGCGATCACCTTGCGATTGACCATGCCGCTGCCCAGCAGCTCCATCCAGCCGTGGCCGGGTTCGTCACCCGAACCGCCGAGGACGCGCTTGCCGTTTACCAGCGCGAAGCCGACGTCGACTTCCACCGAAGGCTCGGTGAAGGGGAAGTAGCTGGGGCGCAGGCGCAGCACGATGTCCTCGCGCTCGAAGAAGGCCTTGAGGAATGTTTCCAGCGTCCACTTGAGGTGGCCGAGCGTAATCCCCTTGTCGATCACCAGCCCTTCGACCTGGTGGAACATCGGGGTGTGGGTGGCGTCGCTGTCAGAGCGATAGACCCGGCCCGGGGCGATGATCCGGATCGGGGCGCCGTGCTGCAGCATCGAGCGGATCTGCACGGGGCTGGTGTGCGTGCGGAGTAACATCTTGCGCCCCGCTGTGTCACAGTCAGGGAAGTAGAAGGTGTCATGCATCGCCCGCGCCGGGTGGCTTTCGGGGATGTTGAGCGCGGTGAAATTGTGCCAGTCGTCCTCGATCTCGGGACCGGTGGCGACAGCGAAGCCAAGGTCGGCGAAGATCTCCGCCAGCTCGTCCAGCACCTGGCTGACCGGGTGGATCGACCCGCGCGGCGCGGCGGGGGCGGGAAGGGTCAGGTCAACCGTTTCGGCGGCGAGGCGGGCATCGAGAACGGCGGATTCCAGCGCTTCCTTGCGTTCGGCCAGGGCGGCGGTCACGCTTTCGCGCAGGGCATGGATCTGCGGGCCGACCGTCTGACGTTCCTCCGGCGACATGCCGCCCAGCGTCTTCAGCAGGCCCGAGATCGAACCCTGCTTGCCCAGGAACTCGACCCGCAGGGCTTCCAGCGCGTCAAGTTCCTGCGCCGCGCCAATCCGCGCCAGCGCCGCTTCCCCGGTTGCTGCATAGTCCACGATTTTCCGCGCCTTTTCCTGTCTTCATGGCAGTCGAACCCGCGCCTTTAGCGGCCTTGCGGGCCGGGTCAAAACCCATTTTGCGCCAGGCGGGTCAGGCCGCGCGCGGTGCTGTGCCGGCGGGGACGTCCAGAGTCTGGGCTGCTGCCCCGTGAACCCGCGCCCGCTCTTGCATGAACAGCTCCAGCACGGGATGCGGCAGGGCCGCGTACTGGCGCGGTGACATGCCCATGAACTCACGGAAATCACGGATAAATTGGGCCTGGTCGTGGTAATGCCCATCGATCGCGCCGATCCATTTCAGCGACCGGTCGAGCATGAACTGGGCCAGGCTGCGCATGAACCGCTGGCGCCGCAGCAGCAGCTTGGGCGGAAAGCCGAAGTCCCGCATGCAGAGCCGCTCAACCGTGCGCTGGCCGATGCCGACGCGTTCGACCAGTTCGCCCACCGATGCCACCAGCGGATCGACCAGGGCGGAATGGATCGCCAGGATCCGCGCCTCCTCCGCCGGGTCGAGTTCGGGCAGGGCGGAGAAGAAGGCCATGATCCGCTCCAGCTCGGCCTGCTCATCGCCATCGGTGGAGAACAGGCTGTCAGCGAGGGCGGTGAAGCGGGCGAAAGCGGGGTGATCGTGGCCATCGGCGATCAGGTTGGCATGCTGATCGGCCGGTAGCCCGACAAATCGCGCCCAGCCCAGCGGGAGCAGGCCGATCCCCCAGAACCGCGACTTGCCCAGCTCGAAATTGGCCGAGCGGTTCGATGGCCCGGTCGCCACGAACCGCGCCCCTTCGATCCGGCAGCCACCCTCGATCCAGGCCTTCGGGCGACTGCCGGTGAAAAAGCGCAGGTTGGCCCATTCCGGCTGCAGCGCATCGCACACCCGCCCCGCTTCGGGCAGGTCGATCTCGGTGATGTAGAACGTGGTGAAATAGCGCTGCAAAGCCGCTGGCGGCGCGTGAAAACGCACTGCAATCTGCAAGTCTCGCGACACCGAAGGATACCCCGCCTTCCCCTGTTGCAACGAGGCTAGGCCGGACCGGTGCCGCTTGGCAAGGCCGGAGGTGTGGCATTTTGTCGCAGGTTCAAGGCTGGTGCCGGGCAGGGGGGTGTCAGTGCAGGCGGCTGTCCCGGGATGATGGCAGCGCGAACCGCGCCCGCTCAAACGGAAAGGGGCGCGGATGGCCAGGCCACCCGCGCCCCTTGCGCTATGCCATGTGGCAACGGGTTCAGGCCGGCAGCGCGGCCTTGGCCTGGGCGATCACGGCGGTGAACACGCCGCCTTCGTTCATCGCCAGGTCGGCCATCGCCTTGCGGTCCAGCTCGATGCCGGCCAGCTTGGCGCCATGGATGAACTGCGAATAGGTCAGGCCTTCGGCGCGGACGGCAGCGTTGATGCGCTGGATCCACAGGGCGCGGAAGGTCCGCTTCTTAACCTTGCGGTCGCGATAGGCGTACTGGCCGGCCTTTTCGACCGCCTGACGGGCAACGCGGATCGTGTTCTTGCGGCGGCCGCGGTAACCCTTGGCCTGATCCAGAATCCGCTTGTGCTTGGCACGGGTGGTAACACCCCGCTTGATACGGCTCATCTTTCAGTACTCCTCAGTTGAGCCCGTAGGGCGCCCACTTCTTGATCGTCTTGGCATCGGCGTCGGAAATGACGTCGGTGCCGCGATTCTGGCGGATGTACTTGCCGTTATGGCTGATCAGGCGGTGGCGCTTGCCGGCAACACCATGCTTCACCTTGCCAGTGGCGGTGAGCTTGAAGCGCTTCTTCACGCCGCTCTTCGTCTTGAGCTTGGGCATTTTCGTCTCCTTGTTCGAGACACGTCCAACCCGCCATGGCAGCCCTTGATAGCCAGGCCGGTCATCGAATCCGTGTCAATGAAGGGCGCGCCCGTAAGCGGGAATCGGCGCGAATGCAAGCCTCAATGCCCGCGCCCGCCGCCGAATTCGGGCAGATTGGCGGCAGCCAGCCAGCGGCGAAAGTCGCCATCCGGGATCGGCCGGGCACCCGGCGGCAGCGGCTGGTTGAAGCAATAGACCTGAACCACTCCGCCCGAAACCAGCGGCAGGCTGCGCCGCAGGTACAGCGAGCGCGTCGGATCGGCCGGATCAAAGTCCTCGTAAGCGTCCATCGTGGCAAGGTCCGCGGGCGCGAAATCCGGCCCGGCGCCATAGACCTCACCATGCACGATCCCCGGCCCACCCAGCAGGGCTGGAAACCAGCCGTCCCGGTCGGGCACGGCGTGTAGTGCCCCGCGCACCTGACCAGGCCCTTCCGCCACCAGCCGGGCGTGGATCCGGCGCGCCACCGGGTTCGGGCTGCCGGCCTGAAGTGTACCGTAAAAGAAGAACCGCATGGCACAGTGTTGGCAAATGCCTGCACATTCGCCAAGAGCGGGGCGCACCTGCAAAGGACCGAGCATGCCCGACCGCCTGATCCTGACCCTGTCCTGCTGCGACCGGCCCGGCATTACCGCGCGGGTTACCGGGCTGCTGTTCGGCCTGGGCGGCAACATCCTCGAGGCGCAGCAATTCAACGACCTGGAAGACGGCCAGTTCTTCATGCGCGTGGCCTTTGCGCCGGGTGCGGCGGAATTGGCGCAGTATCAGGCGGCGCTGGCCGGCTTGGCTGGCGAGCTGGGCATGGCCTGGTCGCTGCGCCGGGCCGATGCCCTCCGCAAGGTGCTGATCCTGGTCAGCAAGTTCGATCACTGCCTGGCCGACCTGATCTATCGCCAGCGGATCGGCGAACTGCCGATGGAGGTGGTGGCGATCGCTGGCAATCATCCGCGCGAGGCATTGAGCGCGGTCCTGCCGGTCGACGCGCCCTATCATCACCTGCCGATCACGGCGGAAACCAAGCCACAGCAGGAAGCGGCACTGCGCGCGCTGATTGCCCAAAGCGGCGCGGAACTGGTGGTCCTGGCGCGCTACATGCAGGTGCTGTCCGATGCCCTGGCGGCGGACCTGGCCGGGCGCTGCATCAATATCCACCATTCGTTCCTGCCGGGCTTCAAGGGGGCCAAGCCCTATCACCAGGCCCATGCCCGCGGGGTGAAGATGATCGGGGCCACCGCGCATTATGTTACCGCCGACCTCGACGAAGGGCCGATCATCCACCAGGATGTCGAACCGATCAGCCATGCCGACAGCCCCGATGACCTGGTCCGCAAGGGCCGCGATATCGAGCGCCGCGTGCTGGCCGAGGCGGTGCGGCTCCACCTTGAAGACCGGGTGCTGCTGAATGGCGGGCGTACGGTCGTGTTCCGCAGCTAGGGAGATTGCACCATGCCGGGAGTCTGGTTTGACGAGTTGACCGTGGGCCAGCGGTTCGAGCACGCGATCCGCCGCACCGTTACCGAAACGGACAATGTCCTGTTCACCACGCTGTCGCACAATCCGGCGCAGCTGCACCTCGATGCCGAATACATGAAGGGCAGCGAATATGGCCAGGTGCTGGTCAATTCGTGCTTCACGCTCAGCCTGATGGTGGGCGTCAGCGTGGGGGACACCACGCTGGGCACGGCCGTGGCGAACCTGGGCTGGGACGAGGTGCGGTTTCCGAGGCCCGTGTTTGTTGGCGATACGCTCAACATCGTCACCGAAGTGCTGGAACTGCGCGAATCGAAGTCGCGGCCCGATGCCGGGATCGTCACCTTCCTGCACCAGGCTTTCAACCAGCGCGGCGAACTGGTTGCCTCGTGCAAGCGTTCGGGGCTGCAGCGCAAGCAGCCGCGCGACTAAAAGCGCCCCGCCGTGGGTGGTGGGCGGCGCAGCAGCAGGGTCAGCGGCACGGCTATCAGCGACAGCCACATCATCAGGTGGAAATCGTTGACATAGGCGATCATCGCCGCCTGCCGGTTGACCTCGGCATCGATCATCCGCAGTGCGGCCTCGCCCGCCTGCTGGAACCGGTCGGCGGTCGATACGTCGATCATGGAGCTGGCCGATGCGGTGACATGGCTGGCCAGGTCGTTGTGGCTGACCTGGATCGACCGGGCAGTCAGCGCCGTCATCACCGCAATCCCGATCGACGAGCCGATCGAACGCGACAGGTTGAGCAGGCTGGCACCATCGGTCCGCAGCGGCGGCGGCAGGGTGGAAAATGCGCTGGCGTTGAGCGGGATGAAGACAAAGCCCAGCCCGATCCCCTGGATCAGGCCGGCCAGCATGATCTGCTGCTGGTCAACTGCCAGCGACCAGGTGGCCATGTCCCACAGCGAAATGGCGGCAATGGTGAAGCCCAGCGCAACCAGGATGCGCGGATCCACTCCGCGCCGCACCAGCACGCCGGACAACTGCATCGAGATCAGCGTGCCGACCCCGCGCGGGACCAGCGCAACGCCCGTATCGATCACGCCATAGCCGAACAGGTGCTGCAGCATTGGCGGCAGCAGGGCCATGGTGGCGAACATCACGACGCCGATCAGGACCATGAAGACGATCGCCACGATGAAGTTGGGATTGGCGAAGAGGCCGCGATCGAACAGCGGCTGCGGCGTTGTGGCGAAATGCACCCCCGCCATCCACCCGGCCGAAAGGGCGAGGCCCAGGTAGATCCAGCTTTCGGCCGCATCGAACCAGTCGACATGGTTGCCCCGATCCAGCAGCATCTGGATCGCGCCCAGGCACAGCGCGAGCAGGGCAAAGCCAATCAGGTCGAACCGTCGGCTGGTGCGCGGGCGGGATGGCAACTCGGCCAGCAGGATCGCCAGCGAGATCGCCCCCAGCGGCACGTTGACATAGAATACCCAGCGCCAGTTCCAGTTCTCGGTTAGCCAGCCACCCAGGAACGGGCCCAGGATCGGCCCGACCATGATCCCCATGCCCCACAGCGCCATCATCTGGGGCTGGCGCGATGGTTTGTTGGTATCGATCATCGCCGCCTGGCTGAGCGGGCCGATGAAGGCCCCGGTTGCCCCTTGCAGCGCCCGGAACAGTACCATCTGTTCCAGATTCTGGGCCATGCCGCACAGCATCGAGGACAGGATGAAGCCCGCGACGGACCAGATGAACAGGTTGCGCGATCCCACCCGGTCGGCCAGCCAGCCGGTCAGCGGCATGGTCACGGCCATGGCCACGATATAGCTGGTCAGCACCCAGCTGATCGTGTCCGGCGTGGCCCCCAGCGCCGCTTGCATGTCCGGGACCGCGACGTTGGCGATGGTCGTGTCGAGGATCTGCAGCAGCGAGGCCAGCATGATCCCCGTGGTCAGCAGCAGCGGGCTGTCGACCGGGAGCATGGCCTTGTCTTCGGCGTCTTCCGTCCCTGCCATTCTGGCCGGGGAATGCGGGGCGGCCCGGCTGGCCATGATCAGCGTTGCTCTGCGGTGTAAACCGTGACCTTGCTGGACAGGCCGGCAATCAGTTCGCGCGGGCTGGGTTCGTCGAGCACGATCCGCACCGGCACCCGCTGGGTGACCTTGACCCAGTTGCCGGTCGCGTTCTGGGCCGGCAGGACCGAGAACTCGCTGCCCGTGCCAGCGCCGATTGCGGCAACATGGCCTTTCAGCCTGACCCCGGGATAGGCATCGAAGCGGACTTCGGCCCGCTGGCCGACCCGCATGTCAGCGAGGTCGGTTTCCTTGAAATTGGCTTCGACATAGCTGCCCTGGCGGGCAACGATGGTCAGCACTGGCAGGCCGGCGATCGCTTCCTGCCCCACCAGCAGGCGGTCGGCCTGGGCGATTGTCCCGCCGATCGGCGCACGCACCTCGGTGCGGCGCAACTGCAGCTCGGCCAGGGCGCGCTGGGCCGTGGCCGCGGCGATCTGCGGGTTGATGCCGGGGACCTGGGCCCCGGTCGCCAGCTTGGCTCCGGCCTCGCGCTGCTTGGCGACTGCCTGGTCAAGCTGGGCCTCGGCGCTGGCGACCTGGTGCTTCGCCGCATCGAGCGCGGCCTTGGTGGTGAAGCCGCGTTCCCACAGCGCCTGCTGCCGGCTCAGGTTGGTGCGGGCGAAGGCAATGTTCTCGCGCGCGGCGGTCAGATCGGCACCGGACAGCGCGCTGGCATTGGCCAGGGCGGAGACATTGGCCTGCGCGGCGGCGATGCTGGCATCGGCCTGGCGCAATTGCAGCGCATAGGGTTCGGGATCGATCCGGAACAGCAGGTCGCCGGGCTTGACCTGCTGGTCCTCGCGCACGGCCACGGCCACGATCTTGCCGCCGATCTCGGAACTGACCGAGACCTTGTCGAGCTTGACATAGGCGTTGTCGGTGCTGGCCTTGCCCTGCAGGCTGTACCAGTAGACCAGCCCGCCCAGCAGCACCAGCAGCGGCACTGCGCCCATCAGGATCAGGCGCTGCCAGTTGCGCTTGTGCGGTTCGCTGGCCACCTGCGCCGCGGTGGGCATCGTCGGATCGGCTTCAGCCATGGGTGGCTACCTCGGGGGTCAGGTCGCGGGTCAGGTTGCTGCGCACCTGTTCGAGCAGGTGTCCGAAGCGTTCGCGCTCGGCCGGGTCCAGCCCGGCCAGCATGGCCTCGACCATCGGGGCGACCCCATCGCGCAATTGCGGCAACAGGGCCTGGCCGGCCTCGGTCAGGTGCACCCGCCAGGCGCGGCGATCGGCCGGATCGCGGCGGCGTTCGATCAGGGCGGCTTCCTCCATGCGATCGAGCATGCGGCACAGGGTGATCGCCTCGACATCCAGCTGCTCGGCATAGAAGCCCTGGTTCTGCCCCTCGTGCAGGCCAAGCACCAGCAGCAGGCGGGCCTGCGGGCCAGTGACGCCCAGGGTGCGCATCCGCGCATCGAAGGCCCGCCGCAGCAGTCGCGCGGAATCGCTCAGCAGATAGGCAACCGAGGGGGTCATGGGCAGCCATATAATAAGCAGGCTTATAACATGCAAGACAATTGCCACACGCGTGAGGTTTGCGACTTTCCCGGTTTGCGATAAGGCCGGTGGCGCAACAGGGAGCTTGGCGCGCAATGGCCGGAACGATCCTCGTCCTCAACGGACCCAACCTCAACCTGCTCGGCACCCGCGAGCCAGACGTCTATGGCAGCGCCACCCTTGCCGATGTCGAGGCCCTGTGCCGCGCCGAAGCCGAGGCCGCCGGGCTGGCGATCGACTTTCGCCAGACGAACGCCGAACACGAGATGGTCGAGTGGATCCAGCAGGGCCGCAGCGGCCTCGCTGGCATCGTGATCAATCCCGCCGCCTTCTCCTATGCGGGCTATCCCGTGCTTGACGCCCTGAAGATGGTCGACTGCCCGGTGGTGGAAGTGCACATCTCCAATATCCACCGCCGCGAGGAAGAGTGGCGCAAGAATTCGCTGATGACCCCAGCGGTGACCGGGGTAATCTCCGGACTGGGGATCGTCGGCTACGGCTTGGCCGTCCGTTATCTGGCCGGTTTCAAATTAGGTTGACTAATTGTTCACGCAGAGCCGTAAATCTTGGCCTCGCAAGTTGGCTGCCACGCGCTGGCCGCGACCAAATTGACATGCATAAACATGTCGATGCGCGCGAGATCTTTCCCTCTCTTAGTCAGCCCTTTGCTAATTTAGAATTGGCAGAAATGGTCAGGAAGCAGGCATGGATCACCCGGAAGTATAAGCCCGAGAAGGTGATCGGCAAGCTGCAGTACTCTAGGCTCTTGCGGGGCAGTACCTGCTGAGGTAGTCGCCGTGCATCGGCATGCGCTCGACGACATAACGGATAGACTTTTCCATTTCGTCGAATTCGCGGCGCGTGGTTGAAGAGTCGAATGTGTCGGCCACAGCGCTGTGGCCGCCCATGACCACACCTTGACCCATCATGACCGCGGCCCAGCTGGTCTCGGTGAACAACTCGTCCTCTTCACGGAAGATCTGGCCGTTCATCCGAAAAAGTTCGGTCTTCTCGGCGAGCGTGTCAGGCACTGTCATCGTCCGGCAGTGATCCCAGAATTCTGAATCCGTTCGGCTGGTGGCATTGTAGTGCAGAATCAGGAAATCCCTAATCCGCGCATATTCCTTGCCCGTAAGCCGGTTGAAGGCGTCTTCTTGTGTTTGGGTGATGCCATCGAGCGAGAGAAGCGCGACTAGCTTGTTGATCCCGGTGTTGATGAGGTGGATCGACGTCGATTCAAGCGGCTCCATGAATCCAGCGGCAAGACCGAGTGCGACTACGTTCTTGTTCCAAAATTTCTTTCGGCGACCGGTGGTGAAGCGCAAAAAGTTGGGATCGGCGCCAGGCTTGCCGGCGATATTGTTGACTAAGATGTCGAGCGCCTCGTCATCATTCATGAAGCTGCTGCAATAGACATGGCCGTTGCCGTTGCGGTGCTGCAGGGGAACTTGCCATTGCCAGCCGGCGGAATGGGCGGTGGCGCGAGTGTAAGGCGGGGCCTGGCTGCCGTCTTCGCGCAGGCAGGGTAAGGCAACCGCGCGGTCGCAGGGCAGGAATTTTGACCAGTCCTCATACCCGGTCTTCAGTGCCTTTTCTATCAGCAGCCCGCGAAAACCCGAGCAGTCGACAAATAGCTCACCTTCCAACTCCTCGCCGCTCTGAAGCTGGACAGATGTGATGAAGCCGCTTTCGGGATCTAGCCGAACATCAGCTATCTGGCCTTCCATTCGCACGACGCCGCGCTTTTCGGCGTATTTACGCAGGAACCGGGCATAGCGCCCAGCATCGAGGTGATAAGCGTAGTTGACCGGGGGAAGGTCATCCCGCGCGTAGTCTTGGGTCCTTGCGAATCGACCAAAGTGGGCGGCCATGGTCTCGACATTGAAAACCTGGATTGGCCGCCGATCGCCCTCATTTCGCAAACGGTGCCAGATCTGGTGGAACGAGATGCCCCCGATTTGATAGCCGTAAGCGCCGAAGGGGTGAATGTAGCTGTCACCCAACTTGCCCCAATTGACGAATTGAATGCCAAGCTTGAAGCTGCCCTGGACAGCGGCGAGCAGCTCACGCTCGTCAATCTCGAGCAGTTGGTTGAACTCTACGAAGGGTGGTATGGTCGCTTCGCCCACCCCAACGGTGCCGATGGCTTCGGACTCGACTAGTGTAATTTCGAGACGGTTATTGACGCGTAAGCGAGACAGCACTGCGGCAGCCATCCAGCCCGCTGTGCCACCACCGACGATCACAATGCGCTTAATCGGTGTTCCGTGCTTCATGTCTTGCCTAATCTCCGTAGGGCGCTCTTACTCGCTTCGATCGGCTAAATGCCATTTTTTGTCAGCTATCGAAAGCCCAAATGTGAACGTTCATTTTTCGCTTGTGAACGCTCACATTTCGAAATATACACCAACGGCAAGAAATCGCGTTCGCGCGAAAAATGTTAGTGGTTGGGGAGGTTGGCTTGTCTCGCTTTGATCATTCCGATTCGCGTCGGTCGCGCCTGCTTACGACGTTGGGTACTGCATCGACTCTGGTGCTCGCGGCGATGATCGCCACGCCAGCACTTGCGCAGGAGATGAAGGGCGCGGAAGCCGACGATCAAAAGTCCGAAGATGCAGTCGACGGCGAGGAAATCATCGTCACTGGCTACCGCGCATCGCTGAAAAGTGCGCAGGATGTGAAGCGCAAGTCTGACACATTCGTCGACGCGATCACTGCTGAAGATATTGGTGCGCTTCCTGATCGCTCAGTTGCTGAATCGTTGCAGCGCGTGCCCGGCGTAAACATTGGTCGGTTCGAGAAGAGTTCGGACCCCGACCGCTTCTCGGTCGAGGGGACCGGAGTGATCATACGCGGCCTTCCTTTTGTCCGTTCCGAGCTCAACGGTCGTGACATTTTCTCTGCTACGGGTGGCCGCGAACTGAGCTTCAACGACGTTTCGCCAGAGCAGCTCGCTCGGGTCGAAGTGTTCAAAAATGTGACCGCCGACATGGTAGATGGCGGCATCGCCGGGACGGTCAATCTAGTCACTCGCAAGCCTCTCGATAATCGAGGTTTGCATCTCTCGGGCACGCTTGAGGGCAATGTAGGCGACCTTGCCAAAGATTGGTCCCCTGGTTTTTCGTTGCTTGGCTCAGCTACCTTCGAAACTGGGATCGGCACCTTCGGTTTCCAGGCGGGCTATGCTCAGTCTGAGCTGGTGAGCCGCACCGATGCTTCGCAGGTCACCGATCCGTGCTTTCGAGACCGCTCACTTACTGGTGGCTGCTTCCGCGTCGTTCCCGTTGGCTCAGGCGGGTTTGGATCGACCCAGAACTTCACGTCGGCGAACTTCCCGCCGCCCAATACGGTGATCGTGCCGAAGGGTGCGGGTGTTCGTACTACCGACCTCGAGCGCGACCGCCGCGCTTACTCAGGAGTGTTTCAGTTCGAAAGTAATGACCGCCGCCTGTTACTCACCGCCGAATATCTCCGTTCGGAGACCGAGTTCTTCACGGACGAATTTGCGATCCTGGCCCTGGTCAATGATGACAACCTGTTCCCGGTCCAGGCGCCTGGCAGCACTTGGCAGTTCGATGGCAACGGGGTCTTTACAGCTGGTCGCCTTACCCAGAGCAATGCAGGCGGGTATGCTAGCCCGTTTGGTGGAATTCCAATGGAGTCGTTGCGTTTTCAGCGGCGTGCTAAGGCCGACACCGAGGACTACTCGATTGATATCGATTTCGAGGCGACTGATCGGTTGCGCTTCAACTTCGAAGGCCAGCACATCAGTTCGAACTTGCGTCGCGATTCGATCATCGGTGTTATGAACACTTGGGCCGATATCGATCTCGACCTTCGTGGAAATACTCCGCAGGTGCAGTTCCTCGCTCCTGCTGGAGCGCCGGCAAACTATTTTTCGAGCGGGTTCTATACCTACTATTGGTTCCTGCTGGACAGTGTCGAGCGTAACGATGGTGAGCTTGATAGCTTACGGTTCGATGCCGAATACGACCTTAGTGATGATGGCTTCTTCAAGGCGGCTCGTTTTGGCGCCCGCTGGTCAGATCGCGATCGAACAACCCGTGACACTGCGTTTAGCACTTGGGGTAACCTATCGGCGCCGTGGGCAGGACGCGCAGGTTGTGCACCTTGGGGCGGCGGGCCGGGCTGTTTTCAGGGTTCGGGCCCGTTCACCCCATCATGGGCTGGATTTACCCCGGGCCGTCTCTATACTGGTCTGCCGGGCCAGGAATTCGCCACTGGCGGTGGCGCGTTCACCGACGAGTTCCCAGGGTTCTCACAGGTTCGCAATCCTTTCGCCTCAGGTTTTCAGCGTGGCAGCGCGCCAATCCCGATCGCTAATGGCGCCGCTTGGTTTTATGGCGGCGACGACTTCATTGGCGAGTATCTTGCGGGCACCACGCTGAGCCAGGCGCAGAAGATCAATACCTTCTCGCAGACGCCTAATCCGTTCTTCGGAGTGAACAACCGAACGGCCAGCGTGCTTGGTCAGTCGACACCGGTACAGTGCGATCCTTTCTGTCCATCTGAAATATCCGTCGTGGGTGAGGTAACCAAGGCAGCCTATGCGCGGATCGATTTCGGCAAGCAGTTCGATGGCGGAGCCAACGTGAAAGGCAATTTCGGCCTGCGCTATGTCAGTACCAAAGTGAAGACCGCCGGACTGCTGGCCTTCCCTAATCCCTTCTTCTTTGACAATTCCCCAGGTGCGAACGGTGACGGCCGGGTACAGGTAGCAGAGATCCAGCAGGCCTGTCTGCTCGCGCCGCCGACGCAACCATTACCTGGCTACTGTTCACTCTCGGCGACTCGCCTTGCAGAGTTCGCTGCGGCGCACACTGGTGAGATTCTGGTCGATGATCGTGACATCATTTTCGATCATTGGCTTCCGAGTTTCAACGTGCGGTTCGACCTTGGCGGTGGCTTGCTCATCCGCGGCGCGGTTTCGAAGAATATTGCACGTCCGGAACTGCAGCTGTTCCGGGCGGGGGGGCAGATTGGTGATAATACCAATGACCTGCGCTCGGAAGGCACCTTGGCAACAGGGCCATTGTTCCAATTGTTTACAGGCAACCGTAATGTGCGTCCTGTGACCTCGTGGAATTATGACCTCTCGGCTGAATGGTACTTCGATGATGTCGGGTCGCTTACGGCTTCGTTCTTCCTCAAAGAAATTAGCGGAATTGTTAGTGGCGGCCAAAATCTAGTCGATTATACGAGTGGGGGTGGAACTACACTCAATGTCGAGGTCAACGGGCCGAGTAACGAACTTGGTGGTACGCTCAAGGGCTTTGAGCTGAGCTACCAGCAAACCTATGATATGTTGCCTGGCTTGTTAAGTGGCTTTGGCTCACAGTTGACCTATACGTATGTTGATGGTGGTCAGTTCACGAATCCCGACCTCGCGAACAACCGGAGCTTGTTTGCCTCACAGCAGCCACTCGCCGGGATTTCAAAGCATACGCTCAACGCGGTGATTTTCTATGAAAAGGGGCCGCTATCGATGCGTGCCGCTTATAATTGGCGGTCGGACTTTCTGATCACTCCGCGTGATGACATCTTCCCGTTCTCGCCGATTTGGCAGGAAAGCGGTGGTCAGCTCGATGCCTCTATCTTCGTGACCGTCAACAAGCAGCTCAAGCTCGGTATCCAGGGAGTGAACCTGCTCGATTCGGTAACCCGCACATCGCAGGTGGTAGACTTCTCTGGCACACGGATCACTCGCTCGGCATTCCGCAACGACCGGCGATTCACGTTCCTCGCGCGCTTCGACTTCTGATCTGGGAGGATTGGGGGCAGGAATGGGCCTCTGCAATTGCAGAGGCCCATTTTTTGTTGTCCGATTGGGAAGATATCATGACTATTCAGAAGTTTTCGACTATTGGTACTGTTCTGGTGGGTTCCTTAGCGGTTGCCGCATCGCCGGCCCAGCAGTCTTCGGAGGATGGCTGGACGATGGTCTGGTCAGACGAGTTCGACGGGTCCAAGATCGACAAGAAGAAGTGGGGCTTCGATGTTGATTGCTGGGGCGGCGGCAATGATGAGCAACAGTGCTATCGCGACGGCAATCGTAATGCCACGATTGAAAACGGTGCACTTGTTATTAGCGCCCGGCGCGAACAGGCAACCGGGGCCGCTTGGCCTATGCACATGTGGGGATCGGTGCAGTGGCCAAACGCTTTGGTAACAAAGCCGTATACTTCGGCTCGCCTATCCACCAAGGGCAAGGCAGCTTGGCGTTATGGCAAGTTCGAGATCCGGGCGAAGTTACCGCAGGGTCAGGGTACCTGGCCGGCGATCTGGATGCTGCCGGAAAAGGACCGCTACGGCTCCTGGGCCGCCTCGGGCGAGATCGATATCTTGGAAGCGGTCAACCTGGGGGTGCCCTGCGCCAAGTGCCCCGGCGGGCGCGAAAACACGATCCTGGGCACGCTGCACTTTGGCGGCAAGTGGCCGAACAACAAGCACAAGGGTGAGGAAGTGCCGTTCCCCGAAGTGCTGGACGGCGGCTTTCACACCTATGCGATCGAGTGGTATCCAGACCGCATGGTCTGGCAGGTCGATGGCCGCACCTTTGCCGAACGCAAGGCCAATGAATGGTCGACCACCGGATCGACCAATCCGGGCGCGCCGTTCGACCAGCCGTTTCACCTGATCCTGAACCTTGCCATCGGCGGCAAGCTGGCCGAAACGCGCGGGGTTGGCGGCGTGCGGCTGGACGGCTATCCCAAGCGGATGGAAGTCGATTGGGTCCGCATCTGGCAAAAGCCTGAGGTCGGTGGGACGGCTTCCGGCAAGTGACGGGGTAAAGGGGGAAAACTACGCATGGCGAGACGCCGCCAGGCGGTGACAATCAAGCACGTGGCGGCCGATGCCGGCGTCTCGTTGCAAACCGTCAGCCGCGTCATCAACAACGAGCCGAACGTCCGCCCGGAAATGAAGGAGCGGGTCCAGGCCTCGATCGACAAGCTGGGCTATGTCCCCTCGATCGCGGCCCAGCGGATGAGCGGATCGCGATCCTACCTGATCCTGGCGATCAACGACCGCGATCGCACGATCGAGGACTGGCGTGCGCGGCAGGGGACCGACTGGGTCGACCAGATGCTGCTGGGCGGCATGCTGAAGTGCGCCGAACATGGCTATCGCCTGATCTTCGAACTGGTCGACACCCATTCCGACCATGTCGAGCGCGAGCTTTCGGGCGCGATTGCCGCGCTCCAGCCCGACGGGATCATCCTGACCCCGCCGCATTCCGACAATCCGCAGATCGTCAGCTTCCTGGCCGACCAGAAGATCCCCTTCGTGCGGATTGGCTCGATCCAGAACGGGGAAGGCATCCCGGTATCGATGGATGACGAGGGTTCGGCGCGCCAGGCTACCGAATACCTGATTGAGCGCGGCCACCGGGCGATCGGCTTCATCGCCGGATCGCGCGAATATGCGCTGAGCGGCTGGCGTGTCGATGGCTGGCGCCAGGCCATGGCTGCCGCAGGCCTCAGCACCGATGGTCTGCTGGCCGAGGGCGATTTCAGCTTTGCCTCTGGGGTAACCGCCGCCGGGGAACTGCTGAACGGCACGGTCCGGCCCACCGCGATCATCGCAAGCAATGACCAGATGGCGCTGGCCACGCTGGAAGTGGCGCGGCTGCTCGATCTCGCAGTGCCGCAGGACCTTTCGCTGATCAGCTTCGACAACACCCCGCTGGTGCATTTCACCCAGCCGCCGCTGACCGCCGTGGACCAGCCCATCGCCGCGACCACTTCGAAAGCGGTCGAACTGCTGATCGCCGCGCAGAAAGGCGAGGCCCCGCCCAAGGCGCTGACCGTGGTCAAGGCGAGCATTTTCGTGCGCGAATCGGTTGCCCCGCCGTCGGGCGCAGTCGGTGGCTGACCGGGCGGCTGACCGCTTCGTCCTGCTCTATGCGCTTGCCTGGGCGGGTGGGACGATTGGCTATGTCCCACTGCTGACGATCCTGTTGCCGGCCCGTGTCGCGACGCTGGCCGGGCAAGCGGCGGGGGTCGACTGGCTGGCCTATATTGCCCTGGCCGGAGCGATCGCCGCGAGCACGGCCGGGATCCTGTTCGGCTATCTCTGCGACATCACCCGCAACCGGCGCGGCTGGATCGGTGCGGGCCTGGTCTTGTCCTGCGTGCTGCTGGTGCTGACCGGCCGGGCGGCAACCCTGCCCGAGCTGATCTTCGCGATTGTCGGCTGGCAACTGGCGCTCAACATGATGCTGGGCCCGCTGGCGGCCTGGGCGGGCGATGTGGTGCCTGATTCGCGCAAGGGGCTGCTCGGCGGGCTGATGGCCTTTGCACCGGGGCTGGGCGCATTGTCCGGTGCGATCGTGACCCAGCCCGGCCTTGCCAACGACGACCAGCGATTGTGGCTGGTGGCGGCAATGGTGGCGCTCTGCGTGTTGCCGGTACTGCTGACCAGGCCCCCGGTGGGCGAAGGCGGGACGGCCGCCTTACCGGCGGAACCATCTTCGCCCGAAGCGACCACTCCCGCGGCCCAGACAGCGCGACTGCCCGGCGGGGTGCTCCGGATGTGGCTGGCGCGGCTGGCAGTCCAGATCGCCGAGGCGACGCTGTTCGCCTATCTGCTGTTCTGGCTGGTCAGCCTCGATCCCACGGTGACGGATAACCAGACCGCGCGGCTGTTCAGCGCGATCATGCTGGTTTCGGCCCCGCTGGCGCTGTTCGTGGGGCGCTGGTCGGACCGGAACGATCGCCCGATCGCGCCCTTGCAGGTCTGCGCGCTGATCTCGGCGCTGGGCCTGCTGGCCATGGCGCTCACCACCGGCCTTGCCGGGGCCATGCTGGCCTATGGCCTGTTTGGCCTGGCCAGCGCCGTATTCCTGGCGCTGCATTCGGCGCAGACGCTGCGGATCCTGCCCCGCCCCGACCGGCGCGGGCGCGACCTGGGCCTATTCAACCTGGCCAATACCGTGCCATCGCTGGTCATGCCCTGGCTGGCCATGGCCCTGGTCCCGATGTTCGGCTTTCCGGCGCTGTTCCTGCTGCTGGCCGTGCTGGCGGCGACGGCGGGCGGGCTGCTGCGCCGGGTGGCGCCGGGCCCCTGACTGCCCGCGCTGATCGCAAACCTGAGCGCACAGGATTACCCCCGGTGGCTTGACTTTCCCCGTCCTCGCTGCGATTAAATGAGAACGTTCACATAAGAAATATGGTTGGGGAAGTAATGCCTTTCAGGAAATCCATTCCGCTGCTGGCGCTGGTCATGGCCGGGTTGGCAGCGCCTGCGGTGCAGGCCGATCCGGCGCCCGGTGCCACAGCCCAGGCCAACCCCGCCAACTGGCCCGCCGCGCGCAGCCCGGCCGCGATCACCGACCTTGCCACCGAAAACGCGATTTCCGCGCTGCTGGCCAGGATGACCGTGGAGCAGAAGGTAGGCCAGGTAATCCAGGGCGATATCAGTTCGGTCACTCCGGCGGACCTCGCCAAGTACCCGCTCGGCTCGATCCTGGCCGGGGGCAATTCCGGCCCCTATGGCAATGAGCGCGCCGATGCCGCGACCTGGGCCAAGATGGTGGGTGAATACCGCGCCGCCTCGAAGCAGGCCGGGGCAGGAATTCCGATCCTGTTCGGGGTCGATGCGGTGCATGGTCATTCGAACCTGCCGGGCGCCACGATCTTTCCGCACAACATCGGCCTTGGCGCGGCGCGCGATGTGGGCCTGATCCGCCGGATCGGGGTGGCCACCGCCGCCGAGATTGCCGGCAGCGGGATCGAATGGACCTTTGCCCCCACGCTGGCCGTCCCGCACGATGTGCGCTGGGGCCGCAGCTATGAAGGCTATGCCGCCGATCCGGCGCTGGTTGCGGCCTATGGCCGGGCCATGACGCTGGGCCTGCAGGGCGAGCTGGCGCCGGGCAAGGTGCTCGGCCCGGTCCAGGTGGCGGCCACGGCAAAGCACTTCCTGGCCGATGGCGGCACGGTGGACGGCCGCGACCAGGGCGATGCCCGCCTGTCCGAGCGTGATCTGGTGGCCGGCCATGCCGCTGGCTATCCGGCGGCGATCGATGCCGGCGCGCTGACCGTGATGGCCAGCTTCTCGAGCTGGAACGGGGTGAAGCACCACGGCAATGTCAGCCTGCTGACCGACGTGCTGAAGCACCGGATGGGCTTTGGCGGCCTCGTGGTGGGGGACTGGAACGGGCATGGCCAGGTGGCTGGCTGTTCTGCCACCGACTGTCCGGCCTCGCTTAACGCCGGGCTGGATCTCTACATGGCGCCGGACAGCTGGAAGGGCCTGTTCGATACGACCGTGGCCGATGTCCGCGCCGGGCGGATTACCCAGGCCCGGCTCGACGATGCTGTGCGCCGGGTGCTGCGGGTCAAGTTCAAGCTCGGCCTGATGGGGCCGACCGAGGTGATGCGCGGCGATCCCGCACTGGTTGGCGCTCCGGCGCACCTGGCTCTGGCACGCGAGGCGGTGGCCAAGTCGCTGGTCCTGCTCAAGAACGATGGCCATGTCCTGCCGATCCGCCCGGGCGCCAAGGTGCTGGTGGCCGGGCCGGGTGCCGATAGCATGGCGATGCAATCCGGCGGCTGGACCATCTCGTGGCAGGGCACCGATACCACCGCCGCCGATTTCCCCAACGGGCAGACCATCGGCGCGGCGATTGCCGCTGCGGTCAAGGATGCCGGCGGGCAGGCGATTGTTTCGCCCAAGGGCGACAGTGTTCAGCGCGCCGACGTAGCCATCGTGGTGACGGGCGAGCCGCCCTATGCCGAATTCCAGGGCGATGTGCCGCACCTGGCCTTTACCCCCCAGCATGGCGAGGAAGCGCTGATCGCGCGGCTGCGTGCCCAGGGGACCAAGGTGGTGCTGGTGTTCCTCTCGGGCCGACCGATGTTCACCGGCAAGCTGATGAACCAGGCCGATGCCTTTGTCGCGGCCTGGCTGCCCGGCACCCAGGGCAATGGCGTGGCCGATGTGCTGGTGGCGCGCCGCGATGGTAAACCGCTGCGCGATTTCACCGGCCGCCTGCCCTTCGCATGGCCGGCCGATGCCCGCGCGCCGATCGCTTCGCCGTTGTTCCGCACCGGCTATGGCCTGACCTATCGCCATCGTGCGCGGCTGGGCCCGGTCAATGCCGATCCCCGGATCGATCTGGCCGCGTTCGACAATTCCGCCACCTTCTTCCGCCGCGGGGTAGTGCCCGCGCCGTGGTACCTGGCCAGCGATGGTGTGGTGGGCGTGCGTGCGGTGGACCTCTCCGCACAGGAAGACGCCCGACAGTTCACCTGGACCGGGCCGGGCAAGTTTTCGGTCGAAGGGCCGCCCGTCGACCTCGCCAAGCGGGCCGAGGCGGGGGCCGTGCTGCTGCTCGACTGGCGGATCGATGCCCGCACCGGGGCACCGGTCCGCCTGGCGCTGGGCGGCGGCACGCTGGACATCGCCGGATCGGTCGGCGCGGCTCCGCTGGGCAAGGCGGGCGAGCTGCGGATCCCGCTACGCTGCTTTGCCGCGGCCGGGGGCAACCTCGCCAGCGTTGGCGGTCCGCTGCGGATCGATGCCACGGCCGGGTTCACCGCCACGATCCGCTCGGCGCGGATTGCCGATGGCAAGGGCGACGAGGCTTGCCCGGCGGCGCGCTGACCGGGCCTGTGAATACGAATACCTTGGCCTTTGCGGCTCCCCATGGCCGCGCGGCTTGCTAGCATCGCACGACAAGATCTGGGGAGAGGAACAAGATGGCTGTCACGACCGGGAATACGCCTGCCGAAGCGCAGGGCGAGTACATCGACGCGCCGCAGTTGCAGCTGTTCGTCATGGGGCTGTTCTTCATCTTCGGCGGGATCACCTCGCTTAACGATGTGATCATCCCCAAGCTGAAGGAGCTGTTCACGCTCAGCTATACCCAGGCGATGCTGGTGCAGTTCTGCTTCTTCACCGCCTACCTGGTGATCGGCATTCCCGGTGCGCGGCTGGTCAAGAAGATCGGCTACATGCGCGGGGCCGTGGCGGGACTGGTGACGATGATGGCGGGCTGCCTGCTGTTCATCCCGGCCAGCCAGACCGCGACCTATGGCCTGTTCCTGTTCGCGCTGTTCGTGCTGGCCAGCGGCGTGGTGATTGTCCAGGTCGTTTCCAACCCGCTGATCTCGCTGCTCGGCAAGCCCGCGACGGTGCACAGCCGGCTCACCTTTGCGCAAGCCTTCAACTCGGTGGGGACCACGGTGTTCCCCTATTTCGGCTCGATCCTGATCCTGGGCAGCCTGGCAACCGTTACGGCTGACCAGCTTTCGGGTGTGGAACTCGATGCCTATCGTACGGCTGAAACCCAGGCCATCGTCCACGGCTATCTGGGCATCGCCGCCGCGCTGGCCGTGGTGGCGGGCGTGGTCTGGCTGTTCCGCAATGCGCTGAAGGGCGAAAAGCATGAGGAAAGCTCAGGCCTAGCCGGGCTCGATCTGCTCAAGCGCACCCGCTTCGGCTTCGGCGCGCTTTGCATCTTCCTCTATGTGGGGGCGGAAGTCGCGATCGGCTCGCTGATCGTCAATTACCTGATGCAGAGCCACGTCATGGGGCTGGAAGAGCAGGCTGCGGGCAAGCTGATCGCCTATTACTGGGGCGGGGCCATGGTCGGCCGGTTCATCGGCTCGGGCGTGCTGCGGGTAGTGAGCCCGGGCAAGGTGCTGGCCTGCGTCGCCGTGGGAGCGATAGCGCTGATCGCGCTGTCCACTCAGACCACCGGTGCCGTTTCGGGCTATAGCCTGCTGGCGATCGGCCTGATGAACGCGATCATGTTCCCGACGATCTTCACCCTGGCTTGCGAAAAGCTGGGCCCGCGCGCAGCGGACGGTTCGGGGATCATCAATGTCGCGATCTTCGGCGGGGCGGTGATCCCGCTGCTGACCGGCGTGATCGCCGATGCCACCGGCAGCCTCGCCATCGCCTTCATCTTGCCGGCGGCCTGTTATGCGGTGATCGCCGGTTTCGGCTGGTACGCCCGCCGCCCGGCCTGAGGGTTCCGGCCCAGCCCGGTCGTCAGTGACCAAGGCCGGGCCAGCTCTTACAGCGAGGCGTAGACTGCCTCGATCAGGGCCATGTTGCGCGGATCGCCCATCAGGTCGGTGCCCATGCGGTTCATGGTATAGGCCATGCCGATGCCGCTGTCCGGATCGGCAAAGGCAAAGGAACCGCCCCAGCCGGAATGGCCAAAGGCTGCGCTGTTCGGGCCATAGACCCCGTTGCTGTTGCGCAGGAACCCGCAGCCCCAGCTGGCCTCGACGCTCAGCACGGCATCGAGGCCGCTGATCTGCTCGGCCGTGGCCCGTGCGATGACGTCCGGCGCGACCAGCCGCTGCCCGTCCAACCGGCCATCGTGCGCCAGCGCGCCATAGAGTCGGGCAAGACCCCGCGCCGTGGCAAAGCCGTTGGCCGAGGGGATCTCCGCCGCGCGCCAGGCCGGGTCATTGGGGGCCAGCGGATCGATCAGCGGGTTGGCCAGCGCCGCGGCCTGGGCCGGGGTAAACTCGCCCGCAAGATTGGAGGAGCTCAGTTCCGGTGGGACGATCATGGTTGCCGCCCCTGCCGCGCGCGCGGTCGGCAGGCCGATATGGATATCGAGGTGGCCCAGTTCATCGCGCAAAAAATCGCGGATGCTGCGGCCTTCGACCCGGCGGAACAGCGCCGTTGCCAGGAAGCCGATGGTGATGGCGTGATAGCCCGATTGGGTGCCGGGCACCCAGAACGGCTCGGCCGCCGCCAGCCGGCTGGCGGCAGCCTCCGCATCGTAGAAGTCTTCCATCCGCGCCGGATCGCGAAATCCGCACAGCCCCGCCTGGTGGGACAGCAGCATGGCTACGGTCACGTCCTGCTTGCCGGCCGCGGCGAATTCCGGCCAGTAGCGAGCGACCGGGGCATCAAGATCGATCCCGCCGCGATCGGCCAGCATGGCAAAGCAGACTGCCGTCACGCCCTTGGTGGTCGACCAGACATTGACCAGGGTATCCCCGGTCCAGGCCCGTCCGCTGTCCGGATCAGCGATCCCGCCGTGCAGATCGACGACGACCTCGCCATCGACTGTCACGGCCACGGCCGCGCCGACATCGCCCCGTTCGGCAAAGTTCGCGGCAAAGGCATCGGCTACCCGTTCAAAGCCGGGGGCGAGCGTGCCCGAGATGGTCGTCATGGCTGTGCTCTCCCTGTTCAGAACGACTTGCTGATGCTGACACCATAGGTCCGGGGCGCACCATAGACCCTGAAGCCAACCCCCAGCACGGTCTGGTTCACCCCTTGCGTGACATAGCGCTTGTTGCCCAGGTTCTTGCCCCAGATCGAGAGGTCCCAATCGCCCTTGCGCAGGATCGAGGCGCGAGCGTTCCACACCCAATAGGCTTCGACCGCCACCACCGGATCATTGAGCGCATCCTTGAAGGCGCTCGACTGATAGCGGCCATCCACCGCCAACTTGGCCGACACCGAACCGGATAGCGCGAACTCATAGGATGCACCCAGGTTCAGGCTGAATTCCGGGGCATCGGGCAGCTGGTTGCCGGCCGGCACTACCCCGCTCGACGAAGCGAAGCTGCCGATCTCGGTATGGAGCAGGCCCAGCCCGGCGTTGAGCGTCAGGCCTTCGAGGGCGGCGGGCGACAGCACGAAATCGGCATCGAGGCCATAGACCTTGGCCGTCTTGACGTTGCCAAGCCGCTGGATCGGCAAGCTGCCAACGACATCGCGGATGAAGGTCTGCACATCGTTGTAATCGTAATAGAAGCCGCTCAACGAATAGCCGAGGCCCAGCGCCGGGGCGCGGCCCTTGATCCCCAGTTCATAGGCGATCAGCTTCTCCGGACGATAGGGCAGCAGCTGCCCCGAACTGGTCGCCACCCCGGCAAAGAAGCCACCGCTCTTAATGCCCTGCGTGGCCGAGGCATAGACCAGCATCTGCGGGCTGGGCTTCCAGTTCAGCCCCAGTTTCCATGACCAGTTGGTATCGCTGATCCGGGCATTGCTGACTGCGATCGGGATCGGGGGCGAACCGAACGGCGCCATGGTCAGGAAACTGGCCGGCGGGCGCGAGACCAGGTCGGTCGTCCCGCCCACATTGGTACGGCTTTCCGAGGTATAGCGCAGGCCCGTGACCAGCGTCAGCGCATCGGCCAGCCGCCATTCGCCATTGGCAAAGACCGCACGCGATTTCGAACGCTGGTCGGAAGAGGTGAAGGACGTGGTGTTGAACAGCGCCGTCAGATCTCCCGAGTATGACGTTTCGACATGGTCGCTGGAATAGAAGCCGCCGACCAGCCAGTTGACCAGGTCACTCTCGCCCGACAGCCGCACTTCCTGCGAGAACTGCTTAACCCGGTCATCAGTGACGAAATCGAGCTGTGGCAGCGGGCCGGCATCGGTATCGGCCGACCACTGCCGGTCGAACTTGATATAGCCGGTTACCGAAGTGAGCGTGGCAAAGCCGAGATCGGCCTGGATCCGCGCAGTCAGGCCCAGCTGATCGAGGTTGTAGTCCGGGCTGACCGACCAGTTGCCGCGGAACGGATCACCGTCGTTGTCGAAGTAGCCAAAGAAGTCCGAGCATTGCGGTGCGCCGGGACAAGCCGCACCGGCGGGCAGGGCGGGGGTGGGGAAGGCGCCGAAGAACTCACCCGAACCCAGTTCCGAGCGGCTGCTCTGACCTTCGACCTTCAGCAGCACTTCGACCCGCTCGGACGGTTCCCAGAGCGCCTGGACGCGGCCCAGGTAAACCTCGCGGCGACCGATGTCCCGGCCCAGCCGCTGGTTGAAATAGTGCCCCTTGTCCTGGAAGATGCCCTTGGCCGCCAGCCGCAGCGCAAGGGTTTCGCTGACCGGCAGGTTGATCATCCCTTCGATGTCCTTGGCCTGGTAATTGCCCCAGGAACCGCCGATCCGGCCTTCCACGCCGGCCAGACTGGGCCGCGCCGTCACGATGTTGAGTGCGCCAGCCGTGGCCGTGCGCCCGTAAAGCGTGCCCTGCGGCCCCTTCAGCACCTCGAGCCGGGCCAGGTCGAAAAAGTCGAAGTTCATCAGCGCCAGCGAGCTGAGCGAAACCTCATCGACATAGACCCCGGCGCTGGGATTGTTGGTGGCGCTGAAATCGTTGAGCCCGACCCCGCGGATCGTGATGACCGGCACCAGGCCCGGCACGTTGTCCTTGACCGATACGTTGGGGGTGAAGCTGACCAGGTCGGTCACGGCCTCGACCCGCTTGGCCGCCAGCACTTCCTCACCGGCTACCGACAGGGTGATCCCGACATCGAGCGAGCTTTGCGCCCGCTTCTGCGCGGTGACGATGATCTCGCCCTCGGGCGCCTCGTCCGCGGCCGCCTGCTGAGCGTGTGCCGGGGCGGTGGCCAGGACCGTGGCGGCAGCCGCCAGCAGGGCGGCACGAACCTGGATCGTTCTGGTGTTCAGCGGCTTCATGCGAATCCTCCCAATCGCTACGCGGTCATTTTTCGACACTTGCGTATGTGAACAGACGCCACAGAAAATGGCGCTTGGCAAGTCGAATTCGACATTTGAGTATGTTTTCACGCCACGATGATAAGAATCTGGCATTCCCGCGCGGTGCCGCTAGATTGTGCCGATGGCCGATCAGAAGGTGCACAAGCGGACCGCGCCACCCCAGGCGAAACGGGCGATCAAGCGGCAGCGGCTGCTTGAGGAAGCGGCGCGCCAGATGAACGCGCGCGGTGCCGGGGCGATCAACCTGAGCGAAATCGCGGAAGCGGCCGGGCTGTCGCGCAATGCGCTGTACTATTACGTCACCGACCGGGCGGATATCGCCTTCCAGTGTTACCTGCGCGCCTGCGAGGCGACGACCGAGAACCTGGCGATCGCCTATGAAGAGGGCGAGGACGCGATCGGGCGCATCGGCATCTATGTCGAGCGGATGCTCGATTTCGACCAGCCCGAGCTGGCTGCGCTCTATGATCCGGATTTCCTGCCCGAACCCCAGCGCAGCACCATCTTCGAATTGAGCCGCCGCAATGTCGAAGCCCTGCAGAACCTGATCGAGGATGGCGTGCGCGAGGGGCGGCTGAAGCCCGCCCATACCGAGATTGCCGCACAGATGCTGCTCGGCATGATCAACTGGACCCTGCTGTCGGTCGGCTGGCTGGGACAGAAGGATGGCAAGCCGCTGCGCCGGCGGGTCACCCAGGCGATCCTCGACCTGTTCCTCCACGGCCTGGCAGCGACCAGTGGCAAGGATTTCACTTGCCGGATTGAGGTCGGTAGCCTGGTGGCGCGTCCGTTCAACGCCTTCGACCGGGTCCAGGCCACCCAGGAAAAGATGGCCCAACTGATCGATGCGGCTTCCCGCATGTTCAACCGGCGCGGCATCGATGGGGCCTCGCTCGATGATATCAGCGCCAGTGTCGGTGCCACCAAGGGCGCGGTCTATCACTACTTCGATGACAAGATGGACCTGATCACCCGCTGCTATGAGCGGGCCTTCGAACTCTATTCCCTGTTCGTCGATGTCGCGCGCGAGCACGGCAGTACAGGGTTCGAGCGGTCGATGACGGTCCTGCATCTCAATTCGCAGGCCCAGGGTGGGGCATCACCGCCCTTGGTGCTGCAACCCGGTCTGCTCTCGGTCCCCGAGTCCCATCGGCTGCGCTTCATCGCGCAATCGCGCGAGATCTGGGAGCGCTGTACCGACATGGTCCGGGAAGGGATCGCCGATGGCAGCTGCCGGCAATGCGATGCCCAGACCGTGGCCCATGTTTCGGCCGGGGCCTTCCTCTGGCTGCACAAGTGGCTGCCCGATGACTATCCGCTTAGCCCGGCCCAGATCGCCGATACTCAGTGCCAGATCTTCACCAACGGGCTGGCGCGCTGAACCGGCGCGCGCCGCCAGTCAGGCCTTCAGTTCGATCTTCAGCACCTTGCCCGAGGCATTGCGGGGCAGGTCGGCAACCGCGACGATGCGGCGCGGCACCTTGTAATTGGCCATGTTTGCCCGGCACCAGGCCAGGACTTCCGCTTCGTCGAGCGGTGCGCCGCTGCGCGGTACGATGAAGGCCACGCCAATCTCGCCCATCCGCTCGTCCGGCGCGCCGACCACGGCAACCATGCCGACTGCCGGATGGGCGGAGAGGATCTTCTCGACCTCGGCCGGGTAGACGTTGAACCCGCCGGAAATGAACATGTCCTTCTTGCGGTCGGTGATCCGGACATAGCTATTGGCGTCCATCGTGCCGACATCGCCGGTATGGAGCCAGCCAGCCGCATCGATTGCCTCGGCCGTCGCGGCCGGATCGTCGAGGTAGCCCAGCATCACCCCGGTGCCGCGTACCAGGATCTCGCCGGTTTCGCCGCGCGGCAGTTCCTCACCGTTCTCCCCGGCGATGATCACCTCGTTGCCGGGAATGGCCGCGCCGCAGGTCTGGGCGATCAGCTCAACCGGATCGCCGGGCCGGCACGAGGTGATGTTAACGCATTCGGTCATGCCATAGGCGGTGATGATGTCCTTCATCCCCAGCTCGCTGCGGATCCGCTCGATCAGCACCGGGGGCACGGTGGCGGCGCCGGTCGTTCCGCCGCGCAGCGACGAGCAGTCGAACGGGCGTTGGTCGCGCTCGGCCAGCAGCATCTGGAAGATCGTCGGCGGGCCGGGCAGGAAGGCGATGCGTTCCTGCTCGATCAGGCGGATCGCCTCGGCCACGTCGAACTGGGGCATCGGCACCATGACCGCTCCGGCCAGCAGGCAGGCAACCCAGCCGACCTTCATCCCGAACGAATGGAAAAAGGGATTGGCGATCAGGTAGCGCTCGCCTTGCGCGAGGCCGGTATTGCCGATCCACACGCCAACCTGCGGCAGGATCCGGCCGTGGGTCATCAGCACGCCCTTGGGCACGCCGGTCGTGCCGCTGGTGAACATGATGTCCGAGACGTGATCGGGTGTGAGCGTGGCGAGGCTGGCGTCGATCCGGGGATCGGCCGCGCCCTTGCCGCTGGCGACGAAGGCCGCGAAATCGCGATCGAGCAGCACGGTTTCCGCCAGGTCGGGCAGGTCCTCCGCCGCCAGCAGCGCCGGATAGTCGATCCCCAGGAAGCCGGCCACGGTGAACAGCATCCGCGCATGGGTGCGGCGCAGGATATCGCCGGCCTCGCGCCCCTTGAGGCGGGTGTTGAGCGGGACGATCGCCGCGCCGCAGGCCTGGGCCGCGACCGCCGCGACCACCCATTCGCGGCAGTTCGGCGCCCAGATCGCAATCCGGTCCCCGTCCTTCACGCCGCGTTCCAGCAGGGCCGAGGCGGCCGCCCGGCATTCCTGCCACAGCTGGGCGAAGGTGCGCGTCTGTGCGCCTTCGATCAGCGCCACTGCATCGGGCCAGCGCCGCGCGGCGGCTTCGGCAGCGTGGGGAATGGTCAGCGGCAGCGCGGTCATTTCGCGATCATGTTGCCGGGGCCGAAATAAGCCTTCATTTCCGTGACCTTGCCCGCCTCGTCGAAAGCGAAGGTATCGATCACGTCGATGGCCATGTCCTTCCCGTCCCAATGCAGCCGCACCTGCATGGCGAAGGCGGCATGGGCGGTGGCGACGCGGACCGGGCCTTGCAGGTGCAGGGTCGCGCCGGTTGCCATCGACTGGACGTAGAACTCAAGGATTGCCGCCTTGCCGACCTTGAGCTCGGTCCCGATCGGATCCTCGATCACCGCATCGTCGGCAAAGATCCCGGCTGCCATTGCCGGATCGCCCTTGGCGAAGGCCTCGACATAGGTGTGGACGGCGGCTTCCATCTGTTCGGGCGTTGGCATGGCAATTACTCCGGGAAATAGCGGCTGATCGTGTCGACCACGCAGGCCGGCTTGTCGCTGCCCTCGATCTCGACCGTGACGCGCACGACCGACTGGATCGCGCCCTTGACCTCCTCGACCAAGACGATCTCGCCCACTCCGCGAATGCGACTGCCGATCTTCACCGGGCTGAGGAACCGCAGGCGGTCGGCCCCGACGTTCACGGCATGGCTGAACCCGCGCACCTCGATCAGGTCGGGCAGGAAGAAGTTGACCAGGCTCATCGTCAGGTAGCCGTGGGCGATCGTGCCACCGAACGGCCCGGCCTTGGCGCGTTCGACATCGACGTGGATCCACTGGTGGTCGCCAGTGACCTCGGCAAAGCCGTTCACCCGGTCCTGCTCGATCGCCAGCCAGTCGGTCGGGCCAAGCTGCGTGCCTTCCTGGCCGATCAGGTCGCGCGGGGATTGGTAGATCTTCGCCATGGTCAGGCCCGCTGGCTGGAGACCGAGACGACTTCGCCGGTCATGTAGGAGGACAGGTCGGAGGCGAGGAAGATCATCACGTTGGCGACTTCCCAGACTTCCGCCGGGCGGCCGAAGGCTTCGCGGCTCGACAGTTCGGCCAGCAGCTCGTCGGTGGTGACCTTGGCGAGGAAGGCATGCATCGCGATCGAGGGCGCCACGGCATTGATCCGCACGCCATGTTCGGCCGCTTCGACCGCCGAGCAGCGGGTGAAGGCCATGACCCCGGCCTTGGCCGCGGCATAGTGCGCCTGTCCCTTCTGCGCGCGCCAGCCCAGGACCGAGGCATTGTTGACGATCACGCCGGACTGGCGGGCATACATCGCGGGCAGGAAGGCGCGGCTCATCCGGAAGACCGAGTTGAGCGTCACGTCGAGCACGCGGAACCACTGCTCGTCGGTCATGTCGACCACGTCGACCTCGCCGCCAAGACCTGCGTTGTTGATCAGCACGTCGACATGGCCCAGCTCAGCCAGGGCCGCGGCGTGGAGCGCATCGACCTGGTCCTGGCTGGTCACGTCACAGACGAAGGTGGCGGGGCGTTGCCCGCATTCGGCAGCGATCCGGTCGGCCGCTTCACCCAGCCGCCGCTCGTGGAAATCGCTCATCAGGACGGTCGCGCCTTCTTCCACTGCGCGCTTGGCGGCGGAAAAGCCGATGCCGGTGCCGGCTGCGGCGGTGACGACCACGGTCTTGCCGGTCAGCAGCCCGCGCGGGGGCGGATAGGTCGGGACGGGGGCCGCCATTACACGTCACCCCGCGGTTCGCGCGGCAGGCCCAGGCCGCGCTCGGCGATCAGGTTGCGCTGAATCTGGTTGGTCCCGCCATAGATCGTGTCGGCGCGGCTGTAGAGGAACAGGTTGGGGAGGGTATCCCACTCGTACTCGCTGCCCTCGGCCACTTCGCCGGCCTGGCCCAGCACGTCCATCGCCAGTTCGCCCAGATTGCGGCGCCAGGTTGCCCACTGGATCTTGTAGGTCAGTGCCGCCCCGTCGATCTTCGAATGGTCGGTGTTCGACAGCATTCGCAGCGCGCCGTACCGCATCAGCCGAAGGCCGATTTCGGCCTTGGCCAAGCGCTGGCGGATCAGCGGGTTGTTTGCCGCGCCGTTGGCCTTCGCTGCGGCGATCAGCTCGTCCAGCTCGTTGCGGAAGGCCATCTGCTGGCCCAGCGTGGAGACCCCGCGTTCGAAGGCCAGCAGGCCCATCGCGATCTTCCAGCCATCGCCCACCGCGCCGATCAGGCTGTCGGCCGGGCAGCGCGCGTCGGTGAAGAAGGTCTCGTTGAATTCGGCATCGCCATTGATCTGCTTGATCCCCCGGATCTCGATCCCCGGCTGGTCGATTTCCATCATCAGGAACGTAAGCCCCTTGGGGCCTTTCGATCCTTCCTCGGTGCGGGTGACGACGAAGATCCAGTCGGAAATGTGCGCCAGGCTGGTCCAGATCTTCTGGCCGTTGACCACCCACTCGCCGTTTTCTAGCCGCCCCTTGGTGCGGACCGAGGCCAGGTCCGATCCCGCGCCAGGTTCGGAAAAGCCCTGGCAGAAGATCGTCTTGCCGGCCGCGATGCCGGGCAGGAAGCGCTGCTTCTGTTCCTCGGTGCCGAAGGCCAGCAGGGTTGGCCCGGCCAGTTCGACACCGATGTGGTTGACCCGGCCCGGCACGCCCGCGCGGGCATATTCCTCGGCAAAGATCACCTGCTGTGCGAGCGTGGCATTGCGCCCGCCCCATTCGACAGGCCAGCCGATGCAGCCCCACTTGGCCTCACCCAGCCGCTGTTCCCATTCCTTGCGGCGTTCGGGGCTGGCGGTCAGCTTGGTGATACCCTTGATGTCCCGGAACTCGCCGGCCATCTCAGCGTTCAGCCAATCGGCGCATTCCTGGCGGAAGGCTTCGTCCGCTGCGGAAAATCCGAGTTTCATGCCGCCTCTCCCAGGATCATCGTGGCCACCTGTTCGCGGTGCCATTCGCCGTTGCCCAGCATCGACTGGATCGCGCGGGCGCGCTTGAAAGAGAGGTGGGCATCGTGTTCCCACGTAAAGCC
Organism: Novosphingobium sp.; assembly: GCF_027531025.1. Taxonomy (GTDB): domain Bacteria; phylum Pseudomonadota; class Alphaproteobacteria; order Sphingomonadales; family Sphingomonadaceae; genus Novosphingobium. The sequence goes on from NZ_JAPZQX010000004.1 coordinate 252,778, forward strand.
GATCCCGCCATGCAGCTGGATCATGTTCCCGGCACAGAGGAAGAAAGTGTCGGCGGCAAAGCTCTTCGCGGCATGGACCGCCAGCGCGGCCTCGTCCGAACCCTCGTCCACCGCGCAGGCCGCCCAATAGACGGCCGAGCGGGCCTGCTCGATCTCGATCATCAGGTCGGCCAGGCGGTGCTTGTAGGCCTGGAACGAGCCGATCGGCCGCCCGAACTGGACGCGCTCGCGGGCATAGGCCACCGTGCGGTCAAGCGCGGCCTGGGCCCCGCCCAGCGCCTCGGCAGCCACCGCGACGAACCCGGCGCGGTGCGCGGCGGCAATCGCGGCGGCGGGATCGGCCAGCGGCTCACCCGGCGCGTCAGCCAGGGTGACGCGGGCATAGGGCCGGGTCTGGTCCATGCTAGTCAGCGGCGTGACCGTCACGCCCGGTCCATCGGCCGGAACCAGCCAGGCGCCGGTGTTGCTGGTCACGACGAACAGCTGCGCCGAGCCGCCATGGGCGACAAAGCCCGCGCTGCCGCTCAGGCCGGCGCCATCCGCCGTGATGCCCGCATCGTGGACGTAACCGGCGACGACCTCACCCGAAAGCAATCCGGGCAGACGTGCCGCCTGCTGTTCGGCGCTGCCCCCGGCGGCAATCGCCTGGGCGGACAGCACCAGCGAACCCAGCATCGGCAGCGCAGCCACCTGAGCGCCTGCCGCTTCGGCGATGATCGCCAGCTCGACGAGGCCCAGCCCCGCACCGCCCGCGCTTTCCGGAATGCCGATGCCGGACAGCCCCAGTTCCTGGCAGAAGGCGGTCCACAGATCACGGTCGATCCCGTCTGCGGCCATGGCCTTGCGAGTGCGTTCGCTGGTTGCATTTTCGGCAAAGAAGGCGCGCGCCGTCTCGCCGATCATCGCCTGTTCTTCGGTGAAGACGAATTCCATTACGCAGTCCCCCAGACCTTGCGCGGCGGCATCCGTTCCGCCAGCAGCCGCTCGACCACCGGGCCCACTTCGGCCGTTGCCCACTGCGCGCCCTTGTCCACCACCGGACCTTCGCGCCAGCCATCCTCCAGCATGATCTTGCCGCCTTCGAGTTCGAAGACGCAGCCGGTCACGTCCGCGCTTTCGGCGCTCCCCAGCCAGACCACGGTGGGGGCGATATTCGCCGGGTCCATCACGTCGAAGGCCTGGCCTTCGGTCGCCATCTTGTCGGCAAAGGCCTGCTCGGTCATCCGGGTCCGCGCCGACGGGGCCAGGGCATTGGCCGTGATGCCATAGCGGCCCAGCTCTGCCGCCTGGACCAGCGTCAGCGCGGCGATCCCGCCTTTGGCGGTCGAATAGGCGGCCTGGGCGATCGAGCCCTGCAGCCCTGCACCGGACGAGGTGTTGATGATCCGGGCATCGGGATTGGCCCCGCCTTTCTGCTTTTCGCGCCAGTAGTTCACCGCATGGCGCGACAGGCAGAAATGCCCGCGCAGGTGGACGTGCATGGTCGCGTCCCATTCCTCCAGCGTCGCAGAAACGAACATCCGGTCGCGCACGATCCCGGCATTGTTGACCACCACGTGGAGGTCACCGAAGGCTTCCAGCGCGGCATCGACGATCCGCTTGGCCGCGTCCCAGTCGGTGATGTCCTCGTAATTGGCAATCGCCTGGCCTCCGGCGGCGCGGATTTCCTCCACCACGGCATCGGCGGCAGAGGTGTCGCGCCCTTCGCCGTGCAGCGAGGTGCCGATGTCGTTGACCACCACGTTGGCCCCTTCCGCGCCAAAGGCCAGGGCATAGGCCCGGCCCAGGCCGCGGGCGGCGCCGGTGATGATGACGGTGCGTCCTTCGCAGATACCCATTACAGCCTCTCGATAATCGTGACGTTGGCCTGGCCGCCGCCTTCGCACATGGTTTGCAGGCCATAGCGACCGCCGGTGGCCTCCAGCGCGTTGAGCAGCGTGGTCATCAGCCGCGCGCCGGTGCCGCCCAGCGGATGGCCGAGCGCGATGGCCCCGCCGCGCACGTTGACCTTCTCGTGCGGAATGCCGAGCTCCTTCATCCAGGCCAGCGGGACCGAGGCGAAGGCCTCGTTGCATTCGAACAGGTCGATGTCGGCCACGGTCATCCCGGCCTTCTTCAGCGCGTGCTGCGTCGCCGGGATCGGCGCGGTCAGCATCCAGACGGGATCATCGGCGCGGACGGAGATGTGGTGGATGCGGGCGCGCGGCTTGAGGCCGTGGTCCTTGACCGCCTGCTCGCTGGCGATCAGCAGCGCGGCGGCGCCATCGCAGTTCTGGCTGGCAACCCCGGCGGTTATGACCCCGCCTTCCTGCACGGTCTTGAGGCTGACGAGGCCTTCCAGCGTGGTGCCGGGGCGGATCGTCTCGTCGGCTTCCAGCCCTTCGAGCGGGGCGATTTCGCCCTTGAACAGGCCGCCTTCGCTGGCGGCGTGGGCGCGCTGGTGGCTGGCGAGGGCGAATGCTTCCATCTCTTCGCGGCTGATCTGCCACTTCCGGGCGATCATCTCGGCCGAGTTGATCTGGTTGAGCAGGCCGTCGCCGAACCGCTCGACCCAGCCCTTGCTGGTGTTGAAGGGATTGTCGAAGCCATAGGGCTGGCCGGCATACATCGCCGCAGAAATCGGGATCGCGTTCATCGCCTGGCTGCCGCCCGCGACGACCAGGTCCTGGGTTCCGCTCATCACGCCCTGGGCCGCAAAATGAACGGCTTGCTGGCTTGATCCGCACTGGCGGTCGATGGTGGTGCCGGGCACGTGGAGCGGCAGGCCGGCGACCAGCCAGACAGTGCGGCCAATGTCGCCCGCCTGGGGGCCGATCGTGTCGCAGCAGCCCCAGACCACGTCGTCGACGGCATTGGCGTCGATCCCGGTGCGTTCGACCAGCGCCTTGATCGGGTGAGCGCCAAGGTCGGCCGGGTGGAGGTGGGCCAGGCTGCCCTTCTTGCGCCCGATGGGGGTGCGGACTGCGTCGATGATATAGGCTTCAGCCATGTGTTTTCTCACGCAAAAGTGTGTTCGGGGCCGATCGGCAGGGTGCCTCCGATCACGGCCTGGTCGATCCGTTTGAGGTGGCAGGCGCGGTCGCCCCAGGAACCGGCCAGCGCCCAGGCGCGCTTCATCCAGAAGTGCAGGTCGACCTCGTAGGTATAGCCCATCGCCCCGTGGACCTGGATCGCGGTCTCGGCGGTCTGGATCGCGGCGTCGGTCGCCATCACCTTGGCGTGGCTGACATGCACCGAAGTGTTACTCGACATGCACTCAAGCGTACCTGCGGCGTACCACAAGGCGGGCTTGGCGAACTCCACCGCCACCGCGCAGCTCGCCAGCTGGTGCTTGAGGCCCTGGAAGGCGCCGACCGGCTGGCCGAACTGGGTGCGGACCTTGGCATATTCGGTCGCCTGGTGGAGCATCGCTTCGGCCAGGCCGACGAGCTGCGCGGCGCTCATCAGCGCGCCGAGGTCAAGCAGGTGCGGGTCGGCGCTGCCGCTGGCCGGGAACATCACCAGGTTGCGCAAGGGATCGACGCTCTGGAGCGGCTGGCCGGGGAACTCGTCCGCGCCATCGGCCACCCAGGGGTTGAGCACGTGGGGCAGGGCGACCTTGCGGGTCCCGGCGGCAATGGCGCCAAGCTCTGCCACCTCGCCCCGCCGCACCAGCCAGGGCACGGCGACGAAAGCGGTGTCGACCAGCGGTTCGGCCAGGCAGGCCCGGCCGCATTCGGTGGCGATCAGCGCGGCTTCGACCAGGCCCAGGCCGAGGCCGCTATGTTCTTCGGGTACCAGCAGGCCGGTCAGCCCCATGTCGACCAGGCCCTGCCAGATCGCAGGGTCGCGATTGCCCTCGCTGTCGAGGCGGCGCAGCACTTCCGGGCCATGGGTGCCGGCCAGGTAATCGCGGACAGATTCGGCCAGGGTCAGCTGGTCATCGGTGAAGCGGAAGTCCATCAGCCTGCTCCCGCCCGCGGAAGGCCCAGCAGGCGCTCGGCGATGATGTTGCGCTGCACCTCGTTCGATCCGGCATAAATCGGGCCCGAGAGCGAGAAGATATAGCCTTCGAGCCACTGGTTGATCTGCCCGTTGCCGAACCGCTTGAGCTCGGCATGGGCGCCCAGGATCTGCATGGCGGTGCGGTGCATCGCGCGGTCCAGTTCCGACCAGAAAATCTTGTTCAGGCTCGCTTCGGCCCCGATCTTGCCCCCGGCCATGATCTTGGCGGCAACGGCATAGGTGTTCCAGGCATAGGCCTGGGCCTGCATCCAGGCCTGGACCACTGCCTCGCGCGCGGCGGGCGAGGCTTCGGCCTCATGCGCGCGGTAGAGCTCGACGAGGCGCTTGGCGGTCGCCTGGAACCGGCCGGGCGAGCGCAGCATCAGCCCGCGTTCGAACCCGGCGGTGGCCATGGCCACGTTCCAGCCTTCGCCTTCGCCCGCCAGGCAGTTCTCGACAGGCACCCGCACTTCGTCGAAGAACAGTTCGGCAAAGCCGGTATCGCCATGCAGCTGCCGGATCGGGCGGCGGGTGATGCCGGGGCTGTTCAGGTCGAACAGGATGAAGGTCAGCCCCTTGTGCCGCTTGCTGTCGGGATCGGTGCGGAAGATGCCAAAGCCCCAGTCGGCAAAGGCGGCGCGGCTGGACCAGGTCTTCTGCCCGGTGATCACGTAATGATCGCCGTCCCGCACCGCTTTCGACTGGATCGCCGCCATGTCGCTGCCCGCTCCGGGTTCGGACCAGGCCTGGGCCCAGATCACCTCGCCTCGCGCCATCGGCGGCAGGAAGCGGGCCTTCTGTTCCTCGGTGCCGAATTCCATGATGGTCGGGCCGAGCAGGAAGATCCCGTTCTGGTTGGCCCGGTTGGGGCCACCGGCGCGGAAATACTCTTCCTCGAAGATCAGCCACTGGATCAGGTCCAGCCCGCGCCCGCCGTATGCCTCAGGCCAGGTGACCATGCCCCAGTTGCCGCTGGCCAGGGTCCGTTCCCATTCGACGTGCTGGTCATAGCCTTCGCGGCATTCCAGCGTGACGAGCGGCTCCTTCGGCACGTGGGCTTCCATCCAGGCACGCACTTCGGCCCGGAACGCCTGCTGTTCGGGGGTATATTCCAGATGCATCAGAACTTCGCGGCCTTGCCCGTTTCGACGAAGGCATCGCGGCTCTTCTGGCTGTCTTCGTGCATGTACATTTCGAGCGTGAAGCCCTGTTCCCAGCGATAGCCGCGATCGACATCGCGCGGCTCCAGCCCGTTGAGCGCCTCCTTGGCGATCACCAGTGCCTTGCGGCTCTTGCCCGCGACCACCGCGCAGAAGGCGCGCGCTTCGGCCACCAGATCGGCGCGTGGCACCACCTTTTCGACCGCGCCCAGCCGGTATGCTTCCGCCACCGGAATGTTGCCGCCGGTGAAGAAGGCGGCGCGCACCTTGTGCAGCGGCAGCATGCGCGAGAGGTGGCTGGCCCCGCCCATCGCCCCGCGATCGACTTCGGGCAGGCTGAAGAAGGCATCGTCGGCGGCAATGATCGTGTCGCTCGCCCCGCAGATCCCGATCCCCCCGCCGATCACGAACCGGTGCACGGCCACCATCACCGGCACCTCAGCATCGCGGATCGCCTTGAAGGTCAGGTAATTGCCGCGGTTGAGCACGGTGATCCGTTCGGGATGGGCCTGCATTTCCTTGATATCGACCCCGCCGCAGAAACCGCGCGATTCCTCGGCGGCGCGGATCAGCACGCAGTTGACCTCGGGATTGCTGGCTGCGGCGGAAATGATCGCCGGGAGCGACATCCAGGTCTCGCTGTCAAAGGCGTTGACCGGCGGCACGTCGAAAACGATTTCGGCGATGCGATCCTGGATCGTGGTGGTGATCGGCATGGCGGTTCAGTCCTTCGCGCAGAGCGCCGCGATCCGGTCGCGCGCCTCGGTTTCGATGGTCTTGAGGAGGTCGGCGCAGCTCGGCAGGTCGGCCAGCCGCCCGGCGACCATGCCGGTGGCCATCAGTCCGTGTTCGGCATCGCCCGAGACGACCGCGCGCTGGATCATGATCGGCGCGGCAGCAGCCATCATCGCCGCGCTCAGTGGCATTTCGCCGTGGCTGGTCATGCTGCGCGCCGTGCCCAGCACCTGGCCCCAGCTCATGCCGGTCTGGCGCTTCATTTCGAGCCCCGCCTCGATCGCGCGGAGCCACATGGCCATCCGGCCCGAACCCTCGATCCGGCGGAGCAGCGGGTTGAGGATCAACCGCTGCGGGATGCCATCGACCTTGGTGGAGACGATGATGTCGCCGGTCCCGGCCTTGACATAGGCGGCCTTGGGCGCGGCCGGCACCGGGCTGTCGGCAGTCATCATGAAGCGGGTGCCCATGGCGATCCCGCAGGCGCCCCAGGCCAGCGCGGCGGCGAGGCCGCGCCCGTCGGCAAAGCCCCCGGCAGCGACCACCGGCACATCGACCGCGCTCAGCACCTGCGGCAGCAGGACGGTGGTGGGGACCGAACCGGTATGCCCGCCACCTTCGCCGCCCTGGACAGTGATCATCTCGCAGCCCAACTGGACCATCTTTTCGGCATGCTTCACCGCGCCGACAGTGGGGATGCAAAGGATCCCCTTGTCGCGGAAAGCGCCGATCATCTTCGCGTCCGGACCCCGGCCAAAGCTGACGGCCTTCACCCGGTCCGCATTGGCGAGGATGATTTCCACGATCTCGGCTGCGCCGGGCTGGAACGAATGGAAGTTCACCCCGAAGCCGTGCGGCGTCAGGTCCTTCAACCGGGCAATCGCCTCGCCCAGTTCGGCCGGCTTCATCACGGCACCGGCCAGGAAGCCGAAGGCCCCGGCATTGCTGGTGGCGGCGACCAGCTGCGGCGTCGCGATCCAGCCCATCGCGGTCTGGATCACCGGCAGCCGGCAGCCGAGCCGGTCAGTCAGCGCCGTGGCGAGCGGATCGGCCAAGGTTCAGCCCTCGCCGCCGCGCTGCTTGTTGGCGGCGGCCGCCGACTTGCCCGAAACCCCGGCAATCGAATTGCCATAGACCAGGTCGTTCTGGGCGTGGGCGAAGTGGTGCATGTGGAACACCGCGTCCATCGCGCTGCGCTTGCCGCGCAGTTCCTCGACATGGTTGACCGCCTGCTTGGTCAGCCAGTTGCCAAGGCGCGGGGCGCCAGCCAGCTTGGCGGCCCAGGCGGCGGTCGCCTCGCGCAGTTCCTCGCGCGGGACCACCTTGTTGACCATGCCGAAGTTGTAGGCGCGGCTGGCGCTCATCCGTTCGCCCAGCAGCAGGAATTCCTTGGCCACGCGCGGCGGCAGTTCATAGGCGTGGGCGAAGTATTCCACCCCCGGGATGCCCATCATCGGCACGACCGGATCCTGGAAGAACGCATCCTCGCTGGCCACGATCAGGTCGCAGACCCAGGCCAGCATCAGCCCGCCGGCGATACAGGCGCCCTGAACCATGGCGATGGTCGGCTTGGGAATGTCGCGCCAGCGGCGGCACATGCCCAGGTACTGTTCCTGTTCGCGGGTATAGAGCAGTTCGGCGGCCGGCTTGTTGGTGTGCGGACCGATCATCAGCCGCTTGTCGAATTCGTGGTGCAGATCGCGGCCTGGCGTGCCGATATCGTGCCCGGCGGAGAAGTGCTTGCCTTCGCCCGCCAGCACGATCGCGCCGACGCTGTCATCCTGGACGGCGCGGTTGAAGGCATCGTCCAGCGCATAGGTCATCTGCCCGTTCTGGGCATTGTTGAAGCCGGGCCGGTTCATGGTGATCCAGGCCACGCCATCGATCACTTCATAGCGTACCGGCTCGGCGGTTTCGTATTCTGGCGTTGCGTCCAGCGGTTCGACGAGTTCGCGTCCCTTGGTCATGCTGCGGCCTTTCGGGCTGGGGGATTGTCCTTGATCACGCTGGCGCGGATGTTGTGCGGATCGAGGCTGGCGATGATCGCCAGCGCCTCGGCATCGGGCAGGGCGGTTTCGCCGGCCACCGCGTCAATCAGGGCAAAGCCGGTCGCTTCCTGCACTTCGGCAAAGGTCACGCCGGGATGGAGTGAGATCACGCGGATCGCATGGTCCGGCCCGCCAAAATCCATCACGCACAGGTTGGTGACGATCGTGCGCAGGTCAACGGCGGAATAGTTGCCGCCGGGCACGCGCTTGGCGGGATTGTAGCCCACGCCCGACACCATATCGACCTCGCCCGCCACGAACACGCGCGTGGTGTGGCCGGGGAAGAAGAAGCTGTTGGGGTGGTAGATCGTGTTCCCCGGAAAGCCGCGCACGCCCAGCATCTGGGTCTTGGGCTGGCGGTGCGTGCCGCCCAGCTGCGACAGGTTGATCTGGCCGAAGCGGTCGATCTGGGTGGGGCTGACCATGGCGTGCCGCCGCCCGGTCCAGACCGCGGCATCGAAGAAGCGGCTGAAGGGCAAGTAGCCGGCCGCCTTGCGATCGTCATAACCGCGCGGGCCCAGCGGCACCGGCTGTTCGACCAGATAGGCTTCGCCATCGGTCATCATCAGTTCGGGGCTATGAGTCAGCTTGGCGAGGCCGGCGGCGAGGCGCGGCACCGGGCCAACGCCCGTTGCAATGATCTCGCCATTGTTCCGGAAGGCTTCCGAACAGGCGAAGATGCACAGTTCTGCGAGAGTTACCTGGGTCATCAGAAAATCGGCAACGGCAGAGCCGTCACCGCCTCCTTGCCGCCGAACCCGGCGAGGTAGGCTTCCTCGCTCGCGCCGACGAAACGGTCACGCACCGCGGCCCAGTCACCCGGGTCCTTCGCGGCATCGGCATAGGCCTTGAAGGCCTTCATGTCCCAGCCATAGGCCGGGGGCATCGAACTGGGGTGGGCGCCGCAGGGAATGTGGCTGACCCCGCTGATGAAGGCGCGCTCGACGATATTGGCCTGGGCATCGCCGGGGTAGTGGTCTTCCATCCGGTCGACCAGTTCCTCGCAGCTGACATAGGTTTTCGCGGCGGCGCGGGCGAACCACTCGTCGTAATAGACGTCGGGGCCAAAGGCCTGGATATTGCCGCGCCAGTCGCTGCGGTTAACGTGGAGCAGCGCGGCATCGAGCTTCAGCGCCGGCATGGCGATCAGCGTTTCGCCATCGGCATAGGGCGATTGCACGGTCTTGAGCCCGCCCAGTTCGGCCAGGTCCGTGCCAAGGCCGACGCGAGTGGGCAGGAATGGCAGTCCGAAGGCCGCGGCCTTGAGGCCCCACTGGAACATCCCCTCGTCCAGTTCCAGCACCTGGATCTGCCCGGCCTCGCGGCTTTTGCGGAACCACGGCTCCAGCGGGATCGCATCGAGGCTAACGAAGGCGAAGACCAGCTTCCTGACCTTGCCCGCCGCGCAGAGCATGCCGACATCGGCGCCGCCATAGGCGACCACGGTCAGGTCCTTCAGGTCAGAGCGCAGGATCTCGCGCACCAAGGCCATCGGCTTGCGCCGCGGGCCCCAGCCGCCGATCCCCAGCGTCATCCCGTCGCTGAGTTGTCCGACGATTTCCGCCGGGGTCATGCGTTTGTCCAACATGGTCATTCCGCTGCCGCCTGTTGTTCCTTCATCGCCTTCTGCCAGGCCCATTCGTGGCCCCAGATGCTGATCCCCTTGTGGCGGGTCACTTCCCAACTGGCCGGGTCGATCACCAGGCTGTCGCAGCCGATCTCGAGGTCGAAGCCGCCGGGGGTCTGGACATAGAAGCCGACCGTCTCGTCGTTGTAGTGCTGGCCGAGGCTGGCGCTTTCGGGATAGCCCATGGCCTTCATCCGGTCATAGGCCTTGCCCACCTCGACCAGGCTGGGCAGCTCCAGCATCAGGTGCACGCAGCCCGAGGGCGGGACCGGGCCTTCGCCCAGCGCGATCGAATGGTGGCGGCCATTGTCGGCGTGCATGAAGGCAAAGCCCATGCCCGGATCGTCCGGACCGCCGCCGCCGAAGAAGAAGCGCGGCATGTCGGTTTCGTGGAAGCCGACGACATCGCGGTAGAAGGCGACGCATTCGTTGAAGTTCGGCGCTGAAAAGACCGCGTGGCCCATGCCCATCTCGCCGGTGATGAAATGGGAAATGCCCAGCGGCGAGACGAAGGGCGTCTCGGCCGTGCTGTTACCATAATAGAATTCCAGCCCGTTGCCGGCCGGATCGCTGGTGCGGAAGAACCGCCCGACCCCGCGCAGCGCGGCTTCGACGGCCGAACCGGGGGTGACCGGCTGCCCGGCGGCGGCAATCGCGCTGGCCAGGGCATCGAGCGCCCCGTCGCTGTCCACCTCATAGGCGGCGGCCACGAAGCGGTCCTGCGCGCCCGGTTCGATCCGGAAGCGGAAAGGCCGCTGGTCGATCCGGTAAAGCTGCGCGCCGTCGGCCGCATCGGGGGCACGCATCACGCCCGCCAGTTGGGTCAGAAAGTGGTCCCACCGTTGCGGCTGCGCCGTCTCGATGACCACATAGCCAAGCGCCTTGATGCCCATGGCTGTCAATTTCCTTTCACGAGGTCGAGGAAATAGGGCCGTTCGCCCCCGCCATCGACGTTGATCCTTGCGCCGCTGACCCAGGCGGCCAGTGGCGAGCAGAGCCACAGGACGGCCCCGGCGAGGTCATCGCCCGTGCCCATCCGTTGCAGCGGCATCGAACGGCCGACCGCAGCCTGGGCCTCGGCATCGCCATAGGTCGCTTCGGCGTTTTCGGTCTGCATCAGTCCGGCGATGATTGCGTTGACCCGGATTCCGGCCGGGCCCCATTCCTGCGCCAGGCTCTGGGTCAGGTTCAGCAGCCCGGCCTTGGCCGCGCCATAAACCGCAGTGCCGGGTGAGGGGCGGATGCCCGAAACGCTGGCGATGTTGACGATATTGCCCCCGCCCGCCGCGACCATGTGCGGGTGCGCGGCCTGCGCGAGATAGAGCGGGGCAACCAGATTGAGCTTGAGGATCGCATCGACGAAGCGCGGGCTGGCCGCCTCGATCGCCGTAGCGGGCGATCCGCCGGCATTGTTCACCAGGATATCGATCCGGCCATGGGCGGCGACGATCCCGTCGACCAGCGCGCGCGCCGCATCGGCATCACGGATATCGGCGGGGATGAAGGACACGCCCGCGGGCAGGCTGTCCGGCGCATTGCGGGCGCAGGCCACCACGGTGCAGCCCGCTTCGGCCAGGCGGGCCGAGATCGCCCGGCCCAGCCCGCGCGTGCCGCCGGTGACGAGCGCCACCTTGTCTGCCAGATCGATGTTCAGTGCCTGTGCCAAACCGGCTGTTCTCCCAAACTGCCCACTATCAGTGAATCGCGGGATCAACTGCGTGGTCAAACCGCATTATCGGAAGTCAAACGGCTTTTCAATTGACGATTTGCGTATCAAACGATAGAAAATTTTACGAGGCCCGCTATTCCGCAGGGCTGAGTCGAAGCAAGCAAGAGGAATCCGGGAGAATGGCCACCGCAGCCGTCCAGCCGCAGAGCACGCCCTCCGTGCCGACCAGCGCAGAACTGATCGCCCGCGCGAAGGCGATGATCCCCACCCTGAAGGCCCGGGCGCGCGCCTGCGTGGCCAATCGCGACGTTTCGGTCGAAACCATTGCCGAGATGCAGGAAGCCGGCTTTTTCCGGATCCTCCAGCCCAAGCGCTATGGCGGTTACGAGATGCATCCGAATGTGTTCTTCGAGGTGCAGAAGGCCCTGGCCGAAGGCTGCATGTCGACCGGCTGGATGTACGGCGTGCTGGGCTGCCACCCCTATGAAATGGCGCTGTTCCATGACGAGGCGCAGCAGGAAGTGTGGGGCGACGATCCCTCTATGCTGGTCTCCTCGACCTATCAGCCGGTCGGCAAGGTCACCCATGTCGAGGGTGGTTTCCGCCTCTCGGGCCACTGGGGCTTCTCCACCGGTTCGGTCCACTGCGGCTGGGTGCTGCTGGGCGCGTTCTGTCCGCCCAAGGACGATGGCACCCCGGCCGAAATGCGCACCTTCCTGCTGCCGCGCAGCGATTACACCATCGGCAAGGATGCCTGGCACACCTTCGGCCTGCAGGGCACCGGCAGCCACGACATCATCGTCGACGATGTCTTCGTGCCCGACTACCGCACCCACCGGTCGATCGATGGCTTCCTGTGCCAGAACCCCGGCCAGGACGTGAACACCGGCCCGCTCTATCGCCTGCCCTGGGCGCAGGTCTTTGTTCGCTCGGTCTCGACTGCGGCCTTCGGAGGCGCGCAGGCGGCGATCAATGCCGCCATGCAGATCATGCAGGACCGCGTTTCGACCAATACCGGCAAGGCATCGAAGCAGGACCCGATCCTGCACGCCGCGATCGCCCGCGCGATTGCCGAAAAGGGCGAGATGGAAACCACCCTGCGCCTGACCTTCGAGGACCTGATGGGCTATGCCGAACGCGGCGAGGCCATCCCGATGGAAAAGCGCGCCTTCTATACTTACCAGTCGGCCACGGTGGTGCGGCGCTTGGCCGGGCTGATCGACGATGTGGTCCAGCTGCTGGGCGGCCGGGCGATCTACATGACCAGCGACATCATCCAGCCCTGGCTCGATCTCCATGCGGGCCGCGCCCACGTGGCCAACGATCCCGCCAACCGGACCGGCGATGCGGTTAACGCCATGCTGGGCGAAGCGCCGCTCAATCCGTTCCTGTAACGCGCGATCGAGGGAGAGGGGACATGACCGGGTTGAGGGAAGCGACTTACACGGTTGCGGGCGGCTATCAGATTCACCTGAAGTCGGCCGGGGCCGGCCCGGTGGTGGTCTTCATCCACGGCAGCGGGCCTGGGGCATCGGGGGCTTCGAACTTTCGCCAGAACTGGCCGGAGTTCGTGGCCGCCGGCTACCAGGTGATCCTGCCCGACATGATCGGCTATGGCGCTTCGTCGAAGCCCGAGGGGATCGACTATACCCTGCAGCTGTTCACCGACACGCTCTATGATGCGCTGCGCCAGCACGGGATCGAACGGGCCACGCTGGTCGGCAATTCGCTGGGCGGCGGGGTGGCGATCCAGCTGACGCTCGACCATCCGGAATTCACCGAGCGGCTGATCCTGATGGCACCCGGATGCGTCGAGGAACAGGCCGACTATTTCAAGATGCCGGGGATCACCAAGATGGTATCCAACTTCGGCGGGCCGGATTTCAACCTCGACGAACAGCGCCGCCTGATCGGCAACCTGGTCCACCCCGATTTCGCCCCGAACATTCCCGAGGCGCTGGTGCAGGAACGCTTTGCCGTGGCTCGCACCCAGCCCAAGGACGTGCTGGTGCGGATGCGCACGCCCAACCTTGGCCCGCGGGTGGGCGAGCTCAATGTGCCGATCTTCGTACTGTGGGGGCTGAACGACGAGTTCTGCCCCGAAAGCGGCGCGCGCCACTTCCTCGATCGCTGCGCCGATGCCCGCTGCATGACCTTTACCCGCACCGGCCACTGGGTGCAGGTCGAACGGGCGGAGGAGTTCAACCGCTACAGCCTGGAATTCCTGCGTGGCTGAAGGCTATCCCCTGATCCCGGACGAGCTGCCCGGCCAGTTCCGCGCGGCAATGCGGCGGCTGGCGGCCTCGGTCGCGGTGGTCGCGGCGCGGGGCGAGACCGGGCCGGTCGGCATGGCCGCCACCTCGATCACCTCGCTCACCGTCGATCCGCCCGCCGTGCTGGTCTGCGTCAATCGGTCCACCTTGCTGCACGGCCTGCTGGTGCCGACCGCGCCGCTCTCGGTGAACCTCCTGGCGCGCGACCAGCAGGATGTCTCGGCCGCGTTCGGTGGCGGCGTGCCGCAGGAAGAGCGGTTCCGGATCGGTGACTGGCGCGAAGGCTTCAATGGCCTGCCCGAACTGGCCGGGGCCCAGGCCAACCTCAGCTGCGTGATCGATGCCATGCTGGCCTATGGCACCCATTCGATCGTTATTGCCCGCGTGCTGCGCGCCAGCGTCAGCGATACGGTCGCTCCGCTGATCTACCAGGACGGAGGATATCTGTGAGCCTGCGCGAAGACCTGGCGGCGGAACTTTATGCCGCGTTGCGCGAACGCCGCACCGTGGCCCCGCTGATCGAGCGCCACCCTGATCTGACCATCGACGATGCCTATGCGATCTCGCTCGGCTTCCTGGCCCGCCGCCAGGCCGATGGCGAACGCGTGGTCGGCAAGAAGATCGGCGTGACCAGCAAGGCGGTGCAGGACATGCTCGGCGTCCACCAGCCCGATTTCGGCTTCCTGACCGACTGGATGCAGGTCGGTGCGGAAATCGACATCGATGCCAAGGCGCTGATCGCCCCGCGCGCCGAGGCCGAAATCGCCTTCGTCCTGAAGGACAGCCTCAACGGCCCCGGCGTGACCGCCGCCGACGTGATGGCCGCGACCGCCTACATCGCCCCCTGCTTCGAGATCGTCGACAGCCGGATCCGCGACTGGAAGATCGGCATTGTCGATACCGTGGCCGACAATGCCTCTTGCGGGGTCTTCGTGCTGGGCGCGGCACAGGCCGATCCGCGCGAGCACGATCTGCCCGCGCTCCATGTTACCGTCACCAAGAACGGCGCGCCGCTGTCCGAAGGCTATGGCAGCGCGGTCCAGGGCGATCCGGCCCAGGCCGTGGCCTGGCTGGCCAATACCCTTGGCGCCTATGGCGTCACGCTCGATGCCGGGGACGTGATCCTCTCTGGCAGTCTCGTCCCGCTCGAACCGGCGGTGAAGGGCGATGTGTTCGAAATGACCCTGCACGGTGTCGGCACCTGCACGGCCCGGTTTGTCTAAGGAAACAGCAATGGCACGCGTGAAGGCCGCGATCATCGGTTCGGGCAATATCGGCACCGACCTGATGATGAAGATGATCAAGTATCCCCAGAACATGGAACTGGCGGCGGTCGTGGGGATCGACCCCGCGTCCGAAGGCCTGGCCATGGCCCGCGAACATGGCATCGCCACGACGCACGAAGGGATCGAGGGGCTGAAGCAGCTGCCCTGCTATGCCGAGATCGGCATCGCCTTCGATGCGACCAGCGCCTATGCCCACAAGGCCCATGACGAGGCGCTGCGCGCCGACGGGATCCAGGTGGTTGACCTGACCCCGGCCGCGATCGGGCCGTTCACCGTTCCGCCGGTCAACATGAGCCAGCACCTCGACCAGCCGAACGTCAACATGGTGACCTGCGGCGGACAGGCCACGATCCCGATGGTTGCCGCCGTCGCCCGCGTGACCGACAAGCTGCACTATGCCGAAATCGTCGCCTCGGTCTCCTCGCGCTCGGCTGGCCCCGGCACCCGCGCCAATATCGACGAGTTCACCCGCACCACCGCCCGCGCGATCGAGGTGGTTGGCGGGGCGACCCGCGGCAAGGCGATCATCATCCTCAACCCGGCCGAACCGCCGATGATCATGCGCGACACCGTGTTCACCCTGTCCGAAGGCGGCAGCGAGGACGCGATCCGTCGCTCGGTCGAGGAAATGGTCGCCGAAGTGCAGAAGTATGTCCCCGGCTACCGGCTCAAGCAGGAAGTCCAGTTCGAGCGGTTCGGCGACAACAACAAGCTGAAGATCCCCGGCATGGGCGAATTCACCGGGATCAAGTCGATGATCATGCTCGAGGTCGAAGGGGCGGGCGATTACCTGCCGAGCTATTCCGGCAATCTTGACATCATGACCGCCGCGGCCAAGGCCACTGGCGAACTGCTGGCTGCGCGGAGAATGGCACAATGAGCAAGTTCGATGTGAACGCTGGCGACAAGCTCTATATCCAGGACGTGACCCTGCGCGACGGGATGCACGCCGTCCGCCACATGTACGGGATCGACCATGTCCGCGCGATTGCCCAGGCGATCGAGGCGGCCGGCGTCGATGCGATCGAGGTGGCCCATGGCGATGGCCTGTCCGGCGCCAGCTTCAACTATGGCTTCGGCGCCCATACCGATTGGGAATGGCTGGAAGCCGTGGCCGAAGTGCTCGACAAATGCGTGCTGACCACGCTGATCCTGCCGGGTGTCGGCACGGTCGATGAACTGCGCCGTGCCTATGATATCGGCGTCCGCTCGGTCCGCGTCGCGACGCATTGCACCGAGGCCGACGTATCGAAGCAGCATATTGGCATTGCCCGCGATTTGGGCATGGACGTGTCCGGCTTCCTGATGATGAGCCACATGATCGAGCCCGAGCAGCTGGCCAGCCAGGCCCTGCTGATGGAAAGCTATGGCGCGCACTGCGTCTATGTGACCGACAGCGGCGGCGCGCTCGACATGGACGGAGTGCGCGCCCGGTTCGAAGCCTATGACCGGGTGCTGAAGCCCGAGACCGAGCGCGGGATGCACGCCCACCACAACCTGTCGCTTGGCGTCGCCAACTCGATCGTTGCGGCCCAGTGCGGGGCGGTGCGGATCGATGCCTCGCTCACCGGCATGGGCGCGGGCGCGGGCAATGCCCCGCTCGAAGTCTTCGTGGCCGCGGTGGACCGCAAGGGCTGGAACCACGGCTGCGATGTCAGCCTGCTGATGGATGCGGCCGAAGACCTGGTCCGGCCGCTTCAGGATCGCCCGGTCCGGGTTGATCGCGAAACGCTGAGCCTGGGCTATGCCGGGGTCTATTCCAGCTTCCTGCGCCATGCCGAAAAGGCCAGCGAGACCTATGGGATCGACACGCGCGAGATCCTGCTGGAACTGGGCCGACGCAAGATGGTGGGCGGGCAGGAAGACATGATCGTCGATGTCGCGCTCGACATGCTGAAGGCCAAGGCAGGCTAGAACCATGACGGAAATTTCGCAGCACCGCCCTTATCCCGCCGCCAAGGTGCCGGGCTGGGATTTTGAGACCGACGTGGCCGTGATCGGCTTTGGTGCGACCGGTGCCTGCGCCGCGATCGAGGCGGCGGATGCGGGCGCGCGGGTCATGCTGTTCGAGCGCAATTCGGGCAGTGGCGGGGCTTCGGGCCTGTCCGGCGGAGAGATCTATATCGGCGGGGGCGGCGGCACCGATGCCCAGCGCGCGGCGGGCTTCGAGGATTCGACCGAGGATTTCACCGCCTATCTCAAGCTGGCTGGTGGCCCCTGTGTCGATGAGGCCAAGTGCGAGCTCTATGGCCGCGAGGCGTTGAACCACTATGCCTGGCTGAAGGCGCAGGGCGTGCCCTATCGCGGCAATTACCTGCCCGGCAAGCTGATCGAGCCGACCGATGACAGCACCCTGATCTGGTCGGGCAGTGAGGCGGCGGCGCCGTTCTGCGATCTGGCCAAGCCGGCCCCGCGCGGCCACGTGATCCAGCACATGGGCTGGGGCGGCGGACGTCCGCTGGTCGACGTGCTGGAAGCCAGCGCCCGCGCCAAGGGTGTGGAAGTCGTTACCGATGCCCGCGCCCTGGCGCTGGTGCAGGACGGTGCACGGATCGTCGGCCTGGTGGTGCGGATCGACAACCAGCCGCGCTTCGTGAAGGCGGCAAAGGGCGTGGTTCTGGCCACCGGCGGCTTCGTGTTCAACGCGGACATGCGGCGCAAGCACTGCCCCGATACCTTCAAGCTCAACGATCCGATCGGTGACAAGGACGATGGCCTGGGGATCGAACTGGGCCTGGGTGCGGGCGGCGAGGCGATCCACATGGACCAGTTCTTCACCACCTGCCCGTGGACCATGCCGGAAAGCCACGCCTATGGCGCCTTCGTGAACACCAAGGGGCAGCGGTTCATCAACGAGGACTGCTATCATGGCCGGGTCAGCCGCTGCGCGGTCGACCAGCCGGGCGGCAAGGTCTACCTGCTGCTCGACAATGCGCATTTCGTCCAGCCGATGGACTTTGCCCGGATGCGGATCGCCGGGACCGGCGAGACCTGGGAAGAGGTCGAGGCCGAACTGGAACTGCCGCAGGGCACGCTCGGCGCGACCATGGCGGTCTATAACGAGCACGCGCGGCAGGGCCGCGATCCGCTGTTCGACAAGCGCCCGCCGATCCTCGTGCCGCTGGACCAGGGGCCGTTCATCGCGCTCGAGCTGGACTTCCACGACAGCTATTTCAGCTTCTTCACCCTGGGCGGGCTCAAGACCTCGACCGATGGCGAAGTGCTGGACCGGAGTGGCAGGCCGATCCCCGGCCTGTTCGCGGCCGGGCGCTGCACGTCGGGCCTGCCGGCCTGGGGGCATGGCTATTCATCGGGGATGAGCCTCGCTGACTGCACCTTCTTCGGCCGCCAGGCCGGGCGCAAGGCTGCCGGTGCCTGACCCGATCGCCGAGCGGCTGCGGCTGCTGGAGGACCGCGAGGCGATCCGCGACCTGATTGCCCGCTATGGCCCGCTGGCCGATACCGGCAATGCCGAGGCCGTGGCCGCGCTGTGGAGCGAGGACGGGGTCTATGCCGTGGGCGGCATGGGCGAGGCGCGGGGACGCCCCGCGATTGCCGCGCTCATTTCCGGGCCGGTTCACCAGTCGCTGCTGGCCGATGGCTGCGCCCATGTCCTGACCAGCCCGGCGATCGACCTTGCGGGGGAC
Source organism: Novosphingobium sp. (assembly GCF_027531025.1). GTDB lineage: Bacteria > Pseudomonadota > Alphaproteobacteria > Sphingomonadales > Sphingomonadaceae > Novosphingobium. Next base: position 271,207 of record NZ_JAPZQX010000004.1, read on the forward strand.
AGCGCCGTGGCGCGCTGCCACAGCGTTGTGTTCCGTCACGAGGATGGCGAATGGGCGCCGGTGCGCGTGGCAGCCAACCGTTGGGAGCTGCGGCGCGGCGCCGACGGCTGGCAGGTGGTGCGCCGCGACAATGCGCTGCTGGATGGCGGCGCGGCGGCGCAGGCCCTGCTCAGCTGACCAGCTGGCCGCCGTCCACCACCAGCACCGTCCCGGTCGCCTTGCGGGCCTTGTCCGAAGCGAGGAAGGCCACGGCTTCGGCAATGTCCTCCGGATCGCAGCTGCCATCGACCAGCTTGGGCATGCCGCGCATCACCATCGGCCAGTCGATATCACCCTCCGGCGGTGCCTGCTTGGTCATCGGGGTGTTGACGTGGCCAGGGCAGACCGCGTTGATCCGCACGCCCTTGGGCGCATATTCCGCCGCCAGCGCCGTGGTCATGCCGACCACCGCGTGCTTCGAGGCGCAATAGGCGGCGGTATAGATCATGCCGCGCAGGCCCGAGGTCGAAGCAATGTTGACCACGTTGCCTTTGGCCTTGACCAGGTGCGGCAAAGCGGCCTGGCACAGCACGAAGACGCTGGTCGTGTTGATCCGCAGGATCCGCTCGAAATCCTCGACCGCATAGGTCTCGGTCGGCCCCCACTTGAGCAGGCCGGCGACGTTGCACAGCACGTCCAGCCCCCCTTCGGCCGCCGTTGCCACCAGCGCGCGGCACGAGGCGTGATCCTCGGCATTGTAGACCACCGGCGTGGCCGCGGCCCCGATCAGGGCGGCGGTTTCGGCAAGACCTGCTTCGTTGATATCGCCGATGATCACCTGCGCGCCTTCGCGGGCGAACAGCAGCGCGGTGGCCCGGCCGATCCCCGATGCCGCGCCGGTAACCAGCACTCGCTTGCCTGCAAACCGCATTGCCATTCTCCTCAGCCGAAAGTCTCTGGCGCTTGGCCCATCACGGCCACGCCAGGCCGCCCGTCCGCGTCCACGGTATGGATCAGGCAGGACAGCCGCCGCGACCGCGTTTCCGCGATCCACCAGCGCCCGTCCTGCCGGATATAGATGTCATCGTATTCCACGCCCATCTGGGTCAGCGTGCGGCTGGCCAGATTGATGTTGTGGAACAGCAGCGACCATTGGCCGATGGCCCGGTCGGCACCGTCAAAGGCGATCACCCCGTTGGCGCCGTGGTGGATGTCGAAGATCCCCGGCGCGCAGCCCAGCTCGGCATAGACCGCCACGAAAGCCTCGCGATCCGCAAAGGCGGGAAAGCCGTCATAGGCAATGACGGCTCCCTCTGGCAGCAGGCAGTCGCGCACGGCCGCGGGATCCTTGGTATCGCAGGCCCGCAGGTAGCGGGCCTTGAGATCGCGGATCGCGCGGTCATCCTCCAGCCGTTGCAGCCGCTCCTCGAGCGTTGCCATCCCGCTCAGAACTTCATCCCCACGGTCACGCCGAAGGTGCGCGGTTCGGGGAAGTAGCCCAGCAGGATGCCGCCAAAGCCCGGACCGAAATCGATGAAGTTGGTCGGATCGGCTTCCTTGGTCAGGTTTCGGACGAAGGCCGAGATTTCGGCCTTGACCCCACCGATCGGGATATCGGCCACGCTGGCCCGCAGGTTGACGATCGTGCGGCCCTTCGACTCGGTCGTGCCCGCAACCTGGTCAGACCGGGTCGGCATGACCAGCGGATAGGGGAAGGTATAGTACTTCGAGACATAGCTGACATCGCCATAGAAGTTCAGCTTGCCCCAGTCGCCGCTCAGCGCTTCCCAGTCGAAGCCCAGCGACGCGGTGGTCTTGGGCGCGTGCGGGAAGGCGCGGTTGGCGGATACGTCCACTCCGCCATCGATGAAGCGCTTGTACTTGGGGTCGAGGATCGCCAGCGAACCGTTGATGGTCAGGCTGTCGACCGGGCGCAGCACGGTTTCGAACTCCAGACCCTGGATCCGCGCGCCGGCGGCATTGCGGACTACCGAAGCGGCCCCGGTGGTGGCCGTGAAGACCGACAGCTGCATGTCCTTGTGCTCGCTGCGGAAGGCCGCGACGTTGAAGATCACCCGGCCATCGGCCAGCTTGGTCTTCACGCCCACTTCATAGCTGTCGACCTGTTCCGGGCGATAGGGATTGCACAGTTCGGTCGCCCCACTGGGGCAGGCCGCGGTCGGTGCGGTGAAGACGTTGGTTTCGCCATTGAAGCCGCCCGACTTGAAGCCCTGGGCAAAGCGGGCATAGAGATTGATGTTGTCGCTGGCTTCCCAGGCCAGGGTCACGGCCGGCGAGAAGTTGTTGTACTTGGCATCCGGGATCACGCCATAGGGCAGGTTCGCCACCACCAGCGGGGCGAAGATCCCGTTCCCGGCATCGCGATTGACCCGGAAATAGCGGCGCACGTCCTTCTTCTCGTGCGTGTACCGACCGCCCAGCGTAACCTTCAGCGCGTCGGTCAGCTTGTAATCAAGCTGGGCGTAAAGCGCGAAGGCCTCGGTGTTCGAACCATAGTCAGACTGCAGGTCCACCCCGCCGCCGAAATAGGTCTGCGGGTTCAGCGTTTCGGCCTTCTCGTCGAAATAGAACCCGCCCAGCACGTAGTTGAGGCGGCCGTCGGCGAGCTCGCCGGTCAGCTGCAGTTCCTGGCTGAAGGCGTGGTAATCGGTGATGCGCTGGGTAAAGGCCACCGGCAGCGGCGACCCATCCAGATCCAGCCCATCGGCCCAGGCGAGGTCGCGGTAGGCGGTGATCGACTTCAGCGTGGCGGAACCCAGCTCGGCGGTCAGCGTCAGCGCATGGCCATAGGAGCGCGAGCGTTCATAGGCCGGGGCGTCGATGGCCGCGGTCGTGGCGCGGTTCGGGTTGGTATAGAGATTGAGCGGGAAGAAGGCCCCGCCAAAGGGATAACCGGGCGAGGCCGGGTCGAAGATGTCGCGCGGATCGCCATTGCGGTTGACCCGCAGCAGCTGCGAGAACGGCGGATCCTGGCTCGCCTTGCTGTAGTCGAAGGTATAGTCGGCGGTGATGCTGTCCGACAGTTCGGCGCGCAGCTGGACCATGAAGCTGCCGGAATCGATCGAGTCGGTGCGGTCCTTGCCGGTGGGCGAATTGGGCACGAGGTCGACCAAGCCGTCGCGCTTGCGGTACTGGCCCGAGACCTTGACCGAAAACGGCCCGAACTGCGGCAGATCGAGCACGCCGCGGACCCGACGATCGTTGAAGCTGCCATAGGTCAGCTCGATCGACCCGCCGGCTTCGCCACTGGGCTTGCGGGTAATCAGGTTGACCGCACCAGCCAGGGCATTGCGGCCATAAAGCGTACCCTGCGGGCCGCGCAGCAGTTCGACCCGCTCGAGATCGGCGACATCGAAGATCGATCCCTGCGCCTTCGCAATATAGACCCCGTCGAGATAGAGGCCGACCGCCGGTTCCCAGGTGATCGCGGGGTTGATCGTCACCGAGCCGCGGATCGAGATCTGCGAGATGGTCTTGGATGCGGGCGCGCGCTCGATCTTAACGTTCGGAGCAACGGTTCCCAGCTTGTCGATTGAATCGATCCCCCGGCTTTCAAGGAACTGGCTGCCAAGCGCCGAGATCGCGATTGGCACGTCTTGAACATTTTCCGAGCGCTTTTGCGCTGTGACGACAATGTCGCCGATCCCGTCATCCTGGGCCTGTGCGGTTTCCTGCGCAAACACGGGGGTGGTGACTAAGGTCGTCAGGGCGACCAGCGAAACGGTGCTCAACAGGCGCATATCGATCCCTCCCTTGACGCAGCCTCGTCATCGTTGGCGACAAGCTTCTGCGTAGCTTAACATTCATCTTGTTACGCGATTAGAGATTGTGAGGCAATCAGAAAGGCGATATCGTAGTTCAAATAATGCAAATCTACGCGTTTGGAGGGATATGCTGACGATTGCGCTGGCCCTGGCGGCTGCCGGGCTTCCCGATGAGGAGCAATGCCGCGCCCTGTCGCAGGACCCGGAGGCGGCGCTGGCCTATGCGGTCGGCCTGCAAGGCTTCATCTATGGCTATCCCTTGGTCGACCTGCTGAAGCAGCAGCACAACGAGACGCACCGGGTCAGTCCGGAGCAACCGGTCGCCGCGCCGGTCAACGAAATCGCGATCTATCCGCATTTACTGACCCCCGAAACGCAGGGGCAATTGCGCGCGGCCAATGCCGACACGCTCTATCTCAATGCCTGGCTCGACCTGTCGCGCGGGCCGGTGCTGCTTGACGTGCCCGCCTTTGGCGCGCGCTATTACACGCTGGCCTTCATGGACCTTTACGGCAAGCCGCATCACCTGGGCACACGCACCAATGGCGGCGCGGCGCGGCGCTATGCGCTGGTCGGCCCGAGCGGTGGCGCGGTGCCCGAAGGTTACGAGGCCGTTCGCCTGCCCACCGATACGGCCTGGATGCTGGGCCGGGTGCTGGTGACCAGCGCGGCCGACCTGCCCGCCGCGCGGCAGGCTGCGGCGGCGATCCGGATGGCGGGCGCGCCGGGCCAGCCGGTAACCGCAGCCGAACCGCTCAGGCCCTTCGACAGCCTGCGCTACTTCCAGATGTTGAACGCGGCGCTCAAGGCCGTGCCGGCCCGGCCCGGCGAAACGGCGCTGATGGCCATGTTCGACCAGGCGGGCTTTGGCCCCGCGCAGCAGTTCGATCCAGACCGGCTCAAGCCCGGCGAAGCGCTGGGGCTGGGCTGCGCGGTGCGGCTGGGGCCAAGGGTGCTGGCCCAGCGCGGCTTCCGCCCGGCGCGGGTCCAGAACGGCTGGATGTGGTCGGGGGCTATGGCCGATCCGGGCAACGACTTCCTGTTGCGGGCCGAAGTGGCGCGCGGCGGCTATGTCAACGCGCCGGAGGAATCGATCTATCCGGCTGCCATCACCGACAATCGCGGCGAACCGCTGCGCGGTGACCGGCTCTACCGCATTCGCTTCGCCAAGGGGGAGCTGCCGCCGGTTGACGCCTTCTGGTCGCTGACTGCCTATGACCGGGCGACCTCGCAGCTGGTGGCGAACCAGCTGGGGCGCTACAACATCGGCGATCGCACCCCCGGCCTGCGGCGCGACAAGGATGGCGCGCTCTCGCTCTACCTGTCGGCGCAGCGGCCCCGGGCTGGCAGCGCCAACTGGCTGCCCGTGCCGTCGGGTTCCTTCTATCTGGTGATGCGGCTTTACCTGCCGCGCCGGGAGGCGCTGGATGGCCGCTACAGCCTGCCGCCGATCGAACGGATCGAACCGTGACCTTTCCTTTCCGCACCATTCTGCAAAGAGTATGCCCATGACCACGCTTGAAGCCCGGATCGACCGCCTGGAATCGCTCGATGCGATCCGCCAGCTGCCCGCCAAATATGCCCTGGCGCTCGACATGCGCGATATGGACGCGATGGTTTCGCTGTTTCCGGCCGATGTCCGCGTGGGCAAGGATGCCAGCGGCCGCCAGGCGCTGCGGGCCTATATGGACCGCACGCTGCGCTCGCCTTTTACCGGCACCTCGCACCACATCGGCGGGCACGTGATCGAGTTTGACGATCCGGATCATGCCCACGGCGTGGTCTATTCGAAGAACGAGCACGAGACCCCGGTCGAGGGCGGGGCGGACGAATGGGTCATCATGCAGATGATGTATGTCGACGACTATGTCCGCCAGGACGGCCGCTGGTATTTTGCCCGGCGCTTGCCGCTCTACTGGTATGCGACCGACCTCAACAAGCCGCCGGTGGGCGACAACAAGATGCGCTGGCCGGGCACCGAATGGGTGGAGGGCACCTTCCACAAGCTGTTCCCCAGCTATGCCGAGTTCTGGGCGCGCGAGGGGGATCATGGCGGCCCGGTGCAGGAGCCGGCGCCGCTTGAGAAGTTCCTCGAGACCATGCGCCGCGGGGCCGCCGCGCCGAAGGTGAAGGTGCGGGCCGACTAGCCCGCGCGGTTCACCCCGCGTTGCTGCCGGTCAGGTGATTGGCAGCGATATAGCCGAAGGTCAGCGCCGGACCGATCGTGACGCCGGCCCCCGGATAGCTCTCACCCATGGCCGAGGCCGCGCTGTTGCCAATGGCGTAAAGCCCGGCAATCGGCTTGCCCCCGGCATCCAGCACGCGGGCCAGGGCATCGGTCTTGAGCCCGCCATTGGTGCCGATATCGCCGGGGTAGATCGGCATGGCATAGAACGGGCCCTTGGTGAGCGGGCGCAGGCAGGGGTTGGGCGTGACGCGCGGATCGCCGTACATCTTGTCATAGGCCGCTTCGCCGCGGTGGAAATCGGGGTCTTCCCCCTGTTCGGCGTTGGTGTTGAAGCGGGCGATGGTGGCTTCCAGCCGGGCTGGATCGACGCCCATCTGTGCGGCCAGTTCGGCAATGGTCCGGCCCTTCTTCAGGATCGTCTTGACCATGCCGTTCTGCAGCCAGTCTGGCACCAGCGGATAGACCGGGCCGACTGGATAGGAATGGCGATAGGTGTGGTCGAACACGAACCAGCTGGGGCTGGCATCGCCATGCTCGCGCTGGCGGCGCGCCATCTGCTGGCCGACGATGTGATAGGAGGCCGCCTCGTTGAGATAGCGTTCGCCCTGCTGGTTGACCATCATGCAGCCGGGCAGCGCCCGCTCGATCGTGCACAGCCGCCCGCGATCCTCGCCCGGCACGTAGAATACCGGCGCGGCCCAGGTCGATTGCAGGTTCATCGTTTCTGCGCCCAGCGCCTGTCCGGCGCGGATCGCATCGCCGGTGTTGCCCCCGGTCCCGCCCGAATAGAGCGCATTGGGGTAAAGCGGGGCATGGGCATCGCGCATGGCCTGGTTCTTGTCGAAGCCCCCCGCTGCCAGCACCACGCCCTTGCGCGCCCTGATCCGCACGGCCTTGCCATCGCGGCGAATGACTGCGCCGGTGACCTTGCTCTGTTCGGTGACCAGTTCCTCCAGCCCGCTATTGAGCCACAGCGGCACCTTCGCCTCGTTCAGCGCCAGCCGCAGTCCGCCCGCCAGGGCATTGCCCAGGGTCAGGCGGCGATCCTTGCGCGAGGTGAAGCGGAACGGCCAGTCAAGCCAGTACCGCATCAGGCTCTTCGCCAGGTGCAGCCACCAGCCCTTGGCCCGGAACAGCAGGATATAGGTCTCGTCGAAGTGCCAGTTGAGATAGCCGAACAGCGAGGCCGCCGGCGAGGCGAAGCGCAGGGTCCGCACGTCCCTGCCCAGCCGCCGCCCGTCCAGCGGCAGCGGCATGTGGGTGCGATAGCCGGTGAGCGAGCCGCCGGGGTTCTCGGCATGGTAATCGGGATAGGGAAAGGCGTGATATTCGATCTCGGTATTGGCGCCCATCCAGCGCAGCATCTTGGCCGCGTTGGTCACATAGGCGCGGATGTTCTCGTCCGGCACGTTGTCGGCCGACAGCGCGCGGACATATTTGAAGGCATCCTCGACATCGTCGTGAAAACCAGCCGCCGCCGCCTGGTCGCTGGCCGGAATCCAGATCCCCGCGCCCGAGGTGGCCGAGGTGCCACCCCACAGCTGCTCCTTCTCGACGATCAGCACATCGGCATGGTTCTTCGCCGCGACGAGCGCTGACAGCATGCCGCCCGCCCCCGATCCGACCACGAGGACATCGACTTCCTGATCCCACTTACCGGTCATCGTCGCGTTCTCCGGGGCTCAGGAGGGAATGTAGAGCTGGGCCGCCTTGCCGCCATCGACTGGCAGGGCAACCCCGGTGATATAGCTCGCCGCGTCCGACAGCATGAAGACGATCGCCTCGGCCAGTTCCTCGGGTTGCCCGCCGCGCCCCATCGGGATCGCATCGGCAGTCTTGGCGGCGAGTTCCGGCGCCTTGGTCGCAAAGTCCAGCGTGGCGGCGGTGTTGACCTGGCCCGGCACGATCGCGTTGACCCGGATGCCCTGCCGCGCGCCTTCCATCGCCGCGACGGCAGTGAACTGGATCAGCGCCGCCTTGGAAGCGGAATAACTGGAATAGTTCGCCATCGCCCGGATCGCCGTGGTCGAGCTGATGTTGACGATCGAGCCCTTGCCCTTCGCCGCCATCACCTTCATCGCCGCCTTGGTGCCGACAAAGACGGCATCGGCATTGACCGCGAAGTCCTTGCGCCAGTGTTCCAGCTTGAGGCGGCTGATCGGGGCATAGTGGGTCGACATGGCATTGTTGACCAGCATGTCGAGCCGGCCGTGGCGGGCGGCGACATCCTCGATCAGCGCTTCGAAGGCCGGGAAATCGGTCACGTCGAGCTGCACGGCCTCAACCTTGCCGCCGTCGGCCTCGATCTGGGCGCGGGCGCTATCCAGCAGTTCTTGCCGCCGCCCGCAGATCACCACATGCGCGCCGCGCCGGGCCAGCAGGGCGGCGGTGGCAAGGCCGATGCCGTCGCTCCCGCCTGTGACGATGGCGACCGTGCCGGTCAGATCCTGGCTCATACCCTCTCCCGTTCAATTCGCCTGTCGCGCAAGTGTTGCACAGGGATTCTCCAAGAAACGCAATTGACGCAGCCATGCGCTTTCTGTCAACCTAATGCGTAATCAAAACGACTATGAATTACGAATCTTTCGGATGAGGAGCGCGCATGACCGATCTTTCCGGCAAAGTGGCACTGATAACGGGGGCCGGGCAAGGGGTCGGGCAGGGGATTGCCCTGGCCCTGGCGGCGGCGGGCGCGAAAGTCGCGGTCACCGGGCGGACGCTCGCCAAGCTTGAGGGAACCTCGGCGCTGGTGAACGAGCGCGGGGGCGAGGCGCTGGCGATTGCGGGCAACGTCAAGGATGCCGCGAGCCTCGCGGACATGGTCGCCCAGACGGTCGAGCGGTTCGGCGGGCTCGATATCCTGGTCAACAATGCCCAGGAGGTACCGAACGGCAAGCTGCTGGACGTGACTGACGAGGCTTTCCTGGCCGGGTTCGAATCCGGCCCGCTGGCCAGCTTCCGGCTGATGAAGCTGGCCCACCCGCACATGGCGGCGCGCGGCGGCGGGGTGATCGTCAACCTGGCCTCTTCTGCCGGGATCCGCTGGGACATGACCGGATACGGGGCCTATGGTGCAGTCAAGCAGGCGATGCGGGTGCTGACCCGCGCCGCGGCGGCGGAATGGGGGCGGCAGGGGATCCGCGTGCTGACGATCGCGCCGCACGCCGAAAGCCCCGGCCTGAAGTGGTGGATCGCCAACAACCCGGAAGAGGCCGAGGCCTTTTTCCGCACCATCCCGCTCGGCCGGATCGGCAAGCTGGAAGAAGACATCGGCCGGGCCGTGGCGGCGCTCTGCTCCTCCGACCTCGGCTATCTGACCGGCGCGACCATCCCGCTTGATGGCGGGCAGGCCAATTTCGACTGAGCGGCGGCGATGGAAAAGGTGATTTGCCTGCTGTGGGCCGACGAAGGCGCTGACCGGACGGCGTTCAACGCCAGCCTGCTGGACCGGCTGCCCGGTGCCTTGCGTGCGGCGGGAGCGACCGGCATCCGGCTGAATCTTGAAGACGCGATCAGCGCGGGTGGTGCGCACTTGCGCCAGTCGTGCGGGGCCCGCCAGCACGATGCCGTGGTGCAGTTCTGGCTGCCATCGGCCAACCGGCTGCTGCGGGGCGAGGCTGATCGGGCGCTCGATGCCTGCTGCGCGCGTTGGCACGGCTGGGTCGTGGCGGAATCGACGATCATCGCCAACAGTGCCTATCCGGCGCAGGCTGGTCAGCGCACGGCCGGCTGGGCCCAGCTGGCCTTCCTGACCCTGCCGGAGCGGCTGACCCATGCCGAATGGCTGGCGCTCTGGCAGGATCGCCACACGCTGGTCGCGATCGAGACCCAGGCCAATTTCGAATATGTCCAGAACCTGGTGGTTCGCCCGCTCACTGAAGGCGCGCCGCCCTATGTCGCGATTGTCGAAGAGTGCTTTCCCGAGGCGGCGCTGACCGATCCCTTCGTGTTCTTCGATGCGGTTGGTGATCCGGCGCGGTTCAAGGCCAACCTCGACCGGATGATGGAAAGCTGCGACCGGTTCATCGATCGCGGGACCATCGACGTGATCCCGACCGGGCAGTACACCTGTTGACCGGCGCGGATCACGCGAATTCCGGTTCGTGGCGCGGATGCGGCTTGATTTGCGTAATGAAATACTATTTGTAATCCGCAAAACCGCGTTATAAGCGCAATTGAGCGCAGCAATGCGTCGAATCATGGGAGAGGTTGGGATGACGGCAAAGGTAGCACTCGTCACCGGCGCAAGCCGCGGAGCGGGTCGCGGGATCGCGCGCGGCTTCGGTGAGCTGGGCTATACCGTCTATGTTACCGGCCGCACCATTGCCCCCGGCGATGCCAAGGGCTGGGATGGCACGGTCCTGCCCGGCACGGTCGCCGAAACGGCGGCGGAAGTCACGGCGGCGGGCGGCAAGGGCATTGCCGTGATGTGCGACCATGCCGACGATGCCCAGGTCGCCGCGCTGTTCGAACAGATCCAGCGTGAGCAGGGCCGGCTCGACGTGCTGGTCAACAACGCCACCTATATCCACCACCAGCTGATCGAGAAGAAGCCGTTCTGGGAAAAGGACCTGGACGCGGTGAAGATCCTCGATGTCGGCCTGCGCTCGGCCTATGTCGCCAGCTGGCATGCGGCGCGGATGATGGTGAAGCAGGGCTTCGGCACGATCGCCTTCGGATCGTCGTTCGGCGGTTCGTGCTATATGCATGGCCCGGCCTATGGCGCGCAGAAGGCGGGCGTCGACAAGTTTGCCCATGACATGGAGCATGACCTGCGCGGCACCGGGGTGATCGCGGTGTCGATCTGGATGGGGCCGCTGGTCACCGAGCGTTCGCTGATCGCGCAGAAGACCAATCCGGAACAGTACGAAGGCTTCATCGACGCAGCCGAGAACCCGGAATTCACCGCCCAGATCATCGATGCCATCAGCACGGCGCCCAACCGTGACGAGCTTTCCGGCCAGACCCTGATCGGGGCGGAAATCGCCAAGGAACTGGGCGTCACCGATCGCGGCAAGGACAAGCCGAGCTACCGCGAGATGCTGGGCAGCCCACGTCCGAAGAACCCGGCCGCCGTCTACTGACATGGCCAGCCGGTTCCACCTGGCCGACCTGTTCGAAACCGTCGCGCAGACGGTTCCAGAGCGGCTGGCGGTAATCGCCCAGAGCCGGCGGCTGACCTTTGCCGAACTAAACGAGCGCTGCGACCGGCTGGCGGCGGGGCTGGCCGCGCACGGGGTTGGCCGGGGCGCAGCGGTCGGTCTTTATCTTTACAACGGCCCGGCCTATCTCGAAGCCTTCATCGCCGCCTGCAAGCTGGGCGCGGTCCCGTACAACGTGAACTACCGTTATCGCGCGGACGAACTGCGCTATCTCTTCGCCAATGCCGATAGCGTGGCGATCGTCCACGGGGCAGAATTTTCGCCGATCATCCGCGATCTGCGCGGCGATGTGCCGACGCTGAAGCTGACGGTCGCGGTGGAGGACGGTTCGGACGCCGACATTGCCGGTTCGGTACCCTATGCCGAATTGCTGGCGCATGAGCCGGGCGGCCCGTGGGAGCGCAGCGAGGACGACTATCTCCTTTGCTACACCGGTGGGACCACCGGCATGCCCAAGGGCGTGATGTGGCCGCACCGCGCCTTTGTCTTCGCCTGTGCCGGTGGGGCAGGGTACTTCAACCCGTATGGCCCGATCCAGCGGCCCGAAGATATCGCCAGCCGGGCGCGCGATGGCTATCCGCTGAAGATGTTCCCGCTGGCCCCGCTGATGCACATGGCGGCGATGTGGACGGTGTGGAGCGCACTGCTGAATGGCGTGACGATCATCCTTGACGAAAGCCGCGTGTTCGAGCCGGAAAATGTCCTCGACATTGCCGAGCGCGAAGGCGCGAACATGCTCCAGTTCGTCGGCGATGCCATGGCGACGCCGCTGCGCGATTGCCTGCGCGCCAATCCTGGGCGCTGGAACCTGTCGGCCGTGGTCAACCTGGGATCGGGCGGGGCGGTGTTTTCCCAGCATCTCAAGGACGATCTCAAGGCGCTGGTGCCCTCGGCCAGCATCACCGATGGCATGGGCTCGTCCGAAACCGGCATGTCGGGCATGGCCGAGAAATCGGCCGAAGGCGTGATGCGCCTGCCCGCCAACGCGTTCCAGCAGGTGGTCATCGATGGCCGGATCGCCGCCGTTGGCGAGACCGGCTTCGTCGCCCGCACCGGCAACACCCCGATCGGCTATTACAACGATCCGGTGAAGACAGCCGAGACCTTCGTGGCGATCGACGGCACGCTCTGGGCCGTATCCGGCGATGCGGCGCGGCTTGATTCTGATGGCATGATTACGGTCTTCGGGCGCGGTTCCACCTGCATCAACACCGGCGGCGAGAAGGTCTTCCCCGAAGAGGTCGAGGAAGTGCTGCGCGCCCATCCGGCGATCTTCGATGCCGTGGTGGCCGGGCAGCCCGATGCGCGCTGGGGTGAACGGGTGATCGGCGTCGTCTCGCTGCGGTCGGGGCAGGAACAGCCTCCGTTTGATGCGATCAAGGCTTTCGCCAGTGAGCGCCTGGCCGGCTACAAGGTGCCCAAGGCGCTGGTCTGGGTGGATGAGGTCAAGCGATCCCCGGCCGGCAAGCAGGACTATCGCTGGGCCAAGGACATGGCGGCGGAGGTAGCATGAGCCAGGTCGATCCCCTGTTCGCCGCGGTCACCGCGCCGGGCACGCCGTTCGAACTGGTCGAGCGCGATGGCCTGTTGCAGTTCGCCAATGCCGCGCCGGACCTGGCCTTGATGATCGACCATGCCCGGCGGCATGGCGACAAGACCTTCCTGGTCGATTTCTCCTCCGACGGGGCCGAGCGGCGGCTGACCTTCGAGCAGGTCTTTGCCTGGCGCGACCAGCTGGTGCCGCTGCTGCAGATCAAGCGCGGCGACCGGGTGGCGATTTGCATGCGCAACCGGGCCGAATGGATCGTAGCCTTCATGGCGGTGATCAAGGCCGGTGGGATCGCGGCTCTACTCAACAGCCGCGGCTCCCCCGCCGAGCTGGTGGCGATGATCGATGACGTGACCCCGGCGCTGGTCCTGGCCGATGGCCGCCGCGCCGCGCTGATCCGCGAAGGTGGCTACCAGGGCCGGATGCTCGATCTCACCAAGCCCTTCGACGATCGGGAGATCGCGCGCCGCGCGAGTGAAGCCATGCCCGATCCGGGGCTGGCCCAGCAGCTTGACCCGGCGACGATCCTGTTCACCTCCGGCACCACGGGCCGGGTCAAGGGCGCGGTGCTGACCCATCGCAGCCTGATCACCGGGCTGATGCTGATGCAGCTTTCCGGCGTGATGGTGCTGCACAACATGGCGCGCCAGTATCAGACGACACCCGAAGCGCTGATGGCCAACATGCCGCAGCAGGCCGTGCTGCTGGTCTATCCGCTGTTCCATATCTCGGGCCTTGGCGCGGCCTTCCTCTCGCCGCTGTTCGCTGGTTCCAAGGTGGTCATCATGCGCCGGTGGGACGCGCAGGAAGCGGTGCGGCTGATCGAGGCCGAGAAGATCACCATGTTCGCCGCCGTGCCGACCATGCTGTGGGACGTGCTGCACCGGGCGAAAGCGGGCGCTGCGGACCTCACCTCGCTGCGCAACGTTGCCTCGGGCGGGCAGGCGCTGCCGGTCAACCTGCTGGACGAGATCCGCCAGGTCTTTCCCCATGCCGTGCTCGGCACCGGCTATGGCATGACCGAGGCATCGGGCTCGCTGGCCCAGGCCGTGGGCGAGGACTTCATCCGCAACCGCGCTTCGGCCGGACGCGTCCTGCCGCTGGCCCAGGTGCGGATCGTTGCGCCCGATGGCACGGTCATGCCGACCGGCGAGAGCGGGGAAATCCAGCTCAAGGGCGCGATGGTCATGGCCGGGTACTGGAACCGCCCGGAAGAAACCGCCGCCGCCTTTACCGCCGATGGCTGGCTGCGCACCGGCGATGTCGGTTATATCGATGCCGAGGGCTATATCTTCATCGTCGACCGGGTGAAGGACATGGTCATTTCCGGCGGCGAAAACATCTATTGCGCCGAGGTTGAACGCGTGATGGGCGAAATGCCGGGCGTGGGCGAATGCGCTGCCTTCGGCATTCCCGACGAGCGGCTGGGCGAATTGCTGGTTGCCGTGGTGAAGGGCGATGGCCTGACCGAAGCGGCAGTGATCGACTGGGTCGGCGAACGGCTGGCCCGCTACAAGGCGCCCGGACGGGTCGCGATCGTGAGCGAACCCTTGCCGCGCAATGACGTGGGCAAGGTCAACAAGGGGGCGCTGCGCGCTGCCTGGCAAGCATTATCCGGAGAACAATGACATGGGCATGCCCAAGGATATCGGCATCATCGACTGCATGCTCGGCATTCCCGAGGCGGAGGACCGCTCGGACTGGTTCACCGCCTTCCGCCCGCTGATCAAGGACGCGCAGACGCTGCAGCAGTTCTCGATGCCGGCGCAGTACATGTTCAAGGACGTGCCGCAGACCGGCCATGCCGACGATTACGTCAAGTGGACGGTCGAGCAGATGGACAAGCACGGCATTGCCAAGGCGTTGGTCGGCTGGAACGAGAACGAAACCTCGCGCCGCGCCAAGGAGCTTTACGGCGACCGCTTCTTCTTCGATCTGCCCTGCGATCCCAACAAGGGGATGGAGGAAGTGCGCCGGATCAAGCGGATTCACGCCGAGGTCGGCCTGTCCGCGATCAGCGTGTTCCCGGCGGGAACGCTGCCGCAGGTGGCGATCAACCACAAGTACATGTTCCCGCTCTATGCCTGCGCGGTGGAACTGGACATTCCGATCTGCCTCAACGTCGGCATTCCGGGGCCGCGCATCCCGATGGAAACGCAGAAGGTCGAGCATCTCGACGAGGTCTGCTGGTTCTTCCCGGACCTGAAGATCGTGATGCGCCACGGTGCCGAACCGTGGCAGGACCTGGCCGTGAAGCTGATGCTGAAGTGGCCGAACCTCTATTATTCGACCAGCGCCTTTGCCCCCAAGCACTATCCCAAGGCGATCATCGACTATGCCAACACGCGCGGCAGCGAGAAGATCATCTACGCCGGCTATTTCCCGATGGGCCTCAGCCTGGAGCGGATCATGTCCGACATGGAGCACGTGCCCCTGAAGGACGAGGTCTGGCCCAAGTTCCTGCGCGACAATGCGACCCGCGTCTTCAAGCTCTGAACCTTCATACGACCAGCACACCGGTTCCCCGGGGAGAATGACATGACCGACACCGCCACCGATGCCCGTACCGCGCCCGTCGCGGTCTGGCAGGTCCTGGAAAAGATGACCAAGGAAGAGCGCGAGGCCTGGCGCGTGGCGCCGATCGCCAACCGCCCGACGCCGGAACAGCGCAACCTCGACATCGGATTCCCGTTCGGCTGGTATCCCTTCATGCTGGCCAAGGATCTGGCCGTGGGCGAGGTCAAGCCGGCCCGTTATTTCGCACGCGACCTGGCCGTCTGGCGCGGCGAGGACGGTCAGGTGCGGATGGTCGATGCCTATTGCAAGCACCTGGGCGCACACATGGGCCACGGCGGCAAGGTGCATGGCAACCTGCTGGAATGCCCGTTCCATGCCTGGCGTTATGATGGCGAAGAAGGCGTGGTGAAGGAGATTCCCTATGCCAAGGCGATCCCCCCGCAGGTCAAGCGCAAGTGCACCCGCACCTGGCATATCCGCGAAGCCAACCAGTGGCTGTGGGTCTGGTATCACCCCGAAGACGCAGCGCCGCTCTATGACGTGGTCGATCTGCCCGAGGCGAGCGATCCCGACTGGACGCCCTACGACATCGTCGAATGGCGCATCTTTGGTTCGCTCCAGAACATGGCCGAGAATGGCGTTGATTTCGCCCACTTCAAGTACATCCACGGCACGGCTGAACTGCCGAGTTCGGAACTGTCGTGGGGCGAATGGGACCGCTGCGGGATCGTCCGCGCCAAGATGGGCACGCCCAAGGGCATGGTCGATGGCGCGATCACCAGCAATTCGATGGGGCCGGGCCAGGCCTGGGTGCGCTTCACCGGGATCTGCGAGACGCTGCTGGTGGCCTGCATCATCCCGGTCGAGCTGGACGAGCTGCAGGTGATCTATTGCTACACCCAGCCCAAGGAACAGGCCGAAGGGCCGATGGCCGGGCTGGCCCGCGCGATCATCAAGGACGTCAACAAACAGCTCGATCAGGACAAGGTTGTCTGGGACCGGATGCGCTACGAGCCCAATCCGATCATCTGCGACAGCGACGGTCCGATCCCGCATTTCCGCAAGTTCTATTCGCGCTTCTACGCGGCGGGCGACGGCGTGCCGTCCTCGCAGCGCAAAGCCGGCTGAGCGCGTGCCAACCCGGCGCGAGGTGGTCGCAGGCGGCGCGGCGGCACTGGCCGCAACCGCAGCAGGAGGAGCAAAGGCGATGTCCAGCAAGGCCGGTGCCGGGGGGATCGCGGCGCTTCTCTCCAGCCACGATGCGCTGGGCCTGGCGGCGCTGGTGCGCCAGCGCAAGGTTTCGCCCGCAGAACTGCTGGATGCCGCGATTGCCCGTGCCGAGGCGCTCAATCCGCAGCTCAACTTCATGGCCCAGAAGCATTACGACTTCGCCAGGGCCGAGTTGGCGCGGGGCCTGCCCAAGGGGCCGTTCACCGGGGTTCCCTGGTTGCTGAAGGACCTCAATACCTACATCGCGGGCGAACTGACCGAAGGCGGCAGTCGCTTCTACAAGGGCTATCGGGCCACGGTGACGTCGGAGCTTGTCACCCGTATCCAGCGGGCCGGCTTCGTGGTGTTCGGCAAGACCACCAGCCCAGAGCTGGGGCTGACCGGCACCACCGAAGGCAAGCTGACCGGCGCAACCCGCAATCCCTGGGACCCCAGCCGGATCGCTGGTGGCTCGTCGGGCGGGGCGGCGGCGGCGGTGGCAGCGGGCGTGCTGCCTGCGGCCCATGCCACTGACGGCGGCGGATCGATCCGCATTCCTGCCTCGTGCTGCGGACTGTTCGGTCTGAAGCCCAGCCGGGGCCGGGTACCGATGGGGCCGCTGCGGACCGAGGGCTGGGGCGGCCTTTCCACCCACCACGCGGTCAGCCGTTCGGTTCGCGACAGCGCCGCGATCCTCGATGCCACGCATGGTGTCGAGCCGGGCTCGCGCTATGGCGCGCCTGCTCCGGCCGAGGGCTTCCTCGCCCAGGTCGGCAAGCATCCCGGCAAGCTGCGGGTCGCCCTGATGCTGGATTCGCCATCGGGCAGCCCGGTCGATCCGGAATGCCGCGCCGCCGCCGAAGCTGCGGCGCGCTTGTGCGAAAGCCTGGGCCACCATGTCGAGATCGCCCAGCCGAAGTGGGATGTCGGCGCGGTCGGCCTTGCGGCCTTCCAGGTCATGGCGGCGGCCATCGCGGCTGACCTGATCGATCGCGGCAAGGCCACCGGCATCGTCCCCGGCCCCGAAGTGCTGGAACCGATCACGCTGGCCTTCATGGGTTTTGGCCAGACGGTGACGGGAATGGACTATGCCCGGGCCAACAACACCTTGCAGGCGCTGGCGGTTGCGGTCGGGCAGTTCATGGAGCGGTTCGACGTGATCCTCGCGCCCACCCTGGCCGCGCCGCCGCTGGCGCTGGGGCGGATCAACCTGACCCCCGATTGCGATTTCCAGCAGTGGGGCCAGCGCGTCTCGGTGTTTTCGCCCTTCGCGCAGATGGCCAACCTGACCGGCCAGCCCAGCATGTCGGTGCCTTTGGGCCAGTCGCAGGCGGGCTTGCCGATCGGGGTGATGTTTACCGGTCGCTATGGCGATGAAGCACTGCTCTACCGGCTGGCCGGACAGCTGGAACGCGCCGCGCCCTGGGCGGATCGCCGGCCGGTGCTGGCATGAGCGCGCTGGCAACCATCACCGCTACCGCCGCGCCCTTCGCGGGGCTGATCGGTCTCATCGGACTGGCTGGCCTTGCCGGCATCCGCCGTCCGGTCGAGCGTACCAGACCGGGCGGAGCGGTCCGCCTGCTGGGCCTGCTGGGCCTGGCGGGGTTGGCCGGGATCTGGATCGACGGGGCCGGCGCCATCGGCGCGGCCGGTGCGCTGGGCCTGTGGAACCACCAGGATGCCAGGCTGGCGTTCTGGGGTCGGCTTGGCTGGCTGTTTGTGCTTGGCCTGCCGTTTCTGGTCGCACACTTCGCCTAGCGGCTGGCGCTAGCGCTGGCGCGCAACCCGTACCGGTCCGGCAATTCCGGGGATGAACACGTCGCCATCGGGCAGCAATTGCAGCACGCCCCAGGCGCCGTTGAACTGCTGGCTGCGGCCCAGCACCATGCGCGTCTCGGTCCTGCCGCTGTCGAAATCCAGACCGGTCACGTTCCAGCCCTCGCTGTCCCAGCCCATGACATAGGCCTGCCTACTGATCGTGCTGAGCACCGGGATGATCGCAGCGGGTGTACTGATGTCGGCCCGCGCCCAGAGACTGTCCCAACGGTTGCCGGCATGGTCCCAGCGAAACATCTCGACGCCGCGCGGCGGGGTGCGGAAAGGCCCCTGGACCAGCAGGTTGTCGAGGTCCGGCTTGATGTTCTGCGGCGCCATCCCGTTCAGGACGAAGGCATAGGGGCCGGCTACCCCGATCGAGGCTTCGGTCTGGATATAGGGATCGGCAATGCCACCCATTGTCACCGCCATCTGCCCGGCGATCCGGCGCGAGGCGGTGCCCGGCTGGCGGCGGGCATCGCGCGGGATCGCATCGCGCCAGAAGGCCACGATGTTCATCCGCTGCTGACCGTCGGCGATCACCACCAGCCGATCCTCGCCGGGGCCAAAGCCCAGCAACGTGGCGGTGGTACCCGATCCGGTGCCGCCCCCGCGCACCCCCGGCAGCGGGTTCTCGGTCAGGTCATAGGGGGATGACCAGGCGCCATCGCGCGGCCGGTCCGAGAGTTTGCCCCGCCGCCACACGAACTTGTGCATGCGGCGATCGCCCACGGCATAGATGCCGCCGTCCGGATCGACCGACAGCGAATTGGTGAACAGCTCGCCAGGAACGGTGACCACCTGGGGGGCATTGCGAAATTCGCGGTCGATCACCACCACGCTGCCGCCGACCATCGAAAAGACGATATGCCCGTCATAGGTCATGTTGATGCCAAGCGGCATGTCGCGCATCATGCCGATCCCGCGCCGCAGTTCGGCATTTTGGCCTTGCCCGGACCGCTCCAGCCGCGCGAGCAGCAGCGCGCGGGCCGCTTCCTCGCGCTTCAGGGCGGCGGGAATGGTCCACTTGCGCAGCAGCACCACTGCCGAACGGGGATCGCGGTCATCAGCCTGGCCATAGACTAGGATCGCGCTGCGGGTCAGGACATAGAACTGCCCGCGCTCGTCGGTCATCGAATAGATCCCCGCTTCGCGCGCCTGGGTCTCGGCATAGAATGGCAGGGCGCGGGCCAGGTAGCCGCGCAGCTCGGCCTCGCTTGCGGCCCGGTCGAAAGCGGCCAGGTGCGCATTGACTGTCTCGGCAGACAGCAGGGTCATGCCTTCGATCGGCAAGGAGGCCAGCTCCTCCCAGTGACCATTGTCGATCCGGATCTTGGTGACGCGGTTGTTGTTGGTGTTCCAGGTCGCCTGAACGCCGCCCGGATAACGCAGCAGCCCGGCATAGTTGATCGTCAGCAAGCCGGTTGGGATGCGCTTGACCCGCTCCGGCGCAACCGGACCCTGCTCGCGCGGACCCTCGACCGGCATGGCATCCGAAGCGCCGGAATCGTTATGCGTGACTGCCGGTGCGCCCTGTGAAAGAAAGGGATTGGGCGGCGGCAGCGTGATCGCGCTTGCGGCGGCGGCCAGGGCCAGGATGATCATGTGGCGGCTCCGATAGCTTTCCTGGCAAGGCAAGCATTCGATTCCGCAAAAGGCAAGGGTCAATTGGCATTTGACAGTTATTTGCGTATAAAATAGCCGTCTGTATAACGCAAAATGTTTGGGAGTGCGCAATGCGCGGTTTGAATGGCAAGGTCGGGGTGGTTGCGGGCGGCGGCCGCGGGATCGGTGCGGCGACGGCGCGTCGCCTGGCCGAGGAAGGCGCCGCCGTGGTGATCGGCGATATCACCGAGGCATGGGCCAAGGAAACCGCCGAAGCGATCTGCGCCGCCGGTGGCCGGGCAATCGGCGTCTACCTTGATGGCACCAAGGCCGCCTCGCAGGCGGCCATCGTCCAGGCCGCGCTCGACGAGTTTGGCGGCCTCGATTTCTATCACTCGAACCTGGCTGGCGGGACCGAGGGCGATATTGATGCACTCAACTGCCCGGAAGAGGTGCTCGACCGGTCCTTCGCGATCAACACCAAGAGCCACATGTTCGCCACGCAAGCCGCACTGCCGGTGATGCTGGAGCGCGGCGGCGGGGCGATGATCTATACCTCGTCGGGCGCGGCGATCGGTGGCAATGCCTTCCAGGTGGCCTATCCGATGACCAAGAACGCCATCCACGCGCTGGTCCGCCATGTCGCCACCAAATATGGCAAGAAGGGCATCCGTTCCAACGGGATCTGCCCCGGCGTAGTGCTGACCGAGGCGGTCAAGCAGCACCTGACCGATGAATACGTGACCGGCGCGCTCAAGACCGTGCCGCACACCCGCCTTGGCGAACCCGAGGACATTGCCGCTGCCGTGGCCTTCCTGGCCTCGGATGATGGGGCCTGGGTCAATGGACAGGTCTGGCACGTCAACGGCGGCATGATCAAGCGCGACTGATGGACAGCACCGCCCCCCGCTCGAACCCCTGGGTAGTGCTGGCCACCCTGCTGGTCATCTACATCTTCAACTTTGCCGACCGCTATCTGCTGACCGGGCTGATCGGCCCGATCAAGCAGGAATTCGATATTGGCGACGGGATCATCGGCCTGCTGATGGGGCCGGCCTTCGTCGTGCTCTACGTGGTGATGGGCGTGCCTTTCGCGCGGATGGCTGACCGCGGATCCAGGATCCGGATCATCGCCGCGGGCTGCATCATGTGGAGCCTCGCCACCGCCGCAACCGGGCTGGCCACCGGGCCGGTTTCACTCGGGCTGGCACGGATCGGTGTGGGGATCGGCGAGGCGGCCTTTGTCGCTCCGGCCTATTCGCTGCTGACCGACTATTTCAAGCCGGAGCGGCGCGGGCTCGCTTTCGCGATCCTGGGGCTGGCGACCTATTTCGGCCAGATTGCCGGGCAGGCCGGCGGACCGGCGCTGGCGGCCGAGATCGGCTGGCGGGCGACTTTCTTCACGGTTGGCCTGCCAGGCGTGGCGCTGGGCCTGATCGCCCTCGCGCTGGTGCGCGAACCGCCCCGCGTTCTGGCCGCAGGCGCGCAGGCGGTGGCGGAGATTCCGTTCGGGCAATTGATCGGCCTGCTGCTGCGCAGCCCCGGCTATGTGATGATGGCGCTGGGATTCGGCTTCGGCACCCTGTCCGGCGTGACCTTCGGCTTCTGGGGGCCGGAACTGTTCGCTCGCAGTTTCGATCTCGATCCGGTGGCGGCCAAGACCGCCTTCGCGCTGAACTTCGGCCTGGCGGGACTGTGCGGGATGCTGGCCTTCGGCGCCTTGTCCGACAAGCTGTCGCAGCGTGGGCGGGTCTGGCCGGTGCGGCTGTCCGGAATTGCACTGTTCTGCGCGACCACGCTGGTGCTGGTGACCGTCTGGGCACCCAGTTTCGAACTGGCGATGCTGATTGCGATCCCCTGTGGCCTGCTGGGTGGGGGCTGGTCGGTTGGGCTTTATGCCGGGCTGCAGCACATGCTGCCCGCCAGTTACCGCGCCAGCGCCACGGCCCTGTTCATCGCCTTCATCACCTTGCTCGGCTATTTCGTGGGGCCCTGGGCCACTGGCGCGATCAGCCAGGCGCTGGGCGATGATGCGCGCTCGCTGCAACTGGCGATCTCGTTCGTGGTGCCGACCGGTTTCATCGCCGCACTGTTCGCCCTGCTGGCGGCGCAGCGGGTCGAGGCCGACCGGGTCCGGCTGGCCGAGGCGGGCTGAACGGCGATGGGCCAGTCCGCTCCCTTCACCGCGCCGCAGGAACTGCATGACCTGGCCTTTCGCTATGGCCTGGCGGTCGATAGCCGCGATGCGGCCATGCTGGACGGGGTCTTTACCCGCGATGGCGCGATCCGCGGGCACGGCGAAAGCCGGGCGCGCTATGCCGGGGAGGCGGGCTGGCAGGCGATGATCGCCGAGGTTTCGGCCAGCTTCGACCAGACCATGCACAATGTCTTCAATCAGACGTTCGAAGTGGACGCACAGGGTATCGTCACGGGGCTGACCACGGGTATTGCCAGCCACCTGCTGCCCGCCCCACCCGAGGCCACCGAGCGCACCCTGCTCGACTTTGCCATGCGCTATCACAACCGCTATGCGAGCGAGGATGGCGTCTGGAAATTCGCCGAGCGGGCGCTGGAAGTGGTCTGGGTGGAAACGCGTCCGGTCCGGCGGTTCAGCCCAGCCATGCTGGGGCGCGAACTGCGCGGCTTCGCGGCGGTGGATTGATCGGTGCTTTTACGGCGCCCAGTGTTGACCTTGCTCGGAATAGGGGGTTTTCCGGCACCATGAGTGAAGATTTCCCGATCGATGATATCGACCGCGCCATCGTCGGCCAGCTGCGGCTGAACGGGCGGGCGACCAACCAGCAGATCGCCAATGTGCTGGGGCTTACGGCGGCCACCGTTTCGGCCCGGATCCGGCGGATGGAAGAAGCGGACAAGCTGCGCGTCGTCGCCGTGTCCGACTTTTCGGCGCATGGCTATAACGTGCTGATGGAGGTTGCGATCGAGGTCGATGGCCGCCCGGCTTCCGAAGTTGCCGCTGAACTCGCCGAGTTCCCGGAAGTCTTCGCCGCGCACCTCGTGACCGGGCGCTATGATATCGACATGCTGGTCGTGCTGCGCGATTTCGATGACCTGGCCGCCCTGCTGCTGGAGAAATTCTCCAAGGTGCGCGGTATCCGCTCGATGGTGCCGGCGATCGCGGTGGACGTGATCAAGTACAAGTTCGACGTTGCGCCGATCGAGGCGCGGGGGGATCTATGACCGCGCCGCAGCTTGACGACCTTGACCGCCAGCTGATCGAGCTGCTGGCTCGCGATGCCCGCGTTTCCAACCGCAAGATCGCGGTCGATCTGGGCGTGACCGAAGGCACCGTGCGCGGCCGGATCAAGCGGCTGCAGCAGGACGGGCTGATCTCGTTCACCGCGATCACCAGCTTCGGTCTGGCGGATTCGGCGCGGATGGCCTTCATCGGCGTCCAGGCCGAGGTCAGCGACGTGCGCGAGGTGGCCCGCCGGATTGCCGAGCTGGACCAGGTCAATGCCGTGATGCTGACCATGGGCCGGTTCAACATCCTGGCGATCTGCCTGTTCAATTCGCTCGATCACCTGCACGAAGTGGCGTCCGACCGGATTCTCGCGATCCCGGGGGTGCGCCACGTGGAAACCTCGATCGCGGTGAAGACGCTGAAGTACAATGCCCGGGTGGTGCGGATCACCGAGGTACAGGCTGCGAACGGCGATGATGACTGATTTCGCGTAATTGTGATGGTCATTGATTACGCATAGAGCCGTCATCGCCCGATTGAATCTTTGATTTTCGCATAAGACTTGCCTGATCATTGCGTTTTGCGCTATTGTCGAGTCACACTTGAGAGTGGGGAGAGACAATGGCGACGACCGCAGACTACGGGCTGGGCGAATTTACGTATCCGCGCGGCTGGTTCATGGTGGCGAAGTCCGAGGAAATCGGCACGACGCCGGTCGCCGCGCGCTATTTCGGCGAGGAAGTGGTCCTTTATCGCGGCGGGCAAAGCGGCAAGGTCTTCATGCTCGAAGCCTATTGCCCGCATATGGGCACGCACCTGGCGCGCAATACCACGTCCTATGTCGTCAAGGATGGCGAGCATGTCGAGGGCGACAATATCCGCTGCCCCTATCACGGCTGGCGGTTCGGCCCGGATGGCCGGGTCAACCAGATCCCCTATTCCCCCGCGCCGATCCCCAAGTCTGCCTGCATCAAGAGCTGGAAAGTGGTGGAACGCGCCGGCTGCCTGTGGACCTGGTATGATCCCGAAGGCCAGGAGCCGGATTACGAGCTGCCGCCCTTCGAAGGCTATGACGCGCCGCACTGGGTCAACTGGAACGTGCGCGAACTGGGCGTGCTGAACTGCCACCCTCAGGAAGTGGTCGATAATATGGCTGACAAGGCTCACCTCGAGCCCGTCCACGGTTCGATCGACATGGTCTCGTTCGAGAATGCGTTCGAGGATCACGTCTGCCGCCAGATCCTGTCCGCCGGGCACAAGACCCTGGCTGGCGACGGCGGCGAGCCGATGACCAACGATACCTGGTACACCGGTCCGGGTATCCTTCAGTCGGTGATGGTCGGTGCCAACCCGTCGCACATGCTGATTGCCCATACGCCGGTCGACGATGGGGTGATCAAGGTGTGGTACGGCCTGCTGGTGAAGGTAGACAATGCCGAGCCCAGCGCCGACGACATCGCGCTGGCCCATGCCTATGAGGAAGCCGGGGTTGATGCCTTCGCCCAGGATTTCGAGATCTGGTCGAACAAGCGGCCCTGCCTCCACCCGATGATGGTGCGCGGCGATGGTCCGTTCGACAAGGTGCGAATCTGGTACCGCCAGTTCTACAATCCGCGCGCCCAGGCCGAAACCTTCCAGAAGCGCGTCAACGGCCGCTACACGACCAAGGGCACCAAGACCGCCCCGTGGGAAAGCGCCGCCTGATCAATCGAGGTCTCCTGTGAAAAGGCCCGCCCCGGCATGCCGGAGCGGGCCTTTTCTTTTACCCGGTGCTAGGGCGGGGCTCAGATTGCAGTTGCGCCGCCATCGACCACCAGCGGATGGCCGGTAATGAAGCTGGCCTGGTCCGAGCAGAGCCACAGCACTGCCGCCGCAATCTCTTCCGCCTGGCCCATCCGACCCAGCGGGGTCATGCTGTCGAGCACCTTCTTCATTTCGGGATTGGCGGTCAGTGGCGCGGTCATCGGGGTTTCGATCACGCCGGGGCAAACCGCGTTGACGCGAATGCCGGCCTTGGCCCAGCGCAGGGCACCGTGCCGGGTCAGCCCGATCACGCCATGCTTGGTGGCGGTATAGCCCGGCTGGGCCGGGTTGCCGACAAGGCCGTTGATCGACGAGGTGTTGACGATCGCGCCCTTGCCCTGGGCCAGCATGACCTCGGCCTCCTCGCGCATGCAATACATCACGCCGGAGAGGTTGATGGCGATGGCCCGGTCCCATACGGCATCGTCGTATTCATCGGCGCCCATGTTGTTGATGCCGGCGTTGTTGTGCGCGAAATCGAGGCGACCAAAGTGGCTGACGGCGCGAGCTACCAGTGCCTTGACCTCACTTGCCTCGGCCACGTTGCAGCGCTGATATACGGCCTTGCCACCGGCCGCCGCGATCAGGGCGACGGTTTCTTCCCCACCGGCATCGTTGACATCGGAGACCACCACGGCAGCCCCGGAAGCAGCAAAGCCCAGCGCGGTTGCCCGGCCGATCCCGCCACTGGCGCCCGTGACCAGCGCGACCTTGCCGTCAAACCCGTAATTCATCCTGCCTCTCCTTGATATGCGTAGAATTTTGCTTACAGGATAACGCAAACATCGGTCAATTGCCGATTGTGGGAGTTAAATTCGAATGACTGCCAGCCTTTTCTCACCCGTCACGCTTGGCGAGATCGAGCTTAGCAACCGCATCGTCATGGCCCCGATGACCCGCGACCGGGCCGGGCCTGGCGACGTGCCGACCGACCTGATGGTAGCCTACTATGCCCAGCGGGCAAGCGCCGGGCTGATCGTGACCGAGGGGGTTCAGCCCAGTCCCGTCGGCAAGGGTTACTGGCGCACGCCGGGCATTCACAGCGCGGCGCAGGTCGAGGGCTGGCGCAAGGTGGCCGATGCGGTTCATGCGCGCGGCGGGAAGATCGTGATGCAGCTGATGCATTGCGGGCGGGTGGTGGTCCCCGCCAATCGCGGCTTCGATGCCGAGGTAATCGCGCCATCGGCCATTCCCTGCCCCGACAAGGTGCCGGGGCCGGATGGCGTGCCGCAGGACTGCGCCATGCCGCGGGCGATCCTGGCGGCAGAGATTCCGGCGCTGGTCGAGGAATATGCCGAGGCCGCCCGCAATGCCGTGGGAGCCGGGATCGACGGGGTCGAGCTGCACTGCGCCAGTGGCTACCTGATCAACCAGTTCCTCAACCCGGTCAGCAACCAGCGGGACGATGACTATGGCGGATCGATCGAAAACCGCATCCGCTTCCCGATTGCAGTCTTGCAGGCCATGGCCGGGGCGATTGGTCCCGGCCGGGTGGGCTTCCGCATTTCGCCCGGCAATCCGTATAACGGGATGGACTCAGCCGATCCGGCGGCAACCTTCGGCCCCTTCGTCAAGGCGGCTGACGGCCTGGGGCTGGCCTATCTCCATGTCGTGGACATGGGCCTGGCCGAACTCGATACGCTGGCCCTGCTGCGTGCGAACTACAGCGGTCCGATCGTGACCAACAACAACCTCAAGGCCGATAGCGCCGCCGCGCTGCTTGATGCCGGGCGGGCCGAAGCGGTCAGCTTTGGCCGCGCCTTCATCGCCAATCCCGACCTGGTCGAGCGGATCGCCGCCGGGGCGCCGCTGGCCAAGCCCGACTATGCGCGGCTCTATACCGGCGAGGAGCTGGGTTACACCGATTACCCGGTCTGGGTCGGCTGACGCGAAACGGGCCCCGGCGCTTGCCGCCGAGGCCCGCTCTGCTGGCCTTGGGCTGTGGAGAGGATCAGCCCACGGCGCGCAGGTTCGGCTTGCCACCTTCGCCTTCGGGCGCGGAGTAGTAGCGGCTGTACCACTGGCGGAACTGCGGGATCGGGCCATCGCCATCGCAGATGATCGGGTTCGGCTCGTAACGCATCCGGTCCCAGATTACCTTGTCCTGGTCCAGCTGCTTGCAGATGTCGCGGATCAGCGCCCTGGCCAGTCCCGCGCTGGGGCCGGTGGCCTGGGCTTTCGGCTGCATGAAGCCATAGCGGACCCGCAACACGTCCTCCTCGATCGGCACTAGGCTGGCGACCAGCAGGGTTTCGGAAATGCCGCGGAAGCGCACCCAGCTTTGCCCGGCACCCATCGTGTCATAGCTGATCAGGCCATCGACCACCCCGGTGGGCGTGCCCATCTGCGCCTTCACATCGGCGCCGCGGCCCCATTCGCCCCAGCGCAGCTCGGCCTTGGGCACGTCGGCAGTGCCGTGGATGTACTTGAAGTGGGCCACATCGACGCCGTTCTCGGCCATGTTCTGGATCGATCCGTAGACGATCCATTCGTGCATGTCGTACCCGGTCCATTCGGGATCGCCGTATTCGTCGTGGACGACCACGTCCCACAGCGGCGCGACAGTCTGGTCGGGATGGTACCAGACCCAGATCCAGCCATTGGCCTCGGTCACCGGCCAGGTGCGCAGGCACTTGCGCTTGACCTGTGGGGGGATCGCCTTGGCATAGGGGATCTCCTTCACCACGCCTTCCTCGCCATCATAGCGCCAGGCGTGGAACGGGCATTCCAGCAGGTTGCCGTGCACCTTGCCGCCGTGGCCCATATGCGCGCCCAGGTGCTTGCACCAGGCGTCGGTCACACGAACCTGGCCATCCTCGCCCCGCCAGATCGCGAGGTCCTTCGCGAAGTAGCGCAGCGGTTTGACCTGGCCGACCGCGACGAAATCGGCCTGTTCGACCGCGTACCAGCCAAACGGAAAGCCGATGTCGAGTCCGCGCTCGGCCGGGCCGGGGCGATCTGCCAGCGGGGCGACGCGCCAGTCGACCAGGTCCTGCCCGCGCAGCTTTTCGAGGATTTGCCAGACGGCGACCGGGGCGGTGCGGGCGTCGGTTGCGCTTGCTGCAATGCTCATGGGTGCTCCCTCCTTCACGCGGCCTTGGACTTGGCGCCGGGCCGCTTGTCGATGGTGGTGTGGACGCCGTTGACGCGCCGCTGGATGTCCGCTGCCTTGTCGCGGGGATTGTAGAACTGGCGGTACCAGATGCGCTCCTTGTGGAAGGGGCCGTCATCGGGGATTTGCATGATCGAAAGCGCCGGTTCCTTGTGCTGCCAGACCTCGAAATCCTGGGCAAAGGCATCGAGCGAGGTGTCCTGATAGCTGCGCGCCATCGATACCCCGGCCGCATCGGCGCGCTCGTCACCCACCTTGACGAACAGGCCGAACCAGACCCGCACTTCGCCATCCTCGACCGGGGTATGGGCGACCATCATCAGCGAGGGATGCTGCCCTTCCATCCGGCACTGCAGGATGCCGGGGCCGGTGTAATGGGTATCGGTGACCAGCACGTCGCCGCTCTCGCTCACCAGCGTGCGGTGACCGGCGCCAAAGCGCTGGATCGCGATGTGATCGGCGAACTCGTTCTCGAAATAGACGATGTCGCGACTGCCGTGGACGGGGATGAAATGCGCGGCGTCGACGATATTGTCGACGATTTCCTGCGGGTGGATCGGCAGGGTGCCCAGGTGATCGATCCGCCAGCGGACCCAGCCTTGCTCCTCGCTGTCCCATTCGGAAAACTGCGGCAGGTCGAAATCCGGCTGGCCGCCTTCGGCATCGTGCCACATCCAGATGCAGCCCGCGCGTTCCACCACGGGGAAAGTCTTGATGCAGGCGGCCTTGGGCATGCCGTGGGTGGAATAGGGAATGTCGTCGACCTTGCCGTCCGGGCCGAAGCGCCAGCCGTGGCCCGGGCACCGGATCGATTCACTCTGGATCTGTTCGCCATCCTTGACGATGTAGCTGGTGGTGTTGCGGCCGATGTGGATCCGCATGTGCGGGCAATAGGCATCGACCAGATAGACCCGCCCGCTTTCCCCGCGATAGGCCACGAATTCGCGCCCGAAGTAGTGCAGCGGCACCGGCTTGTCGGCGATCTCGGAACTCTCCGCGATCATGAACCAGCCGCGGGGGAAGGTGTGCGGGCCAAGCCCGTATTCGGCAGTCGTGGCCATGGGATCCTCTCCTTGGTGGCGGGTCAGATGAAGGTGTCGGTGTTCGGATTGCCGAGCAGCACCGCGCCCAGATTGCGGCTGACCGAGCCGGGGTTGTTGGCCACGTGGGTGCGGCCCGAATGGATATCGACAAAGGCGCGGACCAGCGGGCTGGAGCGATAGATCCCCAGCGCCCCGCAGGAATAGAACAGCCGCGTGATCAGGTTGGCGCAGCGATCGAGGATCTGGCCTGACTGGAAGCGGAACAGCAGGCGCTGTTCCAGGTCATAGTCGGCCCCGGCTGCGGCCTGGCCCATCAGCACGCCGAAGTTGCGGTTCAGCACCAGTTGCATCTCGTCCACCGCGGCGGCGGTTTCGGCGATCGCGCGCTGGGCGTCAGGATCGTTGGCAGTGCGCGAAAAGTCGTTCGAGCCGACCCGCTCGGACCCATAGGCGCGGAAGGCATCGCACGCGCCCTTCAGCGCCCCGATCGCCGAGGATGACACGGCCCGCACGAAGATCTGGCCGAAGTGCAGCTTGTAAAGCGGCGCATCGTTGATCTTCAGTCCCGGGCTGGTCGTCTGGAACCCGTCCTTGGACCGATGGGTGCGATAGG
The DNA here is from genome assembly GCF_027531025.1 of Novosphingobium sp. Lineage (GTDB taxonomy): Bacteria > Pseudomonadota > Alphaproteobacteria > Sphingomonadales > Sphingomonadaceae > Novosphingobium. Next base: position 300,792 of record NZ_JAPZQX010000004.1, read on the forward strand.
CCGGGACGAAGGCATCCTTCACCACCACGTCCTGGCTGCCGGTGCCGCGCAGGCCCAGGGTATCCCAGACCCGGTTGACTGCGAAATCGCTGCGCGGAACCAGGAAGGTGCGATAGTCCGGCGGACCACCCTCGGGATCGGGCACCAGCCCGCCGAGGAACGCCCACTGGCAATGATCGACGCCCGATGAAAAGCCCCAGCGCCCGCTGATCCGGTAACCGCCCTCGACCGGCGTCACTTCGGCGCGCGGCATATAGGAGGACGAGATCAGCACGCTGGCATCCTCGCCCCAGACATCGGCCTGGGCCTGGGCATCGAACAGCGCGAGCTGCCAGCTGTGGACTGCCACCACGCCCAGCACCCAGGCCGAGCTCATGCAGGCCTCGGCCAGGGTCATCTGCACGGCATAGAAGCTCTGCGGGTCAAGCTCGTAACCGCCCCAGCGGCGCGGCTGGAGAATCTTGAAGAACCCTGCCTCCTGGAAATCGCGGATCGTCGCATCGGGAACCTTGCAATCGTCCTCGCACTGCTGGGCGCGCTCGCGCAGCGCCGGCCGCATGGCACGGGCCCGTTCGACCAGGGTCTGGGTCAGATCGGTCTTGACGGCATTGGTCTGCATGGTGGTTCTCCCGGAATGGGGGTCAGGCGGCGTCGGCCAGGGCGGCCTGTTCGTCCGCGCCAAAGCCGACGCTGAAATCGTGGCCCCAGAGGCTGACCGAAGTGCTTTCGAAAACAGTGTGGTGATCCCAGTCGACCGTGCGCCCGCCGAACCCGTATTCGATGGCGAAGCCGCCGGGCGACATGAAGTAGAAGCTGGTCATGTGATCATTGGTGTGCTTGCCCAGCGTCGCCATCAGCCGGGTGTCGCTGGCCAGCATCCGGTCATAGGCCCGGCCGACCTCGTCCAGGCTGTCGACCTCGAACATCAGGTGGACGCAACCCGATGGCACCGCCCCTTCGAACAGCGCCAGGCTGTGATGGCGGCTATTGCCGCAATGCATGAAGTCGATCCGCTGCTCGATCCCGGGGGCGGGGCGATGGACCAGTACGTCCGACAGGCCGAAGCCGAGCACGCCGGTCATGAAGGCGCGGGTCTCATCAAAGTGCGGCGCGGGCAGGACCATGTGGCCAAGGCCAAGGTCCCCGGTGATGAAACGCGGCACGCCGACCGGGGAGGCGAACCGGGCGAAGTCGGTCCGATAGCCGTGGAACAATTCGTGCCGGTTGCCCGATGGATCGTCGAACCAGACCATGTCGAAGACATGGCGCAGCGCGCATTCGGCATGGGTGGCCGGGTGGTAGCGGATGCCCCGCGCGGCGAGCTCCTCGCAGGCGGCGGCGAACTGGACCGCGTCGCGCAGTTCCCAGCCCGAGGCCAGGTAGCGATCTTCGGGCCCTTGCTGGATGAACAGGCGCCCGGCCCGCTCGTCCATTTTGAGCGCGAGGCCGCCGGGCACTTCGTGCGCGCTCATCCCGAGCACGTCCTGCCCGAATTGCTGCCAGGCGGCCGGATCGCGCGACTGGACGACGACATATCCCAGAGCTGCAACGTCCACGGCGATCCTCCACCCCCTCGTGATGGCCGCAGGCTAGGGTGCGAGTGCCTCTCGGAACATTGACCGGAATCAAATCTCATCCATCAGATGCGTAATCTATTTGGCCATGAATAACGCAAAACATCACGACAGGCTGTATTTCGGTCAATTAATGCGGATCAACGGTGCTATCGGATAGCGAATCGCATTGACCGAGGGCCATGCCTGCGACAAAGCTTGCGACAGGGATCGAGGAGCTTCGACAGGTCATGGCCAAACCCGCACACTTGCTTTCCGCCGGACGGATCGGCTCGCTGGAGCTGCGCAACCGGATCATCGTTACTGCGATGGGGGTCAGCCTGTCCGAAGCCGATGGCCATGTCGGCGAACGTCTGCTTGCCTATCACGAGGCCCATGCCAGGGGCGGGGCGGGGCTGATCATCACTGGGGTGGCCGGGGTGGCCTGGCCGGTGGGGGCGGTGCAACCCAATCAGACCGCCATTTCCGACGATCGCTTCCTGCCCGGCCTGCAGGCGCTGACCGAGCGGGTCCATCGCCACGGTGCGAAGATTGCGGTGCAGTTGCACCATGGCGGGCTGGTGGCGGGCTATTCGTCCGACGCCTTCGACCAGGAACTGTGGGCGCCGTGCTATCCGCCGCCGATGCAGGGCGATTTCATCGACTATTTCCTGCCCGAGGAAATGGCCGGTTTTTCCGGCAAGATGCCCAAGCTGCGGTTGCTCGACCAGGCCGATATCGACCTGGTGGTCAGCCAGTTCGGCGCGGCCGCCGCGCGGGCCAAGGCTGCCGGGTTCGACGCGATCGAGATCCACGGCGGGCACGGCTACCTGCTGTCCTCGTTCATGTCGCCCAAGACCAATAGCCGGACTGACGAATACGGCGGCCCGCTGGAAAACCGCGCGCGGCTGCTGCTGCGGGTGATCGGCGCGGTGCGCGATGCCGTGGGGGCAGACTTCCCCGTCTGGGTGAAGCTCGATTCGATCGAGGTGGGCAAGGACGGTGGGATCACGCTGGACCTGGCGATCGAGGCGGCCCGGCTGGTCGAGGCGGCCGGGGTCGATGCGATCACGGTTTCGGCCTATCACGATACCGGCAAAGGCAAGCTGCACTCGGCCTCAAACATCCCGCATGAGCCCGAAACCAATGTCCCGGCCGCAGCCGCGATCAAGGCGGCGGTCAAGGTGCCGGTGATCGCCTCGGGCCGGGTCGAGGTCGAGGCCGCGGACGCGCACATTGCGGGCGGTAAGTACGATTTCCTGGCGATGGGCCGCAAGCTGCTGGCCGATCCGGCGCTGCCTGAAAAGCTGGCCGGCAATGCGCCGGAAATGATCCGGCCCTGCATCTACTGCTATACCTGTGTCTCCACCGCCTATGTCCGCCAGCCGCTGCGCTGCGCGGTCAATCCGGAAACCGGGTTCGAGTGCGAACAGGTGGAGCCGAAGGGAACCGGCAAGCACTTTGTCGTGATCGGTGGCGGTCCCGGCGGGATGGAAGCCGCCTGCCGCCTGGCCGATGCCGGCAACCGCGTGACCCTGCTGGAAAAGGGCTCGCGGCTCGGCGGGACGCTGCGGATCGCCTCGCTGGCCTATCCGGCCAACGAACGCCTGCTGGACTGGCTGACCGAACGGGTCACCCGCTCCAGCGTGGCGGTGCGGCTGAATACCGAAGCGAGCGAGGCGCTGCTGCGCAGCCTGGCTCCCGATGCGGTGATCGTCGCCACCGGCGCGCGGCGCGACATGCCCGCCCTACCGGGCAATGACCTGCCTCACGTGTTCAGCGGCGAGGACATGCGCCGGATGTTGCTGGGCGAGAATTCGGACGAGCTCAAGCGCAAGACCGGGCTGATGACGCGATTGGCGACCAGGGTGGGGGCGGCCACGGGTCTCACCGCCAACCTCGATTTCGTGCGCAATGCCACGAAGGCGTGGATGCCGTTGGGGGACAACATCGTCATCGTGGGCGGGGAGCTGGTCGGGATCGAACTGGCCGAATTCCTGCACGAGCGCGGCCGCAAGGTGAGCGTGATCGAGCCAGCCCCACGCCTGGGCAAGGGGTTGCTGCTGGTGCGCCGGATGCGGATCCTGGCCGAGTTGAAGGAGCACGGTGTTGCCCTGCACGGTGGGGCGCAAGACATTGCGATCGGCGCCGATGCCGTCAGCTTCACCGATGCCAAGGGCGAGGCCCATTCGATTGCCGCCGATCACGTGATCGTGGCCATGGGGGCGGAAGCCGACACGGCGTTGGCCGAGCACCTGCGCGCGGCAGGCTTCACGGTTGAGACCGTGGGCGATTGCAACGGCGTCGGCTATATCGAGGGCGCGATCCGCGGCGGGGCGGACGCCGCCCAGCGCCTGCTGGCCTGAATTTCCCTATCCTGATCGAAGGCTGGTGCAGCGCGGTGTGCGCGAGGCGAGCGCTGTGTGCCTGCATGAACCAAAACAGAGTGGGGCTGCCGACCGGTTCTGATTGAACCGGCTGACAGCCCCACTGATTTGGCCCGATCCGAATCCCCCGATCGGCGGGCCGGCGTCAGTTCATCAGAACTTCACGCCAAGCGTCACCCCGTATGTACGCGGATCAGCGAAGTAGCCACCGGCATAGCCCAGCGCGCCGAAATCGATGCCGCGGGCAAATTCGTGCCGGTTGGTCAGGTTCTTGCCCCAGACGAGCAGCTGCGCTTCACCGCCGCCGATCTGGATGCCGTCGATCGAAACCTGGGCATCGATCTGCTTCTTCGGATCCGACTTGAGCTGTTCATTGAACGGCGTCGAGATCGTGTTGCTGAAGCTGTACTTGGGCGATTCATAGGTATAGCCGACCCGCGCGTTGAAGGTCATGCCATTGTCGCTCAGCGGCACGCGCAGGTTGGCGGCGATGTTGCCGGTATAGCGCGAGGTATAGCCTTCACGGGCGATCGAAGCGATGTCTACGATCGGCGCGCCGACCGCACCCGAAGTCGGGACCTTGAACTCCTTGTAGTTCACATCGACGTAGCCAAAGGTGCCGTCGATCGACAGGTAGTCGTTGATCACCGCGCGTGCCTCGACTTCGAAGCCGGTGTAATCGACCTTGCCGACGTTCACGATCCGCGAACCGAACACGCCGGGGGTCGAGGTGACGACCGGGATGTTGGCAGCCAGGTTCTTGAACTTGTTGTGATAGCCCGCAAGGTTCACCCGCAGGCGGCGGTCAAGCAGTTCGGCCTTGATCCCAGCCTCGTACGAAACGATCGTTTCCGATTCGAAGGGCAGGAGCGTGCTGGTGCCGGCCTGGGTGGTGTCCGGCGCGTTGAACCCGCCCGAACGATAGCCGCTGGCCGCACGCAGGTACATCGACACCTCGTCGGTGAACTCGTAGCGCGCCATGGCGTTCCAGGTGAGGCGGCCGAAGCTGGCCCGACCCTGGTCCGGCGTGGCCGGAGCCGTCGCACCTGACTGCTGGCGGATGATGAACTTGTTGTCCCAGGTATAGCGCAGGCCGCCAGTCAGGCTGAGCTGGCCATCGCGCCCGCCAACGTAATAGGTCGCCTGGCCATAAAGCGCGGTCGACTCAGAGCTGGTGGTGTAGCGCAGCAGGCCGTTGGTCACGACCAGGCGATAACGTGCCGGGTTGGCCGCCACGAACGAGGGACCGAGACCGCCGAAGTTGGCCAGGAAGATCTGGTTGGTATCCAGCACGAAGCCCGAGTTCTGCGGGTTGTTCTCGCTGCCCTTTTCCCAGAAGTAGAAGCCGCCGACGACCCAATCGAGCACTTCGCTGTCACCGGAAACTTCGATTTCCTGGCTGAACTGCTGGTGATTGCGGACGTTGTTGGTGTCGAACAGGCCCTGGGTAGTGGTGGGCACCGGCGAGGCCGCGATGAACGGCCTGGCCGCCGAAGGGATAGTCGGGATAAAGGCCAGCAGGGCGGCAGGCATGCCGTTGAACAGTGTCGCATTGCTGAACAGCGAGCCGCGGAAGGTGCCCAGGCCATCCAGGTCCGAGCTCAGCGAAGTGCTGTCCCACTTGCGATAGCCGGCGGTCATCTTGACCTGGAAGCCGCCGAAATCGTTCTGCAGCTGCAGGTTGTGACCCTGGATTTCGTCAATCGCGTCCTTGTCCTGATCAAGGCAGATGGTGTCACGATAGACCCGCGTCGGGGCGGCCAGAGCGGCGCAGCGCGCGTCGAGGAAAGTTGCACCAGCCAGGTACTGCTGCACCGGGGCCTGCTGGGTCTGGGTGATGCCGGGCTGACCATTGACCACCAGCGGCGGGCGGGCCGTGCCATCGGCCACGTTGGTCAGCTGGAAGGCGACATTGCGGCCCGTGGTCTTCGACCAGTCGAAGATGTAGCGGATGCTGCCGGTTTCGCCGAGGTCGAGCTTCAGCGCGGCGCGCAGGGCATCGGTGCGGCGGGCGCCCGGATCCTTGGAATTGTCGGGCTGGAGAATGTTGTCGACCGTGCCGTTGCGGCGGCTGTGCGAGTAGGACAGGGTGGCCTTCAGTCCGCCCAGGACTTCACCCGTGTCAAGCGAGACGCGGCCATTCCAGGCACCATAGTTGCCGAACCCGCCGCGCGCCGAAACCTTCAGCTCGTCGCTCGGATCGCGCGAGATGAAGGCGATCGCGCCGCCGGTGGAGTTACGGCCGAACAGGGTACCCTGAGGGCCGCGCAGCACTTCCACCCGCTCGATGTCCATCACGTCAAGCGCGCTGGCGCCCGAACGGCCGATGTAGATGCCATCGACGTAGAGCGCGTTGGCCTGGTCGAGGCCGAACGATTCGCTGGCCGGCGAGGTGATCCCGCGGATCGAGATGACCGCGGCCGAATTGCTGGTGGTGCCCTGGACGATGGTGACGTTCGGGGCGAGGCCGCTGAGGTCGCGGGTGTCGCGAACGTTCAGGCGCTCAAGCTTTTCCGAACCGATCGCCGAGATCGCGATTGGCACGTCCTGCAGGTTCTGCTCGCGCTTTTGCGCGGTGACGACGATTTCGCCGAGCCCGGTGTCTTCTTCGGCCTCCTGCGCGAAAACGGGGCTGGCAACGGCCAGCAGACTCGCGCCGAGCAGCAGGCGCACGGCAAAACGCGGGCTTTGAGAAACTTGCATGAATCCTCCCCTCAACCTTGGATTATCGGTTTGAGACCGGAATTGGAATGCCAATTTGCGTAACAAATGTCAATTGCATTTACGCAATAAGCCAATGATCCCGTTGCGAGCTGGATAAATGTGTGGAATTCGTCGGCCCCACTGCATGAAATGCGTGGGCTGGGAAGGGGCGGGGAGGCCTTGCGCGGGTGATGTCAACTGCGGTGAATCCGCGAGGCGGGATGTCAATCGGGTTCGATCGCTGCGAACGTTGCTTCCATCTCGCTGAGATAGCGCACCGAGCTGGCGGTCAGGCCGCGCAATTCATCGTTGGCCTGGTCGGTTGCGGTCACGAAACGGCGCGGATCGCGCTGGACCCAGCCCTTGGCGATCAGCTGTTCGATCTTGCGCCGCACGGTTTCGCGCGGGATGCCGCTGTAGTCGGCGATCGATTGCAGATTGATCGCGATCGGCTCGACCGCCCCGACCGACCCTTCGAGGAATTCCTGGCGGGTCATCGAGTCGGGCGCGTGCTGCGGATTGAAGGTGCGCTCGCCAATGATCGCCAGGACCAGAAACAGGTCGAGATCACCATCGCAGGCGCGGCGGCATTCGACGAGATGGCGCACGAACGCCGCGCTGTGCCGGGCGTGCACCTTGCCGAAGTTCCGCTCCAGCCGCTCACTTGCCAAGACCAGCCTCCAGCCACGACCGGCCAGCCCGGTCCGCGGGCCAAGACTAGACCGGACTGCCGACTGCGACAACCGGGCGGGTGAGGGATCTGCGGTTCAGGGCTCCACGATTGCGAAGTCTAGCCGTGGCTGCTCGAGCATCGGCAGCAGCTTCCGGATCGCTGCCGGATCGCCTTCTACCCTGGCCTGTCCGGCCGCCAGCATGGCATCGAGCGGCACCTGTCCGAACAGGATGCCCAGCAGGACAGGCTTGGGCGCGGTGAGGGTCGGGGCGCCGGGCAGGGCCTGGTTCTCTTCGCTCACCAGCACCGCGTTCCCCAGGGTGATGGCAAAGCGATCACCGGAAATGCTGTCGACCAGATTGAAGGCCAGCCGCTGATCGCCCGCCCGTTCCGGCACGACCGTCGTAGCGAGGAGATCAAGGAACTTGTCTAGCGGGGTTGCGGCCATCAGGTAGCTCGGCCCCAGTCGCCCAAACCCGTCCGGCCGCCCCTGGCGTAGCTCCCGGGCGCCCGTGAGATAGATGTTGCGCCAGATCGCGCTTTCCGCCTGGTAGCCCAGCTGCTCATAGCTGTCGGCCAGGATCGTGCGGGCCGTGCGGTCCTGTGGATCGGCAAAGACGCCATAGTTTGCCAGTTCGGCCGACCAGCGATAATCGCCGCTGGCGAAGGCGGCCTGGGCCTGCTTGTGCAAACCCTTGGCTCCGCCCATCGCCTTGACCATGCGCCGGGCCTTTTCAACCGGCGGGTGGGGATTGAGATTGGCGGGCACCCCGTCGTACCAGCCCATGTAGCGATCATAGACCGCCTTGGCATTGTGGCTGACCGTTCCGTAGAATTCCCGGACCGACCAGTCCTTGCGCAGGGCTGCAGGCAGCTTCAGATCCTCGGCGATCTCGGTCGGGGTCTGGCCCTGGTTCATCCGCCGCACGGCCTGATCGTGGATGAACTTGTAGGTATCGCGCTGGTTGGACAGATACCCGCGGATCACGCCATTGCCGAAGCGCGGCCAGTGGTGCGACGCGAAGCTGATCTCGGCCTCGCCCCCCCACATCCGCAGCGCCTCGGTCAGATAGTCGGCCCAGGCCTTGGCATCGCGCACCTTGGCCCCGCGCAGGGTCTGGACGTTGTGCAGGGTGGAAGTCGCCGTCTCGGCCAGGCACAGCGCCTTGAGCGATGGGATCCAGATGTTGAACTCGGTCGGCGCCTCGGCTCCCGGGGTCATCTGGAAGACCAGTTCGATGCCATCGATTGTCAGGCTCTGGCCCGTGCGTTCGATTTCCAGCGTGGGCGGGATGAAGCCCTGTTTGCCGGCCGCGATGGCCGGACCCAGGCCCATCCCGATATGCCCCTTGGGATCGCGCGGCAGGAAGTAGCCGAACTGGTAGAAGGCGCGGCGGCCCATGGCGGTGCCCGCCATCATCCATTCGCTGACCACCTCTTCCACGAAGCCCTTTGGCGCGATTATCTGGATCCGGCCAGCCGCGACATCGCGCGGATCGATGATCCCGGTTGCGCCGGCAAAGTGATCGGTGTGGCTGTGCGTATAGATGACGGCGAGGATCGGTTTGTCCGCCACGTGCTTCTTGAGCAGGTCGAAGGCAGCGCGGGCCACTTCCTCCACGGTCAGCGGATCGATCACGATCCAGCCGCGCGGGGTTTCGATGAAGGATACGCTGCTGTTGTCGAAATTGCGCACCTGGTAAAGCCCCGGGGCAAGCCGGAACAGGCCCTCGGCCCGCATCACCTTGTTCTGCCGCCACAGCGCGGGGTTGACCGTTGAGGGAACCGCACCCTCGACAAAATCGTTGCCGGCAAGATTGAACGAGGGCTGGCCATTGGCCTGCCGGATCACGCTGTCCGGCCAGGTCGCGATGAAACCGCGCTGGGCGAACTCGAAATCCTGCCCGTCTTCCGGCGGCAGGTTCCGGGCTGCTTCGGCCAGCACGGCGCGGGTCGCCGGGGTGGCATCGCGGGAAACCGGCGCAGTGCTGGTTGCAGGCGGCGCGGCGGTGGCGCTGCCGGCTGCAAGCATGAGCAGGCCGGGGGCAAAGGCGCGGCTCAAAATGGGCATCGTGGTCCTCTCCAGGCTGGTTTGTGCCGGTTATAGTCCTGCTCTCTACGCCTCGGAACGCGCTTGCCGCCCATTCCGGGCGAGCGAAGTGGGGGTTGAAGCATGGCACAACTGACAGCCGATTACGTGATCGTCGGAGCGGGATCGGCGGGCTGTGTGCTAGCCAACCGCCTGTCGGAGGATTCGGCCAACCGGGTGATCCTGATCGAGGCGGGCGGATCGGGGCAGAGCCTGTTTGTCTCGATGCCGACCGGCTATGGCAAGACCACGGCGGAATTCGGCCATTCCTGGCACTATTCCAGCGCGCCCGAGGCCAGCATCAACGGGCGCCGGATGCTGCTGCCGCGCGGGCGCGGGCTGGGTGGGTCCTCGAACATCAACGGCCTGCTCTATGTCAGGGGGCAGGCGGCCGACTATGACAGCTGGAGCAACCTTGGCGCGATCGGCTGGGGCTGGGCGGATGTCCTGCCCTACTTCGAACGTGCCGAAACCTACGCCGGCGGCGGAGACCGCATCCGCGGCGCGGCCGGGCGGCTGCGGGTCGAGGAATTGCGCCACCGCGATCCGACCAACGATGCGGTGCTCGCCGCCTTTGGCGAACTCGGCGTTCCGCTCAACCCGGACTACAACGGACCGGACCAGCTTGGCGCCTTTTATTACCAGACGACGATGGCGGACGGACGGCGCTGTTCGGCCGCCGATGCTTTCCTGCGGCCCGTCATGGCCCGCCCCAACCTGACCGTGCTGACCGGCGCCCAGTGCCGCCGGGTGCTGTTCAGCGGCCGGCGCGCCAGCGGGGTGGAGATCGAACGCGGCGGAAAGGTCGAGGCGATCGCCGCGCAGGCCGAGGTGATCCTGGCGGCGGGGGCCTATCACAGCCCGAAGCTGCTGATGCTGTCGGGGATCGGGCCGGGCGCGCATCTGGCGGGGCTTGGCATTCCCGTGCTGCATGACAGCCCCGGCGTCGGGGCCGACCTGCAGGATCACTATATCCTGACCATGAGCTGGGAACTGGCCCCCGGCACCTTCAGCTATAACCGCGAGCTGGCTGGTGGGCGGCTGGTCTGGAACGTGCTGCGCTATCTTGCCACCCGGCAAGGGGCAATGACGATCCCCGCCGCGCAGACCGGGGCCTTCGTGAAGTCCGACCCGGTGCTGGACCGCCCCGATATCCAGTTCCATTGCCTGCCGGTCAGCGGCGAGCTGGAAGCAGGCGGGTCTGATGCCAAGCCCAGCCTTTCCCCTTATCCCGGCCTGACTCTGGCGCCGACCGTCCTGCGCCCGGAATCGCGGGGCTGGGTGCGCCTGGCCAGCCCCGATCCGCTGGCCGTACCCGAGATCGTCCATAACTACCTTGAAGCGGAGGCCGACCAGCGCCTGTCGGTCAAGGCCATGCGCATGGCGCGCGAACTGGCCGCCGCCCCGTCACTGGCGCAGCTGATCCGGCGCGAATCCTACCCCGGCTCCGAGCGCAACGACGATGCTGCCCTGCTCGATTATGCCCGCCAGATCGGCAATACCGGCTATCACCCGGTCGGCACCTGCCGCATGGGCCTTGATGACCGGGCCGTGACCGATCCGCAGCTGCGGGTGAGGGGCGTGGAAGGGCTGCGGGTGATCGACGCCTCGGTCATGCCGCGCCTGATCTCGGGCAATACCAATGCGGCCGCCATCATGATCGGCGACAAGGGCGGCGACCTGGTGCTGGGTCGCAGCTGATCCCTGGCTCAGGTCCGGGCGCTGTTATCCGGCGCGGGAATCTGGTCGAGAATGTCGCGTAGCAGCTGTTGCAGGACCTCGACCGTCTTTTCCCTGGTTAGGCCCTCGTCCTGGCGAAACAGGCGCCAACTGTCGAAGCTGACTGCCAGCAGGATCGCACGGGCGCGATGCTCATCCTGCAGGATGGGTTCGGGCAGGATCCGGTTCAGGTTCTCGCGCTCTTTCCTGAGCAGGAATCGATAGGTTTCCATCAGCGCTGGCGAGGAGTAGCGCTGCAAGCTGCTGGCAATGCGAAAGGGCGCGATTTCCTCGTACATCCTCGCCCGGCGCGCGATCAGTTCGAGCAGCTTCGCCTGCCAGGTTTCCGACTGGAAGGGGGCTTCGAAGGCTGGCCCATAGGCCTGCCAGAGAAGTTCGTCGATTTCGCGGTAGATCGAATCCTTGTCGTCGAAATGGCGAAAGACCGTGCGCAGGCCGACCCCGGCCTGCTCGGCAACCTTGGCGGCGCTGGGATTGACATCGCCTGCCGCGATCAGGTCCATCATGGCTTCGATGATCCTGCGGCGGCTCGAGCGGCTGCGCTCGCGTCGCCCGTCCGGATGCCGTCCGCCCCCTCCGATCGCATCGTGCAATGCCGCCTTCTGCCTGCCCATCATGATCCCATCTGTATTTGCGCGCGAGCCAGGCGCTTAGCCCGCCACGCGACAAAGTCCTTGTGCGGTGGCCGCCATGCCCGACAATCGCCCACCTGGCATCCCCCAAAGCCAAGCGCCTTCGTCGCTTCAGTCCGAACCGGGCTGGAGAGAGGATCAGCCAGCGGGGGGATTGTTCGCCCTCCGGGCTTGTAAGCGATCGATTGCAGCCAGCCCAGCCCAGGCCAGCACAAGCAGCGCCAGCCCGACCAGCAGGCGTATGTGTACAAAGGTGAGCGTCGGCCGCGTGATGAAGACTTCGGTGTGGGCCAGTGCGGCAAACTTGTGCTTGCCGGCCGCGGGCATGGCCGGGTCAACGGCCATTTCCAGCAGATCGCGCAAGGAACGATATCGCACCACTGCCACGCGATCGATGCCCCGGCCGTATTCTCCCAGCATCAGGCCCACCCGCTCGCTCACGAAGACGGGATGGCCGCCGCGCGACAGCAGGATTGGCAGGAGGGCTTCGGAATACTGCGCCTCGGCCGCCAGCGCCGCCTGGCCTTGCTTGCGGGTTTCGAGATTGACGGCATAGAATTCCCGGCCATCGTCTTGCCGGACCATCTCGGCAAGATTGCGGATCAGGCTGCCCGGAGGCGCCGTGGCACGATTGACCCCATAAGTCTGCTCTAGCCGGGCCAGCAGGCGCTCGCTCTCCGCGTCGGTCAGCCGGTCGCCATTACCGCCATACCAGCTCCAGAACCCGGCGTAGAGCAGGGCAAGAATCCCCAGCCAGGCCCATTTCGTCTTCGTCATGCCGCAGCTCCTGCCGATCAGTTGGGCCAGTAGATGAACTCGTCACCCGGCGCGAAGCGCTCGGCCAGGGTCTTGTCGACCATGATCGCGCTGTCGGTGGTGCTAGGATAGAGCGGCGGCTTGCGGCCCCGGTGGTGCGCATCGATCAGCGCCTGCAATTCGGCGCGCTTCTCGGGGCGTCGGTCGGCCAGGTTGACCCGCTCGGTCGGATCGCTTGCCAGGTCGAACAGCCAGGTCTTGCCCTGCTTCTCGTTCACCTGGAGCTTCCAGTTTCCGGCGCGCACCGCCTTGTAGTAGCCGCTGTTCCAGAACAGCGGCGCATTGGCCCGGGCAACCGGACCGCTGCCGGTGGCAGCCGGAAGCAGGTTGCGCCCGTCGATTGTCACGCCTTGCGGCAAGCTGGCGCCACCCGCGGCGGCCAGCGTCGGCATCAGGTCGACATGTCCGACCGGCAGGCCAACCGCGGTGCCGGGCCGGATCCGTGCCGGCCAGCGGGCGAACAGCGGCACCCGGATGCCGCCTTCGAAGAAGTTGATCTTGAAGCCGCGATAAGGGGCGTTCACTTCGGGCAGGCCGATATAGCCGGCACCGCCGTTGTCGCTGGAGATGACGATCAGCGTGTTGTCATCAAGCCCCTGTTCTTTCAGCTTGGCCATGATCCGGCCGACACTGCGGTCAAGCGAGCGGACCATGGCGGCGTGGACCCGGCGGCGATGCGGCGTGATACTGCCAACCGCCTCGTAATCCTCGCGCGTTGCCTGAAGCGGGGTGTGGACGCCCCAATGCGCCAGGTAGAGGAAGAAGGGCCGGTTGCGGTTGGCCTCGATCACCTTGAGCGATTCATCCGTCCAGTAATCCGCCAGGTAGCCGCCCGGTGCGAACCACGCACCCCGGTTGTAGGAAGTGGCAAACCGCATCGAGGCCCAGAGGAAGCGGTCGATCGGATCGAAATCGACCCTGGCATTGACCACGCGCGGATCGTCCTCGGGCAGGTGCAGCCCGCTTTCCATCATCAGGCTTTCGTCAAAGCCCTGGTCATTGGGGTGGAACCCCTTGCCGTTGCCAAGGTGCCACTTGCCGATGTGGACGGTGTGATAGCCGCGCGTCTTGAGCACCTCGGCAATCGTGACTTCCGATCCCGGCAGGCCCTGCTCGGCAAAGGGTGGAGCGGACTTTTTCATGTCCGCGTCATAGCGGCCCGGCGGCAGGTCCCCCCGGATCTGGCCCGCTGCCATGTTGACCAGGCGGCCGAACCCGGTGGGAGTTGGGGTGTATTCGAAGCCGGTGCGGGTTGAATAGCGGCCAGTCATCAGCTGCGCGCGCGACGGGGCGCAGGTGGCATTGCCGGCATAGGCCTGGGAAAAGATCGCGCCTTCGGCTGCTAGCTTGTCAATATTGGGCGTGGGTACCCGCCCGCCGGCAGCGCCGCCGCCGAAGGTCGAAAGGTCGTTGATGCCAAGGTCGTCGAACAGGATGAAGACGATGTTCGGCGGCGGCGCTCCCGCAGCCGGGACGGCCTGCTCGGCCGGGCCGCTCTGCCACGGTATCGGCCGGTTAGGACCGACCTCCGCCTGCCCTGACCGGTATTGGACATAGGCCAGTGCCAGTGAGGTCCGGTTGGCATAGGCCAACCCGCCCAGCGCGATTGCCGCGGCCACCGGGGCAAGAACGAGTTTCTGCCAGCGCCGCATCGCAAACCCTCACCGCTGCTGTGCCATCCGGCTGGACGCCGTAAGCTTGCAATATATTGGCATATATAGTGCCATATTAGTTGTCAACGGAGTTGCGTGGTCGATATTGTGGCACTATGCATGTCATAATATTGACCGCTTCGATGGAGTCTATCACGTGACCTACTCCCTGTATGGCATGGCCGGCTCGCTCTATACCGCCCGGGTGCGCTCCTACATGCGCACGAACGCGGTTCCCTTTGTCGAACTGAAGGCTGGCAGCGAAGAGTTTGTCCAGCGGATGGTCCCACAGATCGGACGATGGATCATTCCGGTTATCCAGACCCCATCCGGCAAGATCATCCAGGATGGGGCCGACATCATCGATCATCTTGAAGCTGCCGGATACAGCAAATGGCCGATCTATCGCCAGGCTCCGCCGCTGCGGGTTATCGCGCACCTGTTCGAACTGTTTGGCTCGCATGGGCTGCTGCGGCCGGCAATGCATTACCGTTGGAACTTCGACGCCGTTAACCTGCCGTTCCTGCGTCATGCCTTTCGCGATGTGCTGCCGTCCGGGCTGCCGCGCGAGGCCGAGGACATGGTGTTCGAGCAGGCCAGCGGGCGCATGCGCCAGGCGGCGGTCGCCTTCGGGGTAAATCCCGATACCTTCGCCTTGGTTGAGGAGCAGTACAGGGCCTTCCTGCAACTGTTCGAAGAACACCTGCGCGACTCTCCGTTCATCCTCGGTGGCCACCCCACGATCGCGGACTATGGCATGATCGGGGCGATGCACGCCCATCTTGGCCGCGATCCTGCACCGCTGCATCTGATGCAGACCACGGCTCCCAGCGTCTTTCGCTGGGTCGAGCGGATGACCATGCCGGAGACCTTCATTGATGAAAGCTATGCCAAGGCGGATGAGTTACTCTTTAGCCCGGATGCACTTCCCGCCAGCCTGCTGGCGCTGATGCGCTTCATCGCGGCGGATTACCTGCCCGAAATCACGGCGCATGTCGGGCACGCGAATGCCTGGATCGCAACCCAGCCAGCGGCCGAACTGGACGCCGCATACGCGGACAAGGCTCAGGCGAAGAATATGGGGCTGGCACCTTTCGCCTGGCATGGCGCGCAGATCGCCACGGTGGTTCTGCCCTATCGGTTCTACCTGCTGCAGCGGTTGCAGGATGCCTTTGACGCACTTGAGGCGACCGACCGGGAGGCCGTGACGGTACTTTTTACGGAAACCGGCCTTGGCAGCCTGTTCGAGCTGCGCTGTACCCGTCGCCTGGAGCGCCTCGACAACCGCGAAGTTTGGGGCATGGCGTCCTCCGCGGCTTGAGCCGCGATCCCGGCTAAGCCGCTTGCCCCCCGGCAGGGCGGCCAGCGCCATTTTCCATCATGAAGTCCAGCAGCAACCTGTTCACTGCCTCGGGCGCGTCACGCTGCAGCCAGTGACCCCCGCCGTGGATCAGTTCGAAGCGGAATGGTCCGTTCACGAAGCGGCCGGTCTCGCGCATCGGCTGGGCGGTGATATAGGGATCGTTGTCCGATGCGATCCCCATGACCGGAATACCCTTGCAGTTCGGCACGTTCCGTTCGCGAAACATCCGCAGGTTAGCGCGGTAATAGTTGATCCCGGCCGTGAGGCGGCCGGGACGCGACAGCCGCGCCACGGCTTGATCCGCCTCCTCGGCTGATGCCGCCATTGCCCGGACCATCCGCCAGTCGCGCCCGCGCAGCAGCCACTCGCCCAGTCCCCGGATCTGGAACAGGAAGATGTAATAGCTCTTCAGCATCTGCCGCAGCCCGCCGGTGCCCAGCGCTGCCGGATGGCCAACCGAAAGCGCGGCATAACGGGCAATCCGCTCCGGATGGGCCAACACCAGTCGCCAGCCGATCAGCGCCCCCCAGTCGTGCGCGACCAGCGTGACCTGCTCGATCGAGAAGTGATCGAGCACGGCGATCATGTCAGCAACCAGCAGTTCGATGCGATAGTCGGCTATGGATGTCGGAATGGCGGACTGACCGCAGCCCCGCGTATCGGGCGCGATCACCCGATAACCGGCCGATACCAGCGCCGGGATCTGCTTCGACCAGACCGAATGATCGTCAGGAAAGCCATGCAACAGCAGCACGGGTGGACCCTCACCAGCGACATGGACGGCAAGTTCGACTTCGCCGGACTGGACGCGGTGGGTTTGCAGGTTGGTCATCGCTTGCCCTTCAGTCATGTCGTGCCGGACAATTGAGGCTGATCGGAACCGGTTCACTGGAATGTATTGGCAGTATAAGTGCCAATATACTTCGCGTCAAACGGAATGGGCGATTGGCACGGCTTGGGCCACATGTCATCGGATGGCGGCAGAAGGCTCTCACGGTTGCGATCCATGCTCCGCAGTTTCAGGCCCGATCCTCGCTGCGGCTTGATCCCAGCGTGGTGAACCGCCAGTGTCGCCGCAAGGCATGAGGGGATATGCGGAATGGCAAGGAAACTGGTATCCGTGGCGGCGCTGCTGGCGGCATTGATGGCAATGCCCGCAACCGCCGCGCCCAGTCCCCTGGCCATGAGCGAGACCGAGGCGGCAGCCCCGGCGCTGCCACCCGTCCTACCCGCGCGCGACCGGGCGGCGATCGAGAACCGCATCCTGGCGGCACGGCTCGATACCCTGATACCGGCGATCATGCGCGAACAGGGCATCGATCTGTGGCTGCTGGTGGCGCGGGAGTATTTCGAGGAACCGGTGGTCGCCTCGATGCTCAATGCGGAGAATTTCCATGCCCGCCGTCGCACGATCCTGATCTTTCATGACCCGGGCGAGGGCAAGCCGGTCGAGCGGCTGACGGTCAGTCGCTATGGCCTTGGCGGCCTGTTCGAGCCGGCCTGGGATCCCGCCAAGCAGCCTGACCAATGGCAGGCCGTCGCCGAAATCATCGCGACGCGCAATCCCGCCCGGATCGCAATCAACACCTCCGATCTCTACCAGTTCGCCGATGGCATGACGGTCAGCCAGTACGACAAGTTCACCGCGGCCCTGCCGCCAGAGTTGCGCGCGCGGCTGGTCAGCGGGGAGGGGCTGGCGATCCGTTGGCTGGAGACGCGCACCGCTGCCGAGATGGAGCTTTACCCCACGGTCGTGCGCACGGCCCATGCGATCATTGCCGAGGCATTCTCGCGCAGGGTCATCACCCCCGGCGTAACGACGGCCGAACAGGTGCAGTGGTGGTATCGCGACCTGCTGCTGCAGCTTGGCCTCGATCCGTGGTTCCACCCTTCGGTGGCGATCCAGCGCCAGGGCGCGAAGGGCATGCTCGACGGGGCCGAAGTGATACGGCCCGGCGATCTGCTCTGGACCGATTTCGGGATCACCTACCTGCGGCTCAGCACCGATACCCAGCATCTGGCCTATGTCCTGAAGCCGGGCGAGACCGATGCGCCGGCAGGCCTCAGGCAGGGGCTGGCGAACAGCAACCGGGTGCAGGATATCCTCACCCGCCATTTCGCGGTCGGCCGCAGCGGCAACGCGGTGCTGGCCCTGGCGCGAGCCGAGGCCATTGCCGCGGGGCTCGATCCATCGATCTATTCGCACCCGATCGGTTTGCATGGCCACGGTGCCGGACCGGCGATCGGCTTCTGGGACAACCAGAACGCCGATCCGCGCGGGGCCGGGGCGATCAATGCCAATACCGCCTGGTCGATCGAACTGACCACCTATGCGGCGGTCCCCGAATGGGGCGGTCAGCGGGTCGATTTCCGGACCGAGGAGAATGCCTTCTTTGATGGTGCGCGGGTGCGCTACATCGATGGACGCCAGACCAAGCTCACCCTGATTCCGTCAGCGCCCTGATCGCGGTCCAACGTGGGTCGACGACGACAAGAAGCCGGCAACACAACGGTGTTCAGTTGATCCTGCGGACCACGAAATCGATGCCGTTGATGAAGCCGCCATCGGGCTTGGCCGCGATGCTGGCATCCCGGTCCACGCTCAGGCCGAGCCGGGTCAACTGATCGGGCGCAATGCGCAGGACGTAACGGCCCGGTCGGATGCTCGAGATGGTGTAGAAGCCATCGCTGGCCGTTCTGGTGGTGGCCACGGTCACCCCGGCGTCATCGATCAATTCCACCTGGGCATTGCCGATCCCGCGCTGAAGCCCCTGTTCCTCCAGCCGAACGGTGCCGTCGATTTCCGAGGTAAGGACAACCGGGAGATCAAGCCGCACCGGCTTGCCGGGGTGGGCCAGGATGCGGTAGCCTTCGAACGCAGGCTGCCACTGAACATCCTCGAGCGATGCCGGATTGATCCCGACATTGGCATAGGCGCGGGCGCCGAACCGCTTCATCAGGGCCACACCCGAAGCATCGGTCTCGACGTCGGAGCGACTGTTGCCGTTGACCAGCAAACTGGCACCAGGGACCGGGGCCTCGCCCGGATCACGACGATTATTGCCGTTCTCATCCACGAAGACATTGGCCGAAACCAGTCCGCTGCCGGCCATTGGCTGCCAGTCGCGCAGGACGCGCCCGCTGGTGGGATCGCGTCCGAAGGCGGTGAACAACGTCAGGCCCGCGCCAAAGTTGCGCCGGTTTGCGTACATGGCACTAAGCCCAAGCGCAAAGTTCCCGAACCGGTGGCTGATCCCGCCGACAATTGTCGTACTGGTAGAGGCGAAATCATGGATCAGGCCAAGATTCAGCCGGTTTGAGTTGCCGAGTGTCTTGTCCAAGTTGACCGCCATGTTCGTCAATTGCGCGCCGGGGACCAGTCGATAAGCGAGCTGTCCCCCAAGCCCGATCCCTGCGACGCGGCGGCTGGCCTGCAGCACCCCGTCGACCGTATCGACCGAGCCCTGATGGAACCAGTTGACCGTATTGGTCAGATTGGTCCGCCAGATGTTGGCTGAAAGGCGTTGTTGGACATTGTAGCTCTCTACCCCGGATCTGCGCACATCGCGTCTCACCGCCAGATCGAAGGGCAGCACCAGGGTCTCGCCCAACTTGATGCGCCCATTGAGGCCAAACGCATCCTGGGTCTTGATCCCGTCCGTCGTGATTGCCTCTAGTTCGGAACTGAAATCGTTGATCCACAGGCGTGAGGCATCAAGCGACATGCCCAGCAGATAGGTTCGCACACCCAGTTCGATAATGTCCCCGCCATTGAGGTCGCGGGTGTAATCGGCGTTGAACAGGGCGCCACCTGATGACACCCGCAGGCCGCCGGTTAGGTATTTGCGGACGCCAGCAACAGCGCCATCGGCGCGATCAAGCAGGACGAAGCTGCCGGTGGCAGCGACGTTGCGCATGATGCCAAGATCGATCTGGCCCACCTGGCGCAGGGTTCCATCGCCCTCGCGCTTGCCCGCAACAGTATAAAACAGCTGGCCGGGTGCAACGAGCGACTGGTCGAGCAGGAACGACCGCCGTTCTACGCGGCTCTGACCCAAGGGGCCGTTGAAGACCAGTCGGAACTCGGTTCGCCCGAAATAGAGGTCAAGGTCCTTGAATTCGTACTGACCATCTGGCCGTGAGGTCTGGAAACCGACCAGCGCATCGTTGACATAGAGGCTCACGTCCCAGCCCGACGGGAGACTGCCGCGCAGCGTTTGCACACCATAGCTGCTGCCCAGATCGAACGGTCGATTGCTGATCAGATAGCCATTGCCGCCACCGCCGCCACCAATCACGCGGCTGACCGCGGGTAGCGAAACGTCTCCGAATTCGACGCTGCGTGCGCCGAGCGGGCCAAGCAGACCACCATCGGGATCGTGGCGCGCCAGAGTGATGCGCCCCTGCGGCTTGCCATCGGTCTTGCTGATCGAGAAGAATCCGGATGCCTCCATCCCGATCAGGTCGCCGGTCAGATAGCCGGAGTAGGTGGCGTTGAAGACCAGCTCGCCCCCAGACTTGCGGAGTTCCGTCGCCACCGTGCTATCGATGAACGGCAGGCTGACGATATCGTAGTCGGGCGGCAGATTTGGCAGGTCGGGATCACTCTGGCGGCCTTCGCTGCGGAGCAGCTTGCCCCCTTTGCGCTCACGCTCCATCTTCAACTGGATCGGCAGTTTTTCGCGCGGTGTGGCGGTGAGGCGGAGACTTGACAGGTCCATCGCGAAATCGACCGGCCACACGGCCTGCAGCACGCTTTTGGCAACGTAGAGATCGCCATCGATCCATTGTGCCTGCCAATCTTCGAACTTTACGGTTCGTCCGCGCAAGGTGATCGTGCGGGTTGCGGGATCGAGCCGGAACGGCTGGTCCTCGGTCGCGACGAAGCCGGTTGCAATCCGCGTCGCGGGATCCACCGTCACGCCGATCGTGAGCAGACGGGCTAGCTCGTCGATCGGCAGGAGGAAGTCGTTGCGCACTTCATACACGTTGATGACGTCGGAAAGTTGCTGCTTTTCGAGCATCAGTTCGACCAGCAGCAGGTTCGCTTCCGGCCCGCTATTGGCGGTTGCGGCCCATGCGGTCGATCCGGCACCGTGCGGCGCCAGGGCAGTCGCAACAGTACCCAGGAGCAGCGCAATTGTCAGTCGTTTGACCAATCGGCGCGGGTTCATGGCATTTCCGCAAGGAGTTGCAGTTGAATTGGACCGCCAGAGATCGCCCCGTACCCATTGGTCAGTGCGCTGGCCGCTGTCAGGGAACCGCTACGCGGCTTTCTGCCATTACCGTGCCCCCTTCGGAGACGCCAAGGCTGTAACGCAGAACAATCGATCCTCCCTTCAGCACCACGCCTGATGGCAGGGTAAGTGGCAGGCGCGCCCGCCGGACCGGGTTGGGAACATAGACTGCCACGCCGCTGACATTGCCCAGCTCAACCGCTTTCCCGGTCGGCGGTCCATAGGTCGCAGAGATATCACCATAGACTGATCGGTTGCCCTGGCGGGTTATCTCGAAGGTCAGTGACGGGCCTGCTTCGGTGCCAGCAGGTACAAACGTCAGGTTGTCGAGCGTAACCTTGGCATCGGTCTGGCCCTGACGGATGATCACCGGGATGGAGGCGCCTACCAGGGCAGTCAGCCGGATCGAGGCGGTGGTGCTTTCTCTCGCAGTCGCTGCCACCTCGATGTTGGAAGCCTCTTCGATGTCAGGCAGCCGATCGAACTGGAGATGCGAACGGTATTCGCCCGGCGCCAGGCTTGCTGGACGGCGCACCATGACCCGCACGATCTGGCTTTCACCCGGCTTCAGGGTGACCAACCGGGGGGTAAAGTAAAGCATCCCGTCGGCCGCCTGTTCGCCGGCTGGCGGCTTGGCGGCTTCAACCAGCTCGCCCGTTTCGGTCATCCGACGATAAATGATGTTGATGCGGTATGACGCAGTCTTCGTATCGCGATTGACCAGTTCAACCTGCGCGCTGCGTTCCGCATTGTCGAGCACGACACGGGTCGGGAAGATCATCAGTTCGGCCCGCGCCGGCGCGGTCCAGGCGATAGTTGGCAAGATCAGAGCGAGTATTCGCAGGGCTCGGTGCACCGCAGCGCGGAGCGAGATGTTACAGGTCATGCATGCCTCTCTGTCGCAAACCTTGAAAAGCGAATGTTCATGGGAATGCAACCGTGACTGCAAAGGTTCCCGCATAGTTGCCCACAGCCTGGGCGCTGTTGACGTTGAGTGTCGCGCCAACGAGGATCTGCGCCGTCCCGGCTGTGAGCGTGCCAAATCCCTTATTGCCAGTGCCCTGCCCAGGGATTGGATTGCTGGTGAACGCATTCACGGTCATCGTCCCGCCTCCCCCTGTTCGCGCTAAGGTGGCACTTGCCGGAAGGGTTACGGTGAAGGTTTTCGCCCGTGGGGCATTGTTGACCACAGAGAATGTCGCCGCGGCAGGGGCGGGGAACTGAGTGTTGGTGAGCAGCACCACGCCGCCTGTAGCCGAACGCGCACCGGCGGTAGAAACGACGATCGTCCCTCCACTGGTTGGGATAAAGGCCCCGAAGGCCAGGTTCTGCGTGGTCGTGATCGACTGTGCCTGAGCCGCAATGTGCCCGAGCATCGCCCCCATGATCACGACTGACCCTGAAAGTATTCGGAGCGAGCTTCGAGGCGCATTCATAAGCAGACACCTAATTGAACGGCACGATTGCCCTGAGGTAACCGCTGCCATCAGCTAACCTTACGACCTCCACGACAATGAGTTGGAAGCCGTTCGGATCGATCGATCCGCTGACAGACTTGCTTCGCACTAACTCCGCCTCGAATCGACTGTTACTGTCCTCGATGCCCAGTTGACTAATGAGTTGTTCGAGCACCGTCGCATTCTGACCCGTGGCCGAGATCTCGAAGCCTTGGGCGATTGGCTTTACGTTATTGAATGAAAACATTGCAGTACTGTTGCCATTACTGAGCCCGGGGATCGCGATGGTCATTACGCCAGTCGACTGGTTGAGCAGTACCCTGGTTGCGGTTTCAGACGAGATCGACTGCGATGGCACGACCGTGGCAGTCGCATCGACCCTGATCGGTTCGTCGCGGGCGGCAGCCGGAGTGATTGTCATCACCCCGGCCTGTATTGCAAGGCAGGCGAGCCGAAAGCGTCTTGTCCGGGCCATGCCTTGCCGCACCAGGTCAGTTATAGCTGACCGTTACCTGGATGGGGTTGCCGCCAGTGTGGTTGGTCGAATACTCACCCACGGGCAGGTCCGCAGAAGCACCGACGTTCAGCCGCCCGCCAATGTAAAGTGCGGCGGCGCCGCTCGCCAGCGCACCCGCGATGCTCGAAGTCTGCTCGGTTTCGGTATTGTCGGTGCTGACCCGAACCTTGAAGGTATCCACCGTCATCGACTTCGCGTCATCATCCGACTTGGTCAGCTTGACGGGGTTGCCGCCCACACCGCCGATGGCGACCGAAAAGGTGGCCGCGCCTGCGCCCGAAAGATTGACCACGCCCGAGCGCACGGTCGTGCCGTTGCTTGCGAGGGTCACGCCGCTGGCCGTGCGTGTGTCATTCGTGTCGACCGTCACTGAGCCAGCCGTTGCGCCCGGCACGATATCGCCGAAGGAAAGGCTCAGGACCGAACCGATGGTCAGCGGGTTGACCACCGCGACCGACGCGTCAACGCTGCTTTGGGCGTAAGCCGGCTGGGCCACTGCCAGCGCTGCTCCGGAAAGAGCCAGCGCACTAATCTTGTTGATCTTGCTCATTTTTACCTGCTCCAGTTGATCGAAATGTCTGTTTGCTTCACTCAATTGTATGCGACAGTTACGGTCACCGGCGTGCCGCCGGCATTGTCCGTGGTGTAGGTTCCGTTTGGGGTTGTCGTGGAAGTGCCGACCGCCAGCGTTGCTCCAACCGCAAAGGTTTGACTGCCACCGGCCGATAGCGTGCCCGTGTATGCAGACACTTGGTCCACACCACCGCTCATCTTCACGACGTAACTGGACAGCGCCATCGTGCGGCCCGCCCCATCGGATAGAACGCCCCCGGCAATGCTGAGCGAGAAAGTGGCGCTATTCTGCCCGGTTACGGTGAACTGCGCGGCGCTGGTCGAACCGGCGTTACCCAGAATGACCCCCCCGGTAGCCGTGCGTGTGCCTGACGTTGACAGCACGATCGTGCCAGCGGTTGCCCCGGCCACCAGGTTTCCGAAATTGAAATCGTTGTTCTTGGCGACAGATAGGGCCGCTGCAACGACAGCCGTGCCCGATGCCGAAGCCGACTGGGCGATCGCGACCTGGGGTGCGCCAAGGGCAACCACCGCGATAGCAAGACGCCACAGGCCAAAGAGCTGCCCAATAGTATTAATCGCAGAAGAATTGCTCATAAAGCGACTGCCTTCCGGGTCCTTCCTTGACAAAAAAGGCAATACTTTCAGAATCATCATGTACTTACTGACCGCATACTGTTGCGGTCAGATTTACCTCCTAAGATGTATGCTATCATTGTGAGACAAATCTATTGAAAAATAAGGGATTTTCAATAGGTAGGGATACGGACTTTATATCCATTTGTAGAGTAATATTATTGCTTTCCGGAGGGTATAATACCTAGAAAGCAAAGCGATTGAGCTGATATGCTTCTAACAATTGTTTGGTCAGGTATGGGAATCGGAGAGGAGTTTGGGCTCGTGTGCGGCCCTCGGGATGGCTGACAAGTATCTGAAACAAGATTGGTTAACTGCGATCGAGGAGCGTCGCAGTGCGGTGCCGCGGCTCTGATGATGCGCTCAGTGCAAAGGGCAACGCTGGAGTATGGTTCGGCCAGGGAAATGGTAAGGCCGACTCCCGGACCTGCACTCTATCGGCATTTCCTGCTGATAAAGCGACCGTCCCTCAGTCTGCACCAAGGCCAGCCCGGGCGCGCGACCGCGGGTAGGATGGCCGATCTGCTCAAGGCATTACAGGCAGCCGAGGTCGAAAGGCCTTGCCAGATGGAAGCGTGATGGCCGCCTTAAACGGGCTGCTCCCTCAACTAGTGCAGACTGGATTTCGGTTGGCCAAAGGCACCGCACAGCTGGTCGGCAAGCAACGGAATCTGGTCCGCCGGTTGACCCCGGCTCACGAAATAGCCCTGGATCGCGTCGCAGCCAATCTCGCGCAGGAGATCGAGTTGCTGGCTGGATTCAACGCCCTCGGCAATGACCTGCTTGCCCAGGAAATGCGAAAGACTGATTATGTGTTCGACCACGCCGCGGTCCACCTCATCGTCAACGATGCTCCGGATGAAGCTCTGATCGATCTTGACTGCGGAGATCGGCATATCCCGCAGGTGCCGCAGCGAAGCATATCCCGTGCCGAAATCGTCAAACAGCAGCTTGACCCCGGCATGGTGCAGACGGCTCATTTCCGCCCGCAAACAATGGGCTCCATCGCTGATCAGGACATCCTCGGTAATCTCCACACAGATGTCAGCCGAGGAGATCACCCCCTTGCTGATCGCGCCGAGGATTTCGTCGACAAACAGCGGTGTCCGGAAATCGGCAATAGTCGTGTTGACCGAGATCGCCGCAAAGGGAACCTGCGCGGCCCGCCAGGCAGCGATCTGCGCAATCACTTCTCCGATCACGAAGCGTCCGACCTGGCCAGCCAGTGATTCTTCCGAGAAGATCTCCTGGAAATCCGAGGCGGGCAGCAAGCCGCCCTGTGGATGGTGCCAGCGGAACAGGGCCTCGAAATGCGGCAGGCTATGGCCGTGCAGGCCGACGATCGGTTCATAGAAGATGGTGAACTCGCCCCGATTGAGGCCGACGTTGAAATTGTCGCGGAGCCAGGCGCGGCGCTCGACCTTTTCCAACATCGGCCGCGCACAGAGCTCGACCCGGTTGCGGCCGTTTTCCTTGGCCGCATAGAGCGCAATGTCGGCATAGCGCAGAAGATCGAGGCTTTCCGTTGCTGGGCCGGTTACTCTGACCAGGCCGATGCTGGCTGTCACCTTGATATCACCGGACGGCAGCGCAATCGGATCACGCAACCGCGACTGGAGGCGTTCGACGCATTCCTGCCAGTCGGTCTCGCGACGCCCCACCCTCAGGATGAATGCGAATTCGTCGCCACCCAAGCGCGCGAGTGTATCACCTGCAGCAATCGTCTCGTTCAACCGTCGGCTAACTTCGATCAGCACTTGATCGCCGGCGGTATGTCCGAGCGAATCATTGATATGCTTGAAGTTGTCGAGATCAAGCACACCGAGGAAGATGTTGCCCGGCTCCGATGAATGCCGCGCAATCGTGTGGTCGAGTTCCTTGAAGAAGGAAACCCGATTGGGAAGGCGGGTCAGGTAGTCGAACTTTACGAAGTAGTCAGGATCAAGGGGATCCTGCTTCTGATCCGTGATATCGAAATGGATGTAAGTGTAGGAGGTGATTTCGCCGTGCCGGTTCTTGTTCGGCACGATCGTTGTCTCAACCCAGTATGGCTCGCCGTTCTTGGTCCGGTTGCAATGCTCGCCTTCCCAGATCCCGCCGCTGACCAGGCATTTCAGCTTCTCGCCAAGCTGGGCCGGGGGCAGATCGACCGATTGCAGGTCGCGATATCGGCGCCCCAGCAATTCGCTTTCGCTGTAGCCCGAGATTTCGCAGAACCGGGCATTGACCGAGATGATCTTGCCCGCGACATCGGTAAGGACAACCATGGCTGCACGCCGTTCGGCCTCGAGCGCGATTGCCTCTGGCCCTGCTCCAACCGTGGCTGACGTTGGCTGTTTTTCATCCGGTTGATGAGCCGGCGCCGTCGCGGCTTGGTAGCCGGAAAGCCAGTGCATCAGCAGATCGAGCGGCACGCGATGGGAGAACGCCACGCCTGCGCGCGATCCTCGCCGCCAGCGGATCACGCCGGGCAGATCCTGCAGCGAGGGTACATAGAGCACGACGGCATCGCCAACCTTGGCTGGGCCTTGCAGATCGAGACAGGCACCGCCGACCGAGATGTCGAGGATGTCGACATCGATCAGTCGGTCGCCTGCCTCCAGTTTCGCGCTGTGATTAACCTGGATCCGGGGTAGCCGGGTAACCAGGCCATCGCTGCTTGTCGACGATTTGGCGAGGACGCGGTCGACATCGATTGGGGCGGCAAAGTAGAGGCCGAGTGTGGCCTTCTTGCGCCAACGCACCTTGCCAATCTGTATATGCCCATCGCCCAGATCGACGCCCACCTCGTCATCAAGGTCGAAGTTCGGATGGACTTCCAGCATCATGCCATGGCGGGAGATGTTCCGGATGATTGCCAGGGTTTCGCCAGTCCGGGAGGTTATCCGCGTGATCCGCATGACAGTGACCATGCGCTCGTCCCGGCGCTGTTCGCGCTCCAACTCGGAGATAGCTGTCGAGTTGAAGGGACCACTGCGCCCCGAAGGTTGCAGCACATTCGTCTTAACCTTGGACATCCAACCATCCTCCGGCGCTGGAACCCACCCAGTCGAGACCAGAGCGCCTAGGATGCCGTATCGCATCAAAAGCCAAAAGTTAGAAGTTACATACAGTTACAGGGCTGAATTGGTAAAAATCCGCCGAAAAAGGTTATATCTTTCAGGATTTGGGCCTTAACGGCAAACACCGTAATGTCCGGCATTTTCATGGTTCATGTAACAGCCAGAGCCTGTGGTATTTCTTCGAATGATTCGGCCTCCGACTGCCCGTATGGATCAAAAGCTTCTTATTAATTGTGACCGATTCATAATCCTAATCGCTTAGTGAAATCTGCTTCGGAATCGTCGAACTTTGACCCAGGAACTGGGGTCAGTTCTGACCCTTGGCCGCAACCATTTCCAAGAATCCGATCTGAACAAGGCTTCGCCAGCGCTTGATTGGGATCCGGCTTTTTTGGGAATCCGGCGTATCTGAGGATTGGACCGATAAGGTAAACGAGGTTCGCCAACCCCCCGATTGTTGGCCTGGCGAAGGGAGCGCAGGCTGGAAAGGCGGGGTCGGGTTCGGTCTGTACCGGCTCCAAGAAGCCTACGATCGGTGCGTTCTGTACCAACTCGCCGTTCTCCGCCTCGGCTCCGGCGTTTGCGGGCCAATTGCGGCTCCCTCGGTCCGGTTTGCTGGTAAAGGGTCGGCTTCGCCAAGAGCGGATTTGCGATCGCTCGCGGGCTGTGTTCGGTCTGGCGGAGCGGTCATTCTGGGGCGAACAGGTCTCTTGCCAGATCGAGCGGCTTAGAGCGTCTTGATGATCCCCGAGAAGTCGACGCCGCCGTTCCCGGCTGCGGCGAAGGCTTCGTAAAGCTCCTCGGCGCGGGTGCCCATTGGGACGTTTGCACCAACGCTCTGCGCCGCTTCAAGCGCGAGCTTGAGATCCTTCAGCATCAGCGCCGCAGCGAACCCGCCCTGGAAGCCGTTATCGGCCGGACTGGCCGGACCGACACCGGGAACCGGGCAGTATGAGGTCATCGACCACGATTGGCCCGAAGCCTTGGACGAGATGTCGTAGAAGGTCTGGAGGTCCAGGCCCAGCTTGTCGGCCAGGGCAAAGGCCTCGCAAGTCGCGATCATCGTCGCGCCCAGGATCATGTTGTTGCAGATCTTGGCAGCCTGGCCCGCGCCGCTGGCACCGGCGTGGATCACGGCCTTGCCCATTGCGGCAAGGATTGGTTCGGCGCGGGCAAAGGCTTCGGCCGTACCGCCGACCATGAAGGTCAGCGTCCCGCCATTGGCCGCCGCGATCCCGCCCGAGACGGGCGCATCGACCATGGCATAACCACCGGCTTCGGCCGCAGCGGCAACCTTGCGCGCGGTATCGACATCAATCGTCGAGCAATCGAGCAGCAGCGCGCCGGCCGGAGCCTGGCCAATCACGTCAGCGGGGTAGACGCTTTCGACGATCTTGCCGTTGGGAAGCATCGAGACGATGGCATCGACGCCCTGCACGGCTTCGCGCACGGTCGGGAAGACCGCGCAGCCATTGCCGGTAGCACGCTCGGTCGCTTCGGTTGAAAGGTCGAAGGCGTGGACCGTGTGCCCGGCCTTGACCAGGTTCGCGGCCATGCCGCCGCCCATATTGCCGAGGCCGATGAAGGCGATTTTCATCTTACTTGCCCTTCCACACGCCGGGCCGCTTCTCGATGAAGGCGGCCATGCCTTCGGCCTTGTCCTCGGTGGCGGTGAGGACCTGGAAGATCCGGCGTTCCATCAGTAGGCCCTGGTCGAGCGTGGTTTCGAAGGCGGCGTTGACCATTTCCTTGTTGGCGATGGCGGCCAGCGGCGGCATCGCGGCGATCTCGGCGGCGAGCTTGACCGCTTCGTCGACCAACGAGGCAAGCGGCACCACGCGCGAGACCAGGCCTGAACGCTCGGCTTCCTCGGCACCCATCATCCGGCCGGTCAGGCACATTTCCATCGCCTTGGACTTGCCGATCGCCCGCGTCAGGCGCTGGCTGCCGCCCATGCCGGGGCCGACGCCCAGCTTGATTTCAGGCTGGCCCAACCTGGCGTTCTCGCTCGCGATAATGATGTCGGCCATCATCGCTAGTTCGCAGCCACCACCCAGAGCAAAGCCGTTGACCGCCGCGATCCACGGCTTGCGCGTGGTCTTGACCAGGTGGCTGGTCCAGCGGCTGAAGAAGTCCTGGCCATAGAACTCGGCGGCGGGCTTTTCGGCCATTTCCTTGATGTCAGCCCCGGCGGCAAAGGCCTTTTCGCCGGAGCCGGTGAGCACCGCACAGCCCTGCGAGGGATCGGCCTCGAACTTCGCAAAGGCCTCGATCAGCTCCTCGAGCACCGAGGAATTGAGCGCGTTCAATGCCTGCGGCCGGTTGAGCGTGATCAGCGTAACCGCGCCGCGCTGTTCAACCAGGATCGTTTCATAGCTCATAGGGGCTTCCATTCCTCATCGGCCGGCAGGGCGGCGAAAATGCTGTCGATCAGTTCGTCCGACACACCCTCTGGGGTAGCCGGGTTCCATTGGGGGGCGTTATCCTTGTCGACGATCACCGCGCGCACGCCCTCGGCAAAGTCCGGGCGGGTCAGCACGCGGCTGGCGATCCGGTATTCCATCGCCATGTTGGCGGCGAAATCGGCGCAAGCCAGGCTGTCGTGCAGCTGGCGCAACGCGACCTTGCAGGTCTGCGGCGACTTGGTGTGCAGGGTCGCGAGTTCCTTGGCGGCCCATTCGCTGCTGTCAGCCTCAAGGCTGGCGAGGATGTCCTCATAGCGATCGGAGGCGAAGTGCTTCGCGATCGCGGCCGCGTTGGCCTCGATCCGCGCGGGCGGCGGGGTGACGGCGAGGGCTGCCAGCACCTGCGCCGGCTCGTGCCCGTGGGCGATCCGTTCCTTGGCCTCGGCCAGGACATCGTGCGGCAGGTAATGGGTGGCAAGGCCCGCCCACTTGCACTCTGCTCCATCAAGCCGCGCGCCGGTCAGCGCCAGGAACTGCCCGATCCGCCCCGGCAAGCGCGACAGGTACCAGCCGCCGCCGACATCGGGGAACAGGCCGATCCCGGTTTCGGGCATGGCATAGCGGGTATTCTCGGTCGCGACGTGGAACCGCGCGGGCTGCGAAATGCCGACGCCGCCGCCCATGGTGATCCCGTCCATGAAGGCCACCACCGGCTTCTCGTATGTGAAGATCAGGTGGTTGAGCTGGTACTCGTCATGGAAGAACCTGCGGCCCGAGGTGCCGCCATCGTTCAGCGCCGAATTGCGCAGGAAGGCGATATCCCCGCCCGAACAGAAGCCCCGGCCTTCGGCATGATCGATGATCACGGCCTTGACCTCGGGATCGTCACGCCATTCCAGAAGTGCCCTGGTCATGGCATGAACCATCGGCAGGGTCAGCGCATGAATCGCCTGCGGGCGGTTGAGCGAGAGGAACCCGGCGGCCCCTTCGCGGCGGATGAGCACTTCGTCGGTCCCAGTGGTCATAGTCATTGCCGCAGCAGATCCCTTCCCACGATCATCCGCATCACCTGGTTGGTCCCTTCGAGGATCGAATGGACCCGCAGATCGCGCCAGAAGCGTTCGATCGGATAGTCCTTGAGGTAGCCATAGCCACCGAACAGTTGCAGCGCGTCGTTGACGATCTTGCTGCCGTTATCGGTCGCGAGGCGCTTGGCCATGGCCGAAAAGCGGCTCTTGTCGGGTGCATTGGCGTTGACCTTGGCGGCGGCAAGGTAAAGCAGCGCGCGCGAAGCCTCGAGGTCGGTCGCCATGTCGGCCAGCATGAACTGGGTGTTCTGGAAATCGGCCACCGGCTGGCCGAACTGCTGGCGTTCCTTGGTATACTTGATCGCCTCGTCGAGGCAGCGCTGCGCCCCGCCCAGCGAGCAGGCCCCGATGTTGAGGCGGCCACCATCGAGGCCGGCCATGGCAAAGCGGAAACCTTCGCCCTCGGCCCCGACGCGGTTGGCGACGGGCACGCGGCAATCCTCGAAGATCACCTGCGCGGTGGGGGAAGCGTTCCAGCCCAGCTTCTTTTCCGGCGCGCCGAACGAAAGACCGGGCGTGTCCTTTTCGACCACCAGGCAGGTGATGCCCTTGGCGCGGTCATCGCTGGTGCGGACCATGCAGACGTAGATGTCATTCACCCCGCCGCCCGAAATGAACTGCTTGGTGCCGTTGAGGACGTAATGGTCGCCGTCGAGCCGGGCCGAGGTCTTGAGCGCCGCCGCATCGGAGCCCGAACCCGGTTCGGTCAGGCAATAGGAGGCAATCTTCTCCATCGAAACCAGCTCAGGCAGATAGCGCGCTTTCAGTTCAGCAGAACCGAAGCAGTCGATCATCCAGGCGGCCATGTTGTGGATCGAGATATAGGCCGAGGTCGCCGGGCAGCCATAAGCCATGGCTTCCATGATCAGCGCCGCTTCCAGTCGCCCGAGGCCAATCCCGCCGCTCTCTTCCGAGACATAGATCGCGCCAAAACCGAGCTCCCCGGCAGCCTTCCACACGTCGACCGGATAGTGGTGCTCCTCGTCCCATTGCGCGGCGAAGGGCGTGATCCGGTCGGCAGTGAACTTCCGCGCCATGTCCTGGATGGCGAGCTGGTCTTCGGTAAGGGCAAACTGGTCTGTCATGGCTTGTCCGCGTAGTCTTCCGCCCCAAGGAAGTGAAGCGAGACGTAGGGCTCGTCTCCCACCACCCAGCTATCATGGCCAGGCGGAACGTAGAATACGTCGCCGGCCCGCATTTCGATGACCGTGCCATCATCCATCGCTGCGGTGGCGCAGCCGGACACGACCATCCCGACGTGCTCGACGTGGCACGAGTTCGCACCCATGGCCGCGCCGACATCGGCCGACCAGCGCCAGCCTGGCTGATAGGTCGCTCGGCCAATGGTCATGCCGCCAAGGCTGACCAGCTCGAACCGGCCCTTGTCGAACTCGCGGACCTCGTCCGGTTGGTCAAACCGTTTGATGACCACATCGAGATTCATTCGATCAACCCATGGTAGGAATGACGAAGGCATTGCCGCCATCAGGCGAGCCATCGGGCCAGCGGGCGGTGACGGTCTTGACCTTGGTCCAGAACTTCATGCCTTCCATGCCGTGCTGGTTGGTATCGCCAAAGGCGCTGCGCTTCCACCCGCCAAAGGTGTGGTAGGCGACCGGCACCGGGATCGGCACGTTGATGCCGACCATGCCGACGTTCACGCGCGCCGCAAATTCGCGCGCGGCGTGGCCGTTGCGGGTGAAGATGGCGACGCCGTTGCCATACTGGTGCTTGCTCGGCAGGCTCAGCGCTTCCTCGAAGTCCTTGGCGCGAACCATCTGGAGCACGGGGCCGAAGATCTCGTTGTGATAGCTGCTCATCCCCGGCGTGACGCGGTCGAACAGCGTCGGGCCGACGAAGAAGCCGTTTTCGTGCCCTTGCAGCGTAAAGCCGCGGCCATCGACCACCAGTTCACCGCCCTCATCAATGCAGGTCTGGATCCAGCGCTCGATATTGGCCTTGTGCTGGGCGGTGACGACCGGGCCGTAATGCGCCTCGGCATCGGTCGAAATGCCGATCTTCAGCGCCTCGATCGCCGGGATCAGCTTGGCCTTGAGGCGTTCGGCAGTGTCATCGCCCACCGGCACCACGACCGGCAGCGCCATGCAGCGCTCGCCCGCCGAACCGAAGGCCGCCCCCGCCAGGTCATTGACCACCTGGTCCAGGTCCGCATCGGGCATGACGATGCCGTGGTTCTTGGCCCCGCCCATCGCCTGGACGCGCTTACCGGCGGCAACGCCGCGATTGTAGACATAGTGGGCGATGTCGGACGAACCGACAAAGCTGACGGCGCTGATCGCCGGGTGATCGAGGATCGCGTCGACCATTTCCTTGTCGCCGTGGACAACCTGGAAGATGCCCTCGGGCAGGCCCGCTTCCAGCCACAGTTCGGCCAGGCGACAGGGAACCGAGGGATCGCGCTCGCTGGGCTTGAGGATGAAGGCATTGCCGGTCGCCATGGCGACCGCGCCCATCCACAGCGGGATCATCGCCGGGAAGTTGAACGGGGTGATCCCGGCGCCGATGCCCAGCGGCTGGCGCATCGAATAGACGTCGATGCCCGGCCCGGCGCCCTGGGTATATTCACCCTTCAGCACGTGCGGGATGCCGCAGCAGAATTCCACCACTTCAAGCCCGCGCTGGATATCGCCCTTGCTGTCAGCAATCACCTTGCCATGCTCGGCGCTGAGCATGTGGGCCAGCTCGTCCATGTGGGCTTCGACCAGCGCCTTGAAATTGAACATCACGCGGGCGCGGCGCTGCGGGTTGGTGGCGGCCCAGGCGGGCTGCGCAGCCTGCGCGGCGGCAACGGCGCGATCGAGCGCATCCTGCCCGCCCAGCACGACTTCGGCCTGAACCTCGCCATTGTTGGGATCATAGACCGGGGCCTTGCGCGCCGCGGCCAGGCCGCTGGTCCCACCGGCGATGAAATGATCGATCTGGCGCATGGTCTGGAATCCTTTCGTACTTGCCCATTCCTCATGGCTGCTGATAATTTCGCAGACAACATATAAAAATGCCACTAGGAACTGCAAAAATGCAGGGAATGAACTGGAGCGATCTGCAAGTATTCCTCGCCATCGCCCGGTCTGGGCAGATGGCCCGGGCCGCTTCGGCCCTTGGCATGGATCCCACGACGGCAAGCCGCCGCCTGCGGCGACTGGAAGTGCAACTCGGGGCGACCTTGTTCGAGCAGACGCGCGAAGGCCAGGTCCTGACCGAAGCAGGCGAAGCATTGCTGGCCAAGGTGGAAGCCATGGCCCAGGCGGCACAGACCATCGATGAGCCGGGCCTTCGTCGCAGTGGCGAGCAGCTTACCGGCGTTCTCAGGATCAGCGCATCGGAAGGTTTCGGGAGCTGGTTTCTCGCGGCCCATGTCCCGGAATTTGTGCGCGCGCACCCGGCGCTGTCGCTGGATCTGGTGGCCAACAGCGGATTTCTGAGTCTGTCAAAGCGCGAGGCCGACATCGCCGTCATGCTCTCGCGCCCGAAGGCAGGCCCGCTGATCGCGCGCAAGCTCAGCGACTATGCCCTGCGCCTCTATGCCCAGCGCAGCTATCTGCAGGCTGCGGGCGACCCCCGGTCGCCGTCGGATCTGCTCCGTGGGCATCGCCTCGTAGGGTACATTCCGGATCTGCTCTATGCGCCGGAGCTGCGCTATCTTGACGAGATCCAGCCCCAGCTGGCCCCAAGCCTCAGGTCTTCGAGCATCAATGCGCAGCATCATCTGATCGCGGCCGGGGCCGGAATCGGTGTCCTGCCCTGCTTCATGGGGGATGCAGACCCGAATCTTGTCCCGGTCATGCCCGAACGCCGGATCATTCGCTCGTTCTGGCTGGCTACCCACCGGGATACGCACCAGTTGGCCAGGATCAGGGCGGGACGGGATTGGATCCTTGCTACTGTCCAACTGCATCGTCAGACCTTGATGCCGGACTGATCAATGTAGTGGATGCCCGCGCGGCGCCATGATCACGTGACCGCCTGCGTACCATACCGACAGCCCTCCAGTCAGCTTGGGAACTGCCTGGTCGATGCGTGCTCAGACCACGAAGCCCATGTTTTCAATCGTGATCGTACCGCTGCAGACGCTGCAGGAAGGGCGCATGGCCAGGGCGTGGTCACAGGGCTTGTGATGCAGCAGGAGCGGTGGGCCTTTGCTGTCGGCATACCAGGTGTCGCCCCAGTGCAGCAGACCGAGCAGCACCGGATAGAGATCGCGACCCTTTCGGGTCAGGCGGTACTCGAAGCGGTCCTGATGGGCGGAATAGGGCACGGTCTTGATGATCCCCTGGGCCAGCAGCCGCTCCAGCCGGTCTGACAGGATGTTGCTGGCCATCCCGGCATCGCGCTGGATCTCGTCAAAGCGGTGGATCCCGGTGAAGCAGGCGCGCACCACCAGTGTCGCCCAACGATCGCCAAACAGTTCGATTACGGAGTCGACCATGGTCCAGTTGCCGCGTTTGGCGCTGGCTGCAGCAGTCTGCTTGCGGCGGCGGGCATAGACCGGGGTGACCTGGCTGAGGCCTGGACCGGGCGCCCAGCCGACCTCGCGCGGATCAATCGGCTGGTCGCAATGCGCACAGGCCGGGATCGGCTCAATCTCGGCGCCGCAATCGCGGTGGACCAGCCGCACGCGAAAGCCGCGCTCATCGGCTTCCCAGATGTGCTGCCAGCGCAGGATCATCAGGGCGACCGGGAACAGGCCCTTGCCCTTCGCGGTCAGGCGATAGCCCCCGCGACGCTCAATCGATTTTTCCAGCACGCCGGCATCAACCAGCCGCTCCAGCCGCTGGTTGATGACCGACCGTGCAATACCTGTCTCGGTCACGAAATCCTGGAAGCGCCGCCGGCCCAGGAACGCCTGTTCCAGAATCAGCAGGGTCGGCACGTCGCCCACCACTTCCAGTGCGCGCCAGATCGAGCAGGCCCTGATCGTTTCGTGTTTCATCGCAGCGCCCCTTTGCCCGCCTCAGCGGCGGACGGCAAACACCTGCGGCGGCAAGGGATAGGGCCGATAGCGCACTTCGGAAACGGGCAGGCTCGTCCCCTGCCGGGGCGATGGCCGTGCAACGATCTGCTGAGGAGCCTGGCCGCGTTCGACCCAGTCGGCAATCGCGGTCATCGGATCGAAGTCTTCGGGCGCGGAGGCGGACGGCGCTTCCCAGCAATGGCCAAGGCCTGGGGCCATGAACAAGCGGAAGAACCGCTGCACACGGGTTGCGCCGCCCATCTGCTTCAGCACCTGGCGATAATAGTCGGTCGATTGCGTCGGAACGACCAGCGGGTCGGCCATGCCATGCCACATGATCAGCTTGCCCCCCGCTGCGCGGAACGCGGAAAGATCGGGGTTGTCGGCATTGAGCATGCCGAAATCCTGCCGCAGCCGGGCCGGATCGCGATCGAAATCGAAGTTGCTGGCGGAGAATTCCGGATAGCGCGGATCGAACACGATCTGGCGGGTGAAGCCATCGGCCAGCTGGGTGCCGACCGCCTTGGCTGGGTCCTGCAGGTACCAGATTCGCCAGTACTGCTCGCCCCCGATCGGCATCCCGCCAAACAGACGGCGCCCCTTGCTATCGACCGGCCCCTGATGCCAGAGCCCGATGACGAGCCGTTCCTCCGCGGTGAAGCAGCGATCGGAATCGGCCGGGGTCACACCCAATGCGCATTTCGGCAGGCGGTCCGGATCGAACCGGCAAGCCTCGGGCCGGGCGATCAGGCCATCCGCCGCGCCATCAAGACCATCGCACTGCGCCTTTACCGCTTCGATCAGCAGGGGCAGCTTGCGATTGAACGCCGGACCCAGCACGGGCTGCTGGGCATCGCGGTTGGTCTTGAGCTTCCAGGCGCCAAAGGCCCCGCCAGAATTGGTCAGATCAACCGCCGGGCAGCCGCTGATGATCCCGTGGAACAGCTTGGGGTACCGCTGGGCCGCGATCAGCGCCATCCGGCCGCCGTTGGAGCAGCCGACGAAGTAACGGAACCGTGCCTCGCGGCCATAGAAGGAGCGGACCAGGCCAAGCCCGGCGGTATGGGCCAGCGGCAGCCAGCGATGGGCATAAAGTTCCAGCGCGGCGCGGTTGCCCGGGGCCCAGGCGGCATCGCCCTGCGACGTGCCCGAATGGCCACTGTCGGTATGGATCGCGGCATAGCCGCGCTTGACCGGCTCGACGATCCCGTTGGCCCAGCCGGGCGTTTCGGTCGTCATGATCCCGCAATAGCCGCCGCAGCCCGAGACATAATAATTGCCGTTCCAGTTGCCGACCGGCAGGCGCATCTCGAACCCGATGGTCGGGCGGATGGTGCCGCGCACCCGGCAATAGGCAGGCATGTCGCCCTGGGCTTCGACGAGACTGCTGTCAGCGCGGACGAAGGTATCCGGACCAAGCCTTGCGGCCAGCGAGGGACAGGCGTCGCGCAGGGTTGGTTCGGCCGTGGCCGGCTGCGCCGCAGCGACGGACAGCGCGCCAAGAAGAGCCAGCATAGCGATGGCCTTTCGTTCAAGGAAACAAGAGCAGCCAGGACCGGGCGGAAATCAGGCCCGCCCGGCCCCGGCTGCCCGGATCAGAACTTCACGCTGGCCTGCAAGGCGATGTTGCGCGGCCGGTCGAAGATGCCGGTATTGGCAACGCCCGTGTTGCCGGTCAGCGTCGTGGCGAGCGGCAAGGCGCCCGAAGTCAGGATGATCCGCCGGTTGTTGAGGTTGCGGCCGATCAGCGCGATCTCCCACTTGTCATCGATATTGCCCAACGCCAGGCGCGCCCCGATCCGGGCATAGCCTTCCTGGTACGAGGACGGATCGATGATCGTCCCGTTGGTCTGGTACCGGCTGGAGAAATCGACATTGACGTTGAGGCTCAGCTTCAGGCTGTCCCCCACCGGATAGCTGAAATCGGCCGCCATATTGCCTGACCATTTCGGCGCGAAGGTGGCGCGGGCGCCGGTGTAGTCGCAGAAGTTGCCGGGCTGCACGTTGGGCGTGGTGCCGAACGGGCACTGACCCTGGCGCCAGTCGGTATACTTGAAGTCGAGATAGGCCAGCGAACCGCTCAGCTGCAGGTGATCGCCGATGCTGACCCGGGCCTCGGCCTCGACGCCCTGAACCTTGGCGGCCGAAGCATTGTTGACGTTGAACCCGATCCCGCCATCGAAAGTCAGGGTCTGCAGGTCCTTGTACTTGGTGTTGTAGTAGTTGACCGACACAGCCACGTTGCGGCTCTTGTACTTCAGGCCGACTTCGTAATTGTTGGCGGTTTCCGGCCGGAAGAAGAAGGTGCCGGGGAAGGTCGGATGGGTCGGCAGCGAGTTCGAGCGGATGTCGAACCCGCCCGCCTTCACGCCGCGTGCGTAAGAGGCATAGGCCATCAGTTCGGGCGTGACGTCGAACTGGATATTGGCCATCGGCGTGGTCGAATTCTCGGAAATCTTGCCGGTGATCGCATGCTCGGCCACGCGCAGCGCGCCCCACAGCGCCCGCACCGTGGTGATCGGGAAGACATTGGTCGGCCCGGCCACGATCACCAGGTTGCGATCGCCCGACTTGGCTTCGTGGTTGAAGCGCACCCCGCCGGTGACCCGCAGCTGTTCGGTGATCGAATAGGTCCCCTGGACAAAGCCCGACCACAGCGTGGAGGTCTGCTTGAAAGTGCGCAACGAGCGCGAATCCCCCAGCGGCCGGAACGCCGCGAAGGGCCCGGCCAGACCCTGGAAGAACGAGCCGAGCAGCACGTTGTCATTGGCGGCCAGCTTCGAAGTCTGGAAATAGCCGCCGACGATATAGGTGAACGGCCCATCACCCGGCGAGGTCAGCCGCACTTCCTGCGAGAGCTGGTCATACTTCTCGTTCTGGTTGGTGCCATCGAGGATCGGCAGGGCGGTATAGTCGACATCCAGCACCTCGGCCGAATTGTAGTGGAGGTAGCCCGAGGTCAGGTTGAGGGTGTGGCTGCCCAGCTCGATGTCGAGGTTGAGCGTGGAGTTGACGATTTCGGTGCTGCTGTCGAAGCCGTTGTTCTGGCTGCGCCAGTCGAGCACGGTATCGACGCCCGAGAAGAACGGCGAGGCGCTGTAGGTCCCGCGCGGCAGGAGGTTCTCGCGCGCCTGGCCCAGCACGTCGAACTTGGCATATTCGACCTTGAGCCGGGCCTGGACCGGATTGTTGTCACCGAAGGAGAAGGTCCCGCGCAGGAAGACGGTATCCACGTTGGGCTCGTTTCGGCCCAGCGTGGTGTTGAACATGTACCCGTCCATGTTCCGGTAATAGCCGACCAGGCGCATTCCGGCCTGATCGCCCAGTGGCACGTTGAGCACGCCGGTCAGCTGGGTTTCCTTGTGTTCGAATTCATAGGATCCGGTGACCGAACCTTCAAACTCGTCGGTCGGGGTGCGGTTGATGATGCTGATCGCCCCGGCGATGGCATTCTTGCCGAACAGGGTCGGCTGCGGCCCGCGCAGCACTTCCACCCGCTGCACATCGACGATCGGCATGCGGACCAGCTGGTCGCGGCCGTAATAGAGCCCATCGACGAACATTGCCGCCGATTGCTCGAAGCCCTTGTTGTCGCCGGACGAGATACCGCGGATGGCGATGCGGTTGGCGATCCCGGTCTGGGTGATGCGCAGGTTGGGAACGCTCGAGGAAAGCTGCTCGAGGTTGGCGGTGCCCTTGTCCGCGATGGCATCGCCGCTGACCGCGGCAATCGAGATCGGCACGCGCGACAGGCCTTCTTCGCGCTTCTGGGCGGTCACCACGATTTCATCGAGGCCACCCTGGTCGTCCGGTGCGGCATCCTGTGCCCAGAGTGCGCCGGGCATCGCCAATGCGGTACCGGCCAGCAGTTTGCCGGCAAGCTTGATCATCGTGTTCCTCCCAAGGTCGAGTTGCTTCGCGCGCTGGCTCTTGCCCCTTGTGCACGCAGCTGAAGTATGTTTATGCAAGCCAGTTCGTTTGCGCAAGCGTCTTTCTGGACTGCGCCGAAACGGCCACGAGAGGAGCAAATGACGATCCCCAGGGCACTCAGGCGCAATCTGGCGCTGCCGGCGATTGCCGCGCCGATGTTCCTGGTTTCGGGCCCGGACATGGTGATCGCCGCCTGCCGGGCCGGACTGATCGGATCGTTCCCCACGCCCAACGCCCGGACCGAAGCCGACCTTGAGGCTTGGCTGCAAGCGATCACTGCTGCCCTGGCCGATGATCCGGCGGCGGCCCCGTGGGCGGCCAACCTGGTGGTCCATCCCTCGAACGAGCGCCTGGGTGCGGACCTTGCCGCCATTGTCCGCCACCGTGCGCCGCTGGTGATCACCGCGCTAGGCAGCCCGGCGCGGGTTATCGAGGCGGTGCATGGCTATGGCGGGCTGGTCTTTGCCGATGTCAATTCGGTGGCCTTTGCGCGCAAGGCCGCGGCCGCCGGGGTCGATGGCCTGGTGCTGGTGGCGAGCGGGGCAGGCGGCCATACCGGGCTGACCGCCGGCTTCGCCTTCGTCGAGGAAGTGCGCCAGTTCTGGGACGGGCCGATCGTGCTGGGCGGAGCGATTTCCACCGGTCAGGCGATCCGCGCCGCCGAAGTGCTGGGCGCGGACCTGGCTTATCTGGGTACGGCGCTGATCGCCTGCTCTGAAAGCCTCGCGGCGCCTGAATACAAGGCGATGGTCGTCGAAGCGGGAGCGGGTGATATCGTGCCGTCGAAAGGCATCACCGGGGTGACCGCCAACTGGCTGCGCCCCAGCCTGATTGCCGCGGGCTATGATCCCGATCGGATGCCCGAGGACAAGCGGCCCGATTTCGCCAATGCCCAGGACGATGCCAAGGCTTGGAAGAACGTCTGGTCGGCCGGGCAGGGCGTGGGTGCGGTCCGCGCGGTGGAACCGATCGCGGCTATCGCCGCCCGCCTGAAAGCTGAATATGATGCAGCCGTAAAGCTGCCGGGATTCGAGGAAAAGGAGTAGCGCCATGACCGCCCAGTTGGTCGAAACCATCCGCTCGACGCTGAAGAACACCGACCACCCCTATATGCAGGGAGCCTGGCGGCCCACCTTCAACGAATGGAACGCGATCTTCGCCAATGGCGATGCGGAAGTGATCGGGACGATCCCTGACGATATCGACGGGGTCTATGTCCGCACCGGGGAAGTGCCGGTGCACGAACCGATCGGCCGCTATCACCCCTTCGACGGCGATGGCTTCATCCACGCGATCAGCTTCAAGAACGGCCGCGCCTCGTACCGCAGCCGGTTCGTGCGGACCAAGGCCTTCCAGGCCGAACAGGAAGCCGGACGCGCGCTGTGGGCCGGGCTGATGGAGCCGCCGCACAAGTCGACCCGGCCCGGCTGGGGCGCGCAGGAATGGCTCAAGGATTCATCCTCGACCGACGTGGTGATCCATGCCGGCAAGATCCTGTCCACTTTCTACCAGTGCGGCGAAGGCTATCGGCTTGATCCCTTCACGCTCGAACAGTTCGGGACCGAAGGCTGGGTACCGCTGGACGGGGTTTCGGCCCATACCAAGGTAGACGAGGCGACTGGCGAACTGCTGTTCTTCAACTATTCCAAGCACGCCCCCTACATGCATTATGGGGTGGTCGGACCGGACAACAAGCTGAAGCACTACATCCCGGTCCCGCTGGCCGGGCCGCGGCTGCCGCACGACATGGCCTTCACCAAGAACTACGCCATCGTCAACGACATGCCGCTGTACTGGAACCCAGAACTGCTGGAGCGCAACCTCCACGTCGTGCAATTCCACCCGGACCAGAAGACTCGCTTCGGCCTGATCCCGCGCATGGGCCAGCCCGAGGACATCCGCTGGTTCGAGGCGGAACCGACCTATACGCTCCACTGGCTCAACGCCTGGGAGGAAGGCGACGAGGTGATCCTGGACGGCTATTTCCAGGAAGAGCCGCAGCCCAAATCGCATCCCGATGCCCCCGATGGGCTGGAGCGGATGATGGCCTATCTCAGCCAGGGGCTGATGAAGCCCAAACTGCACCGCTGGCGCTTCAACCTGAAGACCGGCGAAACCCGCGAGGAGCGGCTGGACGACCGGATCCTGGAATTCGGCATGTTCAACCAGAAATATGCCGGGCGGAAATACCGCTATGCCTATTCGGCCGTGCCGGAACCCTACTGGTTCCTGTTTACCGGCCTGATCAAGCACGATCTGGAAACCGGGACGAGCGAGGAAATCAGCTTCGGTCCCGGCCGCTATGGCAGCGAGGCGCCCTTCGCCCCGCGGATCAACGCCAAGGACGAGGACGACGGCTATCTCGTCTCGTTCATCGCCGATGTCGGCCTCGATCGCTCCGAATGCGTGCTGATCGATGCCAAGAACATCGCCGCCGGGCCGGTCTGCCGCATCATTCTGCCCGAACGGTTCTGCTCGGGCACCCATTCGACCTGGGCCAATGGCAACGACATCGGCATGGGGCCGAACACGGTGCTTGGCGGATAGGATGATCGTTTCCGGGGAGAGCAAGCGCCAGGCATACCGGGACAGCGGCTGGTGGGGCGATCAGACCCTGGCCGACATGTTCTTCGCCAATGCGCAGCAACACGCGGGCCGGCTGGCGCTGGTCGATGCGCCCAACCGGGCCGACTTCGCCTTTGGCGCGCCGCAGCGGCTGACCTATGCCGAGCTGGCCGCCGAGGTCGAGCGGCTGGCCGGAGCGCTGGTGGCGGCGGGGATCGGCAAGGATGACGTGATCGTCATCCAGCTACCCAACATCAGCGAATTCGTGGCGCTCTATTTTGCGGCCGCGACGATCGGGGCCGTGGTCAGCCCGGTGGCAGTGCAATACCGCAGTCACGAACTGGCCACCATGTTCGGCATCGTGCGGCCCAGGGCCTTCATCTGCGGCACGCGGATGCACCATGCCGATCATATCGGCGTGGTCCGCCCCCTGCTGGGGGATGGCATCCGGCTGATGACCGTCGGCCCCGATGCCCCGGCCGATGCGCTGGACCTGTCGGCTGAACCGCCCCGGCCCGAGCTGCTGGCAAGCTATCGTGCGGCCAATCCGGTTGATGCCGACGATGTGTTCACGATCTGCTGGACTTCGGGGACCACCGGCGTGCCCAAGGGTGTGCCGCGCAGCCACAACCACTGGGTCGGCATCGCGCCGGGCACCTATGTGGCCGCCCGGTTGCAGGACGGGGATGTGATGCTCAATCCCTTCCCGCTGATCAACATGGCCTCGATCGGCGGGATCACGATGAGCTGGCTGCGCGTGGCTGGCACCATGGTGCTGCATCACCCCTTCGATCCGCAGGTCTACCTGGCCCAGATCGCTACCGAACGCCCCAGCTTCACCATCGCCCCGCCGGCCGTGCTCAACATGCTGCTGCAGAACGAGGCGCTGCTGGCCAAGGTCGACTTGTCCAGCCTGCGCACGATCGGTTCGGGATCGGCCCCGCTGGCCCCGGCGATGGTCCAGGGTTTCCAGGAGCGGCTGGGCCTGCCGGTGATCAACATCTTCGGCTCGAACGAGGGGATGACCCTGATCACCGGGCCGGACGATGTGCCTGATCCGGTCGAACGGGCCAGCTATTTCCCCAATGGGCTTTACCTGACGCCGTACCATGGCAGCGAACCGGCGCTGATCATGCAATCCCGGCTGGTGCCGCCCCAGGGCGGCGATCCGATCGTGGACGAGTTCGTGCCCGGCGAATTGCAGATCAAGGGTCCGGCCGTGTTCGAAGGCTATTGGCAGGCGCCCGAACAGACCGCCGCCGCCTTTACCGAGGACGGCTTCTTCCGCACCGGCGACCTGTTCCAGATCGAGCAGGGCGGGCGGTTCCTGCGCTTTGTCGGGCGCTGCAAGGACCTGATCATCCGCGGCGGGGTCAACATCTCGCCCGAGGAGATCGACCAGCTGCTGGGCGGCCACTCGCTGCTGGCCGAGGCCTGCGTCTTTGCCCTGCCCGATCCGGTGCTGGGTGAACGGATCGGCGTGGCGGTGGTGCCGCGGGACGGGGCGGATGTGACCCTGGACGATGTCACCGGCTTCCTGCGGCAGGCGGACCTGGCGGTGTTCAAGCTGCCCGAGCGGCTGTTCCGCTTTACTGCCTTGCCGCGCAACGTGACCAACAAGGTGATGCGCAGCGAAGTGCGCGAGCTGGCGCTGGCGATGATGGATCAAGGAGACTGACATGGCGGCGGAAGTGTTCATTCTGGGCGGGGCCCAAACCGATTTCGCGCGCAACATCGACCGCGAAGGCGGCGGCATGTTCGAACTGTTCCGCGATGTGGCCGAGGCCGCATTTGCCGCGACCGGCATCGAACCGAAAGAGGTAGAGGTGGCGCACGTTG
Source organism: Novosphingobium sp. (assembly GCF_027531025.1). GTDB lineage: Bacteria > Pseudomonadota > Alphaproteobacteria > Sphingomonadales > Sphingomonadaceae > Novosphingobium. The sequence continues at coordinate 344,681 of NZ_JAPZQX010000004.1, forward strand.
GCAATTTCGTGGGCGAGCTCTTCGCCGGACAGGGGCAGCTCGGCGGGTTCTTCGGCCACGTCCACCCGGACCTCGCCGGAATTCCCGCCGCCCGGCACGAGGCGGCCTGCGCCTCGGGCAGCATCGCGATCCTCGCCGCCAGTGCCGAGATCGAGGCGGGCCGCTATGGCCTGGCCATGGTGCTGGGGATCGAGCTTATGCGCAACGTGCCGGGGCAGCGTGCGGCGGAATACCTGGGTTCCGCTGCCTGGGCCGGGCGCGAGGCGCAGGAGGCGCGCTATCTGTGGCCCTACATGTTCTCGGATGTCGCGCGCGAATACTCCGAACGCTTCGGGCTTGACCGGGCGCACCTCAACGCGATCAGCGAGATCGCCTTCAGCAATGCCAAGCGCAATCCCAATTCGCAGACCCGCAGCTGGGCAATCACCCCGGAGCACCTGAGCGACAGCAACGATGAACTGAACCCGCCGATCGAGGGATCCTTGCGCAAGGCCGATTGCGGGCAGGTGACCGATGGGGCAGCAGCCGTGTTCCTCGCCTCGGCCGAGGTCGCCGCCGCCTATGCCGCGCGGCGCGGAATCCCGCTCGAATCGATCCCCCGGATCAAGGGCTGGGGTCATTCCACCGCGCCGCTGCTCTATTCGACCAAGATCAGCGCCAGTCGCGGCCAGCCTTATGTCTTCCCCTCGGTGCGCAAGGCGATGACCGATGCGCTGGGCCGGGCCGCCATGCCGGACATCTACGCTTGCGACGGGGTGGAGGTGCACGATTGCTTCTCGATTACCGAATACATGGCGATCGACCACTTCGGCATCACCCCGCCGGGTGAAAGCTGGAAGGCGGTCGAGGACGGCACGATTGCGCTGGGCGGTCGACTGCCAGTCAATCCCTCGGGCGGGCTGATCGGCCTGGGCCATCCGGTCGGTGCCACCGGCGTGCGGATGATGCTGGATGCCTGGCGGCAGGTGACTGGCAAGGCCGGGGATTACCAGGTTGAGGGGGCGAAGAACTTTGCCACCTTCAACGTCGGCGGCAGCGCGACCACCTCGGTCAGCTTCGTCCTCGGCGTCTGAGCGGGGTGGCCGAAGCCTTCATCTATGATGCGGTGCGCAGCCCGCGCGGCAAGGCGCGCGCCGATGGCGGGCTGGCCGGGCTGACCCCGCCGGGGCTGGTTACCGGCCTGGTTGGCGCGCTGGCCGCGCGCACCGGCGAAGCCGCGCGCAATCCCGGCGCGCTGCTGCTGGGCTGCGTGACCCAGGCCGGGGCGCAGGGCGGGCATATCGCCATGGCCGCCAAGCAGCACGCGGGCCTCCCCGATGCCTGCGCGGCGCACAGCCTCAACAACTATTGCGCCTCCGGCCTCAGCGCCATCGGCCATGCCGTGGCCATGGTGGCTGCCGGGCAGGAAGAGGCCGTGCTGGCCGGCGGGGTCGAGATGATGAGCCGCGCCCCCTTCCTCAGCGACCGGGCGGAGTTTTACAGCGATGCCAGCCTGCCACCCGCGCGCCGGTTCGTCCCGCCAGTACTAGCGGCTGACCGCCTGGCCGCCGACCTTTGCATCACCCGGACCGAACTGGACCTGTGTGCCTTCGATTCGCAGCGCAAGGCCGGGGCCAGCGATCAGGACGCCGCACTGCAGGCTTCGCGGATCGCGCTGGGCGAACTGACCGGCGAGGAATGCATCCGCCCCAGGACCAGCCTTGAATCCCTCGGCCAGTTGCCCCCGGCCTTTGGGGCGTTGCAGGCTGACTATGCCGAAGCGCTCGAAGGGCGGACCTTTGCACCGCTTCATACCCTGTCCCATGCGCCGCCGGTCTGCGACGGGGCGGGACTTGCGCTGGTGGGGGCAGCCGGACTTGGTTCGGCACCGCGGGCGCGCGTGCTCGCCTATGCCGAAAGCGGCGGCGATCCCGCCGCCTCGCTGACCGCCGGCTTTGCGGCAATGGACAAGGCGCTGGCCCGGGCCGGGCTGACGCTCGACCAGATCGACCGGATCGAGTTCATGGAAGCCTTTGCGGTGACGATCGCCCGCTTCCTGCGCGACTATTCGGTCGATCCAGCCCGCGTCAATGTCAGCGGCGGACACCTGGCCAAGGGTCATCCGATGGGGGCGACTGGCGCAATCCTCCTCTCCACCCTGCTCGACACGCTCGACGTAGCCGAAGGTCACCTGGGGCTGGTCGTCGCGACCGGTGCGATGGGGGTCGGCGCCGCGATCATCGTGGAGCGGCTGCCCTAGGCTCGGGACGCATTGCAGGGTGTTCGCCGAGCTGTCAGCCCACCCGCCCCGTGTCTAGCATCGCCAGCTCAGAAATCTGCCGTCACGACCACATTCAGCCGGCGCGGCGCATTGGCCTTGAAGCCCCCACCACCGAAGACGCGCCATCCGAATATGTTGGTCAGGTTGCTCAGCTTCACTCGCAGGTTTGCGGGACTCTTCCCGATCTGGAAGCGATAGCGTGCGCCCAGGTCGATTGTCACACGTTGGGGGATGGTGAAGCGGTTGAGCGCGTCGGCTTGACGAGCGCCCTCATAGAGAATCCGGCCGTCCAGCGACAGCCGGGTCTGTCCTGGCGGGGTCCAGTCGAAGCTGGCATCGACGAGCGTGCGGGTCCGGCCGATCGGGCGCCGACCAAGGCGGCCATCGTCAACTGCTTCCCCAGTGACGACTGGATCAAGCAAGACCGCGCCCACCACCAGGCTCAGGTTCCGCGCGGGCTTGCCCGAAAGCGAGAACTCTAAGCCGCTGTGCCGAACCTCGCCGAGGGTCCGATAGACGTTATCGGTCGTGTCGATCTCGAAATAGGGTTTGCGCAGGTCGAACCATGCCCCGACCAGGCGGAGATTGGCCGGCAGCTTCACGCGCAGGCCAGCCTCGGCCTGGCGGGTACGCAAGGCCGGCAGCACTTCGTTGGCGTTGCGCGCGTTGCCAGGCGCCGTGCCGCTTTCCTCGAGGCCGCGCGTGGTCGCACCGTAGAGACTGAGCCAGGGAGCAAGGTGGACGGCAAGGGCCGCATTCCACAGCCAGTCCCGGTCCTGTCGCCCGGCCGGGGCCAGGCCGGGCTGGAACACTTCCTTGCGGTAGTCGCTGCGGATCAGGCCAAGGTTCAGTTCGCCCAGGTCCCGCCAGTTGAGCTCGTAACCAAACGACCAGGCACGCTGGCGGACGCGGTCGTCAGTCAATGGGCCGTAGCTGCGGGTCGGCTCGGGTTCGGGGTCCGAAACCCCGATCACGCCCGTGCCAAGCGCCGCGAGATGGAAATCACCGTATCGCGCATCGACGTTTCGCCCGCGGATCGAGGCGATGAGCCGGTGCTGGCGCGGTCCCTCGCGCAGGTCCCGAACGATCCGTGCCTCGCCAGACCAGGAGGCATAACGCTGGTCCTGGCCGGACAGGACAAAGCGCTGTCCGATTCCCGCCCGGTCCACCCCGGCATACCAGGCAGTGGCATAGTCATCCTGGGTAAAGCGGCTGTTGAAGAGCCCGGCTTCGATCCGCCATGACCCAAGTGCAGTCTTGATCAAGCCGCCGAGATTCTGGCTGTGACCCTTCCATTGGCCCCAGTCCTGGCCGAAGAACCTTCGCCGCTCGATTTCCGGCGGAAGGTATGGACCGGCGGTATAGACGACCGGACCCTGCTCTTCGTCGCCATAGTCATAGCGGCTATACAGCGCCGTCAGCTCAGTGCGCTGGGCCGGTCGCCAGCGGACCACGGCCCCATGGCTGATGAACCAGGCGCTGGCCCCGTCAGCGTACTGGTCGTCGAAATAGCCAAGCGCGGCGTTTACGCCGAGGTTCGGGGTCAGCGGGATTGCCGCCTCGGCGGTCAGGTCAGGTCCAAGGAATTCGCCGCTGTTGGCCCGGATGGTAACCACGGGCCGGTCTGTGGTGACCCGCCGCAGCGTCGTATCGACAATGCCGGTCGGGGCCGGGAACGGCTGGCCAAACGCGGTCAGTCCAACGCGAATATCCGAACCATCCTGCAACAGGTCGGAAATCCCGCCGGATTCGTTGTAGTACAGGCCCTCGATCCGGGCATTGCCCGCAGCATTGGCCGAGAAACCGCGCACTTCGCCATTGGCGTAGATCCCGACGGATTCGTTGCCCACACTCTTGCCGAAGCCGTCTTCGGCCGATGTCGTCACGTTCTCGTCAACGCGCTGGGCGAGCGCCTGGCCCGGGGCGATCAGCAGCCCCGTGATGATCAGAGCGCGCATGGCTCAGTTCCCGCTCTGGCTAAGCTGCAGTTCGATTGCCTTGGCTTCGTCCTGGGGCGTATCGATGACGAGCACCAGCCGCGCCCCGCCGGTTCCTTCGATCGGCGGTGAGCGGTGCAGGCAGGGCGCATGCCCTTCCGCAAACAGCCTGCCCTTGAACAGCCCGATATGGCCGGTGGTCATCCGCAGCAGCTTGTCTTCGGCCTGCTCATCTCCCAGCGGCAGATAGTCCGTTCCCGGGCCGTGATAGGTGGTGATCAGGCGCAGGTCGGTATAGTCCGCATGAATCTTGCGGCAGGCATTGGTGGTGACCGCTTCAAGCCGCAGGCGGACGGCATCGACCTGCATGAACGCGGCGAAGCGTTGGGCCAGCAGCAGGATGTCGTCGCGCAAGGCCTGCGGGAGGAGGCCCAGCCCGGCAACGGCCGCTTCCGGTGCCCCGCTGGCCTTGCGCTCGAACGGGGCCCTGGCGGCCAGCCGCTCAGCGATCGGGCCCAGCTTGCCGAGCGATCGCGGTTCGATCGCCAGCGGGCAATCGGGCAAGCGCAGGGCCGTCCAGCATTCGGCCGGTCCGTCCGGGCGGACTGTTAACGGACTGTCTGGCCGAGACACTTCAGAACCGGACCCGAACCCCGGCCGAAGCCGTGCGCGGCGCACCAGGCTGAACCCACAGGCGCGAGAAGCTGTTGGTGTAATAGGTGGCGTCGAACAGGTTGTGGACCTGGCCGAACAGCTCGACATTGTCGCTCAGCGTCCAGTTCGCGAACAGCCGCGCCAGGGTATAGGCGGGAAGCTCGAACGTGGTGGCCGTTTCACCCAGGCGCTTGCCGACGTGCTGCATCCCAGCGCCCAGTCGCAGTTGCGAGCCACCAACCGTGAAGTCGCGGGACAGTTGCAGGTTGAGCGTGTGCCGGGGCACGTTGATCAGCCGGTCGCCCGAACGGATCTGCAGGGCGAAGTTGGGATCGAGCACGTTGGCCAGGGCTTCGGCATCGACATAGGCATAGGAGAACAGCAGGTCGACTTCGCCGGGCAGCTTGCCTGCGAGGTCAAACTCGATGCCCTGGCTGCCGGCCTTGCCGATCGGCAGCGAGAAACCGGGGTTGGCCGGATCGGCCGCCAGCACGTTCGACTTGCGCAGGCGGAAATAGGCGATCGTGCCGGTCAGCGCATTGTCGAACAGGCCAAACTTGGCGCCCGCTTCGAACGAGCGGCTGGTTTCGGGATCGAACAGCGCCCCGGCGGCCGTTGCCCCCAGGTTCGAGCGGAAGCCTTCGCCGTAGGTCGCGAATAGCGAGAGCGCCGGGCTGGCTTCCCAGACCACACCGACCTGCGGGCTGAACCGGTCGAAGCTGCGGCGCTGTTCGACACCGTTAGCCCGGTTGAGTCCCCGCAGCGAGAAGCTGTCATAGCGTCCGCCGAACCGCAGCTGGATCTGATCGGACAGGGTAACCTGGTCCTGCAGATAGATCCCGAAGGCCTTTTGCACATCGAGCCGGTTGGTCTGCGGCCCCGGCGTCGGCAAGGGGAAGCGGCCATAGACCGGTGCATTGATGTTGATGATGTTTGCCGCCTGGTCGGTCGGGTTGCTGGCATTGGTCGCCGGGCGGAATCGCAGGAACAGCTGGCTGTTCTCGAACTGGTCGAAATCGGCGCCGAACAGGACGCGGTGGCGCATGCCGCCAAGCTCGAAATCGCCGGCCAGTTCGCCCCGCAGGACATAGTGATCGGCATCGTAGGCCCGATAGCGGCGCTGGCGCGACAGCGACTGGCCATCGACAAACAGCTTCTGGCGCGATCCTGCGAGTTCCGCTTCGGTCGAGAAGCCCGCCAGGCTGGTCTGGCGATAGTTGCCGCCCAGCAGGAGGTTCCAGCTGTCGCTGAAGCTGTGCTGGAGCTGCAGCTGATGACCGGTTGCATCGGCTTCGATCGGGCCATCGCCTGGTTCGCCCAGGAAGCGGCTGCGCGGGATCTGCCCCAGCTGGCCGTTGATCGCCACCACGCCGCGGTCAAACGGCACCTTCTGGCGGGTCAGCTCAAGGTCATAAGTGAGGGTCGTATCGTCGCCCAACCTGATCCCCAACGAAGGCAGGAAGCCGAAACGCTCGGTCTCGATCGTATCGCGGAAACTGTCAGCATTCTCGAAGTAGCCGATCAGCCGGACCGCGAACGCCTCACCCACCGCAAGATTGAGGTCGGCATCGGCGCGCACCGCATCGAAGCTGCCATAGCTCGCCGAAAGGGCACCCATGGTTTCGCCGAACCGCGCCTGCTTGGTGACGATGTTGACCGTGCCGCCGGACTCGCCCCGGCCGAACAGCGCGGCATTGGGTCCCTTGAGGATCTCGATCCGTTCGATCCCGGCAACATCGCGCGGGCCACCGAACCCGCGCCCGCCGTTGAAGCCGTTGACCAGGTAGCCGCTGGGCAGGTTCTCGTCGCCGGCAAAGCCGCGCACCGCATAGGCGTCCCACAGCCCGCCGAAGTTGTTCTGTCGCGCCACCCCGGCATTGAGATCAAGCGCGTCGGTCAGGCGCAGGATGTTGTTGTCGGTGAGGGTCTCTGCCTCGATCGTCACGATCGACTGGGGAATCTCGCGCGTTTCGAAATCGCCGCGATAGGCCTGGCGCACCCCGGCGACGACGATGCTGTCATCCCCGGCCGAGGCCTCGGCCTCCGCTTCGCCGGTGACCTCACCCGCCACTTCTGCAGCCAGCGCCGAGGGAGCCAGGACAAAGGCCCCGGCACTAAGCAGGGCGGCACGCAGGGCAGTTCGCTTCATCGGTATTCCTCGCAGGATCAAAGGGTCTTGATACGTTGTATCATTGCGCGAAGGCCTCTAACCGCTTGTTTCCCGGAGTCAATGGAATGTTATACTGTTGCATTGACAATGTCAGGGGTAGCAGGGATGAAGCGCGCCATGACCAGCCCAGATTCCGCCCAGCCGCTCATCCTTGTCGACCAGGTCAGCCTCGATCGCGGTAACCGCCGCGTGCTTGACCAGGTCTCGCTGACCGTCGCTGCGGGCGAAATCTATGCTCTGCTGGGTGGGAACGGTGCGGGCAAGTCGACCACGCTTTCGGCCTTGCTGGGGTTCCTGCGCCCGGCCAGCGGAGCGCTGGAAGTCGCCGGAATCGATCCGGTCAGCCAGCATGATCAGGCCTGCGCCCGGATTGCCTATCTGCCCGAGAACGTTGCGCTCTACGATCAGCTTACCGCCTGCGAGAACATCGCCTATTTCATGGCGCTGGCCGGTGCCGAGCCGGACCGCGCCAGCATGGACCGGGCGCTTGATGCCGCCGGTCTGCAGGTCGAGGCCCGTGACCGCCGGGTCAGCGGATTTTCCAAGGGCATGCGGCAGAAGGTGGCGATTGCCATGGCCGTGCTGCGCGATGTTCCGGTGCTGCTGCTGGATGAGCCCACCTCGGGCCTCGATCCCCGCGCAACGGCCGATTTCAACGCGCTGCTGGCCCGGCTGAAGGCGCGCGGCACGGCGATCCTGATGGTCACCCATGACCTGCTTGGCGCCGCCGATTGCGCAGACCGGATCGGCTTTCTCGCATCGGGCCGGATCGTCGAGGAGGTTCGACCGGCGGACGGGATCGACGTGCTGGCGCTGCACCACCGCTATGGCGAGGCCGCCGCGGCATGAGTACGGCCCGGCTGGTCGCGCGGAACGAATGGCGTCTGATGCAACGCAGCCGGGTGGCGCGGCTGGCCTTGTTCATGCTGTTGGCGCTGGCCACGGTGGCCACGTTCACCTCGATCGCGCACCGCAATGCCAGCGATGATCTGCGTGCCCGCTTCCAGGCCCAGGCCGACCAGGAATTCGATGGCCAGCCAGCGCGCCATCCGCACCGCATGGTCCACTATGGCCACTTCGTGTTCCGCCCGCTGCCGGCGCTGGCCGCCTTCGACCCGGGGGTGGACGCCTTTACCGGCAACACGATCTATCTGGAGGGGCACCGCCAGAACAGTGCCAACTTTGGCGATGTCCGGCAAAGTTCGCTGCTGGCCCGCTTCGGTCAGCTGACCCCGGCCTTCGTGTTGCAGGTGCTTGCTCCGCTCGTGCTGGTGTTCATCGGCTTCGGGCTGCTGGCCGGAGAGCGGCGCAGCGGCACATTGCGGGTCCTGAAGGCCCATGGGGTAACGCCGCGCGATCTCTTGCTGGGCAAGGGCTTGGCCTTGGCCGGTCTGGCCGGGTTGATGCTGCTGCCCGCGCTCGCCTCGCTGGGCTGGCTGGTCATCGCGGCCGAGGCTCCGGCGCTCCCCGCGCTGGCCCTGGCATTGGGCTATGCCGGGTACCTGGCCCTTTGGGTGCTGGGCATTGTCATTGTTTCCGCCATCGCGCGCGATCCGCGCAATGCCCTGGTCACATTGCTGGGTCTTTGGGCCCTGACCACCGTCCTCGTGCCGCGCGTTGCGCCGGATCTTGCGCTGGCCGCAGTGGCGACGCCAACCCGGCTGGAAACCGACATCGCCATTCTGCGTGACCTGCGCAAGATCGGTGACAGCCACAACCCCGACGATCCGCATTTCGCGGCCTTCAAGGCCCGCACTCTTGCGCAGTACGGCGTCAGCCGGGTGGAGGACCTGCCGGTGAATTATCGCGGCCTGCTGGCCCTCGAAGGGGAGAAGCTCACATCGCAACTGTTTGACGACTATGCCAAAAGGCAATTCGAGCAACAGCGGCGGCAAGGCGCGATCGTGTCCGGCTTTGGTCTTGCCAGCCCGGCGATTGCCTTGCGCAGCATGTCGATGGCCCTGGCCGGGACTGACCTCGACGGCCATCGCCGCTTCCTGACCCAGGCCGAGGCCTATCGCTACGATGTGGTGCAGCGCCTCAACCGGTTGCAGGCCGAAGCCGTGACCTATTCCGACGACAGCAATCGCAACAAGGATCCCGAAGCCGGGCGCCGGGTGCGGATCGACCCGGCCAACTGGAGCAAGGTGCCTGACTTTGCCTACCAGCCTGCCAGCCTGGCGGAGAAGCTTCGCTCTGCACTGCCGGGTGCGGCGGTCCTGATCCTTTGGCTGCTCGCTGCGACGTGGTTGTTGCGCCGCGCGGCCCGCCGACTGGGAGAGGCACTGTGACTGCGCTCTGGCGGCATGAGTTGCGGATCTTTCTGCGCCAGCGGATCGCGCTGCCGGCCTTGCTGCTGATGCTGGCGCTTTCCGCGGCCAGCGTCTGGGCCGGTCTGGCCGAAGTCAGCCGGCAGAACGCGGTGATCGAGCGGATCCAGCCGCAGCAGGCGGAAGATCACGCGGCGGTGGCCGGCCATGCCCTGCGCGATCGCGATCCCGGAAATGCGGCATACTATACCTTCTACGCCACCTGGGACCGTCCATCGTCGCTTGCTTTCGCGGCCCTTGGGCAGCGCGATGTTGCCCCATACCTGCTGCGGGTCCGCGCGCTGGCGCTGGAAAGCCAGATCCACGAGAGCGAAAACTACAACGCCGAACTGGCCCTGCCGGGGCGGTTCGATTGGGCCTTCGTCCTGACTTTCCTGGCCCCGCTGATCCTGATCGTCCTGCTGCACGACCTGTTCTCGGCGGAGCGGGAGGCCGGTCGGCTGCGCTTGCTGCGGGTCATGGCGCATGATCGGCGCGGGTGGTGGCTGCGGCGGATCGCACTGCGCGCGGGCCTGCTGCTGGCCGCGCTGATCGTCCCGGTGGTGATCGGCGGGTTGATCGGCGGTGCGGGCCTGGCGATCCTGGGACTGGTCGGCATTGCCGCCCTGTACATCGGTTTCTGGGTGCTGCTGTGCCTGCTCGTCAGCCGGTTCAAGCTGGGCTCGATTGCCAACGCGGCGACCCTCGCGGCGACCTGGTTGGTCCTTACCCTGGTCTTGCCGGCGCTGGCCTTGCTCCTGATCAACGCGGCCGTCCCGGTCCGCCAGGGTGTGGAACTGACCCTGGCCCAGCGCGAGGCGGTCCACGGTGGGTGGGACAAGACGAAGCAGGAGACCCTGCAGGCCTTCCTCAACCATTACCCGCAGTACCGCGACACCAGGCCCGTCGAAGGCGGATTCCACTGGAAATGGTATTATGCGTTCCAGCACCTTGGCGATCTCAGCGTGGCCGAACAGGCCGCAGCCTATCGGAGCGGCCTTGAGGCCCGCGACGCGTGGACCCGCCGGCTGGCGATCGTGCTGCCCCCGCTGGCCACGCAAGTAACGATTCACCGCCTGGCCGAAACTGATCTAGCGGCCCAACTCGCCTATCAGGACCGCATCCGGACTTACCACCGGCAGCTGCGCGAGTTCTACTACCCCTACATCTTCGACGAACGCCCATTCGGGCCGGAGGAGTTCAAGGCTGCGCCCCGCTGGTCGGAGTGAGGCCAGCAGGGCAAGGTGAGCGATCCTCCGCGGCATGCCTCGCGACCCGCAGGATCGGTCGTTCCGGGGTGATCATTCCTGGTCGGTAGCCTTGGATTTGTCGGTCTATTCGCAACTGGTCTCCGATTGGCGGAGCTGAGGCTTTGAGCGCGATGGTCTATGTTACGAGATTCCGCCACTCGGCAGAGGCAGCCGAGCGGCGAAGCTTGAAAGCCCGTTGGTCGACGAGGTGGCGGGGCGAGGCATGGCCTCATCCTAACGCATAACCACCCTCCGGCCGCGCAGTTGACTTGAGAAGACCGGTGCTGGGCCGGTGGCGGAGACGGAGGGATTCGATTACTAGGTCTAATCGATTGTTCCAGAGATCTTCTTGGCAACATTGGCGCACTAAGTGCCCCCTTGCGCGCCCCCGGATCCATCTGATGTAACGAAGCAGCCCAGCAGGAAATGAACTGTCTCGGCAAATATCGTAGGCTGCGCCTTCCTGATCATGCAGCACTAGTCCAATTCGACCAAATCAATGCTGAAATTACCGCATGAAGAGACCGCCATTCACATCGTAGGTCGAACCTGTTGCAGACACGGCCCCTGGATGAGCAAGCAAGGCAACAAGCTTTGCAATGTAGTCGGGGTCGCCCAGGGTGCCGACTGGCACTGTCTTGACCACCGCCGCAAGTTTATCGGCTGGAAGCAGCTGGCGAACCGAATCGAGATCGAGTGGTCCCGGCGATATCGCGTTTACGGTGACCCCGTGCGCCGCAAGATCGCGCGCGAAGACTTTGGTCAGGGTGATGATCCCGCCCTTTGCCGCGGCATAGTGCGCGCCGGTAGCGGCCCCACCGTTTTGCCCGGCCAGCGAGGCCATGTTGATGATCCGGCCATAGCCGGCATCGCGCATCCGCTTGCCTGCTGCCTGACAGCCGATAAAGGTGCCCTTCAGCGCAACGGCGGTCACCGCGTCGAACTCCTCGGGCGAGATCTCGAAGAGCGGCGTGGTGCGCGTGAGGGCAGCGTTGTTGACCAGCACGCCGATCCCGCCCCATCGCTCGTCGATCTGGTCAAGCGCACGCTCAAAGTCCGCTGGCCGGGTGACATCGAGCTGACAGGTGATCATGTCGGGGTGCGCCAGCTCCTGCGCAGCCGCGGCCAATGCGGCCGCATCGACATCGCTCATTGCGACACGGAAGCCTTCGGCCAGCAGGCGGCGGCAGATCACCTTGCCAAGTCCGCCAGTCCCGCCGGTGACCAGGGTGACATTATGATGGGCTGGCACCGTCATGGTAGGAACGTGATTCCGGCGAGTGCGTCACCGCCGTTGAGCAACCGCACCACCTTTCGCACAATCCGAAAGCTCTCGCCCTCGCGTCGCAACACCCATTCGACATTGGCGACATAAGTCCGGTGGCGATCGAACTTGTACTCAATCAGCTGCTGGGCGCTCCGCACCTGCAATTCGCCCTGCTCGGTATGCCCGAGCAGACGGAAGCGCGAGACAGAGCGCAGAGTGCGAGCGGCATGGGCGGCCGACATCGATTCCCCACTTGTCAGGCGGCGCACGCGCATGCTGCGCATGGCGGCATCGTCATAGGCGTAGTTGAGCGTGTCCTCAAAATTGGTCTCGTCGGGGTTGACCGGAACGACATACTTGCCCTCGGGCACCCATAGCGCCAGCCAGGCGGCATAGTCGCGGGTGTCGAGCAGGTCGGCTTCGAGCGCAATGAACTCGGCGGCGAGCGCCAGATCGCGAGTGGCAACAAGCGTGCTCATGCGGTCATCATCCTCTTCCACATCTGATAGGCCGCGCGCATCCCGGTTTCGGCGGTAACGTCGCCAGCATTGCTCTCGGTCTTGTCCTCGCCGCGATTGAGCATGATCCAGACCGAATCCTCGCCCGCTTGCGAACCGCGTTGAACCCGTTCCCAGGCCTCGGCATCGTCGGGCGTGCCAAAGCCCATCGGCCCCTGAAAATGCTCATGCAGCCGCAGCCGCGCACGGTTGGCGGCAGCTGGCCCACCGTCCATCCCGATCGCGATGTGCCGGACCTCGGTCTCTTCGACCGAGAGTGGCCGCAGCACGCGGAAGAAGGCCATCGAACAGGCCAGATTCGGGAACAGGTTGACGTTGAAACCCGATCCCGTGACCGCGCGCACAATTCGCCGGACTTCGTCCTCGCTGTGCTCGGCGCGAAGTTCATCGGCCAGTTCGGCAAAGCGTTCGGGGATCGGCTCGTCCAGGTTTTCCTCAAGATCGACCAGTTCGGGGATCATCACCATGACCGAGTGGCCATTACCCAGATCTTCGACATAGCCGCCCGCGTCCATGAACGAGAACAACTCGCCAGTGTCGCCATCGAGGCTGGAGAGGAAGCTCTTGTGCACGATCGGGAAGTGGTAGGCATCAGTGGTGTTTTCGAGCTGGATCTTCCAGTTTCCAGGGAAGGTGAACTTGTGCTCGCCCAGCACCTTCACTGGATAACCGCCGCCTTGCTTGAGGAACAGGTCGATCCACGGACGAGCCCGACCGAGGAATTCTTCAAGCGGGGGGGCATCCTGATTGAAAGTCGCGAAGATCAAGCCGCGATAGCTCTCGGCCCGTAGGTTGACCAAGGTGTAGTCGCCTTTGTCGAAGTCCTTGTAGCCCTTGGGCAAGGGTAGCCCTTTGAGCGTACCATCGGTGCCGTAGGTCCAGGCGTGATAGGGACAGACAAAGCCCGGGGCATTGCCCTTCTTGGCCTCGCAGATTGTCGCCCCGCGGTGGCGGCAGCGATTGAGCATGACGCGGACCGTGCCCGCCTTGTCGCGATTGACGATAACTGGCTGACGCCCGACATGGGTCGTGATCCAGTCGTTCTTGTTCGGCAGTTCGCTGTCGTGCGCGACCCACACCCAGGTCGTGTTGAAGATCCGGTCGATCTCATCCTCGAAGATCGCGGGATCAGTGTAAAGCGCGGTGTGAACACGGTCGTCCTTGACCAGTGCCGAATAGTCGCGGGTCATGCTGGGGGGTCCGTCTGACTGGGTTGGGGAACGGGTATCTCGGCCACGTCGCTCCATCGCTCGACACGGCGTGAAAACAGGTTGAGCGTGCGGAAATGGCTTATCCGCCAGATTCCGCCGTCATTCTGGCATTGGATTGTCAGGTGCGCGCTGCGCAGATCCGCGCGGCCATCGTTATAGTCGCTGGTCTGCAGCATCATCCATTCGCCAGTGCCTTCGGCTCCGTGAAGGCTGATGTTCTCGGCGGTCAGGAAGTGCGCGGTCATCGCGAAGTGGGGCTTGGGCAGGCAATAGGAGCGGATCATCTCCACAATGGCCTCGCGCCCGTCATAGCGTCCGAAAGCCTTGGCGTAGCGTCCCTTGCCCTCCCATATCGCATTCGGGGTGAACAGTTCGCCCAGCTCGGCAAACGGCGTGTCCGGCCCCAGATCGTCGCAGATCCGGAAATAGCGCGCGACCAGCTGGCGGATTGCCCGCTCGCCTTCCAGCGCCTCGACGCGTGCAAGGAGCGCCGCATCGCTCATTCGGGCATGACCAGTTCGCGGCCGAGCCGCGCCTCGACCCGCATGTACTTCCACAGGCGGTATTCGCCTACCGTGGTCGTGCGAAACAGGTTGCAGACCTCAACCGCCTTGTCGCGACTATCGACATCAGCAAGGATGTAGAAGGTCCAGGGCCAGCCATTGGGCGAGGTGCCGACCATGGTCTCGTCATCGTCCATCGTGCCGATTACTTCGACGCCGTCCATCTCGCGGATGGTGCGGATCATCCCGCCGGTGGCCTTTAGCACACCCATGATCTCGCTGCTCGGCAGGTCGAAAAAGCCTTGCAGCACAGCACCGCAAAACAGCGCCTTGATTTTCTTGGTCTCGGTCATGTTCTCATTCCTCTCATGGGTAGCCCGGCGGCGTGTTCAGCCCGAGCAGCGCCGCGCCGCCCGATTGCCAGGTACCGTCGTTCATGAAGGCATGCTGCGCCACGACCAGCGCGTCCATCAGCAGACGCGAGAGTGGGTGCGCATTGAAAATACCAGTCGTGCCCGACATCTCGAACGCCCGGCGGGTGACATCGGCGCCGGTCTTGGCGATATGCGTGGACACAAGCCGCAGTCGCGCGGCATCGAGCTTGGTTATCTCTACGCCGCTGGCAGCCAAGGCCCAGACCCGTTCGGTCTCCTCGTAGAACCAGGCCCGCGCAGAGCAGAGCTGGGCTTCCATCTGGGCCAGCGCGATCTGCACGCCGGGCCGCTCCGCCATCAACGGAGCACCGGTGATCGACTGTTTGGTCCCCATGCGGATCAGTTCGTCGATTGCCTCGCGCGCAACGCCAGCGCCGACAATGGCCAGAACCTGCGCGGCCATGGCCATGGTTGGGTAACGATAGGCGGGTGTATCGATCGACGGCGGGGCCCCACGGATCAGGGTGTAATGTTCGGGAACCAGCACATCATCGACAACCAGATCGTGGCTGCCGGTGGCAAACATGCCCATGACGTCCCAGTTTTCCTCGATCTTGACCTTGTCGCGCGGCATCACTGCCATTCGGGGCAGGCCGCCGCCTTCTCCTTCGGTCTTGATGCCGACCCCGATCAGCGAGGCCCCCATCGAACCTGAGCCGAAACCCCAGCGACCCTTGACCCGATATCCACCGCTTTCGGCGATGGCAGTCTGCGGCGGGAACACTGCACCGGCAAATACCACGTCGGGACTCTCGCCGTAGATCTCTGCCAAAGTGTTCGCCGGCAATGACGAGAGGTACTTGGTGGCAAAGCCAAAGCTTGCCACCCAGCCGGCCGATCCGTCTGCGGCCGAGATCGTCTCGATCAGCCGAAGAAAGGTCGCGGCATCCATTCCGCCGCCGCCGAACTGCTCGGGAACGAATGCGCGATAGATCCCCAGCGCCTGAAACTGTGCGACCAGGTCCTGCGGGATATGCCCTAGCTTGTGGAGTTCACGGCGGCGCTGGCGGATCTCGGCCAGCATCGGCGCGATCGCGAAGGGCTCGGCCGATCTCGATTGAGCAACGTCCATTACGCTTCTCCTTTGCTGAAAATCGGCACTTGCCGCGCAAGCGCGCAGAGCTTCTCATCCTCTCCGCGTCGCCCGACCAGCTGCAGGGAAACGGGTCGGCCATCGACCTCGCCGACCGGCAAGGCAATCGCGGGATGGCCCGAGAGATTGAACGGTCGGCAGGCCAAGGTGATCGGCTTGGGCGCAGCAGTGCTGGCGATTTCCAGCAGGCTGGGTACGGAATGGGTCATGGCCGGCAGCGCAATCGCGTCGAAAATTTCAAGCAGAGTGTCGACCGCAGCAGCGAATGACTGGCGCACCGCTTCGGCGTCGGCGAGCTGCGCGTCCGTGATCTTGGCTGACATCAGCAGGCGGTCATGCACATCGCGACCGACCAGCCCGGTTTCGGTCAAATGACCGCAGGCATTCCAGGTTTCACGGCCGATGATGGTCAGGCCAGCATCCGAGGCCTGATTGAAAAGGGGGAGATCGATATCCACGAGCGAGAAGCATGCGGCCGCCTGGGCGCGGACGTGGGCCAGGATCGCGGCTTCGCCGTCCGGCGAAAACCATGCCGCGCGGGGCTCGGTCGGACTGGCCGCGACTGGGTTCCAATCAGGAGCAATGATCGCCATCGCGCGTTCGATCGCGGCAACATCGCGCGCAAAGGGTCCGACACAATCAAGGCTGCTCACCGCCGGATGAGCGCCCTTGCGGCTGACCCGGCCAAAGCTGGGTTTGAGCCCCACGACCGCGCAGCAAGTAGCCGGAACCCGGATCGAGCCGCCGGTATCGGTGCCGATCGCGAAATCGACCAGTCCCGCAGCTACGGCCACAGCCGAGCCGCTGGACGAGCCGCCGGGCATAAGCTGCGGATAGCGGGGATTGATGGGCGTTCCGGTCCAGCTGTTGAGCCCGGTTACCCCGTAGGCCAGCTCGTGCATGTTGGCGCGCCCGGCGATGGCGCAGCCCGCCGCAGTCAGGCGTCTGACAACTTCGGCGTCCTCAATGGCGGGTTCTGCCCCGGCGAGCGCCCGCGATCCGCTGGTGGTCACCTCGCCCGCCATGTCGAGGCAATCCTTGACCGCGACAGGCACCTTTCCTGGGCTAGGCGGAAAGGCGCGCACAAGAATCGCGGTGTGGGACATGGCGGTCATGGCACTTTCATATAACCGAAGCGCAGAATGCGATTGTTCGATCTTGGCTAGGGCCTATGCGCCGCCAATTTTCGGCGGATGCTAATGCCGCTCCCAGCGGCGCAGCCGCAGCATCAGCATTGCGGCCACAAGATATGGCATGGCCATGGCAGTAAATAGGGCTGCAACAGACCAGCCGGCTGCCAGCAGCCCACCCGCCAGCCATGGACCCAGCACCGAACCCAGCCGGCCCACACCAATCGCAATCCCGGTTGCGCTGGCCCTGATCGCGGTCGGGAACAGGCCGGGGATCATGGCGTAGATCCCGATCTGGGTGGCATTGATCGCCAGTCCGAGCAGGAAAGCCATCGGCAGCAAGATCGCACCGTCGGGCGGAAGGCGTCCGAAGACCAGCGTCAAGGCAGCAGAGGCTACAGTCACCACAGCCACAATCGGAATCAGCGAACGCCGGTAGGACAGCCAGCCCAGCGCCAGTGCCGCGATGATCCCGCCCGAAGTCAGCAAAGCGCCCGCTGAAACCGCTGTTCCTTCGCCTGTTCCGGCATCGGCCAGGATCTTGGGAATCCAGCTGGTCAGGAAATAGAAGGTCATGACGCAGGCAAAGAAGCTCGCCGCGATCAAGGCCAGCGGTGTCCGAACTTTGATCAACGCCGCGGTGCGCGCCGACTTGGCGGGGCCAGGCGATGCCGGGCACCTTGCTTCATCGGCAATCTCGCCCAACCGCGCCAGCAGCGCAGTATGTTCAGCCTCTCGCTCCGGTTGGCTGGCCAGAAACGCCAGCGATTCAGGCATGCCGAGAAAGACCGCGGGAAACAGCGCCAGTGTCAACAGGGCTCCGGCCAGAAACACCGCCGGCCAGCCGAACTGGGCCAACAGCCAAACCGCCAGAAATCCGCCAGCCGAAGCGCCAATCGCAAAGCCCGCCTGCATCAGAGCGACCGCCATGGCCCGTGAGCGCGGCGCTGCATATTCGGCGACCATGGTGTTGATGCAAGGCAGGATTGCTCCGATGGCCAGGCCGGTCACCACCCGCGCAGCACCAAGCGCTACCAGCCCGGCCGACAAAGCCGCCGCGCACATCGACAGGGTGGCAATTGCCAGGCAAGCCAAAATGACCGGGCGCCGGCCATAGCGATCGGCCAGCGGTGCGATCAGGAGTGATCCGGCCATCATCCCGCCCAGTCCCAGGCTGAATAACAAACCCAGCCGCTCGGGCGAGAGCACCCAGGCTTTCCCGACAGCCGGCGCGGTATAGGCCATGGCGAGAATGTCGAAGCCATCGAGCATGTTGATGCAGATACACAGCGCAATCACCCGCAATTGCAGCGCCGACATGCCCGTGCGCTGAAACATTCTCAGCATGGTTGCAGTGCACCGAAATAAGCGCTGCAGGCGGCGGTGAAGGCCGCTGCCTCTTGCGTTAACGGGCTATCCTTGGGGCGGGCCAAGGCGATCGAAATGGGCGCATGGTTGCCGGACAAGGGCCGTACTACCAACTGCTTGCCATCATAGCTCAGGTCGCCCGCAGGCCGGGTTACCAGCACGGAATAGCCCAGGCCGTTGGCCACCAGACTGCGCACCAGTTCGATGGAAGAGGGGCGCATCACCACATTGGGTTCAAGCCCACAGTCGCCGAACATACCGGTCACATAGTCACGGCTGAGTGGTTGATCGAGCAGGATGAGCGGATCGGCGGCAAGTTGGTTCAGGCTCAGCGTTTCTGATTGTGCCTGCGGGTCATCGGCCGCGAACAGCGCATAGGGCTGCTGGAGCGTGAGGAGCTCGACTTCCAGCGTTGGGGGTACGGCACGATCATAGAGAAGGCCCAGCGCCGCGGTTCCTGTTTCGACGAAATGGGCGACCTGCGCCTGGTCGCCTTCGATCACCTCGATCTGCAGTTCGGGATGGGCCTCGCGCAGACGGACCAGCAGACCCGGCAGATGCACGGCAGCAAAACTAGAAAGGCAGGCGACGCACAGGCTTTGCCCCGCCGCTTCGCCGCGCTGGTTCGGGGCAGGTGGCAAGCGGAATGCCGCCGAATAGGACCGGTTGGCATAGACCAGTGCCCGGCCCTGTTCAGCCAAATGAACCTGCTGCACTTCACCGAACAACACATGATGCTGCCCGACGACGCGGTCTTCCACAAGCCGACAGTCGAAGCTGGCCAGCGCGCCGCGTAAAACCGGAGATCCAGTCGCGCCGCGCTCCCATCTGGCACAGAGGAATTTGTCCTCCCCCTTGTCGCCATAGCGTCCGGCGAATGTATCCGAGACGAAGGCCTGATCGTCCCGCAGGATGTTCACTGTGAAAACCCCGTTGGCGATGATCGGCGCGGCACCGGAGCTGTTGTCGTTGACGCAGACCAGCAGGACAGGTTTGTCGGTATCCGCCGACACCGACGACATGGCCGAAACTGTAACCCCGGCGCGCCCGGCTGGACCATCGGTGGCAACGACATTCACTGTCGCGGCAACGAAGCTCATGCCATCGAGAAAGTCCTGCCGCAGTTGGGTCATCGCCGCTCCAGAAAATCGCGCAGCGTGCGATTGAAAAGCGCGGCCTGTTCGACATTGCTGAGGTGCGCGGCCTCAAGCGAGACCAGCCTGGCGTCAGGTATCGCCGAGACCAGAAATTCGGCGTGTTCGGGCGGTGTCGCTGGATCCTGGTTTCCAGCAATAACCAAGCTAGGTACAGCAATCAGCGGCGCGGTGGGGCGCAGGTCCATGTCGCGAATGGCAGCGCTGCATCCGGCATAGCCCTGCGGCGCGGTTGAAAGCAGCATAGCCGCTACCCTGCTAACATCGGTGGGGCATGCCGCGCGGAACCCGGCGGTGAACCAGCGTTCAAGCACCGGGGCGACCATCGCTTCCATGCCCTTGTCCAGCACTGCCGCGATCCGATCTGCCCAGCCCGACGGCGGGCCCATATAGGCCGAGGTGTTGGCCAGGGTCAGGCTAAGCAGGCGCTCGGGCGCGCGGTATCCCAGCCACTGCCCGGTCATGCCGCCCAGCGACACCCCGGCAAAATGTGCTCGCTCAATTTCCAGTGCGTCTATCAGACCAAGAACATCGCGCCCCAGTCGGTCCAGCGAATAGCTGCCCTCCGGCACGTCCGATCCGCCATGTCCGCGCGGATCATAGCGCAGGATCGAATAGCGATCAGACAGCGCCGCGACCTGGGCATCGAACAGCGCCATCGACGTACCAAGCGAGGGTGAGAGGACCAGCACCGGTGCGCCAGCGCGCGGCTGATAATCGCAGGCGATGCGGCAGCCGTCATCCATAGCGATGTGGTGCGGTTTGCTCATTCGCGCGGCCTCGTGGTCAGCTTCTCGATGCGTTTCTCGTTGATCGTACTTTTAACGATCCGGTCAACATAAATACCCGGGATATGGATCGCGTCGGGATCGAGCGTGCCCGGCTCGACGATCTCCTCGGCCTCGACCACGGTGATCTTGCCGGCGGTCGCCATCGGCGCGTTGAAATTGCGCGCGGTTTTGCGGAACATCAGGTTTCCGGCCGTGTCCGCCCGCCAGGCTTTGACCAGCGACAGGTCCGCGCGCAGCCAGGTTTCGCGGACATAGTCCTCACCCTCGAATGCTTCCACAGGCTTACCTTCGGCTACGACGGTGCCGACGCCGGTCTTGGTGTAGAACGCCGGAATTCCAGCCCCTCCGGCGCGGATTCGTTCAGCCAGCGTGCCCTGGGGATTGAGCTCAAGCTCAAGCTCGCCCGAGAGGTACTGCTGCTCGAACAACTTGTTATCGCCGACATAGGAGCTGATCATCTTGGCGATCTGCCGGGTCTGGAGCAGCATCCACAGCCCGAACCCATCCGCCCCGGCATTGTTCGAGATGACCGTCAGGCCCGCCACCCCGCTTGCCTTGATTTCGGGGATCAGGCTTTCAGGGTTACCGGAAAGCCCGAAGCCGCCCGACATGATCGTCATGCCGTCAAACAGGATGCCTTCGAGCGCTGCGGCTGGAGAAGGATAGACCTTTTGCACGCGCCGGCCTCAGGCTTCGGTGCGCGGGCGCGCCGAGAACGCCTGATCGGCATCGGATCGCGCCTGCTGTAGCTCGAAATCGAACACGATTGCGGGATTGCCACCGCTGCGGTCCGGAACCGGCAAAAGCCCCTCGCGCGTGCCGAACGCGAAGTCATCGTGCGCGTGGGGGTCATCGCCGAAGTTGATCTGGGTGGTCAGCGTCCGATAACCGGGCGCTTCGATAAAGAAGTGGACGTGGGCAGGGCGATCACCATGCCGGCCGAGTGCCTTCATCAGCCGGTCCGTGGCGCCACCCGGAGGACAGCTGTAGCCGCGCGGCATTTTCGAGCTGAAGGCAAAGCGGCCGTCCGCGCCGAGCTTGATCCGCCGCCGGTTGTTGAACGCGCTCTGCTCTCCGGTCGGATCGAAGTGCGAGTAGAACCCTTTCGAGTTGGCGTGCCAGACGTGCAGCACCGCATCCTTAACCGCTTCGCCACCGGGGCCGGTGATCCGGCCCGACATGGTCAGCGTTTCGGTGTCATCGGGGTCATTGGTAAGGTTGACGTCGTTGGTCTTCGTCAGGTCGCCATCGACTAGCGGAGCGCCTGCCACGTAGAGCGGACCTTCAATGGTGCGCGGCGTTCCGCCACTGATCCCGGCTTCGGCATCCTTGGCGTCCATATGCAGATCGATGAAGTGTTCGATCCCTACACCCGGCGCGATCAGGCCGAATTCGCCGGCGCCTTCCTGCAGGAACATCAGCGCCTGCCAGAATTCGCCCTCGCTGATGTCGTACTTTTCGATAGCCATCATGATCGCTTCGAGCAGATCGCGGGTGATCGCTTTCAGACGCGGATCACCGCCCGCTTCGGTCAGGCCGCTGGCGCGATCGAGCAGGGATTGGACGGTTGCTGATTTGACAATATCGGTCATCGTGACGCTCCTGGGTCAATCGTCTTGGTTGATGTCGGATGGGTGGCGGCAAAGCGCCGTTACCTTCACGGTCATGAAGGGATAGAGCGGCAGGCTCATCATGATGTCGTGAAGCTCGCCCGCGCTCTCGACATCGAAAATGCTGACATTGGCGTAGCGCCCGGCAACCCGCCAGATATGCGGCCACTTGCCGGCGCGCTGTAGCTCGTGCGAGCGTGCCTTTTCGCGCGCCTTCATGTCATCGAACACCGTCTTGTCGATGTCCCAGGGAACATCGAGGTCCATTTCCACCATGAACAACATCGCAAATTCTCCTTAGTGACGCCGAAAACGATCAAGCTTGGAACGATCGACGCTGACTCCCAAGCCCGGGCCCTGGGGAACGATCAGGCCGAAGTCCCGGTAGACCAGCGGCTCGGCCAGAATTTCCTCGACCATCAGCAGCGGGCCGAACAATTCAGTGTGCCAGACAAAGTCGGGCAGACAGGCAAATAGCTGCGCGGATGCCGCGGTCCCGATCCCGCCTTCGAGCATGGTGCCGCCGTAAAGCGCAATTCCCGCTGCTTGGGCAATTGCGGCGACCTCACCGGTCGGCACAAGCCCGCCCGACTGCGTGATCTTGAGTGAGAAAGCATCGCCTGCCCGTGCCTTGGCCAGCTGGCGCGCGCTGTCAGGGCCGGTCAGCGCTTCATCGACCATGATCGCGATATCGTGTCTGTCGGCAAGCTCGGCCATGCCTTCGAAGTCCGCCTTGCCCAGGGGCTGCTCAATCAACACGACACCTGAGTCCTGCAGCAATGCGGCACCTTGCTCCGCCTGATGACGTGTCCAGGCCTGATTGACATCGACCCGAACCGAGGCCCGCCCTTCAAAGGCCCGCGCGATCGCGCCGACATGCGCGCAGTCAGCTGCAACATCGCGCTTGCCGATCTTAAGCTTGAAATGGCGGTGACGACGCGCTTCCAGCACACGCTCACCTTCCTCGATGTCGGTCGCTGTATCACCGCTGGCCAGCGTCCAGGCCACTTCAAGCCGATCGATCCGTCGCCCGCCCAGCAGCTCGGAAACCGGCAGTCCGCGTGCCTGACCCAATCCATCGAGCAGCGCGGTCTCGACCGCGCACTTGGCAAAGCGATTGCCGACGATGTGGCGCGAAAGCAGCGCCATGCAGGATGCCGCATCATCAGCATCGCAGCTCTTCAGGATCGGCGCGAAGTAAGTTTCGATGTTGATCTTGATGCTTTCGGGGCTTTCCTCGCCATAGGCGAGCCCGCCAATGGTGGTCGCTTCGCCCACACCCACGATGCCGTCGCTACGCCGCAAGAAGACAAGCACTACTGCCTGGCTGTGCATGGTCGCCATTGCCAGGACGTGCGGACGGATCGTCGGAATGTCCGCGATCACCACCTCGACTTGTTCAATCCTGACCATCGCAGCCGCCAATCTCCCGAGCATGGGTCTGCCAGAAAGTCACGGCCAAGAATTATTGCATGTGCGCGATTAGCTATGCCGGATTGATCGCCGGGCCGTGGACGTCATACGCTTGCAAGTGTCCCGAGATCGGCGACGCGCGCCAGTTCGAAAATGCGCCGCGCGGTCACGATATCTTGGGCGGCCACGCCGAGTGACTTGTAGACCGTGATCTCGTGATCGGATTGGCGTCCGGCAATCTCCCCGGTGGCCACAGCCCCGATCTCGCCCTGAATATGGTCATCGCCAACCAAACCAGCCGCACGGGCATGCAGGAATTCGCCTGCCTGATCCATGGTTGAAGGCAGATAGTCGATGAAAAAGCGGCTTCTGGTGACGACCTCGTCGTCGGCTTCGCGCTTGTCGGGAAAGCTTGATCCCACCAGATTGACGTGCATGCCCGGGGCAAGCTGGCGGCCGAACAGGATCGGCTCGCTGGCGGCGGTAAGGGTGCAGACAATATCGGCTCCATCCAGAGTTTCATCGACCGTCCTGCAGGCGCGTCCGCCTTTCTCGCGGGCGAGGCGCTCGGCATTGTCCTTATTGATGCCCCAGATACGCAGATCATCGATCGCTCGCACGGCGCGCAAAGCATCGATATGCGCCGCGGCCTGCTCGCCCGTGCCCAGGATCGCCAGTTTGCGCGCATCCTTGCGGGCCAGCAGGTCCGTGGCATTGGCGGTTGCCGCCGATGTCCGCACGGCGGTGACGGTGCCGCCGCACAGGATCGCTTCGGGCACCAATCCATCGGCATCGTAAAGCACCATCAGGCCAAGATGGCTGGATCCCTTCCGCCGGGCCGGCGGGACCAGACTGACCAGCTTGACCCCGGCCGAATTGACCTCTGCGCCGACATAACCGGGCATCATCCCGACCGCGCCCATATCGCCGGGCAAGACCAGAGCGCGACGCAGCGGCAGTTCGACTTCGCGGCGGCTGACGGCAATCATCGCCTCGCGCATCCAGCCGATCAGCTTGTCGGGCGGCGCCAACCGGCGGATCGTGGCGCCATCGATGATCCGCAGCTGTGAGGACATCAGGAATCCTTTTCGCGCAGCAGGTCGGCGTGGGTCTTGGGATCGATATTGGTCCCGCAGACAATGATCCCGACCCGCTTGCCGGCCAGTTCATCGCGCAAGGGCCCGACCAGTGCCGCTGTCCCGGCCGCAGCCGCCGGTTCGACCGCCAGCTTCATCTCGTCGAACAAGAGCCGCATCGCAGACCGGATCGCATCGTCGCTGACCGTCAGCAGGTGGTCGATATTGGCGCGGCAAATGCCAAAGCTGTAGGGCAGCGCCATCGGCGGCCCCAGACTGTCGGCAATGGTCTGTACCTTGTCCAGCCGCTGCGGTTCACCAGCGGCAAAGCTGCGGCTCATACTGTCGGCGCCTTCGGGCTCGACCCCATAGACCTTGCAGTCCGGCATCAGTTGTTTGGCCACCAGCGCCACTCCGCTTGCCAACCCGCCGCCGCCAACCGGGATTATCAGCGCATCGAGCGGTCCGGTTTGCTCGCAGATCTCAAGGCCCAGCGTGGCCGTGCCCAGGGTGACGTTATGCCCGTCGAACGGATGGATGAAGGTGCGTCCTTCCTCGGCAACGATCGATTCCGCAAGGGCGAAGCAGGCCGGGCCATCCCCGCCGATGATCACCTCGGCGCCGTAAGCCCGGGCCGCAGCGACCCTGGCCGGATTGGCCGAGGACTGCATCACCACCTTGGCATCAACGCCCAGGGCCTGCGCCGCATAAGAGACGGCGATGGCATGGTTTCCGGCGCTGACCGCGGTCACCCCGCGTCCGCGCGCAGCGTCATCAAGCGCCAGAATCCCAAGCAATGCGCCGCGCGCCTTGAAGCTTCCGGCACGCTGGAACAGCTCAAGCTTGAGCATAACCTGGGTATCAGGTCCCAGACGTTCTGCCAGCATTCGGCCTTGCCAGCGATGCACCGGCGTCTGGTTGATGAAACCGGCAATCGCGGCGGCCGCCCCGCGCGCATCATCGATCGAGGGAATCTGGTCTAGTTGCATTGGCTAAGCCCTCTGATCGCAGCATCGATGATTTGCGCGCCGCGCAGCAGCACCAGTTCCTGCCAGTCGCTGTCCTGCGGGCAATGCATCTCAAGGTTGGCCAGGGCGACTGCCCGGCCAGCTTCGGTCTGCGCCAGGCCATTGGCGTGAACGCGGTGGTCTTCGAGCAGGACGGGCAAGGATGTGACGGCGGGATAGGTCCCGAACTCAACCACGATCGAGGTCAGGTTGCGATCCTCCAGAACCTGAACATAGCCATCGGTAGTGTGGCCCGAGGCGCTATGCGATCCCTTTTCGGCGCGCGGCGCAATGATATTGTCGCCAAAGTAGCGCTTCACTCGGTCGAGGTCAGCACCTTGGTGCATGGAGACCGGGATCACCTCTCCCCACGGACCAAGGCCGGAATGAAACTCAACGATGCAAACTTGCTTGGCCGCGCGAGCTTGGTCCAGCAGAATAGTCTTGACTGTCTGATGTGCCCAGGTTGGCTGATGTCCGCCAAATGAAAATCCTTCCGGATGGCGGTATTGGCCGCCCATCAGGCTTTCGATAGCTTCGCGCTCTCCCAGTTTCTCGTAAAGCCGACTGACGACACCGGCGGCCTCACCTGCTGCAAGTCCCATCAGATCGTCATGCAGCACTTCATATGCCGGATTCTCGGGCATCGGCTCTGAAGGATCGAGAAAATTGCGGGCGAGATCGACATTGTCCTCGGTATAGCGCCGGCAGTAGGACGCCCCCCAGGGATTGATCGCATGGATCACCACCATTGCCATGCCGTCTGGCAGGGAAACCGCACCGCCGCGCTCAAGCCAATCACACACGCAGGCTGATCCGGCATAGTGCTCGACGCCGTGCACCCCGGTTACCAGCACGACCAGATGATCGGCATCGTCCGGCCCTATCCGCGCCACATCGGTAGCCAGATTTTCTCCTGCACTTCCCTTCAATGGGTGCGCGATACTCGTGATTCTCGCGCCAGCGCGGCTTGCCGCCGTCAGGAACCGATCACGGCTTTGCGAAAAGTCGCGTGCAAAAGGCCGCGTAGTTACCGTCATCCAATCATGTCCACCGGTGGCTTGGGCCGTCGATCCCAACGCAACTGGAAGATATCCGGACGGGAATAATGGCCGGTTCCGTCAAACCAGGCCTTGGTCCGGACTATCCGCTCCAGATCAATCTCAGCGGTCACGATCGTTTCCTCGCCGAAAACAGGCTCGGCTAGATACTGCCCGTCCGGGCCGATGATCGCGCTGCCGCCGTTCATCGCATATTGCATCGGATCGCAATTGCTTTCGGGCATGCCCGGCATGATCCGGTCCTGCGCCATCACCTCGCGCGCAGAAATCACGAAGCAGCCGTTCTCGAACGCGATCTGCCGGTTTGCAGCGTCGATGATGTCGGTGATGAAGGGAAAGCCGGGCCATTGCGCGGCATGAACCTGGATACCCAGCCCGTTCAGGGCGTAGCGTGCCGGGGCCATATGATGTTCGAAGCAGAGCAGTCCGCCAATCTTGCCGAGCGGCGTATCGTAAACCGTCAGATCCGAGCCATCGCCCTGGCCCCAGACCAGGCGCTCCTGCAGGGTCGGCATCATCTTGCGGTGGCTGCCCAGCAGACTGCCGTCAGGACCGATGTCGAACTGGGTATTGTAGATTGTGCCGCCGGCCTTTTCGTTGGCGCTGATCACCACATGCGCGCCGTGTTTGGCGGCTGCATCCATGACCGGTTGCAAGGCATCGCTGTTCCGGTCGATTGCGCCCGCGTGCAGCGCGTGCAACCAGGCCTGGAATTCCGGCGAGGCGCCGGGCAGGCCGGAGAAATAGGGATAGCCTTGCAGGAACGTCTCGGGAAAGACGACTAACCTGGCGCCCTGGCGCGCAGCCTCGGCAATTGCCTGCGCGGCCTTTTGCGCGCCGGCCTTGGGATCATGGACGCAGGGGGTCCATTGGACTGCGGCGGCGATATATGGAGCGATCTTGCTCATTATTGATGTCCTCCAGCCCGGCGGGCCAACCATTTGCGAATAATCGCGTGACGCTTTTGGGTGATGGGATAGTTCCAGATCAGCAGGCATCCTGCCAAGGCAATGATTCCGGGCAGGATCAAGGTGACCAGCCTGAGCGCCTCAACTCCTTGCGGGGTCACCGGCGCCTGCGGGTCGAAGCCAAGATTTCCGGCCAGCGTCAGTGCCAGACCGACCCCGATTGCCAGCGCCATCTTTTGTACGAAAGCATAGAGCGCGAGGTACAACGCGGAATCGTCGCTGCCGCCTTTGAGCATCCCGTAGTCGACCGTGTCGGCGATGATCGCGGGCGGCATCACCCAGATCACCGGGGTCATGAAGCCAGCCATAATGTAAACTGCAATGGCTCCGGCAAACCCGCCCTGGGGCACGAAGTGAAAGCCCTGGTGCGCCAGAAAATAGCCCATTGCGCCCAACACCAGAACCCGGTGCCGTCCAAGCCGGTTGGCCAGTTTGTTCCACGCCGGCAGCGAGATCAAAGCCATCAGATATTGCGCAAGGATCAGCCAGAGGAAATCGGCCCGGCCCAACCCCAGCCCTTCAGTGACATAGAACAGGATGGTCGAATTATGGAAGGCGCCGCCTAGCCAGACCACGAAGATCGCGACCAGCATGCGCAGCAGAGGCTTGTTCTTGCGCAGCAGCCCAAGCGCCGCGAACAGCCCCAGCGGAGGGTGCGGTTCGAATTCGCCTTGCGGCGCAGAGCGCAGGGCGATCGGCACGGTGATCGCCAGGACAACGATGATCGTCAGCGCCAGCAGCGCCAAAATCTGGCGTAATGTGGGATCGCCCTCGACAAATAGCGGCAGCACCAGCACCGGCAAGAGCGTCGCCAGGATGGTGCCGAGAATGCCGCCAGCTTCCCTGAGCGAATTGATCTGTGTGCGCCCCTCATAGTCGCGCCGGATTTCCGCTCCCCACGACATGTAGGGAATGATCACGATCGCATAGGTCACATAGAAGAGCAGCGCCGCGACCATCAGATAGGTCATACCAACGTCTGCCGGTGGCTGAAAAAATGCCCAGGTCATGACCATGAAAGCCGGAACGCCAAAAGCGATCCAGGGCTTGCGCCGACCCCATTTCCCGCGCGTGCGGTCAGACCAGTTGCCGATAATCGGATCGATCACCGCATCGAAGGCCCGCGCCGCCATGAAGATCGCACCCACAGTGGCAATGCTGATGCCGATCTCGGCGGCATAGAAGTTGGGGACGTAAGCGATCAGCAGCAAGTTGACGATCGACATGGCGATCATCGGTCCGGAATAGGCGAGCAAAGGCCACAGACGTGCTTGTTCTTGCTTGGTCATGCGGTGGCCCTTTGCTGCGGGGAATAGGGAATGACGCTTTCGCCTTTGACGGCGACCCGGTGCATCACGCGGGTCTCTGGCCAATAATCGGCCACGGCATAGTGCTGGGTCGAGCGATTGTCCCAGATCACAGTATCGCCAGCATTCCAGCTTAAGCGGACCTGGCGGTCGGGGCTTTCAGCAACGGCGAACAGGCCCTGCAGCACCGCCTCGCTTTCAGCGGCTGTGAGACCCTCAATCCGCTGGGTATATATCCGATTGACGAACAACGAGGGCTTTTCGATCTCTGGTATCCAGCGGATGATCGGGTGAATTGCAGCGATTTCCTTGCCCATTACCGTGGCAATCAGTTCGGGCGGGCGGCCATCGAGTGGAAGCTGGTGGTAGGCGGTAAGTGGCTCGAGAAAGCGCTTCATCGGCTCGCTCAGCGCCTCATATGCGGCGGTCATGCTTGCCCAGATCGTATTGCCGCCGCCGCCCGGTGGGGTCTCGACGCAGTGCAGGACGCAGACGCCTGCCGGTGGATCCTTGAAGGTGGTGTCGGTGTGCCAGACGTTGATGTCAGGCGGGTTGTCGCGGTCGTTGATCACCAGCGCCACCACGCGGTTTCTATCCGCGCAGCCGAACTTAGGGTGTGAATCGGGCATCGGCTCACCAAAGGCCCGGGCAAGTTTGACCTGCCGATCGGCGCTCAGTGGCTGGCCGCGAATTACCAGCACCTGATACTCACAAAGTGCCTGCCGAAGTTCCCTCGACGTTTCGTCATCCAGATCGGCGGAAAGGTCGATCCCGGAGATCTCTGCGCCAATATGCGGGGAGAGGCAGTTCAGCTTCATGGCGTGTCGCCGTAGTGGAATTCGACAGCCTGGAGCCGCGAATAGCTGTCCAGCGCCCCAAAGCCGCCTTCGATACCAAACCCGGACTGTTTGGCGGCCTCCGCACTGTGCGAAAAGCCCGCGCCCATACGCTGCACCGGTGCGGTCATGATTTTGGTCATACCGGCATCGATCCGATCGGCCATGCGGTGCGCCCGGCCAAGATCGCGGGTCCACACCGTCGCAGCAAGGCCATAGGGCGTGCAGTTGGCCAAGCGAACTGCCTCGTCTTCGCCTGAAAAGCGGGACACGGCCAGAACCGGGCCGAAGATCTCCTGCTGGACAATCCGGGCCGAACTGTCGGTCTGGCCGATAATCGTTGGTTCGACATAGAAGCCGCCGGTCTCGGCCAGTGCGCCGCGGCCATCGCATAAAATTTCACCACCCTGAGCCTCGGCTTCGGCAATGAAGCCTTCGACGATGTCCTTTTGCCGGGCACTGGCCAGCGGCCCGAAGCGTGTTTCGGGATTTGAAGGATCGCCCGCCTTGGTCGCCTTGGCCATGGTCACGATGCGGCTCACAAGCGCGTCATAGATCGGTGCCTCTACATACAAACGCGAACGCGCGACACAGATCTGCCCCTGGTTCTGCATCGCACCACCCAGGATTGCCGCGGCAATCGCATCCAGATCCTGCCCGGCCATGTCGGCAAAGACCACTTCCGGGGATTTGCCACCGCATTCCAGCAGCACCGGCTTGAGCGTGCTTTCGCCCACTGCCCGCATGATCGCCTTGCCGGTTGCGGTCGAACCGGTGAAGGCCACCATGTCGATGCCGCCATGGCGGACAAGAGCATCGCCGGTAGCACCGTCGCCCTGCACCAAATTGAGCACGCCGGGCGGCAGCCCCGCTTCCATGGCCAACTCGGCAATGATCGAAGCTGAGCCGGGCGACAACTCCGACGGTTTGACCACCACGGTATTGCCCGCCGCCAGCATCGGCGCGATTTTCATCATCAGGTTGATTGCCGGGAAATTCCACGGAATGATCGCGCCGATCACGCCGCGCGGCCGGCGAACCTGCATCTCAAAAGCACCAGCATCGGTCGCGGGAACCGCCCCGCGCGGCCATTTGTCAACCGCTTCGCCGTAATAGCGGGTGAACCCGGCGGCGACCATGCCGGCCTCGAACATCCCGGCACCCATCGGCTTGCCCATGTCGCGGCAATCGGCCGCCGCAATCCGTGGCGCATTGGCTTCGATCAGACCAGCCAAGGATTTGAGCATCCCGGCCCGGGCTACCGGCGGCAGCGCGCTCCATACCCCGTCAAACGCCCTGCGCGAGGACAGGACCGCCCGATCAACCGCTTCAGTCCCGGCCGCAGCAAACTCGCCTGATTTCTTTCCGCTCGCCGGGTCAATCTGCGCAATGATCCGCTGCGAGGCCGGGTCAATGCGCTGCCCGTCGATCAAGGGTGTCAGGTCGATTCTATCGCTCACGCGGCTTCACTCCTTGCTTGGCTATCCTCGCGGATCATGTCCGCCGCTTTTTCACCGATCATGATACAGGTGGCATTGATGTTGCCGGCCGGGATTGCCGGGATGATCGAGGCATCCGCAACCCAAAGTCCGTCGAGACCTTTAACCCGCAAACGGGAGTCGACGACGCCGTCGGCCCCCGGGGCCATCTTGCAGGTGCCGCTGGGGTGGTACATCAAGAACCCGGCTTCACGAATATATTGGGCAAGCCCGGCATCGCTCGTGTCCGCAGGTGAGACGATGCGCGAAACAAACGGTGCCAGGGACGGGGCCTTGAGCACGTCTAAGGCGATCCTGAGGCCAGCACTCAAACGCGCAACATCGGCGTCCTCCGCAAACAACTGATGATCAATGACCGGCGGATCAGCTGGGTTGGCGGAATTGATCGTGATCGAT
Source organism: Novosphingobium sp. (assembly GCF_027531025.1). Lineage (GTDB taxonomy): Bacteria > Pseudomonadota > Alphaproteobacteria > Sphingomonadales > Sphingomonadaceae > Novosphingobium. The sequence continues at coordinate 375,903 of NZ_JAPZQX010000004.1, forward strand.
CCGCGCGACAAAGGCCGACACAGACCCACTGCCAGTGCCATTTGCGGCCGTGAAATGCGTTTCGCCTTGCCAGCGACAATTTCATGGGCAGACGGCGAAAGGATGATCTGAATGTCGGGAGCTGCAAGCCCGTCTTCGGTGCGGACAAAGGCCTGGGCATGCCCGATTGGTGTGCTGAGCGGTCCCTTCCGGTTCAGAACATAGTTGAGCGCGTGGATCGGCGAGCGGATGGGGCCCTGATCACTGGTCAGCGTCGGGATCGTAACTTCGAACTCGACCGTTGCGCCTGAATGCTCCATCAAGTCGGCACCCACGGCTGGGTTGTCGACAATTGTGGTAATGCCATGCTGGCTGAGCGTCTTTGTGGGCCCAATCCCTGACAGCATCAGCAGTTTGGGCGATGCGATAGCGCCGGCACTCAGGATCACCCCGCGTGCAGCCTTTGCCGTATGGCCCACCCCCCCAGTGTTGTAGCGAACACCGCTGGCCCGGCCGTTCTCGATTTCTATCCGTTCAACCATGGCGCCGGTTCGAATCGACAGATTGGCCCGGCCGCGGGCAGGGTCAAGATAGGCCGCCGCCGTACTGTGACGCGCGCCGCGTCGCTGCGATGCCTGGCATATTCCCGCGCCTTCACGCTTTGCGCCATTGAGATCATCCGATCGGCCATGGCCGAGCTCGTCGAAAGCGGCAATGAACGGACCAACCAGCGGGTGGGGCGAGCGGGGCTGTTCGACCGACAGCGGACCGCTTCCGCCGCGTTGGTCATTCGCCCCGGTATCGCTGGACTCGAGTCGCCGAAAATAGGGCAGCACATCGTCATGGCTCCAGCCGCGATTGCCCGATTGCGCCCAGAGATCGTAGTCATAGGCGTGGCCGCGCACGAACATCATGCCGTTGAGTGAACTGCCGCCACCAAGCATCTTGCCGGCGGGCCACATGTCGATACGCCCGCCTCGCGACGCATCAGGCTTGGCAAAATAGTGCCAGTTCATGTCAGGCCGCGGGAACGAGAACATCATGAAAGCTGGAACGCTGACGAACGGGTGTCGGTGATCGCGCCCCGCTTCAAGCAGCAGCACGCGGCATTTGGGATCTTCGGACAGGCGCGCGGCGATCACCGCGCCGGACGAACCCGCGCCGACAACAATGAAATCCCACTCTTCACTGCTTGTCCGCTTCATATCCGTCCCGTCTTGCATCGCTTTATGCGCACATATGCTTCTCAGGCTCCTGCTTAGGCGCATTGCGTGCAAGCCGATTATTCGAAAACACCAAAAACGCTTTGCATTTGCCTTCATTGCGGCTGGACCTGACGAGCAATGCTGGCGCCCATCGCAAGAAAGGGATAGCCTTGGCGGCACAGCCAGCTCCGGGGAGGTCAAGGCAGCTTGGGAAATCCCTACACGATTGAACCAAAATTGAGACTCTGGTCGGGCCGCCCGGATGCCCTTTCGCGCGACTATGATCCTGATCTGGTGCAGCCTTGGCGCCCCGAATACGGCTTGCGGCTGAAACCGACCGCATGGGCAGCCGAGGGCTTTCGCGAGATTACCGATATTGAAGACGGTTTCACGGTGGTGATCGGCGATATCACTCACCTTGAAGACGCATTGCAGCGCCGCACTAGCCAAAATGCCCTGAATTTCCACTTTCGCCTGTTGGGAAGCAGCAGCATCGAAGTTGAAGGCGAAGAGCCGATGACCGTGCACCAGCAAACCCTAATCCTGCTGCTTAGCCCGGACGGGATCGCCAAGACCGAACGGTTCTTCTCGGGCGAGCACGAACAATCGGTGACGATTTGCTGCCAGCCTGAATTCATTCTGAAACGCTTTCACGATTCGGGCGACAAGATGCCCAAGATTCTGAAGACTTGCCTTGAAGGCGAAACCGGACAGCCGATCTTCGCCAGCACCGCGCTCAACGTGCAAATGGCATCCGCGGTCAAGGCGTTGGTTGAAAACGAGTTCGAGCACGATTTTCGCCGGGTTTTTGTTGAGGCCAAGGCGCTGGAATTGTTGCTGCTTTCGCTGGTTGCCTTAAGCGAATGCGAGGACAGGCTTGAGCGCGGGTTCGTGCCACTGGGCCAACGTGATACAGAGCGGGTTGCTATTGTCCGCAAATCGCTCGACGATCACTTTCTTGACCCCCCATCGATTACCCAACTGGCCCGCGAAGTGGGCGTGAACGAAGCCAAACTGATGCATCTGTTCAAGCAACAGGTAGGGGAAACGATCTTCAACTATTCGCAGCGCCTCAAGATGGAACATGCCAAGACCTTGCTTGAAACGACCGAGGAATCGATCACCGAAATCGCTTTCGAGGTCGGGTATGAATACTCCAGCAACTTCACGACTGCTTTCCGCCGCCATTTCGGCGTAACCCCCAAAACCGCAAGGCAGGCAGCAGCACGGTAGTGCGCGCAAATTGCAAAGCACTTCGCCGCAACACCATAAGCGGGACCGCTGAGGTGGGCCTATGCAACAGACTGGACACGATTATGAAGAGGGCTCGCCAGTGGCGGAAAAATTCAACGCAATCCTGATCGAAGATGTCGACGGCAAGCCGCGGGCTGGCTTGACCCAGCTTTCAACCGAGCAGTTGCCGGATGAAGCGGTTCTGGTTCGCGTTTCGCATTCAACTCTGAACTACAAGGATGGCCTTGCCGTTTCGGGAAAGGGCCGGATCGCGCGCAGCCTGCCGATGGTTGCGGGCATCGATCTGGCGGGCACGGTTGAGGAATCGTCGGATCCGGCCTGGCAGAAGGGCGACCGGGTGCTGGTCAACGGCTTCGGGCTGTCAGAGAAGTACTGGGGCGGCTATAGCCAGTTTGCGCGCATGAAGCCCGAGTGGCTGGTTCGGATTCCCGACGGCTTGTCGGCCGAGGAGGCCATGGCCATCGGCACTGCCGGCTACACATCGATGCTCTGCGTATTGGCGATCGAGGACCATGGGACCAAACCGGGCGACGGCCCGGTTCTGGTCACGGGTGCCTCTGGCGGGGTCGGCTCGGTTGCGGTCATGCTGCTGGCGGCCTTGGGCTATGATGTCGTCGCCGCAAGCGGCCGGACGCAAGAGAACGAGGGCTTCCTGCTGGATCTCGGCGCTTCAAGGCTGATCGGCCGCGAAGAACTGGCGCGCGCAGCCAAGCCGCTTGAAGCCGAAACCTGGGCGGCAGTGGTTGACAGCGTCGGAGCCGAGGTGCTGGCAACCGCGCTGGCGCAAACGCGCTATGAAGGCATCGTTGCGGCATGCGGGCTAGCCGGGGGGACTGGCCTGCCAACCTCGGTCATGCCCTTCATCTTGCGCGGCGTGACCTTGCGCGGGATTGACTCGGTGATGGCATCCCAAGCGCGGCGGCAGCGTGCCTGGAACCGCTTAGCGCAGTTGGTCGACAAGGCCCGCCTGGCCAGCATCTATTCGGTCGAGCCGATGAGCGAGGTTCCGCGCCTGGCCAGCGACATCATCGATGGCAAGATTCGCGGCCGGGTCGTGGTTGACGTGAACGCCTGATCGGTACCGAATTCGGAGTAACAAGCATGGCCCACAAGGCACTTGACGGGATTATCAGCGGTGATCGCCATGCATCACTCGATGAACTACGTCGACGCACCGCAAAGGCTGCATCGGCGCTGCACGAGGCCGGCATCTGGCAGGGCGATCGGGTCGCCCTGCTTTTGCGCAATGACATCGCCTTCTTTGAAGCAACGATGGCAGCCTCGGTGCTTGGAGCAGTCACGGTGCCGCTCAACTGGCACATGACGGCCGATGAAATCGACTACATCCTGAACGATTGCGAGGCCAAACTCGTGATCGCCCATGCCGATCTGGTCGATGAGGCGCTGATCTCGGTCTGCGCCGGACGCGAACTGGTCGTGGTCGAAACTCCGCCTGAAGTGTCCGGCCAATACGATGCTTCGCGCCCAACCCGCCTATCAAATGCCCTCCCGATCTGGGGCGACTGGATCGAGGGGCATGAGGCCTGGGACCGGCCAAGCATGCAGGTGACTGGGCCGATGTTCTACACCTCGGGCACGACCGGGCAGCCCAAAGGGGTCAAGCGTTTGCCGATTTCGCCCGATGCGGTGAAAGCGGTTATGCACCGCGCGGCGGTTTCGTTTGGCATTGGCAGCGGTGAAGTTCGCTCGGTGATGACCGGACCACTTTATCACAGCGCACCCAATGCTTACGCCATGCAGGTCGTCGGTGAAGGTGGGTTGCTGGTACTGCAATCGAAATTCAACCCGCTTGAATTGCTCGAGCTGATTGAAAAGTACCGAATTACCAACCTGCACATGGTGCCAACGATGTTCGTCCGCCTGCTGGCACTCGGCGATGACGACAAGCGCCGTTTCGACTTCTCCAGCCTGCGCCATGTTGTTCACGGCGCGGCACCGTGCCCACCCGATGTGAAGCGCGCAATGATCGAATGGTGGGGTCCGGTAATCCACGAATACTACGCAATGACCGAGACTGGCTTCATTGCGATCTCGAACAGCGAAGACTGGCTGCGCTACCCTGGCAGTGTTGGCCATCCGGCTCCGGGGGTCACGATCCAGACCCGCCGCGATGACGGCAGCCAATGTGATCCTGGCGAGCCCGGTGAGATTTTCGTTCATTCCGAAACAACCGGCCATGTGGCCTACCACCGTGCCGAGCAGAAGACGGCCGAACTGCGCCATGGCGATTTCGTAGCGACCGGGGATATTGGCTATCTCAACGAGGACGGCTTCCTGTTCATTTCCGATCGCAAGACCGACATGGTCATTTCCGGAGGAGTGAACATTTACCCGGCTGAGGTCGAGCAAGCGCTGATCGGCATGCCTGGGGTGAGCGATTGCGCGGTGTTTGGTGTGCCGCACCCCGAATTCGGCGAGCAGCTCGTGGCTGCGGTCCAGCCAAGCGAAGGCGCAGAGATTGGCGAGGGTGCGGTGCAGGCTTTCCTCAAGGAACGGATCTCGTCGTACAAGGTGCCGCGGATCATCCGCATCTGCGACACGTTCCCGCGCGAGGATTCGGGCAAGGTCAAGAAGCACAAGCTGCGCCAGACCCTGTTTGGCGAAATCGCTGCCTGAATGAACGCGCCGCGAAAAGTTGCGATTGTCGGCGCCGCGGCCAGCCCGGTGGGCAGGTGGGCGCCCAGCGACCAAGACGATGACGCCCTGTTCGAGCTCGATGTGCTTGGGCCGCTGGTGATCGCGGCACTCGCCGAAGCGGGGCTGGATCGCAGCGCCGTCGATACAGCGGCCTTCGTCACGCCCAGCCCTTCAACCCGCCAGCTTGGGTTTTCGACCTATATGGCCGCGCGGCTTGGGCTGCGTTGCAATGGCTCGGTGTCTGAGGTCAGCGCGCTGGGGGTTTCGGGCGGACTTGCCTTCGATCAGGCGCTGGCCGACGTCGCTTTAGGCCGCGCTGAAACGGCTCTGGCCTTGGGCATCTCGTACCAGACCAATGCCCCCTTGCCGGTGGTCATGGAGCACAGCCTGCGCGCGGTGGGCGATGTCGATTTTCAATCGCCGTTCGGGCTTACCCCGATCAGCTGGTATGCCTTCGATGCCGCGCGCTACATGCACGAAACCGGAATAACGCGAGAGCAGATCGCCCAGATCGCGGTAAAAAGCCGCAGGCATGCAATGGCCAACGAACTGGCCCAGTTTCGCAAGGAATTGACGCTGGAAGAGGTTCTGGCCCAGCGGATGATTGTTTCCCCGCTTGGTTTGTTCGAAGTGCCATCGGTAGCCGACGGAGCAATCTGCCTGGTGCTGGCCAGCGAAGAGGCGGCCCGCGCCAGTGGCAAGCCCTATGTGACCGTGGAAGGCCGCGGCTATCATCACGAGGGCTATCACCAAATCGGCGGAAAACCCCACGATATGACCGCCTTTCCGGCCGCCCGACAGGCCGCCCGCGCGGCGTTGGATACCGCGGGAGTGAGCCTGGGCGATATCGACCTTGCGGAACTTTATGCGCCTTGCACGATCACCGAAGTCCTGGTCAGCGAAGCTATCGGATTCTGTGAGCGAGGCCGAGGCGCGCTGGACGCAATAGCTGGCGCAACCTCGCTTGGCGGGCGGATCCCGATCAACACCTCGGGCGGCTGCCTGTCGCGCGGCCACCCTCCGGCGCTGACCGGGCTATATGGATTGTTTGAGCTGCGCGAACAATTGCTTGGCCGTTGTGGCGCGCGGCAGGTCGAAGGTGCCCGGTTGGCCATGCACTGTTGCGAATCCGGAAACTACAATGCTGCCCTGATCCATGTGCTTGAGGGCCCGAAATGACACTTCCGATCATCAACATTAACGTTGACTTGCCGTCGGTACCGCGCAGTGGCCACTTCACCCGGCAATTCTGGCAGGCGCTTGGTGAAGGCCGGTTCCTGCTTCAGCAGTGCACCGCTTGCACCGCTCTGCGTTTCCCCCCCGGCAGCATTTGTGCCGAATGTCCGGGATCTGAAACGCTTTGGATCGAAGCCAGCGGCAGGGGCACGCTTTATGCACTCACCACCGTCCATGCCGGCCCGCCAGCACTGATGCGAGATGGCCCCTATACCCGGGCGATAGTCGATCTGGATGAAGGTGTTCGGCTGATTGCGGAATGGCTCGGCGATCCTGAAACCCGCTTCGACACACCTGTTGAACTTGTCGTCACGCGGTATACCAATGGCTGCCTGTTCGGCGCCCGGTCAATTGCTGCCTAGTGCGCTAGCATAGGCCGAAACCGGCGCCAGATCTTCATCTGCCAGAGCTGTTGCGGCCTGCTTCATTTGCTGCCCGGCCATGTCCGCCGGGTCATAGCCGCGCCCGCCAGCCCGGTAAGCCTTGAGGCTGGCTAGGATATACCAGTCGGCCTGGCCCGCCAGCCGCGGCGCACCAATGTCAGCATTGCCCATGCCGTCCGCGCCGTGACACGCAGCGCAGCCGTCATAGGCCTGGACTCCGCGCGCTTGGGCAGCGCTTTTGGCGATTGTCGCATGTGGTGCCGATGCCGATCGCTTGCTGTAAAAGGCCGCTGCGCGCTTGCGTTCTTCCGGACCAAGTGATTGGGCAATCACGTACATCTGCGGGCCGAACGGGTCACCCGGCTGCGTCCCGCGCGCGCCCGCCGCAAAATGGTTGAGCTGCGATTCCAGGTAGGCGGCATCGAGCCCGGCAAGCCGCGGTGCGGATCTGGCCTCAATGCCTTCGCCCTTGCTGCCATGGCAGACGGCGCAGCTTGCGACCATCTTCTGGACCTCATGCTCCTGCATGCCGGTCGACGCCGCGAACGCGATTCCCGAGGCGGCGGCCAGCAATCCGATTGGAGCAATCCAGTGTGATGTGCGAATCATGGGTATCTCCAAGCCAGCTGGCGAACCACGATAAAGCCCGCAAATCGGCCAATCTCAACGATGGATGCATTTTGCATAACAGATGCCGGGTATCCCATAAGCAGATAGCAATGTCCCGGGTTAGGGCATGAACTCAGAAATTCAGGTAACAACATTGCGGGAGGTCATCATGTCGAGAACTTGGAAGAGCTTGCTTCTGGCGAGTGGTACGTGGGCGGCACTGGCCGCAGCTCCCGCCCTGGCGCAGGACGCAGATGCCGACGAAGCCGGCAGTGGTGAAATCGTCGTTACTGCCCAAAAGCGAGCTCAGAGCGTTCAGGACATTCCCTTTACGGTGAATGCAGTCGCCGGTGAATCGCTCCAGAACGCTGGCGTTACCGATGTCTTCTCGCTCCAAACGCAGGTCCCTGGCCTCGATATCCGCACCACCAACCCGCCATCGGCAGGCGGCGCCTTTTCGATCCGTGGGCTGGGCACCGGCGTGTTCAACCTGGGCTTCGAGCCGTCGGTCGGCACCGTAATCGATAACGTTTACCGCTCGCGCTCGGGCCTGGTTGCAGGCAGCGACTTCCTCGATCTCGAGCGCGTCGAAGTGCTCAAGGGCCCGCAGGGCACGCTGTTCGGCAAGAACACCTCGGCCGGCCTGATCCACTTCGTCACCGCCAAGCCGGATCTCGGGAAGACGGCGTTCACCCTGCGCGGCGAATACGGCAATCACAAGCGCGTCAACCTGCAGGGCATGGTCAACCTGCCGCTGAGCGATACCGCTGCCCTGCGTGTTGCTGCTGGCTTCGTCGATGACGACGGCTACATTCGCGACGCCGTTACCGGTGCCGGTTATGGCGAGAAGCACCGCTTCAACATTCGCGGCCAGATACTAATTGAGCCAAGCGACAGTTTCAGCGTGCGGCTGATTGCCGACTACGCCAAGGCTGACGAGCTTTCGATAACCGCAGTCCCTTTCAAGGTGGATGCCGCAGACACGCTTGCCAACCAGGCGCTCGCAACGGCTGCCGGCTCAAGGTTCTTCGCCGATCGCTCGGACGACAAGCGCCGTGCGGCGATAAACACCGTGCCCTTGCTAAACGCGGAAGACTGGGGTCTGTCTGCCGAAATCAACTTCGACATTGGCGGCGCGACGCTCAGCTCGGTGACCTCGTATCGCAAGTTCACGGATACCTTCCAGGGTGACAACGATTTCGTCGGCACCGATATCCTCAACACCAACCAGGGCGAATCGATCAAGACCTTCACCCAGGAACTGCGTCTTTCGACCAAGGTGGGTGAGAACCTCGATCTGATGGTCGGCGGCTTCTACAGCAATGAGAAGATCCGCCGCCTCAACCAGTTCGTCTGGGGGCGCCAGATCGCTGGTAACGGCCCGGGCTTCTTCTTCCCCTGGGCCCCGGGCGTGGCCTTCACCGACAACATGGGCCAGGACGGTAGCAGCTATGGCTTCTTTGCTCACGGCATTGCCAAGCTTGACCGCCTGACGGTAACCGCCGGCCTGCGTTATTCGGGCGACAACAAGGACGGCTTCGGCAGGTTCACTTATCCCCAGCCGTTCCCGCTGCCGATGGTCTATGACTACGGCGCCGGCACGCCGGTTGCGGCGAAGGTCGACGATAGCGGAATCAGTGGCACCTTCAGCTTGGCTTACGAAGTCAGCGATGCGTCCAACATCTACGGCACCTACAGCCGCGGCTACAAGGGCGGCGGGATCAGCTTGATCCGCGATGCTGGTGGAATTCTTGTCGGCCCGCAATTCGGCCCAGCTCCGCCTCCGGGCTGCGGTGCCGGTCCGTTCCCTGGCACGTTCAGCTGCGCGCCGTCTGACCCGACCTTTGACAAGGAAACGGTCGATCACTTCGAAGTCGGCCTCAAGACCACCTTCATGGGTTCGCAAGGCCGGTTCAACCTGGCACTGTTCCACACCAAGGCACAGAACCTGCAGACTCAGGCACTGTTGCCGTCAGGCTCATTCAGCGTGATCAACATTGGTTCGGCCACTACCAAGGGTGTGGACATCGACGCGGGTGTATCGCCGGTCGAAGGGCTCGATCTGACTGCTGGCGTTGTCTATGCCGAAACGAAGGACAACAACGGCTTTGACCTTGACCATGCCCCGCGCTGGAGTGGCGGGTTTGGAGCAACCTACGAGTTCCCGATCAGCTCGAGCGGGGTCAAGGGCTTCGTGCACGGCGATCTGGCATTCAAGAGCAGCTACTTCACCACCAATGATCGCAGCGAAAAGCAGGACGGCTATTCGCTGGCCAATGCCCGGATCGGCATCCGCGGCGAAGATGATCGTTGGGAAGCGTCGCTGTGGTGCCGCAACTGCTTTGACACGAAGTATCGCACGATCGATTTCCGCATCCCGCTCGACGGCGCGCGGTTCAACTTCGACGGTGCCTCGGTGCTCAGCTACATCGGCGAATCGCGTTTCTATGGGGTAACACTGCAGTACAAGTACTGAGACTTCCTCTGCCGACGACAGCAACGAGCCCCGGATTTCCAGCGAAGTCCGGGGCTTTTGCTTAAATGGAGTGCGCGATCATGCGGGTCTGCAAACTGATGGCCGGATTGGCAATCGCACTTGCGGCTTCGGGAACCGCCGCTGCCGGGCCGTGCAAGCTCGATCAGCGCGCCTCCGCTCGTACAGTTGCGGGTATGGATACTGAACTGGCGACTGCCAACAGCGCGAACCGTCGCTCGGCCTATGAGCGATACATTGCGCTATTCGATCCAGGCGCCAGGGTATTCGGACTGGTTGCCGATCGGATCGGAACGATCGAGGATGTGCGAAAGCACTACCGGGCAGTGTTCTTCGAACTGCAGAACGGCACGCTGGTCGAGGATGATCGAATTGTCGTGGGCGAGATGGGGGCGCATCGCTATCACTCAATGCTGACGCTCAACGGCACTTTTGACGGGGTTGTAGCCAAGGACAAGCCGGTCACCCTGCGCGGCCAGACCTTCTTCCGCTATGGTAGCGACGGACGGATCGTCGAGCGCTGGTCGAATCACGACCACGCCTACCGCATGGGCCAGTTGCTGGGCGACAAGGGGCGTGATGAAGGTGCCCGGATCGCTGCCCAGCTCAACGGGCCAGGGCTGAGCGAGGAGCAGGGCTATACCTTCGTCACGCGCTTCACCAATTCGTTCAGCCGGGTTGAGGCACCGGCACAGCGCAGAACCGAAGTGGCCGGCATGCTCGCTGACGGGCTGATCGTCCACGGCCTGAACTGCGGCAATGCAAGCAAGGCTGATTTGCTCGCATACTACGACGGCCTCTGGGCTGCTTTTCCCGATCTGCACATGAAGCTGGCGGGTGAGCCGATGTCGGGGTGGTCGATGGTGGCGTTCCGCTGGCAGGCCCGCAGCTCGCAACGTGCGCCTTGGCGGGCCCAGAGCCCCGGTTACCGCACGATCGCAACCTGGAGAGGACAGGCGATCGCGCGGCTCAACGGCGACAGCAAGATCACAGAGCTTTGGCTGAACGAAGAACCGGTCAGCTTTGATCGATAGTTTGCAAGTGCTTCAAAGGATCCGATCGAGTTCGGTGACTATGTCCTCCGGATCCTCAAGGCCGATGGACAGCCGGACGAAACCCGCCGTCTGGCTGTAATATCGTTCGCTTGCCGTGCCGCCATTGCAACTGGTTATCGCCATTCCGAAGCTGGGGCCAAAACGGATGAAGCTGCTGCGGTTCGCCATGCGTGCGACGGCTTCGGCTCCGCCCTTGTGGAAAAACGTGATCACGCTGCCCCCAAGATGGCCGCAGTCAGCGGCAAACGGATCGCGCCAATGGTAGCCCGCCAACCCAGGATAGATCAATTCAGCGATGCGAGCATCGGTCGCCAGCTTCGTCGCGACTTGAAGCGCCGATGCGCTGGTTTGCCTGACACGAAGGTCAAGAGATCGCACCCCGTCGAGGATTTTACCTCCCACCTGCGGTGCCAGCACGCCACCCAAGGTCCAGCGCATCCTTGCAACGGGATTGATCAGTTCGGATCGTCCGATCGCCACCCCGCCCATCGCTTCGCCAAAACCGCCGATGATCTTTGTCAGGCTGTGGATGACAATATCGACACCATGTTCAAGCGGGCGAAGGATGGCTGGTGACAACAGAGAGTTATCGGCGATGGAAATACCCCCATAAGCCTTGCACAACGCGGCGATTTCGCTTGCGGGGCAATAGGCGAGGGCAGGATTGCTGAGTGGTTCAAAGAACAGAACCTTGGGCCTGTGCCGTGCAAGGTCTGCTTCAAGCATTGCAAGATCGTTAGTGTCGGAGGCAATTGCCTGGATGCCCCACCTGCCCAAATGATTGGCCAGGAAATCGACAGTATTGGGATAGGCCCACTTCGAATAGATAAGCCTGTCGCCAACAGAAAGCTGCGCCAGCAGACATTGCGAAATGGCGGACATGCCTGAGGCAGCGCATACCGCGAGCTCGCCCCCTTCAAGCGCTGCCAGAGCTTCTTCCAATGCCCATACTGTGGGGCTACCAGCGCGGGCATATTCGACCCGCTGCGTCGGATCGGTCGGATCGCGTGGAGGAAGATAGCCTGGTACCGGATCATCCTGGCCAACAGGAAAGAAGTTTGCGGTATTTATCGGTATTCCGCTGCCGAAGCCACGGTTACCAAGCTGGTTAGCCTGGGTGGGTGGTTTGCCGACCATCGTCAACTAGTCCTTGCCAAATAGGCGCCTGCGCCAACGGCTTTCCAGCCACTTGCGCCCCAGCAGTCTCGGCGCCAGCCAATTGCTGACATAGCCCGGTGTCACAACATAGCGGGCGCGCGGTTCGCGAGTATTGCAGGCCAGCTCGACTGCTTGCGCAACCCGCAAGGGATCGAGCGCAGTCTGGGCCTCTTTGCCCATGTGCTTCGCCATGCGTCCGAAGGCCGGGCCGAATTCGCTATCTGCGCCTTCGATCGGGGTATCCGGCCCGAGTTTTGAACCGATCGCGGTGCGCACCGATCCGGGGGCGATTACCGAGGTGTGGATGCCGTGCTGGCCAAGCTCGACCCTAAGGCTCCCGGCCAGGCCTTCGATGCCGTGCTTGGCAGCGGAATAGGCGCCGCAGAAGGGCAAGGGATCGACCCCGGCGAGCGAGCCGATGAAAACGATCCGTCCGCCCGGGCGGCGCAGCAGGGGAAACAGCGCGCGGGTGATCGCAAAAGGCGCGATCAGATTGAGCTCGATCGCAGATCTGAACCCGGCAACCGATTGATAGACCGCTGCGGCCGGCATGCTGGTTCCGGCGTTGTTGCACAGCACATCGAGCGGCGCGCCTTCGAGCAGCGCTTCGACCTCGGCAGGCAGTTGCGAGATGCGGACCTGATCGGTCACGTCGAGCAAGATCGGGCTGAACTGCTTGCCTCCCCGTTCGGTCAGTTGGGCGGCGTCTTCGAGCCTGCGCACCGTTCCCAAAACCCGCCAGCCGCGCGCCAGAAAATGCTCTGCGGTTGCCGCGCCGATACCGCTGGAGACTCCGGTGATCAGGATTGAGCGCGCAGTCATGCACCGCCGGGCGCGGGCAGATCGTTGCCCATATCAACTGCGATCTTCCACGTGCCATCAGTCTGCCGCTTCCACACGAACAGCACCTTGCCCTCGCCGCGGTGCCCAGGCAGCGACTCGCCGCTGGTCCGCATCAGCAGACGGCTGCGATAGGTACCCCAGGTATAGGCAAGGTCGCCTTCCTGCCGGATCCCGGTCAGGTCTACCGACATCTCCGGTACCGTCAGGTTCTGGGCAACAAAACTGCCAAAACCGCGCAGCCCCGATTTGCCGTCCAGAGCCGGCATGCGGTTGTGCAGACCGACGACGTCATCGGTGAAGATCATCAGCCAGCGCTCGACATCGCCCGCCTTGAACGGCGCGATATAGTCCGCATCGATCCGGGCCTGCGCCGCTGGAAGCGAAAACGACGCTGCCGCGGCGACTGCGCCCGCGGGTTGCGGACCGCCGCTTTGCGAAGCCGGAGTGCAGCCGGCCAGTGCCCCTGCCATCAAAGTCAGCCAAATTCTCATAGGTCACCTCTCAACCGCATCCTATCAAGCGCGGGCCGGTTGTCGCTATGCTGCCTCGCTTGTTCATTATTCGGATGCGCATAAGATCGACGGACTTGCGCAAAGGACGGGCATCGGCATTGCGACTTATAACGCAATCTCGAAAACTGCGGCTGGAGGGTTGGCGATGACGGATGGGGGCTTCGTGCTGAACAGGCGGACGTGGTTAGCTGGCGCTTCCTCGCTCGGAGCCGTCGGCTTGCTCCCACTCGGCGGCTGCAGCTTCGGGTCGCTGCCCCCGCTGTCGCTCGATGGCCGCGTCATCACGCCCTCTGCAGCCGACTATGAGGCCTGGCGCACCGGCGTGGTCTGGCAGTCGCGCAAACCGGTTCGCAAGCCCGCAATGATCGTGCGGCCAAATACTGTCGAAGCTGTGCAACAGGCGGTGGCCTATGCCCGCGCGAACAAACTGAAAGTCTCGACCAAATCCTCGGGCCACAACTTGTGGGGCAATTACCTGCGCGACGAGGGCATGCTCATCGACATGTGGAATTTCCGCAAGGTCGAGATTGAACCCGGTGGTGAGAGCGCCTGGATCGAGCCGAGCGTGTGGAGCCGCGACATCATGGTGGCCCTGGGCAAGCAAGGCCGGGCCTTTCCGGCTGCCCATTGTGCTTCTGTGGGCATGGGTGGTTATCTCCTGGGCGGCGGCGTTGGTCTCAACTGGGAGAATTGGGGCGGGCTTTCGGCGCACAGCATAATTGGCGCGGAAGTCGTCACCGCTGACGGCAAGCTGCGCATGATTGACGATGCCAATGATTCCGATCTGGCCTGGGCGCTGCGCGGCGCCGGAAACGGGTTCCCGGGGATCGTTACGCGTTTTCACGTCAAAACCTATGCCGCACCAAAGATCGTCACTTCGGCGACCTACATCTTCCCCGCCTTGCGTACCGGTGAAGCCATCGCTTGGTTGGAAGACATGAAAGCGCGCGGCATGCTTGCTGGCTGCGAACCGCTGATTATTCTGGCCCACAGCCCGATGGCCGCGCCCGATGCCACAGGCCCAGAAGCCAAGGCCTGCGTCGCCCGGATCAATCTGTTTGGCACCTCGGAAGCCGCAGCCGCAAAGCAGTTGGCCGCGATCGCAGCCGAACCAATTGCCGCGACTGCGCTGATGAAGGTTCCGCGCGAGGACTGGAGCTTTGAGAAGAGCTATTTCGAGACGCTCAATTACAAGGGCGCGTTCAACTACGGCTTCTTTGGCGTCGATAGCATCTGGACCAACCGAAGCGCAGAAGCATTGCCGGTGTTGGCCCAGCAGTTTCTCGATTCCCCTGGACCCGGATCGCATGTCGTCATGTCACTGATCGATCCCGCACCGCACCCCGCAAATGCCGCTGCGCGCATTCACGGCAAGCTTTACATCGGGGTCTATTCGATCGGCGATACCCCCGAAAAGGGCGAGGCCGCGATCGGCTGGCTGCGCAAGACTTCGGATGCGCTCGCACCCTATGCCTCTGGCCGGTACATTAACGAAATTGATGTCGAACGCGATGTGGCCCAAGTCGCCAGCTGCTTTGTGCCCGATGACTGGAAGCGCCTGCAGGCCGTCCGCAGCAAGTACGACCCGGACGGCATCTTCCAGACCTATCTGGGCACTTGATCGACGCACCCTTCGCAAAGCAATTCGTGGCCCTTCCATAATCGCCCGCCGCCGGCCTGCGCTATGGCCACCTGACACGGTTACGGGAGATCGAGCATGGAAGTTGCAGTTCTTGGCGGGGGTCACGGTTGCTATGCAGCGGCGGCAGAGCTGTCAGAAAATGGGCACACCGTGCGCTTCTGGCGGCGTGGCGCAGAGGAATTCCAGGCGGTCCTGGAAGGCCGGAAAATCCGGGTCAAGGACTTCAAGGGCGAACGCGACATCGCAATTGCCCGTCCCACGACTGATCTTGGTGAAGCCATCAAGGGCGCCGAGGTGGTGGTCATCCCGCTTCCGGCAACCACCCAGGAATCGCTGGCGGCGGCTTGCGCTCCCTATTGGGAGGACGGCCAAGTTGTGTTCCTGCCGCCGGGCACATTCGGCAGCTACATCTATCTGAAAGCTGCACGCGATGCCGGCAACCAGGCCGATGTGACCTTCTGCGAAACCGGCACTCTGCCTTACCTGGCGCGCAAGCACGGTCCAGCCTATGTCATAACCTCGGGCTATGGCAAGCATCTGCCGACCGGCTGCATTCCGGCCCGCAACAGCGCTGCGGCCCTGGCAAAGCTGGCGCAGGTCTATCCCGCGATCCATCCGATCGAGGATGCGCTTTCGGGTGCACTGATGAACGCGGGCGGCATCATCCATCCGCCGCTGATCATGATGAACGCAGGCCCGCTTGAGCATTTCGAGCGCTGGGACATCCACAATGAGGGGACCCAGCCTGCGATCCGCCGGACGACCGATGCGCTCGATGCCGAACGGATCAGGATCCGCGAAACGCTTGGCTATGCCGCACCGCATTACCCACTGGCCGATCACTATGCGAAAGAGGGTGATGAATGGATGTATGGTCGCGGCGCGCACGATTCGCTGACTGACAGTGGCGACTGGCGCGAGCATATCGTGCTGACCGAGCATCGCTACATGCTTGAGGATACCCGCCTGGGGCTCTCCATGCTGAGCTCGGTCGGAAAATGGGCCGGGGTCGAGACTCCGCTCGTCAACGGGTTCCTGGCGATCGCCTCGGCCATCACGGGCCGCGACCTGTTTGCAGAGGGACGCACGCTGGAGAACCTCGGCTTGGCAGGGCTTAGCAGGGACCAGATGACCACTCTTATGCGCGACGGCATCTGACTATGGCCGATGTAGCCATTCTTGGGCTCGGCCGGATGGGCCGTGGAATTGCCGAGGCCTACGCCTTTGCGGGCAAGAGCGTGCTGATGGTCGACGTCAAACCCCGCGATGAGGCTGGCCGGCTGAAATTGTTTGCTGAGGCCCGCAAGGAAATCGCCGACGATTTGGTGTTTCTGGCTGGACTTGGAATTGGCTCGGCAGGAGCGCTGGAACCGGCCATGGCGCGGATATCGATGTGTGGCCGCGAGGAAGCTGAGGCAAAGCTTGGCAGTATCCCGCTGTTCTATGAAGGCGTGCCCGAAACAACCGAAGCCAAGCAGGAACTGTTCGCCTGGGCCTGCCAGCACGCGGCGAGCGATGCGGTGATGGCCTCAACGAGTTCGACCATGGCGGTCGATGATCTGGCCGCGATGGGGACCCAGCCCGAACGCTTCGTCAACGCCCACTGGCTCAATCCTGCCATGCTGATGCCCTTGGTCGAGGTCGCGCGCGGCACGCTCAGCAGCGACGCTGCGGTCAAAAGGCTGGTGGAAAGTCTCGCGGATATCGGCAAATCCCCGGTCGTGATGAAGAACTCGCCCGGCTACATCATCCCCCGTATTCAGGCGCTGGCCATGAATGAAGCCGCCCGACTAGTCGAGGAAGGCGTGGCATCGGTAGAGGACATCGACAAGGCCATCCGTCTGGGTTTTGGCATTCGCTATGCCGTTCTGGGGATGATCGAATTCATCGACTTTGGCGGCAATGACATCCTCTATTATGCCTCTGACTATCTCTCGAAGAATGTCGATGCCAACCGTTACCAGGCGCCCCAATCGGTGGTTGATAACATGAAATTGGGTCGCAACGGCATGCGCGATGGTGCCGGCTTCTATGATTGGAACGGCGTCGATGTTGCCGATTACCGTGCCAAGCGGCTGGGCGCCTTTGTCTCGCTGCTCAAGGCGCTCGACCTCACCCCCGGACGGAAGGCCTGACCATGCCCTGGACCCGCGACGAAATGGCCGCACGCGCCGCTCAGGAGCTGAAGGATGGCTTTTACGTCAACCTGGGCATCGGCATTCCCACCCTGGTCGCCAATCACGTGCCTCCGGGCGTTGAGGTGACCTTGCAATCGGAAAACGGCATGCTGGGGATCGGCCCGTTCCCTTATGAGGGCGAAGCCGATCCAGACCTGATCAATGCCGGCAAGCAGACTGTCAGCGAACTGCCCGATTCGGCCTATTTCGACAGCGCCGCCAGCTTCGCCATGATCCGCGGCGGTCATATTGACCTTGCCGTGCTTGGAGCAATGGAAGTGTCTCAGAACGGCGACATCGCCAACTGGATGGTGCCGGGCAAGATGATCAAGGGCATGGGCGGCGCGATGGACCTGGTCGCCGGCGTCAAGAAGATCATCGTGGTGATGGAACACTGCGCCAAGGACGGCAGCCCCAAGTTTATCCCTGAGTGCACCTTGCCACTGACGGGGCGCAATGTGGTCGACATGGTGATCACCGAGCTTGCCGTGTTCCAGCGTCCCGATCACGCCAGTCCGTTCGCATTGATCGAGCTGGCTCCGGGCGTGAACCTGGATGATATCGCGGCGCTGACGGCAGCGGAATACGAGGTCGCAGTCCAAGATTGATCCAGCAGTAGGATTGCTCGCTTTTGCATAAGTCCGGGCTCTTGCATCGAGACCTCATCCGGATATAGTTTCTCTTGTAACTATATCCGGAGGTTGAACCCAATGTCCGATCTGTTCGAAAATCCGCTTGGCCTCGACGGCTTCGAATTCATTGAATTCTGCGCGCCAAAAAAGGGCCTGCTGGAACCGGTCTTTGCCAGCATGGGTTTCACCCTGATCGCGCAGCACCGCTCCAAGGATGTGCAGCTATGGCGCCAGGGCGGGATCAACCTCATCGCCAACTACGAACCGCGCAGTCCTGCGGCTTATTTCGCTGCCGAGCATGGCGCTTCGTGCTGCGGCATGGGCTGGCGGGTGCGCGATGCGAAGAAGGCTTATGAACTGGCGCTGGAACGCGGGGCCGAGCCGGTTGAAGGGGCGACCGGGGTGATGGAACTGCGCCTGCCCGCGATCCGCGGGATTGGCGGCTCGATCATCTACCTGGTCGATCGCTACGCCGGGCAGGAAGCAGGCGACCTGTCAATCTATGACATCGATTTCGTTTATCTGCCGGTGGTTGATCGCAATCCGGTCGGTGCAGGCTTCCACACCATCGATCACCTGACCCACAACGTCTATGGCGGCCGCATGGTTCACTGGGGCGGCTTTTACGAACGCGTCTTTGGTTTTCGCGAGATCCGTTTCTTCGACATCAAGGGCGAATATACCGGGCTGACCAGCCGGGCGATGACCGCGCCTGATGGCAAGATCCGCATCCCGCTTAACGAGGAAGGCAAGGCCGGCGGCGGACAGATCGAGGAATTCCTGCGCCAGTACAACGGCGAGGGGATCCAGCACATCGCCTTTGCCTGCGATGATCTTCCGCATTGCTGGGACAAGCTGAAAGCGCTGGGAACCCCGTTCATGACTGCGCCGCCCGCAACCTATTACGAGATGCTGGGCGAGCGCCTGCCCGGCCACGGCGAGCCGGTCGAGGAACTGCAGAAGCGCGGAATCCTGCTTGATGGGTCGACCGAAAAGGGCGACCCGCGGCTGCTGCTGCAGATCTTCTCGGAAACGGTGGTCGGCCCGGTGTTCTTTGAATTTATCCAGCGCAAAAAGGATGAAGGCTTTGGCGAGGGCAATTTCAAGGCGCTGTTTGAAAGCATCGAGCGCGACCAGATCGCCCGCGGTGCCTTGCAAGTGGAAGGAGCCGCGCAGTGACCGCCCCCAGCCTCAAGCGCATCCACCACGTCGCCTATCGCTGCCGCGACGCGAAAGAGACGGTCGACTGGTACGCCCGCGTGCTGGGCATGACCTACACCACCGCTTTTTCGGAGGACAAGGTCCCCTCGACCGGCGAAGACGATCCCTACATGCACGTCTTCCTCGATTGCGGGGGCGGTAACGTGCTGGCCTTTTTCGAACTGCCGCAGCAGCCCGAGATGGGCCGCGATACGAACACCCCGGCCTGGGTCCAGCACCTGGCTTTCGAAGTGGAAGATCTGGACGCGCTGCTCGCCGCAAAGGAGCATATCGAGGCCCAAGGCATCGAAGTGCTGGGGCCGACCTATCACGGTATTTTCCGGTCGATCTATTTCTTCGATCCCAACGGCCACCGGCTGGAACTGGCCTGCAATATCGGCACCAGCGAACAACATGCCGAACTGCGCGCAGTGGCCCCGGCTATGCTGAACGAATGGGCCGCAACCAAGCGCGCCCCGCGCCACGCCGCCTGGCTGCACGAGGATCCCGGAGCAGATCAGTGATCGATCATACCCATGATATCGCCGCATCAAGCTGGGTACCGGGTGCAGATAGCCATGCCGATTTCCCGATACAAAACTTGCCGCTTGGCGTGTTCGACCCTGGCTCTGAAGAAGCGCGGATCGGTGCGGCGATCGGTGATTGGATAGTCGATCTGGGTGCGCTTGCCGCCGAGTTTTCGCAGCACATCCGCCCGCCCCTCGGCACTGACACTCTCAATGCCATATTCAGCCAGCCAGCTGACACGCGCCGCGCGCTGCGGCACCGCTTGTTCGCCCTGCTGAGCGACGAAGCTCACAGCAACTTGGTCGAACCGCATTTGCATCGGCAAGTCGACGTGCGCATGCGCCTACCGTTCCAGATCGGCGACTACACCGATTTCTATGTCGGCATTCACCATGCGACGAATATCGGCAAACTGTTCCGCCCAGACAATCCATTGCTGCCCAACTACAAATTTGTCCCCATTGGCTATCACGGGCGTGCGTCAAGCGTTCGTGTATCAGGCGAGCCGGTTGTAAGGCCGTGGGGGCAATGCAAGCCAATTGATGCTGCCGAACCTGCTTATGGTCCAAGCCAAAGGCTCGACTATGAGCTGGAGATGGGTGTCTGGATCGCAGGTGAGAACCAGCTGGGCTCCCCGGTTTCGATCGCTGCCGCCGCAGATCGAATTGGCGGGCTGTGTCTGCTCAATGACTGGTCCGCGCGAGACCTGCAGGCTTGGGAATACCAGCCGCTCGGCCCCTTCCTGTCGAAGAGTTTTCTAACCACGGTATCCCCGTGGGTTGTAACCGCTGAGGCGCTCGAACCGTTCCGAATCGCACAACCCGCCCGTCTCGAAGGCGATCCCAAGCCGCTCCCCTATCTTTGGGACGAATTCGACCAGCAAGCGGGTGCCTTTGCGATCACCTTGGCGGTCGAAATCAGGACCGCCCGTATGCGCGACGCAGGCTTGAACGCACATCGGCTGTCCTCCGGCCCGCTCAGCAACATGTACTGGACCGCAGCCCAGATGATTGCGCATCACACCGCCAACGGCTGTAACCTCAAACCTGGCGATCTGCTCGGCACCGGCACGATTTCGGGGCCAAACCGCGATGCGTATGGCAGCCTGATGGAAATTGCTGCTGGCGGTACGCAGCCCCTGGCCCTGCCGGGAGGCGAGGAGCGCTGTTTTCTCGAGGATGGCGACGAACTATCCTTGCGTGCGTCTGCCGATCGCGAAGGCTATCGCTCGATCGGTTTCGGGCCCTGTTCGGGTAGGGTGCAGGGATGATGGGTTGCTATGAGACTCTCGACATTCCCGATCATTGCCTATTCCCTTCCTCCAAGGCCATAACGAGACTTTCAGGATTGTCGCCATTGAGAAGAGAGATTCCATGCACGCTCCGAAATGGACATTCCATTCGTTCCTTCTTCTCTTGCTGGTTAGCATCCCGCCCATGACTATCGCGCAATCTACGAATCCGGCTGCCGAGCCCATGCGGGCAAGAGATCTGGGTGTCCCTTTCGACGGCAATCCGGGACCGCTCAATGCCATCACCGATGTGCCGGGGGTAGAGGTCGGCCACACCACACTGATATCGGGTAATGGCAAGCTGGTGACCGGCAAGGGTCCGGTGAGAACGGGCGTTACCGCTATCCTGCCCCGCGGCAAGACCCTACGCAGGCTGGTTTTCGCTCAATGGCAACGGCGAGATGACGGGCACGACCTGGATTGAGGAATCCGGCTGGCTGGAAGGTCCGGTGATGATCACCAACACCCACAGCGTCGGCACGGTTCGCGACGCAACCATCGAATGGGCCCATAAGAAGAAGTTTTTCCAGCCGCTCGCCAACGAGCCCAATACCTTCTGGATGCTGCCAGTCGTCGCCGAGACCTACGATGGTGATCTGAACGACATCAACGGCTTTCACGTCACCAAAGAGCATACCTTCGCCGCGCTCGACAATGCGAAACCGGGCCCGGTTGCCGAAGGCAATGTGGGCGGCGGCACCGGCATGATGACCCACGGATTCAAGGGCGGCATCGGAACTTCGTCACGCGTGGTCACGCTTGATGGCAAGACCTACACCGTGGGAATTCTGGTCCAATCCAACTATGGCATCCGGGATACATTCACCGTTGCCGGAGTTCCGGTTGGCCGTGAGATTTCCGATCTGACAACCACTTATGGTGATCACAACCAGGAGAATGGATCGATTATCATCGTGGTCGCAACCGATGCTCCGCTGTTGCCGCACCAACTCAAGCGCCTGGCGCAGCGCGCGGCGATGGGGATTGCCCGCAACGGTTCCTATGCTTCAAACGGATCGGGTGACATCTTCATTGCCTTCTCTACCGCGAACCCAGGCGCCTGGAGTCGGGAAAAATCTGCAGAGGTAACCAGCCTCGCCAATGATTCGATGAGCTTGCTGTTTCGGGCTACCGTGGAAGCCACTGAAGAAGCCGTGATCAATGCCATGGTCGCAGCACGGACGATGACAGGCATCAACGGCAACACTGCTCATGCCCTTCCGCACGACAGGCTGCGGGGCGCTCTTCGCAAGTATGGCCGCCTCAACGAACCGAAAAATCCAGCGAAACGATAGGGCTTTTGCCTTGCGCAAATGATCGTCGGGCAACGCTGTCCACAGACCAAAATCGGCCTAGTCTCGGTGGGTCAATCTAGGTCGGAAAGACTCTAAGACCTGCCCCCACGGAAGTGATGCCAATCGTCCTGTCGTTACAGGTTGCTCCGAACCGCGAAACGCCTTCAAGCTCTGGTTCCGTTTGCAGCAAATTTCGCAACCTTCGCATTGCTCGAAGCGTCTGGAATCAAGGGCTCGCGTAAGGATTGCGTCACTTGAGGAGTGCTTTGGCGGCGAGGGTAGGCGCAGGTGCAATTTTTCAACCAATTGAACAGTCGATTGATTTCTTCGGGGCTTGGTCTGTGCGCTCCACAGTGGCTGCAAGCCTCTCCGGTCTCTCCAGGAAAGTATTGCAGGATCACGAAATCAAGCGAATTGCAGCAGTAGCAGCCAAAGATAGGCGACGGTCAAAGACGTGAATGAGAGCAAGGTAACGATCCGGAACCAGGCTCGGCTTGCGCAGGCATCATTGGTAAAGGCCAGAAACAGGAAAATCTGCGCGTTCATCCAGCTGCCGAAAGTGAACAGGCCAACCAATATGGGTCCGCCCTTGGCCACATAGCCAGCGAGGACGATGTGCAAAATCCCCATAAAGATATCGTCGATATGCGATTGCAGCAGGCGCGCACGACCGGGGATCACCCGCTGCAAAAATGCCGATTGGCGGTGGAGGTAGATCGGCCAGCCCAGCAACACCGCAAAGGTCAGCTGGATTAGGCCAGAGGTTTCGACAATCCACTCAAGCATTTCCGGTCACCTCTGGTCGAGCTCCAAACACCGTCCCGTTCGCATAGCGCAGCGCCACCAGTTCCAACCGGCTGTCGAGCGGCGCGGTCTGTGCGTCTTCCACCAACCAGCACAGGAACCGTAGCCCTGCATCATGATCAATGATGCCGACATCAAGCGGGGCTGCTTCAATAAAGGCTTCTGGAACCACATGAATGCGCGTGCGGGAATAGAGCGTTCCACCGGCGGACAGGATTTGCCATTCCGTGCGTTGGCCCAAACAGTCGGGGCAATCGGGACGGGGGGGGAAGGACAGCCTGCCGCAATCGGCGCAGCGCGTTGTTTGCAGTACGCCCTGATCCAGCCCTTCCCAGAACCAGCGGGTCAGCTGGCTGTGACGCGGGAGGCGCGGCAGCTTACCCGTACATTTTATCACCGCGATCATGGTCCAATACCTTCAAGCATATGGGCCAGAGCGAGATTGTAATTGCCGCCTTCGCAAGTGTGCAGCGCGCGGCGCGCGCCCGTAACCTGCCGCGCCCTTGCCCTGCCCGTCACCTGCTCAGCGCATTCGAGCAAGCCGTAAAGACCGGTTAGAGAGGGAGGGTGGCCGCGCGCGAGGCAACCGCCAGATGTATTGACTGGACGCGCACCGCCGAGCCCACTGATGCCGTCGCGCGCGGCCCTGCAGCCTTCACCCTTGGCAAACAGGCCTATGGCTTCGGTGACGAGCGCCTCGGTGATCGAACAGGGTGCGTACAGCTCAAACAGGTCCACTGCCTCCAGCGCGCAGTCCGCATCCGCCAGGCAGTCACCCACCGCCTGCTGCGCTGCTGGAAAAGCCGTGATGTCATGGGCGCGGTCCCCGATTTGGAAATGCCCGTCATGGGCATAGCCGCGTCCCGACAATCTGGCATAGCGCGCGCCTTTATGCGCCACCAGATCCTCGCGTGCCAGCACGAGGCAGATGGCGCCGTCGGCCTGGGCCGGAACATCATGCCGCCCCAAGGGGTCGACAATGCGATCCGCTGACAGAATTTCGTCCAACGTGAGGGGTGTGCGGAACTGCGCCAACGGATTGTCGGCAGCAAAGGCGCGCGACTTGAGGACGATCGCAGCAAGATCGGCTGGTGTCTGTCCGGTTTCGTGCAGATAGCGCGCGGCATCAAGGCCGTACCAGCTGATTGGCGTCAGGCCATAGATTGACTGGAAATCGACATCGCCAACAACACGGTTGCCCCGTTCCATCGCCACCGGCACCCGCTCGTTCGACTGATAGCAAAGGCCCAACGCCAGCGCATAGTCGCTGCGACCCAGCCGGATCGTGTCGGCAGCCATGTCAAAGGCCAACCCACCCGTCAGCCCCATGATGCCAACCTCGGCCAGCATCGCCCGGCATTTGAGGCCAAGCCGCGAGGCCATCTGCACGGCAAAGCCCAATTGTTCGGTTGAAGGCGGGTTGCTGGCAAACAATGCGGCACCCACCTGATCGGGGCCAATGCCTGCCATGGCCAGCGCATCGCGCACGACCGGAAACAGCCGGTCGGCTTCGGGAACTATGCCCCGCGCACCCGGCCCAGGCATGTATTTGCCAACGCGCAGCGCCGACCATCCGGCGATGGCAACGCCGTGCGTCATCTTGCCCTTTCCAGTTCCGCCAGCCATTCATCGCGCAGCAGACGTTTGCGCACCTTGCCAGAATCTTCGCGCGGCAGGGCGTCAATCGCGCGGATCAGCTTGGGCAATTTGAAGTCGGCCAATCGCTCTTTGAGGAAAGCGCGCAGTTCCGTCTCCGCCACGGGCGCGCGATATTGCAGCACGGCAGCTACCTGTTCGCCAAACTCGGCATGGGGCAGACCAAACACGGCAGCATCGGCGACAGCGGGATGGCCAAGCAATGCTGCCTCGATTTCCGCCGGATAGATATTGACCCCGCCTGACAGGACCATGTCGGTCCGCCGATCGCTGATCGTCAGAAAGCCGTCGGCATCGAGCGCCCCAATGTCGCCCGTCACAACAAAGCCGTTACGGCGCAGCGATGCAGTCTTCTCCGGCGCATTGTGGTAATAGACAGCGTCCGTTCCCGCATGGCGCACGCAAATGTCTCCGGCCATGCCTGTCGGCAGATCTGCACCACCTTCATCCATGATGCGGATATCGACGCCCGGGGCAGCGCGACCGACCGAGCCGGGATGGGCGAGCCATTCGGCAGAGGTGCTGCAGGCGACGATGCCCAATTCGGTCATCGCGTAATATTCACGCACTACTGGCCCCAACCAGTCAATCATCGCGCGCTTCACGTCGCTTGGACAAGGTGCGGCGCCATGGGTGATGGCAACCAGACTCGACAGGTCATGGCGGCGGCGCACCTGATCGGGCAAGGCCAGCAGCCGGTTGAACATGGTTGGCACCATGTGCAGATGCGAGACGCGGTGCTGCTCTATCAGCGCAAGCAGTTCGGCAGCATCAAAGCGCGGTTGCAGGATCACCATGCCGCCCAGCCGCAGCGCATTGGTCGCATAGGCAAAAGGCGCGCTGTGATAGAGCGGGCCGGTCATCACCGTGGCCGTCACTTTGCCATCGGCCAAGCCAAACGCCGTCACGGTTCGCTCGGTCACTGCGACCTGAACGTCGGGCGGCAGGGTTTCGCGCTTGACTGCCTTGGGATGGCCGGTTGTTCCCGACGTGTAGAAGAGCGCAGGCGGCGGTGCAGGATGGGCTTCTTCCCATGACTCCGCGACTTGCGCCGCCTCACTGAGCGCCACGTCGCCAGCGCGCAGCGAGCATTGCGCCTCGCTCAAGCCGTAGGCGGCGGCGATCTCCGGCGCGACGGCTTCGATGAAGACTGGTCTATCGCCAAAGGCGGCGCGCATCGCGTCTGTTGCCAGATCGGCATGGGCGATCACGACCTTGGGCGCGCAATCGGCTATGATATAAGCGACTTCTGCAGGTTTCAGATGCCAGTTGACCGGCGTGATGCAGGCCCCAAGCCGCCGCGCTGCTTCGTTAAAGACGAAATAGCCAAAGCCATTGCGCGCGAGCAGAGCAACCACATCGCCCGCGCCCACGCCATGTTCGGCGAGTACGCGCGCCGCGCCCTTGGCTGCCGCAGTCAGCGCGCTTCGGCT
The DNA here is from genome assembly GCF_027531025.1 of Novosphingobium sp. GTDB lineage: Bacteria > Pseudomonadota > Alphaproteobacteria > Sphingomonadales > Sphingomonadaceae > Novosphingobium. The sequence continues at coordinate 401,947 of NZ_JAPZQX010000004.1, forward strand.
GAGGCTGCGCTCTCCCGACAGGATCGCGATCGTGTCTGTCACATCCCTTCCTTAGCGGTTCACATCGATGACGATACGGCCACGCAGCTGCCCGTCGAGCAACTGGGTGGCAAGCTTGGGAAGATCAGACATCGACCGGATGTCGAACACGGCCGCCAGTTCGGCAGGGGCAACCAGCCGGGCCAGGTCGTCCCATGCCCGTTGCCGCCGGGGTTGGGCAGCCATCACCGAATCCACCCCGCGCAGCGTCACCCCGCGCAAGATGAAGGGCATTACGGTGGTGGGTAGATCGGCGCCCCCAGCAAGCCCGCAGGCCGCGACAATGCCTTCATAGCGGGTCTGCGCCAGCATCGTCGCCAATGTCTTACTGCCCACACAGTCGATCCCCGCGGCCCATACTTCCTTTTCAAGCGGGCGCGGATCGCGGTCCAGTTCGGCCCGGTCGATCACATCGACCGCGCCCAGTTCGCGCAGATAGGGTTCGGTTTCGGGTCGTCCGCTCACCGCGACAGCTTGATAGCCCAGCTTGGCGAGCAGCAGCAGAGCGACCGAGCCAACGCCGCCCGAGGCGCCCGAAACGCAAATCCGCCCGTCACCCGGTGTTACGCCGTGATCCTGCAAAGCGTGCACGCATAGCATCGCGGTATAGCCCGCTGTGCCGATCGCCATGGCCTGCTCCGGTGCAAAGGCCTCGGGCAAGCGCACCAGCCAGTCCGATGAAACGCGCTGGTATTGGCTGTAGCCGCCCCAGACAGTCTCTGACATGCCAAAGCCGTTGATCACCACACGGTCGCCCGCCTTCCAGTCTTGATGCGCCGATTCCGCGATCGTGCCCGCAAGATCGATCCCGCACACCATCGGCATGGACCGGCAAATCTTGCCGCGTCCCGACACCGCCAGCGCATCCTTATAATTGAGCGAGGAGTAATCGATCTTCACCAGCACATCGCGGTCCGGCAGATCGTCGAGCGTCAGCGTTTCCAGCGTCCCTTGTGAGCGGCGGTCCACTTCGCGGGCAACGATGGCATTGAATTCAGTCATCGGTATTTCTCTTCTTTAGTCTTCAACAAGACCAGCAATCGCCTGCCGGATCGCGTGTCTCGATTTGTCCCACACAGTGGCCCGCCATTCGGCATCATCGGGGTTGAAATGCCTGGCGAGCGCCGCTTTGATTGCCCGCGCTTCGGCGGGGTCGCAGTCCCCATTGTTGCTGTTGAGCCAATGTTCCTGGCCCAGTGCCTCGGACCCCCGGTCGAGGGGATAGGTTCCAAATTCGAGCACGACAGCGGTAACCTCAACACTCGGCAATGCGGCCTCATATCCGTCGCTGCTATGGCCGGTGACGGGATAGTACCCGGGATCATCCTGATCGGGATCGTTGGGTGCCAGAACGGCATCGCCGTACCAGCGCCGTGCACGCGCCAGCCCTTCGCCGGTATGAACCACGACACCAAGCAATTCGCCCCAAGGTCCGATGCCGCTGTGATAGTCCAGCGTCGCTACGCGCCGCGCAGGACCGCCATGCTCGCGCAACAACCCGCTGATCGTGCGGTTGGTCCATTCCGCAGATTGGCCGCCATAGAAAACGCCGTCGGGATAGGCATATTGCCCCCCAAATTGCGCCGCGTTGAACCGCGCATCGCCCCATTCAGCACGTAAGGCGGTCAATACGGCACGTGCACTGTCACCTGCCTCACCCGGCCGATCGGCGTCGGCCAAATGCGGATGGAGCCGAGGATAGTCGGCATTTCCCGGTAGAGGCCGCGTAAAGTCCAAAAAGTTGCGGCATGGGTCGACATTGTTCTCGTTGACCCGGCGACCATGCGCCGATCCCCATGGATTGATCGCATGCACCAGCAACACGGCCATCCCGTCCGGCAAGCTGGAGAAATACCCGCTCGCGATCAACGCCGCCTGACACATGGAGCCGCAATACAGCTCTACCCCGTGCATGCCTGATGTGAGCACAAGCAGCTTGTCGGCGTCGTGCGGGCCAATCCGAACGGCATCGGTCGCTAACTCATCGCCTTCGGGGCCGCGCAGGGGATGGACGATGCTCTGGACAGAAAGCCCGTTCTGCTCAGCGGCTTTCAGGAAGAGCCCGCGCGCGGTGCGATAGTCATGCGCGAACCAGGGCTCGATCTCTGCTAACATCAGTCGCCAAACACATATTGGATGGACTTGAGGCGCGTGTAGGCGTCAAACCCGACCATGCCGCCTTCGGCGCCAAAGCCTGATTGCTTCCACGGTTCGGATGCATGCGCTTGCCAGCAGCCCGGCTTATTGCTGATCGCCGAATTGATCGCGACCCTACCTGCCTCCAGGGCATCGCCCAGCCGGTGCGCGCGTGCAAAATCGGTGGTCCAGGCGGTGGCGGCCAGTCCATAGTCGCTGTCGTTGGCAAGCCGCAGTGCCTCGTCTTCGCTGTCGAAGCGGGCAAGAGCAATGACGGGACCGAAGATTTCCTCGCGCATCAACGCATTGTCGGCAGGCACATCGACGAACAAAGTCGGGCCGACATAATATCCGCCTTCAGGCGCGGCGGCCTTGCGACCATCGAGCAGTAATTTTGCTCCAGAAGCTTCGCCGGCTGCGATCGCCGCGCAGACCTTTTCATATTGCGCCTTGCTCGCGAGTGGTCCGAAGGCGCAGCCGCCGCTATGGGGATGCGCAGGCTGGATCGATTTCAGATGAACGAGCAGAGCCTCGATCAGCCCATCTGCCGCGCCGCGCTCGACATAGAGGCGTGAGCGCGAGACGCAGACTTGCCCCTGGTTCCACAGAGCAGCACCGCTACAGGCCTGGGCAAGCGCAGTCGCGCCCAGGCTGGCAATGGCATCTGCAAAGACGATTTGTGGCGATTTTCCGCCGCACTCAAGCAAAACCGGTTTGAGTGATTGCGCTGCTGCGGCCGCCATCACCTTGCGGCCGGTCGCGGTGGAGCCGGTGAAGGTCACCATGTCCACGCCCGGATGGCTGACCAGCCAATTGCCAACTTCGGGTCCGCCCGTGACGACACTGATGACGCCGTCCGTAATCCCCGCCTGCTGCGCGAGTTCCGCCAGCAGCAGGGTCGAACCGGAAGCGATCTCAGACGGTTTGAGGACGATGCAATTACCGGTCGCCAAGGCCGGGCCGGTCTTTAGCGCGGCATTGATGATGGGGAAATTCCACGGCACAATTGCACCGACAACGCCGCGCGGCAGACGCTGCTGCACCTCCAGCCTGCCGACCTCATGCGGTGCGGTCGCGCCCAGCCTTTTGTCGATCGCTTGCGCCGCATAAGCGATGAAGCCCGCCGCGACATGCGCATCGAAAACCGCATCGCCCATCGGCTTGCCCATTTCGATGCTGTCGAGCCGGCCTAATTCCTCAGCATGGGCCGACACCAGCCGCGCCAATTCGAGCAATTGCGCCTGGCGCTCGCCGCTGCTCAGATTGCGCCAGCCCGCGTCCCACGCGGCGCGCGCCGCTTGAACGGCGGCATCTACGTCACTTTGTGAACAAAGCGGCAGCGATTGGCCGGTCTTGCCATCGGCCGGATTAAGCCGATCCATTTCGCCAGCACCTCCTGCCTGCCGAGCTCCGCCAAAGAAGGGGCGCAAGTCAGTGGCAGTTCCAGTCAGCTTGATTTCGGCGTTCATTGCACGGTCTCCGGCGTCTTGGCCTGTTGCTTGATCAAGTCAGCGCCCCTTTCGCCGATCATGATCGCGCTAGCGTTGATGTTGCCCGCTGGCAGCGTCGGCATCACTGATGCGTCCACCACCCAAAGCCCGGAAACGCCGCGCACCCGCAACTCCGGATCAACCACCGACGCAGGATCGCTTCCCATCCGGCAGCTGCAGGAGACATGGTACATCGGGAAAGCGAATTGCCGGATATAGCGTTCCAGCTCAGCATCGCTTTCAACTTCTGCGCCCGGCAGCCGCTCATCGACCAACACATCACGGAACGGTTCGGCATTGGCAATCTTGCGCAAAATGCGGCAACCCGCCACCATCTGATCGACTTCGCTCTGCTCGCCGAGCAAAGGGTAGTTGATCAGCGGCTTGTCCTTGGGGTCGGCCGATTTGAGTCTCACGGTCCCGCGCGATTCCGGGCGAGCGAGCCCCACGGCAAGGCCAACGCTGGGCTTGTTGTAGAGTTTTGGTCCGCGCTCGTCGAAATCGTAGGAAAAAGGCGAAATGATGAGCTGCACATTGGGTGCAGCATAACGATCATCGGTCTTCACCAGCGCCTGGGCATGGCCGATCCCGGTGGTCAGCGGCCCGCGCCCGCGAAAGATGAAATTCATCCCGTGAAGCAGGTCGGAAACGGGATTGCGGTTCGCTCCCAGCGACGGCTTGTTGACGTGAAAACTCATGATGACCGCAGGATGCTCCTGCAGATTTGCACCGACGTCGGGGCTGTCCACCACCATTGGGATCTCGTGTTGCGCCAGTTCCTCGGCAGGCCCAATGCCCGATAACAGCAGCAATTTGGGCGAAGCGATCGCTCCCGCTGACAGCACCACGCCCTTGCGTGCGCGTACTTCCATCCCACGGCCATTTTTCGAATAGCGCACGCCGACCGCGCGACCACCCTCGATGATTATCCGTTCGACGAAGGCTTTCAATTCCAAAGTGAAATTGGCCCGCTTGCCCTTGATACCGCGGATATAGGCCTGCGCCGTTGAATGCCGCCAGCCGTCCTTTTGCGATGCATCGCAATAGCCCACGCCTTCCTGGCTCGCACCGTTCAGATCATCATTGCGCGGAATGCCAATTTTCTCCGCCGATTTGACCCAGAGGTCGGTCAACTCATTGGGTACGCGCGTGCGATCAACATGCTGCGGGCCCTGGCCGCCACGCCAATCGTCACTGCCCAGCGCATAGCTTTCCATCTTGCGGAAATAGGGCAGGACGCCGGCATAGTCCCAGCCTGTGGCCCCATTCTGTGCCCACAGGTCATAGTCCCAGGCATTCCCCCGCACGAACATCATGCCGTTGATCGAACTGCCGCCGCCCAGCACTTTGCCGGCCGGCCAGATGTCCACACGGCCATCGCGTGATGGATCGGGCTCGACGTCATACATCCAGTTGAACTTTGGGCTGGCGATGGCCAGCGCGCTGCCCGCCGGGATGCGCGTAAAGGGGTGCATATCGCTGCCCCCCGCTTCAAGAAGGAGCACCGATGTGCCCGAATCTTCGCTCAGCCGGTTGGCGACAACAGCCCCCGCTGAGCCGCCACCGATGATGATATAATCAAATTGCTTGAACATGTTTCACGCTCTGATTTCTGAACGCCGGGCCGAACGGGCGAGCCAACGCTGCACAACGCCAAGCCGACGCTGATCGAGAGGATAGGTGAAGAGCAGCCATGCGGCTGGAACCAGCGCCGCCGCTGGGAGCAGCAATGTCACCGCCACCAGAGCCTCGCTGCCCTCACCCGTATTCGGGTCAAACCCCAACAACTGCATCAGGGGAAGGGCAACACCGACGCTCAGTGCCAGCGCGAACTTCACCATCAGGTTATAGATTGCCATATACATGCCCGATTGGTCGCCTCCGCCCTTGAAACGGCCAAGGTCCACCGCATCGGCGACCAGCGCGGTTGGCAGCACCCAGATCGGCGAAATGGTGATGCCGAGCAGGCCAAACATCAACATGACCGCAGTCTTGTCTCCGGTCGGCATCAGCGCGAGCAATGGCAAGGACAGACTGACCAGCAGAGCAGCCAAACCCAGCGTCTTGTGCTTGCCCCAGCGGTTCGCGAGGCGGATCAACAGCGGGTTGAAGACCAGGCCAACCGCAAATTGGACCAGCACCAACTGCAGAAAGATAGAGGTCGGCAGTTTCAACTGGTGCTGGATCACCAGCAGCACGCCTGCGTTATAGATGTGCAGTCCAAGCCACAGCAGGAATGCCGCGACGTTAAGGCGCAGAAAGGCGCGATTGCGCTGCAACGCAGCCAACGTTTCCTTTAACGTTGGCACATGGCTTTCGGCTGGTTTTGGTTCGGGCACTTTCCAAAGCAACAGCAAGGCCGTTATCGGCAGGATGATCAGCGACATCTGGAAAAACAATTCCAGAATCTGCCCGATGCTCGGATTACCCGATGTGAAAACCAGCACAGGTATTGCCGTAGCCAATATGGTGCCGACAAACATCGCGCTTTCGCGATAGCCAACGATGCGGCTGCGCTCGGCATAGTCCGAGGACAATTCCGCACCAAGCGAAAGGTAGGGGATCTGCACACCGGTCCACAGCACGTAAAAGAGAAAGATCGACACCAGCAAATAGCCGATGCTCTTGCCGCCTTCGCTCCCGGGCACGAACAACCACCACGCGGTAAGCAGCAGAAACGGCACCCCCACCGCGATCCAGGGCTTGCGGCGCCCCCAGCGGGTGTTGGTCTTGTCACAAAAGTAGCCGATCAAGGGATCGATAAAGGCATCCCACAGGCGCGCCGCGAAGAAGGCCGCGCCAACCGCCGCAAGCGACAGTCCCGTCTCAGTTGCGTAAAAGGCCGGGATATAGACGATGAGCGCAAAGGTCATCATCGATAGCACGATGGCAGGGCCTGCGTAGATCAGACTTCGAGCGGTACTGCTTTCCATCATGCGACGGCGTCCCTTCAATCCGGTTGCGGCGAAAATGTTACCAGGCAGCTTTCCTGCCTGGTAACATGATCTCGAATTCAGCCCATGAGCTTAGAATTCAATATTTGCCTGCAGCCCGATTTCACGCGGACGATTGATGAATTGATAATCGCCGAACAGGTTGCTCTGGGTACCGACCACGGCGCGCGTGTCGAACAGGTTGTTCGCGTAGAGCGCCAAGGTCCAGCTCTGGTCGCCTTCGCCAGCCAGGCCCAGCCGGACATTGGTGATCAAATAGTCGCCGCCATCGCGCCGCGACGGGTCCGTCGGGCTGATGGATGAACGGAACTTGGAGACATAGCTCATGTCGACGCGGCCAAACCAGTCAAGCCGCTCGTTGATCGGACGTTCATAATCGACCGCAAATCCAATGGTCCAGTTGGGCACACCAGGCAGACTGTCACCCTTTGCGCCGATTTGCGGCAGCGTCTTCTGCAATTGTGCATCGACATAGCTGACCGACAGATCGGTGCTGAGACCGTCGGCAGGCTTGGCTGAGATCGAGCCTTCAAAACCGATGCTGCGCGCCTTGGCTGCATTGCTGAAGAAGGTGAAGCCGCAGCCCAGCTGACGCCGAACCTGCACGTCGCTCCAGTTCAGATAGTAAGCTGAGCCGGAAACGAAAACCGCGCCATCGGCAACCTTGGCCTTTCCGCCCACTTCATAGTTCCACAGGCTATCGGAATCGAAGGAGACCGCGCTGTTTGTGATGCCCAGATTGTTCAGCTCGGCGATGCACTGTGGTGTGCTGGGGATCGGCTGGTTGAAGCCGCCTGCGCGAAAACCCTTGGAAGCCGTTGCGTAAAGCGTCATGTCATCATTGGGTTTGTACGAAATTGTGCCCTTCGGATTGAACCCGTCTTCCTTATATGTGCCCGAGCGCGCGTCGGCGCCTGGCGAAGAAAAGGTCCCGCGCGAGCGATAGTCGAAATTGCCCTTCAGATCGAAGTAACGGCCGCCAACGATCACATCCAATTTCTCGTTGAGGCTGAAGGTCAGTTCCCCAAACACTGCAAACTGCTTGAGGTCTTGAGGTACCACGCTCTGGAACACATTGGGGAAGCTACCAACCACATAACGATTGACCGTTGGGAAGACGGGATTGAGATCCGGAATGGGCGTCGGACTGCCAAAGCAACCGGCATTGTTAGCGCAGAAATCGTTGAGGCCCGGGCTAGGAGCATCTTGGGTGAAGTCCTTGGTCTGCTTCTGGTAGTAGAGGCCAACCACACCTTTGATCATGCTGCCAGTATCGAACGACACGCGCAATTCCTCGGTGAAGTCCTTTTGCCGATTGGAGTTGATCAGGGTCGAGGACGGAGAGTTGGCAGTGAAGAGCAATTGCGAGAAGCGGTTGGTATCCTGCAGATCAAGCGTATCGCGATCGAAATATGAGGTCGACGAACTGACAACCACCGAGCCCGCATCATATTCCAGATACAGGTCGTAAAGGTCGATATTGTCCTGATTGAACGGCTCAATCTTCCACGGCTGGGTGTAATCACCGCGCGCGGTGTCGACGCTGCTTTCGCCCTTCACGTCGAACTGGCGATGCATATAGCGCGCCCGCATGGTCAATTCTTCGACCGGGCGGAATTCTAGCGTGGCACGCACCATCCAGTTATCATCGCTGTTGGCATCCTTACGGCCCGTCCCCGTTGGGGTTAGCCCTAAGCCAACGACAGGCGCGGTGTTGTCGATCCAGCCGCCGTTGTGTGCAAAGGAGCCTGATAGGCGCAGCGCCAGTTTGTCTTGGACGATAGGAATATTCAGGACGCCATCGATGCCATAGGATTCGGAACCCCGCTTGGTGGTTGATACGCGCGTCTGCATTCTTCCTTCAAAGTTATTTAGATCAGGCGTGTTGAGAATGTAGCGCACCGTGCCGCCCAAGGATCCGCTGCCATAAAGTGTGCCCTGCGGTCCCTTGAGAACCTCGATCCGGTTGAGATCGAACAGGCCTAGGTCGGGCGAGGCACCGTTCTCATTGTTGGTGCCGCCCGACCCGGTAATTGGAACGTCATCCAAATATATGGCGACTGTTTCCTGCGGTTCGGATTCGCTCGCGCTCGATACGCCGCGCAGCTTGATCTTGGTCTGGTTGGAGCCAGCACCAAACGCACTCAAGCCAGGAACCTTGGCGGCAATATCGCCGATGCCCTGTGCGCCGGAGCGCATAAGGTCTTCCCCTCCAACCGCACTAATTGATTGCGGAACGTCGATCAGCGATTGCGCGCCCTGCTTGGTCGCGGTCACGACAATTTCGCCGGCATCACCGGACTTATCTTCATCCGCCGCATCTTGGGCACTTGCAGGCGCTGCGATGAGGCAAGCGGAAGAAACCGAAGCGATGAGTGAGATTTTGAAACTGGCAGTTGCGATCTTGCGCATTGAGATCCTCCCTTAGAACCGAACTGGCATGACCATGGCGCTGGTCCTCCACCATTTGGTCCAGCCACAATGGATAGACTGCACCGGGCAAGAAACTTATGCGGCCAGCAGCGATTCTAATGCGAGTTGCGTCACGGCCTGGTCGAAAGGCCCGAAAGCATCGACTCAAGGATTCAAGACTGCCATAAAACGATTGAGCGAGGCCAGGAACTCACATGGGCGCGATATCGGAACTTTATGCAAGTGGGCATGACCCTAAGCAGATCGCCCACAATCTGAGGCGCGAGCATGAGAAAGTCGCCCCAAATCAAATGCGCCTGCACGACTCCTTCAAGAACGGAAATGGCGCCTATAGTTTCATCAAGACTGGCCTTGGGTTTGAAGTCCTGACCGCAGCCGGAGTGCTGCAGCGCCAGTTGGACACATGCTTTACCAGCGAAGACGTGATGAAACTGCACTTTCGTCTGAAGGGCGAAGGTTGCTATGCGCTTGGCAATGGGGATGCCGTGTCGATGGCCGGGCAGTTCGCCGGCATCCTGCTTCAGCCCGAAGGCCAGCCAAAGTTCGAATCCCGATTTGAAGGGCATGAGGAATGCTGGATCACCGTGTTTTGTTCGCGCGACAGTCTAGGAATGGTTTTTGGCAATGAACTCGGCAGCCTTCCCGTTCCGGTACGTGAATTTGTCGAGGGGCGGTTAGAGTCCACGTTCGGTGCGCAATTGGCCCTCAACACGGCGATGGCGCGCAGCGCGATGGATATCATCAGCGCAGATGAAGCCAATATCCTCGCCAGGGCGCAGACCGAGGCGCGCGTCGTGGATCTCTTGTGCGAAACGCTGCTCAATCTGAATCAGTTGTCCGATTCTGACTGGAACCGGCCATTTGCTTTCTCGCCACGCGACCGACATTGTCTGGAAGAGGCGTATTACATCCTTCATGTCGAACTGGCCAATCCACCCAACCTCAAGGAACTGGCGCGGCGTGTCGGGGTTAACCCGAACAAGCTCAATTTCGGCTTGAAGATGCTCTATGGCGGTACTGGTGGTGAATTGCTCAACCGCTTCCGGATGGAAGAGGCGCGCCGCCTGCTTGAGGAAGAAGGCGAAAATGTCACCCAGGTCGCCTATGCCTGCGGTTTCAATTTTCCAGGCAACTTCACAGCGGCATTCCGCCGGCATTTTGGCGTTTTGCCCAAGGACGTGCGCAAGCGCGGCCGCTGAAGTTCCCGTCAGGCGCGCGGCGTCTTGGGAGACTCATCCCAGCGCAACTGGAAGACATCGGGGCGTGAATAATGCCCCACACCATCGAACAGCCAGCTGGCATCATCGATCCGGGCAAAATCGAGCTCATGGTAAAGGATCGTCTCGGCATCAAAGACGGGTTCGACCAGATAGGATCCGTTCGGCGCGATGATCGCGCTGCCGCCGTTGCCGTACCAGCGTTCCGGTTCGTCGCTGAAATCAGGAAGATGTTTACCCAGCCGATCAATTGACATTACTTCGCGTGCGGCAACCACAAAACACCCATTTTCGTGAGCGATATGCCGGGTCGATGCGTCGATGACGCCGTTGATGAAAGCATGGCCGGGCCAAAGCGCAGCATGAACTTGCACGCCCTTGATCGCCAGCGCGTGTCGCGCCAGCGTCATTTGGTGCTCAAAGCAAATCAGCCCATTCACTTTTGCGCCCGACATTTCGACTGACTGCATGTCGGAGCCATCCCCCTGTCCCCAAACCAGGCGCTCCGTATTGGTCGGCATCAATTTGCGATGCAGGTTGAGTAGCTGTCCGTCTGCGGAGATATAGGCGGCGACATTGTAAATTGAGCCGCCGGCGCGCTCATGTAGTCCCATGACAACCGCGATTCCGGCATCGGCCGCGGCTTTCTGCAAGGAGCGCATGGCTTCCCCGTCGCGGGTCAGCGCCAGTTGCTGCAAGCGGCGCCGGGCCTCGGTGAAACGCGGGTCGCGCACTGAAATGCTTGCCCAATAGGGGTATCCGAGCAACCATGTTTCGGGAAAGACGGCGATCTGTGCGCCATTGCTTGCAGCTTCCGCCATCGCATCACGCGCACGCAGAAGTCCGCGCTCCAAATCGAGCACTTCGGGCGCCCATTGCACGGCGGCCGCGATCAGTTTCTTCGTCATAGGTTCCGGAGATCATCTACTGTCATGTAAATTGCAATCCTCTCTACAGCATCCGTGATCATCGCAGTAGAAATCGGTTTGCCGGGATCAAAAGGCATTCCACAATTTGGCAACGGCCCATGGAGAGTTGGGAGAGGGTCGCAAGAAGCTGACTGTCATCGGTCTATGCAAGCCATAGGTAGTCCGAACTAGAGATGGCAACTCAGCCGCTGCCTGAAAAGTCGCGACTACGCATGGTGGTGCGATCGGCCTAAGTGCACTGGTCTCTGGTCGGTGCCACTCTACGTTACCGGCCATCAGATTGCGCCATGAACTTCTACCACTGAGCTAGGGTAGCTGAATGAATGAAGGGAATCGGAGCTACCCATTATTTGGACGAATGCCTGCCATGCCAACGAAGCCAGACAGGCTCAAGCCTCGCCAGGCTGCACCCCCATGCGGGACATTCTTCATCCCTTCGACTAGAGAAACAGGTAATCTTCCGGGACCCTCTGAGCAGTTGGTTTACAAGCACACCGTACCCGGGAGCCCGGTGTCGGAATTTGGCGCAATTCCGCCACTAGCTGGCTGATCGGCGCCCTGTCCCCGCCTGATGTCATCTGATGTCAGGCTAGATTGCTCAACTCAGATCAAAGTAGGATACGTCTAAAGCATTGATCCCGCTTCGATAAAAACAACTTTCCTACAGCCTTGCACTGACATTAGCGTGATGTCTCGTGGCTGAGGGGTTTCCGGCCGAGGTGGGCGGCCAACGTGAGAACGCCCCATGCGCTTTGCGCTGCAATGCTATGTCGATCGGGAGCTTTACGAGGCGGTGAAGGCGGCCGCCGAGGCGGCGCACATGAGCGTCAGCCAGTGGCTTAAACTGGCGGTGATCGGTACCCTCGAAGGGCAGGATGAGGTGGCCTTCCGGGACCGGCTGATGTCCCATGTGCTGTTCACTTCGGCGGCGGCCGACGGGCTGCTGATGGCCCAGGCCGACAAGGAGATCAGGACGCGGGTGCAGGCCGCGCACGGCAAGCGGCTGCGCGAGTATCGCGAGCGTTTTGGTCTTTCGAGAGGGGGCGATTGAGCCATGCTATCGGTCGCCAATGTCCGCTCGGCAGGAGGGGCTGCGGGGTACTTTGCCAAGGACAACTATTATGCCCAGGCCGATGCCGATCGCTCGGGCGTATGGGTCGGCAAAGGCGCCGAACGACTGGGGCTGTCGGGTACAGTCGAGCCGCGCATGTTCGAAGCGATCCTGCGTGGCGAACTGCCCCAGGGCGGGCGCATCGGGCGCGAGGGTACTGAGCATCGCGCGGGGACAGATCTCACCTTCTCGTTGCCCAAGTCATGGTCGCTCTTGACGCTGGTCGGCAAGGACGATCGGATCATTGCCGCCTACCGTGCGGCGGTGGTCGAGACCCTGCAATGGGCTGAGGCCAACGCGGCGTTCATGCGAGTGGAACGGGGCGGCAAGGAGCAACTGGTCCAGACTGACAACCTGACCGCCGCGCTGTTCCAGCACGACACCAACCGCAACCAGGAACCCAACCTCCACTTCCACGCCGTGGTCGCCAACATGACGCAGGCAAAGGACGGGTCATGGAAGGCGCTGCGCAACGACCGGCTGTGGCAACTCAACACCCTGCTCAACGCCATGACCATGGCCCGGTTCCGGGTTGCGGTGGAGAAGCTCGGCTACGCGATCGGCGATGTCGGCAAGCACGGCAACTTCGAGGCGAAGGGGATCGACCGCGAGGCAATCATGGCCTTCTCGACGCGGCGGCAGGAGGTGCTGGATGCCCGGCGCGGGGAGGGTCTTGAAGCCGGGATCATGGCGACGCTGGCGACCCGTTCGGCCAAGGCCAGCGAGGTCGATCGCGAGGCCTTGCTCGGTCAGTGGCAGGACCAGGCCTGGGGCATGGGGCTCGACCTTGCCGGCATGGCAAGCGATGCCCTCGCGCGAAGTTCGGCGATCGCCAGAAGCGAAGTCAGGCTCGCTCATGACCGCCCTTCGTTTGTCGCGCGCGGGCATGTCATGGTGCAGGAACTTGCCGAACGGCTGGGCCTCAAGGAGCGCGATCCGCTGGTCCCGGCGCGGATCCATCTGAGGGGCCGCGAAGAGATCGTCGCGGCTCATGCAGTGGCAGCCGCAGTGCGCCACCTGTCCGAACGCGAGGCCGCGTTCAAGGCGACCGATTTGGCCAAGGCGGCACTCGACTTTGGCCTGCCGGCGACCATGGACAAGATCGAGAAACGCATCGCGCAGCTGACCGAGCGAGGGGCGCTGCACAAGGGGCGCGGCGCCATGCAGGGTTGGCTGACCAGCGCCGATGCGCTTGCCCTTGAAGCGCGCATGCTGACCGAGATCGCGAAGGGCAAGGGCGCATCGCCAAGCATCGTTCCCACAGGCGAAGCAGGTCCTCTGCTGCAGGCCAGCGCCAACCTCAGCTTCGGTATGACGCTCAATGCCGGACAGGAAGCGGCCGGGCGGATGATCCTTTCCTCGACCAACCGCGTGGTCGCGGTGCAAGGGGTGGCCGGCGCGGGCAAGTCGAGCCTGCTGCTGCCCACGGCCCAGATCCTGAGGGAGCACGGCAAGACCATCATGGGCCTTGGCGTTCAGAACACTCTGGTGCGTATGCTCGAGCGCGAGACCGGGATCCCCTCGATGACCCTGCACCGGTTCCTCGGTCAGCACCGGAAACTGCTCGATGGGATCGCGAGCAAGAGCCAGCTTGGCGACGCTCGCTCAGGCTACCGCAATACCGTACTGGTGCTTGATGAAGCCTCGATGGTCTCGACCCGCGACCTGGACCGGCTGGTCAGGCTCGCCAACCTGCTCGAGGTCGACCGGCTGGCGCTGATGGGCGATGCGCGCCAACTCGGGGCGGTCGAAGCGGGCAAGCCCTTCGCGCTGGCGCTCGCCTCGGGTACCGAGACCGCACGAATGGACGTCAACCTTCGGGCGCGCTCCGATACCCTGAAGCGCGCCCAGGCCGCTGCCCAGAAGGGGCGCACCGAAGAGGCGCTGGGGCATCTCAAGGAGCATATCGTCGAGGCCAGCGAGAGCGGCGCTCTGCTCGCCGCCGAGCGCTGGCTTGCTCTGTCACCACGCGAACGCGAGGCCACCGCGATTTATGCCTCGGGGCGGCGGCTGCGCGCCGAGATCAACGCTGCGGTCCAGACCGGGCTGGCCGCCAACGGCGAGATCGGGCCTGATCGCCGCGAGCTGACCGTGCTCTCGCGGGTCAACGCTTCCCGCGAGGAACTTCGTCATGTCCGGACGTACGAGCCCGGCATGGTGCTCGAGGTCGGATCGCGGCAAGCAAGGCAGGGACTGGCGCGCGGGCGTTACGCCGTGACCGGCGTTGATGTAGGCAAGGGGCAAGTCACCCTCACCGACGAGCGTGGGCGTGCCCAGCGATTGCTCCCGGCCCGGGTCGGCCTCCATGGAGATAGCCAGGCCCTGCAACTGCTCGAGCGCAAGGCGCTCAGGATCTATACTGGCGACACGATCCGCTGGACCGCCAATGACCACGAGCGCGGGCTGATCAACGCCGACCGGGCGACTGTGACCGCGATTGACAAGGACGGCATCGCGGTGCGTGGTGCCAATGGCATGGAGCACCGCCTAGAATGCGGCGATCCCATGCTCGCCCGGATCGATCTTGCCTATGCGCTCAATGCCCATATGGCCCAGGGCTTGACCTCGGACAAAGGCATCGCGGTGATGGACAGCCGCGAGCGCAAGCTGCTCTCTGGCCGCAACTTCCTGGTCACGGTCACCCGCCTGCGCGACGAGCTCACCCTGATCCTCGACAACCGGGACAAGGTTGCCGTTGGCCTCGAGCGCAATCCCGGCGACAAGACCTCGGCGATCGAGATCACCGAACGACTCGGTACCGCCGCAGCCAAGGGGCAACAGGCCGGACTGCCGAAAGAGGAAGCGCAGCCCAAGCCCGAGCTCGAGCGTTCCATCGAACGGGTCCGGCCGTTCGAGATCGGGATATGATTATCGGCTCGGCCAGCCCAGCATCTTTTGCGGCTCCGGGAACGGCTCCAGCAGCATCGAGGCCCAGCTATCCAGCAGTTCTCTGCGACGCGCCATGTAGGCGGCGCGGTTGTAGGCGCCTTCAGATCCCGAGACTCCTTCGGGGACATGCGCCAGAATCAGGTCGATCACGTGCCGGTCGCCGGCATTGCCTTGCCGTTCGGACCACTCGTTAATGATCGTCGAGAACGAGGCACGCCACCCGTGCGGCACGTGCCGTCCCTGATAACCGCAACGGTTGTAGAAGTAGGACAGCGTGTTCTCGCTCATCGCCACGCGGGCATTGCGGTTGGATGGAAATACCAGCGGCCCGCGCCCTGTGAGCACATGGGCGGCGCGCAGCACCGCTACCGCTTCTCCGCTCAGTGGTACGAGGTGCTCGAACCCGGCATCGTGCTTGAGATCCAGCATCAGCTTCATCCGCGCCGGTGGAACTCGCCACAAGGCATCGGGGGTGGGCGCATTGCTCTGCCAGTCGACACCTTCGATCTCTTGCCAGGGCAGCGCACGGATCATCCCCGGACGCTGGGCGGTGAGCGCGAGGAACCGCGAAGCGAGCTTGGTCAGTGGTGAGGCTGGTTCGGCCTCGGTCTTGCGGATCATGTCGTGCAGGGCTTCGATCGACAGCAGCGCCGGGCGCTTGCGGGCGCGCGGCACGGGCTTCAGCGCCCTGGTCACCACTGCGGCCGGATCGCGCGATCCCGCGCCTTCGGCAATGGCATGGACGAAGACTGCCGAAATGCGCTGGCGCACCCGGTGCGCGGTCTCGATTGCGCCGCGCTTCTCTATCTTGCGCAGGACCGAGAGCACCAGTGGCTCGTCGATCTCGCTCACAGGCAGTTTGCCCAACCAGGGGAAGACCTCCTTCTCGAGGCTGCCGATCACATCGCTGGCATGGATCGGTGTCCAGCGAGACTCCTGTAGGGCGTACCAGCCGCGCGCCAGTGCCTCGAAGGTATTGGCCGAGGCGACCGTGCGTTCTACTCGCGCCTTGACTGCCTCGATCCCTGGATCGCGGCCCTCGCGCAGCAGCTTCCTCGCATCAACCTTGCGGTCACGCGCTTCGCGCAGGCCTAGGTCGGGATAGGCGCCGAGCACTAGCCGGCGTTCCTTGCCGGCAAAGCGGTATTTCATCCGCCAGCTGCGATGGCCCTTGGCGGTGACGTAAAGGTACAGGCCTTCTGAATCAGCGAGCTTGTAGTCCCGCTCCTTCGCCTTGGCGCTCTTCACTTGCATCTCGGTCAGCATCGATGCCCCCGAATCTCCGGATCGCTGCCCCCAGCCGTGCCCCCGGATCAATGTGGAAGCACATGGAAGCCATGAAACAAACAGGGAACAACAATGCTCGCAAATCCGCAGAAATGCAAGATAAATAAGCGCTTATGGGATGCTTGCGGAACGCAAGGTGGCGGAGACGGAGGGATTCGAACCCTCGGTACCGGATTTACCAGTACGACGGTTTAGCAAACCGTTGGTTTCAGCCACTCACCCACGTCTCCGGATCGCAGCGGCGAAGCGCGGCCTATAGCGGGGGGGATTGGGGGCGGCAAGGGGGGGAGGGCGGACTTTTTGCTGCGGGCGGGCCGACTCGGTTCGCCGCAAAACCGACTCGCTCTGTCGCCCGCCGATTGCCCGCTGCGGCGCGGTGGATTCTGTCAGAGGCGGATAACCACGCCCGGCCGCGCTTCGGGCCAGCAACGGGATGAGACGGCAATGATCATGGCAACTATGCAGCGGCGCTGGCGCAAGGGCCTGGCCGGACTCGCCGCCTTCGCGATGCTGGCTACTGGCGCGGTGGCCCAGGCCCAGGTCCAGTCGGTCGATCCTGACAAGGCGATCGACGGCGACCTCAAGTCCGCCCCGACCTCGGCGGCAAGCGCTACCCCGGCAGCAGGCCCCTCGATTGCGGTCGAGCCCGCGCCAGCCGCCCCAGCAACAGGTGCCCCGGCCGCGACTGCCTCGCAAGCCGCGGCCAACCCCGCCCAGGCGGCCAAGCAGGGCACGACCTACAAGCAGGACGACCTGATCGGCGCGGCCGAAGGCGTGTTCGGCAAGGGGGCCCAGGGTCTGGCGCAGATGATCCAGGACCTGCTCAAGAAGCAGGGCGAGCCGAACGGCTATATCGTCGGTCGCGAAGGCGGCGGCGCGGTGGTGGTGGGGCTGCGCTATGGCTCGGGCACGCTGCATCACAAGGTTGAGGGGCAGAAGCCGGTCTACTGGACCGGGCCTTCGATGGGACTGGATCTCGGCGCCAATGCGGCCAACACCTTTGTGCTGGTCTACAACCTCTACAACACCGATGACCTGTTCAAGCGGTATGGTGCGGGCGAGGGGCAGGCCTATCTGGTGGGCGGGTTCCATGTCAGCTACCTGCGCCGGGGCGATGTGGTGCTGATCCCGGTGCGGATGGGGGCTGGTCTGCGGCTGGGCGTCAACGTCGGTTACATGAAGTTTTCCAAGAAGCAGCGCTGGCTGCCGTTCTGATCCTGCGGTAAGGCGGGCCGGACTTCGAAGGATACTGCCGTGCGTTTTCCGGTACTTGCCGCACTGATCGTTTTCGCTGCGGCGCCCTTGCCAGCCGCGCCCGTCTCAGCATTGGATCCGGCATCGGCTCCGGTCGCGGCGCCTGCCCCGGTCTATGCGGAGATTGCGGCACTGGTGGTCAGCGATGACCATACCGATGCCAAGGTTGACGGGCTGATCGCGGCCACGCTGAAGGCCCTGACCGAGGCGGATAGCGATGTGGCGGCGATGGACAAGGAATACCCCGGCCTGATCGCTGCCGTCGGCGATGCCATGCGCCCGGTCATGTTGCGCGGCGTGGAACAGTCCATGCCCGGTTATCGCGCCGATCTGGCGGCCATGTATGCCCGGAACCTCTCCGCTCCCGAGGCGCGCGAATTTGCCGATTTCCTGGCCGAACCCGGCTCGCGGGCTTTCTTCGGCGCGGCGGTGCGGCGGGTCAATTACCAGTCGATCGCTAACGACCTGGTCGCCGAACGCGATGTCTCCGCTACCTCGCTCTCGCGCGATGTTCGCAATGCCGCGACCCAGGTTGTGGCCGAGGCGACGCCGGATCAGATCAAGCGGGTGGAGGCCTTTTTCACCACGCCGCTGGGCCGCAAGCTGCTGGCGATGCGCGATCAGAAATCGGCCGTCGACCTCAAGTGGGCCAACATGGAAATGCCCGGGATCGAGCAGGAGATGGAGCAGATCGTGATCGAGACCATGGTCAGCCATGTCGGCAAGACCGATCCGGAACTGGCCAAAGGCATGCGCGAGCTTCTGGCTAAGGAGCAGGCGGGCAAGAAAACCGCCACCTGAATGCGAATGCAGCCTTGCCCCGCGGCAAGGCGCGGGTCTAAGGGCGGGCGCGTCATGCTCAGCACCCTTGCCCCCCAGCCCGCCGATGCGCTGCTTGCGCTGATCAAGCTCTATGCCGCCGACCCCCGCGCCGACAAGATCGACCTGGGCGTGGGCGTATATCGCACCGATGATGGCGCGACCCCGGTATTTGGCGCAATCAAGGCGGCCGAGGCGAAGCTGATCGAGACCCAGGATTCGAAGAGCTACCTGGGCCCGGAAGGCGACATGGGCTTCGTGCGCGGCCTAATGCCCTATGTGTTCGGCGCGGTTAACCCGACCATGGATGGCCGGATTGACGGGATGCAGACCCCGGGCGGCACCGGCGGGGTGCGGCTGGCGGCGGCCCTGGCCAAGAAGGCTGGCGCGCCGCGCATCTGGATGGGCACCCCCAGCTGGCCCAATCACGCGCAGATCTTTGCCGACCTGGCCTTTGAACTTAAGACCTTCAACCATTCGACCAAGGACGGCGTGGTCGACATGGACGCGCTGCGCGCGGCGATCGCCGGGGCCGAGGCGGGCGATGCGATCCTGCTGCACGGCTGCTGCCACAACCCGACTGGCATCGATTACAGCCCGGCCGATTGGGATGAGATCGCCACCCTGGTGGCCGAGGCGAAGCTGTTGCCGGTGCTGGACCTGGCCTATCAGGGGCTGGGCCAGGGCATGGAGGAAGACGCCTATGGCCTGCGCCGCGTGCTGGCCGCCGTGCCCGAGGCGCTGATCGCCTATTCCTGCGACAAGAACTTTGGCGTCTATCGCGACCGTGTTGGTGCGGTCTACGCGATGGTGGCCGATCCGGCCCAGCTGCCGACCGTGATGTCGAACGGCTATGGTCTGGCCCGCGCCTCGTGGTCAATGCCGCCCGATCATGGGGCGGCTGCGGTCCGCCTGATCCTGGACGACGAAGGCCTGGTCAAGGTCTGGCTGGACGAGCTCGACACCATGCGCACCCGCATGCGCCAGGTCCGCGCCCGGCTGGCCGAGGCGGGCCTGGCGGGCAGCGTCAACCTGGTCCCGCTGGGCAGCCAGAACGGCCTGTTCTCGATGCTGCCGCTCTCGGGCGAGCAGATCCTCAAGCTGCGCGAGGACCACGGGATCTACATGGCCGGATCGGGCCGGATCAACGTGGCCGGGCTGACCATGGGCAATATCGACAAGTTCATCGCGGCGGTCGCTGCCGTAAGCGCCTGAAGCCTCACTTCTGATGGATCGTCAGCCCACGCTCGAAGGCCCCGGCCTGCTGCTGCGCCCGCTGCGCGCGGATGACTGGAACGCGCTGTTCGCCGTCGCGTGCGATCCCGAAATCTGGGCGATTCACCCGCAGCACGATCGCTGGCAGGAACCGGTGTTCCGCCGCTTCTTTGCCGATGCGCTGGAGCGCGGCGGCGCGCTGGCGGTGATCGACAAGGTCAGCGGCAAGGTGGTCGGCTCATCGCAGTTCAAGCAGCCGCAGGCTGGCACGGTGGAAATCGGCTGGACCTTCCTCGCGCGCAGCCACTGGGGCGGGGCGTTCAACCGCGAAATGAAGCGGCTGATGCTGGAACACGCCTTCGGCTTTGTTGAGCTGGTGGAATTCCGCGTGGGCGAAAGCAACCTGCGCTCGCGCCGCGCGATGGAAAAGATTGGCGGGCGGCTGACCGATCGCTTCGATCTGGTCGATCTCCCTGGTGGCGGCACCATGCGCCACGTCTATTACGAGATCGATCAGGCCAGCTTCGCCAGCGGGCCGCTGAACCGGGCCTAATCCGGCGCGATCAGCCGGGCGAGCAGGGCAATGGCCTCGTCCCGCTCCACCTCATGCCGCGCAAGTGCGGCAACCAGGCCTTCGCTGGCCCCGATCATCGCCCGCACCAGCGCGCGCGCCCGTTCCGGGCCTTCGCCCAGTTCGGCCAACGTGGCGGCATAGGCCGCGACAATCGCCTCGGTCAGTTCGTCCGCCAGCCGCGCGCCATCAGGCGAGGCGAGCAGAGCGGCCATGATCGCATCGTAAAGCGGGCCATTCTGGACGAGGCAATCGATCAGCGCGGCGGCGATGGTCCGCGCGGCCGCGCTCCGCGTGCCGCCATCGGCCTGCAAGCGGGCCAGCGCGGCCCGGGCGGAGGCATCGTGTTCCGCGCCCAGTTCCTGATAGAGTTCGGCCAATAGCCGCTCGCGCGTGCCGAAGTGGTTGTAGGCGATCGGCTTCGACACCCCGCAGGCGGTGGCCAGGTTGGCCAGGGTCAGCGCGGCAACGCCGCAGTGCTGCACGATCTCGCGCGCCGTAGCCAGCAGCTGCGCCCGCCGTGCGGCCCCCTCCATGCGTTTGCCCGGTTCGTTCCTGCCGCTCATTGCAGCAGCCTAGGGCAATTGACAGGACAAGGGAACTGGATATTACGAGTCGTAACTTACGAAAAGTAACTTCATGACTCGCACCATGCCCGCCGTCCTGATAGGTGCCGCCGATCCGGCTGCGCCAGTCGACTTGCCCGCTGGCGCAATCGCCAGCCTGATCCGTGCGACCGGGCCGGTCAGCTATGATTACCAGTTCGGCCCCGATGGCACCCTGCTGCGGGCCGTGGCGGACCATTCCTGGGCGATCGACGGCACCCTGTTCGCCCGCGATATGACGATGCTGGCCCTGGTGGATGGCCAGCTGGCGGGCATGGCCATGGCTTTTCCGGGGGACGATTTCTATCGCCGCAAGGCCGCGCTGGTGGCCAGTCTGCCGCCGCTGATTGCCGAACTGGCACTCGACCCGGCCGAACTGGAAGGACTGATGATCCGCGCCGAACAGGCCAGTTATCTCAACGCCCATGTGCCCTCCCACGCCTGGTACCTGCTGGCCCTGGCGGTCGAGCCGACCTGGCGCGGCCACGCGGTGGGCGCGGCGCTGCTCACCGATGTGATCGCGCGGGGGCGGGCGGCGGGCTTTGCCGAAGTGCAGCTGGATGTCCTGGCGGACAATCCGGCGGTCGATTTCTATCACGCTTTCGGTTTTCGGATCCTCGCCGAAATCCGCTCGCCCGAGTTATCGGAACGGGCCGGTTTCCCCAGCGAATACCGCATGGGGCTGACGCTGTGAGCGGCGCGGTCAACTCGGGCGGCCCGCTGCTGGTCGTCGGTGGTTATGGCGAGGTGGGTGGCCAGATCTGCCAGCTGCTGCGCCAGCGCCATCCCGGCCTTGAGTTGCTGGTTGCCGGACGATCGCCGGCGCGGGCGGTCGAGGCTGCGGTCGAACTGGGCAAGGCCGCCGGGGCGCGGATCGATGTGACCGAGGCCGATCCGCTGGCCGGGCTTGAGTCCACGCCGTCAGGGATTGTTGTGGCGGTCAACGATCATCACGATCACCTGCTGCGCGCGGCCATCCGGCGGGGGATCCCGATTGTCGACATTGCCCGCTGGACCGCGCGGGTGGACGATGCGGTGCAACTGGCCACCGCGCTGCAGCCGCGCGCGCCGGTGTTGCTGGCCTCCGGCTGGATGGCCGGTGCCGTGGCGGCGGTGATCAATGCGGCCCGCGCACCGGGTATCAGCTTTGAGCGGATCGAGATCGACGTGCTGTTCTATGGCGCCGATCGTGCCGGGCCGGATTCGACCGCCGGGTTCATCGACATGCATCGGCCGTTCGAGATCTGGGAGGATGATGCGCGGATCACCGTGGGCAGCATGTCCGATCCGCGCCGCCAGGTCTTTCCGGGCGGTCTTGCCGCCAGGGTGCGGCGGTTCAGCGCGCCCGACCAGGAAACGCTGGTCCGCAGCGGGCTGGCACGCGGTGTGGCGCTGCGCATGGCTTTTGACAGCGCCGGGCTGACCGCCACTTTCGCCGCGCTTGTGCGGCTGGGGCTGTGGGGCCGCTTGCCGCGCGCGACGCGGCAAAAGCTGCTGCACAATCCGGGGCAGGGCGCGCCGCATGAGATCGTGGTGACGCTGGACGGGCGCGAGCGGTTGACCCTGTCCGATCCCCAGGGGCAGACTCACCTGACGGCGGCAGGGGCAGTGATCCAGGCCGAACGGCTGCTGGGGCTAGCTGGCCGCCTGCGGCCCGCACCGGGAGTCAGTTATCCGGAACAGGCCGCAGACCCGCAGGCGGACCTCACCGCCTTGCATGACATGGGCGTCTCAATCGGCCGGGAGCCTAACCCCTGAGGCTTTGCATCCGCTGGAGGTAGCGGGCCAGAACGTCGATCTCGAGGTTGACCGCGTCTCCGGCCTTCAGCCCGCCCAGTGTGGTCACATCGGCGGTGTGTGGGATAATGTTCAGCATGAAACGGCAGGTGCCATCGGCCTCGTCTGCCACTTCGTTGACCGTCAGCGAGACGCCATCGACCGTGATCGAGCCCTTGGGCGCGACATAGGGGGCGAGTTCCTTTGGCGTGGCGATCCAGAACTGGATCGATCCGCCGGTTTCGGTGCGGCTGGCGACCTTGCCCACGGCATCGACATGGCCGGTGACGATATGCCCGCCCAGCTCGTCACCCAGCTTGAGCGCCTGTTCCAGGTTCAGCTTGCGCCCTTCGGTCCACTGGTCGGTGGCCGTACGGCTGACGGTTTCGCCCGATACGTCGACTGCGAACCAGGCATCGCCTGCGCTTCCGCCGCGTTCGACCACGGTCAGGCAGACGCCCGAACAGGCGATCGAGGCGCCGATGGCGATTCCCGCCGGATCATAGGGGCAGGCAATGACACAGCGCAGGTCGCCCGACTGGCGGACTTCGCGGATCGTGCCGACGGCAGTGATTATCCCGGTAAACATCACCTGCGCTCGTAGACATGCAGCGTGTCGTTGCCAAGCTGGCGCGTGTCGGTCAGCTGCCAATCGGCCGATTGCGCGAGGGCCGGCATGGCAAGTTCGGGCAGGGCCGCGCCATTGCCGCCCACAGTGCGCGGCGCGCGGTACAGCATCATACGGTCAACCAGCCCGGCTGACAGGAAGGCCCGCGCCGCCTCGGCTCCGCCTTCGACCATCAGGTATTGCGCCGGGGCCAGCAGGTGCAGATCGCCGGGTGAGGGCAGGGCATGCCAGCCATCCGGAGCCGCGCCGCGCGTCAGCAGCCAGCGCTCCGGGCTGCGATTCGCCAGGCCCGGCAGGCGCGCGTCGAGACGGGGCTGGTCCGCCTCCAGCGTGCCGCGCCCGACCAGGATCGCGTCCATCTTCGCGCGCCAGGCATGGGTATGGGCGCGGGCTTCCGGCCCGGTCAGCCACTGCCCTTCGCCGGGCGGCGGGGCGAGGCGGCAATCGGCGGAGAGCGCCAGCTTCAGCGTCACTTCGGGGCGTCCGTGCTCGCAGCGGGTCATAAAGCCTGACAGGCTGGCGCGGCACTCCGGGGTTTCCAGCAGTTCGACCGGGACGCCCGTTGCCGCGATCCGGGCGATGCCTTTTCCGGCTGTACGCGGATCGGGGTCGTGGTAGCCGACCACCACGCGGGCGAGACCGGCCCCGCTCACCAGGTCGGCGCAGGCCGGGCCGCGCGGGCTCTGGTGCGCGCAGGGCTCCAGCGTGACGTAAAGCGTTGCCCCTTGCGCCTTAGTGCCCGCTGCCGCCAGCGCCATGGCTTCGGCATGGGGGCGCCCCCCGGCCTGGGTCCAGCCGCGCGCGATTACGCGATCATCCTTTACCAGCAGCGCGCCAACCGCAGGATTGGGGCGGCTGAGCGGGCGGCCGCGCGCGGCCAGCGCGGCGGCGGCGGCCAGCCAGCGACGATCGGCGTCAGGGTTCAACCGGTGCCTGCTGAGGCGTGGCGGGGGCGGTTTCTGCCTTGGGCGCGATGATCGCTTCGGCGGCGGCCTTGGCCTTGGCGGCCTCGGCAGCGCGCTCGGCCTCGGCCTCGGCGGCCATCTTGTCGACATCCATGCCCGAGGCGCGGCCGAGGGCAGACCACAGCTCGCGGCGGATCTTCTCGCGTTCGGCCAGTAGCTCGGCATTGGCCTCCTTGCGCTGCTGGTTCTCGGCGATGAAGGCCTTGGTTTCCTCCTCGGTCCGGTCTTCCGGCCAGGAATTGATGTAGATGACCTGCGGCAAGGCGCGCGGGCCTTTCCAGCTTTCCCCGAACATCAGCGAGAATATCGCCAGCGTGCAGGCCGCCGCAGCCAAGGCGATCGGCCAGCGGCGCGGTCCGGCTTCGCGAAAGATATCGCGGAACTCGGTAATCGCGTTGCCGGGCTGGACATGCTGCAGGAACTTCATGCCCGCGAAGATAGGGCCTGCCCCGGTAAAGTGCCAGTGGTCAGTTGTAATCGACCGAAATCGGGATCCGTCCGCGATAATTGCCGCCGCGCCCGCCGCCCTTCAGCACCAGCCGCGCCCCGAAACTGAAGGTCAGCTCGCCATTGGCGTCGAGGGTCGGGCGGCTTGGGAGGTCGGTGGTCAAGCCGGTCAGCTGCGCGTCGCCGCCATCGGGCGCGCTCATTGCCACGGTCTGGGGCAGGTCGATGCGGACCTCGCGGAGGGGTTCGCCGGTGATGCGCCCGCGCCCGGTCACTGCCATGCCCCCTAGGTTGACCACCGCGCCGCCGGTCCGCTTGGTGCCGGTCGCGGCGTCAACCTCGGCGCTGCCGCCCTCGCGTCCCGCCAGGGCCAGTTTCGAGAAATTGAGATCGGTGAAAATTTCAAGTGTCAGCGCCCGCTCGCCTGGCCGGCCGCTCGTGTCACCATAGCATAGCCGACAGGCATCCTGTCCGGCGGCAGGAGCAGACAGCAGCAGGGTGGCGAGAAGGAATGGCCAGCGAACCATGCCCAGTCTTTCGCCCGGTTATGGTTAAGGGCACCTTAAGTGCTATCCGAGGTGCGCGTAAAGGCCCCTGCCGTGCTGCTTCAACCAGCGGTTGGCGGCGCTGATGTCACCCTCGAACAGCCAGTCGAGGTGGGCGTGGAAGGCTGGCGAATGATCGAAGTGGGTCAGGTGCGCAACCTCGTGCGCAACCACCGATCGCCGAACGAAATCCGGCGCCATCACCAGCCGCCAGTTGATCCGGATCGTGCCATCGGCCGCGCAGGAACCCCAGCGGCGCTGGGCCCGGCTCAGTGCCAGTGGCGGTGTCCGGCGACCATCCCGCAGGCAGTATTGTGCCAGATCGTCGATCAGCAGCGCCAGCGCCTCGGCCTCCAGCCAGCGCTGGACGCGGCGTGGCAGGCTCTCCCCCGGGCCGCCGACCAGCAGCAGACCCTCATCCAGCCGGACCCGGCGCGGGGTGGCGGGATCGTGGCGCAGCTCCAGCGGAGTGCCGCGAAACGGCAGGATCGTGCCATCGCCGGGCAGCGCCACCGGCCCCAGCCGGACCAGCTGGTCGGCCAGCCAATCGGCCTTGGCGCGGGCGAATTCCAGTGCTTCGGCGCTGCGGCCCCAGTTGGGCAGGGTTACCCGCACCTCGCTGCCATCGGGGGCAAGGCGCATGGTCATCCGCCGCGCCGCCGCGTTGCGCCGCACCGCCACGGGCAGCAGGCGACCGCCGACTTCGACCTGGGGGGTGGCTTCGGGTTTGCGGCGCAACCAGTCAATCACGGTCGATCTCGATGCCCGGCGGCAGGATGATATGATCCTCGAGCGGCCCGGCAAACTCCTCGCCGATCGCCTTGCCCCGCACCGAGATCCCGGCGGCATGGACCGCGTCGGGATCGCCGCTGATCAGGTAATGCCAGCCCCGCAGCGGCTCGCCATCGGCGCGCAGGCGATAGGCACAGGTTTCCGGCAGCCACGACAGCGAGGCGGCCAGTGTGGGGGTCAGCCGCACGCAATCGGGCACCTGGCGCTTGCGGTTCGGGTAATCGCTGCAGCGGCAGGACTGCAGGTCCAGCAGCTTGCAGGCGACATTGGTCATGTAGATGTCGCCGGTGTCCTCGTCCTCGGCCTTGTGCAGGCAGCACTGGCCGCAGCCATCGCACAGCGCCTCCCATTCAGCGCGGGTCAGGGCATCGATCGGGCGTTCCCAGAAGCGGGGACGCAGGGCGCTCATTGCACGCTGGCTGCCAGGTCAGAGGCGACCGCTTCGGCGTTCTTGTCGACCGGCAGGATCACCAGCGGCTTGCCTTCCGGGTCCATCAGGTAGGCAAAGCGGCTGTGATCCATCAGGTAGGCGCCATTGCCCAGGTCCTTGCCGCGCGCGGCATAGACGCGGAACGCCTTGGCCGCCACGTCAACCTCGGCCTGGGTGCCGGTCAGCCCGAGCAGGCGGGGGTGGAAGCTGTCGGTGAATTCCTTGACCACCTGCACCGTGTCGCGGGCGGGATCGATCGTGATAAACAGCGGCTGGACCTTGGCGGCCTTGCCCGGATGGGCCTTTTCGAACTGCTGGAAGCCGCGCATCATCACGGCCACGTCGGTCGGGCAGGCATCGGGACAGAAGGCATAGCCGAAATAGACCAGCCGGTACTTGCCCTTGAAATCGCCCCAGCCATAGCGCTTGCCATCCTCGCCCGTCAGGCTGAAGGGACCGCCAAACGGGGTTCCCTTAATATCGGTGCCTATCAGCTGTGCCGGCGGCGGGGCGGCCTGCTGGCAGGCGGAGAGCAGGAGGGCGGCGGCAAGGGATGCGAACAGAGGCTTGATCATGGCGCGGCGGTTCATGCTCTGCTAAAGCGCGCGGCGCAAGACGGTGGCGGGGCGATTCCCGCTGCAAGATGGAGAAATTCGGGTGCGCAAGCTGATCGTACCGCTGTTCGCGCTGGCAACCATGGCCTTGTCCGTGCCGGCCCAGGCGCAATTCATGTCGGACAGCTACAAGTTCCTCGAAGCCGTCCGCAAGAAGGACGGCCAGGCCGTGACCGACGCGCTCGACCAACCCGGTTCGAACCTGGTCAACACGCGCGACATCACTTCGGGTGAAACCGCGCTGCACATCGTCACCAACCGCCGCGACCTGATGTGGATGCAGTTCCTGATCGGCAAGGGTGCCAACGTCAACGTCCGCGATGCCAAGGGGGTGACCCCGCTGGTCTCGGCGGTGAACGCCAATTTCATCGAAGGCGTTGAGCTGCTGGTCAGCAAGGGCGCGCGGCTGGATGAAAGCAACAATGCCGGCGAGACGCCGCTGATCACCGCCGTCCATAACCGTAATGTCGGGCTGATGCGGATCCTGCTCAAGGCCGGGGCCGATCCTGACCGGTCGGACAATTCGGGTCGTACAGCCCGCGATTATGCGCGGCTGGCCGGAGCGAACCTGCTGACCGAGATCGAAACCAACGCCAAGCCCAAGGGCGGTGACAAGGCCAAGGCATATGGCCCAAAATTCTGAATCGCTCGATGGGCTGCGACTGAGGCTGGCACCGGCCATTGCCGACGCTGCAGTATTCGATGGCTGGACCGAAGCGGCAGTGACCGCGGCGGCCGAGCAGGAAGGCGTTGATCCTGCCTTGGCGAGCTTTGCCTTTGCCAATGGGCCGATGGCCATGATCGCCGCATGGATCGGTGCCTGTGATGCCGCCATGGCGGCCGAATGGCCGGCTGACCGGCTGGCCGCGCTCAAGGTTCGGGAACGGATCCGGACCCTGGTACAATTCCGGCTGGACTATGTTGCCCCGCAGCAGGAAGCCCTGGTTCGTGCGCTCGCAATCATGGCCATGCCGCAGAATGTGCCGGCCGCGCTGAAGCTGGGCTGGTCCAGCGCCGATCTGATGTGGCGACTGGCGGGCGACACCTCGGCCGATTACAATCACTATACCAAGCGCACGATCCTCGCTTCGATCTATGCCGCCACGCTGGCCGTGCTGGCGCATGACCGCAGCGATGGCCGCAGCGATACTCGCGCCTTCCTGGAGCGGCGGATCGACGGGGTGATGAAGTTCGAGAAGGCCAAGGCCCGGCTGCTCAATCGCGATTTCGACGGATTCAGCCCGGCCCGCTTTCTGGGGCGCCTGCGCTATCCCGCGCGCTGATCGCTCTGAGCCGCCATCGCTTCGCATGCAGGTTTGATCCCGATCAATTATTGCGAATGACTTGCATTTGCGGCGCTCATCTGGCAGCGCCGCAGCCATGACGCTCGATTCTCTCCCGCTCGGGCAGGTCGCCCGAATTGCCGCAGTGGACTGGTCTGTGCTGGCTGCCGATGAAGCGCAGCGGTTGCGGGCACTTGGCTTCGATGTGGGGGCGGAAGTGGCCGTGGCGCATCGCGGCGTGTTCGGCGGGCGTGACCCGCTGGCCATTACGCTGGGCCGGATGACGGTGGCGCTGCGTCGGACGCATGCCCGCGCGATGACCGTGGAGGCCAACTGACATGGTCCAGCTTCGCAGTGCCGCCCTGGTCGGCAACCCCAATGCCGGGAAAAGTGCCCTGTTCAACGCGTTGACCGGCGCGCGCCAGAAGATCGCCAATTATCCGGGCGTGACCGTGGAGCGCAAGGCGGGCCGACTGGTGTTGCCAAGCGGTGAAGTGATCGAGCTGACCGACCTGCCCGGTTCATACGGCCTCGATGCCACCAGCCCGGACGAGGAAGTAACCCGAAAGGTCGTGCTGGGCGAACTGCCGGGGGAACCAGCGCCGCAGGTGCTGGTCGTGGTGCTCGATGCTTCGAACCTCGAACAGCACCTGGTCTTCGCGCAGGAAGTCATCGCGCTGGGGCGGCCCACCGTAGTCGCGCTCAATATGGTCGATCTGGCCGAACGCGATGGCCTGGTACTCGATCCCGCCGCGCTCGAGGAAGCCCTGGGTGTGCCAGTGGTGCCGACCGTGGCCGTGCGCCGCCGCGGCCTTGCCGAACTGGCGCTGGCGATCGACGCGGCCGAGCGTCGGCTGCCCGAACCGCGCCACCCGCATACCACGCTGACCGAGCGGCAGGTAAGCGCGCGCCTGATCGCGCGGGCCACAATTCTCTCGGAAAGCACCGAACGGCGGCTGCATGCGCAGCTTGATCGGGTGCTGCTCAACCCCTGGTTCGGCCCGCTGGTCCTGTTCGGCTTGCTGTTCGTGGTGTTCCAGGCGGTGTTCACCTGGGCCTCGCCGTTTGCCGATGGACTTGAGGCCGGGGTCGGCCTGATTGCCGACCAGGTCCGGGCGACTGTACCGGAGGGGCTG
This sequence comes from Novosphingobium sp., assembly GCF_027531025.1. Lineage (GTDB taxonomy): Bacteria > Pseudomonadota > Alphaproteobacteria > Sphingomonadales > Sphingomonadaceae > Novosphingobium. The sequence continues at coordinate 431,512 of NZ_JAPZQX010000004.1, forward strand.
TTCCGCGATTTCCTGACCGAAGGCGTCCTGTCGGGCGTTGGCTCGGTGGTGGTGTTCCTGCCGCAGATCGTGATCCTGTTCTTCTTCATCCTGGCGATGGAGGCATCGGGCTATATGGCGCGCGCCGCCTTCCTGATGGACCGGCTGATGGCTGGCGTCGGCCTGTCCGGGCGTAGTTTCATCCCGCTGTTGTCCAGCTTCGCCTGCGCCATTCCCGGCATCATGGCGACCCGCTCGATTTCGGACCAGCGGGATCGCCTGACCACGATCCTGATTGCGCCGCTGATGACCTGTTCGGCCCGGCTCCCGGTCTATGCCGTGATCATCGCGGCGTTCATTCCCAATACGGCCGTCTTGCCGGGCGTAGGTTTGCAAGGCCTGGTCCTGTTCGGGCTTTATCTGGCGGGCATTGTCGGGGCGATGCTGGTCGCACTGGTGCTGCGCCGTTCGGTGACACAGGGGGCCGCCTCGGGCTTCATCATGGAACTGCCCAAGTACCAGCTCCCGCTAATCAAGGATCTGGCGCTGGGCCTGTGGCAGCGGGCCTGGATCTTCCTGCGCCGGGCCGGCACGATCATCTTCATGGTCACCGTGGTGCTGTGGCTCCTGCTTACCTTCCCGCGCGCCGCCGAAGGCCAGAACCAGGTCGATGCCTCGATCGCGGGCAAGCTCGCCGATGGTCTGGCCGTGGTGGTCGAGCCGATCGGCTTCAATCGGGAAATGGCGCTGTCTCTGATCCCGGCGATGGCCGCGCGCGAAGTGGCGGTCGCCTCGCTGGCGACGACCTATGCCGTCTCCGCCGAGGATGAGGAACAGGCCGCGCTGGCGCTGGGCGATCAGCTGAAGGCCAAGTGGACGCTGCCGATGGCGCTGGCCTTCCTGGCCTGGTTCGTCTTCGCCCCGCAGTGCATGAGCACGATTGCTGTTGCCCGGCGTGAAACGAATGGGTGGAAATGGCCCTTGTTCATGTTGGCCTACCTCTTCGCGCTCGCCTATATCTTCGCGGGAATCACCTATTGGGGCGCCGTCGCGCTCGGGTTGTAGCGGAGCGTTTCTAGATGGCAGGCAGCGTCAACAAGGTTATCCTGATCGGCAATCTGGGCCAGGACCCCGAGGTCAAGAGCTTCCAGAACGGCGGGCGGATCGCCAACCTGCGCATCGCCACCAGCGAAAGCTGGAAGGACAAGAACACCGGCGAACGCAAGGAACGGACCGAGTGGCACACTGTTGTGCTGCAGTCAGATGGTCTCGTTGGCGTGGCCGAGCGCTATCTGCGCAAGGGCAGCAAGGTCTACATCGAAGGCCAGCTGCGGACCCGCAAGTGGCAGGATCAGTCGGGCAACGATCGCTATACCACCGAGATTTCGGTGGGCGGCAACCAGGGCGTGCTGACCATGCTGGATGGTGCGCCCGGCGGTGGCCAGGGTGGCGGTGCGGGCGGTGGCCAGCGTTCCGGCGGCAGTGACTGGGGCGGCGGCAGCGGCCAGCGTTCGGGTGGCGGTGACTTTGGCGGCGGTGCGTCGGCCGGCGGCATGGGTGGCGGTCGCGGCGGCTTTGCCGACGATCTCGACGACGATATCCCGTTCTGATCAGTCTTTCTTCTTCAGCGCCGCAAGCGCTGCGAACGGCCCGCTGGCCTCCGGTTCATTGAGACCGGCGGCCTGGCGGGCCGCTTCCGCATTGGGCCCCTCAGCGTATGGATCGATGGCCAGGGCCAGGGTCTGGGCCAGGGCCTCTCCCAGGTCGAACTGGCTGCCGGAATAGGTGATCTCGTCCAGCTCGTCGGCTTCCAGCTCGATTTCCTCGTCCGGGGCGCTCGGCGCGCCGTCGGGCACAAAGCGCAGGGAAACCGGCTCGTCGATGCTGACCGGCAGGTCTTCGCCCGAAACGGCGCAGGATTGCACGATATCGGCCAGCAGGCGGCCGGCAGCGGTCGTGGCCGCGCCATCCTTGTCCAGCATGATCCGCGCTTCCAGCCGGTCGATCCGGACCAGGTCGAACCTACGGGCCAGGGCCGCGCATTCTTCGGTGGAGGCGGTCAGCACCTGCTCCGCGCCAGGCAGCAGGCGCGGATCATAGGTCCGGGCAAATTCGCTCATGCTGCGATCTTTCCGGCCAGCAGGCTGGCATCGTCCAGCGCGGCCAGGCGGGCGGCAATTGCGCGCACTTCGGCCGCCATGCCAGCCGGATCGGCACCTTCTGCCAGGCTGAGGTTGCGCGCCAGCACCTCTTCCAGCGGCTCCCTGCCCGCCAGCGCCGCATCCAGCGCGCCCTTGCGGCCGCCCAGCGCCCCCATCAGCTTGCCCACGTGCTTGCCTACCACCATGTCGCCCAGGCCGGTTTCGCGCAGCTGGGCATCCATGTCGGTCACGAACAATTCGGTCAGCAGGATCGCCTCGCGCGCCAGGGCGGGGGATTGTTCCATCCGGCTCAGCACCAGCGACAGCACCGTGGCCACGGCATCGAACCGGCCCGGTACCGAATCCGCCAGCCCCAGTTCCGCATACCAGCGCGGGGTGCGCGCGAGCGCCACGGCGGCATGCCACAGCGGGCGGACTGCGGCGTGTTCATCGGTCTTCTTGCCGAGCAGGCGGGCGATCAGGCCCATGGTCAGTGTCCTTTGTTCAGCGGCGATTAAAGCCAGTGTCCCCAAGCGCCTGTTCGCCGCCATTGCGCGGCGCGCCAAGGCAGCCTAAAGCCCTGGTGCGATAGAGCCGCCGTCGGAAACGGGCAATGCCCCAGGTCCGATTGGCAGCGCAAACGGGAACCGGTTTACGATGCGTGCAGCGATGATCAAGGCAATGGTGATGGTGATGGTGATGGTGGCCGGGGCCGCTGGGCTCGCGGGATGCAGCTCCATCAAGGATCATCGCGGGTACCTGGTCGATGCCGCACTGGTCGATTCGGTCCAGCCCGGAATCGATAACCAGCAGTCGGTGGAGCGCACGCTCGGCCGTCCCACCTTCGTCAGCGCCTTTGGTCGCAAGGACTGGTATTACGTCTCGTCAAGCACGCGGCAGGCCGCGTTCACGCGGCCCAAGATCAGCGAGCAGCTGGTCCTGCGCGTGACCTTCGATGAGCGCGGCAATGTCGCCGGCGTCGAACGGTCGGGGCTGGAGCGGGTGGTCCGGCTTGAGCCCGATGGCGATAAGACGCCGACCCTGGGCAAGGAGCGCACCTTCCTTGAAGACCTGTTCGGCAACATTGGTACTGTCGGTACCGGGGCGGGCGGTCCGGGTGGCGGCGGTGGCGGCCCGAACGGCAGCTAAGTTGAATCCCGCGCGGCAGGGCATATATCCCGCCGCATGGACAACTCCTCACACAGCCACGGGCTGATCCCCTGGCACGGCACCACCATCATCGGCGTCAAGCTGGGCGGGAAGACCGTCATCGCCGGCGATGGCCAGGTTTCGATGGGCAACACGGTGATGAAGCCCAATGCCCGCAAGGTACGGCGGCTTGGCGATGGCTCGGTGATCGCCGGGTTCGCCGGGGCCACGGCCGATGCCTTCACCCTGTTCGAACGGCTGGAACGCAAGCTTGAGCAGAACCGCGGCCAGCTGATGCGTGCGGCGGTTGAACTGGCCAAGGACTGGCGGACCGACAAGTACCTGCGCAACCTAGAAGCCCTGATGATCGTGGCCGACAAGGACGTGCTGCTGATCCTGACCGGCAATGGCGATGTGCTGGAACCGGAAGGTGGCATCGCCGCGATCGGATCGGGCGGGAACTATGCCCTGTCTGCCGCCAAGGCGCTGGCCGACTACGAACACGATGCGGAAAAGATCGCCCGCCGCGCCATGGCGGTGGCAGCCGAAGTCTGCGTCTTCACCAATGACCGGGTGACCGTCGAATCGATCGACGCCTGACGCCCGAAGGAAAATCCATGAACCAAAACCTGACCCCCAAGGCGATTGTCGCCGCGCTGGATGAACATATCATCGGCCAGGCTGAGGCAAAGAAGGCCGTGGCCGTTGCCCTGCGCAACCGCTGGCGCCGCCAGCGCCTTTCGCCCGAGCTGCGCGACGAAGTAACCCCCAAGAACATCCTCATGATCGGGCCGACCGGCTGCGGCAAGACCGAGATCAGCCGCCGCCTGGCCAAGTTGGCCGATGCCCCATTCGTGAAGGTTGAGGCCACCAAGTTCACCGAGGTCGGCTATGTCGGCCGAGACGTGGAGCAGATCGCCCGCGATCTGGTCGAGGAAGCGATCCGGCTGGAGAAGGACCGCCGCCGCGAAGCCGTGCGCGAAGCGGCCAGCAAGGCGGCGATGGACCGGCTGCTCAAGGCGCTGGTTGGCGAAAACGCCAGCGAGGCGACCCGGGAAAGCTTCCGCCAGCGGATCGTCGAGAACGCGATGAACGATGTCGAGGTGGAGATCGAGATCGAGGACGCGCCGGGCATGCCTTTCGATCTGCCGGGGATGCCGGGCGGGGTGGGCATGATCAACCTCAGCGAAATGATGTCCAAGGCGATGGGCCGCCAGAACCTCAAGCGGCGCAAGCTCAAGGTGCCGCAGGCCTGGGACAAGCTGGTCGACGAGGAAGCCGAAAAGCGCATGGACCAGGACGATGTCGCCCGCGTCGCGCTCGCCAATGCCGAGGCCAACGGGATCGTCTTCATCGACGAGATCGACAAGATCGCCGTGTCCGATGTGCGCGGTGGTTCGGTCAGCCGCGAAGGCGTGCAGCGCGACCTGCTGCCGCTGATCGAGGGCACGACTGTCGCCACCAAGTATGGCCCGATGAAGACCGACCACGTACTGTTCATCGGCTCTGGCGCGTTCCACGTGGCCAAGCCCAGTGACATGCTGCCCGAACTGCAGGGCCGCCTGCCGATCCGGGTCGAGCTGAAGGCGCTGTCCGAGGAGGACTTCGTCCGCATCCTGGCCGAAACCCGCGCCAACCTGATCGCCCAGTACAAGGCCTTGCTCGGCACCGAGAAGGTCACGGTGGAATTCACCCCCGAAGCGATCCGCGCAATTGCCCGGATCGCGGCACAGGTGAACGAGGCGGTCGAGAACATCGGCGCGCGGCGGCTCCAAACCGTGATGGAAAAGCTGCTCGAAGAGCTGAGCTTCGAGGCCGAAGATCGCCAGGGCGAGACCGTGACAATCGATGAAGCCTATGTGGCCGCGCGGCTGGATGGCCTGGCGCGGGATACTGACCTTTCGAAGTATATCCTGTAAGGGCGGCTGGATGAGCACCCCGCCCGACGACAAGCCGATCTATCGCCTCCTCACCGGCAAGGACGACCGCGCCTTTTGTGACCGCGTGTCCGAGGCCCTGGCCCAGGGCTGGCGGCTCTATGGCTCACCCTGCCTGACCTGGGACGAGGAGGGCGGTTGCATGAAAGCCGCCCAGGCCGTGGTCTGGAAAGACGCCGACGTGGTGAAGTAGGCGCGGGGCTACTCCGCGGCTTCTTCCACCTGCTCCGCCGCCTCGGCCTGGCGGGCCCACATATCGGCATAGAGCCCATCGCGGCGCAGCAATTCGGCGTGGGTGCCCTGCTCGGCCAGTTGCCCGGCATTGAGCACCAGGATCAGGTCGGCATCGGCAATGGTCGAGAGGCGGTGCGCGATCGAGAGGGAGGTGCGCCCGGTGCTGACGCGGTGCAGGGTGGCCAGCACATCCTGCTCGGTGCGGGTGTCGAGCGCGCTGGTCGCTTCGTCGAGCAGCAGGATCGGCGGGTTCTTGACCAGGGTACGGGCAATCGCGACGCGCTGCTTTTCGCCGCCCGACAGCTTCAGCCCGCGCTCGCCCACTTCGGTGTCGAAGCCCTGGGGTAGGCGGCCGATCAGGTCCATCAGCGCAGCCTCGCGCGCGGCCTGCTCCACTTCGGCCAGCCCGGCGCCCTCGCGGCCATAGGCGATGTTGTAGCCGATGGTATCGTTGAACAGCACCGAATCCTGGGGGACGATGCCAAGGTGCGCGCGCAGCGAGGCCTGGGTGACCTGGGCGATGTCCTGCCCGTCGATCAGGATCCGGCCCGACCACGGGTCGTAGAACCGGAAGACCAGCCGGGCGATCGTGCTCTTGCCCGCGCCCGACGGACCGACAATCGCCACCTGGCTCCCAGCAGGCACTTCGAACGACAGGCCGTTGAGGATCGTCCGGTCGGGCTCGTAGCCGAAGCGGACATTGTCGAAAGCCAGGGTGGGGCGCTTCACCACCAGGGCCGGGGCGCCAGGCGCGTCCTGCACCTCGATTTCGGTGTCGATCAGGCGGAACATGTCGGCCATGTCGATCAGGCCCTGGCGGATCGTGCGATAGACCATGCCCAGCATATCGAGCGGGCGGAACAGCTGCATCAGGTAGGTCTGGACAAAGACCAGCTGGCCGGCGGTATATTCGCCCCGCGCCCAGCCATAGACGGTCAGGGCCATGGCCACGGCCATCAGCAGGTTGGTGACCAGCGCCTGCGCGATGTTGAGCAGGCCCAGGCTGTTTTCGCTGGTCACTGCGGCGGCGGCATAGGCCCGGGTGGCCTGGGCATAACGCGCTTCCTCGCGGCGCTCGGCCCCGAAGTATTTGACCGTTTCATAGTTCAGCAGCGAATCGACCGCGCGCGACAAGGCCTGGCCATCAAGCCGGTTCATCTGCTCGCGCAGCTTGGTGCGCCATTCGGTGATCGCCCGGGTCACCCAGATATAGGCGACCAAGGCCAGGGCCGTTGCACTCACCAGCGGCCAGCCGAAGTTGAGGTAGAAGATCACCCCCACGCCGACCAGCAGGATCACCGTGGGGGCGATGTTGAACAGCATGAAATAGAGCATCGTGTCGATGCTCTTGGTGCCGCGCTCGATCACCTTGGTCACTTCGCCGGTGCGGCGGGCCAGGTGAAAGCGCAGCGACAGGCGGTGCAGCCGGTTGAAGACATGCTCGGCCAGTTGTGCGGTGGCCTGCTGGCCGACCCGCTCGAACACGATGTTGCGCAGGTTGTCGAACACTACGCCGCCCAGCCGCGCAGCTGCATAGGCCAGGACAAACAGCATGGCGAAGGTGATGACCCGCGGACCCGTCACCGCCATGGCATCGACCGCCCACTTCAACAGGTAGGGCAGGGTGAACTGGGTGGCGGTGGACAGCAGGATCAGCGCGACCGCGCCGATGATCCGCCCGCGCAGCCCCCAGTCGTCGCTGGGCCACAGATAGGGCAGGAAGCGCCGCAAGGTGCCCCAGCCATCGTGGCGGGGGGCTCGCGCCTTGGCGGTATCGGTCGGTGTTTCGGGCGGCATCGGCCCTATCTAGGCGCAATCCCGCGAAAGGCCAGCCGCGCCGATCACAGCGCTCCGCTTGGCACGTCGAACAGGATCTTGCGGCTGGAAAAGTCGATCGCCAGCCGGTCAAGGTTGCGCAGGTCACGCATGCCCAGCAGCATCGATGGGCGCTGGTCGATCTTCAGCGCCGCGAAGGCCGGGGCGTCGGCAAAGGCGATCGCCACGTTGTTGAAGGCAACCCCGGCGATCTCGAGGCTGCGAGCATAGCCGAGGTCGGCATTGATCTGATGGCCGGTCACGCTCAGGAGTTCGATCGTCTGGCTCTTGCGCCGCTTTTCCAGCGCCCGCTGCAAGGCCCGGTTGCCGATCGAGGTTTCGGCGCCGGTATCGATCACGACCTGCACCTTCACGCCATCGATCCGCGCGTCGGCCATGATCAGCTGGCCGGACCGGCGGCGCGCCTCGACCACGATTTCGAAGCCGCGGTTGCCGCCCAGGCTGCGCGCATCATCGATCGCCATCAGATTCTTGGTGAAGTCGACCAGAACGCGCTGGCCCTGCAGGCTGTCGAGCCCCAGAATGCCATCGGCCCCCATGTGCTCGCTTTCCAGCAGCGGCGCGGTCAGGCTGTAGAAGCTGCGGCGGCCGAGGTCGATCTGGTCGATCTCTACCGTGTCGACGATCTGCGTTCCGGCAATACTGACCAGCCGCGCCCGTCGGTTCGGCACCAGCGCCAGCCGGGCGGCGAGGTTCTTCGAGAGGACGGTGTTCTGCGATCCGGTATCGATCAGGAAACGGAACGGCCCCTGTTCCTGGACCTTCACCGGCACCGTCATCCGGCTCCACTGGTCCTTGCGGATGGCCAGGACATCGACGGCAGCGGCCTGTTGCTGGCCATCCTGTCCCGCAAAGACCGGCATGGTAGCTGCCGTGGACAGCAGCGGCAGCAACAGGGCGGCGGCAAGGGTGGCGGGTTCCATGACCGGTCTCTCCAATGCCCCTTACTTACACCGTAGAGCGCCATAATGACCATGTCATCCAACGATTGAGCGCGCCGTTACGTCTATCTTTGCCATTGCTTAAGCCGCGGTGGCTATTATCCCCGGCAGATGATGACCTTGCTTGACCGGGCCCTGCGCAGGTTGCGTGAAGTGCAGTTCAACCGGGCGGCCCGCGCGGTGCTGGCCACGCCCCCGTGCCGGGTCGATCCGGACGACGGCCTGGTGATCTTCTCGATGATCGGCACGCGGGTGCTGCTGCCTTACCTGGTGGCGGCCAAATCGTTCCAGTCGCGGCTGGGGCGGGGGCGCTTTGCGATCCTTGACGATGGCACGCTGACCCCTGCGGACAAGGCGGTTCTGGCCTACCATCTGGGCAACCCACCGATCACCACCCTCGCTTCGGTCGATACCGGACCCTGCCCGCGCGGGGGGACATGGGAGCGGCTGCTGTCGATCCTCGACCTGCGCCGGGCGGACTATGTGATCCCGGTCGATTCCGACACCGTCACCTTGGGGCCGGTACCCGAAGTGGCCGAGGCCATTGCCGCTGGACGCAGTTTTACCCTGCGCGGCGAGGCGACCTCGCAGATCCTGCCATTGGCCGAAGGGGCGACCAAGGCGCGGGCTACGCGCCCGTCCGGCCGTGCGCATGTGCAGACGGCGATCGAATGCGTGATGGATCAGGTGACAATCTCTGGCTGGGCTGACCTTTGCTATGTCCGGGGGTGTTCGGGCTTCGCCGGTTTCGCGCCGGCCCCGTCAGGTCGCGCCCTGGCCGAGGCCTTCTCGGTTGAAGCGGAGCGGCTGCTGGGCCGCCCATACTGGTCTGAATGGGGTAGCGAGCAGGTTACCTCGAACTTCGTGTTCGCGAATGAGCCCGATCCGCTGCTGTTGCCGTATGATCGCTACATCAATTTTTGGAACGAGCCGGTGGGAGGCGATGTCGCCTTCGTGCACTTCGTCGGCACCTATCGTTTCCATCGCGGAGCCTATCTGCAGGCGGCGCGGGCGGCCATTGCAGCTCTGCTCTAAGCTTCAGCTCTTGCGGCGGCGGGCGTAGTCCAGCACTTCGCGCAGCCTCTCCGGGGCGAACAGGAGCATTGCGAGGCCATAGGAAACGCCGCCGGTCGCGGTCAGCAGGACGAGCCGAAGGACCGGGGAGAGGCTACCTGCCACCATATCGGCAGCGGTGACCGCGCCGATCATGACCCCACCAGCCAGCACTGGTGGCCATAATGCTGCAAGCAACTGGCGCTTGGTTGCGCCGATGATCGGCAGCGACCAGTGGGCGGTGATTGCGGTCAGCAGCGGATAGCCGAGCAGCCAGGCCAGCGCGATCCCGCGCGCCTCGTCAACCAGCACGCCGGTCAGGAAGGCCGCCGGCATGATCAATGCGCCCAGGATGGCACTGCGGGTGGCGATGCCGGGTCGACCAATGGCACTGGTGGCGGGGGCAAACATCACATGCAGGGTCATGAAGGGCATGGCCAGGGCCAGCAGGGTGACCAGCGGGGCGGCGGGCAGCCATTTGGTGCCCAGCATGGTCGCGATGGCCGGCTCGCTGACTGCGGCCAGGCCAAGGCAGAACGGGATCGCCAGCAGCATGACCACGCGGACCGAGGCGAGGAAGCCATTGGCGACGGCGGCCGGATCGTCCTGGATCCGGGCATAGGCGGAAAAGGCTACCTCGTTGAGCGGCGGCACCACCTTGTTGACGAACAACTGCGCCAGGAACAGCGCGGTCGTATAATAGCCGAGTTCACCGGCGGTCAGCACGTGGCCTGCCACCATGATGTCGGCCTGGGTCTGGAGGAACCAGAAGATCTGGCCCAGCATCACCACCCCGCCATAATTGGCGATAGTCCGGGCGGCGCGGAAATCGAAACTCGGCCACATGAAGGCCCGGGCCAGGGCCGCCATGCCGAAGGCGCGGCTGGTAAAGGTGACCAGCGGTGCCACCACCAGCGTCCAGACCCCCAGCCCGGCCAGTGCCCCGGCCAGGGCGGTCAGCGCGCCCAGCACGGCCGAAGCCATGTTGACCTGGGCCTGCTTGCGGAAATCCATCTGCCGCGACAGCACGGCATAGCCCAGCGCGAGGAACGGGTTGGTCAGGTAGATCAGCGCCTGGGCGCGCAGCAGGTCGGTGACCATGGGCTGGCCGAAATAGGCCGCGACCAGCGGCGCGGTAGCGACCTGCAAGGTGGCCAGGGCTCCGTTTATCACGATCAACAGGCCGAACAGCTGGCGCAGCTGCTCCTTGCCCGCAGTTCGATCCTGGATCACCGCATTGGCAAAGGAATAGCCGTTGAACAGGCCCAGCAGCACCATCACCACGCCGGTCATCGCATAGAGACCGTAATCGCTCGGCGACAGGATCCGGATGACCAGGAAGGTGGAGGCCCAGGCGACCAGCTGGCTGAAGATCTGCGTGCCCGATCGCCAGATCACGGCCGAGCGGACCTGGTCGCGAAACTCGGGCGCGGGTGTGCCAGTCGAAGCGGAGGCGGGGCTGGCGGTCATGCCGGCGAGATCTCGAACAGGCTGCGCAGTCCCTTGCGCTGAAAGCCGCGACTGTGCTGGCGTCGGCGCCAGCGCAGCATTGGTCGGGCAAGAGCCGGGCAGACCCGCCACAGCACGAAGGACCAGGTCCAGAGCGGGCCATTGACGAGGCGGCGAAGGCTGGCGAGCTCGGCCAGGCCACGGCGGGTATCGCCCTCGACCACCCGGTCGATTGCATGCTCGAAGGCCAGTGCTTCGTGCGTTTCGGCG
>NZ_JAPZQX010000002.1 GCF_027531025.1 Novosphingobium sp.
TTCCTCGCCCTGCTTGATGACGAACGCTTTCTGCGCGTCCGTGAACTTCGATGCCTTCACGCCAAAACTCCTCGCCCAGCCAAGGATGTCTACAGCGGAAAACTCTAGCCGCGAATGGTCCAGTTTTCAGGTGGCAGAGCAGCGGCCGAAACCCTGCCACCGGGCAAGCCCACACTGGTCCCCACTACGCCCGCCACGCTGGCGGCGATCGAGGCGACCTGTTTCGACTATGTCGACGGGCAGCTGGAAGGCGATCCGGCGCGGGTGGCGCGCTCGCTCCACCCGGACCTCGCCAAGCGGGCCGTGCTGGGCGAAACGGCGGACGAGAAGCTGGGCCTGCGCCGGATGAGCAAGGAAGAACTGGTCGAGCTGACCCGTCAGGGCGCGCTCAAGACCCCGCTCGCCGAATGGAACCGCTCTTGCGAAGTGCTCGACGTGGCCGGCAACGCCGCCGTCGCCCGCGCCGAAACGCCGTGGTTCGTCGATTTCTTCCACCTCGGCCGGTTCGGCGCCAAGGGGCAGGAACGCTGGGTGATCGTCAATGCCCTGTGGTACCCCAAGCCGCGCGCGGCGGTAACGCCCTAACCCCGCGCCAGCCGCGCCAAGGCCTCGTCCAGCGCTTGCAGGAAGCGCGAACGGTCGGTCTTCTAGAAGGGGGGCGGGCCGCCGATGGCATCGCCGCCGGCGCGCAGATCGGCCATGATCGCCCGCGTGGCGATCGCGCCGCCGATCGAGGCGTGGGTAAAGGGCTTGCCGGTGGGGGCGATCACGCTGGCCCCGGCCTTCAGGCAGCGATCGGCCAGCAGGATATCGGCGGTGATCACCACGGCGCGGGGATCGGCGGCCTCGGCAATCCAGTCATCGGCGGCCTCGAAGCCGTCGGTCACGGTCACCCGCGCGATCAGCGGGTGATCGGGCACGCGCAGCCGCATGTTGCTGACCACCGTGACCGGCACCTGCCGGCGGAAGGCGACCTTGTAGATCTCTTCCTTCACCGGGCAGGCATCGGCATCGACCAGGATGCGCGGTGGGTTCATGGCGGCGGGCGGGGTTAGCGCTTCATGTGTTCCAGCCCGGCGAGGACGCCCGGCTTGAGGCTGGGTTTGGACGCGTTCTGCTTGGGCGGCTTTTCCGCCTTGGGCTTGCGCACTTCGCGGTTCGATTTCTTCTGGCCCTTGGCCATGACACGTTCCTTCAGCAGGCCGAGTGCCCGCCCGCCACCATAGCCCGGAACCGGCATAAACCCGGCACGAATTCGCGCCGGGCCAGAACGGGCCAGGTCAGGCCGGGCCGGATCAGCGCTTGCGGACGAATTCCGCGCGCAGGACCAGGCCCTTGATGCCGGGGTACTTGCAGTCGATTTCCTGCGCGTCCCCGGTCAGGCGGATCGCGGGGATGACGGTGCCCTGCTTCAGCGTCTGGCCCGCGCCCTTGACGGTCAGGTCCTTGATCAGGGTGACGCTGTCACCATCGGCCAGCAGGTTGCCCACGGCATCGCGCACTTCGACGGCGGTTTCGGCGGCGCGCGCCAAGGCTCTCTGGGCAGCCAGTTCCGAGGCGGGCAGCCATTCGCCGCTGTCCTCGTCATAGACATAGTCCTCGTCATCACCGGCCATGTGCCACCTCCTGCACCCGGCCATGGCAGGCGGCGCGCGCTTTGGCGAGTGGGTGCTGGGGGGGACGCGGAAAAGCGCTTTCCTACTCCCCCCGGCGCATGGCCTAAGCGGGGGATGACCGCGCCCGAACCCTTGCCTTTGCTGGCGCTGCCACACCGCCTGACGGGGCCATGCGGGCAGGCGACTTTTTTGGACCAGGACAGTGGTCCATGTGGTCCACGCCCTGTCGGCGCGGCCCTTGCGCGGGGGCGGATATTCTGCTGGTCTGCCAAGGTCCTGAGGCGGAGTCGCAAGCGGGATGCTCCGGGGGGAGGAGATCCTGAATGCTGTCACTGATTTACGTGAGTACTGTTGCGCCCGGGTTTCGCACGGCCGAGCTGGAGGCTCTGACCGAGCGCGCCGCCGCGATCAACGCCGCCAATGGCATGACCGGGATGCTGGCCTACAACGGCACCCATTTCATGCAATTGCTGGAGGGCGAGGCAGCGGCGGTGGACGATACGCTGGCGCGCATTTCCGCCGATCCGCGCCATTCCGGCCTGGTGGTGATCCGGCGGGACAGCCGCCCGGCGCGCGAATGCCCGGACTGGACCATGCGCGCCTTCCTGACCCCGCTGGAAGGGGCCGGATCGGCCACGCGCCTCGCCGCCAGCCTGCCGGTGAACTTTGCCGCTGACAGCCGGGTGATCTTCACCAGCTTTGCCTCGTTGCCGCGGGTCGCGGCCTGAGCGGGGGCGAGGGAGCGATGATGAGTAAAGGCAATCCGGGGCGCGGCTGGAAATGGATGCTGTGGGGCGCGGCGGCCTATAACTGGCTGGTCAGCCTGCCGGTGCTGATCGATGGCCAGTTGGCCGCCGAAGCGAAGATCAGCGCCGTGCTGGTGGCCGGATTCGGACTGCTCTATGCCCTGGTGGCGCGCGATCCGGTGCGGCTGGCCCCGGCGCTTTGGGCCGGGGTGGCGGGCAAGCTGGGGCTGGTGGTGCTTCTGGCCCCCTCCGTGGCGAGCGGGACGGCAGCGCCGGGGACTGGACCGGTGCTGGCGGGCGACCTGGTCTTTACCGCCGCCTTCCTTGCCCTGCTGCTTGGGCCAGCTCGGGGGGGTCGCTGATGGACCGCACGATCATTCGCCTCGGGCCGCAGCATCGCGACGCCGCGATCACAACGCTGGCCGCTGCGTTCCAGACCGATCCGGCGGTCAGCTGGATCATCCCCGATGCCGCCGAGCGGGCACGGCGCCTGCAGCGAATGTTCGCCTGGCTGTGGGACGATCACCAGCGCCACGGCATCGCCCTAGGCACGCCGGGCTGCGAGGCGGTGACGCTGTGGCGGCTGCCGGGCAAGGTGCATCATCACGATCCGCTGTGGCCGGCCGAAGTGCTGCGGCTGCTGCGGATCTTCGGGCGGCGGATTCTGCGCGCCTCGACCGTGGGGGACGCGATCGGCGCGCACCTCGCCAAGGGTGAGGACTGGTATTACCTGCGCTATGCCGGGGTGCGGCCCGATTGCCAGGGCCAGGGGCTGGGCGGCCTCGCGATCCGCGCCGGGCTGGCCGAGGCCACGGCGGCGGGCAAGCCCGCGCTGCTGGAGACGGCGACCGAGAGCAATGTCGGAATCTACCTGCGGCTGGGCTTTGCCGTGCACGAGGAATGGGATGTGCCGGCGGCGGGCGGGCCGCACTTCTGGTCGATGTCGCACCCCGGCGGCGGCTAGGCCCGCAGCAGCAGCGCCCGTGCCCGGTCCAGCGCCGGATCGCGTCCGGCGGCAATATCGGCGGCACTGGTCATCACGGGAACGTCGGGCACCAGCCCGGCATCGGGCTCGCGGCCCTCGGGGTAATGGCCGATCAGCGGCAGGTCGAATTCGATCCCGCTTTCGGGCAGGCGGACAAAGAAGAACGCCCCGCCGTTGATCCCGCGCCGGTTGCCGCCGGTGGTCCCGCCCACCAGGGTGCCAAGTCCGGTGAACCTGACCAGGCTGGCGAACTGGAACGTGGCCGAACTGTTCTGGGCGCTGGTCAGCACTGTCATCGGCACGCGCAGCTGCGGTCCCTTCGCGGCGATGACCCCGGCATCGTCCTGGCGGATCAGGCGGAAGAACCGGTCCGAATGGGGCACGGCCTGGTCGCCCCAGTTGCGGAAGCTGTCATCCCAGGTGTCGAGATAGGGATCGAGCGCCTTGGGGGTCTGACGATAGCGCACCAGCCGCTCGACCCGCGGGCGGACGATGTCTTGCCCGCTGAGCCGTGCCAGGATCAGGTCGCCGCAGTCGTTGCCGCCCTCGTTCTCGCGCAGGTCGACGATCAGGCCCTTGGCACCCTTCAGGCTGTCGAGCCGGTCGTTGAGCCAGGTCTGCCAGTCCCACTTGCTGTTGTAGACCGCCCAGCCCGGCATGGTCAGCGTGGCGATCCCGGCCTGGTCCATGGTCCATTGCCAGAGCGGCTCATTGCTGCGCGGATCGAGCGCGCGGATGAACCTCTTGCGGTGCGCCAGGTCGATCGGCGGCAGGTCGATCAGGGCATCGCTGGCCGCGCCGGGGGCGCGGTAGCGGACCACGAACCGGCCGGACCGGGGTGCGCCGTAGATCAGGCCATAGAGCACGTCGAAGGTCTCGATCGCATCCGTCCCGGTGGTGGACAGCAGCGCGCGGCGCTTGCCGTCGTTGCCGCCGTCGGCGCGGACCAGCGGTAGCAGGGCTTCGAGGATCTGGCGCACCGGCACGCCGTCGATCGCCTTGACGATCGAACCCGGTGGCAGTTCGGCGCCATCGCCCTGGTACTGTGTCACCACCATGTCATCGCCGATCCAGCGGAAGGCGAAGGGTAGGCGATCCTGGCGGGTGAACAGCCGGTCCGCCGCGGCCCGCCGCTGATTGTAGAAGCTGGGATAGGTGTGGCCGCAACGGATTTGCGCCAGGAACCGGGTGAGCGCCAGGAAGCGCGTCTCCAGGCTGGCGCCGCCTTGCCAGGCGCTGTCCAGCCGATCGAGCGCGGTTTCGAACCGATAGGGGCTCAAGTAGCGGTGCAGGCCGGGGTGCAGGGTGCGCAGAATCTCGCCCAGCAAGCGGATATCGCCGGATTCGGTGCGCTTGGCGTGGAGCACGGCTGGGGCGGCCAGGGCAGCGCCCGAAAGCGCGGTGGCGGACAGGAAGAGGCGGCGGTTCATCATGCGGCCTCTTGTGGCCAGTCCGGAGTCAGCAATGCTGCCCTACGACAAAGCCCTCCCACAAGGGGAGGGCTTTGCGAAGTCACAGAAATGTGGGCAGCGATCAGGCCGGCAGGCCAGAGATCGCCTTCATTTCCATGAAGTCCTTCAGGCCGGCGAGGCCACCTTCGCGGCCGTTGCCGGACTGCTTGTAGCCGCCGAACGGCGCGCCCGGGGTGGGGCCCCAGTTGTTGATCGCGACCATGCCGGCGCGCAGCTTGCCAGCCACTTCCGCCGCCTTGGCCGGATCGCCGGTGATCGCGGCGGACAAGCCATATTCGGTGGCATTGGCCAGGTCGATCCCCTGGTCGAGGCTGTCATAGGTCATGATCGTGGCGACCGGACCGAAGATTTCCTCGTTGGCGATGCGCATGTCCGGGGTCACGCCCGAGAAGACGGTCGGCTGGACAAAATAGCCGCGGTTGACCCCGGCGGGCAGGTCGGTGCCGCCGGTTTCCAGCTTGGCGCCTTCGTCGATCGCCGACTGGATCAGGTCGCGCACCTTGTCATACTGCGCCTTGTTGACCAGCGGGCCGAGGTGATTGCCTTCGGCCATCGGATCGCCGACCGGGGTGTGCGAGTACATGTTCTTGTAGAAGGCGACGGCTTCGGCCTCGCGGTCCTTGGCCACCAGCACCTTGGTCGGCGAAATGCACGACTGGCCGGTGTTGACCAGCGGGCCCATGGCGACCGGGGCCAGCTGGGTGGCGAAATCGGCATCGGGCAGGACCAGGTTGGGGCTCTTGCCGCCCAGTTCCTGGTGGACGCGCTTGACGGTCGGCGCGGCGGCGATCGCCACGGCGATCCCTGCGCGGGTCGAGCCGGTGAAGCTGACCATTTCGATGTCCGGGTGGCTGGAGATCGCATTGCCGGTGGTCGGGCCATCGCCCTGGACCAGGTTGAACACGCCCGGCGGCACGCCGGCAGCGTCCAGGATCTCGGCAAAGATCGCCGCATTGGTCGGGCACTCTTCCGAGGGCTTCAGCACCATGGTGTTGCCGGCGGCGAGTGCCGGGGCCACCTTCAGCGCGATCTGGTTGAGCGGCCAGTTCCACGGGGTGATCATGCCGACCACGCCGATCGGCTCATAGGCCACCTTGTAGCCCGGACCGTCTTCCATGAAGTTGAAGTCCTTGAGCGCGGCGATGGTCGAGAGGAAGCCGCCGATCCCCGCGCCGACCTGGGCCGTGCCGGCAAAGGACACGGGCGCGCCCATTTCCTCGGCCATGGCGACGGCGAGGTCACCGGCGCGCTTCTTGTACTCCTCGACGATCCGGTTGAGCAGCGCCAGGCGCTCTTCGCGGGTGGTCTGGCTATAGGTCTTGAAGGCGCGGCGGGCGGCCTTGACGGCCTTGTCGACATCCGCCGCCGTGCCGACCGATATGACGCAGCAGGGCTCTTCGGTGGCCGGATTGATCACCTCGCGCCGGGTACCGCCTTCGCTGTCTACCCACTTGCCGTCGATGTAGTGTTGCAGCCGCTCGCGCATCCTCGAATCTCCCTTAATGGATCGATTAAACGCACACTATGTCGGACCCTGCGGGCGATAATTCAAGCGCCAATCGTACTGCGCTGGCTTGTAAAGAGCTCTTGACAGGGCGCGCGACTCGTTTGTAAAGAACTCTTGACAGGCAAGGAGTGCGACCGTTGGAAAACCGATTGCGCGAACTGCGCGAGGCGGCTGGCTGGAGCCAGGGCGAACTGGCCCGGCGGCTGGGCGTTTCGCGCCAGACGATCAACGCGGTGGAAACCGACAAGTACGATCCCAGCCTGCCGCTGGCGCTGCGCATGGCCAGGCTGTTTGGCTGCGCGGTGCCGGAAATCTTCATCGACCGCTGGGAACCGGAGAACTGATCATGACCCAATCGCGCAAGCAACTTGGCAAGATGGCGCTGCAGGCCGCAATTGGCGGGTTGGTGGGCTTCGTCTCGGTCTACCTCGTTCTGGAAAGCAGCCTGATGGATGGCGTGGCCCGGGAGCCCGGCGCGCTGGCCCTGCTGGCCGTGGCCCTGATCTATCTGCTGATCGGCCTGTTTGTGGGGCTGGGTTCGCTCAACTCCGGGGTCGGGGCGAAGGTGCTCAACGTTGCTGATGCCGAGGAAATCGAGGATCAGCGCGCTGTGCTCCTGGGCAGTGCGGTGGCGTTCGTCGCTCTCGGTGGCAGCGCTCTGCTGGTGGCAATAGCGGCAGTCAATGCCGCGATACCGCCGATCGTGGCCGCCGCCAGCCTGATTACCGCATTGTTCATCGCGGGCGCGATTACCCTGCTGCAATGGCGGCGTTACGATGAATTGACCCGCGCGGTCTCGGCCGAAGCTTCGTCGATCTCGGTGGCAGTGCTGGCCATCGTCCTGATCGGCTGGGCCTTGCTGGCGGAATTCGGCTGGGGCGCTCCGCTTGATCCGTTGGGCGTCGTCGCGCTGCTGCTGGCAACCACCCTGGCCAGCACCTTTCTCGTCGCCGGTCGGCGCGGGATGTTGCACCCTGCTTAACCGCGGCGATGATAAAGCGCCGCCTCGGCCTCGCGGCGGCGGACCAGCCCGGCCAGGCGGCGACCACCGGCGTTGACCCATTTGCCGAACTCCGCCGCTGCCCCGGCATGGTCGCCCGCCTTATGCAATTTCGTTAGCGTGGCACGGGCAATCGCCCCGGTATTGTAGTGGAAGCTGACCAGGGCATCGAACTGGTGCTGGCTGGTCGGGCAATCGCCCAGCGCGCGGGCCACGTCGGCGGCATAGCGGGCGAGGTCCGTTTCCAGCCGGGCATCGCATTCGGCCTGGGTCCAGATCGTGCCGGGGGCGATGCGCCCACCGGTAACATGACAGGCTCCGGTCGCGCCCCAGCCGATGGTCCAGGGATCGCCGCCCGTGCCGGGATCGGGATAGGCTTCGAACCGGCCATCCGGGCGCTTTCGGGCGCAGCCCTCGAACTGCTTGATCAGCGCGATCCCGGCCGGGCCGATCCGTTGTGGACCACATGGACCACTGTCCAAGGCGAGATTTATGGCCTGGTCCAGACTGGCCACTTCGGCCCTGGTGAAGCCGCGGCCCAGCATCCGCCAAACAGCGTCGAAAATTGCCTTGCGATCCATCGTTGTTGCCTCCGTTTGCAGTGAGGCCAAGCGAATAGGCACGAACCTGGGCAGTAGGAAAATGCTTTGTGTTCAGCGCCAAAGCGAAAGGGCGCCCGGATCGCTCCGGACGCCCCCTCGGTGAATCAATCCAGCGGCTGGATCAGGCGCTGTAGTACATGTCGAACTCGACCGGCGACGGGGTGGTCTCCCAACGCATCACTTCCGGCCACTTCAGTTCGATATAGGCATCGATCTGGTCCTTGGTGAAGACGCCGCCCTGCAGCAGGAAGTCGTGATCGGCTTCGAGGCATTCGAGGGCTTCGCGCAGCGAACCGCACACGGTCGGCACCTGGGCCAGTTCGGCCGGGGGCAGATCATAGAGGTTCTTGTCCATGGCTTCGCCCGGGTGGATCTTGTTCTTGATCCCGTCAAGGCCGGCCATCAGCAGCGCCGAATAGCACAGGTAGGGGTTGGCCATCGCGTCGGGGAAGCGGAATTCCACGCGCTTGGCCTTGTCACCGGCGCCATAGGGGATGCGGCACGAGGCCGAGCGGTTGCGGGCCGAATAGGCCAGCAGCACCGGGGCTTCGTAACCCGGCACCAGGCGCTTGTAGCTGTTGGTGGTCGGGTTGGTGAAGGCGTTCAATGCCTTGGCGTGCTTGATCACGCCGCCGATGAAGTAGAGGCACAGGTCCGACAGGCCGGCATAGCCGTTCCCGGCGAACAGCGGCTTGCCGCTATCCCAGATCGAGATGTGGGTGTGCATCCCCGAGCCGTTATCGGTCTTGATCGGCTTGGGCATGAAGGTCGCGGTCTTGCCATAGGCCTGGGCGACCTGCTGCACGACATACTTGTAGACCTGCATGCGGTCGGCGGTCTGCACCAGGGTGCCGAAGGTCAGGCCCAGTTCGTGCTGGGCGCTTGCCACTTCGTGGTGGTGCTTGTCGCACGGCAGGCCCATTTCGAGCATGGTCGAAACCATTTCGCCACGGATGTCGACGCAGGAGTCGACCGGAGCGACCGGGAAGTAGCCACCCTTGGCCCGCGGACGGTGCGCCAGGTTGCCGCCTTCGTATTCCTTGTTCGAATTGGTCGGCAGCTCGATATCGTCGATGCTGAAGCCGTTGCCGTTGTAGCCATCATAGAAGCGCACGTCGTCGAACAGGAAGAACTCGGCTTCCGGGCCAACATAGACGGTGTCACCGATGCCGGTGGTCTTGAGATAGCTTTCGGCGCGCTTGGCGGTCGAACGCGGGTCGCGGCCATAGAGGTCGCCGGTCGACGGCTCGACGATGTCGCAGGTGATGATCATCATCGGGGTGGCGCTGAACGGATCGATGAAGACCGAATCCAGGTCCGGCTTCAGGATCATGTCGGATTCGTTGATGGCCTTCCAGCCTTCGATCGACGAACCGTCGAACATCAGGCCGTCTTCCAGCTCGTCCTCGCCCATCACGTGCGCGCACATGGTGAGGTGCTGCCACTTGCCCTTCGGATCGGTGAAGCGCAGATCGACCCACTCGATCTCTTCTTCCTTGATCCGCTTGATGATGTCCTTTGCCTTGCTCATTGGTCTTCCTTTTTGATGACCCCGGCCTGCGACCGTGGGCGGGATTTCGGGTAACTCGATTGGATCAGATGGCGTCGTTGTCACGCTCGCCGGTGCGGATGCGGATCGCCTTTTCGACGGCGTAGACAAAGATCTTGCCGTCACCGATCCGGCCGGTCTGCGCGGCAGCGGCAATCGCTTCGACCGTGCGGTCGGCCAGGTCGTCGCTAACCACCACCTCAAGCTTCACCTTGGGCAGGAAATCGACGACATATTCGGCGCCGCGATAGAGTTCGGTATGGCCCTTCTGCCGACCAAAGCCCTTGGCCTCGGTTACGGTGATGCCGGATACGCCCACTTCGTGCAGCGCTTCCTTCACCTCATCCAGCTTGAAGGGCTTGATGATAGCCTCGATCTTTTTCACGTCTTCATTTCCCCTGCGCGCTGCGCCGGTACCGGCCCGTGTTGCCTTGGGTCCGATCCGGACGTTCCTTCATCGCCCGCCCGATCTATCAAGAATCGTGCCAGCCTCGATGAACCCGGCCTAGGCCATGGCTGCGCGGTGCGAAAGTGCGGAATCGCAACAATTGAATCTTGCGAGTCGTTCGCGTGAAATTTTCGGGAAGCGCGGGCAGCAAACGACTTGCCTGATTTTTCAGCAGAGGCTGCTCAAATTTTAAGCAGACCTAGAGGTTGAGGCCCGCCGTCTCGTCCAGCCCGGCCATCAGGTTCAGGCTCTGCACCGCCGCCCCGCTGGCACCCTTGCCGAGGTTGTCGAGCCGGGCGACGAGCCGCGCCTGCGATCCGTCCTTCGCCCCGAACACCCACAGGTCGAGGCGGTCGCTGGGCTGCATCGAGCGGCGCAGCAGCAGTTCGTCCTGCGGCTCGTCGTGCACGGTCACCACCTTGCTGCCGGCGTAGAATTCGACCAGCGCGAGCCGCAGCACTTCAGGCGATCCGGCCATCGGCATCACGCTCAGCGGCAGGAGCACTTCGACCACCATGCCCCGGTGCGCGTCGATCACCGCGGGGGCGAACAGCGGCGGATGGGCGAGGGTGGCATAGCGCTGCATCTCGGGCACGTGCTTGTGCCCCATGCCCAGGCCATAGGCGCGGAACGCGATATCGCCATCGTCCTCGAACCGCTGGATCAGCGCCTTGCCGCCGCCCGAGTAACCGGACACAGCATTGACGGTATAGGGCCAGTCGGCCGGCAGCAGCCCGGCGCGGACCAGCGGGGCGACCAGCGCCAGGAAGCCGGTGGGATAGCAGCCGGGATTGCTAACCCGCGTTGCATCGGCAATCGCCGCGCGCCCGGTCAGTTCCGGAAAGCCATAAGTCCAGCCCGAAGCGACGCGGTGCGCGCTGGAGGCATCGATGATCCGCACGGCCGATCCTTCGGCCAGGGCGACCGCTTCGCGCGCGGCATCGTCGGGCAGGCACAGCACGGCAAAGTCGGCGCTGTGATAGGCATTGCGCCGCGCGCCAAGATCCTTGCGCGCGTCGTCATCGAGGATCAGCAGGTCGAATTCGGGGCGCGGGGACAGCCGATCGACGATTTCGAGGCCGGTGGTGCCAACCGCCCCGTCGATGAACACTGTGTGGGCCATGTGTAATAACCTGAAGGTTCGAGCCAGACTCTGCCTTCCCAAACTCCGTTTGTCCTGAGCTTGTCGAAGGACCGCCCTTGTACTGGCGGCGCAGAGCCCGGTCCCGAAGTAAAAAGCGGTGCTTCGACAAGCTCAGCACGAACGGGAACGGGGATGGTTCAGCTTCGTCGTTCGTCTGCTTCGAGCGCCTCGACCGGCAGGTAGCCGACAAAGCCATCCTCGCCGACCTGGCCCCAGGCCCAGCCGCCGGTCACGTCGAGCAAGTTGAACATGGTTCCGCCCGCCAGCGCCTCGCGCACTTCGGCATCGGCCTTGTTGGCGGCCAGCAGATTGGCACCCGCGGCCACCACCTTGCGCGGCATCGGCACGGCATAATGCGGCACGAAGCAGCGGCCCGCGAGGCGGATATGCGCCAGGTCACCGCGCACCGGCCAATGCGCGGCATCAAGCTTTTCGGCCGGGCCGTTGAGGCCATACTGGCCCTCTGGAATGGCGGTTACGGTCAAAGGTTGCTGCCCCGAAAACTGGAAGACCGGGCGATTAGCGCCGGATGCGCCGTGGAGCAAGTTATCCATAGCGCCCCTTCAACATCCCCCAGGCCGCGCGCAGGCCCAGCGCGTCGCCACCCTTGGGGCGGCCGGGCTTGGGGGCGGGGCGCCAGGCGAAGGTGTCGAAGTGGGCCCAGTCGACGCCTTCGGGCACGAACCGGTCGAGGAACAGCGCGCCGACCGAGGCCCCGGCAAAGCCATTGCTGGCGGAGTTGTTGAGATCGGCGATGTCGCTTTTGAGGTACTCGCGGTAGCCATCGTAAAGCGGCAGGCGCCAGCACGGATCGCTGGCCGCTTCGCCCGCGGCGAGGAGTTCGGCGGCGGTCTCGTCGCGGCGGGTGAACAGGGCGGGGAGGTCCGGCCCAACGGCCACGCGCGCTGCGCCGGTGAGGGTGGCGAAATCGATCACCAGTTCGGCCCCTTCCTCGCCCGCGCGGGTCAGGGCATCGCCCAGCACCAGACGGCCTTCGGCATCGGTATTGCCGATCTCCACCGAAATCCCCGCGCGGCTTTTCAGCACGTCGCCAGGGCGGAAGGCATTGCCCGAAATCGCGTTCTCCACCGCCGGGATCAGCAGGTGCAGCCGCACTTTCAGCTGGTGCTGCATGATCAGGCTGGCGAGGGCCAGGGCATGGGCCGCACCGCCCATGTCCTTCTTCATCAGCAGCATCCCGGCGGACGGCTTGATATCCAGCCCGCCGCTGTCAAAGCACACGCCCTTGCCCAACACGGCCAGGCGCGGGTGAGCGGGATCGCCCCAGGTCAGCTCGATCAGGCGCGGGGCGTGGTGACGGCTGGCGGCGCGGCCCACCGCGTGGACCATCGGAAAGCCGGTTTCGAGAGCATCGCCGCTGGTGACCTTGATTTCGGCCTTATGGGTCTTGGCGAGGCGGCTGGCCTCAGCCTCAAGCTGGGCAGGGCCCATATCCTCGGCCGGGGTGTTGACGAGGTCGCGGACCAGCGCGGTGGCGGCCACTTCGGCCAGCACGGGGTCGATCGCCTTGACCGCCTTGGTCAGCAGCACGCGCGGGCCATCGTCGGGCGCATCGGCGCGGTAGCGATCGAACCGGTATTGCCCGCTGGCCCAGCCGAACGGCGCAGCGCCCGGCTCGGCATTGGCCAGGCGATAGGTTCCGGCCGGCAGCGTTTCGCCCAGCCGGGCGAGGCACCAGGTCCCCAGTTCGGCCGGATCGGCCACGCCCGCCACCACGCAGATACCATCGCCATCGGGCAATACCGCCTGTTCGAAGGGCGCGCCGGTGAACTTCTGCGCGGCCAGCGCTGCGCGGGCCACGGCCGGCAAGCCCTTGGTAAAGGCATCAAGCCCGGCCTTGTCGACCAGGTGGATGGCGGTGGCGGACTGGTCGCGGTCGGGCTGGATCGGGGCGTGCTTATCGGTCATGATCAAGGCTCATAGCCGCGCAGCGGCGCCGGGTGCGAGAGGAAAATCGGAACAATGCGCCAGCTTGTCATGCCTGTTGCCACTGGTCTCCTCGCGCTCATGCTGGCCGGATGCGCGCCTGACCGGCCCGACAAGGCCGACCAGGCCGAGGCAAAGCAGCCGACTTTCCTCGAAGCCGCCGAAGCCACGGCCGATGCGGCAGCCAGCGCGGCCGCCAGCGAAACCCCGTCACCCGCCGCCAGCGCGCGGGCCCTTTCCGAGCGGACCCGGGCCTTCGAGTTCGAATATGCCTATCCGGCTGCGGCGGCGGCGATCCCGGAACTGGTGGTCGAACTGGAGGCCGATCTTGCGCGCCAGCGGCGCGAACTGGCCCGCATCGCTCCGCGCCCCGAGGCGGGTGAACGGCCGATCCCCTATGCCAAGTCGGTGCAATGGGACGTGGTGACCGAACTGCCCGGCTGGCTGAGCCTGTCGGCCGCAGTCTATGCCGACACCGGCGGAGCGCACCCCAATCGCTGGTCGCAGGCGCTGCTGTGGGACAAGACCGCGGGCAAGAGCCTCAAGGCCACCGACCTGTTCGTTTCCAGCGCGGCTCTGGCCGAGGCGATCCGCCAGCCTTTCTGCCGCGCGCTCAACCGCGAACGCGCGGCCCGGCGCGGCGAGGTCGTGCGCAGCGACAGCGGCGAGATGTTCGACGAATGCATCGATCCGACGCGTTCGACCGTTATCCTCGGTTCATCCAATCGCCAGCAGTTCGACCGGATCGGGGTGCTGATCGCGCCTTATGAAGCCGGGTCCTATGCCGAAGGGGATTACGAGATCACCCTGCCGGTCACGCGGGCGGTCATGGCGGCGGTAAAGCCGCAGTATCGCACGGTCTTCGCCCCCGGTCGCTAAGCGCGGCTGCACCACTCGCTTTTTCGCACCGGCGCGCCTATATGGCCGGGCGATGACTCAATACCAGGTAGTGACCGGAACCGAGGCCGTCCTGCGCGACGGCACGATCAAGCTCCACGGGCCCGCAGGCTTCGAGGGGATGCGCCGCGCCGGGCGGCTGGCCGCCGAAATCCTCGATGCGCTGGTGCCGCACGTGCAGCCGGGGGTCTCGACCCAGCACCTCGACGACCTCGTCCGGCAGATGACGCTGGATGGTGGCGCGGTGCCGGCGACGCTGGGCTATCGCGGCTATACCCATTCGTGCTGCATCTCGATCAATCACGTGGTCTGCCACGGCATTCCTTCGGACAAGGTGCTGAAGGACGGGGATATCGTGAACATCGATGTCACACCGCTGCTGGATGGCTGGCACGGCGATACCAGCCGGATGTACCTGGTTGGCGATGTGCCGCTGAAGGCGCGGCGGCTGGTTGACGTAACGCACGAATGCCTGATGCTGGGGATCGAGGCGGCGAGCCGCCCCGGCGCGCGCCTTGGCGATATTGGCGCCGCGATCCAGGCCCATGCCGAACGCCAGCGCTATGGCGTGGTGCGCGAATTCTGCGGCCATGGCCTGGGCCGCCTGTTCCACGATGCGCCCGAAGTGGTCCACGCGGGCCGCGCCGGGACCGGGCCGGAGCTGAAGCCCGGCATGTTCTTCACGATCGAACCGATGATCAACCTCGGCAAGCCGGGGGTGAAGGTGCTGGAAGACGGCTGGACGGCTGTGACCCGCGACCGCTCGCTTTCGGCCCAGTTCGAACACTCGATCGGGATCACCGAGACCGGCGTGGAGATCTTCACCAAGTCGCCCAGGGGGCTGGACAAGCCGCCTTATTGATTTCTTGGTTCACGCAGAGGCGCAGAGAAGAAAGGAGAGGCGCGGAGGGATAGCGTTTGCGGCGAAGCCGCTCCGATATTCTACCGATCGTTATTCCAGTGATGGGTGATTTTAAGAGCGGCCTTGCCGCATAAGCAGTAATCTCTGCGCCTCTCCCTTCTTCTCTGCGCCTCTGCGTGATACCCCTTCTTCATTCTCACCCCCGCCCGCTCCGGATCGCAGCGCCCGCGGCAAAGGGCGTGATTGCCACCAGCACCAGGCTGCACGCGGCGGTTAGGGCCAGGCCTGCTTCACCGCCCGTGGCGAGGCTTCCGGCGCCAAACACCAGCAGCGGCACGGCCAGCGGGATCACCAGCAAGCCGCCCAGCGCCGCTCCGCCGCGCAGGCCGGCAGTCAGCGCCGCGACCAGCACGCCCAGCGCCGCAAGGCCCGGCGTCCCCGCCAGCAGGCCCAGCTCGACGGTCCTCAGCGTTGCCGCATCGATCCCGACCAGTGCCGAGGCGGGGAGGGCGGCCAGCAGCAGCGCCGGGGCGAAGCTCAGCCAGTGGGCTACCATCCGCGCTGTCATCGCCAGCTCCTCGCTGATCCCGCGCAGCGCCAGTTGATCGAACAGCCCCAGTTCCATGTCCGGTTCCACCAGCCGGTCGAGCGGCAGGATCGCGGCGAGCAGCGCGGCGATCCACAGCACGCCGCCGCCGGTCCGCGCCAGCACCGGCGCATCGGGGCCGACCGCAAAGGGATAAAGCATCGCCACGGCCAGGAAGAACAGGATCGGCAGCAGTGTCGCCCCGCGCCGCTCGCCGCCCAGCAGCAGGCCGAGGTCGCGGCGCAGCAGGGAGAGGAACACGCTCATGCCGCAAAATCCGCAAGGTCGATCGCGGCCCCGCCGGGCAGGGTGATCGGCTGATGCGAAGCGACGAGGGCGATGCCCCCTTGCGCGCAATGCTGCGCCACCAGTTCCTCGACCAGCGCGACCCCGCGCGTATCGAGGCCGTTAAGCGGCTCGTCCAGCAGCCAGATCGGCGCGCCTTGCCCAGCCATCCGGGCCAGCGCCGCGCGCTTTTTCTGACCGGTGGACAGGTAGCGCACCGGCACCTCTGCCAGCGACAGCAAGCCGAGCTGGGCGGCATGGTTTTCCGTCGGCCCATCGAGCCGCTGCCAGAAGGCCAGCGCTTTCGCCAGCGGCAGGGCGGGATCGAGCGCCGGACGCTCATCGAGCAGGGCCATGGCCCCGCTGCGCGCCACGCTGCCGGCAAAGGGCGCTAGCAGGCCGGCGAGGATGCGGATCAGGCTGGACTTGCCGGTGCCGTTCGCGCCCTTGACCTGCAAGGCCGCGCCAGAAATCAGATCGAGCGCAAGGCCGCGAAACAGCAGCCGATCGCCGCGGCGGCAGGCCAGGTCGTGGGCAGTCAGGCGGCACTCTTGCATCACCCCGCGCGATAGGGGAAAGCGGCGGCACTGCCAAGGAGCGGCAACAAACTCACCCCGCTCGTCCTGAGCCTGTCGAAGGACCGTCCTTTCCTGGATGCTGCGTTGCAGAAGCTGTACAGCCCTTCGACAGGCTCAGGGCGAACGGAATTGATGGAGACTGTGGTGACTGTTGCCAAGCTGACCGAAACCGAACTGGCCGATCTGCTGGCCCGCCACCCCGAATGGCAGCTCCGCGCCGATGGCCTGGCGCTGGAACGCACGTTCCGCTTTGCCGATTTCAATGCGGCCTTCGGCTTCATGACCCGCATCGCGCTCTATGCCGACAAGCACGATCACCACCCGGAATGGTTTAACGTCTACAACCGGGTGGAAATCACCCTGACCACCCACGACGCCGGCGGCATCAGCGCCCGCGACGCGGCGATGGTGGAGTGGATCGCCGGGATCGGCTGATCCTTACTGCCCCAGCGGGCGGCTGGTATTGCGGACCTGCTTGCGCAGGCGGCCGGGGATCCAGCGGCTGGCGAAGGCGAGGCGGTGGGCGGTCTTGCCGACGCGGTTGTGCAGCTTGTCGCCGTGGACGGCGGCCCAGGCGGCTTCGGCCACTTCGGTAACAGGGGTGATCTCCAGGCCCGCTTCCTGCACCCGTCCGCGAATATGCTCGTTGGTGCCCTGGTTGGCGGTGTGATCGAGCAGCGGGGTATCGATGAAGCCAGGCATCAGGCTGGCCACCTTGATCCCTTCCTCGGCCCATTCACCATCGAGGCTTTCGGTGATCGCGCGCACGCCGAACTTGGTGGCCGAATAGACCGAGGCCCCTGGCGTGCCGTAAATCCCTGCCGCGCTGGCGGTGTTGAGCAGGCACGAACCCGGCGCGCTGGCCTTGAGGTAGGGGTGGACCGCCTGGGCACCGAACAGCACGCCCTTGAGGTTGATATCGAGGCAGCGCTCGATTTCCTCGGGCTTGTTTTCGGTCAGCGCGCCGCCCAGCGGGATCCCTGCGTTATTGAACATCACGTTGATCTGGCCGCCCGCCGCCTTGGCGAAGTCCGCCAGCGCCGTGTCCCACCCGGCGCGGTCGCGCACGTCGAGTTTGTGCTGCGAGCATGATCCGGCGGGGAGCAGGGCGGCGGTTTCGCGCATCCCGCTTTCGCTGATGTCAGCCAGGCCGACGAACCAGCCCTGGCCCGCGAACTTCTGCGCCACGGCCCGGCCAATGCCCGAACCGCCACCGGTGATGAAGATCGCCTTGCGCGCCATGCCTGCTCTCCGAATCGCACTTACATCGATGTCAGCAGGCTTACAGGGCCGGGTTGTTATAGCAATGCCAGGTGAAGATCGCCGTGGCCCCGCGATGGGGGCGCCAGGCCTCGGCCAGTTCGCGTGTCCGTTTTTCGGATGGGCGTTCGGGCAGGTCGAGCAGCTTGTGCAATCCGGCCTGGACGGCGAGATCCCCCGCTGGCCAGATATCGGTCCGCCCTTCGGCAAACAGCAGGTAGATTTCAGCTGACCAGCGGCCGATCCCCTTGATCTGGGTCAGCCGGGCAATCGCCTCTTCGTCATCCGCGGGCAGGGCCTGAAAATCGAGCGCGCCGGTTACTACAAGTTCGCACAAGGAGCGCATATAGCCCTGTTTCTGGCGGGAAAGTCCGCAGGCGCGCAGGGTGTCGAAATCAGCCTCCAGCACTTTCTCCGGCGGCAGGTCGGGGCCGAGATAGTCCTCGAACTTGCGCCACATCGAAGCGGCTGCGGCAACGCTGACCTGCTGGCCGACGATGGTGCGCATCAAGGTGGCATAGCCGCGCGGGCGGATCCGCGGCTCGGGATAACCGGCCCGTTCCAGCGCATTGGCAAAGCGCGGTTCGATCTGCCCGACGGCATCGAGGTGGTGTTTGATCTGTTCTGCGGTCAGGCCCACGGCTCTATCCTGCTTGCCAAAGGAAAGCCGGTTGGTTAGCAGCCCCGGCGATGCCCCGATAGGGTGCAAGCAAGAGGATACAGGCAATGCCGAAGCTGGTAGTGGTCAATCGCGCGGGTGAGGAAAAGACGGTCGAGGCGGGCGCTGGTCTCTCGGTCATGGAAGCGATCCGTGACAACGGGTTTGACGAACTGCTGGCGCTGTGCGGCGGCTGCTGCTCCTGCGCCACCTGCCACATCCATGTCGATGCCGCCTGGGCCGACAAGCTGCCGGCAATGAGCGAGGACGAGAACGACCTGCTTGACAGCTCGGACCACCGCGAAGCCACCTCGCGCCTGTCGTGCCAGATCCACATGACCGACGCGCTCGATGGCCTGAAGGTCGCGATCGCGCCCGAAGACTGAGGATAAAGCTCCGGTTCCGGTGGGGCCAAGCGCAAATGCGTTGCGCATGGTCCGGCAGCCTCCTAATTCTCGGGCGATGACCAGTCCGCTCGTTCAGCAATCGACGCTCGATCTCATCGGCAACACGCCGCTCGTCCTGCTCAAGGGGCCGAGCGAAGCCGCCGGGTGCGAGATCTGGGGCAAGTGCGAATTCGCCAATCCCGGCGCCTCGGTAAAGGACCGGGCGGCGCTGTGGATCGTCCGCGATGCCGAGGCGCGCGGCGAACTCCAGCCCGGTGGCACCGTGGTGGAAGGGACGGCGGGCAATACCGGGATCGGGATTGCGCTGGTGGCCAATGCGCGCGGTTACAAGACCGTGATCGTGATGCCGGACAACCAGTCCAAGGAAAAGATGGACACCCTGCGCGCACTTGGGGCCGAACTGGTGCTGGTGCCGCCGACCAAGTTCGCCGATCCGGCGCACTTCGTTCACACTTCGCGGCGGCTGGCCGAAGAGACCGAGGGCGCGGTCTGGGCCAACCAGTTCGACAATATCGCCAACCGCAAGGCCCATATCGAAAGCACCGCGCCCGAGATCTGGGAACAGCTAGGCGGAAGGATCGACGGCTTTACCTGCGCCGCCGGGACTGGCGGGACCATCGCCGGGGTTGGTCTGGGCCTGAAGGCCTTCGACGAGAACGTGCGTATCGCGCTGACCGATCCGCACGGCGCGGCGCTGTACAGCTATTATGCCTGCGGCGAGCTCAAGGCCGAGGGAACCTCGGTGGCCGAAGGGATCGGCCAGGGGCGGATCACCGCCAACCTGGAAGGCGCGCCGATCGACACCCAGTTCCGCATTTCCGACGAGGAAGGGCTGGAATGGGTCGCGCGGCTGCTGCGCGAGGAAGGGCTGTGCCTGGGCCTGTCATCGGGCATCAACGTGGCTGGCGCGGTCGAGCTGGGCAAGCAGCTGGTGGCCGAGGGGCGCAAGGACGTGCGCGTGGCGACAATCCTGTGCGATACCGGTTTCCGCTATCTCTCCACGCTCTACAATCCCGAGTGGCTGCAGGCCAAGGGTCTGCCAGTCTTCCCCTGGCTGGCCTGATCGGTTAGGCTGCGGCCATGGCCAGCCAGCCACCCCGTCCGGGCAACAATTCCCCCACGCACTTCGTGCCGCCGACCGCGCGCGAGTTGCGCGCCCAGGCGGTGCAGCGATTGCAAGCCGGGTTGTTCGGCCTCGCGGCCATCGTGCTGGTGGTGGGCCTTGCCAATATCATCAACGATCGCGCCCGGCTGAGCGATGCCGGTGCCGTGGGGCAGGAGGTTGCGGGCCAGGACCGCGACCGCACCGATCCGCTGGCCGAAGTGGGCGTGGTGCCGGCCGCATCGCCCGATCCATCCCCCGCCGCCAGTGCCGCGCCCAAGCGCTAGGTTGGTCATCGCCTTGGCTGCCCTGGCGCTGCTGGTCGGCGCGGGCTGGCTTGCCTCGCGTCCTGCGCCGGTGCCGCAGCAGCCGATAGCCCTGTTCACCTCGCTGCCGATCGTCTGGAACGAGGCTGCTGACCTCGGTGACCTGCTGCACAGCGATGCGCCGCCGCACTGGGCGAAGGACGTGATCGCCGCGCGCGGCGCCATCGTGCCGCTCGATCTCCTCGCTCCGCTGTCGCCGGGGTTGACCCGGCTGGTCATGGCCCAGCCGCGCCCGCTTTCGCCGGAGGAGAATGTCGCGCTGGATGCCTGGGTGCGGGCCGGGGGACGGCTGGTGCTGTTCGCCGATCCGGCGCTGACCGAGCATTCGGCCTTCGCGGTGGGCGATCCCCGCCGCCCGCAGGACCTGGTGTTGCTCTCTCCCATCCTTGCGCGCTGGGGCCTGGAACTGCGCTTCGAAGATGCCCAGGCGGCGGGCCTGCGCGAGGTCGATGCCGGACTGTCGACGATCCCGGTCGATCTGCCGGGAAGCTGGCGCCTGATGGCCGGTGCGGATTGCCAGCTCCACGGCGGCGGTCTGCTGGCCGAATGCCGGGTCGGGAAGGGGCGGGTGTTGGCCCTGGCCGATGCTGCCGTACTCGACCGCCACCATGGCGATGCCGCCCATGCCGCCGCGCTGGCAGAACTGCTCGATTGGGCCTTTTCCGCCGGGTGAGTCGCGGGAAAATGCGGGAAGCAAGGGCCGTTTCGCGGATTCTCCCGGCAAACCGCTGATTTCCATGCAGAACATACAAGGAACGATGCGCAAATTACGCCATTTCGCTCTATGCGCGACTTATATAAATCAATTATTTACCAAGTTATCCCGTGATTTCCCGCAAAAAACCCTTCCATCCCCCCGGATGCCCGGTTAATGATCCGGTTCATCGACAGCGATGTTCACCGCCGCACCCGTTCGGGGTGGGCTGGCCGCGAGGGCGCGCGGCTGGGGCGGGGGAGGTTTTTGGTGCCGGGGCAACCCGGAGTGAGGGGCGGATCAGGTGGAGGCGGCACGGCCGATCAGCTATAGCGGACAGGGCTTTTCGCTCCTTGGCGAAAAGGGCCGCTTCGTGCTGCCGCCCGATTTCCGCAAGGCGGTCCGCGATTCCGGCCTGGGCGAGCGCGTACTGTGCCTTGCCAAGCATCCGCGCTGGAAATGCCTGATTGGCTTCGGCCTGGGCCGCGTCAATGAATTCGAAGCCGAACTTGACCGGGAAGAGCGGATCGCGCTGGAGCGCGGGGTCGATTTCGACCGCGATCTGCGGTCGGCTCAGCTGTACGGCTTTTCGCGCGTCCCGTTCGACGATTCCGGTCGCTTTGTCCTGCCCGAGCGCTTCTTCAAGCTGGGTGGGCTGACCGGCGCCGCCTTCTTCCAGGGCGGCGGCAAGTCGTTCACGATCTGGAATCCCGAGGAACTCGCCAAGATGGGCGCGGGCTGGGAAGATGCCCAGGAAGCCTGCGCCGAACTCGCCGCCCAGGCCCAGGGCGGGAAGGGGCGCAAATGAGCGTCCCGGCCGCTTCTTCCCCGGTTGCCTCCGCCGCCGCGCCGCACATTCCCGTCCTGCTCGATGAAGTGATCGCCGCCCTCGCGCCCGCTCCCGGTGCGGTGATCGTCGATGCCACCTTCGGGGCCGGTGGTTACACGCGCGCCCTGCTCAATGCCGGGGCTACGGTCCACGCCTTCGACCGCGATCCCGATGCCATTGCCGCCGGCCGCACCTGGGCCGAAACCCGCGAGCAGCCGCCCCGCCTGGTGCTGCACCCGCGCCGCTTCTCCGAAATGGTCGCCGCCCTGGCCGAAGCGGGAGTGGCGCAGGTTGACGGGATCGCGATGGATATCGGCGTCTCCTCGATGCAGCTCGATCAGGCCGAACGCGGATTTGCCTTCGCGGCCGACGGCCCGCTCGACATGCGCATGGCGCAGGACGGGCCCAGCGCGGCCGATTTCGTCAACACCGCGCCCGAGGCCGAGATTGCCGACGTGCTGTTCCACTATGGCGAAGAGCGCCAGTCGCGCCGCGTGGCCCGCGCCATCGTGGCCGCCCGGCCGCTGTCGACCACCGGCCAGCTGGCCAGCGTGGTTCGCAAGGCGCTGGGTCATCATCCCGGCATGCCCAAGGATCCTGCGACCCGCACGTTCCAGGCGATCCGCATTCACGTGAATGCCGAACTGGACGAACTGCGCGATGGCCTGAATGCGGCCGAGCGCCTGCTCAGGTCCGGTGGGCGCCTCGCCGTGGTCAGCTTCCACAGCCTGGAAGACCGGATCGTCAAGCAGTTCCTGCGCGAAGCCGGCGGCACGCTGGCCAATACCTCGCGCCACTTGCCGGTGGTCGCTGCGGCCAGCCAGCCGACCTTCGCCGATGTCGCCAAGGCGGTCCGTCCGTCAGCGGCCGAGATCGCCCGTAATCCGCGCGCCCGCTCCGCCACCTTGCGCGCCGCCATCCGCACTGCCGCTCCCGCCCGGGAAAGGAGGGCTGCATGAACCTGACCCGCGATCGCCTGCGTTCGATCGGCTGGGTGGCCGTGCTGGTCACCTGCGCCGCGCTCACCCTGGTGCTGATGGTCCGCGTCAATGCGGTGAAGAGCGAGGTCCAATTGGCCCAGCGCCAGATCAACGCGCTCAAGCAGGAAAAGCTGTTCCTGGAAACCGAGTTCCAGACCCGCGCCAACCAGCACCAGCTGCGCAACCTCAATACGGTCGAGTTCGGTTACCAGGCCCCGACAGCGGGCCAGTACCTTGAAAACGAACGCCAGCTGGCCGCGCTTGGCAAGGGTCGCGCGCCCGATGGTCCGAGCCCGATCCGGGTTGCCAGCGCCGCCCCGCTCGAAGACGAAGGTGGCTTTCCGGCCATGGTTTCGCCGCTGACCGGCAAGGCCATTGCCGCCGAACCGCGCGATGATGAAGCCCCGCGCGGGATGACGCCAGCCAAGCTGCGCGACCGGCTGACCCACATCGACCGCACCACGATCGAGCCGGGAGCCGCCCGCTAATGAACGCAGTGGCGATGTCCAGCGTGATTGCGGCCGGTCGGGTGGAAATCGCCAATACCCGCCGCCATGCGCTGGCCATGGCCCATGCGCGTATCGCGCTGGTGATGCTGTTGTTCGCGGTGCTGGCGTTCGTCGCCACGGTACGCATCCTCTATCTCGGCCTGGCCGAGGCTGAATCGAGCAGTGCCGACGGACTGAGCATGGCCCCGCCGCGCGGCGATATCGTCGATCGCAACGGCGTGCCGCTGGCCCGCGCCTTCCCGGCCTATGCGCTGTGGTACAATCCGGCTGCCCTGGGTGACGATGGCGCGCCGCTGGTCCGGCCGGTCGGGGAAGTTGCCGCTGCGATCGCCCGGGTCTTCCCGGATCTCGATCCCGCCGAAGTGGCCCAGCGCCTTGCCTCGGGCCGCCCGGGTTATCTGCGCCGCCGTATCCTGCCCGAAGATGCCAACAAGATTCACGCGCTAGGCGAGCCTGCGCTGGAATTCCCGCGCGAGACCGAGCGGTTCTATCCCCAGGGCTCGCTTGCTGCCCACGTCCTTGGCTATGTCGGGGCGGACGGCCGCGGTCATGTCGGCATGGAAGGCGTGTTCGACAAGCAGCTGACCGATCCCGCCACGCGCGGCACCCCGGCGGTGCTTTCGCTCGACAGCCGGGTCCAGGGCGCGCTGGAAGACGAACTGCTGAAGGGCATGACCGATACCAATGCCAAGGGTGCGGCCGGACTGGTGCTGGATGTCGATACCGGCGAAGTGCTGGCGCTCGCCTCGCTGCCCTCGTTCAATCCCAACCTGATCGATCGGGCGGGCGAAGCGAACATCTTCAACCGCGTGACCAACCAGGTTTACGAGCTTGGCTCGACCTTCAAGCCGATCACGGTCGCGGCGGCAATCGATGCAGGCACCGTGACCAGCATGGCGCGGCGCTATCAGTCGGAGCGGCCGATCGAGATCGGGGGCTTCCAGATCCGCGACCTGCACAGCTACGGCGCCTCCATGAATGTGCCGGAATCGTTGATCCATTCATCGAACATCGTCACCGCCCAGATCGCGGATGAGCTGGGCGGGGCCCGCCTCAACGCAACCATGCGGTCACTGGGGATGAACGAGCGCCCCTATATCGAACTGCCCGCCCGCGGCATGCCCCTGTGGCCGCGCGGTGACTGGTCGCGGATCACCACCATGACCGTCTCCTATGGGCACGGCATCGCGGTTACCCCGCTGCACCTTGCAACGGCCTATGCAGCGCTCGTCAACGGCGGGATCTGGCGACCGGCGACCCTCCACAAGCTGCCGCAAGGTGCCGCGCCCGAAGGGCGGCGGGTGTTCAAGGCTTCGACCAGCGCCCGGATGCGCCAGATTCTGCGGATGATTGTGGCCGATGGCACGGGCAAGAAGGCCGATGCCTTGGGCTATCGCGTCGGCGGCAAGACCGGCTCGGCCGAAAAGCCCGGCGTCGGCGGATACCAGCGCAGCTCGCTGGTTTCGACCTTTGCTGCCGCCTTCCCGATGGATCGTCCGCGCTATGTGATCATTGCCATGCTGGATGAGCCGCAGGGCACTGCCGCAACCTCGGGCCAGCGCACCGCCGGCTGGACCGCTGCCCCGATCGTCGGGCGCGTCGTGCCGCGCGTCGGACCGCTGCTGGGCATCATGCCCGATGCCACGCGCGATGTGGACATCAGCGACCTGTCGCCACTGGTGGCCAGCGGAGAAGGCGAATGAAGCTCGCCCGGCTGGCCGCCGGGGCCGGGATCGTTCTGCCTGAACCCGGCGAAGCCCAGGTCACCGGCTTTGCCATCGACCACCGCAAGGTTGCCCCCGGTACAGTGTTCGGCGCCTTCCAGGGCGCCAGCGTGAATGGCGAGGACTTTATTCCGGCGGCCGTCGCCGCCGGGGCCGTGGCTGTGGTCGCCCGGCCCGAGGCGCAGGTCACCGGTGCGGTCCATATCGCCGATCCCCTGCCGCGCCGTGCTTTTGCCCGGCTGGCGGCGCAGTTCTTCACCCCGGTCCCCGAAACGATCGTGGCTGTGACCGGGACCAACGGCAAGACCTCGACCGTCGAGATGACCCGTCAGATCTGGCGGCAGTTGGGGGAACGCTCGGCCTCGATTGGCACCCTGGGCGTGACCACGGCCGATGAAAGCGTCTCGACCGGCCTGACCACGCCCGACGTGGTCACTTTCCTCGCCAACCTCAGCGGCCTGGCGCGTGAAGGTATTACTCACGTGGCGTTCGAGGCATCGAGCCATGGGCTTGACCAATACCGCAACGAAGGGGTGCGGGTGGTGGCCGCAGGTTTCACCAACCTCAGCCGCGATCACCTCGATTACCATCACACGATGGAGAACTATTTTGCCGCCAAGATGCGGCTGTTCGACGAAGTGATCGATCCGGCTGGCACCGCCGTGATCTGGGCCGATGACGAATGGTCTGCCCCGGCAATCGATCATGCCCGGCGGCGCGGACTGCAGCTGCTGACCGCCGGTGCGAATGCCGATGGCGATGGCCTCCGCCTGGCCAGCCGCAAGCCGGGCCAGCTGGGCCAGTTGCTGGAGCTTGAATGGCGCGGTGCGGTGCGCCGCATCGAACTGCCGCTGATCGGCGCTTACCAGACTGCCAATGCGCTGGTTTCGGCGGGGC
Organism: Novosphingobium sp.; assembly: GCF_027531025.1. Taxonomy (GTDB): domain Bacteria; phylum Pseudomonadota; class Alphaproteobacteria; order Sphingomonadales; family Sphingomonadaceae; genus Novosphingobium. The sequence continues at coordinate 25,611 of NZ_JAPZQX010000002.1, forward strand.
TGGCCATCGCCTCGGGCAGCGATCCGGCACGGGTCTTCGATGCACTGGGCCGCCTGCAACCGGTGCGCGGTCGGCTGGAGCGAGCCGCGATTACCCGCGCGGGTGCGCCGGTTTATGTCGATTATGCCCATACCCCCGATGCCCTGGCCGCCGCCTTTGCCGCACTGCGCCCACATTGCGCCGGGCAGCTGATCGTGGTGTTCGGGGCGGGTGGGGATCGCGACCAGGGCAAGCGGCCGGAAATGGGTCGGATCGCGGCGGACCAGGCCGACCTCGGCATCGTGACCGACGATAATCCGCGCGGCGAGGATCCCGCCGCCATTCGCGCCATGGTGCTGGCGGGGGCTCCTGGCAGGCTGCGCGAAGTGGCCGACCGGCGCGCGGCCATTGCCGCCGCGATTGCCGAGGCCGGGCCGAAGGACATTGTGCTGGTGGCAGGCAAGGGGCACGAGCAGGGCCAGATCATGGGCGCAGGCGCCGATTGCCGCGTCCTGCCATTCGATGACGTAACCGTAGCCAGGGAGTGTGCCGCATGAACGCGATTGCCCGGATCCTCGAGTGGCCGACCGAGCCAGAGGACGACCTTGCCCGCCCGCTGTGGACGGCTGGGGAAATCGCTGCGGCGACCGGTGGCATCGCCAGCGGTGATTTCGCCGTTTCGGGCGTGGAGATCGACAGTCGCGACGTGGTCGAGGGCGACCTCTTCTTCGCGCTAAAGGGCGAGACGATGGACGGCCACCGCTTCATCGAGGCGGCCTTTGCCAAGGGCGCCGTGGCCGCCGTGGTTGATCGGCCGATCGAGGGGCCATATGTGCTGGTCGAGAACACCTCAACCGCACTTGAGCTTCTGGCTCGGGCCGCGCGCGCCCGCACTTCGGCGCAGGTTGTTGCCGTGACCGGATCGGTCGGCAAGACGGGGGTCAAGGAAGCGATCTTCGCTGCGCTCGACCGCGCCAGCCGGGGCCGCGGGCACCGCTCGGTGAAGAGCTACAACAACCATGTCGGCGTGCCGCTCAGCCTGGCGCGGATGCCGGCCGCGACCCGCTATGGCGTGTTCGAGATGGGCATGAACCATGCCGGCGAGATCTCGCGCCTGACGGTGCAGGGTCGTCCGCACGTGGCCGTGGTCACCACGATCGGCCCGGCGCACATCGAGAATCTTGGCAGCCTCGAGGCGATTGCCGATGCCAAGGCCGAGATCTTCGAAGGGCTGGAGCCGGGCGGCACCGCGATCATTCCGGCCGATGTGGCCCAGTACGGCCAGCTGCGCCGCGCGGCGGAACGGCTGGGTGTCCGCATCGTCAGCTTCGGGCGCAGCGACTTCGCCGACGTCCGCCTGCTCGATGCCGTGCCCGCGCCCGATGGCGGTTCGCTGGTGACTGCAGAGCTGCGTGGCGGCGAGGGGGTTGACCGGCGGCTGTGCTACACCGTCGCAACGCCCGGAGAGCACTGGGTGGTCAATTCGCTGGCGGTGATCGCCGCGGTGCGCGCGATTGGCGGCGATCTGGGTTCGGCCGGGCTTGCCCTGGCGGAGCTCGAAGGGCTGAAGGGTCGCGGTGCGCGCCACCGGATCGATCTGCCGGGCGGCGTCGCCCTGCTGATCGATGAAAGCTACAACGCCAACCCCGCTTCGATGGCGGCCACCCTGGCCGAACTGGGCCGGACCAGGGCGGAGCGCCGGATCGCGGTGCTGGGCGCGATGAAGGAACTGGGCGAACATGGCCCGGCCTATCACGCCGAACTGCTCGATCCCCTGCTGAAGGCGGGTGTCGATCAGGTGGTGCTGGTGGGCGACGAGATGGCGCCGCTGGCCGAGCAACTGGGGAAATCGCCGGAAACCGCGCTTGGCAAGGCCATTGGCTTCGCCCATTGCGGGACAGCCGGTGAGGCATTGGCGGCACTGCGTAAACTGGGTTTGCGGGCGGACGATGTCATCCTGGTCAAAGGGTCGAATTCCGTCGGACTGGGGGCCGTGGTCGCCGCACTGACGCAGAACAAGGAATAGGATCAGGATGCTTTACCTGATCGCCGAGTACTTCGAATTCTCGGGGCTGGCCAACCTCATCCGGTACCAGACCTTTCGGGCTGGTGCCGCGCTGATGACCGCGCTGATCCTGGGCCTGATCATCGGGCCTCGGTTCATCAACATGCTGCGCGTGCGGCAGGGCAAGGGTCAGCCGATCCGCGAAGACGGTCCGCAGAGCCATCTGGCCAAGCGCGGCACGCCGACCATGGGCGGGCTGATGATCATGATCGCCCTGGTGGTCTCGATGCTGCTGTGGATGGACCTGTCGAGCCCGCTGGTCTGGGCCTGCCTGATGGTCACCGTGGGCTTTGGCCTGATCGGCTTCCTCGATGACTACGACAAGGTCAAGAAGCGCAGCACCGCCGGGGTTTCGGGTCGGATGCGGCTGCTGGCCGAATTTGCCGTCGCCGGAGCGGCGACCTGGATCCTCGTCAGTGAGACCAATACCAACCTCTACGTGCCATTTCTGTCGGGCCATTACATCCCCTTGGGGCCGTTCTATTACCTGTTCGCGGCCTTCGTGATCGTGGGTGCGGGAAATGCGGTGAACCTGACCGACGGGCTCGATGGCCTGGCCACCATGCCGGTGGTGATCGCGGCCGGCACCTTTGCCATCATCGCCTACCTTGCGGGGCGGGTCGACTTTTCCGCCTACCTCGGGATTCCACACGTGCCACGCGCGGGCGAGCTGGCGATCCTCTGCGCTGGGATCATGGGGGCGTGTTTGGCCTTCCTGTGGTTCAACGCGCCGCCTGCGGCCGTGTTCATGGGCGATACCGGCAGCCTGGCCCTCGGCGGGGCGCTGGGGGCCATCGCCGTGGCCGCGCAGCACGAGATCGTGCTGGCCATCGTCGGCGGGCTGTTCGTGGTGGAAGCACTGTCGGTGATCATCCAGGTCGCGGTCTACAAGCGGACCGGCAAGCGGGTGTTCAAGATGGCCCCGATCCACCACCACTTCGAGCAACTGGGCTGGAAGGAATCGACCGTCGTGATCCGCTTCTGGATCGTCGCGATCGTGCTTGCCCTGATCGGTCTTTCGACGCTGAAGCTGCGATGATCACCACCCCTGCCTTTGCCGGCAAGCGCTATGCCGTCCTGGGCCTTGCAAGGTCGGGGATGACTGCGGTCGAAAGCCTGCTGGCCGGCGGGGCGGAAGTGACGGCCTGGGACAGCCGCGAGGAGCCACGCCGCCAGCTGGAAGGCCGGGTCATTCTGGCCGATCCGTTGACCATCGACCTGTCCGGCTTTGCCGGGGTGGTCGTATCCCCCGGTGTTCCGCTCAATACCCATCCGATAGCCCGCCATGCCGCCGCTGCCGGGGTGCCGGTGATCGGCGACATCGAACTCTTCGCGATGGCCCGGCCGCACCTGCCCGCGCACCGGGTGGTCGGGATCACGGGGACCAACGGCAAGTCGACCACCACGGCGCTGGTCCACCACATCCTGCAAAGCGCCGCCCTGCCGACGCGAATGGGCGGCAATATCGGGCTGCCGGTGCTGGGCCAGGCGCCGTTGCCGCCGGGCGGGGTCTATGTGCTGGAACTGTCGAGCTATCAGATCGACCTGACGCACAGCCTTGAATGCGAAGTGGCAACCCAGCTCAACCTCAGCCCCGACCACCTCGATCGCTATGACAGCTTTGAGGCCTATGGTGCTGCCAAGGCCCGCCTTTTCGCGATGCAGCGGCCCGATCAGATCGCGGTATTCGGCACCGGCGATCCCGAAACGCGGGCACTGGTGGCACGCGAAGTGGCGCGGCGCGGGGCCGACAAGGTGCGCAGTGTCGATGGGACGGACCTGCTGGCGCTCCAGCCTGACTGGCCGACACTGCAGGGGCCGCACAACTTGCAGAATGCAGCCGTCGCTGTCGCGATTGCCGAGGCCTTGGGGCTGACCGCTGCGCAATGGCGGCCGGCACTGGCCACCTTCAGGGGGCTTGCCCACCGGATGGAGCGGGTGGCCGAAGTGAACGGTGTGCTGTTCATCAATGACAGCAAGGCCACCAATCCGGCCTCGACCGCGCCCGCGCTCGCCGCTTTCCCGCCTCGGCCAAACCGCCGGATCCACTGGATCGTCGGGGGACTGCCAAAGGGCGAGGACCTGGATGAATGCGCCCCGCATTTCGGCAATGTCGCCGCGGCCTATACCATCGGCGAGGCGGGGCCCCGCTTCGCCGAATTGCTTGCCCCTCACATGGCGGTCCACCGCAGCGAGATGCTGTGCGAGGCGATCCGCCAGGCGATCGAGGTGGCCCGGCCGGGCGATATCGTGCTGCTTTCGCCTGCCTGCGCCAGCTTTGACCAGTTCCGCGATTTCGAGGCGCGCGGCGATGCCTTTCGCCAGATCGTGCAGGCGCTGACCACCCCGGAGCCGGCGTCTGCGGCGAGAGGGCAACGCTGATGGCCACGCATCCACCCTTCATCCCCGGTGCCGGTCAGGGCCCGCAGGGGGTGATCCTGCCGCGCCAGCGCCGTTTCACCCGCACCGGCATCGCGATCTGGTGGCGCGAGATCGACCGCGTCCTGCTGGTCCTCGTCCTCGCGCTGATGGCGCTGGGCACCCTGGCCGTGGCAGCGGCATCGCCGGCCAGCGCCCAGCGGCTGTCGACCGCGCGGGTCAAGCTGGACGATCTCCACTTCTTCTCGATCCACCTGCGCTGGCAGTTGCTGGGGCTGATGGCGCTGATCGGTGCGTCGATGCTGTCACGCGACATGGCCCGACGGCTGGCGATCCTGCTGGGTGCGGCCATGCTGGTCGGCCTGTTCCTGGTGCCGCTGATCGGCGTCAATGTGAACGGAGCCAAGCGCTGGCTGAACCTGGGTATGTCGCTGCAGCCCTCGGAATTCCTCAAGCCCGCCTTTGCGATCTGCCTGGCATGGATCCTCTCGTGGCGTGCGCGCGATCCCAACCTGCCGGTCATGGCGCTGTCGACCGGGCTGATGATCTTGATCGGCGCGCTGCTGATGCTCCAGCCCGATTTCGGTTCGGCGGTGCTGTTTGCCGGGGTCTGGTTCGCGATGGTGCTGGTGGCGGGCTTGCCAATGCAGCGGCTGGGCGGCGTGATCGCGGCGGGTCTTGGGGCGATCACGCTGGTCTACCTGTTCTACGAAAACGGCCGCAATCGCATCGACGCTTTCCTGGGTGGCGGGACCGCGTTCGACCAGGTCGACCTGGCCAGCAAGACGCTGCTGGCCGGGGGTTGGACCGGTACCGGGATCTGGCTCGGGCGCCGCAAGATGGCCCTGCCGGAAGCGCACACCGACTATATCTTCTCGGTGATCGGCGAAGAATTCGGTCTGCTGGTCTGCATTGCGGTGGTCCTGCTCTATGTAGCGATCGTGCTGCGCGTGCTGCTGCGGCTGATGAAGGAGGAAGACCTCTTCACCACCCTGGCCGCTGCCGGTCTTGCCGCACAGCTGGGCGGACAGGCGTTCATCAACATTCTCGTCAATCTGCAGCTGTTCCCCTCCAAGGGGATGACCCTGCCGCTGGTGTCCTATGGCGGTTCGTCCACCATCGCCTTGTGCCTTGGCGTGGGCCTGCTGCTGGCGATCACCCGCCGCAATCCCTTCCTGGAGCGCAACACGTTCCGGATCGGTGATATGGGCGGCGGTCTTACGGCAAGGAAGCGGTCATGACTTCGGTTACGCGCCACTATGTCCTGGCTGCCGGGGGCACCGGCGGGCACCTGATCCCCGCCTTTGCCCTGGCGATCGAACTGGAGCGGCGGGGACACCATGTGGCCCTGATCACTGATGAGCGCGGCGCGCGGCTGCCGGGCAAGCCAGAGTCGCTCGTTGCCCATGTCCTGCCCGCCGGGCGGATCGGCAAGAACCCGCTGCACTGGCCCAAGGGGATCGGCGCGATCCTGGAAGGCAAGCGGATGGCGCAACGGCTGTTCGAAAGCTTCCAGCCATCGGCCGTGGTCGGCTTTGGCGGCTATCCGGCCTTTCCGGCGCTGTGGGCGGCAACGGCCACCGGGGTGCCCAGTGTCATTCACGAACAGAACGCGGTGCTGGGGCGGGTCAACCGGCTGCTCGCGGGCCGGGTCAGCGCGATTGCCACTTCCTATCGCCAGGTCGACCGGTTGAAGCCGAAGTTTGCCAACAAGGTACATCTGGTCGGCAATCCGGTGCGCGCCGAAGTGCTGGCGCTGCGCGATGAACCCTTTCCTCCCTTCAGCGAAGAAGGGCTGCTGCGGGTGCTGGTGACGGGCGGCAGCCAGGGGGCTTCGGTGCTGTCCGAAGTGGTTCCCGATGCGCTCGCCATGCTGCCTGCCGCGCTGCGCAGCCGCCTGCAGGTGACCCAGCAGTGCCGCGCCGAAGACATCGAGGCGGTGCGGGCACGCTATGCCGGGCACGACATCCCCGCCGAACTGGGCACCTATTTCGAGAACATGGCCGCGCGGCTGGCCGATGCGCACCTGTTCATCGGCCGGGCCGGGGCATCGACCATTGCCGAACTGACCGCCGTCGGCCGCCCGGCGATCCTGGTGCCGCTGCCGATTGCGACTGACGACCACCAGGCGGCCAATACGGTGGAAATGTGCAAGGCCGGCGGCGCGCGGATGATCCGGCAGGACCGGTTCACCGCCAGTGAACTCGCCAAGCAGATCCTGGCCATTGCCCAGAGCCCGGAAACCCTCGCCAATGCTGCCCATGCGGCCTGGAACTGCGGTTATCCGAAGGCGGCGAAGGATCTGGCGGACCTGGTCGAAAGCTTTGGCGGCGCGCCGCTGATGGATGTGATCCGGGTGGCCGATGCGCTCAAGGCCGGGGCCGTCATGGGCGGCGCGGCCGCAGCAGGATAGGATGAAACGGTAATGAAGGGCGTGGGAACTGACATCGGTACGATCCATTTCGTCGGCATCGGCGGGATCGGGATGTCGGGCATTGCCGAAGTGATGCACAACCTGGGTTACCAGGTGCAGGGCAGCGACATTGCCGAGGGCTATGTCGTCGAAGGCCTGCGTGCGCGCGGGATCAAGGTGATGATCGGCCACAAGGCCGAGAACCTGGGCGACGCCGCGGTCGTCGTCACCTCAACCGCCGTGAAGCGCGACAATCCCGAAGTGGTCGCCGCGCTGGAGCATCGCGTGCCGGTGGTGCGCCGGGCGGAAATGCTCGCCGAACTGATGCGCCTGAAGCGCACGGTCGCGGTGGCGGGGACGCATGGCAAGACCACCACGACCTCGCTGGTCGCCGCCCTGCTCGATGCCGGCGGCGTTGATCCGACCGTGATCAACGGCGGGATCATCAATTCCTATGGCTCCAACGCGCGCCTGGGCGAGAGCGAGTGGATGGTGGTCGAGGCGGACGAGAGCGACGGTTCGTTCCTGCGGCTCGACGGGACCATCGCGGTGGTCACTAACATCGATCCCGAGCACCTCGATCACTACGGCTCGTTCGACGCGATCAAGGATGCCTTCGTCGAATTCATCGAGAACGTGCCGTTCTATGGCTGTGCGGTGCTGTGCATCGATCACCCCGAAGTACAGGCGGTGATCCCCAAGGTACGCGACCGCCGCGTCGTGACTTACGGCTTTTCGGCCCAGGCCGACGTGCGCGGTGAGAACGTCACGCCGTTCCCCGGCGGCAACCGCTTCGACGTGGTGATCCGCCAGCGCGATGGATCGCAGCGCCGGATCGAGGGGATCGAGCTGCCGATGCCGGGGCGTCACAACGTCCAGAACGCGCTCGCCGCTGTGGGAGTCGCGGTGGAGATGGGCTGTGCGGATAGCGTGATCCAGACCGGCTTTGCCAAGTTCGGCGGGGTCAAGCGCCGCTTCACCAAGGTCGGCGAGATCGACGGCACGACCATCATCGACGATTATGGCCACCACCCGGTCGAAATCCGCGCCGTCCTCGCCGCCGCGCGCGAAGGGGTGCAGAACCGGGTGATTGCCGTGGTCCAGCCGCACCGCTTCACCCGGCTGCGCGATCACCTGGAGGACTTCCAGGCCGCCTTCAACGATGCCGATATCGTCTATGCCGCCCCGGTCTATGCCGCTGGCGAAACACCGATCGAAGGTGTCGATTCCGCCGCTCTGGTCGATGGGATCAAGGCGCGCGGCCACCGTTCCGCGCACCTGATCGCCAGCGCCGATGCCCTGGCGGCAGAGCTGGCCAGCATTGCCCAGCCGGGCGACATGGTGGTCTGCCTCGGCGCGGGGGATATCACCAAGTGGGCCGGGGGCCTCGAAGCCGCGATCCGCGTCCTGCGGAGCGGTGGATGACCACCGCCACGCTTCCCTCTGTCCGGGGCAAGCTGACCCCCAAGGCACCGCTGGCGCCGCTCGTCTGGTTCAAGTCCGGCGGTGCGGCCGAATGGCTGTTCGAGCCGAAGGACCTGGCGGACCTGCAGCACTTCCTGCGCCAGCTCGATCCCGCCGTGCCGGTCATGGCGCTGGGGCTGGGATCGAACATGATCGTGCGCGATGGCGGGGTGCCTGGCGTGGTCGTGCGGCTGGGCAAGGCCTTTGCCAAGGTCGAACAGACCGCCGACCTGACGCTGAATTGTGGCGGCGGTGCTTCTGGCATCCTCGTGTCCTCGACTGCGCGCGACAACGGGATTGCCGGGATGGAGTTCCTGCGTTCGATCCCCGGTACGGTTGGCGGCTTCGTGCGGATGAACGGCGGGGCTTACGGCGGCGAGGTCAAGGACATCCTGGTCGATTGTGATGTGGTGCTGCGCGATGGTTCGCTGGTCACCCTGCCGGTCGCGGCGCTGCATTACACCTACCGTCATAGCGAGCTGCCCGAAGGTGCGATCGTGGTGGCCGCGCGGTTCCGGGGGCATCCGGGCCAGCCAGAGGACATCCAGGCCGAGATGGACCGCATTTCCGCCAGCCGCGAAGCCAGCCAGCCGCTGCGTAGCAAGACCGGCGGGTCGACTTTCAAGAACCCCGCCGGGCACAAGGCCTGGCAACTGGTTGACGAGGCTGGCTGTCGGGGGCTTCAGCTGGGCGGCGCGCAAGTCAGCGAGAAGCACACCAACTTCCTGCTTAACCTCGGCGATGCGACCAGCGCCGATATCGAGGCCCTGGGCGAGGAAGTGCGCCGCCGGGTGAAAGACAAGTCGGGCGTCGAGCTCGAATGGGAAATCCAAAGGGTAGGTAAGCAGTGACTTTGCCGAAACTCCACGTCGCGGTCCTGATGGGCGGCTGGTCGAACGAACGGCCGGTCAGCCTGATGAGCGGCGAGGGCGTGGCCAAGGCGCTGGAAGAGCGCGGCCACCGTGTGACCCGGATCGACATGGACCGCCAGGTGGCTCAGAAGCTGGCCGAGGCCGCGCCCGACGTGGTGTTCAACGCGCTGCACGGCTCGCCGGGCGAGGATGGTTCGGTCCAGGGCATGATGGACCTGATGGGCCTGACCTATACCCATTCGGGCATGGTCACCTCGGTCATCGCGATCGACAAGGAGCTGACCAAGCAGGCCTTGGTTCCGTACGGCATTCCGATGCCCGGCGGGCGGATCGTGCCTGTGGAAGAGCTTTACGAGCGCGACCCGCTGGAGCGGCCCTATGTGCTGAAGCCCGTCAACGAAGGCTCCTCGGTGGGCGTCGCGATCGTTACGGCCGAGGGCAATTATGGCAACCCGATCAGCCCGGATACCCGTGGGCCATGGCAGGAGTTCAGGGAACTGCTGGCCGAGCCTTACATTCGCGGGCGCGAGCTGACCACGGCGGTGATCGGCAACCGTGCGCTGATGGTCACCGAACTGCGGCCCAAGTCAGGCTTCTACGATTTCGATGCCAAATATACCGAAGGGATGACCGAGCACGTCTGCCCGGCCGAAATCCCCGACGAGATCACCCAGGCCTGTCTCGACCTGGCGCTGCGCTGTCACCAGCTGCTGGGCTGCAAGGGATGCAGCCGCACCGACTTCCGCTGGGATGACGAACGCGGGCTGGAGGGTCTGTTCGTGCTGGAAACCAATACCCAGCCGGGGATGACCCCGCTCAGCCTGGTGCCGGAACAGGCGAAGCACCTGGGCATTTCCTATGGCGAACTGGTCGAGATGATCATTGCCGAGGCGCTGGCCGACAAGGCTTTGACTGACAAGGCGGCGAAGGAAGGGGGCAAGCGATGAGCCAGACCATCAAGCGCGGCGGCAAGAGCGTGCGCAAGGCCGTGGCCGCCCAGGGCAAGGTACGCCAGGTCCGCGCAGCCAAGGCGAAGACCGGCTCGGCCGTGGGCGCGGCGCTCGCCTGGCTGCCGATCAGTGAGGCACAGTGGCAGCGCCTATTCCTGGCCCTGATCCTGGGCGGCGCGGCGGTGCTGGCCTGGACGGTCGCAAGCTTTGCCGGCGTTCCGGCCATGGCCGAGGCGCAGCTGGCCAACATGGCCCGCGATGCAGGGCTGGAAGTGCGCCGGGTGGAAGTGCGCGGGGTCAAGAACCTCAATGAGCTGCAGGTCTATGAGCGCGCGCTGGCCGAAAAGGACCGCGCCATGCCGCTGGTCGATATCGAGGCGCTGCGCGGCGAACTGCTGCAGCTGTCGTGGGTCGAGGATGCCCGCGTTTCGCGCCAGCTGCCGGATTCGCTGGTGATCGACATTGTCGAACGCAAGCCTGCCGCCGTGCTGCGCAAGGCCGACAAGCTGGTGCTGATCGACGCAACCGGGCACGAACTGGAAGTCGTTGGTCCTGCTCGGGCCAAGGGCAAGCTGATGGTTTCGGGCCCCGGCGCGGGTCGGCAAGTGGTAGCTCTGCAGGAACTGATCGCCGCGGCTCCCGCGCTCAAGCCCCAACTGCGCGAGGCCGAATGGGTCGGCAATCGCCGCTGGAACTTCACCTTCAAGACCGGCCAGGTCCTGGCGCTGCCCGAAGGCAAGGACAAATCGGCCAAGGCACTGATGACCTTCGCCCGCCTGGATGGCGTCAACCGGCTGCTCGGCGGCAAGGTGGCGGCCTTTGATATGCGCGCGGGCGACCGGATCTACCTGCGCGTGCCGGGCCGGACCGACCCGGTCGAGCAGCCGGCGCCCAAGGCGGAGGCAGCGGCCGAAACGTCCAAGGCGGACGATGCCAAGCCGAAGCCCAAGTCCGAGGAGAAGAACTGATGGCGCCGCCCCGCATCGCGCGCGTTTTCGGCGCGGTTAACATCGGCTCGTTCCGGGTTTCGGCGATGATCGCCGGGATCTCGGAAACCGGCGAGATGGTGGTGCTGGGATCGGGTCACCGCGCTGCCCAGGGCATCAAGCGCGGTTACGTTACCGACATGCAGGCCGCCACCTATGCCGTGCGCGATGCGGTGGAGCGGGCCGAGAAGATGGCCAATACCTCGATCGGTTCGGTCTGGATCGGGGCCTCGGGCGCGGGGCTGGCCAGCCAGGTCGCCCAGGTTGAGATCGACATCGGCGGTCGCCAGATCGAGGAAGACGATATCGAGCATCTGCTGGTGGCCGCGCGCGACGTGGTCCAGCCGGACGGGCGCATGGTGCTGCACGCACAGCCAGCCCATTACACGCTCGACGGGGCCGATGGCGTGGCCGATCCCAAGGGGCTCCATGCCGAGCGGCTGGGGGTCGATGTTCACGTCATGCTGGCCGATGGCGCACCGGTCCGCAATATCACCGAGGCCGTCCAGAACGCCCACTTGCAGGTCGAAGCCGTGGTTGCTTCGCCGATTGCCGCCGGGTTTGCCTGCCTCAACGCCGAAGAGCGCGACCTGGGCGTGGCGCTGGTCGAATTCGGCGCGGAAGTGACCAATGTTTCGGTTTATGCCGCCGGCATGCTGCTGGGGCTGGTCACCATTCCGATCGGATCGGGCGACGTGACCGATGCGATTGCCAGCGCCTTTGGCATCCGCCGGTTCCAGGCCGAGCGCCTGAAATGCGTCCACGGTTCGGCCATTGCCAGCCCGGCCGATCACCGCGAGATGATCCCGGTGAACGCCCCGGGCGATGAAACCACCGGCCCGCTGGCGCGGCATGCCGATGACAAGAACCGCATCCCCCGGGCCGAGCTGATCTCGGTCATCACGGGGGAAGTCGGGCGGCTGATGGAAGAGGTTTCGCGCGCGCTCAAGGCGCTTGGCTTCACCGGCCAACGCGGACAGCAGGTTGTGCTGACCGGCGGCGGAGCAGAGCTGGCGGGGCTGGCGGACTATGCCCAGTCGGCGCTGGGCAAGCCGGTACGGATCGGGCGGCCGCAGCACCTGAAGGGTCTGGCCGAAGCTCACGCGACGCCTGGCTTTTCCACCCTCGCGGGCCTGGTGCTTTATGCTGCCGCCGATCCGATCGATATCCGCGCGGTCGGCAAGCGGTATCAGCCAACCATGCGCTATTCTGGCCTGGGGCTGGTCCACCGGGTTTACCGGGCAATGCGGGAGTATTTCTGAGCCGATGATGTGGCAGTTTTGCACCGTCGACTGTGGACAACGTAACCTTACGGGTTGGAAACTTGGAATCGTGCGGTGCAGTAACCAAGATACGTGACAGATTTGCATCCGCTTGCCGGATAGGAGAGCGCCATGAGCATCAATATCGGACCGCCAGCCGTTGAAGAGCTGCGTCCCCGGATCACCGTGATCGGTGTGGGCGGTGCAGGCGGCAACGCCATCGCCAACATGATCGCCGCCGGGATCGAGGGTGTCGATTTCGTGGTGGCGAACACCGATGCCCAGGCGCTGAACAACTCAATTGCGGAACACCGCATCCAGCTGGGCCCCGACATCACCCAGGGCCTGGGCGCAGGTTCGCGCCCCGAAGTGGGCAAGGCCGCGGCCGAAGAGACCCTGGCCGAGATCGACCGCGCGCTGGATGGCGTGCACATGTGCTTCATCGCCGCCGGGATGGGCGGTGGTACCGGCACCGGCGCGGCCCCCGTGGTGGCCAAGGCCGCCCGCGAGAAGGGCGTGTTGACTGTCGGCGTGGTGACCAAGCCGTTCCTGTTCGAAGGTACCCGCCGGATGCGCTCGGCCGAGGCCGGGATCGAGGAACTGCAGAAGCACGTCGATACGTTGATCGTCATTCCCAACCAGAACCTGTTTCTGGTGGCAAAGGCCGAAACGACCTTCAAGGAAGCCTTCCTGCTGGCCGACGAAGTGTTGCAGCAGGGCGTTCGTTCGATCACCGACCTGATGGTCATGCCGGGCCTCATCAACCTCGACTTCGCCGACGTCCGCTCGGTCATGGCCGAGATGGGCAAGGCGATGATGGGCACGGGTGAAGGCAGCGGCGAAAACCGCGCGCTCGAAGCCGCCGAAAAGGCGATTGCCAACCCACTGCTCGATGGCGTTTCGATGCAGGGTGCCAAGGGCGTGATCATCTCGATCATCGGCGGCGAGGACATGAAGCTGCTCGAAGTCGACGAGGCAGCGAACCACATTCGCGAACTGGTCGATCCCAACGCCAACATCATCTGGGGTTCGGCCTTCAATCCGGACCTGCAGGGCAAGATCCGCGTTTCGGTGGTCGCCACTGGGATCGAGCAGAACGCGGCCCAGGCCGAAGAGGCCGCGCGTCCGTTCAGCCTTGGGGCATCGCGTGGCCCGGCCCGCCCGGCCGTGGCTGCACCGCCGGCCGCCCAGCCGCTGTTCGAGCGTGGCGCTCCGGCCGAACCTGCTCCTGCTCCTGAGCCGGTTGCGGCCCCTGCGCCCGAACCGATGCCATTCGAGCCGACCCCGATCGATGAGCCGGCAGTCGATGAACCGGCGCCTGTGGCCAGCTATGCCGATGATGAGGATGACTGGGATGTGCCCGGCGCCAGCACGGCACCGGCTGCCGAGCCGCTTGAGCTGGAATTCGAGGCGGGACAGCCCGAAGCTGGCGACAGCCAGGGCGGCGGCAACGATGACGATGAATTGCTGCTCGATGCCTCGCGGCTGATCGAAGAGGATGAACCGGTCGGTGAAGCGGGCGGGGGGATCCCCGGTCGTCGGCGCGGGCTGGTGTCCAGTGCCAGCGGCGAGACCGCAGGTGGCACTGCCGGAGAAGGCGATTCGACGGATCATTCGCCGGTGATCCCGGCCCAGAAGACCCCGCGGGTTGCAGCCGGGGCCACACTGTTCGAACGCATGGCCAATCTCTCGCGCGGCGGTGGGCGGACTGATACCGACGACTCTGACGACGATGATGACGACAGTGGTCCGTCGATCAGCATTCCGCGTTTCCTGGGGCGCCAGAACAACCAATAGACTGCCATGGCATGGCTGGGCCGAATGGTCGGGGTGGCTGTTCGGCCACGGTTCAGCTAGGCTGTCATAGCGCCCGCTGCGGCCCTGTCCTTGGCGGGGCATTCCGCCTGTAACTGATGGAATTGATGCCGCTCATGCCTTTTGCCCGCTTGCTTCGCTCGGCCTTGCTTGGCGGGGCGGTGCTGTCGCTTTCGGCCCCGGCCGCCCTTGCTGCGCGGCAACAGCAGGACGATGGCGAGCTGGATGCGGTGAGCCAGCCCGTGGTGCAGCCGATCCCTGGGGCACCGGGCATGCGGCTCAATGAGGCGCTCGGGCGGTTGGCGCGCAATCCGCGCGATGTCGATGCCCTGGTCGATGCGGGGAAGGCTGCCGCCGCGATTGGCGATGCCGAAGCGGCGATCGGCTTTTACCGCCGAGCCGACCAGTTGCGGCCCGGCAATGCCAATATCAAGGCGGGTCTGGCCAGCGCACTGGTGCTCAGCGAGGATCCGTTCAGCGCGATCCCGCTCTATCGCGAGGCCGAAAGCGCCGGGGCAATCGATCCCGCCTATCTGGCGGAACGTGGCCTGGCCTATGATCTGGTTGGGGATAACGAAACCGCCCAGCGCCATTACCGGCAGTCGCTGGCCGGTCGCCCGGATGACGAAACCCTGCGCCGACTGGCACTGAGCCAGGCCATTGCCGGTGACCGGCGCGGCATGGAAATCACGCTCAGCCCGCTGCTGCAAAAGCAGGACAAGGCCGCCTGGCGCACCCGCGCCTTTGCCTTCGCAATCCTCGGTCAGCAGGCTGAGGCCGAAGCGATCGCCCGGGCCAACCTGCCCGAAGGCGCGGTCGACACGATGATTTCCTACCTGCGGTTCATGCCCCGGCTGACGCCGGCGCAACAGGCGGCAGCGGCAAACCTCGGTCATTTCCCGCGCGCCGCCGAAATCGGCCGCGACGATCCGCGCGTTGCCGCCTTTGCCCGGCCGCGCGCAACCCTGGCCGCTGCCGACAAGCCAGCCGCAGCATCGGTTCCCCCGGCCCGGTCCGAACGCCCGACGCGCCAGCCGCGCACCCGCAGCGCCGTCTCCGGCACAATCGTCGGATCATCTCGCTCGACCCCGCCCGAGCCGCAGCCGGTGCGGATGACCGTTACGCCGCAACCCAGCGTAAGCCCGCAACCTGGCGTGACGTCGGTGCCAGCTCGCTCCGCAGCTGTCGTGCCGCCACCGGCACCGGCGGTCACGCCCGCACCACCACCTGCGCCCGCCCCCACACCCGCCCCAGCACCGGCGCCTGCACCCGTCCAGGTAGCGGTTAACACCGCGCCGGTTGTGCCGGTTATCGTGCCACCACCGGCCCCGCCGCCGGCTCCGCCTCCCGCTCCCGCACCGCGGGCGCGCAGCCTGGCCGATGTTTTTGCCGATCTGAGCCCGCCCAGCCGCGAAGCGCTGCCACCGCCGGGTGCGGTCGACGTCCGCCGCCTGGCCGCAACCGAGGCCAGCGCGCAGAAGCCTGGCACCACGGCCAAGGGTCGCGACACCAAGAGTCCGGCCGCGACGCAGCCTAGCCGGATCTGGGTGCAGCTGGCGGCAAGCCGCGACAAGGCGGGGTTGCGCGACGATTTCCGCCGGTTCGCCCGGCAGGAGCCTGACCTGTTCAAAGGCCGCAAGGGCTTTACCAGCGCCTGGGGGCAGGCCACCCGGCTGCTGACCGGTCCGTTCGCCAGCGAGCGGGCCGCCAATGCCTTCCTCGCCCAAGTGAAGAAGGCCAAAGTGGCCGATGGCTTCGTCTGGACGAGCCCGGCTGGCCAGGTTGTCGATCCCCTGCCGGCTC
The DNA here is from genome assembly GCF_027531025.1 of Novosphingobium sp. Classification (GTDB taxonomy): domain Bacteria; phylum Pseudomonadota; class Alphaproteobacteria; order Sphingomonadales; family Sphingomonadaceae; genus Novosphingobium. The sequence goes on from NZ_JAPZQX010000002.1 coordinate 41,599, forward strand.
CGCGGTGACCCCCGACTTAAGCTTTTCCACACCTTGTAAACAGGCTTGTCACGTTTTGCGCAGGTGCGTGGCCCCGGTGGATTGCCGCCGGGCCCCATCGCACAGCATCCAGCGCCCATGATGCAGGGCAACCGTGATTTCGAGCGCGAGGACGACGCTGCGCCAGTCGACATGCTGGCTTCGCTGTTCGAAGCGCGGGGCTGGCCGTGCGAATATGTCGGCGAGGACGAGATCTCGGGCGAGATCAAGGGGTCCTGGGCCAGCTATACCATCCGGGGCATCTGGCGGCGCGAGGATCACGTGCTGCAATTGCTTTGCCTGCCCGATATCCGCGTGCCGGATGACAAGCGCGCCGGACTGGTCGAGTTGCTGGCGCTGGTCAACGAGCAGCTGTGGGTCGGCCATTTCGATATCTGGTCGAACGGCGGCGTGCTGCTTTACCGTCACGGGCTCTTGCTGGGTGACGAGGGGCTGCTGAGCCTGGCCCAGGCCCAGGTCGCGGTCGAGGCCGCGATCGAGGAGTGCGATCGGTTCTATCCGGCCTTCCAGTTCATGCTGTGGGGCGGCAAGACGCCGGACGAGGCACTGGCAGCTTCGCTGGTCGATGCGGCCGGAGAGGCCTAGCATCGTGCCCATGAGTGGGCTTGATTCGATCCTGATCGTCGGCTGCGGCAACATGGGCGGGGCCATGTTGCGCGGCTGGCTGGCCGCCGGAGCCGATCCGGCACGCTTCACCGTGGTCGATCCGTTCCTGGCGGCTGTGCCGGATGGCGTTGCCTTGTTGCGCAACCTGCCTGAGGCGGTGACGCAGGATGCCGTGCTGCTGGGGGTGAAACCGCAAGGTTTCGCCGACCTTGCCACCAACCTCGCTCCGCGCCTCTCCAGGCCTCCACTGGTGCTTTCGATCCTGGCCGGGATCGGGCTGGACAGCCTGGCCGAGGCCTTGCCCGACGGACGCGGCTGGGTGCGGATCATGCCGAACCTGGCCGCGGCGCTTGGCAAGTCGCCGCTGGCGCTGGTTGCACGGGGTGGATCGGCGGGCGATCGCGCCGCCGTGGCCGAACTGCTTGCCCCGCTGGGCACACCTGAATGGCTGGCGGGTGAAGAGCTGTTCGACCTTGCCACCGCGCTGGTCGGATCGGGGCCGGCCTTTGTCTATCGCTTCATCGATGCCCTGGCGGCCGGAGGGGCGGCGCTGGGCTTTGCGCCGGACCAGGCCGAGCGGCTGGCCCTCGCCATGGTCGAAGGAGCGGCCGAACTGGCGCGTCATTCTCCCCATTCTCCCGGTGAACTGGCGCGGATGGTGGCCAGCCCCGGCGGCACGACCGAGGCAGGGCTCAGGGTCCTGGATGAAGGGCAGGCTCTTGCCGTGCTGGTCGAGGCCACGCTGCGCGCGGCGCGCGACCGCGGCGCTGAACTGGGTGGGCTCGCCGGAGCAAATCGCGGTTAATCAGGACCGTTTCGTTCCGATTTCGCTTGAAAGCGGAAGCGATCTTACCGATATTCCCTTTCATTGGACGGCTATCGTGCCGCCCGCAACACGGAGAGAAAGTCATCATGGCTAACTGGAACGACCCCCAGCCCGGCACCAAGCACGGTGGGACAGGCTTTGGCGCGTCCCCCAGCCTCAATGGCGAAGCCCTGGCACAGGGCGCGACCTATGACATGGGCCTGCGCAAGCACATGCTGGGCATTTACAACTACATGGCCTCGGGCGTGCTGCTCTCGGGCATTGTCGCTCTGCTGTTCGCCAACTCGGGTCTTGCCGCCCAGGTTCTATCGACGCCGCTCAAGTGGGTGATCATGCTGGCCCCGCTCGGTTTCATCTTCGCGATGAATTTCAACCGTTCGGCCGCCACGCTGCAGATCCTGTTCTGGACCTTCTGTGCGGTCATGGGCCTGTCGCTGTCGTCGATCTTCCTGGTCTTCACCGCCAGCTCGATCGCCAGCACCTTCTTTGCCACCGCCGGTGCCTTCGCGGGCCTCAGCCTGTACGGTTACACCACCAAGAAGAACCTGTCGGGCATGGGCTCGTTCATGGTGATGGGCCTCATTGGCATCATCGTGGCCATGGTGATCAACATCTTCCTGCAGTCGAGCGCGCTGCAACTTGCGATCTCGGTGCTTGGCGTGGTGATCTTCGCTGGCCTGACCGCCTATGACACCCAGCGCCTGCGTCAGGAATACTACATGCTGCAGGGCACCGAGTTTGCCGGCAAGGCGATCATCCTCGGCGCGCTGACGCTGTATCTCGACTTCATCAACATGTTCCAGTTCCTGCTCAGCTTCCTCGGCAACCGCGAATAAGCCTGGCAGACAATTGATCGTGCCCGGCGCGCTCTCCGGCGCGCCGGGCATTTTCTATGGCGGCGCTTGCGATTAATAGAACCGCTTCAGCTTCCGGTCAGGTTGATCGGGCCAGGAGGCGGACTGGACAAGGGATCGGCAGCGCAATGGTTGGCTATACGTTGAAGACTGCGTTGGGCGCTGCGGCGCTGTCGTTGCTGCTGGTGGCCAATGCGGCCGATGCGCGCAAGAAGAAGGCGCCTGTCCTGCCGCCTCCGCCGCCGCCGGCCCCGGCCCAGACCTGGGTCTTCGTGCCCTGGAAGCCGAGCCCGCCCAACCACGCCTCGCCGTTGCTCAATCCGCCGCCGCTGGGCGCGGACGGGCTGCGCCGCACGGTCAATCGCAACATCTCCCCGGCCCAGACCCTCTGGAACCTGCGGTCGGGCTATAATGTTGCCGCGCTCAACTGCCTTGATCCCAAGCACGCCCAGATCGTGGTGAATTACCGGGCCTTCCTGCGCACCCATGCCAAGGCGCTGCGCGCCGCGAACCTCAAGGTCGATGCCGAATGGCGGGGCAAGTACGGCGCCGGGTTTATCCGCCCGCGCGAGAAATACATGACCGAGGTCTACAACCACTTCGCCCAGCCGCCGACCTTACCGGCCTTCTGCGATGCCGCCCTGGCGATGAGCATCGATGCCCGCAAGGTGAAGGTCGGCGGACTGGATGCCTTCGCCAAGCTGGCGCTGCCCAGCCTGGAAATCGTGTTCGACGATTTCTACCGGCGCTACGATCAGTACCGCGTCGATCTGGCGGCCTGGGAAGCAAAGTGGACCGGGCAGACCCCCGGTACGCATATCCTCGTGCCGGTCTCCAGCCCGCTGGCAATGGCCGCGAGTCCGGTAGCCCAGCCCTGAGTGGTCCGGCACTGACCGGACACAACTTTGCTCTTTCAAGGGCGCGGCCCTTTCGCTAAGGGGGCGCCTCGCGACTGGCGGCTCGCCGCCGGTCACTCGCACTGGAACGGGGCCGTAGCTCAGATGGGAGAGCGCGTCGTTCGCAATGACGAGGTCAGGGGTTCGATCCCCCTCGGCTCCACCAGTGTACCGCTAATTGCTCCAGATCGACCTGCGAACGCCACCGGCCTGCGCTTCCGGTGCTCACGACCTTAATGGTCGCTGCGCGCCGGTTCTCGCCCGGCAGCATTCTCGGCTCGATCCGAAGCAATTCCCGGCACACTGGCCATGCTTTTTTCCAAGCGCGACAATTGCGCGACTTCACGATAGATAGACCCCAATGCATTTTCTCGACCAGGCCAAGATCTACATTCGCTCCGGGCAGGGCGGGCCGGGGGCTGTCTCGTTCCGGCGTGAGAAGTATGTTGAATATGGCGGCCCCGATGGCGGCAATGGCGGCAAGGGCGGGGACATCATTTTCGAGGCCGTGGCGGGGCTGAATACCCTGATCGACTTCCGCTACACCCAGCATTTCAAGGCGCCGCGCGGGGTCCACGGTTCGGGCAAGAACCGCAACGGCGCGGCTGGCAAGGACCTGGTGATCAAGGTTCCGGTCGGCACCCAGGTGATCTCGGACGAAGACGGCGAGACCGTGCTGCTTGACCTGACCGAGGCCGGCCAGCGGGTCACCTTGCTGCATGGCGGGCTCGGTGGACGGGGCAACGCCAGTTACAAGACCAGCACCAACCGTGCACCAAGACAGCACCAACAGGGCATACCGGGCGAGGAAATGTACGTCTGGCTGCGCCTCAAGCTGCTGGCCGACGTTGGCCTGGTCGGCCTGCCCAATGCCGGCAAGAGCACCTTCATCAACCAGATCACCAACACCAAGGCCAAGGTTGGCGATTACGCCTTTACCACCCTGCGTCCCCAGCTGGGCGTGGTGCGCCATCGCGATCGCGAATTCGTGCTGGCCGACATTCCGGGCCTGATCGCCGGGGCGGCCGAGGGTGCCGGGATCGGTGACCGGTTCCTGGGCCATATCGAGCGCTGCCGGGTGCTGATCCACCTGATCGACATCAACGGCACCGACCCGGCCGAGGCGCTGGAAATCATCGAGGACGAACTGGCGGCCTATGGCAATGGCCTTGAGGAAAAGCCGCGCCTGATCGCGCTGAACAAGGTCGATACGGTCGATGCCGAACTGGTGAAGATGTTCATCAAGGAACTGAAGGCCGCCGGGGCGAAGAAGGTCTATCCGATTTCGGGTGCTACCGGCAAAGGCATGGACGCCCTGCTCGATGCCGTACTCGAATACCTGCCCGCCGCCACGGTAACCGAACGGCCCGATGGCGAACGCGAAGAGGCCGACGACCAGCCCTGGTCGCCGCTCTGACCGCCGCTCTAGGCATTGCATCGCGCGCCGATTCGCCTAATCGGCAAGCCATGAAGATCACCTGCCTCGCCGATCTGGCCGATGCCGCCCGCTGCCGCCGCCTGGTGGTGAAGGTCGGCTCGTCGCTGCTCGTCGGCAAGGACGGGGTGCGGCGCGGCTGGCTGGAAGGGCTGGTGGCCGAGATCGCCGCGGCCCGCGCGCGCGGCCAGGAAGTGATCGTGGTCTCCTCCGGCGCGATTGCGCTGGGCGCGGCCAAGCTGGGGCTGGACAAGGGCGGGCGCGGTAGCCTGGCCGATGCCCAGGCCGCTGCCGCCGTCGGCCAGATCGCGCTGTCGGGCCTCTGGGCCGAGCTGCTGGGCGCGCATGGCCTCACCGCCGCGCAATTGCTGCTGACGCTGGAAGATCTCGAGGACCGCCGCCGCTACCTCAACGCCACGGCGACGCTGACCCGCCTGCTCGATGCCGGCGCCGTGCCGGTGATCAACGAGAACGACAGTGTCGCTACCCAGGAAATCCGCTTTGGCGACAATGACCGGCTCGCGGCCCGCGTCGCCCAGGCGGCCCAGGCCAATGCCGTGCTGCTGCTGTCCGATGTCGATGGCCTGTTCGATCGCAACCCGGCCGAACCGGGCGCGCGGCTGCTGCCCGAAGTGCGCGGGGTCACGGCCGAGGTTCATGCCATGGCCACCGGCGGCTCCTCCTCCGGCATGGGTTCGGGCGGCATGACGTCCAAGCTCCAGGCCGCCGAGATTGCCGAACGCGCAGGGATTGCCCTCGCCATTGCCAGCGGGCTGCACGATGCACCGATTGCCCGCGCCACCACCCAGGCGATCGGCACCCTGTTCCTGCCCAAGCGCAAGGATGCCGGGCGCAAGGCCTGGCTCGGCGGGCGTCTGCGCCTGAAAGGCGCGCTGGTGATTGACGCCGGGGCAGCCCGCGCGCTGGGCAAGGGTTCCAGCCTGCTTGCCGCCGGAGTAGTGCGGGTCGAGGGCGAATTTCAGCGCGGCGATGCCGTGGCGATCCGCAGCGAAGGCGGCGAGACGCTGGCCCACGGCCTTGCCGAGTACGATGCGCTGGAATGCGCGCGGCTGATGGGCCGGAACTCCGCGGAGCATGGCGAACTGCTGGGCTATGCCCCGCGTTCGGCCGTGGTCCACCGCGATCAGCTGGTGCTGCTGTGACAATTGCCATTACCGGCGCGACCGGGTTCGTTGGCCAGGCCCTGCTCGACCGCGCGGTGAAAGCCGGCCACGAGGTGCGCGCCCTGACCCGGCGCGAGCAGCCGCCCCGCGCCGGGGTGGAATGGGTACGCGGCGATCTGGATAATCGCGCCGCGCTGAAACGCCTGTGCAAGGGCGCGGAAGCCGCAATCCACGTGGCCGGGGTGGTCAATGCCCCCGATGCCGCCGGGTTCGAGGCCGGCAATGTCACCGGCACGCTCAACCTGATCGAGGCGGCCCGGCACCAGGGCGTACCCCGGCTGGTCCACGTTTCCTCGCTCTCTGCGCGCGAGCCGGACCTGTCGGCCTATGGCGCCAGCAAGGCGCGGGCCGAAAAGCTGGTCATGGCCGGCGGGATCGACTGGACCATCGTGCGCCCGCCCGCGATCTATGGCCCGCGCGATACCGAGATGTTCGAGCTGTTCCGGCTGGCCCGCTGGGGCCTGATGCCGATGCCGCCCAGCGAGGGGCGCACCTCGGTGATCCATGTCGACGATCTGGCCCGGCTGCTGCTGGCGCTGGTTCCGGCGAGCGAGGATGTCTCCCACCAGGTCTATGAGCCCGACGATGGCCGCAAGCAGGGCTGGAGCCATTACGAGCTGGCTCGCGCGGTCGGCTGGGCCATGGGGCGGCGCCCCTGGGTGGTGCATCTATCACGCGCCTCGCTGGAACGGGTCGCGCGGGCCGATCGCTTCGTGCGCAAGCACAAGGCCAAGCTGACGCTCGACCGGGTTGGCTACATGACGCACCCGGATTGGGTTGTTACCCACGAAGCCCGGCCGCCTGCAGGCCTGTGGCGCCCGCTGATCCCGACGCGCGAGGGGCTGAAGGCGACGGCCGAATGGTACCGCGAGAACAAGTGGCTTTAGGCCGGGAAGAACCGCCCTTCGAAGACCACCCCGGCGATCCCGATCCGGTTTAAGCCCGCCACTCCGGCGGCATAGGGATCGCGGTCCAGCACGGCGAAGTCGGCCTTCTTGCCGGGCGCGATCGAGCCGACCAGGCTGTCCATGCCGATCACCTGTGCCGCCTCGCTGGTAATCGCGCGCAAGGCCTTGTCGAGCGTCAGCGCCTCGCTTGGCACCTTGCGGTTCCCTTCGATAGTGATCCGGTTGGCCGCGATCCCAGCGAGGTAGAAGGGATCGATCGGGGCCATGTTGAAATCGCTGTGCAGCCCCAGCGGCACACCCTTGCGCTCCAGCGAGCCCAGCCGGTTGATTGCCCCGGCCCGGTCATGTCCCAGCCCGGTGCGGCCATAGGCATCGCCCAGCACGCGGATGTAATTGGGCTGGGCCGACACCATCAGGCCAAGCCGGGCAATCCGGCGGTTCTGCGCTTCGGTTGAATAGCCCAGGTGTTCCAGGGTGACGGTCTGAGCCCGGCGCTCGGGCAGGCGCTCGACCGCTGCGAGCACGGCATCCAGCCCTTCGTCGCCGTTGACGTGGATGTGCAGCGAATAGCCCGCCTGCCAGAACCGGCTGGCCATTTCGGCCAATGCGGTGGGCGGGGTGATCCATTTGCCCTGGTGCCCGTCGGTATAGCCGGGCGGGTTCATCCGCATGTTGAGGGCGAAGAACGCGCCATCGGCCAGCAACTTGACCCGCCGGTCGACGCGGACATGCGGTCCTGCAAAGGCCGCTTCCGTTTCGCGCAGCATCTGATCGAGATCGCGACTGGCAGCAATCTGGTGCGCCAGCGGCATCAGCATGATCCGCGAAGGATTGTCCGCGCGTTCGAAGGCAGTGCGGATCAGGCCGGCTTCGGTGGCGAAATCGGCAAAGATGCCGGTGCCCATGTCCGATACGGTGGTGACGCCCCTGGTCAGCATCAGCCGCTGGAGATCGGCCATCCCGGCGCGAACCTTGCCGCCGCCGAGCAGGGTCGGCTGCATCTTGCCCAGCGCCACTGGCAGGCCGGTTTCGGAAAACAGCCCTCGTTCGAAACTGCTGTCCTTGGGATCGGCTCCGGCCTTGGCCATGGCGGCGGCGAAGGCTTCCGCCGTCCCCAGACCCCAGGCCTTGAGCGCGGCACTGTTGACGATCACGTCGTGAAAGCTGCGCTGCCAGATCACCACGGCGCGATCGGGCGCCAGGGCATCAAGTGCGGCGCGATCCAGCGGACCGTGAAACAGTTCGTGATAGCCCCAGCAGATGAACGGATCGGTCGAACTGGCGGACAAGGCTGCGCGCAGCCGGTCCCACCATTCGCGCGGCGTGCGCGCACCGGGATAGCGGCCCTTGGGCAAGTCCCAGTCGTCCGGAGCGATGAAGGGCAGGTTGAGCATGACCGCTGCCAGCATCGGGTGAACGTGCGGATCGATCAGCCCCGGAAACAGCACCTGCCCGGACAGGCTGCGGTCGATCCTGGTCGGCCGGCCTGTGGTCCAGGGGGCCAGTTCGTCCAGGGTCTGACCGAGCCCCAGGACTATGCCATCAGCCACGGCGACAAAGCGGGCGGTGGGTAGCGCCGGTTCCATGGTCACGATCCGGCGTGCCTCGAACACTGTCACCGGGGTCTGGGCAGCGAAGGCCCGGCTGCCGAGCGGTGCGGCGGCGAGCGGCAGGGCGGCGAACGAGGCGATGGCGGTGCGGCGGTCCAGCATCATGGCCGCAGTCTGCGGGCAGCGTGATCGAAAGGCAACCTCGCCTGTTTGGCCGGGCTGGGCCTCAGGACGCCGGATCGTAGCCCGGCGGCAGTTCGCTGGCGCTGGCTTCGCCGTGGATGCTGCACCTTGCCTCGGTCTCAGCCCACTTGCCAGCCGGGCTGTGGCGACCGCTGGTCCCCACGCGCGAAGGGCTGAAGCCGACGGCTGAATGGTACCGCGAGAACGAGTGGCTTTAGACGGATTAGGTGTTTCCCCATATTCCGCCTAGGCTCGTGTCAGGCGCGCGAGTCGGTGAGGCTATTCCCGGTCTCTCCGTGAAGAGGGGAAAACCACATGAGAATTGCGATCGCACTGGCCGCCTTGGTGGCGGTTGCCGCTTGTTCGAAGCCCGAACCGGCGGCTGAAACGCAAGCCGCTGCCACCACGGCGGCAGCCCCCGAAGCGACCAACATTGCCGCTGATGGCCAGGCCTCGGTGGGAACCTACAAGGTCACTGCCGCCGACGGGAAGGTCTATGTCGAGGAAGTGAAGGCTGACGGCACGTACCAGTCCACCCTTGATGGCAAGGTGAACGAGACCGGCACCTGGGTGCAGAAGAACCCGAACCTCTATTGCACGACCAAGACCGGCGAAGCCGAAAAGTGCAACGAAGAGAAGGTCGAAAACGGCGTCTGGACGAGCAAGAATGCGAAAGGCGAAGTCTCGACCGTGGAGCGCGTTCCCGGCTGAGCCCTGGCGCTGGATCACCTTTCCATCCCTTGGATGGGAAGGTGATCAGAACGCCGGATCGTAGCCCGGCGGCAGTTCGCTGGCGCTGGCTTCGCCGTGGATGCCGCATTCGGTCTTTTCCCAGCCCTTCCAGCGGCCGGAACGCGGGTCTTCGCCGGGGCCGACCTTGCTGGTGCAGGGCGAGCAGCCGATCGAGGGATAGCCTTGCGCGACCAGCGGGTGGCGCGGCAGCTTGTGTTCGTCGATATAGGCTTCGAGCTGCTCCTTGGACCAATCGGCCAGCGGGTTGAGTTTCAACCGGCCTTCGTCGATCTCGAACCGGGGCAGGGCGGCGCGGCTCTTGGCCTGGAAAGCCTTGCGGCCGGAAATCCAGGCGTCGAACGGGGCCAGCGCGCGGCGCAGCGGGCGAACCTTGCGGATATCGCAGCAGCCATCGGGATCATAGGACCAGCGCAGCCCGGTCTGGTCGCGCGCGGCCAGGTCATAGGGATCGGGGCGGAACACGCGCAGGTCGGTAAAGCCCAGCCGCTCGGCCAGTTCGTCGCGATAGGCCAGCGTCTCGCCGAACATCTTCTGGGTGTTGATGAAGATCAGTGGCACGGTCTTGTCGACCGCAGCGACCAGGTGCAGCAGCGCCGCCGATTCCGCGCCGAACGAGGAGACGATGGCGATCCGGCCCTTGAGCTCGCCCGCCAGCAGTTCGGTCAGCATCGCCCCGGTATCGACCCCGGCAAAGCGCGCGTTCAGCGCGTCTGCATCGGCCTGGACAAAGGCCGGGGCAGTATCGATCACATCGGGCTGGCGCTGGGCCTCAGCCATGCCGCTTGGCCCAGATCGCGGCGCGACCATCGGTGGTGGGCTGATAGACTTCGGCAAAGCGGTTGAAAGCGGCTTCGGCATCGGCGGGATCGAGTGGCACTTCGGGGGCGAAGGCATCGAACCCGCAGCGGCGCAGGAAGGCGATCTGGTCGACCAGCACGTCACCCACGGCGCGCAGTTCGCCGGCATAGCCAGCCTCGCGCAGGATGCGGGCGGCGGAATAGCCGCGACCATCGCCGAACACGGGGAAGTTCACCTCGATCAGCTGGAGCCGGTCGAGGTGCGGGATCAGGTCACGCGCATCGTCGCCCGGTTCGAGCCGGACGGCGGCGGCGTTCGATTGCTCACCGAACGAATCCACCGTCACGGCCGGATCGGCCACCGGCTCGTCATTGCGGAAGCGGAACTGGACTTCAGCCATAGAGCGCCTCCTTGAACGGGGCCATGCCGATGCGGCGATAGGTATCGAGGAAGCGCTCGGTGCCTTCCTTGTTGGCAAGATAGACTTGGGTGGCCTTCTCGACCGCGTCGACGATGCCGTCCTCATCGAAGCCGGGGCCGGTGATCTGACCGAGCGAGGTATCGGCCGCCTCGCTGCCGCCCAGCAGCAGCTGGTAATTCTCGACGCCCTTGCGATCGACCCCCAGGATGCCGATGTGGCCGGCGTGGTGGTGGCCGCAGGCGTTGATGCAGCCCGAAATCTTCAGCTTCAGTTCGCCGATTTCCTGCTGCTTATCCGACAGCCGCTGGCTGATCTTCTGCGCGACCGGGATCGAGCGGGCATTGGCGAGGCTGCAATAATCGAGGCCGGGACAGGCTATGATGTCGCCGACCAGATCAAGGTTCGGCGTGCCCAGACCATTGGCCTCCAGCACCTGCCACAGCGTGTACAGGTCAGCCTTCTTCACATGCGGCAGGACGATGTTCTGGGCGTGGGTAACGCGCAGTTCGTCGAACGAATACTGCTTGGCGAGGTCCGCCATCAGCCGGATCTGCTCGCCGCTGGCATCGCCGGGGATGCCGCCAACCGGCTTCAGGCTGATCGTTGCGGCGATATAGCCGGGCTGCTTGTGGGTGACGCAGTTGTTATCCACCCACAGCGCGAAATCGGGATCGCTGCGGTCAAGCTCGTCGGGCGCACCGGCTTCGAACGGCGGATCGGCGAACATCGCCTTGATCCGCTCCAGCTCGGCCAGCGGCGGCTCGATGTTCTGGCTCAGCAAGTGGGCAAATTCTTCCTCGACTTGGCGGGTATATTCGTCCTTGCCCAGCTCGTGGACCAGGATCTTGATCCGCGCCTTGTACTTGTTGTCGCGCCGTCCATATCGGTTATAAACCCGCAGGCAGGCCTCCGAATAGGTTATAAATTGGTCAATCGGCACGAAGGGATTGATGCAGGGCGCGATCATCGGGGTGCGGCCCATGCCGCCGCCGACATAGAAGGCCGCGCCAATCTCGCCCGCTTCGTTCTTCACGATCTGGATGCCGATATCGTGCAGCTTCATCGCTGCGCGGTCGATGTCAGAGGCGATCACCGCCATCTTGAACTTGCGCGGCAGGAAGCTGAACTCCGGGTGGAAGGTGGACCACTGGCGGATCAGTTCGGCATAGGGGCGGGGATCGACCACCTCATCCGCCGCGGCCCCGGCATACTGGTCGCTGGTGGTGTTGCGGATGCAGTTGCCGCTGGTCTGGATCGCGTGCATCTCAACAGAGGCGAGGTCGGCCAGGATATCGCCGGCGTCTTCCAGCTTGATCCAGTTGTACTGGATGTTCTGGCGGGTGGTGAAGTGGCCATAGCCGCGGTCATACTTGTCGGCGATATCGCCCAGCATCCGCATCTGCGCGGAGGACAGCGTGCCATAAGGAATGGCGACGCGCAGCATATAGGCGTGAAGCTGCAGGTAGAGCCCGTTCATCAGCCGCAGCGGCTTGAACTGGTCCTCGGTGATGTGGCCTTCAAGGCGGCGGCGCACCTGGTCGCGGAACTCTTCCACGCGGGCATCGACCATCGCCTGGTCATAGGTATCGTATTTGTACATCAGATCACCCAATCGCCGGCGGTCGGATCGGCCGGCTTCAAAGTCAGGTCGGGGCGCACGGTCGGGCCGAGCGCGCGAATGCGGTCCTTGATGTGGGCCGGGCGGACGCCCTGCTCATCCTTCACCGCCTCGATCGCATAGGCGGCGTTGACGCGGCGCGCCGCCATTTCGCGGGCCAGGATCGTGTCGGCGTGATCGCCCACGTCCACCGCATCTTCCACATGGAGCGACCATTGCACGCCGTCCCACCAGGTGACGGCGCCGGTCTTGAGGTCATTGCCGGTCAGGATCTTCACTGTGCAGCCTCCAGCGCCAGGGCGCGCAGGGTTTGAATTTCGGGTTCAGCAGCCACTTCGCCGATCACGATCACCGCCGGGCTCTTCACCTTGTGGCGGGAAACGAGGTCCGGCAGGCCCGCCAGCGGCGCGCGCAGCACGCGCATCTGCGGGCGGGTGGCATTTTCGACCACGGCGACAGGCATGTCGGGGGCGAGGCCATCGGCGATCAGCTTGTCGGCAATCGCCTCGGCCGTGGCGAGGCCCATGTAGATCACCAGGGTGCGGCCCTGACCTGTCAGGCCCGACCAGTTCTGCTCGCTGAGGCCCTTGCACTGGCCAGCGACGAAGCTGACGATCGAGGCCGAGCGACGTTGGGTCAGCGGCATTTGCGCTGCGGCAGCGGCGCCGATCGCCGCGCTGATCCCGGGGACCACCTCAACCGGAACGCCGGCTGCATGGCAGGCTTCCGCCTCTTCCCCGCCGCGCCCGAAGATGAACGGATCGCCGCCTTTCAGGCGAACCACTTCCTTGCCGGCGAGGGCTTCGCGCACCAGGAGAGCGTTGATCTCGTCCTGCGGCATGGTGTGGCGCGAGCGGCGCTTGGCGACCGAGACCAGCACGGCATCCGGCCTGGCCAGCGCCAGGATCGCCGGATCGACCAGGCCATCGTGAACGATCAGCCGCGCGCGCATGATCAGGCGCGCGGCACGCAAGGTCAGCAGGTCGGGATCGCCGGGGCCGGCGCCGACCAGCCAGACTTTTCCTGAGGTGATAGCATTGCTCATGCTGGCTAAGTGCGCGGTCGGGCCGCCTGTCGCCAGCCAGAATGCCTTTGCGGGGGATTAGGTCAGCTATTCGCTCCGATCACGGAGCACTCAGGCCGCGCGCCAGGCGGCGAGGCCGCGTTCGAGGTCGGCCCGCAAGTCAGCCGGATCTTCCAGCCCGATCGACAGGCGCACACCGAACCGGTCGCCTGCCGCCATGCCTGGCAGCGGCCAGGGCGTTGCGCTGCGCACCGAGGCCGGATCGACCGGGCTGACCAGGCTTTCGAAGCCGCCCCACGAATAGCCGATCCCGAACAGGCCGAGCGCATCGATGAAGGCATCGCGCGCCGTGCCATCCTTGCCCGTGAAGACCAGGCTGAACAGGCCGCAGCCGCCGGTGAAGTCGCGTTGCCACAACTCGTGCCCCGGCGATCCGGGCAGCATCGGGCAAAGCACATGGGCCACTTCCGCCCGGTCCGCCAGCCACTGGGCCAGGGCCAGCGCAGTCGCCGTTTCGCGCTCCAGCCGCACGCCCATCGTCCGAAGACCGCGCAGCGCCAGGGCGGCATCGTCAGGCGAGACCACCTGGCCCAGCGCCTGCGCCGTCTTGCGCAGCTTCTGATAGAGCCGTTCGCCCGCCGCCGCGCTGCCCATCATCAGATCGGAATGGCCGCCCACGTGCTTGGTCAGGCTCATCACGGCAATGTCGGCACCGCGTTCCAGCGCCGGGAAGGCCAGCGGCCCGGCCCAGGTGTTGTCGAGCACCACGGCAATGCCGCGTTCGCGCGCCAGGGCAGCGAGGGCAGGCACGTCCTGCACTTCCAGCGTCAGGCTGCCGGGGCTTTCCAGCAGCACGGCCTTGCAGCGTTCGCAGGCCGCGGCGGCAAAGGCGGCAGGGTCCTGCGGATCGAACCAGCGCGTTTCGATCCCCATGTCGCGCAGCAGGCCGCGCGCCATGTTGCGGGTCGGCTCATAAGCATTGTCGGACATCAGCAGGACATCGCCCGGCCGCAGCACGGCCAACAGCGCCCCCGCAATCGCCGCCACGCCGGATGGATAGAGCACCGTGCCCGCCGCGCCGGGCTCCAGCGCGGTCAGCGCGTCAGCCAGCGCCCATTGGGTCGGCGCGCCGCGGCGGCCGTAATAGAAATGACCGTCGGCATTGGGTTTGCCGGCATGCAGCGCGGCCGCATCGGGATAGAGGTGGGTCGAGGCGCGCCATACGGGCGGATTGACCACCGCCCCCGGCTCGCCCGGCGTCCCGGTCCATTCCGCACGCCGCCCCGCGCCAACCAGGCGGGTGGCGGGGCGCAGGTCGTCAGGCTGGTCCTTGCTGCTCAGGCTGCGGCCCCCAGTTCCTTGGGCGTCGCCGGATCGGCGCCCCATTCGGTCCAGCTGCCATCATAGAGCTTGGCATCTTCCTTGCCGAGCAGGTGCATGCCGAACAGCAGCACGCAGGCGGTCACGCCGCTGCCGCAGCTGGTCACCACTGGCTTGTCGAGATCGATCCCGGCACCGGCAAAGGCGGCGGCGAGGCCGGCCTTGTCCTTGAAGGTGCCATCGGCGTTGAACAGTTCGGAATAGGGCAGGTTGCGCGCGCCCGGGATGTGCCCCGCAGCGATGTTCGGGCGCGGATCGGCTTCCTCGCCGGTGAACCGAGCCGCCCCGCGCGCATCGAGCACCTGTTCGGCCCCGCTGCTGACATTGGCCAGCATCTGCTCCTTCGTGCGGACCTTGCCTTCATCCTGCCAGGCGGTGAAGTGGCGGTGGCGCAGCGTTTCGCGGCCTTCGGCCAGCGGACGGCCCTCGGCCTTCCACTTGGCGATCCCGCCATCGAGGATCGCGACATCGTGCGCGCCGAACAGCTTGAGCATGAACCAGGCACGGGCCGCGGTCTTCACCGCGCTGTCATCGTAGATCACGATGCGGCTGCCATCGCCAAGGCCCAGCGACTGCATCCGGCTGGCGAACTTTTCGGGCGGTGGCAGGGTGTTGTCAACCGGCGAAGCGGTATCGACCAGATCGGCCAGGTCCATGAAGACCGCGCCGGGGATGTGGCCCGCCAGGTATTCCTCAAGCCCGTTGCGGCCGCTTGCGGGCATGTGCCAGCTGGCGTCGACGATCCTGAGATCGCTGGCACCCATTTCGTTGGCCAGCCACTCGGTGGTGACAAGACTGTCCATATTCCTCGCGTCCTCCTGGCTTGGGCCGGGCTCTTGCCCGTGCGGGTGCGCGCGCTCCTCTTCGCTGCACTTGCGAAGAGGCTTAACCCGGCGCGGGGCTGGCGTCGAGGGGGATTCGGACCCCCGCAAACCGGACCTTAGCCGACCGCGCGCTGGCCAAGGCGCGCGAAGGTGCGCGGGCCAAGGTCGAGCCGGAGCGGGCGGAGCGCGCCGCCCGGCTGGTCGGGCAGTTCGCCCACCACGAAGGTCTGGGCCAATACCGCCGAAGCGGCGTCGGCTTCGACCGCTTCCACGCGCAGCCGCACCAGCGGCACGAAGTAGGCCGCGTTACCGGCACGGATCGGGGTGATCATGGCCAGCGGCAGGCGGAACTCGCCCTTGAACTCGGCGCTTTCGCCGGGTGCCAGCTCGGTCAGGGCGTGGCGCTGTTCGAGCCGCTGTTCGGCGCTGGCGATCTGCTGTTCGACCGGGCGCGAGGCATGGGCGCCGACCATATCGGCCTCAAAGGTCAGCGCGCCGAGCGGTTCCGGGCCAGTGTTGGTCACCTTCAGGCTGTAAGCCAGCGTCGCGGCCACCAACGAAGCGTCGAGGCGGCGGGCCACCAGTTCAAGCTGCAAGCCGCTGTTGTTACCAACCGGCGCTGTTGGCGCTGGGGTTGGTGCCGGGGTTGGTGCAGCGACCGGGGCCGGTTCCGGTTCGGAGGCGGTTTCCGGCTGCTGCTTTGAAACGACCGGCGGCTCGAACGCGATTTGCGGTGCGGCATCGTCGCGGCGGCGGCGCCAGAACAACAGGCCGCCCAGTGCGGCCAGCAGGCCGAGCACCCCGGCTGCCCAGGGCCACCAGGCGGGCAGGGCGGAGGGTTCCTTGGCGGGCGGAGTCGCCGCGGCGGATGGGGCACTCGGCAGCGCGGTTGGGAAGGGATCGGCGGCGGGGGGCGCAGAAGCTGCCGCGCCGGGCAGGGCAAGGCTATCGAGTGGACCTGGCGCGGTGCTGGCCGGGGCTTGGGGCGCAGCGCTGGCCGTTGCCTGCGTCGTCCTGGTCGCCGAGCGCGGCGTGGCGGTCGTTGCCGCGCGCGGTGTGGCGCTCGATGCGGCGCTTGTCGCAGGAGCAGCGCTTGTGGGCGTGGCGGCGGGGCCGGGTGTCGGCGCAGCCGTCGTGGTCGGGCGCGGGCGGGCGGCGCTGGTGGTCGGATCGTTGGGATCGAAGGGACCGGCCGGGCGGGCCGTTGGGGTCGACTGGCCGGGGGGCAGGCTGAAGGTGCTCTGCGCCGCCAGCGGCATGGCGGGCAGGCCCAGCGCCAGCGCGGCCAAGGCCATTGCCAGAGATGCCCTTGCCTGTCGCCCGTTCACGTCTTGCCCCTTCAACTGTCTGCGCCGGCGCCCCCGGCGCGCGGCAAGCCCCCTAGCGATAAAGGCACTGAATGGGGAGTGAACTTTCCCCCGCCAAGAGGCCGGGTTGTGCATCGCGCGCGTTCGGGGCATTGGCTGTGTCATGTCGGACACACTCAAACCCCTTCACCTGGGCCAGACCAGCGCGCTTCCCGCCTCTCCCGAAGCGGCCGTGCTGGACTATGTGCCCAACCCGCGCCCCGGGGCGCTGTTCATGGTGCGCTTCGCCGCGCCGGAATTCACCTCGCTCTGCCCGGTGACCGGCCAGCCCGATTTCGCGCACCTGGTGATCGACTATGCTCCCGGGGAAACCATCGTCGAGTCGAAGAGCCTCAAGCTGTTCCTCGGCGCGTTCCGCAATCATGCCGGGTTTCACGAGGACGTGACCGTCGGCATCGGCCAGCGCCTGTTGGCCGAAATGCAGCCGCGCTGGCTGCGGATCGGCGGCTACTGGTATCCGCGCGGTGGCATCCCGATCGACGTGTTCTGGCAATCCGGGCCGGTGCCCGAAGGGTTGTGGGTGCCCGACCAGGGCGTGGCCGGCTATCGCGGGCGCGGCTAATCGGTCACACCTGCAACCGAATCGACAGGCGATCGGTGCGACGGTGGTTTTCCTGACGGGCGGTTTGGACTAACGGCGCGCTCGTCCATACCCCTCCCAACAAGGACCATCCAATCCATGCGCACCAAGCTGCTGCTGAGCCTTTCGGCCATTGCCGTCGTTGCCACTTCGGCCCCCGCCTTCGCTCAGGAATCGAGCGACGAAGCCCGCCTCGGCGAAATCATCGTGACCGCCCAGCGGCGCGAGGAAAACCTGCAGGACGTGCCCGTTTCGGTCGCCACCCTGGGTGGTGAAACCCTGGCCGCCGTCAGCGGCGCAGGTGCCGACATCCGCGCCCTGTCGGGCCGTGTGCCCAGCCTGAACATCGAAAGCTCGTTCGGCCGCACCTTCCCGCGCTTTTACATCCGCGGCCTGGGCAACACCGACTTCGATCTCAACGCCTCGCAGCCGGTCAGCCTGGTCTATGACGATGTCGTGCTGGAAAACCCGATCCTGAAGGGCTTCCCGGTGTTCGACCTTGATCGCGTCGAAGTGCTGCGCGGGCCGCAGGGCACCCTGTTCGGTCGCAATACCCCGGCCGGGATCGTCAAGTTCGATACCGCCAAGCCGACCTCGAAGAACAACTACCTGCGCGCCAGCTGGGGCAGCTTCCAGACGGTCAACGTCGAAGGCGGCGTTGGCGGTGAACTGGCCGATGGCATTTCGGCCCGCCTGTCGGTGCTTTATCAGCGGCGCGACGATTGGGTCGATAACCTCGACGTTGCCGGTGAGAACAACCTCGAAGGGTTCGACGATATCGCCGCCCGCCTGCAGATCCAGGCTGACCTGAGCGATGCCTTCACCGTTCGTCTCGTGGGCCAGATCCGCGATTTCGACGGTACCGCCCGCCTGTTCCGCGCCAATGCCTTTGCCAAGGGCAGCAACAAGCTGATCGGCCTGGGTGGCCCGACCACCGAGTTCAAGCGCAACCAGACCCGCGCCGATGGCCTTAACTTCCAGAGCCTGCGCAATTACAACGCCGGCATGACCGCCGAATATGACGCCGGTCCGCTGACCATCACCTCGGTCACCAGCTACTGGAACGGCAACCTCTACAGCCGGGGCGATATCGATGGCGGCTTCGGCAATGTCTTTGCCCCCACCATGGGCCCGGGCGTGATCCCCTTCTCGGCCCAGTCGCAGGACAATGTGCCCAGCCTGGACCAGTTCACCCAGGAACTGCGCTTTGCCAGCAACAACACCGGTGGCCTGGGCTATCAGTTCGGCCTGTTCTACCTGAACGAAAAGCTGGACATCACCAGCTTCGACTTCGGCGGCCCGACCGATACCACCCCGGCTGCCGTCGCCACCCAGCGCCAGGACAGCACCGCCTGGGGCCTGTTCGGCTCGCTCACTTACGAGTTCGAGAATGGCCTCAAGCTGCAGGGCGGCATGCGCTACAACGATGACAAGCGCACCATGGTTGCGGCCCGTCCGACCGACACCCGCCCCGGCTTCCTGGGCTTCGGTGGTCCGGTGCCGACCGTCACCACCCGCGTCGCCGATGACGTGCTGACCTGGGATCTCGCCGCCTCGATGCCGGTGAGCGAGGACGTCAACCTGTTCGCCCGCGTGGCCAAGGGTTATCGCGCCCCGTCGATCCAGGCCCGCCTGCTGTTTGGCCGCACCCCCTCGGTGGCGCAGAGCGAAACCACGATGAGCTATGAGGCCGGGCTCAAGTCGACCCTGGCCGATGGCAAGGTGCGCTTCAACCTGACCGGGTTCTACTTCGACACCAAGAACCTGCAGCTGACTGCCGTGGGTGGGGCCTCGAACTTCACCACGCTGCTCAATGCCGCGAAGGTCGATGGTTATGGCTTCGAAGCCGAATTCGAAGCCAAGCCGGTCGAGGGCCTGACCCTGACCGCCGGCCTGTCGTACAACCACAACGAGATCAAGGATGCGGGCGCCTTCGTCGCTGGCTGTGGCGCGCCGTGCACCGTGCTTGATCCGGTCCGTGTCGGCAGCCCGGGGATCTTCTCGATCAACGGCAACCAGCTGCCGCAGAGCCCGCGCTGGATTGCCAACTGGACGGCCGGTTACGCCGCTCCGATGGGCGATGGCGAAGCCTACATCTTCACCGACTGGGCATACCGCTCGAAGGTGCAGTTCTTCCTGTATGAGTCGCTCGAATTCAGCGACGACAACATGCTCGAAGGCGGCCTGCGCGTGGGCTACCGCACCGACAAGTTCGATGTCGCCGCCTTCGCCCGCAACATCACCAACGATGTTTCGGCCGTCTCGGGGATCGACTTCAACAACCTGACCGCGATGGTCAACGAACCGCGCGTCTTCGGCGTGGAAGCCTCGATCAAGTTCTGATCGCGGGCTAGCGTCTGAAACGAAAGGCCCCGCCGGAGCGATCCGGCGGGGCTTTCTCGTGTCAGGGCTTCAGGATCGCCAGCAGGGCGTCCACATCGGCTTCATCCTGGTACAGGGCAAAGCCGATCCGCAGCACATCGTCGCGCAGGTCGGTGACCACGCCCTTGCTGTCGAGCATGGCGTAAAGTGCCGGGGCGGCTTCGCCTTTGAAGGCCAGGAAGCGCGCGCGCGGGTCTGAGATCAGGGCGAGGCCCGGCAGCGGCTCGGCAGCGCGGAAGCGGGCCTTGAGCCGGTCACAATGCGCGCTGATCGCGGCGGTGATCAGGCCCTCGCTGGCCAGCATCTGCTGGACCGCGTTGAAGCGATAGAGCGCGGAAGGATCGAAGGTACTGCCGAGGAACCGGCGGCCATCCGGCGCATAGCCGACGCCGCCCTGCTTCGCGGCCAGGTCATCGAAGGCGGCAAACCAGCCGGTAAACTCCGGGCGCGGGCCGAAGCCGGGGGGACAGTGCAGGAAGCACACGCCTTCGCCCGCCATCGCATATTTGTAGCCGCCGCACAGGTAGAACGCTCGGTCCGCAATGCCCGACAGGTCGGTCGGCGTGGCCATGAAGCCGTGATAGCCGTCGATCACCACCCACGGTCCATCGCGGCGGGAGAGGGCGGCAAGGCGCTCGAGCCCTTCCAGCACACGGCCTGAATTGAACTGCACCTGGCTGACGAAGATCAGGTCGAAGCCGCCCGCCTCGGCCCGCGCGACCACTTCATCCAGCGGCACGGTGGTCAGCTCGATCCGACCGGCTTCGGCCCAGCGCAGCGACTGGCGGCGGAAGGAATGGAATTCCCCATCGCTCGCCAGCACGCGCGGGCAGGCCATGGGCAAGGCGGAGACGATCCGCACCAGCAGTTCGTGGGTATTGGGGGCAAAGGCGATGGTGGCCGGATCGGGCAGGGCCAGTTCGGCGGCGATATGGCGCTGGGCGGCGGGGATCACTTCGCCGAACACCCGGTCCCACTTGTGATCGGCCAGCCGCGCGGCATCGTCCCAGGCTTCGGCATGGCCCGCCCAACTGGCATCGGGCCACAGGTGGTGGCTATGCGCGGCAAAATGCAGCCGATCCGGATTGGCGGCGAGGGCGCGGGAAAACAGGTGCTTGAAGCTCATAGCGAGGTCCGCAGGCTCCACAGTTCCGGAAAGGCGCGCTTGCCCAGAGTCGAATGGAGATAGGCCGCCCCGGCCGTGCCGCCGGTGCCGCGCTTGCCGCCGATCACGCGTTCCACGGTCAGCACGTGCTTGTGCCGCCAGGTCGCCATGGCATCGTCGAGGTCGACCAGTTTCTCGGCGAGCTGGTAGAGCTCCCAATAGCGGTCGGTGTGGCGATAGACTTCGAGGAAGGCCGCTTCGACCGCCGCATTGGCCTCATAAGGCTGCGTGACATCGCGTTCCAGCACCTCGGCCGGGATGGCCAGGCCCGCCCGCGCCGCCGCGGCAATCGCATCGTCCCACAGGCTGGGCGCGGCGAGCGCCGCCGCCATCGCCGCGCGCGCCTCGGGCCGGTCCTCCTGATAGGCCAGGAACCGCGCGTCCTTCAGCCCCAGCATGTATTCCACGGTACGGAACTGGTCCGACTGGAACCCGCTCGACGGCCCCAGCACATCACGGAAGCGGGTGTAATCGCTCGGCGTCATGGTGGCGAGCACGTCCCAGCTCAGTGTCATCACCGCCTGGATCCGGCTGACCCGGGCCATCGCTTTATAGCCCGGGACCAGCGCATCGGTCTGAACCTGGCTCTTGGCCAGCCGCAGCTCGCGGATCATCTGCTTGAGCCACAGTTCCTTGGTCTGGTGAATGACGATGAACAGCATCTCGTCATCACAATCCGACTGCGGATGCTGGCAGGCCAGCAGGTCATCCAGCGCTAGGTAGCGGGCATAGGTCATGGTTTGGTCGGTCATGATCCCAACCATTCCCCGATCCGGTTACAATTGCAACTGCCTCAGCGCGTGCCGAGCCCGCGCGCGATGATCCCGCGCAGGATTTCCCGCGTACCGCCGCGCAGTGACCAGCTGGGCGAATTGTGGACGATGTTCGCCAGGACCGAGGCATAGGCCCCGGCGGCGCGCGGATCGGCTTCCGCATCGATCAGTTCGCGGGCAATCTCGGGCAGGGCCTGTTCGAACAGTGCGCCCACGTCCTTGACGATCGCCGCCTGGAGGTTGGCGTTCTGGTGCTCCTGCAGCATCCCTGCGACCGAGCGCGACAGGCGGCGCAGCACGGCGAGGCGCGCGGTCACACGGCCCACGGTGATCTGCGCGGCATCGCTGTCACGACCTTTAAGCACCTCGATCAGTTGGACCATCAGCTCGATCGAGGAGAGGAAGCGTTCGGGGCCGGAGCGTTCGAACGCCAGCTCGCTCATCACCTGGTCCCAGCCCTGGCCCTCTTCACCGAGCAGCATATCGGCAGGGACAATCGCGTCCTCGAAATGCATTTCGTTGAAGTGGTGCTGGCCGGCCAGGTCAATGATCGGCTTGATCGTCAGACCGGGGGTGTTTTTGAGATCGACCAGCAGCTGGCTGGTGCCCATGTGGCGATCTGCCGGGGTGCCGCTGGTGCGGCAGAACAGGATCACATAGTCCGCTTCGTGGGCGAAGCTGGTCCAGACCTTGGTCCCCGTCACGCGATAGACATCGCCGTCCTTCACCGCCTTGGTGCGGGTGGCGGCAAGGTCGGAGCCTGAATCCGGCTCGCTCATCCCGATCCCGAACGACAGTTCGCCCGCCGCGATGCGCGGCAGGAAGGCCTGCTTCTGCGCTTCGGTGCCGAACTTGAGGATCGAGGGGCCGGACTGGCGATCGGCGATCCAGTGCGCGCCGACGGGCGCCCCGGCGGCCAGGCATTCCTCGACGATCACCGCGCGTTCAAAGGCGCTGCGTTCATGCCCGCCGTACTGCTTCGGCCAGGTCATGCCGAGATAGCCGGCCTGGCCCATCGCGCGGCTGAAGCCGCGGTCATAGCCATACCAGTTGTCGCTGCGCTGGCGCGGGGTGCGGCTGGCCAGCTGCTGGTCCAGGAAGGCGCGGAACTCGGCGCGCAGGGCAATTACCTCGGCGCTGTCGGCCGGCGGGGCGGGGAAGGGAATCGCGGTCATAGTGCAGTCACCATCGGCCAGTAGCCCGGGCCGCCCGCATCGATTGCGGCGGAGCCCAGCAGTTTCGCCCAGGATACCTGGCCGCCGAACTCGTCGCGCCAGGTCCACAGCGAGGTGGTGTAAAGGTGGAGACGGTGCTCGCGGGTGAAGCCGATCGCGCCGTGCATCTGGGTGGCGATGCTGGCCCCTGCGCCAGCGGCTTCGCGGGCGCGCTGGCTGCCCGCGGCCACGCCCAGCACGTCACGGCGGGCGAGGGCTTCCCCGGCCAGGTCGGCCGCGGCGGTGGCGCAGGCCAGTTCGCCGGCCAGCTTGGCCAGTTCGTGCTGCACCACCTGGTTCTTCTGCAACGGCTTGCCGAACTGGACGCGGGTGGCGGTGTGGCTGAGCGTCATTTCCAGGGCCGCTTCCAGCGCCCCGGCGATCTGGTAGGCGCGCACGGTCGCGCCGCCGGCCAGCGGGCACCACGGCAGCGCGGCCTCGGCATCAATGGCCCAGTCAAGCGCAAGGCTGGGGCGCGGGTGGAAATTGAGCGCGGTGCCGGCTTCGGCCACCGACCAGCCCGAACGCGGCACACGGTAAAGCTTGTCTCCCACGGCGAGGGCCAGGCAATCGAGCTGCTCACCCCAGGCGACGCGGGCGACGGTGCCAGACAGGCGGCCATTGCTGATGGTCAGATCGTCAGCACGGGCCAGCCCGGAGGGACCTTCGGCCAGCGGCAGACCGGCGGCGGCGAGCAGCTGGTTGGCGGCCATCGTTTCCGCGACCGGCAGCGGCATGGCATGGCTGCCCAGCAAGCGCAGCGCTTCGCCCGCTTCGGCAAAGGACAGGCCGAAGCCGCCCTGGTCCTCGGTCAGCAGGGCCAGCGGCAGGCCCATTTCCTCAACCTCGGCCCACAGCGCGGGCAGCCATTGCCCTTCGCGCGCGGCGGCTTGCGCTGCATCGTCGAGCGACCGCTCGAACAGCCGCGTGATCATCTCTGCAAGCATTTAATGACCGCCCCTTCGTAAGTTATGTGGTGCCGGCTGCAGGGATCGAACCCGCGACCCCCTGATTACAAATCAGGTGCTCTACCAACTGAGCTAAGCCGGCAACGTGGTCTTTGTGCTGGTGTCCTTTGCGTCAGGCCGCGCCAAAGGTCCACCCCTCTGTTTGGGCAATTTCCGCAGTCAGGCCCATCGGGTTCCACAGGGCCCGGTCGTGCGCCGCGATCCGCAGCCAGGCGGCGGTGATCAGGGCATCGGCGGCATGGTCGGTGATCGCGCCGGAGCCGGCCGCCGGGGTCGATCCCAATGCTGCCAGCGCAGCAGCAAGATCGCCATGATCGCGGATCTTGGAAGCGCCGGTGCGCCGGCCGGCGGCTCGCGCGGCGATGGTGGTGTAGATCTCGCAGACCACCGAGCCTGTCTCGGGCAGCGGATCGATTGGCCAGACCGGCAGGCGGCCGTCCAGGCGGTGCAGCAGCCGCATCCCCGTCAGGCTCGACTTGCCGACCTGGGCCGCGCCGACCAGGTTGAAGTTCGAATAGGGGCGGCAACCCATCGCCTCTTGCGCGCGCTCGGTGACGCGGAAGCGGCCGCGGCCCCCACCGAACAGATCGCCCACGCGCCCGCCATGGCGGCGAAAATGGCGGGCGGCTTCGGGGTGATCGACCAGACTGCTGGCCGACAGGTGCGGATCATCGGCGCAGACCCGGTCAATCAGCGCCCATAGCTCTCGCGCGGTTGCGGGGCTTTCCGCCCAGCCGGGGAAGAAGGCCCCGGCATCGGCATGGGCCAGGCTGATCCCCATGTCGAAGCCGACAATGGTGCTGTCGGGCAGATCGTTCAGCAGCCAGTCGAGCACTTCGGGGCGCGACCAGCGGTGGCCAGGGCGAACCAGTTCAGGGACGGCTTTGCCCGGCCCGCACAGCGCGACGGCAATGCCATGATGGCGCTCACCTGCCGCGCCGGACCAGTCGACTGCGGCGAAATGTTGAAAGCGGCCTTGTTTGATCTTGGCGGGCTTCATTCCCCGTGCAGCTCGCGCCGCCTCTTGTCCCACCATTCGAGCCGCTTCAGCACCTCGCGCTCGAACCCGCGTTCCACCGGGCGGTAGTATTGCTGCGCCGCCATCCCCTCGGGCCAGTAATCGGCGCCGGAAAAGCCGTCCTCGGCCTCGTGGTCATAGGCATAGCCCGCACCATAGCCGATGTCCTTCATCAGCTTGGTCGGGGCGTTGAGGATGTGCGCGGGCGGGGCCAGGCTGCCGGTTTCCTTCGCGCTTTGCCAGGCCTCCTTCTGCGCGACATAGGCCGCGTTCGATTTGGGCGCGGTGGCGAGGTAGAGGCAGGCCTGGACGATCGCCAGCTCGCCTTCCGGGCTGCCAAGGAACTGATAGGCATCCTTGGCGGCCAGGCACTGGGTCAGCGCCTGCGGATCGGCAAGGCCAATGTCTTCGCTGGCAAAGCGCACCAGTCGCCGCAGCACGTAAAGCGGCTCTTCCCCGGCGGTCAGCATCCGGGCGAGGTAATAGAGGCTGGCCTGCGGATCGGAACCGCGCAGCGCCTTGTGGAGCGCGGAAATCAGGTTGTAGTGCCCGTCGCGGTCCTTGTCGTAGACGGCGACGCGGCGTTGCAGGAAGGCCCCCAGCGCGGCCGGATCGAGCGGCTCGGCGATGTTGGCATTGTAGAGCGTTTCGGCCTGGTTGAGCAGGAAACGGCCATCGCCGTCCGCACTCGCGACCAGCGCCTCGCGCGCCTCTGGCGTCAGTGGCAGCAGCCCGGCCAGGTCCTCGGCGCGGGCCAGCAGCATGTCGAGCGCCCTCGCATCCAGCCGGTGCAGTATCAGCACCTGCGCGCGGCTGAGCAGCGCGGCGTTGAGCGCGAAGCTTGGGTTCTCGGTCGTCGCGCCGACCAGCGTCACCGTGCCGCGCTCGACAAATGGCAGGAAGCCGTCCTGCTGGGCGCGGTTGAAGCGGTGGATTTCGTCCACGAACAGGAGGGTGCGCTGGCCCATCTTCGCCGCGGTCTCCGCCTCGGCGAAGGCCTTCTTGAGGTCGGCCACGCCCGAGAACACCGCGCTGACCGATACGAAGCGCATACCCACAGCATCGGCGAGCAACCGCGCCGTGCTGGTCTTGCCGGTGCCGGGCGGCCCCCACAGGATCATGCTGGAGAGGCGGCCGGCGGCCACCATCCGACCGATCGCGCCTTCGGGCCCGGTCAGGTGTTCCTGCCCGATCACCTCGGCCAGACTGCGCGGCCGCAGCTTGTCAGCCAGCGGCGCATCGGCGCGCGGTTCGTCCGGCTGGGCTGGGGGCAGGTCTGCGGCAAAGAGGTCGGCCATCGGCGCGACCATAGGGCCGCCGAGGGATTCGGACGAGGGGGGTTGAAACGATGCATCTTAGATATATCTTGACTGCATCTTGGAATCGAAAGGATCACTCCGATGTTCTATTCATACTCACGCCATGGCTGCGGCAAGCAGGCCGGTGCGCGCTGGCGCGGCTCGCGCAGCTGGGGGCCGTTTGCCTTCTCGTGGGATGCGACGCCCGGCGAAAGCGGCAGTCGCAGCCGCCGCCGGATGTTCGAAGGTGGCGAGCTGCGGCTGGTGCTGCTCAAGCTGATCGCCGACGAGCCGCGCCACGGCTATGATCTGATCAAGGCGATCGAGGAACTGACCCACGGCGCCTATGCCCCCAGCCCCGGCGTGGTCTATCCCACGCTGACCCTGCTGGAGGACATGGGCCTGATTGCCGAACAGCGCGGCGAAGGCAGCCGCAAGAGCTTTGCGGTGACCGCCGATGGCACGGCTCACCTGGCCGAGCGGTCGGAAGAAGTCGCAGCGCTGATGGCCCGGCTTACCGCAATGGGCGAAGAGCGCAGCCGTCCGGATGCGGCATCGCTGCGCCGTGCCATGGGCAACCTGCGCCAGGTGCTGATGCACAAGATCCGCGCGGGCGAAGCCGGACCGGAGATGATCGACGAGATCGTCTCGGCGATCGACGACCTCGCCCGCCGGATCGAGAAGCTCTGACCCCGTCGATTTGCGCATCCGGTTACCTGTGATACCTTCTCCCCCATCCTGAAACGGGATGGGGGAGACATGCGATGAATGATGGCGCACCGGCCACTCCGGGGTGGCAATTCTGGGCCGTGGCCGTGATCGGCCTGCTGTGGAACAGCTTCGGGGCCTATCTCTACATCATGACCCGGCTGGGCGATCCGGCGATGCTGGCGGCCGCACCGACGGAAATGCAGGATTACATCGCCACCATGCCGGTCTGGGCCAGCATCGGCTGGGCGCTCGGCATCTGGGGTTCGTTCCTTGGTTCGGTGCTGATGATCGTCCGATCACGCAGGGCAGTCGAAGCGTTCCTGCTCTCGTTCGTCGGTGCGCTGGCCAGTTTCGCGGCTCAGGCCGTGGCTGGCGTGCTTGAACCAGCCCAGCCAGTGGTAATCCTGGCCGTGATCGGGTTCCTGTGGTGGTTCTGCCGCGGGGCCTTTGCCAAAGGCGTGCTGCGCTAGGCGATCAACGCCGGGTCAGCGCGGCCTTCTGGCGAATCAACCGCAGGTAGGTGTCGGCCACGACCTGGTTGATCTGGTCCCAGCTGAAATCCCGGCTGCGCAGTTCCCCGGCCTTGCCGTGCTCAGTGCGCAGCGCCGGGTCTTCGATATAGGCGCGCAGCGCCTCGGCGAACTGGTGGACTGCGCCGGGGCGGATCAACCGGCCCGAGCGACCATTGGCGACCAGGTTCTGGCTGCCGGTGGCTGCCGCAGCCACGACCGGCAGGCCGCTGGCCATGGCTTCGAGGCTGACATTGCCGAAGGTTTCGGTGGTCGAGGGGAAGAACAGCACGTCCATGCTGGCGACCGCCTTGCCAAGATCCTTGCCGCCCCTGAAGCCGGCAAAGACCGCCTGCGGCAAGCGCGCTTCCAGCCACGGCCGGGCCGGGCCATCGCCGACGATCAGCGTGCGGTGCTTCACGCCCCGGCGGCGCAGTTCGTCGATCGTGTCGGAAAAGACGTCGAGCCCCTTTTCCATGACCAGCCGGCTGTGGAAGCCGACCAGCACCTCGTCATCGCCGATCCCCAGTTCGCGGCGCCATTCCAGCGAACGCAGCGTGGGGTCGAAGATCTCGCGATCGACCCCGCGCGACCAGATGTCGATGTCATAATTCATCCGCTGATCGCGCAGCACCTGGGCCATCGATTCCGACGGGGCGACCAGTGCATCGCAGCGGCGATAGAGCCGGCGCAGCAGGGCTTCGACCACCGGTTCCAGCCAGGCCATGTTGTAATAGCGGAAATAGGTTTCGAACCGGGTGTGGACCGAAGCCAGCACCGGGATCTTGCGGTGCCGGGCCCAGGTAACCGCGCGGTGCGCGACGAAATCGGGCGAGGAGATCTGCACCACGTTGGGGTTGAACGCCTTCAGGTCGGCCCGCACCCGGGGGCTGAGCAGCATCGGCACGCGGTATTCCCCGCGCCCGGGAAAGGCGAAGGCTGGCACGCCGACCAGATCGCCGGTGGCCGGGAAGGCCGGTTCATCCACCACGGGCGAATAGACCCGCACCGCCGCGCCCTGGCGCAGCAGGTAGCCCACCAGTCGGTTGAGCGCCTGGTTGGCCCCGTCGCGGACGTAATTGTAGTTGCCGCTGAACAGGGCGATGCGAAGGTCGGCTGTATCCATTGTCCTGCGCTCTAGCCGATTGCGGCGGCCGGTGCGAGTCAGGCAGTCGGCAGGGTCAGGATAAAGACCGCACCCGCCGCGCTCTCCGCCAGTTCCAGTAGTCCGCGCCCGTTCTCCGCCAGTGCCCGGGCGATCGGCAGGCCGAGGCCCGTGCCGCCATTGGCGCGCTTGCTGGTGAAGAAGGGGTCGAACACCCGATCGCGGTCGGCTGCGGGAATGCCGGGCCCATCGTCGGCCAGGCGGATCGCGACTGCGCCGTCAACCAGCGCGGCGCTGATGGTCAGGTGCCGCGCTCCGGCCTGGCGGGCGTTCTCGATCAGCGTGGTGAGGATCGCTTCCAGCGCGCCGGCCTCTGCCATCAGCGGCGGCAGGTCGGGCGGCAGGATCATGGTGATGGCGAAGCCCTCGCGCCGCAGGCCGTCCGCCACTTGGGTCAGCAGCGGGTCTAGGTCCGCGCGGGCTGATGGATCGCTGCGACCCATGTCTGCCTGCGCCAGTTCCATCAGGCGGCTGACGAGGCGCGAAAGCCGCCCGGCATCGGCGGCCATGTTGGCAAGGAACCGCTCGCGCTCCGCCGCGCTCATCGTTTCGCCATGGTCCTGCAACAGCTCAATCCCGCCAGAGAGGCCGGCCAGCGGCGTCTTGAACTCGTGGCTCAGCGCCGCCGCGAAATCGCGCAGGTAGCGCGAGCGGCGTGCAATCGCGGCCGACATGGCGGCGAAATCGTCATAGAGGCTGCCGATCTCGCGCACTTCCAGCGTCGGTCGGCGCGGCGCAGCATGGCGGCCCTGGGCGAGCGCGCGGCTGGCGCGGCTGAGCCGTTCGACCGGACTGACGATGGCACGAGCCAGCACTGCGGTGAGGACCAGCAAGAGCGAGAAGATCGCGCCGACGCCCAGTGCAATTTTGCCGCGATCCTCCCACATCCCCCGAAACAGCGCGCGCGGACTGCGCGAGACCAGCACCGCGCCGACCACTTCGCCGCGCACCGTGATCGGTCGGGCCTGGTGCATGCGGATCGAGGTGGCGCGGCTGATCCAGTCCAGCGGGGTATCGCGCAGGTAGGCATCGTTGTGGCGCAGCACCGTGGCGGGCGCACCGCCCAGCGCCGAGCGCACCTCGGGTACCTGAGCGAGGCTCAGCCCGCGGTCGCGGCCGTTGAGCAGCAGGCCCTGCCGGTCAAGCAACAGGATCGAGGCCAGGGTCGCGCGCTTGGTCTCGGCTATGGCCGGGGCGATCCGGTCAGCCACCTGCTGTGCGACCGGATCGGCGCGGGCGGGGGTTGCGGCGGCAGCCGGTCGTTCGGGCAGGACGGGCGATGAGCGCAGATCGACGCCGGTGGGGGTATCCTCGTAGCTTTCGCTCAGGGTATCGGCCGGGTCATCCTGCGGCTCGGGCGGGGCGGTGGCAGCCGGGCCGGGCCAGAGCAGCGCGGCGCTGGCGGCAATCGCGGCGCTCTGCGCGGTCAGTTCCGCTTCGGTGCGGCGGATCAGCGCGTTCTCGTAAACCCTCAGGCCCAGCGCGGCGATGCCGGGCAGGGCGG
The DNA here is from genome assembly GCF_027531025.1 of Novosphingobium sp. GTDB lineage: Bacteria > Pseudomonadota > Alphaproteobacteria > Sphingomonadales > Sphingomonadaceae > Novosphingobium. The sequence continues at coordinate 71,552 of NZ_JAPZQX010000002.1, forward strand.
CCACGAACAACAGTGTGCCGAACAGCAGCCAGCGCAGCCGCGGCATGGGCCACAGCGCGCGGGCCAGCTTGCGCAGGGCTGCGATCATGCCGGAGCGCAAGGCCCAAGCCGATAGCCGACGCCTGCACGCGTTTCGACCAGACTGTCGCAGCCCACATCAGCGAACTTGCGGCGCAGGTTGCGCACGTGGCTGTCGATCGTGCGGTCGGTAATGGCAAAGCCGGGGCCGTGCAGCCGATCGATCAGTTCATCGCGGCTGAAGAAACGCGTGGGCGCGCTGGCGAGGGTGCGCAGCAGGGTGAACTCGGTGACGGTCAGCGCCACCTCTGCCCCCTGCCACTGGGCGGCCCAGCCATCGATATCGAGGCTGAGCCCACCCCGGCCAAGCGGTTGCGCCGGTGTGGTCGATGCGGCTACTGGCGCGACGGTCTCGCGCGCCGAGCGGCGCAGGATCGCCTGGGCGCGGGCCACCACCTCGCGCGGGGAGAACGGCTTGACCACGTAATCGTCGGCGCCCAGCTCTATCCCCAGCACGCGATCCAGCTCATCGTCGCGGCTGGACAGGAACAGGATCGGCAGGTCGCCGCTGGCACGCAGACGACGGCAGACTTCCAGCCCATCCATCCGCGGCATGTTGATATCCAGCACGACCAGGTCGGGCGGGTTCTGGCCGATCAGCGCCAGGGCTTCCTCGCCATCGCCCGCCTCGGCCGTCTCGACCCCCGACTTGGCGAAGGCAAAGGTCAGCACCTCGCGGATATGCGGGTCATCGTCGACGATCAGGACACGGCGGGCCATGGTTCTGGTTTGCGCCGGTTCCATTGCCGCCGTCAACCGATCTGGTCCAGATAGCTTGCCGTAGGATCCTGCGGCGTCCCGCTGCAGTCATAGCGCGCGCCGGGCCAGGCACGCGGCGTTTGGCGGCCTAGCGCCTCGGCCCGGGCCAGTCGCCGCTCGCCCAGCAGGGTCCAGGCCCCGTTATCCAGCATCTGGCCCTGGCGGTACTGCACCTGCGCGCGCAGTTCGCGTACCCGCTCGCGCAGCACCGGGTCGAGCGGGCGGTCCTCCAGATCGATCAGCGGCAGCAACGCCGGGGTGCCCAGTTCTGCCATGTAGCACAGGTCGATTCCCGCGCCGGTCCCGTCCACTTCGCGGGCGTGGCGCACGTTCCACTGGGCCGCGAACGCGCCGGTATCGACAAAGGCATAGGTCCCCAGTAGCAGCATGGCCGCCGCGCAGTTGGCGTTGATCAGCCAGCGCGCGCTATGCCCGCGCAGCAGCCGCCAGCCGATCAGCGCCAGGCCCACCGCCACCAACGCCATCCAGGCGAGGGCCGCGATCCGCAGGCGGGTCAGCGAATAGGCGTCGATGTAATCGTAGAGCCGCAGCATGGAGGAGGCGACCAGCACCAGGTTCTGCGCGATCCAGAGCGTGACCAGCTTGCGTACCAGCGGATTGTCGGCCGTCTGCGATCCGGGACGCAGGGTGATCAGCACGAACAGCGCGGCCAGCAGTGCGGTGGCGATCAGCGGATAGGCGCCGCGATGGGCATAGTCGGCCAGGGTCATGCCATCAGGCAGCGGCAGCAGCCCCCACAGCCAGGCGAGGTCCATTGCGTTCTGCATGGCGAACAGCGCGTTGAAGGCGATCAGCGAGATGAGGACCGAGGCCGGGTTGACGCCGGGGATCGCCAGATCGCCCGAGCCGTCAAAGGTGCCAAAGTAAGGCCGGGCGCGGCGCGGGCGCAGCACACCCCAGGTGATCACGAAGATCGCGCCGCAGAAGATGATCCGCCCGGCAGTGCGTTCATCCAGCAGGGGCATGGTCAGGCTGTCGATCGCCTGCTCGAACACCGGGTTGGCAAAGGTGAAGAGGGTCAGGATGACCGCCGATCCGGCCAGCGGCAGGAACAGGGCAGGGAGCAGGCGGCGCAGGCCGGTTCCAACAGGTCGGCGGTTCCGGGCACGGCTCAGTTTGAACAGGTCGATCAGCGGACCGAACAGCGCCTTGAACCCGTGGGCAATCAGCCGCTGCGCCCAGCGCCAGCCATCGTCGAACCGCGCGGTACCGGGCAGCAGGATCGCCAGCCCCAGTGCCACCCAGAACAGCAGGAAGGGCAGGGGTGCTGCATCCCAGATCATCGCTCCTGCCATTGCCAGGGCAAAGGTCAGCGCGATCAGTGCGCGCCGATCGTGCCGCAAAGCGGGGTTGGCCAGCACGGTGGTGAGGGCCAGGGCCGTGCCGAACAGGCCGAGCCAGCCGAAGCTCAGTTCGCGAATGAAGAACACCTGGTCGGCCAGCGCGATCAGCGCGGCGGCCATGGCCAGTTTCACGGCAAAGCTGCCGTGCAGCCGGGGTAGTCGGAATGTCTGTGCAGTCATTGCAGCCTCCTGTTGCCATCCCTCTGCGGCAACAGGATGCACGGCATGGCGGCGGTGCTGAGGACTTGCGGCGCCTATGCCGTGCAGATTCGGTGCAGGCGCCCTATTTCGCCACGGTCCCGCTGAACAGCACCCGGCTGCCCAGCCGCGCGGCGAGCGGCTCCGGCGCAGTGTCCATCAGCGCGCGGTCGATCCGCGCAGCCCAGCTCCAGCGCGGGCGCGAGGGGAACAGGCGGCCTTCGGCGAGACCAAAGAAATCGATCCGCGCATCGCGCAGCGCGGCGCGCACGATCGCGAATTCTGCCTCGTCGATCTTGTTTTCGTCGGGCGTGATATAGGGCGTTTCGCCATCGTAGATGAAGCGCTGCAACAGCGGATAGGCGATCCGTTCCACCGGGGCACTGGTCCGGATCCGCTGGAGCAGCGAATGGGTATAGAGCTCGTCCCCGATGATCGTGCCGCCGGGCTGCATAACCCGCACCACTTCGGCCATGGTCGCGGCGATATCGACGTGGTGGAGGATGTCGACGAAGACCACCAGGTCGAAGTGATCGGCCGAATAGTCGGCCATGCTTTCGGCCGGCATGACGCGGAAGTCGATCCCGGCCTGGCCAGCCCGCCGGGCCCGTTCGCGGGCGATCTCGACCGATTCCGGCGAGAGATCGAAGGTGCTGACTTCGGCCCCCAGCATGGCCAGGCGGATCGCATCGTCACCAAAGCCGCAGCCCGGGATCAGCACCCGCTTGCCCGCCGGGCCTGCCGCCATGATCCGGTCATAGAGCGACCAGTATGCGTTCCAGGGTCGCCGCTCGCTCGACGTGATGATGTCGGTCGAGACCGGCAGGTCGATCACTTCGGCCCGCGCCGCGGCGTGGCTGCGGTGGAATTCGAGCTCGCTCAATTGCCGCGCGGTCAGGCCGGGCGGGGTCTCCGCCGCCTCGGCCGCAAGGTCAGGTTTGAGGCGCGGATCGTGCTCGGTCATGCGCCTGCCTTACCCGCCAATCCTTGCGATTAGGTATCCGGCTGAGCACAAATGACATTTCCTCCCGCTCAGTACCCCTGCGCCTGCCCGTCCTTGCGCATCTCGGTCGCCCCGATCAGCACGCCGGTCCTGGGATCGCGGGCGATCGCCTGGTAGCCGCCGAACATGGCCCCGTCCTTCACCACCTCCACCTTGTGGCCCATGGCCTTGAGCGCCGCGACGGTCGCCGCCGGGATGCCGGGTTCGACATAAAGCGTGCCGAGCGGATCGATGCTCGGCCCGGTGGTGGGCTCGGTCGGCTCGCGCCCGCCTTCGTGGTTGAGCCGCGCCGCATCGCCCGCTTCCTGCAGGTTCATGCCGTAATCTACCAGGTTGATCAGCACCTGGACATGGCCTTGCGGCTGCATCCCGCCGCCCATCAGGCCCAGTGTCATGTACGGCTGGCCATCCTTCTTCACGAAGGCCGGGATGATCGTCTGGAACGGCCGCTTGCCCGGTGCATAGGCATTGGCGTGCTTGGGATCGAGACTGTAGAGCTCGCCCCGGTCCTGGAACATGAAGCCCAGCCCATCGGGCACCAGACCGCTGCCCATCCCGCGATAGTTCGACTGGATCAGGCTGACCATCAGCCCGTCCTTGTCGACCACGGTCATATAGGTCGTGTCGCCCGATCCATCGAGCTTGGGCTCGGGCTTGGGCTCGCCGGGTGCAAACTCCGGTGTCGCCTTGTCCGGATCGATCAGGGCAAAGCGCTTGCGGCCATATTCGTCGGACAGCAGGTCCATCGGGAAGGGCGCAAAGCCCGTATCGGCATAGAACTTTGCGACGTCGGCATGGGCCAGCCGCTTCGCCTCGGTGATGTAGTGCAGCACCTGCGGGCTGCCGCGCTCCCACTGGGCGAGGTCCACGTTCTTGAGGATGTTGACCATCTGCAGCGCGGCAAAGCCCTGCGTATTGGGCGGCAGCTCGCACAGCTCGTAACCCTTGCGATAGGCCACGCAAACGGGATCGAACCAGTCGCTGCGGTGGGCGGCAAAGTCCTCAATCGTATAGGCCGAACCCTGCCGTTTCAGGTAATCGACCATCACCTGCGCGCTTTGCCCGCGATAGAACTCGTCGCGGCCATTGGTGGCGATCCGCTCCAGCGTATTGGCGAGGTCCGGGTTGCGGAACACCTCGCCCGCCTTGGGCGCGCCATTGGCGAACCAGGTGGCGCGGGCATTGGTGAAATCGAACTTGTCCGCATTGCGATCGAAATTGCGATAGGCGCGGCGGTAATACTCGGCGATAACGGGGGCGACCGGATGGCCCTCCCGCGCATAGCGGATCGTCGGGGCCAGCACGTCCTTCATCGCCAGCTTGCCGAAGCGGTCGTGCATGGTGAACCAGGCATCGACAGTGCCGGGGATAGTGACCGAGAGATGGCCCAGCGCCGGCAGGCTCTTGGCATCGTCCAGCCTGGCCTTGAGCTGCTTCAGCGTCTGCCCCTTGGGGCTGCGGCCCGACCCGTTGAGGCCGTGAAGCTTGCCGGTCCTGGGATCGTAAATGATTGCAAACAGATCGCCGCCGATGCCATTGCCGGTCGGCTCCATCAGCCCCAGCGCGGCATTGGCGGCAATCGCCGCGTCCACCGCATTGCCGCCGGCCTTCAGCACGTCGAGCGCGACCTGCGTCGCCAGCGGATGGGCCGTCGCCGCCATGCCGTTCTGCGCATAGACCGGACTGCGTGACCAGGCCGCGCCCGCCGGGCGGCCCCCTGCGCCGATCTGCTCGGCAATCGGGCGAGGCTTGGCTTCCTGCGCGGCGGCCGGCGCGGTCAGCGTGACTGCAAGAGCGGCAGCAAGGGCGATGGCGCGGGTCATGGTGGTCACTCCGGGAATTGCGTCTGGAGCGCTGACTAGGCCGCTCTGCCAGCGCCTGCAACACGGCATAATGCAGGCCATGGACCACGCCTTGGACCACTTGGACCACAGTCCAGGGACAAGAAAAACCGCCGCCCCGGCCCAGCGCGAGAATGGCGGTCGAGAGCGGGCGGCGCGGGGTGTCACGTGGCCGGATCATGCCACATTGCCGCCGTGTAGGAAAAAGGCTGGCCGCAGAGCCGGTTGCTGTTCGATCAGCGCAGGCTGGACCAGTTGCGCCCCATGACAAATGCAAAGCCGCCGACCACGGCAGCCAGCGCCAGACCCGCCGCCACCCACAGAGTAGCCGGATAAGGCCCGGTAAAGGCCAGCGCCACGCCCGCCCCGGCAATCAGCGAAAAGGCAAACAGCCAGGCCCCCGCCCGCCGCCCGCGCAGCAACAGCAGCCCCGCGATCACACCGGCCAGCTTGAGGCACCCGAAGGTCAGCCACAGGCCCGGCGCATAGCGCGGATCGCCCAGGGCCAGGCTGACGCCGTTGGCCACCACGCCAATCGTGTGCGAGCCGACGATCAGCCATGCGATCGCGCGGATTGTGCTGTTTGCGGTCATTGCAATCTCATCCCCGGCCAGCGCCGCGTCGCGCGACAACAGCATAGTGCGCGGGAAGACGAAAACGGTTCATCGCGGCCACGGTTTTTTGAGCGTGTTCCACAGCCATCAAGGGACATTGCCCAGGGCGGACACGAGGCCTATCGTCCGCGTAGCAATGTCACACCGGGAGGGTTCGTCCATGTCGCCATTCGCTGCCGACTTTCTGGAGACAAACCGCAGGCTGCTGGCGATCCTTGCGATCATCGTCTCCCTGGCAACCTGGGGTGTCGATCTGGCGCAATGGGTCTATCAATGCCCCTATTGCCGGGTGCAGCGCAGCGCCATCGGCGTGATCGGGGTGATCCTGTTGCTGCCCTGCTATCACCACTGGATCTTGCGGATGATCGGCAGCGCCGTGGGAGCGCTGGGGCTGGTCGTGGCCGCCAACCAGAACTTCAGCCATATCGCGCGCATGCAGCGGGGCAAGTTCGAGTGGGGCGACCAGTGGTTCATCCACCCGTGGCTGCTGTCCGGCTTTGCCCTGTTCATTCTCACGGCGCTGCTGATGATGCTGTGGTCGCGGCCGCAAGGCACGGCGACTGTCAGCCAGGGCGACGTCTGATAGGTCGCCGCCAGGAAGCTGAAATGCTTCGTTACGGCTGGCGCGGCCCCTTGCGGTGGGGTTTGGGCTTGCCCTTGAAGGGCGGGCGACCGCCGCCGGGGCGCGGGCCCCGGTCGTTGCCCCGATCATTGTTGCGATCCGGACGCTGCGGGCCTCTGGGCCGGTTCTCCCGCGCGGCGTCACGCGGGGTTTCGAGGGAGAGGTCGATGGTGATCCCGCTCTCGTCCTCGCTGCCGGGATTGGCGGTGCGGGCGACGGCGGCGCGGAACTTGGCTTCCAGGGCGCGGGGGATCTGGAAGAAGGTTTCGTTGGCGGCGATGCGGATCGCGCCAATCTCGTTGCGGGTCACGTGGCCGCGGCGGCAGAGCAGCGGCAGCAGCCAGCGCGGATCGGCGTTGTGGCGGCGGCCGATGTCCATCCGGAACCAGACGGTATCGTCAAAGCCTTCGCGGTGATGCACGGGCCGCGCCTGGCCATCGGGCTTCACGCGGGCCGAGAGGTCGATCAGTTCCTCGGGTTCGGGCAGACGGCTGGCATGGGCGCGGACCAGCGCGAGCGCCAGCTCCTCCGGCCCCATGGTGGCGAGCAGGCGGCCAGCGAGTTCGCTCTCGGCCTCGCTCGGCTCGATCGGCTGGGTCAGCGTGGCGATCAGGCGTTCGTGATCCTGGGCGCGGATCGCCTCGGGGCCGGGAACGTCCATCCACTCGGCATCGATCCGCGCGCCGCGCAGCATCATCTCCACCCGGCGGCGGCGCGGGTAGGGCACGATCAGGACAGCGGTGCCCTTCTTGCCCGCACGGCCAGTGCGGCCCGAGCGGTGTTGCAGCGCCTCGGCATCGCGCGGAATCTCGACGTGGATGACCAGGCTCAAGGAGGCGATGTCGATCCCGCGCGCGGCCACGTCGGTCGCCACGCAAACGCGGGCGCGCTTGTCGCGCAGCGCCTGCAGCGCCTGGTTGCGCTCGTTCTGGCTGTGCTCGCCCGACAGGGCGACGGCCGCAAAGCCACGCTCGACCAGCGTGGCGTGGAGGTGGCGGACATTGTCACGCGTGGCGCAGAACAGCATGGCCGTTTCCGCCTCGTGGAAGCGCAGCAGGTTGACCACCGCGTTCTCGATGTCGGAGGGTGAGACGGTGACCACCTGATAGGCGATGTCGCCGTGGCCCTGTTCGTCACCAACGGTGCTGATCCGCAGGGCATCGTGCTGGTAACGCTTGGCCAGCGCCACAATCGGCTTGGGCAGGGTGGCCGAAAAGAGCAGCGTGCGGCGCTCGCCGGGCGTCGCGTCGAGCAGTTCCTCAAGGTCTTCGCGAAAGCCCATGTCGAGCATTTCGTCGGCCTCATCGAGGACCACGAACTTCAGCGCCGAAAGGTCGAGCGCGCCGCGCTCCAGATGATCGCGCAGGCGGCCGGGGGTGCCGACCACGAAATGCGCTCCCTGATAGAGCGTGCGCCGTTCGCGCGAGGGATCCATCCCGCCGACGCAGGTGGCGACGGTGGCACCGGTCCCGGCGAAGAGCCAGGTCAGCTCGCGGCTGACCTGCAGCGCCAGTTCGCGGGTGGGGGCGACGACCAGCGCCAGCGGCGCGCCGGCCGGGGGCAGGGCCTGACCAGCGCCGAGCAATTCGGCACCCATGGCGAGGCCAAAGGCGACCGTCTTGCCCGAACCGGTGCGGGCCGAGACGACGAGGTCGCGGCCCTGGGCGTCGGGTTCGATCACGGCCGCTTGGACGGCGGTGAGTGCGGCACAGCCCCGCGCGGTCAGCGCGGCGGCGAGGGCGGCGGGAAGGGCGGCAAAAGGCGCAGCACCCGCTGCGCCAGGCAGCGAGCCTGCGTTTTCCATGATAGTTATGCCGCTTCTTTCTTGCGCGACGCCTTCTTGCGCTCGTGCGGGTCGAGGATCGCCTTTCGTAGCCGGACCGACTGCGGGGTCACTTCGACCATTTCATCGTCGTCGATATAGGCGATGGCCTGTTCCAGCGTCATGATCCGGGGCGGGGTGAGGCGGATCGCGTCATCCTTGCCGGTCGAGCGGAAGTTGGTCAGCTGCTTCGACTTCATCGGGTTGACTTCAAGATCGTCGGGCTTGGCGTTCTCGCCAATGATCATGCCTTCATAGATCTTGTCCTGCGGGCGCACGAACAGCACGCCGCGGTCTTCCAGGCTGTTGAGCGCATAGCCCACGGCCTCGCCCGCGCAGTTCGAGATCAGCACGCCGTTCTGGCGGCCTTCGATCTGGCCCTTGTAGGGGCCGTACTTCTCGAACAGGCGGTTCATGATCCCGGTGCCGCGCGTGTCGGACAGGAATTCGCCGTGATAGCCGATCAGGCCGCGGCTGGGGGCCGAGAAGGTGATGCGGGTCTTGCCACCGCCCGAGGGGCGCATGTCGGTCATTTCCGCCTTGCGCAGCGCCATCTTGTCGATGACCGTGCCCGAATATTCGTCGTCGACGTCGATCACGACGGTTTCATAGGGCTCGGTGCGCTGGCCGTTCTCGTCCTCGCGGAACAGCACGCGCGGGCGGCTGATGCCGAGTTCGAAGCCTTCGCGGCGCATCGTCTCGATCAGCACGCCCAGCTGCAGTTCGCCGCGCCCGGCCACTTCGAAGCTGTCCTTGTCGGCGGATTCGGTGACACGGATCGCAACGTTCGATTCCGCTTCGCGCATCAGGCGGTCGCGGATCATGCGGCTGGTCACCTTGGTGCCTTCGCGGCCGGCCATCGGGCTGTCGTTCACGGCAAAGCGCATCGACAGGGTCGGCGGATCGATCGGCTGGGCATGGAGCGGCTCGGTCACGGCCGGGTCGCAGATGGTGTTGGCCACGGTCGCCTCGGTCAGACCGGCCAGCGAGATGATGTCACCGGCGCGGGCTTCCTCGACGGGGACGCGCTCCAGCCCGCGGAAGGCCATCAGCTTGGAGGCGCGGCCGGTTTCGATCACGTTGCCCTGCGCGTCGAGCGCGTGGATCGGCGAGTTGACCTTGACCGTGCCCGACTGGACCTTGCCGGTCAGGATGCGGCCGAGGAAGTTGTCGCGATCGAGCAGGGTGACGAGGAACTTGAACGGCCCATCGACATCGGCGGCCGGGGCCGGCACGTGATCGACGATCTTCTGAAACAGCGGGGTCAGGTCACCCTCGCGGGCGTCCTGGTCCTCGCTGGCATAGCCGTTGCGGCCCGAGGCGTAGAGCACGGGGAAATCGCACTGCTCGTCGGTCGCATCGAGGCTGACGAACAGGTCGAACACCTCGTCCAGCACTTCCTGCGCGCGGCCATCGGGGCGGTCGATCTTGTTGACGACGACGATCGGCTTGAGGCCCAGCGCCAGCGCCTTGCCGGTGACGAACTTGGTCTGCGGCATGGCCCCTTCGGAGCTGTCGACCAGCAGGATCACGCCGTCGACCATGCTGAGAATCCGCTCCACCTCGCCCCCGAAGTCGGCGTGGCCGGGGGTGTCGACGATGTTGATCCGCGTACCGCTCCATTCGACCGAGGTGCACTTGGCCAGGATGGTGATCCCGCGTTCCTTTTCGAGGTCGTTCGAATCCATCGCGCGCTCTTCAACGCGTTGATTGTCGCGGAAAGTGCCCGACTGGCGGAACAGCTGGTCGACCAGCGTGGTCTTGCCGTGGTCGACGTGGGCGATAATGGCGATATTGCGCAGCGGCAGCGGGGCGGACATTTCGAGATCTCACAAAACGGGGGAGGGCGTGGCGCTTGCTGCGCCGCAACATTGCGCGCGCCCCTAGCCGATGCAGCGCCATACGGCAAGTGTAGCGGTACCTTGTAGGGTATTGATTTTTCCCAGTCCGGCCGTTAGGGGCGCGGGTCATGAACAAACTGATCCTGCGCGCCGCCCTGATCGGCGCTTCCGCCTTTCCCACAATCGCCTATGCCCAGAGCGTCCCGGTCGAGGAGGAGGCTCCGCCCGCTCCCGAAGCGGTCGAGGAAGTGGCTGACGGCAACGAGATCATCGTCACCGCGACCAAGCGCGAACAGACCCTGCAGGACGTGCCGGTGGCCGTTTCGGTGACCACCGCCGAAACCATCGAGCGCGCCCAGATTCGCGACCTGAAGGACCTGCAGACGCTGGTTCCCTCGCTGCGCGTGTCGCAGCTGCAGTCCAGCGCGAACACCAATTTCATCATCCGCGGCTTCGGCAACGGCGCCAACAACCCGGGCATCGAACCCTCGGTCGGCGTCTTCGTCGATGGCGTCTATCGCAGCCGCACCGCTGCCCAGATCGGCGACCTGCCCGATGTCCAGCGCGTTGAAGTGCTGCGCGGCCCGCAGTCGACCCTGTTCGGCAAGAACGCCAGCGCCGGCGTGATCTCGATGATCACGCGCGAACCCTCGTTCAACTTCGGCGGCAGCATCGAAGGCACCTATGGCAACTATGACGCCATGGTGCTCAAGGGCTATGTCACCGGCCCGATCACCGACACGCTGGCCGCTAGCCTCTCGGCCGGGATCAACAAGCGGGACGGCTATGTCACCGACCTGGGCTACAATGGCGACAGCAACGAGCGCGACCGCTGGTTCGTGCGCGGCCAGCTGCGGTTCGAGCCGACCGACGCGCTCAAGATCCGCCTGATCGCCGATTACGACAAGATCGATGAAGTCTGCTGCGCCGTGGTCAACGTCCGCCGGTCGGGCGCGACCGCCGCGATCGAGGCCCTGGGCGGCCGGGTCAACAATGCGGCGACCCCGTTCGCCGATGTGACCTATTCGAACTTCCCCTCGACCAACAAGATCGAGAACTGGGGCCTTTCGGGCCAGGTCGATTACCAGGTCGGCCCGCTCAAGCTGACCTCGATCACCGCCTATCGCAACAGCGCCAGCCTGACCAACCAGGATTCCGACTTCACCAGCGCCAACCTGATCGGTCAGAACGTCGGCGATGTGGAGCTTGATACCTTCACCCAGGAACTGCGGCTCAATGCCAACTTCCTGAACGTGGTCGATATCATGCTGGGCGGGTTCTATTTCGACGAGAAGGTCAAGTTCAAGAACTCGCTGACCTATGGCACGCAGTTCCGGCCCTATGCCGATCTCCTGTCGGGTGGGGCGATCGCGCAGCTTGAATCGCTGATTCTCGGCGTGCCGGTCGGTACCTTCCAGCGGCCGGGCCAGGGCGTGTTCGATGACTTCACCATGGACAACACCGCCTGGTCGGTGTTCGGCAATATCGACGTCCAGCTGGGTGACCGCTTCACCCTGACCCTGGGGGCCAACTACACCAAGGACAAGAAGGACGTCTCCAGCCGGACCGTCAGCACCGATACCTTTTCGGCGCTCGATTTCGTGGCGATTGGCGGCGGCGTGATCCGCAACACCGTGATCGCCCAGCAGGTCGGCGCAGCGCTCAGCCTGTCCGGCCCGGCCAACGCGACCCAGATCGCCACTTTCGCCGGTGCCCAACCCGCGATCTACAACGCGATCGTGACCGGGGCGACCAGCTTTGCCAATGCCAATGCGGCCAACCCGGCGGTCAACCCGCTGCTGGGCCTGCGCCCGCTGCAGTTCCTGCCGCCGTTCCTGAACATCCCGAACGCGGTGGAAAGCGGCAAGACCCGCGACGGCAAGTGGACCTGGACCGCGCGGCTGGCGATGGACGTGACCGACAGCCTCAACGCCTATGTGTCCTACGCCACCGGGTTCAAGGCCAGCTCGTTCAACCTCTCGCGTGACAGCCGCCCGCTGGCGAGCGACCTGCCCGCGCTGCGGACTGCCGGGCTGACCGTGCCGAACCTGACCACCGGTTCGCGTTTTGCCGGGCCGGAAAATGCCAAGGTGATGGAACTGGGGCTCAAGGCCAACTGGGGCATTGCCAGCGCCAACCTGACGCTGTTCAAGCAGACCATCACCGGCTTCCAGTCGAACGTCTTCACCGGAACCGGCTTTGCCCTGGCCAATGCCGGCAAGCAGTCGACCGTCGGGGTCGAGTTCGACGGGATGGTCAAGCCGACCAAGTCGCTCTCGCTGAACCTGGCGCTGGTCTATCTCGATCCGCAGTATGACAGCTTTGTCGCTTCGGCGCTGGGTGACCTGTCGGGCACCCGGCCGGCCGGGATCCCGGGCCTGTCGACCACCATCGGCGCGCAGTGGAACAAGGAACTGGCCAATGGCGACCGCCTGATCCTGCGCAGCGATTGGCACTACGAATCCCCGGTCCAGGTGATCGAGGGTCTGCCGGGCTTTATCCAGCGCAATGCCCTTGGCCAGGTGACCTCCTACCAGCCTGCCTTCGATGCCGCGCGTCCGTTCCGCCGCGAGGTGAGCGAGATCAGTGCATCGGCGACCTATGCGCTGATGAATGGTCTGGAATTCACCGTGTGGGGCCGCAACCTCACCAACAACCGGTACATCATCCAGATCTTCGACTCGGTTGCCCAGTCGGGTTCGGTCTCGGCCTATCCCAACCAGCCGCGCACTTATGGCGCGTCGGTGCGGTTCAAGTGGTAAGCTGAAAAAGCCGGTCGGAAATGAACGCCGGAAATGAAGAAGGGGGCGGTGCAGATCGCCCCCTTATTCATTGGCTCTTCACAGTGGCATGCCTATAACCGGGACATGACCTTGCGTTTTCGCGCCCTAGCCGCGCTCGCCCTGCTGCTGCCGCTGTCTGTCCAGGGCGTCCAACCGCTCCTTGCCCAATCAGCCCCGAAGGCGGAAGCTGCCGCCAAGACCCCCTGGCTCTATCGTGGCAGCGACGTGCCGCAGGACAAGGAATGGGTGTTCGGCGAGCTGCCCAACGGGGTGCGCTATGCCCTGCGCAAGAACGGTGTCCCGCAGGGGCAGGTCGCGATCCGGATTCGCATGGACGTGGGCTCGCTGCACGAGGCGGATAACGAGCGCGGCTATGCCCACCTGCTGGAGCACCTGGTCTTCCGCCAGTCGCGTTACCTGGCCGAAGGGGCGGCGATCCCCACCTGGCAGCGGCTGGGCGCAACCTTCGGCAGCGATACCAATGCCGAAACCAGCCCGGTTGCCACCACCTTCAAGCTCGACCTGCCCAATACCACGCCGGACAAGCTCGACGAATCGCTTAAGCTGCTGTCGGGCATGATGATTGCCCCGGCGCTGACCGAGGCCAATGTCCGCACCGAGGTGCCGATTGTCCTCGCCGAAAAGCGCGAGCGCGGCGGCACCGGCGAACGCGTGGCCGAAGCGACGCAGCAGACCCTGTTTGCCGGACAGCGGCTGGCCGTGCGCCAGGTGATCGGCACGACCGAGGCGCTCCAGGCCGCCAGCCAGGCCAGCGTCCGGGCCTTTCACACCCGCTGGTACCGGCCCGAGAACGCGGTGATCGTGATCGCTGGCGATATCGAGCCGGCGCTGATGGAAGCAATGGTGCGGCGCCACTTTGCCGATTGGCCGGTCACCGGCAAGCCCACGCCGGCGCCGCCGTTTGGCGATCCGGTCGCCCCGGCCGGGGCCGATCCCGCCAACCCGGTGGGCGAGACCCGCGTGCTGGTCGAACCCGAACTGCCGCGCGGCATCACCTATGCCGTGCTGCGGCCCTGGCGGCAGGTGCAGGATACCATTGTCTACAACCAGGGGCTGATGCTCGATTCGCTGGCCCAGGCGATCATCAACCGCCGGCTCGAGGCGCGGGCCCGGGCCGGGGGCAGCTTCCTGTTCGCCCAGGTCGGGCAGGAAAAGGTCAGCCGCTCGGCCGACGCCACCTTTGTCTCGATAACGCCGTTGAGCGAGGACTGGACCAAGTCGCTGACCGAAGTGCGCGGGGTGATCGCCGATGCCCTGGCCACGCCGCCCAGCGAGGACGAGATCGAGCGCGAAGTGGCCGAATTCAGCGTTGCCTTTGAAAGCTCGGTCGAGCAGCGCCGCCTGCTGGCCGGGGCCAAGCTGGCCGATGACCTGGTGACTGCGGTCGATATCCGCGAAACCATTGCCTCGCCCGAAACGGTGCTGGACATCTTCAACCGTTCGCGCGCGCTGTTCACGCCGGAAGCGGTGCACCGTCATACCCGGCGGCTGTTTACCGGCGCGGTGACCCGCGCGGTCTATGTCACCCCGCAGGCCGGTGAGGCCGAGGCGACCCAGCTGGCCGCGGCCCTGGCCCGCCCCGCAGTGCCCGATGATCGCGCCCGCCCGGGCGGCAAGCCGATCTCGTTTGCCGACATGCCGCCGCTGGGCGAGCCGGGCCAGCTGGTGGCCGAAACGCCGACCGGCCTGCTGGGGATCGAACAGCTCGAATTCGCCAACGGCGTGAAGGTGCTGCTCTGGCCGACCACCGACGAGCCGGGCCGGGTCTCGGTCAAGGTCCGGTTCGGTGCCGGCTATCGCGCATTCAGCAGCGGCGATGCGGCCTATATCGCGCTGGGCGACATGGCGTTGGTCGGGTCTGGCCAGGGCACGCTCGGCCAGGAAGAGCTCGACCGGATCAGCACCGGGCGCAAGATGGGCTACGATTTCGAGATCGGCGATTCCTCGTTCCAGTTCTCGGCCGATACCCGCTCGGCCGATATGACCGACCAGCTCTACCTGTTCGCGCAGAAGTTCGCCCAGCCGCGCTGGGATGCGAACCCGGTGCTGCGGGCCAAGGCGGCGGCGCGGCTGCGCTATGAAAGCTTTGCCGCATCACCGCAGGGCGTGCTGGAACGCGATCTGGAGTTCCTCCAGCGCGGGCGCGATCCGCGTTTCCGCACCGCGACCCCGCGCGAGGTCGAGGCGGCAACCCCGGCCGGCTTCCGCCAGGTCTGGCAGCCGATCCTCGAACGCGGCCCGATCGAAGTGCAGCTGTTCGGCGATTTCACCCGCGAGGCGGCGATTGCCGCGCTGTC
This sequence comes from Novosphingobium sp., assembly GCF_027531025.1. Taxonomy (GTDB): domain Bacteria; phylum Pseudomonadota; class Alphaproteobacteria; order Sphingomonadales; family Sphingomonadaceae; genus Novosphingobium. Next base: position 86,795 of record NZ_JAPZQX010000002.1, read on the forward strand.
GCGCAGCTTTGGCGCGCTGGCACCGCGCCAGCCGCTGGGCCAGGGCCTGCAACCGGCGCGGGTCCCGACCCTGCCGGCTTCGGCCCGCCCGATCGTGCTCGATCATCGCGGCGATCCCTCGCAGGCGGCGGCGCTGATCGCCTGGACCACCGGCGGCGGCATGGCCGGCATTTCGGAAAGCCGCCAGCTCGAGATCCTGTCCAACCTGTTCCAGAACCGATTGATGGACGCGATGCGCGAAAAGCTGGGCGCGGCCTATGCCCCGCAGGTGTTCAACAGCTGGCCGCAGGACCTGGAGAACGGCGGGGCGATGACCGCTATGGCCCAGCTGGCGCCCAAGGACGTGCCGGTGTTCTTCGCCACGGCCGAGGAAATCGCCGCCAACCTGATCGCCAGCCCGCCCAGCGCCGACGAGCTGGAGCGGGTAATCGAACCGCTGCGCCAGCAGATCTCGCGCGCCAGCACCAGCAGCGCCTTCTTCATGTTCCAGCTGGAAGGGGCCACGGCCGAACCGGCCAAGTTCGGCGCGCTGCGCACCCTGCTGCCCGATTACACCCGCACCACGCCCGAGGCGATGCAGGCGCTGGCCCGCAAGTACCTTGGCCCGGGCCGGTCGTGGCGGGCGGCGGTGCTGCCGCAGGGACCGGCATCAGCCGTCGCCGCGACCGAGAGCGAGGCCATGGCCGCCGCGGCCGCAATGCAGTCCGAGCGGCAGACCGAGGGCCGCTGATCGGTAACAATATTTCCTTTTGAGGGCGATCGGCTTTTCGTCTTTTGCAATTGCGAACAGACGGCGCTATGGCGCGCGGCCTGGAAGGAGCAAGACAAGTGGCAAGCAACTGGACCCCCGAAAGCTGGCAATCGCGTGAGGCACGGCATCTGCCGGTCTATCCCGATGCCGCGGCGCTTGGCCGGGTAACGGACACGCTCACCACTTTTCCGCCGCTGGTCTTCGCCGGCGAGGCGCGCGCGCTGAAGGCCGATCTGGCCCAGGTCGCGGCGGGCAAGGGCTTCCTGCTGCAGGGCGGGGACTGCGCCGAAAGCTTTGCCGAATTCCACCCCAACAACATCCGCGATACCTTCCGCGTGCTGCTGCAGATGGCGGTCGTGCTGACCTTTGCCAGCAAGCAGCCGGTGATCAAGGTGGGCCGCATGGCCGGCCAGTTCGCCAAGCCGCGCTCATCGCCGGTCGAGGTGATCGACGGGGTCGAACTGCCGAGCTACCTGGGTGACAATATCAACGGGATCGAGTTCACGCCGGAAGCCCGCATTCCCGATCCGCAGCGGCTGCTCCAGGCCTATTCGCAGTCGGCCGCCACGCTCAACCTGGTTCGCGCCTTCTCGACCGGGGGCTATGCCAACCTGCGCCAGGTCCATCAGTGGACACTCGATTTCATGGGCCGCTCGCCCTGGGCTGACAAGTTCGCCGAAGTCAGCAGCCGGATCGGCGAGGCGCTGGACTTCATGGAAGCCTGCGGGATCGATCCGCGCACCGTGCCGCAGCTGCAGGGCACGAGCTTCTACACCAGCCACGAGGCGCTGCACCTGCCCTATGAGCAGGCGATGACCCGCCAGGATTCGCTGACCGGGGACTGGTACGATACCTCCGCCCACATGCTGTGGATCGGCGATCGCACGCGCTTCGAGGGATCAGCTCATGTCGAGTTCCTGCGCGGTGTGGGCAATCCGCTGGGCATGAAGTGCGGTCCCTCGCTCTCGCCCGACGAGCTGCTGCGCCAGCTTGACCTGCTGAACCCCGGCCGCGAGGCGGGCCGCATCACCCTGATCAGCCGCTTCGGCGATGACAAGGTGGAAGCCGGCCTGCCGCCGCTGGTCCGCGCGGTCCAGCGCGAAGGGCACCCGGTGGTCTGGTCGTGCGATCCGATGCACGGCAACGTGATCAAGGCGGAAAGCGGCTTCAAGACGCGTCCGTTCGACCGGATCCTGCGCGAAGTGCGGGGCTTCTTCGCGGTCCACCGCGCCGAAGGCACCCATGCGGGCGGCATCCACATCGAGATGACCGGGCAGGACGTGACCGAATGCGTCGGCGGGGCCATCGCGATCAGCGATGAACGGTTGGCCGATCGCTATCACACCCACTGCGATCCGCGGCTCAACGCGGCGCAGTCGCTCGAACTCGCGTTCCTGCTGGCCGAAGCGCTCAACCTCGAAGCCGGCGAACGCGCCCAGCGCGCGGCGTGATTACCCGCGAACTGCTGGGCAGCGCCCAGGTGCCGGGCGGCGAGGAGCTGAAACTCTTCGCCCACGGCCGCGATTTCATGATCGTGATGGGCCACAACGAGCTGATGAGCACGCGCATGCGCGGCTCGGAAGAGGCCCTGGCGACGATGACGCTCGACCGGCTGAAGGGGCGCTCCGCACCGAACCTGCTGATCGGTGGCTATGGCATGGGCTTTACCCTGCGCGCCGCGCTGGCCCGGCTCGGTCCGCAAGGGCGGGTCACCGTGGCCGAGCTGGTGCCGGAAATCATCCAGTGGGCGCGCGGGCCGATGGCCGAGGTCGCCGCCGGCTGCCTTGACGATCCGCGCGTCCGGCTGGTGATGGACGATGTCGGCGATGCGATCCTGCTCGCGCCCGAACCGTTCGACGCGATCCTGCTCGATGTCGACAACGGTCCGGACGGCCTGGTCCGGCCGGAAAACAATCGGCTTTACGGCAAGGCGGGCCTGCACAATGCCCGCAAGGCCCTGGCCCCCGGCGGGGTGCTGGCGATCTGGTCAGCCGAACGCGACGACAAATTTGTCCGCCGCATGGAAAGCGTCGGGTTCGAGGTCGAGGAAGTCGAGGTTCGTGCCCGCTATGATGCCAATGGCAAGGGCAAGGGCCCCCGCCACGTCATCTGGTTCGCGCGCGAAGCGGCCTAGGGCAACAGCAGCGTCGATCCCACCGTCCGGCGCGCTTCAAGGTCGATGTGCGCCTGGGCCGCGTCGGTCAGGGCATAGGTCTGGCCGATCGACACCTTGAGCACGCCCTCGGCTACCATTTCCCAGACCCGGGCCGAACCGGCGCGGGCTTCATCGGGGTTGCGGTAATAGTCATAGACGCCGGGGCGGGTGACATAGAGCGAGCCGCGCGTGGCGAGATCGCGCAGGGCGACGCCGGTTACCGGGCCGCTGGCATTGCCGAAGCTCGCAATCGTGCCGCGCGGGGCCATGCAATCGAGCGAGGTGCGCCAGCTGGCCGCGCCGACCCCGTCATAGGATACGGCCACGCCCTTGCCGCCGGTGGCCTCGCGCACCTTGGCGACAAGGTCCGGATCGTCAGCAAGGAACACCAGTTCAGCCCCGCAAGCCTGGGCCAGCGCGACCTTGTCGGGCGAACCGACCGTGCCGATCACCCGCACGCCGCGTGCCTGCAGCCATTGCAGCAGCAATTGCCCGACGCCGCCGGCCGCCGCCGGGACCAGCGCCCAGCCGCCCGGCGCAACCGGAGCGCAGCGTTCGGCCAGCATTTCGGCCGTCGCGCCTTTCAGGAACACGGCGGCAGCGGTCTGCGCATCGACGCTATCGGGCAGGGCATAGACATCGCGCGCCGCGACGATCCGCGCCGTGGCATAGGCCCCCGGCGCACCGCCAAAAGTGGCCGCGCGCATGCCCGGCGCAACGTGGGTGACGCCTTCGCCCACTGCCTCGACCACCCCGGCGGCTTCGAAGCCCAGCCCGGTCGGCAGCTTGGCCGGATAGAGCCCGGTGCGGATATAGGTGTCGATGAAGTTCAGCCCCACCGCTTCGTGCCGCATCAGCACTTCACCGGGGCCGGGGGCGGGCAGATCGACGTTCCGCCACTGGATCACCTCGGGGCCGCCATTGGCTTCGATAAAGGCCTGGACTGCTTGCATGATCGTCTCTCCGGTTCAGGCGTTCGCTTCGCGCCAGTCGCGGCGCACTTTCTTGGCCAGGCTCCACTTGTGGACCTCGGTCGGGCCGTCATAGATCCGGAAGGCGCGCACCTCGCGGAACACCTGCTCGACAATCGTCTTGTCGGTCACCCCGGTGCCGCCCATCACCTGAACGCAGCGGTCGGCGATCCGCATCAGCGCTTCGGACACGGCTACCTTGGCCATCGAGCTTTCGGTCGTGCCCAGGCTGCCGGTGTCGAGCACGCCCGCGCACCAGTCGATCATCAGTTCGGCCTGTTTGATGTCGATCAGGTTCTCGGCCAGCATGAAGCCGACGCCCTCATGCTCGATCAGCGTCTTGCCAAAGGCCATGCGGCGGCAGGCATAGTCGCTGGCGATCTCGTGCGCGCGGATGCAGCAGCCCAGCCAGCGCATGCAGTGCGACAGGCGGGCGGGGCTCAGGCGCACCTGCGCATATTTGAACCCTTCGCCGGGCTCACCCAGCATCTGGCTGGCGGGTACGCGCAGGTTGTCGATCGTGACCGTGGCGTGGCTGCCGGGCATCGAGCTGTCGATCGTGTTGGGCACGTGATCGATCCGGATTGCCGGATCGGGCAGATCGACCAGGAACATGCAGGCGCCGCCGGCCTCGTCGCGGGCCATGATGATCCCGACGCTCGCCCCATCCGCCCCGGTGATGAAGGTCTTGCGGCCGCTCACCACCCAATGATTGCCATCCTGGCGGCAGGTGGTGAGCATCATCGACGGGTCTGACCCGGCGCCGTTCTCTTCCGACGGTTCGGTCATGAAGAAGGCGCTGCGGGCGCGACCTTCGACCAGCGGCTTCAGGAAATGGTCCTTCTGCTCGGCCGTGGCCTTGTGGCCGAGGAGGTACATGTTGCCCTCGTCCGGCGCCATGGTGTTGCAGGCCAGCGGGCCAAGCGGCGAGAGGCCCGACTTGATCAGCACCAGCGCCGTCTCGCGCTGGGTCAGGTGGCTGCCATCGGGCAGGATGTGCGGGGTGAGGACTCCGGCGGCACGGGCGTGTTCGCGCATTTCATAGACCAGCTCGTCCAGCGGCGCGCCGTGATGATCGCGGCGCGGATCCTGCTCATAGGGCACCACCACTTCGCGCACGAACCGTTCGACCCGGGCGGCGATCTCCACCGCGCGCGGGCTGGGGGCAAGGCTGATCAGGCTGTCGGTCATGTGGCTCTCCCATCCGGAGCAGGCAGTTTTTGGCGGGACCGCGATCACCGCAAGAGTGCTTGGCTGGGGCGGAAGGATTCGAACCTTCGCATGGCGGTACCAAAAACCGCTGCCTTACCGCTTGGCTACGCCCCAGCAGCCGCGCGGCCTTTAGCACGCCGCGCGGGATAGGGAAGGGGGCTATTTGCTCTCTTCAAGCTTGGCGAAATCCGCGGCCGAATGGCGTTCGATCAGGCCGGTGGCGACATTGACCTTCTGCCCGCGCTTTACCGCTGGGCGGGCCAGGATTTCCTCCACCCAGCGGCCGACATTGGTATATTCGTCCAGCGCCAGGAAAGTGGCCGCATCGTTGTAGGCGAAACCGCGATAAAGCAGGCCGAACCAGGCATAGACCGCCATGTCGGCGATCGTGTACTCGTCGCCGGCCAGGAACCGCGCTTCGCTCAGCCGCTTGTCGGCCACGTCGAACAGCCGCTTGGTTTCCATGGCATAGCGATCGATTGCATATTCGATCTTGATCGGCGCATAGGCATAGAAATGGCCGAAGCCGCCGCCGATGAACGGCGCGCTGCCCATCTGCCACATCAGCCACGACAGGCATTCGGCCCGGCCTTTGGCATCGGTGGGGATGAAAGCCCCGAACTTTTCCGCCAGGTGCAGCATCATCGCCCCGCTTTCGAACAGGCGGATCGGCTCCGGCCCGGAACGGTCGAGCAGGGCGGGGATCTTCGAATTGGGGTTGATCGCAACGAAGCCCGATCCGAACTGGTCACCATTGCCGATATTGATCAGCCAGGCATCGTATTCGGCACCGCTGTGGCCGGCTTCCAGCAGCTCCTCGAACAGGATCGTCACCTTCTGCCCGTTGGGCGTGCCGAGCGAATAGAGCTGGAAGGGATGCTCGCCCACCGGCAGTTCCTTCTCATGCGTCGCGCCGGAAATCGGCCGGTTGATGTTGGCGAAACGGCCGCCGTTTTCCTTGTTCCAGGTCCAGACCTTGGGCGGGACATATTCGTTATCGGCCATGGCGCCTTACCTTTCGTTGCACTTCGCAACGCAAGGTGGCGGGCAGGGGACCGGGACGCAAGGGGGCAAGCCGACAGGATTGCTTGCCCAGGGGAAATCCGGCCTATCGCCGGCCGTGGGCCGGGGCGCGGCTTAACCGCCTTCAAGCAGCCGGTGCAGCGCCGCGACATGGGCGGTATAGGCTGAATGGCCCGCCGGAGTGATCGCCAGCCAGGTCCGCTGCCGTCCCAGCACGGCAGCCTTGCGCAGGGTGAGATAGCCCGGCTCGGCCAGCAGCGCGACGTGCTTGGACAGGACCGAATCGCTGACCTTGAGCAGCTCTCTCGCGGCAGCGAACTCCAGTTCGTCGACGCGGCTCAGCACGGCCAGCAGTTGCAGGCGGGCGGGCGGATGGATCAGCGGATCGAACCCGTCAGGCGCGCTCATGCCGGGCGGTCCAGATCCCGGCGATAGACCTGTTCCCACCAGCGGCTGCCGAATGTGCCGACCAGCAGCGCGATCACCCCGCAGACCAGCGGCGCGGAGGGCCAGTCAAACCGGTCGCGCAGGGCCAGGCCGCCGATCAGCAAGCCGATGCCGCTGGCGGCCATCAGATAGGCCACCCGGCGGGTCGGGCCCGACTTGTAGCCATTGACGAAGAAGCCGTCGCGGCGCCGATCGAACCAGATCACCAGCGGGGTGGAGATCAGCACCAGGCCGAGAACCGCGATCATGACATAGGGGCCGAAGGCAGGACTGGCGACCACCGCGCCCAGCTGCAGGCCGACCAATGCGTGGCGGGGCCATGACCAATGGGCTTGCCCGGCCAGTTGCTGCCGCGCCTGATTCGCCGCCTCCAGGGCTGCCCGGGCGGCCTGTTTCAGTTCTTCCGGCTGGCTATCGGGTTGCATCGCGTCTCCTCGCCAAAGGCGATGGCAGTCACTTTCCAAATTGTCAAGTTATGAGTTGACAAGTTGGAAAGTGAAGATCAGTTCGGCAGTATCTAGGCTGAAAAACAAAGGCTTGTCCAATGCTTGCAACTATCTGGCTGGTGGTTCTGGTGGCGATCCTGATCGCCTGGACCTGGCATGATGCACGCCAGTTCGTCGCGTTCCGCCAGCTGGAGGACAGCGCTGCGCGCCGGGAGTGCTACTGGCGCTGGACCTGGCAGAGTTTTGTCATCCTGACCGGCGCCAGCGTGATCACCCTGCTGGTGCTTGGCCGGGCCGGCGACGGTTTCAGCCTGCCGCCGGAGTTCCAGGCCATCGGGGCCGGCCTGCGCAGCGACAAGGTGCAGCAAACGGAGGACGGTCGGCTGGGCTTCGCCATGGGGGTTGGCATCGGCATGGCGATCCTGATCGCGGTTCAGGCCTGGCGGCTGCGCAAGATGATGAAGCCGCTGGCGCCAGAGATCGAACCGCTGTTCCCGCGCAATGGCAAGGAACGGCTGGCCGTGCTGCCGCTGTGCCTCAACGCCGGCTTCAGCGAGGAACTGCTGTTCCGCCTCGCCCTGCCGCTGCTGATCGCACAGGTCAGCGGATCGGTGCTGGTCGGACTGATCGGGGCGACGGTGCTGTTCGGCCTGGCCCATGCCTATCAGGGCTGGGCGGGTGTGGTGATGACCATGCTGGTCGGCGGGGTGTTCATGCTGCTGTTCGTGCGGGGAACATCGCTGGTCGAACTGATGATCCTTCATGCCGCGATTGACGTGGTGGCCCTGATCGTGCGGCCGCAGGTCGCTCGGTGGCTGGCCGGCCTGCGAAAAGGATAGCTTTTGCGGCGCAAACGTGAAGCTTGCTGGCCTAGCCTTTACATTGCAGTGCAGCATGGCTAGGGCGCGCGCCATGCTGATGGCCACCACCAAGCCGATTACCATTAAACCGACTCGCGCAAGCGGGGCGGTTCGTGGTGCGCGCTGGATCAAGGCGTAAACCAAGCGAACCAAAGCCCCGCGGACGATGCGGGGCCTTCCATCAGCAAGCGCCAGGTCCCCGCAGGCTCCCGCAAGTTTCAGGAGATGTGAGGATGGGACAGCGTTTTTCAGAAGGTCAGTTGCTCAATGTCGGCGTGGTTGGGGCGACGGGCCTCGTCGGCTCGATGATGCGCGAACTGCTGGCAGAGCGGAATTTCCCGGTTGGCACCCTGCGCCTGTTCGCTTCGGCCCGTTCGGCCGGCAAGCAGGTCGATTTCAACGGGCAGCCGGTGACGGTCGAGGATGCCGAAACGGCCGACTATGCCGGGCTGGACGTGGTGTTCTTCTCGGCCGGGGGTTCCACCTCGAAGGCGCTGGCGCCCAAGGTTGCGGCGGCGGGCGCGGTGGTGATCGACAACAGCTCGGCCTGGCGTTCTGACCCGGACGTGCCGCTGGTCGTGGCCGAAGTGAACCCGGACGCGCTGGCGAATATTCCCAAGGGCATTGTCGCCAATCCCAATTGCACCACCATGGCCGCCATGCCAGTGCTGAAGCCGCTGCACGATGAAGCCGGCCTCAAGCGGCTGGTCGCCTCGACCTATCAGGCGGTGTCGGGCGCGGGCCTTGCGGGGATCGAGATCCTCAGCCGCCAGCTGGCCCAGGTCGGCGATCGCGCGGCGGAGCTGGCCCGCGATGGCCAGGCCGATTTCCTGCCCGCGGCGGAAAAGTGGACCGCGCCGATCGCCCACAACATCTCGTCGCTCAACTATGTGCTGGGCGAGGACGACTATACCGAGGAAGAGCTCAAGCTGCGCGACGAGAGCCGCAAGATCCTGAACATTCCGGCCCTGCCGGTCTCGGGCACCTGCGTGCGCGTGCCGGTCTTCACCGGCCACGGCCTGTCGATCAATGCCGAATTCGAGCGTCCGATCAGCGCCGCGCGGGCGCTGGAACTGCTCGGCAAGGCGCCCGGCGTGGTGGTGACCGAGGCGCCCAATTCGCTCCAGGCGACCGGCCAGGACCCCGTCTTCGTCGGCCGTGTCCGTCCCGATCGCTCGGTCGAACACGGCCTGGCGCTGTTCGTGGTGGGCGACAACCTGCGCAAGGGCGCCGCGCTCAACGCGGTGCAGATCGCCGAAGTGCTGTGCGGCCGCCCGGTGGGTTGAGGCCTAGCGCACCACGAAGGTGATCTTGCCCGCCATCTTGTGACCATCCCCGCCAGCCGACTGCCACCGCGCCTCATAGGTGCCGGTGCGCAGCGGCTGGCGCAGGTTGAGCGTCAGGGTCTTGTTGCCGTTGGACCAGGCTGGCACGAAGTTCTTGATCGGCATGATGCCGTGGTTGGCGTGGCCGGGCATGGCGGTCATCACCAGTTCGACACCGGTCTTGGCCGGGTTCAGCGTATCGGAAAAGTTCAGCACCACGGTCTTCGGCGCGGCGACGGTCGCCCCTTCGGCCGGGGTCGAACTGGCGACCTTCACGTGGGCCAGGGCCGGGGCCGAGAGGGTCAGCGCGGCGGCGGCGAGCAGGGTGGGGAGGCGAAACGACATGGGGGATACTCCTGTTGAATGTCAGAACCAGAACCGCACGCCCATGACCAGGCTGGTCACGCTGGGGTCCTCGCCCGCGAGGCGGGCATAACGGGCGCTGCCGCCCAGTTTCCAGCCCTGTTCGAGCCCGATGTAGGGGGCGAATTCAGGCACGATCTCATAGCGCAGGCGCAGGCCGGCCTCGATCTTGTCGATCCCGGCACCAACCTTGCGCGCCGCATTGTCCTGCGCGGCCAGGCTCAGCTCGACGCGTGGCTGCAGGATCAGCTTCTGAGTGATCCGCTGGTCCAGTTCGGCCTCGATCCGCGCGGTCAGGTCGCCCCGCTGAGAGAGGAACAGGGCGGCGTCGATCTCGAACATATAGGGCGCGAGGCCCTGAATGCCGATCACCGCATGGGTATCGGTTTCACCGGCGAGGTCCTGCCGGACCCCCACCTGCAAGTCCCAGTAAGGCGCGACCGCCTTTGACCAGAGCGCCTGGACCTCGGCATCCTCGACGCCTTCGCCCAGCGCCGCCTCGCCCTCGCTCTTGAACCAGAACTTGCTGGTCGGCGTGCCGTAGTAGCCCCGCAGGTCCCACAGCAGGCCATCGTGACCGGCGCGGGCCTGGTACTCCAGCCGGTCGGCCTGGATCCAGGTGACGGGCATGTCGCCATGCTCGCGCTTCAGCGCCTCGCGCGCCGGACGCATGGCCTCCGCGCCCCAGATCGCATCGGCCGCGCGCGGCGGGCCCGAACCGGCTTCCTCGGGCGGGGGCAGTTCCATGGTCGGCCCGGGCGAGGGATCGGCCGGTGGTTTCATCTTGTGCCCGGCATGATGGTCATGCCCGGCGTGCGCATCGTGGTTCTGCGCCAGCGCCGGACCGGCAGCGGTGAGGGCAAGGATGGCGAGGGACAGGGCGAGCGTTCTCACTTCGCGCCCTCCGGACCCATCACGGTGACGATCTGCATCATCCCGCCATGCATGTGATAGAGCAGGTGGCAGTGGAACGCCCAGTCGCCCGGCTCGTTGGCGGTCAGATCGAAAGTGGCGCTGGCACCCGGCTGCACGGTCAGCACGTTCTTGCGCGGCTGGTGCGCCGGGGTCTGCCCGTTGACCACTTCGAAGAACATCCCGTGCAGGTGGATCGGGTGAGCCATCATGGTGTTGTTGATCAGCTTGACCCGCACCCGCTCGTTCCAGGCGAAGCGGATCGGCACGTCGGAAACGGCGTTGAACATCCGCCCGTCGAACGACCACATGTAGCGTTCCATGTTGCCGGTGAGGTGCAGTTCCAGCAGGCGGCTCGGCTCGCGCGTATCGGCATTGGGGATGAGGGCGGAGAGGTCGCGATAGGTCAGCACCCGGTGGCCGACATCGTTCAGGCCGATGCCCGGCTCGCCGGTCTTGTCGACGGGCGACATGGAAACCATGTCGATCCCCGGGCCGACCTTCACATCGGGCGGCAGCAGGCTGATGTCGCGCATCGGCATGCCGTCCATGCTGGTGGAGGACTTGCCGCCGCCGCCATGATCGTGCCCGCCATCCCCGTGGTTCATGCCCATGTCGGCCATGGTCAGCAGCGGCGCCTTGCGCAGGGCGGGCACTGCGGGGCGCAGGCCGGCCCGGTCGGACAGCACGGCCAGCGCCATGCCCGACCGGTCCATCGACTCGCAGACGATCGCATGGGCACTGGCTGCCGGTTCGACGATCAGGTCATAGGTTTCGGCCACCGCGATCTGCAGTTCCTCGACCGTCACCGGCTTCACTGCCTGGCCATCGGCGGCCACCACCGTCAGCTCCACGCCGGGGATGCGGACGTTGAAGAAGGTCATGGCCGATCCGTTGATCAGCCGGATCCGCACCCGCTCACCCGGCCGGAACAGGAATTCGGGCGCGGCCTGCATCGGCAGGCCATTGGCGAGGTAGGTATAGGTGGGGGCGGAGACATCGGCGATGTCGGTCGCGGGCATGCGCATCTGCGCCCACATCCGCCGCTCGGCCCCGGTCATGGCGTAATCGTCGGTCCAGGTGGTCTTCTGGCGGTTGAAATAGCCTTCGCCGGTGCGCAGCCGCTCAAAGATCTTGTGCGGGTGCATCGCGGTGAATTCGCTCAGCAGCAGCACGAATTCGCGGTCGGACACAATCAGATCGGGCTCGGCCGGATCCACGATCAGCGGGCCATAGTGGCCGGACTGTTCCTGCAGGCCGGAATGGCTGTGATACCAGTAAGTGCCCGACTGGCGCAGCGGGAACTTGTAGGTGAAGGTTTCGCCCGGCTTGATGCCTGGAAAGCTGACCCCCGGCACGCCATCGAACTGGAACGGCACCAGCAGGCCGTGCCAGTGGATCGAGGTATCCTCGGCCAGGGTGTTGCGCACCCGCAGCGTCACCTCGTTGCCTTCCTTCAGGCGCACCAGCGGGCCAGGGATCGTGCCGTTGACGGCCACGCCAAAGCCGCGCTTGCCGCCCACTTCGTGCATCCCGGCACTGACGGTCAGGTCGATTTCCGTGCCGGTCAGCACGCCCGATCCGGGCGGGAAGCTGAGTCCGCCGGGCTTGCCATGGTGCCCGCCATGCCCACCGCCATGCGCCATTCCGTGGCCTTGCGCCCAGGCCGGCAGGGGCGCTAGCAGCAACCCGGCACTGCCGGTGGTCAGAACTTGGCGACGGGACAGCGGCATGATGAAAGGCAACCCAGGTTGACGGTTCGTGCCGCCGTCATATATATACCCCCCTAGGGTATTTCAAGAGGGTCGGGATGGGTAAGCAGAACGCAGCGATCGTCAATCGCCTGAAACGGATCGAAGGCCAGGTGCGCGGGGTGGCGCAGATGGTCGAGGAAGGCCGGTACTGCATCGACGTGCTGAACCAGGTCCAGGCGATCAAGTCCGCCCTGGCCCGTGCCGAGAGCGAGATCCTCAAGGACCACGCCGCCTGCTGCGTATCGGAAGCGATCGCCTCGGGCGACGCCGAGGCCCAGCGCGCCAAGTTCGGCGAACTGATCGACCTGATCGAGAAGGTGAAGCGCTAGGGGAGAGTGGGCCGGCTCTATCTTCCCCGTCATCCCGGGCCTGACCCGGGATCCCGCTGTTCTTCGTCAGCCTCGCGTTAGAAGCGGGACCCCGGATCAAGTCCGGGGTGACGAAGAACGAAGACTGGCCTTGGTTAGAGCTTCAGCACCCAGCCGTGCGGATCCGGCGCTTCGCCGCGTTGGATCGCCACCAGCCGCGCGCGCAGCTTCTGGGTGATCTGGCCGGGACCGCCGCTGCCGATGGTGAATTCGCCATCGCGCCCGGCAACCTTGCCCACCGGCGTCACCACGGCGGCGGTCCCGCAGGCAAAGGTTTCCAGCAGCGCGCCAGAGGCGGCATCGGCGCGCCACTGATCGAGGCTGTAGGGTTCTTCGGAAACGTTCAACCCTTCCTCGGCCGCCAGCTGCAACAGGCTGTCGCGCGTCACGCCGGGCAGGATCGTGCCGGTCAGCGGCGGGGTGACCAGCCGGCCATCGGCCATGGCGAAGAACAGGTTCATGCCGCCCAGTTCCTCGACCCACTTGTGCTCGGCCGCATCGAGGAACAGCACCTGGTCATGTCCCTGGGCAAAGGCCTCGGCGGTCGGCACCAGGCTGGCGGCGTAATTGCCGCCGCACTTGGCTGCCCCGGTGCCACCGGGGGCGGCGCGGGTATAGTCCGAAACCCAGATCGACACGGCCGGGGCGCCCGACTTGAAATAGTTGCCCGCCGGGCTGGCGATGACGATGAACTTGTATTCCTTGGCCGGGCGCACGCCCAGGAAGGCCTCGGTCGCGATCATGAAGGGGCGCAGGTAGAGCGATCCGCCTTCGACGCCGGGGAACCAGTTGGCATCAACCTTCACCAGCTGGCGAATAGCCTCGATGAACAGGTCCTCGGGCAGTTCCGGCATGGCCAGCCGCTTGGCCGAAGCGTTGAAACGACGGGCGTTCGCCTCGGGCCGGAACAGCGCCATGGTGCCATCGGCCAGGCGATAGGCCTTCAGACCTTCGAAAATTTCCTGGGCATAGTGCAGCACGGCCGCCGCCGGATCGAGCGCGATCGGCTGGCGGGGCCCAAGCGTCGCCGAATGCCAGCCCTGGCCCTCGGTCCATTCGATCGTCACCATGTGATCGGAAAAGATCTTGCCGAAGCCCGGGTCCGCAATCAGCCCGGCGCGTACCGCTTCCGCCGTCGGGGCGGGGTGGGGCACATGGGTGAAGGGCAGGGCGGCAGACATGACGAGACGGATCCTTTCGGTTTGGATTCGGGGCCTTTGAATGAAAATTACGTCACGGGCAAGATTAATGTAATTATCGTTCGAAGGGCTCGATCTCCTTTCGGCTTAGGCGGATTTCCTGTTCGGGCCAAGGGGATGCCCGTGTATTGACGCAGGCCTCGGGGGCGTTCGAGACAAGAGACGGATTGGAAAATGACCGTGCCGAGATGGCTCCCCACGCTGACCCTGGCGCTCTTGGCCGCGCCGCTTGCCGCCGCTTCGAAAGCCGCTGCCGCGAAACCTGCTGTGGCCGGTGCGCCCGTCGCGCAGCCGCTGACCTGTTCGCTGCCGGTCAGTCAGCGTGATAGCGCCGCCAGCCTGAAACGGCGGTTTGGCCGGGCGGCGGTTGTCACCAGCATTGCCGGACCGGAAGGCACCACGGTCAAGGCCGTCGTGCTCTGGGCGCGCGATCCGCGCCGCCGGCTGGAAGTGACCTTCTGGGACGAGCAGATGACCAAGCCAGCCGGCGTCCTGCTGGGCGATGGTGCGCGTCACTGGAGCGTGGGCGGCATCCGGCTGGGTGACAGCCTGGCCAGGGTCGAGGCGATCAACGGCAAGCCGTTCCAGCTTGGCGGGTTCGAATGGGATTATGGTGGCTATCTGCAGGATGCGCGCGGCGGCAAGCTGGGCGTGCTGCCGGGCGGGTGCCGGGTGTCGGTGCGCTTTGGCCTGTCGGGCAAGGGCGCGGTCGAGAACGGGATCCTGGGGGACGTTACCCTGCAATCGTCCGAGGCGAAGGTGCGCGCGGCATTGCCCGTCGTGACCGATCTGGCGATTGGCTGGTCCAGCCCCGAATAGCGCCATTGCGGGTGCCGGAAATGAGAAGGGCCGCACGGCGTAACTGGGTGGGGCGGGCAGGGCGAAGCGAAGAAATGAGAAGGGCCACACGGCGTAACCGGGTGGCCCTTCGCATGGTCAGCGGCCGGAAGCGCCGCTCACGAAACCTCTATCGCTTGGGTCAGACTCAGCGATAATGCTCCGTTGTGCGGGTTACCGACCTCCCTGCTGAACCATGAGACATCGGTCACCTCCTTTCGCGCTGTTGAGCCATGGACTTCCGATCAGGGAAGCCGGGGCCATCGGCGAGCCCGATGGGCCTTGGGATGGAATGTGAATCATTCCGCGCTGCACAACAAGTCTTGCGTTTGTTTTTTTTTGCGTCAGAATCCGTGACTTCGCGCTTAATCCACAGCCGCGCAGAATGCCGTGCGGATCAGCGGCAATCCTCGATCACCCGCGCCACTTCGGGCCAGGCCGGCAGGTAGCTGGGGCTGAGGCCCGTCACCTCGATCGCGAAGCGGCCGCGCGAAAAGGCCAGGGCATCAAGCGAACGATCGCGCGCCGGGATCAGCACCGCCACCTGCTTGGCAGTGCCGGCGGCGGGATCGCTGAGCAGCGGAAAGGTGCCGGAGGTCGTCACCAGCACCAGCGGCACTGGCATCGTGGCCTCACCGGCATGGGCCAGCCGCACGACGCCGCGATCGCGCAGGCAGGTCAGCTCGACCAGCGGGGTCAGCCCGGGCTGGGCAAATCGCGCGGTCGATTGGCCATCCACCATGCTCCAGCGCCAGGTGCCGGGCGTGATCGGGGCCTCGCGCCAGTCCCCCGCCGGGCGCGGTGGCGGCGGCGGAGCGGGGCTGGGCGCGGGAGCGGGTTCGGGGCTCGCCACCGGGGCCGGAGCCGGAGGCGGCGTGCGGGCCGCGCAACCGGCCAGCAGCAGCGCCGCGACCGCGCCTGACAGCAGGGAATTTGCCTTCATCGCTTCCCTATGGAATGAGGCGGGCCAGCCGACAAGCCCCGCACCATATGACCCAGCCCCGATCCGCCAAGCCGCCCAAGATGCGCGTTGACCAGTTGCTGGTCGAGCGCGGCCTTGCGGAAAGCCGCGCCCGGGCCCAGGCGCTGGTGCTGGCGGGGCTGGTGTTCAGCGGCGAAACCAAGCTCGCCAAGCCCGGTCACGCGCTCCCCGTCGATGCCCCGCTGGATGTGCGTGGACGCGATCACCCGTGGGTTTCGCGCGGCGGGATCAAGTTGGCCTATGCGATCGATCACTTCGGGCTCGACCCAGCGGGCGTGACCGCGATGGACATCGGCAGTTCGACCGGCGGGTTCACCGATGTCCTGCTGCAAAAGGGCGCGGCCCACGTTTTCGCAGTCGATTCCGGCACCAACCAGCTGGCCTGGCGGCTGCGCCAGGATCCGCGCGTGACCGTGCAGGAACAGACCAGCGCCCGCGTACTGACACCCGCGCAGATCGACCGGCCATGCACCTGGGTGGTTTGCGATGCCAGTTTCATTTCGCTGCGCAAGGTCCTGGAAGTGCCGCTTAATCTCGCCGCACCCGATTGCCGGCTGGTGGCCCTGATCAAGCCGCAGTTCGAGGTTGGCCGGGGCGAAGTGGGCAAGGGCGGGGTGGTGCGCGATCCCGCGCTGCATGCCCGCGTCTGCACCGAGGTGCGCGACTGGCTGGAGAGCAGCGGCTGGACCGTGCAGGGGATCGTTGAGAGCCCGATCACCGGGCCCGAGGGCAATATCGAATTCCTGATCGCGGCCCATCGCGGGACACCCCACTCCGGGTGCCACTCCGGGTGATTGCCTAGCGGGCGGGCTGCGGCCATACCTCGCCGGGCATTTTCCTGTTCGAATCGGAACCTTCTGATGATGGCACTTGCTTCGCCCGCCCAGCTCCGCGCCAGCTTCATCCGCTGGTCGCTGTTCCTGGTGCCCGGAATTGTCCTGCTGGGCGCGCTCAGCGGGACGGTGGGGGGCGGGGCCAACACGCCGTGGTTCGCCTCGCTGGTCAAGCCGTCGCTTTATCCGCCGCCAGCGACCTTCGGGATCGTCTGGACGATCCTTTACGTCATGATGGCCTTTGCCCTGGTCATGGTGGTGACCGCGCGGGGCGCGCCGGGGCGGCGCCTGGCGATCATCGCCTTCTGCCTGCAACTGGCGCTGAACCTGGCCTGGACGCCGCTGTTTTTCGCCGCACACCAGATCACTGCGGCGCTGATCCTGCTGCTGGCGATCGACTTTGCCGTGCTGGTCACACTGGTGCTGTTCTGGCGGGTGCGGCCGCTGGCCGGGGCCCTGCTGGTGCCGTACCTGGCCTGGGTGCTGTTCGCGGCGGTGCTGAACTGGCAGTTCCTTGAAGCCAATCCCGATGCCGATGGGCGCGAGGTTTCAGGGGCGGTCACCTCGGTGTCGTTCGAATAGGCCTTGAACGCTGCGCCGGGCGAGGCCATCTAGCCACCATGCAAAGCGAGAACCCCCTGTTCGCCGATCTGGCCAAGCTGCTGGGCAGCGCCGCCGGTACCGTTGCCGGCATGAGCCGCGAAGCCCGCGAAAGCGCGCGCGAGCGCTTCCGCGAGGCGATGGGCGGGCTCGATTTCGTCAGCCGCGAAGAGTTCGACGCGGTGAAAGATATGGCTGCCAAGGCACGGGAAGAAAACGAGAAGCTGGCCGAACGGCTCGCTGCACTCGAAGCCGCGCTCGCCGCCAAGGCGAAAAAGTAGGCCCCGCTACCTTAACCTCCTTTCCCAAGCTGGTTGCGGGCGGCTAGACCACCGCCATGCACCTGCGTTCCCCCGCAATTGTCTGCGCCGCCCGTTCGCATGGCGAAACGGGAGTGATCCTGCGCGTGCTGACCGAAGAGCATGGCCTGGTCGCGGCCTATGTTGCGGGTGGGCGGGGGCGCAGCCTGCGCCCGGTGCTGATGCCGGGCAATCTGGTGGAGGCCGAACTGCGCGCCCGGCCGGGCAGCCAGCTGCCCTCTGCGCGGGTCGAACTGGTGGCCAGCCGCGGCCCCTGGCTGGGCGAGCCGCTGCCCGCCGCCGCGATCGGCTGGGCGACCACGCTGGCTGCCGCCGCCCTGCCGGAACGCCAGCCGTTCCCGGCGCTGTACCAGGCGCTGTCTGCACTGCTCGATGCGGTTTGCCATGCCCCCTCGGCGCGGGGCTGGCTGCCGGGGATGACCGCCTTCGAGGCGCTGCTGCTGCGCGAACTGGGCTATGGCGAGGTGCCGCGCGGCGGCGATGGCGACTGGGCGGCGCAGCTGGCTGCCTTCGATGTACTGGGGCCGCTGGTGGCGCGCTATCCGCTTGCCGATCGGCGCGGCGATGTTATGGCGGCCCGCGCCATGCTGCGCGAGCGGCTGGGTCGGATTGCCTGAGGTTGGGGACCCCATGAAGATTGCAGTTTTCGCCGGTGACGGGATCGGACCGGAAGTGACGCGCGAAGCCGTGCGGGTGCTTGAGGCGCTGGGCCTGCCGGGCCTCGAGCTGGACGAGGCCGATGTCGGCGGGGTGGCCTACAAGCGCCACGGCCATCCGCTGCCGCCCGAAACGCTGGCTGTTGCCCGCGCCAGCGATGCGATCCTGTTCGGCGCGGTGGGCGATCCCGATTGCGACAACCTGGAACGCCACCTGCGGCCCGAGCAGGCGATCCTGGGCCTGCGCAAGGAACTGGGCCTGTTTGCCAACCTGCGCCCGGCCAAGGTCTTTGCGGGGCTTGAGGATTTCTCCGCCCTGCGCCCGGAAGTGGCCGGAGCGATCGACCTGCTGCTGGTGCGCGAGCTCAACGGCGATGTCTATTTCGGCGAGAAGGGCATCCGCACCCTGCCTGATGGCCGCCGCCAGGGCTGGGACATGATGTCCTATGCCGAGGACGAGGTTCGCCGGATCGCTCACGTCGCCTTCCGCGCCGCCATGACGCGCGGGAACCGGCTCTGCTCGGTCGACAAGGCCAATGTCCTTGAAACCTCGCAGGTCTGGCGCGACGTGATGATCGAGGTGGCGCGCGAATACCCCTCGGTCGAACTCACCCACATGTATGTCGACAATGCCGCGATGCAGCTGGTCCGCAATCCGGGCCAGTTCGATGTCGTCGTCACCGGCAACCTGTTCGGCGATATCCTCTCGGACCAGGCCAGCATGTGCGTCGGTTCGATCGGCCTGCTCGCCTCGGCCAGCCTGGGCGAGGGCAGCTTCGGCCTTTACGAGCCGATCCACGGCTCTGCTCCCGACATCGCCGGCAAGGGGCTGGCCAACCCGATGGCCACGATCCTGTCCGCCGCCATGCTGCTGCGCCACTCGCTGGGGCTGGAAGCCGAGGCTGCGCGGATCGAGGCGGCGGTGGCCAAGGCGCTTGCCGATGGCATTCGCGGCGGCGACCTCGGCGGCAGCCACGGCACGGCGGCGATTGGCGACGCGGTGCTGGAGCGGCTCTGACATGACCCTGCAACCCAGCCCCCTTCAACTGGGCGTCGTCCTGCCGACCTACAATGAGCGCAAGAACCTGCGCACCATGATCGAACGGCTCGATGCCGCGCTGGCCGGGATCGGCTGGGAAGTCATCGTGGTCGATGACAACAGCCCCGACGGCACGTCGGACGAGGCGCGGTCCATTGCCCAGACCGATCCGCGCGTGCGGGTGATCCAGCGGATCGGGCGGCGCGGGCTGTCCTCCGCCGCGATCGAGGGGATGTGCGCCACGGCCGCGCCGGTGGTGGCGGTGATGGACGCCGACCACCAGCACGATCCCGCGCTGCTGCCGCAGATGCTCGCCGCGATCGAGGGCGGGGACTATGACCTGGCCTATGGCAGCCGCTTTGCCGAAGGGGCCAGCACCGAGGAATGGGGGCGCCCCGACCGGGTCAAGGCCTCCAACATTGCCAATCGCATCGCCAATTCGGTGACGGGGGTCGAGCTGACCGACCCGATGAGCGGCTATTTCATGCTGCGCACCGCGACGCTCAGGGCCAATGCCCACAAGCTGTCGGGCGTGGGCTTCAAGATCCTGCTCGATATCCTGGCCACGGTGGAAACGCCGCTGCGGATCAAGGAGCTGCCGATGAACTTCGCCGCGCGGGCGGAAGGCGAAAGCAAGCTGGACCGCACCGTGGTGTTCGAATTCCTGATCGGGCTTTACGACAAGTGGCTCGGCCGGTTCATCCCGACGCGCTTTGCCCTGTTCGGCACGGTCGGTGCGCTGGGGGTCTTCGTCCAGCTCGCCGCGCTGTGGGTGATGCTGCACCTCGTCTTCGGGGAGCGGTTCGTTTACGGCAACTGGGACGAGAGCACGACTTTCAACGTCGCCAACTCGGTCGCCGCGATCGTGGCGATGACCTTCAACTTCGTGCTCAACAACGAGCTGACCTATGCCGACAAGCGGCTGCGCGGCTTCGGCCCGCTGCTGCGCGGCTGGGCGCAGTTCGCGCTGACCTGTTCGCTGGGCCTGCTGACCAATGTCGGCTCGGCCGCCGTGCTCAAGGAAATGGGCTTCCACGACGTGATCGCCGTGATCGTCGGCATCATCCTGGGGTCGGTGTGGAACTTCGCGCTGTCGAGCAAGTTCGTCTGGGGCAAATACTAGGCCGCTTATCAGGTTGCGGCCTCAGCGCCAGCTTCTGAGCCACATCCAGTATTCGAAACTTGGCCGGCCGCAGCATAGCGGCCCGGCCGAGAGGATCGGGTAGAAGTGGATGAACACGGCCAGGCTGGCCAGCAGTGTGGCCGGGGCGAGCCAGCGCCAGCGATCCCTGCGGCGCCACAAGGCGTCGAGCGCCAGCGCCAGGCAGACCATCAGGAAGGCGGCGGGCAGCAGGTAGTGGTAATAGAACTGCACCGGCTTGCCCGACAGCGCCCAGAACAGCAGCGACAAGGCATAGAACCCGGCAAAGACCAGCGCATCGCTGCGCCCATGCCGGAACCCGGCCCACAGGCACCAGCCCAGCGCCGCAAGGCCCGCCAGCATGGTGAAGGGATTGCCGATCAGCAGGATGCCGCGATAGGCCCCGTCGACATCCTGGTACAGGAACCAGATCGCGCGCCAGTTGCCGATCCATTCGTACCAGACCGAGCGATAGGGATGGGGCCGGGTCACGCTGTCCTGCAATTGCAGCATGTAGGCGTGCCAGCCCAGCGGATCGAACGGGTCGATCGGGTTCTTCGCCCAGAAGAAGCCCTGCCAGTAGGTCAGCCAATAGACTGCCAGCGGCACCAGGCCGAGCCACAGTCCGGCCTCGGCCAGGGTAATCCCCGGCACGGCCCCGCCGGTCCGGCGATAGAGCCCGCGCCAGCCATGATCGCGCAGCTTGCAGACCAGGAAGACCAGCCCCGGCACCAGCAGCAGCGGCGCGATCGACCACTTGGCCCCCAGTGCCAGCCCCATGGCCACGCCTGCCAGCGCCAGCCGCCAGCGGCCCTGGTGGGGCAGCCGCACCGCGCTGGCCGCCAGCCACAGGGCGATCATGCCGAACAGCACCATGATCATGTCGAGCATGGCGATCCGGCTGATCACGAACCACAGGAAGTTGGAGGCGACCAGGAACATCGCTGCCAGCGTGACCAGCCGCTTTCCGGTGACGAACCAGACCAGCCGCCCCAGCGCGAACAGCCCGATCGCCCCGGCCAGCGCCGATGGGACGCGCCAGTACAGCGGCTCATCCCCCAGCCAGCGGATCGCGGCGGCCAGGATCGATTTGGCCAGCAATGGGTGTTCGGGGTTGAAGCGCGTGCCCTCGTTATAGTGCCGCGCGGCGGTGACGTAGTGCACCTCGTCGAAATAGATCTGGCTGGGAATGCCCAGCCGCCACCACAGCAGCGCCAGGAACAGGATCGCGATGGTGGCGCACCAGTCGGCCGGGTCCTGTTCGGTCGTGAAGCGCGGCGCGGCGGGCATGGAGCGCCGATTACCGGGGCGCGGCGGGTGTGGCAATGCTGTTGCTGGGCTCTTGCAGGCGCGCCGCCTGCCGCTTAGAGCCGCGCAATCATGAAGCGCACCACCGGAACCGACCGTTCGATCACCGCCAAGTGGCGGCCTGCCACCCGCGCCGTGCGCGGCGGCACCTGGCGCAGCGAGCAGGGGGAGACGAGCGAAGCGCTGTTCCTCACCTCGGGCTTTTCCTACGACAACGCCGAAACCGCCGCCGCGCGGTTCCGGGGCGAAGATCCGGGGATGACCTATTCGCGGCTCCAGAACCCGACCGTGGCCATGCTGGAAGAACGCATCGCCCTGATGGACGGGGCCGAGGCCTGCCGGGTCCAGGCATCGGGCATGGCGGCGATGACCGCCGCGCTGCTGTGCCAGCTCAGCCACGGCGATCACGTGGTGGCCGGGCGCGCCGCCTTTGGTTCGTGCCGCTGGCTGGTCGATCAGCTGTTCCCGCGGTTCGGAATCCAGTCGACCACCATCGACGCGCGCGACAATGCCCAGTGGGAAGCCGCGATCCGGCCCAATACCAAGGTGTTCTTCTTCGAGACCCCGGCCAACCCGACGATGGACATCGTCGATCTGGAATTCGTCTGCGCCCTGGCCCGCCGCCACGGGATCGTCACCGTGGTCGACAATGCCTTTGCCACGCCGGCCTTGCAGCGGCCGATCGAATGGGGCGCCGATGTGGTGGCCTATTCGGCCACCAAGCTGATGGACGGGCAGGGCCGCGTGCTGGCCGGGGCGGTTTCGGGCAGCGCCGAATTCATCAACAACGCGCTGCTGCCGTTCCAGCGCAATACGGGGCCAAACCTCGCGCCGTTCAACGCCTGGGTGGTGCTGAAGGGGCTTGAGACGCTGGACCTCAGGGTGCGGCGGCAGAGCGAGAATGCGGTGAAGGTCGGCGCGTTCCTCGAAAAGCGGGTGCGGCGGATCAACCATCCGGGCCTGCCCAGCCATCCCCAGTACGAACTGGCAGTGAAGCAGATGGATGCCTGCGGCTCGATCTTCTCGTTCGAGGTCGAGGATCGTGCCCAGGCCCACGGCCTGCTGAATGCGCTGCAGCTGATCGACATCTCCAACAACATCGGCGATTCCCGCTCGCTGATGTGTCACAATGCCTCGACCACCCATTACTCGGTCAGCGCCGAGGCGCGCGAGGAAATGGGCGTGAGCGAGGGGATGCTGCGGCTCAACGTCGGCCTCGAAGATCCCGATGACCTGATCGAGGACCTAGACCAGGCGCTGAAGGCTGTCGGGCTCTAGCGCTTGAGCACCACCGCGCTGCTGCTGGTGGTGCTAGCGGCGGTCTGCCATGCCACCTGGAACCTGGCCGCCAAGCGCGCCGCCCATGCCGGCGGGGTCTTCCTGTTCTGGACCACGCTGCTTTCCTCGCTGGTCTTCGCGCCCTGGGCGCTGTGGATCGTGCTGCAGGACGGCTTTGTCTGGAGCTGGATCTTGGCTGCAGCGATGGTGGCCAGCGGGTTCCTCCACCTGGCCTACAGCCACGCGCTCCAGGCCGGCTATCGCAAGGCCGACCTCTCGGTGGTCTATCCGATCGCGCGCGGGACCGGACCCTTGCTGTCCTCGCTGGGGGCATTTGTCCTGCTGGCGGAAGTGCCGGGGCCGCTGCGGCTGCTCGGCCTCGCCGGGGTGGTCGGCGGGATCCTGCTGATCGCCACCGATGGCCGTCTGGCGACCTTCACCCGGCCGGGAGCCATGGCAGGTTTGCGCTGGGGGCTGCTGACCGGCAGCCTGATCGCGACTTACACCCTGGTCGATGGCGCGGCGGTAAAGCTGCTGCTGCTTTCGCCCGTGCTGCTGGACTGGGGGGCGAACGTGGTCCGCACGCTGCTGCTCACCCCTCATGTCCTGCGCGACCGGCAGGGCAGCATTGCCGTCATGCAGGGCCACTGGGTCAGTGCCTGGACAGTCGCGGTACTGGCCCCCTTCGGATATATCCTGGTGCTCTGGGCTATGCAGCAGGGCGCCCCGCTCAGCGTCGTGGCGCCGATGCGCGAGATGTCGATGATGCTGGTCGCGCTGCTGGGCATGGTGCTGCTGCGCGAACCGGTGGGCCGGGCGCGGCTGGCGGGCTGCGCGCTGATGGTGGCGGGGGTTATACTGCTGGCGCAGTCATGACCTTGTCGCCTCGCCGGTCAATCGCTACCTTGCGCCCCATGAAAGAGCTGTTCCAGCATGCCGCCACCACCGACGGGATCACCGTGCGCGTCACGGTGAATTTCCTGCCCGAACAGTCGCGGGTGGAGGCCGGCAAGTGGTTCTGGGTCTATCACATCCGGATCGAGAACCATGCCGACCAGGCCGTGCAGCTGCTGACCCGGCACTGGCAGATCACCGATGGCCGGGGCATGGTCAACTTCGTCGAAGGCGAAGGCGTGGTGGGCGAACAGCCGATCATTCCGCCCGGCGGCAGCCATGACTATGTCTCGGGCTGCCCGCTCGGCACCCCGTACGGCTCGATGGAAGGGTTCTATACCTTCCGCTGCGAGGATGGCTCGCTGATGGAAGCGGCGATCCCGTTCTTCCCGCTGGCGGCCCCGGCCACGGCGGGCTAGGCGCGGGAGCATGAAGCGCACCCATCTGCCGCTCAACGCCCTGCGCGTGTTCGATGCCGCTGCCCGGCATCTGTCGTTCACCCGCGCGGCGGATGAGCTGGCCGTTACCCCCGCCGCCGTCGGCCAGCAGATCCGCGCGCTGGAAGACTTGCTGGGCGTAGTGCTGTTCCGCCGCACGCCCAAGGGGCTCGAGCTGACCGACGAGGCGACAGCCGGTCTCGAATCGCTGCGCACCGGGTTCCTCCATTTCGAGGATGCGGTCCGCGCCATGCAGGCCGGGCAATCAAGCCACGTCTATACCATCGCCGCCCCGCGCGAGTTCTTTGCTGCCTGGCTGGCCCCGCGCCTTGCCGCGTTCCGCGCGGCCAATCCCGAAGTGCGCTTCTCGCTGGTCGCGAACGAGGAAGCCGATTTCACCGAGGCCAATCTCGACCTCGCGGTGCGCTGGGCCGAAGGGCCGGGCGAGCTGGAAGGCGTGGCCCTGGGCGAACCGGGCCGGGTGACGGTCGGCTCGGGCTGCTGGATTGCCTGGCCGGGCGATGCCAGCCCCGAAGGCGACGATTGCGAAAGCCCGCCGCTCAGCGTTGGCGATGCCGGCCAGGCGATTGCCGCCGCCGCCGCCGGGATGGGCCAGGCCCGCGTGCCCGCGCTATTGGCGCAATCGTGGCGCGATAACGGCCGGATTGCCGAGCTGGGTGACTTCGTGCCCGGCCGCCACGGTTACTGGCTGGTCGCCCCGCTGCCGCAGTGGCGGCAGAAGAAGGTCAAGGCGCTGGTCGCCTTCCTGACTGCCTGACCCGGCCCAGCCGGCCGCCTCAATCGGCCGGGTTATGCTTTGCCAGGAACGCCTCGATCGCCGCGTACCAGCGTGCCTGGTTCTCGTCCTTGTCGAACCCGTGACCTTCGCCGGCAAAGACCATCGTCTCGATCGGCTTGCCTGCCTTGGCCGCGGCATCGCGCAGCAGGGTGAACTGCTTGAACGGCACGTTGGTGTCTTCATCGCCATGCGAGAGGAGGACCGGCCGGGTCAGCCGCGCGATCTGCGGCACGGGTGAGACGAGGTCGAGGCTGAAGTTCGGATCCTCGCCCTGCACGCGGGCCATCCATTTCTTGGCCCCCTTGCGGGTGAAGAAGTTGGCATCGTACTTCAGCTGGCGCTTCCAGTCGGTCACCCCGGCAAAGCTGACCGCGCAGCGATAGCGCTCAGGGTTGCGGATCACCGCCCACAGTGCCGCATAGCCGCCATAACTGGCGCCAGCCATGCAGACCCGCTTCGGATCGGCGATCCCCTGGGCCACGGCCCAGTCCATCGCATCGTCGAGGTCATCCTGCATGGCCCGGC
This sequence comes from Novosphingobium sp., assembly GCF_027531025.1. Classification (GTDB taxonomy): domain Bacteria; phylum Pseudomonadota; class Alphaproteobacteria; order Sphingomonadales; family Sphingomonadaceae; genus Novosphingobium. The sequence continues at coordinate 112,230 of NZ_JAPZQX010000002.1, forward strand.
CGATCTGGCCCGCGCCCAGCTCCGAGAAGGCTTTGCCATAGCCGCCCGAGCCCCGGTAATTGGGCTGGAGCACGGCATAGCCGCGATTGGCCAGCAACTGGACCAGGCTGTCGAATTCCAGCTTGTCGCGCACGCCGTAGGGGCCGCCGTGCGGCATGATGATCAGCGGCAGGCCCTTGGGCTGGCGGCCGCGCGGCAGGGTCAGGTAGGCAAAGATGGTGTGCTTGTCGCGGGTGGTATAGCTGACCGGCTTCGGGGCGACGGTCAGCGCCGCATCTAGATCCGGCAGGGCCGTGTCGAACCCGTCCATCGTCCGTTTGGCGGCATCGTAAAGGAAGGTCTGGCCCGGGTTGGATTCGCTGCCGGCCCAGACCAGCATCCGCGAGTCGTCCTTGGCGCGCGAAGTGACCCACACCTGCTGCCCGGCCAGTGCCTTGCCCAGCCGGGCGTAGAGCGCCTTCATCTTGGGGTCGAACCAGGTCACCCGGTCACGATCGTCGGTATGAAAGGCGGCAATGAGTTGCCCCTTGTCGTCGACCGTGGCCTCGTCGACATCCCAGCCGGGAACCGAGAACACCACTTCGCCGACCTCGCGGGTGGCATAGTTGAACTTGCGCACCGCCATCCAGCCGTCCGGCCCCGGCTTCAGCACCAGCCCTTCGTCCGATCCCTGGGTGATGCGCAGCACATCCCAGATGGTGTCGTCGAAATTGTCCTCGGTGATCTTGGCAATCTCGCGCAACGGATCGCCGGGCTTGCTGCGATAGAGCACCCGCACCTTGCCGCCCGACAGGAAGGCCATGCCCATCCGCACCGCACCGGCATCGTCGGCATACCATTCCCAGATCCCCTGGGTGGCGCGCTGCACCTCGCTGGCGCCGCGCTCAGGCTTGTCGGATAGCTGGAACCGCCAGACCGACGGATAATCGTAGATCGTCCGCTGCATCGCCAGCAGCACGAATTCGCCCGCCGGGTCGACATAGAGCACGTCGTCCCCATCCAGCCCCATCTCGGGCTTGCCGACGAAGGGCATGGCCCGCGTGGCGAGGTCATAGTGGAACAGGCGCGAAATTCGGGCATCCTCGCCAAAGAACACCGTCTCGGCCGAGAACGAGATCAGCAGCTTGCCCGAACCGGCCCAGCGATACCATTCCAGCTCGCTTTTCTTCGGCAGGTTGATCTTGTGCGCCAGCTGGCGCGTATCGACATCGAGCACGGCCAGGACCAGGCCGTCCTTGGAGGTCGAGCGGAAGGCGATCCACTTGCCATCCGGGGATAGCTTGAGGTCGCTGATCCCGGTGGACTTGGTCAGCGCGGCAACGGGGATCGTCGCGGGGCGGGCTTCGGCCTGGGCCGGTGCCGGAACGACGGGCGCCGCCGCCGGGGATTGGGCCAGCGCGGGCTGGACCATGCCAACTGCCGCCGCTGCCACCAGCGACAGCGCCAAAATCCTTCCCAAGCCCCCCGAGCACTTCATTGGCATACCCCCGCCGAACAATTATCGATCGCAGAGGCTATTGAAATCCAAGCCGTTTGCAAGGTTCCCGGAAGGTCCCGGTGCTAATTGCCGCTAAATTGCGATCCGCCGCCCGGTTACTGCGGCGCCACCACCACCTGGCCGCGCGCCATGACGAACTTCATCGCTTTCAGCACCTTCACGTCGGCCAGCGGATTGCCGCTGACCGCGACGATGTCGGCGGCCTTGCCCGCTTCGATCGTGCCGGTTTCCTTGTCGACGCCCAGCAGCGCTGCGGCATTGACCGTGGCGGCCTTGATCGCCTCGGCCGGGGGCATGCCGAACTTGACCAGCAGTTCGAACTCATCGGCATTGCGGCCGTGCTTTGAAACCCCGGCGTCGGTGCCATAGGCGATCTTCACCCCCAGCGGATAGGCGATCTGCAGGCTCTTGCCGGTGATGCCGATGCGCCAGTCGATCTGCTTGCGCACGGCCGGGGAATAGGCATCGGGATTGGCGGCCAGCCGCTCGATGTAACCGTTCACGGTGCTGAGGGTCGGCACGTAGTAAGTCCCGGCCTTGGCCATCATCTTCGCGGTTTCCTCGTCGATGGTGGTGCCGTGTTCGATCGAATCCGCCCCGGCGCGGACCGCCAGCTTGATCCCCTCCAGCCCGTGGGCATGGACCGCCACCTTGCGCCCATAGGCATGGGCGGTTTCAACCAGGGCCCTGGCTTCCTCGTCAACCATGCGGGTGGCCAGGCCCGTGCCCGAATTGACCCCGCCGGTGGTGGCAAATTTGATCACATCGGCGCCCCGGCCGATCTGGCGCCGCACGGCGCGGCGGCAATCGTCGGGCCCGTCGCAAAGGTTTTCGGTGTTGACCAGGCCGTGGACCTCGTCAGCCAGGCCGACGCGCTCGTCCATATGACCACCGGTGGTGGAAATCGACGCCCCGGCATCGATGATCCGCGGGCCCCGGACCCAACCGCGCCTGATCGCTTCTTTGAGCGCCAGCACCTTGCCTTCGCTATCGCCGAGGTTGCGTACGGTGGTGAAGCCGGCACGCAGGGTCTTCATCCCGTTCCAATAGGTCTCAAGGGCGTGGAGCGAGGTGTTCTCGGTGAACTGGGAAAGCAGGCCTTCATTGCCGGCCCGGTCGCTGTCGAGGTGGGTGTGGCTGTCGATCAGGCCCGGCAGCACGGTCTTGTCCTTGAGGTCGATCGTCACAGCACCCGCGGGGGCGGTGACAAAGCCGTCCTGCACCGCCACGATCCGGCCATCCGCCACGACAATGGTCGAAGGCCCGCGCGGGGCCTGGCCGGGCACGGCGATCAGGGTCCCGGCGTGAATGAAGGTCTGGGCACTCTCGCCCGTCTGCGCCGCTGCGGGCAGGGCGACGAGGGCGGTGCCAGCCGCCAGTGCGGCCAGATAAAGGGTGCGGACGGACACGGATTGCTCTCCCCGAATGGCAAGTTGCCCGGGGCCTAGCGTTCGGTGCCGACCACTGCAATCGCCATGATCTAGCTGACATCGGTGTAAGTATTTTGATCGAGGGCAAAGACTGTCCCGGCCGATCCTGCCAGTCAGCCTCGACTGCCGTGATAGAGGGGAGAGCCGCCTTGACCATCGCCGAAGACCTGGCCCGCACGATCATCGATCCCAAGTCCTATGCCAAGCGCGAACTGGCCGATGCCGCCTTTGCCCGGCTGCGCGCCGAAGCCCCGCTCGATCAGGCGGTGCTTGAAGAATTCGATCCGTTCTGGGTGGTCACGCGCCATGCCGACATCAAGGAAATCGAGCGCCAGCCGAACATCTTTCACAACGGCGACAAGTCCACCTTCCTGTCCCCGCGCGACGGGCAGGAACGGGTGAAGATGCTGACCGGGGGCGAGCCGAACCTGATCCGCAGCCTCGTCTCGGTCGATGGGGACGAGCACAAGGCGCTGCGCAGCGTGGTCTTTCCTCATGTCACCCCGCGCGCGATCAAGCCACTGGAGGACCAGATCCGCGCCATCGCCCGCGAATTCGTCGATCACATGCTGGCCTTCGATGGCCAGTGCGATTTCGCCGCCGACGTGGCCTTCCTCTATCCGCTGCGGGTGATCATGACCGTGCTGGGTGTGCCGCAGGAGGACGAGCCCTTCATGCTCAAGCTGACCCAGGAACTGTTCAACAATGCCGATCCGGAGCTCAACCGGCGGCGGGCCGAACTCTCACCGGACGAGATGCTGAAGTCGCTCTGGGAAACGACGATGGAGCTGGAAAACTACTTCGCCGAAGTGACGAAGAAGTTCCGCGCCCAGCCGACCGGGGCGATCAACAGCCTGATCGCCAATGCGAAGATCGGGGACGAATACCTCAACCACCGGCAGTTGATGGGCTATTACATCATCGCCGCCACGGCCGGGCACGATACCACCAGCAACACCACGGCGGGCGCGATGTGGGCGCTGGCCGAGCGGCCCGAACTGCTGAAGGCGATGCAGGACAGCCCCGACCGGATCAACGCCTTCGTCGAGGAATCGATCCGCTGGGAAGTGCCGGTGAAGCACTTCATGCGAAGCGCGGTGGAAGATTGCGAGATCGATGGGCGGCAGATCAGGGCCGGGGACTGGCTGATGCTGTCCTATCAATCCGCCAACCGCGACGAGACCGTCTGGGCCGATCCCTTCGAATTCCGGATCGACCGCGAGCAGAACCCGCAGATCGCCTTTGGCTATGGCGTCCATGTCTGCCTGGGCCAGCACTTGGCGCGGATGGAAATGCGGATCCTGTGGGAGGAGCTGTTCAAGCGGCTGAAGTCGGTTGAAATGAACGGCGCGGGCGAGCGGACGATCTCCAACTTCGTCTGCGGCCCCAAGCACGTACCGATCCGCTTCACGGTGAACTGAGATGCGCAAGTGGCGCTGCCGCAATTGTGGCTTCATTTATGACGAGGCGCTGGGCCTGCCGGACGAGGGCATCGCGCCGGGCACCCGGTTCGAGGATATCCCGGAGGACTGGTACTGTCCGGACTGCGGGACCGAGAAGCAGGACTTCGAGCTGATGGATTATTAATCGCTCGGTTAAATTGCCAATTGACCCGGTCGCGTGGCGCGGGCATCCCCTTGGCCATGACGGGGGAAACCATTCGCATTCCGATCGCCGGGGGCCTGACCCTCGCCGCCGATATCGCCGGGCCGCGCGGCGCGCCAACCGTGATCCTGGGCCACGGCGGCGGGCAGACCCGCCATTCGTGGGACAAGGCCGAACAGCAGCTGGCCGCTGCCGGCTACTTCGCGATCAATTACGACCTGCGCGGCCATGGTGACAGCGACTGGTCGACCGACGGGGATTACAGCCTGGAAGCCCGGGCCGACGACCTGGCGGCGGTGGCGGCGCAGGGTAGTCGACCCTACGCGCTGGTCGGGGCCTCGCTGGGCGGGATCACGGCAATGGTCGCCGCGTCGCGCGGGCTCGATCCGGCGGCGCTGGTGCTGGTCGATATCGTCCCCAAGATGAGCCAGAAGGGCGTCGCCCGGATCACCAGCTTCATGACCGCCAATCCCAACGGCTTTGCCAGCCTTGAGGAGGCCGCCGACGCGATCAGCGCCTATTACCCCGAACGCCCTCGGCCCAAGGACCTCTCTGGCCTGAAAAAGAACCTGCGGCAGGGCGATGACGGGCGCTGGCGCTGGCACTGGGACCCCAGCTGGATGCAATCGCCGCGCGGCGATCCGCGGTTCCTGCTCAAGATGATGGATGCGGCCGACTGGACCGACCGGGTGCCGACCCTGCTGGTGCGCGGCATGAAGAGCGACATTGTCGATGACGATGGCGTCGACGACCTGCGCCGCCGCATCCCCGCGCTGGAGATCGCCGACATCCGCGGAGCCGGTCACATGGTCGCGGGGGACAAGAACGACGAGTTCAACGGCGCCGTGATCGAATTCCTCAGCCGGGTAATGCCCCCGCGCTAGGACTTGTCCCACCCATAGGCGGGCAGGGCGAGGCCGAACCGGATCGCCCAGCCGCGCAGGCCAAAGCCCGCCAGCGCCGCGCCGGTCCAGGCCAGTTCGCGCGGCAGGGCCAGCATCTCGCCCAGTGCGCAGAGGCTGGCGGCGAGGGCTGCGGCGGTCACGTAAAGTTCGGGCCGCATCAGGATCGAGGGCCGGCCGGCCAGCACGTCGCGGATGATCCCGCCGACGCAGCCGGTAATCACGCCCATCAGCACCGCCGGGACCGGCGGCAGGCCCCAGGCCAGCGCCTTGGCGGTGCCGAGCACAGCATAGACCGCCAGCCCCGCCGCATCGGCCCATTCCAGCAATTGCCCTTCCCACCAGCGCCGCGGGGTGAACCAGGCGAGGAGGGCAATGCCCAGGCAGACCGGCGCCACCCAGGGATCGCGCACCCAGAACACCGGCGCGCCGATCAGCAAGTCGCGCACCGTGCCGCCGCCAACCCCGGTGACCAGCGCGAAGAACGCGAGCGTAACGAAAGTCTGCCGCAGCCGGGCCGCCAGCAAGGCACCGGACAGCGCGAAGACCGCGATGCCCAGCAGATCAAGCAGCGGGGGCAGGGTGGGGATCGCCTCGCCCGGCATGGCTCGCTCAGTCCTCTACAAGTTCCTGCAGGCGTGAAAGCAGCGCCTGGATCCGCGTTGCCGCTTCGGTGAACATCGCTACGTCATCCCGCTTGTTGTTGGCGCGGGCCTCCTTGGCGGCTTCGACATAGCCTTCCATGTCGGCTTCCAGCGCATCGACCAGCATTTCGATCTCGTCGCTCGTCAGCTTGACGGTGTGGGCCTTGGACATGGGAGTTTCCTTGTAGCGGGAGGGAGAGTTTTAGCGGGAAATCGGCCGGCGTCGACGGCGGAACAGCAGCACCGTGCCGAGCAGGCAGCCGATCAGGGCCAGCGCGGCAAAGCCGATCAGCAGCGGATGGTGGGTATCCTCGCGGGTCTCGAGGTCCATGATGTGGAGCCCCCACATGAAATCGAAGGTCCGCCACCAGCGGGTCCGCACCGCCTCGATCTCGCCGCTGGCCTGCCCGACGTAAACATGGGTGCCGTCGGCCAGCACTACCTGCCAGGCGGCGACGGGCCGGCGGAAATCCAGCGGCGCCTGACCAGCTGGGAACAGCCGGACCGAGGCCACCTGTTTGCCACCAACGATTTCGGCGGCGACGGCGGCGCGGGCTTCGGCCTCGCGCAGCGGCGGCAGCGGGCCGGCGGCGGGATTGGCCAGGTCAAAGCGGGCTGTCTGGCCATCGGGCAGGGTGGCGAGCAGGACCGCGCGCCCGCGCTGCTGGACGATGTGCCCTTCGCGCAGCTTGATCGCCGCACCCTTGCCTCCAAAATCGACCGTCATTGCCCCGGGCGGCGGCTCGATCCGCAAGTGATTGCCGCGCACTTCCTCGATCGGGCGGGCGACCATGACCAGGCCCGAGAGCGTCCACAGCAGCAAGGGCACGCCGACCAGCCAGCCGAGCCAGATGTGCCAGCGGGCAAGTTTCTGCATGGGAGTGCGGCGGGCCATGGTCAGCCTATGGCCCGCCGTGCAGGTCTATCGCAAGCCGGAACGGCGATCAGATGTGGATCGGCTTGCCGGTCACCGCCATCGCCGCTTCCTTCACCGCTTCGCTGTGGGTCGGGTGGGCGTGGCAGGTATAGGCGATGTCTTCGCTGGTTGCGCCGAATTCCATCGCCAGCGCGGCCTCGGAGATCATCGTGCCGGCGACCGTGGCGATCGCCCAGACGCCCAGCACCTTGTCGGTCTTCGCGTCTGCGATCACCTTCACAAAGCCATCGGGCTCGTGATTGGTCTTGGCGCGGCTGTTGGCCATCATCGGGAACTTGCCAACCTTGATCTCGCCCTTTTCGCGGGCCTGCTCTTCGGTCAGACCGACGCCGGCGAATTCGGGCAGGGTGTAGACCACGCCGGGGATCACATCGTGGTTCACGATGCCGGTGCCGGTGGCAATGTATTCGGCCACGGCGATGCCTTCGTCCTCGGCCTTGTGGGCCAGCATTGGGCCGGGGATCACGTCGCCGATCGCGCGGACGCCGTCGACCTTGGTGCGGAAGTCGTGGCCGGTTTCGATCTGTCCGCGCGCGTTCAGTTCCAGCCCGATGTTCTCAAGGCCAAGGCCCGCCACGTTGGGACGGCGACCGATCGCCACCAGCACGCAGTCAGCCTCCAGCGTTTCCGCCGCGCCGCCCTTCGCGGGTTCCAGCGTCAGCGTGGCCTTCTTGCCCTTGACGCTCGCGCCGGTCACCTTGGTGCCAAGCTTCAGGTCCATGCCCTGCTTCTTGAAGATCTTCGCGGCTTCCTTGCGGATGTCGCCATCCATGCCGGGCAGCAGCTGGTCGAGGAATTCGACCACGGTGACCTTCGCGCCCAGCCGCCGCCAGACCGAACCCATTTCGAGGCCAATCACGCCGCCGCCGATCACCACCAGGTGGCCCGGCACCTTGCTCAGCGCCAGCGCGCCGGTGCTGTCGACGATCACGCCCTTGTCGTTATCGACTTCGACGCCGGGCAGCGGAGTGACGCTGGAACCGGTGGCGATCACCACTTCCTTCGCGGTGTAGTCCTTGCCCGCGACGGTCACGGTGTGGGCGTCCTTGAACGTGCCGTGGCCCTTCAGCCAATCGACCTTGTTCTTCTTGAACAGGAATTCGATGCCGCCGGTCAGGCCCTTCACGGCATCGGCCTTGTCGGCCTGCAGCGCGGCGAGGTCGAGCTCGACCTTGCCCAGCTTAACGCCATAGCGCGCGAGCGTGCCATTGGCGGCTTCGGCAAACTTTTCCGAGCCGTGCAGCAGCGCCTTGGAAGGAATGCAGCCGACGTTGAGGCAGGTTCCGCCCAGCGTTTCGCGGCTTTCCACACAGGCCGTCTTCAGCCCCAGCTGCGCCGCGCGGATCGCGCCGACATAGCCGCCCGGGCCGGCCCCGATGAAGATCACGTCGTAATCGTATTCAGCCATGGTTCGCTTCCCTTGGAGATCCGGCCTTACAGGTCGATCAGCAGGCGGGTGGGATCTTCGATCGCTTCCTTGATGATCTTCAGCGCGGTCACGGCCTCGCGCCCGTCGATCAGGCGGTGGTCATAGGACAGGGCGAGGTACATCATCGGGCGGATCACGATCTGGCCATCGCGGACCACGGGGCGATCCTCGATCCGGTGCAGGCCCAGCACGGCGCTCTGCGGCGGGTTGATGATCGGGGTGCTCATCAGCGAGCCGAACACGCCGCCGTTGGAGATGGTGAAGGTGCCGCCGGTCATGTCGGCCATGGTCAGCGCGCCGTCCTTGGCCTTCTTGCCATAGTCGGCAATCGCCTTCTCGATCTGGGCGAAGGACATGTCCTGCACGTCGCGCACCACCGGCACGACCAGGCCGTTGGGGGCCGAAACCGCCACCGACATGTCGACATAGGGGTGATAGACGATCTCGTCGCCCTCGATCCGGGCGTTGACCGCCGGAATGTCCTTCAGCGCCAGGCAGGCGGCCTTGGCGAAGAAGCCCATGAAGCCCAGGCGCACGCCGTGCTTCTTTTCGAAGGCGTCCTTGTAGGTGTTGCGGGCGGCGATCACCGCCGACATGTCGCAATCGTTGAAGGTGGTCAGCAGCGCGGCGGTATCCTGCGCGTCCTTCAGGCGGCGGGCGACCGTCTGGCGCAGGCGGGTCATCTTGACGCGCTCTTCGCCGCGATCACCGGACGGGGCCGGGGCGGCGGCGGCAGCCGGTGCCGCAGCAGCAGCCGGGGCGGCGCTCTTCGCGGCGGCGGCGGCCAGCACGTCTTCCTTGGTCAGGCGGCCATCCTTGCCGGTGCCCTTGATCGCGGTCGGATCGACCCCGTGTTCCAGCACGGCGCGGCGCACGGCGGGGGACAGCACCGCGGCGTCCGCAGCAATGGCCGGGGCCGGAGCGGCAGCCGGTGCAGGGGCCGGGGCCGGCGCAGCGGCGGGTGCGGGTGCGGCAGGCGCGCCGCTGCCAGCCTCGATCGTGGCGATCACGGCGCCGACGGCGACATTGTCACCCACCTGGGCCAGGTAATTGCCCATCACCCCGGCAACGGGGCTCGGCACCTCGACCGCGACCTTGTCGGTCTCAAGGCTGGCAATCGGCTCGTCCAGCGCGACGGCTTCGCCGGGCTTCTTCAGCCATTCGCCGATAGTGGCCTCGGCCACGGATTCGCCCAGGGTCGGAACTTTGACTTCGGTAGACATGATTCTGTTTCCTCAGGCTTTCTTCTGCCGGCGGATTTCGGAGCGGACCGAGGTGCCCAGCGCGTGGCCGATCAGCGCGCCCTGCTCGCTGGCGTGGCGGCTGGCGAGGCCCGTGGCGGGCGAGGCGCTGGCATTGCGGCCAGCATAACGCGCGCGCGCCACCCCATTGTTCTTTGGGCTCTTGGCGGCGGCCAGGGCTTCCTCGATCAGGGGTTCGACGAAGAACCACGAACCGTTGTTCTTCGGCTCTTCCTGGCACCAGACCACTTCCTCCAGGTTCTTCATCCGCGACAGGCGCAGGGCCAGGGGCTCGCCCGGGAAGGGGTAGAGCTGTTCAAGGCGGATGATCTGGACATCGTCGATCCCAGCGGCATCGCGGGCTTCCATCAGGTCATAGGCGACCTTGCCGGAACACAGGATGACCTTGCGGGTCTTGGCATCGGCCGCCCCGTTCACGTCGGACAGGATCCGCATGAAGTGCCCGTCGCCGATGAAGTCCGAGGCCTGGCTCTTGGCCAGCGGGTGCCGCAGCAGCGACTTGGGCGTCATGATGATCAGCGGCTTGCGGAACGGACGGTGCATCTGCCGGCGCAGCACGTGGAAGTAATTCGCCGGGGTGGTGATGTTGCAGACCTGGATGTTGTCCTGCGCGCAGAGCTGCAGGAACCGCTCAAGCCGGGCCGAGGAGTGTTCTGGACCCTGGCCTTCGTAGCCGTGCGGCAGCAGCATGACGAGGCCGTTGGCCCGCAGCCACTTCGATTCCGACGAAGCGACATACTGGTCGATCATGATCTGCGCGCCGTTGGCGAAATCGCCGAACTGCGCTTCCCACAGCACCAGGGTCTTCGGGTCGGCGCTGGCATAGCCATATTCGAAGCCAAGCACGCCGTATTCGGACAGCGGGCTGTCATGAACCTCGAACTTGCCATGCGGCACAGTCGAGAGCGGCACGTACTTGTGCTCGTCGGTCTGGTCGACCCAGACGGCGTGACGCTGGCTGAAAGTGCCGCGCCCCGAATCCTGGCCCGACAGGCGGATGTTGTAGCCTTCGGAAGCCAGACTGCCGAAAGCCAGTGCCTCGCCGGTGGCCCAGTCAAAGCCCTGGCCGGTGGCGAACATCTCGCGCTTGGCATCGAGCACGCGGGCCAGCGTCTTGTGGATCGTCAGGCCTTCGGGAACCGTGGTCAGCGTGCGGCCCAGGCTGTCGAACAGCTTTTGTTCGATGCCGGTGGCCACGTTGCGGCGCGCGGTTTCGGGATCGGCCGGCTTGTTGAGGCCGGTCCAGCGCCCGGCGAACCAGTCCGCCTCGTTGGCCTTGTAGCCCTTGGCCGCCTCGAACTCCTGCTCCAGCACCTGGGTGAAGCGCATCTCGTTTTCAGGCGCCCAGGCCTTGTCGATCACGCCCTGTTCGATCAGACGGTTCGCATAGATCGTGCTGACGCCGGGATGCTGGCGGATCTTCTGGTACATCAGCGGCTGGGTGAAGCCCGGCTCGTCGCCCTCGTTGTGGCCGAAGCGGCGATAGCACCACATGTCGACCACGATGTCGCGGCCGAAGGTCTGGCGATAGTCGATCGCCAGCTTGCAGGCGAAGGTCACGGCTTCGGGATCATCGCCGTTGACGTGCAGGATCGGCGCCTGGACGCCCTTGGCGACGTCCGAGGGATAGGGCGAGCCGCGCGAGAACTGCGGGCTGGTGGTGAAGCCGATCTGGTTGTTGATGATGAAATGGATGCAGCCGCCGGTGTTGTAGCCCTTGACGCCTGAGAAGCCGAAGCATTCCCAGACGATGCCTTGCCCCGCAAAGGCGGCGTCGCCGTGGATCAGGACGGGCAGCACCTGCTTGTGCTTGAGGTTGCCGTTTTCGTCGCGGCCGATGTCGTCGCGGAAGGCCTGCTGGGCGCGGACCTTGCCGAGGACCACCGGGTCCACCGTTTCGAGGTGCGAGGGGTTCGGCACCAGGCTCATGTGCACCTTGATCCCGTCGAACTCGCGGTCGGTGCTGGTGCCGAGGTGATACTTCACGTCGCCCGATCCGCCGACGTCTTCCGGGTTGGCCGTGCCGCCCGAGAATTCGTGGAAGATCACGCGATAGGGCTTGGCCATCACGTTGGCGAGCACGTTGAGGCGGCCGCGGTGGGCCATGCCATAGACAATCTCGCGCACGCCGCGGCTGCCGCCATACTTGATCACGGCTTCCAGCGCCGGGATCATGGCTTCGCCGCCATCAAGGCCGAAGCGCTTGGTGCCGACATACTTCTTGCCGAGGAAGCGCTCGTACTGTTCGCCGCGGATCACCGCGCCCAGGATCGCCTTCTTGCCTTCTGGGCTGAAGTCGATCGACTTGTCACCGCCCTCGATCCGCTCCTGGATGAAGCGGCGCTCCTCCACGTCGGCGATGTGCATGTATTCATAGCCGACCTTGCCGCAGTAATTGCGCTTCAGGATATCGACCAGCTCGCGCACGGTCGCCCATTCGAGGCCGAGCGTGCCGCCGAGGTAGACCTTGCGGTCCAGCGCCGCGCCGGCAAAACCGTGATAGGCCGGATCGAGATCGGCCGGCAGGTTCTGGTGGCTGAGGCCCAGCGGATCGAGGTCCGCGCCCAGGTGGCCGCGCACACGATAGGTGCGCACCAGCATCATCGCCCGGATCGAATCCGCCGCAGCTTCCTCGATCGCGCGCGGGTCCATCGCCGCACCGGCTTTCGCGGCGGCGGCCTTGATCGCCACCTGCATCTGTGTGGGATCGAGCGCGGCGGTCAGGTCGTCCGACGCGGAACGCCAGTCGGGCTTGGCCCACGACGGCCCGGGTTGAGGGTCGTCGGGGAGGAAATCGTGGAGTTCGTTACCCATTTGAGCTTGATCCCGGGGAGGACAAGCCACCCGCACGACCGTGGCCGCGCGGGGTGGCTGATCAGGTCAGACGCGTTCCTTGAGCACTTCGGCCAGCGTTTCGCCCAGCAGGCTGGGCGAGGCCGAGACGCGGATGCCGGCGGCTTCCATCGCCGCGATCTTGCTTTCGGCATCGCCCTTGCCGCCCGAGACGATCGCCCCGGCGTGGCCCATGCGGCGGCCCGGAGGGGCGGTGCGCCCGGCAATGAAGCCGGCCATCGGCTTCTTGCGGCCGCGCTTGGCCTCGTCGATCAGGAACTGGGCGGCCTGCTCTTCGGCATCGCCGCCGATTTCGCCGATCATGATGATCGACTTGGTCTCGTCGTCGGCCAGGAACAGTTCCAGCACGTCGATGAAGTTGGTGCCGTTGACCGGGTCACCGCCGATGCCGACCGCGGTGGTCTGGCCCAGGCCAATGTTGCTGGTCTGGAACACGGCTTCATAGGTGAGGGTGCCCGAGCGGCTGACCACGCCGACCGAACCCTTCTTGAAGATCGAGCCGGGCATGATGCCGATCTTGCACTCGTCGGGCGTCAGCACGCCGGGGCAGTTCGGGCCGATCAGGCGCGACTTGGAGCCCGACAGGGCGCGCTTCACCTTGACCATGTCGAGCACCGGAATGCCTTCGGTGATGCAGACGATCAGCTCGATCTCGGCGTCGATCGCCTCAAGGATCGCATCGGCTGCGCCCGGCGGCGGGACATAGATGCAAGAAGCGGTGGCGCCGGTCGCGGCCTTGGCTTCGTGCACAGTGTCATACTGCGGCAGGCCGATGTGGGTGGTGCCGCCCTTGCCGGGGGTCACGCCCGCAACCATCTGCGTGCCATAGGCCAGCGCCTGTTCGGTGTGGAAGGTACCGGTGGCGCCGGTCATCCCCTGGGTGATGACCTTGGTGTGCTTGTTGATGAGGATCGACATGATTCAGCTCTCCCGGGGAGTTGTCCTTAAGCCAGCGAGGGCTCGATCGCCTTGCAGGCGACCAGCAGTTCCTTGACCGCGTCGACCGAGACCTGGAAATTGGCCTTGGCTTCGTCGTCGAGGGCGATTTCGATCACTTCCTCGGCGCCGTTCGCGCCGATCACCACCGGCACGCCGACATAGAGGCCGTCGAGGCCGTACTTGCCGTCAACGTGGACCGCGCAGGGCAGGATGCGCTTCTGGTCACCCAGATAGGCTTCGGCCATGGCGATGGCGCTGGTGGCCGGGGCGTAATAGGCCGAGCCGGTCTTGAGCAGGCCAACGATCTCGCCGCCGCCCGAACGGGTGCGGGCGACGATCGCGTCGAGCTTTTCCTTGGTCGACTTGCCCATCTTCACCAGGTCGGTGACGGGAATGCCGCTGATGGTCGAATATTCGAGCACCGGCACCATGGTATCGCCGTGGCCGCCCAGCACGAAAGCGTTCACGTCCTTGACCGAAACGCCGAATTCCCAGGCGAGGAAAGTGGCGAAGCGGGCCGAATCGAGCACGCCGGCCATGCCGACCACCTTGTTGGCGGGGAGCCCCGAAAATTCGCGCAGCGCCCAGACCATCGCGTCGAGCGGGTTGGTGATGCAGATCACGAAGGCGTCGGGCGCGTGCTGCTTGATGCCTTCACCCACGGCCTTCATCACGCCGAGGTTGATGCCCAGCAGGTCATCGCGGCTCATGCCCGGCTTGCGCGGCACGCCGGCGGTGACGATCACCACATCGGCGCCGGCGATGTCGGCATAGTCGTTGGTGCCCTTGATATTGGCGTCAAAGCCTTCGATCGGGCCGCACTGCGCCAGGTCCAGCGCCTTGCCCTGGGGCATGCCTTCGGCAATGTCGAACAGGACGATGTCGCCCATTTCCTTCTTCGCGGCGAGGTGGGCGAGCGTGCCACCGATCATGCCGGCACCGATGAGGGCGATCTTCTTGCGAGCCATAGTGAGACCTGTCCTTGTCCGTATTCGCGGGATCAGCGTCTGACGTTCGGCACGGCCCCCACCATCCCGCTAGGCGCAAGGGGCCGGCCGGCGGGTTAGGGGTGCCCTAAGCCGGTGAATTGGCGATTGCAAGGCAGGAAAAAGCGTGTCGCCCAATTATCTTTGCAATTGGTTCGCAATAGCATTTGACCCTGTGAGCAACAAGTGCCGTAGCGGCAAGCGCCCGCCCGGTGCTGGTGGATCAGCCCGCCGCGCGGTTGGGTTCGGTCGCGTCGCGTTCCTGCGCCAGCAGCATCGCGGCAAGGTAATCGGGCACGGCGCGGCTGAAGTAATAGCCCTGGCCCAAGGTACAACCCGCGGCCTTGACCGCATCGACCTGCTCGATCGTTTCGAGGCCCTCGGCGACGATCTCCATGTCGAGCGAGGCGGCAATACCCGAAACGGCGCGGATGATCGCATCGCTCTTCTTGCCGACATTGGGGCCGGACACGAAGCTGCGGTCGACCTTGATCTTCCCGAACGGATACTTGTTGAGATAGCCGAGCGAGGAATAGCCCGTCCCGAAATCGTCCAGCGCGAACTTGACCCCGGCGGCCGACAGCTCGGCCATGAAGTCCTCGGTCTGCTGCGAGTGGTCGAGCAGCACGGTCTCGGTGATTTCCAGCTCCAGCCGGTGCGGCGGCAGGCGCGCCTCGCGCAGGGCATTGAGGATGCCCAGCGCCGCGCCCGGGGCCTTCAGTTGCAGCGGCGAGAGGTTGACCGCCACGGTCACATCGTCGGGCCAGGCCGCGGCAGCCTTGGCGGCCTGGGCGGTGATCCAGTTGCCCAGCGTGATGATCGCGCCGGTTTCCTCGGCCACGGGGATGAATTCGTCAGGGCGCAGTTCGCCCTTTTCGGGGTGGAACCAGCGCACCAGGGCCTCGAAGGCGCGGATCCGGCCGGTCGCCAGATCGACGATCGGCTGGAAGAAGATCGACAGCTCGTCGCGTTGCAGGGCCACGCGCAGTTCCGCCTCGATCTCGCGGCGACGCACCAGGTCGCGGCTCATCGACGGATCGTAGAAGCTGACCTGGTTCCGGCCGTTGACCTTGGCGTGATAGAGCGCCAGGTCCGCGCCCTGCATCACGCTTTCCAGATCCGGACCATCGTCGGGCAGGATCGCCACGCCCATCGAGCACGAGATTTCCAGCCGGTCCTCGTCCAGCCGCATCGGCCGGGTCACTTCGGCCAGCAGCGCGAGGGCAATTGTTTCCACCTCGCGCCGGTCGCGCACGTCGCAGGCCAGGATGAATTCGTCGCCGCCGAACCGGCCGATCACCGAATGGACCTTGGCCTGGCTTCGCAGTCGCTGCGCCACTTCGTTCAGCACCCGGTCGCCGATCTGGTGGCCCAGCGCGTCGTTCACTTCCTTGAACCGGTCAAGGTCGAACCAGAACAGCGCGGTACGCGTCTCGTCGCGGCGGCGCGAGAGGTGATCGACCAGGTAATGGTTGAGGCCCGCGCGGTTATGCAGCCCGGTGACCACGTCGGTGCGGGCCAGCTGCTGCATCTTTTCGGCCAGCCGCGCGCTGGTTTCGGCCGCTCCGATTGAATCGCGCAGCGTCCGGAAGATCTGCATCGAGATCGAGACCATCCCCAGGAAGCAGATCAGGATTGCCACGGCGAGCGTGCGCGCGGCCAGATCCCCGGTCGACCACAGGGCGACGCAGATCGGCGTGAAGGTCAGCACCATGCCGGTCACCGAGATCACCGGACGGCCGGCATTGCGCGTGGCCATGCCGGCGCCATAGCCGATCGCGAAGCACAGCATCAGCATTTGCGCGATCAGCGGGATTTCGTACCAGATCGTCAGGGCGGCAAAGACCCCGACGGTCGCGGTGAAGCTGAAGGCGCCCAATTCGTAGAGCAGTTCCAGCCAGCGGGTGTCGCGCACTTGCAGGCGGGGCAGGCCATAGGCCATGGCCACGCGCGCCACGCCGATCAGCGATAGCAGGATCGCGACGTTCCAGATGACCGGATTCGCCGCGTAAGTCGCCGCGACGAGGGCGGCGATGATGCCGTTGGCGGCACCGGCGGTCAGCGATCCGGGATTTGTATAGAGGTTGTCGACCAGGGTCTTGCCGACCCGGTCGTCTAGGGCATTGGTGCGAAACAGCACCCGCAACACGGTTCGCCAGCGCCTGATGGCATGCTCCTCTTGGTACCAAGATGCGGCATAGCGCGCAGAGGTCACCGAATGGTTAAGGCTGGCTTACCGGAAGGTTACTTCAGTCGTTGGTGGGTTCGACCCGGGCGGCAAGCGCTCCGGCCAGCCGCCGGTCAAGCGTGCGGCAGATTCCCAGCCAGTGCCGGTAGGCGCTCCGGTCGCCGCGGAAGAAGGCCTGCTCGGCATTGGCCTGGGCCACCCGCGCGGCGCCCAGGCCATGCTGGGCAAAGTGCTTCAGCGCGGCGCGCAGTTCGGCACTGTGGCTGAGGTCGGCGGGGTGCGAACCATTGTCGTTGGCGGCGCGGCCCAGGACCCGCGCGGTAAAGCGCGGGCTGAGCACCCGGGCCAGCGCGGGACGGGCAGCGGCGAAATGAATGGTCATGGCAACGGCCCTGCGGTGGTTCGACGGAACCCCTGCTCTAGCGAGGCCGACCTAAGGCTTGGTGTGACACTATGGTTGCCAAAGCTTAACCAGCGGCGCCGGTGCTGCTGCGGATCAGGTGCCCGGCTGGGCAATCCAGCGGCCGGAATTCTGGTATTCGGGCCTTACACCATTGTCCTGCGGCAGGTTTTCGCCGCGATAGAGCGCCTCGCCGCCGCGCTGCTGCACGTCCGGGGCATAGGCTGGGGCCGGGGCGGGGCGGCTCTGGCCCGCCGGGATCGCTTCCGCACCGCGGGCCGAAACCAGCCCGGCTTCGAAGGCGCGTTGCAGGGCCAGCGGATCGAGCGCGGTTTCGGGCTGGCGATCGGCGGCGGCGCTGCGGGCATGGGGCGCGGCAAGCGGCTCACCCCCGGCATAGGCAAAGCGGAACGCCCCCGGCTCGCCCGCGCGGCCGGTGAAGCGATAGAACCGGTGCGCCCCCACGGTGATGATATGGCGCAGGCTGGGTGCCCAATAGGGATAGATCGCGATGGTGTGATAATGGGTGGCAAGGCCGACCGTGCGCTCGACATAACCGGCCAGCGCCGCGCGGGCGACATTCTCCGCGCGCAGCCAGAACATCCGGTTGGGCGCCTTGGCCAGCGATCCGTCGCAGGTAAAGCTGAACTGGCAGCCGGTGGTCCGTTCCGATCCCTGATAGACCACGCCGCAGACCGTGTTGGGATAGCTGGGATGGGCCACGCGGTTCAGCACCACCTGGGCCACGGCGCGCTGGCCCTGGTCGCTTTCGCTGCGCGCCTCGTAATAGATTGCCGCGGTCAGGCATTGCAGCGCGCGGGTGCGATCCACCCCGGAATTGTCGATCCGCAGCGAACGGGCAATCGGCCCCGCGCGCTCATCGATGAACACGCGTCCACCATCGGCGTCGCTTTGCAGGCCCGGCACCAGCGGCGGCAGCTCCTCGTCCGTGGCGAGGTAATAGAAAGCCGAGCCGGGAAAGCTCTCGCCCGCGCGCTCGAACGGCATGGGCTCGACCGTGACCTCGGCCGATCCGGCATTGCCGATCGCCAGCCCCGACCAGTCAGCCGGTGCGGCAAAGGCCGGCACGCCGAAGGCCGCCAGCAACACCAGCGCCCGCCGCCCGCGATGCCGCCGCCGCATCCGCCCGGCCAGCGTCGGCACGCGCCGACGGTTCAGCCGCGCGCCGAAATCGCGCGGGCGGGGCTCAAGGGACAGGGACAGAGTGCTCAGCATCGCTTTCCTGGTTCGGTTACGCGCAAAGCGCGTAGCCAAGACTGGTGCCAGCCCGCCACCGCGCAGATCTCGCCGTGCCGAAGCGGGACGGGTCACGGGCATAGCCTTAAGCGGTTAAGAAAAGGCGGCAGGCTTGCCACGGATTGGCTCTGGGACTAGGGAAGCGGCACGTCACGGGTTGTCTGGTTAGCGCCAGACCTAAGAGGGAAGCGGTTGGAAATGCCGCGCTGCCCCCGCAACTGTGACCGGGGAGCCGAACCTCCACATGCCACTGGCTTTCGAGCTGGGAAGGCGGGGCAAGGCGATGATCCGGGAGCCAGGAGACCTGCCTGAGACGGTCGTTCCGCAGCCGGGCGGGGTGTACCGGAATGCAGCAGAGGACCCGCAATGGTGCGGGCCCTTCCGCCATGAACGGCAGTCGTTCATGACGGGAGTATTGCGTGTGAAATATCTGTTTCTGCTGGGTTGTTCACTCACCATTGCCGCTCCGGCAATGGCGCAGGAGGTGCAGGAGGCCGGCGTCGCCGATGATGGCTCGAAGGTCATCATCCTGACCCATCCGATCCGGGAAGACTACATCACCGTGCTGGGCACCGGCTGGCGCGACCGGATCGTGACCAGCGGCCAGTCGATCAGCATTGTCGGGCCGGACGAGATTGCCGCCGTGCAGGGGCCGGACCTGACCCGCGTGCTGGAACGCCTGCCCGGCGTTTCGCTGGCCCGCTCCGGCCCGCTCGGCAGCCAGACCAGCCTGTTCGTGCGCGGGGCCAATTCGCAGCAGGTGGTGGTGACGCTGGACGGCGTGCGGCTGGCCGATGTGGCCGCACCCTCGGGCGGGTTCGACCTTGGCACCCTGGTGCCCGCGGGGATCGGCAAGATCGAGCTGCTGCGAGGATCGAACTCGGTGGTCTGGGGCAGCGATGCCATCGGCGGAGTGCTCGCCCTGACCAGCGCCGGGGTCGACGGCGTGCGCGGCGGGATCGAATATGGCGCCAACGATACGCTGAGCGCCGATCTAGCATTGGGCACCAGCTCCGATGGCCGGGGCATAACTTTCATCGGCAGCCATGTCCGCAGCGATGGGATTTCGGCCTATGCCGGCGGCACCGAGCCGGATGGGTTCCGCCAGTGGCAGGGCAGCCTCAACGGCTTTGTCGACCTGACCAGCGACCTGACGCTGAAGGCCGTGGCCCGCTATGCCGATAGCCGGGTCGAGTTCGACGGTTTCCCGCCGCCGAGCTACAGCTTTGCCGATACGCCGGAATACCAGACCACGCGGCAGGGCTCGGGCCGGGTCTGGCTGGACTACACGGCGGGTACCACCGGGCTGCGGCTGGGCCTGGCCTATGCCGATACCCAGCGCGACTATTCCGACGCGCCGGCCAGCACGGCACCCAATTTCGCCACGGCCGGCCGCTCCTGGCGGGCCGATTTCGGTGGCAAGGTCGACCTGAGCCGCGATTTCACGCTCAACTTTGGCGCGGACAGCGAATGGACCCGCTTTTCGACCAGCTTCGATGCGGAAAAGGATGCCCGCCTGTCCTCGGCGCACTTGCTACTCGGCTATGGCAGCGAGCGGGTGAACCTCTCCGCTGGGCTGCGGATCGACGATCACGACCGGTTCGGCACGCATTGGACCTTCGGCGCCAATGGCTCGGTCGAACTGAGCGAAAACCTGCGCCTGCGCGCTTCCTATGGCGAGGGGTTCAAGGCGCCGACGCTGTACCAGCTCTATGGCTATGGCGGGAACGTGGCGCTCCGGCCCGAAACCAGCCGGGCCTATGACGCGGGCCTAGAATATGGCGACCGCAATGGCTGGCGGCACCTGGCGGTCACCCTGTTCCGCCGCGACAGCCGCAACCTGATCGACTATGTCTGGCCCGCCGGGTACTTCAACACCGGCCGCACGCGCGCCGAGGGGATCGAGGTGGAGGCAGGCTGGAGGCTCAGCGAAAAGCTCGCCCTGCGCGCGGCCTATACCCATCTCAAGGCGACCGACCGGGTGACCGGCAAGGACCTCGCCCGCCGCCCGCGCGACACGCTGAGCGCCGGGTTCGACTTGGAAACGCCGCTGGGCGGGTTGAAGCTGGGCGCAGACTTGCGCGTGGCGGGGAGCAGCTTCGACGATCGCGGCAATTTCACCCGGCTCGCTGGCTATGAAGTGGTCACGCTGCGTGCCTCCCTGCCGCTGGGCGAGCGGCTGGAGCTGTATGGCCGCGTCGAGAACCTGTTCGATGAAGCTTACCAGACGGTCGCCGGTTACGGCACCTATGGCCGCTCGGCCTATGTCGGGCTGCGGCTGAAGCTGTGAAGCGCTGGGGCAGCCTTCTTGCGCTGGTGGCGGCAGGCTGCACCGCCGCCCCAGCGCGTGAGGCTGCCCCGCCGTCCGTTCGTCCTGAGCTTGTCGGAACGAAGTCACCATCAGGTGAAGGACCGACCATCGTCAGCCTCAACCCCTGTACCGACGCGATCCTGGCCGAAGTGGCCGATCCGGCGCAGCTGCTGGCGATCTCGCACTACAGCCACGATCCCGCCGGCAGCTCGATGGGCGTGGCGGCGGCGGGGCAGTTCCGCTCGACTGGCGGCAGCGTGGAGGAAGTGCTGGCGCTGAAGCCCGCGCTGGTGGTCGATGGCAATTTCACCCCGCCCGCGACCCGCGCGGCACTGGCGCGGCTCGGGCTGAAGCTGGAACAGGTGCCGATTGCCGCGACCGTGCCCGACAGCTTTGCCCAGATCCGCCGCCTGGCCGCGCTGGCCGGGCATCCCGAACGCGGCGAGGCGCTGGTCCGGCGGATCGAGACCGCACTGGCAGCCAGCAAGGCTCCGGCCGGGGCACCGGTACCCGCGATCGTCTGGCAGGGCGGCGGGATCGTGGCGGGGGAGGGGACGCTGATTTCCGACCTCCTGAGCCATACCGGCTTCCGCAACGCCGCCGCCGCGCGCGGCCTCGCCCAGGCCAGCCACCTGCCGCTGGAGGACATGCTGGCCAACCCGCCGTGCGTGATCCTGGCCGCGGGGAATAGTCATGGCGAGGAGGATCGCCTGCTGGGCCATCCCGCGCTCGCGCGGCTCACGGGCACGACCCGTGCCCCGCTCGATCCCGCGCTGCTGTGGTGCGGCGGGCCGACCATTCCGCAAACCCTGGCCCGCCTGGCCGAAGTGCGGCGCACGGTCCGATGACCCGCCCGATCCCGCTCCTCCTCGCCGCACTGGCGCTGGCCCTGCCGCTCTCGCTGCTGGCCGGGCGGGTGTGGATCGATCCAACGGCGCCACTGGGCAGCGAGGCGGCACTGATCCTTGCCGAACTGCGCCTGCCGCGCGCCGTGCTGGCCGTGCTGCTGGGGGCGGGGCTTGGTGCTGCCGGGGCGGCGATGCAGGGCTATCTGCGCAATCCACTGGCCGATCCGGGGTTGTTCGGCATTGCCCCCAGCGCGGCGCTGGGCGCGGTGCTGAGCTTCTGGACCGGCTGGGCGAGCGCTGGTTGGGCGCTGCCCGCCTTTGCCCTCGCCGGAGCGGCCGGAGCCATGCTGCTGCTGACGCTTATTGCCGGGCGTAACGGCGGGGTCGTGCTGTTCACCCTCGCGGGCATGATGATCGCCAGCCTGGCGGGCGCGCTGATGAGCCTCGCGATCAGCCTTTCGCCCACGCCCTTTGCCATGAGCGAGATCGTCACCTGGCTGATGGGCGCGCTGACTGACCGGTCGTGGCGCGAGGTGTGGATCGCCGCGCCGCTGACCCTTGCCGGGATTGCCGTGCTGCGCGCCGCCGGAAGGGGCCTTGATGCCCTGACGCTGGGCGAGGCGGCGGCCCGCTCGCTGGGGCTCGACCCGCGCCGTCTGCAATTGCTGCTGGTGCTGGGGGTGGGGCTGACCGTGGGCGGCGGGGTGGCCGTGGCCGGGATCATCGGCTTTGTCGGGCTGATGGTGCCGCATTTCGTGCGGCCTTTTACCGATGGCCGCCCCAGCCGCCTGATCGTGCCCTCCGCACTGGCGGGCGCGCTGCTGGTGCTGGTGGCCGATTGCCTCTGCCGCGTCCTGCCGTTGGCCGGGGGCGAGCTGCGGCTGGGCATCGCGCTCAGCCTGCTGGGCGCGCCGTTCTTCCTCCACCTGCTGCTGCGCTTGCGGCGGGAGCTGGTGTGATGCTGGCGGCGGAAAGCCTGGTCCTGCCCGGCCGCCTCCACGGCGTCTCGCTACGCTTGCGCCCCGGCGAGGTGACCGCGATCTGCGGGCCGAACGGTGCGGGCAAGTCAACGTTGCTGGCCTGCCTGGCGGGGCTGACTCTGCCGCAATCGGGCGCGGCTCTGCTGGATGGCGCGCTGCTGGCCGCCATGCCCCCCGAAGCGCGGGCGCGGGCCATCGGCTATCTGCCGCAAGTCGCCGAAGTGGCCTGGGATGTCAGCGTGCAGACCCTCGCTGGCCTCGGCCGCCTGCCTTGGCGCACCGGCGCCACCGAAGATGCCGCCGCGGTCGATGCCGCGCTCACCGCGCTCGACCTGTTGCCGCTCGCCTATCGCCCGGTCACGCAGCTGTCCGGCGGCGAGCGCGCCCGCGCGCTGCTCGCCCGCGTCCTTGCCGGAACCCCGCGCTGGCTGCTGGCGGACGAGCCACTGGCCAGCCTTGACCTCGCCCACCAGCTCGCCCTACTGGCCCACCTGCGCGCCTGCGCCGCAGCGGGCATGGGGGTGGTGCTGGTGCTGCATGACCTCGCCCTGGCGATGAACCATGCCGACCGGGTGGTGGTGCTCGATCACGGCAACCTGGTTGCCGATGGCCCGCCGGACCTGGCCCTGTCCGAGCCGGTGCTGGCCCAGGTCTGGGGCGTAAACGCGCGCTGGCTCGGCGAACCTGGCCAGCGCGCGCTGGCAGTTTAACTTACCAGAGCTTGGGTCGCTGCTCGGGCGGGATGTACATCTTGTCGCCCGGCTTCACATCGAAGGCCTTGTACCAGGCCTCGATATTGCGGAGCGGACCGATCGCGCGGAAGCGGTCGGGGCTGTGCGGATCGGCGGTCACCTGCTGGCGGATCGCGTCCTCGCGGGCCTTGGTGCGCCAGGCATTGGCCCAGGCCAGGAAGAACCGCTGGTCGCCGGTCAGTCCGTCGATCACCGGCGCGTCCTTGCCATTCAGCGACTTGCGATAGCCATCATAGGCCACCAGCAGACCGGCGAAATCGGCGATGTTCTCGCCCATGGTCAGGTCCGGGTTGACGAAGGCGCCGGGGGCCGCCTCGTACTTGGCATATTGCGCGCCAAAGATCTTCGCCTGAGCTTCGAAGCGTTCGCCATCGCCTTCGGCCCACCAGTCGCGCACCGCGCCATTGGCGTCGATCTTGCGGCCTTCATCGTCGAAACCGTGGGTGATCTCGTGCCCGATCACGGCCCCGATCGCCCCATAGTTGACCGCATCGTCGGCATTGGGATCGAAGAACGGGGCCTGCAGGATGCCGGCCGGGAAGACGATCTTGTTTTCCAGCCCGCCGTTATAGGCGTTCACGGTCTGCGGGTTCATGCCCCACTTCTTGCGATCGACCTTCTTGCCAAGGTCGGCCATGGCATAGTCGGCATTGAACACACCGGCGCGCTGGACGTTGCCGTAAAGGTCGCCCGCGTCGATCTGCAAGGCCGAGTAATCGCGGAACTTGTCGGGATAGCCGACCATCACGTCCATCCGCGCCAGCTTTTCCAGCGCGGCTTCCTTGGTCCTGGCGCTCATCCAGTCATTGCTGCGGATCCGGTCGCCCATCGCCAGCTTGAGGTTGGCGACCAGCGCTTCCATCTTGGCCTTGGCTTCGGGCGGGAAGTGCAGTTTCACGTAATCCTGCCCGACCAGCTCGCCCAGCGAGTTGTCGACCAGCGTGGTCGCCCGCTTCCAGCGCGGCTGGATCGCGCTGACGCCGGAGAGCGTGCGGGTGAATTCGAACCGGCTCTCGACCATCGCCTTGTTGAGATAGGGCGAGGCCTGGTGCGTCAGGTGGAATTCCTGCCACAGCTTCAGCACGTCGAGCGGGGTCTTCTCGTAAATCGCGGCCAGATCGCGGATCGCGGTCTTCTCCGCGGCGATCAACCGCTGTTGCGGGGGAATCCTTGCCCCTTCGAACAGCGCCACCCACTCGATCCCCGGGGCGAACATCGCCAGTTCGGGGCTGCTCAGCGGGTTGTTGAGCCTGGTGATGTCGCGCCGTTCGGCCGCAGCCCAGCTCTTTTCGGCCACCGCCGTTTCAAAGGCCATGACCTGGTCGGCCGCCTTGCCCGGATTGGCGACGCCGAGCTTGCGCAGGGTCCGCTCGACATAGTCGCGATAGGCCTTGCGCTGCGGCTCGAACTGCTTGGCGAGGTAGTATTCGCGATCCGGCAGGCCCAGCCCGCCCTGGCTGAGGTAGAGCGAATTCATCGTCGGATCGGCCGTGTCGGCATAGACGAAGGCCTCGATCAGCGTCACGCCGAACCGGCCATTGGTGGCGCCCATAAAGCGCGCGAAATCGCGCTTGGTCTGGATCGCGCGCACGGCGGCAACGTCCTCCAGCAGCGGCTTGAGGCCGACCTGCTCGATCCGCGCCTCGTCCATGAAGCTGGCGTAGATGGCGCCATACTTGGTCCCCGCGCCGCCGCTCAGCATGTCCTTCAGGTCATTCTGGGTGCGGTCGATCACTTCGATCCAGCTGCCGGTCACCGGGCGGTCGGCCGGGATTGGGGTCCGGTCGGCCCAGGCGCCCCAGGCATAACGGTCAAACGCATCGCCGGGCTTGACCGACAGGTCGCGGAAGCCGAGGTCCACCCCCCAGGTGCCATAGACCGCCTTGCCCGGAACCGCGGTGGTGGCCGGCGCGGCCGCGTCAGGGGCTGGCGCGCTCTGGGCATGGGCGGACAGGCCGAGCGCCGGCGTAAGCGCCAGCGCAGCAGCAGCGATGAGCGGCCGGTGCCGCAGCTTGATCTTCATGATGTTCCCCTTCCTGGCGCCACAACGCCGATAGCCGGAGCCTCGCGCGCAGGGGTGGGGTGTGTCAATGTCCGTTATCGAACCGGGTCAGCGGTTCGACGGGGCTGGGGGACATGGCCTTCCGTCCCCCTTGCCTGAATCGAACATATCTGGAACAGCGCTGACCATGTCGCTGTCGAAAATCGTCGTGCGCGGGGCGCGCGAGCACAACCTCAAGGGCTTCGATGTCGAGCTGCCGCGCGACAGCCTGATCGTGATCACCGGCCTGTCGGGTTCCGGCAAGTCGAGCCTCGCCTTCGACACGATCTATGCCGAGGGGCAGCGCCGCTATGTCGAGAGTCTCTCGGCCTATGCCCGCCAGTTCCTCGAGATGATGCAGAAGCCCGATGTCGAGCATATCGACGGGCTCAGCCCCGCGATCTCGATCGAGCAGAAGACCACCAGCCGCAACCCGCGCTCGACCGTGGCGACGGTGACCGAGATCTATGACTACATGCGCCTGCTCTGGGCGCGCACCGGCGTGCCCTATAGCCCGGCGACCGGCGAGCCGATCTCCGCGCAGACCGTCAGCCAGATGGTCGACCGGGTGATGGCCCTGCCCGAAGGCACCCGCGCCTACCTGCTCGCCCCTGTCGTGCGCGGGCGCAAGGGCGAATACCGCAAGGAGCTGGCCGAATGGCAGAAGGCCGGCTTCACCCGCGTGCGGATCGACGGAGAGTTCTATCTGATCGAAGAGGCCCCCGCGCTCGACAAGAAGTACAAGCACGACATCGAGGTGGTGGTTGATCGCATCGCCGTCCGGGAAGGGATCGAGACCCGGCTGGCGGACTCCTTCGAACAGGCGCTGAAGCTGGCCGATGGCCTCGCCTATATCGACCTCGCGGATGGCAAGGTGCCGGGGCGCGAGGAAGACAAAGGCGGCGCGATGAAAGGCGCCGGCCTGCCGGACAACCGCATCGTCTTCTCCGAAAAGTTCGCCTGCCCGATCTCCGGCTTCACCATCGAAAGCCTTGAGCCGCGGCTGTTCTCGTTCAACGCGCCGATGGGCGCTTGTCCGGCCTGCGATGGCCTGGGCGAAAAGCTGCTGTTCGATTCCGCCTTGGTCGTGCCGAACGAGGCGCTCAGCCTCAAGCAGGGCGCGGTCGTGCCCTGGGCCAAGAGCAACCCGCCCAGCCCCTATTACATGCAGGTGCTGGCCAGCCTGGCCGCCGAATTCGGCTTCAGCCTCGATACCCCGTGGCAGGACCTGCCGGTCGAGGTGCGGATCGTGATCCTCCACGGCACCGCCGGCCGCCCGGTCAACCTCACCTTCATCGACGGGAAAAAGAGCTACACGGTCAAGAAGGCCTTCGAAGGCGTGATCGGCAACCTCAACCGCCGCATGCTGCAAACCGAAAGCGCCTGGATGCGCGAGGAGCTGGGCAAGTTTCAGACCGCGCAACCCTGCGAGGTGTGCGAGGGCAAGCGGCTCAAGCCCGAGGCGCTCTCGGTCAAGGTTGGCGGCGCGGATATCTCCTCGATCACCCGGCTCTCCGTCTCCGATGCGGTCGAATGGTTCGGCGCGCTCGATGGCCAGCTGACCAGCCAGCGGAGCCAGATCGCCCGCGCGATCCTCAAGGAGATCAACGAGCGGCTGGGCTTCCTCAACAACGTCGGGCTCGATTACCTCAACCTCGATCGGACCAGCGGCACCCTGTCGGGCGGGGAGAGCCAGCGCATCCGCCTCGCCAGCCAGATCGGCTCGGGCCTCTCCGGCGTGCTCTACGTGCTGGACGAGCCCTCCATCGGCCTCCACCAGCGCGATAACGACATGCTGCTCGCCACGCTCAAGCGGCTGCGCGACCTGGGCAATACGGTGATCGTGGTCGAACATGACGAGGACGCGATCCGCGCCGCCGATCACGTGGTCGATCTGGGGCCGGGCGCGGGGGTCCACGGGGGCGAGATCGTGGCCCAGGGCACCCTCGCGGATATCCTGAACAGCCCGGACAGCCTCACCGGCCAATACCTCTCCGGCGCGCGCCGGATCGCGGTGCCGAAGACGCGCCGCACGGGCAACGGCCACTTCGTCACGGTCCACAATGCCCGCGCCAACAACCTGAAGGGGGTGACGGCGAAAATCCCGCTCGGCACCTTCACCTGCATCACCGGCGTTTCGGGCAGCGGCAAAAGCTCGCTCACGCTCGACACGCTCCACGCCGGCGCGGCCCGTGCGCTCAACGGCGCGCGGGTGATTGCCGGGGCGCATGACCGGATCACGGGCCTCGAGATGTGCGACAAGGTGATCGAGATCGACCAGAGCCCGATCGGCCGCACCCCGCGCAGCAACCCCGCCACCTATACCGGCGCCTTCACCCAGATCCGGGACTGGTTCGCCGGCCTGCCGGAATCTGAGGCGCGCGGCTACAAGGCCGGGCGGTTCTCGTTCAACGTCAAGGGTGGCCGCTGCGAAAAGTGCCAGGGCGATGGCCTGATCAAGATCGAGATGCACTTCCTGCCCGACGTTTACGTCACCTGCGAGGAATGCGGCGGCAAGCGCTACAACCGCGAAACGCTGGAAGTGAAGTTCAAGGGCCACTCGATCGCCGACGTGCTCGACATGACGATCGAGGACGCGGAGGAATTCTTCAAGGCCGTCCCCCCGATCCGCGACAAGATGCACATGCTGAACGAGGTCGGCCTCGGCTACGTCAAGGTCGGCCAGCAGGCGACCACCCTCTCCGGCGGGGAGGCGCAGCGGGTGAAACTGGCCAAGGAACTCAGCCGCCGCTCAACCGGGCAGACGCTCTACATCCTTGATGAGCCGACCACCGGCCTCCACTTCGAAGACGTCCGCAAACTCCTCGAAGTGCTCCACCGCCTGGTCGATCAGGGCAATTCCGTGGTGGTGATCGAACACAACCTCGATGTGATCAAAACGGCGGACTGGATCATCGACCTTGGGCCGGAAGGCGGCGTGCGGGGCGGGGAGATTGTTGCCGAGGGGAAACCGGAGCAGGTGGTGGAGGTGGAGCGGAGTTTTACCGGCAAGTACCTTGCTCCGCTGCTCGACCGGCAATGACAGCCTGCCCCGGATTTGTTCCTCGGTGGCGGAGGGGGCTCCGGAACAGGTTGTGACGGTGGAGCGGTCGTTTGCCGGGCGGTATCTGGGGCTATTGTTGGGGTAAAGTATAAGATTGCCGATGTTTCTTGTAGACGAAGCAAACTGATCACTGCAGATTTAGCATTCCAAATCCGTAATTTGAGGATGCGAAGGATGGCGGAGAAGAACCGGTACCCCCAGATTCCAAGCGCCGTTTGGTGGGGATTGAGGTCGATCCTACAGCGCACGCCAAAGGCTACGATCGACGAACGTTTACTTGGAGTGCAGCTTAGTGTGCAGGAGGCTGCCGCTAGAGCATACATCACTGAACTCAAGAACGTGGGGATCATAGGCGAAGAGGGTAAAGCAACAGAGGTTGCTGACAAATGGCGCCTCGATGAAACCTACAGCGATGCTGTTCAGGAAATTGTCTCTGCTAATTATCCCGAAGGCTTGCTCCATGTCGCTCCGCCCGGAGCGGCAGAGCGACAAAAGGTTGTATCTTGGTTTCAAAGAGAGGGATTGGGGTTAGGTGCAGCTGGCAACAAGGCAGCAACATATTTGCTGATCTCGAGTCCTTCGCCGAATGAAGCTCCGAAGACTTCTGCAAAATCCGGTCAAACCGGTTCTCAAGCAAACGAACGTCCAATAAAAGAGAAAGCGGTTGGCGTTGCAGACAGAGTGCGGGCATCCGCTCCCAAGGCTGCCGATTCGAAGAAAGATCGTCCTAGGATTTCTAACGGTAGCAATGAAATCAGTCATTCTCAGCAGATGCCTTTGAATATCAATGTTCAAATACACATCAGTGCTGATGCCGGATCAGAGCAGATAGAATCGATTTTCAAAGCTATGAGGCGGTATCTGTATGACGCTTCGGATAATTGATGGAATTAAGAAGTTCCAAGAACATCTTCTCGAGATTGGATTGGCGAGAGCAGTGTTGGCGTTGCCAGCTCCTCGAATGCTTAGCTTGCCATCTCCGACTGCCGAAGGTGCAGAACCAGTTAGTGTTTTTGAAAAAGTTGTAACTGAGCCGGAGATTTACAGCGTTTCTGGTGATTTGTTTGCCTCTGGATACTACAATATTTCAGTATGCGAGGCATTCAAGGCAGTTGAGAAATATATACAGTCGAGAGTTCCAGAAATTAGACAAAATGGAACAACTCTAATGGATCAAGCATTTTCTCCAAGTAACCCAGCTTTACGTTGGTCAGATTTACTGACAAATTCAGAAATCGATGAACAAAAAGGTTATCAGAGGCTGTTTTCGGGGTCTATGCTTGGCATAAGAAATCCAACGACTCATGAATTTGATTGGGTTGATGAGCCAGATGTAGCTTTGGAGCTTATAGTTTTTGCTCAACATCTTATTAGAAAAGCGAAACAAGCTGAGGCGACAGCCAAAGGAGATCCATGAGCGCTGGGGGCTCAAAGGCCGCCCATGACTACGAGTTTTCCTACTCCCCCCAAATCTGCAACATGGTCGGTTTGCCTTGAGCCAAGGAGCAACCGCCCATGTCGCATTTATCCGCGCTGCCCGTTCTCACCGATCTGCATCTTGCTGACAAAGGGGCCACCCCCGATCCCGACACCGCCCCCGATGCAGGCGACGTGCGCAGCCTCTTCACCCGGCCGCGCCAGGTGGCGTTCCTGGCGGCGTTGGCGGCGACGGGGTCGGTGCGGTCGGCCTCGGCCACCGCTGGTATCTCGCACCAGACGGCCTATCGCGCGCGGCTGGCTTCGCCGGGGTTTCGGCGGGGCTGGGATGCGGCCTTGCTGGCCGCGCGGGCCCAGGCCGAGGAGGTGCTGGCCTGCCGCGCGCTGGAGGGCTGGGAGGAGGACGTGGTCTATCATGGCGAGGTGGTGGCGAGCCGCCGCCGCTTTTCGGACCGGCTGCTGCTGGCGCACCTCGCCCGGCTCGACCGGCTGTGCGGCGATGCCGAGGTGGCCGAGTTCGCCGACCGGTTCGACGAGGTGCTGGCGCGCTATGAAGCGGGCGAGGATCGCCCGGCCCGCCCACCTGAACCCGCCCCTGAACCTGCGCCGGAGGTGGAGGAGGACGGTCCTTCGACAGGCTCAGGGCGAGCGGGGGTTGGGGTGGATTCAGAGGGGGACGGTTTTTTGTCGCCTGGACTGTGGTCCATGTGGTCCACGCGCGCCGATGAGGCGGAGGACGGGGCGGCAATTCCGCCGCCGCTGCCCGCCGTGCTTGACCGCGACGGTGCGGCGTTCAGCGAGGCGCAGCGGCTGCATATCGGGCTGTACGGCGTGTGGTGGCACGACGGGGAGGGCTGCCTGCTGACCAACTGGCCGGCCCCGGCGGACTGGGACGGCGAGCAATTTGCCCGCCAGCCGCCCCATGGCGAGCTGGTGCCACTGGCCGAGGATCCCGCCCTTGCGGCGGACCTTGCCGAAATGAGCGACGAGGCGCGGGCCGAAGCGGGCTGGCTGCGGACCCTGACCGAGGCGGAGGAAGCCGGGCTGGAGGCGGTGGCGGCGGCGCAGGAGGAAGCCCGCGTGGCGCGCCGCGACCTTTACCACCGCGCCGCCTTTGGCCTGGCCAGCCCGGCCGAGCTGGTGGCGCTGGCCCGGGCCAATCCGGACCAGCCCGGCCCCTGGCTGGCCGAAGTGCTGGAACTGGAGGAGGGGGGCTAGGCGGGCTCAGCCGCCCTTGCGCGTGCTCTGGCGGGCGAGCAGGCGGACGGGGACGCGACGCTCTGCGGCAGTCGCCTCGGCGCTCTCGTCTCCGTTGATCGTCGCCAGCAGCTTGTCGACCAGCATGGCCCCGGCGGCGGCGAAATCGGGCTGGATGCTGGACAGCGGCGGCATGGCGTGGGCGCTGGCGCGGATGCCATCGAAGCCGATCAGGCCGATCCGGCCGGGCACGTCGATCCCGGCCTCGGTCAGTTCGCGCAGGGTGCCGAGCGCGATCTCGTCGCACACGGCGAAAATCGCGTCGCAGGGGAGACCTTCCGCGATGAGCTGGCGGGCGGCGCGGCGGCCTTGCTCCTCGCGGGACAGGCCTTCCTCGATCGCGACGAGGCGCGGGGTCAGGCCGGCTTCGGCCATGACCTCTGCGTACCCATCGTACCGTTCCTTGAACTGGTGCTGGAGCGAGGTGACCGAGCCGATGCAGGCCGGGGCCGTGAACCCGGCGTCAAGCAGGTGGCGGGTGGCAAGGCGGGCGCCGGCGTGGTTGTCGCTGCGGATCCAGTCCAGCTCGTCGAACGGGCTGCCCCAGCAGACCATCCGCGTGCCGGACAGGCCCAGGTCGCGGTAATAGGTCCAGGCGGGGAGGTTCTGGGTGGTGCCGATCAGGATCAGGCCATCGGCGCGGCGGCGGTCTTCATAGCGGCCCGAGAGGTTCTCCGGCCCGTCCTGGAAGCTGACCAGCGTCTCGTACCCGCGGGCCGAGGCGGCGGCGCAGACCGTGCCGAGCAGGGCATAGGTAAAGGGGTTGAGGTCCTTGCGGTCCTCGTCCGGGCGGCAGATCACCACCACGGCCAGCGTGGCGGTGCGGCCCGAGCGGAGGCGGGCGGCATTCTCGTCCACCGCGTAGTTGAGGCGGCGGGCGGCCTCGAACACGCGCTGGCGGGTTGCCTCGCTCACCACCGGGTCACCGGCCAGCGCGCGGCTGACCGTGGACTGGCTGACGCCCGCCTCGGCCGCGACATCGAAGGAGGTGACGCGGAAGGTGCGGGGCTTGGTGGTGGTGGTGCCGTCGGCCATGGGCGGCGGTTACATCGCCGAGATGCCGCCGTCGAGCTTGAGCTCGGCGCCGGTCATGAAGCGGCTTTCGTCGCTGGCGAGGTAGAGGACGGCATTGGCGATGTCGGAAGGCTCACCCACCCGGCCGAGCGGGACCTGGCGGGCGAGCTTGCCCAGCAGGACCGCCTTGTCCATCCCGTGGTTGCTGGCCATGCCATCGAGGATCGGGGTGTCGACAAAGGTGGGGTGGACCGAGTTGGAGCGAATGTCCCACCCGCGCTTGGCGCAATAGAGCGCAACCGACTTGGACAGCAGCCAGACCGCCGCCTTGCTGGCGTTGTAGGCGGGCATGGTGTCAGACGCGATCAGGCCGGCGATCGAGGAGATGTTGATGATCGAGCCGGGCTGGTTGTCCTTCATCAGCGGCAGCGCCTTCTGGCAGCCGAGGAAGACCGAATCGACGTTGACGTGAAAGGCCTTGTGGAAGTCGGCCAGGGTGCAGGTCTCGATATTGCCGGGAACGCCCAGGCCCGCGTTGTTGACCAGCACCGAGAGCCCGCCCATGTGCTGCGCGGCGGCGTCAATCGCGGCGATCCACTGGTCTTCGCTGGTCACGTCGTGGCCCATGGCGAAGGCGGTGCCGGCGCCAAGTTCGGCGTTGATCGCGGCGGCCTGGTCGGCAGCTCCGGCGGCGTTGAGGTCGGTCAGCAGGACCTGCGCACCCTCGCGCGCCAGCGTCCAGGCATGGGCCGCGCCCAGGCCTTGTGCTGCGCCGGTGACCAGGGCCTTCTTGCCCGCAACACGTCCTGCCATCTGCCTTGTCCTCTCCTGTTATGAGGGAGGCTCTAGCCCAGTAGTTCCGGACCTAGCAAGAGCAGCAGCTTGACGTCGATCGCATCGCCCCCGGCCCGGCGCGCGGCGATGAAGGCGGGCAGATCGGCGCGGGCCACGCGGTGGACGGTGATGTCCTCGCCCGCCGTGCCGCCGCCGGGGCCGGTGCGGACCAGGTCATGCGCGCGCAGTAGGGTGAAGCTCTCGCTCACCATGCCGGGGGAGGAGTGGTACTCGCCAAGGTTCTCCATCCGCCCGGCGCGGTAGCCGGTCTCCTCCTCCAGCTCGCGGGCGGCGGCCTCGACCGGGTCTTCGCCCTCGGTCTCATCGCCGATCAGCCCGGCGGGGAGCTCGATGCAGGGACGGCCGAGGGGCACGCGGAACTGTTCGACGAGGATGACGTGGTCCTCCGGGTCGATCGCCAGGATCACCGCAGCCCGGATGCCACGGGCGCGGCTGACATACTCCCACCGGCCACGGGTCTTGGCGACGATGTACTTGCCGGCCCAGCGGATCTCTTCGGGCTCATCCATGCCGTCTGTCCTGAGCTTGTCGAAGGATCATACCTCGATCACCCGGTCGGGCAGCTCGTTCTGGTCGTCGGCGGCGCGGGGGAAGTGTTCGGCGAGAACCGCGCCGACCCGTTCGACCGCGCCGGCCAGCCCGGTCGCGAGGTCACCCGCGCGGATGCCGGCAAGCAGCGCGGCCATGGCCTCGCCCCAGACCTCGGGGCTGACCTTTGAGGCGATGGCGGCATCGGCCAGGATTTCGGCATGATGCTCGCGCAGGCTGACATAGATCAGGATGCCGGTGCGACCGTGGGTGCGGCGCTCGGCGCCGACCTTGAAGCAGGTGATCGCGCGGGCGCGGGTGCGGCTGGCCTTGATGAAGCGGGGGATCAGGAACCACTTCAGCGGCGGCCAGAATTGCAGCAGGACGACGGCGATGAACTTGGCGATGGCAAGGCTGGCGGCCAGGGTGGCGATGCCCTGGTGGGTCCACTCGCTGCCCCAATCGCCCAGCACCCGGTCGTAGATGCCAAGGAAGACGTCCGTGAAGACCGAGAAGGCGGTCAGCACGGTCAGCGCCGCGAACCCCGCCCAGGCCAGCGCGATGTCGGCATAGCCATCGGAGCGGTCGGTCACGATGGTCACGATCTCGCCCGCGCTGCGCGCTTCGGCCGCGGCAACGGCGGCGGAAACACGCGCATGCTCGGCAGGGGTAAGGTGGATCGGCTTGGCCATGGCTTACCAGTCTCCCGAGGCGCCGCCGCCGTCAAAGCCGCTGCCGCCGCCGCCAAAACCACCAAACCCGCTGTCTCCGCCGCTGTCGCCATTGCCGCCAAACGCGGCATTGATGGCCACGTTGGCGGCGATGTTGGCGGCGAGGTTGCCGACTTCCCACAGAACGATCCCGGCGTCGGAATGGCGGCGATAGCCGCGCCGCCGTCGTCCCCGGCTGAACAGGGCAATCAGGAAGACGATGAGGACGATCCAGAAGATCACCGCCCCGACGCTGACGCCGTCGTCCGCACCCTTGCGTTGGGCTGCTGCCGCGGCTTCGGCGATCGCCTTGGTATCGGCAGGATCGCGGTTGAGCTGGGCGATGATGGCATCGACCCCGGCCGCGATCCCGCCGGGAAAGTCCTTGGCCTTGAACCGGGGCGTCACCGTGTCGCGGATGATCCGCCCGGCCAGCACGTCGGGCAGGCGTTCCTGCACGCCGCGTGCGGTGTGGATGCGCATGCGGCGTTCGGTCGGCGCGATCAGGAACAGCACGCCCTGTTCGGTCTCCGCCCCGCCGATGTCCCAGGCCTCGGCCAGTGACTGGGCATAGGCATCGACCGGCTGGTCATCGAGCGAGGGGACCGTGGCGACAACGATTGCCCGGCCGGTGTCGCGGTTATAGGCGCGCAGCCTGGCATCGAGCTGCGCCTCGTCCGCATCGGGAATGATCCCGGCGGCATCGAGCACCGGCCCGTCCGGACGAGCCGGCATGGCGGCGCTTGCGCTCGTGCCGGACACCGCCAGGAACAGCGGCGCCAGCACGGCGCAAAGCCACAGGACGATCTGGCGCATGGCGCGCTCTGCCTTGCCGTGCGGCCTTTCGGCTTACTGCGCCGCCGCGGCGGGTGAGGCCGGGGTGGCGGCGTTGTCGTTGGCTGGGGCGGCGGCAGGCGCGGCCGGGGTGGTGCCGAAGTCGACCTTCGGCGCGGCGGAGGCGCCCGGATCGGCCTTGAACGGCACCATCGGCTTTGCCCCGTGGATCAGCTTTGCACCGATCGCGTCAGGGAAGGTGCGGATCGTGGTGTTATACTCCTGCACCGCCTCGTTGTAGCGGGTGCGGGCGACGTTGATCCGGTTTTCCGTCCCTTCCAGCTGCACCATCAGGTCGGCAAAGCGGGCCTGGCTTTGCAGCTGTGGATAGTTCTCCACCACGGTGCGCAGCTGGCCCAGCGCCTGGGTCAGCTGGTTTTGCGCGCTCTGGAACTTCTCGAAAGTGGCCGGGTCCGAGAGGTCCTCGGTCCGCACGTTGATCGAGGTCGCCGCGGCGCGGGCGTTAGTCACGTTGGTCAGGATCTGGGTTTCCGAAGCGGCGGCACCCTTGGTGGTTTCGACCAGGGCCGGGACCAGGTCGGCGCGGCGCTGATAGGCGCTTTCCACGTCAGCCCACTTGGCTTTGGCGTTTTCCTCGGCGGTGGGAACCGAGTTGATCCCGCAGCCGGCTAGCGCGGCGGCGGCAGCGGCAACGAGGGCGAAACGACCGAAACGGCGATGGATGGCAACAGTCATGCGATGCGCTTCCTCTTCCAGATACGGCAGATCCTGCCGCGACAAGGCAGAGATGTAGCGCAGGGGGCGGGGGGTTCAAGCACCGCTCGTCGAAAATCGTTATGCGACAATTGTGTGCGGCAATTGATTGTTGTGACGTCATGACTTTCATGGCAGGCTTTCCCCTTCGCTGGATGAAGCAAAGGGGAGGCGAAATGCTTAGTGAATTCAAGGCGTTCATTGCCCGTGGCAATGTGCTGGACCTGGCGGTCGGGGTGATCATCGGCGCGGCCTTC
Source organism: Novosphingobium sp. (assembly GCF_027531025.1). GTDB lineage: Bacteria > Pseudomonadota > Alphaproteobacteria > Sphingomonadales > Sphingomonadaceae > Novosphingobium. The sequence continues at coordinate 148,162 of NZ_JAPZQX010000002.1, forward strand.
GGCAAGATCGTTTCGTCGCTGACCGATGACGTGATCATGCCGGTGATCGGCTTCATTACCGGCGGGGTCGATTTCTCGAACAAGTATACCGTTCTGGCGGGAGAGGCCCCGGCCGGGGCCACGCTTGCCGCAGCCAAGGCGGCCGGGGCAACGGTGATCGCCTGGGGCAGCTTCATCACTGCGGTGATCAACTTCCTGATCCTGGCCTTCGTGATCTTTCTGATCGTGCGCCAGGCCAACAAGCTGATGCCGCCGCCGCCCGCTGCGCCGACCGGGCCGAGCGAGGTGGAACTGCTGGCCGAAATCCGCGACGCGCTGAAGAAGTAGGCAGAGGTACAGCCGATCGGAAAGGGCGGGGGCGATCCTCCCGCCCTTTTCATTTGGGCCGGGCGCACCTATATACGGCTCTGCCGGGTTCGCCCGGCTATGGCGATAAATTGCGGCGTGCAATAGGCGCAGCGGACCCGGGGGCGGTACCCGGCGGCTCCACCATCACCATCCCGCATCCGCGGGGCTCTGTTGTCGCAGAGGTGTTGATGGGGCCGAACTAGGATCGACGTGTGTTGAAAAGCGCTGTTTTCGTCCGGGCTGAGTAACCCGTTAAAGGCTCAAAACGCACAAGTGCCAACGACAACGAAGCACTTGCTCTCGCCGCGTAATTCTAGGGGCTAACGCCCTGAAGTTATAAAGCGAAAGCACGGTTCGGACCGAACCGGGTAACAGAATCGGAAACCGGGGGCCCGGAGGGAGCCTAGCAACAGAATCCCTCCACCTCTCCCACCATCAGGAAGCCGGTTCGGATTGCGCTTTCAGGCGCTGTTCGTGCTTGAGGCAGTCGAGGATCTTGGCCCCGGCCATGAACACCGCGCCGGTGCAGGCCAGAAACAGCAGCTTGCCGCCCCAGCCGGGGAACTTCGACAGATAGATCGTGCCGCGTTCAACCGCACCCAGGGCCAGGGCATAGATGATGAGGTAGGCCTCGATCGGCGACTTGATCACAAACAGGCGGCCGATCTTGCTGAGCATGGGTCCTCGCATTTCCTTAACAGGATGCTGAGCAACCATCATGCCAGCATTGCAAGTCCGCGCAAGTCGCTGGTTAACGACTGTCCCGAATGTAAACGGTTCCGACGATCAGGCGAGTTCGCCGAGGTCGAGCGCTTCCAGCAGCGCCAGCCGCGCGGCGATGATCTGTTCCGCCAGAGCCGGATCGCCCAGCTGATCGGGCCGGATCGCCTCGGGCCAGTGCGCGGCGACCACTGCCTCGATCCGGGCGATCTTCGCCTCATCGAGCAGGAAACGCGGATCGACCGTGGCCGGATCGGCCACCACCCGCAGCCGCAGGCAGGCCGGTCCGCCGCCATTGGCCATCGACTGGCGCACATCGACCGGCAGGACCCGGCGGATCGGGCCATTGCTGGCCAGCATGCCGTCGAGCCAGGCCCGAACGCGCGGATGCTCCCAGGCTTCCAGCGGGATCACCAGTGCCTGCTCGCCAGAGGGCAGGGTCAGGAGCTGGGCGTTGAACAGATAGGACTTGATCGCATCAGCCAGGCTGACGGCGTCGGCCGGAACCACCACGATTTCCGCTTCGGGCAGCGCGGCGCGGATCGCCGCGTAAGTACCCTCAGGATCGGCAAAGGCCTGTTCGTGGGTGAACAGCACCCGCTCGTTGGCCACGGCCACCACGTCATTGTGGAAAGCGCCGGCGGCAATCGCCTCGGGGTTCTGCTCGACGAACAGGGTTCGTGCTGGGTCTAGCCCGTGCAGCCGGGCGACCGCACGGCTGGCCTGTTCGTGCTGGCGGGCGGGGAAGGGGCCGCCACTCTTGCCATAGACGAAGATCTCAATGCCCGGTGCGCCGTGGGCACTGCCCATGCGCATGTGATTGGCCGCGCCTTCATCGCCGAAGCAGGTGGGGACAGCGTCGTGCACGGCAAAGTGCGTCGCATCGGCAAAAGCGATCCGCAGCTGCTTGACCGTATCTGGCCATTCCTGGCTGCGATGCGGCATGGTGACCAGGTTGGCCGCCGTCAGGTGGCAGCGCCCGTCCGCCGTATCGGGCGCGGGCGAAACGGTGGCGGCATTGGCGGTCCACATCGAGCTGGCTGACCAGGCAGCGGCCAGCAGTCGCCGGTCCTCGGTCCCGTCGGCGCCGATTGCCGCAAGGAATGCGCCATTCGGCCGGGGCAGGGGCAGCAGGAAGCCTTGCGTCAGGCCCAGCCCCAGGTTGTGACGCATCTTGCCCAGCCCCTGCAGCGCTGCCGCACGGGGATAGGAAGTGTCACCGGCATTGCTGGCCGAGGCGATATTGCCCAGGCTGAGGCCGGCGTAATTGTGGCTGGGGCCGACGATCCCGTCGAAGTTGATTTCAACCAGGCTCATGGCTCAACCCCGCGCAACATGAGTGACAGTCATGCCGGGCTCCACCCCCAGCAGTGCGGCGCTGGCAGGATCGAGCGCGATCCCGCCGTCACGCTGGTCAACCCAGCCATAGGCGGTGCGGAATTCGGCCAGCTTGCCGGTGGCCAGCAGCCGCTTTTCGCCAGTCTTGTGATCTCCCAGCGCAGGTTCGATCGCAACCACGACATCATCCTTAGCCTCGCGGATCGAGCGGATCTGGTCGGTCCTCACGGTCATGGTCGGGCCGCCATCGAAGATGTCGATGTAATTCTCCCAGGCGAAGCCCTCTTCCTCCAGCATCCGCATCGCGGCGCGGCCCGAAGGGTGCGGCACGCCGATCACCGCCTTGGCCGCGTCGGACAGCATGGCGATATAGACCGGGTGCTTGGGCATTAGGTCGGCGATGAACTGGTTGCCGAACTTGGCGTTGAACTCGTCCGCGTCCTGGAAATTCATCCCGAAGAAGCGCCCGGCCACCCCGTCCCAGAAAGGCGATCCACCGGCCTCGTCGATCACGCCGCGCAGTTCGGCCAGACACCGGTCGGCAAAGCGGGCGCGGTGGTTGCGGATGAAGAGATAGCGGCTGCGGGCGATCAGCATGCCCAGCCCACCGGCGCGTTCACCGGGGTGCAGGAACAGCCCGCCGACTTCTGAGGCGCCCTCAAGATCGGTCGACAAGTTCAGGATATCGGCCCGGAAAGTTCGTCCCAATTCCTCGCTGTGCTGGGTCAGCGCGCCGATCCGGTAGGAATAGAACGGCCACTTCAGGCCGACTGCCGAAAAGATCTGGCAAGTACCGCGCACTTCGCCGGTGGCGGTGTTTTCCAGCACGAAGACGAACAGGTCATCGCCCACGGCCTCTTCGGTGCGGGCAAAGGCGGCGGCCCCGCGCTCCAGCTTGGCAGTCAGCGCCTTGCGATCGGGCGGCAGGTTGGTGAAGCCCCCGCCGGTGCGTTTCGCCATTTCATAGAGGTGCTGCAGATCGTCGGCATTGGCCGCGCGGATTACGAACGTCACAGGGAAACTCCGGAAGCAAGGCGATGCAGGACCAGCGCGGACAATTGCGCGCGCTCGGCCAGGCTGGGGACGATCAGGAACTCGTCAGGCGAATGGATCGAACCGCCGCGCACGCCCATGGTATCGACCACGGGCACCCCGCATGCGGCGATATTGTTGCCATCGCAGACACCGCCGGAGCTTTGCCAGCGGATCGACTGGCCCAGCGCCGCTCCGCAATCCCGGACCAGTTCGAACAGGCGCTCGGCTGGTGGGGTGAGCGGCTTGGGCGGGCGGCTGATCCCGCCGTGGCGATGGATCGAAACGTCATGTTCCGCCGCAACAGTGGCTATCAACTGCTTGATCTGCAGTTCGAACCATTCCGCCAGCTCGGTTTCCATCGGGCGGATGTTGAAGCGCAGCACGGCATGATCGGGCACCACATTGTTTGCGCTGCCACCGTCGATCTTGGCCGGATTGATCGACAGACCGGGTCGCTCCAGCGCCTTCAGCCCCAGCGCCAAGGCGGCGGCGGCGACGATCGCGTTGCGCCCGTCCTGCGGGTTGCGCCCGGCATGGGCCGACCTGCCGGTCACGATCAGGCTGTAGTTTCCGCTGCCGCCGCGCGCACCGGCCAGGGTGCCATCGGGCAGGGCCGCTGGTTCGTAAGTCAGCGCTGCGAGCTTGCCCGCCGCCAGCTGTGCGATCAGCGGCGCGGAGGACAGGCTGCCGGTTTCCTCGTCGGAATTCAGCAGCACGTCATAGCCCACGCCCGAGGCGGCCGCGCTGCCTTCAAAGGCCTTGAGAGCGGCCAGGATCACCGCGATGCCGCCCTTCATGTCGGCCACGCCGGGGCCGTTCAACGTCTGCTCGTCCAGCCAGCGGGTAGCCTGGAACGAATGATCGGCCGGGAAGACAGTATCCATATGCCCCGTCAGCAGCAGGCGGCGGTTGGCGCCGGGGCGGACCCGCAGGACCAGGTGCTTGCCATAGGTGACATCGATCTCGCGCCCATCGGCGGCGACGGCCTTGACCGGCGCGGGATCGACCAGCGTGATTTCTCCGGGCAACTCGGCAAATGCATCGGCCAGCAGCGCGACATATTGCGCCAGCCCACCAAGGTTGCCCGTGCCGGTGTTGATCGCGCTCCAGGCCAGGACCTGGTTCAGCATCGGCGCGGCATCGACGCTGGCGACCAGCGCGGCTTCGGCGGGGGTAAGTTGTTGCATGTGTTACCACCTCTAGCCGAGGCGGGCGGGCAGTCCAACCCCCGTTGCCTTCCCTTCGCAACTGCGGCATAGGCGCGTGACTTCCTCCCCGGGATCGTTGATGAACCTATCGGCAGCGCGCTCATGCGCTGTGCGATTCCATGCGTGCGAGGAAAGATGAGCGACAGGGTTGAACGGTCCGGGCTGAAGGTTGACGCGGCGCTGGCCGCCTTCATCGAGAACGAAGTGGTTGCCCCGTTGGGCCGCGATGTGGCGCAGTTCTGGGCCGGTTTCGCCGCGCTGACCGACCGCTTCGTGCCGGTAAACCGTGCGCTGCTGGCCAAGCGCGATGACCTGCAGGCGCAGATCGATGCCTGGCACACGGCCCGCGCCGACCAGCCGATCGATGCGGCCGAATACCAGGCCTTCCTGCGCGAGATCGGCTACCTGGTGCCCGAACCGGCACCGTTCCAGGTCGGCACACAGAACGTCGATCCGGAGATCGCCACCATGGCGGGTCCGCAGCTGGTGGTGCCGGTGCTCAACGCGCGCTTCCTGCTTAACGCCGCCAATGCCCGCTGGGGCAGCCTCTATGACGCCTATTACGGCACCGACGCGCTCGATGCCCCGCCGGCCCGCCCGGGCGGCTATGACGAGGACCGCGGCGCAGCCGTGATCGCAGCGGCGCGCAAGTTCCTGAACAGCGCCATTCCCGGCTGGGAAGCGGCGCTGGCCGGCGAGGCCTGTGAATACCTCGTGGCCAGCAAGCCCGGCGGCTACCTGTTCCGCAACAATGGCCTGCACATCGAAGTGGTGGTCGATCCGGCGCACCCGGTCGGCAAGACCGATCCGCTCAGCATCGCCGACGTGATCCTGGAATCAGCGCTGACCACGATCTGCGACCTCGAGGATTCGGTCGCCGCGGTCGATGGCGAGGACAAGCTCAATGCCTATCGCAACTGGCTGGGCGTGATCCGGGGCGACCTCGCCGAAACCTTCGAGAAGGGCGGGCGGACGATGACCCGCACGCTCAATGGTGACCGGGTCTGGGGCGACCTGACCCTGCCGGGCCGCAGCCTGCTGTTCGTTCGCAATGTCGGCCACCTGATGACCAACCCGGCGATCCTGCTGGCCGATGGCAGCGAGATCCCGGAAGGGATCATGGATGCGGTGGTGACCAGCGCGATTGGTGCGCACGATGTGCGTGGGCTGTGCCGGTTTGGTAACAGCCGTCATGGCTCGATCTACATCGTCAAGCCCAAGCAGCATGGGCCTGAGGAATGCGCCTTTACCAATGACCTGTTCGATGCGGTCGAAGACCTGCTGGGCCTGCCGCGCCACACCGTGAAGGTGGGCGTGATGGACGAGGAACGCCGCACTTCCGCCAACCTCGCCGCCTGCATCCATGCGGTGAAGGACCGGATTGTCTTCATCAACACCGGCTTCCTTGACCGCACCGGGGATGAAATCCACACCTCGATGCGGGCCGGGGCGATGATCCGCAAGGCCGACATGAAGGCCTCTTCCTGGATCGCCGCCTATGAAGCCCGCAACGTCCAGATCGGCCTGTCCTGCGGGCTTTCGGGCAAGGCGCAGATCGGCAAAGGCATGTGGGCCGCGCCCGATCTGATGGGCGAGATGATGGTCCAAAAGATCGGCCACCCGAAGTCTGGCGCCAACACCGCCTGGGTGCCATCGCCCACCGCCGCGACGCTCCACGCGATGCATTACCACGCGGTCGATGTCTTTGCCGTGCAGCGCGAGCTGGCGGACAAGCCCACGCCGGGCCTCGAACCGCTGCTGACCGTGCCGCTCGCCGCCGGGACCAACTGGTCGGATGAGGAAGTCCGCGCCGAGCTGGACAACAACGCGCAGGGCTTGCTGGGCTATGTGGTGCGCTGGATCGACCAGGGCGTTGGCTGCTCCAAGGTGCCGGACATCAACGACGTTGGCCTGATGGAAGACCGCGCGACGCTGCGCATTTCATCGCAACACATGGCCAACTGGCTGCTGCACGGTGTCTGCACGCAGGAGCAGATCATGGACTCGCTCCGGCGCATGGCGGCCAAGGTCGATGCCCAGAACGCGGGCGATCCGCTGTATGAGCCGCTGGTTAGCAACGAAGAGGCCCCGGCTTTCCGCGCCGCGCTGGACCTGGTGTTCAAGGGTGTCGAGCAGCCGAGCGGCTATACCGAACCGCTGCTCCACCAGTGGCGGCGGGTGAAGAAGGGCGGCTGAGCGCCACTGGCCGATTGCCCCCGGCATCTGATAGGGTGCCGGGTATGGGCAGCGCGGATCACTGGCAGGGACGGGTAACCTTCGAAGACAGGTACGTCCGGTTCGATGGCGGCACGGGGGATAATCGGCCGCACAGCCACGTTGCCATCCAGGTTGTGATCGGGGCCGATTGCCGGGTCGAACTGGCGAATGGCCGGCAGTTCGTCGGGCCTGGGATCGTGGTGCGACCGCATGTTCCCCACCGTCTGCTGCCGCTGGCGCAAGGACGTGTCTATCTGGTTGAGCCGACCAGCGATATCGGCGCGGCCTTGCTGGCCAGCCTGCCGGACGAACCGGTCCAACTGGTTGATGATATCCAGCGGCGGCTTGATCGCCTGCTTGATGCACGCCTGGCGGAGCCGATCGATCCACGATTGCAGGCGGCAATCAACCTGCTCAGCGGTCCGGCTGCTCTGCGAAATGACCTCGCCGGGATCGCGCGGAAAGTCGGCCTGTCGCCCGAACGGCTGCGGGCCATTGCCGCCCGCCAGCTGGGCATGACCTTGGCTGGCTGGCGCCGCTGGGCAGCGGTCCGCCGCGCCTGCGAGGCCATGATCGATGGAGCCACCCCGGCCGAGGCTGCACTTCTGGGGGGGTTTTCGGACCAGGCGCATTTCACTCGCACCACCCGGTCGATGCTAGGGATTACCCCGGCAGCGCTGGCCCAGGTTGTGGCCTGAGGGGCGACCGTTCCGTTCAAGACGCTGGCGGGCAGACTACCTTAATGTCCCGCCAGACGTGTCGCATCGGAGGATTGAATGGATCGCAAGCGGTTGAGGGACCTGTTCGAACAGGCCATGGACCGGGCCTGGTTGGCCGAACGGAAGGGTGACTATGCCCAGGCCTTTGCCGAACTGGAGCGAGCGCATATCCTGGGGCAGCGCTGGCTGATCCGGCACCTGCGATCGCATTGGGGCATGTTGCGGATCGCGCGCAAAACGGGGGACTGGCGCGAGGCGCGAGGCCAGATTACCCGGCTGATCGGCTCGCCGCTGTTTTGGCTGGTTGGCTGGCTGCCCAAGGGCAATCCCGGCGGTGCCAATATCAGCCCGGTCAAGCCGGTGCCGCTGCAAGGCGATCTGGCGGTCGAACTGGCCGGTTACAGCGTATGGCGCGATGTGGCGATGCGGTTCGGTATCGCCGCCCTGGCCTTTGGCGGCCTATGGTTCCTAGGTCGCTGACAGCGACCGGGCGATTGCCACGAATTCCGCCACACTCAGCGTTTCAGCGCGGCGGGCCGGGTCAATGCCGAGCGCATCCAGCGCAGCGAGCGCGCCGGGCAGGCCCTTGAGGCTCTGGCGCAGCATCTTGCGGCGCTGGCCGAAGGCAGCTTCGGTCAGGCGTTCGAGCGTGCGGGCGGAAACACCCTCGGGCATGTCGGCCGGTGTCACGTGGACAATGGCGCTCATCACCTTGGGCGGCGGGGTGAAGGCGCTGCGGTGGACCTTCATCGCGATCTTCGAGCTCGAACGCCACTGGGCCAGCACGGCCAGGCGGCCATAGGCATCGCTGCCAGCCTCGGCGACGATCCGCTGCGCGACTTCAAGCTGGAACATCAGCGTCAGGCTGGCCCATTGCGGGGGCCAAGCCTCACCCCCCAGCCAGCCGGTGAACAGGGCCGTGCCGACATTGTAGGGCAGGTTGGCAACGATATGGAACGGACCTTCGATCCCGTGAGCGACCTTGGTCGCATCGCCCTCGATCACCGTGAGCTGGCCCGGAAAGGCCTCGGCCAGTTCGGCCAGCGCGGGCAGGCAGCGCCGGTCCATCTCAATCGCGGTGACCTGCGCCCCGGCCCGCAAGAGCGCGCGGGTCAGGCCGCCGGGGCCGGGGCCGACTTCGAGGACCTGTTGTCCCTTGAGCTTGCCGGGGATTGCCGCGATCCGGTCCAGCAATTGCTCGTCGAACAGGAAATTTTGGCCCAGCGCCTTGGAGGCGAACAGGCCGTGGCGATTGATGACATCGCGCAGGGGCGGCAGGTCAGCCAAGGTCTGCGCCTGCCCGCCGCGCAGCGATTTCGCCAGCCATGCGGATCGCGGCGATGGTCGCGCCGGGATCGGCGACACCCCGGCCGGCAATTCCAAAAGCGGTCCCGTGATCGGGGCTGGTGCGGACGATCGGCAGGCCCAGCGTGACGTTTACGCCCGCGTCGAAATCGAGCGCTTTCAGCGGTACCAGCGCCTGGTCGTGATACATGCACAGGGCTGCATCGTAAGTGGCCCGCGCGCGCGGCGTGAACAGCGCGTCGGCTGGGTGCGGGCCGCTCGCGTCGATCCCTTCGGCCCGCAAGATCGCAATCGCCGGGGCGATCACGGCCTGGTCCTCATCCCCCATCCGCCCGTTTTCGCCGGCATGGGGGTTAAGCGCGGCAATCGCCAGGCGCGGGGCGGCAAGGCCGAAATCCTGGGCCAGCGCGCGGGCGACGATCCGGGCCTTGGCCACGATCAGGTCGGTCGTGATCAGGCCGGGTACGGTCGAGAGCGCGACGTGTACGGTGAGCGGCACAGTCCGCAAGGACGGCCCGGCCAGCATCATCACGGCATCTTCGGCATCCACGCCGCAGGCCGCCGCGACAAATTCGGTCTGGCCGGGATGATCGAAGCCGACCTCGGCCAGCAGGGCCTTGGCAATCGGACCCGTGACCAGCCCGGAGCAGTCGCCTGCGCGGGTCAGTTCGGTCGCCTCGCTCAGCGAGGCGAGCGCCAGTTCGGCGCCGGCCCGGTCGGGTGCGCCAGGGGTGTAATCGCCATCGGCTCCGGCCAGCACCGGCAGCACCAGGTCGAACAGGTCGAGCGCTTCGGCCGGATGGAACACCTCGCGCACCGGCACCGACAGTCCGCGCGCTTCGGCCGCGGCAGTCAGCACCGAGGCTCCGCCCGCAACGACAAAAGGGGGCAGCAGTTCTATCTCGCGTGCGGCCCAGGCCGCAGCGATCAGTTCGGGGCCGACGCCCGCCGGATCGCCCAGCGACACGACGAGCGGCAGTTCGCTCATCGCGCGATCAGTCGTAATCGATCACGGCATCGCGCCGCAGATCCCGCAGATAGGCCTGGGCGCGCTTGTTGACGCGTTCGTCCTCAATCTGGCCCTGGATCTGTTCGAAGTTCGGCGCGGAGGCATCCTTGGGATCGTCGCGGCCGCACAGCATCAGCACGCGCACGCCATCCTGGATCGAACCGAATGGCGGGGTCACTTCGCCCAGCGTCATGCCCAGCACCAGGTTCTGGAGCGGCCCGGGCAGGTCGCGCGCCTTGATCTGGTCATTGTTGACCACTTCGGCGCCTTGCGCGGCGGCGATTTCATCGGCTGCGCCGCAACCGCGCGCCCCGCTCATCGCTTCGGCGAAGGTCCTGGCGCGGGCATTGGCCTGGGCCTCGGTCGTGCCAGGGGCAAAGGCGATCGAGATCTGCTTGAGGCTGAGCAAGGCGTCGCGCGGATCGGCAGTCAGCACCTGGCGCTTGTCGATCAGCGCCACGATCGAAAAGCCGCCGCGGATCTCGATCGGACCGGCGAGCTGGCCAGTCGGCAGGCCCTGAAGGGCCGCGCCCAGTTCGACCGGCAGCTGGCCGAGCCGGACCCAGCCAAGATCGCCGCCGACCGACGCGGTCGAGGCTTCGGAAAACTGGCGGGCATAGCCGACAAAGCTGCCGCCCTGGCGCAGCTGTTCAACGATGCGGGTGGCATTGGCCAACACCGCCTCGCGGTTTTCGGCCGTGGCCGAGAGGAAGATTTCGCCGACGCGATATTCCTCGGTGCCCTTGGCTTCCTGCATCCGCTTCAGCACTTCACGCACTTCCTCGTCGGACACGTTGACGAAGGGCTGGACATTGCGGCGTAGTAGCCGCTGCCACGACAATTCGCCCCGGATCTGCCGCTTGAGCGAAGCCGGCGAGGAGCCAATCCGCGCCAGGTAGGCGTCCATCGCCTTGGGATCCTGGCCAAAGTTCTGCGAGGCGATGCGGGCATAGGTCTGCTCGACCTCTTCGGGCTCAACCTCGACCTTCTGGGCGGCGGCTTCCTGGATCTGGAGCGTTTCGTCCATCAGGTTGCGCAGCACCTGCAGCTTCAGGCGCTTGAGTTCCTCTTCCTCGATCTTGCCACCGCTGGCCGCCACGAGCAGGGCCACGCGCTGGTCGATGTCGGTGCCGGTGATGATCTCGCCATTGATCACCACGGTGGCTTTGCGGTTGTTGGGATCGTTCTTGCCGAAGAAATTCGGGTTGTCCGGCAGGACCAGCCCGCCCGAGCCGCCTGCGATATCCTGCGCGATAGCTCCGCCGGCCAGGGCGAGTACCCCGGCGGCCAGAGCGATGCGGAACGGTCGGCGCGAAATGGACATGCGTGTCACCGTGTCTTCAATCCCCTTAGCGGCGCGGACCTGTTCTGCGCCGAACTTGCCGGCGCATGTGCCGCCGGCTGGCTTAACCCAAGCTGATCGGGCTACTACCGCCGCGGCGGATAGCGCGTTTGCCGTCAGCCCGCAAATCCCCGATCAGCGGAATCCAAGGTTACGCACGGCAATGCTGACCTGGAAGGTATTGCCGCGCCGCGCATCGCCCGTTGCCACGAAATCGCGCCGCCAGGTGAATGCCAGTTCCAGGCAGTCATCCGCATAGGCCACACCAAGCCGCGTGCGCAGCGCCTGGAAGCCATCGTCGGTCGAGGCCGGATCCTCGTTCTTGCCGGTCAGGTTGAACACACCCGAGCCGAACAGCGACCAGTAGCGGGCAAAGGCGACGCGGCCGGCCACGCGCAGTTCCTCGCGGTCCTTGAGGTCTTCCACCGTCGCGATATTGCGGTTGAGCCGCAGATAGCCGACCTCGGCATAGGTCCGCTCGTTGCCGATAGTCGCATCGATCTCGTTGCGGCGGACGGCGAAGTTGTCCTTGTCGAGCCGGAACCGGTGCGTGAGCTTGACGAAATCCTTGTAGCGGATCTCGGTCCGCCCGACGATGTCGGACAGGCGGCTGGACAGCCCGGTTCCATCCGGCAGCAGTGTCGGCCGGTTGGTCAGGCGATAGGACTGGCCGATCGTGGTTGCCACCCGCCAGCCGGGCCGTTCCCACTGCCAGTCGAACCCATAGGTAAAGCGCACCCCGTCCTCGACCCGGTCATAGCCGGGGAAGCGGTTGAGCGCGAACAGGTTCGAATCCTCGAGATCGATCGCGCGGGCATCCTCGTTCGGGATCGCCAGGTTGCGCAGCGTCGGGCTGGCGACGACCTGGAAGCGTGGGGTCAGCACCTGATTGCCGCCCAGGAACCCGCCGATCAGCGGCCATTTCACATCGACTGCGGCCATGCCGATAGCGCGGTGCTGCCAGCCGGGATTGCCGCGATAGATCGCCGTCGCGGTCAGGCCGTTCTCGTCCGAATTGTAGACATCGCCGCGCGCCAGGGCGGTCAGCGTGATTTCCTGACCCATGCTGGTGATCCGCCGCAGGTCCCACCGCGCGCTGGCGAAGGCGCGCTGGGTATCCTGCCCGCTGGTCCGGGTGATCGCGAGACTGTTGAACTGCAGTTCGACCTTGCCGCCCAGTACCGGGTCACTCAACCGGCGGCGATAGTCGATCACCGGCAGGGCGATCGGCACCTGTCCCTGGGCATCGGCCACTCGCAGCGTCTGGGTGGCCCAGCCAGAGATCGAGAGATAGGAATTCTCATCGATGCGCTCGGCCTCGATCACGCTGCGCAGCCGATCGTCGCGGCTGATGTCATAGCGGCGCAGGAAAGTGCGGTCGGAGGCCAGGCGTCCCGAAACGGTCAGGCTCCAGTTGGGATCGAACTGCAGCTTGCCATTGGCGCCCAGGTAGCCGCGGAAATCGTTCTGGCTGCCGCCGCCGCCCACGCCGATCGGGATGCGCGAACCGCGGGTGGCATAACCGGTAACCTGGAATGCGCCCGTGCTGGTCAGCTGCCGGTACTGCGCCGAGACCATCGGCAGCGCCTCGGTGTAGACATAGCCGGTGACGGCCAGGTCACGGTTGTTGCCCAGGCGCTTGTAATAGGTCTGCGAAAACTCCACCCCGTTCGACGCCGACAGGCGCACGTCCGGAATCAGCAGGCCCGAAATCGGCCGCCCGTCGCTCGCCAGCATCAGCCCCGGCAGCGGCAGCAGCCGCGCTCCGAACAGTTCCAGCCGCGCGCCCTTGAAGCGGATCAGCTTCTTGGCATCGTCATAGATCACCCGCTCGGCAGTGATCCGCCAGCTGGGCCTGACCGGGCAGCCTTCGCTATCCTCCACCGCGCAGGCGGAATAAACCGCGTTGGACAGCACCACTGTGCCATCGGGCGCGCGCTGACCGCTGGCGGCGGCCAGCCGCCCGCCTTCGCGCAGGGCCAGCAGCATGTTTTCCATCGCCCCGGCGCGCAGGTCATCATCAAGGGTAAGCTTGTCGCTGAACAGCTGGTTGCCATCGTTATCGACGAATCGGATGCTGCCGCTGGCCTCGACCTCGCCGGTCTTGCGGTTCCAGACGAGCTTGTCCGCGCGGACCGACTGACCATTGCGGCGCATCACCACATTGCCGAAGGCGGTCACGCTGTCGCTGGCGTCATCATAGCTGACACCATCGGCTTCGAAGGCAATCGGCGCCCCGTCTTGCTCATCGCCCCGCTCGTCGGCCGGCGGTGCGGGCGGATTCGCCTCCTGCGCGTAAACGGCGGGCGCGCCCAGCGTCAGGGCCGCCGCAAGGGCGCTGGATTTCCAGCGCAGCGACGCGGAATTCGGGCAGGGCAGGCGCAACCGCGCGGAACGAGGCATGGGTTGCCTATCGCACCGCCCGCGCCTAACTGCAATCCACGCTAACCAACAGCGGACCGGGGCAGACAATCGCCCTGCCGCAAGATCCTTCTTCCGGAGCCTTCATGCAGATCGAATTCGTCGCCGGTCCCCTTGCCGCTACCGTCTCCCCCGTTGCCCGTATTGTCGATCAGGATGCCTTGCCCGCCGATCTCGAGGCAGTGGTGCTGGAAGCGGCCAAGGCGGCACGGTTTACCGGCAAGGCCGGGCAGGCCTGCGATGCCTTCGTGGCGCGTGATGGCGCTGTCGTCCGGGCCGCGCTGGCCGGGGCCGGGGATGCCAAGGCCAAGGACCGCATCGCCGCGCTGGAGCGCGCCGGGGCGGCGCTGACCGCCCGCTTCCTGACTTCGGGCGCGGCGGTTCTGACGATCGACTTCACCGGCACCCGCCTGGCCCCCGTCGAAGTGGCCGCCGTGCTGCTGGGGGCACGGCTGCGGGCCTGGCGCTATGACCTTTATCGCACCAAGCTGAGCGAGGAGCAGAAGCCCAGCCTCAAGACGATCCGCGTTGCCGGTGCGCCCGACGGCACCGAAGCTGCCTGGGCCGTGGAAGCGGCGCTGGCCGAAGGAGTGGAGTTCACCCGCGAGCTGGTGACCGAACCGGCCAACGTGATCTACCCCGCCAGCTTCGTCGAGCGCGCCCATAAGCGGCTGGATGGCACCGGCGTGAAGATCCGCGTGCTTGACCGCGACGAGATGGCCGCGCTGGGCATGGGCGCGCTGCTGGGCGTGGCGCAGGGCTCGGTGCGCGAACCCAAGCTGCTGGTGATGGAATGGAACGGCGGCCCGGCGGGCGGCAAGCCCACTGCCTTCGTCGGCAAGGGCGTGACTTTCGATACCGGCGGGATCAGCCTGAAGCCGCCGGCCGGCATGGAAGACATGAAGTGGGACATGGGCGGCGCAGGCGCCGTCGCGGGCGTCATGCTGGCCCTGGCCAAGCGCAAGGCCAAGGCCAACGTCGTCGGCATCTGCGGCCTGGTTGAGAACATGCCCGATGGCAATGCCCAGCGCCCCGGTGACGTGGTCACCACCATGTCGGGCCAGACGGTTGAAGTGATCAATACCGATGCCGAAGGGCGACTGGTGCTGTGCGATGCGATCACCTGGACGCAGAAGGAATTTGCCCCCGCCGCTATCATCGATCTTGCCACCCTGACCGGGGCGATGATCATTGCGCTGGGCCACGAATATGGCGGCATGTTCGCCAACGATGATGATCTGGCCGCCAAGCTCCTCGCCGCCGGTGAGGCCTCGGGTGACAAGCTGTGGCGCCAGCCGCTGGGCCCGGCCTATGACAAGCTGATCGATAGCCCGATTGCCGACATGAAGAATGTCGGCCCGCGCGAAGGCGGCTCGATCACCGCCGCGCAGTTCATCGGTCGCTATGTCGACAAGGGCATGCCCTGGGCGCACCTCGACATCGCCGGGATGGTCTGGGCCAACAAGCCGGGCCAGACCTGGGACAAGGGCGCGACCGGCTATGGCGTGCGCGTGCTTGACCGCTTCGTGCGCGACAACCTGGAAGGCTGAGCCATGCCGCGCATGCGGCGCAAGGCAGACCTGCCGACCAAGATCTGCGCCGCTTGCGGCCTCCCGTTCGCCTGGCGCAAGAAGTGGGAACGCGATTGGGACAATGTGAAGTACTGTTCCGATCGCTGCCGGCGCTCTAAGGGTGGCGTCTGATGCAGGTCGATTTCTACCAGCTGAGCCGCGATCCCGCCGAAGTGGTGGTGCCGCTGCTGGCGCGCAATACGCTCAAGGCGGGCGAGCGGCTACTGGTGGTCTCGGCCGACGACGCCCTGACCGGCCGGATCAGCGAACGGCTGTGGGCCGGGGCGGAAATCTTCCTCGCCCACGGTCTGTCCGGCGGGGCGCACGATGCCCGCCAGCCGATCCTGCTGGCCGACCAGCCGCAGCCCGCGAATGGCGCGCGCTATGTCATCCTGGCCGATGGGGTGTGGCACGAAGCCGCGCTGGGCTTTGCCCGTGCCTTCCTGCTGTTCGACGGTGCGACCATCGAGGCCGCTCGTGGCACCTGGCGCGCGCTCGACGGACGCGACAGCGTGGTGCGCAATTTTTGGCGGCAGGACGAGGGCCGCTGGACCAAGGTCCTGTGATTCTTGCAGAGCAGCATTTTCCCCGCTAGGGGCGCGCCAGCTTTTCCAAACGCATAATATTGCCCCTCAGTTTTCCAAGGACGAACACCATGGCGGTTACCCGCACCTTTTCGATCATCAAGCCCGATGCCACCCGCCGCAACCTGACCGGGGCGGTCACCAAGATGCTGGAAGAAGCCGGCCTGCGCGTCGTCGCTTCGAAGCGCATCCACATGACCCGCGAACAGGCCGAAGGCTTTTACGGCGTTCACCGCGAGCGTCCCTTCTTCGGCGAACTGTGCGATTTCATGATGAGCGAGCCGGTTGTCGTGCAGGTTCTGGAAGGCGAAGACGCCGTCGCTCGTAACCGCGAAGTGATGGGCGCCACCAACCCGGCCGATGCCGCCGAAGGCACCATTCGCAAGACCTATGCCCTGTCGATCGGTGAGAACACCGTCCACGGCTCGGACTCGGACGAGAACGCCGCGATCGAAATCGCGTTCTTCTTCAAGCCAGAAGAAATCGTCGGCTAAGCTGTAGGGCTGCCGCTTGAAAAGGGCCGCCGGAGCGATCCGACGGCCCTTTTTCTTTGGCGATTTGACCCAGCGCAAGGCGGCGGCAAGCCGCAGCAGGCTATAGTTCCCTCATCCAAGAGAGGAGCCTCCATGTCGAATACCCCGCACGAGCTGGCCGCCGAGTTCCCGAACGATCACGCGCTGCTCCACGACCTGAAGCTGAACAATCCCCATTTCGTGACCCTTGCGGACCGCTACCATGCGGTAAACGGCGAGATTCATCGGATCGAGGCGGGAATCGAGAACACCTCTGACGAATATGCCGAAACGCTGAAGAAGCAGCGACTGGCCCTGGTCGACGAGATTTCCGCAATGCTGGCGAAGGCCAGGGCTGCGGCCTGATTGCGCCGATCCGCGTCATTGCTCTTCGCAAAATGACGCGGATCGCCTAGGCTCGCCCGCAAAGGAGAGCACGGCATGAAAGGCATGGGCGGAGACGGCGGCGAGGATTGCCCGTTCCAGTTCAATTTCGATCCCGCCACCTTCAAGGTTGGCGATACGGTCAGTTACCGCGTCTCGACGATGGAAGACTGGCCCTTCGTCGGCACCCTGCTCGAAGTCCATGCCGATCACGTGGTGATCAGCCCCGGCCCGACCGAACCCGATGCCCGCTACAAGGGCACCCGCGAAAGCCGCCCGATGGTGGATGGCAGCGAGATATAAGAACGTTTGACTATCCAGCCTGGCAGGCCGATCATCCCTCCATGCTGGCGAGCCATCTTTGGGGCAGCCAAGACTCGCCAGCTCTTGCCCCTCCGGGTCGTGAAGACAGGAGGAACGACAATGCGCGCAATCTATATGCTGGTGGCTTTGGCCTGTTACACGGCCTTCTTCCTCGCCTTCGTCTATCTCGTTGGGTTTCTGGCGGGTATCCCGCTGCTGCCCACCCATGTCGATAAAGGCATGGCAGCCGCTCCAGCCATGGCGATGGTCTGGAACGTCGGTCTGATCGCCTTGTTCGGCATCCAGCACAGCGTCATGGCCCGCAAGGGTTTCAAGGCTGGCCTGACGCGGCTTGTCCCCGAACCGCTTGAGCGCAGTATCTACTGCCTCGCATCAGCGGTCGTGCTGGGTCTGCTTTACAGGTTCTGGCACCCGATCCCGACCGTGATCTGGGACATTGCCAATCCGCTTGGCCGAAACCTGATCTGGGCCCTGTTCCTCGCCGGGTTCGGCATCGTGTTCATCAGCACCTGGCTGATCAACCACTTCGAACTGTTTGGTCTGGCGCAGGCTTGGAACAGCGGGCCGGGGAGCAATCCGGCCGCGCCGACGATGCGCACGCCTTTGTTCTACAAGCTGGTGCGCCATCCCATCTACACCGGCTTCCTGATTGCCTTCTGGGCCGCGCCAACGATGACCGCCGGACACTTGCTGTTTGCTGCGGGCATGACGGTCTACATCTTCATCGGCATTCACCATGAAGAGCGCGACCTGATCGGTACCTTCGGCGCGGACTATGCGGCTTACCGCCAAAAGGTCGGCAAGGTGATCCCGGGAATGGGCAAGGGCTAGAACGCGTCGGCGGCGTCGATCAGGCTGGTCAGCTTCTTCGGCGCCACGCTGCGCCATGAACGCGCCAGCCATTCGCCGATCTCGTCCCAGTCGTTGCGGCCAAGGTCGAGCCGCATGGCGATCCAGCCATCGCCGAAGTAGGCCGGGCGGTAATAGCGTGCGGGGTCGTTTTCGATCAGCTGGGCCTGTTCGTCGGGCCCGCTGATCTTGACCAGCAGCGCGGTCTTGCCATCGCCGTGGTGATCGAGGCTGACATAGGCGAACTTCTTGCCCTTGATGATCCCGAAGCAGGGCATGCCGTGGCTGACCACCTCGTCCGCTTCGGGCAGGGTGAGGGCGCGTTCGCGCACTTGCTGGACCAGGTATTCCGGCGCAGTCTCGCGGCTGACCAGTGCGGCCAGGCAGCGCGAATAGAGCTGGTGTTCGGCAATCAGCACCCGCGCGGCGAGGCTGTCCGCCGTATCGCCCGGCAGGATCGCCACCGGGGTCTGGCCCAGGATCGGCCCGTCATCGAGTTCGGCCGTGACCAGGTGGACAGTGCAGCCGCCGTGGCTGTCGCCAGCCTCGATCGCACGTTCATGGGTGTGAAGGCCCTTGTACTTTGGCAGCAGGCTGGGGTGGATATTGACCATCCGGCCTTCCCAGCCGCTGACGAATTCGGGCGTGAGGATCCGCATGTAACCGGCCAGCGCCACGAACTGCGCGCCGCTCGCGCGGATCGCTGCATCCATCGCCTGATCATGCGCCGCCCGTTCCATGCCCTTGTGGGGTAGAGCAAAGGTCGGCACGCCCTCGGCCGCGGCCAAGGTCAGCCCGCCCGCATCCGGGTTGTTGGAAGCGACCAGCACGATCTCATAGGGGCAGTCCGCCGCGCGGGCAGCATAGAGCAGCGCGGCCATATTGGTGCCGCTGCCCGAAATCAGGACGGCGACTTTAGCCCGTTCAGGCAAGATGCACCGCTTCCCAGGCGGTGCGGGCCGACCAGGCCTCGTCCGAACCCTGCACGGTGCAGCCGCGCTGGCCCGGCTCGATCGCGCCGATCACGTGGACCGTCTCACCCGCGGCCTGCAGCTCGGCGATCAGGCCCGGCACATCGTCGGCGCTGACGGCCAGGACCATGCCGATCCCGCAGTTGAAGGTGCGGGCCATTTCCGCGGGCTCGATATTGCCCTGGGCTTGCAGGAAGGCCATCAGCCGCGGCTGGGCCCAGGCATCGGCGTCGATCCGGGCATGGAGCCCCTCGGGCAGCACGCGCGGGACGTTTTCGAGGAGGCCGCCGCCGGTGATGTGGGCGAGGGCGTGGATCCGGCCACTGCGGATCACCGGCAGCAGGCTCTTCACGTAAATCCGGGTCGGCTCGATCAGATGGTCGATCAGCAGGCGGTCGGGATCGAACAGGGCGGGGCGGTCCAGCTTCCAGCCCTTGTCCGCCGCCAGACGCCGGACCAGCGAATAGCCGTTGGAATGGACGCCCGACGAGGCGAGGCCCAGCAGCACGTCGCCAGCCGCCACCTTGTCTCCGGTCAGTTGCTCGCCGCGCTCGACCGCGCCGACGCAGAAACCGGCAAGGTCATAATCACCGGCGGCATACATCCCCGGCATTTCCGCCGTCTCGCCGCCGATCAGTGCGCAGCCGGCGATCTTGCAGCCCTCGGCAATCCCGGCAACGACGCGCTCGGCCACGCCGTTCTCCAGCTTGCCGGTCGCGAAGTAGTCGAGGAAGAACAGCGGTTCGGCGCCCTGGACGATCAGGTCGTTGACGCACATGGCGACCAGGTCCTCGCCGATCCGGTCATGCCGGTCATGGTCGATCGCCAGCTTGACCTTGGTGCCGACACCATCGTTGGCGGCGACCAGCAGCGGGTCCTTGTAGCCGGCCGCCTTGGGATCGAAGAAGCCGCCGAAGCCCCCGATCTCGGCATCGGCGCCGGGCCGCGCGGTGGCTTTCACCAGCGGGCCAATGGCCTTTACCAACGCGTTTCCTGCCGCGATCGAGACGCCGGCCGTTTCATAAGTGTAGGACTTTTCCGCCATGCGCAGGCGCCTAACGCTTTCCGGCTTGGATTTCCACGGATGATTGGGCAAAAGGCCAGCGGTTTTCCCCGATGGCTGTCGCATTCACCCCAACCTTGCCGCGCCGCTGGCGTCCCGGCCCCGCCGCCACCCTGCTGGGCGGGCTCGGCTCCCTGCTGGCTGTCGCACTTGTAGCGATCGGGCCGGAGCGGCTGATCGCGCAGGTCGAGGGCGATCGTGGGATCACGCCAGTCGCAGCCACGACCGACATCCAGGTCAGCGGTATCGCGGTCGAGGCGACGGGCAGTTCGGCAGCCGAAGCCAGGCTTAACGGCTGGAAACAGGCGCAGAAAAAGGCCTGGGAGAAGGCCGGTGGTCCGTCGATGGACGAGGCCACGATCGAAAGCATGGTCTCGGCCGTGGTGATCGAGCGCGAGCAGGTCGGCCCCCGCCGCTATATCGCGACGCTGGGCGTAGTGTTCGATCGCGCCCGGGCCGGGCAATACCTTGGCGCCAGCCGCGGCACCGTCGGGCAAAGCTCCGCCCCGCTGCTGGTGATCCCGGTGCTGCGCTCGGGCGGGGCCAGCCAGGTCTACGAAGTGCGTGGCCCCTGGCAGGCCGCCTGGGCCGCGTTCCAGGCCGGGAACAGCCCGATCGACTATGTCCGTCCCACCGGATCGGGGGGCGATTCGCTGCTGATCACCGCCGGCCAGCCCCAGCGCCGCAGCCGCGCCTGGTGGCGCAACGTGCTGGACCAGTTCCGCGCCGCAGACGTGATCGTGCCCGAGGCCCGGCTGGAGCGGCAATGGCCTGGCGGCCCGGTACGCGGCACCTTCACCGCGCGCTACGGCCCGGACAACAAGTTCCTCGAAAGCTTCACGCTGACCGCCAATGACGAGGCGGGCGTTCCTGCCATGCTCACCACGGCGGTGCAGCGGATTGACGCGATCTATGCCCGCGCGCTGTCGCAGGGGCTGCTGAAGCCCGATGCCACGCTCAACCACGGTGGGGCGATGGATGCGGGCCTTGCCGCGCTGATCGAGGCGGCGCGCCAGGCCGAACAGGCTGCCACCGCGACCGAGGGCGAGCCCACCGCCACGCCCAGCGCCGCGCCAACCACGCCGGCGGTCATCTCCACCTTCACCGTCCAGTTCGCCTCGCCCGATGCGGCGGCGGTCGATGCCGCCCTGGCGGCGGTGCGCGGCGCGCCGGGGGTGCAGGGGGCGGCGACCACCAGCATCGCGATGGGCGGCACCTCGGTCATGCGGGTGACCTATGCGGGCGAGCTGGCCGCGCTGGCCGATGCCCTGCGCGCCCGCGGCTGGCGCGTGACGATGGGCCCGAACGCGCTGTCGATCCGCCGCTGATGAGCCAGATCGCGCTGCCTCTCCACTCCGCCGGGGCGGGCCCCAGCCGCATTGTCGTTGGTTCCGCCAACCTGGCCGTGCTCGAAGCCTGCGCGGCGGCCGACGGCTGGCCCTTCCGCACCGCCGTGCTGCTCGGCCCGCCGCGTTCGGGCAAGTCGCTGATCGCACGCTGGTTCGAGGAGAGCGGGGCCGGGGAGGCGGTCGACGATGCCGACCGGATCGACGAGACCGAACTGTTCCACCGCTGGAATCGCGCGCAGGAAAGCGGGCGGCCTTTGCTGGTGGTCGGCAGCGCTGCCCCCGGGGGCTGGCACATCGCCCTGCCGGACCTTGCCTCGCGCCTCGGCGCCGCGCTCCAGCTCGAAATCGGCGCGCCCGACGATGCCATGCTGGCCGAGCTGATTGCGGTCCATGCCGAGCAGCGCGACCTGCCGCTGGGGCCCGATGCGGCGGCCTATCTTGTCCCGCGGATCGAGCGTACCCACATGGGCGCCGAGCAGGTGGTCAGCACGATCGACCGGCTCAGCCTCGAGCGCAAGCAGGCCCCCGGACCAGCCATCTGGCGGGCCGCGCTGGAGGAAATCCTTGGCCCGCAGGAGCCCCGCTTGCTTTGAGCGGTGCCCTGTGGGAGATTTAACGGCGGATGGGGAAGATCATGCCGGGACGTTTCATTACTTACCTCGATTCGATCCGGGCCCGCGATCCGGCTGTCCGTTCGCGGTGGGAAATCCTGCTTTATCCGGGCGTCTGGGCGCTGGGGTTCCACCGCGTGGCGCACGCCTTGTTCAACGCGCGGCTGTTCTTCCCAGCCCGGCTGGTGAACCACTTCGGCCGCTTCCTGACCGCGATCGACATTCACCCTGGTGCGAAGATCGGGCGCAATTTCTTCATCGACCACGGCTTCGTGGTGATCGGCGAGACGGCCGAGATTGGTGACAATGTGACCATGTACCAGGGTTCGACCCTGGGCGGCACCAACCCCACCAATGGCGTCGGTGGTAAGCGCCATCCGACCATCGGCGATGGCGTGATCATCAGCTTGGGCGCGGCCATTCTCGGCCCGATCCATGTCGGCAACGGGGCGCGGATCGGGGCCAATGCGGTGGTGACTAAGGACGTGCCCGAAGGCGCGACCATGCTGGGCATCCCGGCCAAGCCCACCCCGGTGGAAGTGAAGCCCGAAACCCAGGCCTTTGTCCCCTATGGCACGCCGTGCAGCGAACGGTTCGATCCGGCAACGCAGAAGCTCGAGATTCTCCAGTGCGAGATCGAGACCCTGCAAAAGCGGGTGGCGCAATTGCTGGAAGAGCGCGATGCCCGCGCCGCCAAGGAAGAGGCCGGTCGCAAACGGGCCAAACCCGGATCGGATGAGGCCAAGACGGCTTGAGCGGCACCGTCACCCCCTTTCCCCTCCACGCGGTCCGTCCCGCGCAGGTCGGGTTCGAACGGGACGAACTGCAACGGATCCTTGATCTCTATGGCCGGATGGTCGCGGCCGGGCTGTGGCGCGACTATGCGATGGATTTCGCGAAGGATGCCGCCAGCTTCAGCGCCTTTCGCCGCACAGCCGAACGCCCCGAGGCCCGGATCGAGAAACGCCCCGCGCTGCGCGCCAAGCAGGGCATGTGGACGCTTTATGGCGAAGGCGGCCAGGTGCTGAAACGCGGCCACGAACTGACCAGCGTGCTTTTCCCGCTGGAACGGCGACTGCTGAAAGTGGTGGAGAGCTAGCCTCCCGCCCATTCCCCCCAGAACAAAAAACCGCGCGGAAAGCCGGGGCCTTCCGCGCGGGTCTTTGGTGCAGCCGGAGGGCTGGGGTCAGCCGATCGGGCCCAGCTTGCCGAGGGCGGCCATCACCACCTGGCTCTGTTCGCCGCCCGACTGGGGGACGATTTCGCCAGTGCGGTCGATGATCTGGTCCCAGTGCGCGGCGATCCCTTCGGGGGTGCGCTCGTCCGCGGGCAGGGCCACGCCCGGGGTCAGGGTGACATAGGCCGCGTGATAGGCACCGGCGCCCGCGCCGCAGATCATGTTGGTCGGTGCGTCTTCGCTGACGAGGTAGAGCGCCATCGGGGCGACGTTCTCGGGCGCCAGCATCTTGAAGAAGGCTTCGGGCATGCCGAGGTCTTCGGTCATGCGGGTGCCGGCCACCGGGGCCAGGGTGTTGATCCGCACGTTGTACTTCGCACCTTCCAGCGCCAGGGTCTTGGTGAAACCAGCCAGACCCAGCTTGGCCGCGCCATAATTGGCCTGGCCGAAGTTGCCGAACAGGCCGGTGCTGCTGGCGGTCATCAGGATGCGGCCATAGGCCTGCTCGCGCATCAGGTCCCACACCGCCTTGGTGCAGTTGGCGCTGCCGTTCAGGTGAACGTCCACCACCAGCTTCCAGTCATCCATGGTCATCTTGGCGAAACTCTTGTCGCGCAGGATGCCGGCGTTGTTGATCAGGATGTGGACGCCGCCCCACTTTTCCTTCGCCTTGGCGACCATTTCGACCATCTGTTCGTATTCAGTGACCGAGCCACCGTTCGACATGGCTTCGCCGCCCATGGCCTCGATCTCGGCCACTACGGCCAGCGCGGCATCGGAATGGCCGGTGCCATCGCGCGAACCGCCCAGGTCATTGACGACGACCTTCGCGCCGCGGCGGGCAAGATCAAGCGCATAGGCGCGGCCCAGGCCGCCACCGGCCCCGGTAACGATCGCAACGCGATCCTTGAAAGAAATGGTCATTGGCTTAGCTCCGGATAAAAGGTTGGGCAGAAAACTGGTCGAGTCCCGCCGGGGAGGCGGCGGTTGCACTGGCACGGCTTGCCTTGCCTTTCAACCGGGTAGATCGGTGGTAACGGGTGCCGTAGCGGCAGGTGACAGACGACTGTCACAAACCTGTCATCCGGCCGTCCTAGGTGAGTCTGCGAATCGTAACATTTGAGGTCAGGGAAGGACTTCGTGATGAATTCAGGTCTGCGCATTTCGGCAATCGCGGTGGCAGTTTCGCTGGGTTGGGCCAGCCCGGCGCTGGCAGGGGCCAAGGAAGATGCGGCCATGCGCGAGGAACTGGCCGCCATGCGCGCCCAGATGGCGGCGCTGGCCGCCCGCGTGGATACGCTGGAAGGCCAGCTGGATCAGGCCAAGGCCCGCGCCGAAAGCGCCGAGGCCCGCGCCGCCACTGCCCTGGCCCAGGCCGAAGCCGTCAAGGCCGAGGCTGCCAAGCCCGTGAAGCCGGCCGAACCGGCCTTTGCCGTCAACTGGAAGGGCGCGCCCGAAATCGCCACCAAGGATGGCTGGAGCTTCAAGCCGCGCGGCCGCCTGCATCTGGATGCCGGGACCATCTCTTCGCCGGGCGCGCTGACCAACCCGAGTCTGGGCGGCAACCTGCGCGTGCGCCGTGCCCGTCTTGGCGCCGAAGGCACGATGCCGGGTGGCCTCGGCTACAAGGCCGAGCTCGATTTCGCCAATGGTAGCGTGGCCATGGCGGACTTCTTTGTCTCCTACAGCCCGGGTAATGCCCCCCTGGTGCTGCGGGTCGGCAATTTCGAAACGCTCAACGGGATCGAGCAGATCACCAGCTCGAACAATATCTCGACGATCGAGCGCGCCACCTTTAACGATGCCTTCCTCAATTCGCGCCGCCTGGGCGCGTCGCTGGCCTACAGGGGCAAGAACGATGACTGGCGCGCCGAAGTGGCCGTGTTCGCGGCCCATGCGCTGGACAGCAGCCTCGACAACGATGGCTGGATCGGCGCGGGCCGTCTGACCTGGATGCCCAAGGCGCTGGGCGGCCAGCTGCACCTGGGGGTCAATTACCAGTACCGCGATTTCGCCTCGAACATCTCGGGCGGCACCTCGACCGGGGTCAACATGCCGTCGACCAACCAGCTGGCCCGGTACCGGGCCCGGCCGGGCAGCCAGCTGACCGACGTGCGGTTTGTCGATACCGGCAGCTTTGCCGCCAAGGGGGATTCGATCCTGGGCGTGGAAGCGGCCGGGATCTTCGGCCCGCTCCACGTCGCGAGCGAGGCGCAGTGGCTGAAGGCGCGCGGCTATCGTGCGGGCGACCTGGCCACCGGCAGCGATGCCTTCGCGGGCGGCAATTCGGCGGTGGTGCCGGTCGCCAACCCCGGCTTCTTCGGGGCCTATGGCGAAGTGGGCTATTTCCTTACCGGCGAAACCCGCGGCTACAAGCGCGGCGATGGCACCTGGGCGCGGACCAAGGTGCTCGATCCTATAAGCAAGGGCGGGGCTGGCGGCATCCAGGTGATCGCGCGCTATGAGCACCTCGACCTGTCCGACGAGGACCTGGTGGGCGGGCCGACCAACAATTTCACCACCGGCACCAGCGCCCTGGCCGCGCTCAACAGCCGCCTAGGCCGGGGCGGGACCCAGTCCAGCTACATCGTCGGCGTGAACTGGTACCTCAACGACTATCTGCGCCTGATGCTGAACTATGGCCGGGTCGAGGTCGAAGGCGGGCCGCAGGCGGCGATCGTTGATCCGGCTTCGACCCTGCCGGTCAACCAGCGCAATTACGGCGTCAACGTGCTGCAGAGCCGCCTGCAGTTCGACTTCTAGGATCAGAGTTCAGCGAGGGCGGGGAGCAGGGCGTCGAAGTGGTCGATCACCGCGGCGGCGCCCAGCTCCCTCACCGGCTTGTCGTTGAACCCGAAGCTGACCGCCACGCAGGGCAGGCCCGCCGCCAGCGCCGCGCCGGTATCGAAGGTGGTATCGCCGACATAGGCCGCCGCGCCGCCGCCTGACCGCGCGACCATCGCGTGCAGCGCGTCGGGCGCGGGCTTCAGCGGGAAACCCGCCCCGCCGCCGATGACGCAGGCAAAGCGGTCCAGCAGGCCCAGCTCGCCGAGCAGCTTGACCGCGAGGTGCTGGGGCTTGTTCGTCACCATCGCGATCTTCACGCCGCGCTCGTCCAGCGCGTCGAGCATCGCCACGCCGCCGGGATAAAGCGCGGTGTGGGCAGCAATGTTCGCTTCGTAATGGGCGAGCAGGACCTGGCGCAATGCTTCGAAATCGATGCCCTCGTCGCCGCCGGTCAGCGCAAGAGCCCGGCGCAGCATCAGCCCGGAACCGCCGCCGATCAGGTTCTGCACGGACTCGTCCGGCACCGGCGGGCGGTCGATCGCGGCCAGCGCATGGTTGAGCGCGACGCCCAGATCGCGCGAGGTATCGAGCAGGGTGCCGTCAAGATCGAAACCGACGGTGGCAAAGCGGATCGTGGTCATCTGCGGTGCCGTGGCGGAGCCTGCTGGAATCGGCAAGCGTTTGGTGGCATTGCTTGCGCATGAGCGAACCGATTGCCGTCATCGTCCTTGCCGCGGGCAAGGGCACCCGCATGAAAAGCGACCTGCACAAGGTGCTGCACCCGATCGCCGGGCGGCCGATGCTGCTCCACCTGCTGGCGTCGATCGGCGAGGCGGGCGCGAGCCGCCAGGTGATCGTTGCGGGGGACCGGCGCGAGCAGATCGAGGCGGCCCTGGCGGGCAGCGGGGCCGAAGTGGTGGTCCAGGAACCGCAACTCGGCACGGCCCACGCCGCGCTACATGCCAAGGGTGCCTTGAGTGCCTTTTCAGGGCATGTGGTGGTGTGCTTTGGTGACGTTCCATTCCTGCTGGGTGACACTGTAAGGCGCCTTTGCGATGCCGTGACTGGCGGTGCGCAGGTCGCCGTACTCGGCTTCCGCCCGGCCGCGACCGCCGCCTATGGTCGGATCATCGCCGAGGCCGATGGCACTGTCCGCAAGATGGTCGAGCACAAGGATGCCTCGCCTGAGGAGCGTTCTGTAAATCTCTGTAATTCAGGCGTTATTGTCGCGCACAGCAAGGACATGTGGCGGCTGCTCGAGGCGGTCGGCAACGAAAACGCGGCGGGCGAATACTACCTCCCTGACGTCGCCACCAATGCCATTGCCGAAGGCGGCCGGGTCGTGGTGGTCGAAGCCCCCGAATCCGAGGTCATGGGCATCAACAGCCGCGCCGAACTGGCCGAGGCGGAACTGCGCTGGCAGCAGCGCCGCCGCAGGCAGGCGATGGACGATGGCGCCTCGCTGATCGCCCCGGAAGCGGTGTGGTTCGCCTGGGATACCAAGCTTGGCCGAGACGTTTTGGTCGAGCCGAACGTGATCTTCGGCCCCGGCGTGAAGGTGGCCGATGGCGTGAAGATCCGGGCCTTTTGCCACATCGAGGGCGCGCACCTGGCCAGCGGGGTCGAAGTCGGCCCCTATGCCCGCCTGCGGCCCGGCACGGTGCTGGAAGAAAAGGTCAAGATCGGCAATTTCGTCGAGGTCAAGAAGGCCACGATGGGCAAGGGCGCCAAGGCCAACCACCTGTCCTACATTGGCGATGCCGAGGTAGGAGCGGGGGCGAACATCGGCGCGGGGACCATCACCTGCAATTACGATGGGTATTTCAAGTACAAGACCGTGATTGGCGAAGGGGCCTTCATCGGCTCCAACTCTGCGCTGGTCGCCCCGGTCAAGATCGGCCGCGACGCGATCGTCGCCGCTGGCAGTGCGGTGACCCGCGACGTGATGGACGGCGAACTGCGGATCGTGCGGGGCGAACAGCTGGTCAAGCCGGGCTGGGCCGACCGGTTCCACGACGCGATGAAAAAGAAGAAGGCCGAAAAGAAAGGTTAGGACGCCTTGACATGATATCGTGATATGATATCAAGATATCAATGACTCGAATCCTCGCCGATCTGCCCGAAGACGATATCCGGTGGCTTGATGCCCGCGCAGCGGAGCAGGGCAAGTCGCGTGCAGCAGTGCTGCGCGAGGCGGTGCAGGCCTATCGCACCCAGGCCGAGCAGCAGGGGATCGAGCGCTATTTCGGCATCTGGGCCGGGCAGGAGCGCGGATCGTGACGATTGCCGCCTTCGACACGGCGATCCTGCTGGATGCCTTGCAAGGCCATGGCGGGGCTGGCGCCGAGTTGCAGCGCTATCGCCAGCGCTTCATCAGCCGCCTCAGCTGGATTGAGATCATGTCGCGCGCCCAGCCCGATGACGTCCAGCGGGCCGAAGGGTTCCTCTCGCATTTCGGCGTGGTCGAGGTGAGCGACGAGATCGCCCGCTGCGCCGCCCAGCTGCGCGGCCAGCGGCCCGGGCTTTCGATTGATAACGCGGTCATCCTGGCTTCGGCGCAAGTAGCCGGCAGGATCCTCGTGACACGCAATACCCACGATTTCCCAGCGACCATGCCGGGCATCCGGGTTCCCTATACCCTCTAGTGAAAGCAAGTTCCCATGTGCGGCATTATCGGCATCGTCGGCAAGGAAGAGGTGGCAGAGCGGCTGGTCGACGGCCTGCGGCGGATGGAATACCGCGGCTATGACAGCGCCGGGGTCTGCACCCTGCACGATGGTGAGCTGATCCGCCGCCGCGCCCCGGGTAAGCTGTTCAACCTGGTCAAGGAACTGGCCCGCGATCCTGCGCCCGGCTCGGTCGGGATCGCCCACACCCGCTGGGCCACCCATGGTGCGCCGACCGCGGCGAATGCCCACCCGCACGCCACCGACGTGCTGGCGCTGGTTCACAACGGCATCATCGAGAACTTCAAACCACTGCGCGAGGCGCTGACCGCGCGCGGCCGCAAGTTCGAGAGCGATACCGATACCGAAGTTGTCGCTCACCTGCTGTCGGAAGCGGTCGAGGCGGGGGCCAGCCCGGAAGAGGCGGTCAAGGCCACCCTGCCGCAGCTGCGCGGAGCCTTTGCCCTGGCGATCGCCTTCAAGGATCATCCCGACATGCTGATCGGCGCGCGGCTCGGCTCACCGCTGGTGGTCGGGCATGCCGATGGCGAGACCTATCTGGGTTCGGACGCACTGGCGCTGGCCCCGCTGACCCAGCAGATCACCTACCTTGAAGAAGGCGACTGGGTCGTGATCACGCGTGAAGGCGCGCAGATTTTCGACTCTGCGAACCAGCCCGTCGAGCGCCCTGTCACCCAGTCCGGCGCGACCGCGGCAGCGGTGGAGAAGGGCAATTTCAAGCACTTCATGCAGAAGGAAATCTTTGAGCAGCCCACCGTCGTGGCGCAGACGCTGAAGAGCTATATCCGTCAGGTCGATCAGTCGGTGGCCCTGCCACAGTTCGATTTCGACCTGTCCAGCATCAACCGCGTGACGATCGTGGCCTGCGGCACCAGCTACTATGCCGGGATGGTCGCCAAGTACTGGTTCGAGCAATTTGCGCGCCTGCCGGTCGACATCGATGTCGCCAGCGAGTTTCGCTATCGCGACCCTGTGCTGGAGCCGGGCGGGCTGGCGCTGTTCATCTCGCAGAGCGGCGAGACCGCCGATACCCTGGCCGCGCTGCGCCACTGCAAGGCCGCCGGACAGACCATCGCCGTGGTGGTCAATGTGCCGACCAGCTCCATGGCCCGCGAGGCGGACCTGTTGCTGCCCACCCATGCCGGGCCGGAAATCGGCGTGGCCAGCACCAAGGCCTTTACCTGTCAGCTGGCCGTGCTGGCCGCGCTGGCCGCGCACATGGCGGTGAAGCGCGGGCGGATGGCCCGGGCGGAAGAGGCCGAGGTGGTCGACCACCTGCTGCAGGCCCCGGCCAGCCTCAATGCCGCCCTGTCGCACGATGCCGATATTGCGGCCATGGCCCACCTGATCGCGCCGGCGCGCGACGTGCTCTACCTGGGACGCGGGCCGGACTATCCGTTGGCGCTGGAAGGCGCGCTGAAGCTCAAGGAAATCAGCTATATCCATGCCGAAGGCTATGCCTCGGGCGAGATGAAGCACGGCCCGATCGCGTTGATCGACGAAGCCGTGCCGGTGATCGTCCTCGCGCCGTCCGGTCCCTTGTTCGAAAAGACCGTTTCGAACATGCAGGAAGTACGCGCCCGGGGGGGCAAGATCGTGCTGGTTTCCGACCGAGAAGGGCTGGACGAGGCGGGCGAGGGGTGCCTGGCCACGATCGAGATGCCCAAGGTCCACCCACTGATCGCGCCGCTGGTCTATGCCGTGCCGGTGCAACTGCTGGCCTATCACGTAGCCTGTGTGAAAGGCACCGATGTCGACCAGCCCCGCAACCTGGCGAAGTCGGTGACGGTGGAATAGCGATCCGACAGGGCAGGGTTTACGCGACGCTAACATTTGTCCGGTATGTCCGGAAGGGTGAGCAAGAACAGTCCATCCACTTCGAACCTGCCCCGCGAACTGCCGGTGATGGCAGTCCTTGGCCTCGCCGACCCCGGTGATGCGGATTGGGCCCGGCTGCGCGGCGTTCAGTATTCGAACCTGGCGACTGTCGCCAAGGCACGGGTGCTGGCTCAGGTCATTGCCGCGCTTGGCGTGGTTTGGCTTTATGCCGGGGTGATTCATCCGGCCGTGCTGGCTGCATGGGCTCTGGTGCTCGGTGCAAGTCTTTACCACGGCATCCGGATCGACAGCACATTGGCCGATGCCGATCAGCGCCGGATGTCGCGCGACGAGGTGAAGCGGCAGTCGCTCGGGGCAATCCTCAATGCCCTGGCCTGGGTCGTGCCGATGATCGGCTTCGCGCCCTTCGGCGATGTGACCACCCATCTGGAGATGTGGGCGATCACCGCCATGCTGCTGACGGCCTCGGCCGTGGTCCTGCCGGCCGTCCCCCTCGCCAACCTGCTGTTTGCAGGGGTGGTGGGCGCAGCTTCGATCGTCAGCCTGCTTTGGTCGGGCATGTTCGAAATGGCCTTTGTTACCCTGGCCTGGCTGGCGGTCATCGCGATCGGCTCGATCGAGAATGCCCGCTCGTTCCTGACCGCGCGGGTGGCCGAAGCGGCCATGGCGGAAAAGAACGAGGTCGTCTCGCTGCTGCTGCGCGAGTTCGAGGAAGGCGAGGCCGACTGGCTGTGGCAGATCGATACGACCCGCCGGGTCCGTTCGGTCAGCCCGCGCTTTGCCTTTGCCCTGGGCAAGACGGCGGAAGAAATCGACGGCAAGCCATTCGTCCAGCTGATTGCCGGTCCGGCCTGGGAAACCGGCCAGTTCCCGGCCAGCCTGCACGATCTGGCCGAACGGTTGAAGCGGCGCGAAAGCTTCTCCAACCTGATCGTGCGCGTTGTCATCAACGGCGAAAAGCGCTGGTGGGAGCTGTCCGGCACGCCCAAGTTCGATGACAAGGGCGCCTTCGACGGGTTCCGCGGGGTCGGTTCGGATGTCACGGCGCAGCGCGAAAGCTCCGAGAAGATCGCCCACATGGCGCGCTTCGATACGCTGACCAGCCTGCCCAACCGCATGATGCTGACCGAGGCGCTGGGCGAGGCCCTGCGCTATGCGGCCCAGTGGCGCACCAGGTGCGCCTTCATGATGATCGACCTCGACCGGTTCAAGGCGGTCAACGATACGCTTGGCCACCTGGTCGGCGACCAGTTGCTGGCCCGCGTTTCCGAGCGTCTCAAGTCGATTGTGACAGACAATGAGCTGATCGGCCGCCTGGGCGGTGACGAATTCGCGATCGTGGTGCGTGATGCGTCCGATAAGCAGCGGATGCAGCAAGTGGCCGAGCAGGTGATTCACCTGCTGTCGCAGCCCTACGAAGTGGACCACCATACCCTTTTCATCGGCGCCAGTATCGGTTCCGCAGTCGGCCCGCGTGATGGCAACACGGTCGAGACCCTGATGCGCAATGCCGACCTGGCGCTGTATCGCGCCAAGGAAGAGGGCGGCGGCCAGCACTGCAATTACGAGCCTTCACTCCACGCCAGCGCAGAAGAGCGCCGCAAGCTCGAGTTCTCGCTGCGCCGGGCGCTGGAGAACGACGAGTTCATCCTCAATTACCAGCCGGTGGTCGATGCCCGCGAGGAAACCATCGTCAGCTTCGAGGCGCTGCTGCGCTGGAAGAGCGAAGAGCATGGCATGGTCAGCCCTGCCAAGTTCATCCCGCTGGCCGAGGATACCCGGCTGATCGTGCCGATCGGCGAATGGGTGCTGCGCCAGGCTTGCCGCGAGGCCGTGAACTGGCCGGGCCAGGTCAAGGTGGCGGTCAACGTTTCGGGCGAACAGCTGCTCGACCCGGGCTTCGTCCCCAGTGTGGTGACCGCGCTGTCGACCTCGGGCCTGCCGCCGCAGCGGCTGGAGATCGAGGTCACCGAATCGATCTTCGTGCGTGATGCCAACCTGGCCCGCCGCGCGCTGGAACAGATCATGGCCCTGGGCTGCGGGATCGCGCTCGACGATTTCGGCACCGGCTATTCCTCGCTCGCCTATATCCGCAACCTGCGCTTCTCGACGATCAAGATCGACCGCAGCTTCGTGCAGGGCGCTTCGGCGGGCAGCCCGGAAAGCCTTGCGATCATTCGCGCCGTGGTGGCGATGGCGGAAAGCCTCGACATGTCGACCACGGCCGAGGGCGTGGAGACCGAGCGCGAGCTCGAGATCATCCGTGGCCTGGGGTGCCGCAAGATCCAGGGTTACTACTTCGGCCGACCGATGTCCTCCCTCGACGCGCGCGGGTTGTTCGCCCGATCGGACCTGCGTCAGGCTGTCTAACGCAAGCCCGATAAATCAGGCTGCGACCAGACCACGCACGGCGCTTTCGAACAGCGCGCGGCCATCGGTGCCGCCCTGGGCCGGTTCGATCACCCGTTCGGGGTGCGGCATCATGCCCAGGACGTTACCAGCGGCATTGAGCACCCCGGCGATATCGCGGGCCGAACCGTTCACCTGCTCGGCATAGCGGAACGCCACCCGGCCTTCGCCTTCGAGCCGATCGAGCGTTTCGGCATCGGCGAAATAGTTGCCATCGTGGTGCGCCACGGGGATCACGATTTCCTGCCTGGCGCTGTAACCGGCGGTGAACAGGCTTTGCGCGTTTTCCACCTTCAGCTTCACTTCGCGGCAGACAAAGCGGATCCCGGCATTGCGCATCAGCGCACCGGGCAGCAGGCCCGCTTCGGTCAGCACCTGGAAGCCGTTGCAGACGCCCAGCACCGGCACGCCCCGGTTGGCGGCGGCGATCACCGCCTGCATGATCGGGCTGCGCGCGGCCATGGCGCCAGAGCGCAGGTAATCGCCATAGGAGAAGCCGCCGGGCAGGGCGATGAAGTCCAGCCCATCGGGCAGGGCGGCATCGCCGTGCCACACCCGGTGCGGCGCGGTGCCGGAAACCTTTTCCAGCGCATCGGCCATGTCCCGGTCGCAGTTCGAGCCGGGAAAGGTGATCACGGCCGAACGAAAGCTCACGGCTGCACCCGTTCGATGCGGTAGTTTTCGATTACGGTGTTGGTCAGCAGCTTGCTGGCCATTTCCTCAAGCTGGGCATCGGTGACGCTGGCATCGACCTCCAGCTCGATCATCTTGCCGGCGCGCACGTCCTGCACGCCGTGGATGCCAAGGCCCTCGATCGCGTGGTGGATCGCCCGGCCCTGCGGGTCGAGCACGCCGTTCTTGAGGGAAACGAATACGCGGACCTTCATCGCGGAGCCTTTCGGACAGGGGGATTCGCTCGCCGCGCCTATGGCGCTTCGGCGGGCGCCGGACAAGCCCGATGCGCCCTGAATCCGTCATGAAACGTTCCGCTTTGCACAAATCCGTGGCGCAATTCGGGGGGCATCCGGCCGGGCTCGGTCATGCTGATCGCCATTCACGAGCAATTGAACGTGATCTGGCCCGGACTATTGTTGCCGGTCTTGCGGCATTGCGGTGGCCAGCCATACTTTTCCCAGGCCCGAACCAGTCCAAGCCGTTCGGCAAAGGCCGGAAAGGCCGGGTGGCGGCGCAGGTTTGTATAGTGTGGTTCGTTGATCCACATCGACGCCACCATTGATGAGCTGCCCGAATAGGGATGCTCGATGAACTCCCCCATGAACAGCTCGGGAGGCCCAGCGCGCAGATAGAGGTCCATAAGATAGTTGTTCACCTTCGGATCAGGCTGGCCGAAGTGGTCCTGCAGGATCGCCAGAACCAGTTGGCGGGAGCGCTCATCCCGATCCGTGAATGTGGCGCCGATCTGACCCCAGGCCTCCCTGTCGTTGAATGGTGGACGGTACCGATCAACGATTTCGTCGGGCAAGGCCATCCAGCATTCGCGCGCGGCCTGATCCTTGCCCTGGAGCTTCCGTATCATGCAGATTGTCGGCGTGGCCGGAACAAAGCCCAGGTCCCGGCTGCGGATCGCCAACCGGTAAGCCTCGTCAAGCTTGCCCTGCGCCAGCTTGATCCGGGACAGATTGAAGATGCCGGTGGCATCGGTGGGGTCACGCCTCAGGCCGTCCTCGATCAGTCGCTCGGCCTTGTCGAGCTGGCCCAGCATCGCATAACTCCTGCCCCGGCGAATGATCAGGTAGGGCTGGTTCGGATCGGCCGCATAGGCGCGCTCCATGGCGTCGATCGATGCGGCAAAATCAAGGTCGTAATCGTGCAGGACCGCTTCGAGGAAGTGCCCCATGGCGATGCCCGGATCGATCGCCTTGGCCTTGTCAACCGCAGACCTCGCCTGATTGACCAGGGCCCTTGCTGCGACAGGCTCTTCGGTGATCGCCATTAGCAGCTTGGTCTGGCCCAGCCAGGCCCAGGCCAGGGCAAAGGTGGGATCCCGTTCGACGGCCTGTTCGAGCAGCCTGATGCTCGACCGCTTGTTGTCGCGCCCGAACCGTCGCGACAGGTCGCGACCTTGCAGGAACAGTTCATAGGCCTCCTGGTTGCCCGTCACGCTGGGCAACACGCGATCCTTGGCGGCGATGGCGACACCCAGTTCCGATGCGATCGAGCGGGCGATGCTTTCCTGAAATTCGAAGATCCGCTCGATCGACCCTTCGAACGTCTGGGACCAGACGATGCGCCCGCCTTCGGCTTCAATCAGCTGGGCAGCCACGCGCAGCCGCGCATCCTGCTTTCTGAGCGAGCCGACCAGCAGGAACTGGCTGTTGAGATCGGCACCGATTCGGCGCGGATCGATATCCCTCGCCTGGTACCGGAATGACGAGGTCCGGCCGACTACCCGCAGTTCGGGAAACTTCATGATCGCGTCGAGAATTTCCTCGGTCAGGCCATCGGCGAGGTAGCCCTGGTCCCCGGTGGGACTGAGATCGGTGAAGGGCAGGACAGCGATCGAATTGCGATTGCTTGCATCATCGGTGCCTGCGCCGATTGGTACAAGGCCTTGCATGGCCGGTCCGAGCCAGCCCGCTCCGGCAAGCGAATGGATCAGCGCGACCGTCGCCAGGATGAGCAGGGCGCCAATGGCCGCCATCACCCGCCTTGAGAGCGGCTTGGGTGGTGCGGCGGTGCTGGTGGGTGGCTCGGCAGTGTCGCTGACGGCTTGATCGATCGCGCCGGTCTCGACGGGAGTGACCAGCAGGCGATAGCCGCGCTTGGGGATGGTTTCGATACAGCGGTTATGCCGCGCGTCCTCGCCCAGCGC
This sequence comes from Novosphingobium sp., assembly GCF_027531025.1. GTDB lineage: Bacteria > Pseudomonadota > Alphaproteobacteria > Sphingomonadales > Sphingomonadaceae > Novosphingobium. The sequence goes on from NZ_JAPZQX010000002.1 coordinate 183,774, forward strand.
CTTGCGGAGCAGCGAAATCGCCCGCGACAGTCGCTCGTCGCCGCCAAAGGACACGCCCCAGACCTGGTCGATCAACGCTTCCCGCGGAACGACTTCGCCCGGCCGCGCCATCAGCGCGCGCAATACCTCGAGCACCATCGGCTCGACCGAAAAGCTTCCAGCATCTCCCTCGATCGTCTGGCGCGAGAAGTTTACCGTCGCCGTGCCGATCCGAACCTGGTCCATGCGCAGCAATTGCCCTGTCTTGAACGCGAGGATCCGCTGGGCAGACAATACAGCAAAAGCAGCGAATTCCACCCCCTAAGAAAAAACTAAGACATTCCTCATTCCCGCCACAGGACTTTGTGGGGCGCTTCGTTTGATCACGCCTGCATTCCGGCGCCGACTGCCGGACTGCGGAGGACGGATCATGATGTTCGACAACCCGATCACCAATCATGCTGCAACCGGTCCTATCTGGGACCCGGCATATTCAGCGATGGACAAGCCAGCTGGCACCAGACCTGATAGGGACGCCAAGCCTGCCATCCCGCTTTGCGCCGCCCACATAACGACTGCATGGCTGAACCAGGTGCTGGCGCCGCACCTGGCAGGATACGCGGTGATCGGCTGCCAGACGAAGCCGCACGCCGTGCCGGGGCAGACTGCCGACATCGTAGAGCTCTGGCTGCACTATGATCGTGCGCAATGCCCGCTGCCGGTGCGGATGATCGCGAAGCTGGGTGCAACCGATCAGACCACGCGCGACCTGGCGCGGACCTTCCGGCTCTATGAGCGCGAAACAGCGTTCTACGGTTCGGTCACCGGTGATGATTTGCCGATCGCACGGTGCTTTCATGCCGACTTCGATCCGGCCAGCTATGATGCAGTGCTGCTGCTGGAACACCTTGCACCATCCTATTGCCCGTCGTTCAACATTTCGCCCGGGCAGGTCCGGCTGGCAGTCGGCGAAGCGGCGCGGCTGCACGCGCGCTTCTGGAACGATCCTTTCGTGCAGGAACATCCCGGCCTGATCCAGATGACCGACCCCGAATACTGGCCCAACTCCGTCAAGGCCACCACGGCGGCAATTCCCAAGATCAAGGCCCTGCTCGGCGATGCCTGCCAGGAAAGCATTGCCGTCGCCGAGGCCTGGGCCGCCAATTTTGATGCAATCATGCGCTACCTGCGCTCACGTCCCTTCACGCTTCAGCATGCCGATTTTCATCCCAAGCAGCTGTTCTTCCCCGATGCGGACGGGCAGGGCCGGTTTGCGATCATCGACTTCCAGTTCTCGATCGCGGGGTCTGGCGCCTGGGATATCGCCCGCTTGCTGCACATGTCGCCATCAACTGAATCAAGCCCTTCCTGCCAGGCAGACTTGTTTGCCCATTACCTTGCCGTGCTCGCGGATTGCGGCGTGCGCGATTATGGCTGGGATGACTTCGCTGCCGATTTCAAGCTGGGGCTGATGATGACCCAGCTGATCAACTTTGTCGCAGTCGACCAGACCGACATCTCGGTCCTCCAGCGCGAGTGCGACGATTTCGGTCTCGATTGGCGCGAGGTCTGGCTGCTGCGCGGCGAACGGATGATCCGCGAGCTGAACGTCCCGGGTTTCCTGCGGGCACTCTAGGTTAGCCCAACTGCTGGCGGCCCGGATCAGTTCCGCGTGCCGCCAGTCTTTTTGTCATCCGCAAACATTAGCTTTGCCAGGCCATGGGCCGCGATTGCCCCGGCCAGCTGCGCAGCGATGAAGCCGGGCACGTCCGCCGGCGCGATCCCGGCAAAGCTGTCACTCAGGCTGCGGGCAAGCGTGATCGCCGGGTTGGCAAAGCTGGTGGAACTGGTGAACCAGTAGCCGGCGACGATGTAGAGCGCGACGCTTACGGGCACCGCATCTGGCTTGTGGCGCAGGGTGCCAAGGATCGTCAGGACCAGGCCGAAGGTCGCGACGAATTCGCCCAGCCATTGGCCCATGCCGGTCCGCGACTTGGTCGAGACTTGCAGGATCGACAGATCGAACATCGCGTGGGCCAGCCAGACGCCCAGCACACCCGCTGCGACCTGCGCCAGCACTACCAGTGCCGCGCCTCTCCAGCAGCACTCGCCGCGCAATCGCATGACCAGCGTCACCGCCGGGTTGAACTGCGCGCCCGAAACCGGTCCCAGCATGGTAATCAACACATAGAGGATCGCGCCGGTCGCCAGGGTATTGCCAAGCAGGGCGACGGCCACGTTCCCGCCCGCCAGTCGCTCGGCCATGATCCCGGAGCCGACCACGGTGGCGAAGAGCAAGATGCTGCCAACCGCCTCGCCCAGCAACTTGCGGGTAAAGGCGCTCATGCTGCACCCTCCATCGTGCCGATCCGCGCGAGTTCTGCTTGCAGCGCCCTGGCGTCCAGCGCCGCGAAGTCGAGCACGAAGAAGGCTTCGACCCGGATGGTCAGCAAGCGCCAGGTTTCCGCAAAGGCAGCGTCGACCGTCGCCTCGTCGCCCTCGACATCGGCAGGATCGGGCAGCCCCCAGTGGGCGCGCAGCGGACTGCCAGGGAACACCGGGCAGGCCTCGCCCGCGGCATTGCCGCAGACGGTAATGGCAAGGTCGATCGGCGGCGCTTCCGGACCGGTGAACTCGTTCCAGCTTTTCGAACGGAAGCTCCCCGGATCGAACCCCTCGCGCGCCAGCAACCGCAGCGCGCCTGGGTGGGGCACACCCTTGGGCTTGCTGCCGGCGGAGTAGGCCGAGAGCAGGCCCGCGCCATGGCGGCGGAACAACGCCTCGCCCAGGATCGAACGGGCGGAATTGCCGGTGCAGAGCACCAGGACCGCAAACGGTCGGTCAATCGGCATCAAGGACACGGTTTCATCCCTTTCCCTTGCCCTGCAGCAAGCACTTGATCACATGTTCTGCATCGCCGCCCGTACCGCGCAGCGTGGCCGAAGCAAAGCCGGACTGGCCCGACAGGCCGACATAGCCGAGCCCGGGAACCGTGGTGGAGATCCCCTTGCGGTGCAGCGGTCGACCGTCCCCGCCCAGCGCGCCCATTTCGGACAAGAGGCCCAGGTCAGCCTTGAACCCGGTGGCAAAGATTACCTGATCGATCCGTTCACGCTCGCCATCCGCCCATTGCACCCCGTCTGGTGTGAAAGCGGTAAACATGGCGCGGGTTGGCGGGTGGTTGGCGGCGAGAGCGGCGCGGTAACGGCCATCGTCAATCACCGGCACACCATGGTCGGAAAACAGGTTGGTGCGATTGAGCCGCAGCTTGTCGAACCACCAGTGCACATCCTTGCCCAGCACCTTTTGCGAGAGGAAGCGCACCTTGTCGCGCACGGCCAGGGTCACAGCGGCATGATCGGCCAGTTCCACCGCGATCTGCACGGCTGAATTGCCGGCTCCAACCACGATCACGCGCTGGCCGCGAAAGGGATCAGGATTGCGATAGTCGGCCGAATGGAGAATCCTTCCTCCAAACTGCCCCTGGCCTTCGATCTGCGGAATGACCGGCGCGCCGAAGGCCCCCGTTGCCACAATCAGGTTTCGCGCCACCATGGGATCGCCCTGTTTAGCACGCAGGACAAAGGCCGCATCGCTGCGCTCAACAGCGGTGATGCGCGTGTTCAGACGGACCGGCAGGTCGAAGTGGGCCGCATAGTCATGCAGATAGCGCACCACCTCGTCGCGCCGGGGATAGGCCATCGGCGCGCCAGGCATCGGCAGGCCTGGCAGGGCGGAATAGCGGAAGGGCGAAAACAGCTCGAGACTGTCATAATAGCGCGGCCATGATCCGCCCACTTCGGCTGCCCCATCCAAGATCTGGAAGTCGGCACCGGCCTGCTGCAAGAAATAGCCCGCGGCGAGGCCAGCTTGACCTGCGCCGATCACGATAAAGTCGGTTCTGGTCACGATGCGGCCGATTGTTCAAAGCCGTGGCGCAGCAGATCGTCGCCATCGGCAAATTCGGGAACATTCAGCCACAGCCGCAACAGGTGGCGCTTGTCCTCTGGTGCATCCCAGTCTTCATATTCCGTGCGGGCATGCAGCACGACCGAGTTCTTGAGGAATTGCATGTCCCCTTCGCGAAACGACATGTCGAGCGCCACGCCGGGTTCGAACGGGATCTGTTCCAGCAGGTCCAGCAATTCGTGCTGGGCCGGGGTGAGCGAGGCGATATCCGGAAAATCTTCGGCCGCGTTGCGGATGTACCAGAGCAGCAGGAGCATCCGGAACACGCCGCCAGTGCGGCTGACAATCGGATAAGTGAAGGTTCGCGGGCCATCGGGTCCGAACTGGCCGTGGGCGTGGTGATGATAGTCCAGCTCTAGCAGCGGGGCCAGGTCCGGACGCCGTTGCACGATCTGGTTATAAACCTCGACCGAGGAACAGATCCGGCTGACTCCACCCGACTTTGCGCCCCGCAGGCAGAGCAGGCCGATGATGTCGGCCCCGTCGGTATGGAAGGTCAGTTCGGCGCGAGTCTTGTAAAGCCGAACCTGGTGATCGCTTGGCGCCGCGCCGGTATCGCGAATGTCGACCAGGGTCTGCCGGTCGGCATTCTGGCCGGTTGGCTGGCCAAGGTGCAGGCCGATCAGCCAATAGGCCGCTGTCGCCAGCTCATCGCCAATTTCGCGCACCGGAAGGCCGCGCACCAGGACCATGCCGTGGCCGCTACCGATCCGTCGCCGCCAGTCAGCCAGGGCGCTGGCAAGGCCCGGCAGCGGATAGTCGTCGCGGTCCACCTCGGCCAGCGGCTGTCCCGAGCCGACGATCGCCTGGGCAGCCGTGGTGAGCGCGGCGATTTCTTCGGCGGACAGGTGATAAAGCCATTCGCCGGGGGCGTGTCGCAGGGTTTCGCCCCGCCAGGGGGCGGGCGATGTTACCAGGCTGGTCATGTGCGGTGGTCCTTTGGTGGTCAGCAGCAGCCGGTTGGCTGGGACGTTGCGATCTGGGGCGCCGCGATCTGGGGGGCGCAGCAGGCATTCGCCGCTGCATTGGCCGAAGCTACGGCGGCCATATCCGGCCCGGCGCCATATACCGTGGCCTCGCCGTGGGTCAGAAAGGCTTCCCAGACCACGCCATCGGGGTCGGCGATCCAACTCTTCTCGCTCTTGGCATAGCAGCAGGTGGTGGCGCCTTCTTCCAGTACCGGGCGACCGGCGGCTTCAAGCCGACCATAGACTTCGGCCAGTTCGGCTTCGTCATCGACTTGCAGGCCAAGGTGTTCGATGCCCTTGGCGGCGGTCTGATTGCGGGAGATCGCGAAGTTCACGCGCGGATCATCCAGCATCCACTTGGCATAGTCGGGCTTAACCACACTGGGCTGCTGGCCGAACAGGCCGGAATAGAACGCGATCGAGGCGTCGAGGTTGTTGACCCCGACATGGACATGAAAGCGCTTCATGCGACATTCCTTTCATTGCTGGATGGGCTGGCGGGCGCGCAGGAAGCGCCGCCGCAGCAGTTTTCGGTGAGATAGGCCATCAGCGCGCCCATTGCAGCGTAATCGGCGGCATAAATGATCGAGCGGCTCTGGCGGCGCTGGGTGACAAGCCCGGCATTGCTCAACTGGGCCAGATGAAAGCTCATTGACGAAGCTGGAAGACCAAGCCGCTCTGCCAATGTACCTGCCGCCATGCCTTCCGCACCGGCCTGGACCAGCAGGCGAAAGGTCGCGAGGCGGTGTTCCTGCGCTAGCGCACCCAGGGCGCGGATTACCAGATCGGCTTGCATCTCACTCTCCGATGATTCGATAAGTATCGAAATATCGAATCGGTGAGGGATGTCAAGCCCGATGCCTGCCTCTGGATCGGCCTAGATCAGGTGGCGGAACTCATCCAGCACGGCGCGGTAGACGCGCTTCTTGAAGGGTACGATCACCTCGGGCAGTTGGACCGGATCGAGCCACTGCCATTCGCAGAATTCGGCCGGATCATGCGCGTCGAGCTGGATGTGGTGATCCTCGCCGGTGAAGCGGGCCAGCACCCAGTGCTGGCGCTGGCCGCGATAGGCACCGCCCCACAGCTTGCCGATCAGCTCGTCAGGCAGGTCGTAGAGCACTTCCTCGCGGGTCTGGGCGAGAAGCGTGACGTGCGCCTCGTGCACGCCGGTTTCCTCCCACAGCTCGCGCAGGGCGGCTTCGCGCACGTCCTCGCCCTCGTCGATCCCGCCCTGTGGCATCTGCCAGTAGACTCCGCCCTCATCTGGCTGGCCGCGCGTATCGATCCGCTTGCCGACGAAGGCCAGGCCGGCGGAATTGACCAGCATTACCCCCACGCAGGGGCGGTAGGGCAGGTTTGCATAAGGATTTTCGCTCATCCCCGCGCCTTTAGGCGCAAATGCGCCCCAGCATCAACTTTGCTTGCGCCAGAATGGCCAGCATGTCCGCTTGGGCGCTGGGCACGGCCTTGCGCAGGTTGACGAAGCCATGGATCGAACCCTTCATTTCCATGAAGTGGCATTCCACCCCGGCGGCAGCCAGCGCAGCGGCATAGCGGCGGCCCTGGTCGCGCAGCGGATCGAGGCTGGCGGTGACCAGCAGGGTCGGCGGCGATCCGGCCTGATCGCCGTGAATCGGATAGGCTCGCGGATCGCCCGGGACCGGGGCGTAGCAAGCCATGAACCAGTCCATCGTTTCCTTGGTCAGCAGGAAGCCTTCGGCAAATTCGGCCATCGAACCGTCGCTCGATTCGTCGGTCGCGGGATAGATCGGCACTTGCAGGATCACCGGCACCTTGGCGGGCGCCTTGGCCAGGTCCTGCGCCACGACAATGGCCAGGTGCCCCCCGGCGCTGTCGCCCATGGTGATGAGGCCGGTCGCCTCACGGCCGAGCGCAGCGCCGTTTTCGGCCACCCAGCGGGTTGCGGCGATCGAATCCTCGTCCGAGGCGGGGAAGGGGTGTTCGGGCGCCAGGGCATAGTGGACCGCGACCACCGGCAGGTCGAGTTCGGCGGCAATCGTGGTGCACAGCGCGTGGTGCGAATCCAGATCGCCGATCACGAAGCCGCCGCCGTGATAGAACATCACCACGGGCCCGGGCGCGCGCTCGGCCCGCGCATCATAGAGCCGCAGCGGAATGTCACCGCGCGGGCCGGGGCAGGACAGATCCTTGATCGTCGCCAGCGGCACGGGATCCGCCTCGACCAGCGCGGCCATCTGGACATAGGATGCGCGGGCATCGGCCAGCGGGATCTCGTTCATCTTCGGCCCGCCCATCGCCGCCAGCATATCCAGCAGCATCTTCACATCGGGGCGAACATAGGGGGTGGCGGCGCTCACAGGTCAGGAATCCTCTCGTTATCGTCTGGTTTAATCGACAGGTTAAGTCGCGAATTGCCACTTGACTAGCCGCCTTGGCGCCCGTCTTGTTGTACTGGTTGTCCGGCATGCAGTTTTTCTTGATTGCCGGGCAGGCGGGGAGGGGACTAGGGCGCTTCGCGAGGACGAGGCGGACCGGTCCGCCTGATGAGGAAGACGCATGGCAACGCAATTGGCCGATCCCGAAGCACGCTCCACCAATGCTCCCGAAGCCGTAGTTGTCCGCTTTGCGGGCGACTCAGGTGATGGGATGCAGCTGACCGGCGGGCAGTTCACCCTGTCGAGCGCGCTGGCGGGCAACGATTTTGCCACCTTCCCGGATTTCCCGGCGGAAATCCGCGCGCCGCAGGGCACGCTGTTCGGCGTCTCGGCGTTCCAGATCAACTTCGGCTCGACCAGCATCGATACGGCGGGCGATGCGCCCGACGTGCTGGTGGCGATGAACCCGGCGGCGCTGAAAACCAATGTCGGCGCCTTGAAGCCCGGCGGGCTGATCATTGCCGACACCGGCGAGTTCACCAAGCGCAACCTTGAAAAGGCCAAGTACGAGGTCAACCCGCTGGAGGACGGCTCGCTCTCCAAGTGGCAGGTGCTGGCCTTCGATATTTCGGCGCTGACGCTGGAATCGGTCAAGCCCTTCGGCCTCGGCAACAAGGAAGCCCTGCGCTGCAAGAACATGTGGACGCTGGGGCTGTCGCTCTGGATGTTCGACCGCGATCGCCAGCCGCTGATCGACTGGCTCAATGCCAAGTTCGCCAAGAACAAGGTGCTGGCCGATGCCAACATTGCCGCGCTCAACGCCGGCCATGCCTATGGCGAGACGGCGGAACTGGGCGGCCATGTCAAGAAGCTGCACCTGGGTCCGGTGCCGACCCCGGCGGGGCTCTACCGCACCGTGACCGGCGCCGATGCCGTGGCGCTGGGGCTGGTCGCGGGCGCGCAGCTCGCGCACCTACCGATGTTCTTTGGTGGCTATCCGATCACGCCCGCCAGCTCGATCCTGCATGCGCTGGTGCGGCTGAAGGAATTCAATGTCACCACCTTCCAGGCGGAAGACGAAATCGCCGCAATCTGCGCCGCCATTGGCGCCAGCTATGCGGGGCAGCTGGGCGTTACCTCTTCGTCCGGCCCGGGCATTGCGCTCAAGACCGAGGCGATGGGCCTCGCCGTCATGACCGAGCTGCCGCTGGTGATCGTCAATTCGCAGCGCGGCGGGCCATCGACCGGCCTACCGACCAAGACCGAACAGTCCGACCTCTACCAGGCGGTCTATGGCCGCAACGGCGACACCCCGATCCCGGTGATCTCCGCACGCAGCCCCGGCGATGCCTTTGACTGCGCGATCGAGGCCTGCCGGATTGCCGTGCAGTACATGACCCCGGTGATCCTGCTGACAGATGGCTATATCGCCAACGCGGCCGAGCCGTGGAAGGTGCCGGACCCGGCCGACTATGCCGAATTCCCGGTTTCGTTCCTCGCCGAAAAGAACGCGGGCGATACCCTGTTGCCCTACAAGCGCGATGCCAAGGGCGCGCGGCCGTGGATCAAGCCCGGCACGCCCGGCCTGATGCACCGCATCGGCGGGATCGAAAAGCAGGTCGATACCGGCCACCTCGACTATTCGCCCGCCAACCACCAGGCGATGACCGATGCCCGCAAGGCCAAGGTCGATGGCATTGCCAGGTCGATCCCGGCGCAGGACGTGTGCCTGGGCACCGAAGGTGGCAAGCTGGCCGTTGTCGGCTGGGGCAGCACCTATGGCCCGATTCACCAGGCAGTGGGCCGCGCCCGCAACAAGGGGCTGGATGTCAGTCACATTCACGTCCGCCACATCTGGCCGCTGCCGGAAAACCTGGGTGATCTGCTGCGCGGCTATGACAGGGTGCTGGTGCCCGAAATGAACACCGGCCAGTTCAAGACCGTGCTGCGCGACCAGTTCCTGGTCGATGCCAAGCCGCTGACCAAGACCAGCGGCCAGCCTTTCACCATTGCCGAAATTGAAGCCGCGATTGAGGAGGCACTGGCATGAACGCGATTACGCCCATCACCACCTCGATCAAGGACTGGGAAACCGACCAGGAAGTCCGCTGGTGCCCCGGTTGCGGGGACTATGCGATCCTCAAGGCCGTGCAGCGCACCCTGCCCGAACTGGGCGCGGACCCGGCCAACACCGTGTTCGTATCGGGCATCGGCTGCTCCAGCCGCTTCCCGTACTACGTGGAAAGCTATGGCTTCCACACGATCCATGGCCGCGCCCCGGCCTTTGCCACCGGCATCAAGCTGGCCAATCCGGCGCTCGATGTCTGGCTGGTGACGGGCGACGGCGATGGCATGTCGATCGGCGGCAACCACACGATGCACGTGCTGCGCCGCAACCTCGATTGCCAGATCCTGCTGTTCAACAACGAGATCTATGGCCTGACCAAGGGCCAGTACTCGCCGACCAGCCGCGAAGGCACGACCAGCCCGTCGACCCCGCTCGGTTCGGTTGACCGCCCGGCCAGCCCCTGCGCCTTTGCGCTGGGTGCCGGTGCGCGCTTCATCGCCCGCGGCTTCGACGTGTCGAAGCACCTGCCCGAAGTGCTCAAGGCCGCCTATCACCACAAGGGTGCGGCCTTCGTCGAGATCTTCCAGAACTGCATCGTCTACAACAAGGACCGGTTCGAGGACTTCGCCGCGCCCAAGGGCGCCGAAGACCGGCAGTTGTGGCTCGCCAATGGCGAACCGATGCTGTTCGCGAAGGGCGAGAAGGGCATTGCCCTCGACACCGAGAAGCTGACGCTCAAGGTGGTCGATGTCGTCGATGGCGATTGGCAGGCGGCGGGCGTGATCGTTCACGACGTGACCAACCGCTCGATCGCGCACATGCTGGTCGAAATGCCGTTCGGTCCGTTCCCGATGGCCCTGGGCGTGCTCTATGACGATCCCCGCCCGACCTTCGAGGCGGCGGTCATGGCCGAACGCGAAAAGGCCAGCGCGGGCAAGGAACCGAACTTGGCCAAGTTGCTGGCCAAGGGCCAGACCTGGACAGTTACCGAGGGCGGGCCGGACCTGTAATCTGGCCTGGCCTGCGCCAGCATGGACAACCTGACTCACAGCCTGTTTGGCGCTGTTCTGGGGCAAACGGGGCTCAAGCGCCCTACCGGCCTTGCCATGCCGGCGCTGATCATCGGGGCGAACCTGCCCGATGTCGATGCGGCCTGCTTCTTTTGGCTGGAAGGGACCGAGCACCTCGGTTTCCGGCGCGGGATCACGCATGGGCCGCCGGCAATGGTGCTGCTGCCGCTGATCCTGGCGGGCCTGCTGTGGGGGTATGATCGCTGGCAGGCCCGGCGCGGGACGCGGCCCGAGGAGCGGCTGCCGGTCAGCTTCAAGTGGCTTTACCTCCTCGGCCTGATCGGTTGCCTCAGCCATCCGGCGCTCGATTGGCTCAATGTCTATGGCATCCGCTTCCTTGAGCCGTTTTCCAGCCAGTGGGCCTACGGCGATACCCTGTTCATCATCGATGTCTGGTGGTGGGCGCTGTTAGGCTTTGGCCTGTGGTTCTCGCTGCGGCGTGAGCGGGCCGGGAAGACCTGGCGCTGGCCAGCGATCGCGACGCTCGCGGCCAGTCTGCTCTACCTGGGGCACAACTATCTGCTGTCCGCATCGACGGTCCTGAATTGGGCGATCAACACCAAGGGGCCTTCCGTTGGCGTGCCGATTGCCGATCCGGTGCGGATTGCCTCGCCAGTGCCGCTGGCCTTCTGGGAGCGCGAATTCATCGTTGGTGCGCCCAACCATTGGTACCGTGTTGCACCGGGCGAGGTGCCTTCGCCTCGCAATGCGCGGCCGATCACCGACCAGCCCTGCGCCTGGCCATCGCCAGCACAGCTCGCCAGCGGCGGGTCGCAGGCCGAAGCCTTCCTGTTCTGGAGCCGCGCGCCCTTTGCCGAGCGGGCCACCGATGGCTCGGTGATCCTGCGCGATGCCCGGTTTTATGATCCGCGCGCGCGGGACCGGTTTGCCGTGCCGCTGCCGGGGGTGAAGTGCCTGCCGCGAGCAGCTGGTTAGGCGGGCAGGCCGAAAGGCCAGCTTGCTGCCCGGCCCGGCCTGCACGAAGGGCTGAGGCATGACCACGCCCATCATCGTCTGGCTGCGCCGCGACCTGCGGCTGGCCGATCAGCCTGCCTTCCGTGCTGCTGCGTCCAAAGGCCCGGTGATCCCGGTCTATGTGCTGGATGACGAGGGCGCAAAGCATCGCCGGATGGGCGCGGCTTCGCGCTGGTGGCTGCACCATTCGCTCGCCAGCCTGGCTGCCGATCTGCGGGCAGCCGGATCGCGCCTGATCCTGCGCCGCGGCAAGAGCGAGGAGGTGCTGGCGGCGCTGGCGGCGGAGACCGGCGCGCGCGAAGTCCACGGCCTGCACCATGTCGAGCCGTGGTGGCGCAATGCCGAGCGGGCGGTGGGCAAGGGGCTGGACCTGACGCTGCACCATGGCCTCTACCTCGCCCCGCCGGGTTCGGTGCTGACCGGCGGGGGCACGCCCTTCAAGATCTACACCCCGTTCTGGCGCGCCTTGCAGGAACGGATGCCGCCCGCGCCGCCGCTCCCCGCGCCAAAGCTGACCGCGCCGGATGCTTGGCCCACCAGTGACAAGCTGGAAGACTGGCAGCTGCTCCCCACCAGGCCTGATTGGGCCGGGGGCCTGCGCGCCGAATGGACGCCGGGCGAGGGCGGGGCGGCCGAGCGGCTGGAAACCTTCACCCGCCGCGCTGCCCGCTATGCCGAGCGCCGCAACCTGCCCGCGATGCTGGGCACTTCGCGCCTCTCCCCGCATCTCCATTTTGGCGAGGTTTCGCCCGCGCAGGTCTGGCACGCGCTGGCCGGGGCGGGTGGCTCGGTCGCAACCTTCCTGGGGGAACTGGGCTGGCGTGACTATGCCGCCAACGTGATCCACCAATTCCCGGACTATGGCGCGCGCTCCTACAAGGAGGAGTATGACCGGCTGGCATGGCGGACCGGGCCTGAAGCCGAGGCGGACCTTGCGGCCTGGCAGCAGGGCCGCACCGGCTATCCGATCGTCGATGCGGGAATGCGCGAGCTCTGGGCCACCGGCTGGATGCACAACCGGGTGCGGATGATCGTCGCCAGCTTCCTGATCAAGCACCTGCTGATCGACTGGCGGCGCGGCGAGGAATGGTTCTGGGATACGCTGGTGGACGCCGACTATGGCCAGAACGCAGTCAACTGGCAGTGGAGCGCCGGGTCCGGCGTCGATGCCAACATGTTCGTGCGGATCATGGCTCCGTTGACGCAAAGCCCCAAGTTCGATGCGGCTGGCTATATCCGCCAATGGGTGCCCGAACTGGCGAAGCTGGGCGATGCCGAGATCCACGATCCCGGCCTGCTGCGCCCGCGCGGCTATCCCGCCAAGCTCGTCGAGCACACCCTGGGTCGCGCCAGAGCGCTGGCCGCCCATGCCAAGCTGAAAGCGGTTTGATCGCACAGCGGTGAACTGACGCACCATTCCTTTGACCTCGGTCAAAGCGAGCCATTTGTGGTACGGTTAGGTCAGCAAATGGGACGCAACTAGCTTGACAGTGTTGCGGTCGCATGAAAAGTTGTCCGGACAAATTTGGCGACACCGCCGGATTGGAGAGTGGTCATGAGTGCCGAACTGCCGCCCCCCTATACCGCGCTTACCAAGCACCCGATGCTGGCGCGCACAAACCACGATGAATCCGCGCGGTTCAATTTCCTGACACACCTGAACCGCTATCTCTCGGGTACGCTCGGGCCGGGCAACAAGCTGGCCTATGAAAGGCGCGTCCTGCCAGCCTTCCGCGAAGAGCATGGCCGTGATCCCGAGCACCGGTACGAAATCCGCGACTGGATGAACGAGGACCCGTTCCACCGGATGTGGTCGGCGTTGAAGCGGAATTCCATGGAAATGCGCCAGCAGAATGGCCGTTCGACCGTGTTGCGCCAGCTTGATGAGCTCGATGCCCAGGCTCGCCAGTTCAACGAGCATTCCGGCCAGCTTGAGCTTGATCCGAAGATCGAGCAGCCGATCTACCAGACTGCGGTGGACATTCATTGCCAGCCGGGCGGCTACCACGGGGAGGAACGTCCAGGTGATGTCTCGGCCGGTGCCAACTATGACGTCGGTATCTTCGCCACGACCGGCGGCGCGCTAGGCGGTCTCAATGATGGTGGTGGCCAGGCCGTTGTTGCCTGGGCCAAGAAGGAGCGGCCGGACTGGCAGCCGCGGCGCATTCTCGATGTCGGCTGCACGGTAGGTCACAATGCCGTGCCGATCGCCGCGGCCTATCCCGAAGCCGAAGTGATCGCGATCGATACTGCCGGCCCGTCGCTGCGCTATGGCGCAGCGCGTGCGGCCGGGTTGGGGGTCAAGAACATCAAGTTCGTCCAGGCCAGTGGTGAGGACCTCTCACGCTATCCGGACGGCCATTTCGACTGGGTGCAGACCACCATGTTCCTGCACGAACTGTCGGCCGAATCGATGCCGCGCCTCTTGGCCGAGTGCAACCGCGTGCTGGCCCCGGGCGGGCTCATTCTGCATGTCGAGCAGCCGCAATACTCGCCGGAAATGCCGCTGTTCGAGCAGTTCATGCGCGATTGGGACGCCTTCAACAACAACGAGCCGTTCTGGTCGGCGATGCATGGGAAGGACCTGAAGGATGTGATGGCTGGCGCCGGCTTTGCCAAGGCCGATCAGTTCGTGGTGGGTGTGCGGGCGGTGGTCGATCGCTCGATCTTCCCGGCTGCCGAAAGCGAGGAACAGGAAGACTATGGCCGCGCGGCGGTCTGGAACGCTTATGGCGCCTGGAAGCCCGTCGCGAAGGAGATGGCGGCATGACCGAAGGGATCGACTGGATCGCCCGCGCAGGTGCCAAGCCCAAGGGACGACGCCCCGCCTTTTTCGATGACCCGGCGGTTGACCGCCTGTTGTCTTTGACCATGGCCGTTGTGGGTGAGGTCTCGGTGCTGCGCGAGCGGCTCGACACGGTCGAGCGTCTGCTCGACGCCAAGGGCACGATCAGCCGCGCCGACATCGAGGCCTATGCCCCGGACCGGACGGCTGGCGAAGAGCGTGGCGAAATGACCCGCGCCTATATCGCCCGGGTAATGCGCGGCTTCCAACAGGAGGTCGAAGCGCTTGAAAATCCGGATCCGCCAATCATGGACTGGGTGGAAAAGTTCTCGAAGTAAGGATCGACCGCTGGCGGCGGCGCGAAGGGGGGAAGGCGAATGGAAGAAGTGCTGGTGCTGCGCTGGCTGCACATCATCGCCATGGTCTATTGGCTGGGCGGCGAATGGGGTGTGTTCCAGACGAGCTACAACGTGATCAACCGCAACCTGTCGCTCGATGAGCGCCGACGGCACATGGAAACCGCTTATCGTATTGATATCCTTGCGCGGACTGGCATCATCACCCTGTTACCGCTGGGGCTGCACATGGGCAACATTTATGGCCTGCAGCCTTATGGCGGCTCCTTCCTGACTGGAATGTGGATTTTTGTCGCAGTGTGGCTGGGGCTATGCTGGGCCGCCTTCTTCAAGCGCGAAACTGATCTTGGCATCAAGCTGACCAAGCTGGACGAGATGGTGCGCTGGGTGCTCATTCCCACCATCTTCGTGGTCGGCATTTCCTCGCTGATGGGCAATGGGCCATTCGTCGCAGACGAAGGGACGCGCTGGTATGCCTGGAAGTTCACGCTCTATGGGTTTGCATTGTGCATCGGCCTGGGCCTGCGCTGGATCATGCGGGCCTGGACCACGCGTTTCCGTCAGCTCGCCGAAGGACCGAACCCGGCCGCCGAGGCTGCGCTGGAGCGGGAGATCGGCTGGGGCCGGATGCTGGCCTATATTTACTGGATCACCATTTCGGGGATCTGCTTCCTGGGGACGGTGAAGCCGCTCTGAGGAAGGCCAAACCGGAACACCAAGGGGCTCCCCGGTCGGGGAGCCCTTTTCATTTCAGGATCTGGTTCATCTCGATCAGGATGCCGTCGGGATCGAAGAAATTGCAGCCCATCACCCGGATATCCGGTCCGCCATTGCGCCCCGGATAGATCTGCAGGCGCGGTTCGGCGGTGAAGGTTACCCCCGGCACTGCCTTGGCCGCCTTGCAGCGGCCTTCGACATCATCAGTGTTCATTACGATCACCACGCCGCCCGGGCCCATCCGGGTGGGATAGGGCGCGGCCGGCAACTTTGGCTCGATCCATTGCATCAGTCCGATCCAGCCGACCCAGCCATCGTTGGCATTGAGCAGCACTAGCCGCGCGCTGGCGCCGGGCGGGCCAGCGGGCAGGGCAACGCCGCTGGTTTCAACCACGGTATCATAGTTGACCTTCATCCCCACGACATCGCGGTAAAGCTTGAGGCTGGCTTCCATGTCGCGGACGATCAGCGTGGTTCGCCGGACATCGGTTGGCACCCGCTCTGCCGGGGCTGTCACTCCCGGCGCGGTCGGCTTGTCCTGGGCCTGAACACAAGCGGCGGCAACGAGTGCCAGCAGGGGCAGGGCTATGCGCATCACTGGCTTTCCTCGACCGCACCGGTTTCGATCAATGTCGCGATCCGTTCGGCTGGATAGCCGAGGCTTTCCAGCACGGCGCGGGCATCGGCACCTGGCTTCGGCAAGGCACTTGGAGCGCCCGGACGCTTGCCGTCCATTTCCAGCGGGATTGTCGGCAATTTGGTCTCCGCGCCCGTGTCGAGCCTGACCGGCTCCATCCCCCCGGCGTTGAGGTGGGGATCGTCGAACAGCTCTTCCGGCTTGCCGATCGGGGCAAAGGGCATGCCGGTTCCGTCAAGCTTCGCAATGACTTCTGCGCGGGTCATCTGGCCGACCAGATCGCGGATGCGTGGCAGGATCCGCTCACGGGCAAGGACACGCTGGTTGTTGGCGCGGATACTCTCGTCGGCCCAGAGGTCGTCGAGCCCGAACAGCGCGCAGAACTTCTGCCACAGGGCATCGGTGACGACGCCAATGAAGACCGGATCGTCCTTCGTCTCGAACACGTCATAGATCGCCCAGGCCGAGACCCGTGCCGGCATCGGCGCTGCCGGTTTGCCGGTTACCGCGAACTGCGCCATGTGCTGGCCAACAAGATAGGCGGTGGTCTCGAACAGGCTGGCAACCACCTTCTGCCCGCGTCCGGTGCGGTGGCGTTCCTCCAGCGCGGCGAGAATCCCGATCACGCCAAACATCCCGCCGGTCACGTCGATCACGCTGGCCCCGGCGCGCAGGGGGCGACCCGGTGGCCCGGTCATGTATGCAAGCCCGCCCATCATCTGCGCGACCTCGTCCAGCGCGGTCCGCTGTTCATAGGGGCCGGGGAGGAAGCCCTTTTCGGAGCAGTAGATCAGCCGGGGGTTGCTCTTGGCAAGGCTGCTGTAATCCAGCCCCAGCCGGTCAAGCGCGCCGGGACGGAAGTTTTCGACCAGCACGTCGGCCTGGGCGCAGAGGTCCTTGGCAACGGCAAGACCATCGGTTGACTTGAGGTCGAGGCAGATCGACTGCTTGCCGCGGTTGTACATCGGGAAATAGCCCGCCCCCGAGCCGAGCAGCCGCCGGGTCTGGTCGCCACCGATTGGCTCGACCCGTACCACTTCGGCGCCAAGTCCGGCCAGAATATGACCGACCGTCGGCCCCATCACCATGTGGGTAAACTCGACCACCTTGATCCCGGCGAGAGGGGTGGGTGCGCTCATCGGGCGAGCCTTTCGTTGTAATCGAGCATCGGTCCGGCATCAGGCGTGAAACCATAGAGCGGCTCACCGGGGAGTGCTTCGGTGAGGATCTGGCGGACTTCCAGCAGCTTGGCGAGGTCGATCCCGGTCTTGAGGCCCATCGAATTGAGCATCAGCACCAGATCCTCGGTCACCAGGTTGCCCGAAGCGCCGGGCGCATAGGGGCACCCGCCCAGACCGCCGAGCGAGGCATCGAGCGTGGTGATCCCTTCCTCCAGCCCCGCCAGTGCATTGGCGAGACCAAGGCCGCGGGTGTTGTGGAGGTGGAGCGTGGTGAGCTTGTCCCCCACTGCGCCGCGCACCTTCCGGATCAGGCGTTTGACCTGGGCCGGATCGGCATAGCCCGTCGTGTCGGACAGGCTGAATTCCTGTGCCCCGGCCTCGGCGGCGGCGGCGGCCAGGCGGACAACCTGCTCCTCGCTGACCGCGCCTTCGATCGTGCAGCCAAAGGCGGTGGAAAGGCCCACGGCGAAATGGACGCCGCCTGTCTTGGCGATCTGGGCCACTTCGGCGATCTCCGCCAGCATCGCCGGATGGTCCTTGCGGACATTGCGCAGTGAATGGGTCTCGCTCATCGAGAAGGGGATCGACATGGCGTGGACCCCGGCTTCCACCGCGCGCGCCGCCCCCTTGGCATTTGGGACCAGCGCGACGACGTTCAGCCCCGGAAAGGTCCGGGCGAAAGCCACCAGTTCTGCCGTATCGGCCATCTGCGGCAGCAGGCTGGGCGGGACGAATGAGCCGACCTCGATCTCCTTTACCCCGGCTGCCGCCTCGGCAGCGATCCAGGCCTTCTTGGCCTCGAGTGGCATGACCCGGTCAATCGACTGGAGCCCATCGCGCGGGCCGACTTCGGAGACGAGGATTTCGGTCATGCACGCTTCTCCAAATAGACCCACGGCCGCGCCGCGCGATCCGCCTCGGTCCAGGCGGCGATGGCTTCGCGGTGCTTTAGCGTCAGGTCGATGGCATCCAGCCCTTCGAGCAGCATGGCCTTGGCCTCCGCGTCCAGCGCGAAATGCCAGGTCTTGCCGCTGGCCGAGACGGTTTGCGTTGGCAGGTCGATAGTTACCATCGCCCACTGCAGTTCGCGCACCACCTCTTCGGGCAGTTCGACCGGCAGCAGGCCGTTGCGCAGGCAGTTGCTCTTGAAGATCGGGGCAAAGCTGGGCGCGATGATCGCCTCGATCCCGAATTCGGCCAGCGCCCAGACGGCGTGCTCGCGGCTTGATCCGCAGCCGAAATTGGCGCCGCCCAGCAGCAACCGGGTGCCGATCGCATCGCGCTGGTTGAGCACGAACGACGGATCGTTGATCCGCTTGTCGGCATCTGTGTAACGCCAGGGCGCGAACAGCCCGTCGGCCAGGCCCGTGCGCCCGGTGCTGCGCATTTCGCGGCTGGGGATGATCGTATCGGTATCGATATTGTCGATCAGCAGTGGCACGCCCGGGCTCGTAATGGTGGAAACAGGCTTCATGCCGCAATCACCTTGCGTGGATCCGCAATCGCCCCGGCCAGCGCCGAGGCGGCGACCACTTCCGGGCTCGCGATATGGGTGCGGATGCCCGGGCCCTGGCGGCCTTCAAAATTGCGGTTGGTGCTGCTGATCGTGCGGCTGCCGGGTTCAAATCCTTCGCCGCCGGCGTAGAAACATAGCGAGCAGCCCGAATTGCGCCACTCGAATCCGGCGGCGATAAAGGTCTGGTCCAGCCCTTCGGCCTCGGCAGCACGCTTGACCGCCATCGATCCGGGCACGACCAGCGCCTTCCTGATCGAGGGGGCGATCCGCTTGCCCTTGAGCAGGGCGGCGGCACGGCGCAGATCGGATAGGCGGCTGTTTGTGCACGAGCCGATGAACGCTGCGTCGATCGGGGTTCCAGCAATGAACTGTCCGGCTTCGAGCCCGATGTATTCATGCACCCGCGGCGGTCCCTGCGGAATGCGGGCATCGACGGGGATGGCCTGCTCCGGGCTGGTGCCCCAGGAAATCATCGGCGCGAGGGTCGAACCTTCAATCTCGATTTCTCGGTCGAAGCGGGCGCCAGGATCGCTTGCCAGGCCTGACCAGTGGGGTGCATCGAAGCTGGCCGGCGCATAGGGCCGCCCGGCAAGGTAGGCATAGGTTGCGGCGTCGGGCGCGATGATCCCGGTCATGGCCGAAAACTCGGTTGCCATGTTGCACAGGGTCATGCGCCCTTCCATGTCAAGGCCGCGCACGGCCTCGCCGGCGAATTCGACGACATGACCGGCGCCGCCGCCCGCGCCGTGGCGAGAGATCAGCGCGAGTGCCATGTCCTTGGCGGTCACACCCTGTTGCGTCGCGCCGGTAAAGGTCACTCGCATGGTGCCGGGGCGGACCAGCCGCAGCACGCCGGTTGCCATGGCATGTTCCGCCTCGCTTGAGCCAATCCCCCAGGCGAGCGCGCCAAAGGCCCCTTGCGTGCAGGTATGGCTGTCGGGCGCAACCAGCGTGACGCCGGGCAGGACAATGCCCTGCTCCGGGCTGATCACGTGAACTATGCCCTGGTCACGGTCGGTCACGTCGAACAGGGTGATCCCTGCCGCCAGCGCCGCTTCGCGGGTCTCGGTGATGAAGGCCTGTCCACCGGGCATCAGCGTTTGGTCGTCGCGGCCGATCCGGGTATCGACAATGTGGTCCATCACCGCGAAGACTCGCGCCGGATCGTGGACCGGTCGACCGGCAGCGGCCATCGATTTGAGCGCGGCGGCGCCGGTTCGTTCGTGCAGGAAGATCCGATCGATTGCGATCAGCGCCACTCCGGCAGTGGCCTCCGCTACCCGGTGCGTGTCCCAGATCTTGTCGAACAGTGTCCGGCCCATTGCCCTGTCCTAGCCCTCAAAGCTCCGCCAGTCCCGCGTTACCAGCTTTTCCTGGATCGCGGTGCGCGTTTCGAGCAGGCCATTCCTGATCCAGTGCCAGGTGCGACAGCGGTTCTGTCCATCGTCGGAGAGCTGAATCATCTCATAGAGGTAAAGCGAGGGATCGCCCTGGCGCTGCCAGTAGAGCATCACGGTGCGATTGTATTCGTCGAGCGGCACCTCCGCGGCCCAACCCTTGATCAGTTCGTTGTCCCACCAGACCCGGCCATCGCGGTACTCGGCCGGAAACTCGCGCACTTCGGTGCGGCCGTCGGCCCAGGTGTAGTGGTTGGTCTGGTGGTAGGGGTAGGGGCCGTCGTCCGGAAAGCGGCAGAGCAGCCGACTGGCGTGCTCGTCGATCTTTTCATTGGCGGCGTTGAAGTACGAGTAGGTACCTTCCCAGACACCTTCGTGGCGGGCGAGGAGCGGCATGGCTTCACGGATACTGGTCATGGGGAGGGACTTATCCTTTGTTCTGGAGGGCAATGGCCAGTTGGCGGGCGGCACTGGCGCGGACCAGCTCGCGGCATTCAACGGCGAGGCGTTCCAGCGCGATGTCCTCGAGCGCGAAAGGCACAGCGTGGGCGGCATTGCCTTCGTACCAGGGCGTGAAGAAGTGTCGGGCGCGGGCGATCGCCCAGGCGCGGGTCAGGTAAGCGCCAAAGCGGTCGGGTGTGAAATCGGGGAACAGTCGCGCTGGGTCGCCCACCGGCATGGGCGGCAAGGCAACGGTGCCGATGCCGAGCGCCTGCCGCGCCGCCTCGATCACCTCGCCCCATGGCGCCCAGTCGGTCGGGGGCGCAGCCGGCCACGGGCTGGACAGGCCGTGGCCGGGAAGATCAATCGCCGTGCCGCTTATCGTCAGGCAGTCCAGCGCTTCACCGGGACCGTGGACCTGCAGCACGTCCCGCGCGTCGCTCTGGGCGCGGCGCCAGTGGATTTGGCCATTGAAGGCGGGTGTACTGACGGTGATGAAGCCCTGGTGATCATCCGCCTTCAGTTCGAAGCGGGGGCCGGTCGGCAGGGTCTGGAGGAATTCGAGGCTGGCAGCGGCCTGGTCATTGGGCGTGCGGACCTTGCGGGCCGACCAGCTCGCCGGCATTGCGCCCAGCCGGTCGATATGGGCCTGCATTGGATCACCATCATAGGCGGTGATCAGGACAGGGGCCGTCGTGCTGTCGGGCGCGGGAATGTCGCGCGGGGCGGCAAGAACGGCGGCGTAGCCGTGGCGGAAGCTGTCCCCGGCGTCGAGGATCTCCATGATGATGTCATGGACCCGCGCCGGATCGTCGTGCGCGTTGCGCATCCGGGTCTCGTTGCGGGCATCGTACCAGGGGAAGAACCAGGCCTGCTCCAGGATCCGGTTCCAGGCCCATACCAGGTGCTCGCCATAGGGCAGTGGCAGGAAGGGCGGAGTGTAATTGGCACCAAAGGCGGCCTTTTCCGCTTCGGTCCAGACACCATAGCCCCCGGCGGCGATCCCGCTGAACCGGTCCGGGTTGCGCTTCAGCGCGGTGATCAGGATGATCGCACCCGAGTGGAAGCCATAGGCCGGGACCCGCTCCAGTCCCAAGGCGGCGATGAACTCGACAATGGCATCGGCATAATCGTTGATGTCGGGGGCGGCCTTGGCGAGTGGTTCCGACTGGCCAAAGCCGGGAGTATCCGGGGCGATGCAGGTGAAGTGCGCACCCCAGCGCTGCATCAGCTCCTCATATTCGCCGCCTGAACGGGGGCTCTGATGGACCAGCAGGAGCGCCGGACCAGTGCCCGCCCTGCGGTAATGCACACGGCGCTTGTTCGCTCCGCTGCCCAGGGTCAGGTAGTGGCGGGTGATCGCTGCAGCCATGGCAAGTTGTCCGGACAAATTGTGCTCGACAATGCCATAGTGCGGCGGCAAAGTCAGCGCAAGCGAAGGAGACGCGATTAATGAGTCTGATCGGTACGCGGATGGTGAGCGACGGCAAGACCGCCCGCCAGATCTTCGGAGAGGTGATGGCCAACCCGGCGCGCAAGAAATTCGGGTTCGGCAGCAAGCTGGCGATCGTCAATGTCGATTTTCAGCAGGCCTACACCGCGATCGACAAGTTCGCGACCGCCTATGAAACCGATCCGCGCCAGATCGAATATGCCAACACGATCAGCCACCTGGCCCGTGCCAGGGGGATGCCAGTGATCTGGACCCGCGTTGCCTACAAGGCCGATGCCGGCGATGCCGGGGTCTGGGGTACGCGCACCGACACGCCGGATTCGCTCCAGAACATCAAGTATGACAGCGAACGGCACCAGTACGATCCGCGGGTCGAGATCGGGCCGGATGACCTGCAGTATACCAAGCGGATGCCCAGCGCCTTTTTCGAAACCCCGCTGGCCAGCTATCTGGTGTGGCACAAGGTCGATACGGTGGTGGTGACCGGCGGATCGACCTCTGGCTGTGTCCGCGCCACAGCGGTTGATGCGCTCAGCCACGGCTATCGCACGATCGTGCCGATCGAGACCTGCGCCGACAAGCACGAGTCCTATCACTTCGCCAACCTCACCGACTTGCAACTCAAGTACGCCGATGTCGAACCCGTCCAGACGGTGATCGACTGGCTGGAGGCGCGCTGATGAAGGAGGGCGCTGGCGACCCGCAGCTTTACGATTACGCGCCTTATCGCGGGCGGCAGAAGGTGATCTGGCCGGGGGGGAAGACAGTCGCGGTCTGGGTCGCGCCGAACCTCGAGTATTACGAAATCGACCCGCCGGCGCATCCCAAGCGCAAGGCCTGGGCGCGGCCGCATCCCGACGTGGTGGGCTATTCCCACCGTGATCATTCAAACCGCGTCAGCCATTGGCGCATGGCCGAGGTGATGAGCAAGCATGGCTTTCCCGGTTCGGTCAGCCTCTCGGTCGCGTTGTCCCAGCATCATCCGGAAGTGGTCGCCGATGGCGCGGCGCGGGGTTGGGAATTCTTCAGTCACGGCATCTATAATACCCGTTACACCTATGAAATGTCAGAAGATCAGGAGCGAGCGATCATCGCGGATTCGATCCACACTGTGCGCGAGGCAACCGGACAGACGATCCGTGGCTGGCTCGCACCGGCGCTGACGCATACGCCGCGCACGCTCGACCTGATTGCCGAGATGGGGCTCGATTACACCTGCGATCTCTACCACGATGACCAGGTTCAGGAGGTCAAGGTTCGCTCCGGACGGCTTGCCTCGATCCCCTACAGCCTGGAGGTCAACGATCACTATGGTTTCTTCGTCTATAACATGTCCGGCCGTGAATATGCCGAAACCCTGATCCGCCAGTTCGAGCGCCTGGCGGTCGAGGGTGAAGAGTCCGGCACAGTCATGTGCATCCCCTTGCATGCCTACCTGATCGGGCAGCCGCACCGGATCGGCCCGTTCGAGGAGGCGCTGCGGCACATTGCCGCCGATGGCCGCGCCTGGATCGCGCGGGCGGGAGAGATTGTCGATGCCTGGAGGGCTCAGCAATGACTCTGGACCCCGTCTATCTGGAGTATCCCAGGCGCCGCCATGGCTATGACCACGATCTCTATTCGTGGTCGGCGCTTCACCAGCGTGCCCCGGTCCAATGGCCGCAGGGTTCGGTCGCGGTGTGGATTTGCGTCAGCCTGGAATGGTTCCCGATCATTCCCGGCGGAGCCTTTGCCGCGCCGGGGCATATGCAGACGGCCTATCCCGATTACCGCCACTATACGGCGCGAGACTATGGCAACCGGGTGGGGGCCTGGCGCTTCCTAGATGCCCTGGCCAAGGTCGGCGCCAGGGCCAGTTTCGCAACCAATGCCGCCGTGGCTGAACGCTATCCGGAACTGGTCCGCGCCGTGCTGGATGGCGGGCACGAGCTGATCGCCCATTCGACCGACATGAACGGCACGATCGATTCCTCGTTGGCGGCGAGTGCCGAGCGAGACCTGATCAGCGAGGCGATGCACCGCATCGAGGTGGCCAGCGGGGTGCGGCCCAAGGGATGGCTTTCGATTGCCCGCTCGCAGAGTTTCAACACCTTGGAGCTGCTGAAAGAAGCTGGCCTAACCTATTGCTGTGACTGGGTTAATGATGAGTTGCCCTATCGCTTCGGCAATGGGCTGGTCGACCTGCCACTGAACCATGAGCTGTCAGACAGGACGATCATCGCCGTCCAGCAACAGTCGGCGGATAGCTGGGCCCAGAGCCTCGAGGACGCCTTCGACTGGCTGACGGCTGAGGCAGCCACCACAGGTAGCGGGCGGATGCTGCCGATCCATGTCACGCCCTACATTATGGGCCTGCCTTATCGCATCGCCGCATTCGAGCGCCTGCTGCAGCGGCTAGGCCAGCGCAGCGAATGCTGGTTCGCGCGCGGTGACGAGATCGTATCGAGTTGGGAGGCCCAGCAATGAGCAATCGCGCCGAGCTTGCCCGGGCGATGCCCGCCATGCTGCGTCACGAAGGCTGGTGGAATGGCTGGTATCGCCACTTCGACGGCGAGGGGAAGATGATCGACTCGCACAGGGTGAAAACCTGGTGCGAGTTTCCCGACGCCGGTGAATGGCACTACATCCAGCACAACTGGCTGGAGTGGGAAGACGGCCGCAAGGCCACTTACGAATTCGGGGGGCGACTGGAGGGTGACCGGCTGGTCTGGCAAACCGATCGCTTCAGCGGCTACGGCTGGCAAACACACGAGGACGTGCTGATGCTGCGGCTGGAGCGGCAGGATGTGCCCGATGCCTATTACATCGAAATGATTGCCATTGCCGAGGACGGGCAGACCCGCTCGCGCACCTGGGAGTGGTTCCATCAAGGTCGCCCATGGAAATGGACGCTGTGCAACGAGGAGAAGACCGGGTGATATCGGCGCTGCTGTTCCTCGCTCAGGCGGTCGATCCGGCGGTAACCAAGGAAAGGCCGCTGGAAGCGCCCCGCGCTGCGGCTCCATCATCCAGCACCTGCGACCAGCCGGTGATAATGGTCGTGGCCGGACCGACTCGTGATCGGGCGCGGATGCAGGCCTATGGCAAGGCGATCGCCGAAAGCCGACTCTACCAGCAGCTTGGCGGTTACTACCTCAACGCCCCACAGGCCCTGGCCAGTTTCGAGGGCAGCCCGCCCGCCGGCTATACCACGCTGATGGTGCGGTTTCCGTGCCTGGAGAACGCCCGCGCTTTCTGGAACAGCGAGGCGTACCAGCAGCAGATCCTGCCGCTTCGACAAAACCCTTCGGCAGGGGACTATTTTGTGACAGTTTACCCCGAAGCCCCATTGCGCGATGATCTGGTCGGCAAGGTGGGCGACAATGGCTATCGCGCCGAATTCGATGCTGCCGCAGTGCCCCAGGTGAAAGGAACCGGACAATGACGCTTGCGCTCAACCACCCGATGAACCCGGACAAGACGCCCGAGGAACTGGCCCGTGGCCGGTTCGTGTCGGGCATCCGCAGCCTGATCCTCAATGACCTCGCGGGCGATCTCAAGACGGCATACGACAAGCGCGCTGCCCCGGCCTTCAGGAAGCGTGAGGGGCGCGAGCCGGTCTCGAGCCGCGATGCCCACATGGCGCTGCGCGGCGATCCGGCCTTCAACATCTATTCCGCAATGCGGGTCCAGGCGCAGAAGATGGTGTGGGCAAGCGTGGGCGATAGCGTCGCCCGTGAAAGCGACAAGCTGGCCGCCGAAGCGGCGAAGGTTTCGAACCAGCCGGGCTCCGTCACGCTCAATCCGAACCTTGAGGTGCCGCGCAATGTCTCGGCGATCGATGTCCACCTGATGCCCGGCAGCTATACCCGCGGGGATGACAGCCTAGAGGCCGGCGCGATCTATGACCGCGGGCTGGCCGTCTTTTCGATGGGGCTGATGGGCGCGAACCTGGATGATATCGGCCTGTCGATGGCGAAGTACATAGCGCTGCGCTACCCCGATTTCCAGCCGCAGCGGATCCTCGATACCGGCTGCACCATCGGTCACAACACCCTGCCATGGAAGCAGACTTATCCGGAGGCCGAAGTCATCGCGATCGACGCCGCGCCGGGCGGGCTGGTCTATGGCTCGGCCCGCGCCAAGATGCAGGGCCTGGAAGTCCACTTCCAGCAGATGTGCGCTGACAGTCTCGATTTCCCGGATGCCAGCTTCGACATGGTGTGGAGCTCGATGTTCCTGCACGAGTTGTCAAAGAAGACCCGCGCCGCCGCCTTTGCCGAGGCGTTCCGCGTGCTCAAGCCCGGCGGGCTGATGCTGCATATGGAACTGCCGCCCAATGGCGAGATGAGCGCCTTTGACGGGTTCTACCTCGATTGGGACAGCTACTACAACGAGGAGCCCTTCTACAAAGGCTACCGCGACGAAAGCCCGCCCGAGCTCTGCGCCCGTGCCGGGTTCGCCAAGCAAAACTACTTCCAGTTCGTGGTGCCTTCGGTCGGCATCTACGGCGAACAGGCGATTGCCGACATGGTTGACAGTGACCAGGCCGAGGCAGTGGGCCAGGCCACCACCGGGCGGCTGGCCGAAGGGGTGATGTGGTTCGGCTATGGAGCGTGGAAGCAGTGAAGGACGACCTGCGCCCCGAAGACGCCCCGACCGAAATCTATGACGCGCTGGGCCGCGCGCGGTTCTTTGCCGATCCTGGGATGGACCGGTTCGTCGCAGTGGTCATGAACCTGGCCCAGGAAGTCTGGGTCCAGGAAGAGCGGCTGCTGGCGTTGGAAGAGGACAAGGGCGCCGCCCCGGCGGACCGCGAGGCCAAGCTTAAGGCCTTTATCGACCGTGTGTTCGAGCCAGTGCGCGGGGCCTAGACGCCCGCGTCAACCGGGTTGAAACCCATCACCGCTTCGTTCGAGAGCGGCGCGGTCGACGGGACGAAGGTATCGGGATCGATTGCCTGCGTCACTTCGCCCTGTCGCTTGGACATGGCATGGAGCAGTTCCGTGCGCGGGCGGCGGGCGGCTTCGTAGCGGGCAAGGGCAGTCGCTATCTCGGGCTCAAGCTGCAGCGCCCGGGCCAGTGCCCAGCCATCTTCGATCGCCATGGCCGCGCCGGCACCCAGGAAGGGCAGCATGGCATGGGCCGCATCGCCCAGCAGGGTTACCCGGCCCACGGACCAGCGCGGAAGCGGCGCGCGGTCGTAGAGCCCCCATTTTATGATCGGGCCGGCTTGCTCGATCAGGCCGAGCACGTCCGGATGCCATCCAGCGAAGGCCCGCGCCACTTCATCGCGGCTGGCACCGATTGACCAGCCTTCACCGACCACCTCGTCAGTCTCGACCAGTCCGGCGCAGTTGATCACCTCGCCGCCGGCCATGGTGTAGCGGTTGAACGTCCGGCGCGGCCCGATGAAGATTGCGCTGCGGCCAAGGCCCATGAACGGCCCCGCCTGCTGAGCGGGAACCAGGAAGCGATAGGCGAGATGGCTGGTGTAGCGTGGCACATCGCCAGGGAAGAGAAGCGCGCGCGCGGCCGAGCGGACGCCATCGGCGCCAACGAGGACCGATCCGGCCGTGCTGGAACCATCGGCAAAGCGCGCGGTCACCTGGTTCGGCTCCTGTTCCAGCCCGATCAGGCGGCGACCGGTGTGGATCAGCACGCCCAGGCGCTCCGCTGCGGTGATCAACACGCTCTGCAAATCAGCTCGGTAGCAATGGCGGACGATATCGCTTGCGCCATCATCGGCCAGTCCGTCGCCAAGGTCCGCTGCGCCCATCAGCAGGCGCGCGTTCCGATAGTGCAGGAACGGCAGGCTTCCAGCCGGGCAGGCTATCGCCGCCACTTCGCGCTGGATACCCAGGTCACGGAACACGTGTTGCGCACCGCGCCCCAAGGTCAGGCCCGCCCCGGTCTCTCGCAGTTCGCTGGCGGCTTCATGGACCTCTACCGCAATGCCGGCGCGGGCAAGGGCAATGGCTGCTGTCAGCCCGCCCAGGCCCGCCCCGATCACCAGCACCGGATCATTTGTTCGCATGGCGGGAAGCTGGCGCAAATCCGCGACCGCGACAAGGATTCCCACTTGGAAATGTCCGGACAACCCTGCTAGCCTCGCGCAGTATCTGGAAAGGACGTGCTTGGCATGAAGGCGTGGGAAATCGGGACGATTACCGGGATCGACGGGATGCGGTTGGCGGAGCGGGCAAACCTGGTGCCAGGGCCGGGCGAAGTGCTGGTCGACGTGATCGCGGCTGGCCTCAATTTCCGCGACCTGATGGTGCTGGAAGGTCGCTATGGCGCGCCCAAGCCGCCCGAGCGAATTCCGCTGGCCGACGGGGTTGGCCGGATTGCCGCCCTGGGCGAGGGCGTGACCGGCTGGTCGGTCGGCGAGCGGGTGATCGCCCCGCATTTCGCGACCTGGATCGATGGGCCCTATTCACTCGCCGTCTTTGCAAAGGACCTGGGTTCGAGCGCTGATGGCTGGCTGGCCGAACAGATCGTGCTGCCCGCCAATGCCTTGGTCCGCGCGCCGGATGCCATGAGCGATCTTGGCGCAGCCACAGTGTCCGTGGTCGCTGCAACGGTGTGGCATGCGATGGTCACCTTCGGGCAGGTCCAGCCGGGAGAGTTGGTATTGGCTCAGGGGACGGGCGGCGTATCGGTGTTTGCCCTGCAGCTCGCCAAGGCATTGGGCGCACAGGTGGCGATTACCTCTTCGAGTGATGAAAAGCTTGCCCGTTGCCGCGAGCTGGGCGCCGATTTCACCGTCAACTATCGCGAACGCCCTGACTGGGCCGCCGCTCTCCTTGAGCAGACCGGCGGGCGCGGCGCCGATGTGGTGGTCGATACGCTGGGCTTCGACGAGCTGGGTGAGACGGTCGCGGCCTGCGCCGTCAGCGCGCGGATCGGTACGGTCGGTGCCTTGTCGGGAACACCGCAAGCCCATGCGGGGGTTAGCCAGGGCATGCTGATAGCCCGCAATATCGCGATCAAGGGAATAGCCTCGGGCAGCCGCGCCATGCTGGCTGCGGCGCTTGAAGTGATTGGCAAGGTCGGGGTCGAGCCGGTGGTCGATGCCAGCTTTGACTTTGCCGATGCTCGGGAGGCCTATCGTCATCTTGCCGCAGGCGCGCATCTGGGCAAGATTGCGATCACGCTCTGACGAGAGGATTTGTCGATGAAGTATCGCCAACTGGGCCAAGGCCTGACCGTTTCCGCGATTGGCCTGGGCTGCATGGGCATGCTGAAGGGTGGTAACTTCAGCTATGGCGGCGATGCCGATCTCGACGAGGCGGTGCGCACGATCCACCGCGCGATCGACCTGGGCGTTACCTTCTTCGACACGGCCGAGATTTATGGTCCGCGCGCCAATGAAGAGCTGCTGGGCAAGGCGATCAAGGGCAAGCGCGACGGGCTCGTGATCGCCACCAAGTTCGGCTTCCGCTATAACGAGGCAGGGCAGATCGCCGGGATCGACAGCAGCGAGGCGAACATCCGTCGCGCGGTTGAAGGTTCGCTCCAGCGACTGGGGATCGACTGCATCGACCTCTATTACCAGCATCGCGTCGATCCGCAGGTGCCGATCGAGGACGTGGTCGGCGTGCTGGCCGACCTTCAGGCTCAGGGCAAGATCAAGCATATCGGCCTGTCCGAAGCAGCCGCAGCCACGGTCCGTCGGGCCGCTGCCATCGCGCCGATTGCGGCCCTGCAGAGCGAGTATTCGATCTGGGAGCGCGAGATCGAGGGCGAGATCCTGCCGACCTGCCGTGAGTTCGGCATTGGGCTGGTGCCCTATTCGCCCCTTGGCCGGGGATTCCTCACCGGCACGGTGACTCGTGCAGAAGAGCTGCCTGAAGGTGACTATCGCCGTAACGATCCGCGCTATCAGCAGGACAATTACGACGCGAACATGCGCATCGTCGAAACGGTGAAGGCCGTGGCGGAGCGGCGCGGTGTTTCGCCTGCGCAAGTTGCGCTGGCCTGGCTGCTGGCGCAGGGGCCGGACGTAGTGCCGATCCCCGGAGCCAAGCGGCGCGTCACGCTGGAAGATTCCATGGCCGCTGCCGACCTTGAACTGACGGCTGAGGAGGTGGGTGAGATTTCGGTCGTCGCTCCTGTCGGCGGCACCAGCGGGCCCCGCTACCGTCCGGCGGGGATGGCAACGGTCCGGCTCTAGAGCTGGACTACAGCCTTGCCCATCGTCTGGCCGGACAGCAGAGCCTCGACCGCATCGGGGACAGTCTCAAGGCCCTGGCCCAGCACTGCGGCGTAGGGACGGAGCGAACCCTTGGCAAAAAGCTCGAACAGTTGGGCTCGCGCCGCTGGCCAGTGCGCGGTGTGCAGCGCGTTCATGAAGGCCCGCACCGAGGCGCCCTTGTAATAGAGCTTGTGGCCGATCCGTGGCGCGGTGACCGGGCTTGGCCGATCGTTGACCATGTCGCTGGCCCAGCCGCTGATGACCAGGCGGCCGTGATTGGCAAGGTTGTCGATCATGGCATCGAAGAGTTTGCCGCCGACCGTATCAAGCGCCAGGTCGATCCGGTCGGCATAGTCGCTCGCCAGCACTTCGCCGACATTCTCGCTGTGGTGGTCGATTACCCGATCCGCGCCGAGCGATCTTGCGAATGCAGCCTTGGAGCCGCCCCCGCAGATGGCCACCACATGGCAATCGTGCAGCTTGGCAATCTGCACGGCGAGGTGGCCAAGGCCGCCTGCCGCCGCGCTGATCACCACGGTTTCGCCGCGTTGCATCTGCCCGGTCAGGGTCAGGGCGAGCCAGGCTGCGACCCCGCTCGAAGCAAGGGCAAGGGCCTCGGCGCTGGCTTCGGGCAGGCGGACAAAATCGCTCGCCGGGGCGGAATTGGCTTCACGATAGCCACCGCGAAAGCGGGTTGCAGCAACCGCATCACCGACCGCGAGATCGGTCACGCCCGATCCGACAGCCGTAACGGTGCCGACCGCCTCCACGCCGGTCAGGAACGGCGGCTCCATCCGGATGGTCCCGACGGCATTGCGGGCCAGTTGCGTGTCGAAAATGCCGTTGATCCCGCACCACTTGTTGCGCACCAGCACTTCACCCGGACCCGGCTGGGTCGGCGGCAAGTCGATGATCCGGGTCGCCGCGCGGAAGCTGTCCGCAAAGCGGTACTGCTCGATCGCGCGGTAGCCCATCAGTTACGATGGAATTCGACCAGCTCGTACCGGTTCATCATGTAGCCATCGATCGATGCATAGACGAGGATGCAGTCATCGTCGGCCATCGCCCAGATGTCATAGGCCGGGTGCTGAACGCCGCCCATGCCGTGCTCGCTCTCGTCAACGAAGCGGAAATGACGGCAGGCAAAGGTGCCGGCGGCTACGGTTTTTTCCTCGTCACCGACATATTCGAGCGCGATGTTGACCTCGGCAATCATCGGCGGGGTGGCGCCGCGATGATCGGGCGAGGGCAGGAAGCAACGCATGTTGCGGCGGTGCGGCCCCTTGCTGACGTCCATCTTGCGGCCGAGGTAGGCATCGGCCACGACAGGGTGGGTGCCAAAGGCATCGAAGGCGCCGACCTTCATCTCTTGCGACAGCCGTCCGATCGAGGGGCCGAAGCTTTCGCAGGTGACCGTGCCGGTCTCTGCATCATGGTGCATCCAGCCCGAACCCATGAAAGCATCGCCAACGGTCAGGTGAACGTGAAGGTTCTGTGGCACCATGCCGGGGGCGAGGTGATAGGTGATGTCGCGCAGCACGGTCGGATCGGGTTCCTCGATCTCGCACTGGGCACGCAGGATCGTGCTGCCGTCGGTGTGGTGGGTGAAGGTGAACCACTCCCGTCCGCGCTCCTGTCCTTCCATGCCGGGCTTGACAGAGGTGTAACGGATTTTCCCCGATACGGTGCGGTGCTTCATCAGATCACTCCGGCTTTTGACAATTTCTCGATTACGTCGGCCTGGGCGCGCAGGAAATGCTCGCGCTCCGGCACCTGCGGCGCGCCAGCGGCATCCAGCATCGCGTTCCCATCCTGGCCGGCTGCAGCGCCATAGGCCGCAGCGAACAGCGCGGGGCGCTGGCGCGCGAGGCTGTTGGTCATGGCCGGCACGCGGCGGGTTTGACGCAAGAGGGCAATGTCGATCTCGGCAAAGGCGGTGAAGGTTTCGCCGCTCATCGACTGGGCCAGAATCTTGCCGTTGGGGCCGACCACCTGGCTGTTGCCGTCGGCGCTGGCCAGCGGCAGCGAGCAGTCAGCAATTCCCGCCGTGTTGGCCGAGACGACATAGGCCATGTTCTCCCAGGCGCGGGCGCGCTTGGCCACGTCCTTCGCCGTGCCGAGCGGCGAGCCGATCTCGCTCGAGGAGTGCACGAAAACCTCGGCCCCGCGGAAGGCCAGGGCGCGGGCAATCTCGGGATAGAGGATCTCTTCCGAGGCGATCGCGGCCAGTCGCCCGATCTCGGTATCGGCGACCGGGAAGACGCCATCCAGCCCATAGTGATCGAGATAGCGGTCCCACACGTCATGCGGGCTGGGCGCGAACATCGACAGTAGCCGGCGATAGCGCAGCACCACGCTGCCCGCCGGGTCGATCACGAAGCTGGTCTGGAAGTAGAAGCCGGGAAAGTGCGGGTCACTTTCGTAGGCATTGCCAGCCACGAACAATCCCAGCCGCTGGGCCATCGCACCGAGCGCGGCATATTCCGGGCCATCGGCGGCAAATGCGGCCCGCCCGGCGAAGTCCGGAATCGAGATCCGGCCAGGGTAAGAGGTGAACAGGTACTCCGGCAGCACCGCGAGCTTCACCGGGCGGCCCTGGAACTGTTCGATG
Source organism: Novosphingobium sp. (assembly GCF_027531025.1). Taxonomy (GTDB): domain Bacteria; phylum Pseudomonadota; class Alphaproteobacteria; order Sphingomonadales; family Sphingomonadaceae; genus Novosphingobium. The sequence goes on from NZ_JAPZQX010000002.1 coordinate 216,433, forward strand.
AAGATCTTCGCGCCGCGAATTTGGCCCTCGATCTCCCCAATATGAGCGAGAATCTGCGCCCGCGCCGCCGCCGCATCGGCACAGCGTTCGACGGACCTGGCCATCAACTGCATTGCCACGGCGGCGTAGGGCGCGGGTGCGGTCACAGCCCGAGGCTCCCGGGGTTCATCAGGCCCTTCGGGTCGACCTTGGCCTTGAGCTCCCTGAGCAGGCCCCAGGTGGTGGGTGAATGGCTGTTGCTGAGCGGATAGGTGCGCGCAATCTGCAGGTGGACGGCACCCAGCTTCTGGAACTCGGCGATGACACCGGCGCGCAATTCGGTCACCAGCGCCGTACTGGCCGCATTGGCCGGAAAGCCCTTGAGCTTGGCGAGATGGCCCGGTTCGACCGCATGGCGGTGCAGCGGGTTCAGTTCCTCCGGCCAGAAGAACACCGGCTCGATCAGGCAGACCTGCGGACTGACCGCAGCCAGCATCGCCCCGGCATTGACGCCCAGCGCCGCCATTTCGTCAGCGCGCGCAGCGAACAGGACCTGGACTGCGTTCCAGCCTTCCGCCAGCTTCGAATGCGGCAGGAAGCCGTGCACCGGGACCCAGCGCTCGCCTTCCGGTCCGACCATCGAATTGACCGGCGGAAAGGGGGTGGCGCGCAGGATCTTTGGGATCGTGTTCTCGATCGCCTTGCCGCCCGCCTGCTCGATCAGCCGGGTGATCTCGGCCATGTCGGCATCGGCCTCATTCTGGCGGCGGCGCTCGCTGATGCAGTGCAGGCTGAACGGCACGTCATCGAGGAAGCTGCGCCCGGCGAGCGCAACCTTCGCGCCCTCCTTGAGCCCCTTCAGCAGCGAGCCTTGCGCCTTCATCATGTTGACCAGGCTCTTGGCGTCGCTCGCCAGGCTATCTCGCTTCATCCGCTGGGCCTGGAGGAACGGATCGAAGCCGAAGCTTTCGCTGGCAAGGCCTTCGCGCGCGACGGCGCTCATCCCGGCGAAGAGCTGGTCCGAGGTGTCGAAAGAGAAGCTGCCATAGGCAAAGGCCGCGCCTTCGCGCACCAGCCGCAGCGTGGCGCGGGCTTTGACCCCGAAGGCGCCGCAATCGGCGGCGAACAGGCCGGTCAGGTCCGGGCCATAGGGGCGGAAGAAGCTGGAGCCAGTGGAGACGACCGAACCATCGGCCAGGACCACGTCAAAGCTAAGCGCGGAATCGACCACCGTGCCGCCGCCCGCACCCCAGAATACGCCGTTCTGGCTCATCCCCCCGCCAACCGTGGCATTGATGCCCGAAAGCGTGCCCCAGGTCTTGGTGCGCAGCCCGCGCGGCTGCAGCGCGCGGCGCAGCTCTTCCCAGGTGATGCCGCATTCAACCGTCGCGGTCATGTCGGTCTCGTTGACCTCGATCACGCGGTTGAGGCTGGCGGTATCGATCAGGATGAAGTTCGCCGTGGGCGAGAGGTAGCCGCCGGTGTAGCTCATGCCCCCGCCGCGCGGAACGATGGCGATGCCGACAGCAGTGGCTGCACCGATCCCGGCCGCCAGTTCTTCGACCGAGCCGGGGCGAAACACCGCGAGGGGAGCGGGTCCGGCCGAATAGACGTCATGACGGAAGAGCTCGCGCGTTGCCTCGTCGGTCAGCAGCGAGGCGGAGGCAACCTTGCCCTCCAGCGCGGCGAGCGGGTTGGCGACAATGGCGTTCATGCGGCTTGTTCCTTCGAACCGAAAGTGGGGTAGCGACCCAGGGTGATCAGCAGAGCGGCCCCGGCAGCAAACAGGAACATCGCCGCGTAAAGCATCTGATCATAGCTGCCTGTGACATCGCGCACACGGCCGTAAAGCACCGGGGAAATGGCTGAGGCGATCCCGAAAGGCATGTAAAGCATGCCATAGATCTTGCCGTAGCTGGCCATGCCGAAATAGCGGCTGGCCAGATAGGCGATCAGGTCGCTTTCCGCGCCCGCGGCAAACCCTAGCATGAAGGCAGCGATATAGATCGTCTGCACATCGGTGCTGGTGCCCATCAGCCACCAGCAAGCGAGTGCCGGGATCAGCAGGATCGGCACGCAGACGATCGGTGCCCAGATTCGGTCGAGCAGCCAGCCGGTCACGATTCGCCCGGCCATCAGCGCCAGACCGATCATCCCCATGATGCTGGCCCCTTCGGCCGCACCCATGCCGTGTTGCTTGATGATCTCGGGCATGTGGATATGCGCACCGCCATAGGCCAGGGCAACCAGGGCGATCGATAGCCAGATCGTCCAGAACCGGCGGTCACGCATGGCCTCGGACAAGGTTACTCCGGTCAGGCTGCCACCTACGGCGATGCCTGCAGGCATTTCCTCGCGGGTGGGCTCGCGGAACAGGAAGTAGATTACCGGCAGCGACAGCAGCAGCGGGAACAGGGCGACCGCCGGATACATCCCGCGCCAGCCCCACTGGCCGATCGCCCAGACCGCAACCTTGGGCACGATCAGTGCGGCGAACGAGGTGCCGAGTAGCAGGATACCCAGCGCCAGCCCGCGGTTCTTGAAGAACCACATGTTGATCGCGCGGCTGAAGGTGACGGGGGTTGAACCGATCCCGACCAGGCCGATCAGGAACCACAGCAGATAGAAGGCGAAGATCGAGGCGGGGGTGGCCCCCAGCGCCGCAAAGATCAGCCCGAAGGCGAGGGTGGAAAGCAGCGCCACCTTGCGCACCCCGTGGCGGTCCGCGAGCGAGCCGAAGTACGGGGCAAGCAGGGCTGCCGTGAGCCCGTAAACCGTCATCGACAGCGAGGTCTGGGCATAGGACCAGCCGTATTCCTCCTTCAGCGGAGCAAGGACGAAGCCGATGGTGTTGAACGGAAGCGGCGAGGCACCGCAGGCGACGCCGACCAGGCCAGCCAGCAGGACCTTCCAGCCCATCGCGAATTCGGACTTCTGCTCGCTCATCCCAATGGTTCTCCCTCAAGCTGTTCGAGCACGAACAGCGCATCCATGTACCCTTCGACCACCCCTTGCACGTAGAGGAAATCCCCATCCGCGCTGATCCACATGTGGTAGGGCGGGTGAGCATTGGTCATGCCGGTGAAGGCCAGGCGATGGCAATCGAAGCTGCCAGCAGGCACGGTGATTGTCTCGCGGCCAATGCAGGTTAGTCCACTGGCGGATACTTCGAGCCGTGGACCGGTGGCGCCAAAGTGATGCAGGCTGTGCAGCAGGTTGCGTCCACCAAGGAAATGCGTGTGCCCGGCGCCGCATTCGAAGGGGAAGCTGGCGGCGAGCCAGCCATCGCCCATCAGCGCATGAACCCCGAAGCCACGCATCGGTCTCTCGATCGGCAGGCGCTGGCTGATTCGGCCCTGGTCGCGGGTGAAGCTTTCACCTTCGGCCTCATCATCGCCAAAGCGGAACCACCCGGAGCCGGTCGGCACGCCGTGGTTGAGAATGCGGACATAGGCGTCGAGCGGCTGGAACGCGGCGTCGACGTTCAGCACGGTTTTGCGGACCACCTGCTCGGCGTCGAAAGCCATCTCGCAATGGACCGACAGGCAGCGGCCGCCGCTCGCATCGCGGGTCAGCGTAAACTCCTCAAAGCCCCATTCGGCTTCGTCGCTACGGTGGCGGTACGAGATGCGGCCGCGGCGGCGGGGGAGGGGAACGAGCTCAGTGCGCATGGTAGAATTCGGTCAGGTTCCCATCGGGATCGCGAACCGCAAAGAGATCGACTGTGCCAAGATTGGCGATCCTAACCCCTTGCGCGGCGTAGGCTATCGTCGTCCCCTTTGCCTCGACCGAGCGGCGATAGGCGGCGAGATCGCGCACCGGGAAGCGCAACAGCAGCAAGCCCAGGTTGGGTGGGCTGGCATGGGCCGACTGGTCGGTGCCGGTGAAGCCCTGCATCTCCATCACTTCGACCCGGCCGGTTTCACCTGGCACCGGCTGGAGTGCGGCAGCTGCACGAGGGATCCGGGGGGTATGATTGAGCGGTATGCCGAAGTTCGATCGCGCCGGCTCGGGTGGCTCGCGGTCGCTGTCGAACACCAGCTCGAAGCCCAGGTTGTTCAGGTAGAAATCGCGGGCGCGGGCCTTGTTCTTGACCATCCGCATCGAGTTGAAGGCGTGGCTGATCCGCCCGACCGGAAAGGCGGTGAAGGGCGGGCTGACGCGCTGGTAGACCGCGATGTTGATCCCGTGCGGGCCAGTCAGCACCACGTTGCGCAGGTCCGAGGCGCCGAAGGTGAAGCGCACCGGCTCGCTTTCCGCCCACCAGCCGGCCTTGATTGCCGCATCGAACAGCGCCGGGACATCGTCGGAGCGGACCATCAGAGAATAGATTCCGCCCGGATCCCAGGCCCGTGCGGCCAGCCGCACCGGACGCTGGGGCACGCCTGTAAAGCGCACGAAGCGGATGCAGCCACTGCTGGCCTGCGGGGCGCACCAGCGCTCGAAGCTGGCGCTGGCCTTGGCCGGCACGTTCCACGTCGCCAGCTCGGCGCGCTGAACCTTGCCGGCGGCGGTACGGGTCCATCCGCCTTGTCCTTCAAGCAGGTCGGTAAAGGGCCTGAATGCGGCGACGCCGACCACTGCCTCGCTCCAGGGAGCGACGCCGTGATCGGCGGCGACCCCGGCCGAGACCGGGGAATGGACCGCAGCGGCAAGCAGGATCGCCGCCGCCGCGGCCCGGCGTTTCATCAGAAGTCGAACTTGGCCCGCAGGGTCCAGGTGCGGGGCGGGTTCAGGTAGAGGACGTTGGCCAGGGTGCTTTCGACTGCTTCCTGATCGAAGCAGTTCTTGCATTCTGCCACCAGGGACCAGCCGGATTCGGACTTCAGCGTGAGCGAGGCATTGGCGATCCAGCGCGATTCGCTGAACGAACCGGTGACAAAGTTGCCAAGGCCCCGCAGGTTGCCGCCATAGGCAGTGCCGCCGGGGCTGGTGTAGGGTTGGCTGTAGAAGCTGACCCCGCTGGTGCCGGTTTCGCTGTCGGCCCGCCAGCTGGCATTGACCGCCGGGGTCAGCGTCATGCCGCCGCCCAGCTGGGCTTCGTAGCTGGCACCGAAGGCCATGGTCCAGGCCGGGCTCCTCACCGGTTCGGCAAGGGAGCCATCGGGTGCAACGATGCCGACGCCGCAAGCCGTGGCATTGTCAGCCCCGCTGCCCACCGGGGTCCGGCCAGCCGCCAGCTGTGTGGCGCATGCCGCGAGCTGACCAGCAACAGCCTGCACCCCGTAGAGGTCAAACGCCGGGGCGTTCGGATCAAGCCGGTACTCGTCGTCCATGTAGCCGATCGAGCCGAAGACGGTGAAACCGTCAGCCGGGCGCGCGGTCACTTCCAGTTCCACGCCCTTGTTGCGATAGTTCGCAAAGTTGCGGGTAATGAAGGCGATCGAACCGTTAGCGCGGGTAAAGGCCGAAGGGGTCTGCAGTCCTTCGATATCCAGCAGGAAGCCCGTCAGGTTGACCCGCAGACGGTTGTCCAATAGGTCCGCCTTGACGCCTGCTTCATATGACCAGGCGGTTTCCGGACCGAACGGCAGGGCTTCGGACGGGGCAGTCGCGCGGGCGTTCCAGCCGCCCGACTTGAAGCCCTTGGTTGCGCTGAGGAACATCAGGACATCGTCGTTCATCTTGTAGTTCAGCGCAAAGCGTGGGGTCCAGACCTTGGTCCTGATCACGGTCGGGATCGCCACGCCGTTTGTTGCCCGCAGGTTGGCGTTGACCAAGCAGGTCGCCTCAACCGTACCATCGTTGCAGCTGGCACGGTTGTCGCTGATGTCGAAGGTCTTTTCCTCGTCGGTGTAGCGGATGCCGGCGGTCAGCGTCAGCGCATCACTCACGTTGATGTCGGCCTGGGCATAGCCGGCCCAGGCTTTGGTGTTGTTCTTCAGGCGGCGGTCAGCCAGCAGGAACGGAAATCCGGCCGGCGGCGGGGCAAGGCCAAGGTTGAACAGGTCGGCAAAGTCCGTGTCGTTCTTTTCGTTGATGTAGAAGACGCCCGTGACGTAATCGACCAGCCCGTCGCCCAGCGAGCCGGACAGCTTCACTTCCTGGGTGAACTGCTTGTGCTTGCCATCGTTGGCGATCACGAAGCCGCCCAGCGTGTAACCGCGCACCGCCGGGCTGGGCACGGCCAGGCTTGGCAGCGCACGACCATCGGCAAAGTCCAGCGCGAAGGTCTGTCGCATGTCGAGATAGCCGGTGATCAGGTTGAGCTTGGTATCCCCGCCGAGGCCAAACTCGAGGTTCGAGGTGATCATGTCCATTTCAGCCTGGTTGCCCAGACCGAAATCGTCCTTGCGCCCGGTGAAGCGTCCCCCGAAGTCGTTGACCTTCCTCAGGCCGGTCGTGACGAAGCGGCCATCGCAATTGGTCGGGTTGGCCGGGTCGCAATCGAAGTTGGCGACGTTCGAGGCGTCGGCATAGGTGTGCATGTAGCTGGCACGCCAGGTGATGCTGTCGGAGAGCTCACCTTTCACGCCCAGACGCAGGCCCCAGCCGTCATTCTCGTTAGTGCGTTCGCCAGTCGTGGTGTTCTTGGCGTAACCGTTGTCGTTCTGCCAGTATCCTGACAGCTTGATCGCAAACTGCGGCGAAACCGGGAGGTCGATCGAGCCGCGCGCCAGCTTGCGCTGGTAGGAGCCATAGCCAGCCTCGATATAGCCGCCGATCTCATCGCCCGGGTCCTTCATCACCACGGCGATTGCGCCGCCCGTGGTGTTGCGACCGAACAGCGTGCCCTGGGGGCCACGCAGCACTTCGACGCGCTCGACATCGAAGAAGCTGAAATTGTTGGCATTCTGGCGGCTGATGTAGACGTCATTGATATAGGTGCCGATCGGCGGATCGAAAGTTGCGATCGATTCGGTGTTGCCGACGCCGCGGAGGTAATAGGAATTCGCCGTTCCGAGGCCGGTGTTGTTGAGGCCCACCAGATTCGGGACGAACTGGGTCACATCCAGGGCGGTGTTGATGCCGCGCGTTTCGAGCGTTTCGGCGTTGAAAGCGGTAATCGCGATCGGCACGTCCTGGACGCTTTCGGCACGGCGCTGGGCGGTGACCACGATGTCCTCAAGCCCCTGGTCATCGGTGGGGGTATTCTGGGCATATGCCGGCGAGGCCAGCATGGCGGCAAGCGAAACGGCGCTCAGCAGTGCGGTACGGGTCATCGTCGGTCCTTCCCTGTTAGCTCGATCCCAGCGCCCGATTATCCTTACCGGGTCGCATCAGAGGGGTGTTTATCCCGCAGGTCCAAAGTTGTCCGGACATTTGTGCTTTTGTCAAGCCGCGAAATGTGGTGATGTCCGGACAACATTACGGGGGAACCGAGCCATGAGCCTTGCCGATCTTGCCTATCCGACCCTGGTCTATGTCCACCTGCTGCTGTTCGTGATGTGGCTGGGGGCGGATGTCGGCGTATTCCTGCTGGGGCAACACTTCCGCAAGCGCGAGCTTTACTCGCTTGACCAGCGGATCGCGCTGCTGAAGCTGCTGGTGATCGTTGACCTGACCCCGCGCGCGGCCTGGGCGCTGATGGTGCCCTTGTCGCTGACCTTGTCCTACGTGGGCAACTGGTGGAACCTGCCGGTCGCGATTGTCTGGTTCGGCTGGATCATTGCGTCGATCTGGCTGTGGCTGGTGTTCGATGCCCACGCCCATGACATGACCCCGCGGGCAGCGCGAAACCGGCGGATCGAAGGCTGGATCCGCTACCTGCTCTGCGCCGGGTATCTCTGGCTGGGGCTGGAATCGGTGCTGACCGGCCACCCGATTGCGCCAACCTGGCTGGCCTGGAAGGCGCTGCTGTTCGGGGCGATCTTTGCCGCTGCAATCATGATCGACGTCTCATTCAAGCCGGTCGGTGCCCAGCTCGGCCGGCTGCTGGCCGAAGGATCAAGCGATGAAACCGAAGTGCCTTTGCGGCGGACGATGGACAAGACCCGCTGGTGGGTCTGGCTAACCTATCTGCTGCTGGTGGTCACTTCCTACCTAGGAGCGGTCAAGCCAACCCCCTGATCCTATGTCCAAACCGCAGTTGCTGACATGCCACAGTTGTCTCGACAACCTTTGTTCGCTGTGTAAATTGTCTGGACAACTTTTGACTAATTGACGATGCCTTCCCACCGGTGGGAATTTGCCGCCAATGGGGAGGTGAGTTTTATGAAGCGTTCGCTGCGTTTGATGTTGCTAACGGCCACAGTGTTCACGCCAAGTGTGGCCATGGCCCAGAATGCCTCGCCAAATGACGAAGGCGGGATCAAGGATATCGTCGTGACGGCCCGCAAGACCGCCGAAACGCTGTCCGAGGCGCCGGTCGCGGTTTCGGTGGTGACATCCGAGAAGATCAACGAATTGGGGCTCACCTCGATCGACGACTTCGCAAAGCAGTCGACTGGCATCAGCTTCAGCCAGGCCTTCGGGCGCAGCACCGACCGTCCGGTGATTCGCGGGCAATCGAACGTTTTGGCCGGCGTGCAGGCCGGCGTGGAGACGGGCGCGGCCTATTTCGTCGATGGTGTCTATTACCAGGGTGATATTCAGGGCTTCGATCCGCAGTCGATCGAGCGGGTCGAAGTGATCAAGGGCCCACAGTCGGCGCTCTATGGTCGCAACACCTATGCCGGCGCGATCAACTATATCACCAAGGATCCCAGCAAGGATTTGACCGTTTCGGCGCGCGGTCGCGTGGCCGAGCATGACGAGTACGAATTCTCCGGATCGGTCAGCGGGCAGATCGTGCCCGATGTCTTCGGCTTCCGCGCTGGTGGTCGGTTCTACAAGTACGGCGGCGAGTATACCAACCAGCTGACCGGCAAGAAGGTCGGCAATGAAAAGACTACCTCGGCTTACCTCACGCTGCAGCTTGAACCGTCGAGCGACATCAAGTGGCGCACCCGCGTCAACTGGCAGCACGACGAGGATGGACCGCTGGCGATTTTCCTTCAGGGGGCGGCAGACAACAACTGTAAGCCAGGCTATCGATCGGCTCGCTATCGCACAGCTTCGCCGTTTGTGCCGCTGGCCCCGGCGGTGCTGACCTCCACCAATACGAACCAGTTTTTTTGCGGCGTCATTCAGCCACAGCCGAACAACGTACGGCTGAACACCGATCCCTTGCTGATCAACCCCACGCTCGGTGTCCGCGATGGCACCGCCTTTGACGGGATCGAGAACAAGCAGGTGCTGGTCACCAGCATCTTGGATTGGGACCTCGGTGGTTCGGGCTGGGTGCTCCATGCCTCGGGCGGCTGGCGCAAGAACTACAACTACTTTGGCACCGACTCCGACCATTCAGACGGCTTCGCCTATTTTGCCGGTACTGCGGCTTCGACGCTGAATACCGAACCAGCCTTTGCCAATACCAACCGCGACGAGCAGAAAGACGTTAGCGCCGAACTGCGGATCAGCTCTCCCGAAGACAAACCGATCCGGGCCATGATCGGCGGGTTCTATTATAAGCAGAACTTCCAAACGACCGACATCACCTTCGCCAGCGGCAAGACAGGGCTCGCGCTGGGGACCGACCTATCACAATACGCCTCGGTCGAGAACAAGGCCATCTTCGGCATGATTGAATGGGACATTACCAATGCCCTGTCGATTACCGCCGAACTGCGCCATGCCAAGGAAACCAAGACCCTGATCGACCGGGCCTCGGCCGCCTCGATCTTTTGCGCCGGTGAAGCCGGGCGCGCGGCCCTCTTTGGCTTTGCCGGCACCTGCCGTCCAGCTGGCTCGTTCTCGGGCACCGACCCGCGCATCACTGTGAATTACACCACGCCGGGCGGAACGCTCATTTATGCCGTCTTGGCTACCGGCCGCAAGCCGGGTGGTTTCAACGGCACAGCCGGGGTCACGGCCGAAACACAGTACCCGGGTTCGCAGTTCGTCAATTACCTGCCCGAAAAGTCGAAGGGCGGGGAACTAGGCGTGAAGTTCGATGCGCTGGACCGCCGCTTGCGGGTCAACGTCACCGGCTTCTACAATGAGCTGACCGACTACCAGCTGACCACCGCCATCCCCAATCCAGCGGGTACCGGGGCGGTCACCTCGATCGTCTCGAACGCTGGCAAGGCGCAGACTAAGGGCCTCGAGCTGGAAATCACCGCTGCCCCGGCTGAAAATCTCCTTTTGAACATCGGCCTGTCTTATGTTGATGCCAAGTTCACCGAAGGCTGCGATGCGGACGAGTTCATCCTCAATTCAGGTGGCCTGCGTCCAAACTTCGATACCCGCAACCCGACCGCTGCCGGCAAGCCGCTGTGCGACATCAGCAGACGCAAGCTGCCGCTGGGTAGCCCGTTCATTTTCAACGGTTCGGTCAGCTGGTCGAAGGAAATCGGCTCCAACGGGATGGAGTTCTTCGCCAATTCGAACTTCAGCTATGAAGACTCGAAGTATGTCCAGGTCGATAACCTGGCCAAGACCGGCGACGCCTTCCTGCTGAACGCGCGCTTGGGGATCAAGACCGAACGGTTCACCTTCGCGGTCTTCGGCCGCAATCTGACCAACGAGGATTCGATCCCGCTCGCCACCCGCTGGTTCGACTTGCGCTATGGCGCGGGCACCACCGGTCTGCCGCCGGCGGCTTCGGTCACTTTCGATGGCCGTCCAGCCCAGATCGAAACCGGCACGCCGCGCGGCTTCTTTGCCACGCTGCGCAAGGGCCGCACCTTTGGCGTGGAAGCCAGCGTCAACTTCTGACGCTGGGCAAATGACAGGAAGGGGCGGCGGCCAGCCTGGCTGCCGCCCCTTCCCTTTGTCGTCAAAACGGCCGCAGAACGGCCAGCGCGGCGATGGCGAAGACCTGCAGCCACAGGCCGGCCAGGATCGACGTGGCGCGGCGATAGGTTGCGCGCAGACTGGCCTCGCGCTTAGGCGTGGAGCCCTCTGCCAGCACTTCGGCCCAGGTGCTGAAGTGCCGGATCAACTGGAACCGGATCAACAAGCCGCAGCCGATCACCCCGGCGAAGAGACCGAGCTTCAGCCGCAGCCAGACCGGCCAATCCGCCTGCGTGAATGCCAGAGCTAGCAGCGCCAGGGCCAGGCCATACCGCACCACGCGATCAAGCAGGGCGAGCCGCAGGCCCAGCGCGGACTTGCGGGTGCGATGGGTCGCCTCGACCAGTCCCAGCCAGCTCAGGCCGGCAACCAGGGCAATCCCGCCCAGGCTAGCGGGCAGCAGACCCAGCCCGGCGAGCAGCATCGTGCCGAGCATGGCCTGCAGGACCAGGGCATAGCGGACGTGCTGATCGACCTTCATCAGGTGATCGGTCATCTCCTGCCGTGCCGCGACCGGCAGGTCATGGCGGTGGACGATGAAGCGATACTCGCTATTGATGACGAGGTCCGAGCCAAGCCAGTAGCCCAGGACCACGGTATGGATCGCCAGCAGTATGGTCTGGCTCATCGCGGGGCCCTTGACTGGAAGGCATAGAATGAAGGATCATCATGCCTCCGCCAGTCGGCCGTCACATAGTCCTCATTGATCAGAGTGCGCTGGAACAGCCGCCCCTTGTCATACCAGTGCCAGGTGCGGTTCTTGGCGCGGCCATCCTCGGCGACCGTGATCATCTCGTAATAGCGGAAATCGGGTGCCCCGGCGCGGGTCCACAGCACCATGATCGTGCGCTGCGTCTCGTCCATCGCCAGCGGCGCGACCCAGCCATCGATATTGACGTTTGAGATGTTTATCCGGTCGCCCTGCAGTACCCCGTCGAAGTAGCGGATCTCGCGGGTGCCGTCGGGCCAGTCATAGATATTGGTCTGGGCCAGCCGCGCCGCGCCATCCGGCCCGTCGAACAGCCGACAGGCGAGTGTCGACTTGTGCCGGTCAATCTCGCGGTGATCGGCGTCGAAGTGGACATATTCGCCCTGCCATACCCCCGCCTGGCTGGCGACGAGGGGCATGGCTTCGGCGATCGCTCCCATAGGTCAATGTCCGGCCGTGGGCGCGGGCTTCTTGCCGCCTTCCTTCTCGGCGATCCACTTCTTGAACACGGTCCAGGTCGTCTCGTTGGGCCGCTGGTCGTCAAGCGGCGGCGGCGAGGTGTAGATCGGATAGTTGAGCGCGATCTCGTCCTTCAGCACCTTGGGCAGCTCGTCAAAGCTCTTCAGCTTGTTGCCCATGGCGTTGAACACCATCTGGCCCTGGCGGCCGCGCATCTTCATCCACGGCATCCAGTCGGAAATGCGCACCCAGGAAACGATCGGATAGGCGGTGGGGTTCTTGGTGTTGAGCATCTCCTCCGCGTCATAGGCGAAGTCGAAGATCTCCATCGCGTGGTACTTGCCGCCGATATAGTCCTGATACTCGCCGCCCAGCACGTTGTGATAGAACAGCGGCGCTTCGAACGGGGCGAAGATCCAGCGGCCTTCTCGTCGGCCGGCGAACTTGAACGGCGTGCCATCGGCGGCATAGGGGAAGAGCGGGCGCTGGTTCACCGGATCGTTCGCAATGTGCATCACGTCAACCGTCTCGCCGGTCCACGGATTGGTCCACTTGCGCACCACTTCGCCGGTCTTCGGATCGATATAGAGCATGATTTCGCGGCTGATCAGGCGCCAGCCCTTGCCGCGCTTGGGGTCATCCACGGTCACGCAGGTGCGGATATTCATCCCTTCGCCCTTGAACAGCAGGCGGTCCGGCTCACCAGCGACGCGGGAATAGATGTTGCCGGCCCAGTGATAGACCGCCGGCTTGCCATCCGCCTCGCCGCACTGGGCGCGCTTGGACACTTCAAGCGCATCTTCGGGCTTGCTAAGATCCAGCATCCGGGCCTTGCCTGCTGCCAAGGCCGGGCTGGCCGTTACGGCCAGTGCCGTCGCTGTCATCATCCATTTGATTGCCCGCATGATCCACTCCATACCGGTTATGGAGCAGAGCATAGATTTGTCCGGACAACTTGTGAAGCGGAGAATTGATCTAGGGCAGCAGCAGCTCAGCCATGGCCTCCACCACCGCATCGGCATCGAGCCGGTAGGTGCGGTAGAGATCCGGCAGGTCACCGGTCTGGCCGAAGCGGTCGATCCCCAGCGGGCTGACGCGCTGGCCGCGCACCCCGCCCAGCCATGACAGCGCGGCGGGTGAGCCGTCGAGCAGGGTGACGAGCCCGGCATCCGCCGCCAGCGGGGCCAGCAGCGTTTCGACATGGCTGGGCGCGCGCGTCCCGCCCTGCCAGCGCGCCGCCCGCGCCGCCGACCAGCCGCGATGGAGCAGGTCGGGCGAGGTGACGTTGAGCAGGCCAAGGCCAGGGAAATCGTCGCGCAGCATGTCCCAGGCGGCGATGGCTTCGGGCGCGATCGCCCCGGAGAAGGCAATCGCCGCGCGCGATCCCGGCGCGGGCTGGCGCAGCCAGTAGCCGCCGGCCAGGGCATCGGCTTCCCAGGCGGCATCGCCCCGCGGTTCCTGCGCGATGACGCGGGTCGAGAGGCGCAGATAGGTCGAACCACCATCCGCTGCCTGAATCTCGGCAAAGGCACGGTGCATGAACAGCCCCAGCTCGTCGGCAAAGGCCGGTTCGTAATGGGTGAGGCCTGGCTGGCCCATGCCGATCAGCGGCGTGTTGATCGACTGGTGCGCCCCGCCTTCCGGCCCCAGCGTCAGCCCCGAAGGCGTTGCCACCAGCAGGAACCGTGCATCCTGGTAACAGGCATAGTTCAACGCATCGAGGCCGCGGGCGATGAACGGATCATAGACCGTGCCGATCGGCATTAGCCGCTCCCCGAACAGCGGCGCGGAGAGGCCCAGCGCGGCCAGCATCAGGAACAGGTTGTGCTCGGCAATGCCCAGTTCGATGTGCTGGCCTGCCTCGTGTCCGGCCCACTTCTGGGGGCTGGGAATCTTGTGACCGGCGAAGACATCCTTCAGCTCCTGCCGCCGGAACAGCCCGCGCTGGTTCACGAAAGCGCCGAGGTTGGTCGAAACGGTCACGTCTGGCGAAGTGGTGACAATCCGGTCAGCCAGCGGATGGCCCGACTTGGCGAGGTCCAGCAGAATGCGGCCGAAGGCGGCCTGGGTCGATTGCTCGGCCCCGTCGGGCACCGGCAGACGCTCCGGTGCGGCAATCGCCGGGGCGGTGCGGGCCGGATGGGTCAGCTTCGTGCGGAAAGGTTCGAGGAAGGCCTTGAGCGCGGCGGCGCTGTTATCGCCCTGACCCGCAAACGGCTCCCACTCGGTCCCTTCGGCGATGCCCAGGCTGGCGCGGTAATCGGCCATCTGGGTGGGGTTCATCAGGCCTGCGTGGTTGTCCTTGTGGCCCTGGAACGGCAGGCCATAACCCTTCACCGTATAGGCGATGAACAGGGTCGGCCGCTCATCCTGCGCGCGTTCGAAGGCGTCGAGCAGGGTTTCGATGCAGTGCCCACCCAGATTGAGCATAAGGGCGGAAAGCGCCTCGTCATCGAAGCTGGCGACCAGGTCCAGCGCGGCCTGATCGCCCGCCAGGTCGGCATTCAAGCGCGCCCGCCAGGCGGCCCCGCCCTGATAGGTGAGGGCGGCATACTCGGCATTGGGGCAATCGTCGATCCACTGGTCAATCGCCTTGCCGCCGGGGCGCTTGAACACCTCGCGCTGCAGCTTGCCGTGCTTGATCGTGATGACCCGCCAGCCGCAGGTTTCGAAGATATCGTCGAACCGGCGGAACATCCGGTCGGCGGTCGTGCTGTCGAGTGACTGGCGATTGTAATCGACGATCCACCAGCAATTGCGGATGTCGTGCTTGTAGCCCTCGATCAGGCACTCATAGATGTTGCCCTCGTCGAGCTCGGCATCGCCCATCAGCGCGATCATCCGGCCCGCTTCGCCTTCCGGCAGCTGGCCGTGGGCGATCAGGTAATCCTGCACCAGGCTGGCAAAGGCGGTAACCGCGACGCCAAGGCCGACCGAGCCAGTGGAGAAATCGACGGGGATCTTGTCCTTGGTCCGGCTGGGATAGCTCTGCGCCCCGCCCAGGCCGCGAAAGGCCTGCAATTGCTCAAGGCTCTGGTTGCCCAGCAGATAATGGATCGCGTGCAGCACGGGGCCAGCATGGGGCTTCACCGCCACCTTGTCCTGCGGGCGCAGGGCGTGGAAATAGAGCGCGGCCATGATCGCGGTCATCGAGGCGCAACTGGCCTGATGCCCGCCAACCTTCAGCCCGTCGCGGCTTTCGCGCAGGTGGTTGGCGTTGTGGATGATCCACGATGACAGCCAGCGCAGCCGCTGGTCGATGGTTTCAAGCGTGCGGACCAGTTCGGCCCGCGATTCCTTTTTCGGCATGAAGGCTGCCTTAGCCGAGCGGGGGCTGTTCCGCATAGGCGGCAATAGGGGCAGCTTCGCCGTTCTGCCTCATTATCGCCTTGACCCGGAAATAGCGGTACAGCCCGGCATCGCCCATCCGACTGGGCCCCATGCCCGATTGCTTGAACGAGCAGTTCTCCGCATCCCAGACTCCTGCGGTGAGCGAGCCGTCGTTGATCGAGATCGCCCCGGCCTCCAACCGCTCGCCGACCTTCTCGGCCTCGGCCGGATCGCCGATCACGGCGGCGGAAAGGCCATAGATCGTATCGTTGGCCAGGCGGATCGCCTCTTCGACATCGTCATAGACCGTCACCGGAATGACCGGGCCGAAGGTCTCTTCCGCGATGATCGCCATGTCGGGGGTTACGTCGGTTAGCACTGTCGGGCGCAGGTACTTGCCGCCGCCCAGTGTCTCGACCTTGCCGCCATGGAGAACCTTGGCGCCCTGGGCCACGGCAGCGTCGATTTGCGCCTGGACCTTGTCCGCCTGGGGCGGGAAGATGAAGGGTCCGATATGCCCCTTGCCGATGTCAGGATAGTTGAACTCGACACCTTTGGCCTGCTCGACCAGCGAGGCCAGGAAAGCATCGGCCAGGCTGCGGTGGACGTAGAGCCGCTCGATCGACTGGCAGGCCTGGCCATTGGCCGCCACGCTGGAGCGCAGCGCGATGCTGGCGGCCTTGGCCGGATCGGCCGAGGGCAGGACGATCATCGGGTCCTTGCCGCCGAGCTCAAGATTGGCCGGGATGAAAGCGGCGGCGGCCGCTTCGGCCACCTTGCGTCCGGTTGCAACCGAACCAGTGAAGCAGACGTAATCGACGTTGCCGACGATCGCGCGGCCGGTATCGGCGTCGCCTTCGACAATCGCGAGGACCTGTGCGAGCTCCGGTACGGCGGCAACCGTTTCGCGCAACACCGGGATAAACCGGGGGGTGATCTCGCTCGGCTTGATCAGCGCAGCGCAGCCCGCCAGCAGCGCAGGGATCGCATCGATCAGCGCCAGCAGCAAGGGGAAGTTCCACGGCGCGATAACGCCCAGCAACTGGTAGGGGACGTGACGGGTGCTGATCGTCACGCCCGGAGTTGCCGAGGGCACGTCCTTGAGATCCATCGCGGCTATCATGGCCGGGCCCGTCGCAGCCCAGCGGCGCAGCGTGCCGGCCACGCTGAACACCTCGACATTGGCGATGGCAACGCGGCCGGTATCGACGCTGAGTTTGGTCACTAGGTCAGCGCTGCGCGCTTCGATCGCCTCGGCCCAGCGGACCAGAATGGCGGCGCGGGCTTCGGCACCCATGGCCAACCAGTCGGACTGGGCGGCGCGAAGGCGGCGGGCAATCGCGGCGATCTCCTCGGCCGGTACGGCCTCGATCGCATAGTCGACTTCGCCGGTGCGGGGGTTGCGGACGGGGATGGTCATGGGGCGGCTCCTGTTCGCTCGCACCTTTGCCGCGCTGCGCACAGTTGTCCAGACAACTCTTAGGCCAAGGCACCTAGGCTCGCGATCGCCTCGATTTCGGAAATGACTTCTGCGTACTTTGCTTGCAGGTCGAACAAATTTGCCTCGTGCGGGCCGGGATGGCGGTCGCCGCAGGCCTCGCGCACCACGAAGGGCAGGAAACCGTGTTGGCAGGCATCGAGCGCTGTGGCGCGGACACAGCCAGAGGTCGAAAGCCCGGTGATCAGCACGGTATCCACGTCCAGCGTGGTGAGCGTCGAAGCCAGCGTGGTGCCAAAGAAGGCTGAGGCATATTGCTTGGTCACCACCAGTTCGCCGTCCTGCGGTGTCAGGCTGGGCGGGAAAGCGCCCAGCGGCGAGCCGCGCTCGAAGGCCTTCAGCGCGGGCACCTTTCGATAGAACACCCCGCCATCGACCCCGCCGGGGGCATATTCGACATTGGTGAACAGCACCGGCACACCCGCCGCGCGCGCCGCCGCCAGCAGCCGTTCGTTGCTGGCCAGGGCATCTTCCACCCCGGCATAAAGCGGCGAGGCGGGATCGAGATAGGCCATGACGAAATCGACGATCAGCAGCGCGGGGCGCTGGCCGAACGGCAAGTGGCCATCGAAGGCGCCCTGGTAATTGCTTGCAAGGTCGCCTTCGTCCTTGGCCATCAGATCACCCCTGCCGCCTTCAGCCCGTCGAGTTCCGCCGCACTCATACCCAGCAATTGGCCATAAATCTCGGCATTATGCTGGCCGACTACCGACGGGGCGGGTGAGCGTACCCCCGAAGGCGAGGCGGACAGCTTGGGGAAGGCATTCTGCATCTTGAGCTTGCCGTACCGCTCGGTCTCCACCTCGATGATCGCCTGGCGCGCGGCAAAGTGCGGATCGGCCAGCATGTCGCGCGCGCGATAGACCCGGCCAGCGGGGATCGAATGCTCGATCATCAGCGCATCGACCTGGTCGATCGTCAGCGTGCGGGTCCAGGCGTTGATCAGCTCGTCCAGCTCGGTCTGGCGTTCGCCGCGGGCGAGGTGGGTGGAATAGCGCGGATCGTCGCCCAGTTCCGGGCGGCCCATGGCCTTGGCCAGCCGCTTGAAGATCTGGTCGTTGTTGGCGCCGATCATGTAGACGCCGTCGCTGCACTGATAGACGTTCGACGGCGCGATGCCCGGCAGGATCGAGCCCGACCGTTCGCGGATGAAGCCGTTGCGGTCATACTCCGGCACCAGGCCTTCCATGACCTGCAGCACGGCTTCGTAGAGCGCGGTATCGACGACCTGGCCCTGGCCGGTCTTCTCGCGGTGGTGCAACGCTGCCAGCACGCCCATCGTGCCATAGGTGGCGCACAGCGTGTCGCCGATCGAAACGCCCATCCGCGCCGGGGGGCGGTCGGGATCGCCGACGATATAGCGCCAGCCGCCCATGGCCTCGCCAATCCCGCCGAACCCGGCTCGGTCGCTGTAAGGCCCGTCCTGGCCATAGCCCGACATCCGGGCGATGATCAGGCGCGGATTTTCGGCGTGCAGCACGTCCGGGCCAAGGCCCCACTTTTCGAGCGTGCCCGGCTTGAAATTTTCCACCAGCACATCGGCCGTGGCGATCAGCCTGCGGACCAGCGTTTGCCCCTCGGGTACGCGCAGGTTGCACGAGACCGACTTCTTGTTGCGGGCCAGCACTTCCCAGACGACCTTTTCATCGCCCATGCCCCAGACGCGGAACGGATCGCCTGCGCCGGGTGGCTCCACCTTGATCACGTCCGCGCCCATATCGCCGAGCAATTGCCCGCAGAACGGGCCAGCCAGCAGCTGGCCCAGTTCGACGACGCGCAGTCCCTTCAAAGCTCCAGTGTTTTCGGCCACGACTTACTCCGCGGCTTCGAGGTACGGCCAGACCGGCTGGATCGGCGCCGGAAGCCCCGTTTGCGCCGCGCAATTGGCGCGCAGTACTTCGATCCCGGGGCCATAGTCGAACAGCGGCAGATCGCCCCGCTGGCCGCGCATTTCGGCGCGCAGCGCCTCGGTCGCGGCGGTATCGACCACGCCCCTGGCATCGGCGATCACGCCATAAGCCTTTGCGCCGTCCGGCGTGACCAGGCCCTGGACGATTTCGAGGCCGACCAGCGCCGGATCGCGTTCCAGCGGATCGCCCCAGCCACCGCCGCCCCAGGTGATGAAGTGCAACTGATCGCCCACTTCCACCTCGACGTCCTCGACCTTGTTGCCAACGATCACGCTGGTCCCATCGGCCTTTTCCAGGATCTTGCGCGCGCGTTTGCCCGGCTCGCCGCCGTTGACGCCCCATGGCGGCACGAACCAGCGGTCATCGTGGATCGAGATCGTGCCCGCGCTGAGGAAGCGGTAGGTCATGTGGATGCCGTTGCCGCCACGATGCAGGCCCGCCCCGCCGCTGTCGGGCGCGGTTTCATAGCGCTCGATCAGCATCGGGAAGTAGCGTTCCAGGAACTCGTTCGGCACGTTGGTAAAGCCCGGCCAAAGCGAGTGGCCATCCGGCCCGTCGCCCAGCGGACGGCCCGGAATGCCGCCGAAGCCGATCTGGAACAGCTGGAACCATTCGCCGTTCTTGCCAGGCCGCGTGTCATTGCCCGAATAGAACAGGTGGGGGCTGGAGCTGAAGCCGGCGGCGTTGAGGAATTCCGGCGTCTTCTGGCCCAGCAGGCCGCCCAGGATATCGAAGATCCGGCCCAGCGCGTGGGTGCGGCCCGAAAGCGCGGCGGGGAACTTCGGCTTGAGCAGCGATCCTTCCGGAATCCGCACGTCGATCAGGTCATAGAACCCGTCATTGAACAGGATCTGCGGGTCGAAGACCATGATCATGTAGATGCCGAAGAACATCTTGAACATGTTCTCGTTGAGGTAGAAGTTGATCGAGGCGGCCGATTGCGGATCGGTTCCGGCGAAGTCCAGGATCACCTTCTCGCCATCGCGCCACATGGTGCAGCGGATGCGATAGGGGCCATAGCCGACGCCATCGTCGCAAATGTAATCCTCGAAGCTGACCGGTTCCTCGGCGATGGCCATGCCGATAAGCGCCTTCATCGCGCGGTGGTTGCGCGCCAGCAGCTCCTGCGTGGCCGAAACATAGACATCGTCGCCGAAGCGTTCGGCCATTTCGATCACCCGGCGCGAGGCAACCCGGCACGAGGCGATCAGGGCGTTGAGGTCAGCTTGGCACCAGTCGGGTTTCCGGGTCTGGTGCATGACCAGCTTCATCAGGTCTTCGTTGTATTCGCCCTTTTTCCAGATCTTCACCGGCGGGATGCGCACCCCTTCCTCAAAGATCGAGCGGGCGTTGATTGGCATCGAGCCGACCACCTTGCCGCCGATGTCGCTCTGGTGGCCGAACATCGCGGTATAGGCCAGCAGGCGACCATCCTTGAACACGGGGAGCAGCACCAGCCAGTCGTTCGAGTGGCTGATCGCGCCTTCGCAGGAATAGGGGTCGGACAGGAAGATCATGTCGCCATCTTCCAGCGTGCCGTCCCAGCTCTTCAGGAAGCCGCCGATGAAGCTGCCGAACTGGCCGACGATCATCTTGCCGGTGTGATCGGCGATCAGCGGGAAGGCGTCGCCCTGTTCGCGGATGCCGGGCGACATGGCAGTGCGGACCAGGGTGGCGTCCATCTCGATCCGCGCGTTGCGCAGCGCGTTCTCGATGATGTCCAGCGTCACCGGGTCGATCGGCACCTGCTTGAAGGGGGTCGGGTTGGTTTCGACGATGGTCGTGGGCATGGCTCGTCTCCCCTCAGGCCAGGTTGATCAGGATGTTGCCGACATGGTCGACCGTGGCGACACAGCCGCTTTCGATCAGCGTGGTGGAATCCATTTCCACGACGATCGCCGGGCCGGGGATCACATCCCCCTGTCGCAGCTTCGACCGGTCATAGATCACCGCCGCCTGTTCGCGTCCGTCCATCCACAGGGTGTGGTCGCGCATCTTGGCGGCGATCGGATTGCCATCGCCCTTGGGCAGTTCGGCCGCGGGCAAGTCGAGTGCCTTGCCGAGCGCCACGGCGCGCAGGTTCACGATCTCGTGCGGGGTATCCATGTTGAAGGTGAAGAGCCGGTGATGCTCTTCATCGAAGCGCTTGAGGATCCCGGCGATGCCGTCGGCGCGAAGTGCCTCTGGTGTGATAGTGAGGGGTACTTCGAAGGCCTGTCCAGCATACCTTACGTCCACCTCGAACTCACTTGTAAGCTCGCTTTCGGGCACCCCGTCTGACAGCAATTCGGCGCGGGTCTGGGTGGCCATCTCGTCCAGGATCGCGATCAGCTCCTCGGCCTGGGTAGTGGTCGCCAGGCGCGAGAACGAGCTGGCGGTTTCGGTCCGCATCCGCGTGGTCGCATCGCCCAGCGCGCAGAGCACGCCCGGCGAAACCGGCGAAACCGCGGGCCAGGAGCCCATCAGGCGGGCCACCGCATTGACATGGAGCGGACCGGCCCCGCCAAAGCCCATCAGCGCGAAGTGGCGCGGATCGTAGCCCTGCTGAACCGAGATCATGCGCAGCGCACCGAACATGTTCTCGTTGACGATGTCGATGATCCCGCGCGCCGCCGCCATCAGGTCGATCCCCAGCGCATCGGCGATGGTCTGGACCGCCTTCTTCGCGCCCTCACGGTCGAGGTTGAAGGTGCCACCGAGGAGGTTTTCCGGCAGATAGCCGAGCACCACGTTGGCATCAGTCACGGTCGGCAGTTCGCCGCCCTTGCCATAGGCGACCGGGCCGGGGACCGCGCCGGCCGATTGCGGGCCAACGCGCAGCGCCTTGGTCAGGTCGGGCACATAGGCGATCGAGCCGCCGCCGGCGCCCACGGTCTTCACGTCCAGCGCCGAGGCGCGGACCGAAAGGTGGCCGACCTCGGTGGTGCGCTGGCGGCGCGGTTCGAGGTTCTCGATCAGCGCCACGTCGGTGCTGGTGCCGCCGACATCGAGGGTCAGGATGTTGCGGATCCCGGCATTCTTGCCGACCCACAGCGCCCCGGTCACGCCGCCGGCCGGGCCGGACATCAGGATGTTGACCGGGTGCTCCTCGGCCTTTTGGGCCGACATCAGGCCACCATCCGAACGCAGCAGGGAGAGCTTGCCAGCCATGCCCGCGTTAGCGAGGCGCGTGCGCAGGTTGGCAACATACTTGCCCACCACCGGGCGCACCGCGGCATTGGCGACAGTCGTCAGGGTGCGCTCGTATTCCTGCATTTCGGGCAGGACTTCGTGGCTCAGCGACACTGGTACGCCGGGCATGATCTCGGCCGCGAGCCTACCGACCACGGCTTCGTGCGATCCGTTCACATAGGCATTGATCAGGCTGACCGTGATCGCCTCGACGCCCTGCGCCTTCAGCACGCCCAGCTGTTCGCGCACGTCATTCTCTTCAAGCGGGCGCACCTCGTTGCCGGCGGCATCGACGCGGCCCTTGATCGTGACAGTGTCTTCCAGCCGGGCGAGGGGGGTGGGCTTGGGCCAGATGATCCAGGCCGCCAGACCACCCGGCACGAACGAGCGGGCGATCTGCATGATGTGGCGATAGCCCTCGGTGGTGACGAGGCCGACGCGCGCACCCTTGCCTTCCAGCACCGCGTTGGTCGCCACGGTGGTGCCGTGCAGGAAGTAATCGATCGCGCCCGGCGTGATCCCGGCCTTGTCGCAGATCGCGGTCACCCCGTTGAGGATGCCCTCCGAGCTGTCATGCGGGGTCGACGGAGTCTTGTGCCGCCAGAATGCCCCGGTATCGGTGTTGAACAGCAGGAGGTCGGTAAAGGTGCCACCGACATCCACACCCAGGCGATAACCCATGCGATCCTACTCCTCAGCGGCCTTGGGAAACACGGGGGCCTGCGCCACCATGCCCGGCAGTTTGCGGTCCATTACATTGGCCAGCCAATGGCTCGCCTCGATCATTCGTTTCAGGTCCATGCCGGTCGCGATCCCCGCGCGCTCCAGCATGTAGACCACGTCTTCGCTTGCCACGTTGCCCGCCGCGCCAGGGGCAAAGGGGCAGCCGCCCAGACCGCCCAGCGCGCCGTCCACCACCGTCGCCCCGGCGGCGACCGCCGCCCAGACGTTGGCGAGGCCCGTGCCGCGTGTGTTGTGGAAATGAACGCGTACCGGCAGCGGGCCGATGGCACCGCGCACGCGCTCAACCAGCCTCGCTACGTGAGCCGGGTTGCCGACCCCAATCGTGTCGGCCAGCGCGACTTCGACCGGCCCCTCTTCGGCGAGGCTCGCGGCCATGGCGACCACGCGGTCTTCCGCCACTTCGCCTTCGAAGGGGCAACCGAACGAGGCGGCAATGGTTGCCTGGGCGGTGCGGCCGTGTTCGCGGGCGAGGGCGATGATCGCCTTGGCGGCTGCGACGGATTCATCGCTCGTCTGGCCCTGGTTGGCCATGGCGAAGCGGTCGGTTGCGACGCAGACCGCGCCCAGCTGATCGATCCGCCCAGTGGCGAGCGCCCGCTCCGCACCGCGCAGATTCATGACCAGGCCGATGTAGGTCACGTCGTCGCGCTGCGGCAGTCCGGCGCAAACCGCTTCGGCATCGGCCATCTGCGGCACCTTCTGCGGATTGACGAAGCTGGTTACCTCGATTCGCCGCGCTCCTGCCCCAATCGCCAGCTGGACCAGCGTCAACTTGTCAGCCGCGGAAATCAGCCGCTTCTCGTTCTGCAGTCCGTCGCGCGGACCGACCTCGACGAACGTGATCGCGGTGGGGTGGGAGGGCGTGCTCATGACGGTGCTATGCCATTACTGTATACAATTCTGCAAGCCGCCTATTCGGCTGCCTGCCTTTGGACCGCATAGGCATCCAGGTAGGCGTAATAGGCGCGGCGGATATGGCCGGTCATGATCGAGGCGGCCCAGCCGGCATCGCGGCGGGCAAAGGCGGCGACTAGTTCTTCGTGCTCTCGGTGCGACCTGTGCAGGTTCTCGCGATCGTAATTCTGGGCCGTGCGCCAGACGACCGGTTGCTCGATCAGGCGGGTCAGCAGGCTGGCCAGCCGCGGCGAACCTGCTGCTTCAACAATGATTTCGTGGAAGGCGCGGTTGTGCTCGAGGAAGGTAGAGATGTCCGGCAGGTCGGCCGCGATCGCCGTCTCGATTCCGTGATTGTGAACCCGCAAGGCCTCCAGTTGCGCGGCGTTGATGCGGCTGGCGGCACGGCGGGCGGCCTGGGCTTCCAGCATGGCTCGCAGTTCGAACGCGTCTTCGATGTCGTCATCCGACCAGTCTGCCACAAAGCTGCGCTGGCTTTCGCTGCGACGGATCAGCAGGTCGGCCTCCAGGCGACGCAGGGCATCACGAACCGGGGTGCGCGACACTGCGCAGCGCAGCGCCAGCGCTTCTTCGCTGAGCTGTGAACCCGGTGGCAGTTCACCCGCCAGGATCATTCCCCGAATTACCGTATAGGCATGATCCGATGCGCGCGACATGATCCCCACTGGCTCTCTTGACCTGAGCCATTTGTATACAATAAGTGGGTCGCGACACAAGCTGTCCGGGGAATCGGCCATCAAAAGGTGGGCAGCGGTCAACAGGGAGTATCTATGATGCGGATTACGCGCCTTCTGCTTTCGGCTTCGGCTGCCGGGCTTGCGCTCGGTGCCACCCCCGTCTTCGCCCAGGACAATGCCGCTGATGGCGCAAGCGAGGAGGATGCGATCATCGTAACCGCCCGCCGCCAGAACGAGCGTCTCCAGGATGTTCCGGCCTCGGTCGCAGTGCTCTCCACCGCCGCGCTGGAAAGCACTGGCGCCAAGAATGCTGACGATTTCGCCCAGCTTACCCCTGGCGTGACGATCGTGACCGGCACCGCCGAAGCTGGCGACACCCAGATCAACATCCGCGGGATCAACGGCGCGCGCGACGCGGAAAGCTCGGTCGCGCTGGTGGTCGACGGGATCCTCAAGACCAACACCGCCCAGCTCAACCAGGTGCAGGGGACCCTGCGCCAGGTCGAAATCCTGAAGGGTCCGCAGGGCGCGCTTTATGGCCGCAACGCGGCGGCTGGCGCGATCGTGCTGCAGACGCTCAAGCCCAAGGACGTGGCTGAAGGCGGCGCGCGTGTGTCCTATGCCAATGCCAACACCTGGGATGCCTCGGCCTATGCCTCGCTGCCGCTGGGCGAAGGGGCCGGCATGGTGTTGAGCGGTGGCTTCCAGCGCACCGACGGCTTCTTCCGCAACATCTTCCTCGGCAACAGCAAGACCGTTGACGACAAGGAAGCCTACAACGTCGATGGCCGCCTGGTCTTTACCCTGGGCGAGAATACCGAGTTCGACGTCAAGGTGCGCTGGGCCGAGTTCCATGGCGCGTCGCTGCCGTTCAACGCGTCGTTCCACCTGCCCAATTTCGCGGCGGTGAACCCGAAGTTCTACGAGGACGTCGACGACCACGAGTTCCGGTTCTACAACAACATCCGCGCCAGCAACGACCAGACCAGCTTCGACGCCTCGATCAAGGTCGAGCACAGCTTCGAAAACATGAAGCTGGTGGCCTGGGCGCTGTTCTCGGACACCAAGCAGGACCTGGTGGCCGATGGCACCTCGGCAGACTTCGCCCGTTACATCAGCGCGGCGCTTCCCTCGGGCGCGACGGCGGTGAACTCGTGCTTCGCCACGACTGCGGCCAACACCGGTTTCCCGGTCAACCAGCCTGGCGGGATTGGTGCGATCCCCGTGCCATTCATCTTTGCTCCGGCTAATGGCTCGACCTTCGGCCCATATAGCCCGACGACCTGCGACGGAACGCAATACCAGCTTCGCAACCAGGAAGACATCAGCGCCGAAGTGCGGCTGGTTTCGACCGGGGATGGGCCGCTGGCCTGGCAGGTTGGCGCCTATTACCTCAAGATCGATCGCCAGACCGGGGTCAGCCTGGGCGCAGATACCGGCCGCGGGGTGATCCAGAACCTCTACAACGGCCCCTCGAGCTCGAACCCGACCTCGCTGCTGCTGGCAGACCAGTTCGATACCAAGGTCTATGCCGCGTTTGGCTCGCTCGATTACAAGCCCAACGATCAGTTCAAGGCTGGTCTGGCGCTGCGCTATGACATCGAGGACCGGGCCTCGCGCTCGCTGGTGCCGACCGCGATCGATCCGTTCACCGGCGGCCCGATCAATCCGGGTCAGGCCTTTGGCCCGCTGACCCCCAAGTCGGCTTCGTTCAAGCAGCTGCAGCCGAAGGTGACGCTTAGCTGGACCCCCAGCAACCGGCTCAACGTCTATGTCAACTGGGGCATCGGCTTCAAATCGGGCGGGTTCAACAACCAGGGCTCGTCGGCGCTGATCAACGCCAACTTCAACAATGGCGTCACGCCGGGCACGATCAACGCGAATGTGCGGATCAACGACCAGTACCGCAAGGAAAAGTCGAGCGCGTTCGAAGCTGGGGTCAAGGGCACCCTGTTCGACGACCGCATCACCTTCGACCTTGCCGGGTACTACACCCGCATCACCGACATGCAGTTCTTCGAATTCTTCGTCGGCGGCTTCGGCCTGCTGCGCGTCGTGTCGAACATCGACACGGTCGACGTGAAGGGCGCCGAGATCAACCTGACCGGCAAGGTGGTTGATGGCGTGAAGGTGTTCGGTTCCTTCAACGTCACCGATAGCGAGATCAAGAAGAACGCCTCGCGGCCTTACACGGTTGGGAACAAGTCGCCTTACACCGCCGACTGGACGCTCAACGTCGGGGCCGATCTCAAGGTGCCGGTCACCGATGGGCTGCGCATCACCGGCCGCGCGGACTATCGCCTGACCGGTCCGACCTGGTTCCACACCGTGCAGGACCAGACCCGCCCGACCCTGTTCAGCGGCCTGCTGCCGATTTCGGCACTGGCGCTCCCGGCGGCGGTGGGCGATGCGCGTTACAACGTGGCCCAGCGCGACACCTTTGGCGTGTTCAATGCGCGCCTTGGCCTGGAAACCGACAACTACCACGTTGTCGTCTTCGCCGAGAACCTGTTCGACAAGAAGTACATCGCCGAAGCGATCCCCGCGATCGAGTTCGGTGGCTCGTTCATCTCGCCCGGCGGCCGCCGCCTGATCGGGGTGGAAGCGGGCGTGAAGTTCTAGACCCAGCGGTCAAGACGACCGAGCGAAGGGGCCGATGGCGCAAGCCGTCGGCCCTTTTTTGCCAGTGCGGGCTGCCCATCCCGAAGTCAGCAAGGGGCATGCGGGAAGTTTGTCCATCTGGCGGATGAATTGCTTGACTTTAAAGTTGTCCGGACAAATTATCCATGCCAAGGTGATTGAGAGAACCCCGCCTGGAGCACCCTGTTCGCATGTTTGCCGCCAATTCCTTCCTGTTCGTGCCTGGCTCACGGCCTGATCGGTTCGCGAAGGCCCACGGCAGCGGGGCGGGGCTGACGGTTATCGACCTCGAAGACGCCGTTCCAGCCGAAGAAAAGGCTTCCGCGCGCGATCATGCCCTGGCCCAGGTTGCCAGTGGCGAGGCGGGCTGGGCGATCCGCATGAACGGCATGACAACGGCGGCCGGAATTGCCGACCTCGCCGCGCTGATCGAGGCTGCGCACCTTCCCCCATTCCTGTTCGTGCCGATGGTCGAAAGCGCAACGGAGATCGAGATCATCGCTGCCGCGCTGGGTGAACGGTGCCCCGAACTGATCCCGCTGATCGAAACGCCCAAGGGCCTTCGCCACGCGGTCGCCATCGCTTCCGCACCGAAGGTAGGAGGGGTGATGTTCGGCGGCGGTGATTTTTCTGGCGAGCTGGGCGTGGCCCTTGCCTGGGAACCGCTGCTCGCGGCCCGGCAGGCGCTGGTCCTGGCCTGTGCCGAGGCGCGGGTGCCGGCCATTGACGTGCCGTGGATCAATCTGGATGATGAGGTGGGCCTCGTCGATGAATGCGGCAAAGCCAAGGCGCTTGGCTTTGCCGCCAAGGCCGCGATCCACCCTGCGCAGGTGGCGGCGATCGAAGCCGCCTTTACCCCGACTGCGGCAGAAGTGGCCGAAGCCGAGGCTGCGCTCGCGGCTTTCGATGGGGCCGGGGGCAAGGTAATCCGTTTCAAGGGCAAGATGCTCGAGGCACCGCTGGTCAAGCGCTACCAGGCCGTGCTCAGCCGGAAAGGGAACTGACAATGCGTAATGGGGCAATCGAAGTCGCACCGGGTCGGTACCGGGAGACCTTCGGCCGCTATTTCGAGGACTTCAATGTCGGCGATGTCTATGAGCATCGCCCTGGCCGGACGATCAGCGAAACCGACAACACCTGGTTCAGCCTGCTGACGATGAACCAGCATCCGGCGCACTGTGACGCCGAGTACGCCAGCAAGACCGAATTCGGTAAGTGCCTGGTCGCCTCGCCGTTGACCGTCGCTATCATGACCGGCCAGTCCGTGTCCGACGTCAGTCAGAAGGCGGTCGCCAACCTCGGCTGGAAGGAAATCCGGTTGCTGAAGCCGGTCTTCGCTGGCGATACGATCTATTCCGAAACCGAAGTGCTCGAAAAGCGCGAGTCCGACAAGCGCCCGCAACAGGGGATCGTCACGATCAAGACCGTGGGCAAGAACCAGCACGGCGATGTAGTCTGCGATTTCGTGCGGATCATGCTGATCTGGAAGCGCGGTTTCGGCCCCGGCGACGATTAAGGAGAGCAGGAATGGCAACCGCCGTGGACATGATGAGCGATCAGGGCCGGACGATCGACCCGGCCGAAGAAGAGGCCTTCCTTGACGCGATCGACCGCTGGATCGAGCGTTCGGTCAAACCGGTGATCCTCCATCACGACCATAACGACATCTGGCCCGAGCAACTGGTGCACGAGATGGTCGATATGGGCCTGTTCGGCGCGACCATCGGCCAGGAATACGGCGGTCTGGGTCTGCCGGCGACAACCTATGCCAAGATCGTGATGAAGATCAGTTCCTATTGGATGGCGTTGACCGGCATCTTCAATTCGCACCTGATCATGGCTGCGGCGGTCGAACGCTTTGGCACCCCGTCGCAGAAAGCCAAGTGGCTGCCCAAATTCGCCAGTGGCGAGATCCGCGGCGGCCTGGCCCTGACCGAACCCAATGCCGGGACCGACCTTCAGGCGATCCGCTCGGTTGCGCGGCGGGATGGCGACGATTACGTCATCAACGGCACCAAGACCTGGATTTCGAACGCGCTGAACGGCTCGTGCTTTGCCCTGCTGGTCAAGACCGACCCCGATGCCAATCCGCGCTACAAGGGGATGAGCCTGTTCATCGCCGACAAGCGCGAAGGCTTCACTACCGGCAAGAAGTTCGACAAGCTGGGGTACAAGTCGATCGACAGCGCCGAGCTGATTTTCGAAGACTATCGCATTCCGGCTGACCAGCTGATCGGCGGCGTGGAAGGGCAGGGCTTTTTCCAGGCCACCGGTGGGCTCGAGCTTGGCCGCATCAACGTCGCCGCGCGCGGCGTGGGGCTTGCGGAAGGCTCGCTGCGGCTTGCGACCGAATATGCCCAGCAGCGCCAGACCATGGGCAAGCCGATTTCGGAGCACCAGGCGATCCAGCTCAAGATCGGTGAGATGGTCACCCGTGCCCGCGCCGCCCGGCTGCTGACCCTTGATGCCGCGATTGCCTATGACAAGGGTGAGCGTTGCGACCTGGAGGCCGGGATGGCCAAGTACTTCGCCAGCGAGGCGGCCGTGGCCAACAGTCAGGAAGCCATGCGGATCTACGGCGGCTACTCCTATTCCAAGGAGTATGACATCGAACGATTCTATCGCGATTCCATGCTGATGTGCATCGGCGAAGGCACCAACGAGATGCAGCGGATGATCATCTCCAAGCAATGGGTCAAACGGAACCCGGCGTGACCGAGCTGCACCTTCCCCTCTCGGGCTTCCGGGTCATAAGCGCCGAACAGTACGGCGCGGGGCCCTATGGTACGATGTTCCTGGCCCAGTTGGGCGCAGAGGTGATCAAGATCGAACCGCCGCAGAAGGACGGGAAGGGCGGGGGCGATACCGCGCGCGCAGTTGGACCACATTTCACCAGGCCGGGGGAAAGCGTCTATTTCCACGCCTTCAACCTCAACAAGCGCTCGCTTACCCTCGATCTCAATGCGCCCGAAGGGCAGGCGATCTTGCGCGAACTGGCTGCAACCAGCCATGCCATGGTCAACAACCTGCGCGGCGATCTGCCTGCAAAGCTGGGCGTGACCTATGACGCGCTGAAGGATGTCAACCCGGCGATCGTCTGCGCGCACCTCTCGGCCTACGGGCGCGACAATGCGCGTGCCAAGTGGCCGGGTTATGATTACCTGATGCAGGCAGAGGCAGGGTTTTGCGCGCTGACCGGCGATCCCGATGGCGAACCGCAACGAATGGGCCTCTCCATGGTCGATTTCATGACCGGTACGATCATGGCGATCGGCCTGCTGGCGGCAATGATCGACGCCCAGCGCACGGGGCAAGGGCGCGATGTCGATACCGACCTGCTCTCTGCTGCCGTGCACCAGACCAGCTATCCGGCGCTGTGGTACATGAACAACGGCGATGTCACGGGTCGCACGCCGCGTTCGGCCCACCCCAGCGCCACGCCCAGCCAGATGGTGAAGGCGGCTGACGGCTGGATGTTCGTGATGTGCCAGCTGCCCAAGTTCTGGGACATCATGGTCGAACGCATCGGCCATCCCGAACTGGGCCAGGATCCGCGCTTCAAGACCAACCCCGATCGGCTGGCCAATCGCGCCGCGCTGACCGAAGTGCTGGACGGCATCTTCTCGCGCCAGCCGATGGCCCACTGGCAGGCCCTGTTGGAAGGGCACGTGCCGGTTGCCCCGGTCTACCAGTTCGAGCAGGCGCTCGATAACCCTTGGCTCCGGACAATCGGCATGCGCGACAGCGTGGCCCATCCCGACAATCCCGATTTCCAGGTCCTTGCCAGCCCGATCAAGCTGGATGGTCAGCGCCTGCCCAACCGGGCCGGGCCGCTGCTGGGGGCAGACTCCGCCGCGATCCTGGCCGAGCTTGGCTATGGCGAGGATGACTTCGCCCGGCTACGCTCCGGCGGCGTTGTCTGACCGAGGGGGCAATGGGCAAGCTGAGCGGCATCACCGTTGTCGACCTGACGCAGTTTTTGCCGGGCCCGGCCATGACCGTGATGATGGCCGATCAGGGCGCGAGGGTCATCAAGATCGAGCCGCGCGGCGGTGAGCCGGTGCGCAGCCAGGCCCCGTTCGAGAATGGGCAGTCGGTCTGGTTTGCCAACCTCAATCGCGGCAAGGAAAGCCGGGTGCTCGACCTCAAGAGCGAAGAGGGCAAGGCCGCGCTGCGTGCGCTGATTGCCGAGGCCGATGTCTTTGTCGAAGGCTTCCGTCCCGGCGTGATGAAGCGACTGGGGTTCGATTATCCGGTGGTCCGCGTGCTCAATCCGCGTGTTGTTTACTGCTCGATCTCGGCCTTTGGGCAGGAGGGCGAACTGGCCCACCACCCGGCCCATGACATGGCGGTCCAGGCCCTGGCCGGATTCATGAGTGTCAATGACGGGCCGGACGGGACGCCAGTGGTGCCGGGCGCGCCCAGCGCCGATCTTGCCGCCGGTCTGACCGCATTGTCCGCTGTGCTGATGGCGCTCGTCGGGCGTGAGAAGACAGGGGAGGGCGACTATATCGACGTTGCCATGTTCGACAGCCTCCTGCCGTGGTGCGCGCATACCGCCGGCTCAGCGATCGCCGGGGGACCTTCACCGAAATCGAGTGAGCAGCGTTCGCTCGGCGGGGCCGGATTTTACCAGGTCTATCAGACCAGCGACGGTCGCCACGTCGTGCTAGGGGGTCGCGAAATCAAGTTCGCCACCAACTTGCTGACCGCGCTGGGTCGGCCGGACCTGATTGCGCTGGCGGAACAGGATGCGGGCCCGGTCCAGGCGCCGCTGATCGCTTTCCTGCGCGAAACTTTCCGGACGAAGACCCGCGACGAATGGGTGGCATGGTTCCACGACAAGGACGTGGCCTTCGCGCCCGTGCTCGATTTCCGCGAAGCGCTGGACGAGCCGCATGTTGGCCAGCGCGGGTTACTGGTCGAGGCTGACGGACGTCATCATATCGCTCCGCCGATCCGCTTTGCCAACGAGGCGCCGTGGGTGCCTGGCAAGGTGCCCGCGCTTGGCGAGGGTTAAGCGATGTCAGCCATCCACGTCGATATGCATCGAGTAGGCGAAGCGATCGCCCGGGTGGTGGCTAACCGAAATCTCAAATACCTGGCCCCTGGCATCGATGTAGCAGCGCAGGATCCGCAATACCGGGCTGCCGCGCTTGAGATCGAGCGCCTTCGCAATGTCGGCGCTGGCGGCAACCGCCTGGATGTCCTGCGTGACCTTGCCGATGCTGACCCCGGCGAGTTGCTCGATCTGGCTGAACAGGGTGCCAGCGCCAAGATCCAGCCGCGCCACCGCGCCCTCGACGCTTTCGTGGAAATAGGCATCGGTCGCGGCGATCGGCTGGCCATCAAGCTGGGGGCTGCGGACGCCGCGAAAGCAGGTCCAGGTGCCGCTCGTATCCTCGCCGATCTGCTCGGCAATCTCGCGCGGCAGGTCGCCCCGGCCGCGCGGTTCATAGGTCACATGCGTATCGCGGGCATATTGCAGGATTTCGCCAACGTTGGAGAGCGGCTGGTGCAGCGTGCCGCCGCGCGCGGCGGCCGGCTGTACCACCGTGCCCGAGCCTCGCTTGCGGGCAATCAACCCCTCGCTCTGCAGTCGACGCAGTGCTTCGCGGATCGTGAAGCGCGAAACGCCATAGCGCTGGCACAGTTCGCTTTCGGTCGGAAACTGGTCGCGCGCGGCGAATTTGCCAGAGAGGATTTCGGCACGCAGTTCACCCGCGACCTGAAGGTAGCGAGGGGCTTCGCGCTCACGCGTAACGGTCATGCTGGCAGTCAATCCTTGCTCCCGTCTGATCCCGGGAGGTGGCAATGAGCGAGCCCCTCCTGGTCCAGCTTGTCCGAACACTAGCGCGCCCGATCACGGAAAGCGATAGGGCGCGTGCGCGGCTGCACTTGCTGGACTGGCTCGCCTGTGTCGCAGGGGCGCGGCAGGCGCAAGTGGCCAAGGTGCTGTATCGGGCCGACCTCGGCGGTTCGCGCCGTGCGGGCTGGCTGGGCGGCGTTCTGGAGATGGACGATGTCCACCGTGCCGCGCTGCTGCATCCGGGGCCGGTGATCTGGGCTGCGGCGCTGGAAGCCGCTGGCGATGTCAATGCCGATCTGGACGCAGTGCTGAATGGCGCGGTGCTTGGCTACCAGGCGATGATCGCGATCGGCGCGAGTTTCGACGCAAAGCACTATTCCCATTACCACAACACGGCGACCGCCGGTCCGTTCGGTGCTGCGGCAGCGGCCGGATCGGTCTTCGGGCTCGACGAAGGGCAACTGGTCGCAGCGCTTAGCAATGCCGGGTCGACCACCGGCGGGCTTTGGCAAATGCGGCATGAGGCCGGGATGACCAAGCAGTGGCACGTCGCCATGGCTGGCAACAATGGCTACTTCGCCGCCTATATGGCATCGCGCGGGCTGACCGGCACGGCGAGAGTGCTTGAAGGGCCGCAGGGCCTCTATGCCGCAACCTGCGATGCGCCGAAGCCGCTCGAACCAGGCGAGGGCTGGCGCATCCACGAGGTCAGCTTCAAGCCATGGGCGGCTTGTCGGCATGCTCACCCGGTGATCGACTGCGCGCTTGAACTTCGCGCGCGTGGCGAGCTGACGGCACCGTTCCGGGTCGAGACCTATGCCGATGCCATTGCCTTCTGTGATCGGCCGAACCCGGTGACCGAGGTCGACGCCAAGTTCAGCCTGCAGCACGCTGTGGCGGTAATCGCCAGCGGACGGGAGGCGCGGCCCGAGGACTTCACAGCCGAGGCGATCGCCGAGCTGGCCCCGCTGCGGGCAAAAGTTTCGGTTTCAGAAGATGATCTGATTACAAGGCGATACCCCACACACTTTGGGGCACGTCTGAATGGCCTTGAACTGATCGATACGCGCGGCGATCCGGAACGGCCGGTCGATGAGGCCGTCATTCGCCAGAAGATGCACACGCTTGCGGCCTGGGGCGGCCTGCCGACTGATGAGGCCGAGCGTGCCTGTGCCCTGGCGCTGAATGGCGACGATGCGGCGGCGATTGCCGACCTGCTGGAGGACTGGCTGGGATGAGCGCGACCGCCGATCTCCTTGCCTTTGCTGGTGCTCGTCACTGCCTCGGTGCCACTGTCCGGCCGGTTGCCATCCGCCTGCTGGGCGATACCCTGGCGGTCGGCGCGGCGGGGGCGAACGCGCCGGGTGCCGATGCCATCCTGACTGCGGCCCGGGCGATGGGTGCCGGTGCCGCTGCCCGCCTGATCGGCACGGCCGAACGCCTGCCGGCACCCGGCGCGGCTTTCGTGAACGGCTATCGGATTCACTGCCTGGAATGGGACGCGGTCCACGAACCGGCCGTGGTGCACGCCATGAGCGTCGTGACCGCCGCACTTGGCGCCGCGATTGACCGCAAGGGCGGCTGCGATCCGGAAGAGGCGCTGGTGGCGCTCGCCATTGGGGTCGATATCGCCTCGGGTCTTGGCATTGCCGCAGACTCTGCGCTCAGCTTCTTTCGTCCGGCCACTGCCGGTGTGATCGGCGCGGCGCTTGCCGTGGCGCGGATTGACGGCGCACCGCTGGAGCATGCGCTGGGCCTCGCCTATTCGAGCGCGGCGGGAACGATGCAGGCCCATGTCGAAGGCTCGATCACCCTGCCGTTTCAGGTTGCCAATGCGGCCCGCGCAGCGGTGACGGCGAGCGACCTAGCCAAAGCCGGCTTCACCGCGCCGCTCGATCCGCTGGAGGGGCCGTTCGGCTACTTCCGGCTGATCGATCGGGGCGATCTGTCGCGCTACACCAGTGAGTTGGGGCAGGGTTGGCGCATCGCAGAGATCAGCACCAAGCCGTTCCCCTCGGGCCGGGCCAGCCATGCCGCGCTGGGGGCTTTGCAGGGGCTCGCCGGGCAGATGGTCGAGAGGATCGAACTCGCTTGCCCGCCGCTGATCCATCGCTTGGTCGGGCGACCCTACAAGGCGGACATGACCCCGGCTTATGCCCGGCTGTGCCTGCCGTTCCTGGTGGCGCTGATGTTGACCGATGGCCGGATCGACCCGCGCCGCTTCACGCCGGAGGACTTCGCCGATCCTGCGCTGGCCGCGCTGGCGGGCAAGGTTGCGCTGGTCGCGGACGGCAATGACGATCCCAACGCCTTGTTCCCCCAGGAGCTGCGCGTCACTGTCGGCGGCGTGACGCAGATTATCGCCGTGCCGCACACGCTGGGCAGCCCCGATGCGCCGCTTTCGTCCGACCAGGCACGGGCGAAGCTCGACCTTGCCCGCGAATTCGCTCCGACCGGGCACGATCCGCGCCTGTTCACCGATCCCCTCGCCTATTTCACGGACCCGACATGAGCTTCCCGACTTATTTTGAAGCCCTCGACATCAAGCAGATGCTGGCCGACTATCCGGTCGGCGATGCCTTTACCGCGCGCTATCGCAGCATCAGCCGCGACGAGATCTTCGCGATCCAGGATGCCCAGTTCAGGCGCCTGATGCAGCGCGGGTGGCAGATCCCGTTCTACCAGCGGCTGTGGGGCGCGCAGGGGATCGAGCCCGGTGACATCAGGGGGCTGGCCGACATCACCAAGCTGCCGGTCTATGACAAGTCGGACCTGATGGCATCGGTCAACGAATACCCGCCCTATGGCGATTTCGACGGGCGAGGCACCGATCCGGTGGTGTTCCACACCACCAGCGGCACGACCGGACGCCCCCAGCCGCTGATGTTCGGACCCAAGGGGCGCGAGGTGACCAACCTGCTGGTCGGGCGGATGTACCGCTGGATGGGGCTGAAGCCCGAGGATGTGGTACATTCGGTCTATGGGCACGGGATGATCAACGGTGGGCACTACATTCGCGAATCCGTGATCCACTTCACCAATTCGCTGTTTCTCTCGGCCGGGACGGGAATCGAGACGCGCTCCGTGAACCAGGTGAACCTGCTGGCGGACTTCGGTGTCACGGTGATGGTCGGTTTCGTCGACTACATCAGGAAGCTGGCCGAAGTCGCTGAGGCGGAGAAGCTTTTTGACCGGATCAAGCTGCGGATGATCATCGGCCACCTCGGAACCGAGGACCGCGCCGCGACCGAGGCTGCCTGGCACGGAGCCAGGGCCTATGACTGGTACGGGGTGGGCGATACCGGCTCGATCGCGGGCGAAGGGCCAGACCGAGACGGGCTCTATGTCTGGGAGGACGCGCAGTACCTCGAGCTGCTCGACATCGAGAGCGGCACGCCGGTGGCCAGGGGCGAGACGGGTGACATGGTCGTTACCTGCCTGTTCAAGGACGACATTGCCCCCTGCATTCGCTTCAACACCCACGACATCACGCATGAGCTGGATGGGCGGGGCGAGCTGGGCTTCAAGCGGATTGCCGGGTTCAAGGGCCGTAGCGACAACATGGTGAAGCTTCGCGGCATCAACCTGTTCCCTCACGCCATCGCCGCGCTGATCGAGAACCGACCTGACCTGACCGGCGAATATGTCTGCCACCTGCGCCGCGATGCCGCGACACAGCGTGATGACATGGTGGTGACGATCGAAAGCCGCGGCGGCAGCAATGCCGGCGAATTGGCCGAAGTCCTGCGCCGGGGTCTTGGCGTGGAAGTGGCGGTCCAGCTCTGCGCGCCGGGTGAGACTGCTGCGGCGACCCAGATCGACACCCGCCAGAAACCGATCCGCCTGATTGACGAGCGCGGTGTGTAATGGACGACCGCTGGGGCGCCTTCGTCGATCTCGATCCCGCGGCGCAAGGCGGCGATGGGCCGCTGGCAGGACTGACCGTGGGGGTGAAGTCGAACATCATGGTCAAGGGTCTGCCCTGGACCGGCGGGATGGGGCTCTACCGTGACCGGATTGCCAGCCGCGATGCCGAAGTGGTTGCCCGTCTGCGCAGCGCCGGGGCGGCGATCCTCGGCACGGTCAACATGCACGAGGCGGCGCTGGGCGCGCATACCGATAACCCCTTTTATGGTCGCACGCATAACCCGCTCCGGCATGGCTATACCCCCGGCGGTTCGTCAGGCGGCAGCGGCGCTGCGGTGGCAGCTGGGCTTTGCGACCTGGCGCTTGGCACCGACACGATGGGATCGGTCCGCATCCCGGCAGCCTATTGCGGGGTCTATGGCCTGAAGCCGACCCATGGCGCGATCAGCGAGGATGGACTCGCCTATCTTGAGCCGGGCCTCGACTGCATCGGGCCACTGGCGCGCAACCTCGATCTGCTGGAGCGGGCGTGGCAGGTGCTGGCGAGCGATCCAGGGCAAGCGGTAACCTTCAAGCGGGCGCTCGTTCTGGGCCGCCAGAGCGAGGTCGAAGTTCAACCGGTCGTTACTGCTGGCTTTGAGGCCGCGCTGCGTGGTCTGCCATTGCCTCGTGCAACGCTTGACCTCCCGGATAGTCTCACCGACATCCGGATGGCCGGGCTGGTCAGTGCGGGGCAGTGGCTGATCGCCGATCTGGGCCCTGAATACCACGAGAATAAACTTGGTCTTTCAGACGAACTCAAGTTCATTCTCAAGATCACCGCCGGGATGAAGCAACGCCCGGAAGTCCTGGCCCGCACCCGCACCGCCGTGCGAGAAGCGCTGGGCAGCGACAGCGTCCTGATCATGCCGACCGCGCCGCAGGTGGCCTTTCCGCACGGGACCCGCGCGCCGTCCAACCAGGCGGACTTTACCTGCCTCGCCAATATCGCCGGCCTGCCCGCGCTCTCGCTCCCTTCGGGATCGAGCGAGGACGGGCTTCCTGCTGGCGTCCAGATTGTCGGCCCATCGGGCAGCGAGCCGGGCCTGATCGCGCTGGCACGCCAGCTCGATAATCAGTTGCAAGCTTACCGCCATCCGCCACAGTCCAGTATCTGAAGGGAGAGAAATCATGCGCATCGTCTGCCTGTTCAACCTGAAGGAAGGCGCCAGCCGCGAAGCCTATGAAGCCTGGGCCCGCGGCACCGACATTCCCGGTGTCAATGCGCTCGGCTCGGTCCGCGGCTTCACGATCCACCGCGCCACCGGCCTGTTCGGCTCGGACGCCAAGCCGCCTTACGACTATATCGAGGTGATCGACATTCACGGCATGGATGCCTTCGTCGCCGATGTTTCCGATCCCGAGTTCCAGAAGGTCGCCGCCGGGTTCGGTGAATTCACCGACAACCCCTGCTTCATCCTGACCGAGGACCTCTGACAATGGGCCGGCTCGCGGGCAAGACCATCGTCGTCACCGGCTCGGGCAAGGAAAAGGGCCTGGGCCAGGGCATCCTGCGCCGCTTTGCCGACGAGGGCGCGAACTGCGTCGTTTCCGACCTGCGGATCGATGCCGAGGCCGAGGGCGTGGCCGAAGACCTGCGCGCCCGCGGCGTCAAGGTCGCGACGATTGCCTGCGACGTGTCCGATCCGGCGCAGTGCCAGGCCCTGGTCGACCGGGCGGTTGCGGCGCTGGGTTCGGTCGATGTCTTCGTCAACAATGCCGGGATCGGGTTCATGATGAAGCCGATGCTGGAGGTTGATCCCAAGGACTGGGCGACCGTGATCGCGGTCAACCTGTCGGGTGCCTTCTATTGCACCCAGGCCGCGGCCAAGGCGATGATCGCCGCCAACGAAACAAATGGGGGCAAGGGCGGGCGGATCATCAACATCGCCAGCCAGGCGGCCAAGACCGGCTTTCCTCACCTGCCGGCCTATGTCAGCTCGAAGCACGGCATGGTCGGCCTGACCCGCGCCTCGGCGGTGGAACTGGGCGCGCACGGTATCACCGTCAACGCGGTCTGCCCGAACCATGTCACCACCGGCCTTGGCGCGCAGCAGAACGAGTACTTCTCGAAGTTGCTCGGGTTCGACACGGTCGAGGCCTACTTGAAGAACATGGCCGCCAAGAACCCGATGGGGCGCCCCGGCCTGCCCAGCGACACGGCGGCCGCCTGTGCCTGGCTCGCCAGCGACGACGCCTTTTACGTCACCGGCGAGGCGCTGAACGTCTCGGGCGGCGAGGAGATGCATTGATGCGTGAGGAACGGATGGACCTGCCCGGCGGCGCGAAGATGGCGCTGTCGGTCGTGGTCAATGTCGAGGAAGGCAGCGAACAGACCGTGGCCCGCGGTGACAAGGGGATGGAGCCGGTCGACGAGCTGGGCATCTTCATCAAGGCCCCGATCCGCAACTATGCGAACGAGAGCAACTACCTGTACGGCATCAAGGCTGGCGCCCCGCGTGTGGTCAAGCTGCTGAAACAGTTCGATATCATGGCGAGCTGGACCGTTGCTGCCCTGTCCCTCGAGAACCATCCTGAGATTGCCGAAGCGATTGTCGAGCTGGGCCATGAGCCGGTCAGCCACGGTTGGCGCTGGGTCCACCAGTTCCGCCTGAACGAAGAGCAGGAGCGCGAGTTCATCCGCAAGGCCGTGGCCAGCATCGAACAGACCTGTGGCGTGCGCCCATATGGCTGGCTGTCGCGCTACATGCTGACTGACAACACCCGCCGCCTGCTGATCGAGGAAGGCTTCTCCTACCACATGGACGATTACAGCGGCGACGTGCCGTTCTGGGATCGCGAGACGGTACCCGGCAAGCCCCTGGTGATCGTGCCTTACCAGCTCGACAACAATGACATGAAGATGTGGACCGATCCGGCCATGACCCCGGAGCAGTGGCTGGCCTATGCCAAGCGCAACTTCGACCAGGTCTATCGCGAAGGTGCGGAAGGCAATCCCAAGATGATGAGCCTGGGGCTTCACCTGCGAATTATCGGTCGGCCCGGACGGATCTGGGCGCTGGAGGAGTTTTTCCGCCATGTGCGCCAGCACGACGGGGTCTGGGTGACGACGCGCAAGGCGATCGCCGATCACTTTGCCGCGACGGTGCCGGCATGACGCTGCGGTTGACCATCGGCGAACACGTCGCCCGACTGTTCATCGACCGGGCGGACAAGCGCAACGCCTTCAACCAGGCAATGTGGGAGACTTTACCCGAACTGGTGCTGCAGGCCATGGCCGATCCGGCGGTGCGGGTGCTGACGATCGAATCCGCCCATCCTGGCGTGTTCTGTGCCGGGGCGGATATTGCCGAACTGCTGGCCAACAAGGACGATGCCCTTTGGCGCGGCGCCAACCAGGCGGCGATCAATCGGGCGCAGCATGTGCTGGCGCGGGCGGAGAAGCCGGTCATCGCCTTCATCGATGGCGATTGTGTCGGCGGGGGCTGCGGGATTGCCCTTGCGGCCGACATTCGCGTGGCCACGCCGCGGGCGCGGCTGGGCATCACCCCGGCCAAGCTGGGGCTGGTCTATCCGCTCCATGATACCAAGCTGCTGGTCGATCTGGTCGGACCGGGGCAGGCCAAGCGAATGCTCTACACCGGCATGCTGCTGGATGCGCAGGAGGCACTGCGGATCGGTCTGGTGGATGAAGTGACCGATAGCCCCGGCCACCTTGAGGATGTGATCGCGGCCAATTCGCTCCATTCGACGAGTGGCATGAAGCGCTTCGTGCGCCGCGTGCTCGATGGCCAGGCGGATGATGATGCCGAGACACTGGATGTCTTCGCGCAGGCCTTTACCGGGCCGGATTTCCTGGAAGGGACCAGCGCCTTTGTCGCCAAACGCAAGCCGGAGTTCAAGTGATGGCCATTCCCCACGGAACGATCATGGGCGGGCTCTCGGTGGTGCCGGACGTGTCCGCTGCGCTCGCCGATTACCAGGGCGTGCTGAAGCTTGATCTGGTTCACGAAGGCCCGCTGCCGGCGGAACTCGCGGCCAGCTGGGGCTGTCCGGCCAGCGCCGGCGCGCGCCATGCCGTGCTGCGGCCCAAAAGCGGCAACCCGTGCTGGTTCCGGTTGGTTGAGCAGCCAGACCATCCCGACTTCAAACCCACGACCACTTTCGGCTGGGGCGCCTTCGAGTGCACGGTCGAAGACGTGTTCGGCTGGCCCGACCGGCTGCAAGGCAGCGGCTTTACCATCGTCGGCGAACCGCGCGAACTGCCGGGGATGGATGCTTTCATCCCGATGCAGGTGCTCGGCACCGGGCGCGAGATGGTTTACCTCAACCAGGTCTTCAACGACATGGCGAACGTTGACCTGCCACGCGCCCAGTCAATCACCGACCGGATCTTCATCGTCATCCTCGGCACGCCCAGCCGGGCGGAGTCTTGCCGCTGGTACCAGGAACGGCTTGGGCTGGAGCCGGTCGATACCTTCGAACTGCCCTATGCCATGATCAACGACGCCTTCGGCCTGCCGGCGGACTACATTTCGGCGCTGACCATGGTCCAGGCCGGACGGATGCCGATTGTCGAGGTGGACGATTACCCGGAGCAGGCCCGGCCGCGGGCTCGCCATCCCGGGATGCTGCCGCCCGGCAATGCGCTGGTGACACTGGCGATGCGCGATCTGGACGCCTGCGAGGTGGACTGGATAGCGCCGCCTGTGGTGCGCGAAGGGCCGCTGTATGAGGGCCGTCGTGCGGGCACCTGCCTCGGCTATGCCGGTGAATTGATCGAACTGGTGGAGGTGGGTTGATGGCGCTCTATTGCATTCACGCGATCGATGGACCGGGGGGTTCAGAAATCCGTCCGCGGCTGATCGGCGCACACCTCGCTCATGTCGAAGCGAATATTGATCGCTACTTCGTTGCCGGACCGCTCAGGAATGCGGAAGGGGAGACGATCGGATCGATGCTGGTGGTTGAGGCTGCCAACGAAACCGATGCCCGCGCTTTCCTCGAACAGGATCCCTATGCTGGGGCAGGGCTGTGGAACCAGATCCATATCGCGGCCTTTGCCGCCGTGGCGGGGACCAGCGTGGGCGGGGCGGCCTGGAAGAACTAGCCGCCCCGGTCCCGTGCCAGGTTACTTGACGCCCATTTCCTTCAGCAGGTTGGTTGCCCCGTCGACCTTTTCCATGACCCACAGCATGTAGCGGTGGTCGACATGGATGGTGCGGTTGATCGCCGGGTTGAACCGCCAGTCGGAAATCACCCCGTCGAGCGTGCC
Organism: Novosphingobium sp.; assembly: GCF_027531025.1. Taxonomy (GTDB): domain Bacteria; phylum Pseudomonadota; class Alphaproteobacteria; order Sphingomonadales; family Sphingomonadaceae; genus Novosphingobium. The sequence continues at coordinate 258,192 of NZ_JAPZQX010000002.1, forward strand.
GTCAAAGGCCAGGCCCACCAGTTCGCCCTTGGCGTTAAGCGTGGCCGAACCGGAATTGCCGCCGGTGATGTCGACGGTTGACAGGTAGTTCACCGGCAGGGTGCCCAGCTCCGGTGCGACATAGTTGCCATAGTCGCGCGCCTTGACCAGTTCGATCGCCTTGTCTGGCGCGTCGAATTCGCCCTTGCCGGTGTGCTTGGCGGCCATGCCTTCGGCGGTGGTGAAGGCGCTCCAGGTCACGCCATCCTGCTTGCGGCCGGTCACATGGCCCCAGGTGATCCGCAGCGAGCTGTTGGCGTCGGGATAGACGGGCTTCCCCTGTTCGCGGGTCCAGGCCATCCGGGCCTCCATCACCGCGCGCGAGGCGGCGTTGAGCTTCCCGTCGTTCTCCTTGTCCTCGTCCAGCCGCTGCTGGCTATAGGGATAGGCCGCCACGGCCAGCTGGATGAACGGATCGGTCGAGGCTTCGAATTCGGCCGGGGTCTTGTCCAGCCAGGCCAAGCGCGTGGCCGTGTCGGTCAGCTTCGTTTCGGCATAAAGCTTGTCGAGGCCGATCTGGTCGAGCTTGGCCAGCAGCACATCGTTGCGCTCACCGGCCGGAACCGAGCGATAATGCTCAAGCGCCCATTCCATGATCTTGCGATCGACCATGGCGTCGAACCGTCGCTCGATCTGCTTCAGGCCTTCGGTGCGCGGGGTGCGGTCACGATCCTGGAAACCGGCTTCGCGCTGGGCATCCGGCTTGGCCCGTTCCTTGGCCCAACGGTACAGCGTGCTGGCTGCCGACAGCAGCTGGGCGCGTCCCATTTGGCCCAGCTTGATGTCGTTCACAGCGCGCTTGTTGCTTTCGGCAATCAGCGCGTCGAGCTGGGCGAGGGCCGGGCCATAAGTGGCCTGGCGCTTGGGATCGGCCGCAAGCCAGGTGCGGAACGCGGTTTCCTCGGCCTCCTTGGTTTCGATCAGGCGGATCGCGTCGGCCCCCGACATCTGGCCCAGCAGGTTCTTCTTGGTGTTGTCTGCGCCGCGCACGCTGTTGGCGTACTTGATTTCCGCGGCCTGATTGCCGGCGGTCAGCTTGTTCACCAGGTCCGAATAGTCGGACAGCATCTTCTGGTTGAGCGGATAGCGATCGGCAAAGACCGACTTGGTTTCCGCCGCCATGCGCCAGCGGTTGGTGTTGCCGGGGAAGCCTGCCAGCATCACGAAATCGCCGTCCTTCAGGCCTTCCTTGGCAATCGTCAGCCAGGACTTGGGCTGGTAGGGAACGTTGTCCTTCGAATAGGCGGCCGAGCTGCCATCGGGGCCAACGTAAGCGCGATAGAAGCCGAAATCGCCGGTGTGGCGTGGCCATTGCCAGTTGTCGGTCTCACCCCCGAAATTGCCGATTCCGCCAGCCGGGGCATAGACCAGGCGCACGTCCTTGATCTCGAGCTGCTGCTGCAGGAAGTAGCGCTCCCCGCCGAAATAGCTGCGCACGTCGCAGCGGCGGTTGGGCTGCTTTTCGCAAGCGGCGATCAGGCCCTTGCGGTTGGCGTCCATCCGGTCGAACCGCTGCCGTCCGGTCAGCTTGGTCGTCACGCCTTTCAGCATGTCGGCCGTGACGTTACGCAGGGCCTCGATGACGAAAATGCGGGTGCCGGGGGCGGCGGGCACTTCCTCGGCCTTGGTCTTGGCCAGGAAGCCATCGGTCAGGTAATCCTGGCCCGGTTTGGAATTGTACTGGATCGAGCCATAGACGCAGTGGTGGTTCGAAACCACCAGCCCTTCGGGCGAGACGAACGAGGCCGAGCAGCCCCCCAGCGAAGCAATGGCGTTCATCGGCGCCTTGGTCAGGTCGGCCAGCTGTTCGGGCGGAACCTGGGCCCCGGCAGCCTTCATCTGTGCAGCCACTTCGGCCATCTGGCTTGGCAGCCACATGCCTTCATCAGCGGCTACCGGGGCGGCCAGAGCCAGCAGCGAGGTGCCAGCGGCAATCATGCGAAAGGTCATTCAGCTCTCCACGTCACGTCTGTCATGCGGCGGAATCATCCCGGCCGCGAATGGTGCGGGACAAAGCGCAAGTTGGCGCCGCGCACAAGCTGGATCGTGGGATAGGGTCAGAACGCGGGGGTCGGCTTCACATCTGGTGCGGTGTTGTCCATGTCTCGCCAGAGCAACCAGCCCTTGCCCTTGCGCTTGTAGATCAGCATTGAGCGGCCGGCGGTGTGGATTGCGGGCTTGCCGGGCAGTTGCGCGGTCATCCAGTATTTCGCGACGAGTACGCCCAGCTTGCCCTCGATCGCAATGTCCTCGGGCTCGAAGCGGAAGGCGACCGTTGCACCCTGGTCCTTGAACCGGCGGAGATAGACGATGATTGCGTCAGCGCCCCTCGCGACCGGGGCCTTGTCGGTCATCAGCCAAGCGTCGTCGGTGTAAAGCTTGCGCAGTGCCGCCCAATCGCCTGCAGAATAGGCTGCGTTCCAGAGATCGCCCTGCGCGGCAATCTCCGCCTTCTGGTCGCGCGCGAGGGCGGGCTGGGCGAGGGCAAGGCTTAGCAGCAACAGCAGGGTTCGGATCATCTCGGGGCTCCTTGGTGGCCAGACGCGCAGCATTGCAAAGATGTCCGGACAAATCCATAGTCCTTGGCATCGGAGGGACTGTCATGCGTTTCACCCTGATTGCCGTCGCAGCGATGGCATTCGCCTGCCCGGTGCAGGCCGAGGACGCCCGCACGATCATTGCCCGCGCAGCCGAAGTGGCTGGGGGCGAGGCCTGGCTCAGCCCCGCGACCCTGCGGCTGGAAGGACGGGCGGCGTTCTATGCGCCAGATAAGCCTGGTGTGGTCCGCCGTGCCGAAAGTTATGTCATGTGGCGGGTGCTCGATCCGAACCGCACCGCTGCGCATGGACCTGATGGCAAGGTGCGGATCACCGCGCGTTCGGGCGGCAGGCTGCTGTTCGATGTCGGCTACGATGGCGAGACTACCTGGAACGAGCGCGGTGTCGTGCCCAAGGCCGAGGCCGACGCCTATTGGGCCGCCAACTTCGGCTTCGGGATCATCCGCATGGCTTTGAAGCAAGGCTTCAAGCTGGAGCTTGCGCCAAACCGGACAATCGATGGCCATGCGCTCGACATGGTCCGGATCGTCGATCCTGGCGGCCAGGCGACGCTGTTCGGGATCGACGCGAAGAGCCGCTACATCCGCTACATGGGCTTTGCCACCCCGCGCGGCTGGCATGAGCGGGTTTATGACGATTTCGTGTTTTTCCGCAGCCCGCGCTGGCTGCAGGCGCGCAGCGTCACGCTATTCTACAACGGCGTGCGCCAGAATACCGTCTATTGGGACAAGGTCGTGGTCGGCCAGCCGATCGATCCCGCGACCTTCGCCATGCCCGTCAGCTATGGAGCAAAGCCTTGACCGCCTGGATGATCGTCACCGCCCGGATCCATGACCGCGAAAAGTTCATCACCGGCTACGGTCCGGCCGCTGCGAAGCTGATCGGGCAGTTCGGAGGCAAGTACGTTGTTCGTGCACCGGGGGCCGAGGTGCTTGAGGGTGAGGGGTGGCCGGGCGCTTCGGTGGTAATCTCCGAATGGCCCGACAAGGCGGCACTGATGGCCTTCTGGAACTCGCCCGAATATGCCGAGGTCAGAAAGCTGCGCGAGGGACTGGCCGATGTCTCGATCATGGTGATCGAGCAGCCGGGTTAGAGCAGCAGAACGGCGAAGCCCAACGCGGTCAGGAAGCTGGCGAGGGTCGCGGTCACCACCGGAATTGTCGCCCGCCAGCCCATGTCGAGCAACAGGTCCATGCGGCTGCGCATCGCCGTGGCCGTCACCGCCAGCAGCAGCAGCCCCTTGGAGCCGACCAGGGCATAGTGGCTGACCGGCTCGGGTACGGTGATCAGGCTGTTGAGCACCACGGTGGCGAGGAAGGCGGTGATGAACCACGGGAGTGACAGCCGCTTCCACAACGGCTGGGCTGCGCCCCCGGCGGACCTGTCCCGCAACATCAGGCTGACCAGCACGACCACCGGTGCCAGCAGGGCTACGCGGGCCAGCTTGACGATCGTGGCGTAAGAGCCCGCCGCATCGGAAAAGGCATAGCCGCCACCAATTGCCTGGGCGACATCGTGGATCGAGGCCCCGATCAGGAAGCCCGCCTGGCGGTCGGTCAGGGCCAGTTCGGCGGCCAGCACCGGATAGACCGACATGGCAAAGGCGCTGGCCAGGCTGACCCCCACCAGGGTGAGCGCAAACTGCGCCTGGCTGAGCCGTTCCTTACCGATCACGCCATAGAGCGCGAGCGCGGCGCTGGCCCCGCAGATCGCGGTCGATCCGCCCGCCAGCATCCCGGCATAGCGCGATTGGGTTACCATCCGGGCGCCGGCGATCCCGGCAAAGAAGGTCGCGGCCATCACCACCAGCAACGCCAGGAAGGGTGCTGCGCCGAGCGCCGTGATCTGACCCACCGTCACCTGCAGACCCAGGATCACGATCCCGACGCGCAGGCAGGTGCGCGAGGCGAAGTCCAGGCCAGGATGGGTCCGAGGATCGCGGGCGATGAAGTTCAGCGACAAGCCGATCAGCAAGCCCAGCAGGATGATCGGAAAACCGTAATGCTCCGACAGCCAGGCTGCCGCTGCCGCCGCCACGCCGCAGATGGCAAGACCTGGAAACAGGCTGTCCTTTGGCCGATCGGCCTGGGCAACCTGTTCGGCCAGGTGGAGTTCGCCATAAAGGTCGCCGCCATGGGGCAGGGCGTCCCAGTCGATCGTGGAGATGGGCTTGCGGGGGTCGCTCTGGTTCATCGTACTGGCGGGATCAGGCTTCGCCGGGGCGGCGGATGCGAGGAAGGAGCAGATGCAGCCAGCCAAGCGCCAGCAGATATGAGCAGGCAGCAAAGATGAACAGCGGGGTGAAGCCAAGGCCTGCGGTCAGGACGGCGCCGGTTACCAGCTGGATCAGTGCCCCGCCCATGTTGCCCATGAAGGCCCCGAAGGCGGTAACCCGGCCAACCTTCGAGCGAGGCACCACATCGGTGATGGTCGAGAAGATCGAGAGCGAGAAGCCCTGATGGCCCGCCATGACCACGCCCATCATCACCGCGACCGGCCAGAACGAATTGAGTTGCAGGACCAGCGGCAAGGGCAGCACGACCAGTGCCGAACAGAGCATCACCGTCTTGCGGACGCGGTTGGGGCTCCAGCCCTTTTCGAGCAGCCTGGTGGAAATCCAGCCGGCCAACAACGCCCCGCTGCCTGATCCCAGGAAGGCGATCGCCAGCGGCACGGCCAGTTCCTCGGTAGTGAGGCCATAGGTCTTGCGGTAGAAGTCGGGCAGCCAGAAGTTGATCAGCCACCAGGTGGCATCGGACAGCGCCTTGGCAATGACGATTGCCCAGGTTCGCCGGTCGGCCAGGATCGGGCCATAGGGCGCGCCATCGTCGGAATAGTCGCGGTTTTCATCCTCCGCGCCATCGTCGAAAGTGACGCGGCGGGCGAACCACAGCCACAGCGCAAGGGTCACGAAACCTGCCACCCCGCCGAAAATCAAAGCACCGCGCCAGCCAAAGGCGGCTGCGATGATCGGGATGAAGAAGGGCAGCGACAGGGTGCCAAGGCCCGCGATTGCTGTGCCCACGCCAAAGGCGAAGCTGCGCTGGTTGGCCGGGAACAGGGTCGCGACGGTCTTGATTGTCAGCGGGGTCTGGACCGCCTCGGTCGCGCCGAGGCCGATGCGGGCGGCGACCACGTGCCAGGCGGTCATCGCCCAACCATGCGCCATGGCTGCAAAGCTCCAGGTGGAAACCCCCACCACCATCGAGCGCCAGACGCCCAGCTTGTCCACCAGCCAGCCGGTAAACAGGAAGGCGAAGGCCGCAGCCATTTGGGTCACGAAAGCGAGGCGACCGAAATCGGCATCGGTCCAGCCGAAGTCGGCGGACATGTCGGGCTTGAGGATCGCGATGATCGGTCGATCCATCGCGTTGAAGACGCCCGCCACGCAAAGCAGGAGAAACAGGGTCCAGCTGAGCCGGCTGTTGATTTTCTGCACCCGCGCCATCTCCCCTTCGCGGCTGGAAACAAGTGGGGCCTCCGTCCGGAGACGAAGGCCCCATGATTGTCAGGCCTTAACCCATTCGGATCAGAAGCTGAACCGGCCGGTCACGCCCCAGTAACGATCCGCATCGCGCGGGATCTGGTAGCGATAGGCACCGCCCACGCCGCCGTTGACGATCGCCGCGGCATAGGCCTTGTCGAACAGGTTGCGGACCACGAAGGTCAGCTTCCACTTGTCATCCGGATCGACGATGCCGACCTGGGCGTTGACCAGGGCATAGGCCGGGATCGTGCCCAGCGCGCGCTGGACCGCATCCGGCGAGAACAGCGAGAGCTGCTTGCTCTGGAAGTTCATCGAGGCGCCGAAGGCGAGGTTGGCGAAACCGCCCGTCTCGATCGTGTGATCGAGCGCCATTGAGCCCTTCCAGGTCGGGGCGAAGCCCAGCTTGGTGCCCGGCGGGACGATCGCCGTGGCGGCCGCGCCCGGCGCTACCTTGAATGCCACGACCTTGGCATCGTTGATCGACAAACCGGCGCTCAGGTTCGTGGTCGAACCAATCCGCCAGTTCATGTCGATTTCGATACCCTTGGTCGAGATCTCGCCCGCGTTGGTGAAGCGGGTGACGACCACGCCGGCAACCAGGTCAGGGTTGTTGGCCTGGAAGTTCTTGTACTTGGCATAGTAGGCCGCGATGTTGAAGGTCAGGCGACCGTCAAGCAGCGTGTTCTTCAGGCCGATCTCGAACGAGTCCGAGGTTTCCGGCTCGATCACGTTGGTGCCGGTGGCGGTCAGGTTGAAGAAGACGTTGTAGGCCGGACCCTTGTAGCCACGAGCGTAGCTGGCATAGGCCATGCTGTCGTCGTTCAGGTCGAACTGGAACGCAGCCTTGCCCGACAGGTTGTCGTTGCTGGTCTCGGCGGTGAACGGCGCAGTCGGCGCACCGGTGCCGCTCGGCGTGACCGGGAAACTCGGCTGGATGCCGGGGCCGGCCAGGGTGGTGTTGCGGCTGTGGAAGACCGACAGCTTGTCATGCGTGTAGCGCAGACCGGCAATGAACCGCGCGGTGTCGGACAGCTTGTAGGTAGCCTGGCCGAACAGGGCGAAGTTGTTGAAGGTCGAACCGAAGGTCGCCGAGCCCGACGGGAAGGTCGAGGGGTTGGCGTTCACGCTGCCGCACGGGATCAGCACGGTGGTCGGAGCGCCGGCCACGGCGGTGCAGCTGATCACGTTGCGGGTGAAGGTGCGTTCCGAAACCGCGCGCGAATAGAACGCGCCCAGCACATAGGAGAGCGTCTGGTCGGCGGGCGAGGTCAGGCGCAGTTCCTGGGTGAAGGTGGTCGAGGTCTGCGGGCCGGTGTCGTGCAGCTGCGAGAAGCCGACATAGGCCCGGTCGAGCCAGTCACCGTCACGGATTTCGGTGTTGTCCCAGCCGCGATAGGCGGTGATGCTGGTAATCGTGTGATCGCCAAGGCCGAAATCACCCTGGAACGACACACCCCAGCCTTCTTCCTTGGTCGCAGTGACCAGGTTCTGGGCAACGGCGCGGGTGTTGGCACCATCCGGGCTGGGCAGGGCCAGGTGGCCCAGGCTGGTGGTCGGCAGGCCGGCACCGGTCAGCGGGCTGGTGGCGATTATGTCGGCGCAGCAATCGTCGTCGTTCTTGTAATAGTCGGCGGCGAGGTACAGGCGCAGGTCGTCGCTCGGCTCATAGAGGAACTGCCCGCGCAGGCCCCAGTGCTTGTAACCGTTGACCCACTCGTTGGTGGTGACGTTGCGGATGTTGCCATCGTATTCGCCGTAGAAACCGGTGAAGCGGGCGGCCAGGTCCTGACCGAGCGGCAGGTTGACCGCGCCCTTCAGACGATACTCGTTGCGGTCGAAATAGCTAGCTTCCACCGAACCGCCGAATTCCATCTTCGGCATCTGGGTGGTGATGTTGACCACACCGGCCGAAGCATTCTTGCCGAACAGCGTGCCCTGGGGGCCACGCAGCACTTCCATCTGGGCCACGTCGACCAGGTCGGAGAAGGCTTCGCCCGAACGCGAATAGACCACACCGTCAACCACAGTCGAAACCGAGGGCTCACCCGCGATCGAGAAGGTGGCCGTACCAACGCCGCGCAGGAAGATGGTCTGGTTCAGCGTCGTGCCCGACTTCAGGAAGTTGAGCGAAGGCACCATCTGGCTGGCGCTTTCGATGCTGGGACGCGAGGCATCGGCCAGGCGCTCACCCGAAAGGACCGACACGGCGACCGGCACGTCCTGGACGTTTTCAGCGCGCTTCTGGGCGGTAACTACGATTTCGCCGGGGACGCTTTCGTCCTCGGCAGCCGCGTCCTGGGCATAGGCCGGAGCGGCAAAAGCAACCATGGCCAGCGCTGCCAGGGGCAGGGCCGACGAGGCGCGGAGCATCGACTTCATGGATGTGTCCTCCCTTGAGCCGGGGCCTCACTGCCCACGGCAATTCTCCTCTGGCGGACGGGATGCACCCTTCCGCTTGGCGCTTGAATTGCGGCGAAGCGCTCGATATGTCAAGCGGTGTCATACGGGTTTGCGGCGCTTGTGGCTTTGGCGCAACAGCCGCAAGGGAAGCTTGGGGGAATGCACGTGGAGGCCGGATTTTCGGCAGTTGATGACGGGTTTGACCTGCATTTCGCGGGGCGTCTGGTGTTGCGCCATCGCAGTGACGCCCCGGTGCTGACGAGTGCCCGCGGTAAGGCTTCGGTCAAGATGTACCGGGGCAACTTCCAGATCGACGATGCTCCGGAAGATGCCCTGACCCCGCTCGATTGCGTGGTTTCTGCCGATGGTGTGACACTCTCTTCTGACGGTGTGGCAGTCGCGCGAATCGCGCTGGAGGGCAATCGCCTCGCCGTTTCCCTGCTTCGTCCCGGCCACGACCGAATCACCCTGCGCTGGCATGCCGAACCGGGTGAGGCTGCCTGGGGCGGAGGCGAGCAGATGAGCTATCTGGCGCTCAATGGTCGCCGCTTCCCGATGTGGACCAGCGAACCGGGCGTGGGCCGCGACAAGACCACTGCACTGACACAAGCGATGGACCGCGATGGCATGGCAGGGGGTGACTACTATCACACCAACTACCCACAACCGACACTCCTGACATCCCGCTGGCTGGCGATCCATCTGGACGCGGCCTGTTACAGCGTGATCGATTGCAGTGACCCGACAAGCCATGCCTTCGAGGTGTGGAAGAACGAAGCTGCCTTCGAACTGTTCGCAGCCGATGGCCCGCTGGAGCTCGTCGGCCAGCTATCCGCTCGCTTCGGCCGCCAGCCGCCATTGCCCGATTGGGCGATCGGCGGGGCGATTGTCGGCCTGAAGGACGGCGCGTGCAGTTTTGAGCGGCTGGATGACTTCATCAAGGCTGGCGCGGCCGTGTCGGGCCTGTGGTGCGAGGATTGGGCCGGGATCCGCCAGACCAGCTTTGGCCGGCGGCTGTTCTGGGACTGGCGGCGCGACAACCAGCGCTTCCCCGACCTGCCGCAGCGGATCGCGGCGCTGGAGGCGCGCGGCATCCGCTTCCTGGCCTATGCCAACCCCTATCTCTGCAACGACGGCATCCTTTACGAGGAAGCGCTGGAGGGCGGCCATTTCTGCCTCAAGCAGGACAGCGACGAAGTCTATCTCGTCGATTTCGGTGAGTTCGACTGCGGCGTGCTCGATTTTACCCGGCCCGAAACGCGTGACTGGTTTGCCGAAAAGGTGCTGGGGCGCGAGATGCTGGATATCGGCATTTCCGGCTGGATGGCCGATTTCGGCGAATATCTGCCGACCGACGTGCGGCTGGCCGACGGCTCCGATCCGATGGAGGCCCACAACCGCTGGCCCGTACTGTGGGCCGAGGTCAATGCCCAGGCGGTCGAGAGCCGGGGCAAGACCGGAGATGCGGTGTTCTTCATGCGCGCGGGCTTTTCGGGGGTGCAGGCCCATTGCCCGCTGCTCTGGGCGGGTGACCAGTCGGTCGACTTTACCCGGCATGACGGGATCGGTACGGTGATCACGGCCGCGCTGTCGGCGGGGCTGGTCGGCAATGCCTACAGCCATGCCGATTGCGGCGGCTATACCTCGATCCTCGGCAATATCCGCACGGCCGAGCTGATGGAGCGGTGGTGCGAACTGGCCGCCTTCGCACCGGTCATGCGTAGCCATGAGGGCAACCGGCCGGACGACAACCTGCAGTATGACTCGACGCCAGAACTGCTGGCCTGCTTCGCGCGGTGGAGCCGGGTGCATCGGCACCTCGCCTCTTATGTCCGCCACCTGTGCGATGAGGCACTAGAATTCGGCCTGCCGGCGCAGCGTCCGCTGTTCCTGCACCATGCCAACGATGCGGCGCTTTACGCAGTGCAGGATCAATACCTCTATGGTGCCGACCTGCTGGTTGCCCCGGTGATCGAGGAAGGCGCCATTGCGCGCGAAGTGATCCTGCCGGGCGAGGGTGAGTGGGTTCATGCCTTCACTGGCACGGCCTACGCTCCAGGCACGCATACCATAGCGGCGCCGATCGGCACGCCGCCCGTGTTTTATCGTCCGGACAGCGCCTTTGCCGATCTCTTTGCCGGACTGCGGGCGCTGTGAGCGAACGGTCGAACATCCGGGATGTGGCCGCACGGGCCGGGGTGGCGGTGAAGACCGTCAGCCGCGTGCTCAACGGCCATCCCTATGTCTCGGCCGATACCAAGGCGCGGGTGGAAGAAGCGATAAAGGCGCTGGACTTCCGCCCTTCGGTCGCCGCCCGGATCCTGTCGGGCGCGAAGAGCAACCAGGTTGCCCTGATCTACGACAATCACAGCCCCTATTACATGTTCCAGATCCAGACAGGGTGCTGGGATTTCTGCCGCGAGAACGGCATCCGTCTGCTGGCCCAGCCGGTCGACGTGGCCGATCCGATGGTTGGAGAACAGGTGCGTGGCCTCGTTACCGAAACCCATGTCGACGGGATCATCCTCTCCTCACCGGTCACCGATTGCGAACCGGTGCTGCGCGCGCTCGAATCGATGGATATCCCCTTCGTCCGTATCTCGCCCGGTACCAACCACGCGCTGACCAGCTCGGTCTTCATGGACGATGCCCAGGCAGCGGATGACATGACCACCCATCTGATCAATGCCGGGCATCGCCGGATCGGTTTCATCAAGGGTCACCCCAATCACATGGCCTCGGACGATCGCCAGGCGGGCTATCGCCGGGCGCTTGACCGGGTGGGTATTGCCTATGATCCGGTGCTGGTCTGCGAGGGCGAGTTTGATTTCGATTCCGGCGTGCGCGGCGGCAATCGCCTGCTTGACCTGCCCGAGCCGCCGACCGCGATCTTCGCTTCGAACGACGATATGGCGGCCGGAGTGCTGGCTGTGGCGCACGATCGCGCCATTCCGGTTCCGGCCCAGCTGTCGGTAGCCGGGTTTGACGACACGACGCTCGCCCGCACGGTCTGGCCGCCACTGACCACGATCCACCAGCCGATGGCCGAACTGGCCCGCACGGCTGCCGAAATTCTCATTGCCGGCGGTGACATCACGCACCGCCGATTGCCCCATCAACTCATCGAACGCGCCTCGGTCGCGCCGCCATACAGGAAACCATCATGAGCCAGTTGCCCCTTCCGCCTGCCACCCGCCAGCTTGGCGCCAGCGGCATTCAGGTCTCCCCGATCGCCTGGGGCATGTGGCGCCTGGCCGAAAACGGCCGGACCGCCACCGATGCCGCGCAGCTGGTCCACGCCGCGCTCGATGCCGGGATCAATTTCCTCGATACGGCTGATATTTACGGGTTCAACGGTTCGGGCGGCTTCGGCGATGCCGAGGCGCTGCTTGGCGAAGTCCTCGCTGCCGAACCTGGCCTGCGGGGCCGCATGGTGCTGGCCACCAAGGGCGGGATCATGCCGCCGCTGCCCTATGACCAGAGCGCCGATTACCTTCGCGCGGCGATCGATGCCTCGCTGACCCGGCTCAAGACCGACAGCGTGGAGCTGTGGCAGGTCCACCGCCCGGACATCCTGGCCCACCCGCAGGAAGTGGCCCGGGTGCTCGATGATGCCGTGACCGCCGGCAAGATCCGCACGCTCGGCGTCTCCAACTTCACCATTCACCAGACCGCCGCGCTCAACCAGTTCCTCGGCCACAAGCTGGTCTCGACCCAGCCCGAGATCAGCCCGCTGCGGATCGATTGCTTCGAGAATGGTGAGCTGGACCAGGCGATGATGCTGGGCCTGACCCCGCTGGCCTGGTCGCCGCTGGGCGGCGGGCGCCTCGCCAAGCCGGAAAGCCCGCGCGATCACGCGATCTGCGCCGCGCTCGACAAGGTGGCGGGCGAGGCGGGCGTCTCGCGCTCGGTCGCGGCCTATTCCTGGCTGATGGCCCACCCGGCCGGGATCGTGCCGATCATCGGTTCGCAGCAGGCCGAGCGGATTGCCGAAGGCATGGCCGCGCTCAAGGTGCAGTGGACCCGGACCGACTGGTACGCTGTCCTCGTCGCTGCGCGCGGTGTGCCGCTGCCCTGATCAAACTGGATTGATACCGATCAAGGCGGGCCGCGACGGCATCGGCCAGAGGCCCGCCAACGACCTGACCCGACGGAGAGAGATGCCATGACCGCCCACAACCCGCCCGAAATCGCCTGGTTCTCGGCCCTCTGCGATGACGATTACGAGTTCCTGGGCGTTCCCGATCCCTACCTGAAATCCAGCTGGGAGCATTGCCGCAACATCGTGCTGCGCGCCGAAGAGGGCGGGTTTGACAATATCCTGCTGCCCTCGGGCTATGAGCTGGGGCTTGATACCACCGCCTTTGCCGCGGCGGTGGCCACCCAGGTCAGGCGGATCAAGCTGCTGTGGGCGACCCGCATGGGTGAGGACTGGCCGCCGCAGCTGGCCCGTCGCATCGCCACGCTGGACCGGATCCTTGGCCCCAATGCCGCCGGGACGGGTGGGCGCCTCAACGTCAACATCATCTCATCGCCGATGCCCGGCGAGACTCTGGAAAGTGGCCCGCGCTATCGCCGCGGCACCGAGATCATGAAGATCGTCCGCACGCTGCTCAACGGTGAGCACCTCGATTTCCAGGGTGAGTTCTACAATCTCAAGCTCGATCCGGCGCGGATCACCACGCTGTCGGGCAAGTGCCCCAACTTCTACTTCGGCGGGCTAAGCCACGAAGCACGCGATTGCGCCGCGGAAGCGGCCGACGTCTACCTGATGTGGCCGGACAAGATGGAGAACGTGCGCGAGGTTGTGGCCGACATGAAGGCCCGCGCCACCGCCTATGGCCGCACGCTCAAGTTCGGCTATCGCGCCCACGTGATCGTCCGCGAGACCGAGGACGAGGCGCGGCTCTATGCGGACCGGCTGCTGTCCAAGCTGGATGACGAGATGGGCCGCGCGATCCGCGAAAAGAGCCTCGATGCCCAGAACTATGGCGTCCAGCGCCAGCAGGAACTGCGCAGCGCTGCCGATGGCGACGGCTTCGTGGAAGAGAACCTGTGGACCGGCATCGGCCGCGCCCGTTCAGGCTGCGGCGCGGCAATCGTCGGCAACCCGGATCAGGTGATCGCCAAGCTGCGCGCCTATCAGGAAGCGGGCATGGAGGCCTTCATCCTGTCCGGCTATCCGCATGTCAACGAATGCGACATGTTCGCCCGTTACGTGCTGCCGCAGATCCAGCACGCGCCGATCGCGGGTTAGGGCAGGGGCGTCCGGGGTTGTTAGCCCCGGATCTGGTATGCAACTTCGAAATCGCCCCAGCGGCGGCCCTGGACGATCACCGGGGTATAGACGTTGCGGACCACCAGGTAATTGGTGCCATCGCCTTCCTGGCGATAGACCGACATGAAGAACGGGGCCTGGCTGGCCTTGGCCAGGTGGTCCGCGCCGCCCAGCATGATCCGCCCGTTGCGGCAGTACTTCGTGTCGTGGGCCAGGTCGCCAATCGGCTTGCGTGAATGTTCGGTCACATGGGTCGGCAGGAAGCCGTTCATGTCGGCCGCGCTGCACATGATCACGTTGGGATGGCTGGTGCGCAGCCGGTCGAACAGGGGGCGCCAGTTGGCATCGGCCCAATCGCTGAACTGGGTGCGGTAGAGTTCCGGGTTGGTCCCCGGAACAAGCCGGTAATTGGTGTCAAACATCTGGTCGAGCCGCAGCTCGCCCCGCTCGATCGCATCCTCGACCAGCGTGACCAGGTCGTTGCGGGCCTGGGCGGCCAGCTCGACGATTTCGGTATCGCGCGGCGAGACCCCGGCGCTGATCACGGCATTGAACAGCTTGTTCGAGGTCGATTCCATGTCGAGCACATTGCCGCGCGTGGCATCCAGCAGCACGGCGTTCTGACGCACCGAGCCGATCACGGTATTGGCGGGACGCAACCTGGAAATGCTGCGCGATTTTGGCGTTAGCATCGTGCTCGATGATTATGGCACCGGCTATGCCTCGATCAGCTTTCTGCGCCGCTTCCGCTTTGAAAAGCTCAAGCTGGACCGCTCATTGATCGTCGATGCCACCGGTGATGCCGCGACGCGGACCGTCATGGCCTCCAGCGTGACCATGGCCAAGGCGCTGGGCATGCAGGTTACCGCCGAAGGCATCGAGACCGAAGGCCAGGCCAGCATGGCCCGCATCGCCGGCTGCGATCAGATGCAGGGCTGGCTCTATTCGCGCGCCGTGCCAGCCGATGAACTGACCCGCCAACTGGCTACCGATATTGCCGCCAGTAGCGCGCTGGCCGCCAACCTTTCCTCCACCTCCGACGCGCCCCGGCGCGCCAGAGTTGGCAAACGCTAGGGATCCATGCCGATGTCTGCCACGTCCAATTCCAAGAACTGGTTCGTCGATTTGTCGGTCTCGGGCAAGCTCAGGGTGCTGCTGCTTGCATCGAACCTGGTCACGATGCTGGTCAGCGGGGTCAGCGCCGCCACGCTGCTGGCTTTCGATGCACCGTGGACCATCATCACCCTGCCGCTGCTGGTCGCCGCGGCCAGCCTGATCTACTCGGTCTTTACCGGCCGGTATGTGATGGAGCACGTGATCCGGCCATTTGAGGACCTGGCCGACGGGATGAACAAGATCGGCGAGGGGATCTATGACCTTGAGGTCAAGCATACCGAGCATGAGGATGAAATCGGCATGATGTGCCGCTCGCTGGAGAAGGCCAAGAAGGCCTCCTACCTGCTCAAGGACCTGCGCAAACAGGCCCAGGCCCGGCAGGAGCTCCACGCCGCGCAACTGGCCGAACTGGCGGCACGGTTTGAACGCCAGGTCAGCGAGATCGTGAACGGGGTCGCCGCCGCTTGCTCGCAGCTTGAATCGACGGCCACCGCCATGGCCGAAAGCGCCGAAGTCTCGGCTCGTCAGTCGGGCACCGTGGCCGATGCAATGGACAATGCCGCCGCCGGGGTGACGGCTGCCGCCGCCGCGACCGACGAGTTCGCCCTGTCGATCAACGAGATCAGCCGCCAGGCGTCCGGTTCGGCCGAATTGGCCCGCAAGGCTGCCGAAGCCACCCGCAAGGCCGATGCCACCATCGGCGCGCTGGCTGAATCCGCTGCGGAAGTGGGCCAGATCGTCGAGCTGATTTCCTCGATCGCCCAGCGCACCAACCTGCTCGCGCTCAATGCTTCGATCAAGGCGGCGCGCGGGGGTGAGGCCGGTCGCGGTTTTGCCATGGTGGCCGCCGAGGTGAAGGAACTGGCTGCCCAGACAGCCAAGGCGACCGAGCGCGTCGCGGTGCTGATCCAGAAGATCCAGGAAGACACCGGCACGAGCGTCACCTCGCTCCAGTCGATTGCCCGCCAGATCAACGATCTGGAGATCACTTCGGTCTCGATTGCCGCCGCGGTCGATCAGCAATCGGTCGCAGGGCAGGATCTTGCCCGCTCGATTGACCTCGCCGCGCGCAGCACCGAGCTGGTTTCAACCTCGATCGGGCAGGTCCGGTCCGGGGCGCTGGCGACGGGTGCGGAAGCCAGCCAGGTGCTGGGTTCGTCGAGCGAACTCAAGCACCAGTCGGCCGCGCTGCGCAATCAGGTCGACGATTTCCTCAATCACGTCCGCCAGGCGGCCTGAACCCAGCTGACCGGCGCGATCGTCAGCCGCGCCAGCGCCAGAACAATCGCATCCGGCGCGGCGGGCAGGTGGCCACCCGGCCTCGGCCACGCGCCTTCGCCTCGGTCACGGCAAGTTCGGCCGTACGGAGCGTCGCATCGCGGTTGCGCTCCAGCGCAGCAACGCCGATGCTGGCGGTGAAGGGCAGCTCCTCGGGCATGGCGTCTCGGGCGATCTCGGCAAGCGCTAGGCCTATGGCTTCGCCCAGGCGCATGCCTGCCGCAACGCTTTCCCCCGGCAGGATTACGGCAAAGCTCTCGCCATCGATCCGGGACAGGATGTGTTGCGAGCGCGTGATACGCCGAAGCAGGCCGGCGAAAGTTGTTAGCAAACGATCGCCCGCTTCGTGTCCGTGCCGCAGGTTGATCGCACGGAACCGGTCGAGGTCGATTAGCACCAGACAGCCATTCGTGCCCTGCCGCGCCAGGTGGTCAAGCATGGCCACAAACGCCGCGCGGTTGGTGAAGCCGGTCAGCTGATCAGTCATCGCGGCGGCAAAGGCCTCGCGCTCAAGCTCGCGCCGCTCGGCGATCGAGCGCAAGATGCATACAGCGCCAGGCAAGTGACCGTCTCCAAGAAGAACCGGATCGATCCGCAGTTCATGGTGACGTTGCCGCCGGGGCAGGTGAGCCAGTTCGACCTCGAACCAGCCGGTTCGACGTCCGTCGATCATCGCCTGTTCGAACAACGGTTTAAGTTGCTGAGGATGGCCTTGGTCAAGGTATTCCCAGAGCAATAGTCCGGGCAGGGCTTCGGCCCGCCCGCGTCGCAATCTTGCCACGGCAGCGGTCGCCTGAATGATCCGTCCGGATGCGTCGCAGGCCAGTACGATCTCCCTGCTGGCCGCTTCCCAGTGCCGATAGAGCGCGTCCTGCCCCCCGGGAACGAAATGGACCCCCATCGTCTTCCTGCCCCTGTTGTCGGGCAGCTCCGGTCTGGTCGCATCACGCAATGCCATCGCTGGCACAGCCCCTCGTAACATGGCCATCCCGGGCAGCCACCCACGGCGACCGGGCATGCCCCGACCGTCCTTGTTGCGATCCCTTTGAAGTTACCGGGTCGATGCAGTTTTGTTAGTTTTGTAAGCTAACAAAAGAACTGCGAATCAGTAACTTAAGATTCATTTACCATGTTTTGTGGCAGAGTTCAGTGGCATTGTGCGGGGCTTGGCCCCTATGCGACTTGGCCAGGCTTACAACTCGATCAGGATGCGCACCCGTTCGGGCCTGACCCCGGCCGCCATTGCGATTCGCTGCCGCGAGCTATCGACCAGCTTGGCCAGGTCGGCGGACACGCCAACCGTATCGCCAGCTCCGGCCAGCGACTCCGGCTCGACCCCCAGCACGGCGGCCAGCGCGGTCATCCGCGAGCCGGCGGGTCGGGCGCGATCATGCTCCCAGGCCCATACGGTCGGACGGCTGACCCCAAGTGCGGCAGCAACCTGCGCTAGCGACCAGTGGCGGGCCTGGCGTGCGGCGGCAATCCGCTGCCCAAGGGTCGATCCGGCGATCTGCGTCGCCCCTTCGGCAGCGTCCGTTTCCGGCTGTACTACCGGGGCCACGACCGAGCGGAGCTGCGCCGCGCTTAGCACGGCCCGTCCGATCGGCTCGGCGAAGCGGCAGCCGCGCAGCGTTCCACTGGCCCAGACCACTTCCGCGTCAACTGCACCGGCTTCGGGCAGGGTGATCCGCAGGCCTTCGCCCACCGCCAGTTCCTGCGCCGTCTCGATCAGCAGCCCGGTGGCCGAGATGTTGTGCACCGTCACATTGGCGGGCACGCCACCCAGCTCGCCGGAAGTTTCCAGCAGCAGTTCCCTGCGTTCAGCCCGCCCGTCGTGGTTCGGGGCGGGATCGATCCGTCCTGCAATAGCCATGGGGTCTGGTCTGGCTGTGACCTGTTAATTCCGCGTTAGCGCCAGCTCGGAATGCTACGAACTTGCGAGGTAGCAGTGATCGCGCCACAACCGGGGATAGGGAGGTACCGGGGATGACGCTTTCGCTCACGTTCCATGGCGCGGCGCAGACGGTGACCGGGTCCTGTCTTGAACTGCGCCATGGCCGGTCGCGGGTGCTGCTCGACTGCGGACTGTTCCAGGGCTCGCGCTCGCTCGAGGCGCTTAATCACGAGCCGCCGCCGTTCGATGTCGCCGGGCTTGATGCGGTGATCGTTAGCCACGCCCATATCGATCACAGCGGCCAGCTGCCGCGGCTGGCGAAGGAGGGGTATCAGGGGGCGATCTGGTGCACGCCGGAAACCTCCGATCTGCTTGAATTCATGCTGGCCGATGCCGGGCGGATTCAAGAGGCCGAAGCCGAGCGTCGCAACCGCAGGCGTGACCGGGCGGGCGACGATCCGTTCGAGCCGATCTATACCGAAGCCGATGCCATGGCGGCCTGGCGGCTGACCCGTCCAGTCCCGCTGTGCACCTGGTTCGAACCGGGCGAAGGCTTTCGCATGCGGCTGTGGAACGCCGGGCATATCCTGGGCTCCGCCTCGGTCGAAGTCGAGGCCGGCGGCACGCGCCTGCTGTTTTCGGGCGATCTCGGGCCAAACAACAAGGCCTTTCATCCCGACCCCGATTCCCCGGCCGGGCTGGACCATGTGATCTGCGAGAGCACCTATGGCGATCGCGCCCGCCAGCGGGTGACGATCGAGGAGCGCCGCCGCCTGCTGGAGGCCGAGATTCTGGCCGCCCGGACAAGGGGAGGAAACCTGGTAATCCCGGTCTTTGCGCTGGAGCGCACCCAGGAGTTGCTGCTGGATATCGCTGCGCTCTCTTCCAGCGGGCGGATCGGCCAGGCGATGGTCTTCGTCGATTCCCCCCTGGCCAACCGGGCGACGCTGGCCTTCCGCAAATATGCAGACCAACTGGAGGATACCGATGGACGCGACCCGTTTGGCCATCCTTCGATCCGCTATGTCAACGATGTGGCGGAATCGATGCGGCTCAACAGTGTTTCGGGCGCAATCATCCTCGCCGCTTCGGGTATGTGCGAAGCCGGGCGCATCCGCCACCACCTGTTCCACAACCTGCCGCGCCGGGATTCGACCGTGTTGTTTGTCGGGTTCCAGGCCGAAGGCTCGCTGGGCCGGGTGATCCTTGAAGGTGCCAAGCGGGTCCGGATTTCCGGGCGCGACGTGCAGGTGCGCGCCCAGATCCGCGAGATCGACAGCTATTCCGCCCATGCCGACCAGACCGAGCTGCTGGCCTGGATCGCGGCCCGCGCGCCGATCACCGGCAGCCTGTTCCTTGATCATGGCGAGGCCGGATCGATCGCCGAGCTGCGCCGCCTGGCCGAAAGCCAGGGCCTGGCGCGCTCGCTGATCGTGCCCGAAATCGGCGAGACCTGGGAACTGCCGCCGGGCGCCCCGGCCAAGCGGATCAAGACCGGCCGCACCGAACTGCGCCCCGCGCTGGGGCGCGACTGGCAGAACGAATATGCCGATCTTGCGACCAGCCTGAAGCGCCGCCTGGCCAATATCCGCGATGCCGAGGCGCGCCAGAAAGCCATCGCCCAGATGCGGGCCGTGCTCGATAGCTATGCCGATTTCCGCGAGGACAAGCAGCGCCGTCGCGAAATCCGACGCGGGCAGGGGAAGGGGCGAGCTTGATTTCCCGTGGTGGTGCCGGATGCTTAATCCTTGACCCTCGGCCTGTTTCCCCCTAACGGCGCGCATCTTCCGGACCTGTTCCGGATTGAGCTGAACATTGCCGGGGCGTCTGGTTCTGCCAGGTAATCCGTCAAAGTAACCCGGTCTTTTCAGCCGGGTGGAGCGTTTTCGGCTCGCGATTGATCGCCGCAGCGGGGCTGGCCCCGCGTTTGGCGCATTCGCGATTCGTTTTCCCTTCACCTTGCTGGCGCGGCCATAACCAAGGTGAAGAGTACTTCATGCCTACGATCAACCAGCTGATCCGCAAGGGTCGCGAACCGCAGAAGGCCAAGAGCAAGGTCCCTGCGATGGAACAGAACCCGCAGAAGCGCGGTGTCTGCACCCGCGTTTACACCACCACCCCGAAGAAGCCGAACTCGGCGCTCCGCAAGGTGGCGAAGATCCGCCTGACCAACAGCCGCGAAGTCATTTCGTACATTCCGGGTGAAGGCCACAACCTGCAGGAGCACAGCGTTGTGCTGATCCGCGGCGGCCGTGTGCGCGACCTTCCGGGCGTGCGTTATCACGTGCTGCGCGGCGTGCTGGATACCCAGGGTGTCAAGGACCGCAAGCAGAGCCGTTCGAAGTACGGCGCAAAGCGTCCGAAGTAAGGATTCACGCGTCAGCGGTCTTCTCCCCCATCCGGGCACCTGCACCAAGGTGATCATCGGGTGGCCGGGTGGGGGAGAGGGCCGGTGCCGCAAGGCGGTCACGGAAGTGATCGCCGCACTCCGAAGGAGTTGAAGCAAATGTCACGTCGTCGTCGTCCCGAGAAGCGGGAAATCCTGCCCGATCCGAAGTTCAAGGATCAGGTGCTGTCGAAGTTCATGAACAACCTCATGCTCGACGGGAAGAAGTCGGTTGCCGAAAGCATCGTCTATGGTGCGCTCGAAACCATGGAAACCCGCGCCAAGAGCGATCCGATCGCGCTGTTCCACGATGCGCTGAACAATGTGAAGCCGCAGATCGAAGTCCGCAGCCGCCGCGTTGGTGGTGCGACTTACCAAGTGCCGGTCGAAGTCCGTCCGGAACGCGCCCAGGCGCTGGCGATCCGCTGGCTGATCACTGCCGCCCGCAACCGCAGCGAAACGACGATGGCCGCGCGCCTGTCGGGCGAGCTGCTGGATGCCGCCAACAACCGTGGCAACGCGGTGAAGAAGCGCGAAGACACCCACCGCATGGCCGACGCGAACCGCGCGTTCAGCCACTATCGCTGGTAAGGCGTCACAACGCGGTCACATAATTGAACCAGGGGCGGGGGCCAGCAAGCGGCTCCTATCCCACTTAAGGACACCCAGACCATGGCCCGTAGCCATCCCCTCAAAAAATACCGTAATTTCGGTATTATGGCGCACATCGACGCTGGCAAGACCACGACGACCGAGCGCATCCTCTATTACACCGGCAAGTCCTACAAGATCGGCGAAGTGCACGAAGGCGCCGCCACGATGGACTGGATGGAGCAGGAGCAGGAGCGCGGCATCACGATCACGTCGGCCGCCACCACCTGCTTCTGGAACGACCACCGCCTGAACATCATCGACACCCCCGGCCACGTCGACTTCACCATCGAAGTCGAACGCTCGCTGCGCGTGCTCGACGGTGCCGTGGCCGCCTTTGACGGCGTGGCCGGCGTTGAGCCGCAGTCGGAAACCGTGTGGCGCCAGGCTGACAAGTATGGCGTGCCGCGGATGTGCTTCATCAACAAGCTCGACCGCACCGGCGCCAACTTCAAGTACTGCGTCCAGACGATCATCGATCGCCTCGGCGCAACCCCGGCGGTGCTGTACCTGCCGATCGGCGCGGAAAGCGATTTCAAGGGCCTGGTCGACCTGGTCGAACAGCGCGCGATCATCTGGAAGGATGAATCGCTCGGCGCCGAATTCTTCTATGAGCCGATCCCGGCCGACATGGCCGACGAAGCCGCCGAA
Source organism: Novosphingobium sp. (assembly GCF_027531025.1). GTDB lineage: Bacteria > Pseudomonadota > Alphaproteobacteria > Sphingomonadales > Sphingomonadaceae > Novosphingobium. The sequence continues at coordinate 279,930 of NZ_JAPZQX010000002.1, forward strand.
TATCGCAACAAGCTGATCGAACTTGCCGTCGAGCAGGACGATGACGCGATGGAAGCCTACCTCGAAGGCAACGAGCCCGACGTGGCGACGCTCAAGGCGCTGATCCGCAAGGGCACGCTGGGCCACGCCTTCGTGCCGGTGCTGTGCGGTTCGGCGTTCAAGAACAAGGGCGTCCAGCCGCTGCTCGACGCCGTGGTCGACTACCTGCCGTCGCCGCTCGACATTGCGGACGTGCAGGGCATCAACCCCGACACCGACGAGCCGGACAGCCGCGCCACGGCTGACGATGCGCCGTTCTCGGCCCTGGCGTTCAAGATCATGAACGACCCGTTCGTTGGTTCGCTGACCTTCACCCGCATCTATTCGGGCACGCTGACCAAGGGCAGCTACCTGAACTCGGTCAAGGGCAAGAAGGAAAAGGTTGGCCGCATGCTGCTGATGCATGCCAACAGCCGTGAAGACATCGATGAAGCCCACGCGGGTGACATCGTTGCGCTGGCGGGCCTGAAGGAAACCACCACCGGGGATACGCTCTGCGCCGAAAAGTCGCCGATCATCCTCGAGCGGATGGAATTCCCCGAGCCGGTGATCGAGCTGTCGGTTGAGCCCAAGACCAAGGCCGACCAGGAAAAGATGGGCCTCGCGCTCAATCGCCTGGCCGCCGAAGATCCCTCGTTCCGCGTCTCGACCGACCATGAATCGGGCCAGACCATCATCAAGGGCATGGGCGAACTCCACCTCGAAATCCTCGTCGACCGCATGAAGCGCGAGTTCAAGGTCGAAGCTAACGTCGGCGCGCCGCAGGTGGCTTACCGCGAATACCTCGGCAAGCCGGTGGACATCGACTACACCCACAAGAAGCAGTCGGGTGGTACCGGTCAGTTTGGCCGCGTGAAGGTCAAGGTCACCCCGGGTGAGCGCGGTTCGGGCTTCGTCTTCAAGGACGAAATCAAGGGCGGCAACATTCCGAAGGAATACATCCCGGCGATCGAAAAGGGCTTCCGTGAGACCGCCGAGACCGGCAGCCTCATCGGCTTCCCGATCATCGACTTCGAAGTGCTGCTTTATGACGGTGCCTACCACGACGTCGACTCGTCGGCCCTGGCCTTCGAAATCTGTGCCCGCGGCGCGATGCGCGAAGTGGCCCAGAAGTCGGGCATCAAGCTGCTCGAGCCGATCATGAAGGTCGAAGTGATCACCCCCGAGGAATACCTCGGTGACGTGATCGGCGACATCAACTCGCGGCGTGGCCAGATCCAAGGCACTGACTCGCGCGGCAACGCGCAAGCGGTGACCGCGATGGTGCCGCTGGCGAACATGTTCGGGTACGTCAACCAGCTGCGTTCCTTCACGCAGGGCCGGGCGAACTACTCCATGTTCTTCGACCACTATGACGAGGTCCCGGCGAATGTCGCGGCCGAGGTCAAGGAGAAGCTTGCCTAACCGGCAAGATGATACTAGGGGCGGCGCCTGATTCAGCGGGCGCCGTCCAAACCCCGCAGATTCAATTCCAAGCGAAAGAAGGTTTGAGACAATGGCTAAGGCTAAGTTTGAGCGGACCAAGCCGCACTGCAACATCGGCACCATCGGTCACGTTGACCATGGCAAGACCACGCTGACCGCTGCGATCACGAAGGTCATGGCTGAAATCAACGGCGGTGAAGCCGTTGACTTCGCGAACATCGACAAGGCTCCCGAAGAGCGCGAGCGTGGCATCACCATCTCGACCGCTCACGTCGAGTACGAAACCGCTGCGCGTCACTATGCGCACGTCGACTGCCCGGGCCACGCTGACTATGTGAAGAACATGATCACCGGCGCGGCGCAGATGGACGGCGCCATCCTCGTGGTGAACGCCGCTGACGGTCCGATGCCGCAGACCCGCGAGCACATCCTGCTGGCCCGCCAGGTCGGCGTGCCCGCCCTGGTCGTCTACATGAACAAGGTTGACCAGGTCGACGACGCCGAAATCCTCGAGCTCGTCGAACTCGAAATCCGCGAGCTGCTGAGCTCGTATGGCTTCGACGGCGACAACATCCCCGTGATCCCGGGTTCGGCCCTGGCCGCTCTGGAAGGCCGCGACGACAACATCGGCAAGGACTCGATCGTTGCCCTGATGAACGCCGTCGACACCGCCATCCCGCAGCCGCCGCGTCCGACCGACAAGCCGTTCCTGATGCCGGTGGAAGACGTGTTCTCGATCTCGGGTCGCGGCACCGTCGTGACCGGCCGCGTCGAGACCGGTATCGTCAAGGTTGGCGACGAAGTCGAAGTGATCGGCCTCAAGGACACCCAGAAGACCGTCGTGACCGGCGTCGAAATGTTCCGCAAGCTGCTCGATCAGGGTGAAGCCGGCGACAACATCGGTGCCCTGGTTCGTGGTCTGAAGCGTGAAGACGTCGAGCGTGGCCAGGTTCTGGCCAAGCCCGGCTCGGTCACCCCGCACACCGAATTCAGCGCCGAAGTCTACGTGCTGTCGAAGGACGAAGGTGGCCGTCACACGCCGTTCTTCGCCAACTATCGCCCGCAGTTCTACTTCCGCACCACCGACGTGACCGGTGAAGTGATCCTCCCCGAGGGCACCGAAATGGTCATGCCGGGCGACAACGTTGCCCTGTCGGTCAAGCTGATCGCCCCGATCGCCATGGACGAAGGTCTGCGCTTCGCCATCCGCGAAGGCGGCCGCACCGTCGGTTCGGGCGTGGTTGCCAAGATCACGAAGTAATTCGCTGATCTTCGGCTGACACCGGAAAGAAAGGCCCGGCTTCCGCAAGGAGGCCGGGCTTTTTCGTTGCCGGGAGCGCGGACAGGGCAAGGCAGCGCAGCTTGACGACCATAAGCGCATCATGTCGCCAGGGTGGCCAATTCGGTTATTTTCTTGCGCGGTTTCGGCGAGCTCGGCGGACTGGCGGGGAAGGCCGGAAATCCGCGAAAAAGGGGCTTGCACGAATCCTGACCCGCGTGTAGGGGCGCGGCTCGAATTCAGTCGGGGTGCAAGCCCCTTTGCTCTTTCTCATCGGTAGCAGGATAAAATGGAAGCTCAGAATATCCGTATTCGCCTGAAGGCATTCGATCACCGCGTGCTTGACCAGGCGACCGGCGAAATCGCGGAAACCGCCCGCCGTACCGGCGCGCTGATCCGGGGCCCCATTCCTCTGCCGACCCAGATCGAGAAGTTCTGCGTCAACCGCGGCCCGCACATCGACAAGAAGTCGCGTGAGCAGTTCGAGGTGCGCACCTACAAGCGGCTGCTGGACATCGTGCAGCCGAACGCCGCCACCGTGGACGCGCTGATGAAGCTCGACCTGGCCGCCGGTGTGAACGTCGAGATCAAGCTGGCCTAACCGCCAGTTCGGCCTTCGGGCCAAACCTTCCGGCTTCGGCCGGTTACGCCGGGGAAACCCCGCGCGGACATAGGGATACCTCCGGCTTCGCTCATCTGAGCAATCTGGCCGGGCAAGCGTCCCCCGTCTGTCACCGCAAGGTGGCGCTCAGCCCGGACGGGGCTCGCTTCACATTTCGGGCTGAACACGCCTTTGGGGATGGTCCCCACAGGCCTCTGTAGGAGAACGGATCATGCGTACCGGCGTGATCGCCAAGAAGGTGGGGATGACCCGCCTGTTCCAGGAGGACGGTCGGCATGTGCCGGTTACCGTCCTGGCGCTGGAAGACTGCCAGGTGGTTTCGGTCCGCACCGCGGATCGCGATGGTTACGTCGCGGTTCAGCTGGGTGCCGGCGAAGCCAAGCAGAAGAACGTTGCCAAGCCGCAGCGTGAACACTTCGCCAAGGCTCAGGTGCCGCTCAAGGCCCAGGTCGTCGAATTCCGCGTGGCAGACGATGCCGTGCTGGAAGTCGGCAGCACCATCGCTGCCTCGCACTTTGTCCCCGGGCAGCTGGTCGATGTGGCCGGCACCACCCAGGGCAAGGGCTTCCAGGGCGCGATGAAGCGCTGGGGTTTCGGCGGTATGCGCGCCACCCACGGCGTTTCGATCAGCCACCGTGCCCACGGTTCGACCGGTAACCGCCAGGATCCGGGTCGCGTCTTCAAGAACAAGAAGATGGCCGGCCACATGGGTGATCGCAACCGCACCCAGCAGAACCTGGAAGTCGTGCGCGTCGATGACGAGCGTGGCCTGATCTTCGTCAAGGGCTCGGTCCCGGGCGCGAAGAATTCGTGGTTGACCGTCAAGGACTCCGTCAAGGTCGCCCGTCACGCCGAGGCTCCCTATCCGGCTGGCCTCAAGGGTGCCGCCAACAGCAATGACTCGGCAGCTGCCGACACCCCGGCGGAAGACGTCGCGGCTGTCGAAGCCACCGAAGGCCAGGAGGGCTAAGTCGTGAAGGTCAAGCTTTCCAACCTCGATGGTACCGCCGGCAAGGGCGACATCGAACTCAACGATGCGGTGTTCGGCCTCGAGCCGCGCGCCGACATCCTGCACCGGGTCGTTACCTGGCAGCTCGAAAACCGCCGCGGCATTGCCCGCGCGGCCCGCGAGCGCTCGGACGTTGCCCGCACCGGCAAGAAGTTCGGTCGTCAGAAGGGCGGCGGTACGGCTCGTCACGGTGATCGCAAGGCCCCGATCTTCATCGGCGGTGGCAAGGCGATGGGTCCGCGTCGGCGTGAATTTGACGTCTCGCTGAACAAGAAGGTCCGTGCGCTCGGTCTCAAGATGGCGCTCTCGGCCAAGGCCAAGCAGGGCCTGGTCGTGGTCGACAGCCTGGACATCAAGGACGTCAAGACCAAGGCCGTTGCCGCGCAGCTCGCCAAGGCGAACTGGGGCAAGAAGGTGCTGGTGATCGACGGTGAAGCCGTGAACGAGGGCTTTGCCCGCGCTTCGGCCAACCTCGTCGGCGTCAACGTGCTCCCGGCCATTGGCGCCAACGTCTATGACATCCTGAAGCATGATACGCTGGTGCTGACGCGCGCCGCGGTCGAAAAGCTGGAGGCGCGTTTCAATGGCTAAGGACGCAATCGACACGCGTCACTACGACGTGATCGTGGCTCCCCACATCACCGAAAAGTCGACGCTGCTCAGCGAAAACAACGCTGTGGTCTTCAAGGTGGCCGACAAGGCCACCAAGCCCGAAATCAAGGCTGCCGTCGAGGCGCTGTTCGGGGTGAAGGTCAAGAGCGTGAATACGCTGACCCAGAAGGGCAAGACCAAGCGCTGGAAGGGCAAGCCCTACCGCCGCTCGGACGTGAAGAAGGCCGTTGTGACCCTGGCTGCTGGCCAGTCGATCGACGTCACCAGCGGGATCTGAGGCTGAACCATGGCACTCAAGAACTATAATCCGACCAGCCCCGGCCGCCGCGGCCTGATCCTGGTCGACAAGTCGGCGCTGTGGAAGGGCAAGCCTGTCAAGGCTCTGACCGAAGGCAAGCGCAAGACCGGTGGCCGTAACAACAAGGGCCACGTGACCTCGCGCGGGATCGCCGGCGGCCACAAGCAGAAGTACCGCTTCATCGACTTCAAGCGTCGCAAGTGGGACATGCCGGCCACGGTCGAGCGTCTGGAATATGACCCGAACCGCACGGCCTTCATCGCGCTCGTCAAGTACGAGGACGGTGAGCAAGCCTACATCATCGCTCCGCAGCGCCTTGCTGTCGGTGACATGGTGGTCGCTGGTGAAAAGACCGACGTGAAGCCGGGCAACGCCATGCTGCTCAGCCAGATGCCGGTCGGCACCATCTGCCACAACGTGGAGATGAAGCCGGGCAAGGGTGGTCAGATCGCCCGTTCGGCCGGGACCTATGTCCAGGTCGTCGGTCGTGACCGCGGGATGGTGATCGTTCGCCTGAACTCGGGTGAGCAGCGCTACCTGCGCGGTGACTGCATGGGCACGGTTGGTGCGGTTTCGAACCCCGATAACCAGAACCAGAACCTCGGCAAGGCCGGCCGCAACCGCTGGCTGGGCCGTCGCCCGCTGACCCGCGGCGTTGCCAAGAACCCGGTCGACCACCCGCACGGTGGTGGTGAAGGCCGGACCTCGGGCGGTCGCCATCCGGTGACCCCGTGGGGCAAGCCGACCAAGGGTGCCCGCACTCGCCACAACAAGCAGACGGACAAGATGATTATCCGTTCGCGTCACGCCAAGAAGAAGAGGTAAGCCACCATGGCACGCTCCGTCTGGAAAGGCCCCTTCGTCGACCTGCACCTGCTGAAGAAGGCGGAAGCCCAGCAGGAAGCCGGCACTCGCGCCGCTCCGATCAAGACCTGGTCGCGTCGTTCGACGATCCTGCCGCAGTTCGTCGGTCTGACGTTCAACGTCTACAACGGCCACAAGTTCATCCCCGTCTCGGTCAACGAAGACATGGTCGGCCACAAGCTTGGTGAATTTGCGCCCACGCGCAGCTTCCCCGGCCACGCTGCCGACAAGAAGGGTAAGCGCTAATGGGCAAGCAAGCAGCTCCGCGCCGCGTTGGCGATAAGGAAGCGCTGTCGGTCGGCACCACGATCCGTGGTTCGGCCCAGAAGCTGAACCTGGTCGCCGCGCTGATCCGTGGCAAGAAGGCCGAAGAAGCCATGAACATCCTCGCTTTCTCGAAGAAGGCGATGGCTGTCGATGCCCGCAAGGTGCTCGCCTCGGCGATCGCCAACGCGGAAAACAACCACAACCTCGACGTTGACGCGCTGGTTGTGGCTGAAGCCTCGGTTGGCAAGTCGGTCACCATGAAGCGGTTCCACACCCGTGGCCGCGGCAAGTCGACCCGCATCCTCAAGCCGTTCTCGCGGCTGCGGATCGTGGTCCGTGAAGTTGAGGAGGCCTGATCATGGGTCACAAGAGCAACCCGATCGGCCTGCGTCTGCAGATCAACCGCACCTGGGACAGCCGCTGGTACGCCGAGGGCAAGAACTATGCGCAGATGCTTGAGGAAGACCTCAAGATGCGCAAATTCATCATGGAAACGCTGCCCCAAGCCGCGATTTCGAAGGTGGTGATCGAGCGTCCGGCCAAGCTGTGCCGCGTTTCGATCTATGCCGCCCGTCCCGGCGTGATCATCGGCAAGAAGGGCGCCGACATCGAGAAGCTGCGTTCGCAGCTCGCCGCGATGACCTCGAGCGACGTCAAGCTGAACATCGTTGAAATCCGCAAGCCGGAAATCGACGCCAAGCTCGTCGCCCAGGGCATCGCCGACCAGTTGGTTCGCCGCGTGGCGTTCCGCCGGGCGATGAAGCGTGCGGTGCAGTCGGCCCTCCGTCTGGGTGCCGAAGGCATCAAGATCACCTGCTCGGGTCGTCTTGGCGGGGCCGAAATCGCCCGCGTCGAATGGTACCGTGAAGGCCGTGTGCCGCTGCACACCCTGCGCGCCAACATCGACTACGCCGAAGCCGAAGCGCTGACCGCCTATGGGATCATCGGCATCAAGTGCTGGATCTTCAAGGGCGAGATCCTCGGTCACGATCCGATGGCCCAGGACCGCCTGATGATGGAGGCTCAGACCTCCGGCGTGCGCCCGGCGCGCGATGACCGCAGGAACTAAGTCATGCTGCAACCTAAGAAAACCAAGTTCCGCAAGGCCTTCAAGGGTCGGATCAAGGGCGACGCCAAGGGCGGCACCGATCTGAACTTTGGCTCCTATGGCCTCAAGGCACTGGAGCCGGAGCGGATCACCGCCCGCCAGATCGAAGCCGCCCGTCGTGCGATCACGCGCCACATCAAGCGCCAGGGGCGCCTGTGGATCCGCGTGTTCCCGGACGTGCCGGTGTCGAAGAAGCCTGCCGAAGTCCGTCAGGGCAAGGGCAAGGGTTCGGTGGAATACTGGGCTGCCCGCGTGAAGCCGGGCCGCATCCTGTTCGAGCTTGATGGCGTGGCTGGCCCGCTGGCCGCTGAAGCCTTCAGCCGTGCGGCGATGAAGCTGCCGATCAAGACCAAGGTTGTCGCCCGCCTGGGTGACACCTCGCACCTCGGAGGTGAATGATGGCCAAGGTGGATAACCTGCGCGCCAAGACCGACGATCAGCTGACCGCTGATCTGGCCGATCTGAAGCGGGAAGCGTTCAACCTGCGCTTCCAGGCGGCGACCAACCAGCTGGAGCGTCCGGCGCGCATCAAGGAAGTGCGTCGCGATATCGCCCGCATCAAGACGTTGCAGGGCGAACGCGCCCGCACCGCGAAGTAAGGAGCCGACGATGCCCAAGCGTATCCTGATCGGGACCGTCGTATCCGACAAGACCGACAAGACCGTGGTCGTGAAGGTCGAGCGCAAGGTGAAGCACCCGCTGTACGGGAAGATCATCCGCCGCTCGAAGAAGTATCACGCCCACGACGAAGACAACGCCTACAAGACCGGCGAAACCGTGCGCATCGAAGAGACTGCGCCGATTTCGAAGCTCAAGACCTGGAAGGTCATCGAGCGGGTCCAGGCTGGCAAGACCGCCGCGGTCGAAGCCGACGTCTAAGTCGACACCACATTTTGGAACTGCCGGACTGGTTCCGGCAAGCCAGTGAGAAGGAACCGGATCTATGATCCAGATGCAATCAAACCTCGACGTCGCTGACAACAGCGGCGCGAAGCGCGTCCAGTGCATCAAGGTGCTGGGCGGCTCGAAGCGCCGGACTGCCGGCGTGGGCGACATCATCGTGGTGTCGGTCAAGGAAGCGCAGCCCCGCACCAAGGTGAAGAAGGGCGACGTGCACCGCGCCGTCATCGTCCGCACCCGCAAGGATGTGCGCCGCGCCGATGGCAGCGTTATCCGCTTCGACAGCAACGCTGCCGTGCTGATCAACAAGAACGCCGAACCGATCGGCACCCGCATCTTCGGCCCGGTCGTGCGTGAACTGCGCGGCAAGGGTTACATGAAGATCATCTCTCTCGCGCCGGAGGTGCTGTAATGTCCGCCGCCAAGATCAAGAAGGGTGACAACGTTGTTGTCCGCTCGGGCAAGGACAAGGGCCGCACCGGCACCGTCCTTCAGGTCATGCCGAAGGAAGGCAAGGTCGTGGTCCAGGGCGTGAACGTCGCCGTGCGCCACCGCAAGCCGACCCAGCTCAATCCGCAGGGCGGGATCGAGCGCCGCGAAGCGCCGATGGCGATCGCCAAGGTTGGCCTGGCCGATCCCAAGACCGGCAAGGCGACCCGCGTCCGGTTCGAAGAGAAGGACGGCAAGAAGGTCCGCGTGGCCGTGAAGTCCGGGGAGACCATCGATGGCTGACAAGTACGTGCCCCGTCTTCGCAAGAAGTACGACGAGCAGATCGCCAAGGCGATGACCGAGAAGTTCGGTTACAAGAACGTCATGGAAGTGCCCAAGATCGAGAAGATCACGCTCAACATGGGCGTGGGCGAGGGCAGCCAGGACAAAAAGAAGGTCCAGACCGCCGCAGCGGAAATGGAGCTGATTTCCGGCCAGAAGCCGGTGATCACCAAGGCGAAGAAGTCGATCGCGCAGTTCAAGCTGCGTGAAGGCATGCCGATCGGTTGCAAGGTCACCCTGCGCCGCGAACGCATGTACGAATTCCTCGATCGCCTGATCACCGTGGCGATGCCCCGCATCCGCGACTTCCGTGGCCTGAACGCCAAGTCGTTCGATGGCCGTGGCAACTATGCCATGGGCCTGAAGGAACAGATCATCTTCCCAGAGATCAGCTACGACCAGATCGAGAAGGTGCGCGGGATGGACATCATCGTCACCACCACAGCCAAGACCGACGAGGAAGCGCGCGAACTGCTGCGTCTCTTCGGTTTCCCGTTCCCGGCTGAAGCCGAAACCGCCCAGGCGGCCTGAGTTAGAGAAGAGAGCTTAAGTCCATGGCGAAACTGAGTTCCGTGAACAAGAACGAGCGTCGTAAGAAGCTCGTCAAGAAGTACGCGGCCAAGTATGCCGCGCTCAAGGCGCAGGCCGATGACAAGTCGCTTGATGAGACCGAACGTCTCATCGCGCGCCTGAAGCTGGCCGAAATCCCGCGCAATGCGAACCCCACCCGGGTCCGCAACCGCTGCGCCACCACCGGCCGCCCGCGCGGCTACTATCGCAAGTTCGGCCTTTGCCGCGTTGAGCTGCGTGATCTTGCCAACAAGGGCATGATCCCGGGCGTGACGAAGTCGAGCTGGTAAGGAAAAGCGATGGCACTGACCGATCCCCTGGGTGATATGCTCACCCGTATCCGCAACGGCCAGCGGGCAAAGAAGGACTCTGTCCTTTCCCCGGCCTCGAAGCTTCGCGCCAATGTGCTCGAAGTGCTCCAGCGCGAAGGCTACATCCGTGGCTTTTCGGAGGACGCCACCGGCGCCCACCCGCAGCTGCGCATCGAACTGAAGTATTTCGAAGGCGAGCCCGCGATCAAGCACGTGGCCCGCGTCTCCAAGCCCGGTCGCCGGGTCTACTCGGGTTCGAAGGAACTCCCGGTGATCCGCAACGGCCTGGGCATCACCATCGTCTCGACGCCGAAGGGCGTGCTTTCGGATGCCGAAGCGCGCGCTGCCAACGTCGGTGGCGAAGTGCTGGCGGAGGTGTTCTGATGAGCCGCATCGGTAAGCGTCCGGTTGCCATTCCGAGCGGCGTCACCGCCGAGATCGCGAACGGAACCCTCACCGTCAAGGGTCCCAAGGGCACCCTGACCCTGAGCCTGCGCGACGAGATCAGCTACACGGTCGATGGCGACGCCATCATCGTGAAGCCGGGCAACGACAGCAAGCAGGCGCGCGCCTTCTGGGGCATGCAGCGTACGCTGGTCGATAACCTGGTCACCGGTGTGACCCAGGGCTACACCAAGGTCCTCGAGATCACCGGTGTCGGCTATCGCGCCAATGCCCAGGGCCCGCGCAAGCTGAAGCTGCAGCTGGGCTACAGCCACGATGTCGATTTCGACGTGCCGGAAGGCATCGAAGTGAAGACCCCGGACAACACCACGGTGGAGATCTCGGGCATCGACAAGCAGAAGGTCGGCCAGGTTGCGGCCGAGATCCGTCGCTGGCGCAAGCCCGAACCCTACAAGGGCAAGGGTATCAAGTACCGCGGCGAGTTCATCTTCCGCAAGGAAGGGAAGAAGAAGTAATGGCCAAGATCTCTCTGTTCGAGCGCCGTCGCCGGCGCGTCCGCACCGCGCTCAAGGCGCGTGCCGGTGGCCGTCCGCGGCTGTCGGTGCACCGCTCGGGTCGCCACATCTATGCCCAGATCATCGACGATGCCGCCGGCCGCACGCTGGCTGCTGCTTCGACCCTGGGCAGCAAGGGCGGCTCCAACGTCGACGCCGCGGCGAAGGTCGGTGCGACCCTGGCCGAAGCCGCCAAGAAGGCTGGCGTTACCTCCGTCGTGTTCGATCGCGGCGGGTACCTCTTCCATGGCCGCGTGAAGGCGCTGGCTGATGCCGCGCGTGAAGGCGGGCTGGAGTTCTAAGATGGCTGACGAAACCAACATTGAAGCCGAAGGCGTCGCTGTCGAGGCAGTGCCCACCGAAGGTGGCGAGCAGCGCGAAGGCCGCGGTCGCGGCCGTGGGCGTGGTGGCAACGATCGGGGCGGTGACCGTGGTGGTCGCGGCCGTGGTCGTGACGATCGTCGCGGTCGTGGCGGTGACGAGGAAGGTGGCGAGGAGCTGATCGAAAAGCTCGTCCACATCAACCGCGTCTCGAAGACCGTGAAGGGCGGCAAGCGCTTCGGGTTCGCCGCGCTGGTCGTGGTCGGCGATGGCAAGGGCCGTGTCGGCTTTGGCCATGGCAAGGCCCGCGAAGTGCCGGAAGCGATCACCAAGGCGACTGCTTCGGCCAAGAAGAAGATGGTTCGCGTTCCGCTCAAGGAAGGCCGCACCCTGCACCATGACGGCAAGGGCCGCTTTGGCGCCGGCAAGGTGAACGTCCGTTCCGCTCCGGCCGGGACCGGCATCATCGCCGGTGGTCCGATGCGCGCCGTGTTCGAAAGCCTGGGCGTGGCCGATGTGGTGACCAAGTCGGTCGGCACCTCGAACCCCTACAACATGATCCGCGCCACCTTCGACGCGCTGGTCAACCAGACTTCGCCGAAGTCGGTTGCGCAGCGTCGTGGCAAGAAGGTTGCCGACCTGCTGGGTCGTGGCGGTGCCAGCGCAGCCGAGGCGGAAGCCGAAGCTGCCGCGATCACGGAGTAAGCCAAGATGGCCAAGATCAAGATCAAGCAGATCGGTTCGCCGATCCGTCGCCCGGAAAGCCAGAAGAAGATTCTGGTCGGCCTGGGTCTGGGCAAGATGCACCGCGTGGTCGAGGTGGAAGACACCCCGGAAGTGCGCGGGGCGATCGCCAAGCTGCCGCATATGGTGGCAGTGGTCGATTGACCAGATACGGGCCCGGCCTTAGTGCCGGGCCTTCCTTTCAGCGCGACTAAAGCGAAAGCGAGTGCAACGACATGAAACTCAACGAAATCTCTGACAACAAGGGCGCCCGCAAGGGTCGCATGCGCGTCGGCCGTGGCATCGGTTCGGGCAAGGGCAAGACTGCTGGCCGCGGCCAGAAGGGTGCCAAGGCTCGTTCGGGCGTCTCGGTGAACGGCTTCGAAGGCGGCCAGATGCCGCTGCACATGCGGATCCCGAAGCGCGGCTTCAACAACATCTTCGCCAAGGACTATGCCGAAGTGAACCTGGGCCTGGTCCAGAAGTTCATCGACGCCGGCAAGCTGGACGCCAAGGCCGTGATCGATCACGCCGCGCTGAAGGCTGCTGGTCTGGCCCGTGGTGGCAAGGACGGCGTGCGTCTGCTGGCCAAGGGTGACTTCAGCGCCAAGGCGAAGTTTGCCGTTGCCGGTGCCTCGAAGGGCGCGGTTGCAGCGGTCGAAAAGGCTGGTGGTTCGGTCGAAGTGATCGCTGCCAAGGCCGCTGCGGCCGAATAAAATCCCCAATTGTCGCGGGGCGGGGGTTATTGCATCCCGCCCCGCGCACTATATGGACGTGATCCGATAGAGGGGGATGGCTGGCCGCGGGGCCGGCATCCAAGCAAGGCTTGTTTGATCCATGGCTTCACGTGCCGATAACGTTGCGAGCAATCTCAATCTCGCGAACTTCTCCAAGGCCACCGAGCTGAAGAACCGTATCTGGTTCACCCTCGGCGCCCTGATCATCTTCCGCTTCCTGAGCTTCGTACCGCTGCCGGGCGTCAATCCGCTTGTTCTCGAGCAGCTTTACGAGCAGACGCGGGGCGGGATCCTCGATATCTTCAACACCTTCTCGGGCGGCAGCCTTGAGCGCATGAGCCTCATCGCGCTCGGCATCATGCCCTACATCACCGCCTCGATCGTGGTGCAACTCGCCGCTTCGCTCCATCCCTCGCTGATGGCGCTCAAGAAGGAAGGCGAAAGCGGTCGCAAGAAGCTGAACCAGTATACCCGCTATGGCACCGTGTTCCTCACGGCGATCCAGGGCTGGTTCGTCGCCTCGGGGCTGGAAGCCTATGGCGCGTCGAGCGGGCTGCAGGCCGTGATCAACCCCGGCCTGATGTTTAAGGTTGGCGCGGTAATCAGCCTGATTGGCGGGACGATGTTCCTGTTGTGGCTGGGTGAGCAGATCACCAGTCGCGGGATCGGCAACGGTACCTCGCTGATCATCATGGCCGGGATCGTGGCGCAGATGCCCACTTTCGTGGCCAACCTGTTCGAAGGTGGGCGGACCGGTTCGATCAGCGGCTTCACGATTGCGCTGGTGGTCGTTGTCCTGGTTGTGCTCGTGCTGTTCATCTGCTTCATGGAGCGGGCGACGCGGCGGTTGCTGATCCAGTATCCCAAGCGCGCCAGCCAGCATGGCATGATGCAGGCCGACCGCAGCCACCTGCCGCTGAAGATCAACACCGCGGGTGTGATCCCGCCGATCTTCGCCAGCTCGCTGCTGCTGCTGCCGCTGACGATCAGCCAGTTTGCCGGCAATTCGATTTCGCCCGATACGCCCATGGGCAGCGCGGTCGTGACGCTCAATCAGTATCTGGCGCACGGTCAGCCGCTGTACATGACGCTTTACGCGATCGGCATTATCTTCTTCTGCTTCTTCTACACCGCCGTGGTGTTCAATCCGGAAGAGACCGCCGATAACCTGAAGCGCAATGGCGGGTTCATCCCAGGCATCCGTCCGGGCAAGAGCACGGCAACCTATCTTGATTACGTGCTGACCCGCATCACCGTGATCGGCGCGCTCTACATCACCGTGGTCTGCGTGATCCCCGAATGGTGGATTGGCACGACCGGACTGAACATGATGTTCCTGGGCGGCACCAGCCTGCTGATCGTGGTCAACGTGACTGTGGATACGATCACCCAGATCCAGTCGCACCTGCTGGCCCACCAGTATGGCGATCTGATCAAGAAGGCCAAGCTCAAGGGACGCATCCGCTAACCGCATATTCGGGGGTATCGCGTGAACATCATCCTTCTTGGCCCTCCGGGCGCGGGCAAGGGCACCCAGGCCCAGCGACTGGTCGAGCGGCACGGCATGCGCCAGCTCTCCACCGGCGACATGCTGCGCGCCGCGGTCAAGGCCGGTACGCCGGTCGGGCTTGAGGCCAAGGCGGTGATGGAGCGGGGCGAGCTGGTTTCGGACGCGATCGTCTCTGCCCTGATCGGGGAAGAGCTCGATGCGATGGGGCCGACGGTCGGCGCGATCTTCGATGGCTATCCGCGCACGGCGGCCCAGGCGGAATCGCTCGATGCGATCCTTGCCGGGCGCGGCCGCACGCTTGATCGCGTGATCGAGCTGGCGGTGGATGAGGATGCTCTGGTCGAACGCATCACCGGCCGCTTCACCTGCGCCAATTGCGGCAAGGGCTATCACGACAAGTACGAGCAGCCCAAGGTCGCCGGGGTCTGCGACAAGTGCGGTTCGACCGAGTTCAAGCGTCGCCCCGACGACAACGAGGAAACCGTACGGACCCGCATGGCCGAGTATCGCGCCAAGACCGCGCCGATCCTGCCGATCTACGATGCCCGCGGCATTGTCGCGCGGGTTGATGGCATGGCGGCGATGGATGAGGTGACGGCGGCGATCGAAGGGATTATGGCTGCCTGATCCTGCTTGGGGGAAGGCATGCGCAATCAATCGATCTTCATCGCCGCATCGCTGGCGATCGCGGCACTGGCCAGTCCGGCACAGGCCGAAGTGATCGCCGCATCGGACGGCGGCTTCGTAATCAATCACAGCGTCGATATTCCGGCCGACCGTTCGGCGGTCTGGAAAGTGCTGATTGCCCCGGCGAAGTGGTGGTCATCGGATCACACCTATTCGGGCAATGCCGACAACCTCTATCTCGATGCCCAGGCGACCGGCTGCTTCTGCGAGAAGCTGCCCCGACCGGCTGACGCGCCCGAGAGCCAGCGGATGGGCAGTGTCGAACATATGCACATCGTCTATGCCGATCCCCAGCGCGGCGTCCTGCGGATGACGGGCGGGCTCGGCCCGCTCCAGGCTGAGGCGGTCACCGGCGTCATGACGATCGCGATCCGCCCGGAAGGCGAGGGATCGCGTCTGACCCTGCGCTATGTCGTCGGAGGCGTCTGGCAGGGCAAGCCGGCCGAAGTCGGTCCGCTGGTCGACGGCGTGCTGGGCGAACAGGTCAAGCGTCTGGCGGCGAAGTTCGCTCCGGCGGAGCCAGCGCCCGAGCCGGCGGCCAAGCCCTGAATTCGGCTGTCGTCAGCGGCGTTGACAGCAGAGGCGAATCGCCGTAAGCGCGCCCTCCATCCGTGAACGACGTCAAGTCCGGAAGGCGAGGGCCTTTGTGCGCGCCAACCGGGCTTTTTGCCGTTCTCACGGATGGAGCGTTGAGATGGAAGGCCGTGGGGCAACCTGCCACCTTCTGTGGAGCATGGAGAATTAAGTGGCTCGTATTGCCGGGGTCAATATCCCCACCAACAAGCGCGTAATCATCGCGCTCACCTACATTCACGGTATCGGCCCGTTCAAGGCCCGCCAGATCGTCGACAAGCTGGGTATCGATGTTACCCGCCGCGTTTCGGACCTGTCTGACCAGGAAGTCCTGCAGATCCGCGAAACCATCGACGCCGAGCACACGGTTGAAGGTGACCTTCGCCGCGAAACCGCAATGAACATCAAGCGCCTGATGGACCTGGCCTGCTATCGCGGCCTGCGCCATCGCAAGGGGCTGCCGGTTCGCGGTCAGCGCACGCACACCAACGCCCGCACCCGCAAGGGCAAGGCCAAGCCGATCGCCGGCAAGAAGAAGTAAGCCGCCGCCGCAAGGCAGCAGCTTTCCCTTCCCGATATTCGAGTAGGAACGAAAAATGGCACGCGAACCCCAGCGCATCAAGCGCCGCGAGCGGAAGAACATCACCAGCGGCATCGCCCATGTGAATGCCAGCTTCAATAACACCATGATCACCATCACCGATGCCCAGGGCAACGCGATCTCCTGGTCCAGCGCCGGCATGATGGGCTTCAAGGGTAGCCGCAAGTCGACCCCCTATGCCGCTCAGGTGGCTGCGGACGACGCCGGCAAGAAGGCCGCCGAGCATGGCGTCCGCACCCTGGAAGTCGAAGTGAAGGGTCCCGGTTCGGGCCGCGAAAGCGCGCTGCGTGCCCTGCAGGCCGTTGGCTTCACGATCACCTCGATCCGCGACGTCACGCCGATCCCGCACAACGGGGTCCGGCCGTCCAAGCGTCGCCGTGTCTGATCGAGTTTTTGCGGCGGTGGGGCCCCACCGCTGCAGTTACGGGTCGGTCGCGGTGCTGAAAGGCGCAGCGGCCGTATCCGCCAAATCAAGGCCCTAGAGCCAAAGATCCATTAGGGGACCTCCATGACTGTCAACATCAAGAACTGGCAGGAACTCAAGAAGCCCAACACGCTCGAAGTGAAGTCCGGCACTGATTCCAAGCGCCGCGCCACCTTCGTTGCCGAACCGCTTGAGCGCGGCTTCGGCCTTACGCTGGGCAACGCGCTGCGCCGCGTGCTGCTGTCCTCGCTGCAGGGCGCCGCGATCACCTCGATCAAGATCGAGAACGTCCTGCACGAATTCTCGTCGCTGGCCGGTGTGCGCGAGGACGTGACCGACATCGTCCTCAACGTGAAGCAGATCGCGCTCAAGATGCAGGGCGAAGGTCCGAAGCGTCTGCAGCTGTCGGCCACCGGCCCGGCTGAAGTGAAGGCGGGCGACATCGCCGTGTCGGGCGACATCGAGGTCATGAACAAGGACCTGGTGATCTGCCATCTCGACGAAGGCGCGACGCTGAACATGGAACTGACCGCCGATACCGGCAAGGGCTATGTCCCGGCCGTGTCGAACCGTCCGGTCGATGCGCCGATCGGCCTGATCCCGGTCGACTCGCTTTACTCGCCGGTGCGCCAGGTGTCGTACAAGGTCGACAACGCCCGTATCGGCCAGGAGCTTGACTACGACAAGCTGAGCCTGACCGTCGAAACCGATGGCACTGTCACTCCGGAAGATGCCGTGGCCTATGCCGCCCGCATCCTTCAGGACCAGCTTTCGCTCTTCGTCCACTTCGAAGACGCGGTGCCGATGGGCGCTTCGCCGATGATCGGTCTGGCCGCTGCTCCGGTCGAGGAAAGCGACGCCAGCCAGCTCAACCGTTACCTCCTCAAGAAGGTCGACGAGCTGGAACTGTCGGTCCGTTCGGCCAACTGCCTCAAGAACGACAACATCATCTACATCGGCGACCTGGTCCAGAAGACCGAGGCCGAGATGCTCCGCACGCCGAACTTCGGCCGCAAGAGCCTCAACGAGATCAAGGAAGTCCTGAGCTCGATGGGCCTGCGCCTCGGCATGGACATCCCTGGCTGGCCGCCGGAAAACATCGAGGAAATGGCCAAGAAGCTCGAACAGGAACTGCTGGGCTAATGGCTTTCGGGGCACCTTCGGGTGCCCCACCGGTGATCGGCGGCGACCGGAACTGCCGCCTGCTATGGGGTACCTGGCACGGCCCCCTAACGAACGAAGGAAAGACCCATGCGTCACAAGCTTGGTGGGCGTAAGCTCAACCGCACTTCCAGCCACCGCAAGGCGCTGCTGCGCAACATGTCGGCGGCTCTGATCAAGCACGAACAGATCACCACCACGCTGCCCAAGGCCCGCGAACTGCGTCCCTACCTGGAAAAGCTGATCACGCTGGCGAAGCGCGGCGGCCTGTCGAACCGTCGTCTGGCCCATGCCCGCCTGCTCGACGAAGCGCAGGAAAAGAAGCTGTTCGAAGTCCTGGCCGCGCGTTACGCCGACCGTCAGGGCGGCTACACCCGCGTGCTCAAGGCCGGCATCCGCGCTTCGGACGCCGCCCCGCTCGCGGTGATCGAACTGGTTGACCGCGATCCGGCCGCGAAGGGCCAGGATTCGGGTCCGGTGATGATCGACGAAGACGCCGAATAAGTCTTACCCGCGACCTTTGGTCCGGTTGAAAAGGCGGGGGTGACTGTTAAGGTCGTCTCCGCCTTTCTCGTTGAGGGCGCTCTAGTCTTTTCGGAGAACCGCATGTCGCGCCGCGTTCCGGCCATCCTGGCCGCTGCCCTGCTTTCCACCGTCGCTGCCCCGCTGATTGCCGAGAAAATGACCCTGGCCTATCCGGATACCCGCCAGACCGATCTGGTCGAGGAGCAGTTTGGCGAGAAGGTTGCCGATCCCTATCGCTGGCTCGAGAACGATGTCCGCACCGACAGCGAAGTGGCCGGCTGGGTGGCACGGCAGAATGCGGTGACGCAGCAGTACCTGGCGAAGTTGCCGCAGCGGGACTGGTTCGCCCAGCGCATCCGCGGCCTGCTCGATTACGAACGCTTCGGTCTGCCCCGCAAGGCCGGGCAGTACTACTTCTACATGCGCAATTCGGGCTTGCAGAACCAGTCGCAGCTGTTCGTGCGCAAGGGGCTGAACGGCACGCCCCGGCTGCTGATCGATCCCAATGCCTGGGCCAAGGACGGGGCGACCGCGCTCGACGCCTGGGTACCGTCGGATAACGGCAAATTGCTGGCCTATTCGATCCAGGATGGAGGATCGGACTGGCGCACGATCAAGGTGCTGGACACCACGACCGGCAAGGACCTGGGTGACGGGGTGAAGTGGGCGAAGTTCACCGGCATCGCCTGGGTGGGCAACGAGGGTTTCCTCTATTCGCGCTTCCCGGAACCCAAGCCGGGTGACGAGTTCCAGTCGCTCAACAAGAACCAGGCGATCTATTTCCACCGGATCGGCACCAGCCAGGCCGAGGACCAAATGGTCTATTCGACGCCCAACGATCCGGACCTTGGCCATTCGGCCGAAGTCACCCACGATAACCGCTGGGTGGTGATCACCACGGCCAAGGGCACCGACAGCCGTTATGCCATCCACGTGATGCCGCTGGGCAAGGATCGCAAGTGGCAGGCGCAGACCCTGATCGGTGGGCTGGACCATGCCTGGAACCTGATCGAGGGGATCGGCGACACGCTGTACTTCGTGACCAACAAGGACGCGCCGAAAATGAAGGTGGTGAAGTTCGATCTTCGTAAGAAGACCGCGCTTTACCGTACCGAGTGCGAAAGCCCGGCCAAGCCGGATGACGTGTGCATGGAGCCGCGGCCCGAGCCGGTCGACGTGATTCCCGAACGGGCTGAAACGCTCGACCGGGCGCAGATCGTCGGCAACCGCCTCGTCTTGGCCTACCTCAAGGATGCCAAGTCCGTGGCTGAGGTGCGCTCGCTTGATGGCAAGCCGGTGCAGCAGATCACGCTGAACGCGATCGGCACCGCTTCGGGCTTCACAGGGCGCCCCGGCGATCCGGAAACCTTCTATGCCTTTTCCAGCTTCAACCAGCCAACCGGGATCTTCCGGTTCGATGCCAGCACCGGCAAGAGCACGCCCTTCGCCCTGCCGAAGCTGACCTTCAATCCCGCCGACTACGCGATCGAGCAGCGCTTCTATACCTCGAAGGATGGCACGCGGGTGCCGATGTTCGTGGTGCGCAAGAAGGCCGTGGCCGATGCCCGCAAGGCCGTGCCGACGCTGCTCTATGGCTATGGCGGGTTCGATATCGCGCTGACCCCGGGGTTCTCGGCGGTGCGGATGGCCTGGCTTGAGGCGGGCGGTGCCTTTGCGCTCGCCAACCTGCGCGGCGGCGGCGAATACGGCAAGGCCTGGCATGATGCCGGGCGCCTGGGCAACAAGCAGAACGTGTTCGACGATTTCATCGCCGCGGGCGAATTCCTGATTGCCGAAGGGATCACCCCCAAGGGAGGCCTGTCGATCCAGGGCGGCTCCAACGGCGGTCTGCTGGTTGGTGCAGTGGTCAACCAGCGGCCGGACCTGTTCGTTGCCGCCAATCCGGCGGTGGGCGTGATGGACATGCTGCGCTTCGATCGTTTCACCGCCGGGCGGTACTGGGTCGATGACTATGGCTATCCCAGCAACGAGGGCGATTGGCGCGTGCTGCGGTCCTATTCGCCCTATCACAACATCAAGGTGGGCGTGGACTATCCGGCCGTGCTGGTGACCACGGCAGATACCGATGACCGCGTCGTGCCGGGCCACTCGTTCAAGTACACGGCGGCGCTGCAGGCGGCCAAGGCCGGCAGCAAGCCGCACCTGATCCGGATCGAAACCCGCGCCGGACACGGATCGGGCAAGCCGACCGACAAGGTGGTGGCCGAGAATGCCGATGTCCTGGCCTTCCTTGCGCAATGGAGTGGCTTGTCCGTTCAGAAAAGCGAATAGCTTTATGAACAGAAGCTAACCGAGGGGTTCAGCTTCATGCCACGGCCGAATCGCTAATCCTTCACTCGACGCCGGGCTATTCCGCCGGGCAAGAGTGAAGGATGAAGACGATGAAGACCCGCTCCACAGCACTGGCCAAGGGTACCATTGCCAGCCTTGCCGCTGGCGCGCTGGCGCTTTCCTCAGCCACCCCGGCCTTTGCCGATCGCCGCGACAACGATGGCGTCAGCGCTGGTGACATCATTGCCGGGGCCCTGGTGATTGGCGGCATCGCGGCAGTCGCCGCTGCTGCCAGCCGTGATGACGGCTATGATCGCGACTATCGCAATGACCGCGATTACCGCTACGGTCGGGCGGGTTACGGCTATGATCGTGGCTATGGCTATGATCGCGACCGTTCATGGCGTGGCAGCCCGCGTCGGGCGATTGAACAGTGCGTCTATGCCGCCGAACGCGATGCCGGCCGCTACTCCTATGGGCGCGCTGATGTGACCGACATCCGCCAGATCCGCGAAACCCGCTGGGGTTACGAGGTGCGCGGCCGGATTGCCGTCAACACGCTTGGGCGCGACTGGCGCCGGGGCGATGGCTACTACGGCCGCGGTTGGGGCGGTGACTATCGCGGCTGGAATGCCGGCCTGCGCGGTTACGACAGCGGCTCGTTCAAGTGCAAGATCGAGCGCGGCCGGGTCGTCGATCTCGACTACAGCGGCATCCGCGGCCTCTAGGCTGTCCACTAGGCGAAGGGCGGTTCAGGCGAGAGCAAGACTGGGCCGCCTAGCGCATGGTTCAACGGGGCTCACCGCGAGTCCCTCGCGATGGGATTCCTGCCAATGACCGGCAAGTTCAAGCGTGGCGCCGCAGCCCTGGCACTGGTTGCCTCCTTCTCGATGGCCGCAAGCCCGGCCCTGGCCAGAGGCTGGGGTGGTGGCTGGGGCCATCATCGCAACCATGATCGGATCGACGGCGGCGATATCCTCGCCGGGATCCTGATCATCGGCGGGATTGCCGCCATCGCCAGCGCCGCCAGCAAGGCCAAGAAGGAACGCGAGCAGCTGCCGCGCGACTATCCCGACGAACCCTATCGCGAGGACCGCAGCGACTATGGCCGCAGCGATGATCGTCCGGAATGGCGCGAGGGCAGCGGGATCGACATGGCGGTCAATCGCTGCATCGACGAGGTCAATCGCGGACGCGAACGGGTTGGCGAAGTCGAAAGCGTCAATCGTGACGCCGATGGTTGGCGCGTCAGCGGTACCACCACCGGCCGTGGCAATTTCAGTTGCACGATCGACCGCGACGGGCGGATCCGCAACGTCAACATCGACGGGCAGGCAATCTGACCTGGGCTAAGGCTGCGCCTGGCTGGTGACGCCCAGCCCCAGGGCAATCGCGCTCATCAGGTCGCGGCCAAAGGCCTTGGCCAGGCGGCTTTCCGCCACGGCATTGAAGGCGTGGATCGCGCCGGGATAGACATGCAGTTCAACCGGAACGCCAGCCGCGATCAGGCGGCGGGCATAGGCCAGATCCTCATCCAGGAACAGGTCGAGGCTGCCCGTGCCAATCCAGGTTGGCGGTAATCTGGCGAGGTCTTCGGCCAGAGCCGGAGAGTACCAGCCCTTGCATGCATCATCCGCCCGGTAATCTCCGCGCAGTGCCGCCCAGCCGAATTGGTTGGCCGCCGCCGTCCAGACGAATTCGCCGGTCACCGGATTGCCATAGGGGCAGTCCGGCCCGCCGGTGCGATGATCGAGCATCGGATAGGTCAGGAACTGCCCGGCGAGGGGCGGCCCCTTGCGATCGCGCGCCATCAGCGCGACTGCCGCAGCCAGCCCGCCACCGGCGCTTTCGCCCGTCACGCCGATCCGCTGCCGGTCGAGGCCCAGTTCATCCGCATGTTCCGCCAGCCAGCACAGCGCGGCGTAACAGTCTTCCTGCGGGGCGGGGAAGGGGTGCTCGGGCGCCAGCCGGTATTCGACCGAGACCACCGGGATGCCCAGCGACCGGGCCATGTTGGCCGGGCCAAGCTGCATCGCCCGCGCCGACCCCATGATCATGCCGCCACCATGGATGTGGAGTAGCGCGGCGCGGTTGTCCGTGCCCGGCGCTGGATCGTAAATGAACAGCTCCAGCGGTGCGCCGGGCCCGGCGATTGTCTCAATCCGGGGTGCCAGCGGCGGATTGCCGAGAAAGGCATAGCGCGCGTTGCTGGCCTGGCGCAGCTCGGGCAGGTCGACCTGCGCAAAATCGATGCCGGGCATCAGGTCGAGCAGCGGCAGCAGCTCCGGATCGACAAGATGGCGGGTCATGCCAGTACTATTGCAGGCTGGTCTTCGGGAACATCCAGCGCTGCGACAGGCGCGGTTCGAACGGCTGCCATTCACCCTCCGGCTGCAGCAGCCGGTCGACAATCGCGATCACCGCGCTGGGGTTGAAGCCCAGGCCACAATGGCTGGCCAGCACTTCGATGTTTTCGGTGTGTGGATGAACGCAACGCTTCTGGACCGAGCCGCGCCAGTGCACCACGCCATCGGTCTTGGTCAGGATCGAGGTGGTGGGGACGGGCGGCGCGCGGTGCAGATCGGTGAACCGGCCATGACGGATCGGTTCGGGATCCTTGCCGTTGAGGTATTCGAACAGCCGCGCGGCATTGGTATGGCGGCGATCATCCGAGATCGGGCTGCCGAGCGAAATCACCAGGCGCACCGCCTCGGGATGGGCCTTGGCCAGTTCGCGGGCAAAGACACCGCCCAGGCTCCACCCCACGATCGAGACCTTGCGACCCGTTTCGCGGTGGATCCGCAGCAGCATCGATTCCATCTCGTGCACGCGGGGCGCATCGATCCGCACGTTGCGCCCCATGCCCCAGCCGCGTGCGTCAAAGCCCAGTTGCTTGAGCAGGCGGCGCAGCGGCGCGGTGGAAGAATCCGAGGCCAGAAACCCCGGCAGGACCAGCACGGGGTGGCCATCGCCCTTGGGCAGGTTGGAAAGATAGGGCCGCACGGCATAGAAGGCCGCCAGTTCCAGCAGGGCGCGCGGTTCGGCGAAGGCCAGGAAACGCGAGGGTGGGCGGGCATGGCTCGGCTGCGGAAATGCGGCGCTGGCTGCGGTCATTTAGTGGCGATCCTCTGCGATTATTGCTGCCGGCTTCTTGGCGGCCGGTCTGGCAATTTAATGTTTCTTGGCCTTGGTGGCTGATTTGGCTGTTGTCTTGGTCTTGCCGGTGGCCTTGGGTTTGGCAACTGCGGCTTTGGTCCGGGCTGCGGGCTTTGCGGCTGATTTTGGCGCTGGCTTTGCCTTTGGCGCGGCCTTGGGAGTTGCCTTTGCCCGCGCGGCGCGATGCTCCGGCGCATTCGCAGCAGCCTCGCGCAGCTCGTTGAAGCTGTCTTCAATGCACTGGGCGTAGAATTCGGGATCGGGCAGCAGCTTCCGGCAAGCAGTGAAGGCGATCGTCGCCTCCTTCACATAGCTTTGCACCACGTGGCCGAGGCCCAATCCGTCAGTTAGGCACAACAGGCCCATCATGCTTTCGAGCCGCGCCCCGGCCGAATAGATCGGCACCGGCGGCCCTGGTACATTGGTGACGACCGTGGTGAAGGGCAGGGCGACCCGGTTGGCCAGGCCAAGGCGGGTATAGGCCTGGGCGGCGAGGGCCAGGAACAGCGCCGGGCTGACCTTGCTCATCTCGGTCATGTTGCGCGCGCCCAGCGCGTCGGTCATAGCCTTGGAATTGGTGGTCTGCGAATAGACGTATTCCAGCCGTTCCAGCGGGTCTTCGATATGGGTCCCGAGCGGCGCGATCATCGCGGCCACCTGGTTGCCCATGTCGCCCTTCTCGTCCTTCCCGCGCACCGAGATCGGGGCCATGGCGGTCAGCGTCTTGTCCGGCAGGTCGTCCTTGGCCTCAAGGTACTTGCGCATGGCCCCGCCGATGATCGTCAGGAACACGTCGTTGACCTTGGCGCCGGGCACCGCTTCGCGGATCGCCTTGACCGCCGCCAGCGGGACCGACCGCCCCTCGACCACGCGGTTGGCGGAAATCACCTGGTTGAAGCGGGTACGCGGGGCCAGCATCTCGCCATGCAGGGCGAAATCCTTGGTCGCGAGGCCCTTCACCGCGCGGGCGAGGCCAGGCACGGCCTTGGCCGCAACTTCCAGCTGGCGGACCGGGTTGGCCACGGCATTGAGCCATGACCGCGCGACCAGCGAGGCCGGGCTGGGAACCTGCTCGGGCTGCCAGGTGTCGGGCGTTTCCAGCGGCGGCGCATTCGGGACCAGGGTATGCAGGGCTTCGAGCAGATCGATCCCGCTCATCCCGTCGATCGCCGCATGGTGCACCTTGGTGACCATCGCGTAACTGCCCTTGGGAATGCCGGGAATGTTGTCGAGCCCCTCAATCACGGTAAATTCCCAGGGCGGGCGATTCAGGTCGAGCGGGCGGGCAAAGATCCGCGCTGCCTGGATGCACAGCTGCCGCCAGTCGCCGGGCTTGGGCAGAGCCAGGTGGCGCACGTGGTATTCAAGGTCGAAATCGGGGTCTTCGATCCAATAGGGATAGTCGAGATCGAATGGCACGCGGACCAGCCGTTGACGCACGGTTCGTGACAGCTGCATCCGGCTCTCGAAAAAGCGCAGGATATCCTTGAAACGAACAAAACCGCCGGGCGCCGTTTCCGGGTTGTAAATCAGGATCGAACCGATATGCATCGGCGAATTGCGCGTTTCCATCGCAACGAAAGACGCATCCATCCCCTGAAGTTGGCGCAAACGCAGTCCCCTCCTGCAGTCGGCCCAGATGGGCCTGTCGTTGGGAAGGGAGCCTAACAGACCAAGGGCTTGCGTCAACATTGGCCTTTTGCCTTGCCCACATCGTGCCTATTGGGGGCGCATGGCCCGCGCCGGACGCCCCGACCAACCCCCAACTTCTCCTGGGGCCGCAGAACGCTTCAACGAGGAGCGGGCGACCTATGTGGTCAAGGGCAGTCAGCCGGACCTGGAAGCGGGGGTGGCCGCGATCCGCGAGGTCCAGGCGACGTTGAAGCCCAAGCCGGGCGTCTACCGCATGCTCGATGCCCGCGGCGACGTGCTTTACGTGGGCAAGGCGCGGGCGCTGAAGAACCGTGTCGCCAATTACGTTCAGGTCGAGCGCCTGCCGCTGCGACTGAAGCGGATGGTGGCGCAGACCCGGTCGATGGTGATCGTTACCACCAATTCCGAGGCCGAGGCCCTGCTGCTCGAAGCGCAGCTGATCAAGCGCTATCGCCCGCCGTACAACGTGCTGCTGCGCGATGACAAAAGCTTTCCCTTCATCCTGCTGCGGGCCGATCACGACTTCCCGCGGATCATGAAGCATCGCGGGGCGCGCAAGGCCAAGGGGAACTATTATGGCCCCTTCGCCAGCGCCGGTTCGGTCAACACCACGATTAATGCCCTGCAAAAACTGTTCCTGCTAAGATCTTGCACTGACAGTTTTTTCAGCCGTCGTGACCGACCCTGCTTGCTCTACCAGATCAAGCGCTGTTCGGCGCCTTGCGTCGGTCGGATCGATGCCGCGGGCTATGCCGAACTGATGGGGGAGGCGAAGGACTTCCTCGGTGGCAGGTCCAGCGCGGTGCAGCGCAAGCTGGAAGACCAGATGGCGGCAGCGGCCGGAGCGCTCGATTTCGAGCGGGCGGCGATGCTACGCGACCGGTTGCGGGCGGCGACCTTCATCCAGGGCAGCCAGGCGGTGAATGCCGAAGGGGTTGGCAATGCCGATGTCTTTGCCGTGGCCTGCAAGAGTGGGCACTTCGCGATCCAGGCCTTCTTTATTCGTGGCGGGCAGAACTGGGGGCATCGGGCATTCTTCCCCGGCCATACCGAAGGGCTGGACGAGGCCGAGGTGCTGACCGCCTTCCTGGCCCAGTTCTATGAGGAAGTACCGCCGCCACGGCTGATCCTCGTCGATCGCGATCTGCCCGAGGCGGCCTTGCTGGCTGAGGCCCTGGCCGGTGCGGCGGGCGGCAAGGTCGAGATTTCCGTGCCCCAGCGCGGCGACCGGCGGCGGTTGATGGAGCAGGCCAGCCGCAATGCGATCGAGGCGCTTGACCGGCGGCAGGCCGAAAGCGGCACCAAGGCCCGGCTCAACCGGGATCTCGCCGAATTCCTCGAACTGCCCGAGCCACCGCAGCGGATCGAGGTCTACGACAACAGTCATATCCAGGGCGCGCAGGCGCTGGGGGCGATGATCGTCGCGGGGCCGGATGGGTTCGTGAAGGGCCAGTACCGCAAGTGGAACATCAAGACGGCCCAGACGAACGATGACTTCGCCATGATGCGCGAGGTGTTCCAGCGCCGCTTCGCCCGCGCCCAGGACGAGGACCCCGATCGCGACAGCGGGATGTGGCCCGACCTGGTGCTGATCGATGGCGGCAAGGGACAGATGAGTGCCGCGCGCGATACCTTGGAGGAGCTGGGGATCGAGGACGTGCCCCTGATCGCCATCGCCAAGGGGCCGCACCACGGGCGCGAGGGCCTCGAAGTGTTCCACTTTCCCGACGGGCGGGAGAAGATGCTGCCGGTCAACTCCCCGCTGCTGTTCCACCTTCAGAGGCTGCGCGACGAAGTGCATCGCTTTGCCATCGGCGCGCACCGCGAGAAGCGCAGCCGGGCGATCAGCGCCAGTCCGCTGGACGAGATCCCTGGTATCGGCCCGGCCCGCAAGCGTGCGCTGCTGCTGCATTTCGGCACGGCCAGCAAGGTGCGGGCGGCCAGCCTTGAAGACCTGCAGCGGGCACCTGGTGTCAGCGCGGCGGTGGCCCAGACGGTTTACGATTTCTACCACCCCGGCGGGTAGTCAGCTGGCCACGACCAGGCGATAGCCAAGGTCAAGTTCCTCACGCTCCAGCAAGTGGCCGTGCCGGGCCTGCCAGACCCTACTGGCCAGATCGGCTTCCAGCTGCGCGATCGGCCCCGAAACATCGCCGATCAGGTGGAATGACGACATGGCGGCGCGGAGCTGCGGATCGAGATAAGCTGCCGGTCGCCGCCAGTAGGCGCAGAGGAATCCATCGCGGCAGTCGTGCGGGATCGGGACGGGTTCAACCCTGACCTTGCCCAGAACATCGCCATAAATGTCGAGCGGCGGCATCTTGGCCTCGTCGAGTGCGGTCAGCGCCGGGAGATAGTCATCGGCCAGCCAGAACCCCCGGAACGCCGGGTCATAGGTCAGGATCACGATCGGACCGCGCGCCACCCGCCGCAATTCGGCGAGGCCCCTGCGCTGGTCGGTCCAGTGATGAACGGTCAGCACTGCCATCGCGGCGTCAAAGGACTGATCGGGGAAGGGCAAGGCCTCGGCCACTCCCTGCACCGCCGGAGCGGCCCCGACCGGGCGCTGGCGGATCATCTCCGCCGAAGGTTCCAGCGCCGTTACCTCCCGGCCAACTGGCTCATAGGATCCGGTCCCCGCGCCGACGTTCAGGACCGTCCGCGCGTCACCCAGCGCCGCCCCGATCCGCGCGGCGATGCGCGGATCGGGCTGGCGCATGCGGCCATAGTCGATCCCGATGGTATCGTATGCGGCGGTCAACGCCCCGCTGCCGCCGCCTCGGCATCGATCAGCGCCTGGATCTGGCGGTAGAACGCTGCGCGCGCTTCCGGTTCAGGCCCCAGGATCGCTCGGGGCCAATTCGCGTTGCTGGCGATCACCAGTTTCCGCCGTGGATCGATGAAGATGCCCTGGCCGAAAATTCCCTCCGCTTCCATCGAACCATCTGCATAGGTCCACCATTGGAAGCCATAACCCTTGCCCGGATCGCCAATGTCTTTCTGCTTGGTGGTAGCCTGGGTGAACCAGTCGACCGGCACGATCTGCTGGTTGCCCGCCTTGCCGTTGGCCAGCACGAACAGGCCGAAGCGCGCAAAATCCCGGGTGGAGGCCTGGATGCAGCACCCGGCGATCTCGTGCCCGCTCTGGCCGAGCAGCCAGGTGCCCGGTGCTTCCATCCCGGCCGGCTGCCAGACCTTTTCCTGCAGATACTGGGCCAGTGGCTTCTTGGTGGCCGACGAAACCAGCACGCCGATCAGGTTGGTTTCACCGGTGTTGTAGTGCCAAACCTGCCCCGGCGGGTGGGCGCGCGGCAGCTTGCGCATATAGCTGACCGTCGCATCCATCCCGGCTTCGGGTTTGGCATTGTTGAACTTCGCCACATCGGCGTTCGGGTCTTCGTAATCCTCGTTCCACTTCACACCGGAACTCATGGTCAGCAGCTCGCGAACCGAGACATCGTCGTAAGCCGAACCGCGCAGGCCGGGGATGTACTGGCTGACCTTGTCATCCAGGCTCTTGATATAGCCATCCTGGATTGCCGCCCCGACCAGGGTGGAAGTGAACGACTTGGCAACAGAGAAGCTGGTCCAGCGCCCGGTCGCGTCGAAATCGAGGCCATAGCGCTCGAAACGCACCTTGCCGTCTTGCAGGATCACGATCCCTGCCGCGCGCTGCTTGGCGAGGTATTCGTCGATCCCGGGGATCACCAATGGCTTGCCGGCGGGCAGGGGCAGTGGCTTGGCCGCCGGAGCCATGGTGCTGGCCTTGGCCAGCAGCGGCAGGCGGTCCATCGCCCGGAAGGCCGCATCGCGCTGCCCGATCGACCACATCAGCACGTCGCGGTCGGTCGGCATGGCGGCAAGCAGCCCACGCGTTTCCTTGTCGAGGCTGGCATACCAGCCACCGGTGCCCGCGAGAGCGATGGCGAGCGCCCCCAAAATGATCGTCCGCTTGCGCATTAGTCTTGTCTCACTCCCGTTCGTTGCCGCTATTGCTTCGGCGTTACCTTGCGGATCATCCCTTCCTGCGCGACGCTGGCCACGAGGCGACCATCGCGCGTGAAGATGCGGCCCCGGTTGAAGCCGCGCCCGCGGTCGCTCCACGGACTGTCGGTCGCGTAAAGCAGCCATTCGTCAGCGCGGAAATCATCATGGAACCAGATCGCGTGATCAAGACTGGCGCTGACCACCTCGCCGCGTGCCCACGACAGGCCGTGAGGCAGCGAACAGGTACCCAGCAAGGTCATGTCGCTGGCATAGGCCAGGATGGCGCGGTGGATCGCCGGATCGTCAGGCAGGGGGGCCACGGTCTTAAACCAGGAATGCGAGCGCGGCGGGGCTGGCTGGGGGTTCATCCAGTGCCGCCCTTCGACCGCGCGCATTTCGACAGGCCGGGGGGTAAGGAAATGGTGGCGGGCCTCAGGCCGGGCCTGTTCGGCATAGCGCCGACGGACATCGACTTCCGGCTCCAGTTCCTCGGGCGGCGGGACATCGGGCATCGGCGCATCACGGTGCGACAGGCCGGCTTGGTGCTTCTGGAACGAGGCGGTCAGGTTCAGGATCGGCCGACCCTGCTGGCTGGCCACGACCCGGCGGTTCGAAAACGAACCACCATCGAAATCGCGCTCAACCCGGTAATCGCTAGGATATTCTTCGCTGCCCCCGCGCAGGAAATAGGCGTGGAGCGAATGGGCTGCGCGGCCTTCTTCAACGGTAGCCTGGGCAGCGTTCAGCGCCTGGGCAATTACTTCTCCGCCAAACACGCGGCCAACGCCGCCTTTCTTGCGGCGGCCGAAGAAGTGGTCTTCGCCATCGGGTTCGACGGTCAGCAGCCGGACAAGACCGGAAACCAGGCGTTCGGGAGAGATATCGGGTTCGTCCATGCGACGCGCTTTGCGGCGCGGGCGGGGCGGCGTCAATCCGGTTTTAAATGCGTACTTAACCCACGCCGCGCAGTTTGCGGATCACCCGCCAGCCCAGCGCCTTGGCCCGGTTGGCATGGGGCCAGCGTCCAGTGCTGCGCGGCTGGATGCCGATACGTCGCAGCACGCTGTTGAAGGCACGGGCATCGGCTTCCGCAAAGGACCACTCAGACCGCCAGGTAATCGAGAGCGAAACCGACGGCTCCGGCCCGTTCCGCACGAAATGCGGCGCCATCACCGGTACGAACAGGGCCTCGCCCGGCTCAAGCGGAAACTCCGTGCCCCTGGCCAGCAGTTCATCGCGCCAGGTCAGCTCGCGCCCGCCGCCGGTGTGATAGGTTTCGTGGACCTCGTCAGGGGCGAAATTGGCGTCCCCGGCGGGGAACTGCGTCATCACCTTGCGGCCCCGGATCTGCAGCAGGATGTTGTGTTCCGGATCGAAGTGATAGGGCGTTACCCCGTTGGGGCTGGTGATGAAGATGAAGCCCTGGGTCTTGAGCATTCGCCCGGTCTTGGCTTCGATCTGCGGCTCGATTTCAGCCAGCAGATCAGCCAGCAGCGCGGCATAGGCGGGGACCTGCTCGATGTTCTTCAATGCCGCCCAGCTCCCGCTTTCCTCTATGTGGCGGATTGTCTCGCCGATTGGCAACGTGGGGGCATTGGGCTTTTCGCTGATCCCGATCGGCAGGTCGGCCTGGTTATATTCCACCGAGGCGCGGGGCAGGGCTTCGGCCAGCTGCGCCAGCGCATCGATCTCCAGTAGCGGGTGACAGCCGAGCGCGTGCGGCAGCTTGTGCGGCACTTCCGGGTAATGCGCGGCAAAGGTGGCCCGCGCGGCCTGGGTGAACACGGTCATGGCTCCGCTCCCGTCACAATCTCGCCCCGTTCCAGCCGAAGCAGGGCCCTGAACAGGCCGCGCCGCACCGGGCCACCCAGGCCCAGCGAATAGCGGCCGATGGCGCGGCGTTCGCGCCAGATATGGTCGATCATGGGGTGATCGGCGGCGGCACAGCTGTCGCACCAGTCTACCTGCGGATCGTCCAGCAGTGAAAGGTTCTCGCGTTGCAGCAGGACACCGGGGGAAAAGCGGGCAAAGCGCTCGTCGAAGGCGGTCTTGTAGGAGAACGCCCCCGGCGGCGTGATGAAGCTGGCCAGCATGGCGATGGGCGCATCGTCCAGCCTCAGGGTCAGTCGTTCCAGCCGTCCGCGCGCTGCGGCGCCATGCAGCGCCTCGCGGAACAAATGCGTGGTGGCCTGGTGCGAGGCGAGGGCCGATCCGGCCCCTCCCTTCCATCCCGAATGTTCCAGCGCCAGGAACTGGTCGATCCAGCCGGACAGGTCGCGATCGTCTCGACGGCGCTCGACCATCAGCTCGCCCAGTTCGCCAAGGCGGTTGAACTGGCGGCGCAGTTCCTTGCGCTTCTTGCCGCTGAGGCTGGCTTCCAGATAGGCTTCGGGCGAGAGCGGAGAGGCCAGCATGGCACGCTCCTCGCGATAGACCAGGCCGAGCGGGCGGTCTTGTGCTGCCGCGATCCCGGCCAGGGCGCGGCACGAGGGGCCATTGGTGGGCAGGTGCGGCAAATGCAGGAAAAGGCCCGTTCCGCCCTGCCGGTCAAGCCACTTCGTCAGCGCGGTCCAGAAGCCTGGTTCCGCGCCTTGTTCGACCAACGGCGCGCCGAGGAAAGCGTTGCCATGCAACCACACGCTCCAATGCGGGAGCAGGCGACCGTAATAGCGGGAAGCCCGATGCAGCGGAACGAGGCCGGCCAGTACGCCATCGCGCTCGAATCGCAGGATCTTGACCGCGCCGGCGGGATCGAACGCCCGCAGTGCGGGCAGCAGGTACCAGCTTTCGAAGAACGGGTTGGGCTCGCTCGCCCTGCGGGCCAGCCCATCCCAGGCGAGGCGCAACTCGGGCGCTTCGAGGCTGCGCCAGTCGCTGGCGATCAGCCGTGTACCGGGCGCGGCAGCGGGCACGACATCGGGCCGTGATTGGACAGACGGAACCAGTGCGGCCGTGCTTGCCAAGAAAAACCCCCGGTTGTGCGCGACGGGAAATCGCCGCAACCGGGGGTCTAACCTTGAATTGCCAAGGATTGGCTAACGCCTGGCCAGCTTACCTCGCTGCCGTTGCGGCTGCCGCAACTGGCTGGAAACGCGGATCGACGGTCGGTTTCCTGGCATAATCGACATCGCTTGGGACATAGGCCGGATTGAACCGTTCGGCCCAGCGTTCGGCTTCGACCAGCCACTCGATGTGGACGTCCTCATAAGGCAGGTTGTGCGTGCCCTTGGGCTGTTCGACATAGCGGAAGTCCACGCCCTCCGTCTTGCCCGAGCCCTTCAGTCGCGAAACCAGCGTGCGCGACTGCTCGATCGGGATACGTGCATCGCGCAGGCCGGCGACGATAAGGATCGGCGACCAGGGACCGTTGGTGTTGCGCGCCGAAGAGATCGCCACCAGGTTGTCGGCCGTAGCCTGGAAGCTGGCACCGAAGCTGCCGAAGGTACCCTGGTCAAAGGCCTTCATCATCGGGAAGTCATAGACGCCGGCGCCGGCAATTGCGCACTTCCACAGGCTCGGATCGCGCTGCGCGCCGCGGGCCGTGGCATAGCCGCCATAGGACCAGCCCATCAGACAGGCGCGCTTGGGATCGATCAGCCCGGTCTGGCCGAACCAGGTCAGGGCGTCGTTCAGATCGTCCTGCATCCGCTGGCCGTAACCATTGGGCTTGCGGCCCTCCATCACGAACTCGCGGCCATAGCCGCCCGAACCGCGATAGTTAGGCTGGATCACGACATAGCCCAGTTCAGCCATGGCCTGGTGCCAGGGGAAGAAGCCAAAGCCTTCCTCGTCACGTACGCCGAACGGGCCACCATGCGGCATGACGATCACCGGCAGGTTCTTGCGGTGCGGGCGGTGACGTGGATAGGTGACCACGGCAGGGATTTCCATCCCGTCGGACGCCTTGTAGCGGATCGTCTCGGTCGGGTTCATGTCGGCATCCTTGAGCTCGGGATGGAAATGCCCCAGCACCGCGAGGTTGCCGCTTTCAGTGTCGTAGACGTAATAGGTGCCCGGTTCCGACGGCTTAGCGATGAACATCACCAGCTTGGTGTAATCGTCATTGGCCGAGATCAGCTGGGCGTTGCCCTTGCCGAAGTCCTCGTCGAAGAAACCCTGGATTGCGCGAAGGCGTTCGTCGTACCAGCGCACATAGGGCTTGTTGGTGGTGTAGCGCACACCCAGCAGACGTGAGCCGCTCTTGTCGCGGATCAGATCGTCGACATCGTGGCCAGGGACTTCGTAGATGGGCTTGCCGATCGGCTGCAGGGTGTTGAGATCGATCCGGTAGACCCGGCGGAAGTTGTCCCGGTTGCTGGTGGCATAGGCAACATTGGGATCGCTGGTGAAGATATCCGGGACGACCTGGGTGCCGGTGAAGGTGGCATCCTTCTCGTTCGAGATCGTGCGGAACTGTTCACTGGCATTGGCGCGGTACATCAGCCGCACCTTGCCGTCATCGCTGTTGCCCACCCCGGCGCGGATCACGCCCGTGCCATCAGCGACCCAGCTGCGCACGAAGACGTTCGGGCGCTGCACGGTGGAAAACTTGCCAGTACGGACATCGACCGAGATCACTTCGGGCCGGAACTCATTCTGTTCGTTGCGGAAGGACGAGCGTTGCAGCAGGATCGTTTCCTTCGCATGGTCGCGGTGCAGGATCACGCCGCCATCGCCGGTCGTGCCTTCCCAGGCCAGCGGCGTGATCGACCCGGATTCCAGATCATAAGCCACAAGGCGGCGCAGGTCCGAACGCTGGCCGAAGATGATTTCGCGCGAAAGCACGGTGAAGAGCACCGTGCGATTGCCGACCCAGGACCAGGTCCCGATCGTGCGGTCACCGGCTTCGCGGAACTCCTCGGCCCGGGCAAAGAACTTCGGCGGGCTGCCGGGCTTGGTCAGGTCGATGATGCCAAGGTTGTCGATGCCATTGCGGCTCATCATCACCGCAATCTTGGTGCCATCGGGCGAAATGGCGGGGTTGCGCATGAAGGGGCGCTTGCCGAACACTTCGGTTGGCACCCGGCCCTTGATTCCCTTGACCACGATTTCGGACTTGGCCTGCGGCGCGCCCTGGGCCGCGAGGGGAGATGACAGTGAGAGGGACAGCACAGCGGCCAGCGCCCCGCCGAGCAGAGTAGGTTTTGCGAGCACTTTCAATACCTCCGACAGGGCGCGACCAGTGCGACCCGAGCGTCGGAAGTCTATCAAGCTGCTGCCCGCGTGCAATGGGCCTTTGTACCGGTACAAAGGAAAACCCCGCCCGGATCGCTCCGGACGGGGTTTCCTTCACCCTGGCTGGGCTGACGCGGTGTGACCCGCCTCAGTGCCCCCCGGCCAGCGCCGCGAGCAGCAGCAGCGCGACGATGTTGGTGATCTTGATCATCGGGTTCACGGCCGGACCTGCGGTATCCTTGTAGGGATCGCCCACGGTATCGCCAGTCACCGCGGCCTTGTGGGCTTCAGAGCCCTTGCCGCCGTGATGGCCGTCTTCGATGTACTTCTTCGCGTTGTCCCACGCGCCGCCACCCGAGGTCATCGAGATGGCCACGAACAGGCCGCCCACGATCACGCCCAGCAGCAGGGCACCGAGCGCGGCAAAGCCGTTCTCCTGGCCCGCCACAGCGGCGATCACGAAGTAGACCACGATCGGCGCAAGCACCGGCAGCAGCGAAGGAATGATCATTTCCTTGATCGCCGCCTTGGTGACGAGGTCGACCGTGCGGGCATAATCGGGCTTGGAAGTGCCCGCCATGATGCCCGGGTTGTTCTTGAACTGGTCACGCACGTCGACCACCACGTCGCCCGCAGCGCGACCGACAGCGGTCATCCCCATGGCCCCGAACAGGTAGGGCAGCAGCGCGCCGAGCAGCAGGCCGACGATGACATAGGGGTTTTCGAGACTGAAGTTCACCGGACCCGTCAGGCCGAGTGCGGTCGAGAAGAACTTCAGGTCCTCGGTATAGGCGGCGAACAGTACCAGCGCGGCGAGGCCGGCCGAACCGATCGCGTAACCCTTCGTCACGGCCTTGGTGGTGTTGCCCACGGCGTCGAGCAGGTCGGTCTTTTCGCGGACGCTATCGTCCAGACCAGCCATTTCGGCGATCCCGCCGGCATTGTCGGTCACCGGACCGTAAGCGTCGAGCGCAACGACCATCCCGGCCAGTGCCAGCATGGCGGTGGCGGCATAGGCGATGCCGATCAGACCGGCGAGCTGGTGAGCGATGATGATGCCTGCCACGATCACGATCGTCGGCAGGGCAGTCGATTCAAGGCTGATCGCCAGGCCCTGGATCACGTTAGTGCCGTGACCGGTTTCCGACGACTTGGCGATCGAGCGCACCGGGCGATACTTCGTGCCGGTGTAGTACTCGGTGATCCAGATGATCAGGCCGGTGATGACCAGGCCCAGCAGCGAGCAATAGAACAGCTCGCGCCCGTTGAAGGTCTGGGTGCCAACGGTCATTTCGGTGGCCATGCCGCCCAGGGCGGTATCGGTGGCCCACCAGATCGCCGGCACGGCCAGCACGGCCGAAACCAGGAAGCCCTTGTACATCGCGCCCATCACGTTCGTGCCACCACCCAGGCGGACGAAGAAGGTGCCGATGATGCTGGTGACGATGCAGACGCCGCCGATCAGCAGCGGCAGCGCCATCAGGTTGGCCAGCTGCGGAGCCTGCGACATCAGCAGCGCGGTCAGCACCATGGTGGCGCCGACGGTAACGACATAGGTTTCGAACAGGTCGGCAGCCATGCCGGCGCAGTCGCCCACGTTGTCGCCCACATTGTCGGCAATCACGGCCGGGTTGCGCGGATCGTCTTCGGGAATGCCCGCCTCGACCTTGCCGACGAGGTCCGCGCCGACGTCGGCAGCCTTGGTGAAGATGCCGCCGCCCAGACGCGCGAAGATCGAGATCAGCGAGGCGCCAAAGGCCAGCGCCACCAGCCCGTCGATCACCGTGCGGCTGTCAACGGCCAGCGCCATCGGTCCGGTCAGGTACCAGAAGAACACCGCGATCGCGAGCAGCGCGAGGCCGGCCACGAGCAGACCGGTGATCGCCCCGGCGCGGAACGCCATGGTCAGGCCTGCCTGCAGGCCGGTCTGCGCGGCAGCAGCGGTGCGGACGTTGGCGCGAACCGAAATGTTCATGCCGATGAAGCCGGCGACGCCCGAAAGCACCGCCCCGATGATGAAGCCGGCGGCCGAGATGGTGCCCAGGAAATAGGCGACCAGTACGGCGACGACCAAGCCAACAATGGCAATGGTGGTGTACTGCCGCTTCAGGTAGGCTTGCGCCCCTTCCTGGATCGCGGCGGCGATTTCCTGCATTTTGGCATTCCCGGCGGATGCGCCGAGCACCTGGCGACTGGTAATGAAGCCGTACACTACGGCTACCAGGCCCAGGATGATTGCGAGCGTGACGAGATCCACGAGTTCGCTCCCCCTTTGTTGATTGTAGTTAGCACAAGCCCCGCGGGAATGCGGGGCTGACCGGCGAAAGGTATAGGCCGCAAATCGGGCTTTGCAACGCTTTCGAGCGCCCTTTTCCCCTGCGTCACCCCGGGGCTTTCCTGACCCCGTTTCCGAATGGCACAGCATTGTGACAACAAGGTTTCTTGCGCCACACGATGGTTTGTGAGAAGTTAACGCCCATGGCCGCAGTTCTCAAACAAGTGCTCGCGTGGATGCCGTTCTTCTTCGGCATCGGGTTCATCGCTCCCCTTACTGCCCAGCTGATGCAGCTGTGGGAAATTCCGGCGCCGTTCGGGCTCAGTCCGATTGCCTTCGGGCTGATCTTCGGTGGCACCTGGGGCTTGATTGCCAATATCCGGGGGCGCTGGCTGTGAGCGAGAACGAACTGCTGCTGCGCACCGGCGCCGGCACCGAGACTACGGCTCCAGCCAGTGATCGCCCGGCCATGCCGCTGGGCCCGGACGGGCTCGATCGCTACACCCGCCGCGACCTTCGCAAGGAAGAGATCGCAATCGCCCGCCAGTTTCATGGCGGCACGATGTGGCCCTATGCGGTGGCGGCCTTTG
Source organism: Novosphingobium sp. (assembly GCF_027531025.1). GTDB lineage: Bacteria > Pseudomonadota > Alphaproteobacteria > Sphingomonadales > Sphingomonadaceae > Novosphingobium. The sequence goes on from NZ_JAPZQX010000002.1 coordinate 317,355, forward strand.
GTTGCTTTGCCGTGTGGCTCTCGTTCTTCCCGCTGGCGATCATGGGCATGCTGAACCTGCCGCTGGCCTTCGCGCTGTCATGCTTCTTCTGCGTCGGTGGCTATGTCACCAGCCATGAGGCGATGCATTCGAACATTGGCCGCCCCGGCAGCAAGACCCGCTGGCTGAACGAGGCGGTGGGCGCGGTTTCGACCATTCCGATCGTCTTCCCGTTCTCGATGGCGCGGTTGATGCATCTGGAACATCACTATCATTGCAACGATCCGCTGAAGGACCCGGACTATACCGACGAAGCGCCCAACATGTGGGCCGCCTGGTACAAGACCTGGTACAACCGCCAGCCGGGCGTCGATGGCTCGATCCACCACTACAAGCGGATCCTCGCCGAAATGGGCACTCCGGCGGCCCGGCGCGCGCTGGTGGAGACGATGATCCTCCAGCTGGTGTTCATGGGTACGCTCTTCACCATGGCCTGGAACGGTTACGCGATCGAGGCGGCGCTGATCTGGTGGCTGCCGCGCCATATCGGCCTCAGCTATATCCGCTTCTTCCTGTCCTGGGCGCCGCACCATCCGCGTGAGGGCAAGACCGGGCGGTACGAGAACACCAATATCTTCAAGAGCCGGGTGGGCCACATCCTGTCGATGGGAATGCAGTATCACCTGGTCCACCACCTCTATCCCGGCATCCCCAATCACCGGACCAAGGAAGCCTATTACGCGCTCAAGCCGATCCTGAAGGCGCGCGGGGTGGACGTCTCGCCGCTCTAGCCGTGCTCGTAGCCCAGCCCGCTGGCTTCGGTCAGCGGCGTCCCATCCAGCAGGATCGGCGAAATCCCTTGCGCCAGCGCCGTACCGATGCGGTGGGCGGCGACTGGCGAGTGGGCAGAGGCGGGCAAGGTGAACAGCAACTGGTAATCTTCGCCCCAGCGCAGGGAATCTGCGCGTCGGTTCTCCGGCGCGGCCAGCGGAACGGCCAGGCTGTCGATCGCGAAGGTCACGCCCGAAGCGCGGGCCATGCGGCTGGCATCAAGCAGCAGGCCGTCGGACAGGTCCATCATTGCCGTGACGTGCGGGGTCAGCGCCTGGCCCTGGGCCAGTAACGGCAGCGGGCGGCGATAGGCGGTGCTGTCAGCGTTGGTGCCGTCGCGCAGTGCCTCGAAACCCAGCATCGCCGCGCCGACCGGGCCGGTCAGCCACAGTCCGTCATTGACCTGCGCGCCGCCGCGTGAAGGCACGGGGCGGTGGGTGGCGCGGCCCAGCGCGGTCAGGCCCAGCACCTGCGACCCGCTACCGCCAATGGTGTCGCCGCCCAGCAGCGGCACGCCATAATGATCCAGCACTTCGGCCAGGCCAGCGAGGAACCGCGCATCGTCCGGGCCGAAGCGATAGCCCAGCAGCACGCCCAGCGGCTCGGCCCCCTTGGCGGCCAGGTCTGACAGGTTTGTGGCGACCAGTTTCCAGGCCACGTCGGCCTGATCCTGACTGCCAAGGAAATGGACTCCCTCGGCCATGGCATCATGGGTCAGGATCAGCGTTTCGCTGCCGAGGTCCAGCACCGCGCAATCATCCGCCAGCCCGCGCGCGGCGGGATGCGCGGCAAGGGCGCGCAAGGCATCAATGAAGGCCGCCTCGCGGCTCAGCCGCGCACGTCCCGGGCTACGGCATCGAGCACGCCGTTGACGAACTTGGCCTCGCGCGCCTCGAAGAAGGCATGGGCCACATCAACATATTCGCTGATCGCCGCGCCGGTCGGCACATCAGCGCGCGCCAGCAGCTCCCAGGCCCCGGCACGCAGGATCTGCAGCATGGTGCGGTCGAGCCGTTCCAGCTTCCAGCCTTCGGCCAGGCGCGCCTCCAGCAGCGCGTCGATTTCCTCGTACCGGGCGATCACCCCCTGGACGATGGCATCGAAAAAGGCGACTTCGGCCGCGGCATACTGGTCGCCCTCGATCTCCGCGCCCAGCCGGTGGCGGTGGAATTCGTCCAGCAAGGACGCCAGCGGCGTGCCTTCCATCGCGTGCTGATAGAGCGCCTGGACCGCCGCCAGGCGGGCGGCGGCGCGGGCCTTGGTCTTGCTCATATGTCCAGTCTCACTTCGATCGAGCGCGCGTGGGCTGTCAGCCCTTCAGCATTGGCCAGTTCGATCGCGGCGGGGCCAATGGCCTTCAGCGCCTTCGTATCGAGCTGGATGAAGCTGGTGCGCTTCATGAAATCGAGCACCGACAGGCCCGACGAAAACCGCGCCCGCCGCCCGGTGGGCAGCACGTGGTTCGGCCCGGCGACATAGTCACCGACCGCCTCTGGTGTCATCCGGCCCATGAAAACCGAGCCGGCGTGACGGATCCGGTCGAACATGGCTTGCGGGTCGTCCGTGGCGATCTGGACGTGCTCGGCAGCCAGCGCATTGGCCAGCGCCGGTGCTTCGGCCAGCAGATCGGCCACTTCGATAATCGTGCCGTGGGTGTTCCAGCTTTCGCTGGCCACGCGGGCCGTCGGCAGCATGGCCAGTTCCACCCCGATCCGGTCAGCCACGGTATCGGCGAAGACCGGATCGTCGGTGATCAGGATCGACTGGGCCGAGGGATCGTGTTCGGCCTGGCTCAGCAGGTCGGCGGCGGTCCATTCGGGCGAGTTCTGGCCATCGGCGATCAGCAGGATTTCGCTCGGCCCGGCGACCATGTCGATGCCCACGACGCCGTAAAGCTGGCGCTTGGCCTCGGCCACCCAGGCGTTGCCGGGGCCGACGATCACGTCGACCGGCTTGATTCGTTCGGTGCCATAGGCCAGCGCGCCCACCGCCTGGGCGCCGCCGATCCGCCAGACCTCGTCCACGCCCGCCAGATGCGCGGCGGCGAGAACCAGCGGGTTGACTTGCCCCTTGGGCGTCGGGGTCACCACCACCAGCCGTTCAACGCCCGCGACCTTGGCCGGGATCGCGTTCATCAGCAGCGAGGATGGATAGGCCGCTCGGCCGCCCGGCACGTAAAGCCCGGCGGCATCGACCGCGCCCCAGCGCGCACCCATGCGCACACCGTGCTTGTCCGTCTCGTCGCGGTTCGCGGGCAATTGCCCCAGGTGGAAGGCGCGGATCCGCTTGGCGGCCAGTTCCAACGCGGCGCGCAGGTCCGGCGGCAGGTCGTCGAAGGCCTCGCGGCAGGTTTCGGCATCGATCCGCCAGTCCGCCTCGCTGGTGAGCTCGTGCTGGTCGAACTTGCGGGTCAGTTCGGCGAGAGCCGCATCGCCCCGGTTCTTGACGTCATCGAGGATGATCTGGACGTCGCGGGCGACATTCTCGTCGCTTTCGCGCCGATCGGCCACCAGCTTGCGGAAAGCGGCTGCAAAGCCGGGGTCACGGGTGTTGAGGCGCAGCATCAGGCGGCCTCCGCCGGGGTGGCCAGCGCCCGGAAGGCCTCGACCAGCGCGCCGACGCGGGCATCGGTTTTCAACGCCGCGCGGTTGACGATCAGCCGGGCCGAAACCTCCAGGATCGTGCTGGTTTCGGCCAGGCCATTGTCCTTCAGCGTCCGCCCGGTCGAGACCAGGTCGACAATCCGGCTGGCGAGGCCGAGTCCGGGGGCAAGCTCCATCGCGCCGTTGAGCTTAACCACTTCGGCCTGGACGCCCATTCGCTCGAAGTGGCGGCGGGTCAGGCTGGGGTACTTGCTGGCGACACGCAGGTGGCTGGTCAGGGCTGCGCCGATCTGGTCCGCTGGCTCGGCCACCGACAGGCGGCAGTGGCCGATGGCGAGATCGACCGGGGCGTAGAGGTCGGGATAAGCGAATTCCTCGACCACGTCGGAACCGACGATGCCCACCTGCGCCGCGCCGTGCGCCACGAAGGTCGCGACATCGAAGGCGCGGACGCGGATTACCCGCATGTCGCTGCCTTCGCAGGCGAAGGACAGGGCGCGGTTGCCCTTGTCATGAAAGCCCACCTCCGGCACCACACCGGCGCGGGCCATCAGCGGCAGCGCCTCGTCCAGGATGCGCCCCTTGGGCACGGCGAAGGTCAATGGCTTGAGCATAGCGCCGCGCGTTTAGGCGGGGCGCGGCGAAAGGGCAAGGAGCGCCTATGGTCCAGGGTTATGAGTTCATCGATATCAACGCCAAGGGCGAGGGGATCGTCGTCGCGGCCTTTGACAACCAGGTAGCCTATTGCCGCGCCTCGGGAGCGACCGTGACGGCCCGGGTGGTCGCGGCGCTGCGCGATCTGCTCGATCGGGGCGAGGGCGGGGCGCTGCTCGGAGCCATCCGCGCCTGGCCTAGCGCGCCGCTGGCCGATGCCCTGCCGCTGCGGGTGGCGGGCGGCATCCATTCGCTGCACCTCACTGGGGTGGAGCGCGATCTGGCCGCCATCTACGAGGATCGGGCGGGCATCGATGATGCGGCGATAGTGGCGGCGGCAATCCATCGATACGAAGCGCGGCTGCTTCCCTGGCTCGACGGTCCGCCGCAGACCAATGAGGCCGGCCGTTCCAGCAACTTCATCGCCGCCATGCTGTGGCTGGCGGATCAGGGCCTGCCGCCGCGCTTTGAATGCCTGGAAATCGGCTCCAGCGCGGGGATCAACCTGATGCTGGATCGCTATCACTATGATCTGGCCGGGGTTGAGGTCGGGCCGGAACATGCGGCCATGCGGTTCAAGCCCGAATGGCAGGGCAGCCCGCCACCCGCCCGGGCCATCGAAATCGTCTCAACCAAGGGCTGTGATGTCGCGCCGGTTGACCTGACCGACCCGGACCAGGCGCTGCGGCTGAAAGCTTATATCTGGCCGGAGCACGCCGTGCGGTTTGCGCGGATGGCAATCGCGATTGCCGAAGCCGGGCAGACTCCGCCGAATCTGGTCAAGATGAATGCCGCCGATTTCATCGAGTTTGAACTGGCGAAGCCGCAGGCGGCTGGCACGACGCGGGTCATGATGCACTCAGTCGTCTGGCAATATGTCCCGGCCGATCAGCAGGAACGGATCACTCGGGCGATGGAGGCTGCCGGCGCAGCGGCCACGGCTGAACGGCCGCTAGCGTGGATTTCGCTGGAGGCTAACCGGCTTCTGCACCTGCACGAGACGAGCGTCCTTTACTGGCCCGGCGACGGGGAGCCGGTGCAGCTCGCCACGGCGCACCCGCACGGCGCCAGCATTACCTGGCAAGCCTGATCCAGGCGAGGGTATCGTCGATCCGTTCCTTCCACCCGCCGTGGTAGGACACCCATTCCCACCCGGAAACGGCCGCCAGCGCCGCCACCCCCAGCCCGCCGACCTGCAGGGTGGTCAGCCCGCCCTGCCAGGCGACATAGCCGAGGGCCAGGAACAGGATCGCGCCGATCCCGTGCGATAGCGGGAAATTGCCGAGCGGGTTGGAATGGCGCTTGAACAGGCCCAGCCCGCTCAGGAACACCACCGCCCCGCCGCACAGCGTGAGCGCCAGCTTGCCATCGGCTGGCTGGTCCCACATGGCCAGCAGCTTGGCATCGGCCACCGCGGTGACCACGATGCCCAGCACGATCGGCATGTGCAGATAGGTATAGGCGCTGCGGCCCACCCGGCCGACCTCGGCATTGCTGCTGATATGCTCCGATCCGCGTTTCTGCCCCAGATCGAAATAGAGCCACCACATCAGGACCGATGACATGAAGGCCAGTGCAAAGGCCAGGGCTGGGCCGAGTGCCTTGTCGGCATTGGCAAAGGTTGCCCCGGTGATGATGATCCCTTCACCCAGCGCGATAATGATGAACAGCCCGCAGCGTTCGGCCATGTGGCTGCCGGAAATGTCCCAGTCGGCCGGGCTCGACCGGCCCAGTAACGGCACGGGAAACAGCGTGATCGGCCCCAGGTACTCGATCGCCACGGCCAGCCCCCACCAGCCAAGCCGCTCTTCCTCGGGCCGCAGCACGCCGATCAGCCAGAACAGGGCCGACAGGCAGAACCACACCCCGATCCGCATCATGTTGCGGCCATTGCGCGGGTTTTCGGTGCGCAGGATCAAGGCCATGAACACGGTCCGCCCAATCTGCAGGGCGACGTAACTGAGCGCGAAGAGCCCGGCATACTTGCTGAAGCCATAGGGCAGGGCCACCGCCATCAGCAGGCTCAGCGCCATCAGCACCAATAGCATCACCCGCACTTCGAACCGTTCGGGATCGGCCCAGTTGGTAGCCCAGGTGGTGTACATCCAGGCCCACCACACCGCCAGGAACAGTACCAGCGCCTGGGCAAAGCCAAGCCAGGTCAGGTGGTCCTTGAGGAAGTGCGACAGCTGGGTGATCGCGAAGACGAAGACCAGGTCGAAGAACAGTTCGAGGAAACTGACCGGAGCGTGGCCGCCGCCATGATTGCGCAGCAGCGAGCGGCGGCTCTTCGCCTCGGCGGCGGCCAGCGCCGCGCCGATCCCGCCCCGGCGCGGCTCAGCCATGGCCGGTCCGGGTCAGGAAGGCGTCCAGCGCTCCGTTGACTTCGGCCGGGGCTTCCCACTGCACGAAATGGCCGCTGCCCGGCACTGTGACCAGCGTCAGGTCGGCGATCACCTCATCCAGCCCCTCGATATTGGCGGGGGGCAGGGCAATATCGTCCAGCGCCCAGATCACCAGCGTCGGGATGGTCAGCTTCGGCAGGGCCGGGGGCTGCCAGCCGGCGGGGATTTCATAAGGCGCGTCCATGTCCAGCACTTCCATCGGGCTGGCGCGGTACCAGTTGAGCATGGCGATGGCGGCTTCGCGGTTGGCATAGTCCTCCATCAGCGCGGCGCGCTCTTCGGCTTCCATCTTCGGGTTCTCGCGCACCTCGCCAAAGGCCTTGAGCAACACGCCGCCAAGGCCGAACTGGTCGACCAGTTCATCGCTCGCGGGATCGCGGAACACCCGGAAATACTGGCTGGCCTGCCGCTGCTGGCGGTTGGTGTAAAGCAGCTTGGGGAAGATGACCGGATGCGGAGCGTTCATGACCACGGCCCGGCTCACCCGGCCATTCAATTGCCCCATGATCGCCACGCCCCAGGCAATCGCGCCGCCCCAGTCGTGCCCGACAATCGTGAACGGTCCCACGCCAAGCGCATCGACCAGCTGGAACACGTCGCCAATCAGCTTGTCGGGCGTGTAGTTCTCCACCCCTTTGGGCTTGGACGAGCCGCGATAGCCGCGCTGGTCCGGCGCGATGCAGCGATAGGTGCCGGACAGGTGGGCGATCTGGTGGCGCCAGGTGCGGTGGCTGTCGGGAAAGCCGTGGAGGAAGATCAGCACCGGCCCATCGCGCGGTCCGACATCGACCACGTCCAGTTCGATCCCGGTGGCCAGGGTAACGCGGGTCTGCTTCATCACTGCTGCGCCTCGGACTTCATCTTTTCGGCATAGCCAGCTGCCATCATCGCCGCGACCTGATCAAACAGGGCATCGGGGGTGCGGCGCAGTTCGCCCATCTTCGCTTCGCCGCCTTCGGCCACGATGATCTCGCGCTCGTCAGCCAGCATGGCATCGGCCATCCACTTGGCCGCAACCAGCGGATCGATCCCGTTGTCGATCACCGAATCGCTGGCCCCGCGGGCCGAGCCATCGGCAGTCAACGCATTGCGCGACACGTCGGTACGGATCGATCCGGGGTAGATCGTGTGAACCTTCAGCCCCAGCACTGAAGTTTCGGCCCGCAGCGCATCGGCATAACCGGCCAGGCCGAACTTCGCCGCGCAATAGGCGGTGCGCATCGGCACGCCGACCTTGCCCGCGATCGAGGAGATATAGGCCAGCCGGCCCCACTTGCGCGCGGCCATGCGCGGCAGGATCTCCTGCGTCAGCGCGATTGGCGCGAGCAGATCGACATCGATGATCCGCTGATAGACCGGATAGGCCGTTTCCACCGCCAGGCTGCGCTGCGAAATCCCGGCATTGTTGACCAGCAGGTCAATCCCTGCGCCCGACCAGTCCCAGGCCTTGGCCACGGCCGGGGCCAAGGCCGCGATGTCGGTGGTCTCGAAGGGCAGGACCAGGCAATCGCCGCCGCAATCGGCAGCCACGGCTTCCAGCGCATCGACCTTGCGGCCCGACAGCACCAGCCGCGCGCCCTGATCGGCCAGTACCTTGGCCAGGGCCGCGCCGATCCCCGATGAAGCGCCCGTGATCCAGGCGGTCTGTCCTGCAAAGCTCATCTCTCTCTCCCTGTTCTCTTGAATCAGTCGCTGTCGCTGTTGGTCAGCGGCACCTGCGGGATCGGGATGAATTCATCCTCATCCCCCGGCACCGTGGGGAAGCGGCCTTGCCGCCAGTCATCCTTGGCCTGCTCGATCCGCTCGCGGCTGGAGGAAACGAAGTTCCACCAGACATGGCGCGGGCTGCCAATGGCCGCGCCGCCCAGCAGCATTACCCGCCCGCCGCGCTCGCTGGTCAGCTTCATCGCCTGACCCGGCGCGAGCACTGCCAGTTCATAGAGCCCCAGCGCCACGCCAGCGACGCTGGCCTCGCCGCCGACCAGCATGACTGCGCGTTCCTCGGCCTCGCTGTCGAGCGGGATCGCCCCGCCGGGGGCGAGGACGATCTCGGCATAGATGGTCGGCGAATGCTGGGTGGTGGGGGGCGTGTGGCCCCACAGGCTGCCCATGATCACCCGGGCGGAAACGCAGCTATCCTCGACCAGCGGCAGGCCGGTCTGCGCTTCGAAAGCCGGGGCGATTTCCTCCTTGCCATCGGGCAGGGCCAGCCAGGTCTGCATTCCGTACAGCGGCTTGGGCAGGTCGCGCTCGGCCGACAGGCCGCGCTCGGAATGGACGATCCCGCATCCGGCGGTCATCAGGTTGACCTGGCCGGGACGGATCGTGGCGAAAGTGCCCAGGCTGTCGCGGTGATCGATCGCACCCTCGAACAGCCAGGTAACCGTGGCGATGCCAATATGCGGATGCGGGCGCACGTCCATCGCCGCGCCGGGCGGCACGATCGCCGGGCCGAACTGGTCGACGAAGACGAAGGGACCGACCATGACCCGGCGCGGGCTGGGCAGGACCCGGCGCACCTGGAAGGCGCCCAGGTCATGCGTGACCGGCTGGATCGTGGTCAGGATGCTCACTCTCCGGGCGCCTTGGCCTTGATCGCCAGGGCGTGGACCCGCTGGCCGGGAATGTCGCCCAGCGCGGCGTTGACCAGTCGTTGGCGCTGGAGCCGCGAGACGCCGGCAAAGGCGGCGCTCTCGATCTCGACGGTGAAGTGCGATTCGCCCGAACCGTCATCGCCCATGTGGCCGCTGTGCTGCGCGCTGTCGTTGATCACTGCCAGCCGCGTCGGGGCGAAGGCGGTGGTGAGAAGGGCTTCGATTTCTGCTGCAATGGTACCGGTCATGCCTTTTCTTCTAGCCGAACTGTCGGCATGGGGAAGCCCGTGAAGCACGATCGATTTCATGGCCGGGTGCGGGGAACGCAGCGCCCCTGCGATTGGCCCGGCTGCGACCTGGCCGGGGAATTCCGCGCGCCCGGTCCGCGCGGGTCCAGCTTTGACGGGCCGGGCGATTACCGCTGGTTCTGCCTCGATCACGTGCGCGAATTCAACGCCGGTTACGACTGGTTCGCCGGGATGACGCCGGAAGAGATCCTCGCCGCGCAGCACCCGGTCCACGGCTGGGATCGGCAGACCCGCGCCTTTTCCCCCACGGCAGGAATCGATGCCGCACCGCGCTGGGCCGATTTCAGCGATCCGCTGGAAGCGATCTCTGCCCGCGCCCGGGCTCGGAAACCGACCGAGCGCCAGGATGGCCGCCCGGTGACGGCCGAGGAACGCCGCGCGCTCGACACCATGGGGCTGGCGCTCGATGCCACGCGGCATGACCTGCGCAGCCGCTATTCCGACCTGGTGCGGCGCTATCACCCCGATCGCAATGGCGGGGATCGCAGCTTCGAGGCGAAGCTGCAGGCGGTGGTCGAAGCCTATCAGTTGCTGCGCAAGGCGGCGGCCTTTGCTTAAGATATTCGGTGCCTGAGCAATCAGGCGCCGGTCGGATCAGGCTAGCGCGCGGCTGAGGATCTTGTCCTCGATCGCGGCGAAATGCTGCCAGCTCGGCCGCGCCGTGACCCGGGCATACCAGGCGGCGGTGCGCGGGTGCGTGGCGGGATCGGGTTCCAGTCCGACATAGCCGAGCGAGCGCAGCACGGCCGCCACGGCGACATCGCCCACGCTGAAATCGCCGCCGGCCAGCCAGCCATCGCCGCACTGGCTTTCAAGATAGGCCAGCACCGGCTCCAGTTCCTTCAGCCCCTGTTCGGCCGCAGCCTCATCACCGGGCTTGCCCATCAGCTTGGGCCCGACGAAGCGGTTGAACAGGACCTTGCCGCCGGCGGCGACGAGGATCGTATCGGCAAATTCCTCGAACCAGATCGCGCGAGCCTTTTGCTGCGGCGTGCCAGGGACCATTGGCGGAACGGGCTGAAGGGCATCGAAATAGGTCACGATCGCGGTTGAATCCGCGCAGGTGAAATCACCATCGACCAGCGCCGGGATCTTGCGGAACGGGCTGGCGGCGAGGAATTCCTCGGCCGGGGCGGCGGGGTTGCTCATGGCCAGTTCCACCGGAATGCCCTTTTCCGCCGCCACCACGTGAACCTTGCGGACAAAGGGCGAGATGGGGAAGCCATAGACTTTCATGGGCATGCGCTCCTGCTTTCGGACTGGCGGACATCGAGTCGTGATTTGCAACGGATTCCTTATTGCAGGGCGGGCGCGGCGCGTATAGGCGATGGCCCGTCATGACCGATATTCCCAACATCCAGCTCGACACAAGCGGCAACACGATCCTGCCTGCGCCCGACATCGAACTCGACGTGCGCGAGACTTTCGGGATCGATATCGACATGAAGGTTCCGGCCTTCTCGGCGGCCGATGAACGCGTGCCCGATATTGATCCGACCTATGTGTTCGATCCGGACACCACGCTGGCGATCCTGGCCGGCTTTGCCTTCAACCGCCGCGTGATGGTGCAGGGCTATCACGGCACCGGTAAGTCGACCCACATCGAACAGGTCGCCGCGCGCCTCAAATGGCCGTGCATCCGCATCAACCTCGATGCCCATATCAGCCGTATCGACCTGATCGGTCGCGATGCGATCGTGCTGCGCGACGGCCTGCAGGTTACCGAATTCCGCGAAGGCCTGCTGCCCTGGGCACTGCAGCACCCGGTCGCGCTGGTGTTCGACGAGTATGACGCGGGCCGTCCGGACGTGATGTTCGTGATCCAGCGCGTGCTCGAAACCGAGGGCAAGCTGACCCTGCTCGACCAGAACCGCGTGATCCGTCCGAACAAGCATTTCCGCCTGTTCGCCACGGCCAACACCGTGGGCCTGGGCGATACCTCGGGCCTTTATCACGGCACCCAGGCGATCAACCAGGGCCAGATGGACCGCTGGAACATCGTCGTCGGCCTGAACTACCTCCCCGCTGCGGTGGAGAGCGAGATCGTGCTGAAGAAGGTTGCCGACGTGCCCGACGATACGGTCGACAAGATGGTCAAGGTGGCGGACCTCACCCGCCAGGGCTTCATCGGCGGCGATATCTCGACCGTGATGAGCCCGCGCACCGTGATCACCTGGGCGCAGAACACCGCGATCTTCAAGGATCCGGGCTTCGCCTTCCGCCTCTCGTTCCTCAACAAGTGCGACGAGACCGAGCGGATGTTGGTGGCCGAATACTACCAGCGCGTGTTTGGTACCGACTTGCCGGAAAGCGTTGTAGCCAAGGGAACCTGATCCGATGCTCGATACTGCCGCCATCCGCGCGAAATATGCCGAAGAGCGTGACAAGCGAATTCGTGCGGAGGGCAACGAGCAGTATCGGGAACTTACCGGCAAGTTCGCCCACCTGAAGGATGATCCCTACATGCCGGTCATCCCCCGCGATGGGGTAACCGATCATGTCGATTTCACGTTCATCGGCGGTGGTTTTGCCGGACTGGTAGTCGGTGCCAAGCTGACCGAGGCCGGCATCGGCAAGGTCCGGATTATCGACAAGGCCGGCGATTTCGGCGGCAACTGGTACTGGAACCGCTATCCCGGCGCGCAGTGCGATACGGCCTCGATGATCTATCTGCCGCTGCTCGAGGAAACCGGGCACATGCCGAGCGAGAAGTACGCCCATGCGCCCGAGATTCTCGAGCACAGCCGGCGGATCGGGCGGACATTCGGGCTGTACGAGCATGCGCTGTTCCACACCGCGGTGACCAGTCTTGACTGGGATGACGGCGCTGGCGTCTGGATCGTCAGCACTGACCGGGGCGACCGCTTCACCACCCGGCATATCGGGCTCGGCACCGGTCCGCTGCACGTGGCTAAGCTGCCCGGCATTCCGGGCATCGAACGCTTCAAAGGGCACAGCTTCCACACCAGCCGCTGGGACTATGACTATACCGGTGGATCACCCGAAGGCGCGCCGCTCAGCAAGCTGGCGGACAAGCGGGTGGCGATTATCGGTACCGGGGCCACGGCCGTGCAGGCGGTGCCGCATCTTTCGGCCAGCGCTGGCACGCTATATGTCTGCCAGCGCACTCCCAGTTCAGTCGATGTGCGGGCCAATGCGCCGATCGATCCCGAATGGTTCGCTTCGATTGCCGAGCCGGGCTGGCAGTACAAGTGGCTGGACAATTTTGCCGCCTGGCAGACCGGGATGGTCATGCCCGAGGTGGACCTGGTGGACGACGGCTGGACCGATCTGGCCAAGATGATGCGCGCCAAGATGGCCGCGATCCCGCTCGATCAGCGTACGCCCGAATCGATGTTCGCATCGTTCGAGGATGCCGATCACGAAAAGATGGAGCAGATTCGCGCCCGCACCGATGCGGTGGTCAAGGACAAGGAAACGGCCGACAAGCTCAAGGCCTGGTACCGCCAGCTGTGCAAGCGGCCGTGCTTCCACGATTCCTATCTGCAATCGTTCAACAACCCCAATACCGTGCTGCTCGATACCGATGGCAAGGGCTGGAGGAAATCACCGAGAACGGCATTGTGGTCGGCGGGCAGGAATATCCGGTCGATTGCATCGTCTATGCCTCCGGCTTCGAGGTGGGGACCGACTATCGCCGGCGCTGCGGGTTCGACGTTGCCGGTCGCGACGGGCGGCTGCTTTCCGAAGCCTGGGCCGACGGGATGCGGAGCAAGCACGGGATCCATGTTCACGGCTTTCCGAACCTGTTCATCGTCCAGCCGCAGCAGGGCGCGAACCTGATTTCCAACGTGCCGCACAACATCGTTGACAGCGCGAAGACCTTTGCCCGCATCCTGGCCCACATGCAGGCCCAGGGGCTGAGCCGGGTTGAAGTGACGGCGGAGGCGGAAGAGGCCTGGCTGCAACTGCTCGATTCCGGGCCTGGTCCGATGCTTGGCTCGGTCGATTGCACGCCGGGCTATTACAACAACGAGGGCAAGGGCTGGGAAGAAGCCGGTGCCGGTCTCGGCCGCGGTTATCCGTGGGGCGCGGTTGCCTATTTTGCCTATATCGACGGTTGGCGAAACGACGGAAAGTTCGACGGGCTGGCCTTTCAGTGAGCCGTCCAGCTGCTGCCTTGCTGCTGCTGGTTCCGGCAGCAGTGGCTGCGATCGCCCCCGAACCGCTGCAATCGGAAACCGTCGCCGCCGCCGAAGCGCAGCCCGCTCTCACCGTCAGCCGCTATCCGCTGGTAGTACTGAGCCAGGATCGCGTTGCCGGACCGCAGGTGCTGCCCAGCGACGGAGTCATCGCCGAGATTCCGCTGCGGCTCGACTGGTCGGCCCGTGTCGCGCGGGTCGAGGCGCTGGAGATTGGCGGGGTGCGCCGCGTGGTACGGCCGGATACGCCCATTCCGGGCTTCCGCATCCTTGAGGCAAGCGGGTCGCGGCGGCTGGCCTGCACCCAGTTTGCGAGGCCTACTGTCGCCGACAACCCGGAGGACGCGCGCGGCAAGCGCTACGATAAGGAGCAATCGCTCTGCCTGCTGGACAGCGATCTCGACGGCCAATTCGAAGCCGCCCTGGCCGTCGGCGCGCGTTGGGCGGAAGATCGCGGAATCAAGCCGATCAGGCCACTGGCCTATGCCTTCGAGAACGATGTCATCACCCAGACGGCGCTGCGGTTCAGGTATTCCGGCAACCGGCGCGGTGGGGGCACGATCAAGGCCTATTACCGCATCGCCGGGGTCGATCTGCCGCTGGTCAGCCTCAGTTCCGGCACGCCGGACAACCTCGCCAGGCAGAAGGTTCATCTGGAGGTCGCGAAGGGCGCCGCCCCGCAGACTTTTGACCTCTTGGGTGCCACCTTGCTGATCACGCCCGCGCTGACGAAAGACGGCGCGTTCCATTTCGAGTTCAAGTCTGACTTTCCGCGGCAATCGGTCGATTTCTGGGTCCAGGGCGCGGTCACCGCGGTGACCAGCACGACCTTCCGGCCCTGAACCTGGCCTTTGAAAGGGTACCTATGTCGATCCTTGCCACTTGCCTTGCCCCGCTGCTGCTGGCCCAGGCTGCGCCGGCGACCCCTTCGGCGGAAACCGGGTGCAAGGCCAGCCTGCCCGAGCAGCCGCCCGTCGCAGCCAAGCCCGCCAGCGGGTTTTATGACAAGAGCGCCGATGCCCGCGCGGCGATGGACGCAGCATTGGCCGATGCGGCACGAAGCGGGCGTTCGGCGGTCCTCGTCTTCGGTGGGGACTGGTGCCATGACAGCGTTGCCCTGGCCAAGCTCTTGACCTCGGACGCGTTCAAGGCCGAATTCGGCACGGGCTATTCCGTAACCCTCATCGATGTCGGCGTGCCGCAGACCGGCAGTGGCCGCAACCTTGAGCTGCTGGCGCGGTTCAAGGTGAAGGACCTGAAGGGCACGCCCGCCATGTTCGTGGTCGGCCCGGACGGCGCCCTGCGCAACAAGCGCAAGGACGCGCTATCCTGGCGGAACGCCCACAGCCGGGGCGATGCCGCGATCCTCGACTGGTTCAGGAAGCTCAAGAATTGAGGGCTATCCCCACAAGCGCCGTTCGTCCTGAGCCTGTCGAAGGACCGCCTTTAAGCGGAACAGTGCTTCGACAAGCTCAGCACGAACGGGTGGGTATCAGCCAGCCCTACCCATCATCCTGGTCTGCGTGGGCCATGGTGCCGCCGCCGGCCGGGCCGGTATAGCCGGTCGCGCCGTCCTTGCCTTCCCACCAATAAGTGGGGCGCTTGCGGGTGCCGGTCAGTTCCTCGTTCAGCGTCGCGGCGTCGAGCAGGCGGCCGCCCAACATCACCTTGCTGACCCTGTCCGAATTGCGGATGTCCTTGGTCGGGTCGGCATCCAGCACGACCAGGTCGGCGAGCTTGCCGGGTTCGATGCTGCCGACATCGGCATCGTAGCCGAGCGAGCGGGCCGCCTCGATCGTCCCGGCGCGCAGCGCCTCGACCGGGGTCATCCCGCCCCGCACGAAGGACCACAGTTCCCAGTGCGCGGCGATGCCCGGTTCCTGCCCATGCGCGCCGATCGCGACCGGCACCCCGCGCCGCGCCAGCTTGGCGGCTTCGCGGGCGCTGTCATCGTCCTTGTAATCGCCTTCGGGGGCGATTTCGCGGCGGGCATTGGCGGCAGTCAGGATCGCGGCGGGCTGGTGCTTCTGCAGCAGCGGATGCTTCCACACCTCGGTATGGGCGCGCCAGTAGGGATCGCCTGCCGGTCCGCCATAGGTCACGACCAGGGTGGGGGTGTAGCCCACCTTCGAGCCGCTGTAGAACTGCAGCACGTCTTCATAGAACACGCCCAGCGGCAGGTTGTGTTCCACCGTGGTGTTGCCATCGGCCACCAGGGTCATGTCCATGCCGAACAGCGAACCGCCCTCGGCCACCGAGCGCAGCCCCTCGTTGATCGCGGCGATCGCCACCTGCTGGCGCTGGTCGCGGCGCGGCTGGTTGTAATTCTTGAGGCTGTGCGCCCCTTGCGCCTTCAAGCGGCGGACATGGGCCAGAGCATCGTCATAGCTGTCGATCTGGGCATAGACCCCGGCCGACTTGGCGCCATAGACGATCTCGGCCGTGGAGAAGCTGCGTGGGCCGATCACCTTGCCCGCCTGGACCATTTCCAGGGCCGGGAAGACGGTGCGCGCGCTGCTTGAGGGATCGTGGCGGGTGGTCACGCCCAGCGCCAGGTTGGTCATTTCCACCCAGTTGGCCTGCGGCGTCACTTCGTCGATCCCATAAGGCCCGTGAGCGTGGGCATCGATCAGGCCGGGGATGATGGTCTTGCCGGTGGCGTCCAGCGTGGGCGTGCCCGCCGGGATCGTCACCGCCGCCGCCGGGCCGACCGCCGCGATGCGGTTGCCTTCGATCAGGATCACCGCATTGTCGATCGCGCCGCCATCGGCACCCTTCATGGTCACGACCCGCGCGCCGACGATCGCCACGCGCCCCTTCGGCTTTTCGGCCGTCACCTTCATCGACAGCGAAACGCCGGTCTTGGGCGGTTCGAACTTTGCGGGCTTGGCGCCCTTGGCAGCGGGCGCATCGGCGAACATGGCCGCGCGTTCGGCGCTGAACACCGTGGGCCCGAGCGACCAGTTGAGCTTGCGCCCGCCTTCGCTCCAGTGGATCCAGTCGGCCCCATCGCCGCTGGCCTTGGTCACGGGCAGGGCGCCGCCCTTGGGCGAAAGGCTGACTTCCTGCGTGCCTGGCAGCAGCGGCACGACAAAGGCCTGGTAGTTCTGGCGGAAGGCGAGGTACTGGCCATCGGGCGAGACGCGATAGTCGTTGACCAGTTCGCCCTTGGCATGGACGCGGCGCGCCTCGCCGTTGAGGTCAAGGCTGACCAGGCGGCTTTCCTTCGCATCGCCTTCCATCAAGAACAGGCGATCATTGCTGGCCCCGAACTGCGGGCGATTGCCGTTTTCGGTGATCCGCACCGCCGCGCCGCCGCTGCTGGCGACGCGGTAGATCCCCGGCTCGACCGAGCCGCGCGGGCTGGACAGATATCCGCCGGCATCCTTCTCGAACACCACGGTCTTGCCATCGGGGGAGAAGACCGGGCGCTTGTAATGCCCGGCCGTGGCGAGCGTCGTGGCCTTGCCGCCGGTTGCCCCGATCACGCGCACTTCGCCCAGGTCCGCATCGGTCCAGCGGACATAGGTGATCCGCTTGCCGTCGGCCGACCACGCCGGATAGGCCTCCATGGCGGCTTCATCGCTGGTCAGGCGGCGCGGTTCGCCCCCGGCCATCGGCTTGATCCAGAGCTTGCCCAGCGTTTCGAACACCACGCTCTTGCCATCGGGCGAAACGGTCGCGCCGCGCGGCATCTTCGTTTCGAAGCTGTCCGGGGCCACGGCGACCCGCGGCAGCGGCGGATCGATCACGCCGCGGCTGTCGCTGATCCGGAACGGGATCACCGTGCTCTTGCCCGAAGCCAGGTCCACCCGGTTGAGCTTGCCCTGCGCCCAGACGATCACGCTGGCCGAATCCGGGGTCCAGGCCATGTTGGGATAGACGCCGGTAACGGCCCAGGTTTCCTGCGAATCCATGTCGAGCGCATCGAACACCTTGCGATCCTCGCCAGTGGCCAGGTCGCGAACATAGAGCTTCGATTGCGTCGCCTCGCGGCGGACATAGGCCATCTTCTTGCCATCGGGCGAGGGCGTGGGGCGCACGGCGCCGCCTTCACCGCCGATCACCCGCTCGGTATGGCCGGTCTCCAGCTCATACCGCTCGATCGCGAAGATCTGCTGGTTGGAGTTCTGGGCATACTCGAAAATCGGCCCCGGCGTGGTGTTGCGGGTGAAGTAGATGTGCTTGCCATCGGGCGCGAAGATCGGTTCGCCCAGTTCCTTCTGGTGCGCCTCGTTGGGCCGCTTGACCAGCAGCACCCCGTCACCGCCCGAGACGTGATAGAGCCACACCTCGCCCGTGCCGAGCGAGCGCTGGGTGGTGAAGTGCTTCTTGGCGACGATGTACTTGCCGTCCGGGCTCCAGCTCGGCTGGTTCATCAGCCGGAAGCTCTCGTTGGTCAGCTGGCGCTTGTCGCTGCCATCGCGGTTCATGATCCAGATGTTGTCGCCGCCGCCCCGGTCGGAAGTGAAGGCGATGCGCTTGCCATCGGGCGAGAAGCGCGGCTGGGTTTCATAGGGCAGGCCTTCGGAAATCCGCGTGGGCGTGCCGCCGGTGATCGGCATGGTATAGATATCGCCCAGCAGGTCGAAGGCCACGGTCCGCCCGTCCGGGCTGACATCGAGGTTCATCCAGGTGCCTTCCTCGACCTGGATCGGCACTTCGCGAATCTTGACGCCCGGCGGTGCCGCCACGTCCCATTTGGGCGCATCCTTGGCATCCTGCGCCAAGGCGGCGGCGGGCAGGGTGGTGGCCAGGCCCAAGGCAAGGGCCAGGCGCGAGGCGGTGCGGGCAAACAGCATCATCGGTGACAAACTCCCCCAGTCTGGCCCCGGGGTGTTTCGCCCGGAGCCAGCACTGTCAATCATCGGTTCGGCGAACGACTTGGCCGAGGGGACGAGCGGCTCAGGCCCCCGGCGTGACCAGGTACTTCTCGCCAGTGCGGCGGGCGTTGTACATGGCCACCGCTTCGCGGGTCAGCATGTCCTCAAGGTTGCCCTTCTTCGCATAGTGGCTGGCGAAGGTGGTGGTCAGGTCCTTCATCACCCGCGCGCGCATCCGCCCGGTCACTTCCGGCCCGGCCTTCATCATGAAGGGGGTCAGCAGCCAGCCGGCCAGGTCCCAGGTCAGGCCGAAGGCGCGGTTGAGGATCGTCGGCCCCAGATCGAGCGCGCCGTAGATGTAGACCTTCTTCGGCTCGGAAGACCCATAGCGGCTGAAGGCAGCACCGCGGCTGGCAGCGGCTTCCATTGCGCTGAGGAACTGGCTGGCCACCGTGCCGCCGCCGATCGGATCGAAGCCCAGCATGGCCTTGGTTTCGGCAATCGCGTCGATCAGCTTGGGCATGTAATCGGCGTCGGTCATGTTGAGCACGTGGGTCGCGCCCAGGTCCTTCAGCAGCTTCACCTGCGCGTCCGAACGGACCACGTTGACCAGCGGGATATTGTCCTCAAGGCAGATCTTGACCAGCATCTGCCCCAGGTTCGAAGCGGCGGCGGCGTGGACGATGCCGGTGAAGCCTTCCATCTTCATCGTCTCGACAAAACCGAGCGCGGTCATCGGGTTGACGAACGAGCTGGCGGCCTGTTCGGCGGTCACGCTGTCATCCACGGCAAAGCCCATGTTGGCATCGGCATAGGCATAGGTCGCATAGGCGCTGCCCGGCACGCAGGCATAGCGCTTGCCGAGCAGGGCTTGCGCGGCCGGATCCTCGCCCGCGGCTACCACGATCCCGGCGCACTCGTTGCCGGCCGGCATGGCCATGCCGTGGCGGGCCTTGAAGGCGCGGGTGGCGGCGTCAGGCATCTTCGCCACGACCTTGCCGGGGGAATACTGGGCATTGTCGGTATCGGCGCTGGCGAACAGCAGACCCAGGTCCGACGGGTTGATCGGCGATGCCTCAACCTGCACCAGCACCTGGGTGCCCTTGGGCGCGTCCCAGGTCTTGTCGTTGAGCTGGACGGTCAGCGTGCCATCGGCATCGAGCTGGGTGGTGAGTTGCTTGCCGGTAAAGGCCATTGGTTATCTCCCGATTCTCTGGTTTCAGGATGCAACCTAGTCGTTCAGTCGTCAGGGTAAAGCGCCCGCACGAAATAGAGCCCCTCGCTGGGTGCATTGAGGCCCAGTGCTTGCCGATCGCGCGCGGCGAGGGCCTCGGCCACCTGTTCCTCGCGCCAGCGGCCCATGCCGACCAGCGCCAGGCAGCCGACCATCGAGCGGACCTGGTGATGCAGGAAGCTGCGCGCGGCGGCGCGGATGTGCACTTCCTCGCCCGCGCGCTCAACGCTGAGCAGGTCGAGCGTTTTCTCCGGGCTTTGCGCCTGGCAGTGGACCGAACGGAAGGTGGTGAAGTCATGCCGCCCGACCAGTGCCTGCGCCGCACGGTGCATGGCTTCCGCATCGAGCGGCTGGGCGAGTTGCCAGGCGCGGTTGGCGTCCAGTGTTAACTGCGCGCGGCGGTTGGCGATGCGGTAGAGGTATTCGCGGCCAATGCAGGAAAAGCGGGCGTGCCAGTCATCGGGTTTGGCCTCGCAGGCCAGCACGGCAATCGGATCGGGCCGCAGATGATGGTTGAGCGCTTCCATCAGCCGGAACGGATCGATCCGCTTCTCGACCTCGACATGGGCGCGCATGGCGAGCGCATGGACCCCGGCATCGGTGCGACCGGCGGCGTGGAGCGTGACGGTCTCGCCGGTGGTGGCGTGCACCGCTTCCTCGACGGCCTGCTGCACGCTCGGCCCGTGCGCCTGCCGCTGCAGCCCGAAGAACGGCGTGCCATCGAATTCAAGGGTGAGGGCGAAGCGGGTCATTTCCGGGCGAGCCGACTCTGCATGGCGAGCGAAGCGAACAGGCAAGCGAGCAGGGCGATGCTGAGCCAATCGAACCGGAACAACGGGTGTTCATCCTTGGTCGGCCAGGGACTGATCATGCCCCACAGGCCTGGTGCCAGGCGCCAGGTGGCCAGCGGAACAGCCAAAACGCTACCCGCGACTGACAGAGCGAGGCCAAGCCGGTGACTACGCAGCCCTCCGACCACGCTCGCGATCAGCACGGGGATCGAGAGGAGACAGGCCAGGATCATTGGACCGGTCAGCATGCCGCCCGATTCCTCGCCCGCATCAAGCCGCTCGGCAAGCTGGAACGCCAGCACGGCCGCGGCGATGGACAGGGCGATTGTGGCGTAGTGGCTGAGGCGGGTCACTACAGTTTTGCCCCCGCCGCAATGGCCCAGCCGCGCAGCATGTCCGCCGTCGCCATCGCCGGACGTCCGGCGCGCTGGACCAGCGTGGGGCGGATCGCGCCACTGGCGCAGGCGATGGTCAGCGCATCGTCGAGCACTTCGCCCGGCGCACCGCTGCCTTCAACCACGTCCGCCGCCAGCACCTTGCAGCGTTCGCCCTGGAATTCGAACCAGGCGCCGGGCGCGGGGGCGAAGGCGCGGACCTGGCGTTCGACCTGGGCTGCATCCTGCGCGAAATCGAGCCGGGTTTCGGCCTTGTCGATCTTCTTCGCGTAAGTGACGCCGTCATCCGGTTGCGGCACTTCGGGATAGGCGGCGAGGTCGGCCAGCACCCGCACGATCAGGTCCGCGCCGATCTGTGCGAGTTCTCCGGTCAGTTCGCCGGCGGTCTTGCGATCGATCGGCGTGCGGCCTTCCAGCAGGACCGGACCGGTATCAAGGCCAGCCTCCATCCGCATGATGTCGACCCCGGTCTCCGCATCGCCCGCCAGGATCGCCCGCTGGATCGGCGCCGCCCCACGCCAGCGCGGCAGGATCGAGCCATGGAGGTTGAGGCAGCCGTGTGTCGGCGCGTCCAGCACCGCCTGCGGCAGGATCAGGCCATAGGCGGCGACCACGGCAATGTCGGCCGCGAGGGCGGCAAAGGCGGCTTGCTCTTCCGCGCTCTTCAGGCTGGCCGGGTGGCGCACTGCGATCCCCAGTTCCTCGGCCTTGCGGTGGACCGGGGTGGGGGTCAGTTCCTTGCCGCGCCGGCCGCCGGGGCGGGGCGGCTGGGTATAGGCGGCCACCACCTGGTGCCCGGCCGCGACCAGCGCCTGCAGTGCCGGCACGGCAAAGTCCGGGGTACCCATGAAGATGATGCGCACAGCCAAAAATCCGTTCGTCCTGAGCCTGTCGAAGGACCGTCCTTACTTTCAGCACCGGAAAAGAAAAGGACAGCCCTTCGACAAGCTCAGGGCGAGCGGTTAAGGGGAAGCCATGGCGTCGTCGGAAATCGAAGCACTGACCCAGGCCCTGTCGCGCCTGCCGGGCCTTGGGCCCCGGTCGGCCCGGCGCGCGGTGCTGTGGCTGATCAAGCGGCGCGAAACGTCGCTGGTACAGCTGCTCGCCGCACTGGAAGGCGTGGCCGAGCGGCTGGTCGAATGCCGGACCTGCGGCAATGTCGATACGACCGACCCCTGCGGCATCTGCGCCGATCCGCGCCGCGATAGCCGCGCGCTCTGCGTGGTGGAGGATGTGGCGGACCTGTGGGCGCTTGACCGGGCGCGGCTGTTCACCGGGCGCTATCATGTGCTGGGCGGGCGGCTCTCCGCGCTCGAAGGCGTGCGGCCCGAGGACCTGACCATCGCCGCGCTGATCGAGCGGGTTGCAGCGGGCGGGATCGACGAAGTGGTCCTCGCCATGAACGCCACGCTCGAAGGGCAGACCACCGCGCATTACATTGCCGAGCGGCTTGAAGGCTATCCGGTGCGGATCACCCAGCTGGCCCACGGCCTGCCGGTGGGGGGAGAGCTGGACTATCTGGACGAAGGCACCCTGGCCCAGGCCCTGCGCGCGCGGCGGCCCATGGGTTAGCCGATTAGTCTGCCAGTCGGTCTGACCGATTAGTCTGATCGGCGCAGCCGCCTTGCGATTCGCGGGCTTGCGCCTTATCTGCGCGTCATGCCTATCCTCGAAATCATCGAAGTCCCCGATCCCCGCCTCAAGGTGGTGTCCCAGCCCGTCACCAAGTTCGATGACGAGCTGAAGACCCTCGTCGCGGACATGTTCGAAACCATGTACGACGCCCCCGGCATCGGCCTCGCCGCGATCCAGGTCGGCGTACCGCTGCGCGTGCTGGTGATCGACCTGCAGCCGGAAGACCCGGACGCAGAGCCGGAAGTCTGCACGGCCCATGGTGGGCATTCGCACACGCACCAGCCACTCAAGAAAGAGCCGCGGGTCTTCATCAACCCGGAAATCCTTGATCCCTCGGAAGAGCATTCGCTCTATTCCGAAGGCTGCCTCTCGGTGCCTGAAATCTATGCCGAGGTTGAACGCCCGGCCCGCATCCGCGCCCGTTGGCAGGATCTCGACGGGAACGTGCATGAAGAGGAAATGGACGGCCTGATGGCCACCTGCCTTCAGCATGAGATGGACCACCTCGAAGGCATCCTTTTCATCGACCACCTCAGCCGCCTGAAGCGGCAGATGGCGCTGAAGAAGCTGGAAAAGCTGCGCAAGGTCGCCTGATCCCTCTGGCGTTCTTGCTCCGTTCCGTCTAGCGTGGGGTCATGGACTCCTCGCTGATCGCAATTGTCACTCTCGTTCTGGGCCTTGCTGCGGGTACCGCGCTTGGCTGGTTTTTTGGCTCGCGCCCGGCCGCTGACCTGCGCGCGCGGCTGACGGAAACCGAGACCGCCACCAGGGAGCTCGACGAACGGTTCCGCCAGGCGGTGAAGGAACTGGGCGAGGCCTCGATCGAGAACGCCACGCTGAAGGCCAATGCCGCCAGCTTTGCCGAACAGAAGGCCGGGCTGCTCGCGGCGCAGGAGGCCTTGAAGAAGGAGTTCGAGGCGGCGGGGGCGAAGATCCTGCACCAGGCGCAGGAAGCCTTGCTAAACCGCGCGCAGGAACGGCTGACCCAGTCCGAGGAAAAAAGCGCCGAACGGCTCAAGGCCCTGCTTGCGCCGGTGGACGAGCGGCTGAAAAGCTATGAACTGCAGGTTCAGACGCTGGAAAAGCAGCGGATCGACGCCTTTGGTCAGTTGGCCGGGGTGATCGAGGAAGTCCGCAAGGGCCAGGAAGAGGTCAAGCGCGAGGCGGCGCGGCTGGGCAATTCGCTGACCAATGCCCCCAAGGCGCGCGGGCGCTGGGGCGAGCGGGCCTTGCAGAACGTGCTGGAGCAGTGCGGCTTGTCCGAACACACCGATTTCGTGCTGGAACATTCGCTCGATACCGATGATGGGCGGTTGCGCCCCGATGCGATCGTCCACGTGCCGGGCCAGAAGAAGCTGGTGATCGATGCCAAGGTCTCGCTCAACGCCTATCAGGCCGCCTTCGAGTCGACTGACGAAGCCGAGCGCAAACGCCATCTCGATCTGCACGCGCGGGCCATGCGCGGCCATGTCCAGACGCTGGGGGCCAAATCTTACCAGAGCCAGTTCGACGATGCGCCCGACTATGTGGTGATGTTCGTGCCGGGCGAGCACTTTGTTGCTGCCGCGCTGGAACACGATCCGGAACTGTGGGACTTTGCATTCCAGAACAAGGTCTTGCTGGCCACTCCCACCAACCTGGTGGCGATTGCCCGGACCGTGGCGATGGTCTGGAAGCAGGACCAGCTGGCCCGCGAGGCGGTGGAAATCGGCAAGGCCGGGGCGGAGCTTTATGACCGGATCGCAGTTGCCGCCGAACACCTCAAGCGGGTTGGCGGTGGCCTCGAAAGCGCGGTCAACAACTACAACAAATTTGTGTCCAGCTTCGAGCGCAATGTCGTGTCATCCGGCAAACGCCTGCGCGACAAGGGTATCGAGATCGGCAAGCGCGAGATCGAGGATGTGCCGCTGATCGAGGCCGCCCCGCGTTACAGCGGCACCGAAGCACCGAACAAGACGGAGGCTGGCGAGGACTAGTCCGCCTTGCGGACCAGTTCGGCGACATGCTTGTCGGAACGGATCCCCATACGGCCGTTCTCGACGAAGAATGCTGGCGAGGCACCGAGCAGCTCGGCCACGGCGCTTTCCTGTTCCATCAGTCCATCGCAGTACATCTGGGTCGAAACGATCGGGCCGACCTTGAGTTGACCCGGGACGATCTGAAGATCGCCGCCCAGACCATTGCAGCCGACCGTGGCGGCGATGCGATTTTCGTAGATCCTGAGCTCAGCCCGTTCGGAGACCGGCTTCTGTCCGTCGATCGAAACGAAGGTCCAGGTGGTCAGCGGCATGTCTGGCCTGGCCTCGGGGCCGGTATCGACACTCGCCTGGGGCGTGGCGCAGGCAGCGAGGAAGGGCAGGGCGACGAGCAAGCTTTGGCGGATCATAATTTGCGCTATCGGCAATTCTGCCTGATCGCTGGCTGAACGACTTATGCGCCCAGCACGTCCAGCACTTCATAGGCCAGCACCGCCCCGGCGACCGCGGCGTTCAGGCTGTCGGCGCGGCCCTTCATCGGCATGGTGACGCGCAGGTCGCAGGCTGCTTCATAGTCCTCGGGCAGGCCGCGGCTCTCGTTGCCGACCATGATGAAACATGGCGCGGCATAAGGTGCGCTGCGATAGGGCACGGCATCGCGCAGGGATGCGGCGACGAGCTGGCCCGCTCCGCCTCGCAGCCACGGCAGAAACTCCTCCCACCGGGCCAGGGCAATCTGCTGGGTAAAGATTGCCCCCATGCTGGCCCGCACCGCCTCGGCGGAAAAGGGATCAGCGCAATCGTCGAGCAGGATCAGCCCGCCCGCGCCAACGGCATCGCCCGTGCGCAGCATGGTGCCCAGATTGCCCGGGTCGCGCAGTGCCTGGGCCACCAGCCAGATCTTCGCGCGCGAACGGTCAAGCGCGGCCAGGCTGGTATCGAATTCGGCAAAGACGCCGCAGACTGCCTGCGGATTGTCCTTGCCGGTGATCTTGCCGAGGATTTCCGTGCTGGTCTCGATCACTTCGCCGCCGGCGCGCAGGACATCGGCCTCCAGCGCGGCCAGCAAGGGGTGCGGATCGCGCCCTTCGGCCATGACCAGCACTTCGGGCAGGTGGCCGCATTCGCGTGCGTCGGTCAGCAGCCGCAGTCCTTCGGCCAGGAACTTGCCCGCGGCCTTGCGATGCTTCTTTTCGCGCAGCGCCCGCAGCGCCTTGACTGTGGGGTTGGAAAAGCCGGTGATCTGGCGGCGGGTCAAATGCTCAATCCTCGCCGAAGCCGTCCTTGACCAGGCCGACCAGCTTGAGCAGCGCCTGCTCGCTGCCTTCGCCGCTGACGATGATTTCCACCGAATCGCCCTTGGCCGCGCCCAGCATCATCAGCCCCAGGATCGATGCCCCGGCGGCTTCGTTGCCATCCTTTTCGACCCGCACGCTCAGCCCGCTGCACAGCTGGGTGACGGCGTTGACGAACTTGGCGCTGGCCCGGGCATGAAGCCCCCGGTTGTTGACGATCTCGACCGTTTCACGGACTTCAGTCATGGCTCTCTTATCCCCCCCAGGATATGCTCTTCGCTCAGGCGTCCTGCCCCAGAAATTCCGATGCGATGGTGATGTAATTGCGCCCGGCATCGCGCGCCGCTTCGGTCGCGCGGGTCAGGTCCATGCAGGTGCGGGCCTTGGCGAGGCGGATCAGCATCGGCAGGTTGATCCCGGCGATCACCTCGACCTTGCCCTGCTTCATCAGCGAGATCGCGAGGTTCGACGGTGTGCCGCCGAACAGGTCGGTCAGGATGATTACACCCGCGCCGCTGTTCACGCGATCTACCGCTTCGGCGATTTCCTGGCGGCGGGCTTCCATGTCGTCGTTCGGGCCGATGCACACGGTTGCGACTGCGTCCTGCCGCCCAACGACATGCTGCATCGCGTTGACGAACTCATCGGCCAGCTTGCCGTGGGTTACAAGGATCAGGCCGATCATGCGGGGGAGATGCTCCGAAATCCTGGGCCAGCGATTCCCGCCGGGGAGAGGGGCAGGGCCATGCCGCTGAATCTGCACACGGTCAATGCCTACCTTCGACCAGATCGGCCGCCCGCGACCCCAGGTTGCGGTGGATCACCGTGGGCGAAAATCCGGCTTCGCGGAGCTCCGCCGCCAGCTGTTCGGCGGAAAAGACCGAGCGGTGCCGCCCGCCGGTGCAGCCGAAGGCAATGTTGACATAGGCCTTGCCCTGCGCGGCATAGCGCGGGACCAGCAGCAGCACGAGATCGCGGATCCGGGCAAAGGCCTCGGCCCAGGCCGGGTCCTTGCGGATATGGTCACCCACGGCCGCGTCCTGCCCGGTCAGCGGGCGCAGGGCTTCGTCCCAGTGCGGGTTATCGAGGAAGCGCATGTCGAACACCAGATCGGCTACTGGCGGCATCCCGCGCGAAAAGCCGAAGCTGGTGACGGTGATGGTGGTGCCCTGCGGCGCGCTGGGCAGGAATCGCTCGCGCAGGGCCTGCTGCAGGTCGTTCGTGCTGAACTGCGTGGTGCTCATGACCAGGTCGGCCCAGCGCCGCAGCGGCTCCAGCAGCTCGCGCTCGGCGGCGATCCCGGCGGGGACGGGCAGGTCCTGCGCCAGCGGATGGCGGCGGCGGGTTTCATTGTAGCGCCGCTCCAGCTCGGCCCCGGCGCAATCGAGGAACAGGGTGGTCAGCTCCAGATCGGGCCGCTCGACCAGCTTCTTGACCCGGTCGATTACCTTGGCCGGATCGAAGCCGCGGGTGCGGGCATCGAAGCCGATCGCCAGTGGCGGGCGCAATTCGGCCGGCAGGGCATCGGGGCTGTCGATCATCCGGTCGAGCAGGCGGATTGGGAAGTTGTCGATTGTTTCCCAGCCCAGGTCTTCCAGCACCTTGAGCGCCGTGGTCTTGCCCGCACCCAGCAGGCCGGTGACCAGCAGGACGCGTTGACGGGCGGGAGAGGCGGCAGGATCGGTCATGGCGTCGCCCCAATGTGGGGTGCGGGCGCAGCAAAGGAAAGCCCCCACTGGCGCAAGGCCGCTTCGGCCCGCAGCGCCACCACCGGACTGCCTGGCCAGAGCCGCAGCATGGGGACCGAAGCCCCGTCCAGTTCGAACACTTCCGCCGCTTCGGGCAGGCGCTCCGCCGCCTGGTCAAGCGTCAGCGCCAGGGCCACCGGCACACCGCTGGCGGTCGGCAGGGTGATAAGGCCGACATTGCGCACCTCGATCAACCCGGCGATGTTGGGCGGCGGGCTGGCGATGAGGCGGCCGCCGTGCGCCTCGAGCGTCACCCCGTCATCGCCGACCAGCACGGCCCCGCGATCGATCAGGGCCAGCGCGAGGCTGGACTTGCCGCTGCCCGGTTGGCCCAGGATCAGCACGGCGCGGCCGTCGATTGCCACGCAGCCGGCCAGGATGGTGCGGCTCATTCGCCGTCCTCCGGCGCTTCATCGACCAGCGGCAAGTGCAGCACCAGCCGCGCGCCGCGCTGGCCGTCGGCCCGGTCGGAGGCGAACAGGCTGCCGTCGTGGGCTTCGGCAATGGTCCGGGCGATGGCGAGGCCAAGGCCCGAATGGCTGCCGAAATCCTCGCCCTGCGGGCGCAGCGAGTGGAACCGTTCGAACACCTTCTCGCGCGCTTCGAGCGGGATGCCGGGTCCTTCGTCGGTCACCGCCAGCTCCAGCCGGTCGTGCTGGCGCTCCAGCGTCACCACCACGTCGCCGCCGGGCGGCGAGAACGAGATCGCGTTGTCGAGCAGGTTTTCGAGCACCCGTTCCAGCTGGGCCGCATCGCCCGGCGCGTCCCACGGGCCGTTGCCCACCGCGATTACCGCCAGGGTGCAGCGTCCGTCACCGCCGCGTTCCTCGCGTTCTGCAACCAGCGAGCGGGCGAGGTTGAGGAGGTTGACCGCAACAAAGCGGCTGCGGGTCAACTGGGCGTCGATCCGGCTGATCTCGGCGATTTCGGTCACCAGCCGGTCAATCCGCCGCACGTCGTGGGCGGCAATCTCGGTCAGCTGGCGGCGTAGGGCTTCGTCCTCCACCTTGCCCAGCGATTCGAGCGCGGAGCGGAGCGAGGCCAGGGGGTTCTTGATCTCGTGCGCGACGTCGGCCGCAAACCGTTCGCCCGCGTCGATCCGGTGGCGCAGCGCCGAGGACATGTCGGAGATGGCGCGGGCCAGCAGGCCGATCTCGTCGCGCCGCTCGGGCAGGCGCGGCACGACCACCTCGCGCTCACGCCCTAGCCGGACGCGAATCGCGGCCCGCACCAGCATCCGCAGCGGCTGAACGATCGTCCGCGCCAGGAACAGCGAGAGCTGGATCGAGATCAATAGCGTGACCGCCAGCACGATCGCCAGGGTACCGCGTGCATCGCGCACCGCCTGGGTGATGTCGGGCGCGTTGCGCGTGGCGAGAAGCGTGCTGCCGTCGCGGCCGACCGGGGCAGCGGCGTTGATCATCGGGGTTTCATCCGGCGCAGCGCGCAAGCGGATCACGCTGGCACCCAGCCGGCGGGCCTCGGCCAGTTCGGGCCAGGCCTCGGCCCGGTCCAGTGCCGGGTCGGCATAGGCCGGGATCGGGTCAGAGCCGAGTATCCAGTTCATCGCCGCATCGATCCATCGCGCCGCCTTGAGCAGTACCCCCTGCGCTTCCGGATCGGCGAGGGTAAAGGTCGGGCCAGCGGCAAAACTGTCCGCGAGGAGGCGGCCATCGGCGGCATAAAAGCGCAGCCGCAGCTCCTGATGACGGCCGATATCGGTTAGCAGGACACCGCGCCGGGCTGGGGCCGCCGCCGCCAGTCCATCGGCAGCAATCGCAACTTCGGCCTGGGCCAGCCGGAACCGCTCGGCCAGGAGCTGCTTGCGATAGGAATCGAGGTAGAAGAGGCTGCCCGCCATCAGGCCCAGCGCGATGATGTTGACCGCCAGGATGCGCGCGGTCAGCGAGGTGCGCCGGGTCCAGTCGCGGCGGTTCCAGGCGCGGACCGGGCGGGTGGTGGCGGGTTCAGCCATCGGTGAAGGAATAGCCCGCGCCATAAAGTGTTTCGACCGCGGCGAATTCGGGATCGACGGCGCGGAACTTGCGGCGCAGGCGCTTGATATGGCTGTCAATCGTGCGGTCGTCGACGAAGACGTCCTCGCTATAGGCTGCATCCATCAGCTGGTTGCGGCTCTTTATCACGCCGGGGCGTTGCGCCAGCGCTTCCAGGATCAGGAATTCGGTGACGGTCAGCGAAACCGGCTGGCCATCCCAGCTTACGCGGTGGCGGGCCGGGTCCATTTCCAGCCGTCCGCGCCGGATCGTCTCACCCTGGGGCGGCGGTTCGGTAGCTTCGGCCTCACCTCGGACCAGTTCGGTGCGGCGCAGGATCGCGCGGATGCGGGCCACCAGCAGCCGCTGGCTGAACGGCTTGGTGATGTAGTCGTCCGCCCCCAGCGAGAGCCCCTGCGCCTCGTCCTGCTCCTCGTCCTTGCTGGTCAGGAAGATCACTGGCAGCGCGGATTTCTCGCGCAGGCGGCGCAGCAGCTCGAACCCGTCGAGCCTTGGCATCTTCACGTCGCAGACGGCCAGGTCCGGCGGATTGTCGAGCAGGGCCTTCAACGCTGCCTCGCCATCGGAATAGACCCGGGTGACAAATCCTTCGGCCTGGAGCCCGATCGACACGCTGGTCAGGATGTTGCGATCATCGTCGACCAGCGCAATCGTCTGTGGGGTGGGCGCTTGGAAAAGGGGGGGCGAAGTGGGTTCCATTGGCGGCTCTGCGAGCCAAGGGTTACAGTCTTCGCGGCAGTGAGGCAAATGTCTGGCCATAGCGCCTTGAAAGCTTGTCCACCGGTGGCACAAGAACTGCTTGTGAACGGGCGGTCGCCAATGGTTTGACGCCCGCCAACCGCGCCGCTATGCGCGCTCTCGAATCCCTGCATTCGTATGCAGAAACCCGGCGTTTCGCATCCGCGCGGCGCCCAGACCACGGAGACGACCTTGAGCGCTGTCCTGTCCTACCCGCTTGCCAACCAGGGGATTGCCACCGGAGCGACGATCCATGCTAACCTCGGCACTGCGCCGCTGGTTGAACATGCGGTTCACAACGGCGAAGGGCTGCTGGCCAAGGACGGTCCTTTCGTGGTCGCCACCGGCAAGCACACCGGCCGCAGCGCCAAGGACAAGTTCATCGTCAAGGACGAGACCACCGCCGATACGGTGTGGTGGGGCAAGACCAACGTGCCGATGGACCCGGCGCACTTCGCCGCGCTCAAGGCCGATTTCATGGCTGAACTGGCCAAGAAGGACACGCTCTACGTGGCCGACCTGTTCGGCGGTTCGCAGCCGGAACACCGCGTCAACGTGCGCGTGATCAATGAACTGGCCTGGCACAACCTGTTCATCCGCACCCTGCTGGTCCGCCCGACCGCCGGTGAGCTCGATGGCTTCGTGCCGGAATACACCATTATCGACCTGCCCAGCTTCCGCGCCGATCCGGCGCGCCATGGCACCCGCAGTGAAACCGTCATCGCGGTCAACTTCACCGAGAAGCTGATCCTGATCGGCGGCACGGCCTATGCCGGGGAAATGAAGAAGTCGGTCTTCGGCATCCTCAACTTCCTCCTGCCGACCAGGGGCGTGATGCCGATGCACTGCTCGGCCAACATCGGCCCCGATGGCAAGACCGCCGTTTTCTTCGGCCTGTCGGGTACCGGCAAGACCACGCTGTCGGCCGATGCCAGCCGCACGCTGATCGGCGATGACGAGCATGGCTGGTCTGATACCGCCGTCTTCAACTTCGAAGGCGGCTGCTATGCCAAGATGATCCGCCTTTCGGCCGAGGCCGAGCCGGAAATCTATGCCACCACCAAGCGGTTCGGCACAGTGCTGGAAAACGTGGTGATCGATCCCGTGACCCGCGAGATCGACCTCGATGACAACTCGCTGGCCGAGAACAGCCGCGGGTCCTATCCGATCGATTTCATTCCCAACACATCCGCCGATAACCTGGGTCCGGTTCCCTCGAACCTGATCTTCCTGACGGCCGATGCCTATGGTGTGCTGCCGCCGATCGCCCGGCTGACCCCGGAACAGGCGATGTACCACTTCCTGTCGGGTTACACGGCGCGCGTGGCTGGCACCGAAATCGGCGTCACCGAGCCGGAAGCGACCTTCTCCACCTGCTTCGGCGCACCGTTCATGCCGCGCCACCCCTCGGTTTATGGCAACCTGCTCAAGGAGCGGATCGCCAAGGGCGGGGTCAAGTGCTGGCTGGTCAACACCGGCTGGTCGGGCGGGATGGCGACGATGCCGGGGATCAAGCGGATGCCGATCAAGGCCACCCGCGCCCTGCTCAACGCCGCGCTCGACGGCACGCTGAACCACGGCGAGTTCCGCAAGGATCCGTATTTCGGTTTCGAAGTGCCGGTGGCCGTGGCCGGGGTGGACAGCAAGCTGCTCGACCCGCGCGAAGCCTGGGCCGATCCGGCCGATTACGAAAAGACTGCCGCCGACCTGGTCCGCAAGTTTATCGACAACTTCGAGCAGTTCGCCGACCACGTCGACCAGGGTGTGCGCGATTCCGCCCCCAAGGCGGCCTGACCTGATCCGGCAAGCTCCGGGTCAGCGATTGACCCGGAGCTTCCGATCATGACCGACCATTCAATTCGATGCTTTCCTGACGATGCATCCGTGCGCCGGATCGGCCACGCCCTGCTCGACTGCACCCTGCCACGCGCCGAATGGACGCATGAGGCGCATCTGGCAGCCTGCCTGTGGTTGCTGGCGGAACGACCGGATGTTCTGCCCGAGCGCGATCTGCCCGCGATCATCCGGGCCTACAACGTTTCGGCCGGCGGCGTGAATGACGATCACCAGGGCTATCACGAAACGCTAACCCAGCTTTACATTCGCGGGGTGCGCGCCTTTCTTGTGACGATGCCGTCCGCGCCGCTGGTCGAGCAAGTCAATGCTCTCCTCGTCAGCACCATTGGCCGCCGCGACTGGCCGCTACAGTTCTACTCGCGCGAGCGGCTGTTTTCGGTGGCAGCCCGGCGCGACTGGATCGAGCCGGACCTTGCTGCCTTTCAGCCCTTCGTCGCGGCGATGTAGCGATCGACCTGCCCGGCCAGCACGTCGAGCGGTACGTTGCCCCCGCCAACCACGGCATCGTTGAAATCGCGCAGGTCGTAATTCTTGCCCAGTTCCGCCTTGGCGCGGTCGCGCTGGCTCAGGATCTCGCTGTGGCCCAGCTTGTAGCCGCAGGCCTGCCCCGGCCATGAGCAATAGCGATCGACCTCGCTGGTCACTTCGGCGCGGCCCGAGCCGTTGGTCGTGGCGAACCAGTCAATCGCCTGTTCGCGTGTCCAGCGCTTGGCGTGCAGCCCGGTATCGACCACCAGGCGGCAGGCGCGGAAGGCGATCGACTGAAGATAGCCCAGCTGACCGACCGGATCGCCATCATAGGCGCCCAGTTCGTCGCCCAGCGTCTCGGCATAAAGCGCCCAGCCTTCGGAATAGGCGTTGAATGCCAGCAGCGTGCGGATCAGGGGCAGGCGGTTGGCATATTCACCCTGCCAGACGTGGCCGAAGATCCCTTCGTGGAAGCCCAGGGTCGGCACCGAGTAACGGCTGTGCAGCTCGGTATTGCTTAGGTTGAGCCAGATCTTGCCCGGGATCGAACCGTCGATGGAGCCTGGTCCGCCATAGGCACCGGGGGCACCGGCTTCCTCGGCTGGGGGCAGGCGGCGAATCTCCAGGTTGCCCCGCACCGGATTGCGGAAGGCGCGCGGGGCCTGGGCGCGCATGAAATCGACCTTGGATTGCATCAGCGCAATGATTTCGGCGCGACCGGCGTCAGTATTGGGGAAGGCAAAGCGCGGATCCTTGCCCAGCGCGGTCATCCGTTCGCCCACCGTGCCACTGGTATAGCCCAGTCCGCGCAGGATCGGGTCCATCCGGCCATGAAGCAGGGCCAGCTGCTCCTGGCCGATGCGGTGCACTTCGTCGGGTGAGTGGCGGGTGGTGGTGCTGGCGCGCAGGCCCCAGGCGTACCATTCGTCCCCCCGCGGTCGCGCCCATAGCCCGGCATCGTTCGTTGCAAGCGCGCGCTGCTGCTTCAGCTCGTCAAGCTGGCGAGATAGGGCTGCAGTGACCGGGCCGGCCACGATGGCCCGGGCGCGGGCTTCCCAATCGCCGGGAATGGTCGCGGTGCGGCGAACCAGCGACTGGACCAGATCGCCGCCGGTGCGGGTGGCGGCCAGCTGGGATTCCATCTGGCGGATCGCCTTGTCGAGCAGGAAGGCGGGCGGCACCAGCCCCTGGGCGCGGGCGGCCCGGATCCGGTCCAGCTCGCCATCCAGCAGGGCGGGAAACTGGTTCAGGCGGCTGAGATAGGCCTCGGCATCTGCAGCGTTGCGGACCGGGTGATCGCTGTCGAGAAAGCGCGGCACGTCAAGGTAACCGCCGACATTCTGGATCACCACATAGGGCGTGTTGCGCCAGCCACCCACGGCGACATCACCATAAGGCAGGGCAAAGCCATCAAGCGCCACGCCAAAGGCGCTGCGAACCACGGCGAGGCTGGCTCGCAGCGTGGGGTCAAGCGCGGTTGTGTCGATCGATTCCGCCTGCTTGAGCGCGCGGCGCAGCAGGTTTGCCGTTGCCGCTTGTCCGGCAGCTGAGCGATCACCCAACTGGCCGCGCAGGTGGGCGTGGTCCCCGGTATCGATCCCCAGCGACGAGGCCGATTCCGGGTTCTGGGCAATCAGTGACCAGGCCAGCGAATCAAGGAAGCTGGCGGCATCGACGGGTGTGCCGCCCTGGGCGAGGCCGCGTCCGGCGCAACCGGGCAGGACGAGCGAGGCAGTGCCGGCACCCAGCAGGGCGAGGGCATGGCGGCGCGAAAGCGAAGCGGTATCCATGTCTTACATCGTGCGGATTGCCCTCTCTTGTGTCAAATCCGGACAGGACAGTTTACCTAGTTGCAGATACGGCTGGAAAACAGAGCAACAATCGGGTTAACCTTGATGTTCACGGGGTCGCAGCCGGGTCAAAACGAAAATCGTCGCAAATGGAGTCCCCGATGAGTGAGCAGATGCTGCTCGACACGCTGCGGCGAAGCGGTGGTCTTGAGGCTGTATCCAGAGATCTCGGCATCACGCCCGCTGCGGCAATCGCTGGAGCCGAGGCGATGCTGCCCGCGATCCTTGGCGGCTTTCGCAAGCAGGCCGAGGCAGCCGGTGGCGGGGAAACCGGGCTGGCCGGGATGATCGAGATGCTCGGTCGCCACGGCGGCGGGGCGCTGGCCGCCAATGTCATGGGGCCCGAGCCGACCAATATCACGCGGGGTAATGGCGTTCTGGGCGAGATTTTCGGCTCAGCCGATGTCAGCCGCACCCTGGCCGCCGACGTTGCCGCCCGCACGGGAATCGATCAGGCTACGCTCAAGCAGATGCTGCCCCGGCTGGCGATGCTGGTGGGCGGTTACCTCTCGGCCCGCGCCATGGGCAGCGGCCAGTTGGGCGGCGTGAGCGAGATACTGTCGGGTAGCGGCGGCGGGCTCGGGCGCTTGCTTGATCTCGACGGGGATGGCAATCCGCTGGACGACATCATCGACATGGCGGGCAAACTGTTCAAATGATCGAGACTGTACTGGCCTTGCTGGTGCTGGCTGTCCTGGTGCTGGTCGCCGGGGCCGTGCTGCAATGGCGGCGCGGCGACCGGCGCAAGGCCATGCTGCTGGTGATCCTGGCGCTGGTGGCAGCGCTCAATGTCGGGATCTGGACCATCCCCGATGCCTCGGGCGAGGCGCCGGTTACCAAGGCAACCGACCAGCCGAACTGATCAGCGGCCTGGCCAGTTACCGGATCGGGCAATCCGGCGCAAGGCGCATGTCGAGGTAATTGTCGACCGCGCGCATCATGTCATCCAGCTCGTTCTCGAAGAAGTGGTTGGCGCGCGGCACTTCGTCATGGTGGATCGTGATGTGCTTCTGCGTGCGCAGCTTGTCGACCAGCTTCTGCACCGCGCCGGGCGTCACCACCGTATCGGCCGCGCCCTGGATGATGATGCCCGAGGCCGGGCAGGGGGCGAGGAAGCTGAAATCGTACATGTTCGCCGGCGGGGCGACCGAGATGAAGCCGCGGATTTCCGGGCGGCGCATCAGCAGTTGCATGCCGATCAGCGCGCCAAAGCTGTAGCCTGCGATCCAGGTTGTGCTGGCTTCGGGGTGGATCGACTGCACCCAGTCGAGTGCGGCGGCGGCATCGGAAAGTTCGCCGATCCCGTTGTCAAAGCTGCCCTGGCTGCGCCCGACGCCGCGGAAATTGAACCGCAGGGTGGCAAAGCCGCGCGCCTGGAAGGTCTTGTACATCGCCATGGTGATGCGGTCGTTCATCGTCCCGCCCGCCTGAGGGTGCGGGTGCAGGATCATGGCGACCGGCGCGCGCGGACGCGAGGCGGGCTGGAAACGCCCTTCGAGACGACCTTCGGGACCGGGGAAGATGACTGAGGGCATCGGCTTGGTACCTGCTTTCAAATGAAGCCCGATCCGCGGCGGCCGGAAATTGGCCTGCCGGGCCGGATAGGGCTATGAACCGGAGAGAGGCGCTATATAGAAACGACTGTCCGAAAAGCAACGATTGCGATGATGCCCTCCCAGCCGATCTATCTTGACCACCAGGCGACGACGCCGCTGGCGCCCGAGGCGCTGCAGGCGATGCTGCCGTGGCTCTCCGGCCCGGAGTCTATGGGTTTCGCCAATCCGCACTCGATGCATCGCGCTGGCCGGGCGGCGGCGGCTGCCGTGGAAGTGGCGCGCGAACAGGTTGCCGAACTGCTCCCGAAGGGTGGCCGGGTGATCTTCACCAGCGGGGCGACCGAGGCGCTGAACCAGGCGATCCGCACCCGTGACCATGGCAAGATCGCCTATTCCGCGATCGAACATTCGGCCGTGGTCAACGCCGCCGTGGCGAGCGGGGCGGAACTGCACGAATTGCCGGTCAGCCCGAGCGGGCTGATCGATCCAGAGGTTCCCCTGCCGGAAGGCGTGGGTCTGGTTGCGGTGATGCAGGTCAATAACGAGATCGGCACGATCCAGCCGGTCGAACGCCTGGCTGAACGGGCGCACGAAGCGGGGGCGCTGTTCCTGTGCGATGCGGTGCAGGGGGCAGGCAAGGTGGCCCCGCCCGAGAACGCCGACCTGATCGCGATCACCGCGCACAAGCTCTATGGCCCCAAGGGCATCGGCGCGCTGTGGGTGCGTGACGGGGTCAAGATCGGGCCGTTGATCGCGGGAGGCGGACAGGAAAGCGGCTTGCGCTCCGGCACCCTTTCTCCCGCGCTCTGTGCCGGGTTCGGCGCGGCGGCAGCCCTGGCGAAGGCACGCATGGATGCCGATTTCCAGCACCTGTCGGGCCTGGCCAGTGCCGCGCGGGCAATCCTGTCGCGGTGGACGGTCAATGGCAGCGAGACGGCACGCTGGCCCGGCAACCTCAACCTGCGGCTTGAGGGGCTGAACTTTCCGCGCCTGCTCAGCGATTGCCGCGACATCGCTTTCTCCGCCGGGTCAGCCTGTGGCAGTGGCACCGGCGCGCCCAGCCGCGTGCTCAGCGCGATCGGGCTGGAGGCAAAGGAGGCGCGCAATTCGATCCGCCTCGGCTTTGGCCGCTATACCACGCTTGAGGAGGTGGAGACCGCCTGCCGGGCGATCGAGGCGGCCGCCCAGGCCCAGGGAGTATAACGATGCCAACGGTTACCTTCATCACCGCCCGGGGCGACCGCGTGACGGCACAGGCTGGC
This sequence comes from Novosphingobium sp., assembly GCF_027531025.1. Classification (GTDB taxonomy): domain Bacteria; phylum Pseudomonadota; class Alphaproteobacteria; order Sphingomonadales; family Sphingomonadaceae; genus Novosphingobium. The sequence goes on from NZ_JAPZQX010000002.1 coordinate 354,535, forward strand.
GAGGGCGATTGCCTGCTGGAAGTGGCCCAGAATGCCGACATGCCGCTCGAAGGCACCTGTGAAGGGCAGATGGCCTGTTCCACCTGCCACGTGATCGTATCGCAGGACTGGTTCGCTCGCCTGCCGCGCGCCAGTGAGGACGAGGAAGACATGCTCGACCTCGCCGCCGGGGTCAGTCGCACCAGCCGCCTGGCCTGCCAGATAACCCTGACCGAAGCGCTTGATGGCCTCGAAGTGCGGATTCCGGGGGAAAGCCACGACATGCAGCGCCGCTGACCCTTGGCGAGCGGAATCCGGGCCTGCTAGGGCGCAGGACCCATGGCCACCGATACGACTGAACCCGATCCCTTTGACGCCATCGTTGACGCGCCGTTCGATGCCGCGCTCAGCGAACGCTACCTGGTCTATGCCCTCTCCACGATCACCGCGCGCTCGTTGCCCGATCTGCGCGACGGGCTGAAGCCGGTCCACCGCCGCCTGCTCTGGGCGATGCGGCAATTGAAGCTGAACCCCAACGATGCCTTCAAAAAATCGGCGCGCGTGGTGGGCGATGTGATCGGCAAATATCACCCGCACGGCGACCAGTCGGTTTACGATGCGATGGTCCGCCTCGCCCAGGATTTCTCGCTCCGCTATCCGCTCGTCGATGGGCAGGGCAATTTCGGCAATATCGACGGCGATAATGCCGCCGCCTATCGTTACACCGAAGCCCGCCTGACCAAGACTGCGATCCAGCTCATGGCGGGCCTTGACGAAGGCACGGTCAACTTCATCCCGACCTACAACGGGGAAGAGGAAGAGCCGGAGATCTTCCCCGGCCTGTTCCCGAACCTCTTGGCCAACGGTTCCAGCGGGATCGCGGTGGGGATGGCCACCAACATCCCCAGCCACAACGTGGCCGAGATCATCGACGCCACCCTGCTGCTGATCGACAATCCCCACGCCGAGCATTCCCAGCTGATGGAGCTGTTCCAGGGGCCGGACTTCCCGACCGGCGGGATCGTGGCCGAAAGCCGCGAGGTGATTTCCCGCGCCTATGAAACCGGGCGCGGCGCGCTGCGCGTGCGCGGCCGCTTCTCGACCGGGCGCAATCCCGATGGCACCTGGGAAGAAACGGGGATCGAAAAGCTGGGCGGTGGGGCCTGGCAGCTGGTCATCTCGGAAATCCCCTATCAGCTGCCCAAGGGCAAGCTGATCGAGCAGGTCGCCCAGCTGATCGCCGACAAGAAGCTGCCGATCCTGGAAGACGTTCGCGATGAATCGGACGAGCAGATCCGGCTGGTCTTCGTGCCCAAGAGCCGCAATGTCGATCCCGAACTGCTTAAGGAATCGCTGTTCAAGCTGACCGACCTGGAAACGCGGTTCGGGCTCAACCTCAATGTCCTCGACGCCAGCCGCACGCCGGGCGTGCTCAGCCTCAAGCTGGTGCTGCAGGAATGGATCAAGAGCCAGATCGACATCCTGGTCCGCCGCAGCCAGCACCGCCTGGCCAAGATTGCCGACCGGCTGGAGCTGCTCGACGGCTATATCATCGCCTATCTCAACCTTGACCGGATCATCGAGATCATCCGTACCGAGGACGAGCCGAAGCCCGTCATGATGGCCGAATTCGGCCTGACCGAGCGCCAGGCCGAGGCGATCCTCAACATGCGGTTGCGCAGCTTGCGCAAGCTCGAGGAAATGGAGCTGCGGCGCGAGCGCGACGATCTGCTGGCCGAGAAGGACGAGCTCGAAAAGCTGCTCGAAAGCCCGGCCCGCCAGCGCACCCGGCTGAAGCGTGACATGGCCAACCTGCGCAAGGACTATGCCGAGGATACCGCGCTCGGCCGCCGCCGGACCACCATTGCCCAAGCCGCCCCGACGGTAGAGTTCTCTATGGACGCGATGATCGAGAAGGCGCCCGTCACGGTGATCCTCTCGGCCAAGGGATGGATCCGCGGCGCCTCGGGCCACGAGCCGCTCGACAAGGAATTCAAGTTCAAGGAGGGCGATGGCCCGGCTTTCGCGCTCCACGCCCAGACCACCGACAAGCTGCTGGTCGCCTGCGACAACGGGCGGTTCTACACTCTGGGGTGCGACAAGCTGCCCTCCGCGCGCGGGTTTGGTGAGCCGATCCGGACGATGGTGGATATCGATGCCGGGGCGGAAATCGTCGGCCTGCTGGTCTATCGGCCCAAGGCGCAATTGCTGCTGGCCAGCAATGCCGGCCGCGGCTTTGCCGCCGAGGCGGACGAGCTGCTCGCCGAAACCCGCAAGGGCCGCGGGGTGATGACGACCAAGCCCGGCGTGAAGCTGGCCGTGGTCCGCGAGATCCCGCCAGAGCACGATCACGTCGCAGTCGTGGGCGACAACCGCAAGCTGGTGATCTTCAGCCTGGAAGAGCTGCCGGTGCTGGCCAAGGGGCAGGGCGTGACCCTGCAACGCTACCGCGATGGCGGGCTGGCCGATGCCATCACGCTGAAGCTGGACGAAGGCCTCAGCTGGAAGATGGGCGGCGAGAGTGGCCGCACCCGCACCGAAAGCGACATGCGGCTGTGGAAGGTGGCGCGCGGGGCCGCCGGGCGCCTGCCCCCCAACGGCTTCCCGCGCGACAACAAGTTCTAGGCCTAGAACGAACGGGTCAGGCTGACCGCCGGGCCAAGGTCCCAGGTGGTGTAATCGCGGTTGGCGCGATTGGACCAGTTGCGTTCGAAGGTCGTGCCGAGCGTCAGGGTCAGCTCCGGGTCAAGTTCGACATCATAGCCGATGCCGAGTTGCAGGTTCTTGTCGATCCGGCCGGCATTGGTGCCGCCCGAGAAGTCGGCGAAGCGGAACTGGGCGGAAATGCTGAGGCCCGAACCGTTCAGGTAAGTGGCCGAGGCGGTATAGCGCCACTGTTCGGCTGCGGCCAGGCTGGCTTCGCGGCGCGCGGCGGCGAGGTTGAGCCTTAGCTTGTCCCGGTCGCTGCCACCCAGGTTGAAGGTGGTCCGCACCCAGGCGCTGAACTGGTGCAGGGTGATCGAATGCTGGTCATAGATGCCATCGTAGATCGAAAGCACCCGGTACTCGGCATAGGGCAGGAACTGGCCGGAAACCTTGTTGTCCTTCTTGGCCACGGCAAAGCGGCCATAGACCGTGGCGTTGTCATAGCTCGAATTGCTGCTGAACACCTGGGTATCGGTGCCGGCCTCGGCCGTTATCGACATGCCGTCCACTTCCCACCGGCCAGTCAGCTTGAAGGTCGGGTCGACATAGCTTGAGCTCTTCGCGCCGGTGCTTTCGTTACCGATGTTCGAATTGAAGGCCAGCGGGGTGGAGAACTCGATGGTCCAGGTCGGCTTCTTCCTCTCGAGAAAGCTGGCCGGATCGCGGCCAACCCGCCGGTCCGACAAGGCGCGGTCAATCGTCCGGTCAAGCCGGTCGGCGGCGCGATCGGCGTCCTGATCCGGCGCGGTCTGGGCTGCGGCGGCAACCGGAGCCAGCGAAAGAGCCAGTGCGGCCGCGATGATCGAATTGCGCATCGTTTTTCCCCTGTGATCTGGCAGGTCGTGCTGCCTGCATACAAGCCTCTGGCAGAGATTGAGAATTTGCACCGTGACGACGATCACGCCGGGGGCGATTTGCCTTTGCGACCGGTGCGCGGTAAACCGGCCGCACTTCCAGGAGACCTGCAGTGAACAAGCGGCACCGCTGAGGCGGAACCATTTCAAGCCATGTCGCGGGGCCCGTCGGCTTTGCGCTGCCGTTCACATGTTCAAGGATATCTCCATGCCCAGACTTGCGGGTAAGACCTGCGTCGTCACCGGCGCGGCGCGCGGCATTGGCCGCGCCATCGCGGCCGCCTTCCAGCGCGAAGGGGCCACTGTCATCCTCACCGATCTCGATGCTGCGGCCGGCACGGCTGCAGCCGCTGCGATCGGTTGTACCTTCCACCCGCTCGACGTGCGCGAGGAGGCGGACTGGGCGGCGCTTGCCGCCGCTGTCCCGACCTGCGACGTGCTGGTCAACAACGCCGGGATCACCGGGTTCGAGGCTTCGCCCGGTCCGCACGATCCCGAACATGCCAGCCTGGCCGATTGGCGCGCGGTTCATGCCACCAACCTTGATGGCACGTTCCTGGGCTGCCGGTATGCCATCGCCGCGATGAAGGGGCGGGGCACGGGCTCGATCATCAACATCTCCTCGCGTTCTGGCCTGGTCGGCATTCCGGGTGCCGCGGCCTATGCCAGCAGCAAGGCGGCGGTGCGCAACCATACCAAGTCGGTCGCGCTCTATTGCGCGCAGCAGGGCTGGCGGATCCGCTGCAATTCGATCCATCCCGCCGCGATCCTGACCGAGATGTGGGACGCCATGCTGGGCGACGGTCCCGACCGGGAGGAACGACTGGCCGCCTTCGTCGCCGACACTCCGCTGCGCCGCTTCGGCACGGTGGAGGAAGTGGCGGCCGTGGCGGTGATGCTGGCTTCCGACGATGCCGGTTACATCACCGGGGCCGAGTTCAACATCGACGGCGGCTTGCTGGCCGGGTCCGCCGCCTCACCCGGCTAGCTGGCTGAAGTCGGTCAGTGCCGCATCGCGCAGGCCGCGCCAGACCCGGGCGGCCTGCACGGTTTCCGGCACGTCGTGGACCCGCAGCACCTGCACCCCGGCCTCCAGCGCCTTGGCGGCGATCATCAGCGAACCGCCGAGCCGCTGGTGCGCCGGGGCCTCGGCCGAGAGCGCCCCGATCATCCGCTTGCGACTGGCCCCCAGCAGCAGCGGCTGGCCCAGTGCATGGAACAGCGGCAGGGCATTCAATAGCGCCAGGTTGTCCGCCACCGACTTGCCAAAGCCGATGCCCGGATCGAGCAGGATCTTCTCGCGCGCGATGCCCGCCGCGACCGCCGCATCGCGCCGCGCCGCCAGCCAGTCGAACACGTCGAGCACCACGTCGGCATAGCCATCGCCGCCGTGCAGATCCTCACCATCGCCGGGCGCGTGCATCAGCACCACCGGCGCGCCGGAACGCGCGGCCAGGTCCAGACTGCGCGGATCGTGGCGCAGCGCGGAAACGTCGTTGATCACTTGGGCCCCGGCAGCCAATGCGGCTTCCATCACCCCGGCGCGGCGGCTGTCGATCGAGATCGCCGCACCCATCGCCGCCAGCCGTTCGACCATCGGTACCACGCGCTTCAGCTCATCGCCTTCCCACACGGCGGCCGCGCCGGGGCGGGTGCTTTCCCCGCCAATGTCGATGATTGCCGCGCCCGCTTCCAGCATCGCGGCGGCGTGGGCCCCGGCGATCTCGGGATCGTCCATGAACTGGCCGCCATCCGAAAAGCTGTCCGGCGTCATGTTGAGGATGCCCATGACCTGCGGCTGGTCGAGCCGCAGGGTGCGCGCGCCGCATTGCAGCGGGGCGTGGACGCGCTGCAGGTTGGCGAACTGCTCCTGCACCGCTTGCGGCAGATCGCCCAGCGTGGCCCGCAGCTCGGCCGCCGAATAGCGTTCGCGCCCGGTCACCCGGCCACCAGCGCGTTCGATCACGGCAAAGCGGCTGGCATAGGTCAGCCCGCCCGCCAGCCGCACCGCTTCGCCATCCTCGCTCTGCGGCGAATCGGCGAGGGCAATCGGGCGGAGGTAGAAAGTGCTGGTCATCGTTACCCTCTTTCCGGCCCCGCTTTCGGCTCCGCCCCCGCAGGCGTGGACCACATGGACCACTGTTCAGGGGCAAAAAAACTGTGGCGGCGCAATGGCCCGAAAAAGTGGCGGCAGACAGGGCGGATTGCAGTCATGGCCGCCAGTATTAGCCCGCACAGCCGCAGTAGGACAGCACGCGCCGGATCAGTCTTCCGTGGCCAGCAGATAGAGCTGCCGGATCGCGTCGAGCGGCTTCAGTTCGCCTTCGTGCTCGATGTGCCAGAAGGTCCAGCCGTTGCAGCTGGGCGCGCCTTGCAGCTTGGCGCCCAGCCCGTGGATCGAGCCCGTGTCGCTGCCCACAGCCAGCGAGCCATCGGCCCGCACAGTCGCCCGCAGGCGCCGCTTCTTGTCGAACACCTGCGCCCCGGCGGCGATCCAGCCGGTTTCAACCAGGGTGCCGAAGGCCACCTTGGGCGCGGCCTTGGGGCTCTGCATCGTGGTCAGCGCAGATTCGTCGAGCGGCAGGGCCAGTTCGATCCGCTCCAGCGCGGCTTCGCGATAGACGCTCTCGCGCTCGCAGCCGATCCACTCTCGGCCCAGGCGCTTGGCCACCGCGCCGGTGGTGCCGGTGCCAAAGAAGGGATCGAGGACCACGTCGCCCTTGTTGGTGGTGGCCAGCATGACGCGATAGAGCAGGGCTTCGGGCTTCTGCGTCGGGTGGACCTTGGTTCCGCCCTTCTTCAGCCGCTCCTGACCGCCGCAGATCGGCAGCACCCAGTCAGAGCGCATCTGCAGCTCGTCATTGAGGGTCTTCATCGCGCGGTAATTGAAGGTGTACTTGGCCGTCTCCCCCATCGAGCACCAGATCAGCGTCTCGTGCGCATTGGTGAAGCGGGTGCCCTTGAAGTTCGGCATGGGGTTGGCCTTGCGCCAGACGATGTCGTTGAGGATCCAGAACCCCATGTCCTGCAGCATCGCGCCCAGGCGGAAAATGTTGTGGTAGGACCCGATCACCCACAGCGAGCCGTTGGGCTTCAGCACCCGGCGCGCCTCGGTCAGCCATTCGCGGCTGAACTTGTCATAGGCGGCAAAGCTGTCGAACTGGTCCCAGTGATCGGTCACGGCATCGACATGGCTGCCATCCGGGCGCGATAGGTCGCCGCCCAGCTGCAGGTTATAGGGCGGATCGGCAAAGATCATGTCCACGCAGGCATCGGGCAGGCTGCGCATCGCCTCGATGCAGTCGCCATCGAGGATCCGGCCCAGAGGCAGATCGGGCCGCGCCACCTCGCGCACGGCCTTCAGCCGCGCCTTTTCACCCACCAGCATCTGACCCATGACATTCCCTGAAACTTGCGAAAGTTATCCACAGGGTGAGTCATCCGGAGTCCCGCGTCAAGGGGCGACTCCGCAGGAATCCTTGTGATTCGGGGCGATTCAGGCCGAGTTAGAAGCGGAACAGAGCGAGTCCGACACAGCATCTAGAGTCCCGGGATTCGCTGCGGACTCAATATGTGGTGGGTGTGGCGCGGGGGACTCGGATCGAAAAAATGTGCTGCGGCTGCGTCAGATCAGCACCAGCTGGGCCACCGGGGCAAAGCTGCGGCGGTGGAGCGGGGTCGGGCCGTGTGTCTGCAGCGCCGCCAGATGCTCGGCGGTGCCATAGCCCATGTTGCGCTCCCAGCCGTACTGCGGGTGAGCCAGGGCATATTCGCGCATCAGCCGGTCGCGGTGTTCCTTCGCGAGGATCGAGGCGGCGGAGATGCAGGGTTCGAGGCCATCGCCGCCGACGATCGCGCGGGCCGACCAATGCCAGTCTGGGTGGCGACCAGCGGGGGTCATGTTGCCGTCGATCAGCACTTCGTCCGGCTCGATCCCAAATTCGGCCCCAAGCGCGCCGACCGCGCGGGTCATGGCCAGCATGGTGGCGGCGAAGATGTTGATCCGGTCGATTTCGTCGGCTTCGACCACGCCCAGCGCCCAGTGGCAGCTGGCCTTGATCAGCGGTTCCAGCGCGGCACGGCGTTTGGCCGACAGCTTCTTGGAATCGTCCAGCCCCGCCGGGGCATCCGGCCTGAGCACGCAGGCGGCAGCCACCACCGGCCCGGCGAGCGGCCCGCGCCCCGCTTCGTCGACGCCGATCAACACCCGGTCTTTTAGGCCCTTGGCAAAGAACGCCGGTGAATCCATTTAGCCCGCCATGACCAGAACCATCTTCGCCACCTTTTTCCCGCTCGCCCTGTTCGTCGCAAGCTGCGGCCCTTCGGTTGCTGGGGATACCCCGCCGTCCGCCGAAGTGAAGGACGCCTTCACCGTAACCCCGCTGGCCACGCTCAATGCGCCCTGGGCCATTGCCGTGCTGCCGGGCGGCGGCGTGCTCGTCACCGAAAAGGGTGGCACGATGAAACTCGTCGATGGCGGGGTGAAGGACGTGGCCGGAATGCCCACCGTCGATGCCGGCGGCCAGGGCGGCCTGGGTGACGTGGTGCTCGCCCCCGATTTCGCCAAGAGCGGCGCGATCTACCTCTCGTGGGTCGAAGCCGGTGAGAATGATACGCGCGGCGCGGTGATCGGGCGCGGCAAGTATGTTGGCGGCGCTGCTCCGCGCGTCGAAGGCCTCGAAGTGATCTGGCGGCAAAGCCCCAAGACCACCGGGCGCGGCCACTTTTCGCACCGCATCGCCTTCTCCCCCGATGGCAAGCTGATGTTCGTCGGCTCGGGCGAGCGGCAGAAGATGGACCCGGCGCAGGACCTGACCGGCAACCTCGGCAAGGTGCTGCGCCTGTTGCCCGACGGCAAGCCCGCGCCAGGCAACCCGTTTGCCGACAAGGGCGGCGTCAGCGCCGAAATCTGGTCCTATGGCCACCGCAACATCCTGGGCCTGGCTTTCGATCCCAAGGGCCGGCTGTGGGATATCGAGCATGGCCCCAAGGGTGGCGACGAGCTGAACCTGGTCCAGCCGGGCAAGAACTATGGCTGGCCGATCGTCTCCGAGGGCGATCACTATGACGGCAAGGACATTCCGCCGCACAGCACCCGGCCCGACATTGCCGCCCCGGCGATCACCTGGACGCCGATGATCGCGCCGGGCGACATGATCTTCTATTCGGGCAAGGCCTTCCGCGACTGGAAGGGCCAGGTGCTGGTGGCGGGCCTTGGCCCCAAGGCGCTGCTGCGGCTCAAGATCGATGGCGACAAGGCCACCGAAGTCGCCCGCTATCCGATGGACAAGCGGATCCGCGACGTGGCCGAGGCCGCCGATGGTTCGCTGCTGGTGATCGAGGATCGCGAGGGCGGCCGCCTGCTGAGGCTGACGCCGAACAAGTAAACCGTCGACAAGCGGAGCCATGCGGCTTAGGGGCGCGCGCCTATGGCTGATGGTCCCACGCTTATCCCGCTCGACAATGTCGATCCCGCGCTGGTCGAAGCGCTGCTTGATCGCGCCTTCGAGCCGGAGCGACATACCCGCACCGCCTACAAGGTGCGCGAGGGGACTGACTGGCTGCCCGCGCTGTCCTTCGCCGCGATCGATGCGGGGGAGCATCTGGTCGGGACGATCCAGTGCTGGCCGGTGGCGCTGACCGATCCGGCCGGACGGCGGCACCCGATGATCATGGTCGGCCCCGTGGCGGTCGAGCCGGAGGCGCAGGGCCAGGGCTATGGCAAGGCGCTGATGACCGCCAGCATCGCCGCCCTTTCTCCCCAGGCGCCGCTGCCGCAGGTGATGATCGGCGATCCGGAATACTATGGCCGGTTCTGGGGCTTTACCAATGCCCACACCGGCGGCTGGGACCTGCCCGGCCCGTTCGAGCGGCACCGGCTGCTGGTCCGCTGCGACAATCCGGCAATCCTGCCCGCTGAAGGCACGCTGGGGCCTTGGCGCGGCTAGGCCGATCTGGCATCGCTTAACCGATGCCCTATACGCCGCCCCCCGACCTTGCCACGCTGAGCCTCGCCGAAATCGCCAGGCTCAATGCCGAGCGCCGGCTGCCGCCGGTCGAGCAATGGAACCCCGCCACGGCGGGTGACAGCCTGATGGTGATCAAAGCCGACGGCCGCTGGTTCCACGATGGGGGAGAAATCAGGCGCCCGGCGATGGTCCGCGCCTTTGCCGGGCTGCTGCGGCGCGACGAGCAGGGCCAGCACTGGCTGGTCACGCCGTTCGAAAAGCAGTCGATCGTGGTGGACGACGCCGCCTTCATCGCCACCGATGTCGCCAGGCAGGACGGCGCGCTGGTGTTCCGCCTCAACACTGACGAGGTGGTGGTGGCCGGGCCGGAGCATCCGCTGGTGGCGCGCGGCGATGTGGAACTGCCCGCCGTCTACCTTGCGGTGCGCCACGGCTGCGAGGCGCGGATCAACCGTTCGACCTGGTTGCAACTGGTTGAGCTCGCCGATGCCGACCTGACCGTGATCAGCCAGGGCGCGCGCTTCAGCCTGGTGCCGGCATGAGCGAACTGGTGGCGCGGCTGCGCCGGCTCCATGCCGAAGGCCATGCGCGCGATGTCGAACTGCGCGACGAGGGTGGCTTTGCCGGCCGCGAGCTGAGGTCTGCCGCCGTGCTCGCGGCGATTACGGAACGCAACGACCGGCCCGGCTTCCTGCTGATCCACCGCCCGTCGAACATGCGCTCGCATCCGGGGCAGGTGGCCTTCCCCGGCGGCAAGATCGACCCCGGCGAAAGCCCGGAAGAGGCGGCCCTGCGCGAAGCGAACGAGGAACTGGGGATCAACCCCGCCGACGTTACGGTGATCGGCACCAGCGATGTCTATTGCACCGGATCGGGCTATGCGATCGTGCCGGTCGTCGCCGTGGTTCCGCCCGACCTGCCGCTAAATCCCAGCCCGACCGAGGTTGCGGCCTGGTTCGAAGCCCCGGTCGATTTCGTGTTCGATCCGGCCAACCGCACTCATCATTCCGCGTTTTGGCAGGGCCACGAACGGCGCTACATCGAGATCATGTGGCAACAACACCGTATCTGGGGCGTCACCGCCGGGATCATCGCCAACCTGTCAAAGCGGATCGCGTGGTGAGCGTGTCGCTGCCCGCTGCCGACTGGACCCGGCGCGAGGATCTGGCGCGGCTGGTGGCCGTGCTGGGGCCGGACAAGGCGCGCTATGTCGGCGGCGCGGTGCGCGATACGCTGCTGGGTATCCCGGTCAAGGATGTGGACATTGCCACGCCGCTCTTGCCGCTGAAGGTGATCGGCAAGCTGAAGGATGCCGGGATCCAGGCCGTGCCGACGGGGATCGAGCATGGCACTGTCACCGCCGTCCTGCCCGAAGGGCCGGTGGAGATCACCACGCTGCGGCACGATGTTTCCACCGACGGTCGCCGCGCGACTGTCGCCTTTGCCAACGACTGGCAGGACGATGCCGCCCGGCGCGATTTCACCATCAACGCGCTCTATGCCGATCCGGCAACGGGCGAGGTATTCGACTGGTTCGGGGGCCTCGCTGACCTCGCCGCGCGGCGGGTGCGGTTCATCGGCGATCCGCACCAGCGCATCCGCGAGGATCACTTGCGGATCCTGCGGTACTTTCGGTTCCAGGCGAGGTTTGGTAGCCAACCTGCTGATGAGCAATCAGAAAGTGCCTGTGCCGAATTGGCTGCGACGCTCAAGGGCCTGTCGCGCGAGCGGGTCGGCATGGAGATGATGAACCTGCTCGGCCTGGTCGATCCAGCCCCCACAGTGGCGCGGATGGCCGAACTGAGCGTCTTGCCGGTCGTCCTGCCCGAGGCCGACGTGGCGGCGCTGGTGGCGCTGGTTGCCGCAGAGACGCGCCAGCAGGTGCCGCCCGATGCGCTGCGCCGCCTGGCCGCGCTGCTGCCCGCCGATGTGCCGCTGGCCGAGGCTGTGGCCAGCCGGTTTCGCCTGTCCGGCGTTCAGAAAAAGCGGCTGGCCCTGGCGGCGGGGCGCGACGGGGCGCCCGGCGATCCGCGCGCGCTGGCCTATCGGCTGGGGAAAGCGGCCGCGCTCGATCGCCTGTTGCTGGGCGGGGGCGAGGTGGCTCCGCTGGCTGACTGGGCCATTCCCGTATTCCCGCTCAAGGGCGGGGATATCGTGGCACGCGGGGTCAAGGCCGGGCCGGACGTGGCGCGCACCCTGCGCGCGGTCGAAAGTGCCTGGATCGCCGCCGGGTTTGACGATGCGGCCGTGCCCGGACTGCTCGATGCCGAACTGGCGGCGCGGGGATGAGCGGGCTGGGCGCGCTCGCCGGATCGCAGCCGCTGCTGTTCGTGGCGGTGGGCGCGATCGTGCTGGCGGCGGGCGGCTGGATGCTGGAGCGCGAGCGGCCGGAACTGGCCCGCAACCTGCGGCGGCTGGGCTATCTCGGGCTGATCGCCGCGCTGTTGTTGCAGGTGGGGGTGCTGGCGCTGCAGGCCGAACGGTCCGACGCAGCGCTGGAACTCAACAGCCGCCCGGCGCTGAGCGTCAGCGGGCGCGAGACCATCGTGCCGCTGGCGAGCGACGGCCATTTCTGGATCGAGGCCGAGGTCAACGGCCAGCCGATTGCGTTCCTGGTCGATACCGGGGCGACCTTCACCGGCGTGGGGCGCGGCGATGCGGCGGCGCTTGGCATTCGCCCCGATCCGGGCCGGGCGCCGCTGGAACTGCAGACCGCCAACGGCATGATCACCGCCCGGCTGGGCCGGATCGACAGCCTGCGGTTCGGCAATATCGAGGTGCGCGGGCTGGAAGTGGCCGTGCCGCAGGAAACCGACGACGAGATCCGGGTAATCGGGATGAACCTGCTCAGCCGCCTGGGCAGCTGGCGGGTCGAGGGCGACCGGCTGATCCTGGTACCGCGTTGAGCCGCAGGGTCAGGCGACGTCGCCGATCCCCAGGTCGCTGAGCTTGCGGTAGAGGGTGGAGCGGCCGATGCCGAGGCGGCGGGCCACTTCGGTCATCCGCCCGCGATAGTGGCCGATGGCCAGGCGAATCACATCCGCCTCGATTTCTTCCAGCGGGCGCAGGTTGCCGTCGGGCGTGTAGAGGGTGACGCCGATGGCTTCGTGATGGTGTGGGGACGAATGCCCGGCATCGCTGCCCAGCATGTCGGATAGCTGAGGGAAATCCTCGGCCGTCAGCGCATCGCCATCGCAGAACACGGCTGCGCGGAACAGCACGGCCTGGAGCTGGCGGACATTGCCTGGCCAGTCATAGGCGCCCAGCAGGGCCAGCGCGCCATCGGTGATGCCCAGTTCGCGCAGGCCCGGCTGCTCGCCGATCCGGGCCAGGAAATGGCGGGACAGGGCCGGGATATCGCCGGGCCGTTCGCGCAGGGCGGGCAGGTTGACCGCCACGGGGGAGAGCAACTGGTACAGTTCGGGCAGGAAGTGCCCGGCGGCAACCATATCCTTCAGCGGCAGGTTGCTGGCGGCGATGATGCGCAGGTCGATCCGGAAGCTGTGGCGCGCGCCGATCGGGCGGACATCGCCGCGCTGAAGCGATTCGAGCAGCCGCTCCTGCACGGACGGGGGCAGGCGGTCGACCTCGTCCAATGCCAGGGTGCCGCCATCGGCGTGTTGCAGGGCCCCGACGTGCCGGTCGAAGGCTCCCGGAAAGGCGCCTTTCTCATGCCCGAACAGCGCGGATTCGACCGAGTTGGCCGGGATCGCCCCGACATTGAGCAACCGGAACGGGGCCTTCGCGCGCGGACTGGCCGCCTGCATTGCGCGAATCAGCAGCTCCTTGCCGGTCCCGCTTTCGCCCTCGATCAACACGTTGCCGTGGCCGCGGGCGGCCTTGGCGGCAATCGCCAGGGCACTGCGGAAGGTTGGCGCGGCGCCGATCATCGCGTCGAAATCAGCCGGGGCCGACATCTTTTCGGTCAGCGGCATGAGCTCGTCGCGCGGTGCCTCGCGCGTGGTCGCCATGCGCAGTGCCTGCATCAGGCGTTCGGGCGAGACGGGCTTGACCAGGTAGTCGCTGGCCCCGGCGCGCATCGCCTCGACCGCCAGCAGCGGCGAGGTTGAAGCCGTCAGCATCAGGATCGGCAAGGCGGGGCGGCGGCTCTTCAGTTCGGCGATCAGGGTGCAGGCCTCGTCGCCCGGTACCCACTGGTCAAGGATGATCGCGCCCAGCTGCATGCCCTGGCGCGTGCCCAGCGTGGCGATCGCGGTTTCCGAATCGCGCACGACCAGCGTCCGCCAGCCTTCGCGCGCGGCAAGGGCGCTGATGAGCCGGCTCTGCGCCGGTTCATCATCGATCAGCATCAGCAGGCGCTGCTCGATTTCCGCCATGATTGCCTGTTTGTCCCCACGCCTTCGTGAACCCTGACCCTAACGCGAGGGGGTAAAGACCCGATTAAGGCTGCGCATTGATCACAAATCCCTCACGAGGCCTTGAGTGCGGCGGTATGGGACGATAGACGAGGCCCAGAACGCGCCGGAAACGGCGCTCCATGCCAGTACAGGGACAGGACTATGGCTTCGGGTAACGACATGAAGGCGGCCAATTCGACTTATGAAGGCTTCATTGGCCTGGTGAAGTGGGGTTCGGTGGTGACCGCGCTGGTCACCATTCTCGTCATCTCGCTGATTTCCTGATCGCGCGGTGAGCGCCAGCCTGCGGATCGCCGTTCTCAAGGAACAGGCGAAGGGTGAAACCCGCGTCGCGGCCACCCCTGAAACGGTGAAGAAATTCATCGGCCTGGGGGCAGTCGTGGCGGTGGAGGCCGGGGCTGGCCTGTCCGCGTCGATTGCCGATGCGGACTATGCCGCAGCCGGGGCCGAAGTGGTCAAGGATGCGGCCAAGGGCGCCGACATCGTGCTGGGCGTGCAGGGCCCCGACCCCAAGGCGCTGAAAGGCGCCAATGCCGGGGCCTGGGTCGTTGCCGGCCTCGATCCGTTTGGCCAGCGCGCGCGCGTCGATGCCTATGCCAAGGGCGGCTTTGAAGCCCTGGCGATGGAATTCATGCCGCGCATCACCCGCGCTCAAAGCATGGATATCCTCTCCAGCCAGTCGAACCTGGCGGGTTACAAGGCGGTGATCGAGGCGGCGAACCTTTATGGCCGCGCCTTTCCGATGATGATGACCGCGGCGGGCACGGTTTCCGCCGCCAAGTGCTTCGTGATGGGCGTGGGTGTCGCTGGGCTCCAGGCCATCGCTACGGCGCGGCGGCTGGGCGCTCAGGTTTCCGCCACCGACGTGCGTTCCGCCACGAAGGAGCAGATCCTCTCGCTGGGCGCGAAGCCGATCTTCGTGGAAAGCGTCGCCGGGATCGAGGGCGAGGGTGCGGGTGGCTATGCCACGGAAATGTCGGAAGAATACCAGAAGGCCCAGGCCGAGCTGGTGTCCGGCCATATCGCCAAGCAGGATATCGTCATCACCACGGCGCTGATCCCGGGGCGGGCTGCGCCCCGGCTGATCTCGGACGCGCAGATTGCCAGCATGAAGCCCGGTTCGGTCATTTTCGACCTGGCCGTGGCCCAGGGCGGCAATGTCGAGGGTTCGGTGGCGGACGAGGTGGTCGAACGCCACGGGGTAAAGATCTTGGGCTATTCGAACACCCCGGCCAAGCTGCCGGCCGATGCTTCGGCCCTGTTCGCCCGCAACCTCTACAACTTCCTCTCGGCCTTCTGGGACAAGGAAGCCGGCCGGCCGGTTCTGGACGAGGAAATCGGCAACGCGATCCGCCTGACCGAGGGCGGCAAGGTGGTCAACGAGCGACTGCTGGGGTGATTGGCAGGTTGGCCTTTGCGGCAATGGCTTTCGCTGCGATGCTTGGGGCGCCGGCCAAAGCTTCAACCGCAAAATGGTTCGTTCGGCTGGAAGTCATTGCCCCGCTGGTCCTCGCCAAGGGCGAGACGGCTCCCGCCTTCAGTCTTGTTCCGCAGCGGGTGTTCCATCTCGAGGAAGACGTTGCCACGCTCGGCGCCAAGGTGATCGTCCCGCGCGGCACGCTCTTCGTCGAAGTGGGTGACAACGGCTCCGGCAAGTACTGTGCGATGGCGCGCCATCTTGGCAGCGCATTTCATTGTCTGGCCGACCGTGATGGTGACGGCTCGATCGAAGCCTATCATTATCAGCAGGTTTTCAACGAGTTCTATTTCGGATCGACCTTTGGCGAGAATGGCCTTGCCCGGTTGACCGTGCCCGCCCGGCTGCGTGAGCTCGATCCTTTAACCCAAATCGCGCCCGTCGCCATGGGCCTGCGCTATGCTGGCGGCGCGCCCGGCGGGAAAGTGCGCTTCAAGCTCTGTATCGAGGAGTCCAGCGGCGCGGCCAAATGGCGCAAGGGACTCTACAAGACCTGCCTGAACCAGGAAATTGTCGCCGAACCCGAAACCGGAAAGCTGAACCTGTTCGGCATCGAGGCGCGCGTAGCCCGCCATGACGACAAGCGGGTTTCCGTATCGATTCCAACCGACGTCCGGATCGTCCCCACGACGTTCCGGGGGACGGTTCTCTAGAAGCCGCCGCCATGCGCTCGACTCTTTCCGGTCTGCCGCGCGGGTATCGGGTCTTCGCGTCGGCCATGCCGTTGCCGGGCAGGCTGTTGATGGCGGCAACCGCGTCGTTCTCCGCGATGGTTGCGGGTGCTGGGGTAAACCCTGCCCGTGCGTTCATTGCCGGCGTGCTGGTGATCTGGCCAGGTGAGGTCTGGTCCGCCCAGAAACCCGGGACCTTTGGCTACACCGAAATGCCATGGGTGGTGACGGACCCGGCCGGCAATCTTGAGCGGGTTTCCATTGGTATCCGGCAGCCAGTCTACCTGGCCGCGCTCGTGCCCGAGCAGCCCTTTATCCTGCAGCGCAGCCTGACGGTCCGGAAAGGGCACGTCATTCCTGCCGGGACCAGCTTCGCCAAGGCGAAAGGGGCGCCGCTGACCCTGTGCGAGACGCAGCGACGGCGAGAGGCCAATTACGTCGAATGCTTCACCGATGCGGACAGCGTCGGCACCTTCACCGCCAGCTATCCAGTCAGCCTGAGCTATGCCAGCGCCATGGGTGTCTGGCGGCTGACGAACTTTGTCGGCAGGCGTTACTTCGATTCGAAGGCCCCGCTGGCCCAGCCGGTCGCCCTGTCGGATTTCTTGCCGACCGGCACATACGACGATCCGATCCGCGTCTATCTGAGCCTGGTCAAGGTCAGCGCGGACAGGTCCTCCGCGCAGCTCGAATTCTGTACGGCGAGCAAGAAGGCGGCGGGCGCCAGCTGCGCCAACCGGTTCAAGCTCGATGCGTCCCGCTTGCCGCTGAAATTTTCGACCCCGCACGGGGCGGGAGAGCTGCACGATATCCAGCCCGGTGCGGTCACGCTGTCCTTTGTGCCGGGCCTGAGCCTGGCGGGTTCCTGAGATGGCAAGCCGCGCCGGGAAAGCTCACGGGGTGAGGACACTTCGCTGCGGATTGATCCTGGCAGGCCTGGCGGGTGCATCGCAAACCGTGGCGGCGGAGCAGCCGGCCGCCACGCCGCTCAGCTACAGCGCGGAATGGCGGGTCGAGCCGCTGAGCCTTCCGGCCGGACCAATTGAGGTGAAGCGATATGAAGGCCTGCCGATCGCGGCGGCCTTTCCCGGAGCGTTTGTCTTCCTCGCCGCTGCCTTCCAGCCTTTCGCCGGCCAGGCTCCGCCACACGAGCGCGCCTTCGTACGCGAACTGACACCGCTCACCCCGCTGGTGCAGGCGAAGAGCGACCAGGCGATCTATTGCAGCCTCAGGAGCAATTACAGCTATCCCGAATTCGGGAAGAGCAGGACGGACTACATCGAGCGCCAGTTTTCCACCTGCTTCCTTGACCGCGACCGCGATGGCCGGTTCGAGGGGTTCTTCCTCCACCGCAACATCGCGGGCATCTTCGCTGGCCGGGGTGAGGGACCGGTCGCACTCCATCCGATCGAACCGCTGGCTTACGGAGCCAATGCGGAAGCGGCCAAGGCCCTGAATGAAATCCTGAAGTTCCAGATCAAGCTGGGCTTCAACGGTTGCTGGGGCAGCCCGGACAAGGCCCGCTGCGAAGGGATCGGGGTCAGCCTTGGCGCCGTCATGCACAGCAGCGCGATTGGCGGGGGTAGCCATGACCATGTCTTCAAGGGCGATCTGAACCAGACCGAATTCAGGCGCTGGGGCGTCCGCTTTCGGCTGACCGGCGACAAGCTGCGCCTGTGGCGGATGCAGCTGGTCGTGCTGGAAGGCGCGCGGACCGGGACGTTCAACCTGACCGAGGAGTTCTGAGGTGAGCCCGAACTCCCGTGCGGTGCGCAAGGCGATGCGGTGGGCTGGCGGCGGGCATGTTGCCCTTGCGCTCTTCGGGGCCTCTGCGGCCCTCGCCGAACAGCGCCCCGGCGATTTGTCGATGCATCCGGTCTGGGTGGCCATGGCCCCCAACAAGACCGACGAAACGGTCGTGCTGCAGAGCCGGTCCTACATCTCGTTGTTCAAGGTGCGCCCGAAAGAGGCCTATGCCGCGCTCGATCCGGGGATGACAAAGCCGAAGAAGGTGCTGCTGCCCGCCGGCACCCAGCTGATGCGGGCGCCGGGGCCACAGTTCATCGCCTGCGAGATCGTGCGCAAGCCCGGCAACGAGCGGCTGACCTGCCTGCGCGATGACAACACCGATGGCGTCTTTGACACTGTCACCCGCATCCCGGCCCACGGCAATTACTTCATCTTCCCGATCCAGGCCTGGCCCTGGCCGTTCAAGTACGAGCCGCTGCACCAGCCCGTGCGCTATCGCGAGCTTGATGAAGCGGCCGAGTTTCGCCCGGTCGAGTTCATCCTGCGCTATTCGCACCTGGGCGACTGGGGCCTGATCGACTTCTGTTTCGAACCGTTCCGCCGCAAGGAAAGCTGGGGATTCCCGCACCTGGTCGATGCCTGCCTGGTATCGACCCTGCGGCCCAAATATGCCGAGCTGCCAAAATCGCTCGCCATGCACGGTTTCAGGGTTTCCGCATTGTCGTTCGATCCGCTATCCAGGGCGATGACGGTTAGGGTTCAGCGGCGACCCGAAGAGTACCAGGTGACCTTCGGCTTCACCGACGAGAAGGCAGAATAAGGGGCAGACTGAGCAAATGGACTTCATCTCGATCCTCTCGATCTTCGTCATGGCCTGCTTCGTGGGCTATTACGTGGTGTGGTCGGTAACCCCGGCGTTGCACACGCCGCTGATGGCGGTGACCAACGCGATTTCCTCGGTGATCGTGGTCGGCGCGCTGATCGCTTCGGCGGCAGCGGGTAGCCCGGTGGCCAAGTGGCTCGGCCTGCTCGCGGTGGTGCTGGCCAGCGTCAACATCTTCGGCGGCTTTGCCGTGACCGAGCGCATGCTGGCGATGTACAAGAAGAAGGAGAAGAAGTGATGGACTTCACGCTCCTTTCCGCTGCTGCCAGCGGTCTTGCCGCCAGCCCCTGGGTGGCGCTGGCCTATCTCGTTTCGGGCGTGCTGTTCATCCTGGCGCTGCGCGGGCTGTCCAGCCCCAGCACCAGCCGTGCGGGCAACCGCTATGGCATGATCGGGATGACCATTGCGGTCGTCACCACGCTGGTCACGCATGACATTGCCAGCCTGCCGGAAATCCTTGGTGCGCTGGCGCTGGGCGGGGTGATCGGCTTCGTCATCGCCCGCAAGATCGCCATGACCGACATGCCGCAGCTGGTTGCGGCGTTCCACTCGTTGGTCGGCCTTGCCGCCGTGCTGGTCGGCTGGGCGGCCTATCTCAACCCGGAGGCCTTCGGGATTGTCGGGCCGGATGGCGCGATCCATGCCGTTTCGCGGCTCGAACTGGGCCTGGGTATTGCCATTGGGGCGATCACCTTCTCCGGTTCGGTCATCGCCTTCCTCAAGCTCGCCGGCAAGATGAGCGGCGCGCCGATCCTGCTGCCCGCGCGGCACGTGATCAACCTGGGGACCCTGCTGGCGATCCTGGGCCTGACCGGCTTCTTCATGACCGACCAGAGCCTGTGGGTGATCGTGACGATCACCGCGCTGTCGTTCCTGATCGGCTTCCTGCTGATCATCCCGATCGGCGGGGCGGACATGCCGGTCGTGGTCTCGATGCTCAATTCCTATTCGGGCTGGGCCGCGGCGGCGATGGGCTTCACCCTGTCCAACACCGCGATGATCATTACCGGGGCGCTGGTCGGCTCGTCGGGCGCGATCCTGTCCTACATCATGTGCAAGGCGATGAACCGCGGCTTCCTCAGCGTGATTGCCGGTGGTTTCGGGGCCGAGGCCAGCGCGGGCGGCGGCGAGATGCGCGAACAGCGCCCGTGGAAGCGCGGCAGCGCCGAAGACGCGGCCTATATGCTGAGCGAGGCCGAGAAGGTCATCATCATCCCGGGCTATGGCATGGCCGTCTCGCAGGCCCAGCACGCGCTGCGCGAAATGGCTGACCTGCTGAAAGCCAAGGGTGTCGAGGTGAAGTACGCAATCCACCCGGTCGCGGGCCGCATGCCCGGGCACATGAACGTGCTGCTGGCCGAAGCCAATGTCCCCTATGACGAGGTGTTCGAGCTGGAAGACATCAACAGCGAGTTCGCCACAGCTGACGTGGCCTTCATCATCGGCGCCAACGACGTGGTCAATCCGGCGGCCAAGACCGACAAGTCCAGCCCGATCTATGGGATGCCGGTGTTCGATGTCGACAAGGCCAAGCAGGTCTTCTTCATCAAGCGCTCGATGGGCGGGGTGGGCTATGCCGGGGTCGACAACGACGTGTTCTACATGGACCAGACCCTGATGCTGCTGGCCGATGCCAAGAAGATGGTTGAGGACATCAACAAGGGGCTGGCGCACTAATAGCCAATCGCTCCCAAGACCCGTTCGCCCTGAGCTTGTCGAAGGGCCATCCCTGGTCTTGGGGCCTGGTGCATATCGCAAGGGAAAGAACGGTGCTTCGACAAGCTCAGCACGAACGGATTTTGCTTGGTGGTCTGATAATAGCTTTGGTCGCCGCCTGCTCGCCCTCCAAGCTGGCCTATGGCCAGGTCAAGAGCGCGATGATGGATGCCGGGCTGTCCGAAGCCAATTCGGCCTGCATGGCCGAGCGGATGACCGACCGGCTGACCCTGTCGCAGCTCAACAAGCTCAAGCAGTTAAAGGGTGAGAAGCGGGGCCTGATGGACTACGTGGCCGCCGTGCGCCGGGTTGGCGATACCGAGGCGATCGAGGTGACGGCCACGTCTGCCGCGCTTTGTGCCAGCGGGCTGGCGCGGGAAAAGCGGTATTGATCCTGCCGGCCGCGGATTGACTTGGCGAAAAGTCAGGTCACACTCCGCGCCATGAGGATGCCAACAATGCTGATCGCAGCGGCCACGGCGCTTGCCCTGGTTGCCCCTGCCTATGCCAAGGTGATCCAGGTCGCCCCGGGCGAAAATGCCCAGACGCGGCTGCAAGAGGCGCTGATCCTGGCCGAGCCGGGCGACGTGGTCGAACTGGGGGCAGGGCGCTTCGTGCTGACCGATGGCCTGTCGCTCGACGTCAAGGGCGTGACGCTGCGCGGCGCGGGCATGGAGGCGACCGTGCTCGACTTCACCGGCCAGAAGGGCTCGGGCGAGGGGCTGCTGGTCACGTCCGACGAGGTCACCCTGCGCGATTTCGCGGTCGAGAACACCAAGGGCGACGGGATCAAGAGCAAAGGTGCGGACAACATCGTCTATTACCGCGTCCGCGTGACCTGGACCGGCGGGGCCAAGACCACCAATGGCGCCTATGGCATCTACCCGGTCGAAAGCACCGGGGTGCTGATCGATGGCTGCAAGGTTTCGGGCGCATCCGACGCCGGGATCTATGTCGGCCAGTCGAAGGATATCACGGTCCGCTATTCGCTGGCCGAATTCAACGTGGCCGGGATCGAGATCGAGAACAGCCGCAATGCCATCGTCCATGGCAATCTGGCGACCCGCAACACCGGCGGGATTCTGGTGTTCGATCTACCCAACCTGCCTGTGATGGGCGGGGGCAACACCGTGGTCGAGAACAACCTGGTGATCGATAACGATACGCCGAACTTTGCGCCCAAAGGCAATATCGTGGCGGGCGTGCCGCGTGGCACCGGGGTAATGGTCATGGCCAACGAGACCGTGGTGGTGCGCGGCAATACCCTGGCCAACAATCCCACCGCCCAGATCATGGTGCTGGCCTATCCCAACGCCTTCGACGATCAGCGGTACAATCCCTATCCGCGCCGGATCGTGATCGGAGCGAACACCATCATCGGCGGGGGCTACGATCCGCAATTGCCCGGCGGGGATCAGCTGAAGGCGGCATTCGGCGGTGCCCTGCCGCCACTGCTGTGGGATGGGCTGGGCGGGACCGGCGCGATCGTGGCGGGCCAGAAGATCGCCGGCCTGTCGCTCAATCTCCCGGCCCAGGGGGTCAGCCCGGATCAGGCCCGGCCCGCGCCGTTCGAACTGGCCCCGGCCGCCATCCTGCCGATAGCTGACGGGGTGGGCGCGCCCGCCGCACTGGAAGCCCGGATCGCGCGGTGAGGTTGTTGCTGGGGGCAGCACTGCTGGCGGGAGCAGCGGTCGCGGTCGCTACGCCGCAGCGCCAATCGGTCAACGATACGGCCATTACGGCGGCGGGTTTTCCTGCCACGCTGGGCGAGTACCGCTTCTTCGCCGATGGCGCGGCGCAGCGTCCGGCTGCTGGCGTGACTCCCTATCGCGTCCAGACCCCGCTGTGGTCGGATGGCGCGGACAAGCTGCGGTTCGTCTATCTGCCGGCCGGGACCCAGGCCAAGGCGCAAGGCGAAGGTCTGCTCGACCTGCCGGTCGGCGCTGCCCTCATCAAGACCTTCAAGCTGGAAGGCCGCCTGATCGAGACCCGCGTGCTGCTGCACCGCGCCGATGGCTGGGTGGCGCTGCCCTATCAGTGGAATCGCGAACAGACCGAGGCGCGACTGGTGCTGGGCGGGGCACGGCTTGACCTGACGACCCCGCAGGGCGCGCGGATATCCTATGCCGTGCCCAACAAGAACCAGTGCAAGGAATGCCACCAGCAGAAGGATGCCGTGGTGCCGCTTGGCCCCAAGGCCCGCAATCTGGCGGCCGGGTGGCTGGTCAGCTGGCACAAGGCCGGCAAGCTCGATCAGGTGCCGGCCGTGGCCGCGCGCGTGCCGCTTTGGGAAGAGCGGGCGAAACTGCCAGCTGCTCCGGTCGCCCGGGGCTGGCTTGATGCCAATTGCGCCCATTGCCACAATCCGGCGGGATCGGCCTCGAATTCGGGGCTGGACCTGCGCTGGGAGCAGGGTGACCCGGTCAAAGTGGGGATCATGAAGCGGCCGGTCGCGGCCGGGCGTGGTTCGGGCGGGCTGGAATATGACGTGCTGCCGGGCCACCCGGACAAGTCGATCATGATCTATCGCATGGGCAGCCTTGAGGGCGGGATTTCGATGCCCGAACTGGGGCGCTCGACGGTCGATCCCGCTGGGCAGGCCGCCGTGGCGCGCTGGATCGGGGAGATGAAGCAATGAAACGTCTTGGCAAGTGGCTGGCTGTGATCCTCCTGGTCTTGGTGGGCGCGTTCCTGCTGCTGCGAACGCCCGATACCGATCCGGCGGCGATGCGGGCCAAGTATGGCGCACCGCCCTCGCAATTCGTCGACCTGGGCGGTGGGCTGACCGTGCATCTGCGGGATGAAGGACCCAAGAACGATCGGGGCGACGCGCCGGTGCTGGTCCTGCTGCACGGCTCCAACGCCGATCTCCATACCTGGGATGCCTGGGCGCGGGCCTTGTCGGGCCAGTTCCGCGTGATCCGCTATGACCAGATCGGCCATGGCCTGACCGGGCCCAACCCGGCTGGGGGCCATTCGCAGGATGCCATGGTGGCCGTGCTGGAGCGGCTGCGGATCAAGCTGGGGCTGGACCGCTTTGCCCTGGCCGGGAACTCGATGGGGGGCGGCCTCGCCGCGCGCTATGCCAGTGCCTATCCACAGCAGGTTTCGGCGCTGATCCTGGTCGATGCAGCGGGGGCGCCGCGCAAGGCCGGGGGCGGGCGCGGCAATATCGGTTTCACCCTGGCGGCCACGCCGGGGATCAACGCCCTGGCCCGCTCGATCACCCCGCGCAGCCTGGTGGAGCGCAGCCTCAGCCAGTCGGTCAGCAACCAGGCCGTGGTCACTCCGGCGGCGGTTGACCGCTATTGGGAACTGCTGCGCTATCCCGGCAACCGCGCCGCGACGCTGGAGCGGTTCACCAGCCAGCGCCGCGCCTTTACCCCCGCCGAACTCGCGCGGATCACCGCGCCCACCCTGATCATCTGGGGGGAGGAGGACCGGCTCATCCCGGTCAGTGACACGCGGTTCTTTGCCGATGGCATCAAGAATGCGCGGGTGAAGGTCTATACCGGCATAGGTCACCTGCCGCACGAGGAGGCTGCCGCGGAAACGGCCAATGAAGTCCGCGCCTTCCTCAGCCCACAGGGCTGACCGGGCCGCGCTGGACCTTGGCGCGCCGCTTGGGTAAGGGCGCAAGCAACAGGGGCAGCCTGGTCCGACAGGGGGCTTCCACGGAGAAAATGCTTGCGCAAGATCGGTTTGATCGGCGGGATGAGCTGGTACTCGACCCGCACTTACTATGAGCACATCAATCGCCTGGTCCAGGCCCGCCTCGGGCCGGGATCGAGCGCGTCGATGGTGATCGAAAGCCTCGACTTTGCGCAGCTGTCGCGGCTTTCGAGCGCCGAGGAATGGGCCCGTGCCGCCAAGGTGCTGGCCGGTGCCGCCAAGCGGCTGGAAAAGGCCGGGGCCACGGCGATCCTGATCGGTGCCAATTCGATGCACAAGGTCTATGCCGAGGTGGCCTCGGCGGTCGACGTGCCGATCATCCACATCGCCGAATGCGTGGCGGAGCGGATGGCCGGGGCCGGGGTGAAGAAGGCCGCGCTGATCGGCACCCGCAACGTCATGCTGGAAAGCTTCTATCGCCAGAAGCTGATCGCCCGCGATATCGAACTGCTGCCGCCCGAACTGCCCTTCGTCGAAACGCTGGACCGGATCATTTACGACGAACTGCTGCTGGGAAAGGTCACCCGCCAGGCCGAGCGCGAACTGAAGACGATCCTGACCAACCTGGAACAGGACGGGGCCGAAGCCGTGGTGCTGGGCTGCACCGAGCTGGAAATGGTCGTCGATGTCGATGCCAATGTCCTGCCGATCTACGATTGCACCCGCATCCATGCCGAGGCGGCGGTCGACTGGATGCTGGCGGACGCGTGAGAGCACCCTACGCCTCTGATCCCGACCGGTCGCGCGGGCGCGAGTTTCCGCTCGAGGCGGCGCTTGCGCGCGGTCCGCGTTCCGCTTTCCAGCGCGACCGCGATCGGATCGTCCATTCGATCGCCTTCCGCCGGCTGCGCCACAAGACCCAGGTGTTCATCGCCCCCGATGGCGATCATTACCGGGTCCGGCTGACTCACAGCCTGGAAGTGGCGCAGATCGGCCGGGTCATCGCCCGCGCGCTTGGCCTGGACGAGGACCTGACCGAGGCGCTGTGCCTGGCCCACGACATCGGCCATCCGCCGTTCGGCCATGCGGGTGAGGATGCGCTCAACGCCGCGCTGGAGCGCCACGGCGGCTTCGATCACAATGCCCAGGCGCTGCGCACGCTGATGCGGATCGAAAGCCCATACTGCGAGCACGATGGCCTGAACCTGTCGTGGGAAGTGCTGGAAGGCATGGCGAAGCACAACGGCCCGGTCGGCATGGTCAACTGGGCGCTGGCGGAACTGGATGCGGCCTATCCGCTTGACCTCACGAACTGGCCCTCGCTCGAGGCGCAGGTTGCCGCGCTGGCTGACGATATCGCTTATGACAACCACGATATCGACGATGGCCTGCGCGCCGGGTTCCTGCAGCTGGACGAGCTGCTGACGCTCGATTTCGTGAACGACCAATGGCGCGCGATCGAACGCAAGTTTCCCGGCGCGCCGATCGACCGGCGCCTGCGCGAACTGGTCCGCAGCCAGATCGGCTGGATGGTCAACGACCTGATCGCCGAGACGGGCGAGCGGGTGAAGGGGATGGGCGGCCCGGACGAGGTGCGCGGAGCTGAGCGGGCTACCGCTGCCTTTTCGAGCGAACTGGCGAGGCAGGAACGCACACTGAAGCGGTTCATGTACGAAAAGCTCTATCACCACCCCCAGCAGTTGCAGACGGCCGAGCGCGCGCGCGCGGTGACAGCCGAGCTTTATGCTGCCTATGCGCAGGATCCTTCGCTGATGGCCGATGACTGGGCCGGACGCCTGCCGCCGCATGAGCCGCATTACAGCCGCCACATCGCCGATTACATCGCCGGCATGACCGATCGTTTTGCCATCGCCGCCCATGCCGCGATCTATGGCCGCACGCCCGAGGGTTTGAGGAATGTCTAAGGTTACCCGCATTGCCCTGGTCGGCGCTTCCGGCCTGGTCGGGCTAAGCCTGATCCGCCTGGCAGTGGGCCGCAGCGATATCCGCATCGTTGCCGTGGCCCGGCGCGAGATTCCCTTGCCCACCGGCGCGCGGATGGAAGTCCTGGTCGCCCCGCCCGAGAACTGGGGCGATGCCATTGCCGCAACCAATGCCGATGTCCTGGCCTGTGCGCTGGGCACGACCTGGAAGAAGGCCGATCGCAATGAAACCGCGTTCCGCGCGGTCGATCAGCACCTGGTGCTGGCCTGCGCCAAGGCCGCCAAGGAAGCCGGGATGCGGCAGATGATCGCCGTGTCCTCGGTCGGGGCCGATGCCATGGCCAAGAACTTCTACCTCAAGGTCAAGGGCGAGACCGAACAGGCGCTCGGCCGGGTCGGCATTCCGCGGCTTGATGTGCTGCGTCCCGGCCTGCTGCGCGGCCCGCGCGAGGAAATGCGTCCGGCCGAACTGGCGGGGCGGATCCTCAGCCCGGTGGCGGACCTGCTGTTGCAGGGCAAGTACAGCAAGTATCGCTCGATCAGGGCGGAAACGGTGGCGCGGGCGATCGTTGGCCTGACCAAGGAAAAGGCCGCCGGGCGCTTTGTCTTCGAGCATGAGGCGATCCTGCGGGCGGCACGCAGGGCCGATTGAGCCGCCCGCCGGGGGAGGACCCAAGGGCCGGGATTGACTCACGCCGCGCCGCCCGCCATCGCCCACAGCATCGCTGACCGCGCGGGAGAGTTCCGGCGATTCGCGGTTCCTTTGCTTGAAGGGCCC
Organism: Novosphingobium sp.; assembly: GCF_027531025.1. Lineage (GTDB taxonomy): Bacteria > Pseudomonadota > Alphaproteobacteria > Sphingomonadales > Sphingomonadaceae > Novosphingobium. Next base: position 381,251 of record NZ_JAPZQX010000002.1, read on the forward strand.
GTTTCGCTGGACGCCGAAGGAGCAACCGCCCCGGAATCTCTCAGGCACCAGGGACCGCGTGGGTCGATAGCGATGCTCTGGAAAGTGTCCTGCACCAGCAGGGCCGCCGAAGGGGTAACCCGGTCTTAGGCTGGGGAAAGCTCTCAGGTTTCCGTGACAGAGGGGGCACCGGTTTTGGTGCATTCTGTGCGGGGATTTGCTGTGGGCGACGTCCAAACAACCAATGATGACGAAGCGGTTGAGCCCAAAGTGCTCACCCTGCCGCTCGATGCCTGGCACCGCGCGAAGGGCGGCCGGATGGTCGAATTCGCGGGCTACTGGATGCCGGTCCAGTATGAGGGGATTATCGCCGAACACCTCTGGACGCGGGAAAGCGCCGGCCTGTTCGATGTCAGCCACATGGGGCAGCTGTTCATTTCGGGAGAGGGGGTTGAGGCGGCGCTGGAAGCCGTGCTGCCGATCGACCTGTCAACGCTGAAGCCCTATGGGCCGCGCTATTCGCTGCTGCTCGACGAGAACGGCGGCGTGCTGGACGACCTGATGGTCACGCGCTGGAACAGCGGTTTCTACCTCGTCGTGAACGGTGCGACCAAGTGGGACGACATCGGCCACCTGCGCGAGCATCTGCCCGACGAGGTGACGATCAACCACCTCGATGACAGCGCTCTGCTGGCGCTGCAGGGCCCCAAGGCCTTTGCCGCGCTCGAACGGGTCGTTACCGGCGAATATCCGCTGTCCGCGCTGACCTTCATGAAGGGCGGCCAGTTCAGGATCGATGGCGTTGAGGCCTGGATCAGCCGGTCGGGTTACACCGGTGAGGACGGGTTTGAAATCTCGATCCCTGCGGCCGATGCGGAACGGGTTGCCGATCTGATCTGCGCCCAGCCGGAAGTGAAGCCCATCGGCCTTGGCGCACGGGATTCGCTGCGGCTTGAAGCTGGGCTGCCGCTCTACGGTCACGATCTTTCGCCCGACACCAGCCCGGTCGAGGCCGGCCTGCTGTTCGGGATCAACAAGCGCCGCCGCAGTGAAGGTGGCTTCCCCGGAGCCGAGCGGATCCTGCGCGAAATTGCCGAGGGTACCGCCCGCAAGTGGGTTGGCCTGGTCCTCGAAGGTCGCCAGGCCGCGCGTGACGGCGCGACAGTCCACCTTGGCGCCGAGCAGGTTGGAGTGGTGACTTCGGGCGGATTCTCGCCCAGTCGCCAGCAGCCGATCGCCATGGCCTATGTCGCCAGCGCCCATGCCGCGCCCGGCACCAAGCTCGAGATCGACGTGCGCGGCAAGCGCCTGCCCGCCGAGGTCGTTCCCACCCCCTTCGTTCCCCATCGCTACTACCGAGGAGCCTGACGCCATGACGCGTTATTTCACCCAGGACCACGAATGGATCGACGTTTCCGGCACCAGCGGTGTCGTGGGCATTACCGAATATGCGCAGAGCCAGCTGGGCGACATCACCTATGTCGACCTGCCCTCTGCCGGCGCCACCGTGAAGAAGGGCGATGCCCCTTGCGTGGTCGATAGCGTGAAGGCCGCCTCGGACGTCTACTCCCCCGTTTCCGGCACGATCACCGCCGCCAACGATGCGCTGGGCGATGCTCCGGAACTGGTCAACACCGACGCCGAAGAAGGCGGTTGGCTGTTCCGGATCGACCTCAGCGATCCAGCCGAGCTCGATGGTCTGATGGATAAGGCGGCTTACGACGCCTACGTCGCGGGGCTCTGATCCGATGCGTTACCTGCCCCTCACTCCTGACGACCGGACCGCCATGCTGGGCGTGATCGGCGCGGCCACGGTCGATGACCTGTTCGTCGATGTGCCCGCCACCGCGCGCCTGCCCGGACCCGTGCCCGGCCTGCCGCTGCACGCCAGCGAAATGGCGGTTGAGCGCCACTTTGCCAGCCTGGCCCGCAAGAACAAGGCGGCTTCCGATCATCCGTTCTTCCTGGGGGCGGGGGCCTACAAGCACCATGTCCCCGCCAGCGTCGATCACCTGATCCAGCGCGGCGAGTTCCTGACCGCCTACACGCCCTACCAGCCGGAAATCGCGCAGGGCACGCTGCAGGTGCTGTTCGAGTTCCAGACCCAGGTTGCGCGCCTGTTCGGCTGCGATGTGGCCAATGCCTCGATGTACGATGGCTCGACCGCGTGCTGGGAAGCAATCGGCATGGCCGGCCGCATCACCCGCCGCAAGAAGGCGGTGCTGAGCAGCGGGCTGCATCCGCACTATGTCAGCGTGGCGAAGACCATGGCGCGGTTTACCGGCGATCAGCTCGATACCGCCACCCCCAGCCTTGGCGGGACCGACATGGACCGGCTGATCGGCGCGATCGATGCCGAGACCAGCTGCGTGGTGGTGCAGTATCCCGATGTGCTCGGCCGGATCGAGGATCTGTCGGCGCTTTCGGCCGCCTGCCAGGCTGCCGGGGCACTGCTGATCGCGGTGGTGACCGAGCCGGTGGCGCTGGGGGCGATCAAGGCTCCGGGCGAGATGGGCGCGGATATCGTGGTGGGCGAGGGGCAGTCGCTCGGCGTTGGCCTGCAGTTCGGCGGGCCTTACATCGGGCTGTTCGCGACCCGCGACAAGTATGTCCGGCAGATGCCGGGGCGGCTCTGCGGCGAGACGGTCGATGCCAATGGCAAGCGCGGCTATGTGCTGACGCTATCGACCCGCGAGCAGCATATCCGGCGCGAGAAGGCGACGAGCAATATCTGCACTAATTCAGGGCTTTGCGCGCTGGCTTTCAGTATTCACATGACCCTGCTGGGTGAGCGCGGCCTGCGCGATCTGGCGGCGCTCAACCACGCCAAGGCGGTGCTGGCGGCGCAGCGGCTGGCCAAGCTGCCCGGCGTCTGCCTCGCCAATGAAAGCTTCTTCAACGAGTTCACCCTGGTCCTGCCAAAGCCCGCCCGCGCCGTGGTGCACGAACTGGCGGCCAAGGGCGTGCTGGGCGGCGTATCGCTTGGCCGGCTCTATCCGAGGGTGACCGAACTGGAACACGGACTGGTGATCGCGGTCACTGAAGTGGTGTCCGAAGGTGACATCGATGCCCTTGAAGCGGCACTGAAGGAGGTGCTGGCATGAACGCCCCCAACGCAGCCGGCTGGCGGCCCGAACTGGGCGAGACGCACCTCGCCGGAGACGAGACCTTTACCGGCAACCGCGCGCTGATGCTGGAAGAGCGCCTGATCTTCGAGATCGGCGATGCGACCACCACCGGAGTCGATCTGGACGTGGCCCCCGCCGCGCCCTCGATGCTCGGCAGCCTTGCGCGCACCGCGCCGATCGGCTTGCCGGGCCTGTCGGAGCCGGAGACGGTGCGGCACTATACCCGCCTGTCTCGCCAGAACTATGCGATCGACCTGGGCCTGTTCCCGCTGGGTTCGTGCACGATGAAGCACAACCCGCGCCTCAATGAGGCGGTGGCGCGGATGAAGGGCTTCAAGGACGTTCACCCGCTCCAGCCGCGCGAGACGGTGCAGGGCGCGCTGGCGGTGATCGACGAACTGGCCCACTGGCTGGTGACGCTGACCGGCATGGACAGCGTGGCCATGTCGCCCAAGGCCGGTGCCCACGGCGAGCTGTGCGGGATCCTCGCGATCAAGGCTGCGCTCGAAGCGCGCGGGGAAGACCGCAAAGTCATCCTGGTGCCCGAAAGCGCCCACGGCACCAACCCGGCGACCGCGGCCTTTGCGGGTTTCACCGTGGAGAACATCCCGGCGAACGATGCGGGCCGGGTCGATCTGGCCGCGCTGCAGGCCCGGCTGGGGCCGGACGTGGCCGGGGTGATGATCACCAATCCCAACACCTGCGGCCTGTTCGAACCCGATCTCAAGGCGATTTCCGACGCGGTCCATGCCGCCGGCGGCTATGTCTATTGCGACGGGGCGAACTTCAACGCGATCGTCGGCAAGGTGCGCCCGGGTGACCTTGGCGTCGATGCCATGCACATCAACCTGCACAAGACCTTTTCCACGCCGCACGGCGGGGGCGGACCGGGTTCGGGGCCGGTGGTGCTCTCCGCCGCGCTCTCGCCCTTCGCGCCGCTGCCTTACGTCAAGCGCGAGGCCGATGGTTCGCTGCGGCTGGTCGAGGAAGAAACCGCGGGCGAAGACCAGCCTGACAGCTTTGGCCGGATGGTCGCCTTCCACGGCCAGATGGGCATGTTCACCCGCGCCCTGGCCTATATCCTCAGCCACGGGGCCGATGGCCTGAAGCAGGTTGCCGAGGATGCAGTGCTCAACGCCAATTACGTGCTGCGCAGCCTTGAAGGCGTGCTCGATGCGCCCTTCGGCCACTCCGGCCCGTGCATGCACGAGGCGCTGTTTACCGACGATGGCTTTGCCGAGGGCTTCTCGACGCTCGATGTCGCCAAGGGGCTGATCGACGAAGGGTTCCACCCGATGACGGTCTATTTCCCGCTGGTGGTCCACGGCGCGATGCTGGTCGAGCCGACCGAGACGGAAAGCAAGGCCGCGCTCGATCAGTTCATCGGCGCGCTGCGCTCGGTGGCGCTGCGGGCCAAGCAGGGCGATCCGGCGCTGAAGAGCACGCCGCACTTCGCCCCGCGCCGCCGACTGGACGAAACGCTGGCCGCGCGTAAACCGGTGCTGGCCTGGAAGGGCGACAAGGCGGAAGGATAAGAGCGATGTGGCAGGCGATGTTCTCGTTCACCAATGCGGTGGTGATCATCGCCTGGCTCATCCTGGCCTTCGCGCCGCGCAAGCCGCTGGCGACAACCTCGGTGCTCTACCTCGGCGTCGGCCTCTTGTGCCTGTGCTATGCGGGCATGTTCGTCACCCTGCTCAGCGGCGCGGTCGATCCGGGGCAGGTGCCGGGCAGCCAGCCCTATGTCGCCTCGGACTATTCGATCGAGGGACTGCGGCGGCTGTTCATGTCGGATGCCGGGCTGGTGATCGGCTGGACCCATTACCTGGCGTTCGATCTGTTCGTGGGGCTGTGGATCGCGCGCGATGCCGATGCCAAGGGCTTTGGCCGCGTGTTCCAGCTGCCCTTCCTGTTCGCCAGCTTCATGGCCGGGCCGATTGGCCTGCTGGCCTGGCTGATCGCGCGCGAGCGTCGGGCGCGCGAACTGCACCCGGCGGAAAACCGGCTTAAGCTCTAGGCGTTTCGCTTACGCTGATCAGGAAGTAGGCGGCGCCTTGCTGCTCGGCGCTTCGTAGTTTTCCGGCGTCAGGTCGATCCGCTCGATCCGCGGCGTCGCTTCGCGGCGGCGCAGGCGGGTGCCGGTATTGCCGCTTTCGAAGCGGGCGGTCAGCGTATAGCGCTCGATCATGTAGAAGCCGGGCGCACTGCCTTCGTCCTTCTTGAGCGGGGCATAGACCCGCTTCTGGATGTTAGCGACAACCGGCTTCAGCCAGCTGGTATCGCCATCGGTGCGCAGCACGTCGATTTCGGTGATGCGGCCATCGGCCCCGATCCAGAACCCGATGTCGGCCCACTGGTTGCGGGCCTGGAGCGCGGTCAGGCGGTTGAGCGTGTTGAGATTGGGCTCGGTTTCCGGGCGACCGGTAGTCAGGTCATCGCGCACCAGCGGCTCGGCATAGAGCAGCACCGGCTTGCTCGCGCCGCCCTGTTCGGCAAAGCGCTTGATCAGCGCGGCCGTGCTGGCATCGCTGCCACCCTTGCGATCGGCCTTGGCCTTGATCACTTCGGCCGCCAGCGCGAAGTCGCTGCTTTCGGGGAGGGGCTGGGTGATCAGCACGTCCAGCCGCTTGTTCAGCTCGTCGAGATTGCGCTTGTTGGGGGCCATATCGAACCGGCCGCGCCATTGCAGCGCCTGGCGCAGCCGGGCAAAGCTGGCGACGCGCGGCTGATTGGCGGCCAGGGCGCGCTGCTCGACCTGCTGGTAGATCCGCTCCGCTTCGTCCGGGAAGCCCAGCTTGGCCCGGCTGTCACCCACTTCGATCTGGGCGACCAGGGTGCGGAAATCGTTCTCGCCAAAGCCCTTCTTCAGCGTGTCGCGCATGTCGAGCACGGAGAGCTGGAAATCCTTGGCCTCGCCCATCTGTTCGGCGATCCGACCGTTGGCGCGGAGCAGATCGGACACGGGGACCGGGAAGGCTTCGCCGTGGCGCTTGTTGCGGCCGATCGAGGATTTCAGCGTGGCCCGGCTGTTCTTGTAATCGCCCGCCACGAACAGGTTTTCGGCATGGGCAAGGGTGGCCTTGATATCCTCGTCCGGCGGGCACTTGCGTTCCAGGCAGGCCTTGAGATCGGCTTCGGTCTGCTTCAGCGACTTGCCGGTGACGACGATTTCCTGCGCCTGCGCCGGACCCGCAAGGGCAAGGGCGGCAGCCAGGGCAAGGCTGGGCATCATGGCGCGGCGCATCGACAAGCTCCTGAATCAAGACTTTTCGACGCGCCCCTAGCAGGCTCGGTGGCGCCAGTCTTGGCTGATCGACCAAGCGTCAACCGGGGCAGGCGAAAGGCAGCCTAGCGGTTGATCGCCTTGTCGCCGGCCTCGCCGACCGATTCGATATCGCGGCCAAGCCCTTTCACGGTGTTGCAGGCGGCGGTGGTGACAGCCAGCGAGGCCAGCACCAGCGTGGTAATCAGACGGTTCTTCATCGCATCGATCTCCGGTCCAAAGTGCCCCGGTTGGCAGCTTTTGTCCGGTCAGCTTAATCCCAGCCGAACGGCGATGCCGTGGCTTGACGGCGCGCGACGAAACGACCAGCGGGGCGCGATGAACTGGGACTGGCTTTACACCGATTGGGCGCCCTGGGCCGAGGCGGCGACGATTGCCCTGCTGCTCGCGATTGTGGCCTGGTGGGCTGACCGGCGCCGGATGCGCCGCAGCGATCCCGATGCCGTGGGGTTGCTACCCTGGCGCGACCTGGCGTTCTGGGGCCTGTTCGGCGCCCTGCTGCTGACACTGGTCGCGATCCGCTACGCGCTGCGTGGCGGATAGGGCGTGGCGGATAGCACCAGCGGCGTCGATCAGAGGCAGGCTTCCAGATAGGCCTGATCGAAGCCGAACTGGCGGGCCTTTTCCAGCGTATAGGGGCGCAGGCCCGACGGGCGGAATTCGCCGATGATCTTCCCGTCCTCGCTCTCGTCGAGGTATTCGAACTTGAACAGTTCCTGGGTGACGATCACGTCGCCTTCCATCCCGATCACCTCGGTGATGTTGGTGGTGCGGCGCGAACCGTCGCGCAGGCGCTTCACCTGAACGATGATGTCGACCGATTCGGCGATCTGGCGCGAAATGGCTTCCTTGGGGATCTTGATGTCGCCCATCAGGATCATGTTTTCCATACGGCCCAGGCATTCGCGCGGGCTGTTGGCGTGGAGTGTACACATCGAGCCATCGTGACCGGTGTTCATCGCGGCGAGCAGGTCGAAACACTCCGCACCGCGAATTTCGCCCAGGATGATCCGGTCCGGACGCATACGCAGGGCGTTCTTCACAAGGTCACCGATTGTGATCGCGCCCTGGCCCTCGAGGTTCGGCGGGCGGGTTTCCAGCGGCAGCCAGTGCGGCTGCTGCAGCCGGAGTTCGGCCGCGTCTTCGATGGTCAGCACGCGCTCGCCCGGGTCGATCATCTTCGACAGGGCGTTGAGCATTGTCGTCTTACCCGAACCGGTACCGCCCGAGATCACGATGTTCATGCGGCAGGCGCCCGCGATCTTCAGCGCGGTGCACATCTTGTCGCTCATCGAACCGAAATCGCGCAGCATATCGAGCGTGATCGGCTTTTCGGAGAACTTACGAATCGAGATCGCGGTTCCGCGCAGCGACAGCGGCGGGACGATCACGTTGACGCGGCTGCCGTCCTTGAGGCGGGCGTCGGCCAGCGGCGTGGTCTGGTCGACGCGGCGGCCAACCTGGTTCACGATGCGCTGGGCGATCTGGAACAGGTGCTGTTCGTCGCGGAAGCGGATCGGGGCGAGCTGCAGCTTGCCCTTCTTTTCGATGTAGGTCTGGTCCGGACCATTGACCATGATGTCGGACACGTCCGGATCGTTGAGCAGTTCCTCGAGCGGACCGAAGCCCAGCAGCTCGTCGATCAGCACCTTTTCCAGCGCGAACTGTTCACGCCGGTTGAGCGTGACCTTCAGCTCGGCCAGCACTTCCATGATGATCGGGCGGAACTCTTCGGAGAGCTCGTCCTTGGTCAGGGTGGCAGCCGCTTCGGGATCGACGCGTTCGAGCAGGCGCGGCAGCACCTGTTCCTTGATCTTGTGAACCGAAGCTTCGAAACCTTCGGCATTGTACTGATTCTCGACCGAACCGTTCATGCGGTCAGCCAGGCGGGTCATCGCATCGGACTTGAGCGCCGGTTCGGAGATGGATTCTTCGCCCGGCAGCGGCGGGAACTGGTCACCACCCATGCCACCGGGAGCATTGGGTTTCTTCGGGGCTTCGATTCCGCCCTTCATCGGGCGCGCCACGCCGAATTGCGGCCGGGCCCCGGGGGCCATGCCTCCAACTCCATTGCGTCGGCCGAATGCGCTCATACCGTGTTCCCAACTTCCCTGTGCCGACCTTGGTAAGCGCGTGGCTACCTCGCGGCTAATCGGGATGGTGAATAGGAACGAAACTTTGATTATTTCCTAATGCCGGGTGATCGAATGCACGATCTGGCCGATCCGGTGCGCGTTTTTTCCCCGATTGGCGCGGCACACGATCGTGAACCCCGGCTTGCGGTTTATCGTTAGCCATATCTTAAGGCCGCCTTGGCATCACGCGGGGGTTAGACAAGAGGAAGTCCGGCCCCATGCACGCAGCTGACGCCGCCAAACGGCTCTATTCTTCGTCCGCGCGGGCGCTGGCGGGCGTGCCACCGCTCGAACGGTTCCTGGCCGAAGCCGAAGCGGCGGATGCCTATGGGTGGCGGCGGTGGCTGGCCTCGTTGCTGGCGATCCACCAGCCGCAGCGGATGATCCGGCTCGATTGCCCCTGGTGGCATGTGGCGGCGACGCGCGAAGTGGTCCGGTTCCTCGCCGCGCGGCCGGGCGCGCGGGTGTTCGAATTTGGCTCTGGCGCCAGCACGGCCTGGCTGGCCCGCCGGGCCGGTGAGGTGATCAGCGTGGAGCATCATGCCGACTGGCACCGCCTGCTGGCGCCGCTGGTGGCCGGGTTCGCCAATGTCGCCCTGTGGCATCGCCCGCTTGAGGGCGAGGGCTATCCGGGAGCCATTGCCGAGGCAGGCGAGCAATTTGACCTGATCGTGGTCGATGGTCGCCGCCGGATCGACTGCTTGACGCAAGCCCTGCCGCACCTGAAGCCGGGCGGGATTGTGCTGTTCGATGATTCGGGCCGGTCACGCTACCGGGCGGGCATTGCGGGCTGCGGCCTGCGTGAACGGCATTTCTTCGGCCGCTCCTATTGCGTGCCCTATCCCGATCACAGCAGCATCCTCCATGGCTGAAGCTCCGGGCCTGCCAGCGCGTGACGGTTGGCTGGTGCGCTGGGGCGGGGCGGCTATCGTCGCGCTGAGCATCGGATTTATCGGCCAACGATTGTGGACGCTCGATCCGGTGCAGCTGGCGGGGCAGGCGTCGTGGCCGCTGGCCGGAGCGATGCTGGCGGCAACAGCCTTGTTTGGCGGGGCAAACCGGCTGCTGGCGCAGGGCTGGCAGGCGCTGGCCGATCCGGAGGGGCGGCTATGTCCGCGCACGGCGGGCCGGATCTATGGTCGCGGGGTTCTGCTCAAGTACCTGCCAGGGAGCGTGTTCCAGTATGTCAGTCGCCAGGTCGACGCGAGCGGTGCCGGACTGACCCAGGGCGAGGCGGCCAAGGCCAGCCTGGCCGAGATCGGTCTGCATCTAGCTTCCAGCATGACCGTTGCGGCGGGCTGCTTTGTGGCCGCGCAGATCGGCGCGGTTCCAGCCTTGGCCGGGGTGGCCGCAGCCGGCTTCGTGGCCTTGCTCTTGCGCTTGCCGATGGGCCGGGCCTTTGCCTGCCAGCTTGGTGCCTTCGCCTGCTTTGCCGGGGCCGCCATGCTGGTTGCAGCGGCGATCCTGCCGGGAGGGCTGGCGCTGAGCCAGTTTGCCGCGCTGTTCCTGCTGGCCTGGCTGGCCGGGTTCGTTGTGCCAGTCGCACCGGGCGGGCTGGGCGTGCGCGAAGCGGCCCTCTTGGCGCTCGCGGCCGGGAGCGTGCCGACTGCGCCTTTGCTGGCGGCAGTGTTGGCGCTGCGGATCGCCTCGATCCTGGGTGACCTGGGTTATGGCCTGGGCGCGCTGGCGCTGGCCCGGCGAGGCTGAGCGGTCAGAACCCGACGAACCAGGGCTGCGGCGGCGGGGCAAAGTCCGGCTGGCGCAGGTTGTTACCCCAGACCAGCCGTGCCGCCGCCGCGCGATTGCCCGCGATCAGATGGCTGCCCCGCGCCAGTTCGACCACCGCGCCGGGCCCATGGCGTACCCCGTCGATCACCAGCGGTGCGCCGCTGACGGTGTAAGGGCCCGGCGCAGGCAGTTCGATCCGCAGCGGCTCGGCCCCGGCTGGCACATCGCGGCCTGCCAGCCAGAACGGCCCCCAGAAGTTGACATAGCCGCCCCGCAGCGCGGCGATATCCTCAGGCCGGTAGACCTGCGGATCGTCGGCCTTGCCGCGCAGCGCGCTGGTGAAGATCGCGTCGTTTTCCAGCACCAGCGGCACGGGCGTGCGGGCCATGGTCTCGGCCAGGCCCGACACTTCGCGCCGCTGATAGAGCTCGACCCCCCAATTGGTCATGAAGGTGTTTTCCTTGGCCAGTCGGGGCAGCATGCCCATCTTGTCGAAATAGCCGATCGGCCGGGGAAACAGCTGGTCTGCCGCCGCCGCGATGGTGCGCTGGGCGGGCAGGGTCGATGGTGGTTCGAACAGCCAGACGACGACCGGGGTGATCGCCAGCAGCATGGCAAGGTTCCGCGCACCATATCGCGCCAGCGCCACCGGCAGGACGATCGCGGCGCAGACCATGACCGGGGCCAGCATGAAGGTGAAGAAATAGGCGGCGGTGTTCTGGTAATAGAACAGCGCAGCGAGTGGCCCCAGCAACCCCAGCAGCGCAATCTTCTCGGCCGGGGTGGCCCGGTGCCGCAGCAGCCACACCGGCACGGCCAGGATCAGCAGGAACTGCAGCGGTGCCGTGGCTATGCCCTTGCGGATCATCGGCCATTGGTTGGCCGGGAACAGGGCGAACATGTGATCGAAGGCAGTGCGCAGCACGGTTCCGGCCGCACCTTCGCGGGTGCGGGCGAGGTCGTGCGCATGATAGAGATAGATCGCGGCAAACCAGGCAAGGCTGGCCAGGGCGACCGCGCCGAGTCGCAGCGTGGCGGCGCGGCTGCGCCCGGCTTCGCTCCAGCGCAGCCAGGCGATCCCGGCAAAGGCCGGGGCATAGAGCACGGTCTTGATCGTGACCATGCCGGCAAGGCCCGTCACCAGGCCGATTCCCGCAATGGCCAGCGGCGTCAGCCGGCAGACGGTCAGCGCCCACAGGCTGGTCATCAGCAGGGCCGTGGCCAGCGGGTCGATCCGGAAGCTGTAGCCGTGCTGGAACACGAACCCGGTTGAAAGATAGGCCAGCGCGGCAAACAGCGCCGCCTCGCGCCCGGCAAAGCGCCGGGCGAGCCCGGCCACTGCGGTGGCGGCGACCAGCAGGCAACCGAACATGAACAGCCGGCCGGCCATAAGCGCGGCGATCTCGTTGCCGGGCAGCGCCAGCAACCAGCCGAACAGGCGGGTGTGAACGGTTTGCAGCGGGCGCGACAGGCGCTGCTGGTCCAGCTCGTGGACCTGGCTCAGGAACCAGTATTCGTCCCAGTTGATTGACCGCTGGAACAGCGTGGCCAGGGTGAACAGCGCGACGGCGATCAATGCCGCCCAGGGCCAGAACGCCGCATCCCGCGCCGGGACGCGCCAACCGGCAGAGGTCATCGCTTCAGGATCCGCAGCGGCCTTGCCGGCGAAGCGGCGGGGCTATCGCCGGGCAGATCGTCGCGCGGCGCAGCGGCCCGCTCGTCTTCCAGCCGCCGCAGCGCGAACAGCGCCTCTTCCAGCAGCTTGCGGTTGGTGCCGATCTGGTCAGCCAGCACGCCCAGCAGGCCGGTCACCACGCCGAGCACCAGCAGCGAGCCACCCAGGACCAGCGACTGGACATGGCCATCGCCATCGCCCGTGGCCCAGAAATAGAGGAACCGCAGGATCGGCAGCAGCCCGATCACTGCCAGCGTTGTCCCGATCAGCGCAAAGGTGCGCAGCGGATTATACGTCGCATAGGCCCGCGCCATGGTCATCAACTGGCGGGTAATGAACTGCGGGATCGAGGTGAACAGCCGCGATGGACGCACTGCTGCATGGGTGCGGATCGGCACGCTGACGATCTTCAGCCGCTTGCGCCCGGCCTGGATCAGCATGTCGGTGGTATAGGAAAACTCGGTGGTGATCGTGATCCGCTGCGCTGCCGCGCGGCTGATCGCGCGAAACCCGCTGACCGCGTCGGTCACGTCGGTGCGCGACAGGCGGCGCACGACCGAACTGCCAGCGTGCTGCAGCAGGCGCTTGAACGGCCCGAAGTGGGCATTGTTGGCAACGCCGCGATCGCCGATCACGATATCGGCCTGATGGGCGATGACCGGTGCGACCAGCCGGGCGATGTCGGCCCCTTCGTACTGGCCGTCGGCATCGGTGTTGACGATGATATCGGCCCCGGCCGCTAGGGCGGCATCGAGGCCGCTCTGGAAAGCGGCGGCGAGGCCCCGGTTGCGGCGATGGCGGACGATGTGGTGGGCGCCGAACCGTCGGGCGACCTCGGCGGTGCCATCGTGGCTGCCATCGTCGATCACCAGCACTTCGATCTGGTCGATCCCGTCGATCCGCCGGGGCAGGGCAACCAGCGTTTCGGGCAGGGTCTCGGCCTCGTTGAAGCAGGGAATCTGGATGATCAGCTTGGTCATGGGCCCCCACCGGTCCGCGCTTTCGCTTAGCGGTCGGTGATCTGCTGTTAACGATAAACCGTAAACGGCGGGTAAAGTTGGGCCTGCTCTGGCCACGTAGCCACCGGAGCGATAGGAGGCGGGGCGAGGGAAGGGGACGTCAGCCTTGCGCAGCAACGAAACCACGGGTCTGCTTTATGCCCTGGCCGGCTTTGCCGTGCTGTCATGCGGTGATGCCGTGATCAAGACCATGGCCGGGCAATGGTCGCCGGTAGGGATCGCCGCGCTGCGCTTCGGCATTGCCGCGATTGCTCTGGGCAGCCTGCTGTTCTGGCGCGAGGGGACGGCGGGCTTCCGTCTCGCCAAACCGGGGGCGCAGTTTGGGCGGGGGGCATCGCTGGCGGTTTCCTCCACGATCTTCTTCACTTCTTTGTTCGTCCTGCCGCTGGCGACGGCGACGGCGATCGGGTTCACCAGCCCGATGTTCACCGCGATCCTGGCGGCCTTGCTGCTGGGCGAACCGATGCGCCGGGCTACCTGGATCGCTTCGCTGCTGGCCTTTGCCGGGGTGCTGGTGGTGCTTCGGCCGAACCTGGCCGAAGCCGGGTGGTGGGCGGTGCTGCCGATCGGTTCGGCTTTCATGTTCGCCCTGCTGATCATCGGCAACCGCAAGGTCGCGGGCACGGCTTCGCCTCTGGCCATGCAGTTCTGGGTGGCGGTCTTCGCCGCGCCGATCCTGATTGTGGCCGCGCCGCTGTTTGCCGCCACCGGGGTGGAACGCTTTGCCCTGGGCTGGCCGGACTGGAGCGTGCTGGCGCGCTGCGCCTTCGTGGCCCTGACCGCGACCTGCGCGCACTGGCTGGTTTACCTTGGCACCACCCGTGCGGGGGCGGCCAGCGTGGCGCCGATGATGTATGTCCAGCTGCTGGTCGCCAGCGTGATCGGCTGGGCCTGGTTCGGCGATCATCCCGATGCGCTGACCCTGCTGGGCGCCGGGATCATCGTTGCGGCCGGGCTGTACCTGTGGCGTGCGGGCCAGGTGCGCGAACCCGCCGAAAGCGAATGACGATCGGTCAATGACCCTTGGCCTGCGGGCCGGGACGGCTAAAAGGCTGCTCCATGAAGAAGCTGCTGCTCCCGCTCCTGTTGACCCTGGCCACTCCGCTCGGCGGTCAGACCCGCGCCGCCCAGCTGCCCGAGTGGCTGGCCGGCACCTGGATGATGGAGGACGGCGCGAGCTGGGCTGACGAGATGTGGACCGATCCGCGCGGCGGGCTGATGCTGGGCGTGGCCCGGATCGGCTTCGGCCCCCAGTTGCAGAGCTGGGAAGTGACCCAGATCCGCCGCAAGCCCGATGGCTCGATCAGCTTCTTTGCCCAGCCCAATGGCAAGCCCGCCAGCGAGTTTCCGATGGTGCTGGTCAGCGAGGAAGCGATCGAATTCGCCAATCCGGCCCACGATTACCCGCAGCGCATCCGCTATTGGCGGCAGGGCAAGCTGCTGATGGCGGAAACCAGCAAGATCGACGGCAGCCAGGTTATGCGCTGGAACTATCGCCCCGTCGTGCCGCCACAGGATTGACCCGGCGGTTAGAGCTGCTCGCTAAGCCCGGCGCGCAATGCGGCAAGGCCCGCCTCGTCGCGGCGATAGAAGGTCCACTGCTTGATCCGCTTGGGCACCAGTAGCCCGGCATCGACCAGCACTTTCAGGTGGCGGGCAGTGGTCGGCTGGGCGAGGCCCAGCTTTTCCTCGATCCGCAGGGCGCAGACCCCGTCCGCCACCAGATCGCCATCGACCTGCGGCGCGAAGTGCGCACGCGGATCGCGCAGCCATTCCAGCACCTGGCGGCGTTGGGGATTGGCAATCGCCTTCAACTGGCGATCGAGCAGGGGCGAGTGTGCTTGCATCTAAAGATTTGAATATTGCATTTTTGCGATCTATGCAAGCGGTGATTTGTGCCCGGAGTATCGATTCGATGACTGTTTCCCGCCGTTTTGCCCAGGTTGACGTGTTCACCGCTATCCCGCTGATGGGCAATCCCGTGGCCGTGGTGCTGGACGGCGAAGGGCTGAGCGATGCCCAGATGCAGGCCATGGCCGCCTGGACGAACCTGTCGGAAACCACCTTTGTCCTGCCGCCGACGCAGGCCGGGGCCGATTACCGGGTGCGGATCTTCACGCCCAAGACCGAGCTGCCCTTTGCCGGGCATCCCACGCTGGGCACGGCCCATGCGGTGATCGAGGCAGGGCTGGCGACCCCGCGCGCTGGCCGCCTGGTGCAGGAATGCAAGGTCGGGCTGGTCGATCTGACGGTAGGTGCCGATCGCCTCTCGTTCCGCTTGCCGCGCTATGCCCTGACCGAGCTGACCGATCCGGAGGCGACCGCCTGGATCAATGCGCCGGTGAAGGGTGCGGCCCAGGCAGTCGATGTGGGGCCGGTCTGGCTGGTGGCCGAAGTGGACGGGATCGATGCGCTGGAGAACCTGGCCCACGACGAGGCCCGGCTGGCCGCCTTCTATGTGCCCAAGGGCATGACCGGTGCGACGCTTTATGCTGCCGAGGGCGAGCGGGTGGTGGTGCGCAGCTTTGCCCCCGGCGACGGCATTCCGGAAGATCCGGTTTGCGGCAGCGGCAATGGCGCGGCGGCAGCATTCCGGTTGGCGGCGGGGCAGGTGGGCGATGGCGATTCGTACCGCGCCAGCCAGGGCCGCCAGGTCGGCCGCGATGGCTGGATCGACGTGCGGTTCGAGGGTGTCGATATCCACATCGGTGGCCAGTGCGTGACCGTGATCAACGGCACGGCGCAGATTTGACATGGCAATCGAGACCCGACTGACCCGCGAATGGGGGCTCGATCTGCCGATCATGCTCGCGCCGATGGCGCTCGCCGGCGGGGGAGAACTCGCCGCCGCCTGTGCCGAGGCAGGCGCCTTCGGGCTGGTCGGCGGCGGTTATGGCGAGCTCGACTGGACCCGGCGCGAATGGGGCCTGGCCACCCAGCGGCTGGCCAATACGGCTGCGGCGCAGCGGGTCGGCTGCGGCTTCATCACCTGGAAGCTTGATCAGGATGCCTCTGCGCTCGATTGGGTGCTGGACCAGCCGCTGGCGCCCAAGGCGGTGTTCCTCTCGTTCGGCGATCCGCGCCCCTATGCCGCGCGGATCGCGGCCAGCGGCGCCCGGCTGGTCTGCCAGGTCCAGCGGCTTGACCAGGTCCCGCAGGCGGTCGAGGCTGGAGCCGCGCTGATCGTGGCCCAGGGCGGTGCGGCAGGCGGACATGGCGCTGCCGCTGCCACCGCGCGATCGACCATGGTCTTCGTGCCCGAGGTGGCGGACTGGCTGGCGGTCAACGCGCCGCAGGTGCTGCTGCTGGGCGCCGGGGGCATCGCGGATGGGCGCGGCCTTGCCGCCTTGCTGATGCTGGGGGCGGACGGGGCGCTGATCGGCTCGCGGCTCTGGGCCAGTGCCGAGGCGCTACCGGCCGCTGCCGCCAAGGCCCAGGCAGTCGCCGCCGATGGCGATGCCACGGCCCGCAGCCCGATCTTCGACGTGCTGCGCCGCAAGGACTGGCCCGCCGAGTACGATTTCCGCGCCCTGCGCAACGCGCTCCACCGCGAATGGGAAGGGCGCGAGGCCGAACTGCGCGCCGATCCCGCCGCCGCCCGCGCCGCCTTCGATGCGGCAGTGGCGGCCGGGGACTTTGCCGGAGCCAATGTCACCGTGGGCGAGGCGGTCGGCCTGATCCGCGACGTGCCGGGTGCGAGCGAAGTGCTGCGCCGGATCTGCGTTGAGGCGGACGAGCGGCTGGCCTCGGCAGCGGCGTTTCGCCACGCCTGAACGAGAAAGGGCGACCCGTGGGGCCGCCCTTTCGCTTGTTCGGTCAGGCCGCGAAGGCTTCAGCCTTCGACGTGTTCCGCCAGCACGGTCAGGCCATTGGCACCGACTTCGGCGAAGCCGCCCTGGACCTGGATCGCTTCCGGGGCGGCGCCTTCGGTCTTGTAGACCAGGATGGCGCCGTCGCGGACGGTCGACATGAAGGGCGCGTGGCCTTCAAGCACGCCGAACTCGCCTTCCTCGCCGGGGACGACCACCATGTGGACGTCTTCCGAACGAACGAGCCGGGCCGGCGTGACGAGTTCGAAGTGCAGGGCCATGAGCTTAGGCGTCCTCGGCCAGCTTCTTGGCCTTTTCGACCGCTTCGTCGATCCCGCCGACCATGTAGAAGGCGGCTTCGGGCAGGTGGTCGTACTCGCCGTCCACCACGGCCTTGAACGAACGCACGGTGTCTTCGACCTGGACGAACTTGCCCGGGATGTTGGTGAAGACTTCGGCGACGTGGAACGGCTGCGACAGGAAGCGCTGGATCTTGCGGGCGCGGGCAACAGTCAGCTTATCTTCTTCCGACAGTTCGTCCATGCCGAGGATCGCGATGATGTCCTGCAGCGACTTGTACTTCTGCAGCGTTTCCTGAACGCGGCGGGCCACGTCGTAGTGCTCCTGGCCGACAACGGCCGGGGTCAGCACGCGGCTGGTCGAGTCGAGCGGGTCAACGGCCGGGTAGATGCCCAGTTCCGAGATCGCGCGCGACAGGGTGGTCGTGGCGTCAAGGTGAGCGAACGAGGTGGCCGGCGCGGGGTCGGTAAGGTCGTCCGCGGGCACGTAGATCGCCTGGACCGAGGTGATCGAACCCTTGGTGGTCGAGGTGATGCGCTCCTGCAGGGCGCCCATGTCGGTCGCCAGGGTCGGCTGATAGCCCACCGCCGAAGGAATACGGCCGAGCAGCGCCGACACTTCCGAACCCGCCTGGGTGAAGCGGAAGATGTTGTCGACGAAGAACAGCACGTCCTGGCCTTCCTGGTCGCGGAAGTATTCGGCCATGGTCAGGCCCGAGAGCGCGACGCGGGCGCGGGCGCCCGGGGGCTCGTTCATCTGGCCGAACACGAGCGCCACCTTCGAACCTTCCGGCGTGGCATTGCCATCGGCGTCCTTGGCGATAACGCCGGCGTCGAGGAATTCGTGGTAGAGGTCGTTACCTTCGCGGGTGCGTTCACCGACGCCCGCGAAGACCGACACGCCGCCGTGTCCCTTGGCGATGTTGTTGATCAGTTCCTGGATCAGCACGGTCTTGCCGACGCCCGCGCCGCCGAACAGGCCGATCTTGCCGCCCTTGGCGTAAGGCGCGAGGAGGTCGATCACCTTGATGCCGGTCACGAGAATCGCGGCTTCGGTCGACTGCTCGACGAATTCCGGAGCCTTGGCGTGGATCGGGGCGCGCATGTCGGTGTTGACCGGGCCGCGCTCGTCGATGGGATCGCCGACGACGTTGAGAATGCGACCCAGGGTCTGCGGGCCGACCGGCACCGAGATCTGCGCGCCGGTGGCGGTGACGGGCTGGCCGCGGGTCAGGCCGTCGGTCGAGTCCATCGCGATGGTGCGGACAGTGTTCTCACCCAGGTGCTGGGCAACTTCGAGCACCAGGCGGGTGCCGTTGTTGTCGGTTTCCAGCGCCGAGAGGATCGCCGGCAGCTCGCCGTCGAAGGTCACGTCGACGACGGCGCCGATAACCTGGCTGATCTTGCCGCCAGCGGTGTTGGCGGCGGCCGGAGCGGCCTTCTTGCGGGTCTTGGGAGCGGCGGTGGCCATGGTCTTTTCCTTGCCTCTGCTAACTTACAGCGCTTCCGCGCCAGCAATGATTTCAATCAGTTCGGTGGTGATCGCGGCCTGGCGGCTGCGGTTGTACTGGATGGTCAGCTTCTGGATCAGCTCGCCCGCGTTGCGCGTCGCGTTGTCCATCGCGGTCATCGAGGCGCCCTGTTCAGAAGCCTGGTTTTCCAGCAATGCGCCGAACAGCTGGGTCTTGAGGTAACGCGGCAGCAGCGCGGCCAGGATCGCTTCCTCTTCCGGTTCGTATTCCACCACGGCGCCGCTGTCGTTGGCGGCGGCGGCAGTGGGGGCGGGCACCGGAATGATCTGCTGTTCGGTCGGGTCCTGCTGGAGCGCCGACTTGAACTTGGCATAGAACAGGTGGGCGACGTCAAACTTGCCTTCGTCGTAGAGTGCGACCAGCTCGGCAGCGATCTTCTCGGCTTCGGCAAAGCCCGGTTCGCGCACTTCGGTGGTGTCGAACATGGCCAGCACGGCCTTGGGATAGTTCCGGCGGATCACCGCGCGGCCCTTGCGGCCGACGAGGTAGAACAGCACGGTCTTGCCCTCGGCCTCAAGCGCGCGGGCCTTGACCAGCGCCGCCTTGACAATGTTCGAGTTGAACGCGCCGCACAGGCCCTTGTCGCTGTTGGCGACAACCAGCAGATGGACCTGGTCCTTGCCAGTGCCGGCGAGAAGCTTCGGCGAGTGTTCGCTGACCGAGATCTTGCTGGCGAGCGAGCCCATCACCGTGGCGAGGCGCGCGGCATAGGGACGCGCGGCTTCGGCCGCGGTCTGCGCCTTGCGCAGCTTCGCGGCCGCGACCATCTGCTTGGCCTTGGTGATCTTCTGGGTCGACTTGACCGAGTTGATCCGACCTTTGAGTTCCTTAAGCGAGGCCATGAAGCCTTACCCTTTCAATCGGATCAGGCGAACTGCTTCGCGAAAGCGTCGAGCGCGGCCTTGGTCTTGTCCGCCACTTCGCCTTCGAACTTCTGGCTGGTGCGGATTTCGGCCAGCACGTCGGCGTGCTTGTCGCGCATGAAGCTGAGCATTTCGGCTTCATAGCGGGTCACGTCCGAGGTGGGGATGTTGTCGAGGTAGCCGTTGGTGCCGGCATAGATCGACACGGTCTGCTCTTCAAAGGGCAGCGGGCTGAACTGCGGCTGCTTGAGCAGCTCGGTCAGGCGCGCACCGCGGTTGAGCAGCTTCTGGGTCGAAGCGTCGAGGTCCGAACCGAACTGGGCGAAGGCCGCCATTTCGCGGTATTGCGCCAGCTCCAGCTTGATCGAGCCGGCCACCTTCTTCATCGCCTTGGTCTGGGCGGCGCCGCCGACGCGGCTGACCGACAGACCGACGTTGATCGCCGGACGAACGCCCTGGTAGAACAGGCCGGTTTCGAGGAAGATCTGGCCGTCGGTGATCGAGATCACGTTGGTCGGAATGTATGCCGACACGTCGCCCGCCTGGGTTTCGATGATCGGCAGCGCGGTCAGCGAACCACCGCCGAGGCTGTCGTTCATCTTGGCCGCACGCTCGAGCAGGCGGCTGTGGAGATAGAACACGTCGCCCGGATAGGCTTCGCGCCCCGGCGGGCGGCGCAGCAGCAGCGACATCTGGCGATAGGCGACGGCCTGCTTCGAAAGGTCGTCATACACGATCACGGCGTGCATGCCGTTGTCACGGAAGTATTCGCCCATGGTCGCGCCGGTGTAGGGCGCCAGATACTGCAGCGGGGCCGGTTCCGAAGCGGTCGCGGCGACGACGATCGAGTATTCCATCGCGCCGTTTTCTTCGAGCTGGCGCACGATCTGCGCCACGGTCGAACGCTTCTGACCGACGGCGACGTAGATGCAGTAAAGCTTCTTCGATTCGTCGGTGCCGGCGTTGACGCCCTTTTGGTTGATGAAGGTGTCGATCGCGACGGCGGTCTTGCCGGTCTGGCGGTCACCAATGATCAGTTCGCGCTGGCCGCGGCCGACGGGAACCAGGGCGTCGATCGCCTTGAGGCCGGTCTGAACCGGTTCGTTCACCGACTGGCGCGGGATGATGCCGGGAGCCTTGACTTCCACGCGCTGGCGGCTGGCGGCCGCGATCGGGCCCTTGCCGTCGATCGGGTTGCCCAGCGCATCGACGACGCGGCCGAGCAGGCCCTTGCCGACGGGGACGTCCACGATGGTTTCGGTGCGCTTGACGGTGTCGCCTTCCTTGATCTCGGCGTCCGAGCCGAAGATCACGACGCCGACGTTGTCGGCTTCGAGGTTCAGGGCCATGCCCTTCACGCCGTTGGCGAATTCGACCATTTCACCGGCCTGGACCTTGTCGAGGCCGTGGATGCGGGCGATGCCGTCACCGACGGACAGCACGGTGCCGACTTCCGAGACCTGGGCCTTGGTGCCGAAGCTGGCGATCTGGTCCTTGATGACCTTCGAGATTTCTGCGGCGCGGATATCCATGGTTCAGCCTTTCATCGCTTGCGCGAGCGTGTTCAAACGGGTGCGGATCGAACTGTCGATCTGGGTGGAGCCGATCCGGACCACCAGACCCCCGAGTACTTCGGGGTCGACATTCGCCTTGATCTTCACGTCCTTGCCCTCGCGTGCCTTGAGCTTGGCGGCGAGTTCCTTGACCTGGGCATCGGTCAGCGGGTGAGCACTGGTCACCTCGGCCGTCACTTCGCCGCGGGCGGCGGCAGCGATGGTGGCAAAGGCGCGGACGATTTCGGGCAGCTTGGCCAGGCGGCGGTTGGCCGCCAGCACGCCGACGAAATTCTGCGTCAGGGGCGAAAGGCCGAGCAGCTTGCCGACTTCGCCCATCGCGGCAGCGGCAGCATCGCGGCCGATCTGCGGATTGCGAATCAGCGCGGCCAGATCGGCATTGCCGAGGATCGCCTGGCCCAGCTTGTCGAGATCGCCCTCGACCGCCGTGACCGCCTTGGATTCGCTGGCCAGATCATAAAGCGCAGAGGCGTATCGCCCCTGCAAGCTGGCCGTAATGCCGCCGGAATTCTCCACGCGCTCAAGTTCCTTGCATCGGGTGCATTGATGGGGCGGACAGGACACGAAAAACGAGCCACCGCCCCTCAGACGGGGGCGCGCATAGCGGCGATTGTGCTGCGATGCAAGGTGGGGCTAGGTTCTAATCGGGCACCAGACCGGGAGAGGCATAAAAGGATGGGCGAAACGATCACGATCACCATGTCGGACGGGCATCAGATGCCGGTCTATCATGCCATGCCCAGCGGTGAGCGCCGGGGCGGGCTGGTGCTGGTCCAGGAAATCTTCGGGGTGACCGACCACATCCGCGAACTGTGCGACGAATATGCCGAAGACGGCTATGAAGTGCTCAGCCCCGGCCTGTTCGACCGCGAGCAGCCGGGCTGCGCGCTGGGCTATACCGGCAGCGATTGGGAACGCGCGATCCAGATTGCCCGAACCGAGCATGACTGGGACCAGGGCCTGAAGGATACGCAGGTCTGCATCGACTGGCTGGCCGCGAAGGGCCATCCGGTGTTCATTGTCGGCTATTGCTTCGGCGGCTCGGTCGCCTGGCGGATGGCGCAGATCAGCCCGAACCTTGACGGCGCCTCATGCTATTATGGTGGCTATATCGCCACGCGCTTTGCCGACGAGGCGCCGCAATGCGCCGCGATCTGTCACTTCGGCCGCTATGACAACCTGGTCGACTTCGCCCCGGTCGAAAAGCTGATCGAGAAGCAGCACCCCACCGCGCAGGTCTTCGTCTACGAGGCCGGGCATGGCTTCAATTCGGACCGGCGCAAGGACTGGCACCCGGAAAGCGCGGACCTGGCCAAAGAGCGGACCCTGATGCTGTTCCGGGCGCTGGGCGGCTGACACCGGGTTTTGACCGCAAGGCGCGGGACGCGAATCCGTCAGGGCCGTTCTAGGTCGGGCTCCGCAACAACGGAGTATCCCCATGACCTATCGCATCACCGGCCTGCCGCGCGCGGCCTTCAGCCACCTGATCGGCGCGAGCGACGCCGAACTGGCGCGCCACAATGCCGTGCGGATGACCGCCAGCCGCCCGCAGAGCGCACCCTGCCGGATCACCCTGGTCGATGCCGAACCCGGCGAAACACTGATCCTGGTGAACCATGTCAGCCACGACGTGGCGAATCCCTACCGCGCGAGCCATGCGATCTTCGTGCGGGAAGCCGCCGGTCCGGCCGCCAGCTATGTCGATGCGGTGCCGCCCGTCTTCGTCCCCCGCATCCTGTCGCTGCGGGCCTTTGACGAGCAGGGCATGATGATCGACGCGCGGCTGACCCAGCCCGGTGAGGCCGATGGCGGGATCCGCCAGCTGCTTGCCAATCCCGCGACAGCCTATATCCATGCCCACAATGCGACCCGTGGCTGCTTTTCGACCCGGATCGATCGCCACGGAGCCGCGGCATGACCATCGACGACGATGATTGCTGGACCGCCGTGCTGGCGCGCGACCGGGCCTTTGACGGACGCTTTGTCACCGGTGTGCTGACCACGCGAATCTATTGTCGGCCGAGCTGCGCCGCGCGGCATCCGGCGCGGAGCAACGTGCGCTTCTTTGCCGACAGCGCGGCGGCGCGGGCGGCGGGCCTGCGCCCATGCAAGCGCTGCTCGCCCGACGATGTCAGCCGCGACGAGCGCGCCGTGCTGGCCGCGATCGCCGCGATCAAGGCTGCCGAACAACCGCTGGCCTTGGCCGCGCTGGCGGCGGAGGCGGGCTATTCGCCCAGCCACTTCCAGCGCGTGTTCACCCGCCACACCGGGCTATCCCCGGCCGCCTATGCCCGCGCCCTGATGCAGGAGCGGGCGGCCGAGGCGCTGACTGGCGAGCGCCGCGTCACCGACGCGATCTATGCCGCGGGCTATTCGGCCCCCAGCCGGTTCTATGACAACAATCAGGGGAGACTGGGTATGGCGCCTTCGGCCTGGGCCAATGGCGGCCGCGGCGTCACGATCCACTGGGCCGTGGTGGCAACCAGCCTTGGCCCGATGCTGGTCGCCGCGACCGACAAGGGCGTTTGCCGCCTGTCGTTCAACGAGGACCGCTCGGCGCTGGAAGCGCGCTTCCCGAACGCCGAACTGGTCGAAGGCGGAGCCGACTTCGCCGCGCTGCTTGAACAGGTGGTCGCCGCGGTCGAGCAGCCGGGCGACTATGCCCATATCCCGCTCGACGTGAAGGGCACCGCCTTCCAGGAAGCCGTCTGGCAGGAACTGCGCCGGATCCCGCCGGGCGAAACGCGCAGCTACGCCCAGCTTGCCGCCGCCGTGGGGCGCCCGAAGGCGGTCCGGGCGGCGGGCAGCGCCAACGGGGCCAATAATGTCGCCGTGCTGATCCCTTGCCACCGGGTGATCGCCAGCGGCGGCGGCCTGGGCGGCTATGCCTATGGGCTGGCGATCAAGCGCCAGCTGCTGGAGAAGGAAGGGGCACTCAGCCCCGGCGATCAGGACTAGCTGAGCATCGGCGGCATGCCCGGTTCGCACTTGCTCATGGCCCGCTGATAGGCCGGGCGCTCACCGATCCGCTGCAGATAGGCCGCGATATTGGGGTAGGCATCGAGCGACATGCCGCCAAAGGCGCGCGAGGTCGTCAGGTTGAAGCCCATCATGATGTCGGCCAGGGTCAGGTTGCGCCCGCCGAAGAACTCCGCCTCACCCAGTCGCGCGTTCGTCAGCGCCCAGGCCTTGGCGACGCGATCGGCCACGAAGGGCGGAGCTGTCGCCGCCCCCAGCGACTGCGCCACCAGCCCCATCATGCCATTGGTCATGAAGGTGGCGTTGGAAAAGTGGAACCAGAACAGGTGATCGGCAAAGTCCGGATCATCGACCCCCGGTGACAGGCGGCAGCCGCCATACTTGCGGTCGATATATTCGCAGATCGCCCCGCTTTCGCCCAGCACCAGACTTTGCCCGTCCTTGGCATCGGTAATGACCGGCGCGATCCCCATCGGGTGCAGCGCCTTGTATTCATCGGGCGCCAGCCGGTTGTCCTCGCGGCGGGTATAGAGTTTGAGGTCGTATTCGATCCCCAGCTCCTCGCACAGCCAGACGATCCGCTCGGACTGGGAAATGCGCAGGTGGTGGACAGTCAGCATGGGGAATCCTCTCGATCTGGCGTGGTCTTATGAGCATGGGCCCAGCCGCCGCTGGCCGGTTGCAATTGCTGGAGGAAGGCATCGGCGCTGGCAAGGTATTCGTTGCGCTTGGCTTCGGTCATTCGCCGCCAGGTGGCATAGGGATTGGCGAGGCGCGGGTTGCGGGCGAGCTTGCCCTCGTTGCGGGCGAGGAAGTGCCAGTAGAGCGCATTGAAGGGGCACCCACGGGGGCCTGTCTTGACCTTCACGTCATAGATGCAGGTACCACAATAGCCACTCATCCGGTCGATATAGGCACCGCTTGCGGCATAGGGCTTCGAAGCCAGCCGCCCGCCATCGGCAAACAGCGCCATGCCGGCGACATTGGGCAGTTCGACCCAGTCGAAGGCATCGGCGTAGACCACCAGGAACCAGTCGGCGACCTCCTGTGGCCGGATCCCGGCCAGCAGGGCGAAATTGCCCAGCACCATCAGTCGCTGGATGTGGTGGGCATAGGCATTGTCGCGGGTGGTGCGCACGCAATCGGCGAGGCAGGCCATCGGCGTTTCGCCGGTCCAGTAGAAGTCCGGCAGCGGGCGCTCGGCTTCCAGGAAATTGGCCTCGGCCAGCCCCGGCATTTCCAGCCAGTAGACCCCGCGGATGTATTCCCGCCAGCCGATCAATTGCCGGATGAAACCCTCGACCGCCGCCAGCGGCGCGCGGCCGGCGTGGTATTCGGCTTCGGCGCGGCGCGAGAGGTCGACCGGATCGAGCAGGCCGAGGTTGATCGCCGGGGAGAGGACCGCATGAAACAGGAAATCCTGCCCCGCCACCATGGCATCCTGCCATTGGCCGAAGGTAGGCAGGCGTTGGCGCAGGAAAGTTTCGGCCGCCACCTCGGCCTCAGCCGCCGTCACCGGCCAGTTGAAGCGCTCGAGCGATCCGAAGTGCTGGCCGAACCTGTCCCCGATCAGTTCCAGCACTTCCCGCGTGATCGCATCGGGGCCGAAGCGGGGCAGGGGCGGGCCTTTCAGCCCTGGCGGCGGGCCGGAGCGGTTCTCGGCGTCATAGTTCCACTTGCCGCCGACCGGCTCCTTGCCATCCATCAGGATGCCCGTACGCCGCCGCATCTCGCGGTAGAAGAACTCCATGCGGAGTTCCTTGCGCCCCGCTGCCCAGCCTGCGAATTCGTCGCGCGAACAAAGAAAGCGACTGTCGGGCAGGATCTCGACCGGGCAGCCCACAAAGGTCTGCCAATCGAGCATGGCCTGCTCGACCCGCCAGTCGCCCGGTTCGACCACGCGGATCAGGCGCGGGGCGTGGCGCTGGGCCGCGCGGATCACTTCGCCGGTGAAGCTGCCGGTATTGTCCGGATCGGTCAGCGACACATAGTCCACCCGCCAGCCCGCCGCGCGCAATTCCGCCGCGAAGTGGCGCATGGCGGATAGGATCAGCGCGATCTTGGCCTGGTGGTGGCGCACATGGGTGGCTTCCTCGGCCACTTCCATCATCAGCACCACCGTATCGGCCGGATCGCAGCCCTGCAGGCTTGCCAGCCGGTGCGACAGCTGATCGCCCAGGATCGGAACCAGAACGGTCATACGAAGGAATAAGGATCGATATCGACCGCGACCCGCACCCCTTGCGGGAAAGTCAGCGCACCCAGCCATTGCCGGATGATGTCCTGCAATTGCGCCGAACGGCGGGCATTGATCAGCAGGCGATAGCGATAGCGCCCGCGCAGCAGGGCCAACGGGGCAGGGGCTGGGCCCAGGATCATGACGTCAGGAAGGCTTGGCCGCGCGCCGCCGATCTGGCGGGCGGCCTCGCGCGCTTCGGCTTCGTCCTCGCTCGAAACGATGATCGCGGCCCAGCGGCCGAACGGCGGAGCGCCGGCATCGCGGCGCGCCTCGGCCTCGGCGGCATAGAAGGCGTCGCGGTCACCAGCGGCGAGCGCGGCGATCACGGCGGCTTCGGGATGGCGGGTCTGGATCAGCACTTCGCCGGGTTTTACCCCGCGCCCGGCGCGCCCGGCTACCTGGGCTATCTGCTGGTAGGTCCGCTCCGCCGCGCGCAGATCGCCGCCCTCCAGCCCCATGTCGGCATCGATCACGCCGACCAGCGTCAGTTCGGGGAAGTGATAGCCCTTGGTCACCAGCTGGGTGCCGACGATCACGTCGATCGCCCCGCCTTCAGCCCGGGCGACGAAATCGCCGATCTTTTCGGGGCTGTTGAGCGTGTCCGAGGTGGCGATGGCGATCCGGGCATCGGGGAACAGCGCGGTCACCTCGTCGGCGATGCGTTCCACGCCCGGACCACAGGCGACCAGGCAATCGGGCGTGTGGCATTCGGGGCAGGCTTCGGGCACTTCGGCGGCATGGCCGCAATGGTGGCAGGCCAGCCGCCGTGACAGGCGATGCTCGACCAGCCAGGCCGAACAATTCGGGCACTGGAAGCGATAGCCGCAATGGCGGCACAGCGTCAGCGGGGCATAGCCGCGCCGGTTGAGGAACAGCAGCGACTGTTCGCCGCGCCCCAGCCGCTCTTCCAGCGCCTTGACCAGCGAGGGGGCGATCCAGTGTTGGCGCGGCGGCTCGTCCTTGCGCAGGTCGACCACCTCGATGTGCGGCAGCGTCGCCCCGCCGAACCGGCTGGGCAGGTCGATCTTCCGGTAAACCCCGGCCTCGGCCAGTTGCAGCGATTCGAGCGCCGGGGTCGCACTGGCCAGGATCACCGGGATGGCCTCGAACCGGGCGCGGATCACCGCCACGTCGCGCGCGTTATAGCGCACGCCATCGTCCTGCTTGAACGAGACCTCGTGCGCCTCGTCGACCACGATCAGGCCGAGTTGCTTGAACGGCATGAACAGCGCGGAGCGCGCGCCGACCACCACCTGCGCCTCACCCGAAACGATTGCCCGCCAGGCGCGGCGCCGCTCGCTCTGCTTGAGGTTGGAATGCCACAGCACCGGCGGCACGCCGAACCGGGCCTCGAACCGGCGCAGGAAATTCTCGGTCAGGGCGATTTCGGGCAGCAGCACCAGCACTTGCCGCCCGCGCCGCACGGCTTCGGCAATCGCCTCGAAATAGCATTCGGTCTTGCCCGAACCGGTGACGCCATCGAGCAGGAAGGGCTGGAACCGCCCGGCATCGACCGCCGCGACAAATTCTTCGGCCGCCGCCTGCTGCTCCTCGGACAGCTCCGGCTGGGCGTGGTCGGGCCGGGCGCGGGGATAGCGGCGGTCAAGGTCGACCGTCACCGGCTCGAGGATCCCGGCATTGACCATCCCGCGCAGCACGCCTTCGGAAACGCTGGCCAGTTCGGCCAGTTCGCGGATCGAGGCCTGCTCACCCTGCAAGGCATCGAGCGCGGCGGCGCGCTGCGGCGTCAGCCGGGCGGGTTCATGGCCCGACAGGCGGTATTCGGTGGTCGTCCCGCCGCCGCGCAGCGCCGCCATCGATCCCAGCATCATCCGCGCCACCGAATTGAGCGGGGCGCAGTAATAGTCCGCCGTCCACTCGATCAGCCGCCGCAGGGCTTCCGAAATCGGCGGCACTGGTAGCACTTCCAGCAAGGGGCGCAGCTTGGCCTCGGGCACTTCGGTGCCTTCGAGCCGCTCCGGCTCCCACACGATCCCCAGTACCTGGCGCGGGCCCAGCGGAGCGATCACCAGGCTGCCGAGTTCGATCGCCATGCCGGGTGGAACCCGATAATCCAGCACCGACAGCACGGGATTGAAAACAAGGAGTCGGACGCGGTTCATCTGGGCTGCTATATGGAGACCGCCTGAGGGTGGCGGCAAGTGCCGCGCAATCGCAGGAGAGCATCATGACCCCGATTTCCGCATTCGCGCCCAGCCGCCGCGCGTTCCTGGCCGGTTCTTCCGCCGTGGCCCTGCTGGCGCTGCCGGGCTGCAGTTCGATGGGCAAGATCAGCTATACTGAGGCGATCCGCCGCCTGCTGGTGCTGGCAAGCGAGCGGGCCTTTGCCCGCATGGCCGCGCCGGGCGGCTATTGGGACCAGGCGGTGGAGCGGATCGGGCTGGACCGCTTCCTGGGTCGGCGCGGCGATGTGCTCGGACGGATCCTCACCTCGCGCCTGTTCAAGGACCGGCTGGAGGATGCCGTCGCGGATATCGCCGTGCGCGGTTCCTATCGCGTGGCCCCGATTGTGGCCGATACGGTGCGGATGATCGGGATCGAGAACGCGATTGATCTCGTCCGCGGCGGGCCGTCTGCGGCGACCGATTTCCTGCGCCGCTCGATGGCCGATGGGTTGGTGGAAACGCTGGTGCCTGAAGTGGGCGGGGCGCTGCGCGTGGCGCGCGAGCCGTTGATCGGGCAGGTGCTGGCGGCGCTGACTGGCGTCGATCTCGACCGGGTGGCGCGCGGCTTTGCGGCCGAGGTGGACAGTGCGATCTGGCGCGAGATCGGGGTCGAGGAAGCCGCCATCCGGGCCGATCCGGTGGCAACGCGCGATCCGCTGCTGACCGCGGCGCTCAAGGTGGTCTAGCGGGGCATCTAGCGGGCCATCTAGCGGGTTGGTGCGGGCTTCCCTATAGCAACCGGGAATCAACCCCGGAGCGCTGACCCGTGAAGTTCTTTGCCGACACCGCCGAAATCGCCGAGATCAAGGAACTGGCTGCCACTGGCCTGCTCGATGGCGTGACCACCAATCCCAGCCTGATCATGAAATCGGGCCGCGATTTCATGGAAGTGACCCGCGAGATCTGCGGGATCACCAGCGGCCCGGTCAGCGCGGAAGTGGTCGCGCTCGATCACGAAGGGATGATGCGCGAGGCGGAAGTGCTGCGCAAGATCGCCGACAACGTCTGCATCAAGGTGCCACTGACCATCGATGGCCTGAAGACCTGCAAGGCGCTGACCGACGATGGCACCATGGTCAACGTCACGCTGTGCTTCTCGGCCGCCCAGGCGCTGCTGGCGGCCAAGGCCGGGGCGACCTTCGTCTCGCCCTTCGTCGGCCGCCACGATGACAATGGCTTCGATGGCATGGCGCTGATCAGCGACATTCGTCTGATCTACGACAATTACGGCTTTGCCACGGAAATCCTCGTCGCCTCGGTCCGTCACGGCATCCACGTGTTGGAAGCTGCCAAGATCGGCGCCGACGTGATGACCGCGCCGCCCTCGGTCATCAAGGGCCTGTTCAAGCATATCCTGACCGAGAAGGGCATCGAAGGCTTCCTGGCCGACTGGGCCAAGACCGGGCAGTCGATCTGAGCGCATAAGCGATGGCCGACGAAACGCCCCTTGATCGCTTCCGTTCCGTGTTGACCGGCGCCAGCCGGGCGATTTCGCACGAGCCGGAACTGGAAGTGGCCTGGACGGCCGATGTCGCCGTGGCCAACGGCAAGAACCTGCGGGTGCCGATGCCGGGCCGCAACCTGCCGCGCGACCAGGCGATGGAAGCGCGCGGCCATGCCGATTCGATGGCGCTGCGGCTGCGCCACCACAATGATGCGCTCCATGCCAAGGCCGCGCCCAGCGAACCTTCGGCGCGGGCCTGCTATGACCTGGTGGAGCAGGTGCGCTACGAAGCCCTCGGCTCGAAGGCCTATGCCGGGATGCGCGACAATCTCGATGCGGCGATGGCCGTGCGGATTGCCGGCGATCCGATTGCCCGCGCCGCGAGTCCCGACGAGGTGCCGCTGCCGGTTGCGCTCTCGCTGCTGCTACGCGAACACCTCACCGGCCAGCCGGTGCCGGAAGCCGCGCGCAAGGGCACCGACATGCTGCGCGGCTGGATCGAAGAGCGCGCCGGAACCGATTTCAAGGCGCTGGCCCTGTCGCTTGACGATCAGAAGGCGTTCCAGGCGCTGAGCCTCGACATGCTCCAGCACCTCGAGCTGACCCGCTCCGAGCCGACCGAAGCCGAGCCTGAAGAGGGCGAGGACCAGGAGGGCGAGGACGACAGCGAGGACAATCCCGACGCCGGCGAATCGCAGGAAGACCAGGCCCCCAGCGAAGTGGCCGGTGAACCCAGCGAAGGCGACGAGGAAGGCGAGGGCGAGGTCGAGCAGCAGGTCGAGGACGACAATGCCGAGGCCGAGGCCGGTGACGATGGCGAGGAGGGGATGCTCCCCGTCCGCCCGAACCGCCAGTGGACCGATATTCCCGCCAATTTCGACTACAAGGTCTTCACCGAGCAGTTCGACGAGGTCGTCGCCGCGCAGGACCTGTGCGACGAGGAAGAACTGACCCGGCTGCGCGCCTATCTCGACGCGCAGCTGAAGGGCCTCCAGGGTATCGTCACCAAGCTGGCCAACCGGCTGCAGCGGCGCCTGATGGCTCAGCAGAACCGCTCTTGGGATTTCGACCAGGAAGAGGGCATGCTCGATGCCGCGCGGCTGGCCCGCGTGGTGATCAGCCCCGGCCACTCGCTGTCCTACAAGATCGAGCGCGATGTCGAGTTCAAGGACACCATCGTCACCCTGCTGATCGACAATTCCGGATCCATGAGAGGCCGGCCGATCTCGATCGCCGCGATCAGCGCCGACGTGCTGGCGCGGACGCTGGAGCGCTGTGGGGTCAAGACCGAGATCCTCGGCTTCACCACCCGCGCCTGGAAGGGTGGGCAGAGCCGCGAGGCCTGGTTGGCCAGCGGCAAGCAGGCCCAGCCCGGCCGCCTCAACGATCTGCGCCACATCGTCTACAAGAAGGCCGACGAGCCCTATCGCCGCAGCCGCCGCAACCTCGGCCTGATGATGCGCGAAGGCCTGCTCAAGGAAAACATCGACGGCGAGGCGCTGCTCTGGGCCCATACCCGGATGCTCGCCCGGCCCGAGGATCGCCGCATCCTGATGGTCATTTCCGACGGCGCGCCGGTCGACGATTCGACCCTTAGCGTGAACACCGCCGGCTATCTGGAACAGCACCTCAGGAAGGTGATCGACTGGATCGAGCGCCAGTCCCCGGTTCAGCTGGTCGCCATCGGCATCGGCCACGACGTGACCCGCTATTATCGCCGCGCCGTGACGATCATGGATGTCGAGCAACTGGGCGGCACGATGATCGAGCAATTGGCTGCGCTGTTCGAGGACGAATAGTCGACAACTCCAGATAGGCCCTTGCCAGCCAGCGCTGAGGCGGTAAGCCAGCCAGCGGTGGCAATGAAAATCTTTTTATCTCGCACTCTTGGTGTGGTTTCGGCCTGGTGGCTGACCGGCGTTGCTGCGGTTGCACAACCCGTCGCAACGGTGCCGGTTGGACCTGTCCCGTCCGTCGCGGCCCAGCCCATCGAGGCCTGTCCCGCACAGTCCGATTGCATTGCCGCCCTGACCCCGGTCGTGCTGAAGATCGGCGCCTTGCTCGGCAGCCGGGTGTCCACCTCTGGCGAGATGTTCCCGCTCACGCTGGCCGAACCACTAGTGCTCGATGGCCGGGTCGTGGTGCCGGCCGAAACCTCCGGCATGGGCGAGGTGGTCCATGCCAAGAAGACCGGGCTGGGCGTGGGCGGCGAACTGGTGCTTGCTGCGCGCTATCTCGACTTTGCTGGTCAGCGGATCCGCCTGCGCAGCATGCAGGTCGGCGGGAAGGGCAAGGATAACCAGACGCTGAGCTATGCCGTGGGCGCGACGGTGGGGCTGCCCGCCCTGTTCATTCGCGGCAAGCATATCGAGGTACCGCCGGGCACCCTGGCCGAGGCCAGGGTTGCGGCCCTGTTCGTCATTCCGCGCCAGGCGCAGGAAACCCCGGCGCCACAGGCGGCGCCAACCCCATCAACATCCGAAGGAAAAACCGATGGCCCTTAAGCTTTCCGCCCTGTTCCCCCTGGCCCTGGCTGCCAGCCTGGCCACGATGCCGGCCCAGGCGGCGGACAAGAAGGACGACGATGCCGCCCCGATCGCCTTGCCCGCACCGCCGGCCGGCAAGGGCCAGATCGTGTTCTTCCGCCCGGGCGGCATGGGCTTTGCCGTGGGCTGCTCGGTCAACGAGAACGGCCAGAAGGTCAGCTCGCTGGGCGCGGGCAAGTATTTCATCATGGTCACGGAACCCGGCAAGCACGAGTTCACCGTGAAAAGCGAGGCGAAGGACGCACTGGCGCTTGAGGTTGAAGCCGACGAAACGCAGTTCGCCAAGTGCCGGATCAAGATGGGGATCATGGTTGGCCGCCCCGATCTTGCCCCCGCGACCGAGGCCGAGTTCCGCGAGGCCAAGAAGCTGAAGCTGGTCGATGACGAGGATATGGGCCCCGGGCCGGGTGCGCTGCGTGCCGCCGATGTCGCTGCAGCCCTTGCACCAAAGCCGGCACCTGCACCCGCGCCCTGAGCGCCAAAAGCGGCCAACGACAGCGCGTCGCCGCGGGGCGGTGGCGCGCTGTCCACATCGCCGGGTCATCTTCGGGCTTGACCGCCCGGTTTAATCGTTCGATTAAACCGGTATGAGCAAAGCCAGCACCGTTACCGAAGCCGTCATGTCCCGCCGCTCGATCCGGGCGTTCAGCGACAGGCCCGTTCCCCTCGATGTCCTCAAGCAGGTCATGGATACAGCCCGCTGGACACCGTCGGGCTGCAATTTCCAGCCGTGGGAAGGCGCGATCCTGACTGGTGAGCCGCTGCGCCAGTTGCAGGAGAAGATGCGCGCTACCCCGCCGCAGGATCCCAAGGAATATTCGTGGAGCGATCCCGAAGTCCTGCCGGAATGCCTGGCTCGCCTGCACCAGGTGGGCGCGGACATGTATGCCGCCATGAATATCGAGCGCGGCGACAAGGCTGCGCGTGGCGATTTCATGGCGCAGAACATCGTCTCGTTCGGCGCCCCGGCCGTGCTGATGGTCTATTTCCCGCGGGTGATGGGCCCGCCGCAGTGGTCTGACGTGGGCATGTGGCTGCAGTCGATCATGCTGCTGCTGCGCGAACAGGGGCTGGATACCTGCCCGCAGGAATTCCTCTCGCTCTATGCCCGGCTGATCAAGGATTTCCTGGGCGTTTCGGATGAAAGCCACATCTTCTTCTGCGGTATCGCGATCGGCTATCGTGACGAGGAAGACCCGGTGAACGCGTTTGACCGCAAGCGTGAGCCGCTGGAGAGCAAGATCCAGTTCCTGGGCTTTGAATAGGACTTCCGGACATGAACGTTTCTGACGCCGTCGCCAGCCGCCGCACCGTGCGGGCCTTTGTGGACAAGCCTGTCGATCAGGCCGTGCTGCGGCGCGTGCTCGAAAAGGCGCAGCAATCGCCCTCGGGTGGCAATACCCAGCCGTGGAACGCGACGGTGATCACGGGTGAGCCGCTGGCGAAACTGCTGGCCGATGTCGCCGCGGTCCTGCCCGAAGGACCCGCGCGGCATAAGCCGGAGTACGACATTTACCCGCCCGAGCTTGACGGAAACTATGCCGAGCGCCGCAAGGGCGTGGGCGAAGCCATGTATGCCGCGCTGGAAATCCCGCGTGACGACAAGATGGGTCGGCTGATGTGGTTCGCGAAGAACTTCCAGGCCTTTGGCGCGCCGGTGCTGATGCTGATCCACACCCCGCGCTACATGGGCCGGCCGCAGTGGTCGGACATTGGCATGTGGCTGCAGACCGTGTGCCTGCTGCTGCGCGAGGAAGGGCTCGATTCCTGCCCGCAGGAAGCCTGGGCGATCTACCAGGAACAGATTCGCGGCGTGGTCGATATCCCGGAAGATCACATCTTCTTCTGTGGTATGGGTGTGGGCTGGCGCGATCCGGCTGCGCCGGTGAACAATTTCCCCGTACCGCGCGCGCCGCTTGACGAAGTGATCCGCTGGGAGGGCTTCTGAGCCTTTCACTCCTGCTCTGGGTACCGGTGACGCTGGCGGCGGCATCGGCACAGGTCTTTCGCAACGGTGCGCAGGCAGGGCTGACCAAGACCATCGGCATGCTGGGGGCGACGCAGGTGCGGTTCGTCTTCGGGCTGCCCTTTGCCCTGCTGTTCCTGGCCGGGGGCCTGGCGATCACCGATCAGCCGTTGCCCGGCCTGACCACCCCGGCGCTGGGCTGGGCGGCGCTCGGCGCGGTCTGCCAGATTCTCGGCACGGCGCTGATGCTGCTGGTGATGCACCAGCGCGCCTTTGGCGTGGCCTATGCCTATATCAAGACCGAGCCGGTGCTGGTCGCCGTGCTGGGGGTGATCCTGCTGGGCGATCACCTGAGCCCGCTAGCCTGGGCGGCGGTCGGCGTTGTCACAGCAGGGGTTCTGGTCGCCTCGGTCAAGCCGGGCGAGTATCGCAACCTGCTGAAGGAACGGCGGATGATCGCCGCCGGGGTGGGCGCGGGCGGACTGTTCGGCCTTTCCGCCATCGCCTTTCGCGGCGGGATCGGGGCGCTGGAGGGTGGCGATTTCCTGATCCGCGCGCTGACCGTGCTGGCGATC
Organism: Novosphingobium sp.; assembly: GCF_027531025.1. GTDB lineage: Bacteria > Pseudomonadota > Alphaproteobacteria > Sphingomonadales > Sphingomonadaceae > Novosphingobium. The sequence continues at coordinate 416,210 of NZ_JAPZQX010000002.1, forward strand.
AGCCTGACGATCCAGGCGGGCCTGCTGGGCCTGTGGCTGGTGGCGCGAGACAGGGCGGCCTTTACCGGCAGCCTCAAGGTCTGGCGGACCAGCCTGGGCGCCGGGTTCCTCGGCGCCTTCGCCTCGGCCTGCTGGTTCACCGCCTTTGCCCTGACACCCGCCGCCAATGTCCGCACGCTGGGCCTGATCGAGATGCCGCTGGCCGCGCTGCTGGCCGGAAGGCTGACCGGCAAGGCCGCGAGCCGTCATGAAGTGATCGGCCTGACCGTGGTGATGGCGGGCGTCGGCCTGCTGTTCGCCTCGCTCGCCTAGCGTCGTCCCGGACCTGATCCGGGACCGCAGGCCGATTTGCCCTGGCCTTGCCAGCGGTCCCGGCTTGCGCCGGGACGACGAGGACGGCAAAGGCGTCGCATGACTACGACGCCCCTCAAGCTGTTCAACAGCCTGACCCGCCAGCTGGAAGAGTTCCAGCCCGTCCACCCCGGCGAGGCGCGCGTCTATACCTGTGGCCCGACGGTCTACAACTATCCCCACATCGGCAACATGCGGGCCTATGTCTTTGCCGACGTGCTGGGTCGGACGCTGAGCTTCAAGGGCTACAAGCTGACTCACGTGATCAACATCACCGACGTGGGCCACCTGACCGACGATGCCGACGCGGGCGAGGACAAGATGGAAAAGATGGCGGCCGAACGGGCCCAGTCCATCTGGGACATCGCGCAGCACTATACCGAAGCCTATTGGGCCGACGTGAAGGCGCTGGGCATCCGCCAGCCCGCCAAGTGGACCATCGCCACCGAATATGTCCCGGCGATGATCGACTTTGCGAAGTCGATTGCCGACAAGCACTGCTACGAGCTGGATAGCGGGCTTTACTTCGACGTTACGACCGTGGCCGACTACGGCCGCCTCGCCCGCGCTGTCACCGAAGAAGGTGAGGGCCGGATTGACGAAGTGGAGGGCAAGCGCAACGCCGCCGACTTCGCGATCTGGCGCAAGACCCCGCCGGGCGAGAAGCGCCAGATGGAATGGGATTCGCCCTGGGGCAGGGGCGCGCCGGGCTGGCACCTCGAATGCTCGGTCATGTCCGGGCAGGTGCTGGGTTTTCCGTTCGACATCCACACCGGCGGGATCGACCACCGCGAGATCCACCACCCGAACGAGATTGCCCAGAACCAGGCGTTCTGCTGCACCAATGGCCTCGATGTTCCCGCCAATTCGGGCGCCAACATCTGGATGCACAACAATTTCCTGGTCGAGCGTTCGGGCAAGATGAGCAAGAGCGCGGGCGAGTTCCTGCGGCTGCAACTGCTGATCGACAAGGGCTATCACCCGCTGGCCTATCGTCTGATGTGCCTTCAGGCCCATTACCGCAGCGAACTGGAATTCAGCTGGGAAGGGCTGCAGGCGGCGCTGGTGCGGCTGAAGCGGATGGTGATGGCCTGGGAGCGATTGGCCCAAACCCCTCCTAAGACCGCAGGGTCGCCAACAGCGATGGAGCAGATTCTTTCAAACCATGAAACTGCGTTCGCCGGAACAATCTCTGAAGACTTGAATACGGCGGTGGCCTTGACCGTTTTCGAAGAGCTGCTGGCCGACAAGAAAATCTCGTCGGATTTCAGATTGGATCTGCTGCGAAAGTTCGACGCGGTTCTGGGCTTTGAATTCGACAACCTGAGCAGGACCGACCTACGCATCCGCCCCAAGGCGGCGACCATCACCGAAGCCGAGATCGAAGCCGTCCTGACCCAGCGCAAGGAAGCGCGCGCGGCCAAAGATTTCGCCACCTCCGACCGCCTGCGCGACGAACTCGCCGCACAGGGCGTCGAGGTGATGGACGGCGATCCGCTGGGCTGGGACTGGAAGCTGGGTGAGTGAGCGCTTTGGCTGAGGCGGCTTGCCAAGCTGCCTCGCTGCGCTAATCTGGTTGCATGATGCAACCGATCTCCTGGATAGCGCTGGCGCTGGTGCACCTGATGCCGGCGCTGGCCTTCTTCCGTCCGGCGACGCTGACCGCGCTTTATGGAATTCGCGCGGACAACCCGCTGTTCATGCTGATGCACCACCGCGCCGCGCTGTTCCTGGCGGTGTTCGTCGCCTGCCTGTGGGCAGCATGGCGGCCCGAGGCGCGGCAATTGGCGGGGATTGTCACCGCGATTTCGATGCTGGGCTTTCTGTGGCTATACTGGCGCGCCGGAGCGCCACCGGCCCTGCGCACCATTGCGCTGGTTGACCTGATCGGCCTACCGTTCCTGACCTTTGCCCTGTGGGGAGCTTTTCGTCCGTCATGACTGTTGCCGTGCTATCCGCCATCGCCCGCCCGATCCTGGAGCCGCGCCTGCCCGACTGGATCGAGCCGCGCTGGTTCGCCACGACCGAGGAATTGCTGGAGATCGCCGATCAGGCCGAAATCGGCTGGTTCGATCTCTACAAGAAGGAAGACATGGCCGAGGCGGCGCGGCGGGCGACCAGCCTCAAGTGGCTCAACTCGATCTACGCCGGGCTCGATCACATGCCGCTCTCGCTGCTGCATGAGCGCGGCGTGACCGTGACCAACGGCGCCGGGATCAACGCCATCACCATCGCCGAATATGTCGTGATGGGCATGCTGACCGTGGCCAAGGGCTATCGCGAGGTGGTCCGCGCGCAGGACCGCCACGAATGGCTGATGGATTCGCCCGGCAAGCGTGAACTGTTCGGCAGCAAGGCGCTGCTCCTTGGCATGGGCGCGATCGGCAGCCTGATTGCCGAGCGGCTGGCTCCGTTTGGGGTCGAGGTGACCAAGGTCCGCCGCACGCCGGGGCCGGATACCCTGGCGCCCGACCAGTGGCGCGCGCGGCTGGGCGAATTCGATTGGGTGATCCTGGCCGTGCCCGCCACCCCCGAAACCGATGGCATGATCGGCGCGGCCGAGCTCGCGGCGATGAAAAGCGATGCCGTGCTGGTCAACATCGCGCGCGGGGCCGTGGTCGATCAGGATGCGCTGGTTGAGGCGCTCAAGGCCAATCGCATCCACGCGGCTTTCCTGGACGTCACCACGCCCGAACCGCTCCCGGCCGATCACGAGCTGTGGAGCCTGCCCAACGCCCATGTCACCATGCACCTGTCAGGCCGGGCGCAGGACAAGATGTTCATCCGCTCGGTCGAGCGGTTCCTGGTCAACCTGGAACGCTATCGCGCCGGTGAACCGCTCGATCCGGTGATGGACCTGACGCTGGGGTATTAGACGTCCTCCACTAGACCAGCGGCACCTCCTTGCGGTTGTGCAGCGAATAGTCGCGGATCACGGAGGCGACCCGCAGGCGGTAGTCGGCGAAAACCCCGCTGCGGCCGGCTGACTGGGCGGCGCGATGTTCAGCCGTTTCGCGCCAACGCCGCACTGCTTCCTCGTTCTCGAAGAAGGACAGCGACACCAGCTTGCCGGGGTTGGTCAGGCTCTGGAAGCGTTCGACCGAGATGAAACCCTCGATTTCATCGAGCAGCGGGCGCAGGCCTGCCGCTGTGTCGAGATAGGTCTCGTTCTGGCCCGGGGCAGGTTCGACCTCGAAGATCACCGCGATCATTCCCGGCCTCCGTGCGGCGCTGAAACCAGTTTCAGGAAAGTGCGATCCTCGCGCAGCAGGAACTTTTCGCGCTGGGCGAACTCGTAGTTTTCGCGGCCCAGCGGGTCTGCCGCAAGGCGCGCCCGGTAGGCTTCGTATTCGGCCAGACTGGCGATGTTGTAGATGCCATAGGCCAGGGTGCTGGAGCCCTCGTGCGGGGCGAAATAGCCGATCAGGTCGGCCCCGCAGCGCGGGATGGCCTGGCCCCAGTTGCGGGAATATTCGGCAAACTGGTCCTTCTTGGTCGGATCGATGTGATAGCGGATGATGCAGGTAAGCATGGTCTCTCCAGTGGTTTTGGAGAGGCCGATTTACGCTTCACCCTGCCGATATGCTTCGATATGGATCGAAGTATGAAAGAAGGCCCTGACATTGCCCGGATCGCCAACCTGATCGGTGACCCCGCGCGATCGAACATGCTGACCGCGCTGATGTCGGGCAAGGCCCTGACGGCGACCGAACTCGCCAGTGAGGCCGGGATCACCCAGCAGACTGCCAGCTCGCACCTGCGCAAGCTGCTCGATGGCAATCTGGTGACGACCCGCCAGCAGGGGCGCCACCGCTATTTTGCCCTGGCCGATGAACGCGTCGCGCGATCGCTCGAAGTGCTGATGGAGCTCGCCCAGACCACCGGCCATTTGCGCACGCGCACCGGCCCGGCCGATATCCGGCTGCGCGAGGCGCGGGTCTGCTACAACCATCTGGCGGGGCAGATGGCGACGCGGCTGTTCGATCACATGATCAGCCACGGTTACCTGGCGCTGGCACCATCGGGGCTGGCGCTGACCGAACCAGGCGCAGCATTTGTTGGCGCCTTCGGGATCGATATTGCGGATCTTTCCGCCCGGCGCGGCCACCTGTGCCGCGAGTGCCTCGACTGGAGTGAGCGGCGCTCGCATCTGGCGGGCAGTCTGGGCCGGGCGATCCTCGCCCGGATCCTCGATCAGGGTTGGGCTAGGCGGGAAGCGAACTCACGCGCGGTCGTGTTCTCGCCGCGCGGCCGCGCCCAGTTCGAGCGGCTGATCGGCGGCGAGGGCGCCACTTAGCCATCCTCCAGCAGCAGGACCTCGATCTTCAGCACCATGCGGGGCTGGGGCAGCATGGCTTGTTCGATGGAGATCAGGCAGGCATCGGCCACCAGTTGGCCGGGCAGGTCGAATTCGTGATCGGGCAGGGCGGCGATCAGGCTTTCCGCGGCTTCCAGTGCTTCCGCCCCGGTAAAGGCCAGCTCCACGCAATGCTTGGTGCCGGCAAAGGTCGCGCTGGCCCAACTGTGTTCGCTGTGACGCACCAGTTCGGCGCGGCCCTGTCCCAGTTCCAGCAAGGTCGCGAGCAGGCTCAGCCAGGGACGACGGCCCTTGCGGACTCCAGGCTGCCTGAGGATGCGAAGCAGGGCAGGGTCATGCTGCACGGCGGGTTCTCCGATAATCGTTCATGAAATGTTCCAACCGCGATTCTGTTTCCGGGCGGGGTGAGCGGCCATTGCGCAGGTCCTGGACAAAGCGGGGGTCGTGAGTGGCGAGCCGCCCGAACTTGGTCCAGGGCATTCCTGTTTCGTGCAGGAATTGCTCGATCCGGCGTATCAGCATGAGAAGGCGTCCTTTTCTGATCGGTGAGTCGGTGCGGGAACAATCCTGCCTTCACGGGTAAAATCCTACTTGTCTAGGAAAAATACATCGACTAGTACATCTTCATGACCATGGCCGACCCGCGCACCCGTTTGCAGCAACTGGCGACCGAGCAAGGCGTCAGCCTGGCCCGGCTTTCGGAACTGATCGGGCGTAACGCCACGTACTTGCAGCAATTCATCCGCAAGGGCAGCCCGCGCAAGCTGGAGGAAATGGACCGGCGCAAGCTGGCCCGGTTCCTCGGCGTGGACGAGGCGGAGCTGGGCGCGCCGGAGGAAAATTCCTCGCAAGTTATCGAGCAGCCAGCGCGCGGTGATTGGGTTGACGTGCCGCGCCTGCCGCTGGGCGCAGCGGCCGGGGCCGGCGCGCTCGCGTTCGAGGAAATGCCGATCGGAGCCCTGCGCTTTTCGGGACGCTGGCTGCGCGAGCAGGGGCTCGATCCGCGCATGCTCTCGGCGATCCGGGTCGAGGGCGATTCGATGGAGCCGACCCTGCGCGACGGGGACGAGATCCTGGTCGATCGCACGCCGCGGCCCTTGCGCGATGGCATCCACGTGGTGCGCAGCGGGGATGCCTTGCTGGTCAAGCGGCTCGACACCGCGCAGCCAGGGCAGATCGTGCTGGTCAGCGATAATGCCGCCTATCGCCCGATCGAACTGCCGCGCGCGGAAGTGGAGGTGATCGGGCGGGTGGTATGGAAGGGCGGGCGGCTGTGATCGCTGGCGCTGAGGCTTGGGTCGGGGTTAAGTGATCATGACCCTTGCCGCTGCGGGCGCTTGCCGTCATTTAGGCGGCATGACCGAAACCGCCGAACCCCCGATGCGCGTGGGCATCCTGCCCGTCACTCCCTTGCAGCAGAACTGCTCGCTGATCTGGTGCACGAAGACGATGAAGGGCGCGTTGGTCGATCCCGGCGGCGATCTCGACAAGCTGAAGGCGGCCGTGGCCAAGGTCGGGGTGACGATCGAGAAGCTGCTCGTTACCCACGGGCACCTCGATCACTGCGGGCAGACCGGGATCCTGGCGAAGGAACTGGGCGTGCCGATCGAAGGCCCGCACGAGGAGGACCGGTTCTGGATCGCTCAGCTGGACGATGACGGCAAGCGCTGGGGCATGCATGCCGAAACCTTCGAGCCGAACCGCTGGCTGCACGATGGCGACAAGGTGACGGTGGGTGAGCTGGACCTGGACGTGATCCATTGCCCCGGCCACACGCCCGGCCACGTGGTATTCTTCCACGCCCCCTCGCGCTTTGCGATGGTTGGCGATGTGCTGTTCCAGGGGTCGATCGGACGGACCGATTTTCCGCGCGGGAATCACCAGCAACTGGTCGATTCGATCACGCAGAAGCTCTGGCCGCTGGGTGAGGACGTGACCTTTGTTCCCGGCCACGGCCCCACGAGCACTTTCGGTCGCGAACGCAAGACCAATGCCTTCGTCAGCGATTATGTGCTGAGCTAGCCTGCCGCCCCGGCCAGGCCGGCGCGGCTTCAGGCTTACATGTGGCCGAGTACGACCAGCACGGCAACAATTGCCAGGCCCAGCTGGGCCAGCATGGTGATCAGGGTGCCGATCATCCGGCCCTTCGCAAAGCTTGCGCCATCCATGCCGATGCCGTGGCCAACGCGGCCCAGCATGTAGACCGCGCCGACGATCGCGAGCCATTGCCCGCCCTTGCCGGCCAGTTCGATCCCGGCGATGAGCAGCAGCACCCAGGGGGTGTTCTCCACGAAGTTGAGCTGGGCGCGCATCCGGCGTTCGAGCAGCTCGTTACCGCCGGTGCCAATGCTGATCCCGGCCTTGCCGCGGACCTGGCCGCAGCGGACCGAAAGCCACAGATTGATGATCGCCGCAGCAGCAGCCAGCGAAAGCGTAGTGGGTAGCAACATCATCCTCTCCCCTGTTGGTTCGCTCAATGGTCAGGACGGCGCTTGCAACGCGCGCCAAATTCGCTATAGGCGCGCCTTCGCAGCCGCCAGTCCCTTGGATCCAGCGCGGCAACCCTAGACGACCAGACGATATTCAGGAACAGGTGCCGAAATGGCTGTCCCCAAGAGAAAAACGAGCCCGTCCCGCCGGGGCATGCGCCGCAGCCATGATGCGCTGAAGGTTGAAGCATTCCATGAATGCTCGAACTGTGGCGAACTGAAGCGCCCGCACAACATCTGCCCGGCTTGCGGGCATTACAACGGCCGCGAAGTCATCGCCGTCGGGCTCTAAGCCCATCCAACGGGGGGAACTGCGATGAGCCTGCCGCGTATCGCCATCGATGCGATGGGCGGTGACGAAGGCGTGCGTGTGATGGTCGAAGGGGCGGCGCTGGCGCGTCGCCGCCACGACCGTTTCAAGTTTCTGCTGGTCGGTGACGAAGCGCGGATCAAGGACGCGCTGGAGCACCACCCGAACCTGCGCGCGGCCTCTGAAATCCTGCATTGCGAAGATGTGGTGGCGGGCGATGAAAAGCCCACCCAGGCCCTGCGCCGTGCCAAGACCACCTCGATGGGCCTGGCGATCAACGCGGTGAAGACCGGGGCCGCCGGTGCCGCGGTCAGCGCCGGCAATACCGGTGCGCTGATGGCCATGGCCAAGCTGGCCCTGCGGACCATGCCCGGGATCGACCGTCCGGCGCTGTCTGCCCTGATGCCGACCCTCGGCGAGAATGACGTGGTCATGCTCGACCTGGGCGCCAATACCGATTGCGATGCCCGCAACCTGGTGCAGTTCGCGATCATGGGCGCAGCCTATTCGCGGATCATCACTGGCCGCGATCATCCGCGTGTCCGCCTGCTCAATATCGGTAGCGAGGAAACCAAGGGCACCGAGGCGCTGCGCGATGCGGCCGCCCAGCTCAATTCCCACACCGAACTCTCGTTGCGCTTTGACGGCTTTACCGAGGCCGACAAGATCAACCGCGGCGATGTAGACGTGGTGGTGACCGACGGCTTTTCGGGCAATATCGCCCTCAAGGCGATCGAAGGAACGGCCCGCTTCGTGGCGGATCTGCTGCGCCGCTCGTTCGCTTCGTCGCTGCGCTCGAAGGTCGGCTTCCTGATCTCGCGTCCGGCGACCGAGCTGCTCAAGCACCATCTCGATCCCAACAACCACAACGGCGCGGTGTTCCTGGGGCTGAACGGCATTGTCGTGAAGAGCCACGGTTCGGCCTCGGCGCTGGGCGTGGCCAATGCCGTGGCGGTTACCGCGCGGCTGCTCGAAGAAAACCTGACCAGCCGGATCGCCGCCGAACTCGAGCATTTCGGGGCCGAATCGATCCGCAACAAGGGCAAGACGGCGCAATGACACTTCGCTCGGTTCTGGTTGGTACGGGTTCGGCCCTGCCGGAACGCGCAGTTTCAAATGCCGAACTGGCCGAGCGGGTCGACACCAGCGACGAATGGATCGTCGAGCGGACCGGCATCCGTTCGCGTCACCTGGCCGGTGAGGGGGAAACGACTTCCAGCCTCGCCACTGCCGCCGCGCGCGCCGCGCTGGCTGCGGCCGGGCTGGAACCGCAGGATATCGGCCTGATCGTGCTGGCCACCTGCACACCCGATCAGACCTTTCCGGCCAGCGCGACGATCGTCCAGGACCAGCTTGGCTGCCATGGCGGAATCGCCTTCGATGTCGGCGCGGTCTGTTCCGGCTTCCTTTATGCCCTGGGCGTGGCCGATTCGATGCTGCGCACTGGCGCCGCGAAGCGTGCCTTGGTAATCGGTGCCGAGACGATGAGCCGGATCCTTGACTGGGAGGATCGCACCACCTGCGTCCTGTTCGGCGACGGGGCCGGGGCCGTGGTGCTCGAAGCGCGCGATGTGGCCGAGGATGGCCCGGGCATTCTGGCCAGCCGGCTGCATGCCGACGGCGCGCATAACGAACTGCTCTATGTCGATGGCGGGCCTTCCACCACCGGCACGGTCGGCCACATCCGCATGCGGGGCCGCGAGGTGTTCCGCCATGCCGTGGTCAACCTGGCCGAGGTGCTGGGCGAAGTGCTGGCGGACACCGGCCATACGCCGGACCAGCTCGACTGGGTGGTGCCGCACCAGGCCAATCAGCGCATCCTTGATGCGACCGCGAAAAAGCTTGGCCTGCCGCCGGAGAAGGTGGTGGTAACGGTCGATCGCCACGCCAACACTTCGGCCGCCTCGGTGCCGCTGGCGCTGGACGCCGCGATCCGTGACGGGCGGATCCAGCCGGGTCAGCTGGTCATGCTGGAAGCGATGGGTGGTGGCTTCACCTGGGGCGCGAGCCTGTTTCGGGTCTGAGCCCGCTTTATTCCAAATCAACCACTTTCAAGGGCTTCGTTGCATTCTTCCGGTAAACGGCTATCGTTGACACGGGGTCGAAATAGCTATGTTTCGGGGAAGGTGGCAAAAATGCGCTCGATGCAAACTTTGACGAGGGCCGATCTGGCCGAAGCAATCAATCGCAAGGTGGGATTGTCCCGTGCGGACTCGCTGGGGATGGTGGAAGCCATTCTCGATCACATGGGTAACGCACTGGAAAGTGGCGAGAATGTGAAGATATCCGGGTTTGGCACCTTCCTGCTTCGGGACAAGACGCAGCGCATTGGCCGCAACCCCAAGACCGGGGTGGAAGTGCCGATCACGCCACGCCGGGTGCTGACATTCCGGGCCAGCCAGATGCTTAAGGACCGGATCGCCAAAGGGTGACCGGGCCTGACCTCTTCTCGGCCGATTCGCGCCACGCCGGTTTTGCCGACGGGAAGGAAGAGGGTGCGCTGCGCACGATCGGGGAAGTGGCCAAGGCGCTGGGCATCCGTCAGCATGTCCTGCGCTATTGGGAAGAACAGTTCCCCATGTTGAAGCCGCTCAAACGCAGCGGCGGGCGTCGATACTACCGGCCGGAAGATGTTGCCCTGGTTGAGGCAATTGACCGGCTGGTTCATCGCGAGGGTTATACCTTGCGCGGCGCGCGCCAGGCCTTGAGCGGAGGCAAGGCGGCCCGGTCGGCAGCGGCTGCCAAAGTGGCCGAGCAGGCGCCTCTGGCAGCTGAGCCGCAAGCCGGGTCGGCCCCTGTTCCGACCAATGCCTTTGCCCTGCGTGCGCGGTTGATTGCGCTGCGCACTACACTGGTCAAGGCGCTGCACGACAGCTAATCCCTCGCCCCAGAGAGCGAGGATACCCATGACCCAGACTTACGACGCCGACCTGGCGCTGTTCATCAATGGCAGCTGGAAAATCGGGGAGGGGCGCGACCTGTTCCCGGTCGTAGACCCGGCCCGCGGCGAAACCATTGCCGAAGTGCCACTGGCCAGCCCGGCTGATCTTAACGAGGCGCTCGCCGCCGCCGAGCGCGGCTTTGCCCTGTGGAAGAACACCCCGGCCGAGCAGCGCGCGGCCGTGCTGACCAAGGCCGCCGCGCTGCTGCGCGAACGGGCCGATGGCATCGCCCGGCTGCTGACCATGGAACAGGGCAAGCCGCTGGCCGAGGCGCGCGGCGAAGTGATGTCCAGCGCGGGGTTGTTCGATTGGTGCGCGGCCGAAGCCACCCGGATCTATGGCCGGGTGCTGGTGCGCCCCACCGGCCAGCGCGCGCTGGTGACGAAGCAACCGGTCGGCCCGGTCGCGGCTTTCAGCCCATGGAACTTCCCGATCTACCTGTTGGCCAAGAAGCTGGGTCCGGCGCTCGCCACGGGCTGTTCGGTGATTGCCAAGCCGCCGGAGGAAACTCCCGGCTGCACCGGGGCGCTGGTGCGCTGCCTGCTGGATGCGGGCCTGCCGGCCGACGTGGTGCAGCTGGTCCATGGTGTGCCCGATGCGGTCAGCCGCCACCTGCTGGCCTCACCCGTCATCCGCAAGGTCAGCTTCACCGGCTCGGTCCCGGTCGGCAAGCACCTGATGCGGCTGGCGGCCGATGGCTTGAAGCGCGTGACGATGGAACTGGGCGGCCATGCCCCGGTCCTGGTGTTCGACGATTGCGACCTCGAAAAGACGCTCGACATGGTCGTGCCGCAGAAGTTCCGCAACGCCGGGCAAGTCTGCGTTTCGCCGACGCGGTTCTATGTCCAGCAGGGCATCTATGACCGTTTCGTCGAAGGCTTTGCCGCGCGCGCGGGAAAGGTCCAGACCGGCCACGGGCTGGATGGCGAAACACAGATGGGGCCCCTGGCCAATGTCCGTCGCCCCGCTGCGATCGAGGCGCTGGTCGAGGATGCGCGGGCCAAGGGTGCGCGGGTGATGGCGGGGGGCAGCCGCGGCAATGCCGGGTTCTTCTTCCAGCCGACCCTGCTCGCCGATGTTCCGGACAGCGCTGATATCATGAGCAACGAGCCGTTCGGCCCGGTCGCCGTGGCGGCCCCGTTCACCGATCTGGACGATGCTATCGCCAAGGCCAACCGCCTGCCCTATGGCCTCGCTGCCTTCACCTTTACCGAGCAGATGCGCCGCGCCAACCTGCTGGGCGATGCGCTGGAAAGCGGGATGGTGGGGATCAACACCTTCGCCATCTCGGTCCCGGATTCGCCGTTTGGCGGGGTCAAGGACTCGGGCTTTGGCAGCGAAGGCGGGATCGAGGGGATGGAAAGCTACCTCGTCACCAAGGCGATCCATCAGGCCTAAGCGGCGCGGGGGTGCGGGCGAACCGCACCCCCGGCCGGTTCATCATCAGCCGAGCAGGTATTCCAGCCCATAGAAGCGCGCCGCCGTGCCGGCATAAAGCGCGCGCTTTTCATCGGCACTGGCCCCCAGCGTCAGTCGCTTGAAGGCGTTCCACAGCACCGGATAGCTCGCGCCCCACTTGTCGACCGGGTAATTGCTTTCGAACATGGCCCGGTCCGGCCCGAAGGCCTCGATGCAGGTTTCGATATAGGGGCGCCACATCGCCGCCAGCACTTCCGATGACAGTCCCGCTTCCGGCCCGTGATCGGGCATGCCGGCAAAGGACATGGCGAGGCCGCCCAGCTTGACCGACACGTTGGGGCATTCGGCAATCGCCTTGATCGAAGCACGCCAGGTGTCGAACCGTTCGTGCAGCTTGCCGTGGTACGAGCCCATGCCCAGCGGGGTGCCGCAGTGATCGAGCACGATCGGCTGGTCGGGGAAAGCCTTGGCCAGGCTCAGGAAATCGCCCAGCTGCGGTTCCAGCAGCCAGGCATCGAAAGTCAGCCCGCGCTTGCCCAGTTCGGCAAAGCCTTCGCGGAACTTGCTGTCGAGATAGAGCCCGGCCGGCGCGTGGAACGGCGGGCCCAGCACATCGGGATCGGCATCCCAGGCGGCGGCATGGCGAATGCCACGGAACCGGTCCGGCGCGGCTGAGGCCAGCGCATCGAGCACCGCGCCGGCCGCGCTGCCGCGGGTCAGGTCGGCATGACCGATGATTGCCGCGCAGGGCCGCATCGCGCCATAAAGCCCACTGGCGCCCTGGGCGGCAACGCCGTTCACATATTCGACCTCGCCGACCACCTTCAGTGCTTCATCGGCCCCGGCGCGGTAGAAGGCGCCGCATTCCATGTAGACCGTGCCGATCACGTTTTGGCCGCTGGTCATGTCGGCGTGCAGTTCGTTGAAGGTGTAATAGGGTGAACGCGCCACCGAAGCGACGAAGTGATGATGCGGCTCCGGAAAGGCGCCCATCACCGGGCGCAGGTCCCACAGGTGGTGATGGGGATCGATGATCGGCAGTTCAGGCTCGAGGATCGCTTCGCTCACTGGTTCACTCCTCTCTGGTTCTGTTTGGCCCGCAGCTTATGGTGCCGGGCGGGTTTGACAAGCGCAGACCGCCCTCGCATTAACCGATCGATTAAAAAGATGGGTGAGGGATAGGCCATGGCATCACTGTTCGATCTGACCGGCAAGGTCGCGCTGGTAACCGGGGGCAACAGCGGGATCGGCCTGGGTATGGCCGAAGGGCTGGCCCAACATGGCGCGACGGTGGTGATCTGGGGCACCAATGCCGAGCGCAACGAGATTGCGGCGGCGCAGCTTCGCCAGCATGGTGGCGAGGTTCGCCATGCCCGGATCGACGTGTCCGACGAAGCGGCGGTCGCGGCCGGGATCGCGGGCATTGTCGCGGAGTTCGGGCGGCTTGACCAGGCGATTGCCAACGCGGGTATATCCATTCCGCGCAAGAGCCTGTTCGACATCTCGACCGCCGACTTGGAACGGATCGAGGCGATCAACATCCACGGGGTGCTTTACACTCTCCGAGAGGCGGCGCGGCACATGATCGCGCGGCATGAGGCGGGCGACAGCGGCGGTTCGCTGGTGGGCATTTCCTCGACTTCGGCGATTCACGGTGCGGCCCGCAACGAGCATTATGCTGCCACCAAGGGCGCGGTCGTCACCATGATCCGCGCCATGGCTGTCGAACTGGCGCGCTATGGCATTACCGCCAACAGCATCCTACCCGGCTGGACCCGATCCGGCCTGACCGAAGGCCTGCAAGGCTGGGACAAGTTCAACGAGGCGGTGATCAGCCGGGTGCCGACCGGTGGCTGGATGGACGGTTCGGATTTTGCCGCGATCGCGGTCTACCTCGCCAGCCGCGCATCGCGCCACCACACTGGCGATTCGATCGTGATCGACGGGGGCTACACGATCTATTGATCGCCCCCGCCTGATCCTCGGTCAGAAGTGCTGGCTAGGCCCGCGCCAAGCCATTGGCGGCGCTCAGCACGGCCCGGACGGAAGCAGTCGCCACGTCCTCGTCAATGCCGACGCCCCAGATGGTTTTGCCGTCCGGGCCGATGCATTCGACATAGGCCGCCGCACGGGCATCGGACCCGGCGCCCATGGCGTGCTCGGAATAGTCCTTCACTTCCAGCTTCTCGCCAAAGCTCTCCGCCAGGGTCGCCACGACTGAGCTGATCAGGCCATTGCCACGCCCGGAAACGGTCTGTTCCTTGTCATCGACGGCAATCTTGCCGGCGAAGACGCGGGTGCCGTCGGCAGCCTTCGATTCCTCGTAGTCGACCAGCTGGAAATGCTGCGGCGTGCTGAGCTTGTAGGTCCGCTGGAACACCTCCCAGATGTCGTCGGCAAACAGTTCGCGGCCCACTTCGTCGGCCAGGTTCTGGACATGGCCGGAGAAGTGCGCCTGCATCTTCTTGGGCAGCTTCAGCCCCTGGTCCTGTTCCAGCACCCAGGCAAAGCCGCCCTTGCCGGACTGCGAGTTGACCCGGATCACCGCTTCATAGCTGCGGCCCAGATCCGCCGGATCGATCGGAAGATAGGGCATCTCCCAGGCCTCGTCGTTCTGCTGTTCGCGCGCGGCGAAGCCCTTCTTGATCGCGTCCTGGTGGCTGCCGGAGAACGAGGTGTAGACCAGTTCGCCCACGTAAGGATGGCGCGGGTGGATCGGCAGCTGGTTGCAGTATTCCACTGTCTTCGCGATCGCATCGATGTCCGAAAAATCGAGCCCCGGATCGACCCCCTGCGTGTACATGTTGAGCGCAACGGTCACGAGATCGCAGTTGCCGGTGCGTTCGCCATTGCCGAACAGGCAGCCCTCGACCCGGTCGCCTCCAGCCATCAGCCCCAGTTCGCAAGCGGCGATGCCGGTGCCGCGATCGTTATGGGTGTGCAGCGAAATGACCACCTTGTCGCGGTCCGGGATCGAGCGGCTGAACAGCTCGACCTGGTCGGCATAGACGTTGGGCGTCGCGCATTCGACCGTGGCGGGCAGATTGAAGATGATCGGCTTGGCGGTGGTCGGCTGGAGTACTTCCATTACCGCCGCGCAGACCTCGACCGAGAAATCGACCTCGGCGGTCGAGAAGGTTTCGGGGCTGTACTCGAAGTGCCAGTCGGTACCGTGATACTTCGCCGCCTGGTCGCGCATCACCTTGGCGCCCTCGATGGCGATCTGCTTGATCTCTTCCCGGCTCATCCCGAAGACGATCCGGCGCCAGGCGGGGGAGACGGCATTGTAGACGTGGACGATGGCCTTCTCCGCGCCTTCCAGGCTGGCAAAGGTCGTCTCGATCAGGTCGCGGCGCGACTGGGTCAGCACCTGCGGCGTCACGTCCGAGGGAATCCGGCCGGACTTGACCAGGCCCGAGATGAAATCGAAATCGGTCGCGCCCGAAGCGGGGAAGCCCACCTCGATCTCCTTCACGCCCACTTTCAGCAGCAGGTCGAAGAAGCGGCTCTTCTTCTCCGCGCCCATCGGATCGATCAGCGCCTGGTTGCCATCGCGCAGGTCGGTGGAAAGCCAGCGCGGGGCCTTGTCGATCACGCGACTGGGCCACTGCCGGTCGGGCAGGTTGATGGGCGGGAAGGGGCGGTACTTGACCCCGGGGTTCTTCAGCATGGTCATGGCGTGGTCTCTGCGTAGCTCTGCGATTGTCTGGGTGTGCCGGAAAGTCCCTTGGGCGATGCTGCGCGCCCGAGGATGGCACGCCCGCTCACGCCCAAGGGCGGATAAGTCGCAGGGTAAGGCCAAACAGAGTGGTCATGGACCGAGCCTATGGAGTCTCGAACCCGGCTTGTAAAGCCAGCAATGCGCATTCGTTGCTTTGACCTGGGACTCGCGGCAATAGGGTTGCTCAATCAGTGACCGGAAAGACCGAATGAGATTCGACCCAGCCCGCCTTGCCCGCATTCCCGCCTTCATCAAGGATCGCTACCTCGATACCGGCAAGCTGCCCCATGCCCAGGTGCTGGTGGCGCACCGGGGCGAGATCGCCCACTTTTCCTCGCAGGGCGCGGCGCGCGAGGGTGATGGCAAGCAGATCGATGAAAGCACGATCTTCCGCATCGCTTCCATGACCAAGCCGGTCACCTCGGTGGCCTTCATGCAGTTGCTGGAACAGGCGAGGGTTGCGCTTGATACGCCGGTCCATCACGTGCTGCCGGAATTCAAAGACCTGGCGGTCTACAATGGTGGCGGGGCGGGGGTGCCGTTCCTGACCAGGGCCTGCACCCGGCCGATGCAGATGGTCGACCTGCTGCGCCACACCTCGGGCCTGACCTATGGCTTCCAGAACCGCACCAATATCGATGCCGCCTATCGCGAGGGCAAGATCGAGAACTGGCATGGCAACCTGACGCTGGACGAATTCATCGCCGCACTGGGCAAGCTGCCGCTCGAATTCTCGCCCGGCGAGGCCTGGAACTACTCGGTGTCGACCGACGTGCTGGGCGCAGTGGTGGAACGCCTGTCGGGCCAGCCGCTGCACGAGTATTTCGAGCAGCACATCTTCGCGCCGCTCAAGATGGTCGACACCGGCCTCATGGTCCCGGCTGACAAGCTGCACCGCCTGCCCGATTGCTACAGCTTCGTGCCGGGCAAGGGGAAGGTGCTGTTCGATCGCGGCGCGGAAAGCCTGTGGGCGAAGATGCCGCGGCTGGTTTCGGGCGGGGGCGGGCTGGTTTCGACCGCGCTCGACTATCACCGCTTCAACACCATGCTGCTCAATGGTGGCGAGCTGGATGGCGCACGAATCCTCGGGCGCAAGTCGATCGAGCTGATGACGCTCAACCACCTGCCCGATGATGGCGATCTGGCCTCGTGGTCGAAGTCGCTGTTCAGCGAGGCGACCAATGCCGGCGTCGGGTTCGGCCTGGGCTTTGCGGTCAACCTCGATCCGGTGCGGACGATGATCCCGGGTTCGGTCGGCGAGTATTACTGGGGCGGGATGTATTCCACGGCCTTCTTCGTCGACCCGGTTGAGGAGATCACCATGGTCTTCATGACCCAGCTGGCCCCCAGCAGCACTTACCCGATCCGGCGCGAGTTGAAGACGCTGATCTATTCGGCGCTGGCCTGAAGGAACCGACGGTGAGCGTTGACAGCCTTTACGAGACGATGGGCCTTGTCCGCATCGTCGAGATGAACCCCGAAGGCCGTTCGCGGCTGGAATACGAGGCGCGCGCCAACCAGTGCCATTCCGGCGGAGTAGTGCAGGGCGGCTTCGTGACCGGCTGGATCGATGCGGCCATGGCCCATGCGGTGATCGCCGTGCTGGGCCACGATGTCACGCCGATGAGCCTGGAGATCAAGGTCAGCTTCTTCGCGCCTGTGCGCCCCGGGCGGGTGATTGCCGAAGGCTGGATCGAGCGGCGCGGCAAGAAGACCGCCTTTGTCGAAGGGCAGCTGTTGGATATTGACGGCAATGTGTTGGCCAAGGGCAGCTCGACCGTGACACTGTTCGATCGCGGCAAGGTTGAAGCTGCCGCCAAGGCAGCGCTGCAAGGATAGACCATGAGCGAAATCAAGCCTTTCACCCTCGCGATCCCGCAGGCGCAGCTGGACGATCTCGATGCCCGGCTGGACCTCGCCCGCTGGCCGGAAAAGGAGCCGGTCGATGACTGGTCGCAGGGTACGCCGCTCGCCGTGCTGCAGGACCTCGTCGGCTACTGGCGCAAGGGCTATGACTGGCGGCGGTGCGAGGCGCGGCTGAATGGGCTGGGCCAGTACAAGACCGAGATCCAGGGGCTGGACATCCATTTCCTGCACGTCCGATCACCGCGCGCCGATGCCATGCCGCTCGTCATCACACACGGCTGGCCGGGCTCGGTGATCGAGTTCATGGGCGTGATCGAGGCGCTGACCAATCCGCCCGCGGGCGAACTTGCTTTCCACGTCGTCGCCCCATCGCTGCCGGGCTTCGGTTTCTCGGGCAAGCCGAGCGAAACCGGCTGGGGTGTGCCAAAGATCGCCTTTGCCTGGGCCGAACTGATGCAGCGGCTGGGTTACAATCGCTGGGTGGCACAGGGCGGTGACTGGGGATCGGCCGTGACCACCGCGATCGGCCTGATCAAGCCGCCGGGGTGCCTGGGCATCCACCTGAACATGCCGATCGCCCGGCCGCTGCCCGAAGACCTCGCCAATCCCTCGCCAGCCGAGCAAAAGGCGCTGGTCGCGTTGCAGCATTACCAGGACTGGGATTCGGGCTATTCCAAGCAGCAGAGCACCCGGCCGCAGACGGTGGGTTACGGGCTGGTGGACAGTCCTGTCGGTCTCGCTGGCTGGATCTTCGAGAAGATGTGGGCCTGGACCGACAATACCGGATCGCCCTTCGATGCGCTGAGCCGCGATGCCATTCTCGACAACATCATGCTTTACTGGCTGCCCGGCAACGGCGCCTCAGCCGCGCGGCTCTACTGGGAGAGCTTCAATGCCTTCGCCCCGGTGGAAATTGAGCTGCCGACGGCGGTCAGCGCCTATCCGCGCGAAATCCTGCCAACGCCGCGCAAATGGGCGGAGCGCAGCCTGAAGAACCTTGTCCACTGGGGGGATATGGAAAAAGGCGGCCACTTTGCCGCCTGGGAACAGCCCGAAGCCTTCGTTGGCGAATTGCGCACGGCCTTCGGCAAGATGGTCTAGCGCGCCGCCCCGAACCTGGCCGGGGCGGCGCGCTGAACGCTCAGTTCTTGTCCTGATCGACCAGCTTGTTGGCGCCGATCCACGGCATCATGGCGCGCAGCGCGGCACCGGTCTGCTCGATCGGGTGCGCGGCGGCGGCCTTGCGAGCGGCTTTCAGCTCCGGCTGGCCGGCGCGGTTGTCGAGCACAAAGTTCTTCACGAAGCGGCCCGACTGGATATCGGCCAGCACGCGCTTCATCTCGGCCTTGGTTTCGGCGGTGATGATCCGCGGGCCGGTGGTGATGTCGCCATATTCGGCCGTGTTGCTGATCGAATAGCGCATGTTGGCGATGCCGCCTTCATAGAGCAGGTCGACGATCAGCTTGGTTTCGTGGAGGCACTCGAAATAGGCCATTTCCGGGGCGTAACCAGCTTCGACCAGGGTTTCGAACCCGGCCTGGATCAGGTGGGTGATCCCGCCGCAGAGCACGGCCTGCTCACCGAACAGGTCGGTTTCGCATTCTTCCTTGAAGTTGGTTTCGATGATGCCCGAGCGGCCACCGCCAACGCCCGAGGCATAGGCCAGCGCGACATCGAGCGCATTGCCGGTGGCGTCCTGGTGGACAGCGACGAGGCACGGCACGCCGCCGCCCTTGAGGTATTCGCCGCGCACGGTGTGGCCAGGGCCCTTGGGCGCGATCATGATCACGTCGATATCGGCGGGCGCCTCGATCAGCCCGAAGTGGATGTTGAGGCCGTGGGCAAAGGCCAGGGCCGAACCGGGGCGCAGGTTGCCCTTGATGTCATCGGCCCAGATCGCAGCCTGATGTTCGTCGGGGGCCAGGATCATCAGGATGTCGGCCCAGGCAGCGGCTTCCTTGTTGGGCAGCACCTTGAAACCGGCGGCTTCGGCCTTGCGGGCACTGGCCGAACCGGGACGCAGCGCGATCGCCACTTCCTTGACCCCGCTGTCGCGCAGGTTCTGCGCGTGGGCGTGGCCCTGGCTGCCATAGCCAAGCACGGCGATCTTCTTGCCCGTGACCAGGTTCAGGTCGCAATCGGCGTCGTAGTAAACCTTCATTGTCGCTTCCGTTTCCTAACTTGTCGTTCCCGCGCACGCGGGAACCCATGGACTGCCCTTGCACCATGGATCCCCGCCTGCGCGGGGATGACACGGTGAATGAAAAAGTGCCGCTAAACCGCTTCGGCCCCGCGCATCATGCCGACCACCCCGGTGCGGCCCACTTCGACCAGCCCCAGCTCGCGCATCAGGCTGACGAAGCGGTCGATCTTGTCCGGCGCGCCGGTCAGTTCGAAAATGAAGCTGCTGGTCGTGGTGTCGACCACGCTCGCGCGGAACACGTCGGCCAGGCGTAGTGCTTCGACCCGGGCCTCGCCTGTGCCGGCCACCTTGACCAGTGCCAGCTCGCGCTCGACGTGGGCCCCGGCCTCGGTCAGATCGATCACCTTGTGGACCGGCACCAGCCGTTCCAGCTGGGCGTGGATCTGGTCGATCACCTGGGGCGGGCCGTGGGTGACGATGGTGATCCGGCTGACCGCGTGGTTCTCGGTAATGTCAGCCACGGTCAGGCTGTCGATGTTATAGCCGCGCGCGGTGAACAGGCCGGCGATCTTGGCCAGGATCCCGGCTTCGTTGTCGACCGTGATGGTCAGGACGTGGCGTTCCGACGCCTGCTGTTTGATCTTCATCATCGGAGCGTTCCTTACACCAGCGCCTTGGCTTCGTCGTCCATGGTCCCGGCAACCTGATCGCCATAGAGGATCATGTCGGTATGCGCCGCGCCGCTGGGGATCATAGGGAAGCAGTTGGCTTCCTTGTGGACCAGGCAATCGACGATCACCGGCCCCGGATGATCGAGCATCGCCTGGATACCGGCGTCCAGCTGGCCTTCGTTCTCGATCCGGATGCCCTTCCAGCCATAGGCCTCGGCCAGCTTCACGAAATCGGGCAAGCTGTCCGAATAGCTTTCCGAATAGCGGCTTTCATAGGTCAGTTCCTGCCACTGGCGGACCATGCCCATCCATTCGTTGTTGAGGATGAAGACCTTGACCGGCAGGCGATACTGTGTGGCCGTGCCCAGTTCCTGGATGTTCATCTGGATCGAGGCATCGCCGGCAATGTCGATCACCAGGCTGTCGGGATTGCCCAGCTGCGCGCCGATCGCGGCGGGCAGGCCATAGCCCATGGTGCCGAGCCCGCCCGAGGTGAGCCACTTGTTCGGCGCAAAGAACGGGAAGTACTGCGCCGCCCACATCTGGTGCTGGCCCACTTCGGTGGAGATCACCGGATCGCGGTGCCTGGTCAGTTCATAGAGCCGCTCGATCGCCAGCTGGGGCATGATCGCCTGCGGATTGGCCGGATAGGCCAGGCTCTGGCGCGCGCGCCAGCCATCGATGCGCGATTTCCACTCGGTCAGGTCCTGGGCCTTGCGATCGCCCCAGGCGTCGAGCAGCTGTTCCAGCACCTCGGCGCAATCGCCCAGGATCGGCAGGTCGACCGGCACCGTCTTGTTGAACGAGGAGCGGTCGATATCGATGTGGATTTTGGTCGAATGGGGCGAGAAGGCATCGAGCCGCCCGGTCACCCGGTCATCGAACCGCGCGCCCACGCAGACGATCAGGTCCGCCTTGTTCATCGCCATGTTCGATTCGTAAGTGCCGTGCATGCCCAGCATGCCCAGCCAGTCGGCATGGTCGGCCGGGAAGGCGCCCAGGCCCATGAGGGTGGAAGTAACCGGCGCGCCGGTCTTTTCCTGCAGCTCGCGCAGCAGTTCGGTGGCGCGCGGGCCGGAATTGATCACGCCGCCGCCGGTATAGAGGATCGGCGCGCGGGCATTGCCGATCAGTTCGATCGCGCGGGCAATGTCCTTGTCGGTCCCGCGCAGAGTCGGCGTGTAGCGGTTGCGACGCTGCGGCGCGCCGTGGCTGAAGCTGGCGACCGCAACCTGCACGTCCTTGGGAATGTCGATCACGACCGGGCCGGGGCGGCCTTCCGTGGCGATCTGGAAAGCCTCGTCGATCGTCGCGGCCAGTTCCGCCGGGTCCTTCACCAGGTAGTTGTGCTTGGTGCAGTGGCGGGTGATGCCGACGGTATCGGCTTCCTGGAAAGCGTCCGAACCGATCAGGCCAGTAGCGACCTGGCCGGTGATCACCACCAGCGGGATCGAATCCATGAAGGCATCGGCAATGCCGGTCACCGCATTGGTTGCGCCGGGGCCGGAGGTGACCAGCACCACGCCGGGCTTGCCGGTGGAACGAGCATAGCCTTCGGCGGCATGGGCCGCGCCGGCTTCGTGCCGGACCAGGATGTGGCGAATGCGCGGATCGGCGAACAGGGCGTCGTAAATCGGCAGCACCGCGCCCCCGGGATAACCGAAGACGAATTCGACCCCCTGGCGGACCAGGCTTTCGACCAGGATGCTTGCGCCGCTGCGCTCTTCACTCACCGTAACAGTCCTTCATCATTCTTGCCGCCCCTATCAAAGAACCGACCCGGCACAGTGGCCTGTACCGGGTCGCCCTCTCCAACTCGTGCGGGCCTGCCGTGGGCAGGAAGTGACCCGGCCCTAGGAGACAGGAAATATCGTGTCAAGAATTATTGTTGTAATAATGATGCAAATGGATCGAGAGAATCGACATTAAATGACTCGATCCGTGGCCAATCGGCGGAAGTCTGCCCCCGGAACCAGGTGTACTGCCGCTTGGCATAGTTCCTGGTCGCTTGCTGCCCCATGCTTTCCGCTACGGCAAGCGACATTTCGCCGCGCAAATGTGCGGTGAGTTCTGGCATGCCGATGGCCCGCATGACCGGCAGGGCCGGGTCCAGCCCGCGCGCCAGCAGCGCCTCCACTTCGGCCAGGGCTCCACGCTCCAGCATCAGCGAAAAGCGCCGGTCGCAGCGTTCATACAGCCAGGCCCGGTCAGGCAGGAGCAGCAGCGGGTGCAGGGTAATCGCCGCCCCGATCCCGCCCTCGCGCCGTTCCTGCCAGGCGGCGAGCGGCTGGCCGGTGGAGCGCACCACTTCCAGTGCGCGGGCGACGCGGGTGGTGTCATTGGGGGAAAGGCGGGCGGCCCGCTCTGGGTCTTCGCGGGCGAGGGCGGCATGGGCCTCGGCCACGGGCATGACCCGCACCGCCTCGCGCACCGCCGGATCGATCGGCGGCACCGGGGCGATGCCATCCAGCAGCGTGCGCAAGTATAGCCCGGTCCCGCCGACCAGGATCGGCACCGCCCCGCCAGCATGGACTTCCTCAACCAGAGCCCGCGCTGCCCGTGCCCAGTCAGCGGCGGAACAGGCGGTCGCGCCGTCCCATTCGCCGAACAGGCAGTGCGGCACACCCTGCATCTCTTCCTCGCCGGGGCGTGCGCTCAGCACGGCGAGGTCGGCATAGACCTGCGCGCTGTCGGCATTGATCACCACCGCTTCGCGGCCTCGTTCCCGCAGGGCCAGCGCCAGCCGCACGGCCAGATCGCTCTTGCCGCTGGCGGTCGGCCCTGCGATGAGCGCCACCGGCGGCCGTTCGCGGTCCGAATCTACAGGGGAATCCTTCGTGCCCATTGCCCGCGTGATAGCAGAACCGGCGGTCTTGTCGGCAAATGTCTCGGCCGCGATCCACGCGCTCGAAGCGGCCGGAGTGCGGGTCCATGCGGCCGAGCCACTGGCCGGGCTGGACGAGGTGCTGCAGTTCTCGGTCGATGGCGATGCGGCCACCATGCGCGCCGTGCTGGAGCGGGTCTTCCCGGTCGCCGACCTGCTGGTCAGCGCCGAGGCGCCGGTCGTGCCGCAGGTGTTCGTCTCGGACATGGATTCAACCATGATCCAGGCCGAATGCATCGACGAGCTGGCCGACTTTGCTGGGCTGAAGGACCAGATCGCCGCAATCACCGAACGCGCCATGCAGGGCGAGCTCGATTTTGCCGAGGCGTTGACCGAGCGGGTGCGGCTGCTGGGCGGGCTGGGCGAGGGGGCGATTGCCCAGTGCCTGGCCGAGCGCGTGCCGCCGATGCCGGGGGCCACCACGCTGGTCGCCACGCTCAAGGATCATGGTTGCTTTACCGTCCTCGTCACAGGTGGTTTCCACCAATTTGCCGATCCGGTGGCCGATCAGCTGGGCTTCGAGCGGGTTGTCGCCAACCGGCTGGGGGTAGAGCACGGTGCGCTGACCGGCGGGCTGGTCGGCGGGATCGTCGACAGCTCGGTCAAGGAGCAGGTGCTGCGCGAGGAAGTGGCGCTGCGCGGCGGAGCGAGCCTGGCCACTGGCGATGGTGCCAACGACATTCCGATGCTGCGCGCGGCCACCCACGGGATTGCCTATCACGCCAAGCCCAAGGCGCGCGAGGCCGCCCACGGCTATGTCGCCGCCGGTGACCTGACCAGTGTGCTGCTGCTGCTTGGCATCCCGCGTGGGGACTGGATCGGGGATTAGGCCCGCCTGGTCTTGCGCCATGCCGCCAGCCTGAGGGCGGCGGCGGACAGGGACAGCGCCGTGCCGACCAGCCCGGTGATCATCGTATCCGCTTCGGGAATGCGCTTGGCATAGGCCAGGGTGAAGACCAGCCAGATCACGTGAATGCCTGTGCGGTGCAACCGCTTCCAGTTGGCCCCCAGGGCCTTCATCGCTGCATCGCTGGAGGTCAGCGCCATGGCCAGGATCGCCAGATAGGCCACTGCGCCGGGGGCGAGCAGGCTGAGGCTGTCGCCCCGCGTGGTGACCGCCATATAGAGCGCGCCGAAATGGATCGTGTGGGTGAAGGCGAAGGCCAGCCCCCACCGGCGCCGGTCGCGGACCAGAGCCTTTGTCGTGGCTGACGGGGCCAGGCGCAGCAGGCTGGAGGCGGCATAGGCCAGCATGAAGATCGGCAGTCCAACCCGCGCGGTGTAACGCGCGGCAAGGTTCCATGCCTCAGGCTCGGTAGTGCCAAGCGCCAGGCCAAGGTACAGCGACCCAGGGCCGAGAATAACGGCCATGACCAGTGGCCAGCGTCGATCAAGAAGGTTCATGGGTTTCTCCCTGCCCGATGGCTCGGATAACGGATCGGCAACCGATTGGCGAGATACCGGGACACTGGCGGGAGCGATATATTGACACCCGTGTCAGCTAATGACAGATTGGATTAATGGACAGCCTTGCCCCCACTGCGCAGTTTACTGCCGAAGAGCCCGCCGCTGCCGATGTTGCCGCGGACCTGCCGATCTATGACGAGCGGCGCCCGCAGCTGAAGCGCAACATTCCCAAGGCCTGGCGGCACTTCAAGGAGCTGGTCAAGGACAAGGAGAACACCAAGGAGGTGTTCTACATCTTCGAGGCGCTGCCCTGGACCGGCCTGCGCGCTGCCGCCGAGAGCTTCCTGCGCTCCTCACGCGGCCAGGCGCTGCGCAAGAGCGAGCCCTATCTGCCGCCGATCCTTGACGATCACGCCGCGCTGCGCCGGCTGCCCAAGGGCAGCCTAGCCCATGCCTATTGCGATTTCATGGAGCGCGAAGGGCTGACCGCACAGGGCCTGGTTGACGAGTTCGCCGAATTCGCCGCCAAGCGCGAGAAGTTCCACGACCAGATGGAATGGTACTACAACCGGATGCGCGACACGCATGACCTGCTGCACGTGCTGACCGGCTTCGGCCGCGATGCGCTGGGCGAACAGTGCGTGCTGGCCTTTACCTACAGCCAGCAACCCAGCCCGGGTCACCTGCTGCTGGGCTATGCCGGCGGCCTGGAAATCAAGAAGCGGATCAAGAGCAGCGCCCCGGTGCTGCGCGCGGTGCGCGAAGGGCAGCGGCTGGGCAAGGCCTGTCCGCGCCTGGTCGAACAGCCGATCCGCGAACTGCTGGCCATGCCGATCGAGGACGTGCGCAAGCGGCTGCACATCACCCCGGCGGTCAATTACAGCAAGGCCCACGAAGTTTGGCGCGGGATGGGGATCGATCCCTATGACCTGCTGGGGGCGGCCAAGAAAAAGGCTGCCTGACAGGGGGAGCTGCGGTCAGCGCAGCTCCTTGCGGATCACCAGTTTCAGGCCTGACCAGACCTCGTCGATCGCACAGACCTTGGTATCGACGAAGCCCAGCGGTAGCGCGATTTCGCGCACCGTGTCTTCGGTCACGTCGGTTTGCACCTTGGCGGCCTGCTTGGGCCAGCTGACCCAGACCTGGCCATCACTGGCGATCTGATCGCGCAGCGCCGCCAGTCGCTGCGCCAGGACGGCGCGCTCGGTCACGAAAACATGGGCGGCGTCGACCCCCTTGGCCGGATCGTCCGCAAACCGCAGGTCCAGCGCATATTCGTCGATTTCATCGGCGACGCTTTCGGGCATAGCATCGAACCACACCCGCATCCCGTCGCGCAGGTTGAGCTTCTTCGCCAGCGGCGTGCCGGAATAGCCTGTAGTCACCAGCCATGTCCCTTCATCGTCACCCCGGACCTGATCCGGGGTCCCGCTGCTGTTCTTGCAGGTTCGCCACGCAAGGCAACGCGAGAAATTTCAGCGGGACCCCGGGTCAAGCCCGGGGTGACGGCGTCGCGGTGAATTCAGCCTTCCATCCAGTCGCGGAAGAAGCTCTCGCTCGCTTCACGAAGCGCGCTGAGTGCGACCGGCTGGCCATTGATCACCAGTGCATCGCCGCCGGTCGTACCGATCTTCTCGAACGGCACCTTGCTGCGGTCGAGCGGCTTGTCGGCCGGATAGATCACCAGATAGCGCGACTGCGTCTCGTTGAAGGCAAAGGCCGTGTCCATCGGATCGATGGTCGCGCCAATGTTGCCGGCGAGCGCCATTTCCGCGATCGCGACCAGCAGGCCGCCATCGCTGATGTCGTGCACGGCCGTCACCGCGCCATCGGCGATCAGCTGGCGGATTACTTCGGCGTGGAAGCGTTCGTCACCCAGGTCGACGCGCGGCGGCTCACCGTCTTCGCGCCCGTGGATCTCGCGCAGCCACAGCGACTGGCCCAGGTCCGGATAGCTGGGGCCGATGATCGCCAGGCATTCGCCCTCGGCCTTGATCGCGATGGTGGCCATGATCTCGTGATCGGCCATCAGGCCGACACCGCCAATGGCCGGGGTGGGCAGGATCGCTGAGCCGCCGCCGGTGGCCTTGCTTTCGTTGTAGAGGCTGACGTTGCCCGAAACGATCGGATAGTCGAGCGCGCGGCAAGCATCGCCCATCCCGCGCAGCGCCTCGACGATCTGGGCCATGATCTCTGGCCGCTGCGGGTTGGCGAAGTTGAGGCAATTGGTGATCGCCAGTGGCGTGGCGCCAACCGCCGAGATATTGCGGTAGGTTTCCGCCACGGCCTGCTTCCCGCCTTCATAGGGGTCGGCATAGCAGTAGCGCGGGGTGCAGTCGGTGCTGATCGCCAGCGCCTTCTTCGTCCCATGCACGCGCACCACGGCGGCATCCCCGCCGCTCTTCTGCAGGGTATCGGCCCCGACCTGGCTGTCATACTGTTCCCAGATCCAGCGCCGGCTGGCGAGGTCCGGGCAGGCCATCAGCTTGAGCAGGTCCGCGCCAAGGTCCGCGCTTTGCGGGATCTCGCCCAGCGGCTTGACCTTGGCCCAGGCCTTGTATTCTTCCAGGCTCAGGTGCGGGCGATCATAGAGCGGGGCATCGTCGGCCAGCGGGCCCAGCGGAATGTCGCAGACCACTTCGCCGTCGAATTCCAGCACCATGTGCCCGGTATCAGTCACTTCACCGATTACGGCAAAGTCCAGCTCCCACTTGCGGAAGATCGCCTCGGCCATCGGCTCCTTGCCGGGCTTCAGCACCATGAGCATCCGCTCCTGGCTTTCGCTCAGCATCATTTCGTAGGGCGTCATGCCTTCCTCGCGGCAGGGCACGAGGTTCATGTTGAGCCGGATGCCCGCGCCGCCCTTGCTGGCCATTTCGACCGAGCTGGAAGTGAGGCCGGCCGCGCCCATGTCCTGGATCGCGACGATCGCGTCGGTGGCCATCAGCTCGAGGCAGGCCTCGATGAGCAGCTTTTCGGTGAAGGGATCGCCCACCTGCACGGTCGGGCGCTTTTCCTCGCTCTTCTCGTCGAAGTCGGCGCTGGCCATGGTCGCGCCGTGGATCCCGTCGCGCCCGGTCTTGGAGCCGACATAGACGATCGGATTGCCGATGCCGGTGGCGGCCGAATAGAAGATCTTGTCGGTATCGGCCACGCCCACGGTCATCGCGTTGACCAGGATGTTGCCATCATAGGCCTTGTGGAAATTGGTCTCGCCGCCAACGGTCGGCACGCCGACGCAGTTGCCATAGCCGCCGATTCCCGCAACCACGCCCTGGACCAGGCTTTTCATCTTGGGATGATCGGGCCGGCCGAAACGCAGCGCGTTCATGTTGGCGACGGGCCGCGCGCCCATGGTGAACACGTCGCGCAGGATGCCGCCCACGCCGGTCGCCGCACCCTGGTAGGGTTCGATGTAGCTGGGGTGGTTGTGGCTCTCCATCTTGAAGATGGCGGCCTGGCCATCCCCGATGTCGATGATCCCGGCATTCTCGCCCGGGCCGCAGATCACCCAGGGCGCTTCGGTCGGCAGCTTCTTCAGGTGCAGGCGGCTCGACTTGTACGAGCAATGCTCCGACCACATGACCGAGAAGATGCCCAGCTCGACCAGGTTCGGCTCACGCCCCAGGGCGTGCAGCACGCGCTGGTATTCATCCTCGGACAGCCCGTGCTGGGCAACGATTTCGGGAGTGATTTCGGCCATTGGCGGCCCTTAGCGAGCCAGTCTGCTTAAGGCGAGTCCGTTCAGCGGTTCGCCGCCTCGCTTTTCCCCATCCACCAGGCCGCCAGCGTGACCAGGCCAAAGGCGACGAAGGCCAGCAAGCTGGTGCCCGCCGTCACTTCGGACTCAACCGGGCCGAACCAGTTGAACGCCTGTAGCGCCAGCAGCAGTGCCGCCAGAACGCCAAGGCGCAGGCGGGCAGGGCGGCGGACCTTCGCGTACCACCAGAGCGCGCCAAAGGTGATCGCCAGTTCCAGCGGCATTTCGATCGCCGGGTGATTCCACAGGCCCAGCCCCAGCTTGGGCGGGCTGCCGGCCAGGGTCAGGTCGGGCACGTGGACCAGCAGGTCGAGAAACCAGTGCGACAGCACCACCGCCCCGCCGATCAGCGCCAGTACGCGGTCCTTGCTCCCCAGCCACAGCAGCGCGGCAAAGGCGGCGGCGAAGGCGGCCGAGCCAAGCAGGCTATGCGTGATCGGCATGTGATAGAGGTCCATCGGGTTCATCACACTGATGCCGGGGGAAAAGCGCATGTGCTCCACACCCGACAGCAGCAGGCCGAAAAAGGCCCAGTCAACCAGCTGCGCGGCAATGAACAGCATGCCGATCTTCGGCGCGCGCGGGCTGGCCGCGGCGGCGGCAAGGGCCGGTGCCCAGTGACCGATGAACATGGCTTTCCCCCTCCCGTCGAAGAACTACCCCATCTGGGCCAGTTTCTGTACCGCCAGCACCGCCGCGCCGCTGGCCAGCGCCGTGGCGGATGCGCCCCAGGCAATGTCGATCAGCGTCATCTGGGTCGACCAGACTTTGAGCGTCGCCTGGTTGGTCAGGTCATAGGTGGCATAGCAGATCGCCCCGAACAGCGCGCCGTTCAGCACGCCATGCGGCACGCCCAGCACCATGCCCGGGCGCACCGCGAACCAGACCATCCCGGCGATGTAGAGCGCATAGAACACCAGCGCGGGAACCATGCGGAAATTGTCTGCCAGCAATTCGCCGATCGTTGGGCGATAGAGGTTCGGCATGGCCCAGCGCAGCCACAGGGCATCGAGTACGCCGAAGACTACGGCGGCGGTAACATAGGCGGTAATCCAGTGCATCGGCATTCTCCCTTGCGCTGCATGCTTGACCGCCGCCGCGGGCGCGGTCAATGCTGCTTGGCGATGAGCGAAGACAATTCCGATATCGCCGCCCTGAGCTTCGAGGATGCGCTGCGCGCGCTGGAAGAGATCGTGCGCAAGCTGGAAGGCGGCGAAGTGCCGCTGGATAGCTCGATCGCGCTCTATGAGCGGGGTGAGGCGCTGCGCCGCCACTGCCAGGCCCGGCTCGATGCCGCGCAGCTCAAGATCGAGCAGATCATTGCCGGGGCCGATGGCCTGGCCGCGGGGACCCGCCCCTTCGATCCCGAAGCCGGGCGCTAGGACCATGGCCGGAAAGCCGTCGCCGCTGCTCGCCGAAGCGATGCAGGCCATTGCGGCCGATGTCGCGAGCCTGTTCGATGCCCTGTTGCCCGTGCCGGACGATCCGCGCGCGCGGCTGGTGGAGGCGATGCGCTATGCTTTGCTGGGCGGCGGCAAGCGGCTGCGCCCGCTGCTGGTGACGGCCACGGCGGCGATGTACGGCGTCGATCGCGGCACGGCGCTGCGGGTCGGCTGCGCGATCGAGGCGATCCACGTCTATTCGCTGGTCCACGATGACCTGCCCTGCATGGACGACGATGCCCTGCGCCACGGCAAGCCGACCACGCACCTGGCCTTTGACGAGGCGACCGCCGTGCTGGCCGGCGATGCGCTCCACGATTTCGCCTTCGAGATCCTGGCCGATCCCGACACCAGCGGCGATCCCTGGACCCGCGCCGAACTGATCCAGGTGCTGGCCACTTCAAGCGGGTGGAACGGCATGGCCGGGGGGCAGATGATGGACATGGTGGCGGAAACCACCACCTTCGACCTGCATACCATCACCAAGCTGCAACAGCTCAAGACCGGTGCGCTGCTCAGCGCCTCGGTTGAACTGGGGGCGGTGCTGGGCAAGGTTTCGCCCGAAGGCCGGGCCCACCTGCGCGGTTATGCGCGCGATATCGGCCTCGCTTTCCAGATCGCCGATGATCTGCTCGATCATGAAGGCGATGCCGCGCTGGCCGGCAAGGCACTGCGCAAGGATGCCGAGGCCGGCAAGGCGACCTTCGTTTCGCTGCTGGGGCCAGACCGCGCGCGCGACCAGGCGCGGATGCTGGTCGACCAGGCGATCGCGCACCTGGGCCAGCACGGTCCGGAAGCTGACCTGCTGCGCGATGTCGCGCGCTATATCGTGGAGAGGGACCACTAAGATGGCAGAACGGGTGGGGGTCTATCCCGGCACATTCGATCCGATCACGCTGGGCCACATGGACATCATCAAGCGCGGCGCCAAGCTGGTGGACCGGCTGATCATTGGTGTCACGACCAATATCGCCAAGTCGCCGATGTTTGCCGATCCCGAACGGATTGCCATGGTGGAACGTGAAGTGGCGGCGCTGGGGACCGGCAACATCTCGGTGGTCGGCTTCAATTCGCTGCTGATGGACTTTGCCGAAAGCCAGGGCGCATCGGTGGTGATCCGCGGCATTCGCGGCGTGACCGACTTCGAATACGAATATCAGCTCACCGGCATGAACCGTCAGCTGAACGACCGGGTCGAAACGATCTTCCTGATGGCCGACGTTTCGCTGCAGCCGATCGCCTCGCGACTGGTCAAGGAGATCGCGGTCTATGGCGGGGATATCTCCAAGTTCGTCACTCCCAGCGTCTGCGCCGATGTCCTGGCCCAGATTGCCGCTTCCGGGGGACCGCGCGGCAATTAAACCGCTCCGTTCATTGCCACGACAGCCGCAGGCCGCTATCCCGCTCGCCAACCAGCGACCCCATTCCAGTATCCGAGACCAGACTTGATGATCCGAGCCAAGCTTTCCGCCGTTGTCCTGGGCCTCGCCCTCGTTGCTGCCCCTGCCTTCGCCCAGAACAAGGATGCGGCCACTCCGGCGGCTCCGGTGATGAGCGCCTATGTCAATCCGGACGTGAAGGTGGAGCCGGAGAACATCCTCGTGCTCGACCTGTCGAATGGCGGTCGCGTGCTGATCCGGCTGATGCCGCAGTGGGCGCCCGGCCATGTCGAGCGGATCAAGACCCTTGTCTCGCAGGGGTTCTACAACGGGATCACGTTCCACCGCGTGATCGACGGCTTCATGGCCCAGACCGGCGACCCGACGGGCACGGGGCAGGGCGGCTCGCAGCTGCCGGACCTGAAGGCTGAGTTCAACTATATGCCGCACGTGCGCGGTTCGGTTTCGATGGCGCGTACCGATCAGCCGGATTCGGCCAACAGCCAGTTCTTCATCGTGTTCTATCCCCGGTTCGCGCTGGATCACCGCTATACCAATTTCGGGCGGGTGATCGCCGGGATGGACCAGGTCGATGCGATCGAACGGGGCGAGCCGCCGGCCAAGCCGACGAAGATCCTGCAGGCTTCGATGCTGAGCGAAGGCAAGCCGCGCCCCGCTGCGCCGGTCGAAGCGCCGGCCGTGATCTCGGCCGATATGCTGAGCAGTTCGAAGCCCGTGAACTGAGCTGTCGGCCCGGGCTTGACCCGGACGCGTTGGTCGCTAGGGCGCGCCCATGCGTGTTGACCTGTTCGATTTCGACCTTCCGCAGGACCTGATTGCCCTGCGCCCGGCCCGCCCGCGCGATGCCGCGCGGCTGCTGTTCGTGCCGGGGGAAGGCGCCTTCGCGGACAAGGGCGTGCTTGACCTACCCAGTCTGCTGGAGCCGGGCGATGTGCTGGTGTTCAATGATACCCGCGTGATCCCGGCCCAGCTCGAAGGCTATCGCGGGGCAGCCCGGATCGGCGCAACGCTGCACAAGCGGATCGACCTGCGCCGCTGGCAGGCCTTCGTCCGCAATGCCAAGCGGTTGACGGCTGGCGACCTGATCGAATTTGCCGCCGGGGTTACGGCCATTGCCGAGGAACAGCATGCCGACGGCAGCTGGACCCTGGCCTTTGCGGGCGACGAGCCGGTCGAGGTGCTGCTGGATCGGGCCGGGCAGGTCCCGCTGCCGCCCTATATCGCCGGCAAGCGCGCGATCGATGAGGCGGACAAGAGCGATTACCAGACCATGTTCGCCTCCAAGGATGGCGCTGTTGCTGCGCCCACGGCGGCGCTGCATTTCACCCCGCGGCTGATGGCGGCCCTGGCCGAGCGCGGGATCGGGCACGAAACCCTGACGCTGCACGTGGGGGCGGGCACCTTCCTGCCGGTCAAGGCCGACGATACCGACGATCACCAGATGCATGCCGAATGGGGCCGGATCGAAGCGGAAACCGCGGCCCGGCTCAACGCGGTGCGCGCGCGAGGCAACCGGATTGTCGCGGTTGGCACGACCTCGCTGCGGCTCCTCGAAAGCGCGGCGGACGATGCCCGCGTGATCCACCCGTTCGAGGGCGACACGGCGATCTTCATCACCCCCGGCTATCGCTTCAAGGGCGTGGACGGGCTGATGACCAATTTCCACCTGCCGAAATCGACGCTGATGATGCTTGTTTCGGCGCTGATGGGGCTGGAGCGGATGCAGGCGGTCTATGCCCACGCCATCGCCCAGAAATACCGCTTTTACAGCTACGGCGATTCCTCGCTGTTGCTGCCCTAACCGGGAAACAGCGTACGCGGGTCGATCACGCGGTCGATCAGGTCATCGTCGGGCGGCAGTTGCCCGTCGAGCATCAGCATGGCGAGGCCGTGCACCAGCGACCAGGCCTGGACCACCAGCTGCCGGGCGCGGGCTTCGTCGCCCCGGCTGGCCTCGCTGGCCGCGCCTTGCAGCAGGCGCGCGGCGAGTGACTGGCCGAATACGGTTTCGCCCACCGGCTCGACCCGACTGAAGATCAGGCGGAACAGGGCAGGGTGCGCCAGCGCCCAGCGGACATAGGCACGGCCCGTCGCGCCAAAGGCCCGTTCCGGTCCGGCCTGTTCGGCGGCCTTCAGCTGGTACTGGCCCAGTTGCTCGATCCCTTCGGCCGCCAGCGCAGTCAGCAGCGCCGCCTTGTCGGGAAAGTGGCGATAGACTGCGGTGGCGGATACGCCGACCTCGCGGGCCAGCGCGCGCAGCGACAGCTCTTCGATCGGCGCACTTTCTAGGGCGTTCAGGCCGCCCTGGATCAGCGCGCTGCGCAGGTCACCATGATGATAGGAACGCTCTTTCGCCAGCGATGTTGACACTGTTACCATATCCGCTATGTTTACACCATCAACATTACTGGGAGATTCGTCGCATGGCAAGCGCAGTTGAAACCGCAATCCGATCGGTCGTAACCAAGGGCGTGATGGCCGTGGCCAATCTCAACCGCGCGCGCGGCAATGCGAACGAGGAACATGCCTTCCTCACCGGCATCCACACCCCGATGCGCGAGGAACTGAGCCTGACCGACCTCAAGGTCACCGGCACGATCCCGGCCGAACTGTCGGGCCGTTACGTCCGGATCGGGCCCAACCCGTTCAAGCCGGATCCGCGCGGCCACCACTGGTTCGTCGGCGACGGGATGGTGCACGGCGTGCGGCTGCAGGGCGGCAAGGCGCTGTGGTATCACAACCGCTATATCCGCAGCCGCGTGCTGGAGGCCGAAGGCGGGCCGACTGCCGCGCCCGGCCCGCGCCGCTCGCCGCGCGACGGGGTCAACACCAATGTCATCAAGATCGCGGGCAAGATCCACGCGATTGTCGAGGCCGGTTCCTATCCGGCCCAGCTTGACGATAACCTCGATACCGTCGCCTATACCGACTTTGGTGGAACGCTCTCGGCGCCGTTCTCGGCTCACCCGCATGAGGATCCGCTGACTGGCGAGTTCCACGCGATTACTTATGACGGGCAGACGCCGGACAAGGTCTGGCACGTGGTCCTCTCGCCCGAGGGCAAGGTCACGCGCGAACTGCCGATCCCGGTCCAGCACGGTCCGTCGATTCACGAATGCACGATCACCCGCAACTACGTGGTGGTGTTCGACCTGCCGGTAACCTTCTCGATGAAGGCACTGATTTCGGGGGAAAAGTTCCCCTATGCCTGGAATCGCGATCATCAGGCCCGGGTTGGCCTGCTGCCCAAGCAGGGCAGCGCGGATGACATCGTGTGGTGCAATGTCGACCCGTGCTACGTCTTCCACGTCGCCAACAGCTATGAGGATGAGCAGGGCCGGGTGATCGTGGACAGCGCGGTCTACGAAACGATGTTCGAAGGCGGCGCGGATGGCCCAGCGGGGCGCTCGCTCGGCATGGAACGCTGGACGATCGACCCGGCCGCCAGGCAGGTCGCACGCCAGACGATCGACCCCACGCCGCAGGAATTCCCGCGTCCGGACGAGCGCTTCTTCGGCCAGCCCTATCGCTTCGCTTGGGCCATGGGGCTGCCGGACAATGACGATCCGGCCTTCCTTGGCGAACAGCCGCTCTATCGCCACGACCTGGCTACGGGCGGGCGCACCCAGCACGATTTCGGACCTGGCCGGGTTCCGGGTGAGTTCGTCTTTGTGCCACGCAGCGCCGATGCCCCCGAGGGCGAGGGTTGGCTGATGGGCTATGTGATCGATACTCGCAACGAAACGACCGACCTGGTCATCCTCGATGCGAGCAACATGGCCGCCCCGCCGGTTGCCAGCGTGCACATCCCGCACCGCATACCGCCCGGATTCCACGGCAATTGGCTGGCTGACTGACCCGGATTATCCAGCGCGAGACAAGCGCCTCCCGCTGCGGCTATCACCGCGGTGGGAGGATGCCTGCTTTGACCGATCCCATTGCCAATCCAAACCAGACCGCGATCGAAGCGCGGCTGGAACGCGCTGCCGAAGTGCTCGGCGATCTGACCGAACCGGTCATGGCCGAATTCTATTGCCGCTTCCCCGATGCCCGGGCCAGCTTCGCCCACCATTCGCCGCACAGTCCGGCCAGGCTTGAAGCCGAGATGGTCGGCAATACGCTGTATTACGTGATGACCTGGTTCGAGAGCCCGACCGAGGCGCGGATCTATTTCGACACCTCGGTGCCGCACCACCGGGTGGCACTGGATGTGCCGCCGGACTGGTTCCGGGGCATGATCGAGGCGCTGATCGATGTGATCGAACGCGCCGTTCCCGCGCAGGATTCCGCCGAGCAGGGCGCCTGGCGCGAGGTGCGCGAGGCGCTGGTCGGCCTGGTTGAGCGCAACCGCTTCATCTAGAACAATTCCGCAAACTGAATCCGTCGTGAACCGGGTGTTCAGTCTGGTGTAAAGCGAAAGCTGCTCTTTGGTCTTGCTGCGCTGCAATGCAGCTTTCGTAAATATGAATATCTGATCATTACCAGAAATGGTTCCAGAAATACCAAGTCGGGCACCAGCTACTTCGTTGGCCGGAGCCCATGGTCTTTCTTCTAGGCGTCATCATCCGGCTTTGCTCAGGAAAAACACAGGAGATTCAACATGAAGTTCACGCTGAACCGCGCCGCGCTTGTTGCGGCCGCCAGTGCCATCGCCTTTGCCGCTCCGGCCCACGCCGAAGAGAACAAGGTCGAGCCCTATGTCGGCGTCCAGGCTGGTCATCACGATGCCGGCACGGATGTCGCGATCGGCGGCACTGTCCGCGATAGCGGCGCGATCTTCGGGGCCTTTGCTGGGGTGGACGTTCCGGTGTCGGGCAACCTGTTCGTCGGGGTCGAAGGCAATTACAACATCGGCACTGGCGCGATCGATTCCGAATATGGCGTCAACGCGCGCCTTGGCGTGAAGACCGGTTTCGGCAAGGTCTATGTCCGGGGTGGCTACCAGGAAGTGAACTTCGACCTGGCCCATGTCGTTGCCCCGCTGCCGGTTCCGGCCGGTGCCGACGACACCGACGGCGACTACATCGTTGGCATCGGTACCGACATCAACCTTGGCAAGGAATCGAACGTGGCCCTGCGCCTCAACCTCGATACCATTGCCTTTGACAGCACCCGCGCCACTGTCGGCGTTGCGGTGAAGTTCTAAGCATCTGCACACCCGGGGGAGGCGATCGGCTTCCTCCGGGTGACTTTGCGGCCGCACGCCGCTATGCGCTGCCGCCATGACCGCGCCGCGCTTCCAGTTCGAAATCCACGCCACCGATGGCAAGGCCCGCACCGGCACGATCCGGATGCGCCGGGGCGAAATCCGCACGCCCGCCTTCATGCCGGTCGGCACGGCTGCCACGGTCAAGGCGATGAAGCCCGAGACGGTCCGCGCGACCGGTGCGGACATCCTGCTCGGCAATACCTATCACCTGATGCTGCGGCCCGGCGCCGAACGCGTTGCGCGGCTGGGCGGGCTGCACAAGTTCATGAATTGGGATCGCCCGATCCTGACTGACAGCGGCGGCTACCAGGTGATGAGCCTGTCCGAACTGCGCAAGATCACCGAAGACGGCGTCACCTTCAAAAGCCACCTCGATGGCAGCCGCCACCTGCTGACCCCCGAACGCAGCATGGAAATCCAGCGCCTGCTCGGCAGCGATATCGTCATGGCCTTTGACGAATGCCCGCGCGCCGATGCCCCTTATGACACCATCGCCCGCTCGATGCGGATGTCGATGCGCTGGGCCGCGCGCAGCCGGGCCGGGTTCGACAGTGGCGAGGAGCACGCCGAACGCTCGGCCCTGTTCGGCATTCAGCAGGGCGCGCTGGACGAAGGCCTGCGCCGCGAAAGCGCCGAGGCACTGCAGGAAATCGGCTTCGATGGCTATGCGATCGGCGGGCTGGCCGTGGGCGAGGGGCAGGAGGCGATGTTCGCCACGCTCGATTTCGCGCCGGGAATGCTGCCCGTCGATCGCCCGCGCTACCTGATGGGCGTGGGCAAGCCCGATGACCTGGTCGGCGCGGTGGAGCGCGGGGTCGACATGTTCGACTGTGTCCTGCCCAGCCGTTCCGGCCGCAACGGGCAAGGGTTCACCTGGAATGGCCCGGTCAACCTGCGCAATGCGAAGCATGCCGAGGATCCGGCGCCGCTCGACGAGCGCTGCCCCGGCGATTGCTGCACGAAATACAGCCGCGCCTACCTCCATCACCTCCACAAGAGCGGCGAGATCCTGGGGGCCATGCTGCTGACCGAGCACAACCTGACCTTTTACCAGCAGCTGATGGCCGCGATGCGAGCGGCGATTGCCGAAGGGCGGTTCGCGGCCTTTGCGGCAGACTTCAGAGCGAGTTACCGTTCCCGCTGACAAGCTGGTTCGTTTGCGTTAGGCTCGCGCCAAAGCAATACGGAGAGCGATCATGGCGACGGTGATGGAAACGATATCGGCGGTGAATGACGACCACGTGCGCGGCGCGGTGAGCGACGAAGAGTGGGCAGTCCGCGTCGATCTGGCAGCGGCTTATCGGCTGGTCGCGCTCTATGGCTGGGATGACCTGATCTTTACGCACCTTTCGGCCCGCGTGCCGGGGCCGGAACACCACTTCCTGATCAACCCCTATGACATGATGTTCGAAGAGATCACCGCCAGTTCGCTGGTCAAGATCGATGTCGAAGGGCATCCGGTGGTGCCAACCTCGCACCCGGTCAACCCGGCCGGCTTCACGATCCATTCCGCCCTGCATATGGCGCGCGAGGATGCCCATGCGGTGATGCACCTGCATACGCCAGCGGGTCAGGCCGTCAGCGCGATGGCCGAGGGGCTGCTGCCCCATACCCAGACGGCGATGATCGCGCTGCATGATATCGCCTATCATGAGTACGAAGGCATCGCGACCGACCTCGAGGAGCGCGAGCGGCTGGTGCAGGACATGGGCAACAAGAACGCGATGATCCTGCGCAACCACGGCACCCTGGCGGTGGGCAGCACGGTCGGCGAATGCTTCCTGCGGCTCTATTTTCTGGAGCGGGCCTGCGATGCGCAGGTCAAGATGCTCAGTGCTGGCCGCGACGGCCTTTACAACCCGCCGCAGGGGACGCCTGAAAAGGTCGAAACCCAGAGCTCTGGCCCAGGCATGAGCGCAGTGGCCAACATGCTGGCCTGGCCCGCGCTGCTGCGCAAGCTGGACCGGATCGACCCTTCGTTCCGCAACTGAGCCGACGAACCGGGCAACGAAAAAGGGCGGCCCCACCGGGACCGCCCTTTTTTGTGTTCGGTGAGACCGAAGCTTAGCGCGAGTAGAACTCGACCACCAGGTTCGGTTCCATCTTCACCGGATAGGGCACTTCGTCGAGCGTGGGGACGCGCACGAAGGTGACCTTGTCGGTGCCGTCGGCGGCGACATAGTCAGGCACTTCACGCTCGGGCAGGCTCTGCGCTTCGGCGATCAGGGCCATTTCCTTGGCCTTCTTGCCCAGGCTGATCACGTCACCCGGACGCACGCGGCGGCTGGCGATGTTGCACTTCACGCCGTTCACATAGATGTGACCGTGCGAAACGACCTGGCGGGCCGAGAAGATGGTCGGCGCGAACTTGGCGCGGTACACGACCATGTCCAGGCGCTGTTCGAGCAGGCCGATCAGGTTCTGACCGGTATCGCCCTTCATGCGGCTGGCTTCCTGGTAGGTGCGCTTGAACTGCTTTTCGGTGACGTCGCCGTAGTAGCCCTTGAGCTTCTGCTTGGCGCGCAGCTGCAGACCGAAGTCGCTGACCTTGCCCTTGCGGCGCTGGCCATGCTGACCCGGACCATAGGAACGGCGGTTGACCGAGCTCTTCGGACGACCCCAGATGTTTTCGCCCATCCGGCGGTCAATCTTGTACTTCGACGAATTGCGCTTCGACATGGCGCATCGATCCTTCAATTTGCATGCCCTGGAACTGCCCGGGGCTTCTGGTCCGGAACCGCACCATTCCGTCAGTTACGGCCCGAAAACAGACCGAACACGAAATGCGACCACCGCTTCACCGGAGTGCGGGGTCAATTGCGAAGTGGCGCCCCTAGCCGTGGCCGGGGCGGATTTCAAGCGGAAATGCGCGGATTTCCTGCGTCAGCCAATCTGGG
The DNA here is from genome assembly GCF_027531025.1 of Novosphingobium sp. Taxonomy (GTDB): domain Bacteria; phylum Pseudomonadota; class Alphaproteobacteria; order Sphingomonadales; family Sphingomonadaceae; genus Novosphingobium. The sequence continues at coordinate 455,439 of NZ_JAPZQX010000002.1, forward strand.
GCCCGACCGGCGCGATCTTGGTCGTATCCTCGAGCGGGGCCTGCAGGTACTGGTCGCGATCGCGCGCGCGCCATTCCTCGGCTGTCTTGCAGACCCTGCCCTGGGGGCGGTGGGAGCCGGTGCGGGCGGGCAGGAGGCGGCAGATCTTCTTGGGCTTGGCCGCCTCGGTGGCGGCCGGGGCAGGCTCTGTCGCCAGAACGGCTGCAGGGGCAGTGCCGATAGCCAGGGCAATCAAGACGGGAACAAGACGCATCAGGGGTAACTCCATCGAACGGCGGGCCTATGCCGCATCGCTGACGCGGCCGGAAAGCCCTTTCGACCAACGACTTCAGTCCGGCTTGCGCGGACCTTTGGCGAGCGCGGACAAGACACCGCGCATCGTCCGTACCTCCAGATGGTTCCAGCCTGGCTTGGTCAGCATGGTCCGCAGCGTGCGGCGCGTGGCGGCGGCGCGGCTGGCCGGGCGGAAATAGCCGCAAGGCTCCAGCATGGTTTCCAGCTGGACGATCATGCCTTCCAGTTCGTCCTGCGGGGCAGGGGGCAGCAGTTCCTCGATCGTCGGCTGGACCAGCGCCTGCTGTTTGGACCATTCATAAGCGCACAGGATCACCGCCTGGGCGAGGTTCAGCGAGCCGAATTCCGGGTTGATCGGCACGGTCAGGATTGTCCGGGCCAGCGCCACGTCATCGGTTTCAAGGCCCGACCGCTCCGGCCCGAAGACATAGGCGCTGCGCCCCGGTTCGGCATGAATTGCCCGCGCGGCCTGTTCGGCATCGACCACCGGCTTGGTCACGCCGCGCTTGCGCACGGTAGTGGCATAAACGTGCGCGCAATCGGCCACCGCGTCAGCCAGCGTGTCATAGACCCGCGCCCGTTCCAGCACGATGTCCGCGCCGGCTGCGGCGGGGCCAGCCGAGGGATTGGGCCAGCCATCGCGCGGGGCGACCAATCGCAGGTCGGTCAGCCCGAAATTGAGCATGGCGCGGGCCGCCTTGCCGATGTTCTCGCCCAGCTGCGGGCGGACCAGGACGATGGCGGGCTGGCGGTCGGTCATGGCCGTCTCAGTTCTTCCCGGCATCCTGGACTGCGCTGGCAAATTCCTCGAAATCGCGGGCTTCGCTGAAATCGCGATAGACCGAGGCGAAGCGGATGTAGGCGACCGAATCGAGCTGGCGTAGCCCGTCCATTACCATTTCGCCGATCTGCTTGGCGCTGACTTCGGCATCGCCCAGGGTTTCGACCTGGCGCTGAATGCCGGAAACCAGCTGGTCGAGCCGCTCCTGCCCGATTCCGCGCTTGCGGCAGGCCAGGGCGACCGATTGCTCGATCTTGGCGCGGTCGAAGGGTTCGCGCTTGTCGCCCGATTTCACGACGGTGATCTCGCGCAGCTGGACGCGTTCGAAGGTGGTGAAGCGCGCGCCGCAGCCTTCGCACTGGCGGCGGCGGCGGATCGCGGTGTTATCCTCGGTGGGCCGCGAATCCTTTACCTGGCTATTGTCATGCGCACAAAATGGGCACCTCAAGGGCGCAGCCTCTTGTACAGCATGAAGCCCGCGCCCGCGAGCAGTCCGATCGGCCAGGACACGACTGGCAGCACGGCCCCGGCGACGGCACCGATCGCCGCACCGGTCAGCACCGGCTTGGTCGAGGGGTGGGCCATGCCCTGCTTGCCCATGCCAACGATTTCGTCGCGCACATCGCTGATCAGGTCGTTGCCCTTGTTCGGATCGGTCATGGCTTACAGCTCCGGATAGATCGGGAACCTGGCGCAGAGTTCCTCCACCCGGTCACGCACGCGGGCTTCGATCTGGCCATCGCCTTCCTCGCCGTTGCGCGACAGGCCGTCAACCACTTCGGCGATCAGCGCGCCGACCTGACGGAACTCCTCTTCGCCGAAACCGCGAGTGGTACCGGCGGGGGTGCCAAGGCGGATGCCGGAGGTGACGAAGGGCGAGCGCTTGTCGAACGGGATGCCGTTCTTGTTGCAGGTCAGCCAGGCGCGATCGAGGCCCTTTTCGGCCGACTTGCCGGTCACGTCCTTGGCGGTCAGGTCAACCAGCATCAGGTGGTTGTCGGTCCCGCCCGAGACGACTCGCAGCCCGTTGGCCTCGACACTGGCGGCCAGCGCGCGGGCATTGGCCACGATCTGCGCGGCATAGGCCTTGAATTCCGGCTTCAGCGCTTCGCCAAAAGCCACAGCCTTGGCGGCGATGACGTGGACCATCGGCCCGCCCTGCATGCCGGGGAACACGGCCATGTTGAACTTCTTGGCCAGGTCTTCGTCATTGGTCAGGATGATGCCCGAACGGGGGCCGCGCAGGCTCTTGTGGGTCGTGCTGGTGACGACATGGGCGTGCGGGAAGGGCGAAGGGTGCGCGCCGCCCGCGACCAGGCCCGAGAAGTGGCTCATGTCGACCAGCAGGTAGGCGCCCACGGCATCGGCGATCTCGCGGAACTTCTGGAAGTCCCAGACCCGCGAATAGGCGGTGCCGCCGGCGATGATCAGCTTGGGCTTGTGCTCATGCGCCAGCCGCTCAACCTCGGCCATGTCGAGCAGTTCGTCCTCGGCGCGCACGCCATAGGGGATCGGCTTGAACCACTTGCCGCTCATGTTGACCGGCGAACCGTGGGTCAGGTGCCCGCCCGAATTGAGGTCCAGCCCCATGAAGCTGTCACCCGGCTGCAGCAGGGCCAGGAACACGGCCTGGTTCATCTGGCTGCCCGAATTGGGCTGAACGTTGGCGAACTGGCAGCCGAACAGGGCCTTGGCCCGCTCGATCGCCAGGTTTTCGACCACGTCGGCATATTCGCAGCCGCCGTAATAGCGCTTGCCCGGATAGCCTTCGGCATACTTGTTGGTGAAGACCGATCCGGTCGCTTCCAGCACGGCGAGCGAGGTGATGTTCTCGCTGGCAATCAGCTCGATCTTGGTCTGCTGGCGGTGCAGCTCGCTCCGGATCGCGGCATGGACTTCGGGATCGACGCTGGCGAGGTGCTCGGTGAAGAAACCGGCGGAGCGGATCGCGGGGCGGGCGGCGAGGGTGGTGGTCACTGGGAAGGCTCCTCAGGCGGGCGGATTGGAGAGCTTGTCGACACGGGGACCGTGACGACCGCCGCCAAAGCTGGTGGAAAGGAAGGCGTCAAGACAGGCTTTGGCCATGTCTGGCCCGGTCAGGCGGGCGCCCATGGCGATGACATTGGCATCGTTGTGTTCGCGCGCGAGGGCGGCGGAAAGCGGCTCGGAGACCAGCGCCGCGCGGCAGGCGGGGTTGCGGTTGACCGCGATCGAGATGCCGATGCCAGACCCGCACAGCGCCACACCGCGCTCGGCCGTGCCATCGGCGACAACCGAGGCGAGCAGGTAGCCATAGTCGGGATAGTCGACCCGGTCGGCCGTTTCCGGGCCAAGATCGGCCACTTCGTGACCCAGCTGGATCAGATACTCGCGCAGTTCGGCCTTGAGGTCGACGGCGGCGTGATCGGAGGCAATGGCAATGCGCATCGATAGGACGACCTGCGGCTGGAGGAGGCAAGAATCGCTTGGCCCCCCTTAGGCCCGCGACCCGATCATATCCAGTCTCTGCCCGCCGGTTTTGTGCGAAAATCGCCGTAGCGGTGCTTGACACTGATAATACACCGGATCACCTTCCGGCGTGGGGGAGAATTCTGATGCCGACACGCCTTTCGCTGATCATCGCGCTGCTTGTCGGGCTGGTGCTGGGCATCTACGCCACGATCCCGCCCGCGCCGCGTGGTGTCGATGCGCCTGCCACCACGTTTTCTGCTGCCCGCGCGATGGCCGATATCCGGATCATCGCCGCAAAACCGCACCCTACGGGCAGCGCCGAGAACGCCGCCGTGCGTGCCTATCTCCAGCAGCGCATGGCCGAACTGGGGATGGAGGTGCTGACCGACCAGGCACCGCTCGAGGCCCGCTCGCTCAAGCGGCTCAACCGCTGGTCAGGGCGGCTGGACACGGCGATGACCCTGACCAACGTGATCGGCATCCTGCCCGGCAAGGATCGCAGCCTGCCCGCGGTCGCGCTGATGGCGCACCACGATACCGTCTGGGGATCTCCGGGTGCCGCCGATGATACCACCGGCGTGGCCGCCAGCCTGGAAGTGGTACGGGCGATCAAGGCGGCGGGCCAGCCCGAGCGCGACCTTATCGTGCTGCTGACCGATGCCGAGGAGCTTGGACTGGATGGGGCAGAGCATTTCTTCGCCAACAATCCGCTGCGCAACCGGATCGGGGCAATCATCAACCTTGAGGCGCGCGGCGGCGGTGGGCGGGCCAACATGTTCCAGACCTCGCGCGGCAACGGCGAGGCCATGCGCCTCTATGCAACCCATGCCGAACAGCCAGCGGCTTCGTCGCTGGCGGCCTTCATCTATTCCGTCCTGCCCAACGATACCGACCTGACCCCGGCGCTCAAGGGCAGCTACACCGCCTATAACCTGGCGTTCATTGGCCGGTCGGGGCTTTATCATTCGCCGCTCAGCACCCCGGAAACGCTTGATCAGGGTTCGGTCCAGGATATCGGCAACCAGACCCTTGAGCTGACCCGCGCCCTGCTGCCGCGCGATGGCATGCCGGGCAAGGCACCCGATACGGTGTTCTTTGACTGGCTGGGCGTGATCACGCTTCACTACCCGGCCGGGCTGGGCTGGCTGATCCTGGGCATTGCGGTTGCGGCCTTTGGCTGGTCGCTGCGCCGCGATGGCAGTGCCGGGGTTGCTGGTGGGGTGGGGCGCTTTCTGGGGTTGGCGCTCGTCGCGGGACTGCTGACCTATGGGATCAACTGGCTGTCGCTCGGCGGATCGGAGGGCGAGTATTACGACCGGCTAGCCGCGATTCCCCGGCTTGAAGCCATGGCCGCGCTCGCCGGTATCGCCGCTTTCCTGCTGGTGATCGGCCCCTGGCGCGCCACGACCGGGGCTATCGCCGGGTTTGCCGCGCCGTTGATCCTGCTCGCGGTCTATGGTCAGGCCGTAGCCCCGACGGCGATCTATTTCGTATCGGTGCCCCTGCTGCTCGTTGCCCTGGCCCTGGCCATGCCGAACGGTCCCGCCCGCTCCCTTGCGGGCATTGGCGCCGCTATCGCTGTCATCAGCTACATGGTGCCGCTGGGGCATTTCGTGATGCAGGGGGTCGGTCCGGACATGCCGATGGCCGCCGTCCTGCCGTTTGTCCTGACCGTGACGGCCATTCTGCCGTTGTGGGCCCCGATCGGCCAGCGCCCGGCCCGGCTTGGCGCAGGGCTGGCGGCGGGACTGGCCGTGGCCATTGCGCTCTGGGTCCAGTTCGATGCCCCGGCGAAAACGGTCGCAGTCTATGCCGTGCCTCGCACCTGAATAGCGAAACGGCCCGGATCGCTCCGGGCCGATCGTTAAACCTTGGTCGCTGCCGGACCGCTTACTGATCCAGGAACGAGCGCATCTTGCGCGACCGGCTGGGGTGCTTGAGCTTGCGCAGCGCCTTGGCTTCGATCTGGCGGATTCGTTCGCGGGTCACCGAGAACTGCTGGCCGACTTCTTCCAAGGTGTGATCGGTATTCATGCCGATGCCGAAGCGCATGCGCAGCACGCGTTCCTCGCGCGGGGTCAGGCTGGCAAGGACGCGGGTGACCGTTTCCTTGAGGTTGGCCTGGATTGCCGCGTCGACCGGGATGATCGCGTTCTTGTCCTCGATGAAATCGCCCAGGTGGCTGTCTTCCTCGTCCCCGATCGGGGTTTCGAGGCTGATCGGCTCCTTGGCGATCTTCATCACCTTGCGGACCTTTTCGAGCGGCATGGACAGGCGCTCGGCCATTTCCTCGGGCGTCGGCTCGCGGCCCTGCTCGTGCAGGAACTGGCGGCTGGTGCGGACCAGCTTGTTGATCGTCTCGATCATGTGCACCGGGATGCGGATCGTGCGGGCCTGGTCGGCGATCGAACGGGTGATCGCCTGCCGGATCCACCAGGTGGCATAGGTGCTGAACTTGTAGCCGCGGCGGTACTCGAACTTGTCGACCGCCTTCATCAGGCCGATGTTGCCTTCCTGAATGAGATCAAGGAATTGCAGGCCGCGGTTGGTGTATTTCTTGGCGATCGAGATCACCAGCCGCAGGTTGGCCTCGACCATTTCCTTTTTGGCGATCCGCGCCTCGCGCTCGCCCTTCTGGACCATGTTCACGATCCGGCGGAATTCGTTCAGGCTCATGCCAGTGGCCGAGGCAATGTCCGAGATTTCCGCCCGGATGCGTTCCACCGGATCGGCCTCGTTGGCGGCAAAGGCCGCCCACTTCTTGTCCTTGCCTGCCTGGGCCTGCAGCCAGCCATCATCGAGCTCGTGGCCGACGTAGCTGTCGAGGAAGTCCTTGCGGTTGACCTTGTGGCGCTCGGCCAGGCGGAGCATCTGCCCGCCCAGCGCGGTCAGGCGGCGGTTGAAGGCATAGAGGTTGTCGACCAGGTACTCGATCTTGGTCGCGTGGAACTGCACGCTTTCAACCTGCGCGGTCAGGTCTTCGCGCAGCTGCTGATAGGTCTTTTCCTTGGCCGCCGGGAACACGCCCCCGGCGCCCATCACATCGAGCCGCTCAGCCTGAAGCTTTTCGAACTTCTTGAACAGCGAGGTGATTTCGGCAAACTTTTCAAGCGCGTGCGGCTTGAGCTGGGCCTCCATCTGGGCGAGGCTGAGGGTGTTGTCTTCTTCCTCTTCCTCGACCGGACGGCGGGCGCGACGCTCGATGCCGTCCTCGTCCTCGTCGTCAGCCGATTCCTCTTCCTCGATGTCTTCTTCTTCCTTGTAGGACGGACCGGCGGTGGCTTCGGAGATTTCCCCGTCGCCTTCTTCCTCACCGTCTTCGGTCAGGTTTTCGGGCGCAGGCTCCTTTGACAGCATGGCATCGAGATCGAGGATCTCGCGCAGCTGCATTTCGCCGTTGTTCAGGGCTTCGGACCACTGGATGATCGCGTGGAAGGTGATCGGGCTTTCGCACAGGCCCAGGATCATCGTGTCGCGCCCGGCTTCGATCCGCTTGGCGATGGCGATTTCGCCCTCGCGGCTGAGCAGTTCGACCGCGCCCATTTCGCGCAGGTACATGCGCACCGGATCGTCGGTGCGCTCGATGATTTCCTTCTTCTTCACCAGGTCCGGACGTTCGGCCATGCCGTCCGGCTGCTCGTCGAGTTCCTCGACTTCCTTCTCGTCGGGATCGATCGCGTCCTCGTCGCTTTCGACGATGTTGACGCCCATCTCGCTGATCGCGGCCATGATGTCCTCGATCTGCTCGGAGGTCATCTGGTCCTGCGGCAGCGCCTCGTTCAGCTCGTCGACCGTGATCACGCCGCGCCGCTTGGCGCGCGCGATCAGCTTCTTGATCGAGGCTTCATTGAGATCGATCAGCGGCGCATCGCCGCCTTCCTTCTCGCTGCCGGTAAAATCTTCGTCCATCATTCCGCCATTGGTTTGGCAGGAGAGGCTGGCGCCACCCCCGCTCGCGCGCTGGCCATTTGCCGCAAGCGCGCATCGAATTCCAGCTTTCTCTTCAACAGCCGCTGCTGTTCGGCATAAGCCCCTTCGGAAAGGTCCGCTTCGAACCGCCTGGTGGCCTCGGCCAGGGCGGCTTCGAGCGCGGGCCGTTCAACCAACAGGCTGATCGCCTGGGCCAGCTCGGACCGGGCCTGGTCTTCCGGGATCACATCACCCAGAAAGCCGAAGCGCAGGTCCGCATATTCCTCCGGAGCCGGAGCTGCCAGACCCCGGGCTGCCAATATGGGCGCGATAGCTGCGCTTTCAAGCGGTTCTCCGGCCTCGAAAGCATCAACCAGTGCTTCAAAGCGCGGATCGGCCAGCGGGGCCGTGGCCAGGGTATCGGCGTGAAGCGCCAGTTCGGCGGGAAAGCGGATCAATCCGGCGAGGACCGCCGCCGACAAGCCATCGCGCGGCGGGGCCTTGCGCCGGGAGCGGCCGGTTGGGCGCGGCGGGACACGCGACTGGCCACCCGGCTTCCATTCGCCCGGTCGCCATTCGCGTTGCTCGCGGCGGGGAAAGGCAAAGGCCGAGAATTTTTCCAGCAATTCACGGCGATACAGCGCCTGGATATCGCGATCGGCAATGGTTTCGACATGGGCCAGCAGCCGCGCCTTCAACCCGGCCTTGTCTTCCGGGGTTTGGAGCGGCTGGGCATCGCGTTCATGCTCCCACAGCACTTTCACCAGCGGGCGGGCATCGGCCAGCAGGGCATCCAGCGCCGCCACCCCGCGCTGCTTGATCAGGTCATCGGGATCGAGCCCGGCCGGCAGGCGCACGATCCGCAAGCTGTGCGCCGGGCGCAGCATGGGCAGGGCGCGGGCAATGGCCCGCATTGCCGCGCGCTGCCCGGCGGCATCGCCATCGAAGCAGAGGATCGGGGTCTCGACCAGCCGCCACAGCAGTTCCAGCTGTCGCTCGGTCAGCGCCGTGCCCAGCGGGGCGACCGCGTCCGCAATCCCCGCCGCCGCGAGCGCGATCACGTCCATATAGCCTTCGACCACCACGATCCGGCCGGTCTGGCGGCTCGCGGGTCCGGCGCGGTGGAGGTTGTAAAGCGTGCGGCCCTTGTCGAACAGCGGCGTGTCGGGTGAGTTCAGGTACTTGGGCGCATCGGTCTTTTGCGCATCGAGAATGCGCCCGCCAAAGGCGATCACCCGTCCGCGCGCATCCTCGATCGGCAGCATCAGTCGGCCGCGGAACCGGTCATAGGGTTCCTTGTCCTCAACGGCGATCCGCAGGCCCGCCTCGATCAGCTTGCCCTCCGGCACGTCCTTGAGCGCGCCTTTGAGCGCCTGCCGCCCTTCCGGGGCATAGCCAAAGCCGAACCGCTGGACGGTGTGGGCATCGAAGCCGCGCGTGGCGAGATAGGCCCGCGCCTTTTCCCCTTCCGGCCCGGCCAACTGCGCCACGAACCAGTCCTGCGCGGCCTTCATCACATCGTGGAGCGTATCGCGTTGCTCGGCAGCCTGGGCGGCGCGCGGATCGGGGGCGGGGACTTCCATCCCGGCCTCGCTCGCCAGTTCCTTCACTGCATCCATGAAGGACAGCCCGCGCTGGTCGGTCATCCAGCGGATCACATCACCATGCGCGCCGCAGCCGAAGCAGTGATAGAAGCCCTTCTGGTCGTTGACGGTGAAGCTGGGGCTTTTCTCGTTGTGGAACGGGCAGCAGGCCTTGAACTCATGCCCCGCCTTGGTCAGCCGCGTGGTCCGGGAAATGACGCTGGACAGCGTTATCCGGGCGCGCAGTTCATCCAGCCATTGGGGGGTGAGGGCCATTGCCAGTCTCTAGTCCGCTCTCCGGCGCCCCTCAACAGTCGGCTTACGATCCCCACAGGCTTGTTTCCGATAACTGTGGAAGAAAGCATGCCGTAGCGTCAGCTGGCTGTTCATCAGTACAATCTGGTATAAGTTGAAACCGGGTCGCGGGGGTGGTCCGGGGGAAATCCAGAAACAATTCACAGCTTGGCACCGGTTCCGCCCTAATAAAACAGGAGGAAGAAGATGCTGAACAAGGTAAGCTCTCTGGCCCGAGCCGCCGGGATAGTACTCGCAATTGTTGCGGGCTTCGTTGCGCTTGGAACACTCGATACAACGATGGTCCTGGTCGTGCTGGGGCTCATCGCCGGGCTCAGCCTGGCGGCGGATCGCGTGGTCCTGACCGGCGTATTGGTGCTGCTCATGCCCGCAGTCGGCACGGCGCTGGCAACCTTGCCCGGCGTCGGTGCCCAGCTTGCGGCAGTGGCCGGCAACCTGGGAACGCTTGGGGCGGCCTCGATCGGCACGGCCTTCGCGCTGCTGCTCTACAATCGGGTCAAGGAAGATCTTGGCTCGCTGACCGCGAAATAGCGCTCAGTCCTGATCGCCGGGCAGGTCCGCAACCGGTTTGCGGACCTGCTTCGGTTTCCTCAGCCAAGCGCCGCCTTAACCAGCCCGCTGGCCTTGCCCATATCGATCTGCGTACCGTGCTTCGCCTTGAGCGCGGCGACCACCTTGCCCATGTCCTTCATGCCCTCGGCGCCGGTTTCGGTGATGATCGCGGCGATGGCGGCCTTGACCTCGTCCTCGCCCATCTGCTGGGGCAGGAAGGTTTCGATCACGGCCAGTTCGGCCTTTTCTACATCGGCCAGTTCCTGCCGCCCGCCCTGTTCATAAAGCGTGATCGATTCGCGCCGCTGCTTGGCCATTTTCTGGAGCACGTCGGTGACGATCACGTCGTCGTCCGGCACGGTCGTGGCGGTGCGCAGTTCGATATCCTTGTCCTTCAGCTTGGCCAGGATCAGTCGGACGGCGGCCAGGCGGCCCTTGTCGCCCGCCTTCATGGCTTCGATCTGGGCGGCCTTGATGGTATCTCTCAACATGGTCTCTCTCGGTATTATGGCGAGGATTGGGGAAAGAAGCCGCCTAGCCGGATTTTTCCGCCTTTCATAGGTTGACGGTTGGGGGGGAGGGGTCTAGCGGCGGCGTCTTAGCGACATTGCTGGAAACCCCTAATTTCGGAGCGCCTCCCCATGGCCGACGCCGCCTCTTCGCACGCACCCCAACCGCAGGGTGCGACGGGAGTCCTTGTGCTCGCCGATGGCACCGTGCTGTGGGGCCACGGCTTCGGTGCCACGGGCGCCGCGGTGGGCGAAGTCTGCTTCAACACCTCGATGACCGGTTATGAGGAGATCATGACCGATCCCTCCTATGCCGGGCAGGTCGTCACCTTCACTTTCCCGCACATCGGCAATGTCGGCGTGAACGAGGAAGACCTGGAAAGCCACGTCGATGGCGCGGTCGGCTGCGTGGTGCGCGAAGACGTGACCGCGCCCAGCAATTTCCGGTCGCAAGGCACCTTTGGCGACTGGCTGGCGGCCAAGGGCAAGATCGGCCTTTCCGGCATCGATACCCGCGCGCTGACCCGCCGCATCCGCCTCTCCGGCGCGCCCAACGCGGTGATCGCGCATGAGCCTTCGGGCAAGTTCGACATCCCCGCTCTGGTCAAGCGCGCGCAGGACTGGCCGGGGCTCGAAGGGATGGACCTCGCCCGCGTGGTCAGCCGCGAGGAGATCGAGAACTGGGAAGGCGGGGTCTGGACCCTGGGCAAGGGCTATGCCCGCTCCCCGCATGACAAGCGGCCGCACGTGGTCGCGATCGATTACGGCGCGAAGGACAATATCTTCCGCAACCTGGTGAAGGCCGGGGCCAAGGTGACTGTCGTGCCCGCGCAGACGCCGCTCGACGGCGTGCTGGCGCTGGAGCCGGACGGGGTGTTCCTCTCCAACGGGCCGGGCGATCCGGCGGCGACGGGTGCCTATGCCGTGCCGGTGATCCAGGGACTGCTGGAACGCGACATTCCCCTGTTCGGGATCTGCCTCGGCCACCAGATGCTGGCCCTCGCGGCCGGTGCCAAGACCACCAAGATGCACCAGGGCCACCGCGGCGCGAACCACCCGGTCAAGCGGCTGGAAGATGGCGTGGTGGAGATCACCTCGATGAACCACGGCTTCGCGGTCGACAACACCGCGCTGCCCGACAATGTCGAGGAAACCCACGTCAGCCTGTTCGACGGCAGCAACTGCGGCATCGCGATCAAGGGCAAGAAGGCCTTCGGGGTGCAGTATCACCCTGAGGCATCACCCGGTCCGATGGACAGCTTCTATCTGTTTGAGCGGTTTGTGGGGATGTTGACCGAGGAGAACGTCTGATGGCGGTCGTAAAGAAGTTTTCGGTAGAAGAGCAAAACTCGCGCATCGGTCACACGGAATGCCACGGAACGATCAGGGCGATCGAAGTGGATGGCGAGAAGTTCATCCAGATTGATACATATGGCTCGAAAGAACGAGAGTTTCAAAACAAGCTCTCGCAGTCGCTGCGTTTGACAGAAGCTGCATTCAACCAACTCAAGAAACTCGGCGAAGAGCACTTTTAATGCCCAAACGCACTGACATCTCCTCGATCCTCGTCATTGGCGCCGGGCCGATCATTATCGGCCAGGCCTGCGAGTTCGACTATTCCGGAACCCAGGCGATCAAGGCGCTGAAGGAAGAGGGGTACCGGGTGATCCTGGTCAACTCGAACCCGGCGACGATCATGACTGATCCGGAATTCGCCGACGCGACCTATATCGAGCCGATCACGCCCGAGATTGTCGCCCGGATCATCGAGAAGGAGCGGCCCGATGCCGTGCTGCCCACCATGGGCGGGCAGACCGCGCTGAATACTGCGCTGGCGCTGTTCAACGATGGCACGCTGGAGAAGTACGGCGTCAAGATGATCGGCGCCGATGCCGATGCGATCGACAAGGCTGAGGACCGGATGCGGTTCCGCGAGGCGATGACCAAGATCGGGCTCGAATCCGCCCGTTCGGGCATTGCCCACAATGTCGAGGAAGCTTTCGCGGTGCTGGAGCGCACCGGCCTGCCCGCGATCATCCGCCCCAGCTTTACCCTGGGCGGCACCGGCGGCGGCGTCGCCTATAACAAGGTCGAGTTCGAGCATATCGTCCGCACCGGCCTCGATGCCAGCCCGACCACCGAAGTCCTGATCGAGGAGTCGCTGCTCGGCTGGAAGGAATACGAGATGGAAGTCGTCCGCGACCGGAACGACAATGCCATCATCATCTGCTCGATCGAGAACGTCGATCCGATGGGCGTCCATACCGGGGATTCGATCACCGTCGCCCCGGCGCTGACGCTGACCGACAAGGAATACCAGATCATGCGCTCGGCCTCGATTGCCGTGCTGCGTGAAATCGGCGTCGAAACCGGCGGGTCCAACGTGCAGTTCGCGGTCAATCCCAAGGATGGCCGCCTGATCGTGATCGAGATGAACCCACGCGTTTCGCGCTCCTCGGCCCTGGCCTCCAAGGCGACCGGCTTCCCGATCGCCCGCGTCGCGGCCAAGCTGGCGGTGGGCTACACGCTCGACGAGCTGACCAACGAGATCACCGGGGCCACCCCGGCGAGCTTCGAGCCCAGCATCGACTATGTCGTCACCAAGATCCCGCGCTTTGCCTTCGAAAAGTTCAAGGGCGCCGAGCCGCTGCTCTCCACCGCGATGAAGTCGGTGGGCGAGGTCATGGCGATTGGCCGCAACTTCAAGGAATCGCTGCAAAAAGCGCTGCGTGGCCTCGAAACCGGGCTGGATGGCTTCAATCGCGTGTTGCACCTCGAAGGGGCGGGCCGCGATGCCATCGTCGCCGCGCTTTCGCGCCAGACGCCGGACCGGCTGCTGATCGTGGGGCAAGCCTTCCGCGAAGGCTTCACGGTCGAGGAAGTCCAGGCGATCACCCATTACGATCCCTGGTTCCTGCGCCACATTCACGAGATCATCGCCGAGGAAACGGCGATCATGGAAAACGGCCTGCCCAACGACGCGGCTGGCCTGCGCCGCCTGAAGGCCATGGGCTTTTCCGACAAGCGCCTGGCGATCCTGGCCGTGCGCGGGATCCACGTGGCTGGCGGCATGGGCGAGACCTCCGCGCGCCGATCGGGCCTGCTCCACGATGCCCTGCGCGCCATGGCGGGCGCGACCAGCGAGGAAGAAGTGCGCGAGCTGCGCCAGCGCCTTGGCGTCCACCCCGTCTTCAAGCGGATCGATTCCTGCGCGGCCGAGTTCGAGGCGGTCACGCCCTACATGTACTCGACCTACGAAGCCCCCAGCTTCGGCGCGCCGGAGTGCGAATCCGCGCCGTCGAATGCCAAGAAGGTGGTGATCCTGGGCGGCGGGCCGAACCGGATCGGGCAGGGGATCGAGTTCGATTACTGCTGCGTCCACGCCTGCTTCGCCCTGGCCGAAGCCGGCTATGAAACAATCATGGTCAACTGCAACCCGGAGACGGTTTCGACCGACTATGACACGTCTGACCGGCTCTATTTCGAACCGCTGACCGGCGAGGACGTGCTGGAAATCCTGCGCGTCGAAATGAGCAAGGGCCAGCTGCTGGGCGTGATCGTCCAGTTCGGCGGGCAGACCCCGCTCAAGCTGGCGCAGACGCTGGAAGACAACGGCGTGCCGATCCTTGGCACCTCGCCCGATGCGATTGACCTCGCCGAAGACCGCGAGCGGTTTGCCGCGCTGGTCAACAAGCTGAAGCTGAAGCAGCCGGCCAACGGCATTGCCCGCAGCCGCGACGAGGCCGTCGCCGTGGCCAACCGGATCGGTTATCCGGTGCTGATGCGCCCCAGCTATGTGCTGGGTGGCCGAGCAATGGAAATCGTCGATTCCGAAGCCCAGCTGGATGATTACATCGCCACGGCGGTGCAGGTTTCCGGGGATTCGCCGGTGCTGATCGACCAGTACCTGCGCGATGCGATCGAATGCGATGTCGATGCGCTGTGCGATGGCGATCAGGTCGTAGTCGCGGGCGTGATGCAGCATATCGAGGAAGCCGGGATCCACTCGGGCGATTCCGCCTGCACCCTGCCGCCCTACAGTCTGCCGGCCGAGATCGTGGCCGAGATGGAACGCCAGGCCGATCTGCTGGCACGCGGGCTCAACGTGCGCGGGCTGATGAACGTGCAGTTCGCGGTCAAGGATGGCGAAGTCTATCTAATCGAGGTGAACCCGCGCGCCAGCCGCACCGTGCCCTTCGTCGCAAAGGCGATCGGCCAGCCGGTGGCCAAGGTCGCGGCGCGGGTCATGGCGGGCGAAAAGCTCTCCACCTTCCCGCCGTTCAAGCGCGAGTTCGATTACATGGCGGTCAAGGAGGCCGTGTTCCCCTTTGCCCGCTTCCCCGGCGTCGATCCGGTGCTCAGCCCGGAAATGAAGTCCACCGGCGAAGTCATGGGGATCGATGCCGATTTCCCCACCGCCTTTGCCAAGGCCCAGCTGGGCGCGGGGATGCTGCTGCCGCAGGGCGGGGTGGTGTTCGTTTCGGTCAAGGACAGCGACAAGCCGGTGATCCTGCCGGCGGTGCAGCGCCTGGTCGGGCTGGGCTTCACCATTATCGCCACCGGCGGCACGCATCGTTACCTGGCCGAAGCGGGCCTGCCGGTGGAGCCGGTCAACAAGGTGGCCGAAGGGCGGCCGCATATTGTCGACCGGATCATCGATGGCGAAGTGGCGCTGATCTTCAACACCACCGAAGGCTGGCAGAGCCTGAAGGACAGCCAGTCGATCCGCGCTTCGGCGCTGAACGGCAAGGTGCCATACTTCACCACGGCGGCGGCTTCGGTGGCGGCGGCAGAGGCGATCGCAGCCTTGCGGGGGGCGAAACTTGAAGTTCGCAGCCTGCAAGACTATTATGGTTGAGTAACAGGCGTTCCCCCGACATCGTGACTGAGCGGCCTGCCACCCCTCTGGGGGGCGGGACAGGGTTCTAGTCGCTGCACCGGATGAAGTTGAGAAAGAGGCGATAATGGCGAGTGTTGAAAAGCTGCCGATGCTGGCGGAAGGCTATGAAAGGCTGGTCGCCGAGCTGAAGGCGCTGCGTGAAGAGCGGCCGAAGATCGTTGATGCGATCGAGGAAGCGCGCGCTCACGGCGACCTGTCCGAAAACGCCGAATACCACGCCGCCAAGGAGCGCCAGGGCCAGGTCGAGGCGGCGATTGCCGACCTTGAGGACCGGATGAGCCGCGCCCAGATCGTCGATCCGACCACGCTTTCGGGTGACAAGATCATCTTCGGCGCGACCGTGACCCTGCTGGACGATGATGACAAGCCGGTGCGCTACCAGATCGTCGGCCCCTATGAGGCCGACGCCAAGCTGGGCCGGATCAGCTATGCCTCGCCGCTCGGTCGCGCCCTGATCGGCCGGCGGGTAGATGACGAGATCGAAGTGACCGTGCCCGCGGGTGACCGGTCCTACCTCGTCCAGAAGATCGAATTCATCTGAGCCTCGGACTCGTGTGTCTCGACTTCGCTCGACACGAACGGCTTTGGGTTAGCTGAGTCCGTTCGCGTCGAGCGAAGGCCGCAAGGCCGCAGTCGAGACACCGTACCTTACGGCCGCTTGAGCTGTTCCGGCTCGAGCAGGCGGTGCAGGTGCACGACCACGTACTTCATTTCGGCGTCGTCGACCGTCCGCTGGGCCTTGTCGCGCCAGGCTTCTTCGGCTTCGGCATAGGTCGCGTAGACCCCGACGAGATCGAGCTTGTCGAGTTCGGTGAATTCAAGCGTCTGGGGATCGCGGACGCGACCACCCATCACGAGGTGGAGTTTCTGGCTGCTCATGGCGCTTCCCTGGGGAGTGGATGGCGCGCCTTTAGCGTCCCTTGCGTTTCGCGCAAGGGGGGCAGTCTTATCGACGGGCGCGCGCGGCCAGCTTGATCGCCTGACGGGCCAGCGCGATTCCGGCCGAAGAACCTGCGCCAGTGCTGGCCTTGCTGCCCGGCTGGTCGGCTGAAGCAGCGGCGCGGTCATCGGCCTGCTTGTTCAGCGCCAGGGCGATCTCACCGGCGACCATCGCCAGGCTGAGCGCGCGCTGGGTGAACTGGCTGCCGGCTTTCTTGGGCACCAGCGCCCCGGCCAGCAGGCCCACGCCAAGGCCCGCCGCCATCGCCAGCCAGGGATATTCCCCGGCGAGGGTGCGATAGTCTTCGGGCGGGTAGGCGTCTTTCGGGGGCAGCGGGGTGGCGGGCAGGGCGGGGTTATCCCGCGCCAGCCGGGCCTGTGAATCCGCGATCTTCGCCGCGATGCGTTCGCTCCGGGCTTTCGATTCGCTCACTGTGCCTGCTCCTCTGATGTGTCTGCGCCATCGTCATTGGCGGCTTCGCCCTGAACCGGACCTTGCGGATCGAACCGTTCCCCGATCCAGTCCAGCAGCGGCGCGCGGAATGCCCAGGCCAGCAGCGCCGCCACGGTCGCCGCGATCAGGCCCTTGTTGTCCTTGGCAACGGCCAGGGCCTCGTCCACCAGGTCGAGTGCGTCCTCGGTCACCTTGTCGGCTACCCGCCCGCCGATGCTGCGCGCAGCCAGATCGTCCTGAACCTGCTTCAGCCGCCGCTCGAACAGGTTCCAGGCGGCCTTGCGATTGGCGCGGTCGGCTTCGAAACTGCTCATGCGGCTTCTTCTTCCTTGAGGCGCCGTTCCATCGCCTGCCACTTGCGCTTGGCCGCCCAGCCGCTAAGTGCCGCAGCCAGCAAGATGCCCAGCACCACCGCCAGCATGGCCAGCCAGCCGCCGATCAGCGGGGTCAGCGCCAGCAGCAGCCCCATGACCAGCGCCATCAGCGCAAAGAACACCAGCGCGAGGGCAAGGGCGATCCACCCGGCCATGCCCTTGGCGGTCTGGCCCGCCAACGTGGCACGGCTCTTCTGGTAGGCCAGTTCGGCTTCCAGCAGGGTGCGGCCATCGACCGCCAGCTGACGCACGTCGTCGATCAGCGAGCGCGTCGCCGCATCGCTGGCCTCGTCCTTGACGAGTGGCGGTTCGGGCTGGGGGTCAGGGGTTTCCATCGACGCGAGACAAGCCCGGCGCGGACCGTGCTGTCAATCAGCCTTTGGACGAACCCTTGAACAGCCGCGCGATCAGGAAGCCAAACGCCGCCGCGATCCCCACGGCGATGCCGGGGCTCTTGCGGACGAACTGCTTGGCATCGTCGCCCAGTTCGTTGAGATCCTTGCTGTCGAGCTTGGCGGCCGATTCCTGCATCGTGCGCGATGCGGTGCGGGCATAATCGCCATAACGGGTGCCCAGCTTCTCATCGATGGTGGCGGCATTGTCGCCCACGATCTTGCCCAGGGTGGCGATGGCGTCGCTAGCCTTGGCCTTGCCTTCGACCGCCAGTTCGGCGGCGCGGTCCTTGGCCTGGGCGGCGAGTTCGCGGGCGTCCTGGGTCAGATCGCCGCTCTTGGCGGACAGCTGGTCGCGATAACCTTCGGCTTTGACCTTGGCTTCGGTGGTCAGTGCGGTGGCGCCGGCCTTGGCTTCCTCGATCGCCTTGGCGAACTTGGCCTTCGCTTCGGTCGTGGCGGGAGCCTTGGCGGCAGCGGGCTTCTTGGCAGCGGGCTTCTTCGCGGCAGGCTTCTTGGCGGCGGGCTTGCCTTCGGTGCTGGTCGGGGTCTTGGCCATGATACTTGCCCTTTCTGGGCCGCGACTTGCGGCCATGAACACGATTTGGGGACGCTACGGCAGCGCTGCAAGTCCGAATATGCTGCAATGCAGCTTGCCTGCCAAGGCTCCCCTGCTAAGGAGCGCCGAATTGAGCCTTACAAGGGGTAGACAGCCATGACCGCCATCATCGACATCCACGCCCGCGAAATCCTCGACAGCCGCGGCAACCCGACGGTTGAGGTCGACGTGCTGCTCGACGATGGCTCGTTCGGCCGCGCCGCCGTGCCTTCGGGCGCCTCGACCGGCGCGCACGAAGCGGTGGAACTGCGCGATGGCGACAAGGGTCGTTACCTGGGCAAGGGCGTGCTGAAGGCGGTCGCTGCCGTCAACACCGAGATCAGCGACGCGCTGCTGGGCCGCGATGCCGAAGACCAGCGCGATATCGATGCGATCATGATCGAGCTGGATGGCACCGAGAACAAGAGCCGGATCGGCGCCAACGCCATCCTCGGCACCTCGCTGGCCGTGGCCAAGGCCGCCGCCAATGCCCGCGGCCTGCCGCTCTATGCCTATGTCGGCGGGGTTTCGGCCCATGTCCTGCCGGTGCCGATGATGAACATCATCAACGGCGGCGAACATGCCGACAACCCGATCGATTTCCAGGAATTCATGATCATGCCGGTCGGCGCGCCGACCCTGGCCGAAGCGGTCCGCTGGGGCGCGGAAGTGTTTCACACCCTGAAAAAGGGCCTCCACGAAAAGGGCCTGTCCACCGCCGTGGGTGACGAGGGCGGCTTTGCCCCGAACCTGTCGAGCACCCGCGCCGCGCTCGATTTCATCATGGCCTCGATCGACAAGGCCGGCTTCAAGGCCGGGACCGAGATCAAGCTGGCGCTCGATTGCGCCGCGACCGAGTTCTTCAAGAACGGCAAGTACGAGATCAGCGGCGAGGGCCTCTCGCTCAGCCCGGTCGAAATGGCCGATTACCTTGCCGCGCTCTGCGCCGACTATCCGATCATCTCGATCGAGGACGGCATGAGCGAAGACGATTTCGAAGGCTGGAAGGCCGTGACCGACAAGATCGGCCATAAGGTCCAGCTGGTTGGCGACGACCTGTTCGTGACCAACCCCAAGCGGCTGACCATGGGCATCGGCAAGGGCCTGGCCAATTCGCTGCTGGTCAAGGTCAACCAGATCGGCTCGCTGTCGGAAACGCTCGACGCTGTCAGCATTGCCCAGCGCAACGGCTATACCGCCGTCATGTCGCACCGTTCGGGCGAGACCGAGGACGCGACCATTGCCGACCTCGCCGTCGCGACCAACTGCGGCCAGATAAAGACCGGCTCGCTCGCCCGCTCGGACCGGCTCGCCAAGTACAACCAGCTGATCCGCATCGAGGAAGAGCTGGGCGATGCCGCTGTCTATGCCGGAGCGGCGGCGTTCGGGCGCCTGGCTGGCTGATTGCCTGCCGGCCGGCAGCGGGCCCTACCAGGTCCGCTACCGGCTGCCCGTAACCAGTTACTTCAGGATCGTGACGTGACCGGTCTTTGTGTGCTTCATCTGGCCGCCGGTCAGGGTGACGAACACCGTTTCGCTGGCGGGACAGGCGCCTGCCGCGCAGCGCTCGCCAAAGGTCGCGCCCTGGGTCTGCTTCGGCACGGTCACGTTCATGCTGATCCGGTTGGGCATGGTCCCGGTGTTGAGACGACTGCCTGGGCTTGATCCGCAAGTCGCGCTCGCGCCGGTGATCTCGAAGGTGTCCGCCGCCGTGCGCAGTTCGGCCTTGGCGATATGCTTGCCTTCGCAGATCTTGGCCAGCTGGGGCGAGGCCTTGTCGAGCTGTACGGTCAGGCCCTCCACCTCGGGCATTGTCGCCGCATAGGCCAGGTCCGGCACGCCATCGCCATCGACATCGCCCACCGCCACGCGCGGCGGTCGGCCGCGGGTCGGGGATTCGCGCAGGCTCTGGCTGTTCTGGCTGGCCTGCAGCGGCCCGGTCAGCCGCTTGGGCGGCGCCGCTTCGCGCTTGGTGCTGCCGCTGGACATGCAACCGGCATTGCAGGCACCGAACGACCAGCCTTCGACGCGGGCCTCGCCCTCCACGCCTTCCAGCTTGATGAAATAGTCCGTGCTTGCCGCATGAGCCGCCGTTGCCACACAGGCCACGGCTGCGGTTGTCAGGATTGCTCGCAACATGGTCTCCCTCCCATTTGCTGTTCCAGATGCAGAAGGTCTGCGCCCGGTTACCTGAACCCGCGCTGTCAGCCGCGTTGCAGGCGTGCCACAGGGTACCACCAAACCATGCGACAGGCGATGGCCCCATTTTTTGCTGCCGGGGCGATTGCCAGAGCAGCTATCGCCGTTTAACCGTTCGTTTAAACAACCGGAGGAGAGGGCCGGGTGACAGCGATTGCCTCGCACCCTGACAAGATCACGCCTGACTGGCTGAGCGCGCGGCTGCGCGCCGCCGGGCTGCTGGAAAGCGGCGCGGTGACTGCCGTGCAGTGGGAGCCGATCGGCACCGGCCAGGTGGGCGATTCCGTGCGTTTTCACCTGACCTACGACCGGCCCGGCGCTGGCCCTGCTACACTGGCGGGGAAGTTTCCGGCCGAAGACCAGATGAGCCGGGGCACGGCCGCCGCCTTCGGGCTCTATGCCAAGGAAGTGGGCTTTTACCGGGAACTGGCTCCGCACCTTGGCGTGCGGGTACCGCAGGCGCTGGCGGCGGAAATCGCGGAAGATGGCGTCGATTTCGTCCTGCTGTTCGAGGACCTGGGCCCGGCGCGCGGCGGCAACCAGCTGGCCAGCTGCTCGGCGGCCGATGCCAGCGCGGGGATCCGCCAGGCCGCAGCCATCCATGCGCCAAGCTGGGGCAACGCGGCCTTGACCGGGATCGACTGGTTGCAACCCAGGGAAGGCCAGGCCGAGCAGATCAAGGCGCTTTATGGCAATGCCCAGGCGATCTTCCGCGAACGCTATGCCGATAGCCTTGAGCCGGAATTCATGGCGATCTGCGAAGAACTGAACGAGGCCAAGGAGCATTGGTTCGGACGTGAAGGTGGGCCAAGGTCGATCGTCCACGGCGATTTCCGGCTCGACAACATGCTGTTCGATATCAAGGGCGGGGCCGAGGAAATCGCTGTGCTCGACTGGCAGACCGTGGCGGTCGGCAATCCCATGACCGATATCGGCTATTTCCTGGGCACCGGAATCGGTGACGCGCTGCGCCGCGCGCACGAGGATGAATTGCTGGCGCTCTATTGCGCGGAAATGACCGCCCGCGGCGTGCCGCTCAGCCGCGAGGCGATCTGGGACGATTACGTGATCGGCGCGCTGCACGGCGTTTCCACCGCCGTGTTCAGTGCCGCCTATGTCGAACGCACGCCGCGCGGCGATGCCAATTTCCTCTCGATGGCCCGGGGCGGCTGCGCGCTGGCGCTGCAGCACGGCAGCCTGGCAAAGCTGAAAGGCTGATCTGATGGTACTGACCAAGGGTGACGATTTCCCGCTGCACCAGACGCCCGAACCGGTCGCCTATGCCGGGACTGATCGCAATTTCTACGACCGCTATTTCTTCAATGGCTATGCCCCGGATGGCTCCGGCTTCTTCGCGGTTGCGCTGGGGATCTATCCGCACCTCAACGTGGCCGATGCCCACTTTTCGGCGATCCGCGACGGGGTGCAGCACAATGTCCACGCCAGCCGCGAACTCAACATGGAGCGGCTGGATCTGCAGGTCGGGCCGATCCGGATTGAGGTGATCGAGCCGCTGCAGAAACTGCGCGTGGTGGTCGACGGGGAAGGGCTGAAGGCCGACCTGACCTTTAACGGCCGCGCCTTTCCGATCGAGGAGCCGCGCTTCATCCATCGGATCGGGCCGCGCACCTTCATGGATTACACGCGCCTGACGCAAAACGGCCATTACACCGGCTGGATCGAGATCGACGGGGTGCGCGAGGACTGCGCCCCTGGCACGGCCGGCACCCGCGACCGCTCCTGGGGCGTGCGCCCGGTCGGTTCGCGCGACGAGCAGCCGCATGGCCACGGCGTGATCCCCGGCTTCTTCTGGCAGTGGACCCCGCTAAACTTTGCCGACCGCTCGGTCTTCTTCCACATCAACGCCGATGCCGGGGGGCACGCCTGGAACACCCGTGCGGTGATCGCGCCCGATGGCAGCGGGGCCGAAGGGCATTACGAGACGCCCGCTGCGCAGATGGCTTCTCCCTTGATGCCCGGCACCCGTTGGCCCGATGGCGGCACGATCACGGTCGAGACGCCAGACGGGCCGGATAGGATCACTTTCGAGCCGCTGGGCCGGTTCCAGATGCGCGGGCTGGGCTATACCCATCCCAAGTGGGGCCATGGCCTGCATCATGGCCGGCTGGCGGTCGAGCGCGAGGATTTCGGCCTCGCGCAGTGCGATCCGCGCACCATGGACAATTACCACGTCCAGTTCCTCTCGCGCGTGAAGTCGGAACGCTATGGCGAGGGGATGGGCGTGTTCGAGCAACTGATCATCGGCCCTTACAAGCCGCTCGGTCTGAAGGAGTTCATGGATGTCGGCTGATCGCAAGGGATCGCGCTGGGTTACTGCCGGGGTGGTAGTGGCGGGGCTGGTCGTCGGGACCGCTTCGGGCTGGTTCTGGCTGCAGAAGGGGATGGTCCAGGGCGAAAGCTATGCGGGCTGGAGCGGCAATTCGGTAACCGGTTCGGCCGATGCCGATCCCTGGACCCGCGCCCGCGTGGCCGTGGCCGGCCTGCTGGCGCTGACCAAGGAGCACGCGATCTACTTCACCCGCAACACCGATGGCAGCGGGGCGCGGCTGCGCGAGGACTGCCGGTACCGGGTCAGCGGCGGGGCCATGCCGGCCCGATGGTGGTCGGTGACGGTCTATGCCGCCGACAATTACCTGCCGCTCAACAATGACGACGCCCTGTCATTCGATGCGACCGAGGTACAGCCCGATCCCGATGGCAACTGGACGGCGATCCTGGCGCCCAGCCGGCCCGAAAGCGGGGCCTGGGCCTCGACCCGCAAGGCCGGTGAATTCGACATTACCCTGCGCCTGTACCAGCCTGATGCCAAGGCCCAGGCCGATTATGGTTCGATCCCCATGCCGAAGGTGGAACGGCTCGATTGTGGAGAGCAGGCATGAACCGGAAGATCAAGCTGCTCGGCCTGTTCATCGGCGCGGCGGTGATCGGTCATGTTGCCCTGGTGCTGGCCGTGCCGAATGTCCTGATGGGCGTGGCGATGGACCGGATGTCGGAGGGCGGCACGGCGATCAACCGCTTCCAGTTCGGGGACCGGACTACCGAGAAATCGCGCCGGGTGGTGCGGCCTTCGCCGGACCTCGCCTATGCGTCCTGCGTCTATGACCTGTCCAAGGGGCCGCTGCTGGTGACGGCAGCGCCATCGCCGGGGCAGGGCTATGTCTCGCTCTCGGTCTTTGCCGCCAATACCGACAATATCGCCGCGCTCGACAGCAGCCAGTACCCGCAGGGCATTCGCTTCGTCCTCGCAATGAAGGGGCAGGCCAGCCCGGCGGGCGAGCGGGTGATCGAATCGCCATCGGCACGCGGGATCATCCTTGACCGGCGGCTGGCCCCAACGGCGGAGAAGTTCGCCGAGGTCGACCTGGCCCGCCGTGCGGACAGCTGCGCGCCGCTGGCTGGCTGACCCGGGTTTCCAACAGCGATCACATCGTGATGTGCGCGATGTGATCGCTTTCCAACTTGGCCGATTCCGCCGGTTGGCAAAAGCCGTGGCAGCAAGTGCCGGTTACCCGTGCTCTGGGTGACTGTTGAGTGCCGCCAAGTGCACTTGGTGTGCACGTGGTCTGCGCGTCAGATCACCACGGCGGTGAGCTTGGCCACCTGTTCGGGCGAAAGCTCCAGCCGCGCGCCCTCGATCAGCTGGGTGAGCTGGACCGGGCTGGTCGCGCTGGCGATTGGGGCAGGGATACCCGGCTGATACCGCAGCCAGGCCAGCGCAATCGCCGCCAGCGAAGCGCCGGTTTCTGCGGCCACAGCATCCAGCGCCGCCAGCATCGGCGCGCCGGTGGTGACCAGTTCCGCCATCCGGGTGCCGCGCACCGATTGCTTGAGATCATCCTCGCTGCGGTACTTGCCCGTCAGGTAGCCGCTGGCCAGCCCGAAGAACGGCAGCATGGCAATTCCGTTCGCCTGGCAAAGGGCCTGCAGATCCGCGGGATAGGTCGCGCGGGAGACCAGGTTGTACTCGTTCTGCAGGGTCGAGAATGCCGCAAATCCGCCATTGCGCGCCGCATCTAGCGCGGCGCCAAGGCGGGCGGCGGTGAAGTTTGATGCGCCGATGGAGCGGACCTTGCCGCTGGCGACGGTAGCGGCAAAGGCTGAAGCAATATCCTCGACCGCCAGTTCCTCGTAATCGCGGTGGGCATAGTAGAGATCGAGGTAGTCGGTCCGCAGCCGTTCCAGCGAGCGATCGAGCGATTGGGCGATCCGTTCAGGCGCATAAAGCTCCGCCGCGCCCAGCATCCCGGTCTTCGTGTGGATCCGCATGTCGGCACGAACCCCACGGCTTTCCAGCCATTCGCCCAGCACCGTCTCGCTCTCGCCGCCCTTGTGACCGGGCACCCAGGCCGAATAGACATCGGCGGTATCGATCATCCGGCCGCCAGCCTCGTAGAACGCATCGAGCACGGCAAAACTGGTGTCGCGGTCAGCCGTCCAGCCAAAGACGTTGCCGCCCAGGACCAGCGGAATCCCGGCGATTGCGGGGTTGGTGCTCATGCGAACTTCTCCCGCAGTTGCAGCAAGGCAATGGCTGCCTTGGCCGCTTCGCCGCCCTTGTCCTTCTGCGCCGGATCGGCGCGAACCAGCGCCTGGGCCTCGTTCTCGACCGTCAGGATGCCGTTCCCAATAGCGAGGCCGTCCATCGTCAGCGCCATGATCCCGCGCGCGGATTCGCCCGCCACGATCTCGAAGTGATAGGTTTCGCCGCGGATCACCACCCCGATCGCGACATAGCCGTCATAGAGCTGGGCCTGATCGGCGAGGGCAATCGCGCCGGGGATTTCCAGCGCGCCGGGCACGGTGATGACCTCGGCCTGATGGCCCGCAGCCTTGAGCACGGCCTTAGCCCCGGCGATCAGCTGATCGTTCAGATGATCGTAAAAACGGGCTTCAACTATCAGAAACTTGGCCATTATTCGCCCCCGGTTCCGGTGATTGCCCGTTCCCCGACAATCGAAAGGCCATAGCCTTCGAGCCCGGCAAGGGTGTGGTGGGTATTGGTGAGCAGGATCATGTCATGCACGCCCAATTCCGCAAGGATTTGCGCGCCGACGCCGTAGTCGCGCAGCTGCTCGACCTCGGGCGTGCCCGCGCCCTTGCCCTGTTGGCGCAGTTCGATGAAGCGCGAAACGATCCCCGGCATGCGCTTGTTGATCAGCACCAGCACGCCGGTGCCTTCTTCGGCGATCATTTCCATCGAGCGCGACAGCAGCCCGGTGCGCTCGTTCAATTCGCCGAACACATCGACGAAGAAGCTCATCGTGTGCATCCGCACCAGGGTCGGCTTGTCACGGGTGATGTGGCCCTTGACCAGCGCCAGCGTCTCGTCGCCGGTGGCCTTGTTGAAGAAGGTATACCCGGTCCAGTCACCACCCCAGCGGCTGTTGAAGCGCAGTTCCGCGCGCTTTTCGACGAGGTGATCGTGCTTGCGGCGATAGGCGATCAGGTCGCGGATCGTGCCCATCTTGAGGCCATGCTTGCGCGCGAAGGGGATCAGGTCGTCCATGCGGGCCATGGTCCCGTCCTCGTTCATGATCTCGCAGATCACGCCCGAGGGATTGAGGCCAGCCAGGCGCGAGATATCGACCGAGGCTTCGGTATGGCCGGCGCGGACCAGCACGCCGCCATCGCGGGCGATCAGCGGGAAGACATGGCCGGGCGTCACGATGTCCTGCCGCCCCTTGCTGGCATCGATTGCCACGGCGATGGTGCGGGCGCGGTCTCCGGCGGATATCCCGGTCGTCACGCCCTCGCGCGCCTCGATCGAGACGGTAAAGGCGGTCTCGTGCCGGGTGCCGTTGTTGCGGCTCATCAGTTCGAGGCCCAGGTGCTCGGTCCGCTCGCGGGTCAGCGTCAGGCAGACGAGGCCGCGGCCGTGCGTCGCCATGAAGTTGATCGCGTCGGGGGTGGCCATCTGCGCGGGGATGACCAGATCGCCCTCGTTCTCGCGGTCCTCGTCATCGACCAGGATGAACATCCGGCCGTTGCGGGCCTCTTCGATGATCTCTTCGATCGAAACCAGCACCGGCTCGTCATCACTGTCCCACAGAAACCGTTCCAGCTTGCGCAGGGTTTCCGCCGTGGGGTTCCAGTCAGGCTCGGTGCAGTCCCGCAAGGTATTGGCATGCAGCCCCGCCGCCCTGGCCAGGCCAGCGCGCGACATGCCGCCATCGTTGATCAGCTTGCGGACGCGATCGATAAGATTTTCAGACATGCGAATCGCCTATCACATCATAATGTGATCCGATAGGCTCTAATCACATCGCCTGTGAATCAGTCCCCCTTGAAGACCGGCTTGCGCTTTTCGAGGAAGGCGTTGACGGCTTCCTCGTGATCGCCGGTGGCATGAGCAACGGCCTGCATTGCGGCCGACATTTCTAGCACGGTGGCCAGATCGGCGCGGCGGGCCTCCCACAGCAGGCGCTTGGTCATCCGGACCGCATGGGGCGGATTTGCGGCGATTTTCGCGGCGAGGGCCCTGGCGGCATCGAGCAGTTCGGCATCGGGGACGACGCGCGAGACGAGGCCGCAGGCAAGGGCTTCCTGGGCATCGATGATATCGCCGGTCAGCGTCATTTCGGCCGCCTTGGCAAAGCCGATCACGCGCTGCAGCAGCCATGCCCCGCCATCACCGGGAATGATCCCGAGTTTGACAAAACTTTCAGCAAATTTAGCGCTTTCGCCAGCGATCCTCAGATCGCACATGCATGCAAGATCGAGCCCGGCGCCGATGGCCGGTCCGTTGACCGCGGCGATTACGGGGACTTCCAGCGCGGCGAAAGCCAGGGGCAGGCGCTGGATGCCGCGCTTGTAATTGCCGCGCGTACCGGCCGGGAACCCGGCGTTCAGACCGCCGCCGCCGGGCTTCATCGCGTTGATGTCACCGCCCGATGAGAAGGCCTTTCCGGCACCCGTAAGCACGGCCACGCGCACCTTCGGATTGCACTCAAGCGCTACCAAGGTGTCACACAGACCGTCGACCACGTCATCACCGGAGATCGGATTGCGCATCTCGGGCCGGTTGAGCGTGATCGTGGCGATGCCGGTGTCGTCGATGTCGAGCAGGACGGCGGGTTCCATCGGGGTCTCCTTCAAGCTTTGGCCAGTGCCTTGCGGGCATCGCGGCGGTTTGTCCACCACACGATTGCGAGGGCGACGCCAAGTGCCAGCGGCACGGCCAGTTCCTTGCCGCCGCCCAGTTCGCGCACGGCTTCGAGGATCGGCAGGTGGGTGGCGAAGAGCGGGAACGAGATCGCGGCCGACAGCCAGCCGAGCCAGGTCTGGCGGGTCAGCCGGGTTGCGGCTGAAATCACCAGCGGGCAGAGCAGGGCGACGAAGACGATGTCGAAATGCCAGGCTCGCCAGCCGCTCCACCAGCTGCCGACAATCGCCAGCGGCAGGGCGAGCAGCACCAGCGGTGCGGGTAGCGGCACCAGCACCCGCTCACCCCCCCAGCGCCACAGCGCGATCCCCAGGCAATAGGCGAAGAACACGCGCGGGATTGCCGCCCAGACATGGCCCGGCCGCGCCCCGACATCGAGATTGCCCCAGCTGACCGCCACCCAGACCGTCAGCCCGCCCAGCAGCAAGGTGAGCGCCGCAATCCCCCGGTCGGACAGGCGGCGCAGCGCGACCACGTGCGCGCCATTGGCGACCAGTTCGGCAAAGATCGTCCAGGCCGGGATGTTTACCGCAAACAGCAGGTTGGCGACCGGCCAGGGCAGCAGGGCCAGGTTGGCAATCAGCGCGGGCAGGAACGGCCACCATTCGCCCCCGGCGCGGATCCACAAATAGGGAATGCCGATCAGCGATCCCAGCGCGACCATGCCCCAGAACCGCTTGTAGCGTGCGACGATGAACCGTTGCGGGGTCAGACCGGCGGCAATCCGGGGCTCGGTGATCCGGGCCATCAGGTAGCCCGACAGGATCAGGAAGAAATCGACGCCAAGATAGCCCTTCGAAAACTGCCCCAGCCCGCCGAACACGGCATTGGTGTGGAGGCCCACGACCAGCAGCGCCGCGATCCCGCGCAGCGCGTCGATCCCGGCCAGCCGCGCCGGGGCGCTCATGCCCAGACCCGCTCGATGAACCAAAAGCTGGCTACCGCGCCGATGGCATAGGTGCTGGTCATCACGGCGGGACGCAGCGCGCGCGGCGCGAAGCGGCGCAGCAGCGTGAGCACTGCCATGGAAACGGCGACGATCAGCAATTGTCCGGCTTCAACCCCGAGGTTGAAGGTCAGCAGCGCCATGGGCACGTCGGTTTCGGGCAGGCCGATCTCCCGCAGCGCCCCGGCAAAGCCGAAGCCGTGGAGCAGGCCGAACAGGAAGGCGACCAGCCATGGCAAGCGTTCCGACAACCGCGGCTCGCCTGGTTTTGCTTTGACGATCTCGACTGCCAGGAACACGATCGAGAGGGCGATCGTTGCCTCCACCGGGGCCTGGGGCAGGCCGAACAGGCCCAGCGTCGTGCCGGCCAGGGTGATCGAGTGGGCGATGGTAAAGGCCGAGGCAGCGGCCACCACCGACCAGCCGTGTTGCAGCAGCAGGACCAGCGCTACCACGAACAGCAGGTGATCGAAGCCCGCGACGATGTGTTCCACCCCGATCACGAAATAGGTTCGTGCGACTTGCCAGCGATCCGGCACCGCGCTGATCGTGAAAGTGCTGCTGCCGGGCGTCAGGCGTTCGGTCTGTACCGGGCGGCCGAGCGGGGCCACCCGCAGCAGGGCGTCGGTCGAACCCGGTTCCATGCCTTCCAGTCCCACGGTCGCGCCATCGAGCGGGCGGGTGCAGG
Organism: Novosphingobium sp.; assembly: GCF_027531025.1. Classification (GTDB taxonomy): domain Bacteria; phylum Pseudomonadota; class Alphaproteobacteria; order Sphingomonadales; family Sphingomonadaceae; genus Novosphingobium. The sequence continues at coordinate 484,506 of NZ_JAPZQX010000002.1, forward strand.
TCACGCGCCCGGTCGCGACCACGGCAGGACCGGCGAGGCGCGGCGTATCGAGCGCCAGCTTGCAGAAATCGGGCAGCAAGGGCGCGGCGCGGGTGGCGAGGCCTCCCAGGATCGGGGCCTTCCACACCAGCTTCCACTCGGCCTCAGTCTGCTGGGTCAGCTCGAGATAGCCCGGCCGCAGCTCGTCGGCCCGCGATGGCAGGGCAAAGGCCAGCAGCACCAGCGCCAGGGCAAGACGGACCAGCGCGATCATTCCGGCCGCTCGATCAGCACGTCATAGCCTTCGAGCAGCTCCTTGAGATGGGCGTCTTCGGCCTTGCGCACGGCGGCGGCGCGCCAATCGTTTTCCAGCCGCTGGCGGATCTCGGCCAGGCGCGGTTGCGGCGGCTGGGCGCGCTGTTCCATCTTGATCACGTGCAGACCGAACCCGGAGGACACCGGGCCAGACCATCGGCCGACCGGAGCCTTGGCCAGGGCGGCGGCGAATTCATCGCCGAACTGGGTTGCCAGATCGAAGGCCGGTGCATCGACGAAGCGGCCCGGCAATGGCAAGGGTTGCTGCGCCAGTCCTGCGGCCCGCCCGGCGTTCAGCGCGGCTACATCGCTGCTGGCCCGGGCACGATTGGCGGCATTGTCCTCGCCGATGTAGCGCTGTTCCAGTGTGTAGCGCGGGGGCAGGGCATAGCGCGCCGGATCCTTGTTCAGCAGCGCCTGCAGATCGGCATCACTGGGCTGCGCGGCTTCCGCCTCGGCCCCGGCGATTGCCAGCATCTTGTTGCGCATCCGCTTGCGGACCACCTCGTCATCCTGGTCAAGGCCCAGGCGCAGGGCCTCGCGATAATAGACCTCGGTCCGGACGTGGTCGCTGATCAGGCCGTCGAGCTCGGCTGGGGTCGGCGGACGGCGGAAGGCCTGGACATAGCGGTTGACGATCCCGGCGACGACAGCCTCGTCCACCACGATCCGCCGCTCACCGGCATCGGGCGGGCGGCCCGACAGCACGACAAAGACTAGAGCCCCTGCCGCAAGGAAGTGCACCAGAGGTTCGCGCAGCAAACCGACTGCGCGATCGCGCCAGGATGCCATCGGGTCTCCCTAGGCCTTGGTCGGCGAATACCAGATCGGCGAGGTATAGGCGCGTTCCTGCTGCTTCACCCGCACTTCGGGCGGCAGCTTCAGCTTGAAGCGGACCGCGTCATAGGCTGGCCAGCTGGGCGTGGGGATCTCCAGCACCCGCAGGTAATAGAACGCGCGGACCGAAGGATCGAATTCCGGATCGGTCCAGACCGTGTTGAGCGTCGCCGCGCCGATGGTGTTCTTGTAGCTGGCGGTCGCGACATCGACGGTATCGCCCACCGACGGCAGCTTGCCGCCCACCGGTTTGCGCTTCGCCGCATCGCTCCAGACCACGTCGAAGACCTTCTCCTGGGCCTTGCCGTTCTTGTCGACCCAGCCCTTGACCACCTGGACGCGGTCGAGATTGGCCCCGATCGGATCCTTCAGCGCGGAAACGATGAAGCTGGGCGCGCCCTTCGCGCCAGGTTTCAGTTCCCCGCCCATCGGCACGCCGCGCTGGTACCCGGCGCGGACCCAGTCGCCCGTCAGGTCATCAGCCTTGAAATCCCAGCCGCCAAAGAACCGCACGGTCATGCGCGGGCCGGTGCTGGCATAGACCTCGCGGCGCTGCATGGCATCGAAGATCGCGGCGCGGGTATTGGCCTTGGCCCAGACGGCCGCATAGCCGCTGGCCAGGTAATGCCAGCCGAACCGGCCCTGCCGCGTACCTAGGTTCTGGCCCTGCAGCGCGCGCGCTGGATTGGGCTCATTGCCGCTATGCTTGCCGAAGAACTGGTCCTCATCACCGGTAGCAAGGGCGGTGTGGCTGTCGGTCGAGCCGATCAGGCCGAACTTGTAGGGGTTCACGCCCATCTGCGCTTCCAGCAGCAGGCCACGCTTCAGCGCCTCGCGGACATATTCACCCGCGAACATGCTGGAGTTCTTGGGCTCGTTGCCCAGCAGGTTGCTGATCTCCCAGCCGGCCACGCCGAAGCCGGCAAATTCGTCATTGGGTGACAGGAAGGGGTGCGCTTCGCTGTCGCCCTTGATCTGGGTGATTTCCACCACCGGTTCCAGCCGCGCCCGGCGCTTGGCATATTCGGCGGTCATCGGCCCGCCACCGGGCTGGGTCAGTTCGAACATCAGGCCGTTCGACAGGTTCGAGTTGTGCGGGATCGCCAGCACCCGTCCACCGGTCGATTTCTCGTAAGCCTCCATATAGTTCCAGATCTCGTCCGGAGTGGCCTTGTAGGTCGGGTCGATCGGCACCACGGTGCGGACCTTGTCGGGCCCATCGCGGAAGATGATGTTGCGGTGCAGGTTGTTGCCGCCCTGCATCAGCGTGTATTCGAACCCGAAGAAGGCGGTGAACTTGCCCGGCTCGTTATAGTCTTCGACCGTGTCGATGCTGCTGTTCCAGACCGACTTGGTCCGTTCCGCCGCATCGGCCTGGCCCATCATCGCGTCCGGCAGGTCATTGCGCCCGCGCGCGTCGAGGATCTCGGCCATGGCGCGCTGCGAACCTTCCGGTCCTTCGTGCATCATGTCGTACCAGCGGCGCATGGTCGGATCGGTGATCAGCATCCGCGGGGCGTCATACAGCGCCTTGGTCGCGCCAAGCCCTTCGGCGTGGTCGGTGATGACCAGGAAATCCAGCGGGCGCGACAGCTTGGCCTTGAGCCCGGTGGTCGAAGTGATTTCCTCGCCCCGGGCAAAGCGCAGGGCCTCTTCGGGCCCAAGCCGCACGCCAAAACCGAAGGCATCGACCGAATTGGCGGTATGGAGGTGGGTATCGCCCCACAGCACCCTTTCCGGAAACTCGGTTTCCTTGACCGCCACTTCGCCGCCGCCCACGGCTTGCTTGATCTGATCGCATCCGCCGACCAGCGCGCTTGTTCCCAGCAGCACCGCCGCCAACATTACCTTGCGCCGCATTCCATCCCCTCCTGCGTCGAAACCGGTTTTTCTTTGCAATGCAGCATGCGCAGGGCCGGGGCGCGCGTCAATCCCGCGCTCGGGCAAAGTTTTTCGCAAAGGTGGTTCAGTCGGCTGCGGTGACGCGAACCCCGTCGCGGACCTTTTCGCCCGGATGGACGATGACCGCCTGTCCTTCGCGAAGTCCGCCAAGGACTTGGGCGGTTTCGTCGTTCATTTGTCCGACTGCGACAGCGATGCGCCGGGCGCGACCATCGCTGTCCACCGTGAAGGCGGCCCAGCCGGTGCCTTCGCGGAACAGGGCACCAATCGGCACCTGCAGCACTTTGGCATCGCTCCACCGCGCGATTTTCACGCCCACGCGGTAGCCATGGCCGAGTCGCTGCCAGCTCTCGCGCGGTCCGGTCAGGTCGATGATCACCCGGACCCGTTGTTCCTCCACGCCCAGGGCGGAGATCTTTCGAAAGCCCAGCGGTTCGACCAGCCGAACCTTGCCCGGCAGCGGCCGGTCGCCGCCCCAGGCGGCGATTTCCACGGCTGCGCCGCGCGCGACCTTGACCGCATCGGCGCTGAGCATTTCGGCCACCACTTCAAGCCGGGACGGATCGCCTAGTTCGAGCAGCGGTGTGCTGGCGGCGACAGGCCCACCGCTTTCATGCAGCTGACTGAGGACCACACCGCCGTTCGGAGCGCGGACTTCGATCGCCTGCCCGATCGGCGGTGCGCCGCTGCCCGTGCGCAGCCCGGTTTCGGCCGCGCGCAGGGCATGCAGGGCGGCGTCAGCGGTCTGGCTGGCGGCGCGGGTCGCGGCGCGGGCGCGGTCCCGCTCGCTGCGGGCGGCATCGTATTGCGCGCGCGAAACAAACCCCCGCGCCTGCAACGCCTCGATCCGTTGCAGCGTGGTGCGGGCCAGTTGTTCGGTGACCTGCGCCTCCTGCACGCCGGCCCGGGCGGCGGCGAGCTCGGCGCGCAGCGCCTCGATCCGGTCGAGCGTTTCGGCATAGGCGCGGCGATCGACCGGGGCTGGCTGGATCGGCTGGATCAGGGCCACGACCTCGCCCGGCGCAACGGCCGTGCCGGGTTTGTGCGGCAGCCTGAGCAGCTCGCCGGTGACCGGGGCATAGACGGTAAACAGATCGCTCACGCGGGTTTCGCCGAGGTCATCGATGGTGACCGCCATCGGGCCGCTATGGACCAGTGCGGTTTCCACCTCGAGCGCGGGCTTGCGCAGCATGAACCAGCCGGCCAGCGCCAGGGCGATGACGATCAGCCCGATCAGCAGGCGTGGTCCGGTGAAGGTTGCCTTGGTCATGGTCACTCCCGCGTCTTCAGCGCGCGGACCAGGTCGAGCCGGTCGGCGCTGCGCCGCACCAGCACGGCAGTGGCCGCCGCTGCCACCGCCACCACCAGCACGCCCTCGGCCAGGGTGCGCGCGCTGACGGCGGCGGGGATCATGAACATATCCGATGAAAAGCTGCTGGCGATATAGCGCGACAGCGCCATCCCCAGCACCAGCCCCAGCGGCAGGGCAGCGAGGGCGAGCAGGGCCTGCTCGCCCACCAGCACGAAGCCGGCCTCGCCCTTGCGGTAGCCCAGCACCCGCATCGAGGCGAGGTCGCGCGCCAGTTCCGACAGGCTGATCCGCGCGCTGGTATAGGTCACGCCCACCACGATCAGCATGGCGAACAGGGTGTTGAACAGGGTGACGATGCCCATGCTTTCGGCAATCGTCTCGCGGATGCCGCGCACGGCATTGGCGGCAACGGTGACCGAGGCCACCTGGGGCGTCTGCTTGAGCCGGGCAAACAACGCGGGCGCCTGCTGCGGGTCGGTCATCAGGTAGGCCCCGCTGGCTACATCGCCCTCACGCAGCAGGCGGTTGAGCGCGCCGCGTTCGATCACCAGCGAGGCACCCAGCGGCACGTCGACCACGGCGGTGATCGGCAGGGTGAAGCGCTGGCGCTGACCTTCGGTGACCTGCACCTCAATCTGGTCGCCCGCGACAATGTCCAGCTTGCGGGCCAGCTGGCTCGAAATCAGCGCGCCGCCCGGTGGCGGCTCGATCGTCGTGCCGTCCAGCGCGACGATCCGCATCAGCGCGCTGCCGCGCGGCAGGCCCAGCACGGCCTCACGCTCGCGATGCGGGCCCTTGACCAGTTCCGCGCCGACCGCGCGATAGGTTTCGGCACGCTGCACGCCGGGCAGCAGCGCCAGCTCGCGCTGCACGCGCCCGTCGCGCGGCTCGGTGAAGGACAGGGCCAGATCGGCGCGCTGGCCGCGTTCGAACACCAGCTGGATCAGCCGCTCGACATTGTCGGTCGAACTGGCCGAGGCCACGTAAAGCGCCAGCGCCATGGCCAGGCCCAGCACGCTGGCGATGGTCCGCAAGGGGCGGCGGAAGAACCCGCGCAGGATCATCCGGCTTGGCTCGTCGGGCAGCAGGCGAACCAGCCGGCTCGACAAGGGGCCGCTCGAATAGCGCGCCGGGGCAGGGGGGCGCATGGCCTCGGCCGGGGTCAGCCGCTGCGCCCGCCAGACCGCCGAGATTGCCCCGGCCAGCACGGCGGCAAGGGCCATGGCGGCGGAACCGAGATAGATGTCGGCCCCGGCGGAGAAGGTCAGCGCCGGGAAGGCGAAGTAGGCCTGGTAGAGCAGGGCTACCCCCCGGCCGAGCCAGAAGCCCAGCACCCAGCCCAGCGCCACGCCGCCCAGCGAAAGCAGCAGCGCCAGCTGGGCATAGTGCCGGGCAATCGGCGCGCTGCGATAGCCAAAGGCCTTGAGCAGGCCGATCACCTCGCGCTCGGTGTCGATCAGGCGGGCCAGCAGGATGTTGAGCAGGAAAGCCGAGACCAAGAGGAAGATCGGCGGCAGGATCTGCACCATGGTGCGCAACTGGTCGATCTCGCTGGACAGGAAGCGGTTGGATACGTCCAGATCGCGGCCATAGGCCCCGACCGGGCCATAGGCGGCGCTGATCCGGTCGGCCCGGCGGATCACTTCCTGTTTAGAGGCGCCGGGTGCCAGCCGCAGGAGCACTTCGTTGAACCCGTCGCGCATGTCGAGCGCGGCGGCCAGTGGCTCGCGCGCCATCCAGATGATCCCGAACCGGCGGTTGTCGGGAAAGATCTGGCCCGGGGCCACGGCATAGACATGCTCGGGCGAGATCGCCGTGCCGACCAGCACCAGTTCGATCCGCTTGCCATAGACCAGCGCCGGCAGCCGGTCACCCGGCGCCAGCCGGGCGGCCTTGGCGAAGGCCTCGCTGACGATCACCTCGTTGGGACGTTCGGCCCGCGGCATCCGGCCAGAGCGCAGGACCACGCGGTTGAGCTGGATCGGAAGCGAATGGAGCCGCGCCAGCACCGGCTCGGCGATCCCCGGCAGATCAAGCGTGGCGGCACCCGACAGGCGCGTTTCCACCCCGGCAACGCCCGGCACTTCAGCCAGTTCGCGGGCGAGGCTGTCGGGCGCCCGGCGCAGCGGCACCCAGACCTGGGCCAAGCTATACCCCTCGTAATAGGCGCTGCGCGCGGCATCGAGGCTGCGCATCATGCCATAGGACATCACCGCCATGCCGACGCCCGCCGCCATCACTAGGGCAATCGCCAATGCCTGACCGCGCAGCCGCCACAGGTCGCGCAGCAGCTTGCGGGTGAGGGGCGGCAGCGCGTTCACCAAGCCAGCTCGCCGGGCGGCTTGCGGCGGGGATTGCTGGTGTGCGAGGCGATCGCGCCGTCGGCAAAGTGGACCACTTCGTCCGCCATGTCGGCGATCACGGCATTGTGGGTGATGATCATCACTGTCGTCCCGACCTCGCGATTGACGGTTTCCAGCGCGGTCAGCACGCGGATCCCGGTTTCGCTGTCGAGCGCGCCGGTCGGTTCGTCGCACAGCAGCACCTGTGGGCGCTTGGCAATGGCGCGGGCAATGGCGACGCGCTGCTGCTCACCGCCGGAAAGCTGGGCCGGGAAGTGATCCATCCGCCCCTCCAGCCCGACCAGCGCCAGCGCTTCCTCGGGCGTCATCGGATCCTCGGCAATATCGGTGATCAGCTGCACGTTCTCGCGCGCGGTCAGCGCGGCGATCAGGTTGTAGAACTGGAACACGAAGCCGATCGAGCGGCGGCGGTATTCGGTCAGCCCATCGGCATCGAGCGCGGTGATTTCGCTATCCTCAAACCAGGCCTGGCCCGAAGTGGCGCTGTCCAGCCCGCCCAGGATGTTGAGCAGGGTGGACTTGCCCGAACCCGATGGGCCCAGCAGCACCAGCAGCTCTCCAGCGTGGACGGTCAGGTCAACCCCGCGCAGCGCATGGACCGCGGTTGGGGCGGTCCCATAGGACTTGGTCAGCCCGGCGGTGCGATAGATGGCAGGCCGCTCGCTCATTCCCCCTCCGGTCCCGCCGCCAGGCTGGCAAGACGGCAACAGGCGCGATCCGGCGGCAGGGTCGCCGATTTCCCGGGCAATGTCGATGGGGGCAAGGTGACGTCCCGATCAGGTCAATCCGGGGCTGGCGATCCCACGGCGGGGCGACTCGCCGCTATCCGGGAAACACCGGATAGTGGCAGACCGATTGCCTCGCCAAGGAACGGTCGGGGGGCAGCAACCGGAACCGGACTTCTTGCAGAAAAGCGGCGCAGCTAACGATTTTTGCGGCTTGCAACGCGAACGGTGCGGTCGCAATCTTGCGTATGTTTGCGTCGGTATTGATCCGGCGGATAAGGACACCAGTCGGAGAGGGTCTTGCTAGGCTTCGCAGCCAGTGGCCAGATTTGCGAGTTGATGCTGGAGAATGTTCCGGCAGGCATCGCCATTTTCGATCGCGACATGCGCTATCTCGGCTGCAGTCGGCGCTTCCGCGAGGACTTTGGCCTGGGTGACCGGGATGTGGTCGGCCAGCTGCATTACGATGTCTTTCCAGAGATACCGGAGGACGTCCGCGCCATTCACCAGCGGATCCTCGCCGGCGCCACCGAATCGTCCGAGCTTGATAGCCTGCGGTGGGCCGATGGCTCGATCGACTGGGTCGAATGGAAGATGATGCCCTGGCGCGACGAGGCCGGGGAGATTGGCGGCGCGTTGCTGTTGGCCAATCGCAAGACCGACCTGGTGGCATCGCAAACGCGCGAGCAGACCTATCACCTGGCGATGCAGCTGCTGATCGACAGTGCCACGGACTATGCGATCGTCATGGTCGGGCTCGATCAGCGGATCACCATGTGGAGTTCGGGCGCCGAACGGTTGTTTGGCTGGACTGCCCAGGAAGCCATCGGCCAGATGATCGGGATCATTCAGTTACCGGAACAGCAGCGGGATGACAGGGCAAGCCAACGGTTTGCCAGCATCCTGGAGATGGGTGGCTTTCGCGATCGTGGCTGGCGCAAGCGCAAGGACGGATCGCGCGTAATGGTCGATCTGACCGCCACCCCGATCCGCGATCAGTTCGGAAAGCTGCTGGGCTATTGCGGGGTGCTGCGCGACATCACCGATGAACTGGTTCGGGAACGGGTGCTAAGGGAGAGCGAGGCGCGACTGCGCTCGATCATCGAGACCGTTCCCGATGCCATGATCACCATGGATGACTTCGGCATTGTCTTGTCCTTCAGCACGGCGGCCGAGGTCCTGTTCGGATACAAGGCCGAAGAAGTGATCGGGCAGAATGTCTCGATGCTGATGCCGGAACCTGACCGTTCCCGGCACGATGGGTACCTGGCGCGCTATCGCGCCGGCGGCGTACGCCAGATCATCGGCAAGGCCCGGCGTGTGCTCGGCCAGCGCAAGGACGGTTCGGTTTTCGCCCACGAGTTGCACGTGGGTGAGTTCGAGATCGATGGGCGACAGGTCTTCACCGGGTTCATCAGTGACCTGACCCAGCGCGAGGCGGATGCCGCCCAGCTGCGCGAGGTCGAAGCCGAACTGGCGCAGATTTCGCGGGGAGCTGCGCTGGCAACCATGGGTTCTGCCCTGGCGCACGAGCTGAACCAGCCGCTTACCGCCATTGCCAACTACCTGCAGGCAGCCGGTTCAATCGATCTGACCCAGGGAGAGGGGGCCGTCGCGCTGCTGCGCGAGGCGCTGGACGAATCCAGCCGCCAGGCGCTGCGCGCGGGCGAGATCATCCATCGGTTGCGCGCCTTCCTGGCCCGCAGCGATCTGGAACCGCGGGTCGCCGATACGGCCGACCTCGTCAAGGAAGCCTTGGCGCTCGCTCTGCCGGGAGCGGAGGCCGGATCGGTCAACCTGCAAATGGACATCTCGCTAGACTGCCCGGCGATCTTTGCTGACCGGATCCAGATCCAACAGGTCCTGATCAACCTGGTACGCAATGCCTTTGAAGCGCTTGGAGGGGACGGGCGGATCGAAATCTATGCCGAACCGGATCCGGATGGCGTGCACTTCACGGTGCAGGACAATGGCCCCGGTCTGCACCCCGAGGTCGAGCAGCATCTGTTCGAGCCGTTCAGCGGGACGCGCACCAAGGGCATGGGTCTGGGGCTTGCGATCTGCCGCACGATCATCGAGGCCAATGGCGGCAGGATGTGGCACGAACGGGTGCCAACCGGTGGCGCGGCGTTCCATTTCACGGTTCCCGTTGCGGAGGACGGCGATGGTTGACGATGCCGACAAGCGGCTGGTGCATATCGTGGATGACGAGGATTCGGTCCGGCGCTCGCTCGATTTCCTGCTGCGTAATGCCGGTTTCCGCACCGAGCGCTGGGCGAGTGGCGAGCTGTTCCTCAAGGAGGCGGATCGCGATGGCAAGGCCTGCGTCCTGCTCGATATCCGGATGCCGGGCCTGGATGGCCTGGCCGTGCAACAGGCGATGACCGAGCAGGGCTTCGCCCAGCCCGTGATCCTGCTTACCGGCCACGGCGATGTTTCCCTGGCGGTCAGGGCCATGCGCTCCGGCGCGATCGATTTTCTCGAAAAGCCGTTCGACCGGGAGCGGCTCCTCCACTCGATCGAGCTGGCCTTTGCCGCGCTCAACGATCGCGAGGAACTGCACCGCCGCACCGATTGGGCAAGCACCCAGCTGGGCAAGCTGACCGAACGCGAGCGCGAGGTGCTGGACGGGCTGGCCTGCGGCTATCCCAACAAGACGATTGCCTTCGATCTGGGCATCAGCCCGCGCACGGTCGAGGTCTATCGCGCCAACCTGATGACCAAGCTTGATGTTGCAAGTTTTGCCGAAGCCTTGCGGATCGCCTTTGCGGCCGGCCTCGGATCGGAACAGGCCTGGCGGCGCAATTATCGTCCGAAGGCGGCAGAAGGGCGATCCTGATCGCCCTGGCTCCGTAACAAACCCGATAGCAGGCCTTGGCTGGCATTCATAAGCACGGCTTCACCTGAAACCTTGGTCGAAAGGGTGATGCGCGATGATTCTGCGGCATGGGGCCCATGTTGTACTGCTTGATGGCGGGCGTTTGCTGGTGCTGCGCAATCTTGGCGATTTTCGCCGCCCGAACCTTTCGGTGGTTGGGCACGATGCGCACCGCAATCCGACCAACCGCGAGATTCTGCATGATGGGCCCGGCATTGCCGGATCGCGCTTCGGCTCAGGCAGCGACACCTTCAGTCGGGGCGATCCGCACCAGCGCAACGAGGATCGTTTCGCCGCCGAAGTGGCCGAGCTGGTCAGCGCGCTGGATGATCGGGAAAGTGCCGACGTGATCGTGGTCGCTCCGCCACGCTCGCTTGCGGCCTTCCGCCGTGCGCTCGACCCTGCCGCGCAGCAGCGGATCGTGGCCATGATCGACAAGGACCTGACCCGCCACACCGTGGACGAACTGACCCGCATCATCGTGGGCGAACTCGACGCCATGGGCGCCTGACGCACGGACGATCGCCTGATCAGCGAAGTCAGGATTCCCAACCTGGGAAACGAACGGCACAGCCGGCCAGTGCGCCGGTCAGTCCGCCATCGACCTTGATGTCGGCACCGTTCACCCAGCGAGCCTGATCACTCGCGAGAAAGGCGATCACTGCGGCAATCTCTTCACAGGTGGCATCCCGGCCCACCGCCGCCCGCGAGAAGCGCATCGCTTCATCGCCCATCGACGCGGTGAAATCGGCAAGCAGCGGCGTTGCGACGCTACCGGGACTGACCGAGTTAAGGCGCACGCGGGGCCAGTGCTGCAGGCAATCATGGGCCACGAGTGCGCAGAGCAGTTCCTTCGAGCAGTTGTAAGCCTCGGCTGCAGAGCCACACAGGGCGCTTGCAAGAGTGAGCGCCTCGGTGTCGCTCTCTTCGCGCAGAACATCCAGCAAGGCATTCCTGCGGTTCATCCAACGCCATCCGGCGCCCGATGAGACCACGACGACCGAGCCGCCAGCATGAATCCGGGGCGAGAGCAGCCGCACCATGCGGCGCGCAGCGATGAAGTTGATCTGGAGTACCCGGAGCGGATCGCCAACTCCCGCAACCCCTGCGCTGAGAACCAGCGCGTCGAGAGGGTCCGCAACTGTGGCACAGACCGCATCAAGGCCTGAAGGATCGCTCAGGTCGCATGCAATCCATTGGGCTGCAGCCAGGTTGGTCGGGCAGGGCTGGCGGTCCAGCCCGGTGACCCGCCAGCCCTGCTTCAGCAGCAGTTCTGCCGCAGCCAGCCCGATTCCGCTCGCTGCGCCAGTGACAAGCGCATGGCGGGGGACGTTCACCAGGGAACGTTCCTCCCGAGCAGATCGACGAAGCGCCCGTTGTCCTGTGTGGTGATCCCCGCAATTACCTTGCGCTGATTGGCCACGCTCTCTTCGACCGGCCACTGTGCCGATGTGCCGCCAAGATCGGTTTGCGTCCATCCTGGGGCCATACTGATGACGGTAAAGCCAAGCGGTGCCAGTTCCACCGACAGGCCTTTGGTTACCATGTTGAGGGCCGCCTTGCTCGAGCGGTAGGCATAGGACTGGCCCTGTGCGTTGTTGGCGATCGAGCCTAGATCGGAGGACATGTTGATCACCAGCTTGCGCTGCCCAGCTTCAAGATTTGGCCGCAGTTCGTGCACCAGCTGGAACGGGGCCATGACATTGACCCGCATGATCTGCTCCCACAGATCATAGTCCATGCTGTCATGGCTCTGGCGGTGCGAGGCATTGTCCCAGCTACCCCCGTAAAGTCCCGCATTGTTGAGCAGTACATCGATTGCCATGCCCGAAAGACGCTGCGCGAGTGCGCTTACCGAGGCGCGGTCTTCGAGATCGAGCGCCTCGATCCGCACATGCGGATGTGACCGGCCCCCACCGAGTGGTCCGTGTTATTTGTTAGTGTAAAACTGCCTCCGGCGCCATGGCTGGCCGCAGGTGAAGCGAAGCGGAACCGGAGGGCAGCCATGGCGGTGTTGCCGTTTCCGGGGCCGGAGGCCGATAGC
>NZ_JAPZQX010000008.1 GCF_027531025.1 Novosphingobium sp.
GCTATCGGCCTCCGGCCCCGGAAACGGCAACACCGCCATGGCTGCCCTCCGGTTCCGCTTCGCTTCACCTGCGGCCAGCCATGGCGCCGGAGGCAGTTTTACACTAACAAATAACACGGACCACTCGGTGGGGGCCGGTCATGTTGTCTGCCTCCAGGAAGGTGACTGTGATATTCAGCTCTTTTCTGGGCTTTTTCTAGTGCTTCATCGCTGCCTGCCATTTTTGATCCGAACTACGCCAGTGGCGTAGGTCGTCGCAGACAGCGAGAACATCATGTCGACCGAACCTCGAAAGCAGGGGTTCGGTCGGTGAAAAAGGCAGATTTCTGGGGTTTTAGGCTGTCGGACAAATGATAGAGTTCGTGACGCTCTCGGTAGGCGGGCGGTTTTCCAACTCACGGTCCGTAAGCGGCTATGCGGCAGTGGAGAGCTATTCCGCCAAAAAACGACAGAAATTCAACGGTTTTCAAGAGGCCATGCCTACTGACGATGGTTTGGGGGAGACAGTTTGTTTCGCAACTCGGTGCGTTGGCGGAGAGGGTGGGATTCGAACCCACGTTACGGTTACCCGTAAACCGCATTTCGAGTGCGGCGCATTCGACCTCTCTGCCACCTCTCCGCAGAAGTGATCGTGGCAGGCGGCTGGCGCCTGGCCCGGTCGGGAAGCGCGCGGTTAGCCGATGATGCCCGGCTTGCCAAGCCCCCTGCACCCTGAAATCGGGGGACGGGATAAAGCCGGGCGTTGTTTCGCAGGCGCACAATGCCTATATCGTGACCAATGGACCGCGCGAGCTTCTTTTCCCCCCAGGCTGGCAAGCACGTCGATGCCCCGCGCCGCGCCCAGGCGCGGTTCGGTATCGGCGATGTCGTGCGGCACCGGGTCTATGATTTCCGCGGCGTGGTGTTCGATATCGATCCGGTCTTCGCCAACAGCGAGGAATGGTACGAATCGATCCCCAAGGAAGTGCGCCCGCACCGCGAACAGCCATTCTATCACCTGCTCGCCGAAAACGGGGATTCCAGCTATGTCGCCTATGTGAGCCAGCAGAACCTGCTGGCCGATGGTGAGGCCGGGCCGGTCGATCACCCTTCGGTCGATGAACTGTTCGAGGATTTCCTTAACGGCCGCTATCGCCTGCGCCGTTCGATGACGCACTGATCCGGTCAGTCGCGCGGAGCCAGCCGCCGGTCGATCCACACGGCAAGCCAGCCCGCCAGCACGAAACCCAGCGCGATTGCTGCCATGTTGCCGAGCGCTGTGGTCCAGCCGAGCCGCTCCACGTCCATGAAGAAATAGGGATAGCGCAGCGGCGTGCCGGCCGGCTCCAGCTGGGCCCGCGCCAGTACATAGCCGGAATAGGCCAGCAGATAGAGCGCCCAGGCCAGCGGCGCGCGCCAGCCCAATTGGCCGTGTGGGGCAAAGGCCAGCCACCATAGCGGCACTGCAAGCGGGATCATCACATGATGGGCGTTGTCGCCCAGCGCATCGATGAAGCTGGCGTGATCGAGCGGCGGTAGCAGCAGGTTGAAGACCAGCCCGACCAGCACGATCGCCAGCATCAGCCCGCCCTGGATTACTGGAGCCACCGCGTTACGCCCGCGCCAGGCGATCGTGGCGAAGGCGATGCCAATCGCCAGGTTGGTCAGGATCGTGAAGAACCGTCCCAGCGCCCAGGCTGCGGCGAGGATGCCGCCATGCCGCTCGATGCCATTGGCCAGCGGCGGGACCATTGCCAGCAGCGCCGCTGCCGCGATCAGCGCCGCCGTCAGCCGCGCCAGGCCATCGCGGCCCATTCCCCGCTCAGCCCTTCAGCTTCCAGCCGCTGCGCAGCACGGCATAGAGCCCCAGCGCCAGCGCCAAGTTAAGCACGCCCAGGCCAAACGCGCCATGCATCACGGCCATGTTGGTATCGCCGATATCGCTCTGCCCCAGGAAGCCGAAGCGGAAGCCCGAGATGACGTAGAAAAACGGGTTGAGGCGGCTGACCATCTGGAACACCGGGGCCAGGTTATCGATCACGTAGAAGGTGCCGGAGAGCAGCGACAGCGGGGCAATCACGAAGTTGGTGACGGCCGCGTTGTGATCGAATTTCTCGGCCCAGAGCGAAGTGGCGAGGCCGATCAGGGCCAGCATGATCGAACCCATCAGCCCGAACCACACGATTGCCCAGGGATGGGCAAAGGTCAGGTGCACGCCCGGCCACAGCAGCATCGCGCCGTACAGCGCGAAGCCCACCAGCACGGCCCGGGTCACCGCCGCGCCGACCAGTGCGATCATCAGTTCGGCATTGGACAGCGGCGGCATCAGGTAATCGATGATCGTGCCCTGGATCTTGCCGGCCAGGAAACTAAAGCTGGAATTGGCAAAGGCGTTCTGCATCATGCCCATCACAATCAGGCCTGGCGCGATGAAGGTGGCGAAATTGACACCCAGCACCATCCGCCCTTCGCGCCCGAGCGCGACCGTGAAGATGACAAGGAACAGCAGCGTGGTAATCGCCGGGGCCCAGATCGTCTGGGTCTGGACCTTGAAAAACCGGCGGACTTCCTTCATATAAAGGGTCCACAGCCCCAGCCGGTTGAACCGGTGGAACACGGGCACTCCCTGGGCCGGAAATGCACTCAGCCCGATGCCCTCACCGGGCAGCGGAGCGGCAGCGTTCGTGGGCGGGGATTGCGGTTGATCGGCCATGGTTTGGCGACTATCGGCAGGTCGCGAAGTTGGCAAGTTGTTGGGGGATCGTCATCCCCCGGCGGGCAGGTTCTTTGGGGGACACCATCCCCCGACAGGAAAGTGATACAGGCATGAGCTGGACCGAAGAGCGGATCGAAAAGCTGACCAAAATGTGGGAAGGCGGCGCCACCGCCAGCCAGATCGCGGAAGAGCTGGGCGGCGTCAGCCGCAACGCCGTGATCGGCAAGGCGCACCGCCTCGGGCTGAAGGCCCGCCCCAGCCCGGTCAAGGCCAACGAAAAGGAAGCCGCGCCCGCCCCCACGCCGCGCCCGCCCAAGGCGGAAGCCGCGCCGCGTCCGGCCCCGGCCCCGCGCCCGGCCCCGGCCGCTGCCGCGCCATCCCGTCCGGCTCCCGCCGCCGCGCCGGCTGCCCAGCCCGCCAGCGATGCGCCGCCCGCGCCGCGCATCGTCTCGGTCGGCCCCGGCGGCTTCCTGCGCCAGGGTCCGGGTGACCAGCAGGCCCCGATCCCGCCCGCGCCGCCGCGCCGTCTGGTTCCGGCCAAGCCCAGCCCGGAAGTGGCCGACAAGACCAGCCTGCTCGACCTGAATGACCGGATCTGCCGCTGGCCGATGGGCCATCCGGGTGAGCCCGATTTCCACTTTTGCGGGGAAAAGGTGAACCCCGGTTTCCCCTATTGCGTCGAGCATTGCGGCCGGGCCTATCAGGCGCAGCTGCCGCGCGGCCATCGCCGTCCGCCCCCGCCTTTGCCCTTTGGTGGTCCGCGGGTCCGCTAAGCCCAATGGCAAAGGCGCCGCTGGCAGGATTGGCCGCCGCACTGGCGCTGACGCCGCTGGCTAGCCCGGCCTGGGCCTGGTCCGAGGAAACCCACCAGACCACCGGGGCCATCGCCTGGGCTGACCTGGCAAAGCGCAACCCCGCCGCGCTGGCTGAACTGCTGGTGATCGCCCGCAACCACCAGGACTATCCCCTGTTCGCTGCGCGGGCCGCTGCCCTGCCCGAACCGGTCCGCCAGCGCGCCCTGTTCGAATGGCTGGCCCGCTGGCCCGATGATATTCGCGGCGGGCCGGAAGACCATCCGAAGTGGCACTATGCCCTGCGGGTTGTTTCAGGGCGAAGCTGGTTGTGGCCGCTGCGCAATGGCACGGCCAAGGAAGGCTTTGCCTTCAATTACGCGCAGCTTGCCAGCCCTTGCGCACCGGCGGCCGACCGCGCGCGGGCGATCGGCTGGCTGATCCACATCGTCGGCGATATCCAGCAGCCGCTGCATGCCGGCCACCAGATGAGCGCCGATTTCCCCGCCACCGACCGCGCGGGGGAGCTGGCCTTCGTCCGCCGGTTTGCCGACAGCCCGCCGGTCAACCTTCACCAGTACTGGGACAAGATCTTCCAGCAGTCGCGCGTCAATGCCCCCGGAGGTGACTGGGCCGCGGCCCTGATGACCGTCTGGCCGCGTCAGAAGATCACCGGACTGGATCGTGCGGGCAGCGCGGTGCGGGTCTTCGCCAGCCAGGTGGAAGAAACCCGCGAACTGGCCCGGATGGTCGGTTATCGCGGCACCTTCCTTGCCGCGGTTCCGGCGGGCCAGACGGCACCTGTGGTGACCCCGGCGGAGAATGCCTATGCCCTGGCGCTGTCGGGGCGCCGGGTGGCAACCGGCGGCTATCGCATCGCCGATACCCTGGCCCAGGCGGTCACCCAGGCCAAGGGATCATCGGCCAGCTGCCCCGCCCGCCCTTAAGTTTTGGAAAAGACTGACGTTAACCATGGGCATGACCGCCCATGATCCTTCATTCCCGCCTCGCAAGGCAGGCCTGCTTGGCTGGCTTGGCCTGGGTGCCCGGCGCGAGCCCGTGCAGCCGGCGTCGCCGCCAATCCTCGAACGCCGCGAAAACGCCCGCAACCGCCAATTGGACGAGATCGGCGCGTTCCTGGCCTATCACCAGTTGCCGCTTTCGGCGCAGACCCTGCAAGTCGCCCATGCCTATCTCAGTGGCAGCGATCCAGACATCGTCCGGCTGATCGACCGGCGGATTCTGGCGCGCGAACCGGTGACGGCCGAATGGCTGGAAGATGCGCTGGCAGCGAGCGAAGAAGAGGAGGATTTCACTGCGCTCGACCGGCTCATGGAACGGCTGGAAGCCGGGTTGGACGAATTCGGCCGCACCAGCAGCGCCGCCCGCAAGGCGACCAGCGACTATCGCAGTGCCTTGCGCGAACAGGCCGACGAGCTGAACGGAGCCAGCGCGACCGGCGCAATGATCGGGCAGCTGGCCAGCCTGACCAAGGCCATGCTGCGGCGCACGCAGGAGATCGAGAAAGCAATGCAGCGCAGCGAGGAGCAGACCCGCAGCCTGCGCCACAAGCTCGAAGAAACCCGCCGCAGCGCCGAAGAGGATCACCTGACCGGCCTGCCCAACCGCCGCGCCTTCGATGCCCGGTTCGATGCCGAATACCGCGCCGCGCGGGGCGCCGCCGAACCGTTGTGCGTGGCCTTCTGCGATATCGACCATTTCAAGCGGGTCAACGATACCCACGGCCACGACGCCGGTGACCGGGTGCTGAAACTGGTTGCGGAGAGCCTGGCCCATATCTCCGACGACCGCTGCCACGTGGCGCGCCATGGCGGCGAAGAATTCGTCATCCTGCTGCGTGATACCACCCTGGCCGCTGCGCATGACAAGCTCGACGCCCTGCGCGCCCAGCTGGCCGAACGGCGCCTGGTCAACCGCGCGACGGACGTGCCCTTCGGCCAGATCACCTTTTCAGCCGGGATTGCCGATGTCTTTGCTTGCGGCGACCCACGGGCGGCGCTGAAGGCGGCGGACGCGGCGCTTTACCGGGCCAAGCAGGACGGGCGCAACCGCATCGCCCTGGCCGAACCTGGCGAACGCAAGGTGGTGCGGCTGGTCGCCTGATCAATCGGGCAGCAGGAACACCACATAGCCCCGGAACAGGCGGTCCTGCTGCAACCCGGCCGGCTCGCGCCACTCACCGCCCTCCACCAGCGCAACCTTGTGCGGCACCGGCACCCGCGCCAGCTTGTCGAGGTAAGCGGCATAGCCGGGGATCGTGGTGCGCGCCTGATAGCTTTGCACCACCACTTCATCGACCGTGCCCCGCAGCGCGGCCAGATGGGCCGGATCGGCATGGGCGTTCCAGTCCATCAGCCCGGTGACCGACAGCTGATATTCGCGCGGCAGCCGCGCACGCAGCGCCGCGAGGAAGGTGGCATAGTTGCCCAGCTCAGGCGTTGCCGCATCGAAATCGACCTGCAGCCCGACCAGCCGAGTGCCCCGCCCGCGCCATTGCCGCATCGCCCGCTCCACCGCGCGGTGTACGTCCTCGCCCCAGTCGAGCCGCGCCGCGCGGACCACCAGCCACACATCCTGATCGGGCAGGCGCGGCGCGGCCGGGCGCAGCAGGACGAAGCTGTCCGGATCGTCACGCCGCACCTCACCAGCCAGCAGGTAGAGTGTGCGGGCCTGACGCAGTTCCGGCCCAGGCTCTACCCCGGCCCATAGGTAAAAGGCATCGTGAGCGGCCGGATCGACCCGCCCCGCGGCATCGCCGCACCCGGCCAGCAGCGCCAGGACCAGCCCCAGGAACGGGCGCAGCCTCACCAGTAGTAGCGCAGTTTCCGGGCCCAGCGACTTTGCGGGTATTGCCGCTTCAGCTGTTCGAACCAAGCCTTGCGCTGCCCGACCTCTACCGCCTGGCCGCCGCAGGAATTGTAGGCCGAAGGCGCGTAGCACATCACCGAGCGGTAGAGCGCATAGGCCTTGAGATCGGCCGGGGCGCGCGGATCGGCGATGGTCGCGGCATAGAAATCGCCGCGCCGGATGGGCGTACCCGGAAAATCGTTGGCCGTGCCGCCGAGTTCGGCGGCATCGGGACGCTCGTCCAGCGCCTCGAACCCGTCGAAGCCGTTGAGGCGCCAGAAATCGCCGAGGCACAGCCGCGCCCGGTGATCGCGCGGATTGGCCGCAAGGGCGCGCGCCGTGGCGCCAATCGCGGGACAGGGGAAGCCATCGCTGGCCTGTCCGGCAGTAAACAGCGCCACCGGCACCTTGTCGGCCGTAACGAAGCTCCACAGCCCACCGTCCCGGTCGGCATCGCGCGGGACCAGCGCCTGGCTGGCGGCAAAACCGGCATAGTCACCCCGGCTGAGCTGCTTGTAGAGCAGCACGAACAAGGCCATGTCGCGCTCGGTCCGGGGACGATCGCGATCCTGCGCGGCCAGCTTCAACAGCGCCGGTCCAGCCGAATGGGCGATCAGCTCACGCCTGATCATCGTTTCGCGGATTCGCGAATCCTTGGCGAAAACGGCGGCCACCTGCCCCTTGCGCTCAAGGTTCAGCGCCAGCCCCAGCTCGACGGTGGAGCGCTGCCACAAGCCGGTCGCCCCACCCAGCAGCTCGCGCCAGAACCCGCCCTCGTTGCGGTCACCCAGCGCCGCCAGGGCCATGCCACGCAGCACCTGGCGGCTGAAGGCCACTTCGCCATAGCGCGGCTGGCGGGCATCGTCGGGGATCAACTGGAGGACGGCCCGGTAATCCTTCTGCACATAAAAGGCGTGCGTTGCCTGCAGCAGGCCGAACAGTTCGGGCTCTTGCGCGAAGACCGGGGCCTGGGCCTCCAGTTCGGCGGCGCTGAGCAGCTGCAACCCACTTTCCAGCCCATCGCCCGGCATCCGCACGAGGTTGAGCGCTGCCAGCAGCAGCGGCCCATTGGCCACGACCGCGCGATCGCGTTCGCCGGTGAACAGCAGCTTGTTGTCGATTTCCTGGACCAGGTCGGCGGCGGCCGGCTGGCTGGCCGGGGTGGCGGTGAGCAGGCGGGCGTAACTGGCGGCCAATGCCGCGCTGTCCCCCTTCAGCCACAGGGCGCGGCGTTGCAGGCCACTGGCTGACGCCGCATAGCGCCCGCCGGGCCAGGCGTTGAGATAGCCCGCCAGCTCCGCTTCGGCCCGCTGCACCTCGACCTGGCTGACCTTGCCGGGCCGGTACCAGCCATATTCGTCAAAGGCATTGGCCTGGGCCGCGTTGAGTTCGACCCGCGCCAACATGTAGCCAGCCGTCTCCCTGACCCAGGGATCGCCCGCCCCGGCCAGCCGGGCAAAGCCATCGCGCGCCGGCGCCCAACGCTCGGCGTAGAAATCATCGGCGGCTTGCAGATAGCTGAGGAACTCCCGCCCCGGTTTGCTGGCGATCCCCTGCGGCCAGGCCGAACCGGCGCGATCGGCCGCGCCATTGCAGCTGGCCGCCAGCTGGGGCCGGGCCGCCAGCAATTGCTCCCGCTCGGCCGCGGGCAGGCCTTTGGCGGCGGCAAGCGCGGTTGCAAATGCACCGCTTCCGCTGGCCAGGCTGATGCAGCGTGATCCGGCAAAGTCCGGGCTGCCCGGTTCGGCCGTGAGCTGTGGATAGAACGCCGCGCGGGCCAGATGCCAGTCGAGGAAGGTCTGGCCGAACCCGGCCGTCTCATAATCGCTGGCTGGATAGGCCAACCCGGCGCTACCCAGCCCGGCCTTGCTGCGCAGCAGGAACAACAGGTTCACCCGGCTGTCGTTGCTGGGGGTGAGCATGCCGCGATTGGCGCAGTCCGGCGCATAGCCCTGCAACGATCAGGTCGGCGTGCAGCTGCTGTCGGCACAGGCCCAGGCGACGGTCGACATCCCGGCGAGCGCCAGCGCCACGATCCCCTTGCCGCGAACAATCCGCATTGCGCATGCTCCCATCCCGATCCGCGCAGGATTCCAGACCGGCCGGGGGATGGGCAAGAAAAAAGGGGGCCGCAAGCGCGACCCCCTTTCCTGTTTTTCGTACCGGTACGGTGGCCGGGATCAATCGTCGCCCTTGAGGAAGGCGGGGAGATGATCCGGGCTGCCGCCCTCGTCGCGCTCGCGGCCCCGATCACTCCTGGGACCACGATCGCCATCGCGGCGCGGACCACGGTCACCACCGCGACCACCGCGATCGCCATCGCGACGCGGGCGACGATCGCCACGGTCGCCGCGATCGCCCCGGTCACCGCGCGGTTCGCGCGGCGGGCGGGTGTCTTCCAGCTCGGCGCCGGTTTCCTGATCGACGACGCGCATTGACAGGCGGACCTTGCCGCGCTGGTCGATCTCGAGCACCTTGACCTTCACGGCCTGGCCTTCGGACACGACGTCGGTCGGCTTCTCGACGCGCTCGTTGCGCATTTCCGAGACGTGGACGAGACCGTCCTTGCCGCCCATGAAGTTCACGAAAGCGCCGAAATCGACGATCGTGACGACCTTGCCGTCATAGATTTTGCCGACTTCCGGTTCCTCGACGATGCCGAGGATCCAGTTCTTGGCGGCTTCGATCTGGGCCGGATCGCTCGACGAGATCTTGATCAGACCTTCATCGTCGATGTCGACCTTGGCACCGGTTTCGGCGACGATCTCGCGGATCACCTTGCCGCCGGTCCCGATCACTTCGCGGATCTTCGACTTGTCGATCTGGATCGTCTCGATGCGCGGCGCGTGAGCCGAAAGCTCGGTCCGGGCCGAACCCAGGGCCTTGGTCATTTCACCCAGGATGTGCGCACGGCCTTCCTTGGCCTGATGCAGCGCGGCTTCGAAGATTTCCTTCGTGATCCCGGCCACCTTGATGTCCATCTGCATCGTGGTGATGCCTTCGGAAGTGCCGGCCACCTTGAAGTCCATGTCGCCCAGGTGATCTTCGTCACCCAGGATGTCGGACAGCACGGTGAACGCGTCGCCTTCCAGGATCAGGCCCATCGCGATGCCCGAAACCGGGCGCTTGATCGGCACGCCGGCGTCCATCATCGACAGGGCGCCGCCGCAGACGGTGGCCATCGACGAGGAACCGTTGGACTCGGTGATGTCCGAGACCACGCGGATCGTGTAGGGGAACTCTTCCTTGCTCGGCAGGACCGCCTGCAGGGCGCGCCAGGCCAGCTTGCCGTGGCCGGTGTCGCGGCGCGAAGGCGCCCCGAAGCGGCCGACTTCGCCGACCGAATAGGGCGGGAAGTTGTAGTGCAGCATGAAGTTCGAATAGCTCAGGCCTTCCAGCCCGTCGATCATCTGCTCCGCGTCCTTGGTGCCAAGGGTGGTGGTGCAGATCGCCTGGGTTTCGCCGCGGGTGAACAGCGCCGAACCATGGGTACGCGGGAGGAAGCCGACGATCGATTCGATCGGGCGAACCTGGTTGACCTTGCGCCCGTCGATGCGGGTGCCGTCCTTCAGGATCGCGCCGCGCACGATGTCGGCCTCGACCTTCTTGACCGACTTGATCGCGACCATCTGGGTCTGGGCATCTTCGCTGGCGAAAGCTTCCTTGGCCTTTTCGCGCGCCGCGTTGAGCGCGTTCGAACGGGCCGACTTGTCGGTCAGCTTGTAGGCCACGGCGATATCGGCACCAATCAGCTTCTTGAGCTTGTCCTTGATCGCCGAATTGTCCGAAACCGGGACTTCCCAAGGATCCTTGGCGGCCTTTTCAGCCAGATCGATGATCAGCTTGCAGACCTTCTTGCACTCGTCGTGCGCGAAGAGGACCGCGCCGAGCATGACTTCTTCAGACAGCTCGCGGGCCTGCGATTCCACCATCATCACAGCATTGCCGGTGGCGGCGACAACCAGGTCGAGATCGCCGGCGGCAGCGGCGTCCTGCTTCGGGTTGAGCAGGTATTCGCCATCGGCATAACCGACGCGGACCGCGCCGATCGGACCCATGAAGGGCACGCCCGAGATGGTCAGCGCAGCCGAGGCGGCGATCATCGCCAGCACGTCGGACTCGCACTCGCCGTCATAGGACAGCACCTGGGCGATCACGTTGATTTCGTTGTAAAAGCCTTCGGGGAACAGCGGACGGACCGGACGGTCGATCAGGCGGGAAACCAGCGTTTCCTTTTCCGTCGCGCCGCGTTCGCGCTTGAAGAAGCCGCCCGGGATCCGGCCGGCCGCGAAATACTTTTCCTGGTAGTGGACGGTGAGCGGGAAGAAGTCCTGCCCTTCCTTGACGCTCTTGGCGGCCGTGACGGCGCAGAGCACGACAGTTTCGCCATAGGTGGCGAGGACCGCGCCGTCAGCCTGACGGGCAATGCGGCCGGTTTCCAGGGTGAGGGTCTTTCCGCCCCACTCCATGCTTACGGTTTTGACGTCGAACATTTTCATTCCTTCAGCCCGCAGGCCCTATTGCGTGCGGGTTTTGCTGCCGGGGAGTACCGTCCCGGTCCGGTGTGGGGCACTTGCGGCCCCCTGGCGTTCCCGCACCGAATTGTGCGGAAGCCCCATAGCAAAAGCGGCCCGCTGGGGGCCGCTTCGCTTGATTACTTGCGCAGACCGAGCTTCGCGATGAGCGCGTTATAGCGGTCCACATCCTTGCGCTTGAGGTAGTCAAGCAGCGAACGGCGCTTGTTCACCATCATCAGCAGGCCCCGGCGCGAGTGGTTGTCCTTGTGGTGATCCTTGAAGTGGGCCTGCAGCGTGTTGATGCGGCTGGTCAGGATCGCGACCTGGACTTCCGGCGAACCGGTATCACCCTTGGCGCGGGCGTTGTCCGAGATGATTTCAGCTTTCTTTTCGGCGGTAACCGACATGTTTCTTACTCCGCGACATCGGGAAGGTTGAACCCCCGCACCACCGTGGCGGTGCCTCCGAAAAGCTCGACCAGCGCAACGGGAACCGTTCCCGCCCTCGCCCAGTAAAGCCCGTCGGTATGGGGCAGCCCGGCCAGAACCCGACCCTGACGGATCGCCCTTGCCTGTTCCGGGCCGAGGTTCAGAGCCGGGATGTCGACCAGCCCTGCCTCCAGCGGCAAGAGTACGTTCTCAAGTGGCGCGCCCTTACCCACTTCGTTCAATTTGTCCAGCGAAATCGCCTGTTCGATCCCGAACGGCCCGGCCTTCAGCCGCTGCAGCATGGTGACATGACCGACCGTGCCGAGAGCCAGCGCGATATCGCGGGCCAGGGAACGGATGTACGTACCCTTCGAAACAGTGGCGACCAGGGTGACTTCGCTGTCACTCAGGCTGCACACAGACAGAGCATGAATGGTCACAAGGCGGGTGGCAAGGTCCACCGCCACGCCCTTGCGGGCCAGATCATAGGCACGTTCGCCATCGACCTTGAGCGCCGAATAGGCCGGCGGTACCTGTTCGATCGACCCGGTGAAACGCGGCAGCACTGCCTCGACCTCGGGCAGCATCGGTCGCACCGGGCTTTCCGCAATGACCCGGCCTTCCAGATCGAGCGTATCGGTCTCGGCCCCGAAGCGGATCGTGAAGGCATAGGTCTTGACTGAACCAAGCATCCGCCCGCACAGCTTGGTGGCCTCGCCCAGCGCGATCGGCAGCACACCGGTCGCCAGCGGATCGAGCGTGCCGCCGTGGCCGACCTTGACCTTGCCCAGCCCGGCCTCGCGGCAGACGCGTTTGACCGCGCCAACCGCCTGGGTCGAGCCAAGCCCCAGCGGCTTGTCGAGGATGATCCAGCCATTGGGCGACATGTCAGCCCCCGGCGAACCAGGTCGCCAGTTGCAGGTATTGGCCGGTCAGCCAGCGGACTGGCGGCACCACCAGTTCGCCCACCGGATCGAAGCCCTCGATCGCCCAGGGCAGCACCACAATCAGCAGCAGGACCAGCGGAAAGCCGAGCGGCCGCAGTCGCTCGTATTCGCGCGCGGCCCGTTCCGGCAGCAGCCCTTCGACGATATGCGAGCCATCGAACGGCGGGATCGGGAGCAGGTTGAACAGCGCCAGGAAGACGTTGATGGTGATGAAGTTCATCAGGTTCAGCGCCGCGAAGCGCGCCATGCCCGATGGCTCCTCCACCGCCTGGTAACCGCCCAGCAGCAGGCCCAGCAGCATGGCGCCGATCGCGGCGAGGACCAGGTTGCTCCCCGGCCCGGCGGCCGCCACCGCCATCATCCCGAAGCGCGGGTTGCGCAGCCGCGACTTGACCACCGGGACCGGCTTGGCCCAGCCGAACACCGGCCCCTTGGCCAGGGCAAGCGCGCCCGGCACCAGGATCGTCCCGACCGGATCGACATGGCGAAAGGGGTTGAGGCTCAGCCGCTTCAGTTGGGCAGCGGTGGGATCGCCCAGCGCGCGCGCGGTCCAACCGTGGGCCACTTCGTGAAAGACGATCGCCAGCACCAGCGGAATGACCAGCGCGGCAATCTGGAACAGGGTTTCGTTCACAATCCCAGCCTTTCCCTGTCACGCTCAACCACCGAGAAGACTGCGCTGTCGCGCTCGAACCCGGTCCAGGTGATCATGTGGTTGCGCAGCACGCCCTCGAAAGTGGCGCCCACCTTGCGGCAAGCGGCCTGCGACCGGCCGTTGCGCACATCGACCGTCAGCTGAATTCGCTTGAGCCCACAAGCAAAGCCGTGGGCAAACAGCAGCCGCTTCATCCGCCCGTTGATGTCCCCACCGCTAAAGCCGGGGCGCAGATAGGTATTACCGATTTCCGCTGACAGCCGCTTCGGATCGGGATCGATCCAGGCCGTCATCCCGGCCAGGGTTTCCCCGGCGAAGATCGCGAAGGGCAGCCGGGCCGGATTACCCAGCAGCTGGTCAAAACTGGCGTCGAACTGCGCGGGTGCATAGGACACCGCGTAGATCGACCAGATATCAGGATCCTCGGCACAGGCGGCCCGCAAATCCTCGCGGTGCAGCTCGGCCAAGGGTACCAGGCGCAGATCGCCCTCGCCCAGCGGTGCCCAGAGCCCCAGTGGATCCGGCTTCATGCCCGCAGCGCCTCGGTAAAATGCCTGCGGCACAGCGCCACATAGCGATCGTTCCCGCCAATCTCGGTCTGCGCGCCCTGCCTGACGGCGGCACCGCTGGCATCGACCCGCAGGTTCATGGTGGCCTTGCGCCCGCAATGGCACACGCCCTTCAGCTCGATCAGCGCGTCGGCAATGCCCAGCAGGGCGGCCGATCCGGGAAACAGTTCACCCTGGAAATCCGTGCGCAGACCATAACAGACCACCGGGATCCCGCCCTCGTCCGCCAGCCGCGCCAATTGCCAGACCTGGTCCTTCGTCAGGAACTGCGCCTCGTCCACCAGCACGCAGGCCAGCGGCTCAACCCGGTGCGCGGCCATGACCCGGTCCCACAGGTCGGTATCCGCAGCATAGCGATGGGCATGGGCGTGCAGGCCGATCCGGCTTTCGATCGCCTTTTCCCCGCCGCGGTCATCCAGCGCGGCGGTCCAAAGCATGGTGGTCATCCCGCGCTCGCGGTAATTGAAGTCCGCCTGCAGCAGGGTGGTCGATTTCCCTGCATTCATGCTGGCATAGTAGAAATAGAGCTTGGCCATCGCGCTTGAGATAAGGCGTTTCCCCGCAAAGGCCAGTGCGATTGACAGGATGGCCCACAAGGCCCAGCGTCCCACCCAGAGAACAGCAACGATGTCGCGCGTGAAAATCACCCTGTGCCTGCTGGCACCCCTGCTGCTGGCGGCCACCACGCCGCCGCTGCGCTATCACATCGATGCTCCGCGCAGCGCGGTCAGCGCCAAGGTCGGTTTCCTGGGCATTGCCAGCAAGACCGCGCACTTTCCGCAAATGAACGGCCGCATCGCCCTGTCGCCCGATCGGCTCGACACGATCGATCTCGACGTGGAACTGGACGCGCGGCAGCTCACCGCCGGGGACAAGGTCACGCTGGGCCGGCTCAAGGGCAAGGACTTCTTCGATGTCGAGCGCCATCCGACAGTGCGCTTTTCCGGCCGCCGGATGCAGATGACCGGCCCGGTCACGGCGACAGTCGCGGGCGAAGTGACCGCGCGCGGGATAACCCGGCCGGCCACCCTGGCAGTAACCTTTCGCGATCCGCCCGCCCGCGCGACCGGCCGCGATCCGGTCGAGCTGACCGCCCGGACCGTGATCGACCGGCGCGAATTCGGGATGACCGCCTATAGCGCGATCGTGGGCAAGAAAGTGACGATCACGATCCGGGCGCGGATGGTGCCGAACTAGGCGACGCGGGCACGTCGGAACGGCCTGAAGCTCTTCCGATTTCGTGCTAGGGGCGACAGGGGCTGCCTGTTCGGATACGATCCTGTAGTTACCGTGAGCAAATGCGGTGAGATCATCCGATCGGATTACGGTCGGCTTCCATACCGCCGCTCTCCCGCCTTCCGCATCTCGTCTAGTGTTTGACCGGGTGCTGGCTCTAAGTATGCGCGGTCGGGTGCTACCCCCTGAGGGCACTTAGGCGGTCTGGCACCGTTTTCGATCCGCAAGATGTTGTAGCCACTCGCGGTGTTGCGTCGCAGCCACCATTTTCGTGCGCCAAGATCTCTGCGCCAATAGGTGTGCTGAACAGAAAGTGCTGTGATCTTCTTCCCCTCTACTTGTCCCTTAACAACCCGCACTATGTCGAGGTCAATGAAGTAGGGCCAAGAGATGATGAAATAGTCATCGTCTGAATTCACAAAATCGCTCGGGACTTGGCCAACGACCTTGGCCACAACCAAGGCATCGAAGCACTCTCGTGTCTGTTGCTGAGATGACGAGGTAGCAGATGTTGACCACCCGAAAGCCGCCAAGGATGCGACGGCGATAGCGAAAGACCGTAGCCAAAGCATACTGTTGGATAGCATGAGGCATGGCAGAAAACCACCCAATGCGGTCGGCCATGCAGGTCCAGGCTGGTGCCGAACTAGTCCTCGAGGTCGCGCTTGACCTTCGGATCGGCCAGCAGGGCGTCGATCTTGCTGGCGACATCAAAACTCTCGTCGGCCAGGAAGCGGATCTTGGCGGCGTATTTCAGCCGCAGCTTGCCGGCCACTTCCTTCTGGAAAAAGGCCGTGTGGGTGCGCAGCGCCTTCAGCACCGGTTCCTCGTCCGCGCCGAGCAGCGGCTTCACGAAGACCGTGGCATGGCGCAGGTCGGGCGACATGCGGACTTCGGTGACCGAGACCGAATGAGCGGTCAGCACCTCGTCATGCACCATCTGCCGGGTCAGCAGTTCGCTGATCACGTGGCGCACCTGTTCGCCCACCTTGAGCAGGCGGACCGAGCGGGTTTCAGGCGTGGCGGGCTGGCGAGCCATCAGCCTGCGCGCCCCGGGACCGGGGTGGGAATGGCGGTTGAGGTGGCGCGGGCATAAAGCGTGGTCCAGCTTTCATCCCACAGCTCGCCTTCCAGGAAGATCGCCTTGCGCCCGCGGCGGATCACCCGCCCCTTGCCCATCAGCGGGCCGGGCGGGATCAGCTTCAGCAGGCTCATCGCGATTTCAAGGTTGAGCGGCGCTTCGGTGCCGCCGGTCGCCTGGACATGGGCCCAGCCCATCGCTTCGTCCAGGAAACCGGCCACCAGCCCGCCCTGCACCCCGCCGCGCGGTGTGATGAAGCTGGGCGGCGCCACGAAGCGCATCGTGATCGTCTCGCTGGCGGGGTCGAAGTCGATGAACTCCGCCCCCATCAGCTCGACATGGGCACCGCTGGTTCCCAGGAAACCCATCACAGCGTCCGTTCGCGCTCCTCGACCTCAAACACTTCGAGCATGTCGCCCGGCTTGATGTCGTTGGTGTCCTGCAGGACCACGCCGCATTCCAGACCCGCGCGGACTTCCGGCACGTCGTCCTTGAAGCGGCGCAGCGAAGCGATGACGGTCTTCGAAACGATGACGTCCTGACGGGTAAGGCGGGCGAACAGCCCCTTCTTGATCCCGCCTTCCAGCACCAGCAGACCTGCCGCCTTGTCGCGCTTGCCAGCCGGGAACACTTCCTTGACCTCGGCGCGGCCAACCACGTGCTCGATCCGCTCCGGACCCCAGATTCCCGCCATTTCCTTGGCGATATCGTCGGTCAGGTGATAGATCACGTCGAAGTACTTCATCCGCGTCTTGTTGCGATCGACCAGTTCGCGCGCCTTGGCATTGGGGCGCACGTTGAAGCCGATCACCGGCGCGTTGGAGGCTGCGGCCAGGTTCACATCGCTTTCGGTAATCGCGCCGACCCCGGACTGCAGGATCTTCACCTTGATCTCGTCGTTCGAGATCTTGTTCAGCGCATTGACGATCGCTTCGACCGAACCCTGGACGTCGGCCTTCACCACGACCGGGTATTCGATCACGGTCTGCTTGGCCGACAGCGCCGAGAACATGTTCTCGAGGCTCGAAGGCGCAGTCGTGGTGCGCTTGGCCGTGGCCTTTTCCTGGCGGAAGGCGGCCACTTCGCGGGCGCGGGCCTCGCTTTCGACCACGGTCAGCACGTCACCGGCCATCGGCACACCGCCCAGGCCCAGCACCTCGACCGGCAGGGCCGGCGGGGCTTCCTTGATCTGGCGCCCCTTGTCATCCAGCATGGCGCGGACGCGGCCCGAATGGGTGCCGACCACGAAGATGTCGCCCACCTTCAGCGTGCCGCGGGTGATCAGCACGGTGGCGAGCGGACCCTTGCCCTTGTCGAGCTTGGCTTCGACCACGGTGGCTTCGGCCGACCGTTCGGGGTTGGCCTTCAGTTCGAGCAATTCGGCCTGGAGCAGGATCTTCTCGATCAGGGTATCCAGCCCGGCCCCGGTCTTGGCCGAGACTTCCACGTCCTGAACGTCGCCCGACATCGCTTCGACCACGATCTCGTGCTCAAGCAGGCGTTCGCGGATCTTCTGGGCGCTGTACTCGCTGCGGTCAGCCTTGGTGATCGCCACGATCATCGGCACGCCGGCCGCCTTGGTGTGATTGATCGCCTCGATCGTCTGCGGCATGATCCCGTCATCACCAGCCACGACCAGCACGACGATATCGGTCACGTTGGCCCCGCGCATGCGCATTTCGGTGAAGGCTTCGTGGCCCGGCGTATCGAGGAAGGTGACGAGGTCGCCGCCCTTGGTCTTGATCTGGTAAGCGCCGATATGCTGGGTGATCCCGCCTGCTTCGCCGCGCACCACATCAGTCCCGCGCAGCGCATCGAGCAGGCTGGTCTTGCCGTGGTCGACGTGGCCCATGATGGTAACCACCGGCGGCCGGGGCTTGAGCGTTTCGGGCGCATCGACATCGCCAGTCGTGTCGATATCGACATCGCTTTCCGACACACGCTGGATGTTGTGGCCGAATTCCTCAACCAGCAGTTCGGCCGTATCCTGGTCGATCGTCTGGTTGACGGTGACCATCATGCCCATCTTGAATAGCGCCTTGACCAGGTCTGCGCCCTTTTCCGCCATGCGGTTGGCCAGTTCCTGGACCGTGATCGCTTCGGGCACAACGACATCGCGGACCTGCTTTTCTCGCGGGGCCGACTGCCCGGCGAAGTGGGCGCGCTTTTCCTTTTCACGGGCGCGCTTGAGCGCGGCCAGCGAACGGGCGCGGGCACCCTCGTCCTCGTTGAGCGCGCGGGTGACGGTCAGCTTGCCACTGCGGCGCTCGTCCCCGCCCTTGCGGTCGCGGGTCGGATGGGCCGGCTTCTTGGCGGCGGGTTCGGGGCGCTTGGGCGCAGCGACCGGAGTGAAGCGGCGCGGCGCAGGTGCGGCAGTGCCAGCCGGGCGCTGGGCTTCTTCATCGTCACCGGCCTCGTCGGCAGGCGGGGCTTCGGTGGCCGCTTCGGGTTCGGGCTGCAGAGTGGCGGCAGCCTCAGCCTCGGCCTCGGCCTTGCGGTTCTGCTCGGCACGACGGCGTTCTTCGTCGAGCGCGCGCTGGCGCTCTTCCTGCTCACGGCGGGTCTGCTCTTCGAGCATGGCCAGACGGGCTTCCTCGGCCTCGCGCTGCAGGCGGGCGACGCGCTCCTGCGGGGTCTCGCCCGCCGGAGCGGCCGGCTTCTTCGGCGCAGGTGCGGGTGCCGGGGCAGCGACCGGAGCCGGCGGCGGGGGCGGCGGGGGCGCGGCGACCGGCGCTTCACCCGGCTTGCGGATGAGCTTGCGGCTCTTCACCTCGACCACCACCTTGTTGGTGCGGCCGTGGCTGAAGGTCTGCTTGACCTCGCCCGCTTCCACCGACTTCTTCAGCCCCAGCGGCTTGCGGCCGAGAGTCGGTTTGTTGTCGCTATCGCTCATTCTGATACCAGCCCTTCAAAACTCAATCTGTCGTCAACGCGTCAGGCCCAGCCGCGGCGGCCGTACCTGAAGCGTTACCCGGTTCATTCGCATCACCCTGCCCCAGAAAGCGCAGCAGGCGCCGCAGCGGGACTTCGATCCTTGCCGCCGAACCGGAGTCGGTCAGCGCCAGGTGGACGACATTGTCGCGGCCCAATGCCACAGACAGCGCCGCCCGGTCCAGTGGCAAGGTTATCCCTGCCATGCCGGACCCTTCGGCTTCCATGCCGACTCGCCAGGCCTGGTCCAGCTTGCGCGAACCATCCTCGCTGGCATCGGCGGCATGGGCCAGCCAAGCCACATTGCCCATCCGGGCGTTCTCGGCGATCCGGTCGGACCCCGTCAGCAGCCGGCCGGACTTCTTTTCCAGCCCCAGACGGTCTGCAAAGGCACGCGTCAGGGCCGCCTCGATCCGTTCCGGAAGGCCTTCGGGGATGGTCAGTTCCGCCCCCTTGAAAGCCCGCGCCAGCGCGCCCTTTAGCTTGCCCTTGTGCAAAGCGGCGGTCAGCTCGGCGCGGCTCACGCCGATCCAGGCCCCCCGCCCGGGCGCGCGGGCCAGGGCATCGGGCAGGACCAGGCCGTCCGGCGAGATCGCCAGCCGGATCAGCTCCTCACGCGGAGCCACGACCCCGGAAAGGATGCACTTCCTTTCCGGGCCATCGCCAGAGATGTCGGAACCTAGCGGCTCATTGTGAGGAATCCGCATCGGCGGCCTCCTCATCAGTGAACCAGTGGGCGCGGGCAGCCATGATGATCTCGTTGCCCTGCTCTTCGGTCAGGCCATATTCGCCCAGCACGCCGCCCTTGTCCTCGTCGCGCGCGGAGCGGCGCGGGGCCGATCCATCGCGGCGGCGCTGTTCGGCACGCTTCTTGGCGATCAACTCGTCGGTGGCGAGATCGGCCAGGTCGTCCAGCGTCTTGATCCCGGCCTTGCCCAGGGTGACGAGCATGGCTTCGGTCAGATGCGGCAGTTCGGCCAGATCGTCCTCGACGCCTAGCGCGCGGCGGGCTTCGCGGGCAGCTTCCTCGCGGCGCTCCAGCGCTTCGTTGGCGCGGCTCTGCAGCTCTTCGGCCAGCTCCTCATCGAAGCCTTCGATCGCAGCCAGTTCGGTCATGTCGATATAGGCCACTTCCTCAAGCTCGCTGAAGCCTTCGGCGACCAGCAGCTGCGAAAGGGTTTCATCGACGTCGAGCTCTTCCTCGAACATCTTCGAGCGCTCGGCGAATTCCTTCTGGCGCTTTTCCGAAGCCTCGGCCTCAGTCATGATGTCGATCTGGCGACCGGTCAGTTGGCTGGCGA
The DNA here is from genome assembly GCF_027531025.1 of Novosphingobium sp. GTDB lineage: Bacteria > Pseudomonadota > Alphaproteobacteria > Sphingomonadales > Sphingomonadaceae > Novosphingobium. The sequence goes on from NZ_JAPZQX010000008.1 coordinate 20,020, forward strand.
GGCGCACGTTCTGGCCGCGGCGGCCAATGGCAAGCGACAGCTGGTCATCAGGCACGACCACTTCGATGCGGCCTTCTTCCTCGTCGATAACCACGCGGCTGACGGTGGCCGGCTGCAGCGCGTTGACCACGAAGGTCGCGGTGTCTTCGCTCCAGGGGATGATGTCGATCTTTTCGCCCTGCATTTCCTGGACCACCGCCTGGACGCGGCTGCCCTTCATGCCGACGCAGGCGCCGACCGGGTCAATGCTGGAATCGCGGCTGATCACGCCGATCTTGGCGCGGCTGCCCGGATCGCGGGCGGCAGCCTGGATGCTGATGATGCCGTCGTAGATTTCGGGCACTTCCTGCGCAAACAGCTTCTTCATGAATTCGGGGTGCGCGCGGCTGAGGAAGATCTGCGGACCGCGGTTCTGGCGTTCCACCTTCATGATCCAGGCGCGGACGCGCTCACCCACACGGGCCACTTCGCGCGGGATCTGCTGATCGCGGCGGATCACGCCTTCGGCGCGGCCCAGGTTGACGATCACGTGGCCGAATTCGACCGACTTGATCACGCCCGTCACCAGTTCGCCGGCGCGGTCCTTGAATTCCTCGTATTGGCGCTCGCGCTCGGCATCACGAACCTTCTGGAAGATCACCTGCTTGGCCGACTGGGCATCGATGCGGCCCAGGTCCACCGGCGGCAGCGGATCGACGATGAAATCGCCGATCTTGGCATTGGGATCGAGCTTCTGGGCCTGCTTCAGGTCGACCTGCTTGAAATAGTCTTCGACCACTTCGACCACTTCGACCACGCGCCACAGGCGCAGGTCACCGGTGCGCGGATCGAGCTTGGCGCGAATGTCGTTTTCAGCGCCATAGCGGTTGCGGGCGCTCTTCTGGATCGCCTCTTCCATCGCCTCGATGACGATCGCCTTGTCGATCAGCTTCTCGTTAGCGACCGAGGTGGCGATCGCCAGCAGTTCGGCGCGGTTGGCGGAAATCGGACTGGCCATAATCAGTCTTCCTGTTCTTCAACGATTTCATCGGCGCCGCTGGTGTCCAGCGGGCGAGTGGCGGCAATCAGCTTGTCCGTCAGGACCAGCTTGGCGGAATGAATGTCGGCGCGCGGGAAGGACACCCGGCCCGATTTCTTGTCATCGAGCGTGACGACATCGTTTTCGATGCCGATCAATTCGCCCTGGAGGCTCTTGCGGTTGCCTTCCACGGGGTTGGTCAACGCAACGCGGGCTTCGTGCCCGGCCCAGTTGGCGAAGTCCTTCGCGCGGGTCAGCGGGCGGTCGATCCCCGGCGAACTGACTTCGAGGCGATAGGCCTCTTCGATCAGCACTTCCCCGGCTTCTTCCAGCGCGTCAAGCTGGTCGGAGATGCGGTGCGACAGGGCGGCGCAATCCTCGATCACCAGCTGACCGGTGTCGGGACGCTCGGCCATGACCTGCAAAGTCACTTCCTCGTCGCCCACCTCGCTCTTGCCGAACACGATCACGCGCACGAGATCGAAGCCCAGGGCCTGGGCCTCGGGCTCGATGATCTCGATCAGGCGCGCAATATCCGCCAAAAATGCTTCTCCGTGTGGCCGACCATGCCGCAAAGCCGTTTGGTGCCGGCCCCTTGCGGCGCCAGCCCCTCCGTTGCTTCACAATGTCGGGATGGCGGCCAAATAGGCTCGCGCCGCCGGAAATGCAAGCGCTATCCGCGCTCCATCAAGCCATGCTTCTTCATCGCATGGCGCAGCTGGTCATAGCTCAGGTTCAGCGCCTTGGCGGTCTGGCGCTGGTTGTAGCGATGGCGCGCGAGCGCCTGTTCCAAAATGGCCTTTTCATGGGCGTCGACCGCCGCCCGAAGGTCGGTCACTGCATCAAGCTGGCCCGAAGGCCCTGGCGTTGAAGGGACCGGTGCAGGCGAACCCGGCGCCCGCCCGCTGTCCGCCGCGAACATTGGCGATGGCTTCCACGGACTGTCGAACGGGTCGAAGACGATATGCGCCACCGGCCTGCCCCAATCGTCCCAGCGGTAGACCGCGCGCTCGATCACGTTGCGCAGTTCGCGCACGTTGCCGGGCCACTGATAATCCTCCAGCTGGCGCATCGCGCTTTCGGAAAAGCCGGGCCACTCCTCCCAGCGCAGCTCGCTGGCCATGCGGCGGCCGAAGTATTCCGCCAGCACACGGATATCCCCCTCGCGAACGCGGAGCGGCGGCAGGGTGATCACCTCGAAGCTCAGCCGATCGAGCAGGTCGGAACGGAACTTGCCCTCGTCGGCCAGGCGCGGCAGGTCCTCGTTGGTCGCGGCGACAATGCGGACATCGACCCGGATCGGTTTGGAAGCCCCGATCCGTGTCACCTCGCCATATTCGACCGCGCGCAGCAGGCGTTCCTGGGCGCCCATGCTCAGTGTTGCCAGTTCGTCGAGAAACAGCGTGCCTTGGTCGGCTTCCTCGAACCGTCCGGCCCGCGCTCTGGTAGCGCCGGTGAAGGCCCCTGCTTCATGACCAAACAGCTCCGCCTCGATCAACGTCTCCGGCAAGGCCGCGCAGTTCAGCGTGACCAGCGGCTCGGCCCAGCGTTTGCTGAGCTGATGCAGGCGCTCCGCGATCAGTTCCTTGCCGGTTCCGCGTTCGCCGATCACCAGCACGGGGCGGCGCAGCGGGGCAGCGCGACTGGTGCGTTCCACCGCGTCGAGAAAGGCCCCCGACTGGCCAATGAACTGGACATCCCGCTCCATTCCCAACTTATAGCGAAATTTCCCAATACGGCGCAATGGGCACTACATGTCGCTCGTCGATTGCAAAGTGGTTTGGCGGAAATCAGCCACTTGGTCCAATTGGCACGGGCTTTGCGGAGTGGTGGCCAACACCAATCGAAGGATCGATACAATGTTTGGCAAGCCCCTCTCGCAGCGTTCGCTTCTCGACAAGGCGATCTTCGCCTCGGTCGCGGCCATGCTGGCGATGAACGTCTTCGTGCTCGCCCAGCAGCTGCACACCACCCCCGCTTTCGCCCAGGCCGACCAGTCGGCTTCGGCGCAGCTGGCCTGATCGGCGCCAGCGCCGTGAAGGATCCTCTTTCCCCCCTTGGGCCGGACACTTCCGAACCCCCCGCCGGCGGTTCCCAGTCCCCCCGCCGCCAGGAAGGTCCGGCCCAAACCCTGTTCGGCGCAGCGCACCGCGCCAGCCGCTTCGACAGCGAAGTCGAGCGCATGCGCCGCACCCCCAACGCCACCAATTCCTCTTCTCCTGCTACCGGAGTTCCCTGGATGGGCATTTTCAGCCGCACCCGTGACATCATTGCCGCGAATTTCACCGACCTGCTCGACAAGGCGGACGATCCCGAAAAGATGATCCGCATGATCATCTTCGAGATGGAGGAAACCCTGGTCGAAGTGCGGGCCAGTGCGGCGCGCACGATTGCCGACCAGAAGGAAATGCACCGCCACACCGTGAAGCTTGACCGGCTGCAGGCCGACTGGGCGGAAAAGGCCCAGCTGGCCCTGTCAAAGGACCGCGAGGACCTGGCCCGCGCCGCCCTGGTCGAAAAGAAAAAGGCCGCGGACATGGCCGACCAGCTGAAGGCGGAAATCGCCGTGCTGGACGATGCCCTGCGCGCCTATGAACTGGACATCGAAAAGCTGCAGAACCGCCTGCGTGAAGCCCGCAGCCGCCAGACCGCGATCGCCGCCCGCCTCGAAAGCGCCGAGAACCGCGTCAAGCTGCGCACGCTCTTGGCTAGCGAGCGGGTGGACGAGGCGATGGCCCGCTTCGACCAGCTGGAACGCCGGGTCGATTACGCCGAAGGCCGCGCCGATGCGCTGAGCCTGGCCGATGGCACCGCCAAGCCGAGCCTGGCGGACGAGATTGCCGCGCTCGCCGGGCAGGACAAGATCGATGAAGAACTGGAAGCCATGAAGCGGGCGCTGGGCGGCCCGGATGGCGCGAAGCAGGAGGGCTGAACCGATGGACGATCTCATTCCGCTGATCGCGATCGTTTCGATCTTCGTCGGCTTGCCCTGGCTGATCCTTCACTATGTCACCAAGTGGAAGACCGCCGCCACGCTGACCACCGATGACGAGGCCATGCTGGAGGAACTCTACAACCTGGCCCGGCGGCTGGAAGACCGCGTCGAAACGGTCGAGCGGCTGGTCGCGTCCGACCATCCGGACTTCCGCCCGAACCGCCTGGCCCATGAACTTAGCCATGATCGCCAGATCGAGAACCGCTCGACCCGCGATTTTGACCAGATGGTCTCGAACAAGGGAAGGATCGGCCAATGAACACGCCGCGTACGAAGTTCTATCGCGACAAGATCAATGGCAAGATTATGGGGGTCTGCGCCGGGATCGCCGACTATACCGGGGTCGACGTGCTGTGGGTCCGCTTGGGTGCCGTAGCGCTGACGCTGATGGGCATCGGCATCATCCCGCTGCTCTATCTCGGCCTTGGCATGTTCACCTCGCGCAAGCCCGCCCACCTCTATTACAACGACCGGCAGGAGCAGCGCTTCTGGCAGGGCGTTCGGCAGAGCCCGGCCCGAACCGCCCGCGAAGTGCGTGCCCAGTTCCGCGAGCTGGACCGTCGCCTGGCTGACATCGAACTGCACTACGTTTCATCGAACGCGCGCCTGTCCGACGAGATCGAGCGCCTGCGCTAAAGCATACCAAAAGGGGGAATTACCATGGATCCTGCACAAATGGCGCTGTTGATCCCGATCTTGGCGTTGTGCATCCCGCTGATCGCGATCTGGACCAAGCACCAGCAAAAAGTGGCCGAAATCAACGCTACCGCAGCTGCCGAAAAGGCCGCGCAATACGCCACTGACAACTCCGAGCTGGAAGAGCGCGTCCGCGTGTTGGAACGGATCGTCACCGACAAGGGCTATGACGTGGCCAGCCAGATCGAAGCGCTGCGCGATGCCCGCAAGGTGGAGGCGCTGCTCGACAAGCGCGAAAAGGATCTTTCGTGATGGACTTTGGTGGACCGACTTTCGTCATCGCCATCATCGCCCTGTCGATTGGCGGCTGGCTGGTGAACAACTGGATCCGCGCGCGGCACGGCTATCCGCTCGAAGACGAGTGGGGCGGCAAGACCGCCAGGCCGGTGGCCGACAGCAAGGCCAATGACGCGCTCAAGGCCGAGAATGCCGAACTGCGCGAACAGCTCGCCCACTTTGCCGACCGGGTGAAGGTGCTGGAGCGGATCGTCACCGACAAGAGCATCAATGTCGCCACCTAGATCGAGGCGCTGCGCGACGAGAACGAAATCAAGACGCTGGGTTCAACCGCCCGCGAGAAGGAAGCGAAGTAATGGAATTCGGCGAATTCATGGCCTTTGCGGTCGTCGTCGGCGGAACGATCGCCATCGTCCGCACCATGGCCGAGGTCTACAAGCGCAAGCTTGCATTGCGCGAACGCGAGATCGAGCTGCAGTTGCAGCACCGCAGCGGCAGCGAGGGCAGCGCGAGTGCTGACACCATTGCCCGGCTGGAAGACCGCGTCCGGGTGCTGGAGCGGATCGCCACCGACAAGAGCGAGGCGGTTGCCGCCCAGATCGAAGCCCTGCGCGACGAACGCGCCGCGCCGGTGCAGGCCGCTCTCGCCAAGGAGATCGTGTGATGGATCCGGACAAGTTTCAGGCAATCGCCGCCTTTGCGCCGATGATTGCCGTCGTCGGCGTGGCGGGCACGATCGGCTGGGTGGTTAATACCTGGATGCGGGTGAAGCACGGCTATCCGCTGGATGGCGCCTGGGGCCAGGCGGTCTATCCCAAGCGGAATGACGAGGCGATGGAGCGCGTGAAGCTGCTGAGCCAGGAAAATGCCCAGCTGCGCGCCGAACTCGGCTCGATAAAGGACCGCCTCGCCAATGTGGAGCGGATCGTGACCGACAGCGGTTACAGCCTGACCCACCAAATCGAGGCGCTGCGACAACTGCCCGAAGGCACGAAGAACTGACGGAGCGTCCGTCAAACAGGAAGGGGAAATTCGATGAGTGGCAGCCAAATCATGATCGTGCTGATCGTGCTGATTGTCACGCTTGCGGGCATCTATCGCTCCAAGCACGGGCTGGATCGCAATACGTGGCGCGATGCCCGCAAGATGCGCAAGTACGGCATGATGCCCGATGGTTCGCCCTTGCCGAACCCGGCACTGCCCAGCCCGCGCGAGGAAGAACTGCAGCGCGAAGTCAGTGACCTGCGCGAGCGGATCAAGGTGCTGGAACGCATCGCCACCGATGGCCGCAAGACCGCCGCGCTGGCCGACGAGATCGAAAGCCTGCGGGACCGCTAGACCGCCTAAGGAACCGAAGGGAGAACCGCCATGTACAGCGAAAGCCTCCTGATTGCCGCCTGCGCCATGGTGGCAATCGCCATGATCACCGCCGCCACGCTCAAGGCCTGGCAGGGGTGGCTGGCGCTCAAGGCCCGCGAGCTGGAAAGCCGCAAGCCCGACGGCGAGATCGGCAACCCGTCGGGCATGGCCCGGATCGAGATCGCCGACCTGAAGGAGCGGATCCGCAAGCTGGAAGCCATTGCCGCGGGAGTTGACCTGTGAGTTCAAGCCATGTCGAAAAGGCCACCAACGCCGGGATCGGCCTTGGCAGCGCGATTGCCGTCGCCATTTCGTGGAGTGTCAACAAGTCGATCCTGTGGGCGATCCTGCACGGTTTCTTCGGCTGGTTCTATGTGATCTACCACGCCTTCACCCGGCCCGGCGGGCTAAGCGGTTAGGGCTTTGGGTGCGGTGGACGCTGCGCCTGCCCTGCGCTAGGGGCCGCCACCATGCGATCCCTGTCCGACATCCTCGAAGAGTACGAATTCCTCGAAGGCGATGAGCGCTATCGCCTGCTGATCGAGCTTGGCCGCGAGCTTGAGCCGATGCCCGATCCGCTGAAGACCGATGCCACGCTGGTGCGCGGCTGCTCGGCCTCGGTCTGGGTCTATCCCACCCGGCTGGACGATGGCCGGCTGCATTTCCTGGCTGACAGTAACGCCGCGATTACCAAGGGAATCATCGCCCTGGTGCTGTCCGCCGTACAGGACCAACCACCCGCCGCAGTGGCAGCGATGGACGTGGCCCAGGCCCTTGAACCCTTCGACCTCAGGAACCAGCTCAGTTCGAACCGCACCCAAGGGGTTCCGAACATGATCGCGCTGATCCAGGATACCGCCAAACGCTACGTGGAGGGCTGATTTGCTGGCCCGTCCGCTCTATCTGACTGGTGGTCTTGCCGCACTTGGCCTGGGGCTGGTCGGCGCCTTCCTGCCAATCGTGCCCACCGTGCCGTTCCTGCTGCTGGCCGCCTTCTGCTTTGCCCGCAGCCATCCGGAATGGGCACAGCGGCTGTACGATCACCCCACATATGGTCCGGGCCTGCGGGACTGGCGCGATCGCCGCGCGATCAGCCGCCGGGCGAAGGTTTCGGCGCTGCTGGCGATGAGCGCCGGGGTCGGCTTTACCTGGCTGTCGGTCGGTTTCCCGTGGGTGTGGATTTCCATCGCGGTACTTGCCGTTGCTGGCAGCTGGATCTGGACGCGGGCGGAGTAAGGCTCAGTCCTGGATCGCCTCGCGCACCACGGCGATGCCCGCCGCGCGCTGGGCCTTCAGTTCCTGCTTCAGCACGGCCGGATCGCGGGCAATCACGAAGCCGAAGCTGACCCCGCCTTCCTTGCCGATTGTCGCGTGATGCAGCTTGTGCGCCTGGACCAGCCGCTTGGCATAGCCGCGCTTGGGCACCCAGCGGAAATAGCGCTGATGGACGAGGCCATCGTGCACCAGGGTATAGACGATGCCGTAGAACAGGATGCCGAGGCCGATCCAGGTCCCCGGCTCCCACGCCGCCGCGCCCATGATCAGCGGCGAGCCCACGGCGAACATCGAAATGCTCATCGCGGCGCCGACCAGGCCGTAAAGGTCGTTCTTCTCGAACACCTTGTCATGCGGCTCGTGATGATCGCGATGCCAGCCCCAGCCCCAGCCATGCATGATGTACTTGTGGCTCGCCCAGGCGATCCATTCCATCGCGAGGAAGGTGGCAATGACGGTCAGGATGATGGCGGGCAGCGACATGGCCCGCCCTATAGCGCCCTATTCCGCCTTGGGGAAGAAATAGGCGGCGATGTCCGCGCCGATCCGGGCGGGGCGCAGGGTGGCGGCATCAATGCAGCACCAGCTGGACTTGACCTCGGCCAGCACTTCCTCGCCGCGCTGGATCACGGTGTGGTAGAAGGCGCGGGCGCCCTGGATGCTTTCGAGCAGGACATTAGCGACTACATCATCATCGAGGAAAGCCGGACGGCGATAGGAAATCTCGTGCTTCAGGGCCACCCAGGCCCGCTCGGCCACGGCCTGCGGCGGGGCCAGTCCGCGCCAGTGCGCCAGCACCGCATCCTGCACCCAATTGAGATAGCGGGCATTGTTGACATGCCCCATGAAATCGATGTCGGCAGGCAGGATCTGGATCGGAAAGCGCAACGCGAGAGTGTTCATAGGGCGAACATAGCGATCGAATGTTACGATTGCCATACGCCGCCAGAAATAAGCTTGCTTGCCAAGCGCGGGCTCATTTGCCTATCGGCAGCGGTATGACCGACCGCCAGACTGAGCCTCGCACGCTTTACCAGAAGATCTGGGACGCCCACGTTGTCGAAACCCGCGACGATGGCACTGCGCTGATCTTCATCGACCGCCACCTGGTTCACGAAGTGACCAGCCCGCAGGCGTTCGAGGCGCTGCGGGTATCGGGCCGCAACGTTCGTCGGCCCGACCTGACCCTGGCCGTGCCCGATCACAACCTGCCCACCACCGCGCGGCGCACCGCGAGCGGGGCGCGCGTGCCGATTGCCGATCCGGAAAGCGCCGCGCAGCTTGACGCGCTGGAGCGCAACGCCCCGGCCTTCGGCATCCGCTATATCGGCGATGCCGACGCCGAACAGGGGATCGTCCACGTGGTCGGTCCGGAACAAGGCTTTTCGCTGCCCGGCGCGACCATTGTCTGCGGCGATAGCCACACCGCCTGCCACGGTGGCCTTGGCGCGCTGGCCTTTGGCATTGGCACCAGCGAGGTCGAGCATGTGCTGGCCACGCAAACCCTGCTGCTCAAGCAGTCGAAGACCATGGAAGTGCGGGTCGAAGGCGATCTGCCTGCCGGGGTCAGCCCGAAGGACCTGATCCTGCACATCATCGGGGTGGTCGGCACCGCTGGTGGCACGGGGCACGTGATCGAATACCGCGGCAAGGTGTTCGAGGAGATGAGCATCGAGGGCCGCCTGACCGTCTGCAACATGAGCATCGAGGCGGGGGCCCGGGCCGGGCTGATCGCGCCGGATGACAAGACTTTCGCCTTCCTCAAGGGCCGCCCCTATGCGCCGAAGGGCGAACAATGGGATGCGGCGGTGGCCTGGTGGAAGAGCCTGACGACCGACCCGGGGGCCCCGTTCGACAAGTCGGTCGTGATCAACGCCGCCGATGTTCAGCCGACCGTGACCTGGGGGACCAGCCCGGAAGATACCGTGGCGATCGGCGGGGTAGTGCCCGATCCGGCCAGTTTTGCCGATCCTTCCAAGCAGGAGGCGGCGCGGGCGAGCCTGGAATACATGGGCCTGACCCCCGGCCAGCGGATGGACGAGGTCGAGGTCCAGAACGTGTTCATCGGCAGCTGCACGAACAGCCGCATCGAGGACTTGCGGGCCGCTGCAGCGGTACTCAAGGGGCACACCAAGGCACCCAATGTGCACTGGGCAATCGTCGTCCCCGGCTCCGGCCTGGTCAAGCGCCAGGCCGAGGAAGAGGGGCTGGACCAGATCTTCATCGCCGCCGGTCTGGAATGGCGCGAACCGGGCTGTTCGGCCTGCCTTGGCATGAATCCCGACAAGGTTCCGCCGGGCGAACGCTGCGCTTCTACTTCCAACCGCAACTTCGTCGGCCGCCAGGGTCCGGGTGCGCGCACGCATCTGGTTTCGCCCGCCATGGCCGCTGCTGCCGCCGTGACCGGTCGGCTGACCGACGTGCGCAAGCTGGTCGGCTAGTAGACCGTCCGCTTCTGCACGGCCGCCTTGCTGGCCAGGCTGAAGCGCGGTTCGACCGGCAAGGCGCTATCCGCCACGTGCCGCGCCACCCGCGCGCCGACGGCCGGGCCGTGCTTGAAGCCATGGCCCGACCCGCCGCCGACCAGCCAGACCCGGTCGTGCCCGGGCAGTCTGTCGATCAGGAAATCGCCGTTCGAGCTGTTCTCGTACTGGCAGACCCGGCCATGGATGAACGGGGCATCGGCCAGCCCCGGAAAGCGCTGGGCGAGATAGGCCCGGGCCGCGGCGATCCCTTCTGCTGAGACACGCCGGTCCTGGGTATCGGGATCGACTTCGGGGCCATGGCGATCGAAGGCCAGTTTGAAACCCTGCCCCTCCAGCTCGGGAAAGCCATAGACGATGTCCCCGCCGTTGAAATCGGCCCAGACCGGCAGAGCCAATGGAGCATAACGCTGACCATCGGCCCCGGCGGGCGGGGCGAAGTGGTAGACTTCCTGACGGGTAGCGACGATTCGGCCCTTCAGCAGGTCCGGAAACAGCTTCGGCAACCAGGGCCCGCAGGCATAGACCACGTTGCGCGCCACGAAGGGGCCCACGCCAAAGGCCCCGTTCGACAAGCGCACCGGCGGCTTTGCTTCATAACGCGCGGCCACCAGCCGCGCATCCGCCACCACGGCCTGGACCGCACGGCTGGCGATCAGCGCGCCGCTGTCCCGTTCGATAAAGCCGCTTTCACCGTCATTGAAGGCAATCTGCGGCAGGGACTGGCGCAGCCATGCGGAATCGCCCTCGCTATGGGCAATGCGCTGCGCGCGCAGCCAGGCCAGGCTCTTGGCCATGTAGGGATCGCCAGCGGGCGAGAACCAGAGCACCCCGCAGCGGTTGAGGATCGGCTGTGATTGCCGCTGCGACAGCACATCCCACTGGGCCAGCGAATCTGCCGCCATCCGCGAATAGAGCGGGTCACCGCCATAAGAGACGCGGATCACCCGGCTTTCCCCGCCGGACGAGGCGCGGGCGTGCCCCGCACCGTGCGCATCGAGCAGCCGCACGTTTAGGCCAGCGCGGCGGGCGTGCCAGGCGGTCCAGGCCCCGAATACCCCCGCGCCGACCACGACGAGGTCAACCGTGGTTTCCTTGCTGACCACCCAGTCCCCCTCGGCAAAGGCCTGCTCCGCCCGCGCTGGCCCCGCCGCCAGCCCAGATGCCACCATGCCGATTGCCGCCTGCCGCCTGGTGATCCGCATCGTTCCCACCTTTTGCCATTCGCTGCGCGGACTGGCGCAACGTGCCAAATTTTGCATCGCGGACTTGAACCCGCCGCCCGCGATGGACATAGGGTTAAGCCATGAGCGACAAGAACGACAAGTCCGAGAAGGCCGGTTCCAGCTGGACCGGGAAAGCCGCCCTGGCCGGTGCCGCAATCGGCTCGGCCGCGATCGCCGCCGCCCTGCTCTATGCCTCGCGGCGCAAGGAGCGGGCCGAAAAGGCCAGGCCCAGCCCCATTGACGCACCGGAGACCGACTGATGGAACCGATCAAGCAGGTTGAAGGACGCGCGATCCCGTTCGGACGCAAGAATGTCGATACCGACGTGATCGTTCCAGCCAAATGGCTGAAGACCATCACCCGCGACGGGCTGGGCCGGGGCGCGTTCGAGGCGCTGCGCGCAGACCCGGACAACCTGTTCGATTCGGCCGAGTTCAAGGGCTCTCCGATCCTGATTGCGGGGGACAATTTCGGTTGCGGTTCCAGCCGCGAACACGCCGCCTGGGCCCTGCTGGACCTGGGGATCACCTGCGTGATTGCCCCCAGCTTTTCGGACATCTTTTCTGGCAATGCCTTCAAGAACGGCATCCTGACTGTGGTCTTGCCGCAGGACCAGGTCGACCGGCTGCTGGAAGTGGCAAAGACCGATCCCATCGCGATCGATCTGGAAACGCAGACCGTCACCACCCCTTTCCAGGACCGTTTCAACTTCGAAATCGATCCTTTCCGCAAGCACTGCCTCTTGAACGGCCTCGACGAGGTAGGCCTGACCCTGGCGCGCGATGCGGCGATCAGTACCTATGAACAGAAACACCGCGCCGAGCTGCCCTGGCTGGCGACGGGAACGGGAGTAGCAGCATGAAGGCCTTGAGGACGCACGCAGTCGGTGGCCCCGACACCCTGACGCTTGATGAAGTTGACGTGCCCACCCCCGGCCCCGGCCAGGTGCTGGTGGCGGTGAAAGCCTGCGCGGTGAATTTCCCCGATACGCTGATGATCCGCGATCTCTACCAGTTCAAGCCGCAGCGCCCCTATGCGCCGGGCGGCGAGATCGCCGGGGTGATCGAGGCCGTGGGCGAAGGCGTGACTGCCTACAAGGTGGGTGACAAGGTACTGTCCGGCATCGGCAATGGCGGCATGGCGGAAAAGGTGGTGGTCGATGCCGCGCGCCTGTTCCCGGTGCCCGATGGCGTCAGCTTCCAGCAGGCCGCCTCGCTGCTGATGACTTATGGCACCACGATCCACGGCCTGAAGGACCGCGGCCACATCAAGCCGGGCGACACCATGCTGGTGCTGGGCGCGGCGGGCGGCGTCGGCCTGTCGGCGGTGGAACTGGGCAAGGCCTATGGCGCGCGCGTGATCGCCGCCGTTTCGAGCGAGGAAAAGGCCCAGGTCGCGCGCGAGATGGGCGCTGACGACGTGGTGATCTATGGCCGCGCCCCGTTCGACAAGGACCAGTCGAAGGCGCTGGCCGAACAGTTCAAGGCCGCCTGCGGCCCGAACGGCGCGGACATCGTCTACGATATCGTCGGCGGGGACTATTCCGAACCGGCGCTGCGCGCGATTGCCTGGGAAGGCCGCTTCCTGGTGGTGGGCTTCCCGGCCGGGATCGCCAAGATGCCGCTCAACCTGACCCTGCTGAAGAGCTGCGACATCTGCGGCGTGTTCTGGGGGGCCTTCGTGGCGCGCAGCCCCAAGGAAAATGCCGCCCACGTGGCCGAACTGTTCGAGCTGCTCAAGGCTGGCAAGATCAACCCGCGCGTTTCCGCCACCTTCCCGCTGGAACGCGGGGGCGAGGCGATTGCCCTGCTGGAATCACGTGCAGCCATCGGCAAGGTCGTGGTAACGATGGCGTGATCCGGCCAAGGCCGGACCTTTGGGGAAGGGATTGCCGATGCTGATTACCCGCACGATTGCCGCTGTGGCACTCGTCACTGCGCTGGCCGCCGCCAGTGTCGAAGCCGCCAAGCCTGCGCCGCCGATGCCGCCGATGGGCCCCGCCCCCGGCGCGATCGTCGGCGCGCGCCAGGGCAGCATGATCATGGCCGCCAATGTGCTGAACACGGTTGACCGGGCGCTGAAAGCCAATGCCCCGGCAAAGTCGGTGGCCTTTCCGCTGTCGGGTCTGGTCAAGTGGGCCGAACATATCCCGAGCCAGTTTGCCCCCAGCACCAGCGCTGTCCCCGGCACCCGGGCCAAGCCCGAAGTGTGGAGCAACCGGCAAGAGTTCCTCAACAAGGCAACCGACATGGCCCTGGCCGCCGACATGATGCTGGCTGCCGCCCGCGCCGATGACAGCGCCGCGCTGACCTCGGCGCTTGAAAACGCCCGGGCCGCGTGCAAGGGCTGCCACGACAATTTCCAGGCCCCGCCGCCCGCCACCAAGGCCGGGTGACGCGGCCAGACCCGCGAACCGACAGGAGCCGAAATGACCAATTTCAACGATCGCGAACGCGCCGAAGAGGCCAAGTATGCGATGGACGAGGACACCCGCTTCCGGGTCACCGCCCGCCGCAACCGCCTGCTGGGCCTGTGGGCGGCCGACAAGATGGGCCTCTCGGCCGTCGAAGCCGAAGCCTATGCCAAGGCGGTGGTCCAGGCCGATTTCGAGGAAGCGGGCGACGAGGACGTGATCCGCAAGCTGCTGGGCGATCTGACCAGCGCCGGGGTCGATATCAGCGAGGGCGATATCCGCGCCGCGCTGGACGCCAAGTCGGCCGAGGCGCGCCAGGCGCTGCTCGGCTGACCGGCAAAGCGAAAGCAAACCCATGCCGATGCCCGCCGCCACGATCGAGGCGCTGATCCGTGCCGCCCTGCCCGATGCGCAGATCACCCTGACGGATCTCGCCGGGGATGACGACCATTGGGCAGCGCATGTCGTGTCCGCCGCGTTCATCGGCAAGCCGCGCGTCCAGCAGCACAAGCTGGTCTATGCCGCCTTTGGCGATCGGCTGGGCGGCGAACTCCATGCCTTGCAACTGACCACCGCTGTCCCCAACTAAGACGGCGAGGAGCCATACTGTAATGTCCGATACCAATGCCCGCATCGCCGAGATCGTCAATTCGAACGACGTCGTGCTGTTCATGAAGGGAACCCCGCTGTTCCCGCAGTGCGGCTTTTCCAGCCGCGCTGTGGCGATCCTGGAGCGGCTGGGCGTTGCCTTTGAAGGGGTGGACGTGCTGCAGGACATGGAAGTGCGCCAGGGCATCAAGGCCTATTCGGACTGGCCGACGATCCCGCAGCTCTATGTGAAGGGCGAATTCGTGGGCGGCAGCGACATCATGATGGAAATGTACGAAGCCGGTGAACTGCACCAGCTGATGGCTGACAGCGGGGTCGCCCCCGCCGCCTGAGCCTGACCGGCACCGGAATAGCAAGCGGCCTGCCCATCCGGGCGGGCCGTTTTCGTTTGGACCGGTGCGGCGTGGTGTTCGGGAAGAGCGTTCTCGGGGAGGCGGGACCGCGGAGACCAGGGTGCGGCCCCGCCTCTGTCGAGACTGCTTGGGTGCAAACATCTTTGCAGGGGCCGTGCCAATTCTGCGCAGGGGCCGATTTCCGGGCAAGACGATGGCTAGCGCGGTGTTAACCCTGTTCGTTTGTGTAAAATGTTTCGACAGGCAGGTCAGTGCAGCCGACAGTTGGACCGCCCAAGCCAGAAATGCGGCTTGGCAAAGCCGCCGCGGGCGGGCAGCATGGCCGGGATGGATATCGAACAGGAATATGACGAGAGCGGCGAAGATCCGCCCGCCACCCACGCCGCCACGCTGGTGATCTTCCGCCGCGATCCCACCGGTGGCCCGCCGCAGATCCTGATGGTCGAACGCTCGGCCGCGATGAAGTTTGCGGGCGGCGCCGCCGTCTTTCCGGGTGGGCGGGTTGACGATGCCGACCGCGCGCTGGCCGAAGCCCTTGGCGCCAGCGACGAGGAGGCCGTGCACGAACTGGCAGCCCGGATCGCCGCTGTTCGTGAAACGCTGGAGGAAACCGGTCTGGTCGTGGGCATTCGCCAGCGCCCGACGCTGGACGAGGCCCGCCGCGCGCGCGACATCCTGCTGGGCGAAGGCACACTGGGGCCGACTCTGGCGGCGATGAACTGGCAACTCGACCTCGATGCGCTGGTGCCTTTTGCCCGCTGGCGGCCCAAGCACCGGCACATGCGGATCTACGATACCCGGTTCTACCTGGCCGACCTGGGGACCGGGGCGGTCGACCTGCTGGTCGATGCCACCGAAAACACCCGCCTGTTCTGGACCAGCGCGGCCGAAGCCCTGGACCATGCCGATGCCGGGCGGATCAGCGTGATCTTCCCGACCCGCCGCAACCTGGAACGACTGGCCCAGTTCGGCAGCTTCGACGATGCCGTGGCCCACGTGCAGGAATATCCCAGCCGGATGATCACCCCTTTCATCTCCGACGAGGGCGGGGCCAAGTGGCTGCGGATTCCCGAGGATGCAGGCTATCCGGTTACCGGCGAAGTGCTGGACAGCGCCGCCCGGGGCTGACGGGCCCCGATCTCAGGCCCGAAAAGCACCCCTGCGCCGGAGCCCTGGTGGGCTGACGCAGGGGGTAAGTTGCCGGCGGAGAAAGGATCGCCGCCGGTGGGTCGCGCCCCGGGTTAACCCCGCGCGCGGATCCCCACCGTGATCCCCGTCACGCCGCGCGCCAGCCAAAGCGCCAGGCCCAGCCCAGCAGGAACAGCTGCAGCGGTACGCGCACCAGCAGATAGATCGGCCCCAGGGCGTGGCCGCCATAATCGGCGGCGGTCAGCGCGCCATGGACATTGGCCGGAAAGAACAGCACCAGCACCGCCAGCGCCGCCCCGGCAGCAAGGCGGCGCGTGGCCGGCACGGCCAGCCCCAGCGCGATCGCGATCTCGACAATTCCGGTCAGCCAGACCAGCTCGCGCCGCAGCGGCACGAATTCGGGCAGCAGCCGAACCATTTCCTCGGTCTGGATGAAATGGCCCAGGGCGAAGAACAGGAATGCGAGGACCAGTCCGGCGCGCCCGGCGGCTTGCGGCTGGATCAGCGCAAACCCGGCCAGCCGCAGCAGGTGGGCCAGCAACCAGGGCAGCGCAACGATCGCGACAATGATCAGGGGCATCAGCATGGTGCAATGTTTACACTGTTAAGTTGCATTTAGCAACTGTACTGGTGCATCGCCGCCGCCGGCAGGACTGGCGCGCCCGGGTGGATTCGAACCACCGGCCTCGAGATTAGAAGTCACGTGCTCTATCCAGCTGAGCTACGGGCGCGCGCCGGGGCAGTCCATAGGCGGGCTTTGCGGCCCATGCAAACCGGGTTAGGCTGCAACCCATGACCCAGGACCTTGCCCAGCTCGACGGAACTGCCGGCGCGCGCCGCCACTTCCGCTATTTCGACTATGTGATGGCGGCCTTTGTCGCGATCCTGTTGCTGTCCAACCTGATCGGGGCCAGCAAGCTGGCGACGGTGGGCGGCTTCACCTTTGGCGCGGGGATCCTGTTCTTCCCCGTCTCCTACGTGATCGGCGACGTGCTGACCGAGGTCTATGGCTATGCCAATGCCCGCCGCTGTGTGTGGATGGGCTTTGCCGCCATGCTGTTCATGGCCTTCATGAGCTATGTCGTGGTGGCCATGCCGCCGGCCGCCGGGTGGGAGGGCCAGGCCGCCTATGAAAGCGTGTTCGGCAGCACCTGGCGGATCGTCGCCGCCTCGATCCTGGCCTTCTGGGCGGGGGAATTCGTCAACAGCTATGTCCTGGCGCGGATGAAGATCTGGACCCAGGGCAAGGCGCTGTGGAGCCGCACGATCGGCTCGACCTTCTTCGGCCAGGCGGTCGACAGCCTGATCTTCTACCCGATCGCCTTCTACGGCATCTGGACCAATGCCCAGATCGCGACCGTGATGGTCACCAACTGGCTGCTGAAAGTGCTGTGGGAAGTGCTGCTCACCCCGGTGACCTATGCGGTGGTCGGCTGGCTCAAGCGCCGCGAGGGGGTGGAAGTGTTCGACAAGGGGACCGACTTCTCGCCCTTTGCCAAGGCGCCCTCTGTTTAACCGAGGGGCGGTCTGAATTGCTCCGGTGTTCGGCCCCGCCTGATGGCAGACGGGGCCTCACCGGCGATCGTCAATCGGCGATGAGGCCGATTGCTAGGTAGACCAGGATCAGCGATCCGAAGCCCAGCAGGGTACCAACGACCCAACCCAGGCGGACCAGGGTGACATCCCAGCCGAAGTAGTCGGCGATCCCGGCGCTCACACCCATGAACTTGCCCTGGGTCTTGTTGAGGCGGAAGCCGCCGCTGACGGGTGCGCTATCGCTGCGCGAGCGGTCGATCGTGCCCATCAGGCGACAACCCCGACATAGGTGCCAGTGGTCTGGGCCTGGGCCTGGGTCGGCATGCTGACAGTGCCGCTGATCAGAACCAGCGAAAGCGCGAGGGCCGAAACGGCGGCGGTGAAGCGGGCGGGCAGCTGCGAGAGAACGGACATTTTGAAATTTCCCTTTCCATTTGAACCATCCGTCAGGACCATTCCTGCGGATGCCAGAGTGATTGCAGGGGCCGTGCCAATTTCGAAAAATGTCGGAAATCCGTGCCTTCGCCTCGCGCGGGGCGATTTCCGCGATTCCTGAATACGAAGTGTTGGGATTTTTCACCACATTTGGGGATCGCGCTTTGGGATGACAGCGGCAGGTGACGGCCTTATCGCGGTCGGGCATGGCGCTGGACCGCATCACCCTGACCCATTTCCGCAATCATCCGGCCACCCGGCTGGAGGAAACCGCACAGTTCAACCTGCTGGTTGGCGAAAATGGCGCAGGAAAAACCAACGTGCTGGAGGCGCTCTCGCTGCTCGCCCCCGGCCGCGGCCTGCGCCGGGCTGCCCTGACCGAGCTGCCGGGCCATTCCGGCGATGGTGGCTGCGCGGTCAGCGCGGATCTGGCGGGCGGCGGCTCGCTGGGCACCGGCATTCGCCCGGACCGCCCCGGCCGCCGGGTGGCACGGGCCAATGGGGCCGAGATCGCCGCGCTGGGCCTGTCCGAATGGCTCAGCATCGGCTGGCTGACCCCGGCGATGGACCGCCTGTTCAGCGAAGGCGCGGGCGCGCGGCGGCGGTTCCTCGATCGGCTGGTGCTGGCGCTGGAGCCGGGCCACGCCCGCCACGCCGCGCGGATGGAAAGCGCGCTACGCGAACGCAACCGGCTGCTGGCCGAACCCGCTGAACCCGATCCCGCCTGGCTCGATGCGCTGGAAAGCCAGCTGGCCGAAGCCGGGGCGCTGGTCGCCCAGGCCCGCGCCCGGCTGGTGACCGCGCTGGCAGAGCGGCTGGCCCTGCTGCCCGAAGCGCCCTTTGCCCGGCCAGAGCTGGCCTATCAGCCCGGCGGACCGCTGGAGGCCGAGGCCCTGGCCGCCGAACTGCGCGCCACCCGCCGCCGCGATCGCGGTGCCGGACGCACCCTGACCGGCCCCCACCGTGACGAGCTGGGCGTGGTGATGGCCGGCAAGGGCCAGCCCGCCGCTGCCTGCTCCACCGGTGAGCAGAAGGCGTTGCTGATCGCGATCACCCTGGCCCATGCCGACCTGCTGGAGGACAGCCGCCCCGCCCTGCTGCTGCTCGACGAAGTGGCCGCTCACCTCGATCCGCTGCGCCGCTCCGCGCTGTTCGATCGGTTGCGCGCGGGCCGCGCCCAGGTCTGGCTCACCGGCACCGAGCTACCGCCGTTCGAGGCGATCGCGGCCGAAGCGGCGGTCTGGCGCGTCAGGGACGGGTCGGTGGAGCGGCTGACTTAGCCGTCTTGGGCAGCGCCCCGGCCACCGCGTCCACCGTCGAGCCGACCATCAGGTCGATCCCGTCCAGCGTCGGATGGATCCGGTCGGCCTGGATCAGTTTGGGCTTGCCGATCAGCGGCTGCAGGAAGAACGGCACCAGCGTGGCGCCATGCTTTTTGGCAAGCGCCGGATAGATCGGATCGAAAGCCCCGCGATAATCCGCCCCCAGGTTGGGTGCGGCCAGCATGCCCAGCAGCACCACGGGAATGCCGCGGGCCTTCAGCTTGCCCAGCATCTCGTCCAGGTTCTTGCGGGTCTGGTCGGGCGAAAGCCCACGCAGCATGTCGTTCCCGCCCAGGCTGATGATTACCAGCGCGGGCGGCTTCTGGAGGCTGTTCAGGGTGAAATCGAGCCGCCCGGCCCCGCCGCCCGTGGTATCGCCCGATACCCCCGCATTGGTAATCCGCGCGTTGATCCCGCGGGCGCGCAGTGCCGCTTCCAGCCGCGCGGGATAGCTTTGCCCGGGCTCCAGCCCATAGCCGGTGAATAGACTGTCCCCCAGGGCGACGATCCGCAGCTCCTCGCCCACTACGGGCAGATCGGGGGGCAGATCGGACGGCGCAGCCTCAACCGTCTTGGCGGGCGGCGGGGCTGCCTGCTCCGATCCGCAAGCCCCCAGCACAAAGACCAGCGCCAGGACCAGCTTGGGGGGGGTTGCAAGTCGCCCTGCGGATTTCCATTTCATGCTGCAACTTTCCTTCGTCTGTCCCTCCCCCCTAGCTATGGTCATTCGCTGACGTGACAAGCCCCAATTCGGAAACCCTGGCGGCGATTACCGCCAGGAGCCTCACCCTGACGCTCGGCAATGGCGAGGCGGCGGTCGAAATCCTGCGCGGGATCGACCTGGCCGTGCCGCTGGGGCAGACCCTCGCCCTGCTCGGCCCGTCGGGTTCGGGCAAGAGCTCGCTGATGGCGGTGCTGTCCGGGCTTGAGCGGGCCAGCGGCGGCACGCTTGACGTGGCGGGGGAGAACTTTGCCGCGCTCGACGAGGATGCCCTGGCCGCCGCGCGGCGCGGACGGATCGGCATCGTGCTCCAGGCCTTCCACCTGTTGCCGACCATGACCGCGCTCGAAAACGTGATGACCCCGCTGGAACTGGCCGGTGTGACCGATGCCCGGCCGCGCGCCGAGGCGGAACTGATCGCCGTGGGCCTGGGCCACCGCCTGCACCACTATCCCACTCAGCTGTCCGGCGGCGAACAGCAGCGCGTGGCGATTGCCCGCGCGCTGGCTGGCCGCCCCGCGCTGGTCTTTGCCGACGAGCCGACCGGCAATCTCGATGCCGCGACCGGGGCGGCGATCATCGACCTGCTGTTCGCCCGCCGGGCCGAAGCCGGGGCCACGCTGGTGATCATCACCCATGACGCGGGCCTTGCCGCCAAGTGCGAGCGGGTCGTCACCCTGGCCGATGGCCGCATTGCGAGCGATACCGCCGCGTGAGCTCGGTTCTGCCCTGGTCCACTGCCTGGACGATTGCCCGGCGCGATCTGTCGGCCCGCTTTCGCGGCCTGCGGCTGCTGCTGGCCTGCCTGTTCCTGGGCGTTGGCGCGCTGGCCGCGATCGGTACCCTGACCGGGGCGATCGAGCGCGAACTGAAGGATCGCGGGCAGACCATCCTGGGCGGCGACGTGCAGGTGGAAGTGTGGCAGCGCGCCGCCACCCCGGCCGAGCGCACCGAGCTTGAGAAGTTCGGCCAGCTTTCAGGCGGCACCCGGCTGCAGGCCATGGCCGCCAACGGCGAGCTGGCCGTACCGGTGGAACTGAAGGCGGTCGACGCCGCCTGGCCGCTGGTTGGGCGCCTTACGCTGAGCGATGGCCGCAAGGTGGGGGCACCCGCCCCCGGCACGGCCTGGGTTTCGCCCGATGCCCTGGCCCGGCTGGAACTGGCGGCGGGCGGCAGTTTCGTCATTTCCGGACAGACCTTGCAGATCGCCGGGGTGATCGCGGATGAGCCCGACCGGCTCAGCGAAGGCTTTGCGCTGGGCCCGACGGTGATTGTCAGCGCCGATTTTCCGGCCAAGGCGGGCCTGACCACGCCCGGGGCGATGTTCCGCAGCAAGTACCGCTTGCTGCTGCCCCCCGGCACCGATCCGGTGGCCACGATCGATACGCTGAAGGAACGCTTCCCGACCTCGGGCTTTTCCTATCGCCAGCGCGATCGCGCCGCGCCGGGGGCGGACCGGTTCGTCTCGCGGATGGGCGAATTCCTCGTCCTTGTGGGCCTGACCGCCATGGCGATTGCCGGGATCGGGATCGGCGGTGGGGTTTCGTCCTATCTTGAGGCGCGCCGCAACGGCATTGCCACGCTGAAGGTACTGGGCGCGACCAGCACCGACATTACCCGGATCTACCTGTTGCAACTGCTGGCCGCCGCCCTCGCCGGCAGCCTTGCGGGCCTTGCCGCCGGGATCATGGTCATGCCGCTGCTGGGCCAGGCGCTGGGCGCGCTGCTGCCGGTCGCGCCGGGGCTGGTGTTCGACTGGGCCGCTCTTGCTCGTGCCAGCGCCTATGGCCTGCTGGTCGGACTGGTCTTTGCCGCGCCGCCGCTGCTGGCCGCGCGGCGGTTCCCCGCCCTCGCCCTGATGCGCGCCAAGGTCAATCCGCTGACCGGGCAATGGCGCGAAGCCGCCTGGCCGGTCGGCCTGGGCTTTGCCGCGATCATCGTGCTGACACTGGCCAGCGCGGCGCAATTGCCGGTGACTGCAGGGTTCCTGGCCGGGGCGCTGGTCGTGCTGGGGCTGCTCGGCCTGCTGGGCTGGGCCTTGCGCAACCTGGCCGCGCGGCTGCCGCGCCCGCAGCGGCCGTTGCTGCGCCTGGCGCTGTCCAACCTGCACCGCCCCGGCGCCCAGACCGGTGCGCTGGTGACCGCGCTGGGCTTTGGCCTGTCGGCCTTCGTCCTGCTCGCCGTGATCCAGACCAGCCTGGAAGCCAATATCGCCAGCCGGGTACCGCAGCGCGCGCCGGACTATTTCATGCTCGACCTGCCGCGCGAGGGCGCGGCCAAGATGGAGCAGATCGTCCAGACTGCCGCGCCGGGGGCCAAGGTCCGCCAGGTGCCCGCGCTGCGCGGGGCGATCCTGGCCTATGGTCCGGAAGGCGCGATGACTCGCGTGGCCGATCTCAAGGAAATCCCCGAAGGCGCCTGGCCGCTGCGCGGCGAGCGCGGGCTGACCTATTCGCCCACCCTGCCCGAAGGGAACTCACTGACGGCGGGGGAATGGTGGCCCAAGGATTACCAGGGCGAGCCGCTGGTTTCAGTGGATGAGGAACTGGCCCAGGCGATCGACCTCAAGATCGGGGACATGATCACGATAGGCGTGCTGGGCGTTGAACGCAGCGCGCGGGTCGCCTCGTTCCGCCGGATCGACTGGGACAACATGGGCTTCAACTATGTGCTGGTCTTCTCCCCCAACACACTGGCCGATGCGCCGCACAACCTGGCCGCGACGATCGACCTGCCGCCGGGCGCGGACCGCAATGCCCTGCTGCCGCAATTGCTGCGCGCCTTCCCCTCCAGCTCGGTGATCGAGGTGGGCGGCGTGCTGCAACAGGCACGCACGCTGCTGAACCAGGTTTCGACCGCGATCCTGGCCGCCGCCTCGGTCGCGGTGCTGGCCGGGATCGCCGTCCTGCTGGGGGCGATTGCCGCCGCCCGGGCGAGCCGCCTTTACGACAACGTGGTGCTGCGCGTGCTGGGGGCCAGCCGCCGACAACTGCTGCTGCTGCAGGTGGCCGAATATGGCCTGCTGGCGCTGCTGCTGGCGGGCGTGGCGCTGGTGCTGGGCAGCGCGATCGGCTGGCTAGTGATCGTCCAGCTGTTCGAATTCGACTGGCTGCCCAACTGGCCCCAGGTGCTGGCCGTGCTTGGCGCGGGGCTGGCGATGACGGTGGCCTTTGCGCTCGCCGGATCGCTGCCGCTGCTGCGAGCCAAGCCAGCCCAGGCGCTGCGGGAGCTATAGATTTCTTTGCTTGAACCCGCCTCTTTAAGGCCTACATCGCCACCATGTTCATCGAAACCGAAACGACTCCGAACCCCGCCACGCTGAAGTTCCTGCCCGGGCAGGAAGTGATGGCTGGTGGCACCCGCGATTTCCGCGACGAGGAGGATGCCGCTGCTTCCCCCCTGGCCGAGGCGCTGTTCAGCCTGGGCGACGTGACCGGCGTGTTCTTCGGCCGCGATTTCGTCTCGGTCACCGCGGGCGAAGGGTCGGACTGGTCGGCCCTTAAGCCGCAGGTCGTGGCGATCCTGCTCGATCACTTTGTCAGCCAGGCCCCGCTGTTCCATGCCCTGCCCGGCAACGGCATCGCGGTTCCGGCCGAGGACGCCGACCATGGTGACGATCCGGCCGATGCCGACATCGTCGCGCAGATCAAGGAACTGCTCGAAACGCGGATTCGCCCGGCCGTGGCCAATGACGGCGGCGACATTGCCTATCGCGGGTTCCGCGAAGGGGTGGTCTATCTTTCGATGCAGGGGGCCTGTTCGGGCTGCCCTTCGTCCACCGCCACGCTCAAGCAGGGGATCGAGGGCTTGCTCAAGCACTATGTCCCCGAAGTGACCGAAGTCCGCGCGGCCTGATCCCGCCCGCCCCGACGCACCAATCCCGCCAAGGAAGTTCCCGATGACCCAGCCGCTTGCCGATGCCGCGCTTGACCAGCTGTTCCGCACCGCGCGCAGCTATAACGGCTATCTCGACAAGCCGGTCAGCACCGAGCAACTCCACGCTATCTGGGACCTGATGAAGTTCGGGCCGACCAGCGCCAACATGCTGCCCGCCCGGATGGTCTGGTGCACCACGGACGAGGCCAAGGCCAAGCTCGCCGCCTGCTGCATGCCCGCCAATGCCGAAAAGGTGCTCAAGGCCCCGGTGACGGTGATCATCGGCATGGACATCGATTATCACGAGCAGCTGCCCTGGCTGTTCCCGCATACCGATGCCAAGGCCTGGTTCGATGGCAACGAGCCGCTGCGCGAAGTGTCGGCGATGCGCAATTCAAGCCTGCAGGGTGCCTATTTCATCCTCGCCGCGCGGGCGCTGGGGCTGGATACGGGACCGATGTCGGGCTTCGCCAACGATGCGGTGGACGCCGCCTTCTTCGCCGATACGCCGCGGGTGAAGTCGAATTTCATCTCCACCCTGGGCTATGGCGATCCGGCCACGATCTTCGATCGCAGCCCGCGCCCCGATTTCGACACTTTCAATCGGATCGCCTGACGCGCTAACAGGCGCGTGATGCGTACTCTCGTAATCGATAGCGCGACCGAGGCCTGCTCGGTCGCCCTGCTGGACGGCAGCGACCTCATTGCGGGCGAAAGCCGGATGCTGGGCCGCGGCCATGCCGAGGCGCTGGTGCCGATGATCGCCGCCCTGCCGGACAAGGGCCGCGCCGGGCGGATCGCCGTGGCGCTGGGCCCAGGCAGCTTCACCGGGGTGCGGGTGGGCCTGGCCGCCGCGCGGGCGCTGGCGCTGGCCTGGCGGGCGGAACTGGTCGGTTATCCCACCCTGGCGCTGGTTGCCGCCATGGCCCGGGCCGAAGCGGGCGTGCAGGCCTGCACGGTCGCGATGACCGGCGGGCATGGCGAATGGTTCGCGCAGGACTTCGGCAGCGATGGCCTGCCACTGGCCAGCCTGGCCTCGCTTACCCCCACCGCAACCGTTGCCGCCAGCACGGCCCCGCTTGTTGCAGGCAGTCAGGCCGAAGCGCTGGTCGCCGCGCGGGGCAGCGGCACCGCTCTGCCGCTGTGGCCTGATGCCCGGCGCTTCGCCCTGCTCCCCCCGGCGCTGATCGGCGCCGCCGACCAGCCGCTCTACGGTCGTGCGCCGGACGCGCGCCTGCCTGCTGCCTGATCGCCGCCCGAATGCCGATGCGGGACGATCTCGACCGGATCATGGGGGTGATGCAGGCGGCCTTCGATCCCGCCTATGGCGAAGCCTGGACCCGCCGCCAGGTGGAAGACGCGCTGGTGGTGGGCAATTGCCACTATTGCCTGGCGCAGAGCGGGGGCGAGGCGGCCGGGTTCTATCTCTCGCGCCATGGCTACGAGGAAGAGGAACTGCTGCTGATCGCGGTGCACCCGCGCTTTCGTGGGCGCGGCTTTGGTCAGCAATTGCTCGACGATCTGGCCCAGCAGGCCGCCTTGCGTGGAGCGCGGCGCCTGTTGCTGGAAATGCGCCGCAACAACCCTGCCGAAGCACTTTATCGCCGCAACGGATTCGGCCCTATTGGCGAGCGACTTAACTACTATCGCACCCCATCGGGTGATCGACTTGATGCAATTACCTTTGCGCGCGACCTGTAAATAGGTCGCTTATCCAAGCAGTTGTAGACCAGTACAGTACCGCACTTGTTTTTATGACACAGAGCAAGTAACCGCCGATTCGCGTCCCTGCAAAAGACGTCAATAACAATAAACTGGTCGCAGCAATTATTCGAAAGGAAGCGGACATGGAGATGCCCCAGTCCGACATGAATGAAACCCTTATCACGCTGACTTCGGACATCGTTGCCGCGCATGTCAGCAACAACAACGTCTCGGTCGATGAAGTTACCGCCCTGATCAGCAAGGTCTATGGCGCGCTGGCGGGTCTTGGCCAGGCGGCTGCCCCGGTGGCGGAAGAAGCGCCCAAGCCGGCGGTTTCGGTCCGCGCCTCGGTCAAGCCGGAATACATCATCTGCCTTGAAGACGGCATGAAGCTGAAGATGCTGAAGCGCCACCTGATGACGCATTACAATATGACCCCGGACCAGTACCGCGCGCGCTGGAACCTGCCCGCGGACTATCCGATGGTGGCCCCGGCCTATGCCGAAAAGCGTCGCGAACTGGCCAAGAAGATCGGCCTCGGCCGCAAGCCCGGCCAGAAGCGCGGCCGCAAGCCCAAGGCCTGATTGGCAGCCTGATTACTGTCATCGGCCGCTTGCGGTTGAAGAATCGTCCCGCCCGGTCCATACCCGGCGGGACATTTCATTTGTTGGCCATTGCGGATTGAGCGTGCACCAGATCATCGACATCGAAGCGCTTTGCGCTGAACGCGGGCTTCGCATCACCGACCAGCGCCGCGTGATCGCCAAGGTGCTGTCCGAAAGCGACGACCATCCCGACGTGGAAAAGCTGCACGAGCGCGCCGTCGCGATCGATCCACGCATTTCGATCGCGACCGTCTATCGCACGGTTCGCCTGTTCGAAGAGGCCGGGATCCTTGACCGGCACGATTTCGGCGATGGCCGCGCCCGCTATGAGGCGGCGCCCGAGGCCCACCACGATCACCTGATCGATGTGGAAACCGGCAAGGTGATCGAATTCGTCGATCCCGAACTCGAAGCGCTCCAGCGCCAGATCGCCGAGAAGCTGGGCTATCGCCTGGTCGATCACCGGATGGAGCTTTACGGGGTGCGGCTCGGCCGCGAGGTCTAGGCCAGGCCGATGGCGCTTGCGCTCACCCAGCCACGCCGTCTTTCGGTGTTCGGCTGGCTGCGGGTTACCTTGCGCCTTTCCGCCATGCTGCTGCTCCTGCTGGCCTGCCTGCCAGCCTATTACGCCGTTGGCCTGCTGACCCGCCACAACCCGGTGCCGCGCCTGTTCCTGGCGGGGATCGGCTGGATCGCGGGCATGCGGCTGCGCAGCCAGGGGGAAAAGGCCCATCGCGGCGCCTTCCTGCTGGCCAATCATGTCAGCTGGCTCGATATCCCGGCCCTGGCCGCCACCACCGGCAGCGCCTTCATCGCGCATGATGGCCTCGCCTCGATGCCGCTGCTCAAATGGCTGTGCCAGATGAACGACACGGTCTTCGTCGCCCGGCATGACCGCAAGAGCGTCGCCCGCCAGGTCGAGGATGTGCGCACCGCGATCCGCGATACCGGAGCGCTGACGATCTTTCCCGAAGGCACCACTAGCGATGGCACCGGGCTGCTGCCGTTCAAGTCCTCGTTGCTGTCGGCGCTGGAACCGCTCCCGCCGGGCGTTGCCGTACAGCCAGTGCTGCTCGATTTCGGCTCGGAAGCTGCCGACATAGCCTGGGTGGGCGAGGAGCACGGCCTCGACAATTTCCTGCGCCTGCTTGCCCGGCGACGGCCGATCACGCTGACCGTTCATTTCCTGCCGGTCCTGCACGGGGCCGAGCTGACCAACCGCAAGACCATGGCCCAGGCATCGCGCGAGGCGATCCTGGGGCGCCTGGTGGCGTCGTCCCGGACTTGATCCGGGATCGCTGGCCCCCTAGAGCCAGCGCCGCCAGCGATCCCGGGACAAGCCCGGGATGACGGAGTTACCATGCGCCCCACCCCGCCCCCCCGGACCTATCGCGTCAAGAGCTTCGGCTGCCAGATGAACGTCTATGACGGCGAACGCATGGCCGAGCTGCTGGGCGAACAGGGCATCATGCCCGCGCCGGAAGGCGAGGAGGCCGACCTCGTGGTGCTCAACACCTGCCACATCCGGGAAAAGGCCGCTGAGAAGGTCTATTCCGATATCGGTCGCTTGCGGCGCGAGGATGGCACATCGCCCTTGATCGCGGTGGCTGGCTGCGTGGCCCAGGCCGAGGGCGACGAGATCATGAAGCGCGCGCCCGCCGTCAGCATGGTGGTTGGCCCGCAGGCCTATCACCGGCTTCCGGCGATGATTGCCGAGGCCGTCGAAGGCCGCCGCGCAGTCGATACCGACATGCCGGCCGAAACCAAGTTCGATGTCCTCCCCGCCCGGCGCAAGGTGGGGCCGAGCGCCTTCCTGACCGTGCAGGAAGGCTGCGACAAGTTCTGCACCTATTGCGTGGTCCCTTATACCCGCGGTGCCGAAGTATCGCGGCCGTTCAGTGATCTGGTGACCGAAGCGCACAAGCTGGTCGAGGCCGGCGCGCGCGAGATCACCCTGCTGGGCCAGAACGTGAATGCATGGAGAGACGACAGCAACCGGGGCCTGGAAAAGCTGATCGAGGCGCTGGCCGCGATCCCCCAGCTGGCGCGCATCCGCTATACCACCAGCCACCCGAACGACATGACACCAGGGTTACTCGAGGCACACCGCGATGTACCCAAGCTGATGCCATTCCTGCACTTGCCGGTGCAAGCGGGGAACGACCGGGTGCTCAAGGCGATGAACCGCAGCCACACGGCGGAAAACTACCTGCGCATCCTCGACGAGGTGCGCGCCATGCGCCCCGACATCGCCCTGTCGGGCGATTTCATCGTCGGCTTCCCGGGCGAGACCGACGTCGAGTTCGAGGATACCCTGCGGCTCGCCGAGCAGGTCGGCTATGCCCAGTGCTTCAGCTTCAAGTATTCGGCCCGCCCCGGCACCCCGGCCGCGACAATGGACGGCCAGGTCCCGGTCGAAGTGATGGACGAGCGGCTGCAGCGGCTCCAGGCCGTGCTTAACGCCAGCCAGCTGGCCTTCAACCAGGCCTCGGTCGGCCAGCGCTGCACCGTACTGGTCGAACGCAAGGGCAAGCACCCCGGGCAGTGGCTGGGCAAGTCGCCCTGGCTGCAATCGGTCCACTTCACCGGCGAGGCGGAAATCGGCGATCTGGTGGAAGTGGAACTGACCGAGGCCGGTCCCAATTCGCTGGGCGCGCGGCTGGTGGCCACGGCACCAGCCTGATTTCCGGCCAGCCGCTAATCCTTTTTCTCCGCAGTCTGGTGCAGATAGGCGGAGCGGACGGCGTCGGGCATCTTGGTGTGATCGGCGCCCTCGCCCAGCCGGTACAGCCCGCCAAGATAGGCCCGGTCAAAGTCTGTCAGTTCCTCTGGCGCTCCTGACTCGGCGGCGAACAGCGACAGGATGGTCGGCATCGCCGGATCGAATTCGGCCTGATCATATGTCGAGGCGAGGACGCGCATCGTTGCATAGTCAGCCAGTTGCGCCAGGGTGCGGCGGCCGACCAGTTTGCGGTCGAACACCACCAGCGAACCGGTCATGTCCACGCGGATGGTCGATCCCAGGCGACTGGCCTTCCACTGCTGGTTAACCTCATACTCGCTCCCGTCCGGCATCCGGGCCACCGGTATCGCCCGCCCGTCAACGCCCTTTGTCTCGGTCGCATGCCAGACCTGGACGGCGTTGGAGCCCTTGAAGATCCGGTCGATCTCGTGCTGCTTGAGCGAGACGAACATGGCCGGATCCCGCTTGCGCAGGGCCTCCACCTGCTTGCGACTGTCATTGGTGAAACCGATCCAGACATTCGGCGAGCAGCCCGCCGGGGCGACCCGCAGGTTCAGGCTGCGCACGTTGTCCATCACCCGTTCGGCCAGCGCCTGACCATAGGCGGCAGGCAGGCCGAACACCTTGACGCAGACCGGCAGGTAATGGCGGGCGAGCGGCTTGCCGGGCGGGGCCGGCTGGGTAATCGCGTGGGCCTGGGCAGCGGCGGCCTTGGCCTGGACCTCACGTTCGGCGCTGACGACGATTTCGCCGCTGTTATCCGTCCCGCCGTTTTCCAGGCTCAATGCCGGGCTGGTGAGGCCAGCACAGGCAGCCACCAGCAGCGGGCGCATGGCGAGGCGGAAAGACCGAAAAAGCATTGGGTTGCTCCGAGAAGGCCGGAAGAGACCTACCACAGCGGATCGGCACGTCCAGACACCGGTACAATCGCCGCCCTGGGGCACCCTGGCCCGCTTGCCGCAGCGGTTTTCCACCGCCTGTCATCGCCTTGTCGCTTGCGCGCGGCAAGGCTGGGCCTATCGTTTCGACTCGGCCAACCAGTGGCCCGCAACGAAAGGAGCACACCGCCCCCTTTATGGCTCGCAAACCCGCCCGCGCCCATGACGATAGCCGCGATCATCTGGCGCCCACCCGCCTCCACACGCCCCGCCGCGCGCGGACCGAGCTGGAGTTTGAGGAAGCCACGATCCTTGGCGCACTGTTCGGGCAGTTCGATGCCAACCTGGTGCAGATCGAGAACCGGCTGGGGGTGTACATTTCGGCGCGCGGCAACCGGGCCCAGATCGAAGGGCCGGAAGATGCCGTAGCCCGCGCCCGCGACGTGCTGAAAGGCATGCACCAGCGGCTGCTGCAGGGGCAGGAACTGGATGCCGGCGCGATCGAATCGCTGATCTCGATGTCGGCCGAACCGACGCTGGAAGGGATCATATCGGGCGATGGCGAAACCCCGCCGATCATGATCCGTACCCGCAAGAAAACCATCGTGCCGCGCAGCGCCACGCAGATCGAATACATGCGCGCGTTGGCCAGCCGCGACGTGATCTTCGCGCTGGGCCCGGCCGGCACCGGCAAGACCTATGTCGCCGTGGCCCAGGCCGTGTCGCAGCTGATCACCGGATCGGTCCAACGCCTGATCCTGTCGCGCCCGGCGGTCGAGGCCGGCGAGCGGCTGGGCTTCCTGCCCGGCGACATGAAGGACAAGGTCGATCCCTATCTGCGTCCGCTCTACGATGCGCTGTATGACTGCATGCCGCCCGAACAGGTCGAGCGGCGGCTGGCCTCGGGCGAGATCGAGATCGCGCCGATCGCCTTCATGCGCGGCCGCACCCTGGCGGAAAGCTTCATTATCCTCGACGAGGCCCAGAATACCACGCCCGCCCAAATGAAGATGTTCCTCACCCGCTTCGGCCAGAACAGCCGGATGGTGATCTGCGGCGACCCCAACCAGGTCGATATCCCCGGCGGCCCGCAGATGAGCGGGCTTAACGACGCGGTGGGGCGGCTGGAGGGGATCGACGGCATCGCCGTCACCCGCTTCACCAGCGCCGACGTGGTCCGCCACCCGATCGTTGGCCGGATCGTCGAGGCTTACGAGGGCAAGCACGGCTAAACCGCTCGACTCGCTATCAGCCCGAAGGCATTGGGACGCGGTGGAACTGGAAATCGCCATTGAGGCCCCGTGGCCTGACACCGCCGATTGGGAGGCACTGGCCGAACGCGCCGCTGCCGCGCTGGCTGGGGTCGCCCCAGAACTCGCCAACCCGCGCCTGTCCGCCAGCCTGCTGTTTTCCGACGATGCCGAGGTTCACGAGCTGAACCGCGAATGGCGCGGCAAGGACAAGCCGACCAACGTGCTGTCATTCCCCATGCTGGAGCGTGAGGATCTGCTTGCCCTTGCCCCGGATGGCCCGCCGGAACTGCTCGGCGATATCGCCCTGGCTCTGGAAACCTGCGCGCTTGAGGCGGCCGACAAGGGCGTGCCGCTGGAGCATCACGCCGCGCACCTCATCATCCATGGCCTGCTTCACCTGGCCGGGCACGACCACGTACATTCCGACGCCGAAGCCGCCGCGATGGAAGCGCTGGAAATCAAGGCTCTTGCGCAGATGGGCATTGCCGACCCATATGGGGACCGCGATCCACTGACCGGATCGCCAACAGGGAACTGACCAAGACCATGCCCGAGGGCAATTCCGGAGACGGGGAGAGTAGGCGCTCCGCCTGGCGCGCCATCAAGCGCTTTTTCGAACGGGTCGACGGCGGCGATCAATCGCTGCGCGCCCAGCTGGAAGAAGCAATCGACGAGCATGAGGACGATGACGGCCGCAGCGAGGCGGGCGATCTGTCCGCGCTTGAGCGCGACATGCTGCGCAACCTGCTGCACTTTTCAGAGAACGACGCCGACGACGTGGCCATCCCGCGCGGCGAGATCATCGCTGTGCCCGAAACCGCCAGCTGGGACGAAGTCGTCAGCGCCTTTGCCGAGCACGGTCATTCGCGCATGCCGGTCTACCGCGACAGCCTCGACGAGATCGTCGGCATGGTGCTGATCAAGGACGTGTTCAAGCACCTGGCCAGCGGCAAGCCGCCGAAGGACTGGACCAGCCTGCTGCGCCAGCCGCTCTACGTCCCGCAGGCGCGCGGCGCGCTGGATGTGCTCAACGACATGCGCGCATCACGCGTCCACCTGGCCGTGGTGATCGACGAGTATTCCGGCACCGACGGGATCATCACCATCGAGGACCTGGTCGAGGAAATCATCGGCGAGATCGAGGACGAGCACGACGACGCGCCGACCGAACTGCTGGTGCCGCTGGACGGCGGCATGTGGGAAGCCGATGCCCGCGCCGAGCTGGACGATGTCGCCGAAGCGATCGATCCGCGCCTCGCCGAGGTGGAAGAAGACGTCGACACGCTGGGCGGCCTCGCGTTCCTGCTGGCCGAGGCCGTGCCGCCGGTCGGGGCCATGCTGGACCATGCCAGCGGCTGGAAGCTGGAAGTGATTGCGGGCAACGAAAAGCATGTTACCCGTCTGCGACTGCATCCGCCCGCTCCCCAGGACGAATCCGAAGACTGACCTGCAATGGCCATTCGCCGCCTTCCCCCGCTTCGTGCGATCGAAGCCTTCGTGCGCATCGTCCGTCTGGGTTCCGCCCGGGCGGCAGCGGACGAGCTGGGGCTCAGCCCCTCGGCCCTGTCGCGCCGGGTCTCCGCACTGGAGGAGTTCATCGGCAAGCGGCTGTTCACCCGCCAGCACCAGGCGATGAAGCTGACCGACGATGGCAGCGCCTTTTACAATGCGGTCGCGCCAAAATTCGATGAACTGGCCGCCGCCGTCGAAGGCCAAGTGGAGGACAGCCGGGTGCTGCGCCTGCACCTGGGGGTCCTGCCGCTGTTCGGCAGCCAACGGCTGTTCCCGCGCCTGCCCGAACTGCGCAAGGCCCAGCCGCGCCTGCACATCGATTTCGACACCAGCCCGCACCTCGAAACCCGGGTCGGCGATACGCTGGATGCCGCCTTCATCCTCTCCCCCCAGCCCGATCCATCGTTCCATGCGGTGCGGCTGGATGAGAACAAGGTCTACGCGATCACTTCACGCGTGCTCGCGGACGAGATCGGCCCCCAGCCCGACCGCGAGGTGCTGTCGCGCCAGACCTTCCTGATCCACAACGAACTGCCGGACAGTTTCGTTGCCTGGAAGCAGGCGCTGGGCATGCCGGACCTCGATCCGATGGCGATCGACCATTACGATTCGGGCCAGCTGCTGCTCGAAGCGGCGGCACAGGGGCTGGGCATCGCGATCATGCACGATGCCCACTTCGACCGCGCCCACGATGGCCGGATCGCGCGGCTTTACGACATCGAGGTCAAGAGCCCCTATTCCTACTGGTTCGTGTGCAAACCCCACGCGCTGGATGTGCGGTCGGTGCGGATCTTCCACGATTGGGTGGTGCAGGCCGGGCTGTAGCGGCACAATCGCGGAATGAACCGCCGATTCGTCCTGCTCGCCCTAGTTGCGCTTGCCCTGCCGGCCCAGGCCGCAGAGCGCGACAAGTTCAGCTCTTATCCCAAGGGAGCAAAGCCCGGCTCCTCCCGCCAGGCCCTACCCCCTGCGCCCGCCCCGCTGGGCGATACGGTCCGCGTGGCGCTGGTCACTGCTCTTGGCACGATCGAGCTGGAGCTGGACAACAAGCGCGCACCGATCACCACGCAAAACTTCGTGCGCTATGTCGATCTGAAGAAGTTTGACGGGATCGCCTTTTACCGGGCGCTGCGGCTGCCCTGGGGCGATCCGCCCAGCGGGCTGATCCAGGCGGGATTGCAGGGCCATCCGCTGAAAGTGCTGAAGCCGATCGCACATGAGCCGACCAGCCAGACCGGCATCCTGCACAAGGCCGGGACCATTTCGATGGCGCGCCATGCCCCCGGCACAGCCACGGCCGACTGGTCGATCATGCTCTCCGACCAGCCGAGCCTTGATGCGGATCCGAAGGCCGCCGATCCCGACCAGCAGGCCGGCTTTGCCGCTTTCGGCCGGGTTTCGGCCGGGATGGACGTGGTTCGCAAGATCTGGGACGCGCCGCTATCGCCAACGCTGGGCGAAGGGCCGCTCAAGGGCCAGATGCTGGACCCGCCGGTAAAGATTATCAGCGCGCGGCGGATCGCCGATCCGCCGGCGCCAAAACCGGTGCCTTAGGCCACGGTCGCCTTGCGGATCACGCCGGGCTCGCGCGGCGGCTCGCCCTTGGGCAGGGCATCGATGTGTTCCATACCTTCGATCACCTGGCCCCAGACGGTGTACTGGCGATCGAGGAAGGTCGCATCGTCGAAGCAGATGAAGAACTGGCTGTTGGCCGAGTGCGGATAAGAGGTTCGGGCCATCGAGCAGACGCCGCGCACGTGCGGTTCGTCGTTGAATTCGGCCTGCAGGTCGGGCTTGTCCGAACCGCCCATGCCGGTGCCCTGGGGGCAGCCGCCCTGGGCCATGAAGCCGGGGATCACGCGGTGAAACTTCACCCCGTCGTAAAAGCCTTCGCTGGCCAGCTCGACGATCCGGGCCACGTGGCCGGGGGCCAGGTCCGGGCGCAGCTTGATCACGACATCGCCGCTATCGAGCGACAGGGTAAGGGTATCAGCCATGGGAATCTCCTGTAGTTCGGGCCCGATATAGGCTGCGGCGAGACAAAGTCACGCCCCGGAAACGCGGCGGGTTGCAAATGTTGTCGACCAGCCTAGACCGACCGGAATGACCGTCGACAAGCTCGATCCCGACCTGCTGGAGAGCGCCGCGCTTGCGGCCGAGCCGGCGGTTGAGAGCGAAAGCCTCGACGCGGAGAACACGCTCAAGCCGGAATTCGTCCGCCGGGTCCGCGACAGCCTGGAAGCGGGCGAAAACGACGCGGTTTACGGCCTGGTCGAAGGCCTGCACCCGGCCGACATCGCCGACCTGTTCGAACTGCTCGATGCCGATGAGCGCCCGGCCCTCGCCGCCGCGATCAGCGACCTGATGGGCAGCGAGGTCTATGCCGAACTGAACGACTATGTCCGCGAGGATATCGTCGAGCAGCTGCCGGCCGAGACCGTCGCCGACATCGCCGAACAGCTCGATACCGACGATGCCGTCGCCATGCTGGAAGACCTCGACGAGGAAGACCAGCAGGCGGTCCTGGCCGAGATGGAGCCGGAAGACCGCGCGGTCATCGAAGCGGCGCTGTCCTATCCCGAGGAGTCCGCCGGGCGCCTGATGAGCCGCGATTTCGTGGCCGTACCCGAACACATGACCGTGGGCGACCTGATCGATTTCCTGCGCGAAGGCCACGATCTGGCCAACGAGTTCTGGGAAGTGTTCATCGTCGATGCCCGGTTCCACCCGCTGGGCACCTGCGCGCTCAGCTGGATCCTGCGCACCCCACGCCACATCGCGCTGACCGACGTGATGCAACGCGACCAGACCCTGATCCCGGTGACGATGGACCAGGAAGAGGTGGCGCTGCGGTTCCAGAAATACGCGCTGATCTCGGCCGCGGTGGTCGATGCCGACGGGCGGCTGGTCGGCCAGATCACCGTCGACGACGTGGTCCACATCATCCAGGAAGAAGCAGGCGAGGACGTCCTGCTGCTATCCGGCGCGGGCGAAGGCGACATCAACGAACCGATCCGCGATTCCTACGTCGCCCGGGTGCGCTGGCTGATAGCCAACCTGGCGACCGCGCTGCTGGGGGCCACGATCATCAGCAATTTCGGCGGCGCGATCGAGAAACTGGTGGCGCTGGCGGCACTCTCGCCGATGGTCGCCTCGATCGGCGGCAATGCCGGCACGCAGACCATGGCCGTCGCGGTGCGCGCGCTCGCCACCAACCAGCTGACCCGCAGCAACACCCGCCGCATCCTGTGGCGCGAATTGCGGGTAGCGCTGCTCAACGGCGTGACTGTCGCCACGCTGATCGGCGCGGCAACCGGGCTGGTCTTTGCCAACCCCTTGCTGGGCGCGGTGATCGGCACGGCGGTGGTGGTGAATATCATCACCGCGGGCCTCGCCGGGGTACTCGTGCCGGTCACGCTCGACCGGCTCGGCCAGGACCCGGCCGTGGCCAGTTCGGTATTCGTGACGATGATCACCGATTCGATGGGCTTCTTCGCTTTCCTCGGCCTTGCCGTGGCTTCGGGACTGGTGGGCTGACATCATGCCGCTGCACCTCACCAAGGTAGCCTATGGGGCCCAGTCGCTCGAGGAACTGCGCAGCTGGTTCGCGACGCGCGGCGCCGAAGCCCGGCTGACCACGCGCTATCTGCCCAAGCGGCACGAGGAGATTGCGCCCACGGACGGTTCGGCAGGCGGATCGCTGTTCTGGATCTTCAAGCACCAGCTGGTGATGCGCAGCCCGATCCTGCGCTTCGAGGAGGCGGACGGCGGGCGGACCAACATCGTCATCGCGGCCAAGCTGATCGACGTGGTGCCCCGGCCGAAGCGTGCGCATCAGGGCTGGCGCTATCTGGAAGACGCCGATGCCCCGCGCGATCTGGGCAGCGGCGAGGATGCCGGCGAAGTCCTGCCCGGCCACATCGCAGCCGATCTGGCCCGGCTGGGGCTGGTCTAGCCCTCGCTCCGCAGCCGCGCGATATAGGCGCGCACGTCATATTCGATATCCCCGTCATAACGGGGCGCGGAGCGGGCAAAGGCCGCTTCCAGGGCTTCGGTCCGTTCGCCCATCGGCACCACGTTATAAGCATGGCTGACCACGAACCGCTCGCGCGCGGCGATCTGGGGCAGGATGATCTCGGCATAGCGTTCGGCGGGCATGGCCACGTCGCGCCCGCCCTCGCTGGTCAGCCCGGACAGGACCCAGCCGGGGATGATCGTGCCGGCATGGACATGCGGCGGCAGGTCTTCACGCAGGCTTTCGGTCAGGCCCAGCACCGCGTGCTTCGAGGCGATATAGGCCGCCGCGCGCGGAACGGCGCAGAACAGCGCGTTTTCCGAAGCGACATTGAAGATCGCCGAAGGATGTTCCTGCGCGGCCATGCGCGGCGCAAAGGCCGCGCAGCCGTGCCACACGCCCCAGAAATTGACCTCGAACACCTGGCGCGCGGCGGCGAGATCGGCCTTCCACAAGCGGCCGCCCCCGCCGGAGATCCCGGCATTGTTGACCAGCAGATCGACCCGCCCGAACCGCTGCCAGGCGAGGTCCGCCAGCGCCTCGACTGCGGCGGGATCGGCGACATCGCAGGCCACCACATCGTCCGAACCGTGCAGGTCGGCCAGCAGGACCTGGGCCCCGGCCGCCTTCAGCGCCGCGCCCAGGGCCCCGCCGATCCCCCCGGCCCCGCCGGTGATGACTGCCACCTGGCAGGAAAAATCCGCGCTCATGCCTGCCGCGCCGCCAGTTCCGCCTCGCGGGCGACGACGCGGCGCAAGGCATTGGCATAGGTTTCCGGCTCCTGCGCGCCGGGGATCAGGAACTTGCCGTTGACCAGCATGGCCGGAACGCCGGTCACGTTCATGTCATAGGCCATGCGCTGTTCTTCCAGCACCTGCTGGCCCAGCACCGGATTATCGAGCGCGGCCTCGGCGGCCGCTGGATCGATCCCCAGGCCGCTGGCGATCTCGATCAGCACGCGCGGATCGGACATGTTGCGGCGCTGCTGGAAATGGGCATCGAACAGCGCCAGTTTCAGCTCGGTCTGCTTTTCGGCTCCATACTGGGCCAGGGTCCAGAGCAGCAGCTGGTGCGCGCGGCGGGTGTTCCACAGGCGCGCCTGTGGCGCTTCGCCAGCCCCGGTATAGTCGAACGAATAGCCCGCCCGCGCGGCAATTTCCTTCATCTGCCCGCGCGCGGCCGCCGCCTGCTCGGGCGTGCGGCCATATTTGCGGGCAAGGTGCGCCTGCTGCTCCTCGCCTTCCTCCGGCATGTCGGGATTGAGCTGGAAGGCGTGCCAGCGCAGCTCCGCCTCGATCTCGCCGCTCAGGCTGTCCAGCCCCTTCTGCAGCTGGGAATAGCCGATGATGCACCAGGGGCACATCACATCGGACCAGACGTCGATCGAGATCTTGGCGGGTGCGGTCATTGTTCAAGCCACCATTTCAAGAGGTGATGGGCCACCGCGTGGGGCGGCGGGGCGATGAAGGCGGCGTCCTCGCTGCCGGTCATGGCCAGTTCCACTTCGGCGCGGGTGAACCAGCGGGCCTCGTCCAGTTCGGTCGTGTCGATGGTCAGTTCGGCGCTGTCGGCATGACTGTGGCAGCCGATCATCAGGCTGGACGGGAACGGCCAGGGCTGGCTGGCGACATAGGTCACATCGCGGACGACGACCCCGGCTTCCTCCATTATCTCGCGCGCGACGGCATCCTCGATGCTTTCGCCCGGCTCGACGAACCCGGCCAGCGCGGAAAAGCGGCGCGGGGGAAAGCGCGGCTGGCGGCCCAGCAGCAGGTTGCCCTGATGCTCCACCAGCATGATCGTGACCGGATCGACCCGCGGGAAGTGATCGGCCTTGCAATCGTCATTCGTGCAGGTGCGCTGCCAGCCGCCCTTGGCCAGCCGGGTCGGCGATCCGCACTGGGCGCAGAAGCGGTGGCGGGCGTGCCAATCGACCAGGCTGCGCGCCCCGCCATAGGTCGCCAGCTCACCCGGATCGAGCGCGGCCATCGCCGCCCACAGCCGGGGATTGGCCGGGCCGGTCGATCCGCCCTGCCGGGCCGGAACCTCGGCAAAGCAGGCCTTGCCCGCAGCCAG
This sequence comes from Novosphingobium sp., assembly GCF_027531025.1. Taxonomy (GTDB): domain Bacteria; phylum Pseudomonadota; class Alphaproteobacteria; order Sphingomonadales; family Sphingomonadaceae; genus Novosphingobium. The sequence goes on from NZ_JAPZQX010000008.1 coordinate 58,509, forward strand.
GCCCAAGAACACCAGGTCACTGTCCGGCGCGGCATCGGCCAGGGTGCCCCATTCCAGCGTGCCTTCGGGCGAGAGCACCGGATCGAGCCCGTCGAGCTTCAAGAGCCGGGCCCGCCAGTCCATCAGTGCGGCGAGGCGATCGGGATCGGCGCGGATGTGGTCGGCCCGGTCGATCGGCGAACCGGCGAAGGCGAGCGGACGGCTCACATCGCCCCCCGCCGCGAGGCCAGGTCACCCAGCACGGCGCCCGGGAAGTCCTTCTGGATCGAGAGCGCCTCGGACGGCATGTACTGGACATAGACCCCGGCGCGCAGGCCGATCCGGGTGTTGACGAAGCCAACCGTGCCGGCTGCCCCGGCCCAGCCGAAAGTGCCGGCATCGGCGCCCTTGCCGACCCGGCCACCGGCCCCGTGGCCCGCCCCTTCGACGAAGGTGCCCTTGAGGTCGATCCCCGCCGGGATCAGGTCGGTGCAGCCCAGCGCGACGGCGGCGGCGCTCATCACCCGCTTGTTCCCGGCCATGCCGCCATTGGCGATCATCATCAGGAACTTGTCATAGTCCGCCGGGGTGCAGACCAGCCCGGCCCCGCCAAAGGCAAAGGCGGGCGGATCGAAATAGGCCGAATTCCCCGCAGGATCGATCGGCAGCGGCAGTCCGGCGAGCAGGCCGTAATTGCCAGTCAGCCGGTGTTGTTCGCTTTGCGGCACCTGGAAATAGGAACTGGTCATGCCGATCGGATCGAACATCCGCTCTTGCATGAACTCGGCAAAGCTCTTCGCGCCTGAAGCCCGTTCGATCACCAGTCCCAGCACGTCGAGCGACATCGAATAGCGCCAGGCCGTCCCCGGTTCTGCCACCAGCGGCACGGTGGCCGCCACTTTCAGGAACTCGTTGGGCGGGAGGGTCTTGACCGGCGGGCTGATGCCGGGAATCGACGTGCGCGAAAGCACCGCCGGGGTCACACCCAGCCGGAGGAGTTCGTCGTTGACCTTGTTGCGCCCCACCCCGGCATAGCCCAGGCCAGCCGTGTGGGTGAGGAGATGGCGCACGGTGATCTGCGTTTTCGCGGGCCGCGCATCAAGGCTGACCTTGGGATCGATCGCCACCTTCATGTTGGCAAATTCGGGCACGAAATCGGCAATCGGCTGATCGAGCTTCAGCTTGCCCTCGTCGATCAGCATCATCGCCGCCATGCCGGTGACGGGCTTGGTCTGCGAATAGGCCCGGAACAGGCTGTTGGCGCCGACCGCATCGGGATCGTCAAACGCCTCGCGCCCGCGCACGATGTAGTCCGGAGCCGCCGTTCCCCAGCCCAGCGCAGCGACCATCCCGGCCACCTTGCGCTCACCCACGAACTTGTCGAGCATGGCGGTCACGCGCGGCCATTGCGCTTCCAGCGCAGCAGCGGCATGGGCCCGGCCGCTGCCCCAGGGCAGGCCGCCCAGCGCCGCACCGGCGCCCAGCAGCACGGTGGAGCGCAGCAGGTTGCGGCGCGACAGCGCAATCGCATCGTGATGGTGCAAGTTCATTCTCCCTTGTGTTCTCTTACCGCCAGCGCGAGCCGCGCGGCCTTGGCAAACAGTGTCGGCAGGCCCGCCTGGTCAAGCTGGTCAAGCGGCCACCATTCGCCGTCTTCGCTCGCCAGCCTATCCCAATCGCGGCCCGAATAAAGCATCAATTGCAAATCGAGATCGAAATGGGTGAAGCCATGCCGCACCACCCCGCCCGACTGCCATGGCCCCGTCAGCGCCAGTTCGGCGGCGCCATCGCCCTTCGCGCTCCAGCCATCGTCGGGCAGGGCCCGCATCCCGCCCAGCATGCCCGCGTCAGGACGCTGCACCAGCCAGACCGCGCCGTCGCGCTCGATCCAGAACGCCCGCCCGCGCCGCTGCGGCTTGGCAGCCTTGGGGGGCTTGACCGGAAACCGCTCCGCCCCGACCCACCGCCCAGCGCAAAGCTCGGCCAAAGGGCAGAGCAAGCAGCGTGGGGAGCGAGCGGTGCAGATCGTTGCCCCCAGGTCCATCATCGCCTGGGCGAAATCGCCGGGTCGCTGCATGGGAGTCAGCGCCTCGGCCGCCGTGCGGATCGCCTTGCGCGCAGCGGGCAGCGGTTCATCGATCGCGTGAAGCCGGGCGATCACTCGCTCGACATTGGCATCGACCACGGTTGCAGCTTCACCAAAGGCGATCGCGGCCACGGCGGCAGCCGTATAGGCCCCCAGCCCCGGCAGGGCGCGCAGTTCGGCCTCGGTGCCGGGAAAGACCCCGCCGCGCGCCGCCACGGCGCGGGCGCAGGCCAGCAGGTTGCGCGCCCGGGCATAGTAGCCCAGCCCCGCCCAGGCGGCCATCACCTCGGCATCGTCGGCCGCCGCCAGCGCCTCAACCGTGGGCCAGCGCGCCAGGAACTTTGCATAGTACGGAACGACCGCTGCGACCGTGGTCTGCTGCAGCATCACTTCGGACAGCCAGACGCGATAGGGATCCGGCGCGGGGTTGCCCGGCGGGCTGCGCCACGGCAGCACCCGGGCATTGGTATCGTACCAGCCCAGCAAGGCGGTCTGGATCGTGTCGGCGCTGGCATCCATGGCCGCGCTATGGCATTGCCAGCCAGACAATGGAACGGGACCAAAAGGGCAAGACCGCGAACCCCGGCAAGCAGCCGCGCCGTTATGAACGGCCGCGCGGCGGCGCGCCGCGCGCGATCGCGGAGCTGATGCCCGAAGTGGGCCGCACCGCGTTCCGCCGGTTCGGCTTCATCCAGTCGAGCGTGGTGACCCGCTGGCCCGACATCGTCGGCCCCACCCACGCCCGGATCTGCATGCCCGAAGCGATCCGCTTCCCCCCCGGCGAGAAGCGCGACGGAATCCTGCAGCTGGTCGTGGTGCCTGCCCACGCACCGATGATCAGCCACGTGATCCCCGAAATCATCGAGCGGGTGAATCGCTTTTTCGGTTACAGTGCAGTGGCAAAGGTCAAGATCCGGCAAGGCGCGGTTCAGCCGCCGGCTGATGAAAGACGGCCGACCGCCCCGCCCTCGCTCAAGCCGATTCCGGTGGAACTGGGCGATTCCCTGCGCGATATCGGCGATCCGGAATTGCGCGCCGTGCTCGAATCGCTCGCCCGCAGCCTGGGCACGAAGGAAGAGGAACCCAAGTCTTGAAGCATCTGCTCCGCCCGCTCCTGGCCGTTTCGGTCGCTGCGCTGACCATCGGTGCCGTCCCGCCCGTTAACTGGAACGCCGTGGTCAACCGCACTGCCCTGCCCAGCCACGTGATCGGCAATCCGGCGGCCAAGGTGAAGCTGACCAAGTGGATCAGCTATACCTGCCCGTCCTGCGCCCGGTTCGAACTGGAATCCGATGCGGCGCTGAAGCTGCAATATATCCGCAGCGGCCAGCTCTCGCTAGAAGTGCGGCATTTCGTGCGCGATCCGATCGACCTGACCGTGGCGATGCTGACCAATTGCGGGCCGAAGGAGAAGTTCTCGCTCAATCATTCGGCCTTCATCCGCAGCCAGACGGTGTGGCTGGGCAACATGGCCCGGACGACCCCGGCGCAGCAGCAGCGCTGGTCAACCGGCGACCTGCTGGCGCGCAGCCGTGCGATCGCCAGCGACCTGAAGTTCTACGAGATCATGGCCACCCGCGGCTACGACCGGACCACGGTTGACCGCTGCCTCGCCGATGCTGGCATGGCCAAGCGCCTCGCCGACGGGACCGAGGCTGGCCAGAAGCTGGGGATCGACCACACCCCGTCCTTCGCGATCAACGGCCAGCTGTTGCTCGGCACCAGTGGCTGGAGCCTGCTCGAGCCGCAATTGCAGGCGCGGATGTAGGCCGTAAACCCATGATCGGCGCCATCGAGGTTCGAGTCAAAATGGCTCGGTGCAAGAAGGGAAGGCGAAGGAATATGTCGATATTTCGAGGCTTCCCGACGCAGCAATGGGCCATTTTGGCCGAATCCCTGCGGGACGCCGGAATGGCTTCCAGCTCAGACAAACCCGCCCTTGGCAAGGCAACCAGCCTTCCCGGCGGGCGGCTCCGCCCGATCTGTTCGCCATTCCAGCGCCTCGATGGCGCCGACCATGGGTTTACGGCCTAATGCTGTGGCGCGGGTTTGCAGCCAGCGCCATCGCCCTCGCGGCGGCCCTGATCCTGACCGGCGCCGCCGCGCCCAAGGGCAAGCCGCGCGAGAAGGACTGGACGGGCACCGTCACGATCAGTCCGCAAGGCTATCATGTCCAGGGCAATCCCCAGGCGGCGATCCGGCTGATCGAATATGTCAGCTATTCCTGCCCGCACTGCGGCATCTTCGAGATGGAAGGCGGCGATGAACTGCGCGAACGGTTCATCAAGCCTGGCACGGTGGCCTATGAGCTGCGCCCGTTCTTCCTCAACGAGATCGACAAGACCGTCTCGCTCCTGGCCTATTGCGGCCCTCCAGCGAAGTTCTTCGGCAACACCACCCAGTTGCTGAAGTTTCAGCACGACTGGCTGCGCAACCCGACCCGCGCCCAGGCCCAACGCTGGTCCGATCCGGACTGGAACCGGCGCGCCCAGGCCATGACCGAGGACCTGGGGCTCTACGCCATGATGGAAGCGCGCGGCTACAAACGGGCCGAGCTCGACAAGTGCCTGGCCGACGAGGCGCTGGCCGCGCAATTGCAGAAAGGGACCGAGGACGCCTTCTACAAGGAAGGTGTGAAAGGCACCCCGGCCTTCCAGCTGAACGGCCAGCTGGTACCCGAAAACACCTGGCCGGCCTTGCGCCAGCGCCTGGCTGGAACCATGAAAGGTTTCGTCTGAGACTCCTGTGGAGAAGCCTGTGCGTGGTACAGGCGCTCCTTCCCGCTCAACTGCCGCTCGGCTAGCCTTGGCGGCTCGATTCCAGAGGATTTGTGCGAATCATGACTGCTGCCCCCACCCGCTCCGCTTATCGTTTCGCCCTTGCCACGGCTTGTGCCCTGGCCCTGGCCGCCTGCGGCGGCAAGGAAGAAGGTACGGCTGCAACTGCACCCAGCGGCGAACCGATTGCTGCGATCCCGGCTCCGGCCGGCCAGAACTGGGCCGATACCTATTCGGTCACCGCTGAGGGCGGCTACCTGATGGGTAATCCCAACGCGCCGATCAAGCTGGTGGAATTCGCCGCGTTGTCGTGCTCGCACTGTGCCGATTTCTCCGAACAGAGCGCCACCGAACTGCGCGAGAAGTTCGTTTCCTCCGGCCGCGTCAGCCTCGAAGTGCGCTTCTTCATGCTGAATGCGCTGGATGTGCCGGCCACCCTGCTGGCCACCTGCAGCGCGCCTGAGGCGACCCTGCCGCTCGCCAAGCAGTTCTGGGCCTGGCAGAGGGAGATGTTCACCAACCTCCAAGCCAATGAAGCCGCGCTGCAGTCGGCCAGCCAGCTGCCGCCCGAGCAGCGCTTTGGCGCGATCGCCAAGGCTGGCGGGATGGACGCCTTCTTCGCCTCGCGCGGGGTCGCGGCGGATCAGGGCAATGCGTGCCTCGCCAATACGGCCAAGGCCACCCAGTTGGTCGAAGCCACCACCAAGGCCGGTGAGCAGTACAACATCACCGGCACCCCCACCTTCCTGCTCAACGGTGCGAAGCTTGATGCGAACACCTGGGAGGCGGTGAAGGTCGCGCTCGAGAAGGCCGGGGCCCGCTAGGCCCCGCCTGGGCAGGAAGGGGGACCGGCCAGCACGATGCGGATCAAGCGGCTCAAACTGTCGGGCTTCAAGAGCTTCGTTGAGCCGGCCGAGTTGCACATCGAGCCGGGGCTGACCGGCGTGGTCGGCCCCAACGGCTGTGGCAAGTCCAACCTGCTCGAAGCGATCCGCTGGGTCATGGGCGAAAGCTCGCCCAAGTCGATGCGCGGCGGCGGCATGGAAGACGTGATCTTCGCCGGCACCGCGCAGCGCCCGCCGCGCGATTTCGCCGAAGTGGTGCTGCTCGCCGATGCTCCCAGCATCAATGGCGGGGACAACGATTCAGAACTTGAAGTGGTCCGCCGGATCGAGCGCGGGGCCGGCAGCGCCTATCGCGTCAACGGTCGCGATGTGCGAGCCAAGGACGTGGCGCTGGTCTTTGCCGATGCGGCGACCGGCGCGCATTCCCCCGCGCTTGTCAGCCAGGGCAAGATCGCGGCGGTCATCGCCGCCAAGCCGGCCGAACGCCGGATGATGCTGGAAGAAGCGGCCGGGATCGCCGGGCTGCACGTGCGCCGCAAGGATGCCGAGCAAAAGCTGCGCGCGACCGAGGCGAACCTCGCGCGGCTGGAAGACCTGATGGGCCAGCTCGACAGCCAGATCGGCTCGCTGCGCCGCCAGGCCCGCGCCGCCGAACGCTACAAGGCCCTGTCCGACAAGATCCGGCTGGCCGAGGCGCGGCTGGTCTTTGCCCGCTGGCGCGATGCCGCCGCGGCCGCCGATGCGGCCCGGGCCGAAGCCCAGGGCGCGGAAGCGCGGGTCAGCGCCGCCCAGCTTGCCATGGCCGAGGCACAGAAGGCGCAGCACCAGGCCGCCTCGGCGCTGGCCGAAGCTCGCGATGAATTGGCCGACCGGCGCGATGATGCCACCGCCCACGGCCACCGCATGGCCTCGCTCACCAGCCAGCTGGAAGCTGCCGAGGACCGGCTCAAGGACCTGGACCGGCAGGCCGCCCGACTCGACGCGGACAAGGGCGATGCCGACCGGCTGACCCGCGATGCCGCCGAAGCGCTGGCCAAGCTGGAACGCGAGCTGGCCGAAGGCGAGGAACGGCTGGCGGCGGATGAAAAGCGCCGCCCGGTCATCGCTGCCGCGCTCGACGATGCCGACCGCAACCTGCGCGCAGCGGAACTGGCGCTGGCCAAGGCGACCGCCGACCAGGCCGGGGTCGAGGCCGAATGGCGCGTCGCCGAAGCGGAACTCGCCGCCGCCCGCCAGCGGCTCGACCGGCTCGATGCCGAAGCCCGGCGGCAGGAGGACCTCAAGGCCGCGCTGGCCCGCGAAGGCGATCCACTGGCCGCACTGGCGGAGGCCGAAGCGGCGCGCGAGGCAGCGGCTGAGCGGCTGGCTGCCGTGCGCGAGGCGCTGACCGGGCAACAGGCGCGCAAGGCCGAGCTGCAGGGCGCGCGCGATGCGGCTGGCTCCACACTCGCCTCGGCCAGGGCCGAACTCGCCGGGGTGGAGCGTGAATGGCAGGCGCTGGTCCGCGATCGCGATGCACGGGCGAAGCAGGCCAGCGGCAAGCATGGCCTGCCCGTCGCGCTCGACCGGGTGCGGGCCGCGCCGGGTTACGAACGGGCACTCGCCGCCGTGCTCGGCCGCGATGCCAAGGCCCCGTTGGGTTCGGCCCCGGCGGGCGAGGATGGCCGGTTCTGGACCGGTGCCGCCGCGCCCGCTCCGGTGGCGGAAAGCCTGGCCGCTCACGTCACCCAATGCCCGGACGAGCTCAAGGCCCGCCTTGCTCTGGTCCACGTGGCCGAGGATGACGATGGCCGCGCGCTGGGCCCCGGTGAATGGCTGGTCACCCGCGCTGGCCGGATCCGCCGCTGGGATGGCTTTGTGGCCCAGGGCGAAGGTGCGGCCGAAGCCGCGCGGCTGGAGGCGGAGAACCGTCTGTCCGCACTGGAAGCGGAACTGCCCGGCAAGCGCGCCCTGGTCGAGCAGGCCGAGGCGGCGGCCGCTGCGGTCCAGGCCGAGTTGTCCGAACTGCAACTGGCCGTGATCGCTTCCGAGCGCGGCGTCGCCGAGGCCGCCGACGCAGAGCGCAGCGCCCTGCGCGCAGTCGACCAGGCCGAAGCCGCCAAGGCCCGGCTCGAAGCGCGCCGTGCCGAACTGGCCGCAGCCGCGACTGACCTCGCCGACCAGCGCGGGGCAGCCGAGGCTGAGCGCGCTGCCGCCGAAGCACGGCGCAACGCCCTGCCCGATCCCGCCACCGGCCGGGCCCAGCTGGCCGCGGCCCAGGCCCGCCACGATGCCGCGCGGCAGGGCCTGCAATCGGCCACGGCTGGCCTTGCCGCCCATGACCAGGGCCTCGCCGTCGCGCGCGAGCGCTGCAATGCCCAGCGCGCCGACATCAAGGGCTGGCAGGCCCGCGCCGGGGACGCCGCCAGCCGCCTCGCCGAGATGAGCCGCCGCGCCGACGAGATCGCCGAGGAACGCGCCGTCATCGCCGCCAAGCCCGCCAGCCTGATGCGCGAGATCGAGGCCGGGGACGCGGTGCGCGCCCGCCTGACCGCCGAACTTGCCGCCGCCGAGGCCAAGGTCAGCGAACTCGGCGATGCCGCGCGCGCGATCGAGGCCCGTTTTGCCGAAGCCAACGAAGCGCTCGCCTCGGCCCGCGAAGCCCGCGCCGGGGCTGCTGCCCGGGCGGAGAACGAGGAAGCCCGCCGGGCCGAGATGGCCGGGATCTCGGGCGAACGGTTCCAGTGCCCGCCGCCGCTGCTGCCCGAACGCTTCGCCTTCGCTTCCGCCGAAGTCGGTCCCTCGGGCCAGGAGAGCGCCGAGCATGACAAGCTGGTGGCTGACCGCGAGCGGCTGGGTCCGGTCAACCTGGTCGCGGCCGAGGAGCTGGCCGAGGTCGAGGGCCGCCATGCCACGAGCCTCGCCGAACAGGCCGAGCTGACCGAAGCGGTCAATCGCCTGCGCGGATCGATCGGCAATCTCAACCGCGAGGGCCGCGAACGGCTGCGCGCGGCCTTCGAGGCAGTCAACGAGCACTTCCAGCGACTGTTCACCAAGCTGTTCGAGGGCGGCCAGGCCCACCTTGCGCTGGTCGACAGCGATGATCCGCTGGAAGCCGGCCTCGAGATCTACGCCCAGCCGCCGGGCAAGCGCCTCACCTCGCTAACCCTGCTCTCCGGCGGCGAACAGGCGCTGACCGCCGTCGCCCTGATCTTCGCCCTGTTCCTCACCAACCCGGCGCCGATCTGCGTGCTCGACGAAGTCGACGCGCCGCTGGACGATGCCAACATCGAACGCTTCTGCGACCTGCTCGATGCGATGGTCGCCGAAACGAACACCCGCTACCTGATCGTCACCCACAACGCCGTGACGATGAGCCGCATGCACCGCCTGTTCGGCGTCACCATGGTCGAACGCGGCGTCTCGCGCCTGGTCAGCGTTGACCTTGAGGGCGCGGAAGAGCTGCTGGCGGCGGAGTGATGGCGGACAGCCGAGACATTTACGATCCGGCGTTCGTGAAGCAGGTCTTCGACAAGTGCTCGGACAAGTATATTGCCTTCAGCTACATCTGCTCGATGGGCTTCACTGAGCGCTGGCGAGAGCAATGCGTGGCCGCACTCGGAGCTGATGCAGACCTGCGCGTCGGCTATGATCTGATGGCCGGAACAGGCGAGGCCTGGCCGCACCTAATGGCGAGTCATCCATCGATCGAACGCATCGTCGCGGTCGACATTTCAAGCGGAATGCATAGCCGGGCGATGGAACGTCTCCATACTATGCGCGCCCACCGCATCGAGTTTATCGAAGACGATGTGTTAGCCAGCAATCTGCCAGACTCGAGCGCCGACTTCGTCATCTCGACGTTCGGCCTCAAGACTTTCAACGCCGCGCAACATGCCCAGCTGGCGGCACTCACCGCGCGCGTGCTGAAACCCGGCGGCCGCTTTGCCTGCATCGAAGCGTCGGACCCCAAGGGCTGGATCCTGCGCTGGCTCTACCTCTTCCACCTGAAGTTCGTTCTGCCGATGATCGAGCGGATATTCCTGCGTGGCGCCCAAGACTTCTCGATGATCGGCACCTATTCAACTACCTTCGGGGATGCGTCGCAATTCGTAGGGATGCTGCGCAGCGAAGGACTCGACGCACGGTTCGGCAAGGCGTTTTTTGGCTGCGCCACCATCGCAAGCGGACACAAGCCCGTCTAATCCAGCACGAACCGCGGGCCCGTTCCCGCGGTTCCCGCCCGGTCATCGCGGTTGTAGAGCGCACAGCGCTGCAGGCTGAGGCAGCCGCAGCCGATGCATTCGTCGAGCTTGGTGCGGGTCAGGGTCAGCAGGCGGATCTTCTCGTCGATGGCACTGCGCATCGAGCGGCTGATCCGCTGCCAGTCCGATAGCGATGGCGTGCGCCCCTGCGGCAGCTTGGACAGTTCCGCCTCGATCTCGGTGAGGCCCAGCCCCAGCTTCTGCGCGATCAGGATGAATGACAGGCGACGAACGTCGCTGCGCAGGAAGCGGCGCTGGTTGCCCATGGTGCGGAAGGCCTGGATCAGGCCCTTGTCCTCGTAGAAGCGGATAGCCGAAACCGCGAGGCCAGTGCGCCGGGCCAGTTCGCCGATCGGCAGCAAGTCATTCTTATCCATTTGCAGCTCCGATCGGTCGATTTTGCTTGACCTCAAGTTAGCTTGAGGTTGCATCAGGGTAAAGCGCGATTTTCAGATCGGGCAACAACACTCTGAGAGTATTACGAATCATGCCGGCCGGATTTCTTGAGCATGCCAACATCACCGTCAGCGATCCTGATCGCTCCGCCGCCTTGTTGCAAAGCCTGTGCGGCTGGCACGAGCGCTGGCGCGGTGCATCGCAGCTGGGTGGGTGGACCATTCATGTGGGTAACGAGCGTGACTACATCGCCGTTTACACCAGGGACGAACCTGTAGGACAGCGTTTCGCTAAGGGTGCGCCGCTCAACCACATCGGGCTGGTGGTGGACGATCTCGACGCCGCCGAGGCGGTGGTGGCTGAGGCCGGGCTCGTACCCTTCAACCACATGGATTACGAACCCGGCCGCCGGTTCTACTTCTTCGACTGGGACGGGATCGAGTTCGAGATCGTCAGCTACCCAAGCCCCGCACCCGCGCCCAGCTTCCTGCAAAGACTCGGCGAAGCGCTGTCAGGGGGCAGGTGGCGAGAGGCGGCAACCTTTGCCCCTGAGGTTGGCCGACCCGCCGTCAAACCGCCGGCCTAGAGCAGTCCCGCCTGGCGTGGCGACGCTTTGCCAGCCGCCCAGGGCTGATCGGTCCGCTCGACACTGATCGCGTCTTCCCAGGTCCGGCACAGCGCCAGCGCCTCGTCCGGGCTGCCTTCCAGCCAGTAGCGCTGGGCGGCATGGCTGAGGATCAGCGGCATCCGGTCATGCACTTCGGCCATCTGCGGGTGCCCGTCGACCATGACCAGCGTGTAGACATCGCCCCATTCGGCGCTGGGCCGCCACAGCCCGGCGACGGCGAAGATCTCCTGATCGGGCAGGCCATACCAGGTGCGGGTCATCCGCCCCTTCTCGCCCTCGGCCTCGGCCCACTGGCTGACGGGGACAAGGCAGCGGCGATGGACGAAGCTGTCGCGCCAGAAGCCCGTCAGCAGCTTGTCTTCGCGCGCGTTGGTGACGGGCTTGGGCTTCAGCTTCTGGCCCTGCCTGCCGGTCAGGACCAGCGGAAAGCCCCAGTGCATCACCCGCGCCCGCCCCTGCGCCACCACCAGTCCGGGCAGGCCGGGATAGACCTCGTGCGCGTAATTGGCGGCAAGATCGCCTTCCACCTCGAACAGCTTGGCCACTTCCTGCGTGCCCTTGGTCATGCGGTAGAGATTGCACATCCTACTTCAGCCGCGCGCAGCCCTGTTCAGTCCGATCGCCCCAGGCGAACGTGGACTTGTAGGGATAGACCGTGTCGCTCATTCCGTCGCTGCACTGGCCTTCGCGGATCGTTAGAGTGACGGCCGTCCCGTCCATCCGGCCTTCCCACATCAGGCCGCCGTCACCGTGCTTGCCGATGGCGGTCATATGCGCCTCGATCGCAACGGCGGTTGGGTGTTCCGGACTGGTGTAGAGCAGCTTTCCATCCAACACTTCGAGCGACCAGAACGGCTCTGTGCCCAAAGCCTGAAAGCGCTTTGCCGATGTCTGCGCCTGCTTGGTTGGCGCGGCGATCGTACTCAGCGACCGGCCGGAAGCGGACGCGGCTTCGGCGGTCGCCGCCGGTGTAGAGGGCGCGGCGTTGATCGCCTCGACAAGAGCTGCCGCACCGCGCCGATTCTCGTCAGATTGGGCCGCCTTTTCCGCGCCGCCCTCACACCCCGCCAGCAGCGCCAGCCCGGCCAGCACCGCGCTACGCATTGCCCACCACCCAGCAGGCGAGCGCGACGAGGAGCCCGGTGGTTCGGTTGGCGCGGAACCGGGCGAGGGCATTGTCGGCATTGCCATCCTCCAGCGTCAAGATCTGCCAGCCAAGGTGCAGCGCGGCGGGCAGCAGCGCAAGCAGTGCCAGCCAGTCCGGCCGCAACAACCAGAACGCCAGCGCCCAGAGCGCCAGCGCCCCGGCATAGAAGGCCGCCACCCCGGCCTGGACATGGCGGCCCAGCGTCAGCGCGCTGGAACCGATGCCGACCAGCGCATCGTCCTCGCGGTCCTGGCAGGCGTAGATCGTGTCATAGCCCACGCACCACAGCACCGCCCCGGCATAGAGCGCGGCCATGGCGCCGAGGTTCCAGTCGCTTACCGCGATCCAGCCGACCGGCACGCCCCAGGTGAAGACCAGCCCCAGCCAGGCCTGAGGGAAGCCGGTGATCCGCTTCATGAAGGGATAGACCGCGACCAGCGCCAGACTGCCGAGCGCCACCAACTGCGCTTCCCACCGGAGTTGCAGCAGCACCACCAGGCCAATGAGGCACAAGCCAATCAGCCAGGCCCAGGCGGCACGCTTGCTGACCCGGCCCGCGGCGATCGGGCGGCTGGCGGTGCGCGTCACCTGGCGATCGATGTCGGCATCGACGATGTCGTTGTAGACGCAGCCCGCCCCGCGCATCGCGATCGAGCCGAGCAGGAACCACAGCAGCAAGTCCCACCGCGCCTCCCCGCCCGCCAGCAGCAGCCCCCAGGCGCAGGGCCAGAACAGCAGCCACCAGCCGATCGGCCGGTCGAACCGGGCCAGTTGCGCATAATCGCGCCACGGCTGCGGCAGGGCGGCAACCAGCCCGCGATGCTCGGTATCGGGGACGATTTCAGCGGTCATGCGGCAGTTCCCGCGTCAATTGTCCGGACCATGGACCACATGGACCACTGTTCAGGACGAAAAAAGATCCGTGGTCCGGCGGCCGACTGGAAACGCATCGAACGGGGCTGCGAGGGCATGGTCATGGCCACCATCTGTGCCACACGGCCGCGCGGTAGGACAGTGCGACCAAGCAAGGCCGCCCGCGATCCCGACCATTTTTGCAAAGCCAAACCGAATGGATCGCGTTAAGTGAGGGCCATGCCCGCCACCCCCGCCTGGCCCCCGAAGAGCGCGCCGCGCCTGTTTGTCAGCGAAGTGCTGGGCGCAGGCGCGCAGGTTTCGCTCGACGGGCCGCAGGCGCATTACCTCGGCCGGGTCATGCGGGTCGCGCCGGGTGACGCGGTGATCCTGTGCGACAATGTGACCGGCGAATGGGCCGCGCGGGTGATCGAAGCGGGCAAGCGCGAAGTGGTGCTGGCTGCCGAGACCCTGCTCCGCCCGCGCGAGGCAGTGCCCGATTTCACGCTCTGCGCGGCGCTGCTAAAGAAGGACCGGTTCGACCTGGTGCTGGAAAAGGCCACCGAACTGGGGGTTGCCCGGATCCAGCCGGTGCTGACCCGGCGCTGCGTGGCTGACAAGCTGAACCCCGAGCGCGCGCTGGCGATCCTGACCGAAGCGGCCGAGCAATGCGCCCGCACCGCCCTGCCCGAACTGTTGCCGGTGGTGAAGCTCGATGCCCTGCTGAAGGACTGGCAGGCGGACCGCGCGCTGTTCTTTGCCGATGAGAACGGCGGTGAGCCTGCCGCCGCCGTGTTTGGTGCCACAACTGGTCCGGCCGCGCTCCTGACCGGCCCCGAAGGCGGGTTCGACGAGGCCGAACGCACGGCGATCCGCGCCCTGCCGCAGAGCCGCGCGATCACCCTTGGTCCCCGCATCCTGCGCGGGGAAACGGCGGCAATTGCCGCCACCGCGCTGTGGATGGGCACAATGGGCGATTGGCGGGCCAGTACATGAATTTGCTGGCGCGGGGCGAATCTTCGCACTAACTCCCCGGCAATGAGCACCAGACAGGTTTCAGATCGCAACGATCCTGTGATCGAAAGCCGCGAGCAATTGCTCGCCCCGATGATCAAGGGCGAAAAGCCCCGCGAGCGCTGGCGGATCGGCACCGAGCACGAAAAGCTGGTCTATTGCGCCAAGGATCACCACGCCCCGTCCTATGACGAACCAGGCGGGATCCGCGATCTGCTGGTCGCCCTGCAAGACTATGGCTGGGAACCGGTGATCGAGGGAGGCAATATCATTGCGCTGTCGGGCAGCGATGGCGCGGTCAGCCTGGAACCGGCGGGGCAGCTGGAACTGTCGGGAGCGCCGCTGGAAACGATCCACCAGACCTGCGCCGAAACCGGCCGCCACCTCGATCAGGTCAAGGCGATCGGCAGCAAGACCGGCAAGGGCTTCCTGGGGCTGGGCATGTGGCCGGACAAGACCCGCGCCGAACTGCCGATCATGCCCAAGGGGCGTTATGCGATCATGCTGCGGCACATGCCGCGCGTGGGCAACCTCGGCCTCGACATGATGCTGCGGACCTGCACGATCCAGGTCAACCTCGACTATTCGAGCGAGGCGGACATGGTGCAGAAGTTCCGCACCTCGCTCGCCCTGCAACCACTGGCGACCGCGCTGTTCGCCAATTCGCCCTTCACCGAAGGCAAGCCCAACGGCTTCCTTTCGTACCGCAGCCACATCTGGACCGATACCGATCCGGCCCGCACCGGCATGGCCAGCTTCGTGTTCGAGGACGGCTTCGGTTACGATCGCTATGTCGAATACATGCTCGACGTGCCGATGTACTTCGTCTTCCGTGACGGGAAATACATCGATGCGGCGGGGCTTTCGTTCCGCGATTTCCTGGAAGGCAAGCTATCGGTCCTGCCCGGTGAGCGGCCGCGTGCCAGCGACTGGACCGATCACCTTTCCACCGCCTTCCCCGAAGTGCGGCTGAAGTCGTTCCTCGAAATGCGCGGGGCCGATGGCGGGCCGTGGAACAAGATCTGCGCCCTGCCCGCCTTCTGGGTTGGCCTGCTCTACGATCAGGGCGCGCTCGATGCCGCCTGGGACCTGGTCAAGGACTGGGACACGGAAGGGCGCGAACGGCTGCGGGCCGAAGTGCCCAAGCTGGGCCTCGACGCGCCCCTACCGGGTGGCGGCAAGCTCAAGGACATTGCCGCCGAAGTGCTGGCGATCAGCCGCGCCGGGCTCAATTCGCGCAATCGCCTCAACTCGATGGGCGATAACGAAAGCGGCTTCCTCAATCCGCTCGACGAGATCGTGGCGAGCGGCAAGGTGCCGGCCCAGCGCCTGCTCGACCTTTACCACGGCGAATGGGGCGGCGATATCAGCCGGGTTTACGAGCTGAGCTTCTGATGCCGATCGCGATCGTCGGCCAGTTCAGGATCCCGCCGGAAAACCTGGCGGCGGCGCGCCCGTTGATGATCGCGGTGATGGAGGCCAGCCGGGCCGAGGCTGGCTGCATCGAATACAACTATGCCGAAGACCTGCTCGAACCCGGCCTGATCCGGGTCAGCGAGGTCTGGGAAAGCCGCGAGCATCTGGCCGCCCATTTCAAGTCGGCCCACATGCAACGCTGGATCGAGGAGCGGGCGGGCCTTGGCCTCTCGGGCCGACAGGTGACGGGCTTTACGGCAGAGCGCGGCGAACCGCTCTGATCATTCCGCCGGTTGCAGCACCTGGCGGCGCCCGCGCAGAGCCTGTCCGGCGCGGTGGAACAGGCTGGTGATCAGCCCGTGGCGCGCCATCCAGTCGGCATAGGCGCGGTACTTGGGATCCTCGGCCATGAGGTGCGCTTCCTCGGTCTTCGCGCGCCAGAAGTAGATCGCGCTGACACAGGCGAGGAAGAAGGTGTTGCGGACCATGTCGGTCAGCGAATGGCTGACCACCAGGAAGGGCAGCGTTTCCAGCCACCAGAAAGTGTTCTTGGCCAGATAGGCCGGGTGCTTGGTGAAGCGGTATGGCCCATTGGTGAGCACACCGCGATAAGTCAGGTTCGAGAAGCGCAGGCCAAAGGCCACCGTTGCCCAGGCATAGGCCGCGGCGAGGAAGACCAGGATCGCCGCCCAGACCCACAGCAGGGCTTCGTACCCGGCAAACCAATAGGTCCAGTCGCGGGTATTGCCCTGGTAGAACAGCGGCCCGTTGCCCTGCATCAACTGGAACGGCGGATAGCAGATCAGCGCCGCCAGCCAGCCAGCGAGGAACGGATTGGCGCTGCGGATCTGGGCGTCGAGCGGCTTGAGCGTCATGATATAGCCGACCGTGCCGATCTGCGCGTCGAGCACGAACATGGCGGTGATCAGGAAGCCTGCCAGCAGCACCGGATCGCCGAACACCGGGGCCCAGTCATTGCCCACGATCAGGCCGAACCCGCCCGGCACGATCGAGATCATGAAAGCGGTGAAGAAGCCCTTCACCGCCCAGGCGCGGGCATGGTGCCAGACCTGCGCGGGATCGAACGGTTCGCGCCCGATCAGCATGGCGCCGAAATGCCAGGCCCCGTCGCGCGGCTCGACCAGAACCCGGTCCAGCCAGATCACATAGGGGATCGAGGCGACGAACAGCGGCACGGCCAGCGTGCCCAGCACTTCCATCGAGAGGAGATAGGGCCCGTCCCAGTACCAGCGCGCCACGCAAAAGAGGAAGGCGATCACTGCCCAGGTCGCCCACAGCCCGGCCAGCTTGGTGATCGAGATGTCGATGATTGCCGAAACCGGCCGCGGCTTGGTCCAGTCAATCCCGGTCGAGGCCCGCAGGTGCACCTTGTCGCGCACCAGCGAGACCACCACCATCGGCAGTGCGGCCGCAACCAGCCCGGTCAGCGCCGCATAGGGGCCAGAGAGGCGCCCCTGCGGCTCGGCAAAGCCGAGCGCAGCTGTGATTTCAGGCCAGAAATGACAGATACAGATCCACAGCCCCAGCCCCGCCACGCCCCACAGGCCAACGGCCGCGGAAACGTCGCTTTCAGGTGGCCGCTCGGCCAGGGTCGGGCTTGCGCTCATCCCGCCGCCTTAGCCACAAAGGGTTAAGGCAGCGGTAACGGCGGCAATCAGCGGAAGGCGCTGATCCGGCCGCTGTCGTCGAGGATATAGAGCGTCTCGCCCGCCACGATCGGCGCGAGGGTGATCGGCTGCTTGAGATCGGTGTAAAGCACCGGCGCGCCATCGTTCACCCCGGCGGAATAGACCTGACCGTTGGAATTGGCGAACCACAGCCGGTCCCCGGCCAGCACCGGGCCGGTCCAGAAGATCGGGTTCTTCTTCTTTTCCTCGTTCTCGAACCGGGCGAGCTGGGTCAGCCAGCGGACCTTGCCGGTGGCGCGCTGGATGCACAGCAGCTTGCCATCGTCGGTCAGGGTGAAGATCCAGTCACCCGCGATCGCCGGGGTGGAAATGCCCGCGAGGTTGAGTTCCCAGATGCGCTGGCCGGTCACCAGTTCATAGGCGGCCATGCGCCCACCCTGGCCCAGCGCGAAGATCCGGCCGCGATCGATGATCGGATCGGCGTCGATATCGGTCAGCACGCCCACCGTGGTCGACAACGAAGTGCGCGCCAGCGCGTCTGACCACAGCTGGCGACCGTTCTCATAGCGATAGGCGACCAGTTCGCCAGTGCTGAAGCCCGCCACGATCGTGCCCTGCCCGGCCGCAGGTGCAGCCACGCCGAACACCCCGGTCTGCCCGCTTGACGCGGTTTCGTTCCACAGCGTCGCCCCATCGGCCGCATTGAGCGCGTGGACCTGGTTGTCCATCGTCATGACGAAGATCTGGTTGAAGGCGATGGTCGGCGAACCGCGCAGCGGCCCGGCCGGCTTCACCTTCCAGACAATGCTGCCATCCTTCGCATCGAGCGCCGCGACTTCGCCCATGCCGGTGGTGATATAGACCCGGCCATCGGCAAAGGCGGCGCCGCCACCATAGACCGAGTTCTGCCCATCGCCCTTGACCGCGAAAGTGGTGCGCCAGCGCGAAGCGCCGGTCTGGGCATCAAAGGCGTGGACCGTGCCCTCGGTATCCATGACGAACAGCTGGCCGCCGCCCACCACCGGCGAGGCGGCGAGGCGCTGCTTCTTGCTCGACCCCGCGATCTGGGCGCGCCAGGCATTGCCCGGATTGGCAGCCAGTACCAGGTTGCCATAGGACTTGCTGGCCGTGCCGCCGGCCTGCGGCCAATCGGGGTTGGCGGCAGCGGGCGGCACGATCACCGAAACGCTGGCCAGCAGCGGATCGACCCGCGCGCCGGTATCCACGCGCGACAGGATCGGGATGCGGTTGCCCAGCGTTGGGGTCTTGGGCTTGTCCCTGCCGCCGAATACGCCGCACCCGGCGACAGCCAGCGCCAGCACGACCGCCAGCGGTGCAGTAAGGCGGCGGGAAATGGACTTGGTCTTCATGGTTCTATCCTTGGCTGTCAGGCTCAGCGCGCCGCCGGGGCGGGACTATCGGGAATGTCGGTGCCGGCATCATAGCCCAGCTGGCCAGCCAGCTGGCGCATGCGCGAACGCAGCGAAGCGGGCATGGCCTCGTCCTTGCCGATGGCGGCAAACAGCGGCCCGGCCTGGTCCGGCTTGCCCTGCTTGAGGTAAGCCATGCCGACCAGTTCGCCGGCCGATCCGAACCAGGCATTGCCCGGCACGGCCAGCGGCTTGAGCCGGTCGATCACCTGCTGCGGGGGCAGCGTTTCAAACCGGAGCGACACTTCGCGGATGGTCGCGAGGTCGCGATAGGCCTGGGGCGCAGCCTCATCGGCGGCGATCGCGGCAAAGGCCTTGGCCCCTTCCTCGGTCTTGCCCTGCTGGACGAGGATCGCGGCCAGCGTCATCGCCGCAGCCGTCTTGCTGCCATCGCTGCCGTCCTTGGCCAGGGCGGCAAGCTCGGCCTGGGCGGCGGGGACATTGCCGGCTTCCAGCTTGTCGAGCGCGATGATCGCCTGTTCACTGCGTTCCTCAGCGGCCTGCTTGGTTGCTGAGTCCCACCACAGGTACCCGGCCAGCCCGGCCAGGCCCAGGACAAGCGCTGCACCCAGCGGCTTGCCATAGCGTTGCAGGATGGTCTTGAGCTGGTCTTCCCGCAGGGCATCGTCCACCTCGCGCAGGAACACGTCCTGCTGGGCGGCGTTGCGTTCATCGGCAGGGTTGGGCTTGTCAGTGGGAGGCAGGGCCACTTGGTTCGGCTCTCGCTTGCAAAAGGATCAATCGTTGCGGGCTGTTTAGCGGAAGGGCGTACCTTTTCAACGTCCCATTCCTGCGCTGTCCCCGGTGAAGCACGGGTGAACGGCGATCGGGGCCGACCAGGCCGGGCAAGTCAGGGCAGGCTGGTGCGCCCCAGCACTCCGGCATAGAGCCGGGCATAGGCCGAAACCATCGCCGCCTCGTCATATTCGGCCTCGGCCCGGGCGCGGTTGGCCGCGCCGATTGCCTGGCGCAGGGCCGGATCGCCCGCCAGCCGGGCCAGGGCCGCGGCCAGTCCGGCCTCGTCCCCGGGGGCGCAGAGCAGCGGGCGGTTCTCGGCCGCGACCATCGCCGCCACATCGCCCACCTGCGGCGCGGCAATCGCGAGGCGCGTGGCCATGGCTTCCACCACCGAGATCGGGAACTGCTCGCTATCGGACGAGAGCGCGAAGAGGTCGAACAGCCCCATGACGTCAGCGGGACGGGCGACATGGCCCGGCAGGTGAACCCGGTGCCCCACTTTCAGCCGGATCGCCTCGGCCCGGATCGCGTCGCGTTCCGGCCCTTCGCCCAGGATCACCAGCTGCCACTGTTCCGGCAGCGGGGCAAAGGCGCGGACCAGCCGGGGCAGGTTCTTGACCGCCCGCAACCCGGCGAGCGTGCCCAGCCACAGTTCGCCCGGATGCTTGATCACCCGCGGCAGGGCATCGCGGCGCGGCTTGCGGCCATAGGCGAAGACCGGGATGCCGTTGGGGATCCGCTTCACCCGCGCCGCCGGCTGGTGCCAGACGGTCCGCGCGATCTCTTCCAGCCGCTGCGAGGGAACCACCAGCGCATCGGCGCGGTGCAGCGCGAGGCGGCGATAAAGGTTCCGGCGCCGCTTCAGACGGTCCGCCTCGTCCTGGTTGAAGCCATCCTCGTGATGGACCAGCGGCGGCAGGTTCAGCACCTGGCGGAAGGCCGAATGGGCCAGCACCGCGTCCATCGCCCCCCAGTTGTAAGTCAGGACCAGGTCATGGCCCTGCATCGCGCGGGCCAGCGCCTGCAACCGGCGCGGCCAGGGCCGCCCGGTCAGCGCGGGAAAATCGTCCGGGAAGTCGACGGTCAACGCCGGATCGATCATCGCTGCCGCGCCGAGCGCGCCGGGCACGGCCGAAACGATCGAATGGGCCAGGCGCGGGCCAAAGGCGTTCATCAGCTGGACGGCACGCATTTCCTTGCCGCCCGGATCGAACCCGGAATGAAGGTGCAGCACCCGCAGTTGGGGAGCCGGACGACGCTGACCCATCAGGCAGCCCCGGCGGCCACCCGCGCCAGCAGGCGATCGATCGCGGCGGTGGCCTCCGGCTCGGTCAGCAGCGGGGCATGGCCCACGCCGCCAACCAGCACGCTGTCGGCCCCGGCCAGTTCCTGGCCCATGCGGGCAAAGGTTTCCGGCAACAGCACATCGGACAAGGCGCCACGCAGCAGCGTGACCGGCCGCCCCGCCAGCGCGCCGAAGGCAGGCCAGAGGTCGGCATTGCTGGCCCCGTCAGCCGTGGCAAAGGGTTCGGCGATCTTCATGTCGTAATCGAAATGGATCCGCCCGTTGCTGCCCACGACCATGCAGCGCTTGGCCATGGCCAGCCAGTCCGCCACTGCGAAATCGGGAAAGGCCGGCCCTTGCGATTCCGCCAGGGCGCGCGCAGCGTGCATCCAGGTCGGGAAATTGCGCGCCTGGCCCACATATCCGCGAATCCGCTCGATCCCTTCCGGGTTCACTTCCGGGCCGATATCGTTGAGCAGCGCCCCGGCCAGCCGCTGCGGCGCGGTGGCGGCAATCATCATGGTCAGCAGCCCGCCCAGCGAGGTGCCCAGGGCAACGACACGCTCAAGCCCGGCCTGTTCGAACAGTTCGCCCAGGTCCTCCAGATATTGCAGCGGGTTGTAGGTGGCCGAATCCTTCGCATAGGCGCTGTCCCCGCGCCCGCGCAGTTCCACGCAGATGACGCGCCATTCGCCCGCCAGCCGCACCGCCACATCCTCGAAATCACGGGCATTGCGGGTCAGCCCCGGCAGGCAGAGCACCGGCGGGCGATCGGCCGGCCCGGCATAGTCGCGATAATGCAGTTTCAGGCCGTCGCGGCTGGTCCAGTAGCCGTCGGTATAGTCTGCCATGTTCGAACCGGACCCTTTTGGAACTGCGGCTTGTGCCGCGCCGCGCTTGCCCCCACTATTGCCCGATGCGCGCCGAACCGCAAGCTTCGCCCTATCAGGCCGACACTCCGATTGCCGCCCTGGCCCCCTGGCTGGGCGATCCGGTGGCCCCGGCCCCCTTCCCGCAGACCACCTTGCGCTGGCGCAACCGGCGCTGGGACAGCGCGGTCGGGCTGGACGGACTGAGCGATGCCGACTGGGTGCGCCACATGGGCTGGTTCGAACCCCTGCCCGGCAACCTGCCCCGGCCGCTCGCGTTGCGGTACCACGGCCACCAGTTCCGCGTGTACAACCCGGACCTGGGCGACGGGCGCGGTTTCCTGTTCGCCCAGTTGCGCGACGGAGCCGGCCGCCTGCTCGATCTTGGCACCAAGGGTTCCGGCCAAACTCCGTGGAGCCGCGATGGCGACGGGCGACTGACGCTGAAAGGCGCGGTGCGCGAGATTCTGGCCACCGAAATGCTGGAGGCGCTGGGGGTGAACACCAGCAAGACCTTCTCGGTGATCGAGACGGGCGAAGAGCTTTACCGGTCGGACGAGCCATCGCCGACCCGCTCGGCCGTGCTGGTCCGCCTAAGCCACGGCCATATCCGGATCGGCACCTTCCAGCGGCTCGCCTATCTGGAACGGCGCGAGGAAATGGAGGCACTGATCGCCTATTGCCTTGAGCAGTTCCCCGGCCCGCCCCCGCCCGCAGATGCGCCGGGCCGCGATGAGCCGGCGGCGATCCTGCTGCACCAGGTGGTGGAGCGGCTGGCGCGCCTCGCGGCCGAATGGATGGCGGCGGGCTTTGTCCACGGCGTGCTCAACACCGACAACATGAACATTTCGGGCGAAAGCTTTGACTATGGCCCCTGGCGCTGGCTGCCGAAGTGGGACCCCAGCTTCACCGCCGCCTATTTCGACCACGGCGAGCTCTATGCCTTTGGCCGCCAGCCCGAGGCGCTGCACTGGAACTGCGGGCAGCTGGCCGTGGCGCTGCGGCTGGTGGCCGAGGCCCCGCCGCTGATCGCCGCGCTGGAGCGGTTCGGGCCGCTCTATCAGGCGGCGCTGGCGCAGCAGTTCCTGTGGCGGCTGGGTGTTGCCTCGCGCGGCTTCGACGCCGACTATGCCGCGATCGCGGCAGCCGAAAAAGCCATGCGCGAGAGCGGGATGAGCCCCGACGCCTTCTTCCACCGCCATCGCTTCGGCCGTCATGCCGAGGGCGATTTCGCCGCTGCGCTGGCCGGTTATGCGCAGGCGGGCGAGGCCCATCCGCTGTGGGACGAGGCCGAGCCGCCCAGCCTGGTGATCGACCGGGTCGAGGCGATCTGGGCCGCGATCGACCAGCGCGATGACTGGTCGCCGCTGGCCGAGGCGGTAACTGCAATCCGCCGCCTGGGAGAGGCGCTGGGCCCGCCTTGTGAAGGCGACATTAGGGATGTTCCTTAGCCCGAAACGCAAAGCTTTTCAGATAGCGGTGGCTCGGGTAAGGCCGCTTTGCACCGGCAAGTCCAGAGCCGGGGTGGGACGGGACTGTGAGCACAGCTGAACTGATTTCCTACGAGCCAGCCACCGGAGCCGAACTGTGGCGCGGGCGGCATGGCGACGTCGACGAGATCGTGGGCCGCGCCCGTCGAGCCTGGCCGGCCTGGGCCGCCCAGCCGCTGTCGACCCGGATGGAACTGGTCCGCCGCTTTGCCAACGAAGTGCGCAAGGACGCCGAGAAGCTGGCGACGATGATCGCGCGTGAAACCGGCAAGCCGATGTGGGAAGCCCGGACTGAGGTCGAAAGCGTCGTCAACAAGGTCGAGATCTCGATCCGCGCCTATGCCGAACGGACCAGCCAGCGCAAGCTGGACAACGCGCTGCAGGGCACGGCCGCGCTGCGCCACAAGCCGCATGGGGTAATGGCGGTGCTGGGCCCCTACAATTTCCCCGCGCACCTGCCCAATGGCCATATCGTCCCGGCGCTGATCGCGGGCAATGTGATCGTCTTCAAGCCCAGCGAAAAGACCCCGGCCACGGCCGAACTGCTGGTGCAATGCTTTCACCGCGCCGGAATCTCGGCTGCAGTCGTCCAGCTGCTGATCGGCGGCCCGCAGGAAGGCCAGGCGCTGGTCGCGCATGAAGGCATCGACGGGGTGCTGTTCACCGGATCGGCCCACACCGGCATTGCCATCAACCGCAAGCTGGCGACCCGTCCAGACAAGATCGTGGCGCTGGAAATGGGCGGCAACAACCCGATCGTGGTCTGGGACACGCCCAAGCTGACCGATGCCGCCGCCCTGGTAGTCCAGTCGGCTTTCACCAGCGCCGGCCAGCGCTGCACCGCGGCGCGGCGGCTGATCGTCAAGAGCACGATGTACGAGCAGCTGATCGCCGAGGTGAAGCGGCTGGCTGACCGGATCATCGTCGGCGCCCCGTTTGACGATCCGCAGCCCTTCATGGGCCCGGTGATCGACAACCGCTCCGCCGACGGGCTGACCGAAAGCTTCCTCTATCTGCTGAGCAATGGCGGCCGGGCGATCAAGCACCTGGTCCGCCCGCGTGACGACCTGCCGTTCCTCTCGCCCGCGATCATCGACGTCACCGGGGTGCGCGAAAAGCCCGATGTCGAGCTGTTCGGCCCGCTGCTGCAGGTCTGCCAGGTCAGCGACCTGGACGAGGCGATTGCCGAGGCGAACAACACCCGCTTCGGCCTGTCTGCCTCGCTGATCGGGGGGACGCCGCAGGAATACAACCGGTTCTGGGCCAATGTCCGCGCCGGGGTAATCAACTGGAATCGGCCGACCAACGGCGCCAGCTCGGCTGCGCCGTTCGGCGGTGTGGGCCTGTCGGGCAACCATCGGCCGAGTGCCTATTATGCCGCGGATTACTGCGCCTATCCGGTTGCCTCGAACGAGATGGAACAGCCGCGCGCGATGATCGGCGTGGGCCTGCGCGAAGCGAAGTAGCGCCGCCTCAGCCGTTGACGATCAGGTCGACCTCGGCCTGCCCATCGGGCAGCGGGCGGGCGAAAACGGCATAGCCCAGCGCGCCTTTGCCCCCCGTCACCACGGCATCACCGCCAGCCCGACGATAGGTGGCGCCAAGACCCGCCCGAACGGCACTGGCGTGGTAGAAGGCGATCACTTCATCGGCACTTACCGGCACCCTGAAGTTCACCACACGCAACTGGCAACCGGGACGATCGTTCCCCCCGGCCTCCTGCGCCTCGCCCAGCGGATAGACCGGCAGGGCAGCCGGCAGGCGCGCGGCCCAGCTGAAGGAATAGTCGAGTTCGGCCGCGCAGGTCCGGCTGAACGGCAGCGCCGCCGCAATCGCTGCGGCCGTTGGTGCGACCGCGATCGGCGAGACGCGGTCTTCGGCCACTGGGCGCGGCAGGGCGGGGATCGACCCGCCGAGCAATTGCCGGGCAGCCGACCTTGCGGCTTCGGCACTGGCGGGATCGGGGGCAATCAGCGGAATGGCGCCAACCGGCGGTCCGCCCCCGGTCAGCGCGGCCCCGGCAGGGTTGGACCCGGCGAGGTCAGGATCGCTGAGCAGCGGCAGGGCGAGGGCAGCAGCCACCGCCGGATCGCGCTCGGCTGGTGGCGGTGGCGGCGCGGTTTCACCGCAAGCCGCCAGCAGCGGCGGCAGCGCAAGTAGGAGGAAGGCCCGGTCCATCGCGCGGCAGGCATAGCCGCGCGATGGTTAAGGGCGGTTTAGCGGCAACGGTAGCCGTTGTTGCTGGACGAACGGTCGATCGCCCGACCCAGCAGGGCGCCCCCAGCAGCACCCAGGATCGCGCCGAGGGTGCGATCGCCGCGCCGCCCGGCCACTTCGCGCCCGATCAGCGCCCCGGCCACGCCGCCCACGATCAGGCCGGTGGTGCCATCGCTGCGGCGGCAGTAGTGGCGACCATCGTCGCCGCGCCAGGTGCGGGTGTTGGCATAGACCGGCTCGCCATAGTAGCCGCGCTGGCGATAGTCGCCGCGATACTCGCCGCGATAGCCATCACGATAATCGCCGCGATAGTCCTGGCTGTAGTAATCGTCCCCACGACGGTCCCAATCACCATGCTGGGCCAGCGCCGGGCTGGCGGTCAACACCATGACGGGAGCCAGCAGCGCGAGAGCGGCGGTCTTGAAGGTCTGGGGCATGTTCGGTCTCCGAGTGAGCTGATGCGTTCAGCTATAGGCCTTCGAACCTGAACGATGCGCAACCGAACTGTCAGGTAAGAAATTTTTTCGTCCCGGCTCGCCGCTTGCCCCGCATGCCCCGGCAGACTACCGCCCTACCCATGCCTGCGCCCACCCCCTCGCCCCGCACCGGCGGACTGCCGCTGGCCTTGGGGGCCCACCTGATCTGGGGCCTGCTGCCGCTTTACCTGTGGCTGGTATCGCACGTGCCGGCCTTCGAATTCGTCGGCTGGCGGGTGATTTCGTCGCTGCCGCTGTGCCTGCTGATCCTGGCCTGGCGCGGCCAGCTGGGCGAGCTGGGCGCGGCCCTGGCCAATCCGCGCACGCGGCTGATGCTGCTGGCCTCGTCGCTGCTGATCGCGATCAACTGGGTGGTCTATGTCGCCGCGATCCAGACCGAGCAGGTCTATGCCGCGAGCGTCGGCTATTATGTCACTCCGTTGCTCAGCGTGCTGGCCGGAACCCTGTTCCTCGGCGAGAGGCTGACCCGGCGGCAATGGCTGGCCGTGGCGATCTCCACCCTTGGTGTGCTGATACTGGCCTGGGAAGCCCTGGCGACGCTGTGGATCAGCCTGGTGCTGGCCCTGTCGTGGACCGCCTATGGCTTCGTGCGCAAGCTCGCCCCGGTTTCGGCGCTGACCGGGCTGTCGATCGAGGTCATGGTGCTGACCCTGCCGGCCATGGCCGTGGCCGGTTTTTATGCGCAAGGCCCGGCCGGGAGCGCCCTGCTGGGCGGCTGGCAGGATGCCACGCTGGTGCTGTTCTCGGACGTGGTCACAGCCGTCCCGCTGGTCCTGTTCGCCATGGCGGCACAGCGGCTAGCCTATTCGACCATGGGGATGATCCAGTTCATGTCGCCCTCGATGGTCTTCGTGCTGGGACTGGTGTTCTTCCACAAGCCGCTCGACGGGGCGCAGCTGGTCAGCTTCGCCCTGATCTGGACGGCGATTGCGCTGTTCGTCTGGGACCTGCTGGCGCGATCCCGCCAGGCCTGACCGGCCAGTTCAGCCGAGGAAGCGCCAGGCCAGCGTCTCGCCGGCATGGAATGGCACGATCGGGGTGCCATTGGCGTCGATCAGTTCGGGTACCTGGGCACCGCTGCGCTCCAGCACGACCGTGTCCTCGTTCACCGGCAGGCGATAGAAGGCCGGGCCATTGAGGCTGGCAAAGCCCTCAAACTTGTCGATCGCGCCTTCTTCCTCGAACACGGCGAGGTAGCTTTCCAGCGCATAGGGCGCGTTATAGATGCCCGCGCAGCCGCAGGACGATTCCTTCGCCCCCACCGCGTGCGGCGCGCTGTCCGTTCCCAGGAAGAACTTGGCATTGCCCGAAGTTGCCGCCTTGCGCAGCGCCAGACGGTGCACTTCGCGCTTGGCCACCGGCAGGCAGTACATGTGCGGGCGGATGCCGCCGGCGAACATCGCGTTGCGGTTGATGTGGAGATGCTGCGGGGTGATCGTGGCAGCCACGTTCGGCCCGGCGCCCTCGACAAATTCCACCGCATCCCGGGTGGTGATGTGCTCGAACACGATCCGCAGGCCGGGCAGGTCACGGACCAGGCCCGAGAGCGTGCGCTCGATGAACACGGCCTCGCGATCGAAGATGTCGACATGGCTGTCGGTCACTTCGCCGTGGATCAGCAGCGGCATGCCGATCGCTTCCATCCGTTCCAGCACGGGGCGGATATTGGCGACATCGGTCACGCCATGGGCTGAACCGGTGGTGGCATGGGCGGGATAGAGCTTGGCCGCGGTAAACACGCCTTCGGCAAAGCCGCGCGCAATCTCGTCCGCGTCGATCGTGTCAGTCAGGTACGCGGTCATCAGCGGGGTAAAGCCCGGCCCGGCCGCAGCCACGATCCGCTCGCGATAGGCTGCTGCTGCCGCCACCGTGGTGATCGGGGGCGACAGGTTGGGCATCACGATCGCGCGGGCAAACTGGCGCGCGGTATGCCTGGCCACACCTTCCAGTACGGCCCCGTCGCGCAGGTGAACGTGCCAATCGTCGGGGCGGCGGATGGTCAGGCGATTCGGTGCGTCGGTCATGCCTTTCCCTTAGGCATGACCCACCCTATCTGTCATCCATGACTGCAACCAATCTGACCGACCGCGCCGTGATCCGCCTGTCCGCCACCGAGCCGGGCGAAGACCTGCGCGGGTTCCTCAATGGGCTGGTCACCAATGACGTTTCGGGCGCGCTGCCGGTCTGGGCGGCATTGCTGACCCCGCAGGGCAAGGTGATTGCCGATTTCCTGGTCTGGGCCGATGGAGATGACCTGCTGCTCGATTGCGAGGCGGCGGCGGCCGAGGCCCTGGTCAAGCGCCTGTCGATGTACCGGTTGCGCCGCAAGATCGCGATTGCGCTCGATTCCGCCGTGGGCGTGCACTGGCAGCCGGGCGATGGGCCCGCGCCCGATCCGCGCCTGCCCGCGCTGGGCCAGCGCTGGCTGGGTGAGGCGGCTGGCGGCGATGCTGCAGCCGCCTGGCGGCAACATCGCTTGTCACGGGGCGTGACCGAAGGGGCGGCGGAACTGGCTGACCTGCTCTGGCTGGAATGCAATGCCGCCGAACTGAGCGGCGTGTCCTTCACCAAGGGCTGCTATGTCGGGCAGGAAAACACCGCACGGATGAACTGGCGGCAGAAGGTCAACCGGCGGCTGGTAGTCGTGCCGCTGAGCGAAAGCGATCCGGCGAGGCAGCGCACCGCCTATCCGGACCTGGACCTGGCAGTCGATCACCGGCGGGTCGAGGATCTCGACCCTGCCACCCTGCCCGGCTGGCTTCAGCTGGGCTGACCATCTTCCGACCTGGCCGGCGCCAGCCCGGCCTTCACCGCCTGATCAACCAGCATGGCCTCGGCAATGTCGCGCGCGGTGGTGCGCGGCAGCTTCAGCGAATGGGCCAGCGCCCCGCCCAGCAGGGCATCGCCCATCGCCATCAGGCACAGCGCATGGGCCACCCCGCGCATCTGGCCCGAGCCGAATTCGTCGAGATCCTGGACCAGGTCGTTGATCGCGCTGACCAGCGGATCGAGCGCATCCTCGTTGCCGTTCATCAGCATCCAGCTCGCCAGCGCCCCGCCGCCCTCCTTGTCAAAGGCATCGAAGGCCAGGTCCACCACTTCGCGCGCGCTGCCCTCGCCCTTGCGGCTGGCCAGCACGGCTTCTTCCACCGTGGCGCAAATGGTGATGGCCAGGTGTTCCGCCAGCGCCTTCTGCAGTCCGGCAGCCGAGCCGAAGTGGTGCAGCAGGTTGGCATGGGTCCGCCCGATTCGCGCAGCCACGGCCTTCAGCGTCACCGCCTGCGGGCCGAGTTCGATCAGCAGCGCCCGCGCGGCTTCCAGCGCGACGGTGCGGCTTTCTTCCTGGCTGAGTCTTTTCCTTATTGACATGAGTGTCAGTTAATCCTATTCGGGCAGCATGAACGCACCCACCAAGTTCCCGCTTGACGTAGAACCCGCCGCCGCCTTGGGCAAGGCCGGTCCTACCCCTGCTGACCTGACCATCACCGTGCGTGATGAGCGCTTCGGGCGCGACCAGAAGCCCGGCCGCTGGTGGCTGAACAACGATCCGGTGGCAACGGCCTGGCACAATGCCCTGTCGGCCACCTTCCCACGTGGTGAAGCCTTCTTCATCGAAGCGGTGAAGGCCCACCGTGAAGGCGCCGGGCCAAAGCTGGAGGCCGAGATTCGCGCCTTCATCAAGCAGGAAATCAACCACACCCGCGAACACATCGCTTTCAACCGTGCGGCGGTGGATGCCGGCTATGATCTGGACGCGATCGACCAGCGCGTTGCCGCGAACCTGGAACTGACCAAGGACCGCCCGGCGATCCTCAACCTCGCCGTTACGATGGCGCTGGAGCATTACACCGCGATGATGGCGCAGGAGTTCCTCGCCAACCCGCAGCACTTTGCCGGGGCCGAGCCGGAAACCGCCGCGATGTGGCGCTGGCACGCGGTCGAGGAAATCGAGCACAAGGGCGTCGCCTATGACACCTGGCTCCACGCCACCAAGGATTGGACCCGCTATCGGCGCTGGAAGGTGAAGAGCCTGATGATGCTGATCGTCACCACGAACTTCATCCGCAACCGCTGGCAGGACACCATTGAACTGCTCAAGCAGGACGGGCTGACCGGCTGGAAGGTGAAGGCCAAGCTGGCCTGGTACCTGGTCGGCACGCCGGGCGTGCTGCGCCGGATCTTCCCGGCCTGGTGTTCCTACTTCCTGCCGGGCTTCCACCCCTGGAACCATGACGACCGCGCCCTGATCAGCAAGCACGACAGCGAGTTCAAGGACGCGGTGCTGGCCTGACCAGCCGATTGAAAGTCTCAAGCGAAGAAACCTCCCCAGGCCTGGCCCGGGGAGGTTTTTTCTTGTCCGCTGGCTGGTCAGGCCGCGCGCATCAGCGGTGGGTCATCATTGCCGCGGCAGGTCTCACCCAGCTCGAGCTCATGCTCGATCGAGGCCACTTCCGTCCCTCGGGCCAGGCTGAAGCGCTGGCGGATCTGCCCGGTCGGCCGGAAGCCGACCTTTCGCAGCACCCGGCCCGAGGCCGGATTGTCAATGAAGTGCCCGGCAACCAGGCGCCGGTAACCCAGCGTCCGCGCCAGCCCGATCACCGCCCGCGCCGCCTCGCTGGCATAGCCCTGGCCCCAGTATTCACGGGCCAGCCAGTACCCCAGTTCGATCTCGTCACCAGCGGCGGCAAAGCCGATGCAGCCGATCAGTCGCGCCGGTTCGGCACTGGTCGGCAGGGTGATGAAGAAATGGGGCAGGCGCTGATCCTGCGGCTGGCTGGCAAACCAGCGAGCATCCTCCGCCGTATAGGGCCAGGGCGCCTTGGCCAGGTTCCTGACCACCGCCTCGTCCGCCACGCGGGTCAACAGTTCCTGCCAGTCCTCCGGCCAGGCAGGCCGCAGGAACAGCCGTTCGCTGCGCATGAACATCGTCACTCTCCACTCTCCTCGCGGCCCCGCGCGGCCCGCCCTAGAGCGGCTGCGTGACGCCTCGGTTACATCGACCCCGGCGCTGGTCCAGGGCGGCAGAGGGAGAAATGAAAAGAGGGAGACGGGCGGGCCCCTCTCCCTCATTCGGCCGGATCGGTGATCCGGCGGGGGCTGCCCATCAAGGACAGCCCGTTATCGACTGTCCGGTTATTCGGCGGCAATTGCCATGTCGACCGACACGTACTTGCGGCCCAGCTTGCCATCATGGAAGCGGACTCGGCCTTCGGTCAGCGCGAACAGGGTGTGATCCTTGCCCATGCCGACGTTGGCACCCGGGTACACGCGGGTACCGCGCTGACGGATGATGATGTTGCCGCCGACCACTTCCTGGCCGCCGAACTTCTTCACGCCAAGGCGACGGCCGGCCGAATCACGACCGTTACGCGACGAACCGCCTGCTTTCTTGTGTGCCATCTCGATCTACTCCGAATGCTTATTCAGCGGCCGCTTCGGCCTTGGGGGCGGCCTTCTTGGCAGCCTTCTTCGCCGGGGCTTCGCCCGCGCCGACGGCGACGATGCGCAGCAGGGTCATCTGCTGGCGGTGGCCGTTCTTGCGACGATAGTTGTGACGGCGGCGCTTCTTGAACACCACCACCTTCTCGCTCTTCGCCTGGGCGATGATCTCGGCCGAAACGACGACGCCCTTGGCATCCTTCACTTCGCCACCGTCACCAGCCAGCAGAACATCTGCGAGCGTGATGGTTTCGCCAGCTTCACCAGCCAGCTTCTCAACCGCGATCTTGTCTCCGGCGGCAACCCGGTACTGCTTGCCGCCAGTGCGCACTACAGCGAACATGTGACCTATTCCGTGTTTAAAGCATAGCAGCCGCCCCGCGTGTGCGGGGTGCCGCAAGAAGGAGCGCCCCTAGTCCAAGGGGGCGGGGCTGTCAACCAAGTGGCCTTAGGAATCTTGCGCGCTGGCGCAGGAAATCGGGCGTGCTATGGCTGCGGCGATGAATCGCTCGCTCACCTGCCTGATCCCCGCGCTTTTGCTGGGGGCCTGCTCGACCACTCCGGGGGAATACCCCTCGCTGGCCAAGCGCCCGATCGAACGGGTGAGCGGAACGCTGGAGCCGCCCCCACCCCCGCCGCCGCCCGTGCCGGTCGATCCGGCCGTGCTGCGCAGCCTTGATTCGCTGCTGGAGCGGGTGCGCGAGGCCGATAGCCGCTTCCGCGCAGCCGAACCCGGCGTGCGCCGCCAGGTACAGGCCGCCAGTGGCGCCACCATGGCCAGCGAGGCCTGGTCGGTCGCCACGGTCACGCTGTCAGGCCTCCAGACGGTCCGCAGCGAGGCGCTGGTCGCCCTGGCCGAGATCGATTCGATCTATGCCGCCGGCCGGATCGAAGGCGAACCCGCGGCCGAAGCCAAGGCCACCCGCGAGGCGGCCATGGCCATCGTGCTGGAACAGGATCGGGTCATCGCCGACCTGCGGGACCGCCTCGCCAACTAGCGCCAGCGCGCCAGGTCCGCGTGGTCCTGCTCGCGCGGTTCGATCCAGTGCCAGGCCCCATCGCGCAGCTCGCGCTTCCAGAACCACGAATCGCTCTTGAGGTGATCCATCGCGAAATCGACCGCGTCGATCGCGGCGCGGCGATGCTCGGCGGCGGCGGAAACGCAGACGATCGGCTCGCCGGGATAGAGCTTCCCCACCCGGTGGAGCATCAGCAGGCCCATCAGGCCGAATCGCGCCGCCGCCGCTTCGGCCAGCGCCCGCATCCCCGGCTGGGTCAGCGGTTCGTAATGCGACAGCTCCAGCGCCTCGACCCGCCCGCCGTCTTTCGCCTGCCCGCGCACTTCGCCCACGAAAGTGCAGACCCCGCCCAGCCCCGGATGGGCCTGGGTAAAGGGGCCAATGAAGGTGCCGGGAACGAACGGCTCGGTCAGCAGGCGAACGTCGAGCGCCATGTCAGCCCCCGCTGACCGGTGGCAGGAAGGCCAGTTCGTCCCCCTCGGCCAGCACGATCCCGCCCGGCTCGGCCAGGAGTTCGCCATTGAGCGCAATCCGCACGCGCTCATCGAGCAGAGCCACGGCCAGTTCGACCGGCAGTGTGGCAAGGGTCGTTTCAAGCGGGCCGGGTGCCACCGTAAGCTCAGCTCCGCCAGCGAGGTCCGCCAGCCGCCCCAGGAAGACCAGCCGGGCCATGCTCACCCTCCCGTCATCGACATGTGGCGCGGCAGGGCCGGAGCCGCGCCGGGGGCGTCGATCCGGAAGTGGTGGCGCAGCGGCTTGATCTTCATCGCCACGTCGAGCGCCTCGGCGAGGGCCGCAGCGGGATCGGCGGAGCGCAGCGCGGCGCGCAGGTCGACCCGCTCCCCCCCGCCGAGGCAGGGATAGAGCTGCCCGGTGGCGGTCACCCGCACCCGGTTGCAGCCTTCGCAGAAATTGTTGGTCAGCGGTGTGATCAGGCCAATCCGGCCACCTGTCTCCGCAATATCGAAGTAGCGGGCCGGACCGCCAGTGCGGTGATCGCTAGGCGTCAGGTTCCAGCGCGCCTCCAGCGCGGCGCGCACTTCGCTCAGCGGCAGGTGCTGGTCAAACCGGTCTTCCTCGACCTCGCCCAGCGGCATGACCTCGATCAGGGTCAGTTCCAGGCCCTGGCCGTGGGCCCATTCGATCAGCGCCGGGATCTCGGCCGCATTGGTATCCTTCAGCGCCACGGTATTGAGCTTGACCTTCAGCCCCGCCGCCCGGGCCGCCGCGATCCCTTCCAGCACCTGCGGCAGGCTGTCGCGCCGGGCGAGCCGGGCAAAGGTTGCCCGGTCGAGCGTATCGAGCGAGACGTTGACCCGCCGCACCCCGGCGGCAAACAGGTCATCGGCAAATTCGGCGAGGCGCGTACCGTTGGTGGTCAGCGTCAGCTCGTCCAAGCCGTCCCCCAGCTTGCGCCCCAGCGCCCGGACCAGTTCGATCATGTCGCGCCGGACCAGCGGTTCGCCGCCGGTCAGTCGCAGTTTGGTAACGCCGCGGGCGATGAAGCCCAGTGCCAGCTGGTGCAATTCCTCAAGGCTCAGCACTTCGCTGCGCGGCAGGAAGGTCTGGCGTTCGGGCATGCAATAGGCGCAGCGCAGGTCGCAGCGGTCGGTCACCGACAGGCGCAGATAGGAAATCCGGCGCTGGAACTGGTCGACAAGCGTCATGATGGCGGTGGTAGCACCGCACCCGCGCCTTCGTCATCCAGCGAAATCAGCTGGCCGGTCAGCCCCGGCGCATGGGCGAGGTAATCCCGCGCTGCCGCCAGGGCGGCCGCGTCATCACCGACCACGGCATTGATCCGGCGCGGAGCCAGCGCGCGGGCCAGCATCTGCATGGCGGCCAGCCGCCAGCCACGATGGGTGTGATTGGCAGCAGGAAAGGCCAGCAGCAGATCGGCCTCGGCCGCGCGCAGGCGGCTGGTCCAGTCTGCATGAAACGCCGCCGCCGCATCCAGCGGATCGTCCGGCAGGCCCGTGATCCGCACCAGTTCCATCAGCGCCGCTCGCGCGTGAGGGTGATGCCGATCTTCTCGCCCGCCTCGCTGATCGCCAGCTTGACGATCTTGACCGTCACCGCCTCGACCCGCTCGTCCTGCACGAACAGCGTGTCGCAGATGTGATCGGCCACGGCCTCGATCAGGGTGAAATGCACACCCCTGGGCAGGGCTTCCGAAGCGGCGAACTTCAAGTCCATGTAGTTCTTGCTGGCCGCCAGCGGAGTGTCGGGCGAATAACGCTCGGCCACCTTCAGCTTCACCTGGATGGTAAAGCGCAGCGGCTGGGGACGGCCGGTTTCCTCCGAATAGATGCCGGTCAGGACATCGTTTTCGAAATCGGCAACTTCGAGGATCAGCGAATCGGCCATGCGCGCGCTTTAGCCGTTATTGGACCAGCGCGCGAAGATCGCGGTGGGCAGGAGGCGGCAAACATTCCGCTCATCCTGAGCCTGTCGAAGGGCTTCCTCGCGCACGGCAAGGTCGCCATGCTCGATCCGGCCGGGCAGATCGGCAAAGACCTCATCCAGCAGGCCAGCCAAGGCCAAGCTGCTCATCCGCACGGCATAGACCGTCAGGAACAGGAAGCGACTGTCGGCATCGAGCAGGCGGCGGCAATCCCCGATCAGCGGAGCCAGGTGCTCCTCGATCCGCCAGACCTCACCCTCCGGGCCGCGCCCGAACTTGGGGGGATCGAGGATGATCCCGTCATAGCGCTTGCCCCGGCGCACCTCGCGCGCGGTGAACTTGGCGGCATCGTCCACAATCCAGCGGATCGGCCGCTCGGCCATGCCCGACAGCGCCGCATTCTCGCGCGCCTGGGCAACCGACTTCTTGCTGGCATCAACGTGCGTGACCGGACCGTATTCGGAGAGCGACAGCGTGCCGACCCCGGTATAGCCGAACAGGTTCATCGTCTGCGCGTCGCTGCGCCCGGACAGCTGCTCCCCCATCCAGTCCCACACCGGGGCCATGTCCGGGAAAAAGCCGAGATGACGAAAAGGAGTGCACTGGGCGGTGAACTTCACGTCCCCGCGTGCCAGCGGCCAGCCTTCGCGCGGCACCGGACTGGCATAGTTCCAACGCCCGCCGCCATCCTCGTCCGATCCGGGCACGAATTCGCCATCCGAAGCCCAGCGTTCCAGCCGGGGGCGCCACATTGCCTGAGGTTCCGGGCGGATGAACCGGCGCGGGCCATAACGCTCCAGCTTGCGGCCATGCCCGCTGTCGACCAGGCCATAGTCGGCCCAGCCTTCGCCGGCCATCACGACCGGCGCCTCGATCAGCTCAGCCATTTGGCAATTCAACCACGAGGCACTGCGCGCGCGGCGACGTAGTCAGCCACGGCCGCATAGTCACCGGGCAGTTCGGCCAGCCGCTCTTCGCGCTCGAACAGGTCCCCCACCCGGGCGGGCAGCGCCGGGCGATGGCCAGTGGCGCGTTCCACCGCATCACCGAACTTGGCCGGATGGGCCGTGGCCAGGGTCACCACCGGCACGGCCGGATCGACCCCCGCGGTGCGGGCGGCATGCAGCCCGATGGCGGTATGCGGGTCAAGCAGTTCGCCGGCATTGTCCCAGCCCCAGCGCAGGGCGCGGGCCATATCATTGGCGTCGGCGCGGGCGCTGGTGAACAGGGCCGCCGCCCCTTCGCGCTGGGCGTTGGTCAGCTGCATCGACTTGCTGGCCTCGAACCCGGCCATCTGCGCCGCCAGCGCGGCCCCGTCACGGCCATTGAGATCGAACAGCAGCCGTTCGAAGTTGGACGAGACCTGGATATCCATCGACGGCGCGGCAGTGGGCGTGACCGTGCCGGCCGAATAGTCCCCGGTGGTCAGCGCGCGGTGGAGGATGTCGTTGACGTTGGTCGCCACGATCAGCCGCTCGATCGGCAGGCCCATCTGCGCGGCGACATAACCGGCAAAGACATCGCCGAAATTCCCGGTCGGCACGGCAAAGGCCACCTTGCGGTGCGGTGCGCCCAGTTGCAGCGCGGCGGCGAAGTAATAGACCACCTGGGCCATCAGCCGCGCCCAGTTGATCGAATTGACCGCGCCGATCGCGAAGCGGCTGGTCATCGCCGTATCGTTGAACATCCGCTTCACCATCGCCTGGGCATCGTCGAAGGTGCCCTCGATCGCGATGTTGTGGACGTTGGGGGCCAGCACGGTGGTCATCTGCCGGCGCTGCACTTCGCTGACCCGCCCCTTGGGGTGGAGCATGAAGATCTCGATCCGGGCGCGCCCCGCCACGGCATCAATCGCGGCCGAACCGGTATCGCCCGAAGTTGCCCCGACAATGGTCAGTGGATCACCACCACGGCCCAGGAACTCCTCGAACAGCAGGCCCAGCAATTGCAGCGCCACATCCTTGAAGGCCAGGGTCGGTCCATGGAACAGCTCGAGCAGCCACTGCTGCTCGTCCAGCTGCTTGAGCGGGGTAACGGCCTTGTGCGCGAAGCGGCCATAGGCCTGGGCGGTCAGTTCGCGCAGACGTTCCGGCGTCAGGCAATCGCCCAGGAAGGGCTGCATGATCCGCGCGGCCAGCTCGGCATAGGGCAGACCGGCCATGGCCGCGATCTCGTCAGCCGAAAAGCGGGGCCAGTGGCGGGGCACATAGAGGCCACCATCGCTGGCCAGCCCGGCCAGGGTGGCTCCGGCGAAATCGAGCGCCGGAGCGCTGCCGCGGGTCGAAATGTAGTCCATCGACCTGGGCCGTTAGCCCTCAGCGTCCCGCGCGGCAAGGCGCTTGCGGAGCGCCAGGCCATAGATCAGCAGGGCAACGGCGGCGAACAGGAACCACTGGATCGCGTAGGACAGATGGTTGTTGGGGATGTCGCGCGGATCGGGACGGGCGCTGGCCTGCAGCCCGGCCAGCGGCGGATCGGTGATCAGACGCACGCCGTCGCCCGCGCCCGGCGCAACGATTCCGGTCACCCGGCCACCATTCCAGTCAACCGCAGCCGGATCGCGCGACCAGCCCAGGACCACTTCGGCCTGCGCTCCCTCTGGCAAGGTGCAGGTTACGCTGTGCGCCCAGCCAAGCGTGCCCTGGCGGTTATAGCCCGCGATCGGCGCGTCCTTGCCGGCGATCCGGCAATCGAGCGTGCTGCGGCGGAACAGGGCGGCTTGCCGACTGGCGGGATCGACCGGCCAGGCCACTTCCGCGCCCTGCCCCTCGGCCTCGGCATAGCTGGACAGCAGCGCGGCCTTCTCCCCGCTCCGGCCAAGCTGCCACACGCCCAGCGCGAGCATCGTCGCCACGGCGGCGAGCACGATTACGGTCGGGATCAGGGGCAGTCGCTTGAGCATCAGTCTTTCCGCAGGTCGGCGCTGGTCGCCTCGCGGGCGTGGCGCTGGTACTCAGCCGCGAGCAGCGCGGCCTTGCTGACGCGCAGGCCCCACAGGGTCAGCCCCGCGACCAGCGGCACCCACAGGACGATGTGAACCCAGAACGGCGGCTGCCAGGCAAACTCCAGCCACAGTGCCAGGCCCACCACCAGCGCGCCGATGATCATGGTCAGGAAAGCGGCCGGGCCATCGCCCACGTTGAACTGCTGGTAATCGAGCCCGCAGGACCGGCAACGCGGCGCAAAGCGCGCGGCGCCATCGAACAGGCCCTTGGCGCCGCAATTCGGGCAGAGTGCGAAAAGGGCAGCCGCGGCCAGGCCGGGCTGCCCCTTTTCGTTGTGGCTTGCGCCGCCGGGCATCAGTGGACCGGGTGGCCCCAACCGCCCCAGACATAGATCGCGACGAACAGGAACAGCCAGACCACGTCGACGAAGTGCCAGTACCAGGCAGCCGCTTCGAAGCCGAAGTGCTGCTTGGGCGTGAAATCGCCGTTGTAGGCGCGGCGCAGGCAGACGATCAGGAAGATCGTGCCGATCAGCACGTGGAAGCCGTGGAAGCCCGTGGCCATGTAGAAGGCCGAGCCATAGGTGTTCTGGCCGAACGGGAACGGCGCGACCGCGTATTCGAAGGCCTGGATGCTGGTGAACAGCGCGCCCAGCGCGATGGTGGCCCACAGCCCCTTCTTCAGCCCTTCGCGGTCCCCGTGGATCAGCGCGTGGTGCGCCCAGGTGATCGTGGTGCCCGAGCAGAGCAGGATCAGCGTGTTGAGCAGCGGCAGGTCGAAGGCGTTCAGCACTTCTTCCACGGCCTTGGGCGGCCACTGGCCACCAACCACTTCGGCAATCTCGCTGGGGAACAGCGAAAAGTTGAAGAAGGCCCAGAACCAGCCGACGAAGAACATCACTTCCGAGGCGATGAAGGTAATCATGCCATAGCGCAGGTGCAGCTGCACGACCGGGGTGTGATGGCCTTCATGGGCTTCGCGGATAACCTTGGCCCACCACTGCCACATGGTGAACAGGATCCCGAACATGCCGACCAGCAGCACATACTTGCCAGCCGCCATGTCATGCATGGTCAGCACACCGCCGGTGGTCGCGGTCAGCGCCGAAACCGAGCCGATGAAGGGCAGGATATCCGGTTCAAGGATATGGTAATCGTGGTTCGTGGTGCCGGCCATGTGAGTGGTCCCCGTTGATCCCGTTGAGGCGCCGCAAGCCGGGCTTGCGGCGCAGAATTGACGATGCCCTTATCGTGCGGGCCGCGACTGGTCCAGAGTGTTTGCAGCCAATTTTTGGACAGGCTGCTGCGCGGACTTGTGGAAGGTGTAGCTCAGCGTGATCTGCTGGATGTCCTTGGTTTCCGGATCGTCGAGGATCTTCGGATCGACATAGTAGATCACCGGCATGTTGATCGACTGGCCCGGCTGCAGCGTCTGCTCGTTGAAGCAGAAGCACTGGATCTTGTGGAAGTACTTGCCAGCCAGTTCCGGTTCGACGTTGTACGAGGCGATTCCGGTGATCGGCTGGTCCGAAAGGTTCTCGGCCGAATAGTAAGCCATCTTGCGCGCGCCGATCCGCAGGTCCTGCGTGGTCTGTTCCATCTGGAACTTCCAGGGCAATTGCCGGTCGACATTGGCATCGAACCGCACCGAGATCAGCTTGTCAGTCACCCGGATTGCCGCCGCCTCGGCTTCGGTCGCCTTCATGGTGGTGCCGCCAAAGCCGGTGACCTGGCAGAAGATGCGGTAAAGCGGGACCGAGGCGAACCCGAGCGCGAGCATCGCCGCGGCGCCGAGCAGGGCCAGCACACCGGTGCGGGCATTGGGATCCTTGGGCAGGGCCAGAACGGTCATGACCTTACCCTCCCAGCCGCGCGATGGTGATGTAATAGAACAGCACGACCATGCCGACGAGCAGGCCGCCCAGCATCCAGTTGCGTTGCTTGATGATGCGCTTGCGTTCAGCTTCAGGGTCGGGAAAGCTTGGCATTCGGTTCATCCCATGATCCAGCGGTCCGCCACCAGCGCGGCGAACAGGGCAAAGAGGTAGAACACCGAAAAAGCGAACAGCCGCTTTTCGGGTCCCATGTCGGTTTCCCCCACCCCTTGCCGGAACACCGCAACACGCAGTGCCAGCACCAGGAAGATCGCCGAAAGCAGCAGGGCCGAAGCCCCGTAGACCACGCCCGCCCCGGCGATCCAGAAGGGCAGCATGGCAAGCGGCAGCAGCAGGACAGCATAGACCAGGATCTGGCGCCGGGTCGAATGCTGGCCGGCCACCACCGGCATCATCGGAATCCCTGCCTTGGCATAGTCGGTCTCGACGAACAGCGCGAGCGCCCAGAAATGCGGCGGGGTCCAGAAAAAGATGATCGCGAAAAGCAGTATCGGCATCAGCGTGATCTCGCCCGTCGCGGCAATCCAGCCGATCATTGGCGGAAAGGCCCCGGCCCCGCCCCCGATCACGATATTCTGCGGCGTGCGCGGCTTGAGCCACATGGTGTAGATCACCGCGTAGTAGAAGATCGAGAAGGCGAGGACCGCGGCGGCGAGATAGCCCACGCCCACCGCCATGATCAGCACCGAGATCAACGACAGGATCA
The DNA here is from genome assembly GCF_027531025.1 of Novosphingobium sp. Lineage (GTDB taxonomy): Bacteria > Pseudomonadota > Alphaproteobacteria > Sphingomonadales > Sphingomonadaceae > Novosphingobium. Next base: position 98,475 of record NZ_JAPZQX010000008.1, read on the forward strand.
GCCCGAAATCGCGGGCAGATTCGCGCGGCATCCGGCCGGCCGGCAGGGGCCGGGCGGCAGTGCGCTTCATCTGCGCGTCGATATCGGCTTCCCACCACATGTTGAGCGCGGCCGATCCACCTGCCCCCAGCGCGATGCACAGGATCGCGGTAAAGCCCAGCACCGGGTTGACCGATACCGGCGCAGCCAGCAATCCGCACAGGCCGGTGAAGATCACCAGGCTCATCACGCGCGGCTTGGTCAGCGCGAAGAAATCACGCCAGTCGGCGGGCAAAGGCGCCGATTGGGCGGTTCCGGGGGTGCTGACGGAGGTCATGGTTGGGGGCCCTATAGTCCCGGCTCAGATTCGCTTCAACCAATCGATGAGCAAGGCGTTCACTTCTTGTGGCCGCTCCTGCTGGGTCCAGTGCCCAACGCCATCGAGCACATACCCTTCGACCTTGGGCGCGAACATCCGCATCATCGCGACCGGGTCTGCGACCGCGCCGAACAGAGTGGTGGCTGGATCGCGCGATCCGCCGATGAACAGGCAGGGCTGTTCCAGCTGCTTGCCCTGCCAGGGCTTGAGCCATTCATAGTCCCGCTCGTGGTTGCGATAGCGGTTGAGCGGGCCGCGAAAACCCGAAGCCCTGAACTCGCCCTCGTAGTAATCGAGGTCCGCTTCGGTCAGCCAGGGGACCGGCTGCGGATCGGGCAGGCCTTCAAGGAAGGTCGCGCCCAGCGGCTTGGACCAGTAATCGCCCGGCGGCACGTCGCCCGAAATCGAATACATCATGCGCGCCACGAAATCGCGCGGGTCGGCTTCGGCCTCAGCCTCGGCCACCCCCGGTTCCTGAAAGAATTCCTGGTAGAAGAACCGGCCCTGGGCCGTGAAGGCTTCGCGGAACACCTCGGTAAAGGGGCGCAGCGGCGCACCAGCAAAGGGCACCGACAAGCCCGCCACCGCACTGATCCGGTCGGGATTGGTGAAAGCCGTGTTCCAGACGATCGGCGCGCCCCAGTCATGCCCGATCAGCACCACGCGGCTGTCCGGCGCAAGGGCATCGGCCAGGCCGATCAGGTCGGCGGCGATCGCCTGCAAAGTATAGGCTTCAACCGGCTGCGGCTTGTCCGAACCGCCATAGCCGCGCACGTCGATGGCGCAGGCGGTGAAGCCAGCGGCTGCCACGGGGCCGATCTGGTGCCGCCACGAATACCAGCTTTCCGGAAAGCCGTGGACCATGATCGCCAGCGGCGCGGTGCCAGGTTCAGGGCCTTCGATGGCGCAGCGCAGGGTTACTTCGCCGCAATCGACCATCCGGAATTCGGGCATCGGCATACTCCAAAGAAAACGCCCCGGACCTTGCGGGCCGGGGCGGATTCTGTCCAGTCGGTTCGGACGATCGGGCCTCAGTGCTTGGCCTTGTCGTCGATCACCGGCAGGGTTTCGAACTGGTGGAACGGCGGCGGGCTGGACAGGGTCCATTCCAGCGTCGTCGCACCTTCGCCCCAGTAGTTCGCTTCGGCCTTCTTGCCCATGGTGTAGGCATAGATGATGTTCACGAACCAGATCACCAGCGAGCTGGCCATTACCAGGTAACCGATCGACGAGATCTCGTTCCAGTAGGCATAGGCCTCCGTGTAGTCCGGATAGCGGCGCGGCATGCCCTGCAGACCCAGGAAGTGCTGCGGGAAGAAGATCAGGTTCACGCCGATGAAGAACACCCAGAAGTGCAGATGGGCGAGGAATTCGGAGTGCATCTTCCCGCTCATCTTCGGGAACCAGTAGTAGAACCCGGCGAAGAGCGCGGTCACCGCACCCAGCGACAGCACATAGTGGAAGTGCGCCACCACGTAGTAGGTGTCGTGCAGCACATCGTCCACGCCGCCGTTGGCCAGAACCACGCCGGTCACGCCGCCCACGGTGAACAGGAAGATGAAGCCCATCGCCCAGACCAGCGGCGACTTGAACTCGATGCTGCCGCCCCACATCGTGGCGATCCAGCTGAAGATCTTGATGCCGGTCGGCACCGCGATCACCATGGTGGCCAGGGTAAAGTAGAGCTTCGTGTTCACGCTCATGCCGGTGGTGTACATGTGGTGCGCCCAGACGACGAACCCGACCACGCCGATCGCGACCATGGCATAGGCCATGCCGAGGTAGCCGAACACCGGCTTCTTCGAGAAGGTCGAGACGATCTGGCTGATGATGCCGAAGCCCGGCAGGATCATGATGTACACTTCGGGGTGGCCGAAGAACCAGAACAGGTGCTGGTAGAGCACCGGATCGCCACCGCCGGCCGGATCGAAGAAGGTCGTGCCGAAGTTGCGGTCGGTGATCAGCATGGTGATCGCGGCGGCCAGCACCGGCAGGGCCAGCAGCAGCAGGAAGGCGGTAACCAGCACCGACCAGACGAACAGCGGCATCTTGTGCAGGGTCATGCCCGGCGCGCGCATGTTGAAGATGGTGGTGATGAAGTTGATCGCGCCCATGATCGAGGCGGCACCGGCAAGGTGCAGCGAGAAGATCGCGAAGTCGACCGCTGGGCCGGTCGCGCCATAGGTCGACAGCGGGGCATAGGCGGTCCAGCCGATGCCGGCGCCGTTACCCGTGCCGCCGGGCACGAAGGCCGACAGCATCAGCGAAATGAAGCCTGCCACGGTCAGCCAGAACGAGATGTTGTTCATCCGCGGGAAGGCCATGTCGGGCGCGCCGATCATGATCGGCACGAACCAGTTGCCGAAGCCGCCGATGATCGCGGGCATGACCATGAAGAACACCATGATCAGGCCGTGCGCGGTGATCAGCACGTTCCAGACGTGAAGCGTCTGGTCGAAGCTGGGGTCCTTCATCATGAACAGGTGCTCGGCCGCCCAGCCCAGGTACTGGATGCCCGGAGCCGCCAGTTCGAGGCGCATGATGCCCGAGAAGGCGCCGCCGATGAGCCCCGCGAAGATCGCGAAGATCAGGTAAAGCGTCCCGATGTCCTTGTGGTTGGTCGACATGAACCAGCGGGCAAAGAATGCCGGCTTGTGGTCATGATCGTGGTGGGCCGCGTCGTCGTGGGCCTGGAAGTGTTCGGCGGTGGTAGCCATGATGCGAACCTTATCCTTTTAAAACGGGCTCAGGCGCCAGTGGCCGGCGCGGCAGGGGCGGCGGCCGGAGCGACAGCAGCAGCCGGGGTGGCGGCAGCAGCCGGAGCGGCGGCGGGAGCAGCAGCCGGGGCTTCGGGCAGACCATCGATCTTGCCACCAGCCTGGGTCATCACCCACGCGTTGTACTGGGGCCGCGGCAGGGCTTCGACCACGATCGGCATATAGCCGTGACGGGCGCCGCAGAGTTCCGAGCACTGACCGTAATAAACGCCGGGCTCCTTGATGAAGAGCACCTTCTCGTTGATGCGGCCAGGGACGGCGTCGAGCTTCGACCACAGCGAGGGCACGGCGAAGGCGTGGATCACGTCAGCCGCAGTCACCTGCAGGCGGATCGGTTCGCCAGCCGGCACGACCATACGATAGTCAGCCGCCAGCTGGTAGGGTTCGCCGCGCTTCTTGGCTTCTTCCTCGGGCAGCATGTTCGAAATGACCTCGAACCCGCCGTTGTCAGGGTAGCTGTAGGTCCAGAACCACTGGTTGCCGGTGGCCTTGATCGTCACGGCCGTGGCCGGAGCGGGCTTGTACTGCTTGGCGATCAGCGTCACCGAGGGCACCGCGATGGCAACGAGGATCAGGATCGGCACGCCGGTCCAGATCACTTCGAGCAGGGTATTGTGGCTGGTCTTCGAAGCCACCGGGTTGGCGCGCTTGTTGTAGCGAGCCACCACCCACAGCAGCAGGAACAGCACGAACAGCGAGATCACCGTGATGATCGGCATCAGGAAGGCATCGTGCATCCAGCTGCCATAGTCACCGACCGGCGAATACTGGTCCTGCAGGCCGATGCCCTTGTCGACCGGCATGCCCTTGCCCGGGGTGGGAGCCATCGGGGTGTAGCCACCCGGCGCCACCTGGAAGCGGGGATCGTTGGGATCGACCGCCGGGGCGGCCGGGGCCGGCGCTTCAGCCGAAGCGGCGACAGCCGGAGCCGCAGCCACCGGCGCGGCAGCTTCCGCGGCGGGCGCGGGTGCAGCAGCAGCCGGAGCGGCAGCGACCGGGGTTGCCGCCGGGGCAGCGAACGCCGCCTGCGGCAGGGCCAGAAGGGCCAGGGAGAGACCGAATGCCTTGATCGCTTGTCCCGCAGTGCGGGCGGTTCCTGCCAGTGTCATTGTTGCGCTGCTTTCGCTTTCCTTTGCCGGCAAGAGCAGGGCCAAGCCCTTCTCCCGCCCCCTTGGGAGTCAGATTTGCTGGGGCCTATACGCGCGCTTGCGGGGCACCTCAAGCGCCTCTAGGGGATATTTTTGACACGGCCCGCCGGGAACCCGGACCTTGGGCTGTAAGCAGTATCGAAGGAAAGCGTTTCCCATGCAGGAAGAAGAGGTTCTGGCCGAATTCCGCGCCAGCAAGGCGCTGCTCGAGGGGCATTTCCTGCTCTCGTCGGGCCGCCACAGTGCACATTACCTGCAATGTGCGCGCGTGTTGATGGACCCGATGCGGGCCTCGCGGCTCGCTGCGGCGATTGCCCAGCGAATCCCGCGCGAGCTGCGCAAGGACATTGCCAAGGTGGTTTCCCCGGCGATGGGCGGCGTGATAATCGGGCACGAAATGGGCCGCGCGCTGGGGATCGATGCGATCTTCGTCGAGCGCCCCACCGGCACTTTCGAGCTGCGGCGCGGCTTTACCATCGAGCCGGGCGAAAAGGTGCTGCTGGTCGAGGATGTGGTGACCACCGGCCTGTCCAGCCGCGAGGCGATGGACTGCGTGCGCGAAGCCGGCGGCGAAGTGATCGCGGCCGCAGCGCTGGTCGACCGGTCGGCGGGGTCCGTCGATCTGGGGGTGCCGTTCTTCCCGCTGATCGCCATCAATTTCCCAACCTATGCGCCGGACGAACTGCCGCCCGAACTGGCAGCGACTCCAGCCACAAAGCCCGGGAGCCGCGCAAAACCGTGATACCAACCCGCCTCCGACTGGGCGTGAACATCGATCACGTCGCCACCATCCGGAACGCGCGCGGCGGGGATCATCCCGATCCGGTGCGCGCAGCTGAAATCGTGGCGGCCTGTGGCGGGGATGGGATCACCGTGCACCTGCGCGAAGATCGCCGCCACATCCGCGACGAGGACCTCGCCCGGATCCAGGCGGCCACTGGCCTGCCGCTCAACCTCGAAATGGCCGCTACCGACGAGATGCTGGCGATCGCGCTGCGCCACAAGCCCCATGCCGCCTGCATCGTGCCCGAGCGGCGCGAGGAACGCACGACCGAGGGCGGCCTTGACGCTGCCGGGCAGCACAACCGCCTGGTTCCGATCGTCAGCCGCCTGCGCGATGCGGGCATCCGCGTCAGCCTGTTCATCGGCCCCGACGAGCGCCAGATCGAGGCCGCCATGCACCTCGGCGCGCCGGTCGTGGAACTGCACACCGGCGACTATGCCCATGCCGAGTGCGAGGCGCGCGCGGTGGAACTGAAGAAGCTGGCCGACATGGCCGCCCTGGCCGCCAAGAACGGGATCGAGCCGCATGCCGGCCACGGCCTGACCTATGACAATGTCCAGCCGGTCGCCGCGATCCCCCAGATCGCCGAACTCAACATCGGCCACTACCTGATCGGCGAGGCGGTCTTCGTCGGCCTCGAAGCCAGCGTGCGGCGGATGCGCGACCTGATGGACGCGGCGCGGTAAAGCCAGGGCCATGATCATCGCCATCGGTTCCGACCTGTGCAACATCGAGCGGATCCAGAATTCGCTCAATCGCTTCGGCGAGAAGTTCGAGCGCCGCGTCTTTACCGAGATCGAGCAGGCCAAGGGCAATAGCCGACCCTTCACCAAGGCCGGCACCCTGGCCAAACGCTTCGCCGCCAAGGAGGCTTTCTCAAAGGCAGTCGGCACCGGGTTCAAGCGCGGGGTCTTCATGAAGGACATCGGCGTGGTCAATGCCCGGTCCGGCGCGCCGACCCTGGCGCTGACCGGGGGTGCTGCCGAGCGCCTGGCCGCGATTACCCCGCCTGGCCACGAGGCCGTGGTTCACCTGACACTCACCGACGATCACCCATGGGCCCAGGCCTTCATCGTGATCGAGGCGCGCAAGCTGCCTGAAGCCCCCTGACGGACACGCAATGACGGATGCAATGACCCAGAACCCCGCCCCTGCTCCAGCCCCGGAAACTCCGGTCGACGCGCCCGAAAAGATCAACTGGCTGGCCGAAGTGCGCAGCCTGGCATTGATGCTGCTGGCCGTCCTGGCGTTCCACAGCGCCATCGCCAAGCCGTTCTACATCCCGTCGATCTCGATGATGCCCAACCTGCTGGTGGGCGACCGGCTGGTGGTGTCTAAGTTCCCCTATGGCTGGAACTGGTCCTCGGTCAGCTTCCACCTGCTGCCGCGCGGCACCTGGCGGCTATTCGGCGGCACGCCCGACTATGGCGATATCGTGATCGCTGTGCCGCGCAACCGCGAGGAAGACCTGATCAAGCGCGTGGTCGCCCGGCCCGGGGACCGGATCGCGGTGCGCGACGGCGAGATCATCCTCAACGGCAAGCCCGTGCCCCGCAGCATCGAGCCTTCGGTGCAACTGCCCGAAGAACAGGACCTGCTCTGCGATGGTGAGAACTGCCTGTCCGCCTTCGCCAATTACCGCGTCCGCCTGCCTTCCGGCCGGGTGGTCTATGAACTGCCGGCCTATCGCGAAACCATGCCCAACGGAGCGAGCTATGTGATCATCGATCATGTCCGCCAGTCGCTGGACAACATGGACGAGATCACCGTGCCCGCCGATCATGTCTTCTTGATGGGCGACAACCGCGACCATTCGGCCGACAGCCGCGCGGAGCTCTGGGAAAACGGCCTGGGCGGCCCGGTGCCGCTCAGCGATGTCGGCGGCCGGGCCGAATTCACCACCTTCAGCCTCAACGGCAGCGAGAGCTGGAACCCGCTGACCTGGTGGGGGGCCTTGCGCGGCGACCGTGCCGGGCGCAGCCTGCGCCCGGTCCATGTGCCGCAGGAGCAGCGCTGATATGAACGAACCGACCGGTACAAGCGGCGCAAAGCCCAGGCGCAGCCGCAAGACCGCCGCCGCGGCGCAGCCGTCGGGCCGGGCGATCGGCCCGACCGATATTACCGATCCGCTGCTGCGGCACGAAGCCAAGCGCGCGTTCGTCTGGCTGGGCATGGCGGGGCTGGTCGCCCTGGCCGTCGTGCTGGCCCAGCCACTGCTGGTGATCTTTGGCGGCATGGTCTTTGCCGCGATGATCGATGGCGGCGCCCGGCTGCTGGGCCGGGTCCTGCCGGTTGGGCGCGGCATCCGGGTCACACTGGTGCTGCTGGGCACGGTCGCCTTCCTGTGGTGGGTGGCCATGTTCGCGGGCAGCCAGATCGCGGCCCAGGCATCCGAACTGCCGGCGATCATCCAGACCCAGGCGCTCAAGTCCGCCGCCTGGCTTGAAGGCCAGGGCTTCCGGATCAACATGGACAACGTTCAGGGGCTGATCCAGCAGGCGCTGGGCGGCGTGGCCCAGCTGACCTCGGCGGTCGGCGGGGTGATCGGCGGACTGACCACCGCTTTCCTGATCGTGGTGCTGGGAATCTATTTCGCGGTCGAGCCGCAACTTTACCGGCGCGGTTTCGCCTGGATGCTGCCGCGCGGCGAGCGCGACAATTTCGACGTTACCGCCGCGCAGATGGGCAAGACCTTGCGCATGCTGATGTTCGGCCGTCTGGTCGGCATGACGGTGGAAGGCATCGGGACCTGGATCATGCTGGCGCTTTATGGCGTGCCGATGGCCGGGCTGCTTGGCCTGCTGACCGGCCTGCTGGCTTTCCTGCCCAATATCGGCGCCCCGATTTCCGGGCTGCTGATGATCATGGTCGGCTTTTCGGGCGGCTGGGAAATGGGGCTGTACTGCATCTTCGTCTACGTCGTGGTGCAAACGGTCGACGGCAATATCATCGTGCCGATGATCGCCAGGAAGACCGCCGACCTGGCCCCCGCGCTGGTGCTGGGCGCGCAGCTCATCATGGGTGCGCTGTTCGGCATCCTTGGCCTGCTGCTGGCCGATCCGCTGGTCGCCATGCTCAAGGTGGCGCTGGAACGCCAGTCGCAGCGCAACGATACCCAACCCAGCCCCGACGAACCCGCCAAGACCGGAGTGTAACCCCTCGTGGCCCGCAAGTTCCTTTATGTGATCGCCGTTCTGGTCGTCCTGTTCGTTGCCGGGCGGCTGGCACTGACCTTCTATCCCGAACCGCTGACCCGACTGGCCTTCACCCCCGGCGGGGCATTCGAGCCGCAGCCGCCGGTTGCCCCCAATGCCTATGCCGACGCGAACCGCTGGATCTCGCGGCCGGGCAAGCCCGAGGATCCGGCCCAGTGGCTGCCGGCCGGGTTCAAGGCCGAAGCCACCAAGGCCCCAGTCGCGGTGTTCTTCATCCAGCCGACCAGCTACCTCAAGAAGGCGCACTGGAATGCCCCGCTCGACGATGCTGACGCCAACCGCATCGGCACGCTGGTCGTCCGCGCCTCGGCCAGCCCGTTCAACGCGGCCGAGCAGGTCTGGGCACCGCGCTATCGCCAGGCGACTTTCGGGACCTTCATCACCGACCAGCCCGAGGCGCAAAAGGCGCTGGACCTGGCCTATGGCGATGTTGCCGCCGCCTTCGATCACTTCATCGCCAGTATACCGGCGAACCAGCCGTTCATCGTCGCCGGGCACAGCCAGGGCGGCTATCACCTGAAGCGGCTGCTGGCCGACAAGCTGAAAGGCACATCGCTCGCCACGCGGCTGGTGGCGGCCTATCCGATCGGCTGGCTGGTCGACCAGGAGCTTGACCTGCCGCAGATGGGCTTCCCGGCCTGCACCGCGCCGGAACAGACCGGCTGCGTGATTTCCTGGCTGAGCTATACCGACAGTGGCAATGCCGAACTGATGATCAAGTCCTACGAACGGTTTGCCGGAGATCGTCCTGCGGGGGCGCCGCCGGCGCGCTATCTCTGCTCCAACCCGCTGACCGGCGGCGTCGGCGGCGCGGCGCCGGCCAGCGCGAACCTGGGCACCATGGTTCCCGATGCGAAGCTGGAGAATGGCACAATGAAGGCCGCACTGGTCGGCGCGCGCTGTTCCGCCGATGGCATCCTGCGGGTCGGTGCGGGACCGGACATGGGCCCGTTCGTGCTGCCCGAGGACAATTACCACGTCTATGACGTGCCGCTCTACTGGGCCAACCTGCGCGCCGATGTGATCCGCCGGTCCGCGGCATGGCGGGCGCGCTGATCACCACCTTTGCCCCCGATTTCCGCGCCGCCCTGCCCGGCGGCGGGGCGCTGCTGGGGCTGGACCTCGGCACCCAGACGATCGGCACGGCCTTCTGCGATGCCGGCTGGCGCTTTGCCTCGCCCGGCAAGACGCTGAAGCGCGGCAAGTTCGGTGCGGACCGGCAGGCGCTGGCCGCGCTGGTGGCTGAACGCTCGGTCAGGGGCGTGGTGATCGGCCTGCCGCTCAACATGGACGGCAGCGAGGGCCCGCGCAGCCAGTCAAGCCGCGCCTATGCCCGCAATGTGGCGGAGGCGCTGGACCTGCCCGTGCTGCTGTGGGACGAACGCTGGTCCACCGCCAGCGCCGAAAGCGCCCTGATCGCCCAGGACATGAGCCGCGCCAAGCGCGCCGACCGGATTGACGCGGCAGCGGCGGCGGTGATCCTGCAGGCGGCGATCGATGCGCTGGCCGGGGGCATGGGCTAAGCCGAAATCGCCGCCCGCCGCGCTCTGGCCTCCAGCGTAACCAGACGGCTGCCCGCCCCTTCGGCCTCGCGCCACAGAGCATCGCGGGCCGCGCTGTCCGCCGCAACCGAAGCCAGCGCATCCCAGCAGGCCAGCCGCAGCCGGTCACTGGGATGCCGGCGCGCGAACCGGTGCGCAAGATCCAGCGCTTCGGCCCCGCCCAGCCCCACCGCGATCCTCAGGAAAGCCTCGCTCGGCCCCGGTGAGACAATCGCGCCGATCCGCTGCTGATCGAGGTCGAAGCGGTACTGGTCGAGCCAGCCCTGCGCCCCGCTGGTGTGCATGACGTTGAGCGAGACCGAGAGCGAATCCGCCGGGTGCTGGGCGTGGACATCGCGGTGGGCGCGATAGAGCATGAGCTTGCCGGGTTCGAGCCGGCTGCGCTCGACGAACCGCAGGCTGGGTACAGCCTCGCCGCTGGCTCCGGCCACTTCGCCATAGTCGTATTCGTAATAGTCGCTCCAGTATCCGGGGCCGAAGTAACCCACTGTGAGAAAACTGAAATTGTGATCGTGCGGCAGGCCATAGACAAACGAGGCGCCGCCCGAAGCACGGACCATGTGTTCATTGGCAGAGGGCCAGATATTGGCGCGGATGAAGAAGTTGCCGTTGGGCGGAGCCAGCATGACGACTTGCGGACCATAGGCGCTTTCCAGCACTTCTTCGCGGTGGCGGCGGGCGAGTTCCCCGATCAGCAGGTCGCCCAGGAAATCGCGATCATTGCCCAGCCGCCGCAGCCACAGCGCGGCATTGGCAAGCTGCTCCTCGTCCTCTGGATCGAAGCCCAGCCGGGCAATTCCGGCGCAGGCATCGTCCAGCCCGGCGCGCGTGCTGTCGATGCATTCGATCACGCGGGGCATGGCAGCACCCTCCCCAGTTCAGGATATTTATCAATGAGTTGATTGCGTAGCGCCAGCGCTGCTCCAGCCAGCGGATCGTCCGTCCGCCGCGCCACGGCACCGAGCGCCGCAAAGCCCAGCGCGGTATCCAGCCCCAGGCATTCGCGCAGGGCCTGCCAGCGCAGGTGGGTGCTGCCCTGCTCCTCGGCCATGGCGGCGAGCAGCGGGGCGGCATCGGTGCGGCCCATCCGGCCGAGCAGCGCCGCAGTCAGTTCAAGGCGGCTGTCGCGGGCACTGGCGGCGGCCTGATGCAGCAGTTCACCGTCACGCAAGCGGTACTCACGCGTCACTGAACCGGCACCAAGCCGACACTGAAGTTTCAGCGTGACCAGACAGCCCTCGGCCCACCGCAAAACCTGCGCCGCCGACCCGACAGAGCGGTGGCTGACCGATCCGGGTGCCAGCTCAACCGGTACAGACACCAGCCGCGCCCGCCCGCCGTCGAACCCGTCAAGGCGCACCACCTCGCCCCAGCCATGCCCCGCCAGCACATGATCCCAGGCAGCCACCGGGGGGAAGCTGACCGAGACCGGTTCGGGCCGCCGCGCCAGGGCCACCCCGTCGATCGCCTGGAGCGCCAGCGTCGCCCCGCCCGCCCGGGCGAGCAGCAGGGTGGTAACGCTGCCATCGCTGTGATGGCGGAACGGCACCTGCCCCAGCGGCTGAGCGGCCAGTTCCGCCAGCAGCCAGCCGGTCACCTCGTCCACCACGGTCCGGGCCGCGGAATCACCGGCGGTGAACAGCGCGGCGAGCAGCGGCAGGTCGTCCAGCTCCGCCCCGCGGGCGAGCGCGGTCAGCGCGGCCAGCTCCGGTCTGATCAGCATGGCTGGCGCGGCCCGATCAGGGCACCAGCACTTCGTAGATGAAGACCATGATGATCACGACCGAATCGTCGGACCCGGCGGCCTGAAGCGGATTGGCGAGGCTGCCGAACACACCGGTCAGCGTATCGAGATCGGGCAATGCGGAAACATCGATCTTGGGCAGGTTCATGACTTTCCCCTGGGTTGACGCAAGGCCCATTGCGCCCTGCCCGCCCAGCTTCGCCGCCACGCGCCTTGCTGCCGAATTAAAAGATTGTAATCGCCGCCGCCGCCGCGCAGGAAAATCGCCATGTCCAACCCGCCCAGCCCCAGCCCACCCACGCATGTCCTGCCTCCCGGCACCCGGTTCGATCCGAGCCTGGCCTCGCGCATGATGACCCGCCATGGTCACGGCGGCTGGCTGGGGCTGACCTATCACGCGCACGGCGAGGACTGGGTGGAGCTGTCCCTGCCCTGGCGCGAGGAGCTGGTGGGCATCGATGGCGCGGGCGTGCTGGCATCCGGCCCGATCATCAGCCTGATGGACAATGCCACCTCGATGAGCGTGTGGACCAGGTCGGGCAAGTTCGTGCCCCATGCCACGCTGGACCTGCGGGTGGACTACATGCGCGCGGCCAGGCCCGGCAACACGGTGATCGGGCGCGGCGAATGCTACAAGCTGACGCGAACGATCTCGTTCATCCGCGGGATCGCCCACGATGGCGATCCGGCCGATCCGGTGGCCCATGTGATCGGCACCTTTATGGCCACCCACGGACCTTACCGGTGAGCGCGCAGCAGACCCTTCCCCCCTATGCCGAGGCGCTGGGCATCGTCATCGACCATGACGAGGCGGGGGAGCCGGTGCTGCGGGTCGAATTCTCTACCCGCGTCCAGGGCCGACCGGGCTTCCTTCACGGCGGGGCCATGTCGGGCCTGATGGAAATGGCCGCCTTCGCCGCGCTGCGCGCCGAGCTAGCCGCCCGGGGCGAAGCGTCCATGCAGCTGAAGCCGGTCAACATCCAGGTCGAATTCATGCGCGGCGGCACCGAACAGGTCACCTATGCCAAGGGCACGGTCACCCGCGCCGGGCGCCGGGTGGCGCTGGTCAATGCGGAAGCCTGGCAGGACGACCGAACCAAGCCGATCGCCCTGGCCCAGATCAAGGTGCTGCTGATCCCCGCCGAATGATCACGGTGACGCCGGCCTGATCCGGCGCGGCCGATCCAGCCCCCAGCAGCTCGCGCGCGGCGTCGGCGCGGGCGCGGTTGAGCACGGCAGCAGGGACATCCGGATCGTGCAGCACCAGATCGGCACTGCCCAGCCAGCGCGCCTCGCGCAGGGTCAGGTCATCGGGATCGGCCGAACGCAAGACAATTTCGAAGCTTCCGCGCACCCCGTCATCGGCCCCGGCCAGCCAGCCCGCCACGTCGGTCGAACCGCCCAGCGGATCGAGCGGGCCACCCTGCGCCAGCGCGGCATCGAGCGCGCGTCGGCGGTCCCCGCCAGCGGGCCAGCGGGCCTTCATCGCCCCGCGCGTCGCGCCCAGTCCTTCGGCCAGTGCGCCCAGCGTGGCGGGAAGCAGGCCTTCGAGCCGCAGCCGCAGCGCCTTGGCAAGGCCCGCCGAAACCCCGCCGGTCGATACCGCGACCAGCACCGGCCCGCGTTCGAGCAGGCTGGGGGTAGTGAAATCGCAGAGCTCGGGCCGGTCAACCACGTTGACCAGCAGCCCGCGCGCCTTGAGCGCGGCGGCCACGTCCTCCGGTTCGTCCAGCGCGACGAAGGCCAGCCGCGCTGTGGGATCGTCCATGCCGACGATCCGCGCCCCAGCGCGTTCGAGCAGACGGCTCTTCGCTTCGGCCGCCTCGCCCTCACCCACCACGATCACCGGCTGGCCAGCAAGGCGATGGAAGAGCGGCAGCGAATGCATGGTCAGTCCAGCCAGGCCGGCACCCGCTCGGCCGCCGTGATCGCTTCGGGCAGGATCCGGTCGGCCACCACGGCAAACTGGTCACCATCCACCATCACTTCGGCCACGAAGCCGCGGCTGTTGTAGGAGCTGGCCATGGTCGCGCCATAGGCCCCGGCAGTCCGGAACACCGCCAGGTCCCCGGCAACCAGTGCGTCGATTTCCCGATCCATGGCAAAGGTATCGCCGGTTTCGCAGATTGGGCCGACGATATGCGCGGTCATCTTCTGACCGGTCGGGCGCACCGCCTCGAAATCGTGCCAGGCGCCATACATTGCTGGGCGGGCGAGGTCGTTCATCGCCGCATCGACAATCACGAAGGGGGTATTGTTGGAGCTACGCTTCACGCGGATCGCGCGGGTCAGCAGCACGCCGGCATTGCCGACGATCACCCGGCCGGGTTCGAACATCAGCGTCACGTCCCAATTGCCGCAGACGCGGGCCACCATCGCGCCATATTCGGCCGGGGTCGGGAATACCTCGCCCGCCTTGTACGGCACGCCCAGCCCGCCGCCGAGATCGGCATGAGTCACGGTCTGGCCATTGGCGCGCAGTTCCGCGATCAGCGCGCCCAGCTTGACGAAGGCATCTTCCAGCGGCTGGAGCTGCTGCAACTGGCTGCCGATGTGGACGGCCACCCCGCGCATGTCGAGGCCGGGCAGCGCGGCAAGGCGGGCATAGATCCCGGCGGCGCGATCGATCGGCACGCCGAACTTGTTCTCGGCCTTGCCGGTGGAGATCTTCTCGTGCGTGCGGGCATCGACATCGGGATTGACCCGCAGGGCGCAGGCGGCGCGTTGCCTGCGCGCGGCGGCCACGGCGGCAAGCTCGACGCCTTCTTCCTCGCTCTCGATATTGAACTGGCCGATCCCGGCATCGAGGCCGAGGATCATCTCGCGCTCAAGCTTGCCGACACCGGAAAAGACGATGTCCTGCCCCGGCATCCCGGCGGCCAGCGCGCGGGCCAGTTCCCCACCCGAAACCACATCGGCGCCCAGCCCCTGGCGCTGCATCACCCGCAGCACGGCCAGGTTGGGATTGGCCTTGATCGCAAAGGCCACGTGCTTCTTCGGCAGGGCGGCCAGTCCATCGACGAAGACCTGGGCATGGCGCTCCAGCGTAGCGCGCGAATAGACATAGACCGGCGTGCCGACTTCCGCGGCAATCCGGCTCAGAGGAACCTGTTCGGCGTGCAGTTCGCCGTTGATGATCTGAAAATGGTCCATGAAAACTTACTCGTCGGAAGGGGGCAGGTCGAACGGATCGTCAGTGCGTTCTTCCGATTTTCGCCGCAGTTCGACGCTGCGTTCCGGAGCCGCCTGGAGCCCGGGTTTCAGCAGTTCCTCGGCCTTGGGCCGATCCTCGCGGCCATGGGGGGCCACGGGCAGCTCCTTGCCCGCCGCTGGCTTGAGGTCCGAGCGCTGGCCGCAGGCGCCCAGCGCCAGCAGGAACACAGCGGGAAGGACCAGACCACGCATTGCCATTACTCCAGCCCCAGCGCGCCGCGCGCTTCGGCCACGCGGAGCCTTACCTGCTCCGGCGCGGTTCCGCCATAGCTGGCACGCGAGGCGACCGAGGCATCGACCGACAGTGCGGCGAAGACCCGCTCGTCAATCCGCGCATCGATGGCTTGAAGGTCCGCCAGCGGCAGGGCATCCAGCGCCACGCCCCGGCTTTCGGCCAGCTTTACCGCCGCCCCGGTGATGTGATGCGCCTCGCGGAAGGGGATGCCCGCCTGGCGCACCAGCCAGTCGGCGAGGTCGGTCGCGGTGGCATAGCCCAGTTCGGCCGCCGCACGCATCCGCTGGGTGCGGAAGGTGGCGCCCGCCACCATGCCTTCCATCGCGGCCAGGCACAGGGTGAGCAGCCCGGCGGCTTCGAAGACCGGAGGCTTGTCGTCCTGCATGTCCTTCGAATAGGCCAGCGGCAGGCCCTTCATCGTGATCATCAGGCTGGTCAGGCTGCCCACGATCCGCCCGGCATGGCCGCGCACCAGTTCGGCCGCATCGGGGTTCTTCTTCTGCGGCATGATCGAGCTGCCGGTGGACAGCGCATCAGGCAGGGTCACGAAGCCGAAGGGCTGGCTGGCCCAGATGATGAATTCTTCCGCCAGCCGCGACAGGTGCAGCGCGATCTGGGCGGCGGCCATCAGGTAATCGAGCGCGAAATCGCGGTCCGATACGGCGTCCAGGCTGTTGCGGGTCGGCTCGGCAAAGCCCAGCGCGTGGGCCGTGGCCTGCCGGTCGATCGGGAAACCGGTCCCGGCCAGGGCGGCAGAGCCCAGCGGGCACTGGTTCAGCCGGGCGCGGGCATCGGCGAGGCGCGACCGATCGCGCGCGGCCATCTCGAAATAGGCCAGCAGGTGATGCCCCAGCGTGACCGGCTGCGCGGTCTGCAAATGGGTGAAGCCGGGCATGATGCTGTCGGCATGTTCGCCCGCGCGGGTGACCAGCGCGACCTGCAGCGCCTCTAGCCCCGCGTCCGCCTGATCGATCGCATCGCGCACCCACAGGCGGAAATCGGTCGCCACCTGGTCATTACGGCTGCGCGCGGTGTGCAGCCGTCCCGCCGCCGGGCCGATCAGTTCGGCCAGCCGGCTTTCAGTGGTCATGTGGATGTCTTCAAGGTCCCAGTTCTCGGGGACGCCATGGGCCTCGTATTCGGCAGCGACCTGGTCGAGCCCCGCTGCAATCGCGGCGGCATCCTCGGCGCTGACGATGCCCTGTGCGCCCAGCATCGCGACATGAGCCTTTGACGCGGCGATATCTTGCCGCCACAGCGCCTTGTCGAAGGGGATCGAGGCATTTATCTCGCGCATGATTGCCGACGGCCCTTCCGCGAACCGTCCGCCCCACATGGTATTGGAGCCGCTCTTGCTGTTTTCCCGCTCGCTCACGCTCGCCGTCCTTGGCTGTGCCCTGCTGGTCGGGGGGTGCGATAGGGAAACCACGGCGGATAAGCAACCGGCGGCGGGGACCGAAGCGGCGCAGGCCGCGGGCGGCGAGCTGACCGGGACAATCGACCGCAGCCGCAAGGGCAGCGAACTGCCCGAATTCACGCTGCGCGACGCGGCGGGGAACAAGGTCGAGCTGTCCAGCTTGAAGGGCAAGCCGCTGCTGATCAACCTCTGGGCCACCTGGTGCGCCCCCTGCGTGGCCGAACTGCCGATGCTGAACCAGCTGGCCAAGGAGCGCGAAGGGCAGATGAAGGTCCTGACCATCTCGCAGGACCTTCCCCCGGCGGACAAGGTCGCCCAGTTCCTGAAGGCGCGCGGGGCTGATCGGCTGGAACCCTGGCTCGACCTCGATGGCGAGCTGACCGTGCAGTACAAGCTGACCGTCCTGCCAACGACGATCTACTACGATTCCCAGGGGCGCGAGGTCTGGCGCTTTGTCGGCGGGCACGACTGGACCAATGCCGAAACGAAGGCAATGCTGGCTGAGGGGAAATAGCCCGTCGCCGCCACCTGGGGTTTGGTCACCGCCGTATCGGCGAGGCCGTCCTGCGCGCGCTTGGCTATGAACGGATCGGCGATCGCGGCCATGGGGGCCCTACCCCGCAAAACCGTTATCCAGCGGCTCCTCGAATGCAGTCGAACGGCCCCGATCTAGCCCGCGCTGACCCAACCGACCAGAGGTGAACAGGGGCGAATTTTGGACGAACAAATTGCGCAAGAACATGGCGGATTTCTGGGGTTTTCACAACCGCAGACGCACAACGTCGGTCTGAAAAATGGTGCCCAGAAGAGGACTCGAACCTCCACGCCGTTTCCAGCGCCGCCACCTGAAGACGGTGCGTCTACCAATTCCGCCATCTGGGCACGGATGGCAGCGGGCCAAGACGCCTGCTGCCGGGTAGGAGCGCGCCACTAGCGGTGGTGAGGGTGTCTGTCAACGCATAGGTTGGGCTTGATGTGAAAAGCCACCCGCATGGGTAACACGAGTGGCTGCCAGCCACGCCTGACGGACCCATGGCGCCTATTTGGCGGGGGTGAGCGGGGTGAGCGGATCGATCCCGTCCCACTGGTCCAGGGCCTTGCGATCGGCACCCCTGGCAAGCTCGCTGGCGGCGACATCCTCGGCGCGCTGGCCTACTGGCTGGTCTACATCCGGCAGGCCTGGCGGTGCGGATAAGGCTAGCCAAGCATCACCTTCACCGCTAGGCAGCGCCCCTTGCTGCACTTGCGAAGGGATGGATTGATGCGGACAGTGGCGGTGATCGGCGCAGGCCAGATGGGATCGGGCATTGCCCAGACCGTGGCCCAGTTCGGCATGAAGGTGCTGCTGTCTGATGTTGAC